>CAVXFW010000027.1:0-27337 GCA_963761105.1 uncultured Methanomicrobiaceae archaeon | reverse complement strand
AGTGTTGAAAGTCAATATATATACCACACAAAATTGATAAGAGGCAAAAAGTAATTTCCCACAATGTTAGCATAAATATCGTTGTCTTCCTTTTATTGCATATTTTCCACGTTTACGATGTATTTTTGTCTTCGATTTGATAGTATGCTCATTCCGGGTTTTGAGAGAACACCTCAATTTTCCTCGAGACAGGTTATAGTTGACCATAATCACCACCAACGCTAGATACTTTTATATATATGCATAATTTGACAACACCCATATTTATCAGAACATTCTATTTGATTTTTCAGAATATTTCCTCTATAAAATCATAAAACCAGCATTAAGCTTTAATTACGACAAAAAAACGGTGAAATGCGGAATCAACTCATAATTCAGTGTTTTAGACACAATACCAAGGATTAAATAGCATTAAGATAATGTGAGGGTTGAATGAAACTAATGTTCCCGGAATTGGTTGGATACCGCAAAATTTCAAATCAAAATATATATTCATCTGGATTATAGGGGGGATTTTAATTTGAAAATTCTTCGTGTTATAAGTGATTTATATCCTGATGTCGTTGGGGGCCTTCCGCTGCACGCCCATGAAATGTCCAGATTGCAGGCTAAATCTGGTCATCATGTAACGATCTTCACATCACGAATAAATGGAAATCCGAAAAGTGAGAAAGTTTATGGATATCAAATATTCAGATTTGGGAATATATTCAAATTATTCGGAAATTCAGTCAGTATATCATTGCTGAAAGAATTACTCAAAGAGAGAAATAATTATGATATTATCCATGCACATTCTCATCTTTATTTCTCAACAAATGTCTGTGCACTCCTCAGAAAATTGAGAAGTCCACCTCTTGTCATAACGAATCATGGCTTGGTTTCCCAGACTGCACCACCATGGATACAAAAAATATACACCCCTACCATAGCAAAGTGGACATTCAAAGCAGCAGATGGAATCATTTGTTATACAGAGAATGAAAAAAGCAAACTTGTTGAACTGGGAATAACACCTGACAAAATATTTGTCATACATAACGGAATTGATACTAACTTATTTGTGCCTGCTGAAAAAAAGGAAACTACAGGACAAATATTATGGATAGGAAGATACACTCCGGGCAAGGGCGTGGATTACTTAATTGATGGATTTAACCTTTTATTGCAAAAACATCCTGACGCCAGTCTTCTTATGATAGGAGGGGTGGGCCCTCAAAAGGAAATATATATAAAAAAAATACATGAACTTGGTTTATCCGATAACGTGGTTATCAGAGATTTTGTTCCAAATTCAGAAATTCCTAAAATATATCAGGATTCAGATGTTTTTGTACTGCCCAGCATAAATGAAGGCATTCCAAGAACAATTCTGGAATCAATGTCATCAGGTATCCCGGTCGTATGTACAGAACTCCCGCAGCTTGTCGACATTGTTAATGGATGCGGCCTTCTGGTTCCAATAAGAGATTCTCAGGCGATTTCTGATGCGGTTTCAAAGATACTATCAGACAAATCCTTTGCCAATGAACTTGGAAAATCCGGGAGAGAGAAACTGATAGAACATTTTTCCTGGGAAGATACTGTTGATAAGACTTTACTATTTTACGAAGAGTTGATGAAATGAAAATCAGTGTAATCGGGTGTGGGTATGTTGGGACGATAACAGGAGCATGTCTTGCTGATCTTGGAAATAAAATAATTCTGGTGGACTTAGATCAGAGAAAAATTGATGCCATAAATTCGTCAATATCACCGATATTTGAGCCAGGGTTAGATGAACTCTTACAAAAAAATCATGAAAGCATATCTGCCACAACCGATCTCAAAAAGGCAGTTATAGACACTGATGTCAGCTTCATATGTGTAGGCACACCATCAAAAGATGACGGATCAATCGATCTTGGATATGTCGAATCAGTCAGTAAAGAGATTGGATGTGCACTCAAAAACAAAGAATCATATCATACCATTGTTGTAAAGAGCACGGTTTTTCCGGGAACTTCAGTTAATCTTGTTGCACCCAATATCGAACAGGAATCCGGGAAAAAATTGGATACCGATTTTGGAATTGTATCCAATCCCGAATTTTTGCGGGAGGGAGTTGCCGTTTTTGATTTCTTCAACGCAGACCGCATTATCCTTGGCACCAGCGATACGAAATCCAGACAAAATATTGAAGAATTATACGCAACCTTTGACTGCCCTAAATATTTCACCGACCCAAAAACTGCTGAAATGATAAAATATGTGAGCAACGCATTTCTTGCCACAAAAATCAGTTTTGCAAATGAAATCGGCAACCTCTGTAAAAAAATCGGTATTGATTCAAGAGATGTCTTCAATGGAGTAGGCCTTGATAAGAGAATCAATCCGGCATTTTTCAATTCAGGCATTGGATTTGGAGGCTCCTGTTTCCCAAAGGATGTCATGGCACTCATAAAAGGGGCTGAAGAACAATTTGGGGAACAGACAGAGTTATTAAAATCAGTCATAAAAGTGAATGACAAACAGCCGTTACGACTGATAACTCTGCTTGAAAAATATGTTCCGGATTTCAAAGGAGCAAAAATCGGCATTCTCGGGCTGGCATTCAAACCTGAAACAGATGATATTAGGGAGAGCCGGGCAATTCCAATTGTAAAACATCTCCTGGATAAAGGTGCAGAAATTGTTGCATATGATGCCCAGGCAGTGAATAATTTTAAGGAGCTATTTCCTTCCATTACCTATTGTACCAATCGTGAACATGTCCTGAATTCAGATGCTGTACTCATTCTCACCGAATGGAAAGAATTTGAAGATATGGATTATTCAGGCAATATTGTTATTGATGGACGGAGAGTCCGGAAGGCCATCGAAACTGCCATGCACTACGAAGGGGTGTGCTGGTAATGCCGGTCAAAAAAGCAGTCATTCCTGCAGCAGGGTTTGGATTACGATTTCTTCCGGTTACCAAAGCACAGCCAAAAGAGATGCTGCCTGTTGTCAATAAGCCTGTTATCCAGTATGTTATTGAAGAGACATACTATTCAGACATTAATCAGGTTTTGCTAATTACCGGTAGACACAAGAGGGCTATCGAAGACCATCTTGATAAGGCCAATATTAACGGACATTCTGACCTGCTTGGAGAATTTGAAGAAATCCTTGAAAAAATTCACATTTACTACATCAGGCAGAAAAAACAGAGCGGTCTGGGGGATGCAGTATCATATGCTGAACCCTTTGTGGATGAGGATCCCTTTGCATTACTATTGGGTGATAACATCACTCTCCCCAACTGCACTAAGGAACTAGTTAGTGCATATGAAAAATATAACGCTCCGATTATTGCAATTGAAGAAATTCCGGATGAAAAGATAAAAAATCACGGGGTGATTAAAGGAAAACAGGTTTCTCCAAATGTATTCAGAATTGAAGAAATGGTAGAGAAACCTGATGAACCAATTTCAAACCTGGCAATTATCGGACGGTATATCCTCACACCGGATATTTTTGATTATCTGTCAAAAACCGGGAGAGGGCGGGGCGGAGAAATCCAGTTGACAGATGCACTCAGGGACATGGTTCTTGACGGAAAGGAGATGTACGCCACCATTCACAAAGGAAGGCGTTATGATCTTGGGAACAGTTTCGACTGGCTGAAAGCCAATATTGAACTCGCACTGGAAGATAACGAGATTGGCGTACCTCTGAGAAACTGGCTTAATACTGAATTGGGAGAATAATATGGCAAAAATTGTAATAACCGGCGGAGCAGGATTTATTGGGTCACATATTGCAGAACGTCTTGTTTCTGAAAATGAAGTTGTGATCATTGATAATCTGGATGACTACTATTCACCTGCATTAAAACAAAGAAATCTTGACTCTATTTCTGCAAACGGTGAGTATACGTTCATTCATGGTGACATAACAGACCTTGAATTTGTACGGAGCGTCATAAACAATGATGTGGACTTTGTCTACCATGAGGCTGCACAGGCAGGCGTCCGGATTTCTGTCGAAAACCCGTTTAAACCAAATGATGTGAATGTGCTTGGCACACTCAATGTTCTCCAGGCGTCTCTTGATGCCGGTGTCAGTCGTATGATCAATGCATCATCATCCTCAGTTTACGGCAAAGTGGAATACCTCCCATTTGACGAAAGGCATCCGACCCAGCCAGTTTCTCCTTATGGCGTGTCAAAGCTTGCAGCCGAGCACTATTGCAGAGTTTTCAATGAAGTGTACGGCCTCCCGACTGTCTCTCTCCGTTACTTCACCGTCTATGGCCCGAGAATGCGCCCTGACCTTGCCATATCAATCTTCACCGGCAAAATGCTGAAAAATGAGCCGATTACTGTTTTTGGAGACGGTACCCAGACGAGGGACTTCACCTACATTGAGGACATCGTGAATGCAAACATAAACCTCCTGAAAACCGATGCTGCAGACGGCAGAGCAATGAATGCTGGCGGAGGTCACAGGATTATCCTGAATGATCTCATCTCGCATCTCCTGGAAATCACAGACAGTAAATCTGAGATTATATACGAGAACAGGCAGAGTGGAGATGCGGAACATACTCTGGCTGATACGGGAATGGCAAGAGATCTTATTGGATATGTTCCTGAGGTAACCATAGAGAATGGTCTTAAAAAATTCGCAGAGTGGTATACAAAATCTGCACAGCACCTGCCACAATGAATGAAGTATTCTTATGAAGTTGTTAGTCTGCACATCAGAATATTTCCCTCACGGCGCAGGTATCGCTAACGTCGTCTACAACGTAGTTGAGGAGCTCATAGAAATGGATGTAGAGTGTACAGTATGTTCACCAACAGGCCCGGACGTCAAACTCGGAAGCAAGACTTTGATACAAAAGACAGGGATCATCGGGCTGCTCAACTACTGGTATCAGGTATCACGGCATTTCAAGAACAACGACTACGATGCTGTCTGGCTCCAAAACCCATTTATTATCTTAGGAAATCCCTTTTCCCACTGCCTTGTGACGATGCACTCAACCTACTACGGATCAAGCACCCATGGAGTTGGAAATCTTCCATTCCATCTATATAAGTCACTTGTTGCCCATGTCGAACGATTTTGTCTTACACGCATGCATCCCACCACCTGCTTTACCGGTGTTGCCCAAACCGTCTGTGAGGAACTAGAAAATATCGGGATTTCAAGAGATCGAATAACTTATATCCCAAATGGGGCCAACACCACGAAATTCCACCCTTCAATGGATAGAAAACTGCTACGGAATAAGTTTGAAATCCCTGAGGATGATATCGTCCTCTTGAGCGTCGGTCGGTTGACTGCAGCAAAACAGCCCTTTACTTTGATCGAGTTATTCTCACACCTTGAGAAAAAACTGGAAAATGTGACCCTCTGCATTGCAGGCAAAGGAGAACTCTTTGAAGCGACAAAAGAATTTGCACAGAGGAAAGAGTTGGGGAAGGTTCTTTTCCTTGGGCATATAGACCACGATCAGGATCTTCCTGATCTCTATGCCTGCGCTGATTACTACATCATGACATCAAATTATGAAGGTACGCCCTTGACACTGATGGAGGCGATGGCCTCGGGACTACCGTCCATTGTTTCTGACATCCCAAACTTAAAGGTCGTAATAGATACTAATTGTGGAATCAATTTTAATTTTAAAAACATAGAAGAATCAGCCAATAAAATAATAGATTATCTAAATAATGATCACAGAGATCATTCAATTAATGCAAGGAAATTTGCAGAAAATAATCTTGACTGGAAAATTATTGCAGAAGAATATCTCAGGGGATTTTATGAGGTAAATCACGAAGATCATGTCGACCTCATCTGATACCCGGTCTTTTCCAAAAGATGTCCTGAAACTCGTAACCGGCACCACCATTGCCCAGATCGTAGGCTTTATAGCATCACCACTCGTCGCTCGTCTCTACGGCCCAGAGGCCTTTGGACTCCTTGCTATCTTCACATCGATTTCGAGCATCATCGGAGTCATCGCCTGCATGCGTTACGAACTGGCCATCATGCTCCCAAAAGGCGAACGGGAAGCCGCAAATGTGCTGGGCCTTTGTCTCCTTTGTGTAACATTGGTCAGTGTACTAACTATACCGCTTATGTTCTTTGGGGGGGATGCCCTACTCTCACTGCTCAGAGCACCCAATCTTGCACCGTACCTCATCTTAATCCCACCAATTGTTTTTGTCAGCGGCGTCTTTCTTGCGCTGAACTATTGGAACTCACGTACCAAACTTTTCGGACGCCTTTCGATTGCCCGAATTATCCAGTCTATCACAGTAACAGGTACAAAGTTGGGGGTTGGGTTAGCGGGGTATGCAACAGGGGGTGTCCTCATTGGTGCAAGCCTGATAGGTTGGTCTGTCTCCACTGTTGTGCTTGGATGGCAAATTTGGCGGGATGACCATGTCCTTTTGCGTGAAAGCATCTCCTGGAAAGAAATGCGGACTGCATCGAAACGGTACAAAAAGTTCCCTCTGATTGAGAGTGGTTCGGCCCTGCTGAACATTATTTCATGGAATCTGCCGGCGTTTCTTCTGGCGGCTTATTTCTCCCCTGTTATCGTTGGTTACTATTCCGTGGGTTTCATGATGATTCAAATGCCTATGAGTCTTATTGGTAGTGCGATAGCACAGGTCTTTTTCCAGCGGGCGTCAGAAGCAGATCGTGACGGCAATCTTGCAACGCTGGCTGAAAATATATTTAATGTATTGCTGACCCTGAGTATCTTTTCCATGCTCTTGGTTGCCGTTGCTGGTGGGGATCTTTTTTTCGTTGTATTTGGAGAAGTATGGGCCGAGGCTGGAGTATATGCACAGATTCTCAGCATTTGGGGGATATTTTGGTTTATATCTTCTCCGCTCAGTACGATTCTCGCTGTCCGAGAGAAACTCAGCATCAGTCTCATTTTATCCATAGTCTATCTCAGCACCAGATTATTATCTCTGGTCATTGGCGGTACAATGGGAAATGCACTGGTTGCAATCACATTGTTTTCAGTGTCAGGAATTATTACCTATGGCATAGCCTGTACTATATTCCTGAAAATTGCTGGTATACCTGTTTTGAAGACACTTAAGATAATTGCTAATCACTTTTGGTTGCCTTTACTCTTTCTGACTCCGCTCCTTGCAATCAAGTATTATACACTATCCCCATATCTGGTGGTTATTTCTGCACCACTAATGTTCGTCGGATATTACCTCTATGTTTATTTCAAAGATCCTCAGCTACGCACCATTGTTAGAAATTTTAGAAATTAGCAGGTACGCAATAAATCCGTCAATGAAGGACATCCGATAGCTATTTACTTAACGTTGAATCAATCTTGCGGTGGAGAATTATGATGGTTAACCTAGATTCCCGCCTACTCAAAACGAGGTAAGCGGGCTCACCCCCAGATCATAATACAGCTGTTTTTGTTTTTCTAGCATCTCGCCCATTCGAAGCGATCTGCCCGGCTGTTCGAAGCATTCAATAACATCCAGCTTATCCAACAGACTAGGCAACGTATGTTCTTGATGTCAACGCCGGGTTAATTTTCCCCAAGTATGCCGGAATATTTTTCCACAATTTTACTTTAACCGCAAACTATGATTTTCAGTTAGGGAATATCTCCAAACCTAATTTCTTCTCAAGCGCTCTTACTTTCTTTGGTACCTCTGTAATTTGATCGAATCCATCATATGATATTTTTGTGACCTTTGAAAAGATCAGGAGTACATCCTTCGGGGAATACCCAGAAGTCAGCCCTGCTTTCTTTATGACGTTCAGGATCTTACAATAGAGATACAGACACAGAAATCCAACAAACAAATGGCCACAAACTGCGCTTCTGTCGCCAAGATACAGGACGTCTGCCTGAATCTCATTTTTCAGAGTATCAAAATGCTTTTCAACGAGATCCCGTGTTTTGTACAGTTCATAGATCTCCTGCGGAGTCTTCTCCAAGTTTGAAAGAAAGAGAATTCTGCCAGCATTTTTTTCTTTGACCTTTGCTTCGTCTGATTCAAGCTTTCCATTTTCCATTCTTGAAAATATCGTCTATCTCTCTTCAAGTCTGAGGTCTTCGTCCTCAAACATATACAATATTTTATCGCCGATCTCCCTTTTTCCACCCCGGATAAGGCGTTTATGATACATAAAATGATAATTCAGGTGTATCCGGGTCTTGTAGTGATTACTGTTTCTGCGAAGGGGCACTATGAACGAACATTTCCGCTCAATCAACCCTTCAACTACTTTTTCAGAGACAAATCCTCCATCCATAACAATTGTTGCATCATGGAGATCGAGTTCATCCATTGAAGGTAGGAGTGTTGATACGTCCTTCACTGAACCGGGAACCGGACGAAGCATAACCGGCAGGCCAGTCTCAAGTCCACAAAACAATGCTAAGTTCACCTGAGGGAGGGCCATTTCCTGAGCATTGTGGCCCCATTCGGCAAAGGACAAATTGTCCGAAAGGGAAAAAATAAAGGAGAGATCATAGAGGAGATGGGTATTTCCTTTGCGGAGATATTTGAAGACAATGTCCTGTCCTAATTTGTCATCTCCAATTTCGCGTAATGTGAGTGACAGATTTTTTGGAGAGCATTTGGGGGATATGTTCAAAGAATTGTCTAATTTTTCCCAGGATGTGTTTACTCTTTTTAATGGAAGATATCCGGAAATGCGGGTAAATACAAGAGCAATGATATCTTCCCAGTGGTCCGGAAAAGCTTCGACAAGTATTGGGATCAGCTCTTCAAATTCCTGCGCAAGAAATTTAGCATTTCCATATTCATGAGCTGATTTTGGTCTGGACACGGATTCTCTTTTAGATTTGTCCTGTGGTGGGCGGTCGGCTCCTTTGACAAGCAGCCCATGTTCTTCGGTGAGTCTTCCCTGGTAACAGGAGATCTTTTTGGTCTTCTTGGTTTCCTTGTTGTACGTGCTTGTGGAATGGTAGACATACGGTTTATTCTGAATATATTTGATTTCGAGGCACTTTATTCCCTGACTTCTTTGGTCCTCCAGCCACTTTTTTGCCCATTCATCCATGGTCCAATATTAGGGAATGCAAATATATGAAGCTTTCCCATGAAATCATGTGAACTTCAAAAATGGCGCAGCATAACGGAAATTAATCCCTATGTGTGGAATAGTTAAGGATAAAGGTACTTTGAAATCTGACAGACCAATCTTCTCAGATTTTTAAATTATTGCACTTGAAACAGCGAAGACCCAGGATATTGCGATTATTGGTTGGGGAGTAAGAAAAATACTACTGCTGAAAAATTTACCGCGGAATGTGGGATGTAGTGTCAATTCAAGTTTATATCCATCGTCTGATCCATAATAATGACGGATCCTCTTAACAATCTTAAATCCAAGTTTATCATGGGCGGACAATGAACTGGCATTATTTACATTAACATATGCATACACTGCCTGAACACCATTCCTTTTTAGCTCAGATAAACTCTCCCGGTATAAGAGAGTAAATATACCTTTTCCTCGTTGTTTTTCGCACACTGCTGCTGAAAAAGCAGTAGCTTTTTGAATTATATGTGGTCCTTTACAGTTTAGATGTACATAGAATCCAAGATAACCAACAATCACGCCATTTATTTCATATACATAAAAGATATTTCTAAATTGTTTTGAATACTTTATTATTTGATCATTATTATATTTACCAAATCCATTTTCATGAATTTCCAAAACTCTTTCTAAATCATCATCTTTGAAAGTCCGGATATTTTTTGATGAATTCGAATATTTTTTTACTCTCAAACTACCAAAGAAGTCACGAACATTTCGTTTTTGAGACGAATAAATATTATAATGCCCACTGAATTGTTTTTTTACAATATCTATGCTCATAGATGTCTCCTGATTCTCTTTGAGAGATTTAAAGCAAATGAATTATTCCCTACACTATAATATGGAACTAACTTTGGGTTAAATTTGGTAGCAAATTCTGCTAACCGGGGAATATTTCCCTGCATCATATTGACCTCCTTAATATTATTGGCACCCAGTTCCTGAAGAACATTATAAAATGAGAAAACATTTACTCCACTGTCTCTGAAATTCGGATCAGAGGCGACACTCCATGCATAAGCTCTTTTATTGTCCCACAACCAGATTAGTGACTCAACAATCTCATCAGATTTATTTTTCGCAATCCACATGTCACCAATTTTGTTCTTTTCTAGTTGTTCAATTACTTTATTAAAAAAAGTAATGTCTGTTGGAGGTTGAAGATTTTGGCGCTCAAATACTTTTTCAAACAACGTATTGTGAATCTCAGCTTTCCTGATGTTTTGGATTGTTATACCTGATTCCACTGCATGCTTAACATCTCTTTTAATACCCCTCGAGGTTTTATTCAGATCAAAAGTCTTCAGATCAACATAATATGTATAGAGGACTCTGCTCCTCCATTTATTCCATGTGAGTGGTCGAACATCCAATAAATCAGGAGAGTTAATAATATTTGTAGAAAAATACTTTTCATTTTTTATTGACTGGACCAAATTATTCATACAAAGAAAGTAATCCTGCTCTATTTTGCGTATTTTCGTGCTTCCGGATGGTCCTACTACAAAACCACCGTATGGCGTCATTGTACAAGTTGAATTTGCAATTTCAAAAATCCCTTTATACTTATGAACAAAGAGTGAACATCCACCTAATAATTCATCATTATCACTGAAACAACCAAATATTTTTATTTCTCCTCCGAATGTGTCACTGCAGATACCTAACCAATCACTGGTATGAAATATTGTACCTTGGGGAGAACTTTCCACCAATTTATCCCAAATTGGATACTCTGATTTTTCCAGAATCCTTGCTTCACTATTTGATTTACTCATTTCTTTTCCACCACTTTGCAATATCTTCCCCGCTCGTCATCCAGGCGCCCTTCTCAGAACAGTACTCCAGAATATTCCTGTACATCCTCTGTTCAGGCGAACCCTCAACCAGACAGGTGTTGTGCCAGAGAAGTGTGAAAACACCCCGACACTCTGCTGTGGAGTCTATAAGACGGCGGACTACATTCAAGGCATCCTCATTGTCCAGACGCATATAGGCCTGAGAGAGTGAGACGTCCATCACAATAAGGGGGATCTCGACAATCCCAACATGTTTTTCGCCATCAAGATTGTACGGCATGAATGGATGGCACATCCCATTCCTGAAACCCACACAATCACCATATCCAAAGGTGGTGTCATACATAAATCCGGCATGGTTCAGATATTCCCATGTATCCGGGATACGGAAATGGAGGTAGTGATTCCGGTATCCAACAACCTCTGAGCCAAGGGCATTCTCCAGCCTCTTTTTTTCTTCACAGATCCGTTCATAGGAATTATATGCCTCATGCCCGCCGTGAAGTCCCACCTCCCATCCCCGATCCCGGATATTTCTGATATCATCTTTTAAATCCATGATATCATATGAATAATTTTGATCTCCGGGTTTTAAGGCAAGGAAATAAAAACTTGATTTTGCACCATATTTGTCTTCCAAATCCATTATTTCCTCAAAATTACACAAGGGACTTTTTTTATTAAATGCGCCTTTGATAGACCTTAAAAATTCATTTTTGTCTTTATTTAAGAGAGATTCTGTTACATGAATCCTTCTTTGGGAAATGCTGCGGAAAACAATGTCTATGTCATGAGTCAGGCAAACTGCAAATTTCTTGCCGTCGGGATATTCAGGTTTATACCCTGAATCTATCAGAAATCTGGATACGTCCGGCTGAAAAATATCTCTTGTTTTGCTAAGATAATAGGGAAAGCGATCATACTGATCCCGGAATTCAGGATTATATTCTTCCTTTCGGGTAAAATGATCCCATAAATCCGGCCGGCTTTTCAATAATTCAAGATATTTCATTTTCATGAGTAATCCTTTTGATTATTAATTGAGGAAATTACAGAAAGCACCATTTCTGCAGCATCTCTTTTATCAAATGTACCAGGGAGTTTCATTCGAACAGATGATATTTCACGGACTGCATCAATAATTTTAGTGAAATTCGCCCCAAACAGCACATCCCGCCCATCCTCAGGTGTCTCAACCCACTCAGTTTTTTTCCTCAGCGTAATACAGGGTACCTTAAGGACATACGCCTCCTTCCGGACGCCGCCGGATTCAATGATAATTATCTTTGTATATTTCATCAAATGAAGCATGTCCAGATACGCGAGGAGTTTAGGCAGACAAATATTCACCAGAAGGTGGCCATAGTCTGTCAGGTATTTTACTGTCCGCAGGTGGGCCGGGAAGACGATGATCGAGCTACTAGTATCTCTATCGTAACCAATGGTCGTCTTCTCCCGGATCATAACATTGTGGCCGGTTGAAAAATTTTTTCCAATCACCACGCCAGAATTGATAGTAGTACCTGATCGGAGGACCCCATCCACAGTGAAGGTTGTCCCCGGAAACTCCTCTTTGCTCATATTTTCACTTAAAGGAAAAACGAGTATCACATTATCTGATAATATAGTATTTTTTCCGATTGTATACATTCCCAAATTGATGATAACCACCTCAGACAAATACTGTAGAATTCTTTCCATACGATATAAATATAACTGTTAAAGTCAGGCTTTTTGATCGGGTAAACTTCAATTTTTAAATATGTGGAATAACGTTAGAGAAATACTATAAACCCCCATTTTTTGCCAGAATACCTTTAATGAGCAGGATCAATCACGAATATATGATTACTCCCACTAATTTTGCAATTAAGCATAAATACGAATTTATTGTCGAATTTAACGACAAATTAACATTATTTTGTAAACAGATTAACGGGGAACAATTTCACCTAATCTTTGGAGACTTCTATTTAAATATAACCTATAACAGAGGTTGTCCGAATATGGATGAAGTCTCACACTCAAAATGTTTGTCCAGCAATGGCACAAACTTTCTGATTCCAAAACCGAGAGACAGCCAAATGATCGGATCTCATTCAGACATTTCCACGGTTTCACGGATAAAATCCCGGAAAGATCTATGATCTGTAAATTTCGTGTAAGATTATCCGAATTCGGAAAATATACTAATATTTGGGCTCTGTAGAAAACCTTCCTCAATATTTTAAAGAGTCATATCATGGAGGATCATTCTAATCTTAATTTCTTTAATCTGGTTGTAATATTTTCTCGATCGAACGGTGTCTCCATATCTTCTCTTTAGAATCGAAAATACCGTTTCAACCATATTCCTCTGACCATATTTTTCCTGATCAAAATTCTCAAACATCTCCATCCGATATTTTCCAGAGAAAACATTTCCATTCCACTCACGAACCTGAATTACAGATTCAGCTCCAATAATCTCCCTAATGTGTCTATGAATATCTTCAGAATCATACCCTTTGTCCATCGTAAAGCACTCTGACGATGTTATCCTCTGGACCTGATTAATCAGGGATTTTGCATGCTTGGAGTCATGCACCGGCAACTTTGAAAACTTCCAGCTCAGGATAGTCATTTTATCCGAATCCACAGCAATTGAAGCTTTGATGAAACTTCTTCGAGTCTTATTGATCCTTTTCGAATAATAGTGGCTTGCACAGGAGCTGGTAAACCCGGTTGAATCAATCGATGTCATTTTAATCTTCTCTCCCTTTTCATGCACTATTCGTATTACACATTTCAGAATAACTTTTAGCGAAAGGGATGGGATTCGCGTTAAAATTTTTGAAGAGTAGTATAATGAGGAATGTTTTTCAATTCAAGCACATCCTGTATTGGGGTTAATACCTCCATCAATTCTATAAAATCACGACAATACAGTCCTATTTCTTCCTTCAAAATAATCAAGGTCAGAAGCTGATGCTGGGTATATTTTCTCTTTGAAAATTTGGAAGAATGGAGGGGTAAATGAGAATTTTTGATGACGCTGAGAGAAGTTTTCACAAGATTGATGTACCTGTTCTCAGACATTACTATGGGAACTCCCTCGTTTATTTGTGGTAAAATAACTCTGGAGTTCCCGTACGATTGATCTTTCGGTCGCTATTTTCTTAGAGGATTTCTACAAGGCCAATATTTGAGTAAACTCCATTGCCAGCTGTATGGTAAAGGCCTTACGATCATGGAATGTATGCTCTAGGATCCAACACATTCATCCGCTCAGGTCAGACCACACTTCTTCTGATACTCCAAGAGGAGTTCAGAAAAAAAACTGAAAATATGATACCACATAGACGAAAAAAGGCGGGAAATCCCATTTTGGATACAGAATCAATGCAATTATGGACAGGGACTAAATGTGTGTGTAATCTGATACGAAGAATTTCTATGACAAATACATCAGTCCATGAAAGCCAGATAGATCTCTCCGAAATGGGAGAGGTTGTTTATCGTGACAGGGGATACCAGGGAACTGAATGCAAAGGATATAATGCCACCATGAAAAGGGGGACGAGAAATCATCCAATTGGAATCCGGGATAAACTTCGTAACGAAAGAATCACCCGAAGAGGTCCAAAGGAGAAAGCCGTTTGCTGTTATGAAAACGGTATTTAAGTCAGGAACGATGAAAGTGACTGAACATGGCAGAGCAAGGGTGAAGAATACATTCTCTGCATTTTGTTATAATCTGTATCAGATAAGGACGATTCAAAAAAAGAGAGCTTAAAGCGATAGCTATCTGAAAAGGATAGAAATATAGTCTGAATAAAGGGATTAGGCAAAGTTGGATCCTGTATCCATGTTGGTTATTTCAAAAAATAAGATAATAGTAATCCTCTTTAGTAAATCTCAATGAAACAGTGGCCGATAGTCAGAACAGTAGCTGTAGATTTATCTCTGAATTTTTGTGGTTTTCCAGATTACTATGGTGTTTTTGGCCAGAAATTCTGCATAAATACGCGTTTTTTGTAGGATGTGATGAATGTGATTTTGCTGCTGATAGATACTGTCCGGTCAGATCAACACTGGATGGAGAGGCTCATTTTGGATCACAAGAGACAGGAAAGGACATATATTCCTGTCCAGCAAAGACATCAGATATGACATTCGTACCCATGCATCACGGACGAAAACTGGTCTGCCTCCTTATCGCCATGTGTTTCATGGTAGGATTTGTAGTAGCAGCACCTCCTACCATTCTCATCACATCATCCCCCAGCGGGGCAGAAGTCTACATTGGAGGCATATACAAGGGGGATACTCCACTCGACCTCACAGGAAGCTATTCAGTTGGATCATATGCCATTGAATTGAAAAAAGACGGATATGTCTCATGGCTTGGTACATTAGTAGTCAAAAACGGTGAAACCACATCCATTTCTGCTACCCTGATACCGTACAAAGGAAATGCAGATATCTCATCCATGCCTACCGGAGCAACCATTTACCTCGATGGCAACTATGTTGGCGTTTCACACCAGGTCATCAACGACATTCCAACGGGTATACACGCCATATCATTAAAAAAAGATGGATATTATGACTGGAACAGTGAAATTGAAATTGTTAAGGGAAAAACAATAGCAATCACAGCAGAAATGGAGACACGAGAAATACCATATGACGGTTCAATAAATATTCTGTCCACACCATCAAATGCCGAAGTATACATCGATGGGGAATTGAAAGGCTACACTCCCCTGATAATTCGTGAACTGGGTCCCGGTAATTACCACATCAACCTGAAACTGGCAGGATACCAGGACTGGGACGTGAGTGTTGATGTAAGTGCTGATGAACAGGAGAAAATCAGTGCAAATCTCTATCCTTCCGCCAGTACTTCACCATCGGAAACATCCACACCTATATCCCCCTTAATTTCAGTTATAAGCATAGGAATTGTTGGTCTGGCTTTATACTGCACTCAGAAAAAAATATTTAATTAATATTCATTCATATTTTCAGTTTCAGTATCACATTCATTTTCTGTATCAGCTTCTGTATCAGTTTCAGTTACTTCCGGATCTGATTTAATTATTGTAAAACCAACCAGACTGTCACCATTATCGAGTTTCATAATTCTGACACCACGCGTCCCGCGTTTCTGAATTGAAATCTCTGATGCAGGTGTCCGCATCACAATGCCTGAACTGCTCATTAAAAGGATTTCATCATCATCGGATACTGCCTTTGAAGAAATAACTCCTGCTGAACAATCGGTCTGAATATTTCTGACACCCATGGTAGCACGGCCATGCCCCATAAATTCATCAAATTCAGTTCTTTTGCCATATCCCCGCTGGGTAATCGTCAGCAGATGATCTTTTTCAATGACCGCCATATCCTGCAGAAGATCTCCATAACGGAGTTTAATGCCAATTACCCCCAGTGCATTTCTGTGCCGCAGGGGAACGCTCGCAATATTAAACCGGAGACTCTGTCCGAATCGGGTGGTAAGAATCAGATCACTTGTTGCATCAATACTCTTTACATGGACAAGTTCATCAGTCTCACGAAGAGTGATTGCATTGATGCCATTGGCACGGGGACGGGAGAATTCTGCCTGTGGGATTTTGACAACCATTCCGTCCTTTGTGACAAAGAGGAAGAACTTATCTTCACTGAACTCAGAAACGGGGATAATCGCCGTTACCTGTTCTTCGTTGAGATTCAGGAGATTGACAATCGCCTTCCCACGGCCGGTGCGGCTCGCTTCCGGAATATCATATACCTTCAGCCAGAACACCCTGCCCGCCGAGGTGAAACATAGCAGATAATCATGCGTACTGGCAGTGAACACCGTGCGAACAACATCATCTTCCTTTGTTCCCATACCAATAATGCCCCGCCCTCCACGGTGCTGGCCACGATAGGTCTCAAGAGGCATCGATTTGATATAATTGTCCCCCGTCAGGGATATTACCACTTCACGCTTTTCAATGAGATCTTCTTTATCGAAATCACCTTCAAACGGAACGATCTTGGTTCTCCTCTCATTACCGTATTTTTCACCAATAACGGTAATTTCTTCCCGAATCACAGCAAGAATATTTTTCTCGTCAGAAAGAATGGTGATATAACCTTTAATTTCACGGGACAGCACATCCTTTTCATCCAGAATTTTCTGGTGTTCAAGGGCTGCTAGGCGGCGAAGCTGCATTTTCAGAATTGCGTCAGCCTGGACTACATCAAGACCGAACTGTTCAATCAGTGCCAGGGAAGCTTCCTCACCGGTCTTTGAGGCACGGATGGTTGCAATAACCTCGTCAATCCTGTCAAGGGCCAGCAATAACCCTTTCAGGAGATGCTGGCGCTCTTCTGCTTTCCTCAGATCGAATTCAGTACGTCGCCGCACCACTTCCCGGCGGTGCCGGAGATATTCATTAATTATTGAACGCAGTCCCAGTACTTTTGGCTGAACGTCAACGATTGCAAGATTAATAATACCAAATGTAGTCTCAAGAGAGGTGTGTTTATACAGCTGATTTAGTACAGTAAGAGGCTGAGACGCCCTTTTCAGCTCAATTACAACCCGTATCCCGTCTTTATCAGATTCATCACGGATATCGGTGATTCCATCAATCTTTTTCTCACGGACAAGGGCTGCCATCTGCTCAATCATCCGTGATTTATTCACCTGAAACGGAATCTCGGATATAAGAATTCGAGGCTTTTTTTCCTCCTCATCAATTTCTGCTACACCCCGGATACGAATTTTGCCCCTTCCGTCATGATACGCACCTTTTATTCCGGATGTGCCCAGAATAATGCCGCCTGTCGGGAAATCTGGCCCCGGCATAATGGTCATCAAATCTTCGATAGTGATATCAGGATTATCAATTACCGCTGCAATCGCACGTGAGACCTCTCCCAGATTATGGGGAGCCATATTCGTTGCCATTCCGACAGCAATTCCCGTGGATCCATTTACTAAGAGATTCGGGAATTTACCGGGAAGAACTGATGGTTCCTTGAGTGATTCATCAAAATTCGGGACGAAATCCACCGTATCTTTATTGATATCCTCAAGAAGCTCCTCTGCAACCGGATCAAGGCGTGCCTCAGTGTAACGCATTGCTGCTGCTGAATCCCCGTCAATAGAACCAAAATTACCCTGCCCTTCTACCAGAGTATGCCGATACGAAAACGGCTGAGCCATCTTAACGACGGTGTCATAGATGGAGGCATCACCATGCGGGTGATACTTACCCATGACATCTCCAACCACACGTGCACATTTTTTGTATGGTTTATCATGGGTATTTCCCATCTCACCCATAGCAAAGAGTGAACGGCGATGAACAGGCTTAAGACCGTCACGAACATCAGGGATAGCACGACCGATAATGACACTCATTGCATAATCAATATATGAGGATTTCATCTCCTCTTCAATATTGACAGAAATAATGCGACCACCTCTTTCGTCAGATGTCAAGGTTTGTCACCTCCTTTGCATGGCGCCGGATAAAATCACGACGGGCGGGAACGTCATCGCCCATAAGTTTTTCAAAGATCTCATTTGCATAACTCGCATCTTCGATGTGGACCTGTTTCAGGACACGGGAGGCAGGTGCCATTGTGGTGTCCCATAACTGCTGGGCGTTCATTTCACCCAGACCCTTGTAGCGCTGGATGTTCGTGCCTTTATCTCCCAGCTCTTTTGCATACTCACGCATCTCCTCTTCAGTATAGGCATAATGCTCAATTTTCCCCCGTGCAACGCGATACAACGGCGGCTGGGCAATGTAGATATATCCATTTTCGATAAGTGCTGGCATGTAGCGATAGAAGAATGTCAGAAGAAGCGTACAGATGTGAGCACCATCAACATCCGCATCAGTCATCAGAATAATATGATGATATCGAGCGCGTCCAATGTCAAATGTTTCAGCAATACCAGTCCCTATTGCAGAAATTAAGGTCTGAATCTCAATATTCTTCAGAATTTTATGGGGATTTGCCTTCTCCACATTCAGGATTTTACCCTTTAAGGGGAGAATTGCCTGAAACTTACGGTCCCGTCCCTGTTTTGCTGAACCACCTGCAGAATCTCCCTCGACAATATAGATTTCACTCTTTGCCGGGTCACGCTCAGAACAGTCAGCCAGTTTTCCCGGAAGGCCGGATCCTTCAAGGGTACTCTTTCTGCGGGCCAGTTCACGTGCTTTTTTTGCTGCCTCACGTGCTCTGGCCGCACTCTTGGCTTTTTCAATAATAACCTGAATGACCTTCGGATTTTCCTCAAAATACGTTGAAAGTGACTGATAAACAAGTGAATCCACAATGCCCTTGACATTTGAGTTCCCAAGTTTCATTTTGGTCTGCCCTTCAAACTGCGGTTCGGCAATCTTAATTGCAACCACCGCATTGAGTCCCTCCCGAACATCCTCCCCTCGTAACGGGACGGACATATCTTTCATCAGATTGTTATTCCGTGCAACGGTGTTTATCGTGCGGGTGAGAGCACTTCTGAATCCCTCAAGATGGGTGCCTCCCTCATGCGTATTGACACTGTTGACAAAGGTTAACATCGTCTCAGTATATGCACCGGTATATTGCAGAGCTACTTCAACCTGGACCTTGTTTGCGAGATCTTCTGACTCCAGATAGATGACATCCCGGTGAATCACTTCTTTTTCCCCGATGATATATTTCACAAATTCACTGATACCCCCCTCATAATGGAATGTATCTGAATCTCCGGTTCGTTCATCCGTTATTGTGATCGATATCCCCTTATTCAGGAATGCCAGTTCACGCATCCGGTAACTCAGTTTGTCATAATCAAAGTCAACCGTCTCAAATATTACCGGATCCGGTTTGAAACATATTATGGTCCCACGCTTATGCTCTCCTCTTTTCTGATTACACTCAGTGAGTGGCATAGTAACCAATCCTGAATGAAAGGCAATAGAATAGACTTTTTCATTCAGAAATACGGTGGCAGACAGTTCGGTTGAAAGCGCATTAACAACAGAGACACCGACCCCATGAAGACCACCGGAAACCTGGTATGATGACTTATCAAATTTACCCCCTGCATGGAGAACAGTCAGCACTACCTCAAGTGCACTCTTCTTGTATTTTGGCATTATATCAACAGGAATACCTCTCCCGTTGTCTTCAACAATACAGGAACCATCTTCAGTCAGTGTTACCGAAACGGTATCACAGAACCCTCCCAGTGCTTCATCGATTGCATTGTCGACAACCTCGTAGACAAGATGATGAAGTCCCCGTTCACTCGTATTGCCAATATACATGGCCGGACGTTTCCTGACGGCCTCCAGTCCTTCAAGAACAGTGATATTGCTGCCAGTGTATCCACTCTTTTCAACCATTCAGAATACTCCCAAAAATTGTCTTTAATTCAGACAAATCTGTCCGTTTTTCCATAACCACCACTAATACCTCCGCTCTGACAGAATCAAAAATGTCAATGAAATGAATTATTATATTATAGGCTTTTTCAGACTTTAATGATTGCTGAATCCCATTTTGAGCATTTCAGTCGTATTTTCCGACATGAGGATCCGGAATACCAAGATTCCGGTCAATTGCAACCAAAAGTCTCCGGAGAACACGTATCACCGATTCCGCATCCTCTTTATCCATACTGCCAACCTGATGCCACATGATTTTTTTCCGGAGCATTGTTACCAGTTCTTCAACTTCTGTTCCCAGAAACCGTTCCGGCATCTGCATTTCTGTCAGGTGATCTTTAACACCCGGCCATGCCTGTTCCGGAGGAAGGGCAAAATGCTTTGCAATCAGCGTGATATTGGTAATAAATCCACGTCCAAACTGACTCTCCATAGAATCTACTCACCATTAATACATAAAAAATGGTGGCATGTGTTCCCCCATCAAATCTCTTTAAAAAAAGATCACGATCAAAACAGGCAGGAATTCCACAACAATTCGTCGTAGGTAGGTGACCAAAACGGTTTATTTCTCCTGTCGCCTGCAACCAAAAAGCAACCCGCGGAGCTCTGCTTTTGCAACCGTACGTGCAACCCGGAAAAATGTTGGATTCTTCAGTAACCGGAACACCAGTTCCTTTGGCCTGTCCATATCACCATATTCAACAATCATCTGCTTCATTTCCGGTGTGTTCAGTACCTGACAGATATCATTGATATCCTTCGGAGTAATGTTTGACCTCATTTTTAGGAACCGGTAGCCAAAATCCAGTTCTTTCCCAAAATCATCACTCCAGAGAGATTCATATGACACAAGGGAAGAGTCATCAAATCGATCCTCCTCACAACAGACACATGCCACATCTGCTGCATGCCGTGACGAACGCACACCCGTATACACACCTCCACCCGAAGTGGGTTTGGCAAATCCGGCTGCATCACCAACAAACAGTGTCCGTGCACCATAGGTCTGTGGCATCACACCCATGGGGATTGTGCCTGTTACCTGATGCAGGCATGAATCACTAAACCGGTGGATGAATGAAGAAAATCGATTCTGCACATCAGCCCCTCCGGCAAGACCTACCCGTACTCTGCCCTCTCCTGCAGGAATTGCCCAGCCAAAAAAATCAGGGGAGACATCCGGATACAGATGAACAAAATCAGAAGCTGTTTCATACGGAACGTCTGCCTGAATTCCGGAATAAAACGTAAGAGGTGGTTTCATCCCGCGAATACTCCTGACAGGACTGCGTGGTCCGTCTGCCGCGATGAGCAGGCGAAAGGGAATCTCCCTGTGACCATCAACTCCTTTCGTATAGAGCACATTATCCCGGATACCATATGCATACGTCTTGAGCATAATATCGGCACCGGCCGACACCGCATTTTCTGCCATCTCCCGGTCAAGGGCCCCCCTGTCCACAACAACGGCCTTGGTTTTGCCTGCGTCAAAATGCAGTTCACCCCCCTGAGATGAGTGGAGTGTGGCCCCTCTCACCACCTGAATAACGGAATCATGAGATACATTACACTCTGAAAATGCATTCGTACTCAAAAGGCCTGCGCACTGAACCGGATATCCAACTGATGCGTGCTCTTCTACCATTAGTGTCCGGAGCCCCAAAGCAGCACAGTATCGTGCCGCTGCAGACCCGGCAGGACCTGCACCGACAACAATCACATCATACATCAACAATCAATAGGCATGAATCAGGGATAATATATCGGAAAAATTTCAGAACCAACAAACCAGTGAGTGAAGAGGTATATACTCACCAGAGATCACTATTAGAGTATCGATGAAAGATGAATCTGATTTTAAGTGGAAACAATGCCTCATAATCCGCAGTGATGTAAAAATGACCTGCGGAAAAAAGTGTGCACAACTTGCTCATGCTGCTGTTGGTGCATATGAAAAAACCGATAAAACCACACGGAAAAAGTGGTTTGACGAGGGCATGAAGAAAGTAGCACTTAAAGTTCCAACTCTTCGCGAAATGTATGAAATAAAGACAAATGCAGAATATGCAGGAATTGCTACATCGCTTATCACTGATGCGGGCCGGACAGAAGTCGAACCCGGAACGGTTACTGCACTTGGACTTGGCCCTGCACTCTCAGAAGACCTCGACAGAATAACAGGGGACCTGCAGCTCTTATGAAACAATCACCATATCCCATCGAACAGTTACTTGGAATGCAGTATTACGTCTGTGACAGTGAAGGAATTCAGGGCATTTTACGACAGGAAGCAGAAGATTTCATTGTGCATGAAATCAGCAAAGAATTCCAGCCATCAGAACAGCCATCAGAGAAATATCTGATCTGCAGACTGGAGAAGAAAAACTGGGAACTCCAGCGTGCGATAAAAGAAATCGCTAAAGTGCTCGGTGTCAGCCACCGCCGGATTTCATGGGCAGGGACAAAAGACAAACATGCCGTCACCACTCAGCTGATATCCCTGTATGATATCTCAGAAGAAGAGATTCAGAATATCTGGCTGAAAGATATTACCCTGACTCCGGTAGGGAGATCCGGTCAACAGTTGTCACTCGGAGATTTAGAGGGAAATCGCTTTGACATTACCATCCGTTCATGCAATACCAATAATCTGGAAAAGAATGTTGCACAGATAAATGCCTGTGTCAAAACAGGAGTCCCAAATTATTTCGGTATTCAGCGATTCGGAGTACAACGACCGGTGACGCATCTTGTAGGTAAACAGATTCTTCTGGGGGATTATAAAGAAGCAGTCCGAACATATGTGGGGTTCCCATCAGAGGGAGAAACAGAGGACGTTGCAGCTGCACGAACTGATTATCTCTCAAACAATAATCACAAAGCAGCACTCGAAAATCTGCCTGTACAGATGAGATATGAACGCGCCATCCTTCACCATCTGGCAGAATTACCTGAAGATTATGAAGGTGCCCTCAGGAGTGTTCCGCCAAAACTCCTCTCAATGTTTGTTTCAGCGTATCAGTCATGGCTCTTTAATATGGGCCTTTCGCACAGGATACATGAGGGATACACACTCTCAAAACCTGCACCAGGGGACATAATCATATTTGAAAACGGGAAAAAAGACATTGTTGGAGAATCAAACACAAGCCAGGCAGAAGTCCTCATAAAACGGGGACGTGCCCATATCTGCCTGGAGATGCCGGGTGAAAAGACCATCCCCACTCACAGCCCGTCTGAACATCTGATAACGAGCCTGATGGATGCAGACGGTATATCTTATGCATCTTTCAAAAAAGCAGGAGATTTGACAGGCATGTCATTTAAGGGTGCTGCCCGCAGGATTAGTGTCAGCACCATTGTTGAATCAGAGGTTTGTGATGACACCGTGCACCTCTCATTCTCACTTGGGCCAGGTCAGTATGCAACTACCATCTGCAGGGAATATATGAAAGCTGATCCCATTCAGATGATCTAAAAAGAGTTGCAAATATATCAGGGATACGCAGATACTGCATTTATTGCGTCGAAGAGATTCCCCATCTCATCGACCAATCCGACATTTTTTGCATAATCGCCACGAACGGGACGTGCATCCTCAATTATCGATCTGTTTACCCCACGCTGAGTGGTCACATCAGTGATAAATAATTCAGAACTCTGGTTCACAAGACTCTGAAGATACTGTCGTTCACCATCAGTGAGCCCTCTGTACGGAGAAGTAATATCCTTTTTATCACCGGATTTGATAACATCAACAGAAATACCTTCATCTTCAAGTGATTTACTGTAATCAAAAATCGTCCATATTGTACCAATACTCCCCGTCATTGTATCAGGATTCGCATAGATAACATCAGCATGAGAACTGATGTGGTACGCAGCAGATGTTGCGATATCTCCCATAGAAACGATTACCGGTTTGCGTTCTTTTGCATACTCGATATCACGGATGATTTCCTGCGCTGCTGCTGGTGATCCTCCAGGACTGTTTACCCGGAGAACAATTCCCTCAACAAGGGGATCATCTGCCGATGCACGTAATTCACGACCAATATATTCACTTCCCACATACCCGTTTCCGTTGACATTCCCCGAAACAATAGTACCTTCCACACGTATAACAGAAACACTAAATTCTTCAGAAACGGTCCATATTGCAACCATCACTATCACTGCAAGAATAAGTGCAGTGAATCCTCCAAGAAAAAAATATTTAATCCAGCCGCGGCGTCTTCGTTTTCTTTCAATTCTGTCTACTTCTTCCGTAAGCCAGCCCATTGTATTCACTCACTCGTAGAGAATATCGTACTCCGTGATAAGGTTCTTTCCACACATATAATGATTTTTCAGGCTAAGGTGAAACATTTCTTCCACGGAACGGATCTGCATCCCCCCAACAAGAGATGGGGTGTCAGCACCTCCGACAATAAAAGGCAGATGTATCAGACGTAACTCATCCACAAGATGATTTTTAAACATATAATAATTCAGTGTCGGGCCCCCTTCAACCATCAGCGATCTGACATGATATTTATCATAGAGTTGGGACAGAAGAAAAGGATAATCGATCTCAGTTTTGCCCGCAACCAGGACATCGACTCCCTTATTCTGAAGTGCAGTCACCCGTTCCTGAGGAGCTTCTTCTGATACCGCAATGACCGTCTGAGCATCAGGGCCGATTACATTTGAATCAAGAGGGATATCGGCACCCCTGTTTGGAATAACACGAATTGGATTATCCCCTTCTGCAAGCCTGACTGTGAGCATAGAATTATCAATTCTGATTGTATTGGATCCTACCATGATTGCATCATATTCGGCCCGTGTCTTATGAAGGAGCACCTCTGTTTCAGGGTCCATAAACTGCATAAGAATCTTACTTGATGCACCTTTCCAAAGAGTAAGTTTACCATCTACAGTCATCTCTGACATAATAAGAACATGTGGCCGGTTCATCCTGTTTTGCATATATTACCCCAGTATATCTATTCTTAACCGGTATGTGCTATTAATGTAATTATACGATAGTTATACAGAAGAAAGAATTTTTTTGTTCTGTGCATCCTTCGAAATATTGTGTATTAATAAGAATATTAATAAGAATAATATCGTGTATTAAAAAGAATTATACCCTTAATCTCCCCATCTGTGTATACGATAATGAATATTACAGCATTTAGACCCCGTGCAATAAAAATCCTGAATCCTCTTGCACATGCATGTGCAAAGACAGGTATAACCCCAAATCAACTGACATTACTTGCAATAGCATCAGGTATTGCATGTGCTGTCCTTTACGCTAACAGGATGTTTGTGACGGGGAGCATCATGCTCCTTGTTTCTGGCATACTTGATCTTATCGATGGTGGCGTAGCACGGATTAATAACAAATCCAGCGATTTTGGAGCAGTTTTCGACTGGATTGCGGACAAATATATTGATGCACTTGCACTGCTCGGAATAGGGATGTCCGGTATTGCCATCATATCACACATTATTTCTGTGAATGCCTTCCCCTCACATATCCTGGATTTTACAATCATAACAATCGCCATAATCGGCTCTTTCATGAACACATTCATTAAACCGGTTGTATACGCCGAAATTGGATATGATAACAGAGAGAATGGAAAAATAGCTGATCCCCTGGAAGGCATTGGTTTTTTTGGCCGTCCGGAAACCCTGATTATTTTGATAATTGGTGGAATCAGCGGATATATATGGATTTCAGCAATAATTGTCGCTATTTGCACGAATCTATCAGCAATTCAGCGAATTATTTATCTTTACCGAACCATCCCCTGATTTTTTTTAAAAATAAATCCACAATTCCTGCCATTTCTTCCCCAAGCAGGGGGTTTATCCGGTAAAGCATAAACGCAATGGCAATAAACGCGAACAGTGCCCCAATTTCAGCAACAAAATTGTGAGCCCAGAAAAAACTTTCATAGCCTATCTGTCCATTTGAAGCAATTTCCGGCAAGTATGGGAACCACTGCCCACCGTATGCCATGATGATAAATGTATTTCTTGCAAGATTTAACGCGAATATCACCGGCACAACAACAAAGAAAGAAAATATTTTTTGTTTCACAGAAGATGGTATGGCCCAGGCAACACCCAGCATTATTGCCATACCCTGAATTCCCGTACATGCAAGAATTATTTCAACACGGTACAGATCTGCCCTGAACATATTCCATTCAACCAGTTCATAGGGAAAACCAAGACCAGTGAACATCCATCCAAGCAGATCAACGTTTACAGCAATAAGCCAGTCAGCAAGAACCGGAATAAGCATAAATGGAGCAAATATAACATATGCAATACCTGCCATCCGGCTCAGTATGATACTGTATTCATTCTCTTCAAGAAGCTTAGGGATTATTATTATCAGAAACGGTATGCCAAGAAATGCTGCAACCGGATACATAAAATTATTTCCAATAATATATTCGGGGAATTTTGCAAAAAGGACCCCAATGACACTTATCCAGCCAGCAATTGCAAAATATTTTCTGAACCCTGTTGGAAAGAGAAACAGAAAAAATGCAATAAAGGATATGAGAGCAAAAATCTCCTGCATTACATTCCATTATACATATAACTTCAAATAATTTTCACAATATGAATGTCAGAGAAAGGCACAGATTCAATATCTTAATCAGACTGTACAACAAATAATTAGTCAATGAAGTTCTGTCCTAATTGTAAATCATTCATGATATCTTCCGAAGGCATTTTCCGGTGCAGAAAATGCGGTCATACAGAAGAACCTGGAGAAGGCACAGAAAATGTGATACGCAGTAAACGGGTAGAGAAGGAAATTGTCATCGTTGATGAAGCGGATGATATCAGAACTCTCCCAACTGTCGCTGCAAAATGTCCGGAATGTGGCTGCAATACAGCAGAGTGGTGGCTCCGTCAGCTTCGGTCTGCTGATGAGTCTGAGACCCGATTTTACCGCTGTATTAAATGCAAGTACACATG
>CAVXFW010000026.1:0-3808 GCA_963761105.1 uncultured Methanomicrobiaceae archaeon | reverse complement strand
ATTTTTTGTCATACAGAGCATGCTCCTGAAGTACAGTACCGGATAGTACTCCCTGCTACTATTTTTATTCCCCTTCCATCCTTCACAATTCCCTGACGACAGAAGCCTTATGCATCCTGACCCGCCAGACAGAAACCAATGGAGATCGAGATCATCGGCACGGAATCCCTCGGGGTGAGAGGTCTTTCCTGCATGATTACCGCCGGCGACAGGCGTATTCTCATTGACCCGGGAGTAGCGCTCGGTTATCTCCGCCACGGCCACTTCCCCCATCCCTGCCAGGTGGCGGTGGGTGCTGTTGTCCGGGAAAGGATCATCACCGCCATGCCGGAGGCGACCGACATCATTTTCAGCCACTATCACGGGGATCACATCCCGCTCGCGGATGCGAACCCCTACCAGCTCCTGCTTAGCTGGGTACCTCCCCTTGAAGGCACCCGTTTCTGGTGCAGGGGAACCGATTTCCTCTCCTTTCACTCCCGCAGGCGTAGGGAGGCAATCGAGGCCCATCTCGGACACCCCCTCCCGGAGACGGATGGTATCAGTGAAGGGATCCTTTCTTTCTCTGTCCCCGTGCCCCATGGATCACCGCGATCGCATCTGGGGAGGGTGATGATGACCTGTATCAAAGACCAAAGCCTGACATTTGTTCATGCCTCTGACATCCAGATGCTCAACCGGGAAGCAGTGGGCATCATCCGGGCATGGGAGCCGGATGTGGTGATTGCGTCCGGCCCGCCGCTCTATCTCCTGCGTCTGACCGATAAGGAACGCACCGAGGCATGGGCAAACGCCCTTGCCGTTGCTGAAGGATGTGGAACTCTCATTCTCGACCATCATGTCCTGCGGTCGCACGCCGGGTGCCGGTGGGCAGACAAACTTTCAGAAGGGGCAGGGGGAAATGTGATCTCTGCTGCTGCCTTCATGGGCAGGGAGCCGCTTCTCCTTGAGGCACGGCGGGAGGAGCTCTACCGGAATTATCCCGTTCCGAAGGGATGGCATGAGGCGTACGCCCGTGGGGGAGTGGGGGTTGATGATTTTATGGATTTTGTACAGAAGAGTGCGTGAGAAGGATTTCTTATATGAATTCCATCATAAAATAAGCGAAACAGGACCGATACACTCTTATTAGCACCATCTAAATATCGCAGATTCTGACTATTGTTACCCATCAATGATGGATTCTGTGTGATCTCAGTCCTCTTCTGTGTTCATGTCCCAGGTGTCTTCTGCATGTCCGCGATCATCCATAATCGCAGCAATCACCGCTTTTAACTCCGGGATGTCGTGTATTACGGTTTCATAGACCGCTTCATAATCGACACCAAAATAGTGATGCATGATCTTGTCCCGCATTCCTGCGATCTCTTTCCATGGTACTTGTGGATACTGGTTTCGCAGGTCAGGTGAGATGTTTTTCGCAGCTTCTCCAATGATGGTAAGCATACGCTCGATGCCTGCCCTTTCCAGTGGATGATCTCTGAGGCCAGAGGCAGATGTAATCGACCGGGAAAAATCCTCGATATAGGCAATGGATTCAAGTATGTGACTGAGATATGCGAGATCCCTGTTGGTCATCCGTATATCACCAGTTCATCACGATGGATGGGTCCTGCAAGATAGGGGCTGACCGATTTTTCTGTAATTAGATCGACATCCCGGTGGAGAGCACATTTAAGTTCGTCCTCAATTCTCACCAGCTCAAAGAGGCTTTTCGGAGCCTCAAAGCGAACCAGGATATCGACATCACTGTCTTCTGTTGCCTCACCACGTGCATATGAGCCAAATATCGCGATACGCTCTGCACCGTGTTTTTCCAGAACTGAGATGATGGTCTCCCTTACTTCAGGTTCTATCCATTCTCCGGTCATTGTTTCACATCCTACTCCATCTGTTCTCTACTCTGTTTGTTCTATATGTGGAATCTCCATCATCATTCTTTTGCATGTGAATAAGGGTGGGGCAGCTAAACCAGAAGAACAGGAATTAAAACATTTTCATGAGATTGGTTGCACTGTTGCGCTACAAAGAGGTGAATCCGGAATGATACGGATTAAACAGTATAGATTCAGTGTCCCATCTTCTCCGAATAGTATCAGTCCTGATGGTTTTCCCACAATCCCCATTCCTATCCCGGAAGAGACAGATAAAAATCCCATTTAACACAGCTTCTCACTGATCAGTTCCATCATAACCTCAGTATTGATATGAATCATGAGTCGATATGGCTGGATTCAAAAAAATGCAGAATATGAGAATTCAAGAAGTAATGAACCAAAATGGACGTATTTTCCGCCCATATTTTCTGCAGGAAAAATACGGGTGTAGTGCCTGTTATTTGCTAAAAATACGGTTTATTGCGGACTACTGAGCGGCCGCTATTGGCGGGAATTTTGGGATGATCCGGTTGTCTCAACGGAGAACTGCCCGCTCCGGGCTTCTGTGTGGATGCATTTTCCAGGCCACAGGCCGGCGGGATGTGCCATTTAATCACCATATGACCTCTGAAATCAAGAATGTCGCAAAAAAAGAGAATCATACACCACAACTGCAGGAGAGAAAGAGAAAACAACCCACCCGGTGCCCATCACCTCCCTCTCATTTGATCGTAACGAGGAGTTCCACAATGACATGGTGATGCTTAAATCCTGATACATACAAAAAGAGCAACAAGAATACGATTGGTTGATCTATCATATGAACCTCAATACCAGAACCGGCAAAACCGATGAAAAGGCAAAAGAACTAAAAAGGATAGTTACAACCCTGAATACCAATTTCATCCCTCTCAAAACAAAATACAATATAAAAGAACTCAGCATAATCGGGTCATATGCACGAGGAGAGCAGACTGAAACGAGTGACCTGGATATAATGGTTGATTTCAAAGAACCAATTGGCTGGGAAGTTGTTGATCTAAGAGATGATCTTGAAGAACTACTCGGGCATAAAATAGATCTCATTCTCAAAGCAGGGATAATACAGAGAAAAAGACTGTATAAAGGGATATTAGAGGATGCGGTATATGTCAAAGCGTGACATTACCCTTTTTTTGGAAGATATTGTTGAGGCCATTGAAAGGATTTCGGAATATACCGGAGATTATTCTCAGGAAGAATTTCAGAATGATCAAAAAACCATTGATGCAGTAGTACGAAACATCGAGATCATCGGGGAAGCAGTATCCAATATACCAGATGAACTACGGAATAAACATCCTCAAATCCCATGGAAAAAGATTGTCGGAGCCAGAAATATTGTTATTCACAAATATTTTGGTGTGGATACGAATACGCTCTGGATTATAATAACGAAACAACTTCCGGAATTTAAATCGCAGATATCCATGATAATCGATGAAAAAATTAACTGAAATTAATTCTGAAAGAAAACAGCATTGAAACATGATTTCCCAGGCAATCATAAATTATGGCTCTCCATAAATGCCGCCAGAATAAAATCAATGGAGAATGAAGAGACGGACACCAGGTCAGTTCAGTCTCGATAACCCCCTTCAACCGATTTGCACCCACAAAATGGAAAGACAGAGGCCACAGACAAAGCCAGTATTGATGCATATTCGTCTAAAAAATTACAATATAGAGATATGTGTACAGATATTAAGGGAAGTTTACATGAGTTTGAGAGAATATTCAGCCATTCTGTTTTGAGCAATGGGACGGGTCCGGGTCTCTCAGATTCCCGAGGGAGTGCAAACGAAGAGATGAAACATGCATGCCTAAATAGACACTTTCAGACAATTTGCGGGATTTATCCCGGTTTTTGTCACCCTTTCTCCACCCTCGTT
>CAVXFW010000025.1:0-27341 GCA_963761105.1 uncultured Methanomicrobiaceae archaeon | reverse complement strand
GGCTGATCGGGAGAGGATTGTTGCGATGGTCAGGCGGCCCGCACCGGATGCGGCACAGCAGGCGGATGTCTTTGGTGATGGGAGAAGTGCAGTGGAGATTAGTGAGTTGATTGCCGGTTTGGGGCGGTGATTCTTTCTCTTTTGTGTTGTTGCTGCCGACGTGGGGGATGAGGTGGAGCATATATCCCCGAAAAGATCCCGTTCGTCCTCGTCCTCGTCCTCGTCCCCGTCTGAATTGATACCTGTTATTTCGGGATATTTTGCTGGTTACTCCTCCCTTTTTTCGCAGATAATGCGGTATTCATGGGTTCGGTATGGGGGTGCCGAACCTGAATCTCTTTTTCTCAAAAGATAGTGCCTGCTGTTTGCGCCACTGGGAAGGCTCTCAGAGCCATTTTGGCCAGGGTGCCCCGAGCTGCATCGCAAGGTCACGGATCTCGTCGTGAAGGCCGCTGTCTGCCTTCATGAGTACAAGGCCATAGACAAATCCTCCCATGGCAACGGCAGTCAGGACAAGGAATATATTGGAGAGGGGGATGAGAAGCCTGAACAGCAGGATTACAACGGCCATCATCCCTGCCGCAAGGAGAATGTGGTAGGTGGGACCGCGCTCAATGCGGACTGATATCTGTCGTGATAGGTAGTGATGGGCGATTGTGGCATTGACGAGCATCGTGACAAGGGTGGCGATCGCAGCCCCCTCGATACCCATGAGAGGGATGAGGGCGAGGTCAAGGGCGATATTCACGACCGCTGCAGTACCGGTGGCATAGAAGGATTGGCGGGGTCGATCAATGGCGTTGAGGGTCATTGTCTGAAGAAACATGAAAACGTTGACGATTTGTACGAGGAGGAGAATGCCGAGGACTCCTGTCCCTTCAGCAAAGCTTGCGCCGTAGAAGAAGTAGAGGAGACGTTCGCCAAGGATCCAGCCGCCGACCGTGACCGGGACGGCAAGGAGGAGGGAGTAGGTGAAGGCGCGGGAGAGAGAGGAGCTGACATGGTCGAGGGTGCCTTGGGCGTGCCAGCGGCTAATCTTTGGGTAGAGGGTGGTCCGGAGGGCAACCGTTGTAAAGGTGGCGGCGGTTGTGAACTGGAAGGCGATCCGGTAGATCCCGACATCGGCAGCTGACAGGAAGTGGCCGATAAGGATGGTGTCAGCGTACGAGAAGACGATGCCGCCGCTTCCCGAGAGGAAGATCCAGAAAGAGAACGTGAAGAGGTTCTTTATGTGTCCTGAATTAAAGCGGGTGAATTGGAGTCTGAGGAATGGCAGACAGATCAGTCCGCCTGCAATCATTCCTGCGATAAATCCTCCGGCAAGTCCTGCAGCACCGAAGCCAAGATAAACGGCAACGATCTGAAACACCACTCTTGTAATATTATTTAGCAGGCCTGCTGTCTGATTCACGCCGACCATGCCGGTGCCATATACACTGTTTGATATAATGCTCGGAAATATGGCGAGAGCAAGAGCAATGAACAGCCAAAAGACCATCCCTGATGCCTCAAGGTCAATGAGCAGAGGGCGTATGACAATGAGGGCAGTGAGAGTTAGGATCAGGAGCGTGATTCTCAGGGCAATAAATGCCGAAAAATATTCATCCGGCTCATTTCCCTCGGAGATCCTCTTGACGGCCGCACCACCGAACCCACCGTCACCAATGAGATCGAATACTCCTAGGTATGCCAGAAAAAGGGCATATATTCCATATGTTGCTGACCCGAGGGCATGGGCGAAATACATCGTGGCGACAAAACCGATAACAGTAAGAAGAATGGCAGAAGCGAGGCTGATCAGGCTATGCCGTTGGATTGGATTGACACCCATGAGGCGGGCGATGCTGCGGGCCAGGAACACAGAAGAACATAAGAGAGGTAGAGGCATTAAACTCTCTCAGCAGATAGGAGGTTTGAAGAGTTCTCATGTTGAATAGGAAGAACAGATCAACGATTTTCATGCATAATCTTTAGAACCTAAATTTGACAGTTTAAGTTTCATCAGCTGAAAATCCATCCGCTACAGCGACCAAAAGTTTTCATTTTTTCTCCGGATAATCAATTTGACAGTTAGTGAATTTTCCCTCATCAAATCACGAAATCACCCAATTATGCTGCAAAATCATCGTGTTAATGGCATCAAAATTCGAGTGAATGTATGTTTTTGCCTTTTGCATCCACGAATCTACAGTAACTGTCAAATCCGATAACGATTTTTTAATGAATTTCGTTGATGTATGCTTCAGTTCCGGAATCTCAAAGCGAACCAGTGAGATGAATAACTGCGCAATAAATCCAATGATTAACGCACCGTAAATGCTGTTATCTGTCCATACCCGCAATGGTTTTATCTCGATTTCATTCTTCAGGGAGTGGAAAATCTTTTCGATGGAATCTTTTTTCCGGTATGTCAGAAGAGCTTCTGTAAGTGTCAAATTCTTACTTGATTTCAGGCAGAATAATCCCTCTCTGCCGTTGATAAACTTATCTTCGAGGAGCTTTATGGCATCATCTTCCGTGAGTTCAACCAGTTTTGTCTGGATGGAGTAGTCCACATCTATAAGCAGATTATTTATTCGGAACTTCTTTGGAAGGGCTTTATTCTTGTCAATGCTTTCCTGGATTTCTTTTGCCTCTTTTATCTGTCTCACCACTTTTCTGGCTCTGGATTCCAGTTGCTCTTTTTGAAGCTTTTCTGAAAAAACACTCATGATATTCTAACGAATCACATGCACAAACAATGAAAGTGAGCTTGTGTCGTCCCACATTTAATTACTCAATAAAATCATTTTTGCATTGGGCAGGAAGGTTGTACTCTTTTTGAGCTTATAGCTCGGGAAAAAACTAACCAGTGAGTTGCCATCGGAGGCACAAATGTGACTTGGATCACGGATGTAAAATTGCCCCTCCTTAGGTCAATTCACTGCCCATTTTACTAAATGGATGTGGTTCTATGTCATCAAAAATACACAAATCTTGTGGTCTTGATGTTCATAAGCAATTCATCATTGCCACAGTACTGACAGATAGTAATTCCTTAAAGAAGAGAAAACGGTTTGAACGGGACGAAAAAGGTCTTGCAGAGTTTAAGTCATGGGTATTGTCAGAACAATGCGATGTAATTGCCTGTGAATCAACAAGTGATTACTGGGTTCCTATATACGACTCTCTCAACGACCAGATACCCGTCATTGTTGGAAACGCACGTGACATCAAAGCCTTTACTCACAAGAAAACCGACAATGTCGATTCTGAATTCATAGCGCGACTGGCTCTGAACAATATGATTCAGCCGTCCCGGGTATTCTCACCGAAAATCCGCGGATTCAGGTCTCTTATCCGTCAACGGCATACATTTGTTCGGAAACGCTCGGATATCAAAAATGAAGCGCACAGTGTGTTGTCCAATGAAGAATTTCATCTTGACAATGTACTTTCGGATATTTTCGGGAAGGGCGGCAGACGTATCCTTTCCGGTATCATATCAGGAAAACCTGTTGATGAAATTATTGAGAGTCTCCCCAAAAATCTGCGAAAGAAGCGCGATCAAATCATTGAAGTGTTAAATACAGAAATCTCAGAGAACACCGCTCTACGTCTGAAATCATGTCTCACAATGATTGATACATTTGATAGCGAAATTAGGAATCTTGAAAACGAATTTTTTCACTATGCGTATGCCAATTATCCACGGGAGATGGAGATTCTCACTTCAGTACCGGGAATTGGAGAACTTGGTGCAGCGACCCTGTTAGCTGAAATAGGAGATTTTCATGATTTTCCATCCGGTGACAAACTTGCATCGTGGCTGGGTATTGTTCCCACCGTACACCAGTCAGCGGACAAGTACTACAACGGAAGGATCACAAAAAGGGGTTCCAAAATTGCACGGTGGATCCTGACACAAATCGCACATGCAGCAGCACGGACAAAGAAAAGCAAACTAAAAGAATTCGTAACTATTCAGCCTATCAATACCTGAGGAGTGAATGGTTGGACGGCAACCAATTTCCTCAGTGCCTCAAAAACTGATTTTTTATTTTTCCTGACAGTAGAGATATATCCCCGAAATCTGCAGAACATTTCTGCACCTTCTAGCGATCTGAACGTACCGGATATCTTTTGCTGCACTTTCATCATCCTCACGTCCCGTTCTGCCAGATTATTTGTAAATGGGACCAGCGGGTTGTGCATAAACCTCAGAATATCTTCACGATATTTTTTCAGCCTTATGAGCAGGTTCAGTGGTTTTGACCGTTTCACCCGTCCCCTTTTTCCTGCGTTTTGTCGTTTATCCGGAGGCGGATTTTGTTTCATCCCTTTTTCTACAATGGAAATGTATCTACTTTCAAATCCAGATACTGTCGAAGGATCACGGTTATTTTCATCACAGACGCAGGTATGGATTCCTGCAAAGAGGTCTTTCATATTTTCTGCCCATCCCTGTCCGAAACCGTCAATTATTCCTTGTAATTCTCTCAGAATATGTGCATTGCAATAGGCATGCGTACAGTCGTATGTCGAGTAGGGTGCCCAGAAATCGTGAACCAAAACTCCATCATATTTTGGCAGAACCCCCATCTCTTTCATAGCTGTTGAGCCTCGTTTTGCATTCACTCCGTAAAGTGTCATGTTCTCATTTCCTATTGTATGCAGCCACCATCTTTTCCCATTGACCTTGAGTCCGGTTTCATCCGCATTTAATACCGGTGACAGAATCAATTCATCTTTGACGGATGCCTCAAACGGCTCAAGCAGTCGGGATGCTTCTTTCTGAATATTGAGCATCGTTGCCGAACTTAAGGTATGACCATAAATATCCCTGAAATAGGTTTCAATTTTCTTATAGGGGACAAAAAGCTCATTTTTAAGATAGATGACGGTTGTTTTAAGGTTCTCCCCAAACTGAACCGGCTGGGTAATGCCGGGTGGGAATGCTGCGGTATTTTTTTGTCCACAAACCGGACATATTTTAATTTCTGACTGATATTCAGTAACTTTTAACGGAACCTGAGGGATTTCAAATTCCTGCCTGCGCACTATTTTCTGAGGTATGACATTGTGAAGCGCATGTCCACATTTACAGGTCTCGACCTGATTTGTGATGATCTCATCCGGATGATTTGATAATTCAAGGGTACTTCCCTTGTGATTTTTCTGACCACCGGGTTTTTTGCCGCTTTTTTTCCGGAGACTCGTGGGTTTTGGTGTGTAGATATCACGTGAAGGAGGAAAACTGCTATTACGGCTGTTTTTATTCAGTTGGGCTTCGAGTTCCTCGATTCGTGCTTCAAGTTCTTCTATCTTTTTTGCCTGTTGCTGAATGAGAACGGACTGTTTCTCAACGATAGCATATAGCTCAACAATGATATTCGTGGCACCTTCAGGATCAGTTAAAACGAAATGTAATACTTCATCCCGATCTTTAAAGGAGGTCATTAGATTTTTATTTGGGTTTATAATATATGGATCAAACGGTTTTCACCTGGGAAAAATAGTGTTGTGGGGGGTGAATAGTTACAAGAATTCTATCTTCGAAAGAAGGATTCCATCGGGTTTGGCAAGGCAATTATCGCACTTGCCAGAAAAATTGTGACCATTATCTGGCACCTCATTACAAATGACGAATTGTACGAAGATGATACCGGTTACGAAAAGAACTATATCGTCAAGAAAAAGGTGTTAGAGACGATTTCAATCCCCGTTGATGAAAGAATTAAAATTTTACATGAGATGAAAATTGTGATGGAACGAATAAATCATGGACCAGGGTAAGGATGATTTATCCTTACACTTTCATGTAAAAGAATGGATTTACCCTTCTTGTGGACAGCATGATTGTCCTAATGGCGCAAAAAATGCAAGTTTCACACATTGCAGACCTTCTGGAAGAACATGATACACGAATTTTTCGTGTCATTAAACATTATGTTGAAGAAGCAAGAGAACGGGAAGATTTCTCGAATGTCTCAACCATAGGGATTGATCCTTAACTATTCCACACATAGGGATTAATTTCCGTTATGCTGCGCCATTTTTGAAGTTCACATGAGTTCAGGGGAAAGCTTCATATATTTGTATTCCCTAATATTGGACCATGGATGAATGGGCAAAAAAGTGGCTGGAGGACCAAAGAAGTCAGGGAATAAAGTGCCTCGAAATCAAATATATTCAGAATAAACCGTATGTCTACCATTTGTAAACGGTCATTACAAATTGATCCACTTTTAGCCAAAAAGGTCACCACAAACTGATCCACCTCAGTAACACTGGCAGTAACTGAAACTGTCTGAAATGACATACTCAAAGAGGTGAAGACAATGGATGATGTTGACCGTATTCGTCAGCTATACCAGGAAACCGGATCATGTAGAAAAGTGGCACATATAATGGGTATTTCCCGAAACACAGTCACAAAATATCTGAATAAGATAGAAGACTGTCAGAACGGAAAAGCCGAAGAAATCATCCCTTCGAATCGAAACATAAAAAGAACAAAACCTGTATGCAATGTAGAAATCAAAAATAAAATACAAACATATCTTGAAGAAAATCAAAAAAGACCAAAGAAACAACGATTAAATGCTCTCCAGATTTTTAAGATTATCAGTTATGAAGGCACCGAGATAAGTTATTCAACAGTAAGACGTGAAGTTCGGCGATGGAAACAGAATAATGTCTTCAGGGACGTTTGCATTGCCCAGGATTACGAATCCGGATATCGTGCGGAATGTGACTGGGGTCAGGTATATCTTAAAATCAAAGAGAAAAAATCGAAGCTCAGTCTTATTGCACTCGTCCTGAACAACTCTCTGTACCGTTTTGGCAGAGTGTATCCAAACGAATCCCAGACGAATCTTTTCCATGCCTTAATTGAATTATTTCATGAAATTGGAGGCGTCCCTGAGAATATATTCTTTGACAATATGAAAACGGTTGTAACAGATTCCAGTGATAAAGTCTTTAACGAGCGATTTCTTCAATTTGCCGGGCACTATGGATTTCAAACCAATGCCTGCAATCCTGCATCTCCACAGGAAAAAGGAACCGTAGAAAAAAGTGTATCAGTAATCAGAACGGCTGCATTCGGGTACCGGGACTCGTTCTCATCTTTAAAGGAGGCAAACGAATACCTGAAGAAAGTTCTCTCAAGGATCAATAGTTCTCCGGTAGCAAAACGAGACTGTGTGCCCTTAGAAGGGCTTGAAATGGAAAGCGAATCTTTTCTTCCACTTCCGTCAATGGATTTCTGTCCCTATGACCTGAAATACCGGAAAGTAGACCGATATTCCACCGTCACATTTGAACGGAATTTCTATTCAGTCCCGGAATCCTGCAAATCCGAAATGCTGGCATTAAAGATATATCTTGACGCCATTGAGATTTTGGAGGGTGAAACGGTAATTGCTTCCCATGAACGCTTTTTTGGAAAAAATGAATGTTCACTGAATATTGAACATTATCTCAGCACATTGAGAAATAAACCCGGCTCTCTAAGATCCTCAAAGGTTCTAAGGAGAGCGGATCCTTGTTTTAAAAATCTGTTTATGGACCATTACCAGGATAAGGCTAAAGACTTCATTAAGATACTCAGTTTGATCAAAGAAAAACCACAGACAGATGTCGCAAATGCGATAAAAACACTTTTTGAAGAGGGAATGATTCCGGATTATGAATCAATACGACTCATTCTGAATTTTCAGCAGAAGCCAGTTATTGATTCCTTCAGTTATCCGTTGGATATAGAGATCCCGGAACCAAATCTCGCCGTTTATGATGAAATATCATCAGGAGAGAGCAGAAATGGATGAAAATATTAGAAATCTTTGCAGGCAGTTACGACTTCCTGGAATTTATCAGTCATACCACACCATAGCAGAAGATTTTACCAATCCTGAAGAATTTCTTGTTAGAATTCTCAATGCAGAAATTCAGTCAAGAGAGGCCAGCAGAAGAGAACGTGCAATAAATCTGGCAGGATTTCCTGCATACAAAAGATTTGAAGACATCAAAAAGGATTTGCTTCCTTCTGATGGAAGAGAATGTTTGGAGAGAATACAAAGCCTTGATTTCGTAACCGAAAACAGAAATCTCATATTTATCGGTAATTCCGGAACCGGAAAAACCCATCTGGCAATAGCTGCAGGGGTATCTGCCTGCGAGAATGGATATTCTGTCCTTTTCAGAACAGCTGCAGGATTAATCAATGATTTGAAAGAAGCAAAAAATGAACTTAGGCTTTCCAAACTTGAGAAAAAGTTCCGAAAAATAGATTTGGTCATCATCGATGAACTTGGATATATTTCATTTGATGAACAAGGAGCAGAGTTGCTGTTCCAGTTTCTTGCTCTTCGTTACGAGCACAAAGCAACAATAATTACGACAAACCTGACGTTTTCAGACTGGATTCATGTATTCCATGACAAAGCAATAACTGCAGCAATTCTTGACAGGATTACGCATCATGCGATGATACTGAATATGTCGGGTCAGAGCTTTCGTCAGAGGTAAATCGTAGCAAGAAATAATACTAATCAGGAGAAATCACTGGTGAGAGTGGATCAATTTACAGTGACCACACTGGATCAGTTTTAGATGACCGTTTACAACCATTCCACAAGCACGTACAACAAGGAAACCAAGAAGACCAAAAAGATCTCCTGTTACCAGGGAAGACTCACCGAAGAACATGGGCTGCTTGTCAAAGGAGCCGACCGCCCACCACAGGGCAAATCTAAAAGAGAATCCGTGTCCAGACCAAAATCAGCTCATGAATATGGAAATGCTAAATTTCTTGCGCAGGAATTTGAAGAGCTGATCCCAATACTTGTCGAAGCTTTTCCGGACCACTGGGAAGATATCATTGCTCTTGTATTTACCCGCATTTCCGGATATCTTCCATTAAAAAGAGTAAACACATCCTGGGAAAAATTAGACAATTCTTTGAACATATCCCCCAAATGCTCTCCAAAAAATCTGTCACTCACATTACGCGAAATTGGAGATGACAAATTAGGACAGGACATTGTCTTCAAATATCTCCGCAAAGGAAATACCCATCTCCTCTATGATCTCTCCTTTATTTTTTCCCTTTCGGACAATTTGTCCTTTGCCGAATGGGGCCACAATGCTCAGGAAATGGCCCTCCCTCAGGTGAACTTAGCATTGTTTTGTGGACTTGAGACTGGCCTGCCGGTTATGCTTCGTCCGGTTCCCGGTTCAGTGAAGGACGTATCCACACTCCTACCTTCAATGGATGAACTCGATCTCCATGATGCAACAATTGTTATGGATGGAGGATTTGTCTCTGAAAAAGTAGTTGAAGGGTTGATTGAGCGGAAATGTTCGTTCATAGTGCCCCTTCGCAGAAACAGTAATCACTACAAGACCCGGATACACCTGAATTATCATTTTATGTATCATAAACGCCTTATCCGGGGTGGAAAAAGGGAGATCGGCGATAAAATATTGTATATGTTTGAGGACGAAGACCTCAGACTTGAAGAGAGAAAGACGATATTTTCAAGAATGGAAAATGGAAAGCTTGAATCAGACGAAGCAAAGGTCAAAGAAAAAAATGCTGGCAGAATTCTCTTTCTTTCAAACTTGGAGAAGACTCCGCAGGAGATCTATGAACTGTACAAAACACGGGATCTCGTTGAAAAGCATTTTGATACTCTGAAAAATGAGATTCAGGCAGACGTCCTGTATCTTGGCGACAGAAGCGCAGTTTGTGGCCATTTGTTTGTTGGATTTCTGTGTCTGTATCTCTATTGTAAGATCCTGAACGTCATAAAGAAAGCAGGGCTGACTTCTGAGTATTCCCCGAAGGATGTACTCCTGATCTTTTCAAAGGTCACAAAAATATCATATGATGGATTCGATCAAATTACAGAGGTACCAAAGAAAGTAAGAGCGCTTGAGAAGAAATTAGGTTTGGAGATATTCCCTAACTGAAAATCATAGTTTGCGATTGATGAGACATCATGCAAGAAAGGCCACCGGTACATCACAGTTGTAGCAGATCTGGATACTTCTAAAGTCATTTATCTCACAGAAGGCAAAGATGCAGCAACAGTCGCCAGATTTAAATCTGATTTTTCTCTACATCTGGGGATTCCAGCTAATATATCTCAATTTTGTTGTGACATGTCTCCAGCCTTTATTCGTGGAATTGAAGACAATTTCCCCGATTCCGATATAACGTATGACAAATTTCATATCATGAAAATAATGAATGAAGCTGTGGATGTGGTTAGAAGAGAGGAGCAGGCAGAGAATGTACTGCTCAAGAGAACCAGATACATCTGGCTGAAAAATCAATACAACCTCACAAAAAAGCAGCTAAAGAGGCTGGGGAGCCTTAAAGATATGAATTTGAAGACGGTCCGGGCGTATAATATCAAGCTCAGTCTTCAGACGTTTTGGAGTATAGAAGATAAAGAAGCAGCCATAAATTATCTCAAACGTTGGTATTTCCGGGCCACCCATTCAAGACTGGAACCGATAATCAAGGCGGCAAAAACTATTAAAAAACACTGGAACGGCGTGACCAATTTCATTGATTCAAAAGTTACGAATGGCCTTTGTCAACGCCGGGTTAATTTTCCCCAAGTATGCCGGAATATTTTTCCACAATTTTACTTCAACTTTCCTATGAGTTCACCACTAACCGGCGGAACCCTCCCGGTCTTCTGACGTTCTTTCATACGGTAGCTGTCACCCCTGATGTTAACTGTCGTGCAGTGGTGCAGGATCCTGTCAAGAATTGCCGAAGCAATAACCGCGTCAAGGAATATCTCACCCCAGTGGCTGTATGACTTGTTGGAGGTGAAAACGATGGATCGATTTTCATACCGAGTACAAATCAGCTGAAAGAAACAATATGCAGCATCGGAATCAAATGGAAGATAGCCGATCTCATCAATGATCAGCAATTGATATTTTGAGAGTGAGTTCAGATATCTCTGCAGTTTGGCCTGATTATATGCTTTTAGCAATTTTTCAATCAGGTTGGATGCATTGATGAAATAAACCTGCATTCCTGCGTGAATGGACGCCATTCCCAGGGCAATCGCAAGATGTGTCTTTCCCACCCCCGGAGGTCCGAGAAACACCACATTTTCTGCATTGTGAACGAATTTAAGTGTAAGAAGATCCTTCATTACCGACAGGTCAATTGAAGGCTGAAATTCGAAATTAAAGTCATCAACCGTCTTTCGAAATGGGAGACCAGAAAGTCTGAGATTCCTTTCGGTTCTCTTTTTCGTCCTTGATTTTCTCTCTTCATCCATGAGATAATCAAGAATTTCAAGCACTGACATCTCTTCATTTCCTGCATATTCAAGATAATTATCCAGAATATTGTCAATTGTCGTCAATCCCAAATCGATTAAATTCTGGTGAAGCCGTTCGTAAATCAGGACGCTCATACAATTTCACCTCCGGAAAACTGGTCATAAAATTCAATGGAGCGTTGTTGTACTTCAGGTTCTGCAAAATGTAATACTGAGCCTTTCTGAGCAATTCGGTTATTATTTTGCTTCATTGTTTGAGAGAGAAGGTCTTTGAAATGTTCTTTCTCTCTCTTCGTTCTGCCACTGCCGGCGAGAATCTCATGCGTACATATTTCAGTTCCATTGCAGAGAACGGTGAATGAGCCATCATGGATTATCAGGGTCACCGTCCTTTCGGCATACGCATATGGCACAGAATATCGGTTCCCAAGATAAGACAGATTCGAATCGGAAGATACTTTCCGTGTTTCTCTATGAACAACCTGGAAAGGAGTAATTGTCCTGATGTCACTGAGTTTTTCCTTAGAAAGTCGTAGTTCAGGAATTTCTTTGGTAGTCCCATGAATATCAGCATTCACTCTTTTGAGCCATTGCAATAGTTTTATGTTGATATCATTGAATGAAATAAACGGGGTGCCTTCAAAGAAATCACGTTTGATGTATCCGATGGTATTTTTGATTTTGCCCTTTGTCTTTGGCGTATATGGCTTGCATGTTCGCAATATGAAGCCATAATGCCTGCTGAAATCTGAAAATATTTGATTCCATTTGGAATCTTTGGATCTGAATGACTTTTTGATGATGACCGTCTTCATATTGTCATACAGGATTTCTTCAGGTACCCCGCCGAAATACTGGAATGCGTTGATGTGGCAACGAATGAGCGTATACACATCCTGTGAAAGTGTGTATTCGGCATACCGCATTCTTGAGTATCCGAGAATCATTGAGAAGCAGTACAATTTCCGGTTTTCTCCATCAAGGAAGGCCTCTCCACATTCTCCCCAGTCCACCTGCGCCTGACGGCCGGGTTTGGTTTCGTATCGGTATACGGCAAGGGGTTGCTTTACCGGTCGTACCGAAGTCAGGTAATCTTTGAGAATAGTGTAGCCACCTTCATAACCATCCTTACGAATTTCCCGTAAAAGGCGTTTGGCAGATATTTTGGGATATTCACCGAGTCTTTTGTGTATGTAATCTTTGTAAGGATCAAGCTTGCTTTTCCGTTTTCTCCTTTGATTAGTTCCTGGGATGCTTTCTGGCTCCAGATATTTTTTTACTGTTCTTCTGTCAAAACCGCTTATCCTGGAGATTTCGCTTACGTTTTTCCAGCCTCTTTCCAGTTCCACGTCGTGGGCAATGTCCCGAATCATAAAAAACTCCTCCATGTTCAACATTTGCCAAACCTCTGAGGTGATCAATCGAGGTTTGGTTTTTGTGGATTTTTAAACCGGCACACTTGTGGATTTTTAAGTCGGCATTGACAGCCTTCTGGAAGGACTGAACAGCAGCATTCAGGCTCTCAAAAAAAGTGCAAGAGGATACCAAAATACTAAAAATTTTATGACAATGATCTACTTGAGACTGGGTCAATTATAGTTTAACTTACCCATATGAAATAGCGGAGACCCAAGAATTCCGGGAATAAATAGAGACGTCGTTCAATAAACCCCAAGCCGTTGAGAGCCATTAGCTTAACGACCTGAGAGTGACTGAGGTTGTGATGACGTGTTTTGGGGATGGCGGTATCGATTATATCTGCGATCCCAAGGGAGTCGTAGGCACCGGCAACAATACCACCTACATTCCTGCAAATTCATAACGAGCCAGATCCAAAATGGCTGAATTTCGACTGAAATTATAAATGTGGCGAATTTCATTGATTGAAATAATTGTGCTCGTTAGGTGATGTGCCCAACAGATTACGAGAACATACATTTTCAGAATGCTAAAAATATTTCTACTAAACTGCAATCAAACGAATATGGCAGCTCTTTTTTCTCCTCATAGTTATGTGTCACCGGGAATACAGGATACCAAGGTGGCCGGCGGAAAGGATTGAATCATCATCAAATCCGTCAATATAGGACATATTAGGGGTATTTCCCTGAATGTACAAAGATCTTTCGGTTAATTATTGTTTGGAGCCTGATTTTTACTGCGAATAGTGGGATCCGGACAAAAAAATGAATTTTTTTTGATCGCTATAGCGGATAGTTTCCTCAGGTGATTGAACTCAAATTGGCAAAAATGGGTTGCAGGCAATCTAAAATTTATGTCCACCAGACAATTCCTTAACACAAATTAAGTTAAGGTTTTGAAATAATTTTTTTCAGGAGTTCCATTTCCATTTGTATTCTTTCATTCCAAGTTATAAAATGTTCTTTAGCATACGATATTGCATTTTGACCAAGAAAATTCCTTGAAACGTCGTCATCCATTAAATTAATAATTACTTCTGCAAGTTTAGCAGGTTCACATTGATCCATCAATATGCCATTTTTATTATGAGAAATTATGCTCTTTGTATCTCCATTATTTAATGTTACAATACAGCGGCCGCATCTCATTGCCTCCAAAAGAGGGCTCCCAACATTAGATAGATCGTAGAGTGATACAAAAATATCAGCACCGTTCATAATCCACTGGACTTCTTTGTGTGGGAGAGCTCCAAGAAATCTCACATATTTCATTATACCAAGTGTTTCAGATAGGTTCTCCAAATCTTTTTTTTGAGGGCCATCTCCAACAATGAGAAATATAACTTCGTTTTTCTTTTCAACTACAAAAGGAATACTATTTATTAATCGGTCAACCCTTTTCCAAGTGTCGAGTCTGCTAACCCAGAGTATGATCGCACTATTCTGATTGATATCGAGTGTTCGTCTGAATTTTTCATGATCATAATTAGGATTATAGAAATCATCTGAACCATTCATCCAAAACTTAATTTTTTCTTCTGGAACTCCAAGTATTTTGGCAACTGCATCCCCTTTTGTTCCATCATTGGTAATGATAAGGTATTGACATGGTATGATAAAACCAAGTAATTCATCAAAACGTAACAGTAATTGGAATTTTGAATTAATTACTGGATATAAAAATGTTCCAAATATCCTTGAAACATTTGGGACTCCCCGTACCATTCCAACGAGGAATGCTGCAATTGATCCTGAACTAGTAAAACCGTAATAAAGATCAACACATAAATTATGTGAAATCTTCAAGGTCTTGATAGTTGATAGAATTGTTAGTATGAGAAAATCAGATTTTTTAAAAACATTATTTAGTAATTTATTTCTTATTGGCGGCATTTGAAATAATTTGTATTTATGAATGCTGATCCCATCGTAATCAATAGGGTCTTCTCCTCCATATTTGTCTGGGATTATTAAATGAACCTCAAATCCAGCATTGATCATGCCCTGTAATAAGCGATATTCAGAAGTGTCCTTCATTCCCTTTTGCTTCTCTGTATAAATGTCTAGAGACCATGGTGAAATTACAACACATATCGTTTTCATAAATCACTTTCCATCAAATTATATTTAGGGTCTGTTGTAGCTTTTTTGCGAATTTATAATAATTTGATCTTCTTTCATACGAGAAATAATTTTTTTGTTGCGTGCCCCAACTTTCCTTATACTTCAATAAACCGAGTGCAATATCAGGGGAAGACCCAAAATTTAAAGATGAATAACCATTATCTATTCCCCATTGAATCATGGAGTATATCAATAAATCATTAGATCTTAATTTATTATATTTTCTGAAGGAGGAATTCATCCAGTAAAAAATAGAATCTTTAAAAGTAAAGAATATGCTATTCGCGACAGGTATATCATTATAGTAAGCAATATTCCATTTGCATAAATCTTTTACTACCATGTTTTCATAAATATTTTCAAACAATTTGAAAGGCATAGGCCTTGTAAAATGTTTTTCGGATATTTCAAGAATCATCTTATAACATTCCTGCACATCAGAAACATTAGAGATGGGCATCACAAAAACATCTTTTTTCTTTGCTTGACGGATTTCATTTCTTCTCTTTCGGTGTATTGACTCTTTCCATATTTGGTCTAGGGAATCGTTTAAATAAAGAATATGGGTTGAATTCTCTTTTTGTTCAAAACCCATGTATTTACAATTCTCACAGATTCCATTATAATCAATAATCCAGGATATGCCTTTAGAAAACTGAATGATATCGTAATACTTTTCCAACAATTTATTAACTAACGGAGCGTAATCCTCATCAAGGACAACTGGTCCGCCGTATGTTGAAAATGGCAAGGATAAATAATTTGAAATACAAAACCTCTTATCGTTAATAATAGGCATTCCTCCAACCAATTGCCCATCTGATCCAAAAGCTACGATATAACAAGATTCATTGTTTGGAAAAGTGTCGGTAAGAACCTTGATCCATTCCTGTGTATGAAATATTGTCGAATATGGGGACTGTGAGATAAGGGTTTTCCATTCTACTTTAGATATATTGTTAGTCACTTTTATTTGGTACATTAGTCTTAATTCCTCTTTTCAAAGACAAATAGAAAATCACGATAGCCATTTTTAGGGACACCACAGAATTTCGATAAAAAGAGGTGTATTCTTCCTATTGAAGGATATATACTGGATGGTATTAATCCATTTTTAATTAGAAACAGAAACAAGCTGTTTCCTTTAATGATTGGCCTTTTTAATATGCATTCGCAGTCCTTGAATGCTAATATGTAATCTCTAGGATTATACTTGATATAATAATCCGAGTTGCGTCCTGCAACTTGTTCAATAAGTATTATTTTCCCTCCTGGTTTTACCTTCGAAATTAGCTGATTTGCGATGTCCTTTAAATGATGATTGTCCGGAATGTGTTGCAAAACCCATACAGATAATATTACATCAAATGATTGTTCTTTAAATGGCAAATGAAGTCCATCATACAATACACAGTCAAGAGAGGGATTCATTCGTTTGGCGATGTAAATCAACTCTTTTGTAATATCGGCCCCGTAAACATTGTGTCCTAAATTACAAAGCCAAGACATAAATCGTCCTGTACCGCATCCAAAATCAAGTATACATGAAGAGGGGCAATATTTAATTATGGTATATATGGACAATTTATGCAAATCGCTAATATACTGATTTTTTCGACCTTTTGAATCTCCGGGATCCATTACTGATGCTAAATTCCCAAATCGAGCCCGCTCTTCCCATGACATATCAGGAGGCTGAAACAGGTTTGATATTTTATCCCCCATTTCTTAATCCTAGTTCCACAGAGTCAATAATGCAATTAACAGACCTTTCTTCCAGCATAGGGTATAATGGTAGTGATATTTCTCGCTCATATATCCACTCAGCATTTGGAAAATCGCCTTTTACGAAACCGTAAGTATTCTGATAAAATGGATGAAGATGGAGGGGGATGAAGTGAACACTGCACCCAATGCCTAATTTATTCATCTCTTTGATGAAATCACTGCGATCCATGCCATTTAGGAGAACTGGATAGAGATGATATACATGACTTCGTCCCTCTTTTTCAACGGGTGTTGCCACACCATCGAGATCCCGAAGGCCACTTGCATACATATCTGCATACTTCTGCCGCTTAGCAACGAACCCATCCAGTTTCCTCAACTGGTGGATGCCAAGCGCCGCCTGGATGTCAGTCATATTGTATTTCCAGCCACAATCCTCGATCTCATAATACCATGATCCCTGTGCTGAGTACCGCTTCCAAGCATCCTTGCTTATCCCATGAAGCCTTAGCGAACGCACTCTGTCAGCGATCTTCGGGTCATTTGTTGTGACCGCACCTCCATCGCCCGTGGTCATGTTCTTCGTTGCATAGAAACTAAAGCAGGTGGCATCACTTAAGCAGCCGATCTTTTTACCCCCATATTCTGCCCCTATAGCATGGGCCGCATCCTCAATAACCAGAAGGTTGTGGTCGTCTGCAATCTCCTGGATTTCCTTCATATCACAGGGCTGGCCAGCGAAATGCACTGGGATGATTGCCTTTGTCTTCGGCGTAATCGCCTCAATGATCATCTCCGGGTCAATGTTGAAGGTGTCCCGCTGGATATCTGCAAAGACGGGCCTGGCACCCGAGTGCACGATCATATTCCCGGTCGAGGCAAAGGTATACGGGGAAGTGATCACCTCATCTCCTGATCCGATGCCATAGGCAATGAGTGAGAGGTGAAGGGCAGCGGTACAGGAGTTCACAGCAATGGCATATTTTGCTCCGGTATATGCTGCGATATGTTCCTCGAAGGCGATTGTTTTTGGTCCCATGGTGAGCCATCCCGAACGCAGGGTGTCGACGACCTCGGCAATCTCCTCTTCGCCGATCTCGGGAAGGCAGTATGGTATCTTTAGGTCTCCCATATCTTCACCTTGGCTTTGCCCACTCTTCGACTTTATAATTTCTGTACCATTCGAGGAATTTTATCAGGCCTTCGTCAATGGAATACTTAGGTTCCCAGCCGATTTTTCTTGCCTTAGATATATCAGCAATAAGGCATTGGACTTCTCCGGGTCTTTCCTCGACATGGACGGGGGTGAGATCCTTTCCACAGAGAACGATAATCTTCTGGGCAAGACCGATGATCGATACATCAACACCTGTTCCGAAATTGATTGGTTCCCTGAGGGGTTTGGGGTATTTCAGGATGAGATCGTATGCCTCTACGATATCGTCAACATAGGTGTAGTCCCGTGTCTGCAGCCCACTACCGTAGATCACTGGCGGGAGGTTGCCTATAACCCTCTTGGTGAAGATGGACAGCGCCCCACCATACCCGGAATCCTTCTGGCGTGGGCCGTAAAGGTTGAAGGGCCGCATGATACAGACATTCATCCCATATGTCTCGATGTAGGCATAGCACATCCTGTCTGCCGCGATCTTACTTGCTCCATAGGGGTGGGGGGCATTGAGTGGGTGCTCCTCATTCATCGGGGCATACTGCGCCGAGCCGTACACCTCGCTCGTAGAGGCATGAACGATCTTGTCTACGTCATAGATTCTGGCGACCTCGAGGATATTCTGGGTGCCAAGGACATTTACTTCATAAGTCAGCTTCGGTTCAATGATGGAGCGGTCCACATGGATCTGAGCGGCGAGGTGGATGACTGCGTCAACATCACGCATGATCTTTTCCAGGAGGTCATAGTCCCTAATGTCCCCGTTGATCAGTTTGAAATTGCGGTAACCCAAAAGATGCCTGACATTTGTCAGGCTGCCATTCATAAAATTATCTAAGCAGATGACCGTATCTCCGTTCTTCACATACCGATCGCAAAGATGAGATCCTACAAATCCGGCACCGCCGGTGATCAACAGTTTCATGTTTGTTTCCCCTTTAGATCCCTATAAATCATGCCCATCTCCTTCATCTGAATATCATATCCTGCCTTTTCCTCAGCGATCCTTCGCGAGGCTGTGCCAAACCGTATCCTATTATCATCGTTCTGAAGAAGATAAACAATTTTCTTTGCAAGTGTTTGAAAATCTTTTTTAAGTATAATAAATCCGTTTACCTCGTTTTTGACCCAGAGGGCGTGGTCTCCGCTATCAGTCACTACAACGGGAAGTCCTGCGGCCATTGCTTCAAGTGTGCTTACAACGGCACCACCGTCAGAGAGTGAAGTTGAGACATAAACATCAGCGGAAGAAAGATACCCGGGAAGTTCATCATGGGGTATCCACCCGACAAAAGAAACTGCGTCGGAAACGCCAAGTGAAACCACAAGATCCTGAGCCAGAACCTTCTCTTCTCCTTCTCCAGCAAGGATGAATTTTGCATCAGGGCATTCCTTCAAGACAGAAGGTATCGCCCGGATCAGGGTTTCAATATTGTAGACTGGACGGAAACCACGGATATCTATGATAACAGGATCATCCTGATTTGAGAGAATACCTGCAAAGATATTTCGGTCTCTCTTTGAAGGACTAAATTGGGAGGTATCCACTCCATGGTGTATGATATGAACTTTCTCTCCCTCTCCACCAAGTTTTCGAATTGCAGGAAGATAGTTCATCCCATCGCAGGTGATCACATCCGCACCCCTCAATGCTTTTGTGATCATATAGCCAAACAGTGGATTTTCTTTTGGATCCTGAAATATATCGCTCCCCCAGAGTGTCAGGATATATGATTGGCCTGAGAATGCAGCGCAGAATCCATAATTCGTCGCATAATGAGCGTGGATTATGTCTGGATTCAAACGTTTCAGAATGTACCGGACTCTTAGGGGTGTAAAGGTAATTGAGGGAAATGAATACGGAACGGTGATGATATCAACGCCAATTGATCCATAGAATGATCGATGAGCAAGAAGTTCCGGAGTTTCCGGATAATCCAGAGTGAGCAGAGTGGCCTGATGATGAGGGGCAAAATACTCAATCCAGCGTCGTGTATGGATCGACCTGATGTCAGCAAGATAGCAGATATGCATCAGATCCCCCTAATCTCATTCAACCGTGTTGGCGGATGCTCTCGTGGAGTAGGTAAGTCAAACACATATGCGCCGCCTGAACTGAATCGTACGTTATCGAGGTATATATTTGGTATGACCAAGGGCTGCCGTTTTTCCCCGACTCCACAATTCTCAATGCATTTGATATTATGTAACATCCGATTCTGGAGGGCGATCGAGGGGACCTGTCCCCTGGCGTGCTGCCCATGCAACCGTTCTCGGATTGCATAGAACTGCTCTGCAGCTTTATTTTCCGTTTCTCCCCGAACTCTCATCGCCACGTCACCATCTAAAACCAACGTTTTGTAATTTTATGTTTGCGTCGGGATATGGATTAATCCATCCATTGGACATAGTTTGACTTCTTCGTCTCTCGTACTCGGTGATCTACCTCGGCCAAATGTAATCAAGGAGTCTCTGGATTCTGCCCACATTGGATATGTGTCCATCCCGTTCTTCCCTGAATTTTGCGAGCAGGACACAAAAGGTTCAGGATCGCTGTCATGCCGACGAACGTGTGAGTCGCTCTGAATGCCTGATGGATCTTCCGCAACCTTGTGAAAGATGCAACCAATATAATTTCTTCAGTGGCGCTCGCAGTGAATAAATACAGCAGAAAGGAAGTTCAAATCAAAGCCGGCAGGGAAGCACACATCGTTAGTCAGGAGTTGCTCACCCCCACCTCAACATGCCTCCTTCTTGCCTCTGTTATCTCCCTTCCCTGCGGTGTCCGCTTAATAAACCCGATCTGAATCAGATACGGTTCATACACCTCTTCCACCGTCCGCACCTCTTCCCCAATCGCGATTGCAATCGTCTTGACACCCACTGGGCCGCCGCCGAAGTTATGGGCAATCACTGAGAGAATCCGCCGGTCGATATTGTCAAGTCCCAGAGGATCGATCCCGAGCATGGTCAGCGCACGGTCTGCTGTTTCCGTGTCAATGGTGCTGTCCTCCCGGATCAGTGCGAAATCGGGCACCCCCCGGAGCAGACGATTAGCTATCCGGGGCGTGCCCCTGCTGCGCTTTGCTATTTCGGTTGCACCGTCCTGTGTGATCGATGTCTGCATGATTGCAGCGCTGCGCAGCACAATCTTCACGGGATCGGCTACCTCGCAGAGAGTGAGGCGGAATATGAAACCGAACCGGTCACGTAAGGGAGAGCCTAAAAGCTCGATCTTCGTTGTCGCACCAACGAGGGTGAACTCCTCCAGAGGGAGCTTTACCGACCGTGTTCCCGGGCCTTCGCCGATCATCACGTCAATGCAGGAGTCCTCCATTGCAGGATACAGAATCTCCCCGACGACAGGGTTAAGCCGGTGAATTTCATCAATGAAGAGTACGTCCCCTTTTGAGAGCGCGGTTAACTGGGCGGCAAGGTCGCCAGGCTTGTCCAGGACCGGGCCGGTGGTGCTCCGGATGGACGCCCCCATCTCCCGGGCAACAATCTGGGCGAGCGTCGTCTTTCCGAGGCCGGGCGGGCCGGAGAGGAGAATGTGGTCAATTGTCTCGCCCCGTTTCTTTGCCGCCGCGATGGCGAGTGTCTCTTTAATCTGCGCCTGACCAACAACATCGTTGAAGTGTGCAGGCCGGATGGTGGCGCTATCAGGATCTTTGTCAGAACAAGAGAGAGCACCTTAATGTCCCTGCAGGCACCCGGTACCGGCTGAAGTACCCGGATCTTGCCTCCTCCTTGGCGTGACCGAGGTTCAGAATGGGGAAATATGTTGGTGAAGATAATATTGAGTGGGACTGAATTGTTTGTTCAATAATAATAATAATTATTATTATTATTATTATTATTATTATTATTATTTTCAGAATCGATATGAAACACCATTATTGTGCCATCTCTTCCTCTGATGGTCTGCATCCCTGGTTTCTCTCATTATTAGTTTCTTTAGCCAGAAACATCGGCTTCAAAATAATTGTAAATCTGGAACCAAAAAAAAAATCAGTAAAAAACAAATCGGGAAAAGCACCGAAAATCGATGCCCCGGCCGGGACTCGAACCCGGGTCAAAAGCTCCGCAAGCTTCTAGGATATCCACTACCCTACCGGGGCCTGTATCGCGAACCTCTCTTCCGAGGTGCTTACAAAGATTGGTGTTTCTGGGTATAAAGGCTTTGTATTTGTTTCTGTACATTTGTGAGGTTGGATGGAATTGAATGAATTTTTGATGGATTGCGGTAGATTGGATTGGATTGGATTGCAGGAGGAACGTCAGATCCATCACGACTGATGAAGAGGGATGAAGAAAAGTGAGACGCGTGGTTTATGAATCTGAAGGAGAGACATCTGAAGGTGACGAGGGGAATGAAAAAGGAATAAGATACAGCCGAAGAGATGCGGGAGAATCAAAATAAGGATGAATCAAAGTCAGGCAGATCTAAACAAAAGAGAAATGAAATAAAACAAAACAAAACAGGGATTCTGAAAACCAAAAGTGAATCGGTAAACAAATCCGAATGAATTGTTTAAAAGCAGGAAGGGAATTCCCCCATATTCTCTCCCTATTCTCTCAGTTCTCTTTGTTAACCCGATATCAACTCAGCGAGAACGGCGTATCAGTATCCGCGATATTCACTTCGGGAACTGATATGGTGATGCCAACTTCCACATTGTTCCCCGTCATTTCAACCTGGTAAAAACCAGGATATCGAATTGTGATGCTTTTCTCTACCTGCTCTTTGCTGAACTGCTCAAAGTCATATTCTTCGACCACTTCTCCCGTGGCAACATCGAAGATTGTGACGATGAGGTCGGCGCGCGGATCAGGATATGTCTTCTTTATGATAATCAGCTGCTTTCTTCCATATTCGCTGAATATCTCATTTGAGTCTGTGATCATATCCGGCTTTACTTTGAGATCGATGATCATTGCAGGCACTTTCAGGTCATATTTGAGCGCGATCACATCATAGAGCAGGTACATCGAGTTAGAGTAAATTTCGATATATCCCGGCGTTTCAGGTTTATTTTCAGGTTCGGTTGGGGACGCAGTCGCCTCCGGCTCTGCAGTTCTGATGGGTGTGGCCACCTGCACCCAGTCCGGTGTTGCTGTCGGAACCACCGTTCCTCCATCCCCCACTCCTGAACCAACTCCGCGCTCTTCCACCGGCAGTTCTGAGCATCCTGCGCACCCCAGCACAAGGATGACTGAAAGAAGTACTGCCAAAATCAGCACATGTCTGTCCATTGATACCGGTATTGTAATGAAAATTATTTAATCTATGGGTGGTTTCATCCGGGAAACTCCTGATAATCAGAATACGTCTGCATATTTCCCGGAATTGAATACTTTCTCATACGCCTGCCTATACTTCACGCATCTATCCATTCATCAAAGATAATACGCGCGATGAATAAATAGCAAGGAAGGGGTTACTCCTCCTCCTCCCTGCAACTGACCTCCCATGTGTGATCGATCACTGGAGGGATGGATGGGCATCCCTCCTGTTCCATTGTCTGTATGCAGGTTGACAATAAAAAAGGAAAATTGTGGAAAATTAACCCGGCTCTTCATCACACGTACGAAGCAATGAGAGCCGCGTAGACATCAGCAGCCCGCTGCAGCTGACTGACTGCAACCCGCTCATCCTGTGCGTGCAGCAGATGAATTTCGCCCGGGCCGTACTCGGCCGCCCGGAAACCGGCCGCCCGCAGGAACCGGGCGTCACTTGCCGCCCACTGGAGAATCGGGCGGGCTGGCCGTCCATACACGCCTTCAATCGCAGCAGAGAGCCGAGACACCAGCACAGAATCCTGTGGCGTGCAGGACGGGGCTGCCAGACTCTCGGTACAGATGGCAGGGGATGCGATGTCATTTCCTGCCACCGCAAGCACTGCCTCCGGTGTGCACCCCCATGGGAGGCGCATATCAAGGGCGACCGTGCATTCCTCGGCGACGATATTTGTCCCCTCCCCGCCCTGGATCCTTCCTGGGTTGCAGGTGATTCGGGTCAAAAGTCGGGCCACATCAGCGTCCGGAAAAATAGCAGCAATTGCATCTTCAGAATTCCTGACCAGCGATTGTACCTCCTCATCCGGGGCATACTCCTTCTCAGTAACTGTCATCATACGCTGAATAAATCCGGCTGCTTTCACAATCGCGTTCTCACCTGTAAACGGGTAGAGGGACCCGTGCCCTGGCGTCCCCCGGAATGTCGCCCGGAACCGGCAGAGTCCCTTCTGGCCCACAGAGGGGTTCAGAAACGGCGTCGGCTCCGCAACGAGACAATCGCACGGTCTGATCTCTTTTTCCCGCAGCAGGTGCTGAATACCATCCATCCGGCCGTTCTCTTCGTCACAGACAAAGGCAACAGATACCGGCAGTTCATCACACACATCTTCCAGCGCCGCAAGAATTGCTGCACACCCGCCCTTCATATCCGTTGAGCCGCGGCCCCAGACGTAGCCATCCTCAATCACGCCGGAGAAAGGATTATGTGTCCACCCCTCAGCTCCGGCCGGCACCACATCCAGGTGACCGCAGAAGAGAAGCTTTGCATCGCGCGGGCCTGCACAGATATTCCAGTGACCTCCTGGATTTCGGGAGATGCGGGGGAGATACCCCAGACCCTCGAGGATGCCTGCGACATACTCCACCGCCTCATCCGTTCGTCCCGGCGGGTTCTCCGTATTAATCCGGACAAGGTCTGAACAGACCTGTGCGACATCCATATTACTCTCCGCAAAATTCCTGATAGAGGCGGCCAAGGGATGCGTCAGTATAGAGACTCTTTAAAAATTCCTTGTCAAAGAACTCATCAATACATTTTGTAAAGAACTGGGGGGGGAGTGGCTTGAGTGCCGCCGGGTCCATCGCAATCCGGAAGGATCGGTAGGAGGCTGCACTGTCGGTATCATAGATCTCGCGCCAGAGGGTGGGCAGCTTATCAAAGGCATCACGGTGGTTTGCCTTCAGCCAGTTAATGAAGACAGGGAACTGGTCACGCCCATCTTTCTTCTCCTCATCGATGCGCCACTTCATATATTCCATATTCATGATATTTCGCATGGACTGGATATTGTATCCCTGGATACAGAGTGTAAAATCAAGGTGGGCAATTGCATCCTTAAAATAGAACCAAAAAACGGGTTCAAATTCACTCGGTGATTGCAGAATCAGTGATTTGTTGTAAAGTTTCTGAAGAACAGGAATGTATTCGTTCGTTTCAAGCATATAATCAGGTGGTGCCACACGGGAAATAAGTATTTGGAAGGGACTAATGCGTCAGCAGTACAGCAGCTCTCATGTCAGCGGCAATACGGCTCACGAACCAAAACCGCTTCTCTAAACGCATCTTCAAGCTCTGCACCCCGGAGTCCGCGGATATCGACATGGTTGTCGTTTCGCATCAGACAGGGCTTCAGAAATCCGTCTGAGGTGACTCGCAGACGGTTGCAGAAGGCACAGAATTCGGTATTGTGCATCGGCCGGACAATCTCAATCTCTGCTCCATCCAGGCAATACTTCTTCCGGTGGTGCATCCGCCGGGTCACCACCGTCTTTGCGGTATGCTGCAGCTCGTCCTCAAGTCCGGTCAGATCCATATGATATGGGCAGTTTCTGAACTCATCCATCAGTTCAATAAACTGTAGAATCAGGTGTTCACGCTTTCCGGCAAACTGAATGAAATCATTAATCTCATCGTTATTGATGCCCTCCATCAAAACCACATTCAGCTTCACCGGTGTTAGTCCGGCCGCAATTGCCGCATCAATCCCTGCCAGTACATCTGACAGGTAATCTTTTCCGGCAATCTCTTTGTATCGGTCATGCCGCAGTGAATCCAGACTGATATTCACCCGGGAGAGTCCGGCATCCTTTAGATCCTGTGCCACCGGCTCAAGAATCGTGCCGTTGGTGGTCATGGATGCCTCCATTCCTTCAGGAACCATGGAGACAATATCAACAAGATCGTCGCGCATCAGCGGCTCCCCGCCGGTGAACTTGATACTGCGCATCTCGAAAAGCTTTGCAACACGCATTACCTCCCCGATATCTTCTGCAGACATCAGGGATTTTGGTGCTACCTCGCCTTCTGCGTGGCAGTATATGCAGTTCAGATTACACTTTGGTGTAAGCGAAATACGCAGGTTTGTGACACGCCTTCCGTAGTTATCCTTCAGAATCATTCTGATGTCCCTTAAATTTCTTTCCGATTATGTATACTTCAGTGCTTCCTTTTCGTGCTGCCTTCGAGCGGTATACCTTCACGCCAAAGAAATTCAGGCGCATTTTTTCGAGAATCAGATGAAACATGTCACCATGGAAGGTTTTTACTACAAAATTGCCGCCGGGTTTCAGGAAATCCTGAGCAAAATCGCAGGCTTCCTCGGAGAGCCCGACTGCACGGGACTGATCAAAGCTCTTGTTCCCGGATAAATTAGGCGATGCGTCACAAACGACAACATTGGCTTCATTCATAACCAACCGCACCTTTTCATGCATAAATTTCGAAGTGAAGTCACCGGTAAATGTGGTGACACCATCAACCCATGGCACCGGGTTTAAATCAATCCCTACCACCTGTCCGTCGGTGAGTTCGCGGAGCACCTGGAGCCAGCTCCCCGGGGCGCATCCAGATCGATCACATTATCATCATCGCGGATAACCTGGAACCGCTCCTGTATGTCAAGTAACTTGTAGGCCGCACGAGATCGATATCCTTCTATACGCGCCTTTCGGTAATATCCGTCTCTTCCCCACTGTGAACCCATAATCAAAAATCCTCTGCATGACGTTTTTATCATGCAAAAACCTACATATTAATAAAAATTATGCCGGTATAACTTATAATAGACTTTGTAAAGGGATAATAATGTTAAAAGCAGCAATTGATACCGATACCTTCAGGGAGACAATAGATGTTATTGCAGCCCTCGTGACCGAGTGCCGTCTGCACGTCGGGAAAGACGGACTGAAAACGCGCGCAGTAGATACTGCAAATGTAGCCATGATCTCACTTGACCTCAGCCGGGAGGCATTTTCGTCCTTTGTTGCGACAGAGTGTGAGCTGGGTGTTGATATCTCGAAGATGAAAAACATCATCGGGATGATGGGAAAAGGTGATGAACTAACCCTCGAACTCCCGGAAGGCGGGCATAAAATGGAGATGGTCTCTCCGGTACCAGTACTCAGTCACCCTCCTTGACGTCAATACTATCAGAAAAGACCCCCAGCGACCGACCATTGAATTGCCGGCTAAGATACGGATCTCCGGTGCGGCAATAAATGACGGCATCAAAGCAGCCTCTGTTGTCTCTGACAAGATTGCGCTGGGTGTGGACACCGCCACCGGCATATTCTACATGGAGGCGGAAGGGGATTCTGATCATATCCGGCTTGAGCGCGGTGCAGGGGAACTCATTTCCTCGAACCCTCGGATGTCAGATCACTCTTCTCTCTGGACTCCCTCCGCGACATCGGTAAAGTGATGGCTCGCGCAGATGAGGTGGAAGTGCAGATTGGAAACGACCACCCGGTCAGGGTGTCCTTTGACTTTGCAGACGGTCACGGACATGTTGATTTCCTCCTTGC
>CAVXFW010000024.1:0-10668 GCA_963761105.1 uncultured Methanomicrobiaceae archaeon | reverse complement strand
CCCTACATCAATGTTATGGAATCTGTTTGATATTGCTCAGGAATTACCAACAATTCTTCACCATCAGCACCAAAATAAGGCCGAATCGCCTCAACAGAAAAGAAATTGATAAAGAAATCTCAGACAGACTCCGATTTCATGAAACTCACCGACTGTTTCTTCCCGGTCAGGTAGTGCGCCAGCTAACGATTAGAAAATTGCCGCTTCATTATGAACTCTTCAAAGAATGCAATTTCTAAGAGGGTTTTGGAATCCAATGATGTGGTGAAATGTTAAGATATCAAATAATTGTATCAGGAGAATTCATCCCAATTTTGTCCCAAATTTATTCAAAACTTTTTCACAAGATCATTCAATTAAAATATGATATTTATCAGAATGCTAGATGATGCCATTAATGTCAATACTTTAAAAAATAAATTTTGATTATAGATAATTAAGTTATTTGTGGCAAATAGGAAGATTAATGGGTGTAATGGACATCAAATAGTTTATGAAAAAGATTTTATTTTTCCTTGGGATTACATTGCTAATGTCCGTTTGTATTGCTGGGTGCACCTCTTCAGGATCATCATTTTCAGGCACCCCTGTTGAAAAATATATGCCACATCCTGATGTAAAAACGAGTTTAATCGATCAAGACTCAGATTGGTCCTTTTCTAAAGGAGTATATTATGGAGTGACATATCAGGTGTACAATGTGGGTGACGGTGCTGCAAAGAATGTCTATTTAACAATTAAACTGACTCGATCTGGTTCGAATGTAGTCGATGATTCCAAACGAATCTATGTTGGAACATTACAGCCAGGTGCATCAACAACTGTTTCTGCTGATCTGGATGGAGATTACGATAAAGAATACAATATCCATTCATCAGTAAGTTATGATTAATTACAAATTCATTTTAATTTTTATTTCTTCTTTAAATTATCACTTAGACGGATAAAAAGCCATTTTCGGTGGGACATTCTTCGATAGCATATCTATCATATGCAGTGAGATCCTTTCCTACGGTAAATGGAACCTCCTTCCATCCCGTCGCCTGTAACTTTGGATCAATCCGTTTTCTACGGGTTTGTTGCTCACTTTCTCCCATGTAATTCCCTCATAGTTGCTAAATATTGAATAAAATATTTATTCAAGTCAATAATTTACTCGTTCAACACCATACATCAATTTATGGAATTGTTTGATATTGCTCAATAATTATCAACAATACTTCAACATCGACTTACAATAGGCGTTTAATCGTCTCAACAGAAAAGAAAATTGATAAAAATATCAGACTGTAAGCGTCTTTTTCAGTTGATCCCACTGCATCAACCGTTCAACAACATGTTGATTGAGGGAAGGCACCATTTTACCATTTGTTTACTGTCCACTTGTTTCACTCACATTTTGAATTGTGTATGATACAATATCCTGAATTATATGAGTTTCCTTGCCCCTTTCCCTGTCATTGTATCTACAATCACGCCCCAATCGCTGAATACTGATAACCGAGAGAATTGAAAAGACTGTTATTATATTTTAGATAAGAATTGAAGAAAATTTTCCAACCCGTTTTCTGTTTCCTCGATTTTTTTTGCACCCGTAATAATCAAACTGCCACTGGAAAATAAAAGAAATGTCACGCCCCAATCCTTATATATTAACCCAGGAAACTGTTCAGGCTCATAACTACATTTCTTTGGGTCAGCTTGCTCTATTATAACATCAAGGGATTTTTCCAATTCAACACTCGTATTACATACAATATTGTTTATTGAAAGATGATCAAGAATGTGAGTAACATCTGCATTGCGAAGAATATCAAGAATTACCGCACAAAGTTCGTCCTGTTTGTCCAAAACATTTTTTCCTGTAATGAGAAACTTACCAGACTTGTAAAAAGCGATATATCTATTGCTTTCAGGCAATCGATATTTTAACCAATGTGATGTTGATTTTGCAGAACCAGGCAAATTTTCATGTAATTTCTCTAAATCAAGGGATTCAGTTAATGTTCCCGTTGCCACCACATTGACAATCTCTAATTCTTTTATGTGAACCATGGTTATACAATTTTGTCCATCCTTTAGGAATGGATAAATTCTATGTGAATATTGCCTCCTTCACAATAATAACTTAGGGACAACGTCAAGTCATTGACTTTATCAAATAACACTTCCATTTGATAGATCTATATCAACAATACCTTTATTTTTTCCACACCATTACACGTTTCTCGTAAATTTTCCATTTAAAACACGTCATTTTATCGCAGGAAAAACTGAAAGAAATATCAGACTGTAAGCGTCTTTTTCAGTTGATCCCACTGCATCAACCGTTCAACAACATGTTGATTGAGGGAAAACGGCTTCTCTGACTCAGCGTTCTTTTTCATGTAATGCAATGAACCTTTTGAGAAACCCAGTTTCTTCCAGTCGGAATACGAAATGCTGAGAATCTTCCTACGAACATCATCCGTATCAACCCTGTCAACCTGATACTCTGGTTTCATGAAACTTAACGACTGTTTCTTATCGGTCAGATAGTGCGCCAGCTCCCTGCCCTTCAGCACCATCACATAACTCCACATCAGCTCTTTGCCCTGATACCCAACCGTCTTGTTGAACCATGCGTTCACCTCTTCTGTCATCTTCCGTGCACCCGTGGGTCTGAGCCTCAGTGCATAGCTCTCAGTCCTGACAAAATCCTTCGCGGTCATCGCGTCCCGTTCAACGAGGCCCACAACTGCCAGGTCAACAAGAAACCGGAACAACTCCTGCATATCATAGGCCAGACTGTTCTTGCCGGGTTGCATCTCATGAAGGAATCCCACATGTGCATCAAGCCCTACACTGTTGATGACCCGCAGGCACTCAGCTTCGAGAAGGGCATAGCCATAATTCAGCATACAGTTGACCTGATCACCCGCCCCTGATGGCCTCGTGTGATAGCGTCCTGTCCGGTTCTCAAACTCATACTTCTCAGGGATGACTTTGGCAAACTGTTTCCAGTAGTGCTGGGCAACAGCACCCTCAACACCCATCACTTCACGGATCACCTTGGCATCTTTCAGATTCTTTGGTTCATACGGGATCTCAGGGTCAACATCGGGATAGCGCTGGTGCAGATAATCAAGGACAATCCGGGTGCGGTCAAACTTGGATTCAATGAATTTCTTTGCCAGGTTCAGTCGCAGTTTATTATCCTCAAATGCCCGGTATTGAGCGAACTTTGTCTTCACCTGCACACTCTCTGGCGGGAGCATTGTGGTGAGCATAGTCCCATCCCAATCAAGAATGGACACCTGCACGTTGTGTTTGACGAGCCAGCGAATGGCCTCCAGACTAAGGTTGCCACTCCTCCCGTAGATCACAATGGAATCGATGTCAATGCGCTGTGGATGGAAGACATACTCGGCAGGCTCCTCTTCAGTAGAGAAACGTCCGTCTGTGATATGGAGCCGTGCACGATCTACCTTCAGGCTGATCCCATGCCCGTTGAGAAGCAGGAACTTCATGGCCTCATCCCCTTCAACAACCCTTTCAGTTCAGGTGCACCTGTAATACCTTCCATCGGGTTGGTTGCATCAAGCGGGTCACTTTCATGTTCCGTTGCATACTTCCGTATCTCTGCAAGAATCTTGGCCTCTTTCACCCGATCCCCCTTTCGCAGTTCGCGTTCCAGATTGAAGAGTTCAGTGCGGTGTGATTCAATAACAATGGCGGTGAATTTTGTCAGATAGTCGTTCTTCAGGGATTCAAAATCATCCGAGTTTCGGGCATCCTCAATGAGCTGGGATATAACTCCTTCATCCCTCAATTTACCAAGCATCCGGATATGATGATTACGCATTTGCGCATTTTGTGGCACACTGATGTCAAATCTTGTGAGGCTTGAGCGCAGCACATCCCTGAACCGTTCTTTGTTAAAAGGTGGGATTTCGCCGGACAATAAAATAGTCATAGAGAATTTCGGTAGCTGTTTTGGCAATATCAGCGTCTTTGGTCAACAAGTTGACAATCTGGTCTAACTGTTTCGGGGTGAGGATGTATTTGTCACGGTAGAGTCGGATCTCATCGAGAACCATTCTGATATCTGCTGTGTCATCTTTGGAAAGGAGGGGAAATATTGTCTCCAGATGCTTTTTTCGTTCTGCAAATGGTTTCAGCGTGAGATAGACCGCTCTATTGTTGGATTCTTTGATTCCATAGGCGAGAAGGTCGGGATTCTTGAATTTTTGCAATCCTACCTGCTTTGTCCAAATATTCAAGTGCCCTGTAAAGGCTTGGTTCGCTAAATCCTCTTTTTCCTTCGTGGTTTTCCATGATCTCTCTCACAAGCCGGGTGGTTCTTGTTGGGGAGTGGGTGGAGAGATATTGGAGTATTTCACTATCACCGCTACTATCTGACATTTGACTATCAACATTCACTATTATCTTTATATGATATAATATATGCTATCAAATTTACTATCATTACTAACGATAGTCTATGCTGCCCTTCTCAATTCTATGAATCAAAAAGAAAAGACCAACAAATTGGTCATTTCTCTTTCGCCATATCTGAAGGCGAAAATCGTTGAGACCGCAGACCGCTATGGATGTTCCCAGGCTGAAGTCCTCAGAATGGCGTTCATCCGGATGCTGGAGGCAGACAGATGAGCCGCAAACGTTTCTCCCAGGAGTATCGCACCTACGGGGAATGGCTCAATGCCCAGCCACGGGAATCACGGTATGCAAAGCGTATCATCCGGTTTCATGAACGGTTTCCCGGCAAGAACCTGAAAGAGCTAAAAGGTCTTCGCGTCCGGAATTATGACCTGAGTAATAACCCGTGGAATGATCTCTCTCCTGAAGAAAAGCGTGAACGGCTTCTCTCCCTTGAACTGCTTCGTGCCATGCGGAAGGGTGAACCATTCTCCCCCAAACTCAGAGAGCTTGGCCTATCACGTGATACCGCCGTCAAACATCTTGGCCTGAATCTCCGGAAAGAACGTGGTTACTGGCACATCAACAAAACTGACCGCATAGAAGTTGAGATGATGATATATGACCGTGAGAAGGGCCATATTTCAATTCCTGTTGCCTCACTCGGTTGACCGGACAAGGATTGCGAGATATCACGCCTATGTTGGGTTTGCAATTAAGGATAACAAACCTGAACTCCTGAAGCAGTTCGAGCAGATGGTGGTTACTGATGCAAACGGTATCCGCTATCGGTATGAGACTGATCTGGAACGCCTGTATGAGATCAAGGATGCAGAAGAAGAACCGGAATTTTTCGAGATTTATCAGTCATAGGAGCGATGCATATGGACAAAAATACCTACCAAAATACAACAAAGAAGATGAAACGGTCAGGCCAGACCGGGCAATGCTGCGTAATGTGTGGAGAAGATAATCCCGGCCTCCTTGAGATGCACCATGTCGATGGGAGAGCGACATCTGAGAAGACCGTTCCTCTCTGCAAGAACTGCCATGCTAAGGTCACAATGGAACAGAACCATTTCCCTCCCAAAGCCCGTGCTGCCAATGGCCTTCATACAGAACAAACCGCATTCTGGCTCCTGAGCCTTGGTGCTCTTTTGAAATATGTTGGACAGTCACTTATCGAATTTGCCCATGAGGTGCAGCAGAATGCCAGCGTTAGCAGTCAGGGGATACACTCGAAAAACCAGTGAGAAGGGTAAGGGGAAAGCATCCTCTTATCCCGACCACCCGCTCAGGCATTCGCGTGTCTTGGTCTTTGATACGGAGACCACCACTGACTGGTATCAGAATATGAAGATTGGATATTTCCAAATCTATCAGGATGACAGCTTACAGCATTATGGCTTGATTTATGATAGTGCTCACCTTGACAACCGTGAATTTAATACCCTGAAACAGTATGCAGAGCGAAATTTCATTGCACTTTACTCCCGGAATGAGTTCATCGATGAAGTATTCTACCGGGAAGTCTTTGACCTGAAAACCCTCTGTGCTGGGTTCAACCTCCCGTTTGATCTCAGTCGGATTGCTCACAGAGCTGCACACTCACGGGGAAGGAACAAAGGAGGGTTCACTTTCACTCTTTCAAAAGACCGTCTGCAACCCCCTATTATTGTAAAACAGTTGGGAAGCGCTTACAGTATGAAGTTCAGCTCGACCAAGAAAAATATGAAAAAAGAATTTTTTGGCGGGTATTTTCTGGACGTGCAAACACTGGCTGAAGTAATGCTTCAGGCAAAACGGATTTCCCTTCAGCGTGCCGGTGAGATGCTCAACATATCCCATGCGAAATATACCGGAATCTCTCATGGACGGGTGACAGAGAAATATATCGAATACAACATCCGGGATGTCGAAGCGACCTATGAAGTTTATCGCAAACTTGTAACGGAGCTTGACCTGTTCCAGATTGATATACCTTTGACAAAGGTTTACAGTTCTGCATCCATCGGGAAATATGCCCTAAAACAGATGGGTGTCACACCATTCCATCAGCAGAACCCTGACTTTTCGGATGCAATTCTCGGTAATATCATGTCAGCGTATTACGGTGGAAGAACGGAGTGCAGGATACGTAAACAGCCAACTGAAGTGACGGTGCTTGACTTTACAAGTATGTATCCGACCATCACCATGATTCTGGATCTCTGGCCGTATCTCATTGCAGATAGTGTTGAATCAGTGGATGCGACCGAAGAGACACAAGCGTTCCTCTCTTCTCTCACTCTTACATACTTACAGAACCCGGATATTTGGAAGAACTTCGTGGTGCTTGTCAAGCTGAGACCGGACAACGATATCCTGCCGGTAAGGATGGACTATAAAGGAGACGATTCTCCCTATGTGGTCGGACTCAATTTCCTCTCAAGTACGAAAGAGATGTGGTATGCCCTGCCGGATGTTATTGCCTCGGTGCTGCTCACCGGGAAAGTGCCCGACATTCTTGAAGCCATCCGGTTTGTCCCGGTCAGGCAACAGGTCAGCCTGCAAAAAACCCAGATTCATGGAGTTGATATTGACCCTCGCAGGGACAATCTGTTCCAGGTGCTGGTTGAAAAGCGGCAGGAGATTAAGCAAAATCTCAAGACCATCTCCAAGGATGATCCAGAGTATCTTCACCTCACCAGCCAGGCACAGGCGATTAAGATTCTTGTCAATGCAATGAGTTACGGTATCTTCATTGAACTCAATCCGGAAGATAAGAAAAGTCCAGTTGAGGTGTTTGGGGTCGATTCCTTCATGAGTGAAGAGAACCGGCATGAGAAAGAGGGAAATATTTCCACCCTCTTATGGCGGTAATGATCACCGCAGGATCACGTCTCTTTCTGGCAATGGCTGAGGCAAGAGTGCAGGAGCTGGGTGGGCAACATGCCTACATGGATACGGACAGTATATTTGTCCCGCCCACATCTTGCACAGCCAATCCTTGACTTCTTCCGGCCACTAAACCCGTATAGTATTGATATTCCTTTGCTCAAGCCTGAGAAAGAGAACATGTGGTTCTATGGCATCTCTTCAAAGCGATATGCTCTGTATTACCTTGACGGCACGGAGATCCGGTTCATGGACGGGGAACGGTCGTATAAGTTGCATGGTCTGGGACATCTGGCGAACCCGTTCCCGAATAATGTGAAAGACTGGCAGGCTGAGGTCTGGCAGGATATCCTGTGTCTGCACTATGGGTTTGTTTTAGCTATGGAGCTTTATGAGAAGTATTCAAATTTTTATGCAGTATCTCGTCTTTCGGTCAGCACCTCTCATGTATGGAAGCGGTTTGATAGCTTCAATGAAGAGAAGAGCTGGGGTGAACAGATTAAGCCGTTCAATTTCTATCTTGTCGGCTTTAAGATGAAGGATGAGAATGGTGTGCCTGTTAAACCGTTATCTCCGTTCTCCAAAGACCCGCAGACAATTGTTCACAAGGACTTCATCGATTATCAGACGGGTGAGATAAAGCAGGGATCTCACTACTTCAGATCGCTCAGTCTGACCATTCTTGATTATGCCAATCATCCCGAACACAAGTTTGTTGGGGATGTCGGTCTGCTTGAGAGGAGGCATATTGTGGCTGACGATGTTGCTCACATTGGAAAGGAAGCAAACAACATCGATGAACAGGCATTGGAAGTTCGGAAGGCTCAGAGGTTTTTGGATAAGGTTGAGATCATGAAGAAGATTCTTTCTATGTCTCAGAAGATAGCTGAGGAATGTGGGGTGGATAGGAAGACGTTCCAGAGGATTAAGCAGAGGATACAGGAGAAAGGGGATTTGAATTTGAAGACCCCGGTGTAAACGGTCATTACAAATTGATCCACTTTTAGCCAAAAAGGTCACCACAAACTGATCCACCTCAGTAACACTGGCAGTAACTGAAACTGTCTGAAATGACATACTCAAAGAGGTGAAGACAATGGATGATGTTGACCGTATTCGTCAGCTATACCAGGAAACCGGATCATGTAGAAAAGTGGCACATATAATGGGTATTTCCCGAAACACAGTCACAAAATATCTGAATAAGATAGAAGACTGTCAGAACGGAAAAGCCGAAGAAATCATCCCTTCGAATCGAAACATAAAAAGAACAAAACCTGTATGCAATGTAGAAATCAAAAATAAAATACAAACATATCTTGAAGAAAATCAAAAAAGACCAAAGAAACAACGATTAAATGCTCTCCAGATTTTTAAGATTATCAGTTATGAAGGCACCGAGATAAGTTATTCAACAGTAAGACGTGAAGTTCGGCGATGGAAACAGAATAATGTCTTCAGGGACGTTTGCATTGCCCAGGATTACGAATCCGGATATCGTGCGGAATGTGACTGGGGTCAGGTATATCTTAAAATCAAAGAGAAAAAATCGAAGCTCAGTCTTATTGCACTCGTCCTGAACAACTCTCTGTACCGTTTTGGCAGAGTGTATCCAAACGAATCCCAGACGAATCTTTTCCATGCCTTAATTGAATTATTTCATGAAATTGGAGGCGTCCCTGAGAATATATTCTTTGACAATATGAAAACGGTTGTAACAGATTCCAGTGATAAAGTCTTTAACGAGCGATTTCTTCAATTTGCCGGGCACTATGGATTTCAAACCAATGCCTGCAATCCTGCATCTCCACAGGAAAAAGGAACCGTAGAAAAAAGTGTATCAGTAATCAGAACGGCTGCATTCGGGTACCGGGACTCGTTCTCATCTTTAAAGGAGGCAAACGAATACCTGAAGAAAGTTCTCTCAAGGATCAATAGTTCTCCGGTAGCAAAACGAGACTGTGTGCCCTTAGAAGGGCTTGAAATGGAAAGCGAATCTTTTCTTCCACTTCCGTCAATGGATTTCTGTCCCTATGACCTGAAATACCGGAAAGTAGACCGATATTCCACCGTCACATTTGAACGGAATTTCTATTCAGTCCCGGAATCCTGCAAATCCGAAATGCTGGCATTAAAGATATATCTTGACGCCATTGAGATTTTGGAGGGTGAAACGGTAATTGCTTCCCATGAACGCTTTTTTGGAAAAAATGAATGTTCACTGAATATTGAACATTATCTCAGCACATTGAGAAATAAACCCGGCTCTCTAAGATCCTCAAAGGTTCTAAGGAGAGCGGATCCTTGTTTTAAAAATCTGTTTATGGACCATTACCAGGATAAGGCTAAAGACTTCATTAAGATACTCAGTTTGATCAAAGAAAAACCACAGACAGATGTCGCAAATGCGATAAAAACACTTTTTGAAGAGGGAATGATTCCGGATTATGAATCAATACGACTCATTCTGAATTTTCAGCAGAAGCCAGTTATTGATTCCTTCAGTTATCCGTTGGATATAGAGATCCCGGAACCAAATCTCGCCGTTTATGATGAAATATCATCAGGAGAGAGCAGAAATGGATGAAAATATTAGAAATCTTTGCAGGCAGTTACGACTTCCTGGAATTTATCAGTCATACCACACCATAGCAGAAGATTTTACCAATCCTGAAGAATTTCTTGTTAGAATTCTCAATGCAGAAATTCAGTCAAGAGAGGCCAGCAGAAGAGAACGTGCAATAAATCTGGCAGGATTTCCTGCATACAAAAGATTTGAAGACATCAAAAAGGATTTGCTTCCTTCTGATGGAAGAGAATGTTTGGAGAGAATACAAAGCCTTGATTTCGTAACCGAAAACAGAAATCTCATATTTATCGGTAATTCCGGAACCGGAAAAACCCATCTGGCAATAGCTGCAGGGGTATCTGCCTGCGAGAATGGATATTCTGTCCTTTTCAGAACAGCTGCAGGATTAATCAATGATTTGAAAGAAGCAAAAAATGAACTTAGGCTTTCCAAACTTGAGAAAAAGTTCCGAAAAATAGATTTGGTCATCATCGATGAACTTGGATATATTTCATTTGATGAACAAGGAGCAGAGTTGCTGTTCCAGTTTCTTGCTCTTCGTTACGAGCACAAAGCAACAATAATTACGACAAACCTGACGTTTTCAGACTGGATTCATGTATTCCATGACAAAGCAATAACTGCAGCAATTCTTGACAGGATTACGCATCATGCGATGATACTGAATATGTCGGGTCAGAGCTTTCGTCAGAGGTAAATCGTAGCAAGAAATAATACTAATCAGGAGAAATCACTGGTGAGAGTGGATCAATTTACAGTGACCACACTGGATCAATTTTAGA
>CAVXFW010000023.1:0-1247245 GCA_963761105.1 uncultured Methanomicrobiaceae archaeon | reverse complement strand
ATATCTGTTTTTTTCATTCGTTTCACCTTTCGGCCCTTGTTGGAAACCCACCTTGGGCCACCACAATTAAATAATGTTGATTAACTTTGCCAAATAATCAACATTTATTTATTGGAGAGAAGGTAGCTCATATAATTATCGTTAAATTAATCAGCCGTTTTTAACATCTTCAGCGGCGAATATGCCCTGTTTTCCAGTAGGGCAATATTTCGGTCTGCTGCTTGTACTCATGACGTAAGATAAATAGTCTGATTCTCTGTAATGAGGGAGAAAATGCGATTCCCATTGTCCGAATGCCAGTGTTGTCAAAATTCAAGCTCAAAATGAAGAGACAATGAGAGACAATTGAGTAAAGTAGCAAATGAGAATTAAAAAAACTAGGGAACCAGACACCCGTCCTGAAAATACAGGAACCGGTCTGCGCACAGCCGTGCAAACTCCTGATCATGGGTGACGACAATAACGGTCTTCCCTCTTTTCTTCAGGTCGAGGATCAGGGTAGCCAGGTGAATCTTCAGCATTTTGTCAAGGCCAAGGGTGGGCTCGTCCAGCACAATGACCGGGGTCTTCATCACCAGATGGCTTGCAATCGCCACCCTCTGCTTCTCTCCCATCGATAGCTTTAAGGGGCGCCCCTTTCGCCCCAGATGCGTCATGTCCATCAGCTCCATGATCTCATCGATGGACTCGTCAATTGCACCTTCCTCCATCCCGAGATTCCGTGGACCAAACGCAAGTTCGCGTTCAATGGTCTCCTCAAAGAGCTGATAATCCGCATGCTGACCGACAAGAGAGACGGTGGCCGCATTTTCTGCCACCGTCTTTCCTGCGATATCAACACCTGACACGAGCACACGCCCGGTATCCGGCCGCAACAGACCATTGAGGTGTTTAATGAAGGTGCTCTTCCCAGAACCGTTCGGCCCGCAGATGAAGACCACCTCACCCGGATAAAACGCGGCAGACACTCTGTTTAGCACCGGCTTTTTACTATTCGGATAGGTGTAGCTGACATCAGTCACTTCAATTATCGGGGAGATGTCTTCAGGAGGGGAATGCGGCTCAGAAGTATGTGTTTGAGGTGCATCTGTTCCGGATAAATATACTTCAGGAGAACAGACGTCGGGTAAAAATGGTTCAGAAGAGCATGCCTCACCCGCATGCACGACGTCCCCGGCCTCCTCCGGATGCAAAGCGGCGGCCGGCCCGGTATAATCCGCCGCAGGACCGTCATACACAATCCTGCCGTCATCCATCACCACCACCCGGTCCATGAAACCTTCCAGGAGATCCAGCCGGTGCTCAACAATGACCACCGCAATATTCAGCGTGCCGGCGATTGTTCCCAGATGGTCAAGGAGCGTTGCAGCGGAATCCGTATCCAGACCGGAGAGAGGCTCGTCGAGGACAATCATCTTCGGCTGCATGACGAGCACCGAAGCAATCGCAACCTTCTGCCGTTCACCCCAGGACAGATCAGCAATCTCCCTCCCCCTCAGATGCTCCATATGGAGCATTCCTGCAACAGAGGCGATTCGTTCCCCGATAATCCCGGAGTCAATGCCGGACTGTTCAGGGCCGAATGCAAGTTCGGAATCAACGTCGTTTGTTACCATCTGGTGGTCAGGGTCCTGAAAGACAAACCCGACAATTTTTGAGAGATGAGGCACCGATGTAACTGACGTATCCAGTCCGCCAACCGTCACCCTCCCCTCCATCCTTCCGCTCCGGGAATGAGGAATCAATCCGATAAATGTCTGTATCAGGGTGGACTTCCCGGACCCGCTCGGACCGACAATAACAACCTGTTCACCCTCCATAATCTCAAGGCTGATAGTGGAGAGTGCCTCCTTTTTTTTTCCAAACGAAAAATGGGGATATGAATAAGAAAGTGAGTCCACGATAACCAGCGGACTACCCATTCTTCTCACCGATAACGCCTGCACGGATAAGTCTGCGGACGATATAAACAGAAATCAGTCCTCCCAGACCACCGAAAATAAGGTAGGTAACTGAGCTGATACCGATTCCGAGGATGATAAAATACTGCGGAACACCTAGTAAAATCTGAACCGAATAATGGACCACCATCTTCACGATATTTGAAACAGCACCGGTGATGACACCCACGGAAAGAGAATCAAAACGGTATCCAAAGACTACACCGCATATATCTGCTACAACGCCAATCGTCAGATAACTGAAGATATCAAAGACATGAAGGGCACCCAGACCAAAAAACGAGCCCAGAAGCCCGGATATAAGCCCGATATAGATCCCGGCGCCGGGTTTTCGAACAATCGCTATGCCGACAATCATCGGTATGACCCAGAATATGCCGGTATGCCCGGAAATATGCACCGGAACCTTGAATGCAACTTTCATCACAAAAATCATTGCACCGCAGATGGACATCAGTGCGATTTCATTCAGGGAAAAATACTTTTCAGGATGCATATACTATCTAATCCCTCCTCACAAACGAGGTCTCAATATCGAGCCTGAAATCTTCCGGCTGCACTTCATTCACACAGACAACAAGCAGTATATCCTCAAGAAGGCCGCCTCCCGTATGCGTGATGAAAAATTGCCCCGACTGCTCATCTGTTTCCATAATCCCACCTTTCAGCAGATCCGGCTGGTCAGTAAAGTGAAGGGAGCCAAGCCCGCCGGACAGGGGATCGAAATGAATGAAATAATAATACTCTTCAGACCCTTCATCCGTATCATACTCACCCGGCGGCAGGACGGCCACATTATTCCATGACGTCATCGGGGTGGAGAACGTGTACCCGCTACCTGCAACAGACGTCCCCGTCACAAAAAAGGACGATGCACCATACCCGTCCTGCTGATTCGTCCTGCATTTCGCGGTGGAGTCAAATCCTATAACATGAAAGGCAGCTGTTCCTGCAAGACTGGTAAACGAATAATTAACACACACATTCCCTCTCCGGTGCAGAGCAGGATTTCCCCCGTACGGAGTTGCATTCGCTTTGACAAACATCAGATACCATTCATTGTCGCCATACGGCGTATTCGAGATATTCAGGGGCTCTTTAAACGGTCTCCACTGCTGCGGGCCGTAATTAAAGTCCTCCCGGGAAAAGGTCTCCTGCATTCCGCCATCAAACAGAGGTGTGATGGTATCAGGACTGATTCCCTTAATCCATTCCTCGCCCGCTATCTGCAGTGCAAACATGCCACCGGCAAAAATTACCAGAACGGCAAATGCAATCCCAATCCTTTTTTTGAATGTATCAGGGGCCGTCATCCTCGTTTCACAGCATGATACTGGCCGTCAATATTCTCGACAAACAGAATTTTTTTGCCGTCAACCGGGCAGGGCTTTGCAGATTTTCCTTCCTTTATGATAATTCTGCCATCCCGGATCAGATGCCCGTCAACTGTATAGACCGCATCAATACCCCCCTCAAGAAGGGCCTCAACATCAGCAGGGCCGGACATGTCCCGGATTTTTCCGCACATCAGGTATCTGCCGTCGTTGCCGCCTTTGGCAAGACCAAGGCCTGCCATGGTGCCAATCACACCGTCTTCTGTGCCGCCAAGACCTTCAAGCCGGATGCCCAGATTTGCTGCAAGTGTCCGTGCCTTATTCTGGTTCAAAACGATCTTCTGTGCATCCCGCCCATACGCAATCAGGGGAGGCAGAATTTCATCCGCACAGGCAACGGCAATTCCGGGGTCACTCCCTTCAATAAAGTCACTGAGCATGCACTCCTTAGCGGTTTCAAAGATCCACTCCTTGTCATCCCGCTCCCGTGCCTCGATGTGAATCACCGCACAGCTGTTGTGTGACGTGAAGGGAATGTCCTTATGCACAAAGAGCTGATGACGGGAGATACCGTCAACGTGGAATTCCTTTGCGATCTCTGCTCCCGTCTCCCGGGCAAGTTTTCCTGTGCCGCGTGAATCCAGGCTGTCCGTGTCGTCCATTGCAAGATAGATTTTCATAATTCTGTACCTCTCCTTTTTTATTGTCTTCAAAGCGCGGGTTGTCAGCAATTTTATAATTTAAACCGCGTTACCGGCCAGAGTTGCAGCGGCAAATGAAATTGCCAAACAAAAGCCGAATCACCCGGAGATTTTTAATCCGGATAAATCAAACCTAATTTGTTTTTGTTATCCAACCCAGTTAATCAAAATATATTAACAATCATTTTTGATCTTTTTTGAATCAGTAATCTAACTTTTTCTCAGCCAACATATAAATCCCTTCACATTTAGATTTAAAATCCAAATCGTTAGTTAAATTTACCTGATTAACTTAGAAGAATTCAGAGAATTTCACGCACAACCGCCCATGATAATTTCATAAGTATTTAACATCATATTATCTCATTGAGTATAATGCCTGATGAATACGAAAGAGATGTTCGTGCTGAAGAATCAAACGATACAATAAATCAACCCAAAAATCCTGATTTCAGCAGGGACACGGAATTAACACAGCATTCCGATAAACTTGTCCTTCTTGAATCAGAAATTAAAAAAGTAATCATCGGGCATGAAAATGCCATTCAACAATTAATTATTGCTTTTGCAGCAGGGGGCCATGTGCTGCTGGAAGGTGTCCCCGGTATTGCAAAGACACTGCTTGTGAAAACCCTCTCTGACTGCACCGGATGCTCATATAAACGGCTCCAGTTCACCCCGGACCTTCTCCCCGCAGACATTACCGGGACAAAGATATACCGGTTCGAGAAATCCTCTTTTGAAACCATAAAAGGGCCGGTTTTCTCAAACATTATTCTCGCGGATGAAATTAACCGTGCACCGCCGAAGGTGCAGTCTGCACTGCTTGAAGCGATGCAGGAGAAACAGGTCACCATCCAGGGGGACAGCCACCCCCTGTCTCCACCGTTTTTTGTCCTTGCAACGCAAAACCCCATCGAATCGGAGGGCACATATCCTCTCCCCGAAGCACAGACTGACCGGTTCATGCTGAAGATTCTGATGGATTACCCCTCTAAAGAAGAGGAGATCCGGATTATCAGGCTGTTTACCGGCAACGACTCTCCATCCGCCCAAAAAATACTTGATACGGGGGACATTCTGAACATTCAGTCTTCCATTCGATCAATACACTGCAGCTCCCTTATAGAGACATATGCCGCGGAAATTGTTGATTCAACGAGGCATCCGGAAGAATACGGCCTTACCCTAAAAGACTACATCGCATTCGGCGCCTCACCCCGGGCATCCATCAGCCTTATTGTATGTGCAAAGGCACGGGCACTCATGGAGAAGAGGACATATGTCATCCCCGATGATCTCAGGGAGATAGCACATCCGGTCCTCAGGCACAGGATACTTCTCAATTATGAGGCAGAAGCAGACGGCATTACCACTGACGACATCATCAATGAAATCCTCTCTCAGGTGAACATTCCTTGAATACTATAGCAGAAGAGAGAATATCGTCAATATCAGGATATTCAGCCGAGGAATGCCTGAATATCGTCAGGAGAATCAGAATCACTGCCCGGTATTATTCACAGAGGGAGCAGACCGGCATGCATAAATCTCTCTTCAGGGGCAGGGGAATTGACTTCACCGACATACGGGAGTACGAATACGGGGACGATATCAGGGCAATGGACTGGAACGTCACCGCACGATACCGAAAACCGCATGTCAGAATCTACAATGAAGAGAGAGAACGGACACTCTATCTGGTGATAGACCGGTCGGCCTCATCATCGTTCGGGGCTGAGGTTTCAAAGGATATAAAAATCCTTGAGATTGCCGCCACAATCCTCTATTCAGCAGTAAAAGATGGGGATGCAGCAGGCATCCTGCTTTTTACCGATACTATCGAGAAATATATCCCCGCACGGAAGGGCAAAAACCACGCTGCATCGGTAATCAATACCATCATCTCACACAACACCCTCTCAAAACAGACCGATATCAAAAATGCCGCAGAATTTCTCTTGGGAAGACTGAAACGAAAAAGCCAGATCGTCATTATCTCAGACTTTGATTCACCATCCTTTGAGGATGCAGTTGCACTCCTCGGGAGACGGCATGACGTGCAGGCAATTCAGGTTTCAGACGAACATGAAACAGAAATACCCGATGTGGGACGTGTTGAAATCATGGATCCGGAAACAGGTGAGCAGATCTGTATCGACACCTCTGATCAGGATTTCAGGGAACATTACCGAGAGATTGCAGAATTCCATCAGGAAAGACTAACTGATTATTTCTGTAAAAACAGAATTCCGGCACTGCATATCCAGACCTCAGATCCTTACCGGGATGTATTTTTAAAGCTCAATACATTTTACCGGAGGATTGCATAACCAATGGCCGGATTTTATCACCCGGAATTTCTCTTTGCCCTGACAGCAATTCCCGTTCTGGTCTATTACTATTGGTACCATGAAAAACACAGCCGGCGCCGTGCTCTGGAATTTTCAAAACTCTCCCTGGTAAAGGCAGCCCGGGAAGCACAGGCATCAGCCGGACCACATTCGAAGGTATCGTATTTCTCCCCGAAAAAGACTGTGTTCATCCTCTTTCTTCTGGCACTCACATTCCTCATAATTGGCCTTGCCGGGCCGCATATACCCCTTGAGACAGAAAAGGAGGGAGTTAACGTTGTACTTGCCATGGACGTATCCGGGAGCATGCAGGCAACCGACTATAAACCAAACAGGCTTGAAGTGGCAAAAACATCTGCCCTTCTGCTGGTAAACAGTCTGGGAGAAAAAGACTTTGCAGGAATCGTCGTCTTTGATTCCGGTGCATCATCCGCCGCATACCTGAGCCCTGACAAGGAAAAAGTCGGACGAAAACTGATGGCCATCACCAAAAGAGACGGAAATACGGCAATCGGAGACGGGCTTGCACTCGCAACCGACATGGCAGACTCCATCCCCGGCAAACGGAAAGTCGTCATATTACTCTCAGACGGTGAGAATAATGCAGGAGGCATTACCCCCGCAGAGGCGGTCTCCTTTGCACAGACGAGAAATATTCAGGTCTTTACGATAGGCCTTGGATCTGATGAGCCGGTACCTGTACGACTATGACTCATTCGGAAATCCGCTCTATGCAAATCTGGATGAGGAGAACCTGAAATTCATTGCAGAAGAGACAGGAGGGGAATATTTCAGGTCCGTTGATGAAGAGACGCTTGAAGAAATTTACGCAGGACTCAATCAGGAAATTGTCCGTGAGGCTGAAGAAACAGATGTCAGCCGGACATTCTATTACCTCGGCGTGATTGCCCTTTTGGCCGGAATGCTGATGGCATTTGGAAAGAGGCAGGTAATTCCGTGAAAACACCAACCATCTTTTCCATTGCGGTCATGGTGATTTTCATCATAACTGCCGCTGTTCCGGTTCAGGCAGAGGACGATGCACTCTTTCTTTCCACCGGTTCTGCACACTACCAGTATTCCCTGAATGAAGATTCACGAATTCCGGTGAAGATAACAAACAATCTGGGCAAAGATCTTCCCGGCACCCTTGTGGTAAAGATACGGGACCCAAAAACCGGGGAATACGTACATTCACAGAGTAAGCAGATGACCGCATTTTCCGGAGAGGACATGTATTATATATCCGCCGGAAATGCCGGAGACGGGCAGGATATGCTTGTCGACATCTCATTTGAATATGGAAATGGACCTATATATAGCTCTGAATTGAAGGGAATTGCCCTCAGTTTCAGCAATGAGGAACCACAAAATGAAGAGGCAGAAGAGGCCGTGGAAACGGATACCGCTTCAGCACCGGTCAAAAGCACCTCGGAAATAAAAACCGAAAATCCGGAGACAGCATCCTATGCATCCAACACGGCAGACGGGGAACTAAACGCTGTTGAGAAACAAACGGATTCTGAAGCACTGAAGAGGACACTCCTTGAAGAACAGATCGAACGGGAAATCAGGAAGAACGCCCTGACTGAAGCAATAAAGAATGACACCCTGTTCATAACCGTAAACAAAACGTTATACGGCCAGAATTTTACCCGTCTCTCCCTTGCAGTCATACCGCAGGGGAATACATCCGGTGTTTTTTCATCACTCTACCGGGACAATGGTGACGAAGAAGTGTCTCTTTCAGGAACCGTGAATGAGGGCAGGATAGCAAATATTTTTGAAAATACCACGGCAGTAATTGCTTTACCGCCTGTTTTTCTGGAGAATGAGTCATTCAGAAATATCATCTCAGAGACAGAATCGGAGGGATTTGTTCAGTCACAAACAGAAATGAACATGTCACCCCGAGATTCCGATCTGAAGATCCTCTATGATAAAGGCATATATTCAGCAGAAATCCGGGGAGAATCTGTTAACGGAAATGTGACGGCTGTCAGTCTGATAAAAGACAACATCCTCCCGTTTTATATCCTGCCACTCCTTATCCTGATATTTACCTGCCTCAATGCCATGGTGATCTATGCCTATTATATGTACAGACCTGACACATCCGGGAAGGGGAATGCAGATGAGAAACGTGATGCCATTCAGGACTACGGCAGTACGGATGCGCTGCATGAAGCCGAATCGCTCTTTATTCAGGGTTACAAAAAAGAAGCTGTCAGTATGGCAGTACGGGCCCTCAGATTAAAAATCTCTTCAGAACACTTTGCAGGAAAGGAGATATCAGACGGGGAATGCAGAACATATCTCCTGGAAAATACCTATAAGAGAAACACAGAACAGACCATCAGAATACTGACATCAACAGAACAGCAGCGGTTTTCTGAAGAGGATATCACCGAAGCTGAATTCAGATCACTGGTTGCTGAGATCAGAACACTGATACAGGAGTGAACCGGTGGAGAGATTACTCTTCTGTTTTGAAACAGAACACCAATACCCAAAGCCATTGTCCTATCGCGATCTGACTCCGGCTGAGAAGTGCATCAAATCAAAATGGTTGCTAAATAAGGCAAAAAATTAGCTATGCTCCTATTTCCCTGCTAAATAGCACCAAACAGAAAAGCTCCATAATGCCTTATACAAGTGACCCTTGACTATTATATATTCGAAAAGGAAACGTTGAAACGATAACTTAAAGCGGCAGGCATGGTTATGGACAAAAATCTGCATGAAGCAATGAAATGGTTTAGGCAGGGAGAAAAAGATCTCGTAAGCTCCAAAAACAGCCTTGGCACCGCCGACTATGAATGGGCATGTTTTCAGGCACAGCAAAGTGCTGAAAAAACCTTAAAGGCAATATTATATACAAAAGGATTCAGGAAAATTCTTACGCACTCTGTTTACGATCTGATAAGAGAGAACGGAAAATTTGATCCTTCTTTTACCAGTCTTAAAAAAGAGGCCAAAATCCTGGATGCTGTGTATATAACGACACGGTACCCGGACAGCATAGTCGGAGATTTAACACCATTTGAATATTTCGATCAGGAGGATGCTGAGGAATGCATCGGTTGTGCAGAATTAATATTGAAGAAGACGAGAGTATTTCTGAAACTCTAAAAACAAAGATATCCCTTCTTGCAGATAAAATTCGTTCGGAAAGAAATGTTGACAGGATAATCCTGTACGGTTCTTTTGCCCGTGGGGATTTTAATGAGGGAAGCGATATTGACCTTGTCATCGTTGCAGACTTCAGGGAACGTTTTCACAAGAGATTTCTGGAAATTTCCGATATCACCGATCTTCCGGTAGAAGCGGTCTGTTACACAAAAGAAGAGTTCGGGGATCTGATTAGAAACAAAAACCCGTTTATTCTTTCCGTTCTGGAAGAAGGCATATTGATCTGATACATTCCCTGCGGCTCCGGATTGCCGCCCATAATCCTTTTTGGGGAAAAATCGCTTTTTTGGGCGGGTCTGGTAAACCGAAATGGACCGGAATCAGACATACAATCGCCATGGAATATCTGGCATTCCGGTATCCACATGCACACTTCCTGAAAGACAGAATGGTGCTGTTCAGCCCTCCGGGGCCCATGTGTATCTCCTGAATCAATTGAGAAACATCACACCATTCCACTCATTTTTGCATACCTCTCTATTCTGAATTTTTCAGCGAAGATAATTCATACCCACCTTCCTGAACACGTCCATCCCTTCCCCCGCAAACCCTGAAACACTGCCATCACCCTCCACGGCAAAGGTAAAGAGAGCAGGGAGATCATCCGGGTCGTTCCAGACCGCCTGATACGTATTTCCGTCCCAGTGCCTCAGGATGCCGGGGTATGCGACATTCCCCAGCGAAAGGGTGAACCCGCCATCCGCTGCACCGGATGACAAGATCACAAGCGTGCCATAGAGGCTGCTCTCATACGTCCCTGCAATCTCATCCGGCGATAGAGACGCGGGTGCTGAAGAGTTCGGCGGTTCCGGCACAGCGCCCATTGCATACCATGCCGCCTGACTGCTCAGTATCCGTGCCTGCAGGTCAATGTCAATCTCTCCACATACCCTTTCCAGAAACTCTGCCCTGACAGCCTCCGGGAAAACGGTCAGGTGCTTGTTTGCAAGAACGACGATACCAATGTTTTTTTCCGGGACAAGGGTGACAATGGTGCGGACACCGTCAAGGGCCCCATTCTTTTCAACGACACGGTCGTCACCAAAATAATAGCTGTCACTCCCCATCTGCACCAGGCCGTTGGGGTCACCCAGAGGCCCGGAGCGACCATTCCCCATCGCAGGTGCTGAGGCCAGAATCTCACCCATCACCTCGGGAGAGATGATCTCTTTTCCCTCAAATGTCCCATCGTTTAAGACCATCGTCATCCACCGGGTCATATCCGCACCGGTGGAAACCACATCACCCGCACCATTCAGCCCGGCAGATTCCAATGCCATCGGGACGACGGCACCCCCGTCCTGCATACTTCCATCCACATGGTTTTCATCCAAAAAGAGGGTCGTATAATTGCCGCCGGAACGGGTCATACCAAGAGGGATTAATATGCGCTGTTCAAGGGAGGCTTCCCATGAAGTCCCGTCGGCCACTGCTGCCACCTCCCCTGCGATAAAGAAGCCGACATTTGAGTACTGATACCGGTCACGGAAGGATGAACCGGGCTGCATATATTTCACCCGTTCCAGAATCTCTGCATCCGTGAGGTTCAACCGTCCGAGAAGGCCGCAGTCATAGGGACGAAGACCGGAACGGTGCTCAAGCATATCACGGAGGGTTGCATGATCTCCCGCATACTCGTCCATCATTGCAAATCCCGGAAGATACTCCCTGACTGGTATATCCCACTCGGCTCCGCCACCACGTACCAGTGTGCCCAGCTGGGTGGCGGTGATAAACTTTGATGTGGACGCTAGCTGAAACCGGGTCTTCTCATCAACCGGTTCGGTGCTCTCCACACCACGGACGCCGTATCCTTTCGACAGGATAACATCGTCACCGGATACAATACCCACATATGCACCCGGCACCTGACAGATGTCCATTGTCTGCCCGACAAAGGTGTCAAAATCGGCAAATTCACGGGAGTAATCGGATGAAATTTCCGCGGGATTCGCCACTCCGGTATCTGATGAAGTGGTACATCCGGCAAAAAAGACCAGTATGGCACACATACAGACCACACATATTCCTGCAACGTTGCGGTTCGCCCTCATAGATCAAAAGTCAATTTTCCACGATAAATAATGATTTATTGCATAATCAGGCACTTCCGGACAAAAAGGGATTACCTCGAACGTGGCAGAACATACCGTCGCCCCGATCACAGAATCCCGCGGGCAAACCGCCTGCCGGCCTCCAGTGCTCGTTCCTGCAGGGCGGCATCCCCGGCCACTGCTCTCATTGTAAAGTAGCCTTCAGCCGGCAGCGTGTCTGTCACCGCAATGCCCTGTGCCTCAAGCGGCCGCTGCATCGCCTCAATGGCAAACCCCCGCTCATCAGGCTTTGTCTGTTCGGCGACTGAGAAGACAAGCGCCTTCCTGCCACGGCCTTCAAAAAAGCTCGAATACGGGCCGGGCCGTTCATCCGGGAACCGATAATAGGGATAGAGGCGGTCGATGAAGGCCTTCATCTCCGGGGTGATATTGTAGTTGTAGGTCGGTGATCCGAGGATCAGTCCGTCTGCCTCCTCAACCTTCGGATAGAGGAGATGCATGCCGTCCATAAAACGGGTGCAGGTGAGATCTTTGCGGCAGCGCTCACAGCCCGTGCATGGATGGATAGCATAATCGCGGAGATATACCACCTCCGTTTCAGCCCCCGCTGAGGCCGCACCTTCCAGAAGCGTTCGGAGCAGGGTATCAGTATTCCCGCCTGCCCGCGGGCTTCCGGATATTCCGATAATCTTCATTTCAATATGTTCCATCAGATGACGGGTGATTCGTCAAGAACCGCCCGAATCGTTTCGAAGTCAGCTGCAAGCACCTCACGGAATGCGGGCCGGTAGATGGTGGCCGCCGGATGATAAACCGGAATTACGACCCGTTCGCCGCCCGGTGTATCGATACGAAAAACGGTGCCGTGCACCTCAGATATGGGGCCCGGGGTAATCCCATAGGACTCAAGCACCCACCGCATTGCAAACCGCCCGAGGGGAACGATTACCTCCGGACAGAGCAGGGCAAGCTGGCACTCAAGATATGGACGGCAGGCTTCTATCTCATCTGTCGTAGGGTCGCGGTTTTTCGGCGGCCGGCACTTGACGATGTTGGTGATGAATACCTCGTCACGGGCAACACCAATTCCTGCGAGAAGACCATCGAGAATGCTCCCCGCCCGGCCCACAAAGGGAATACCTTTCGTATCTTCGTTCCTCCCCGGCGCCTCCCCGATGAAGAGGATGCGGGCGGGAACGGGCCCATCGCCCGGAACGGCGTTGGTTCGTGTCTCTGCGAGAGGGCAGCGGGTGCAGATAAGGACTGCTTCGTCCAGTTTGGTGCGTTCGTTCTTAGTGTTCATCCCGGTGTCATGCTCCTGAAAAAAAGATTTGGATTTCAAAAGAAAGAAAGGATGCGGTTTGTAACAGCAGACATCAGGATGCCGCGACCCTTCCAATTTCATCAAAATATTTCTGGTACAGGCCAAGATCACCATCATCGAGGGCCTGACTGGCAAGATCATAGAGTTCAGCGATGCGGGCAAGCTTCGCCATATCAGCCTCGCTCACCGGAGGCAGGGCACCCGGACCTGCCTCTCCCGTATCACTGATATCGCCGGTCTCACCACTAAAGATAACGGCAAGTGCCTCCCCCAGGGTATTCTGCATCGTCAGCCTGTCACCATAGGCAACAATCACCCGTTTGAGCTGGGGGAGTGTTCCTTTCTCCGTTGCTTCCAGATAGAGCGGTTCAACATAGATGATGGAATCATCGATAGGTATCACGAGCGTATTGCCCCGGAGCACCGAGGAACCCGACTGCGACCAGAGGGTGATATCCTGAGAAATTTCAGTATCCTGATCTATCCGGGCCTCAATCTGCATTGGTCCGTAGGTGAGCTCCTGTTTGGAGAACTGGTAGACAACAAGAGATCCGTAGGCAGCCCCGTCAGAACGGGCGGCCATCCACCCGATCATATTCTCCTTGTTTCGCGGAGTAAAGGGGAGCATCAGGATGAACTCCTCTGACTGCTCTCCCGGGAGATCCATGATAACATAGTATGGCTGCATCTGCTGGCGGGAACCGCGGTATATTTCATCAGGGATGACCCATGCGTCCTCTCTGTTGTAGAAGACACGCGGATCCTTCATGTGGTAGGTCGCATAGAGTTCTGCCTGCACCTGGAAGAGTCCCTGTGGGTAGCGGATATGACTCTTGAGAGATTCGGGCATCTCTGCAAACTCTTTAAAGAAGCCGGGGAAGATATTCTCATATGTCCTGATAAGCGGGTCTTCAGGGTCAACGATGTAGTATGTGATATCCCCGTTGTATGCATCAATGACCACCTTCACACTGTTTCTGATGTAGTTGAGCCGTTGGCCTCCGATGACCGTGGAGACATAATATGGTTCAGAATACGGGAAACGGTCTGCAGTGGTGTAGGCATCAATGATCCAGTATAGGCGGTCGTCTGCCACAACAACGTAGGGATCAGCGTCATAGGAGAGGAACGGAGCAATGGTCTTTGCACGGTCAGCAATATTGCGGTGGAACAGAATTTTGCTCTCATCCGTGAGCGATCCTGATACCAGAAGCTCAACAGACCCAAATTTAAGTGCATAGATGAGCCGTTTTATGAGATTATCCATTCCGACACCGCCCTGCCCGCCATAGATATGATAGGCGTTCTGCTCGCCTGCCGGATAGTCAAACTCTTCGGTGGTGGTAGCAGTCACGACATAGTTGCCCGTCTTCTCGCCATAATAAATCCGCGGCTCTTCGAGCGTGAGATATGGTGATGAGGGGGGAATATCCTTAAGATAGAATACCGGAAGACCGTCTTCTGTCACTTCATCAACCGGATTCATCACTGCCCCGTAGCCATGGGTATAGATCAGATGGGTGTTTACCCACGTCTGCGCCTGTGGCTGGAGACTTTGTATATTCATCTCCCGTGCCGAGACAAGGACCTCCTTGTAGGTGCCGTCAAAGTGATAGCGGTCCACATCAACGTCATTAAAGTCGTAGTATGTCCGAAAGAGCTGAAGCTGTTCATACGTAGTTTTGAGCGGCCGCCAGTCCCAGAGGCGGATGTTTTTAATGGTTGCATCGTTCTCACCTATGTCTGCTGCAGTGAGATTATACGCAACAGGGAAGAGTGCCTCATCGGCCGTATCAAGGTTGTAGCTCGCAAGAGTGAACTGGATGTTATAGGTCAGATATTCCTCCTCCAGATTCAGTTCATTGGGCTCAACATAAAGCCCCTGCATAACCATACCGGCCACAATGCCAATGAACGCGACCGCAACAAAGGCGGCAATTCCATAGGTAATAACCTCAAACCGTTCAAACTTCTCATTGACCAGAAACCCGATGCCGATGACAAAGGCCACGGCGGCAAGGATGGTGAGAACCGGAAGGGTGACATGAACTGCAGTATACCCGGCCCCAATCACCGCACCGGTTTCAGAGAAGAGCAGATCAAATCTGGCAAGCCAGATGCGGATGGCAAGAGCAGCGAAGGTAAGAAAGAGCAGGGCATTTAATTGCGGCAAAAATGCCTTTATCATCTGGGAAAGGGTTACCTTTCCTCCATGTTCCATCTCACCCTCATCAGGAAAACCACCCTCAGGCCGGTAAAATACCCGGTTTCTGAGGATATCTCCGGGAAGACCCATAAGATACGGGAGAGAACAAAGAATAATGGTCAGGATGAAGAGGGCAATACAGAGATTGAGAAGGAGGTTATAGAACGGGAGCGAGAATACATAAAACCCGACATCAAGCCCGAATATGGGATCCAGCAGTCCAAACGGAGCCTGATTCAGATATTTATATACTATCTCCCACGAGCCGGATATGCTAAGACCGGTAAAGAACGCTAATAATCCGGCAAAGAAGACTGCAATAGAAAACCCATCAGAGGGCGCTCCCTGTATGCGGGCAGCCTTTCCGGCCGCATACCGGATATTCACAAAAGCAAATCCAAAGAAGACAGTAGTCGCGATGACAAAAAGCACTATCCTGATTGAAAGGATGGAAAGGAATACATCCTCATACCCGATGGCAACAAACCAGAACCAGTCGCCGAGAAGGCCGAACAGAACCAGTATGGAGACAAAGATGGCGAGGCCGGCAATAATAAGCCTTGTATGGTTCATGGGAACACTCTGGGAGAGTGGTGTGGTTATAGTAGAAAAAATGTTGTGATATTTTAGTGCAGGACGTTTCTCACGATGGAGAGAACGGTTTACCCCCAAAGACTATGAAGTTACTTCTTCCCATGCACCTATGTGTTCTTTGTCCATAGGACTGCAGGCCTCTTTGCCCTTCTTCTGACAGGTATCCCACGCGTTTTTCCCGCTGTATAATGGCTCCCGTTTGGCCGGCATTAAAGAATGTACCCGACATTTCCTGTCAGAATCATTTTTGCGGCATCACATTATCTGCAGTCAGCCGGATTGATACTTTCCGGGAAATATGTGCTTTATACCTCAACAGATATGCACTCCTCTTCATCCCGGTACAGTTCACCGGAAAGGTTTCACCGGAAAGGACAAGCGCCTGTAATATCCGTCCTCCGGAATATCTCTTTCCTTCTGGTGCTGCCTTGCAGCAGATTACCAAAGAGAGGAACCTGCCAATTGTCACACCGAATTCCATCACATATTTCCTTAGCTGCCAGCCTTACAAAGAGAGGGAACAGTCGCAATGAGTGAGAGACGGGGGGATACTGTCACTATCAAAATCAGGGGAAAAAACTTACCAGCACACTGCCTATCTGCACACACTATAACTCCCCACATATCCGGACAGATACGTGAGAATATACCAAGGTGATGAATGGATGAAGAAAACAGGCTCGGAATTTATAACGAATACACTGTACAGAAATCTTGATAAATCAGACCAGATGATGGGGATTTCCCAGCCCCCGCTGGAACTTCCCTATACAGGAGACGGAGAAGTAATTCATCTTCCTCCGCCCACATCAGTCACCGTCCCCCCTGTTGACCTCCGGGATGCAATCCGGCACCGGGAGAGCAGACGGTCATACCGTGAGGAACCGATCACTATCGCAGAGCTTTCCTTCCTCCTCTGGTGCTCGCAGGGGGTAAAGAGGGTGACAACCGGAGAGTATACATTCCGGACGGTTCCGTCGGCGGGTGCCCGCCATGCCTTTGAGACCTATGTACTCGTTAATAATGTGGAGGGAATCACGCCGGGACTCTACCGCTACCTCGCCCTTGAACACCAGCTTGCAGAAGTCAGCCGCGAACGGGGTATTGCAGACAATATGTTCCACGCATGCCTGTATCAGCAGTTTGTCAAAGAAAATGCGGTCACCATCATCTGGACTGCGGTTCCCTACCGGATGACATGGCGCTACAGTGAAAGGGGATACCGGTATCTCTTCCTCGATGCGGGCCATGCCTGCCAGAATCTCTACCTCGGAGCCGAAGCTGTCGGATGCGGCGTCTGCGCCATCGGAGCCTTCGATGATGAGGCCATGAACCAGCTCCTCGGAATCGACGGGGAAAACCAGTTTTGTATCTACATGGCAACGGTGGGAAAAATGACCCACAGGAAGTGAATGTCTGTCAAACCAATCTCATCTGCTTTACAAATTGATTCAGCGCAAATACTTAAGGGGATTCATGCGAGATCTCCAGCAGAATACAAATGAAAGATATTCCCTTTGATGAACGACAGCAGCAGCGAGCCACCCCACCGAAAAAATGTGTCTGCCCCCAGTGCGGGTATGAAACCGAGAGGACTACCGCTGTACCCTGCTGGAGCATGAAGTGCCCCCGATGTGGTATGCCCCTGACGGGGGACTGACAGAAAAAGAGCAAATCAGCACAAATACTTAAGATGATTCAGGGAATATAACCCCCTGATATCAATGACTGACATTCCCTTTGGTGGGGGCCGCCAGCGGCGTGGCAACCCCCCGACAAAATGCGTATGCCCCCAATGTGGCTATACAGCCGAAAAGACTCCCGGTGTTACCTGCCGGAGCCTGAAATGCCCCAAATGTGACATACCCCTGATGGGAGAGTAACAGATCTCATACCTCAGTGTCACATGCTCTTTCTGCATAGCAGGATTTTTCCCGTTTCATTTTTTGTAAATCCATTTTACCGCAGGCAAATTCTCATCATTTCCTGCAGACGGAATCAACCCCCTCTCATTAATCATCGGGGGAATCCTTTTCGAAAGAACCGTTGTATCCTATCATAATGAGGTCGATGAACAGATGGCGGGTATGGTGCTGCATTGCCTGCCTTACTCTGTTACTTGCCGCCGGGTGCCTGGATGATGATGGGGCAGAAACATCGGTGATGACCGAAACAGAAGAGGCAATCAAAATTGCTCTTGCCGACCCGGGGGTGCAGGAGAGCATCCCGGTTGATACCGGGGCCTACGAAATTGTGGATGCGGGATCCGGCCACTATGAAGCAATGGGCCCGGAAGGGAGCATCTCATGGACGGGCACAGAGGTGATATTCCGTGTTTCCAACCAGTCGTCTGTCTTCCACGTGTTTGTTGACGTGCCAAACGGAACGATTGACAGCAGTTACTGGCAGTATATCAAAGAGCCAATGCCCTGCATGCAAACGGGGCCGCCGGATGAATATTTCTCACTGGAAACAGCGAGAGCGGCCCCCGGCCCCGACTGCAGACTTGCAGCACCCTACTACGTACCGGAGGGATATGGGTTTTCCAGTGTGCAGGTGTTTGGGGAACCCTGTCCCCGGCGGCACATATACTATACCAGCCGGGACGAACAGCTGCTTCTGGTGCAGACCTGCTCCGGTGACCCGCCCTGGGCCTTTGCCATCTCCATGCCAAAATACTCAACGGTGATGGTGAACGGTGCTGAAGCGAAGGTCGTGAAGGGAACAGGCGAGACTCAATTATCGTGGACGACAGAAGACAACACGTCATACTGGTTGTGGGGGAATCTCAATACCAGTGAACTGCAGAGGATCGCTCAGTCGGTGGCACCCTTTGCCGGGGCGATAACGCCAACACCTGCCCCATCCGCCGCACCGGGCGAACTCATCACGCCCGGCGTATCCCACTTTGGCACCCCGGTCATCTTCTGGCCGGACACCATCAGAGTGTTGGCAGGAACCGAAAATACCGGAGAGATTGTGGCAGAATCGCGGGAGAAAGGCTACGGGATGGTTCACCTGAGTGTCGTCTCCCGTGTCTCCGGGCACGGGATGCCTTCTGACACGCTGCCCATGCCGGACGGGATGGAACTCTCTGTCTCGCCCGCTGAGTTCATGGCCTACCCTAAAGAGACCTACTACCCGGAAATAACCGTCTCCACCACGGCTGCAACACCGCCGGGAGAATATGTCTTCCTGTATCATGAAACATGGGAAGGGATGTTTTATGGTGAAGGTCATTTTGATGTGATTGTTACCGGGTAGGGAATATACATTTTCAAATCAGGACAAAATCCGGAAACAGAACCAAGAGGCTTGAAAGATCAGGCTGGAGAAATCAGGCAGGAATCACATGAATGAGAAGTTCGTACAAGCCAAAGTTCATCTGTTTTCTCCAGTGAATATTCACCTTTTCTAACAGATCTCGTCCAACTGTGGATGTACCTCCGGATTACATTTCCCAGGTCTTTTTCACCTTCTCTTTTGATTCGGTTTATTTCATTCAATAGATTATGCAGATATAAACCATTCCATGCGGAAGTGGATCACGGTCTCAGGAAGGATTTTCATGATCATCACAGCACAGATAATTCCCCTGACCAAATAGCAAAAAGAACCAGGGCAAGGCAAACATTAAATATATGCAGATAATGAAAACACCTCATTAATGGCGGCAGATCATAGAGGGCCGGAAAAAACCCAAATCACTGAAGAAACTGTACGGCTGGAAAAAGAGCTCACGGAGATGACTCATCTTGCAGACGAACGATTAAAACAGCTGAAATATCTCCAGGCTGAATTTGACAATTTCCGGAAATGGTCTGAAAAAGAGAAAGGGTCAGTCATTACCCTCGCAAACGAAAACCTGCTAAAAGACCTCCTTGTCATCCTTGACGATTTTGAACAGGCGCTGCCATCACTTGAGGATGAAAAGAACAGGGAGGGAGTCGGTATGGTATATCAAAAAATGGTGAAAATTCTGGCCCGGTACGGGTTAGAACCCATCACATGCATGGGGAAGAAATTTGATCCACAATTTCATGAGGTTCTCTGCAAAAAAAAATGCTCAGAAGAGGCCGAGACCATTGTCGAAGAGATCGGCAAAGGATACCGCCTGAAATCAAAGGTGATCCGGCCATCGAAGGTCATGATTGCAGAGCATGCGTCCAAAAAAGAAGGTGAGTAAAATGGGTAAAGAGAAAATTATCGGAATAGACCTTGGAACTTCGAACAGTGAAGCTGCAGTAATGCTTGGCGGTAAACCCACCATCATTCCCTCAGCAGAGGGAGCAACCGTCGCAGGGAAAATGTTTCCCTCATATGTTGCATTCACTTCCGGCGGCCAGCTTCTTGTCGGGGAGCCGGCACGCAGGCAGATGGTGAGTAACCCCGAAGGTACAGTAACAGCAGCCAAGCGAAAGATAGGCACTGATCACATCTACCGGATTTACAATAAGGAATACACACCTCAGCAGATCTCCGGGTTCCTCTTAAAGAAGATAAAAAGAGATGCCGAAACATTTCTGGGAGAAACCGTGACAAAAGCGGTGATAACAGTTCCTGCCTATTTTAACGACAATCAGAGGACCGCAACAAAGGATGCCGGAAAAATCGCCGGTCTCGATGTGGTCCGGCTCGTTAACGAACCCACCGCAGCTTCGATGGCATACGGGCTTGACCGGGCCGGAGAGTATAAGATTCTGGTCTTTGATCTGGGCGGCGGTACGCTTGATGTAACAATCATGGAGTTCGGGGGCGGAACATTTACCGTGCTTGCAACCTCCGGGGACACGCATCTCGGCGGCACTGATATGGACACACTCGTCTACGAATGGATTGCCACTGAGTTCAAAAAACTTGAGGGTGTCGATATCAGAAATGACAAAATGGCCATCAACCGGGTAAAAGAAGCAGCTGAAAAGGCAAAGATTGAGCTTTCATCCGTTCTTGAAACTGAAATTAATCTCCCCTATGTTTCCGCAACCCAGGAAGGCCCCAAACACCTCTCGCTGAAACTGACCCGGTCAAAACTCGAACAACTGGTCGAACCGACCATCAAACGCTGCATTCACCCGTTTGAGCAGGCGTTAAAGGATGCCAAACTGACAAAGGACGACATCCAGAAGGTAATCCTTGTCGGTGGTCCGACGAGGATGCCTGTCGTGCAGAAGTTTATCGAGGACCATATCGGAAGAAAAGCGGAACGGGGGATTGACCCGATGGAATGTGTTGCCATGGGAGCAGCAATTCAGGGAGCAATTCTCGGAGGCGAGATCACCGACATGGTCCTCCTGGATGTAACGCCCCTGACACTCGGTATCGAGACCCTTGGAGGAGTACGGACACCCTTAATTGAGAAAAACACCACCATTCCGACCAAAAAAAGTCAGATATTTACCACCGCAGCAGATGTACAGACCTCAGTCACGGTGCATGTACTCCAGGGAGAACGACCTATGTCAGCTGACAATGTGAGTCTCGGACAGTTCAACCTCGTTGGCATCCCTCCCGCACCACGAGGCATCCCTCAGATAGAAGTCAGCTTTGATATCGACACTTCAGGTATCCTCAATGTCTCCGCAAAGGACCTCGGCACCGGGAAAGAGCAGAAGATGACGATCACCGCCTCAACGAAACTGTCTGAGTCAGACGTCAAAAAGATGGTGAATGAGGCAGAGCAGTTTGAAGAAGAGGACCACAAACGAAAGGAAGAGGTTGAGATCCGCAACACGGCGGATTCCCTGATTTACACCTCGGAAAAGACACTCTCTGAACTGAAAGATAAATTAAACCCCGAACTGACCGGTAAGGTGAATGCAGCAATAACGGCTGTGAAGGCAGCACTGGAAGAGAAGGATACCCAAAAAATCAAATCAGAGACCGAACATCTCCAGACCGTTCTGAGTGAGGCAGGCAGTGCCATCTACCAGCAATCAGCCAAAGAGCAGGCACAGGCAGCAGGGCCACAGCCGGGGTATGAGGCCAGTGGACAGCAGCAAGAGGGAGGGGAACAGGGAAAAAGCGATGAAGATGTCGTAGATGCCGATTTTAAGGTCCATGACGAATAATAATCCTTTTTTTTACATTAGTTATGGGTAAACAGGATTACTATGAAACGCTGGGCGTCAGCCGGGATACATCACAGGATGATATCAAAAAATCATACCGGCAGCTTGCACGAAAATATCACCCGGACCTTAATAAAGGCAGCAAAGAAGCAGAGGACAAATTTAAGGAGATTAATGAGGCCTACCAGGTACTGAGTGACCCCCAGAAAAAAGCAGAGTATGACCAGGTGGGACACGCCACGTTCACCCCCGAAGACACCGCGAGCTATAAGACTCCCAGTTATGACGATCTCTTCCGGGACTTTGGTCTGGGGGATATCTTTGACGTCTTTTCCGGGGGGACGAGACGGACCGGAAGGGCACGAAGCAGGGCGGGGGCTGATCTCAGGTATGATATCGAAATCTCTCTTACCGACGCATTCTACGGCATCAAAAACACGGTTGAAGTCCCGCATGATTACGAGTGCACAACCTGCCATGGCACCGGCGGACAACCCGGATTTATGCGGGACTGCCCCACATGCAGGGGAACAGGTGAGATTCGCCGGGTGCAGCAGAGTGGCGGGCAGCAGGTGATGACCATCGCCCCATGCCCGGACTGCGGAGGACGGGGGAAAATAATCGGAAAGGCCTGTGAAACCTGTCAGGGAAGAGGGACGATACAAAAAACGAGAAGAATTGAAGTGTCCATTCCCCGTGGTGTACGAGACAGCCAGTTCCTGCGAATTGCAGGCGAAGGCGAACCCGGTATGAATCAGGGTCCCCCGGGTGATCTCTATGCCGTTGTCCATGTAAGACCCCATCCGTCATTTGAGCGGCATGATGTGGATCTCCACAGCAGGATAAACATCGGACTGAGAACAGCCCTTCTCGGGGGAGAGATTACCGTGCCGACCCTCACGGGAACAGCACTCCTGACGATTCCCCCGGGTACTCAGAGCCATACTCTCTTCCGGCTCAGGGGACAGGGGATGCCGTATCTGGGTTCTGACAGACGGGGAGACCTCATGGTAAAAGTTGTGGTGACGATTCCTAAAACTCTGACGAAAAAACAGAGAGAGCAGGTGGCAGAGGCCTTTTCAGACCTCACCTGAATGCTGATACGTCTCCGGCCACAATGCTCAGTCTGATTTTTCCCTTTTTTAAAAATCCGTACAGGATATTCACCAGGATAATTAAGTATGGAAACAGGGAGAAAATGAAGAGAAGGGAGGAAAAAGAGATCAGGTCTCACTATGTCGGATCTGACACCCTTCCCATGAAGAGCAAATTCCCGGTTTCATCATCTGTGATCATGAAGATGAACGGGTGATCCGCCCGGAAGACAGGAACCGGTTCCTCTACCGATACCGCACGTCCCATAATAACTCCGGTCGCAGCGGCGGCCTCGGTTCCTTCTTCATTGACCTCCACAAAGGCCTTGTGAATGACATCGGTGATGAAGAGGAAACGGGTGTTGTCCATGCCGGAGAAATCTGCTTTATCCCCAAATGCGATCGGCATCCCCATCGCTCCAAGGGTATCCGGCAGGAAGTATGTCGTCTCCATGGTGAACTTCGGGAAGAAGACCTCTACGTGCGTTGTTTCCATCGATGAAACCGCATCTGCAAGTTCTGTAGTACCAAGGGCGGTTTCTGCTGTCGTGATATCGCCATCTTTCGGGAGAAGGACCAGCATGGAGAGTGCCTTCCCGCTTTCATGTTCATACAGCATCCCGAGAATCTGCAGGTCGTCTGTCTCAGTGTAGGGATATATGGCGTCATCATCTGTTCTCTGCATCATATCAGCCATGACCGATTCTCCCCCATCGGTACGAAACGCCGCTGAATGAGTCTTGTTTTCATCAAACTGCAGGACCCATGTCCCCTTAAAGTAGATGGCGTTTGTTATCACAAGACGCGTGAGAGGAGTGATTGCCCCTTCAGGGATGAGGTCAGTTATCCGGTCTTCGGTCTGGTCTTCCACCCACCCGTTAATCGTCAGCCGCGACTCCTCGGGGGCAGAGATAAAGTCCATATTCCTGACTTCCGCTGCGTAGTAGCGCTCTGCGGTTTCCGTATATTCAGGAAGGAACGGGTAAGTCTCTTCTGCCCAGAGTGCATTTGCAGTTTGCAGGGTGTATGCGGCGTCCGGACTGTTCAGGCCTGCGATGAGGGCCGCATAGCCTTCCTGCCGGACGGTGTCATCTGCCGGGAAGTGAAAAACCGAGCGAATTTCTTCTGCGGTCGTCCCCTTTGCCCCTTCGTATGTCAGCGCAAGAGCAGTTGAGATACTGTAGGGTGAAAAGAAGATGTTCTGTTCTGCAAACTCTTCATCGCTCTTAAGCGTGTGGTATAAATCATACGCAAAGAGGGTGTTTGCACTGACAACATCATCAGCATTTTCTGTTGCAACCGGGGTCGCCACCGGGGTCGCAACCGGGGTTTCGGCCGGGCCATCATCCGGTGCAGTGCACCCTGCAAAAAAGGTGCATACAAGGACGATGCATACTACAGCCCCCATAAGGAATGCCTGTTTCTTCATGCAGAGCAATAGTCTCCATATATTATTAATTATGGTTATAATTACGAAACCATTCGCAGCTATCTCAAACAGGGGACCGGAACAGGAAAAGGGGGGGAATGGCAGTCGCAGAACCCACAAGGAGCGCATCCGGATCAAAGGAGAGGGGGGTTCTATAATAAATGCCATGATCGACATCAAATCCGCCATATGCGGTGTCAGGACTGATACTGTTGTGAATGATCACGAAAGGCTGCATGAGCGAGAGAGAGAGAGAGAGAGAAAGAATGGGAACTATTCGTCCTCTTTGGTCCACAATGTTGATCTATCCGGCCGGCAAACCTGAAATACCAGCATTGCCTCTATCACCCTCCATGCGCACCAGCCACGCTCTCCTCCTCCGCATCTGGCACGACCCGGAATTTGACATGAAAAAAGCTACCGTGGAATACACCGACCGCGGGGCACCGGATGACCGGTCAACGGCAGAAGGGAAATATATCACCGCTCTCGACCGGTACTATTTTGAAGTCATCTCAACCGAAGGGACCACGCCGATACCATATCACCGTATCCTGAAGATAACCTATGCGGGCATCCCCATATGGGAGAAGCAGGTATAAACAGGCTTACGGAGTCCGCCCGTGTCCGCAATATCCCGATATTGCCTGCCATCCCAAACCACTTTCAGTAACCCGTTGCATAATACCAGCCGCCCTCCTCCCGGATATGCAAGGGCACCCCGAAATGCCTGCCAATCCGCTCACTGGTGAGCATCTCAGTTTTCGGCCCGTCGCCGCAGAACCGCCCGTCCTTCATGAGAATAATCCGGGACGTCTCGGGGATGATATCAGAGAGCATGTGCGTTACCATGATGATGCCGGTGCCTGCCTGTGCAATCCTTCTCATTGTGACACGGAAGACATGAAGAGCGTGGAGGTCGAGGCTCGTTGTCGGTTCATCAAGGATGAGCGTCTTCGGGTCATGGACGAGTGCCCGGCCAATCAGGAACCGCCGGGCCTCACCGGAGGACATCGTGGTGATCAGGCGGCCACTGAGGTGATCTATTTCAAGGAACCGGAGAATTTCATCTGTTTTCTGCTCCATTTCAGGCGTTGCCTCATTCCCGTACAGCCCGATACTGGAGAAAAATCCGGAGAGAACGACATCGCGTCCGGTGATCTCGCGGGTGAAGGTGTACTGGAGTTCATTTGAGACAATGCCAAAGTGGGATCGAAGGTCGGAAACGTGCCACACATCGCTGCCGCAGACACGGAATATCATCCCGTCTTTTTGCACCGGATAATACTCCCGCATGATGGCTTTAATAAATGAGGATTTTCCGGCACCATTCGGCCCCAGAATGGCAACATGCTCTCCTTCCTGAATAGTCACCGTGACGGAATCAAGGAGCTTCTTTGAACCCTTCATCACGGTCACATCACGAAACTCCAGGAGCGGGGGAAGCTGATCGTGCCCGGCAATAGTTCTGTCGGCATTCATAGGTTAACCATCCTGATTACGTTCGGGAACCGTGCATATCAACATTTCCCGCAAGATAGGTCTGATGTAACCTGATGCACAATTCCGGGACAGAATACCTGTTCGTGAAATCATAAGATACGGTTTTGTTTACGGTATGATTCATGGAAATATAATAGACAAAATGAGACAAAATAGGAAATAAATCCAATTTTAACCGCAGAAATCATGTAGAAAATCGTACCACTGTACCAAAACATTCATTGACGATCACGCAGACTAAACCTGCTGTTGAGGAGAGTATACATGGAAAGCCACAAACTCTACGTTGGAAACATCAAACATTCAATGACGGAAGAGGAACTCAGAGAGGTATTTTCCGGATTCGGCAAACTAACCGAGGTGAAAATCATCCGTGACAGGGGATTCGGGTTTGTCGCGTATGCGACACTTGAAGAGGCCGAAGAGGCACGGAAAACGATGTCTGGAAAGGAATTGCAAGGGCGAACTCTCCACGTGGAAGACGCCCGCCCCATCTCTCAGACCGAAAGATAATCATACCGGGTGGCACAGGTATCATCAGTCATACACGGGAGACAGCATATATCCTGAGTGCCGGATATGCAGTCTGCTTAACTTTGCATGGTAGTAACAGACCTGCAGACGGTGTACCGGAGTCTTGATTATTCTCCCGATAGAAAGCATCACCGTACCAATACATTCATTGGTGATTACGCAGAGTAAACCTGCTATTCGGGAGAAGAAATAGATGGTAAGCCACAAACTCTATGTTTCAAACATAAAACATTCAATGACGACGCAGGATCTCAGAGATCTCTTTACCGGGTTTGGAGAAATAAAAGGAGTTCAAATCGTCCATGGCAGGGGATTCGGGTTTGTCATCTTCGCGACATCGGAACAGGCTGAACTGGCACGAAAATCATTATCGGGAAGGGAATTCGAAGGAAAGACCCTCCACATAGAAGACGCCCACCCAGTAAAGCAGAACGAAAAATAAACAGAATCCGGGTGGCGTACGTGTTATCAGTTACTCCTGTGAGTGATCCGGGAATATGGATTTTCCGTCTGCTGACTCTGCAGGCATGACCAGGGAACGGTACAGGCGGCACACCTTCGTGCAGGAAAATGAGAAGGGCTGGCAACCATACCAGCATCCAAGACCCAGGACATCCATCAGGACCCAAAACCCTACGTTCGTTTCAGAGAAATATCTGATTATTCTATTACCCTTTAGCTCAGGACATGGACTGATACTGACGGCTATTACCACACAGAGTCAGAGCTGAAGCGGACATTATATGCAGAACTCACCAGTACAGGGATTCATATTCCATACCCACAGATGGACAGCAATCTCTCATACAGGATTGAACTGCTTCCCACTGGTTTTTTATTCATTCTGTTGTTAATCGCATTTCTTCCGGAACACCCCATCTGCATTCATGACATATTATACAAAATTCCAATTTTGCATAATATTAAACGGGATTCATCCCTTTCTGGAAAATGTTCAGGTTTCAGTGATACCGCGACATGGTAACCCTCCCTCATCGCTTAAATGCATCCTTAGGTACAGATCCTGCCCAGAAAGTACAATCCACACCAAAGGAGAGCAATATCGAAATCGGCGCCCAGAGATATTTATGCAATGAAACAAATGGTACCACATTAGTATGAATAAACGTCAGCAGGTTGACCTCGCTGCAATCGCATGCGATACAATGGAGAGGTTCGGATTTAACCCGGAATTTCCCCAGTCTGTCCTCCGCGAAGTCAATTCAATTAAGCCGGCAGTGTGGGAGGAAGAAGAGGATGTCCGTGACCTCCGCTCTCTCCTCTGGTCGTCCATCGACAACTGGGACTCAATGGACCTCGACCAGATTGAATACTGTGAAAAGGGGACAGACGGGGAAGTGCATGTTAAAGTCGCAATAGCTGACGTCGATTTATACGTCCCAAAAAAATCGCAGGCTGACCAGTATGCTGCATATAACGGCACTTCAGTCTATACCGGGATCGTCACCTTCCCTATGCTTCCCGACCATCTCTCCAAAGGTATCTCCTCCCTTTTACCAGGACAGGACTGCATGGCAGTTGTCATTGAGTACACCGTCCTTCCGGACGGAAGCACCCGCCATGGAAGTCTATACCCCGCCATTATCAGGAACAAGGCCAAACTCATCTACGAAGAGGTCGGAGAGTGGCTGGAAGAAACCCGTGACATCCCGCCGTCTGTCCGTGATGTGCCGGAACTTGAAGCACAAATCCGTCTGCAGCATGATGCGGCTCAGCGCCTGAGACGCTACCGTATGAAGCATGGTGCCCTTGACCTCAGGACCATCGAGGCAGAGCCCGTGGTCGAGGGAGGTCAGGTCAAAGATCTTGTGGTCCAGCGCCAGGACCTTGCCCGTCAGATAATTGAGGAGTTCATGGTCGCCGCCAACGGGACAACGGTTGCATACCTGGAGAACGCCGGGCTACCCATGATCGAGCGGGTTGTCGTCACACCAAAATACTGGGATGAAATCGTTGATACCGCAGAGGGATTTGGCTGGAAACTGTCAAAAAGGCCGGATGCAAAATCCCTCTCCCTGTTCCTGGATAATGAACGTGAAGAACACCCGGAGACATTTCCGGACCTCTCTCTCACCATTGTGAAACTGATGGGGCCGGGGGAATACATCGCCCGTGACCCAAAAAGAGAACCTGTCGGCCACTTTGCCCTTGCAGTCACTGACTATACGCACTCCACCGCACCAAACCGGCGGTATACCGATCTTATCATCCAGCGGCTGGTTAAGTCGGTCATTGAGCAAAAAAAATGCCCCTACACATACGAAGATCTGGAGGAAGAGGCTGCCTGGCTCTCTGACCGGGAAAAAGGCTCTAAAAAAGTTGAGCGGTTCATGCTCAAAGCGGCAGCAGCAGTGCTCCTCCAGGACAGGATAGGTGAGACATTCGAGGCCTTTGTCACCGGGGCCTCAGAGAGAGGGACATATGTCAGGCTGGTAACTCCACCGGTAGAGGGCAGAGTCATGCGTGGTGACACCTCCCTGAAAGTAGGCTATAAAGTCATCGTGCGCCTGATTAACACCGACCCGTATAACGGATATGTCGACTTTGAGTGTATAGGTCAGAAACCGAGTATCAGAAGATTTGGATAAAATCCCTCATTTTCCGCTTATAAGTGGGGTATCATCCGGATAACCCCTTTTGTCTCCCCGAACCGGCCCGGATCTGCATTGATACAGAGTTCTGAACCAGACTCTCACGTAATCATTTTAGTGCAGGAATATGCATACTTTGAAAAAAGAACAGGAGCCCCTGGACAGGTCTCTTTCTTATTCCTCACATTGCACTCTTGTAGATAGCAATGATCTCGGCCAGGTCTGCCTCTCCCGGGTTGGTCATGCCGCAGACATCCTTCATGGCATTCTCTGCAAGCACCGGAAGATCCTCTTCCTTTGCCCCTATTTCAGCGAGACCGGACGGGATGCCGATTGATGTCGCGAGAGCTTTAATTGCATCAATGGCAGCTCCGTCTGCTTCATCCGTGCTCATCTTTGACACATCCACTCCCATGGCCTTTGCAATGAGCACAAACCGTTCCGGTACAGCCTCTTTGTTAAATGCCTGCACATGCGGCAGAAGAATCGCATTGCACACACCATGCGGAAGGTTGTAGAACCCACCAGGCTGGTGTGCCATCGCATGTACATACCCAGTGATCGCCGCGGCACCCATCCGGACAATCCGATAAAACCCGGATTTCCCTGAATTATCACATATAAGTGTAATAACAAGGTAAAATCAAATGAATGAGTAGTTACTCATTTAAACAGGGAGATTGAATATTATTGAATCCGCAGTTATGCACGGGAAAGACGGAGGCGTCGTGTGAGCAGACATTTATCTGAAGAAAAACGGAAGGCCCTGATGGAAGCAGCAGTTGATCTCTTTTCAACACAAGGGTTTCATGCAACACCGACTCAGCAGATATCAGACCGTGCCGGTGTCTCAGCAGGAACCCTGTTCCGGTATTTCCGGACGAAAGAAGAGCTGATTGATTCGCTGTATACCTCTATTCACCGGGCACTCGCTGATGCGGTGGACGAGGCAATCCGTCCGGGTATTCCTGTTGAAGAACAGATCAAAAATGTCAAACGGCAGGTGCTCCACTGGATGTTTGAAAACCCAAAAAAGACCCTCTTCTTTGAGCAGTTTTCCTTCTCCCAGAATATCACGGAAAAGGCAAAAAAAGAGGGAGTCATCCGCTTCTCTGCCCTTGACGAGCTATACCAGAAGGGAGTCTCCCGTGGAATACTGAAAGGAATCAACAGAGAAGTATTTTTGGCAAATTTCTGGTACCCGAACTTTATGCTCATCCACCTGCATACCTTCGGCAGACTGCAGAGTGATGTTGAAGAGACAATTGAGCAGTCGGTTGCATCAATGTGGTGCGGAATGGAGCAGAGACAATGAGTTATGCAGAACCAGAAAACGGGACCTTCCACCGCATGCCGCCATCGGGAGAGTTCACAAAGATACTCTCCCCTTTCCAGCCGGATTTATGGGAAAAAACGGCAGGAAACCCTGTCTGATACCTGAACGTAATCTTCCGGACGTACGCACAAAAAATACAGGAACAATACAACAATGCAGAAAATACAGGGATACCGGAAAATGCTCCGCACAGGGGACTGGATAAAATTTTATCCACTCTTTCCGCTCGCAGGGGTATGCCTCGCCGCAGGCATCTCACCCGACCTCATCACCGTCTTCGCACTATTCTTCTTCATTACAGGGTATGGATTTGTGATTAACAATCTGTATGACGCAGAAATAGACAAAAACCATTCGGGAAAGGCAAAAACAGGAAAAAATCCGTTCGCTGACGGAGTGCTGTCAAAAGGGGAGACTATTGGTATGTGCGCAGTATTCGCAGGAATACCGCTCCTCATATCCCTCACCATCTCGTGGACCGGATTCGTCTTTACCCTCCTCTGCCTGATTGCCCTGACTCTCTATTCAGCAACACCAGCGAGACTCAAGGACCGGTTTGCAGCAGACATCATCTGCCACGGCTTCATGTTCGGAGGACTCCCGTTTCTGGCGGGATATACCCTTGCAGGAGGGGCGATTCTCCAGCCATTTTCCCTTCCCGTTGCAGCGGCACTCGTATGCACATTCATCTGCTGTGAGGCACTGATAGCACACGAAATCATGGACTATCACGAGGATTTAGGCACCACATACACCACAGTTGTCGGCATCGGCCTGAGAAACGGCGTGCTCCTTCTGGGCATTACCGCTGTGCTCTCCCTTGCTGCACTTGAACTGATGGTATGGTGGTTTGCGATTGATATCACCATAAACGGCGTAATATTTATTTTCCTTATCGTTTATCCACTCTACAGCTTCCGGGATATACTGGTGCCAGCTGCCGGAAAAGGGTGCCGCCTGTTCCTGAATAACCGCATTTCCCGTGTCCGGTGAACCATATGATATCAATAATCATTCCCACCCTGAATGAAGAAGAGACGATCACAGCCTGTCTGAAATCACTTACCGCCCAGAGCATCCCGCGGGAGTCCTATGAAATCGTCGTTGTCGACGGCGGTTCAACAGATAATACCTGTGAAATTGCTGCAACCCTTGCAGACAAGGTGGTATCTCAGAAACGGGCCGGTATTGGGGGAGCACGTGGAGAGGGAGCCGCAGCAGCAAACGGGAATATCCTCGTCTTCACGGACGCAGATACACGCCACCCCCCCACCTGGCTGGAGACAATCCGGGAAGAACTCACGACCGGCGGATATGATGTCTGTACAGGACCGGTCAGATTTTATAACCGGACTATCCGTTCATGTATCATCCAGGGATGGCGGCAGTATTATCTTCTGCTTCACCCGTTTGGATTTTACTGGCTTATTGGGTCAAATTTTGCAGTGAAAAAAAAGGTGTATCTCAGGGCAGGAGGCCACCGGGATATATCTATCCTGGAGGATTATGATCTCTCCTTACGCCTCGCTGATGCCGGTGCCCGGTGTACCTATGATCGCCGTACTGCAGTCTATACCTCTGCACGCCGGATGAAGGGGATTCTCGGGTATACAGCGATTTATATTACCGGATTTTATCACTATCATATCACCGGAAGTGATGAAGGTCTCCTGAAATACCCCCACCCGCGTACGATTGTTCTCCAGCGGCCAGTGATGCCCAATGAACTGAGAGAGGCCCGGCAGAAAATAAGCGCTGTCTGGGGAAAATACATCCTGGAAGGACCCAGACTGGACTAAACAACAGGAACAGGCAAGGGAGCCGGATTATCCCTGAATATCCTGAAAACCGCATAATTTCGGATTTTTCCCCCAATCCCGTGCTTCTCCTGCATATTGCTGACGTCTCTCTTTTTTTCATCACCAGAAAAACGCCGGTTGCCCAGGGAAAATCCCGCTACAACCCATATCCTTAAGCAATAATCCGCATATAGTACGATATTGAACTGTCCATTACAGTACGGTACAAAATAGCACCATCGAAGATGCGGTGATTCCCCATGAGAGGTATTCTGAAATTTTCCACCCATAACGGCCATGCACGGTCTCTGATAACCCTGTATGTCCTGCATTCCCTGCACCGTGAACCAAAAACCGGGTATGATCTCCTCAGGGAGATAGGAGATGTAACCAAAGGGGAGTGGGTTCCCAGCAAAGGAACGCTCTACCCGATGCTCCGTCATCTCGCAGAAGAGGGGCTTATCGTCCCACAGGAAACCGGCGTACGCTCAAAGGTAATTTATGCGCTTACAGAAGATGGGGAGAAAACCCTTGTGGAAATTAAGAAATCCCGACATCAGTCACACGAAAATTTCCAGCTCCTGAGAAACATCCACTCCGAAATATTCGGGAAAGAACTCGCATCCCTCGCAGAGAAGATATGGGGAATACGGGAGTCTGTGCGCAACCTGCCGGAGGAGAAACAGAAGGCAGCATCAGATATCCTCGAAAGATGCATTGATGACCTCCGGAAACTGGAGGAAGAACAATGATGGGGATTCATGTGGAGAACCTGACCAAACGGTTCGGGGATTTTACCGCTGTCGATGCAATCTCCTTTGATATCAAAAAAGGGGAAATATTCGGCCTTCTGGGCCCTAACGGTGCCGGCAAGACCACGACAATCTCCATGCTCTCCACTCTTCTGGAACCGACGTCAGGCAAAGCCCTTGTCAATGGAATCGACATCCGGAAAGATCAGGACGGCGTACGAAAATCCATCGGCATCGTATTTCAGGACCAGAGTCTTGACGAGGAACTGACCGCATGGGAGAACATGGATTTTCACGGGCGGCTGTACAGGATACCGAAAGAGATCCGGGAAGAGCGAATAACAGAGCTCCTGCAGCTTGTTGAACTGGAGGAAAGAAAAGAGAATCTGGTGAAGACCTTCTCCGGAGGGATGCGGCGCCGCCTTGAGATTGCTCGTGGCCTCCTCCATGAACCGACGGTCCTCTTCCTGGACGAACCAACCCTCGGCCTTGACCCCCAGACACGCAACCATCTCTGGACATATATCCAGACCCTGAACCAGACAAAGGGAATAACCATCATTCTCACTACTCATTACATGGACGAGGCGGACCGGCTCTGTGACCGCATCGCCATCATTGATCGCGGGACGATTATTGCAATGGACACTCCTGAGGAACTGAAAAATCGTGTTGGCAGCGATGTGGTGACTATTACCTCCCCCGATGCAGAGAGAATTGCAAAAGAGATTTCTGCCCCGTGGATCTCCGGTGCAGAGCAGCATGACGGACAGGTGATCATCCGTCTGCATTCCGCTGAGGAGCATATCACAGAACTCATCCGTTTGTTTGGGGAGCACGGATATGAGATCACCTCAGTCTCCATCCATAAGCCAACGCTGGAAGACGTCTTTTTGCACTACACCGGAAAGAGCATCCGGGAAAATGAGGCAGGGGCAGCAGACCGGATACGGATGATGATGGGGAGGAGGCATTAAATGGATATTGTCTACACGCTCTGGCTGCGCAGCGTCAAACGCTACACCCGCTCAAAGAGCAGGATTGTTGGAAGCCTCGGCATGCCGGTCTTCTTCCTTCTGGCACTGGGATTCGGGCTGAACTCTGTCGTTCAAATACCCGGTGGCGCCGGAGAAAACTACCTTCAGTTTATTATCCCTGGTATCATTGCGATGAGTGTGCTCTTCACCTCGGTCTTTTCAGGCATACAGATAATCTGGGACAAACAGTTCGGGTTTCTGAAGGAGACACTGGTGGCACCGGTCTCGCGCCTTGAGATCATGCTCGGTCAGACACTCGGAGGCGCAACGACTGCGGTCATACAGGGAGCCTTCATTATCATCATATCACTCTTTATCGGCCTTAAACTGACGAATATCGCAGGGTTTGTCATTGCCTTTCTCTTCATGACACTCATTGGCATATGCTTTGCAGCATTTGGTATCGCCATTGCTTCAAAGATGGAGGATATGCACGGCTTCCAGCTCATCATGAACTTTGTTGTCTTCCCGATATTCGGCCTTTCCGGGGCTCTTTTTCCCATCGAAAGCCTGCCGGAATGGGTGGTGCCCTTTACTCTTATTGACCCTCTCACCTATGGTGTCGAAGGCATCAGATACGGCCTTCTGGGCACATCAGCCATAAACCCCCTAATCTGCCTTGCAGCCCTTGGAGCCTTTACGGTCGTAATGATTGTCGCAGGTGCTCTGCTCTTCCGGAAGGCATCCATCTGAAGAGAGGGCAAAAGCAGGAGATAAAAAAAGGAAAATTTAGAAAACGGGAAGAATGAAAGAAAAAGATAATCTGCCGGATTATGCCGGCATTCTTTTCCTCTTTCAGCTGACGGGCAGGACAGCCTCCCCCCCTGTTTTGCCAAACCATCCCGGTTTAACCAGTGGGTCTTTTCAGGGTCAGACAGTGATCCCGGGCTTTAACCCCTCAAATGATTCGTCCAGAATTTCCATACCTGTGTCAATATGACGTTTTTCAATGACAAGCGGCGGGCAGAACCGGATGACCGATTCTCCTGCAGGCAGCATCGTAAGCCCACGCCTGAACGCCTCTGTTAATACACGGGAGCGCTCCTGTTTTGCAGGTTTCTTTGTGATGCGGTCGGTGACCAGTTCTGCACCAATCATCAGGCCCTTTCCCCGTACATCACCAATCAGATCATGCCGTTTTTGGAGGGTGAGGAGCTTCCCGGTCAGATATTCCCCCATTTGTGTGACATGCTCCCCGAATCCGGGCCGGTCCATGACCGTGAGGGTAGCAAGGCCTGCCGCACAGGCGGCATTATTCCCGCCAAAGGTGCTCGCGTGCGAACCGGGCGGCCAGGACATCACCTCATCTGAAGCCACCGTCGCCCCCAGCGGGAACCCGCCCCCGAGAGCTTTTGAAAGGCAGACAATGTCAGGCACTACGCCGAACTGTTCTGATGCAAGGAAGGTGCCGGTTCGGAAACACCCCGACTGCACTTCATCGACGATGAGGAGAATGCCGTATTTGTCACATATCTCACGCAGACGTTTCAAAAACGTCCGTGGCGGGACGATATATCCTCCTTCACCCTGTATGGGTTCAACGACAATCGCCGCCACTTCCTCGGGTGAGACCTCCATCGGGAAAATTTCTTCCTCAATGTACTGGATGACATCCTCATCGCAGGTATCTGCCCGGACCCCAAACGGCCGATAGGGATTCGGGTAAGGAGTGTGGACAACCGGGAGAAACGGGCCAAAATGTTTGCGCTGGATGACTTTAGATGCGGTCAGACTGAGAGCACCGTAGGTTCTTCCATGAAATCCACCGTAAAATGCAATGAAATACTTCCGTTTGGTGTGGTGGCGGGCCAGTTTCAGGGCGGCCTCCACAGTCTCAGCCCCTGAATTTGATAAATAGACACGATTAAGGTCACCAGGAAGCATGGATACGAGTTTTTCTGAAAAGCTGACCGGCACTTCAGAACAGTAGTCCAGAAATGCGCCGTGGGAGAGTTTCTGCACCTGGTTGGTGACTGCCTGCACGACTTCGGGGTGATTCCACCCGAGATTCATCACGGCAATACCTGCAGAGTAATCCAGGTAGCGGTTTTCGTCCACATCCCAGAGGTTCATACCCTCTGCCCGGTCAACGACCAGCGGATAATCCCGCACCATCGACTGTGCGATGACCCTGGCATCCCGGCGGAGAATGGCCTCTGCCTTCGGGCCCGGCGGTCCGGTTGTTATGAGTGGTTTCATGGTGTAAGATACCATTCCGGGATATAATACCCGTTGTCCGGGCGGAGAACACCTGTGGTCACTGATAATGCTTTTTTGGACAGGAATTATCATTCTTGTCTCCACACGGTTTCAGATTAGGTAATTAACCAAATATGAAGAGAAATCTGAATTTGGCACCCAGTGTTGGCGATACCGAAAAAACTGAGAGATGGGGAAAAGCTTACAGACCTGAAAAGAGGGAGTGCCATCCGAAAAAAAGCTGCATACATTAGACTGATTATTTTAACCCTCCCCTCTAAATATTCTGAAATACGTAGAGACCGGCTTTTTATTCTGAACAAAAAGTATCATCCGGTGCCAGGTGAAGGGGTCACCGGTAGATTTCAGGTTAACAATCAGGCAACGTACGATTTAGGTGAGATAAAAATGCAGAGATCATCCGTCATATGGTATATTCAGGCAATAATCCTTACTTGTGTGGTGATTGCAATACTCCTCTTAGCCATTCTTTCTACAGGTATTGGTGGTGTCATAGGGGGAGGAATACACACAGGTAACAGCACGGATTTAGGAGAACAGAACGATTCACCGTATTCAGGGACCATCAGGATTTTAACGACACCTGATATTCACAGTCACCTGTTTGGTATGAGTGACAACGACACAGGAACACGCATCGGAAGAATCGGTGCACTCGCAGAATCTCTCGGAGAAGAGGAGGAGAGCACACTGTATCTTTTTGCAGGCGATCTCGGTGAGGGGAGTTTCTATCACCGGTATGCCGGAATCCCTGAGGTTACCGCCTATTCGATGGCAGGTGTTGACGTAGCCGTGCCCGGAAACCATGCATTTGATTTTTCAACAGGAATGTTTAAGGAATGGGTGACAAATGCGTCATATCCAATAATCTGTGCAAACCTTGATTTCACCGATTCAACATTAAACGATACGGTAAAGGATTACGTCATCCTTGACGCCGGGGGGGCGAAAGTCGGAATATTCGGCATTATTACGCCCCAGCTTGAAAAGATCGTAACCCTTGATGCAAATGTCATAGTGTATGATACCACGGGTGAAATCGGAAATGCGGCGGTAAAATCCCTGAAAGAAGAGGGTGCGGATATCATCATTGCCCTCACCCATCAGGATAAAGAGGAGGATGTAGAACTTGCAGAGTCTGTTCCGGGCATTGATCTGATCATAGGGGGCCATGACCATCTCGTCTGGAATGAGACGGTAACCTCCCATGACGGGACAAAGACGCTCATTGTTCATTCCGGAAAATATGGCGAAGAGATGGATACCGTTGACATTACAATTGTTAATGGCGTCGTTACCGGGACTGCCATTGAGCAGATACGAAATCACCGGGGATATGCCGGATGATGAAGCGATCACCTCGTTTGTCACCCCCTATTATGAGAGGTATACGGAGAGCCTTTCAGAAGGCATCGGTTATTCGACCGTTCCCCTTGATGTTCAGAAAAAGACCCTCCGAACAGGGGAGACAAATGCAGGAGATTTTGTCACGGATATCGTCTGTAAGAACGTTCCCGGTGTTGATATTGCCCTCATTAATTCAGGGACAATACGGGGCGATTCCATCATTCCCGCGGGAGTTATATCATATCTTACCCTGAATGAAATGTTCCCGTACGAGAATCTGATTGTAACGGTTCAGATGACCGGCAGTGAGATAAAAGAGACACTTGAGCGATCTGCGTCTGCACTTATCGTCACGGGTGACGGATGCCCCGGAGATAAACGGGAACCTTCGGGAGGATTTTTGCAGGTTTCAGGAGTGCGGTTTGCTATCAACACGAAGGCGGATACATTCTGCATCGACTATGATACTGATACCATCACATCCACAGGAGAGAGGATTGAGAACCTGTCCGTTGTGACAGATGCAGGCACTGTCCCGATAGACATGGAAAAGACCTACAGCGTCGCAGTCACCGACTACATCTCCGGCGGAGGGGACGGCTATACGAATCTTGAGGCAATTTCCAATGAGAGGAAATTTGCCACCGAAATGAACCTGATGGATCTCGTTGCAGGAGAAATTGAGAAGAACTCCCCGGTTTCACCGGAGACGGACGGAAGGATTCGGGTTTTGTGGTAATGTTCGGGAGAAAATAACCTTCTTTTTTCCCGCTTATCTCAAACATCTGTTCGTGTTATTTTTGCAGGTTTGATCTGCATTGTGTCTTTCATGATTCCCATTCTGAAGAATCACTCTGATTTTATCATCATTTTGGGGCAATATTGTTAAGCCTTTAAAAATAAAATGAGATTTAAGAGCGAATGCAATTGTGACACCAGAGGGAAAAGCAAGAAATACCATTGACGGGATGCTCCTTGCTGCGGGGTGGGTAATCCAGGACAGGGATGAGTTGAACCTCGGTGCCGGAACGGGAGTTGCAGTCCGGGAATATCCTCTCACCGAAGGATATGCGGATTACCTTCTTTTTGTCAACAGAAAGGCTGTCGGGGTTATTGAGGCAAAAAAAGAGGGGACTACCCTGAGCGGCATCTGTGAACAGTCAGACGGATATCTCACCGGAGAGCTCACTAACATCCCGAATGAACTTGGATATCTTCCGTTTGGATACGAGAGCACCGGAAAAGAGACATATTTCAGGGATTTGCGTGATCCCGAACCGCGTTCACGAAGGGTCTTTTCGTTTCTCAGACCGGAGACATTTTCAGAACAAATGAAGCAGGAGAAGACACTTCGCGCACGGATGCGGGAGTATCCCCCTCTGGTCACAACCGGTCTTCGCGAATGCCAGATTGAAGCGGTGACAAACCTTGAGCAATCGTTTGCGGAGGATCATCCCCGTTCTCTGATACAGATGGCGACCGGTTCGGGAAAGACCTTTACTGCGGTCTCGTTTGTGTACCGGTTAATTAAGCACTGCAACGCAAAACGTGTCCTGTTTCTGGTGGACAGGACGAGCCTCGGTGTCCAGACATATAAGGAATTCCAGATGTATGTCACCCCGGATGACGGGCGAAAATTCACGGAACTCTATAATGTGCAGCATCTTTCCGGTCAGAAAATCGATCCGGTGGGGAAGGTCTGCATCAGCACGATTCAGAGGCTGTATTCCATTTTAAAAGGCGATGAGAATTATGATCCGGAATCGGATGAATTGTCATCGTTTGAGGACGGGGTGCAGAATACAAAGCCAAAGGATGTCGTCTACAACCCTGACATTCCGATTGAGACCTTTGATTTCATTGTAACCGATGAGTGCCACCGTTCGATTTACAATCTCTGGAGCCAGGTGCTGGAATATTTCGATGCGCATTTAATCGGTCTTACGGCGACTCCCTCGAAGCAGACGCTTGGATTTTTTAACAAAAATCTCGTTATGGAGTACGGTTCCGAGAGAGCGGTTGCAGACGGCGTCAATGTGGGGTTTGATGTCTTTCGCATTGTAACCGAGATTACCCAGGGCGGAAGCACGGTGGATGCCGACTTCTGGGTTGAGAAACGGGAGAAGCTATCACGGGACCGGAGATGGGAACTTTTAGATGAAGAGTTCACATACACCCAAAAACAGCTTGACCGCGATGTCGTCTCCTATGATCAGATCAGAACGGTCATCCGGACGTTTCGTGAGCATCTCTTTACATCGCTTTTTCCGGGAAGAAGTGAGGTCCCAAAGACACTTATTTTTGCAAAGAGCGATTCGCACGCCGAAGATATTGTCGAGATTATCAGGGAGGAGTTTGGGCGGGGAAATGACTTCTGCAAGAAGATTACCTACCGGACCGGCAGAAAACCGGAGGATATGATCCGGGAGTTCCGGTCATCGTACAATCCGAGGATTGCGGTGACGGTTGATATGGTATCAACCGGCGTTGATATCAAACCGCTTGAGTGCATAATTTTTATGCGGGATGTGAAGTCGCAGGTCTATTTTGAGCAGATGCTTGGCCGGGGCACACGAACGGTTGACATTACCGAACTTCATCAGGTAACAACCGATGCACCACCGAAAGACCGGTTTATTGTGGTCGATGCGGTGGGTGTCTGTGAATCATCGAAGAATCCGCAGGTGGTCATCGATAAGAAGCCAACGGTTTCGTTTAAAAAGCTCCTTGAGTCGGTTGCGGTCGGAAACCATGACAATGCTACGATAACAACGCTTGCAACACGGCTTGCGAGGCTTGACCGGCGGATTGGTGACCGCGAACGTGAGGAAATTTTTGATACTGCGGGCGTTACCATCAGGGAAATGGTAAAATCGCTCTACGAATCGGTTGATCCGGATGAGGCAAAAGCACAGGCAAAGGTGATGTTTGCAACCGAAACGCCGGATGCATCTCAGATGAAAGAGGCGAAAGAGTCCCTTGTTTCCGGTGCATGCGAACCGTTTGATAAACCGACATTCAGGACGCTTTTGATTGATTTAAAGACCCGGTCCGAGCAGGTGTTAGACAAAATAAGCGAGGACAGAGTTATTGAGGCCGCTTTTTCAACGGATGCAAAGGAGCGGGCCATTCTTACGGTTGCAAACTTTAAGCAGTTTATTGAGGAGAATAAGGACTCGATAACGGCTCTTCAGATTATATACAGCCGCCCGAAGCGGGAGCGACACCTGACGTATGAACAGATACGGGAGCTCTCAGACATTCTCGCACGACCCCCGTACGGGTTTACGCCGGACAAGGTCTGGCAGGCATATGAGCAGGTGGAAAGAAACCACGTCCGGGGTGCATCACCGCACCGGATGTTAACAGACATCATCTCACTCGTGAGATTCACGCTCGGATGCGACGATTACCTGGAACCATACAGAGAGACAGTGGAGCACCGGTTTGAGCGGTGGATCACCGAGCAAAAGGAAGAAGGCGTTGTTTTTTCCGGAGAGCAGATGGAATGGCTCACCATCATGAAAGACCATATCGGTGCAAGCGTCTCCATCGGCCCGGATGACTTTGAGTACAATCAGAGGCTGATGCAAAAGGGCGGTCTTTTTTCTGCGCACCGGGCGTTTGGAGATGGGCTGAATGGGATTATGGCAGAGTTGAATGAGGTGTTGGGGGTTTAAATGGCCGATTATGATTTGGGATGCTTATCTGATCATGAATTTGAATTATTGATATGTGACATATTCCAAAAAAAGCTGGATGTTACTCTTGAGACATTTAAGTCAGGCCGTGATAAGGGAATTGATATCAGGGGATGCTTTGAAAGCGGAACTACAATTATTCAATGTAAGCATACTTACAAAAGTACGGCAAGTAAATTAAAATATAAACTGAAAGAAGAAGAAGTGGAAAAGGTTGAGAAAATTAATCCCGATAGATATATAATCGCAACATCAACCGAATTAAATCCCTCTTATAAATCGAAAATAAAGACGTTATTTGGTTCATATTGTCTGAGTGAATCTGACATTTTTGGAAGGGAAGACATTCTTAATTTCCTCAGAAATAATGAAGATATCGTAAAAAAACACCCAAAATTATGGTTTACAAGTAGTACCGTCCTTGAAATCATTTTGAATAAAGCCATCTACAATCAAACAGATATTGACATCGAAAATTTCATTGAGTTTTTGCCAAAAATGGTTATTACAGATGAATTCCTGGAAGTAAATAAAATTCTTGAAAAAGAACATGTCTGCATTATTTCCGGCGAACCCGGCATTGGCAAATCTACGCTCATGAAGGGTTTGGTAATCCAGTATATAGCAAATGGATATCAACCAATAAAAATTACCGGAGATTTTAATGAGGCCTATGGTCTCCTGAAACGAGATGAGAATCAAATATTTTATTATGATGACTTTTTAGGTTCTACGTATTACGCTGAAAGGCCCGGTGATAATAAAGAAAAATCAATTGAATCGTTTATTAAGGCAGTTAAACGCCCTAAAGGCAATACAATATTCATTCTTACAACAAGAGATTATGTCTTGAATCAGGCGCAACAAAAATCAGATGTTGCTGAAAGATTTGGAAATTATGAATATATTATATCAATAAATAACGCTGAAAAGAAGATTAAGGCTCAAATATTATACAATCACCTCTGGCATTCAGAAATAGATGATGAAAATATTTACAAAATAATAGAAGATAAAAATTATCTGAAAATAATTAATCATAGTAACTTTAATCCAAGAATTATTGAGTCAATGACGGACTCGACAGAAATAAATCAAGCTGATTTTATAAACTCTTTTTTATCTGTCCTTGATAACCCTGAAGAAATCTGGGAAAAGGTATATGCAAGTTATATTTCAGATTACTCCCGGACAATTTTAGTCATTTTAACGATTTTGGATAAGAATTCTGACCAAAATAGTGTTTTTGAATACTTCTCCAAATATTACGATGAAGAGAAAGATCCGGTCAAGCTGCAAAAAGAATTTGATCATTCCATAAAAGAGTTAGATGGCTCATTAATCATTTTAACAAAATCTGTACTGACAGGAGAGATAAAAATTGGGTACAAAAATCCTTCTGTCGAAGATTTTATGAACAAAAAAATTGTTGAAAGTGATCATCTCTTGTCTCATCTGTGTGATTTTATTATTGATTTTAGAACACTGGAAAAAATATGGAATGTTTTTAAAAATCAAAAGAAAGTTGATCAAATTAATAGATATCCAAATTTTATTGAAAAATATTTTGATGTGAACAATAGAATTGGAAAAAAATACATCGACGAAAACGATACGGCAAAATTGGACAAATTGACAATCCACCTGGTATCTGTGAGTGGGCAAATAAATGAAGAAAAATATATTGAATATACTAACTGCCTGCTTGAAATATTATTGAAAGAAGTTGAAGTGGATAAATTCTATTTCAGGAGAATTAATCCATTACTTTCAATTTTAACAGAGAATAAGAATATTTTCTCTTCAAGCTGGAATGATTTTGTTTCTGCAATTAAAAAACGTCTACTTTCTAAAGAATTTACATATTTATCTGAATATATCCAAATCGTTGAATTTTCAAATGCAACAGGCGTTGAAATTCAAGGGAAGGATTGGGATAAACTAATTTCAGACTTGGATTTATTTATTGAAGGAGGAATAGATATTGAAATTAATCAAGAGGACCATGAACCAAGATATTATGAGTACAACTTAAAATATGACTGCTATGACCACAATGGTTCAGGCATAAATGACTTAGAAAATATTAAAGAAGAGATAGAAACAATTGCTGAATTCTTTAAAGTCGATATTGATTCAATATTGGGTGAAATAAGTTCAGTTATCGATGGGTATTATGAGAATTGTGAAAATGAACCTGATGAAGATGAATACAAATATCAAAATCTTCAGGATCAATATCTTGAAGAAGAAATTGGTATTCAGCATCTTTTTGAAGGGCTTCGTGAAAAAAATATTGGGAATGGCTCACCATCATGAAAGACCATATCAGTGCAAGCGTCTCCATCGGCCCGGATGACTTTGAATATAATCAGCGGCTGATGCAAAAGGGCGGTCTTTTTTCTGCGCACCGGGCGTTTGGGGATGGGCTGAATGGGATTATGGCAGAGTTGAATGAGGTTTTGGGGGTATAACTTTCATTCCGCCCGGCTAATTATATTAAGGTACATCATACAAACAGTTGGTAAATTATGGCGGATTCAGGTCTTTCCTTCGAACAGGAGGAAGCAATACGGAATAAATTCATTGCAATTCTTCTGAGCGGAGCAGACAGGCCCATAAAAAATAAAATTAATTTCCAGAAAGAATTATTCCTCTTCTCAAAATCATTTCCCAAAATTTTTGAATTCTTTGAATTCATCCCCCATTATTACGGTCCATATTCCAGTAGTGCAGCGGACAGTATTGACAATCATGACAACTATTTCGTCAATGACCGTGCAGGCATCTATCTGACCACGGAAGGCAAAAACCTTGCAGAAGAATCATTAGATGAATTTTCACCGGAAAACCGGGAAAAAATACTCACCAGCATGAATATTGTCCGTTCGCTCTATGATTCCCTCACAAGCGACGAATTGATGTTTCTGGTTTACAAGACCTACGGCTATACGGAAAAATCTGATAAAATTGACAGTCTCCTTGAAAATAAGGAATATCTCGCAGGTCGACTCCTGAAAAAAGGTGTGATCACGGAGAAACGTTACCGGGAGCTGATTGAGGATTAGAACCAAACTGATCCCTGATTCGTCTTTTTTCATCTGCTTTTTTGATGACCTTGAAGACTTGATGGACGAGCCGGAGCGTTTTGGTGTTTTCTCTCTTGTTGTCAGGGAATTTTGCGTTGAAATCCCTAAACATGTACAATATGAAGCAGATTTACTGAACAGAAGTTACGATTTTTCAGATTCAATTTCCGTTGTTTCCATTGATGATTTTGCATCGGGAGGACTTCCTTTTGAACCACTCAGACTGGTAATTGACCGGGGTGAATTTGAGGTCATCGCCCTCTCTTATGTACACAAGACAACAAATACAGGTAATTTTATGTTCATTCTGGATGATGAGACCGCCAGAAAAAAGGTTAGACTTTTTCTGCCGGTTTTATCAGATCATTTAACCGGAACAATTGGATTTATGGCCCATCTGGAGGCAAATGATTATCTTACATCTGAATTTACTATTACCATACTCAACTGCATTGGGAAGAGCAAATTCAGAATCAGCCATAAAATTCTGGATTCTGCAATAAAAGAGATTGAAGGGAAGAGATATGAGCAGCATTGAGATTCGCAACTTTGAAGCGGATGACACGACACAGTTTACCATCAAAGACGTCAGGTTCAATCACAATACTTTGAAAACTCCGTTCAAGACACTTGACTTTAATGATCTTGGTTCATTGCGGGATATTGAATCGCTTGAAAGAAAATGGCTTGACAGAAATAGTGTCATTGAAAAAAGCCGTACTGTTAAGTTAGATACTTTTGAAAAGGAAATTGACCGGCCGGATGCTCCATTTCTTTCGGATAGTTATGATTCTTACAAGAGGATATCTGCACTTTCCGATAAATTAATTCTCAACACCCTGACACTTTCATTCAATCCATGTCTCATTCCTGATTATGAGGACAGTCTGAGCAATTTTCTCGACATATACCACGGAAGAAGCGACATTTTGTTTGTTCCGAATCTGAAAGTCAGGGAATATAATCAGGATACCAGTAAATCAGAGGTAGCAATAAAGACAGAAGATTACCTGAATTATGTTCACTGTGGATATGATTCACTTAAATTCCGCAATTCAAAACCAATATTCGTCCCTGTTTCAACACGGTATGGTATCAAACCCACTGAAGAACTCGTAACAGAGATGCTTGATGCAGGGTACCGGAATTTCTGGTTTGATCTTGAAGGGAGAGCATCAATCTCTGTCACTGCACAACTACGAAGATTCCACCGTGTGGTTGACCGTCAGGGTCTCGATGACAAGGTCATTATGTACGGGTCAAATATCAGACGCGAGGTTAAACCCCACAAAATTGATTCAGCATCTGCGGCGTCAGATGTGCTTGCAACCCCCCTTGGTTTTGATATTGTCGGAGTAAACAGAGATACGCAACCAACGTGGATGGGAAATAATTCAGGATATACTCCACCTCCAATAGAAGTCACCATTCAGCATAAAGGCAGATTCTTTGATAACACCACGTATGAGTATGTCAGATACGCTGATTATGCGAATACAAAAGAAGTGCTAAACAGGTATGGAATCACCGTCCCCGAATTAAACAGAAGACCTAAATTCTATTCCACCTTTGCCAATTCATTCGAACTGAATATGGAATTTGAACGGCAGAAATATGCCATGCAGTATGACAATTCTCTGATGAATTATCTTAGCGAAAAGAGATCCATACCACAAAAAGTCCTCAAAAATTTTGAGAAAGTCTCTACCCGAAAAGAGACGCCAAAAGTTACCCTTAATGATTTTATGTGAACCAATAGTAGAGTACGGACACATCACAACTATGAATACATTTTTAGAGAATACAGAAGAATCACAGTCCGAATTGTCTGAACTTCCTGATGGATGGATAAACACTCGCTTGGGAGATATCATTGAGTTGTCTAAGGAAAAGGTTGATCCCAAAAATTGTTCTGGTTGCATTTATATTGGTCTGGAAAATATTGAAAAAGATACTGGGAAATTATTGTCCTTTAACAACTCAGAATCGGTCAAAAGTAATAAAGCAATATTTCAACCTGGTGAAATATTGTACGGACGACTTCGTCCATACTTAAACAAAATCTGGTTAGCAAATTGTGAAGGAATCTGCTCAACAGACATTTTAGTTTTTTTGAAAAATGATTGTATTAGCAACAAATACATTTTTTATCGGTTTTTATCGAAAGATTTTGTGAATTATTCAACAATAAACTCAAAGGGTGTCGAATTACCAAGAGTGAATTATCAGACAATTTCGAAATTCATAATCCCCCTCCCCCCTCTCCCCGAACAACACCGCATCGTGGAAAAAATCGAAGAGGAATTCACCCGGCTTGACGCAGGCGTATCCGCCCTGAAAAAGGCAAAGGCACTGATACCGAAATACCGGCAGTCAGTCTTAAAGGCGGCGATGTGCGGCGATCTGACTGAGGAATGGCGGGCGGAGCATCAGAATGTTGAGAGTGCCGAGGTTTTGCTTGAGAGGAGATTACGAACAAAAAATAATGGAATTACTAATTCTGCAATTCAATTATGTAATTTGCCAAAAACATGGGTCTGGGCAAATTTAATTTCAATCTCAGAAGTAATTAGTGGTTTTGCATTCAAAAGCAATGATTTTACATCTGAAGGAGTACCTGTCATTAAAATTGCCAATATTAGTTATGGACTATTCTTGTGGAAACACCAAGAATATCTGCCAACATCATTTCTCTTGGCAAATTCAAAATATCAAATATGTCCTGACGACATTTTAATTGCATTAACCCGACCCATCACAGGTGATAAAGTAAAAACATGTTTATATCCTACTGGTGCACCTAAAGGATTACTTAATCAACGTGTTGCCTTAATAAAAGAAAAATCAATCATTGCGAAAAAATATTTACTTTATGCTTTAAGTTCTGATTTATTTAAAAGACAAATCCAATTTTCACTTTCTGAAACACTCCAGCCAAATTTATCCCCAAAAGATTTGAAAGAACTTTATGTTTCACTCCCACCCCTCGAAGAACAACACGAAATCGTCTGCGAGATTGAGCGGAGGTTCTCGGTCATCGACGAGATGGAAAAGGCGGTGAATGATTCGCTTGCAAAGGCAGAGAGACTCCGGCAGAGCATCCTGAAAAAGGCATTTGAAGGCAGGCTTGTGCCCCAGAATCCAGATGATGAACCGGCATCCGTTCTTTTGGAGAGGATTAAGGCGGAAAAAGAGCAGCAGGCAGCGGAGGAGAAGGTCAGGAAAATGGAGCTAAAAAAGCAGAAGAAAAACAAAGCGTGATTGTTTCAAACAATGGCACGCTTGTGCTTTTGATTATGTCAACGGATATTTAGTACTCATGTAATCATCAATTGTTCCTATAATATGCGATGGCACCATATCATACTCTAATAAGTTTAAGTAGTAAGCGTGATCGTTTTCAATATGGTAACTCTCATGAATGAATTTTATATAAGCATCTTCAATTCCACCCACACCACTATTTATCATTAACACCCGGAATAATTGAAGTTTCAAATATGGATTTTCTTCTGAAGTGTAATACGTGACTAATTTAGACACATTAAAGCAATCCTTGATTAATAAATCATAATCAAAATCTGGCAAATAGCCTTGGATTTCAATTGTGCCATTTATTATTACCCCTTGGGAAAGAGGTGTTCCATCTTTACTGGAAGGGGAGGACCACATATGAATTAAAGATGATAAAACGTTATAACCATCTGTATGCCCATCTATTCCATGATGCTCATAATATTTCCTTAAAAATGCAATACGATGCACCATATTCAGTTTTTCATCACGGACATGATGCAATAATTCCTGAATAACGGGTTTTATATCATTATCTTTGTCAATTGCTTTTTCAATAAGACAACCATTCTTATTTTGGATAAATGTTGCAGATACAGATTCCGGAGAATTTTTATCTACAACGACAAAATCAATAATTGGTTCAAAATCATGCGTCAGCATTAATACGGTTTTTTCATTAAAACTCTTAGTTACACTACCTTTTACCTTGGCAAACAATCTGTGAATAATTGCATATTTTTTGTTTGAATCAAATGACGAAATGGGGTCATCCAAAACAATAAGACCTGGATTATTACTCTCTGAATAAAACATAAAGAGGATTAATGCAAATGCGTTACGTTCTCCCCAGCTAAGATGATTTCTGATATTATCTATTGTAACACACATTTCATCTTTTTGATACTGCAAGACTGCAAGAGTCTCACCTTCGTCATCTACATTTATGTCAACCTTGTATTGAATACCAGCAGAATTCAAAAATGCATTCATATCATTTTGACTGTTTTTTAGTGTAGATTTCATTAAATGGCGTAATTGGCCCATATCTGTCTTTAAGCCTAAAACATCAGCATCCAAAGATTCAATTTGTGAATTGACAAAATCAACGATTTCTGTCATCAAAGGATTTCTAAAATAGTTCAGTATTTCATATTCTATCTTCAAATTTCTAATGAATTCATCTAATTTACTAATATCTAGATCGCTGAAAACAGTTGAATCAAACTGCTGAATTTTTTCTAATTGAATCATTAAATAATCAAAATCAGAAATAAATATTTTTAATAGTCTTTTGATTGTATCTTCATCGGGACTACTTTTAATACATGATATCAGTTCTGGATATCTTTCTGGACTTAAGTATTTCTCAAAACATTCAAACAGATCCAGCATATTTTTAAGATTCTGTGAATCGGCTTTTTTATATGCACTTTTAAAGACCTTTTTTTCTTCAGTATAAGCTTCTTTGAACTCATCGGAACAGAATGGGCAAATTCCTTTTTGATCATATAATTCACCCTTTGTTTTCCAATCAATCCAATTGATACTCATTTCATTATCAGCAATAAATGGAGTATATTTTTTTAGCGGCTCAGGAATATTAAAGAGGTTATCTTTTTTCAGTATCGACTTTGATGAGTTATTCAGCTTTAATGTTCCATCCCTATTGAGCTCCAGTTTGCCAGAATAATTTTGAATATCACCACGCAATTGGATTATTCGTTTATCACTCCCGATAGAGACTTTAAGTGCTTTTAGTCTCTCGTCCAATAATGCACGCCTTTCATCATAGTCAGGAGTTTTTATTAATACATCAAATGCATTTTCTATTACCTTATTTTCTTGAAAGACCAGGGTATTTACAAATTTTTCATTAAATACTAATACCGGCCCTAATTCTTCACTAATACTCACAGTTGGCTCATCTCCCTCATCTGAACCAAAAGGTTTCAGTATGGATAAAGGTTCATTTTTACTATAAAGTTCCAATGCAGTTGCAATAGTGGATTTCCCCGTCCCATTCATTCCATATTTTATATTGAGCTTTCCTTTTTCAATAGCAAAAGTTCCTCGAACGATATTGTTGCAATTCTCGATATCCACATTAATACTAGTCATTATCAACACCTTTTCCCCATATAACTCACCAAAAGTTCAATAAATTGAAAAAGTCCTATTTTTCAACTCAAATTGCTCAAATAATTACAGGATAAAGATACCTGTGATTTAATTAACGATTAATATAACGACGATGAATATGGAACCAGTAATTAACAATATCACCGCAGAAATCTCTGAAGAAGACGGGTGCTTCATTGCGAGATTTCCACAAATCGGAACCGTCAGTCAGGGAAGGACAAAAGAAGAGGCACTCAAAAATCTGTTAGAGGCAACGGAACTTTACCTTCAGGAATTCCCGCCGGTATCTTTGTAAAGAAAATATCGGTGCAATGTCATACTTTTTTGTGGGAGGACTCAGTTGAGTTTCAGATCTCCTGCAACTGCGGGTCATGAATTTCATCTGATTTTGTGGAGAATTGCGACAAGATTCGGGTAAATTTTGATTTAATTCTCAATTCGGCGGATCTGCACCCTGGAAAAAATATCCACATAGAAGCACGGAGCGGGCCGTTCTCTGTTGAGAGGACCTACACATCCTCCGAAAATATCCGCCAATATTGACCCCCATATAGTTCGCAATTAATCGTCTGTTTTGCAAATAAAAGGCATTATAGCCGCAATTTCCAGGGAATTGAAATGAACACAAAATACATCCGTTTTGCCCCCGGATTCCCCAAAAAACAGGTCCAAAAAAGGAGATTCCGGGAGTGCAGGCAGAGGGGGGGACACGGGTGACCGGAAAGGGACTTAAGGAGAACATGAGGAAAACATGAAGAGAGCAGGAAGCGGACAAAAAAAGAAGAGAGGCAGCACCCATATCTCCGGCATTCAGCCGGTTGCTTTTCACTTTTTCACACGTTTTCTTTGCGTTATTTCCCTGATGATATTCGGAAAAAGACCGTTATTGGTCTTGATTAGACAATTCCGGCGTGAATGTACGATTCATATTTACGTTTTCACTCACACCAAATTCACAGAGACATACAGAGAAACAACCCCGCAATTATCAGACATGCTGTGTGTTCTCCAAATCCATGAAAATATCCCATAATACTGTACATATATCTATATATTGTCCTTCTTTAGAAGAATACACAACAATAAGGGTTTTATTTTTCGTCTCCTTGTTTGCACTTTGTGGGTGAAAACAGGGTGCAAAGAGTGAAAACATCGTGACCGACCCTGATGGACACCGGTTCATTCTCTGTGATTTTTATTCCGGCAGCATGTCTGCAGAACCAAAATCAGTATATTCCATAGCAATGGTTATTGCGATTCGCAAAATTAGTACCTCAATAGTAAACACCGATGAAACCAGAACATCCCACATTCCTGGATCAGATCGAGGAAGAAAAACTCGACAAAATATGTGAAAGATACCATGTCTTGCAGATGATTATCTTTGGATCTGCCATTCGCTCTGATTTCAATCCTGAGAAAAGCGACATTGACATTCTGGTTTCATTCAAAAAGATGACTCCGGCAGACCATGCCGACTCCTATTTCGGCCTTCTGGAAGAGCTTGAAGAGACATTTGGCCGCAGTGTGGATCTTCTTGAAGCGGATGAAATAATCCGTATCTTAAAAAGAGCATTGATGAGTCGGGAATTGTGGCATATCCCTCAAAATTAACTGGAAAAAAGGATATGCGGCATATATTTCCAGATAAGGACTCATTCATAATTTTCAGACGATGGGAAAATCTGAAAAATCCAATTTTATTTTTCGACAAGTGCCTTTGCAATCCCAAGAGTCCTCTCTGCCGTTTCAACAACATCAACTGCCGCACTCTCTTTGTATGTTGAATTGTAATCAGCAGCCTCTCTGACTCTCATCGAAAATGAAAAACCGTCTGTTACCTCTTTGTCGATTAAGCCCTTGTCAAGGAGAAGTGCTTCTGCCGCAGAACGAAGACACGAATGAGTCTTTTCCCGATATCCCTCTTTAAACACAAGAGCTCGTAAAGAGTGAAACTGTGAATAATATCCCTGTACAATCGCCCACTTGAAATTATCTCTAACAAGTGAATCCTTTGCAGATTCAAGATCTTTTTCTGCTTCCAAAATCTCCTTTGATACCAGCGCCGGGTCTTTTAGGATCTGTACAATCTTTCCCGTTTCAATGCATCTTTCAAACCGCGATCTCATCTTCATCCCTCCTGAAAAGAGTCTTCCCCTGCATCACCCTCTCATAAAATGGCTGATCCATTCTTCTCAGCTCCCTGAATTCGTCCGGAGACAGGATAATTGCAGAAAGTTTTCTCTCTCCGATGAATTCATACGAGTTGACAGCCAGTGATACCATCTCCTTATCATCCGTTTCTATTAACAGGTCAATATCACTTTCAGCGGTGTCATCCCCCCGTGCACAGCTGCCAAAGAGAATCACCCGAACAGCCGATTTTTCGAGCTCCTGCAACAGTTCGCGGCACTCCAGAAGGGTGATAATAATCTTCATCTCACGCAGAAGAGGACTTTCCATATTTGCCCGGTAGGTAACAAGTCTGCCCCGGACTTTTCGGATTAAAAGACCTGATTGTTCCAGATTCTTTAAGGTCTCACTGACCGGGCCAAGAGACAGATTCAGCTCTTTTGCAATCTCTCTGACATAGGAGGAATCATTGTATTGTCTCCCAAGATGCCGGATGATAATGAACGATTTTTCCGAACATATGTTCGTCATAGGGAACATTTGTTCGTATATACGAACACTAAATATAAGAATCTATCCGGCCTTCCGGATTCGTATAAAAAATCCAAAAGGATGCACCATATGTTGCATCCAGTTCCAACACCCTAAAGCATTCTCAAAATACAGAACTAGTCAGGCAACTATGGCATCCGAATCCTCAGCACTCGTACAAAAACTATGGAATTACTGCAACGTACTCAGAGACGACGGCGTAAGCTACGGGGATTACGTCGAGCAGCTCACCTACCTTCTCTTCCTGAAAATGGCAGACGAACATACAAAACCCCCATTTAATGAACACTCAACCATACCGGATGAATACAGCTGGGAGGCACTCGCATCCAAAGAGGGGGATGCACTGGAAATCCATTATCGCCATACCCTCGAAACCCTCGGCAAGGCGTCAGGACTCCTCGGCGTCATATTCAGAAAATCGCAGAACAAGATACAGGACCCGGCAAAGCTCAGAAGACTTGTCGAACTGATAGGAAAAGAGACCTGGGTCGGCCTCGACATGGATGTCAAAGGCGAGATCTACGAAGGTCTTCTCCAGAAGAATGCTGAGGATACCAAGAGTGGTGCGGGCCAGTATTTCACGCCACGGGCGCTGATTCAGGCGATGGTTGAAGTAACCGTGCCGAAACCCTGCCAGACCATTGCAGACCCTGCGTGCGGAACGGGCGGATTCTTCCTTGCAGAACGCGATTACCTCGTCAAAAACTACCAACTCGACCGGGAACAGTCCGTATATTTAAAAGAAGAGACATTCCACGGAACCGAGATTGTCGACAGTGCCGCCCGTCTCTGTGCAATGAACCTCTACCTGCACGGAATCGGAACGGATAAAAGCCCGGTTAATGTCGCAGACTCACTCTTGTCAGAACCAAAAGAGCACTACGACCTTGTTCTCACCAATCCCCCTTTTGGCAAGAAAAGCAGCTATACCGTCATAAACGGTGACGGAAAGGCGGAAAAGGATAAGCAGACCTACGAAAGGGATGATTTCTGGGCGACAACATCAAACAAGCAGCTCAATTTCCTCCAGCATGTACGGAGCATGTTAAAGATAAACGGAAAAGCAGCCGTCGTTGTCCCGGACAACGTCCTGTTTGAAGGGGGGGCGGGCGAGTCAATCAGAAGAAAGCTTCTCGCGGAATGTGATGTGCACACCCTCCTGAGACTTCCCACCGGCATCTTTTATGCACAGGGAGTAAAGGCAAACGTCGTCTTCTTTGAACGAAAAGCCGGACGTGAGGAGCCCTGGACAGACACCCTCTGGATATACGACCTCAGAACAAACAAACACTTCACACTGAAGGAAAGTCCCCTCTCTCTCGATGACCTCACCGATTTCATCGAATGCTATAACCCCAAAAACCGTCACGAGAGGAAGGAAACAGAGCATTTCAGGCCGTTCAGATATGATGACCTGATGAAACGCGATAAGGTCAGCCTCGACATATTCTGGATAAAAGACGAGAGTCTCGAAGACACAGATAAACTCCCCGAACCTGATATCATCGCAGGCGAAATTGCAGAAAACCTTCAGACCGCAATCGAACAGTTTTCACTGATATTCGAAGATCTCAAAGAGGAATAATAATCCATCTCCGGTAAAAAATACATTTTTTTTCTTTGCTCCATTCATTTCCAATACGTCCCCTGAAATAACCAAATGGCACCAGTTTGACTATCAAAATCCCGGAAAAGATCACGGATTCTGTAAAAAATCGTCAACACATTCCCGAATACATCACGGGAAATTCATGACCGTGACCACCAGATCCCTACACCTCCCTCCCACACCCGGATGCAAACGCCGCCTCCCGCACGGCAGCAGAAACCGCCCGCACCAGACCACGGTCAAGAACAGAGGGCATCAGATCATCCTCTGTCGGGTATGCATGATACCGGGCCAAAGCCTCTGCTGCGGCCACCTTCATCTCATCTGAGATACTTGTCGCACAGGCATCGAGGGCACCGCGAAAGACACCAGGGAATGCCAGCGCATTATTGATCTGGTTCGGGTAATCACTTCTGCCGGTCCCGATGATGCGGGCACCTCCCCGCCGGGCATCCTCCGGCATAATCTCAGGGACAGGGTTTGCCATCGCAAAGATGATGGGGTCATCATTCATGGTCTTCACCATCTCTTCGGTGAGAAGATTCGGGGCTGAGACACCGATGAAGACATCAGCGCCCTCCACCGCATCTGCAAGGGTGCCGGTCATTCCTGAACGATTGGTTTCATCGGCAAGGATGAACTTGTATTTGTTCCTGTACAGCCCGGCCCGGTTCCGGTGGATGATCCCTTCCCTGTCACAGACGGTGATATCACGTATCATGTGGCAAAGGTCTGCACTGTAGCCAATGCACCGGAGAATGCGGGCGATGGCATACCCTGCGGCACCGGCCCCGGATATCACGATATGAAGGTCTGCAAACTCCTTCCCGGTCACTCTGCAGGCGTTAATAAGAGCGGCAAGCACCGTTATTGCTGTCCCGTGCTGGTCATCGTGCATCACCGGAATACCAATATCCTGCAGATCTTCTTCAATCTGGAAGCAGTGCGGAGCGGCAATATCCTCCAGATTAATGCCCCCGAATGCCGGGGCAATATGCCGTATCGCATCGGCGATGCCGGGAAAATTTGTATCAAAACAGACTGGATAGGCATCTATCCCCGCAAATTCTCTGAATATCGCAGCTTTCCCCTCCATCACCGGCACTGCTGCAAGGCCGCCGATATTCCCCAGTCCAAGCACCGCGGACCCGTCTGTTACAATCGCAATGGCATTGCCCTTCATCGTAGAGCGGTATGCGGACATCGGGTCTTTCTGAATCGCCCTGCATACCGCTGCAACACCCGGTGAATACGCACGGGAGAGATCGCTTCTGGTTTCAAGCGGCACCTTCACCCGTGTTTCGATTTTCCCCCGGTGCAACAGATGCAGGTCAAGCGCCTCACGGTACACATCCTGTCCGGCCTCCTTCTCTTCAGCCACATACATGCCCCCTCATGAAACGGAGATATGGGGGAGAAATATAAGGTCTTTCGCATAGCGGGATTTCATTTATCCACAGCACCAGACGAACGGGAGCCGGGACAATAATCTCACAAATGGCAACAGAAGGCAGTATTACCATTTACTCCAGCCTGCACTCAGCAACCTCCTTTTTGAAAAGCCAGTTCCTGAAGACAATCGGGGTTATGACCGTCGTCAGAATACTCATCACGACTATCGAAGTATAGATATCCTGCCCGATAAGAGAGAGGTTCAGGCCAAGAAGGGCGACAATCATTGCCACCTCTCCCCTCGGCGACATACCGAATCCTATTGCAAGAGAGTCTCTTTTGGAATAGCCAAGGAGTCGTGCCGGAATGCCGCAGCCGATCACCTTCGTGATTATCGCAAGAACCGTGATTACAGCGATAAAAAGAAGCACCGGACCTGTCAGGGCCGTTAAATCGACAAGTATCCCCAGTGACACAAAGAAGATTGATGCAAATATGATATAGAGATACTCCGCACCCTCTGAGATGTCCCGACTATGTATCAGGTTGATGCCGTTAAAGGAGACCCCTGCAATAAATGCACCGATAATCGCCGAAATGCCAATAAATTCAGACAATGCTGCAAAGAGGAATGCAATCATCACGGCAAATATGAAGACAAACTCGGGGTATTTTTTTGCAATCGGGCTCCTGTCCATCCTGACAATCATCTTTGAAATGACAAAGAGGCCAATCACGGCGATAAGAATCAGGAATCCTACCTGTTTTATGACAATAAAGGCAAGGCTCTCTATTGAAAAGCTCCCGGATGCGACATCGGCTGTAATCGAGAGTGCAAGAAGACTGAGGATATCATCAATAACCGCAGTCCCTATGATCGCTTTTGCAAATTCGGTATCCAGGAGACACATCTCCTTTAAGACGTTGGCCGTTATCGCAATGGACGTCGCAGTAAGTGCCGTCCCGATAAAAAGGGCACTTTCATGGCTGAACCCAAAGGCAAGTGAGACAAAATAACCCCCGATCCAGGGAACAATGATCCCGATAATACCTAGTATTCCATAATTTACATTCGTCAGATCCTTTATCTTAAACTCGAACCCGATAACAAACATGAGGATGACAGCACCAAGTCCTGCAATAGCCTGAACAAATTCTGTATAGGTGATCAATCCGAGAACAGAAGGACCAACAATCAGGCCAAGTAATATCTCACCCACAACTGCAGACTGGTTAATTCTTGAAGCAAGAAGATAGCCTGCAAGGGCAAAGAATAGCAGGAGGGTCATCTGAAGTTCTACAGTTGGCAATATCCCGGTACTCATCTCAGATCGTGAGTCAGTCTGATATATCAGTTTATGGATAAAAAAGCCCTGAACAGGAAGATCAACGGTTAAATTGACATTCGGGAATTAATGTCAGGAAGAAAAGAGCCTCCTGAGAGCATTATCGAATGTTCTTCCCCTTATTCAAATGGATGAGAACACAATTATCCATCAGGAAAAGAACAATCAGGGAATTGACAAAAGGTCAAAAAAATGCTGAAGAACGATGGAGATGAACACGCACTCTGAAAAAGGAACGGATGTTTCTCAAGAGGGAATGGACGAATTGAGCAGAGTGAATCTGCCTCAGGAACCGGAATATCCGCGACATTGATTTTGGGGTGAGATACAGAATCCGCACCAGACAGTCCCATCCATACCAAAATCCGGATACGGCATAACCCATATGCACAAAAAACAGGGGAATACACCCGGGATTGGCATACCATCCACCAAAAATAATTCGCTAAAATCTGCAATTATTCATTCAATATGCAATCGAATCAAATAATAGAATTTTTTCACCATATTAACCTCATAAAATATATAAATGCTGCCAATCATTTCAAAAGGTTTATTATTCCAGATTTAATATAGATATATATAGACACCCATGCCGGAAACCATACCTGACTCTAACCTTCACCGAATTCTGTATGTAGATGACGAAGTATCCCTGTTAAACGTCACGCAACTCTATTTTCAGCGGGAAGGGAGCTGTATCATTGACACAGCAGGTTCCGCAGAGGAAGGTTTTCAAAAAATTCAGGCGTCCCGGTATGATGCCATCATCTCTGACTTTGAAATGGCTGAGATGAATGGCATTGAGTTTCTCTCTCGCCTCCGCTCCACCGGAAATGACACACCATTTATTATTTTCACCGGAAAAGGCAGGGAAGAGGTTGTGATTGATGCCTTCAATGCCGGAGCCGATTATTATCTCCAGAAGGGCGGCCACCCAAAGGCACAGTTTGCCGAACTGCTCAATACCATCCGGAAGGCAATTGAAAACAGAAGAGCAAAAGATGAAGTCAGGCAAAAAAATAGAGAAATCGAAGCGGTAAATCGGGAACTCATGAAAAAAAGCGAGGAACTGCACCGTAATCTGGATGAACTCATTGAAAGCAGAAACCAGTTGCAGCAAAGCGTTCTACGCGCACGCTCACTTCTTGACTCTTCTATCTCAACAATTGTTCTCCTTGACAGGGATGGCATCGTGCTGGATTCAAATGAAGGGTACCCGGCACGATTCGGGAAGACACGGAAGGATATTCTCGGAACAAAAGTATGGGATCTCTTTCCAAAAGATATCGCAGAAAAGCGAAATGTCTGGCTGGAACAGGTATTTTCAACAGGTAAAGCCATAAAAAAGGAAGTATCGTGGGAAGGGATATGGGATTACTCCATTGATCCGGTCTTTGATGCAGACGGCACGGTGAAGAGTGCAACGATATACGCAACCGACATCACCAAGCGCAGACAGATGGAGGATGAAATCCGGATAAGTGAGAACCTCTACCGGACCGTGGTGGAAGACCAGACTGAATTTGTCTGCCGGTTTCGGCCTGATGGTACACATGTATTCACCAATGATGCATACTGCCGCTATTTTGGAAAAACCCGCAAAGAACTCACAAAAGAAAGATTCAAGCCTGAAATCCCAAACGAAGACTTACTCCGGTTTACAGAGATGTTGCAGTCTCTCACACCAGACCATCCGGTCGCATTCATTGACCACAGGATTGTAATGCCGGACGGTGACATCCGGTGGCAACGGTGGAGTGACCGGGCAATATTTGATGAAAGCGGCAAAATTATCGAATATCAGTCTGTAGGCAGGGATATAACAGAGTTCAAAAATGAAGAAAATGGCAGAATAGAGGCAAACAAAAAACTCAGTCTGCTCTCTTCTATCACCCATCATGATGTCCTCAATCAACTTACTGTTCTCCTTATGCTGGAGGAATTCCTGAAAGAAGATATCACAGAAGAACAGCCATCAATCTATGTCGATGCAATAATCGATGTCACCAACAAGATTGGGGAACAGATTCAGTTCACCCATTATTATCAGGAATTGGGACAGATTAAGCCTACATGGCAGAGTTTATGGAAAGTCACTGATACAGCATTTATACCGTCACCGACATCAGGAATCAATACACGTACAGACGTGGAAGGAATCTGCGTATATGCGGACCCTATGTTTGAGAAGGTCTTTATGAATCTCTATGACAATGCCATCCGCCATGGAGAATCAGTGACCCGAATTCATGTCTCATTCCGGAATGAGGAGTCCACCGGAATAATTTCCGTTGAAGATGACGGCATCGGTGTTCCCGCAGATATGAAAGATAAAATATTTGACCGCCATGTAGGATCGAATACCGGACTGGGGCTCTTTCTTGTGTCAGAAATCCTTAAAATAACCAATATTACCATCCGGGAAACCGGGGTGCCCGGAAAAGGGTGCTGTTTTGAAATAATCATACCCGAGGGCAACTGGAGACGTGAAACCAAAAAAAGTTCCTGACCGCCTGCCATTCAGTCCCTGAGCTGCCAACGCTGCACTGTTTCATATGTTCAGAAGATATTCCGTCAACCGATCAAAAACCTCAGAATTCAGACGAATTCCTGAAAACAGGAAGATGTCAGTAATTAACGAATTCAATTTAACCAGTGAGTAAACCCTTAAATGCTATCCTGCCGATTTAATAACGCATGAGCAATATCACTGTCAGCCCGGACGACTGCACAAAATGCGGTGTCTGCGTCAGAGTCTGTCCGGTGTCAATCATCTCGATGAAAGAGAATAAACTTCCGGCGATAGCCAAAGACCTCGAAAATAAATGTGTCAGATGCGGACACTGCGAGATTTTCTGCCTGTTTAATGCTCTGGTAACAAATTTCGAAGGTGAATATCCGTTATCCATGAATGAGCGGGCTCTCGATATCAAACCAGACCAGCTCGCAAGATTTGTTCAGACCAGGAGGTCAATCCGCCACTACCGGAAAAAACCTCTCAAACGAGAACTGATCGAACAGATGCTGGATGTCATCCGCTACAGCCCGACTGCAGCAAACAGCCAGAAGGTGAAATGGATTGTCGTCCATGACCCGGAGAAGGTGCATAAGATTGCAGCTCACACCGTAGAGTGGATGAAGACTGAGGTAGAGAAGAGACCAAACCATCCCTATTCGGTTCAGTACAACGGCATCATCCGACGATGGGGACTGGGGGAGGATGCTGTCTGTCATAGCGCACCCCACCTCCTTATCGCCACGATACCGGAAGGCAGCACCTGGGCAAAGGCAGACCCCGTCATTGCACTTGCTTACTTTGAACTGGTCGCAAAGGGGTATGGAATTGCATCCTGCTGGAATGGGTTTTTGAAGATTGCAATGGAGGAGTTCGCACCTTTGCGGGAAGAAATGGGAATTCCTGAGGGTTACATGCCCTCATATGCTCTCACCTTCGGATACCCGAAACAGCGGAGTACAGGTGCCGCACCCAAAAGAAATCCACTAAGCATCAAGTGGCTCTGAAAATACCCATCTTATTTCACGGAATGGGAAGAGAAATCCATTTTTTCAACAAATACTTACTGAATTTCCACAATCAGGAAACGATTCAGGTTATTTCTGACCACTGCAATGTGCCAATGTGAGAAACAGCCACCAAGGTCTGACACCAAAGAAGGGAATCCAAAAAATAGACCATGAACCCTTTTTGAAGCTTCTGTTTCATAATTATTCGTCAAAAAAAGAATTAGTTCCTGGATTCTTTCATTATCCGCTCGGTCTCATCAAACACCATTATGACTGACTCAGCCGGTGGTGGTGTCATTTTGCTGACCACATAGATTGCAAGAAGGGAGAGAATGAACCCCGGAATTATTTCATAGATGCCAAAGAGCCCCACCTGTTTCCAGATGAGAACGGTAAGACCGCCGACAATAATGCCTGCCAGCGCCCCCTGCCGTGTCGTTCTCTTCCAGAAGAGAGCCATCAGAAGAAGCGGGCCAAACGTTGCCCCAAACCCTGCCCATGCATAGGACACAATGTTAAAGACGAAGCTCCCCGGGTCGAGGCCGAGGAGAATCGCAAGGACTGCCACAATAAGAACGGAGATACGGCTGATCCATATCAGTTCGCGGTCGGTTGCCTCCTGTTTGAAAAAGGAGGTATAAAGGTCCTGTGAGACAGCAGAAGCACTGACAAGAAGCTGGGATGACGCTGTACTCATGATTGCGGCGAGAATCCCGCAGAATACAATGCCTGCAAGGAACGGGAATAATACTTCTCCCGTCATCAGCATGAAAACGGTCTCAGAGTCTGCACCGATAAGGGGCTGGCTCAAAAATACCCGCCCGATGATGCCAATTGCAACAGCGGCACACAGGGAAATAATGACCCACACCATTGCAACCTTCCGTGCCTCACTCACCTGTTCTGCCTTCTCGATCGCCATGAATCGCACAAGGATGTGGGGCTGGCCAAAATACCCCAGTCCCCAGGCAAGCATTGAGGCAATCGCAATAATTGTCTGGGGATTTCCTTCAGGGTCAAGGAACGGATTGAGGAGAGCAGGGTTGATGTCGCCAATACCTGACACAACAACACCAGGACCGCCGAGAATCGCCAGTGCGGCCATCGGGACAATCAAAAGTGCAAAGAACATCAGAAAACCCTGAATAAAATCAGTCAGGCAGACCGCCTTGAAACCGCCGGTAAAAGTATATAATACGACAATCGTCGATCCAATGAGAAGTGCAGTAGTATAGTCGATACCAAATACCGTGTTGAAGAGTTTGCCGCCTGCCACAAACTGGGCAGATGTGTAGATGAGGAAGAATATAAGGATAAATACCGCGGATATCCCGCCGATAATGTCTGATTTGTCCTCAAACCGGTTCCTGAAAAAATCAGGGAGCGTCAGCGAGTCATTTGCACACTGGGTATAAATTCTCAGGCGCTTTGCGACAAATTTCCAGTTCAGGAATGTTCCGATAATCAGTCCGAGTGCCACCCACCCGGCTGACATACCGGTCAGATATGCCAGGCCGGGAAGGCCTATCAGCAGCCATCCGCTCATATCTGAAGCTTCAGCACTCAGTGCTGTTACATACCGGTTGAGGCCACGCCCGCCAAGAATATAATCGCTCACTGTTGTCGTCTTCTTATAATACAAAAATCCAATTGTTACCATCACGCCGAGATAGATAACAAATGCAGCGATAATTTCGATATTGTTTATTTCCATGATACCACCAAAACCAATACATCTGATGGCTGAATATCCGATCAGGGAACAGATGGGATATTGAAGAGATTCAGCCCATACATTTTCCCGATTAATTCTATTTAAATGATAATTTTTCGTTTTTCCGGGTAAACGGATATAATATCAGAAAAACCAGGAAACACACTGCAAATCAGGAAATAATACCAACAAAAACAGTCCGTTCAGACCCTCACCAGAGACGAGGATGACGCGTGATTAAGGTGAAACCTTAAAAAGCCATCCCTCCATAGAAGAGAATGTCCATATGTACGAACTGGTCTCCCCGGTGAAACCGCTTGTCGTCCTGAAATATCTCTCTGGATTAGTGATGGGCGCAGGCGCTATGCTTTTGGTACCGCTCATTGTTGCCCTGTATTTCGGGGAATATACCATCACAGGCATGTATGTGATAATCGGGTCCACGATCCTTCTGCTGGGATTTCTTTCTTACCGCCTGCTCCCTGAAGGCGAACTGGAGTGGAAGGAAGCACTCATTATTGCAGCGATTATCTTCCCTTTTACAGCCCTCTTAAGTGCCATTCCGTTCACCCTCTCAACCGGGATGCCGTTTCTGGATGCCTATTTTGAGGCAGTCTCCGGGGTGACGACGACCGGCCTCTCGGTTGCCCCTGCAGTCGTGGGCCCGGCGTTTCTCTTTGCCCGGTCCTGGCTCCAGTGGGTGGGCGGCATTGGTATTATTATCATTATCCTTATGGTCTTCATCCCGCCGGGTACAAGCGCACTCCGCCTGTATACAATCAACAGCTCTGAAACACCCCTGCGGCCCGGCGCCACGGCAAACGCAAAGTTGCTGGTGCAAATATACTGCCTCTTAACTGCGGTATCAGTTTTAATCCTCTTTGCAGGGGGGATGCCAATTTTTGATGCAGTATGCTACGCATTCTCCGCAGTATCCACCGGTGGATTTTCTACGCGGACGGAATCTGCCGCCGGATTTCCCGGACTGGCTATTCCGTTTCTTATCACCCTCAGCTGCCTGATGGGAACATTTAATTTCACCCTCTATCACCGGCTGATTAAAAATAAGATGGCACTCTTCTCAGATACGCAGTTCAGATACTTTCTGGTCTTCGCTGCCATCGGCATTCTCCTGTTATTCTTCACACTGGCAGGAGAGATGAATCCCATGGAAGGACTCTCCGTTTCCGTCTTTCAGGTATTCTCCGCACTGAGTACAGCAGGGTTTTCCACGGTTGACATCGGCACCCTTCCAGACGGGGCAAAGGCAGTCATCACCGCACTCATGTGGGTGGGTGGATCAGTGGGGTCAACAGCAGGAGGCATCAAGATTCTCAGGCTTGTCATCCTCTTAAAAGTGGTGCATCTGGTTTTTGTCCGGTATTTTCTTCCCCGTGAAGCACTGACACCGCTTAAACTGGGAGAAGACGTGATTGAGACCGAAATGGTCTTCAATATTCTCACCTTTGTCTTTCTCTATGCACTCGTCCTTATAGTCTCCAGTTTTCTCTTTATGCTCTATGGGTACGGCCTTGACAATGCCCTCTTCGAGGTTTCAAGTGCCCTTGGGACGGTTGGTCTCTCCTGTGGCATCACCAGTGCTGCGATGCCTGCTGTGCTCAAAGGGGTGCTTATCGTTGATATGCTCCTGGGGAGAATCGAGATCGTGCCGATCTTTGTTCTCTTCTTCCCACGGACGTGGGTGAGGGGGTGAGACGAGGGGCACTCTTTGTAAGGGATGGAGAACCAGAAGGTGAACGGCGCTTCCGTGCAAGACCACCACATCGTCGGGCAGAGAAATATCCGGCCCTCCGCGGTCCCGGCGAATACCATGCCATGAACCGTTCCCGGTCTCACACCGGTCATCGTCAGGAAATCATTTCCGGACGGGATATACCTGCATACCTACGGATGGACGGAGTGCTGCTCCTTGCCCTCCCGTCCGGAATTCTCGCAACGGGGTTCATTGAAGAGAGATAAAAGGACCATGGGAACGGGCCGGAGTCAGCAAGGGAACGAGTAAGGAGAGCGGAAGATCTGGCAGCTCTTCTGGAGAGGGCTGCGACACTGAAAGAGAACAGGCAGATCACCGAGGAGGAATACGCTGAGATCAAATCCGGCATCCTTGCAGACAAACCCTGATTCAGGGTAGTGCCCTGTTTCTGAAGAGGTCACATCCCTCCCGTACGGATGCATAAAACGGTCAATGTTCACAGAGAGGAACGCCTTTGGTGAGAAGAGGTGCCCGTATCCGGGCCATATTTTCCGATACGGTGCCAACAGAACCCGCACAATAGTCCACCACATTCGTCTCAAAAGAAAATGACACTAAAGACAGCAAAATTGCTATAACCACCCATATAGAATACCGAAAAGCCAAAAGTATATACAAGCAGCCGGTTTTTTATGTATAATGAACGATGATACCCCCCGTCAGAAGATGTCTGTAAAGGAGCTGATGATCGTCATCGTCATCTCACTTGGTTCATTCATGTCAGGGCTGGACGCCACAATCGTTAATATTGCTCTGCCCTCAATATCCAAAGCATTTGAAGTCTCGACGGTCACGGCCTCATGGGTGCTGAATGCCTATCTTATAATTCTGGTCTCCCTGCTGCTCGCCGCAGCCCGTCTTGGTGACATCAGGGGATACCGCAACGTTTTCCTGGCCGGCTTTGTAATCTTTACCGTAGGATCTGTACTCTGCGGTCTTGCCCCGTCCATCGAAATACTGATCACCTCGCGTATGCTTCAGGCAGTCGGCGGGGCGATCATCGCAGCACTTGGTGCAGTCATGGTAACGAGCTACCTCACCCCCGCGATGCGTGGGCAGGCACTGGGAATTGTTGCCATGTTCACCATGCTTGGCGCAGCACTTGGCCCGGTGTTGGGCGGATTTCTGACCAGTGCATTCTCCTGGCGCTTTATCTTTTACGTCAATCTTCCGGTCGGCATCCTCGCGGTTCTGTTGGGCCTTCATATTCTCCCACGACAAAACCCCGTCTCACCAAATGCAAAGATCGACATCCCCGGGGTGATACTGGTTTTTGTCGCACTCGCGACCCTCATCTACGCAATGACCTCACTTCAGGGCCCGGACGCGATGACAGGGGTTCCGGCCCTTGTCATCTCAGTATTATTCTGGATACTCTTCTGGGCGAGAGAGAAGCGGGCCGGAGAGCCATTGATCAATACGAGCCTCTTCTCCAGCAGGCCATTCACCCTTCAGAATATCAATGTCATGCTCATCCAGATGGGGATGGCAGGCGTCATGGTTCTCATGCCATTCTTCCTTGAGATGGTGAAGGACCTGCCAACCGATACTGCCGGAATGGTCCTTCTGGCACTCCCCATCGGAATGATCCTGACATCTCCTATCGCAGGCCGGTTTTCGGATGTGATAGGCACAAAAAAACCGATCATCTTCGGATTTTTCGCGAGTGCCGTCGCGCTCCTTTTCCTCTCGGCAAGCAGCCCGGACACCAGTGTAGGCCATATAGTGATCTACCTCTTCTGTCTCGGGGCAGGATCGGGTATTGCCTATGCTCCCCTGAACAGTGCAGTCATGGGGGAGGCACCCAAAACCGAACTGGGACCAACATCGGGCCTGATTAAGATGATGACCAATCTTGGATCATCACTCGGTGTCGCTCTTGTAATGCTTGTTGCTGCAATTGCCCTTGGCCCGAAGATGGCTGCGGTCTCCGCACATACCCTGCCAAAATACGAGCTCGCCAGTGCCTTTGACATGGCATTCCTCTTCCTGACAGTTGTGGAGATCCTCGGCGTGATTCTTATGATCTTTGTGAGGGAGAAGGCAAACGGATACAGCACTGACGGTGAACCTGTTGCCAGTTTCTGATCGGGCAATCAGGGTTTGTCCGGCATTACAAAAGAAGAGGAGTTGCATGGAAAAGGCACGAAGGGAGGAGACCGGCAGCAGAATGTGGTCCCAGTGCAGAACCCGCCCGGAAAGATGCCGGAGAAACAGCAAGAATGCCCAATGAAAGCTCCATCACGTCCTGAACAGGTCAGAACCCGCCTTCATGCAATCATGGAAAATTCGGCTGAATATGACAGACTGACCCGATTTATCCATATATTTCTCCCCCTTGTAATCATCACGAATACGGTTGCAATTGTTGTCTATACCATTCCTTCCGTCAATGCATCTTCATCTTTCGGACTGAACCTGGTAATCACCTTCTGCCTGTTCACATTCACCGTGGAGTATATGCTCCGGTTATGGTCCTGTACCAATGCAGAGTCCTTTGCAGGGAGAATGAAAGACCGTATCCGGTATGCAACCGGATTTTTTATGATCATCGACCTGCTCTCCATCGTCCCGCTGGCATTCCCGATATTCTTCCCCGCGGATTTTGCCCTGCTTCATGGATTCAGGCTGATATCCATTTTTAAACTGGGCCGATACGCAAGAGGATCAACAGCGCTGGACTTGCTTTGGAGAGTCATCACTAAAAAGAAGGAAATTTTTTCGCTCATGATCTTCTTTTTGGTCTTTGTCGTTCTGTTTTCATCGACCATCATGTACCTTGTGGAAAACAGCGCCCAGCCGGAGAAATTCTCCAGCATTCCGGCATCAATATGGTGGGCAATAATGACCGTGACAACCGTCGGATATGGAGATATCTATCCGGTTACGTCATTAGGAAAAACCATCGGGTCAATTATTACCCTTGCAGGAGTGCTGCTCCTTGCCCTCCCGTCTGCAATTCTCGCAGCGGGGTTCATTGAAGAGAGACAAAAGGACCATGGGAACGGGCCGGAGTCAGCAAGGGAACGGGTCAGGAGAGCGGAAGATCTGGTAGCTCTTCTGGAGAGGGCTGCGGCACTGAAAGAGAACGGGTTGATCACCGAGGAGGAATACGCAGAGATCAAATCCGGCATCCTTGCAGACAAACCCTGATCCAGGGTAGTGCCCTGTTCCTGAAGAGGTCACATCCCTCCCGTACGGATGCATAAAAAGGGCAATATTCACAGAGAGGAACGCCTTTGGTGAGAAGAGGTGCCCGTATCCGGGCCATATTCTCCGATACGGTGCCAACAGAACCCGCACAATAGTCCACCACATTCGTCTTAAAAGAGAAATCGCGCACAAAACAACCGTATTTTTGAACCACGGCAGAGATCAGAAAAGGGAATCTATTTGGGCCACATTTCGCATAAACAGAGGGGAATTATCCCTGTTTCCGGCATCCACCCCATTGCTCCCTGTGCATGGTATGCAGGCAGGCAACTCTGGGAGTGCTCACTTCTGTTCTGCTGCAGCACCGATAGCAAGGGAGAGAGACCGCAGGGATTCTGTAACGGGATTTTCCAGCTCTTCTGAACAAAGACTTCGAACATCAGGTTCGGAAGCAATTATCTCCTCATTAAAGGGGAGATAGTGAACTGAGGTGAATTTTACCCCTCCGTCGGAAAGGCGCTCGATTTTCCGGATGTCCGACTCCGAGCGGACCTTGTTTACCACCAGATGAACATGCCGGATCCCGAGTTCACAGGCAAGGGACGCCGCATGGTCAGCCACGCTGTAGGCATTGAATGATGGTTCGGTGACCACCACCGCCTGGGAAAACCCGGCCGAAATCGCCCGGCCGAAATGCTCGACCCCCGCCTGAGTATCCATAAGAATAACCTCATTTCGACGCAGGCGGATGTAACGGAGGACACTGCCCAGAAGTGCATTTTCCGGGCAGAGGCAGCCACCCGCCGCAGCGGATACGCTTCCCATCACAAGGAGGCTGATACGATTATCGATGGCGATGCCGAACCGCTCCACCACATCGCTCACCTGCGGATTGAGCCGGAGCATCCCACCGTACCCTGAGCCCGGGGACACGCCCACCTTCTCCTCGATATACGCTGCATTCTTTGAAAGCGGAACGATTCCTGATGCAGCCTGAGGGGGATACCCGAGGGAAAAGGCAAGGTTCTGCTGGGGGTCTTCGTCAACGGCAAGGACATTCATGCCACCTTCGGCAAAGATGGATGACAGGATGGCACATGTGGTGGTCTTTCCCACACCACCCTTCCCGGCAATGACGATTCGCATGCCGTCTCCCGGTGACGGTGCCCGGTGCGTCCGGAAATAGCGAGCCGCCTTCTGTAATTCTGATTTGTTGTCACCCATCCCTCTTCTCCTCTATAGTCCGAGCTCCTTTCTCTTCCCGTCGATATGCGAGATGATGAGCCTGGCCGCCGCTTCGGGGTCCGGTTCCACGGCAAATTTCGCCTGTACGACGCCATTTACCCCGCCGGTGAGAAGCTCTGCAACGTTCTGGCTGCCGGTGATCTTGGGCATTACCCCAAGGACGGTATAAACACCCGATGCGACAAAATAGGAGCCAATGGAGACCGCTTTCTGCGAATACCACTCCGGTGCGGCGCCTGCAACCGGGAGTTGGTGAATCCCGACACCCAGCGCCTTTGCAAGCTCTGAAAGGAGGACGAGGATGCGTGAACAGTCCACACATGACCCCATATGCAGAACCGGCGGGATGCCAAGTGCCTTGCATATTTCTTTGAGGCCCGATCCTGCAAGGAATGCGGCATCAGGCATGAGAAGCCCCGCCTTCCCCGACGCAATTGCGGCACATCCTGTCTCGACACAGAGGATGTCGTGCTTTATGAGCTCCTTTGCAAGGGTTACATGCCCGTAATCATGCTTCACCTTTGGATTGTTGCAGCCGACGATACCGACTGCCCCCCGGATCCTGCCATCGACAATGGCGTCGATAAGTGGCTGGAAGGTACCCCCGAGGGCCTCCTGTATGGCCTCAACCGAAAAACCGGCCATCAGGTCAACCGGCTTTCCGGGAATGAAAACCTTCTCAGGAATCCGGTTTGGGAAGTTGGTAACCGCCATCTTCAGAATGGCTTTTGCCGTTTCATAGGCATTCTCGGGTTTAAAATCGTAATAATACGAACCAACCACCTTCGATTTTTCGCTCGTCGAAACGATTTTTGTGTGATAGCAGCTCGCCGTCCGCGGCAGCGAGGGGAAAATGCACTGGTAATCGATGATCATCGCCTCAAGAGCCCCGGTGGTAATCACGAGCTCCTGATTGAAGTGGTTGCCCGCCATTGGGATGCCCTTTCGCATCAGAAGTTCATTTCCCGTGCAGCAGAGACCGACAAGGTTGACACCCTTTGCCCCCATCTTCTCTGCAAGCATCTGGATCTCGGGATCCTCTGATGCCCTGACGATCATCTCTGAAACCATCGGATTGTGCCCATGCAGTGAGACATTGACATAGTCCTCTTTCAGGACGCCAAGATTTACCTTTGACTGATTGATTGTTGGCGTGCCGAAGAGGACATCGGAAATTTCAGTTCCCATCATCGAACCGCCCCACCCGTCCCCGAGAGATGTCCGCAGGCCGTGGAGGAGGATATTCACGTAGCTTGCTCCAACCCCCATGTGGACCCGGTGCATGGCTTCCACTATTTCCCGGTCAACACTCCTGGGACGGATGCCCGCGGCGTCCCAGATTGCCTGTGTCTGTTCAGGAGCCCGTTTTGAAAAGCAGATCTCGTTTTTTACCGTCCCGAACTCTTCGAGAAGCCCGATGCCGACATTGACTGCTATCTCCTCGTCACTTCTCCCTTCCGTTGTAACCCCAAGTTCACCGGCGATACGCTTCAGCTTTGCAGGGTCTGATATCCCGTACCCCGGGGCTGTTCCCTTTCCGGTCTTGTACAGTGTTTCGACGATGTCGCGGCCGTGGTCAGAGTGTGCTGCGGCCCCCGTTGCAATGGTGTCAAGCAGATTCCGTGCGACGACAAGATCCCCGTCCGCACCGCAGACTCCCCGTTCACGGTTATGCTCAGGGATTATTCTGCACGGCCCCATCGCACAGCGGCTGCAGGAAAGGCCACTGGCACAATATTTGCACTGTGGCTGCTGCATCTCATAGCGGTCCCATACCGTCTCAACACCCTCCTTCAGAGTATGCCGGAGCATCTCCTGTGCCGTTTCATCGATCGTCCGTTCCTGAACCTTCTGCTCTATGAGGGCCGGGTTCATGAGGCTCAGCCGTGCCCGGTCAATCTCACATGTCTCAAGCTTTTTTTCGACAAGTGTCGGTTTTAGTATCTCTTCCATCCTTACCCCCTGCTTCCATCATCCGGGATGATGTCAGTAATAATGCACATGGACGGGATGCCATATAGCTATTTTCCAGCATGGGGGGGATGAAACCGGAACAGGGAGCATGCCATACCGGTTCTTCTCACTGTTTCCCATACACCCGGTACACCGGACGGACCGCAAGGAAAAGCGCGGGAATGAGATACCAGTACCACTCCATCGAGAGGAGTACAGGAATGACGGATGCCAGAAAAAGAGTGAAAAAGAAGACAGACCCTTTCACACATGCCATATCCCATACATCCAGATTCTTCATTTTTTCAGCAGCAAAAGTTTGAAATCCCATATCAGATTCTTTGAACACGCATCAGATAAGTGCATCCTTCACCATCCGAAAAATTCCCGTTCTGATACATCGGATACCAAAAAACATGTCATCAATGAACCTGAGAGCGCCGGATAGCCGGTCGGGTTTACATGAAGAGAGGAAGGAGATCTGAAAATCCCACCCGTCAACCAGAATGTTCCCCTCTCGGTGTAAAAACCGCTGCCGAAGAAAGCCAAAGGAGACACCCTATCTTTAATGCACAAAACGCCCATCTGAGCATACTGGCATACTATGGTGGTACCCATGACACCTGAAATTTTCCTTGTCCTCATTGTCCTTGCAGCAACCGTCATCCTGTTTGTGACGGACATTCTCAGGGTTGATGTAATTGCCATCATCATCATGCTCACACTGGGATGGCTGGGTCTCGTCTCTCCCGCCCAGACCTTCTCCGGGTTTGCGAGCAACGCCGTCATCTCAGTGATGGCAGTGATGATACTTGGCTATGGTGTGGACAGAACCGGTATGATGATCCAGCTTGCACGAAAGATTGTCAGGATTTCAGGTGCAAACGAGAAAAAACTTGTAACCATCCTCTATTCTGTCGTCGGAGTTTTGTCTGGATTCATGCAGAATATCGGGTCAGCAGCGCTCTTTCTTCCCGCTATTCTGCGTATATCCAAAAAAACCGACATCCCCCGTTCCCGTCTCATTATGCCGATGGGATTTATGGCAATCCTCGGCGGAACCATTACCATGGTAGGGTCATCCCCTCTTATTCTCCTCAATGATCTTATGATACAGGGGAATCTCGAGCCGTTCGGCATCTTTGCCGTCACCCCGATAGGCCTTGTGCTCCTTCTGGCCGGAATCCTGTACTTTCTTCTGCTGGGCAGATATCTGCTCCCGTCCAAAGATAGTGAGACAACCGGCCCCCCGGCACAGCAGGAAATAATCGAGACATGGCAACTGCCCGGAAACATGCACCATTATATTGTTCCCAAAAAAAGCCATCTCGTAGGCACAAGCAGGGAAGATATATCCCTTAAATCCCGGTATTCCCTGCATCTTCTTGCAGTAAAGACGGGGAGGGATATTCTCTATGCACCGTGGCGACATTCAATCTTTGCGGAAGGGCAGGTACTCTCCGTTCTCGGAACGAAAGAGGATGCAGAACAATTTGCAACAGACTACAGTCTTGTCCCGGTGGGTAATCCGGAGCGCCAAACCGAAGAAGTAGGAGAAGAACATGCCGGATTTGCCGAAATAATTGTGCGGCCCCACTCACCCTACACAGGAAAAACGGTTCGTGAAGTATCATTTAGAAAACAGCACGGCCTTGAGGTCATCCTCTCCCTGACAAAGGAAGGGGAACACCGGCAAGACATCTCCGACATTCCCATGAATCCGGGGGACACGTTTGTCGTCTTCGGTCCATGGGAGAAGATCACCCGTATAGGACAGGGACCGGAATTTGTTCTGAGCACCGTCCCCGAAGAAAAGGGAGTGACAGCATCCAGGGGTCCTTTTGCTCTCCTCTGCCTTGCGGGCGGCATTGCCCTCACCTTCACCGGTGTCCCGATAGCGCTCGGACTTCTCAGCGGTGCTGTTGCAATGATCCTTGGCAGGGTACTGACCATCAGTGAAGCATACCAGGCTATCGACTGGCGGACCGTCTTTCTCCTTGCAGGACTTATTCCGCTCGGCCTTGCCCTGGAACAGACAGGAACAGCAGCCTTTCTCGCAGATGCCATGATGGATCACCTTTCAATGGCACATCCGTTTCTCATCCTGCTTGGTATTGCGGTGCTTGCTACTTTCTTTAGCCTCTTCACGTCAAATGTGGCCGCCACCGTTCTTCTGGTGCCCCTTGTGGTGATTATCGGCACCTCAACAGATCTCGACCCACGCGGACTCGCCCTTCTTGTCGCACTCTGCGCCTCAAATTCGTTCATCCTTCCCACGCACCAGGTCAATGCATTCCTGATGACACCGGGGGGTACAGCAATGCCGACTACCTGCGGGCAGGAAGCGGCATGACCATACTCTTCCTGTTCATTGCAACGGGATTGGTTTATATATTCTTCATCGTATAAGGTGCATCATCGAAATACGGGACGGGTAGTATGCTGCTGAAACAATTCTTTATTGAAAAAATCGCCCATAGCTCGTATCTTATTGGTGGAAAAACTACGTGTGCCATCATTGATCCGAGCCGTGATGTGGACCGGTATCTCGAGGCTGCAGAGGCTGAGGGACTGAAAATCACCCACATTCTTGAGACGCATCTTCATGCGGATTTTGTCTCAGGACATATGGACCTTGCCGAAGAGACAGGCGCAGCAATTTATGCTCCCGCCGCAGGACACTGCACCTTTGCACATATCCCGCTCTCTGATGGCGACACCTTCAGCATCGAAGACATTGAATTCCATGTCCTCGAGACACCAGGGCACACACCTGACTGCCTCGACTATGTGGTCACCGACACTTCACGGGGAGATACACCCGTTGCGGCATTTACCGGTGATACACTCTTTGTCGGGGATGTTGGGCGCCCCGACATCTTTCCGGGAAAGGCACACGAACTGGCAGGAGAGCTGTATGAAAACCTCCATACAAAGGTCATGACCCTCCCTTATGAATGCCTGGTATTTCCGGCACATGGTGCGGGGTCACTCTGCGGAAAGACAATGGGTGCGATGCGGTTTTCGACCATCGGATATGAGAATACCTACAATCCGGCCCTCCTGATAGCGGATAAAGAGGAGTTCATCCGTTCGCTGACAGTCAGCATGCCACCGGCGCCCGACCACTTTTCCCGGTGCAGCGACATAAACCGCAGAGGCCCGGCACCCGTCAGGACTCTTCCTCCGCTAAAGCCGATGAAACCGTCCGAATTCTACGAAAGGATGGCGGATACAGAAACGATCGTAGTAAGTATACGCGACTATGCCACATTCGGAGGGCAGCACATCCCCGGGAGTTATCATATCGACATGGGCAGCAACTTTTCCACCTTCGCAGGATGGGTGCTGCCGCCGGACAAGGACATACTCCTTGTGACAGACAGCCCGGAACAGGCCCGCGAGGCGGTGGTCCAGCTCCGGCGTGTCGGCCTCGACCGGACGACAGGCTATCTCAGAGGGGGCACGCATGCATGGGTGATGGCAGGCTATACCACGGATCACATCCCCCAGCTCTCTCCCTTAGAAGTGCATGAAAAGATCAAGGACCCCAACACCGTTCTTCTCGATGTCAGATCACCGGACGAATTCAAAGAGCAGCACATCCCCGGGACAATCAACATCCTTGCTATGGATCTCAGGACACGGGCAGATGAACTCGACCCCGAACGGCCCACGATTGCAATGTGCAGCACCGGATACCGCTCAAGTCTTGCCTGCAGCATCCTGAAACAGAAGGGTTTTACCGATGTCTACAATGCCGCTGGTGGGTTTTCCGGCTATATCGCCGCAGGATTTCTGTCGAAGAAAGAGTGAAGAGGAGATATAACAGGAAGGGGGGAAGGATGGACTGGACACCGTATATTGCAGGAGCAGGCATCGGCATCCTCAGCTGGATTGCATTTCTGCTCTCAAACAAACCTCTCGGGTGCTCGACTGCGTATACACGGACGAGCGGGATGATTGAACGCATCTTCAGGGGAAAGAAGACTGACGAAAAACTCTACTACCTGATGTTTGCTCCCATAATCGACTGGGAATGGATGCTGGTCGCAGGAGTGTTTCTGGGAGCGTTTGCCACGTCGGTGGTGCTGGGGGGTTTCTCATTTGAATGGGTGCCGACACTCTTCGGCGACACCTTCGGGTATGACACCGGAGTGCGCCTCGCGGTCGCCCTTGCAGGCGGCATTCTCATGGGCCTTGGCTCACGCTGGGCAGGGGGATGTACAAGCGGCCACGGAATCAGCGGCACACTTCAGCTGGCGATTTCGAGCTGGATTGCTGTGGTCATTTTTTTCGTATCAGGTATTGTGACAGCATTCCTTCTCTACGGGGTGTTGTGGTGAGGTGGAGAAAATGATGTTTGAACACCTGCATGAAAACAACCGGCTCCAGCTCCTGATCGGCTTTCTCATTGGCATCTGTTTTGGAGGGCTCCTTTATATCAGCGGGGTGACCGAGTACAACGTAATCCTCGGTCAGCTGCTCTTAACAGACTTTACTGTCATCAAGGTGATGCTCGCCGCTGTCGTGGTGGGAATGATCGGTGTTTATGCGATGAAAAGCAGAGGGATGGTCGAACTGCACCCGAAACCCGGCTCGATTGGCTCAACGGTCATCGGGGGCATCATCTTCGGGATGGGATTTGCCATCCTCGGCTATTGCCCCGGCACCGTTGCAGGGGCGGTGGGGCACGGCTCACTCGATGCCCTCTTCGGCGGGGTGACCGGCATTCTCATAGGTGCAGGCATCTTTGCAGCAGCCTACCCCGCCCTCGATGAAAAAGTCCTTTCCAAAGGAGTATTCCGGTCCATGACGATTCCCGATTACCTGAAGATAAATCCATGGTACATCATTATCCCGCTTTGTATCCTGATTGGAGCAGTACTGGCAGGGCTGGAGTATTTCGGCTTATAGAGAAAAAGAACCGTCCCGGACAGTGAATAGAGGGTGCTCAACTCTCCGGGACAATGAACCATTTATACACCCATACCATTCTTTTGCTTGTGAGTCTCCTGACTATAGATGCATACACCTGATTTTTTTATTTTTTATTTTTGCTCCTTCATATACTCACGTTCTTCTTTGAACTGTCAGGAGCCATCCTCATCATCTATGGTGGTCTAAAATCTGCTTATCTGGTAATTCTCCTTGAATTCCACAGGATTGATATCCCATATAACCAAATCCGGATGAAACTGACAAGCAAGATTGTCTTTGGACTGGAGTTTCTCATTGCAGCGGATATCCTTGCCACCATCATTGCCCCTACACAGGAGGAACTGATAATCCTCGCAGTTGTTGTCGTTATCAGGACCGTTCCCGGCTATTTTCAGGAAAAGGAAGCCCTGGTATTCAAGATCACATAATATACACCACTGTCGCGGAAAAAATGTACAGGACATAAAACGCAACAGGTATCTCCGGCATCACCAGGGGTGCGATGCCTGCATGCTCCCTGGGGAAGGAGGCAAAAAAATAGCACCGCTATGTATATCGGCTTTCCCGAGAACATTGAGGTGAAGAGGCAGTATACATGCGAGTCATCATCGTGGAAGGGAGTGCTCTGGGTGTCAACCTGGCACGAACACTGATCCAGACAGGATCTGAAGTAATTCTCATTGAACGAAATCCAAACAAGGCAAAAGAGCTTTCAGAAACCCTTGACTGTACGGTTATAAATGCAGAAGGAACACGACCCGACATCCTGGAAAAAGCAGAAATAGAGAAGGCCGATGCCATCGTCGCATGCACCATTCATGACCAGGATAACATCATCATCGGGCTGATAGCAAAGCAGTTCAATGTCCCTAAAATAATCATCACCACAGATGATGTCCAGTTTATGACCGTTGCAAAGAGGCTCGGCTTTCACCACGTCGTCAATTCCCCGCAGACAACGTCCAACAGCATCTTCCATACGCTCCGTGGCATCGACACCATTGAACTGTCAAACATGATGCGGGGAGATGTCAGGTTCATCAGTGTCATTGCGGGAAAAAAGTTCGAAGGAAGGGAGCTATTGGAGATTAATCTTCCAAAAAACAGTGTCTTCATCGGCCTCTACAGAAATGGCGATTTTCTCCTTTACACCCAAAAACCGGTAATAAAAGAGAGTGACGAAATTATGATCGCCACCCGTGTCGAATTTGTCGACAGAATATATGAGGGGTTCAAAGACGATGAGTAAGAGACGAACAAATCATAGAAGGCAGGTAACAATCTCCCGACGTATTCTCTTCATTCATTTTTTCCGTATCCCGTCACCTGAGACCGAAACAGTATCCATCCGAAAAACTGCATGCAGCCATCGGACATTCCATCATCGGGATGAAGATGAGGGAAACGTCTCACCTCTTCACATCCAGGGCCAAAGCCACTATCGTCATGGGTTAAACCACTCATAGATGAATCCCGTCCCGCCTGCATACCTGACATGGGGCGGCTGTATATTTGCCTCAGTGTCCCGTGCAGACACCTGTTTTTCCTGTCATTCCTCCCTAAAATGGCTCTGAGACAACAGGAGATGGCAAAAGACCGGGGAATGATTATTCCATTCAGGGAGGACACAAAAAATTTGTGAAAACACCCTATTCCGGCCATGATGTGGGCATACGTCACGGATTGTTCCCGCTCATCCGGTCTGTCGCTCACTTTCATCGTGAACGGTGTCCGGCCGGACGAGAGGAGACCATACAATGGTTGTCATACTATATACAGCATATTTCCGGGATAGTAACAGCAAAATGGTGTTTTATTTCGTTCATGCAAAAATATGGACAACAACATTTAATACATGAGAAACGGGTAAAGGGTGGATCTTTGGGGGCAGTCGGCTCCAGGCAAAAATACGGTCTCATTGAAAACCGGATACTTTTGATAATGTGATCCTCCGGAAGCCCTGCATTCAACAGAGTGATTCAGCCTGTTATCCGGACCCCCATGGAGGTGAGAGGAAGAAATGGTACAAGTACTCAAAGAGGTCCCGGCAGAACAACGCTGGGATATTGCAACCAGATGTTCTGACATGATGCCCTTCGCTTATGAACAGGCATTCAGGAAGATTGCACCAGAGCGGCTAAGTGAACTGAAGAGTGCAGAAAAAGAGATCTGGCGGGAGATGGGGAAAAGGCAGACTGACATTGCAAAAAGCATTGGATACACGGTCAATTCCGCTATGGAGGTTGCTGAAGCATTCAATGGGATCTCAAGGATCGTCCTGGGTCCACAACTGCAGTGCCGGACCATACAGGGAAAGGAAAATTCGGCGACCCTTATCACTGAGCAGTGCCCAATGGCAGCAAACACAGAACGGTTCGGGGCGGAAGCCCGTCACACCTGCGAACTCTGCAGCGCCTATACTACGGCGGCCGTCGAGAGCCTGAACCCCAATTATCACATCAGTTCAGAGACACACATGTGTATGGGTGACCCCTCCTGCCGGATGACCATTGAAAAAGTCCAGAGATAACCTTATTTTATCAAAACGAACCTTTTTTTGATTCGGGGTCGTGCACGAGGGTTTCTTATTTCCCTCTTTGTCCCGGAAAAGAGATGACCGGTCAAAATTCTCCTTGTGCCAGTCATCATGCAAGACAATAATCACCATCCGTTCCGGCTCCCTGTTTGGCCACCTGGAGACAAAAAGCACCATCCATGCGTTTGTTCTGGCAGGAGGGAGATGAAAAGAACATCGGAAAAGAGAATGTCTCAGGCTTGCGCACCGCGGCCCGGGTGATAGCTGCCTCCTGCTGTTCACCGCCTGACAGTTCTGCAGTGAGCGGCATAATGCCGCTGCCAATCTGCGCACATTATTTCTTAGTTTGTTCAAAGCATGATAACGATTTGAACGACCTGAAAATGTGAAAAATACGGTTACCGTGCACCCTTTTTGATCATCTGTAATGTGTTCTCTCCTGCAACAGATGTGTAGGAAGACTCATCCATCTCTGTAAGGATTCTTCCTGCAACAGGGTTATCCGTTTCTTCAAAGATATTACGCGGGATTCCGTGGTCTGTTATCCGTATTGCCACATCACCATTGTGGTACGAACACCAAAGTGCAAGGTACCCGCGGCGATTCGGGTATGCATTCATGATTATGTCAAGCATCACCTCCCCCAGAAGGCGCCTGACAGAATCATTCGTACTGTAACAGACACCACATGCTTCCATCTGGCGCCCAGCGGCTTCCACCAGATGAGATACCCCACCCGTTGACGCCAGTTTAAGACTTACATCAAAACACTGTCCACCTGATTTACTCAATTTTGACCCCCCCTCCGGGAACGCAGGAAACACCTCCCCATATGGTGCTTCGCTATACACTCATCTATATACAGTAATTTACTTCTTTGCCGTGCAACTGGTACGAAGTCAGTATGATGAAAATATCTAAAACAGAATGGACTTTCTGTTTTACAAAAAATCCTTCTTTTTCAGAAGATATCCCAGTATAAAACAGACTGCAGCGGAGAGAAGTATAATTAAGAGGTATGCAGACGGGTCATCCTGCATGGGAAGCCCTACATTCATGCCATAAAAACTGGATATTATCGTTGGAACAGAGAAAATAATCGTGATTGATGCAAGAATCTTCATGACACGATTCATATTATTATTAATAACAGACGCGAATGCACCCATCATCCCGTAGAGAATATTGGAATAGATACCCGCCATCTCAATCGCCTGCCGGTTTTCAATTATCACATCGTCAAGTAATTCCCGATCCTCCTCATAGAATCGTATGGCACCAAACTTTATTATTTTCTCAAGGACACCTTCATTTGCCTTCAGGGATGTCGAGAAGAAGACCAGGCTTTTTTGCAGGTTCATCAACCCAATCAATGCTATATTCTTCATGGATTTATGAAGTGTCAATTCATATTCTTCACTCTTTTTGTCAATAGTCCGGAGATCTTTCAGATAGAGTCGTGCTGTTCTGAATAATATCAGAAACAGAAACTGAGTGCGTTTAGAAGTGACAAACGACTTGATTTCACCGTTGATAAAATCGTCAATAATCCGGTTCTTCCTCAATGAAACGGTAATGATAGCATCTGTAGTGATAATGATCCCCAGAGGGAAGGTATCGTAGAGATACGGTTTCTTTCCTAATGTAACCTCCGGGATATCAATGACAATCAGTGAAACGCCATCTTCAGAATCAATACGCGGCTGTTCATCATCATCAAGTGCTGCCCGGAGAAAATCATCCGGCACAAAGAGAGCATCTGCAACACGTTCAATCTCTGCATCATCCGGTGCGATAAGATTTATCCAGCAGTTTTTCTCAAATTCCGTGGCCTTTACAGGTTGGCCCAGACTATCGCTACTACCATTACGGGATATAAATATTTCCAGCATTCAGGTGTACCACACACATCACAAATTTTTCGCGATGCCTTATACCTTTTCTGTTGACACTCCAACTCTTTATTCGTGATCAGAAGAGATACCTGTGAACCCATGCCATTATTCAGACATATCTTAACAGACAGTAAATCTGTGTGAATATCCGCCCGAAAAAAAGAGGGGAGAAACTCAGAGAAGGTATGAACAAATCCGGTAAGAGAACATCCCGGTATTTATTGTCCGTGATGTCAATTACCCGAAAAATACATGATATGAGCATCCCCTCTGCTCAGAAGTGCTGCAAAATATTCATAACGTCGCGAAATGGAAGGGTTATCACCAATCCGGTCAGAAAAATAAGTAAAATAATCACATGGAGACACTTACTGCGTGCATTTTTCATGCATTTCAGGTTTACAGAAATCGGTCCTGACAATAACAGGCCCATTCATGTCAACAGCATAATATTCAGGGTGTTCGACAAGGTCGGGAACATTGATCTTCATGTCAATCAGGTTTTCATAACTGAATAGTTCAGATATCGTGTCGTTCCCGGATAGGAATGATATCTGGATTCCGTTAAAACTTTTTGCGGCGTGGATGATAGTGTTCATAAAGCGGACTATGGCGAAAGATCCTAATAAACATATACCCCTCCCCCTTGGTTGACAGGCTAAAAAACAGATATGGTTAACCAGACAACGGTAGGTAAAACGGTCATTCATGCCCTGATGAGACATACACATTGGTGTGGCCAACACATCATTGTGGCCGGTTCGGGAAAAAGCGAGAATATATCACGTCTTTTTCACATCCGGTTCCAGCCACCCAACGAGGTTTGGCCGGGCAATAGTTTATATATCTCATCTACACTATTACCAGCATCCTCAATGGGGGGAAAAGAGATGAAGAAAGAAGAATTTCGCAGCATTCTGTCAGGTGCTATCGCAAACGAAGTGGAATCTTACACATTCTACCGGGGAATTGAAAGATGCACAACCGATGAGACAATGAAGAAAATATTTGGAAATCTTGCCGAGGAAGAACAGGGCCACCGGGAAACACTGGAGAATTTCCTTACGCAACCAATAAAATCATTTCACTTTGATGAAGCACGGGACTACAAGATTTCAGAGACGCTTGATGTTCCACAACTGACCGTGGATATGAAACCTGTCGAAGGCATTGCCCTTGCTATCAAAAAGGAAGAGGATGCACGGAATATGTACCGGGAACTCGCAGAACTGAGTACAGATCCGGAACAGGAGAAGTTATTCACAAACCTTGCCAACATGGAAGGAGGCCACAAGGCACAGCTGGAAGACTGCTATACCGACACGGCATTTCCGGAAGTCTGGTAAGAAGGTATTTTCGATAAACCGGAGGATGCGACAACTTCCTGCCCATCTTCCACGGCACTTTTTTGTGGTCCGCGGCACCACATTCTTTTCCGTCCATCAGCCACACCAGGAGCATAGGGTAAATTATGTATGATCACCAGTCACTGCCCCAATACGACGTATTTGGGTCATCCTGAGAAAATATACCGGACACACAGCGGAGCACAGGGCATCTGGCAGACTGAAAGCCTCAGGGAATGTCAGAGGGAACAGACACCATAATCCTGTCAGTGACGAAAACCGTCCCTGTTTATAACAGAAAAGATCGCACACATTTTGAATAGTTATGATTTCCATATAACAGAGGTTTCGGCACCGATATACTCTGCACGCAGAAAAACCACCACGTCCATACCCATTACCGGTTACTATTCAGACCGCCCCGACACCTTAAGGAGAATATATGACACGGACCACTATCGACTGGAACGAATGCTGGAAAGAGCAGTGGAAGAAGAATCACGAGATCAACAACCGGAAAGACAGTGCCGGCATGTGGAATGAACAGGACGCCGCCCGTACATTTTACCAGATGTCGTATGAGAAGAACGGCGAACGAGTCAACCGGACAATGGCAGGACTTCCTCTTACACCCGAATCACGGGTTCTTGATGTGGGTGCGGGTCCCGGCGCCATCACCATTCCCATCGCCCGGCAGGTCAGTCATGTAACTGCGGTTGAACCCTCTGAGGGCATGTTTGCCGTGTTAATGGAGAACCTGAAAGACAAGAATGTTGAAAACGCAGACTGTGTTAAAAAACGCTGGGAAGATGTGGATGTTGCAACAGATCTCTCCGGACCCTATGATGTGGTCTTTGCTTCATTCTCCCTCGATGTTCCCGACATGAAAGAAGCGATACAAAAGATGATGGAGGCATCATCGAAATATGTCTATATATACTGGTTTGCAGGGGAGGCATCATGGGAGACGATGGCAAAAGATCTCTGGCCAAAACTCCACGGGACAGAATATGTTTCATCGCCGAAATCCGATGTCATCTTCAACATCCTCTATTCGATGGACATCTACCCGCATGTTGAACATTTTGTCTATGAACATATCTACCGGTTTGCAACCGAAGAGGAGGCAGTCGAATACTTCAGACCACGCCACTTCGTCACCAACCCTGAACAGGAAGAGCTCCTCAGGGAATATATCATGCAGTCCCTCCGGCATGACGGGGATACCGTCATTGTACCAGGCCATTCCCATCGTATGAAATTATGGTGGGATGTTAATGATTTTTCGGATGTTAAGCAGGACCGGGTATAATTTCCATATCAGTTCCCTTTTTTCCCTCCGCACGGGTCATACAGAAAACCATGGTTGAGACTCCTTTTTTCCGATAATTCAAAAAATCAGGGTCCGGAATGTAATTTTGAAGCCTCAGGTAAGAGCATTTATGATGCCAAAAATGTGAGAAATATCCTATTCCCGCAAAAACCGGATTACCTGTTCAACCACTTCCGGGTTTCCCGGCAGGCGGACATGGCAGTACTCCACTGCATCCATGTCCAGCACCGTCGGATCTGACGGCAGCATCGCCACTTCGGCACCCGGCATGCAGGAGTCTGCATGGGACACAATGCCGTCCCCGCGGGCGGTCATCTGCCAGTCGCCGGATGAATATTCCCACGTCTGTCCTTTAAAGAGGGGAAAGAAATCAGGCGTTCCCGTAGTATTCCCGGCAACAATCACCAGGTACCTGATATCACTGCGTAGACCGGCATCCCGCATAACCTGTACAAACCGCCCATTTTTCCGGAATTCCTGGACCAGCCGATCTCCTTTTGGATCATAGGTCCGCGGGACAAAAGTCCCTTTCAGCTGTTGCATAATAGCGGGCCCGTGGACAGGATCATTAAAGAGTTCAGCCATCGATGACCCGTTATTCGGCGGACCGATGCCAATGAGGGTTCGCACCGGAATTTTACGGGAGTCCCCGTCCATCACTTCCAGCATATACCGGGCCACAACAGCACCCATGGAATGACAGACAATATCGATCTCTCCCCGATATTGATGCTTTTCCTGCATGGTGCGAATAAAATCCATCAGTGCATGACCAATTTCTTCGGCCCCCGCATCCCGCAGACCGCTATGGCTAAAGTTCCAGCATAAAAAAGACTCCTCTTCCAGCCGCCGGACGAGAGGTTTCCATACCCCGGGGTGACTCTTCCACCCATGTACAAGCACGACAGGGCAGCACTTTTGCATAAGGAATATTGTCATTCCTCAACCAAGAATTCATTGGTAAAAATTGGGTATTCAGTGATCTTTCTCTTTGTTCACCGGTGCAACCTCGTCCAGTTTGTATGTACCGGGCTCAACCGTAGTATCTTTCATAATATACATCGGAATTGCAAAGACTGCAATTCCGATACAGATGATACCTACCACGATGAGAGCGAGAAGAAGGAACATGAAGATTCCTGCCGCAAGGATACCCAGATTAACCAGTACAAACAGGAGTATTGCAATAATGACACATGTAAGGAGGATGATTCCCCCTGCACGTCTGCCCCGGCTGGTTGCGTCAGTGTTTGTCTCTGTCATAAGCACATCAGAATTTCAGCTGGAATCCTCCGCTGTCGCCTCCGGATGACTGGGCCGGGAGGAAGGGCTGCACGGCATTTGCCAGCTGCGGCAGTGTCATTGACTGGATGATCACTTTCCCGGGGCCTCTAAGCGTGGTCATGAAAAGGCCTTCACCGCCAAACATCGCTGTTTTTATGCCGCCTACCGCCTGGATATCGTAGGTGACCGATGGTTCCCACCCAACCACGTGGGCTGTTGATACCTTGTAGATCTGATCCGGTTTCAGGTCAATCTCTACGAGATCTCCTGCCGCATGTAAAAATACCATTCCCTCCCCGGAGAGATGCTGGAGAATAAAACCTTCACCACCAAAGAATGCGGAACCAAGGCGTTTCTGGAATGCAATTTCCCATTTCACGCTCTCTTCAGCGCAGAGGAATGCATCCTTCTGTGCAATGAACTCCTTTCCGGTGATGTCAAGTGCGACAATCTTTCCCGGACAGTTTCCTCCGAAAGCGATAAGCCCAGGACCGCCTGCACTGGAAAAGTGCGTCACCATAAAAGATTCACCGGCAAGGGTGCGTTTCAGGCCTTTCAGAAGCCCGCCCTGAAGTTTTGCATCCATATTGATGTTGCCGGTCATGTAGACCAGCGCACCGGCCTCCGCATAGACCTTATCTCCCGGCTCAATTTCTAAGGTGACAAACTGCAGATTATCCCCGATCAACGTGTATTTCATACTGTTCTATGCGCAAAAAACGGTAAAAAAGGTATTGTATGCACCCCTGTCGGGGTACAGCACGGAACAAATGAATATCTCAGGTGTGATTATGGCTATGGTCCATTCCGGAACGGTTCTTCTGCCTGTTGGTGGGGACTACCACCGGATGGCCGGCAACCGTCTCCACATGAACCGGCAGGCCATACACCTCTTCTATTACCTCAGGCCGGATGATATCATGGCCACCGGCCTCGTAAATCGTCCCGTCTTTCAGGAGAATGAACCGGTCTGAGAACCGGATGGCGAGATTGAGGTCATGCATCGTCATGACAGCAGATACCCGGTGACTCTTCACAACCTCCTGTATGGTGGAGAGGATATCGATCTGATTTTTCAGGTCAAGACTGCTTGTCGGCTCATCAAGGAGCAAAAGCCGGGGTTCCTGCACAAGGGCACGGGCAATACTCACCTTCTGGAGTTCCCCGCCGCTCATCTCATCGGTGTAACGCAGGGCGAGATCCTCAAGCTCCAGCATCCGGATCGCAGATTCAACAATCCTCAGGTCGGTATCCGAAACATTCCAGCCCATATGCGGCCGACGGCCCAGGAGAATGGCATCAAAGACGGTCAGACGTGCCTTCTCACACTGCTGTGCCACGTATCCGATGCGGCGTGCCACCTCCATACGCGAGAGAGAGAGGATATTGTCATCGCCCACAAGGATAGCACCGGCTTTCGGTGCAAGAATCGCATTGATGCAGCGCAGAAGCGTGGTCTTCCCTACCCCGTTTGGCCCGAGAATGGAGACCACTTCTCCCGGTTCTACGGCAAAGGAGACATCATGCAGCACATCCGAACTGCGGTAGGTAAACGAGACATCATTAATGTCAAGAATCAATGTGAACGCCCCCGGATGATGAGATACAGGAAAATAGGAGCTCCCATGAATGCAGTGAGGATGGCAACCGGCAGGATATGAGGGGCGAGTATCAGACGGGCGGCTGTGTCGGATGCGAGAAGCAGGAGTGCTCCGCAGACACAGGTCCCGGGAATAAGGTAGCGGTGATCGTCACCGATTAACCGGCGCACCATGTGCGGACATACCAGGCCCACAAACCCGATAATGCCCAGAAACGCCACAATGACCGCGGTGACAAACGAGGCCACAAGCATCCCCACAATGCGTTCACGGCCGACGTTCACACCCAGTCCCTTTGCCGTCTCATCACCGGCATCAATCGCATTGTAGTCCCAGCGTTTCAGTACGAAATAGATGATTGCTGCAGCGACAACGATGGTCATTACAACGAGTTCATTCCATCCGGCCCGGCCCACATCACCGAACGTCCAGAAGACAACCGCTGCAAGCTGCACGTCATCGGCAAAATACTGCAGAAACATCGTCCCTGCGGTAAAGAGCGAGCCGATGGCAACACCCGCGAGCACCATCACCTCAGGTGATGAGGCCCGGATACGTGATATCGCGATGATGATGCCGGTTGCGATCATACAGAAGATGAAGGCAAAGAGGGTGGTGATATACGGGTTATTAAGTGCAATTGCGTCAGCGCCGCTGCTGCGCATTGTGCCGGTTCCGAGAATGATCACCGAGAACGCTGCGCCGAATGCAGCGGCGTGGGAGATACCCAGGGTAAACGGTGAACCAAGCGGATTTCTCAGGACGGACTGCATCCCCGCACCGGCAATCGCAAGCCCGGTTCCCGCCACGATCGCGGCAAGCGCCTGCGGCAGCCGGATATTCCAGATGATCCGGTCATAGAGCGGATCCGGTGCCATTCCGGTGAGTGTCCCGACAACAGAACGAATGGGAATATCAACAGCACCAACCGCAATGGAGGCCACAAGCAGCAGCAGAAGCACCAGAATGCCTGCTCCGATCACGGCCGCCTTACGGCGGGTGTAGGTGATATAGCCTTCCGGTAGTTTGCCGTCAGCAAAATGCATCAGGGCACCCCCGGATAACAGGCGGGAAGAACTGCACGAAAAAGCCTGTCATCTCTCGTACCGGTTTTTAGAAAAAAAGATGGATTGGTCATTCCAGGCTGATCCGTTTGAATGCCTGATTGTCAAAGAGACTGTCCATCTCATCAAAGACCGGCTCACCCACAAGGAATGTGTATATTTCATCTGCTTTCTCTGTCGGGTCGACGTCTGAGAATGCATCAGGGTAGAGCACGGTGCCGATGAAGTAGGCATCTGCCATCACTGAGCCCTGGTTTGCGGCATACCAGTTATACGGCAGCACACCGTACACCTCGCCTGCCTGCACGGCAGTCATCGCGGCGTATGATGGGTCGTCTCTCAGTTCATCGACTGCTGAGGGCGTGGTCTGCAAGGTTGAAAGGTCCACAAAGATGACCTCCGGGTCAAAAGCGATGATCTTCTCCTGTGCAATATCAGCATGCGCAGTATCAGGGCCTTCAGAGAGCGTCCGGGCATTGACAAACGTAAATGGCGGATATGCAGGTTCTGTTGACTGGAAACCATGCGGGCCACTGTAGGCAATGCCACCGACAAAGACCGTTGGACGATCTGCTTCTGCAACCCCTGCGGTTCTTTCGTTCAGGTCTGCGGTCAGAGTGTCAAAGTAGGTGATCACCGCTTCGGCACGATCGTCGTTGCCCATGACGGTACCCATCGTCCGGAGAGACTGATCCATATCAGCCCGGTTGGCCCCCAGATCACCATACTGCAGGGCAACCACCGGAATGCCGGTCTTCTCCTGCAGCTCGTCAGCCTCTGATGCTTCAATGCACTGTGTCTTGAAGATCACCTGCGGGTTGCAGGCTACAACCTTCTCCGGGTCGTCGTTTCCGCGGAATTCACCGATCATTGGCAGAGAGGAGAACTGCGGGTTTGCGATGGCATAGGGCCGTGCATCAAAGATACTCTCTTTAATCTCCATATCATCCACCCCGACAACACGGTCCTCTGCCTGAAGATAGGTCAGATAACGGAGACAGCCGGAGCCGGAGCAGACAACGCGCCCGGAGGATACCGGGACACTCACCGTTCTGCCCATCCCGTCTGTAATGGTCATCATACTGCCGGATTCATCCCCTGCAACCGGTGCGGCTGCAGATGACGAGGTACTGGTGCACCCTGCACAGAGTGCCACAACAAAAATCAGGCCGCATACTGCGGCTACAAAGAATCCTGAATATTTCATACGTTCACTTCACACTATTTTTTAATTTAGTAGCATTACTAAAAAAGATTTTCTAATTTGTTCACACTAAATTTTACATATTTAATAATCATATGATTTATTCGACATTATTGGATAGAAGATATGCTCTTCAACCCTGCCGTGTCGTATGCAGTAAACAAAATATCCCGGATAAAAGAATACAACAGCCCTGATACGTACAATGGATGCAACAGATCATAAAGGGGAAATCCTGAATAAATACACCCAGTCCAGGTCAGAAACTATCTTTATGAGGACTTTTTTCCCAAAAACAGCCTTTGCACCATCATTTAAGTATGGATAATACAAAGCAGGATAAACGAAGCCGCCACCCTCAAACCGATTTCTGGTTCCTGCACCCATTATCCAGAGAAACAACAGGCATTCAAAAATTCAGTAAAATGGAAACAATTATAAATAGTATCACGTAGGGTAATCCCTTTGTGAATCATCATGGTGGTACTTGACATCGGCACGCCGGCACCCGGATTCTGTCTTCCGGACAAAAATAATACCGAAATCTGCCTGAGCACCTTTGCCGGGAAATGGGTTGTTCTCTATTTTTATCCAAAGGACAACACGCCCGGATGCACAACAGAGGCAAAAGGTTTCAATGAGGAACTGGAAGCATTTTCCCACCTAAACGCAGTGGTCATCGGAATCAGTGCAGACTCCTGTCAGAGTCACGCAAAATTCGCCGGGACCCACGGCCTGAAAATTATCCTCCTCTCGGATGAATCACACACTGTCATTAAAGAATACATGGTATGGCGGCCGAAGAAAATCCTGGGGCGTGAAATATTAGGTATTGTACGGACGACCTACATCATTGGTCCGGATGGTATCATCCGTGAAGTCTGGCCCCGTGTCAAGGTGACCGGCCATGCTGATGCCGTAAAAATACGGCTGGAAGAACTGCAGGCCGCATCTGAATAAAGAAAACAAAATCTCTTTTGCAGCATTTTTACCGTCATTCAGGAAAAACCAGGGCATTTTATTCCTGAAACAGACAAGATATATCCCTGAAACAGACAATAGACCCCGGAATATTCAGGATATTCCGGATAGGCAGAACCACCCCATATCATCCCCGTATAAAAAACGAAAGAGCACCGCCAGGTGGACAAGTCTTTTTGCACAGGCCCCCCCGACAGATTCATCACCGGGGAAACCTATCTACGCCCATGGTAACTGGATTCCGGTTCCCGGAAATAACTGCTGAAACTCTCTCCGGGAAGAGAAAAACACTCCCGGATGCAGCAAAGGGGGCACCGGCACTTATCGTCGTGGCATTTGTCCGCGAGGCACAGGATATGATCAATTCATGGGTTATTCCCATAAAAAGGGAATTTCCTGATGCAGAAAAAATAGCAATCTATGAGATCCCTGTTATCCGTTCAGCCATATGGCGGCCGATGCGAAGAATCATTGACGGAGGCATGCGTTCAGGTATTACAAAAGCAGACCATGACTATGTGATGACCGTCTACGGCAGTGCAGCTGAACTCACCGAACCACTGGAGATGACAGATTCGTCATCGGCATACCTCTATCTCATCGACAGAAACGGCATCATCCGCTGGGAAGGAAGGGATTTTGCAGAGACGCAGACCCTCTTCCGTCTGAAGGAGATGATAAACAAATGTCTCGGGCAGGGGGACACCAGAAAAGAGAAGACAGAAAGGAGAGAGGAACAATCCGTTCCCCTCCCATAATCATCCTAATACCACATCGTTCCGGATTCTTTGATCCCGAATCAAACATCGTGAGAAGGACGGCTTAGACGTTCTGCGCTTCCGTGTATGCATCATACATGGAATAGATCCAGACAACGATATACAGCGGGATTGCAATAATCGTGAACCAGAAGAATGCCAGGATACCTGCTGCAACAAAGAGCAGAATTGCTTTCAGAAACTGTCCGGTATAAAACTGTCCCAGACCGGGAATAAAGAATGAAAGTATTAGCGCTAAGAGGGGAGATGCCATATACTACAGGCTTCTCCGCCGGAAGAGATGAATATACTGATTTGTGCAGATGATACCACGGCAAAAGGAATATATCACATTTTTTCCAACATCTCAGGGTGAAAACAGACACGGGATTAATTACCGCATTTATTGCAGTACTTTTCATCATCTCGGCCATCTTTGCGGCAGGATGCCTCCAGACAGAACAGTCATCTGTCCCTCTCTCCGATAATACAAAAGCACATGCCGAAATGCTGCAGATCCTCAGCAGCCTTCAGGGTGACATCAACACCCGCCTCCTCTCACTTGATAAAACAGCGGCAGAAACAGCAGCAGAACTGTCAGAAATGGGTCTTGACGGTTCATGTGCATGCAATTTTCAGTCCCTGACAACACTCCTCTATGCTGACCCCTCCGGAAAAACGGTGATTACTGTTGGCAGGGACGGAACCGTCCTCACAGGATTGCCCGCAGCAAAGACAGAGATGCTCATGGGAAAGAACCTTGGAAACCAGACGGCGATTCAGGATCTCTTCTCCACCAGACAGGCCCTTATGAGTGACCTCATTTTGCTTGAACAGGGAGGCTACGCCGCTGTCATCGAATATCCTGTCTTTACCGGTGACGATACCATGATCGGACTTGTGAGCCTTTCGTTTGCACCGGATGAAATCATCGGGAAATATGCAGTCCAGGCTGTCGAAGGCACACCATATACCATCATGGCAGCCCAGACAGACGGACGTGTCCTCTATGACGCAGATGCGGAAGAAATCGGCAAAGAGACTTTCAACGAATCTCTCTATGAGAATTTCCCTGAAATACCCGACTTTGCTCACCACTATGGCGGCAACTGGTCAGGATATGACACCTATGCATTCTATGACACCGGCTTTGGAAGAGTCGTACAGAAAGAGGCCTACTGGACCACCATCGGGATACATGGCACAGAGTGGCGGCTCATCATCATCCGGGAAACTTAAAATAGAGCAGGAATGAACAAAATACACCAATAATCCCCATTTTATTGCCTGAATCTGCTTTGCCATGCAACCTGGAGGCGTAAACAGCTGGATTACCATTTTCCGAATACTTTTTCGATCAGAGGCATGTGCACCGGTTGTAACCCGCTAAGAATTTCACCCATTAACGGTGTGCAATTATCTGATTCAGATAAGATTATTATCCTGTATTAAGACAACAGAAACCATCTCCCTTTTTTGCGGGAAATCGGATATATACGTCCTTTCACAGAAATTGCCTTTTAATAGGAGCAGACAGTAAGTCATCCTGCACCGGTATTGGGATCATCAGACATGGTATACACCATCATTCACCTGTGACCGGAATCCTCCTGACACGGCATCTCCCTGGCCATACACAGGCAAAGAAATAACATACCCTGCAGGCAGCACACACGCCTTATGGTGGAAAGCCACACCATTTCCCAAAAATATCCGAATATGTCAGAATATTCATCTGCAAATCACATAGATACAGAAAACAACCCAAACGGAATATATGGAAGGGGAGCGAATTGACGCGGGAAGCCGCTGGTTCTGATGAATCCACACCAGAGGGGTCCACCGGAATTCTCCTTACGGTTGCCCATGCAACGGCAGGAAACCCCTAACGCGAAGGCAGGGAAGAAGAAAGAGTGAGTGAAAGAATGGACACACATATCGGGATTATCGGGACAGGAAGCATGGGGCGGATGCTCATCCGGTCATTTCTCAGGGGCGGGGCAGCAGTCCCCAAAAACCTCTGTGCATCAAACAGGACAGCAGAGGCACAAAACGCAATTGCCGCAGAAACCGGAATACAGACGGCAGATGACAACCGTACACTTGTAAGGAAATCCGATGTCATCATTCTCTGTGTCAGGCAGCCGGACGTAGTGCCGGTCATGGAAGAAATAAAAGACCTCCTGACTGATGACAAAATGCTCATATCGGTTGCATCTGATGTACCCCTCAGCGAACTCGAAGCTCTGACTCCGGCACGAGTGGTGCGGGCAATACCCTCTGTCACTTCAGAACAGCTGAAGGGAGTGTCACTCATCGTTTTTTCTGATCGCACAACACAGGCTGACCGGGAACAGGTAACCTCCCTTTTCGGCGCTATCGGCACTCCGGTCGTCATCTCAGAACAGGATATTGAACCCTATACCGCCCTCACCAGCTGTGCCCCGGCATTCTTTGCGGCAATGATACACGAGTTTGCCCTATCCGCAACCCGGATGACAGGGATTCCTGCAGATGAGACGGAAGCACTGGCCCGTGAGACGTTCATCGGAACTGCCGCTTTGCTGGAGATCCCCGGAACAGGGTGTACAGATATCATCAGCAGGGTGGCCACTCCCGGTGGAATAACCGAAGAAGGAGTGAACGTCCTGACCTGTCGCTTCCCTGCAGTCTGCGATGAAATATTTGCAGCAATCGGGAGAAAACATGCATCTTTCCGGGATACATCTTCCAAAAAACTGGGATGAGATAAGATCAGTCACCCCCGCCAGAAGTCGTCATGACCTGCAGGGGTAATACCGCATGAACGCCATAGACTACTCCCTCAACAGATATGACCGAAAGAAATAGTTCCACCGGCAGAGGTGTTGCCGGAAAAAACCCAATATACACTGCCATTATCATCGGAGGCGGCCCTGCCGGGCTCTTCTGTGCCTGCCGTGCCGCAGGAGAACACCGGCGCATTCTGGTCCTTGAGAAGATGCCTTCCTGCGGGAGAAAACTCTGCATCACCGGAGCAGGCAGATGTAATCTCACCCATACCGGAACAATGGCAGAGTTCATTACCCATTACGGTGATGGAGGTAAATTCCTCCGGCCTGCCCTTATGAACTTCAAAAACACCGACCTGCTGGCATTTTTTCAGGAGCACGGACTTCTGTTTTCTGCCGATGAGAACGGCAAGTACTTTCCGGAAGACGGCACAGCGAAGGATACTCTCTCAGTTCTTCTTGCAGAATGCACCCGTACAGGGGTTGAAATACGGTGCGATGAGCCTGTACTGGCAATTGAACATGCAAATGATATCTTCACTGCTAAAACAGGGTCTGCCACCTATACAGCAGATAATATTGTGCTTGCAACCGGCGGTGCCTCATACCCTGCAACCGGGTCGGCGGGTGATGGATATACACTCGCAGGCAGACTGGGACTGCCCGTCACAGAAACCGGTCCCGCACTCTGTGCCATCATTATCAGGGACTATCCCTTCCACGCATTAACCGGCATCTCATTTGACAACGTCCCGCTCTCCCTGTACCGGGATTCCAAAAAAATCAGGCAGGTAACAGGAGACATAATCCTCACCGTAAACGGCATCTCCGGCCCCGGTGCCCTGCATATTTCCCGATATGTGAAAACCGGAGATACCCTGCATGTGGGATTTGTCACCGGTGCGGATGAGGACAGTGCCAGAAAAGAGTTGACTGACACCATAGCAGAAGGAAAAAACCGTCAGGTGAATACGGTTCTTTCAGGAACAAAAATCCCCGCACGGTTCATCCTGAGCCTGCTTGAACTCTCCGGCATCCCGCGTGATGCCACCTGTGCCCACCTCACCAAAACTGACAGGAACACCCTCATCAGATACCTGACAGACTTTCCGTTCACCGTTGCCGGGACAGAAGGATATGCGACTGCGATGGCGACACGGGGCGGGGTGGCACGGGACGCCATACGGCAGAAGACCATGGAAGCAAAAGAAGTCCCCGGCCTCTTCTGCATCGGAGAAGTCCTTGACATCGATGGCGACACCGGCGGATATAACCTGCAGGCGGCTTTTTCAACCGGTGCACTTGCCGCAGACGCTATTGTATCGGGGAAATCGGGCAGGAATACATAACCAAAGAGACATTCCTGATGGACTGGGCTGCCATGATGAAAAACCGGTTACCTGCTCTGTTGTATCAGGCTGCCGGGCAGATACAAAAAAAATAAATTCTCTCTTTTTTTCTTCGAATTATGAAAAACCAGAGGATCATTCTCCTGCCTGTTCCTTCTCATCAGGGGTGCCTGCAGCAGACCACCTGCCCGATGAACGCCGGTACACAAGGGCCCCTTCCACCGGGCATACCTCAACACACCGTCCACACATATAGCACTCCGATTTCCGGTCACCCACCCTTGCCTCATTTGTGGGGCAGGCCCGCTCGCAGCGTCCACATTTAATACAGGTGTCTGTCCGCCGAAATTTGAAGGCGCTCACTGTTGCGGTGAGAGAGAGAAGCAGCCCGTAGGGGCAGATAAAACGGCAAAACGGCCGGTATACCACCATTGAGAGAAGGAGCACTCCAAGAAAGACATAAAAGAGAACGGACGTCACATCAAGCGAGAAGAACTCTTTCAGGCCAAAATAATCAATAATGCCGACAGACCATCCAAAGGCTGCTGCAAGGACAATCACAAAAATGACTGCCCGGATTCCACGAGAAACCTGCTTTGCGTTCTGCCCGAATTTTGGCAGGGGCACAAGGGAGGCAAGTTCCTGGATGGCACCCACCGGACAGATATGCCCACAGAATATCCTCCCGAACACAAGTGAGAGAACAAGAATCAGAATCAACCCAAAGGCCGCCAACTCCAGGGACGCACCCAGTGATACCACATCGCGGAGAAGCAGCTGCTGGAAGTTGTGGGGTGCAACAGGTGCAAAGATCAGGAAACCCAGTGCTGTTGAAATAAGTAAAAATATCACTGCCTTTTTGCGATTTATTTTTCCGGTGTACCAAAGTATCGCAAGTGCGATTATGACCACAATTGCATATGCAAACCCTGTCTCCCGGGGAATAAGGTTTGCACCACCTGCTCCACTTCCGCTTCCACTACCGACACCTGTACCTGCTCCTCCGCCTAATCCTCCACCGGATCCTCCGCCGGATCCTCCGCTTTCTCCACTCATGTATCATTTCCTCCCTGTTACACCGCTTTGCAGTAATAGTCCGGTTTCCGGCAGAGATGAAATACTTTTACACGAACAATCAGGAAATTTTCCAGTTAAAGAAAGGAGGGCTGATTGCCAATACCTCCGGAAAAAACATCGTGTGACGTATCTGAAAAATTCAGGAAATCACTGAAAGCACGCCATCCGATTCCATCCACATTCGCATGAAACCTTTATTGCCATTCAGGAGGAGGATAGTGAGATAGATGCAGGCAGAGACGGAAAACAGGAATAACAGGAGTATACCGGCAGATACCATCAATACTCCCGGAAATACCATATCTCCGCCTGGCCCCCTCGCAACCTCTGTTCAGGTGGGACTCATTGTCACCGAACACCACTTCACCGCAGGTCCTGTACTAAACTCAATAAAAATAGTGTTTACCCGGCTCGAGAACCTCCTTGCAGGCACACCCCATTCCTACCGATTCTTCCTTCCCTACCAGGCAGGACCGGAACACATTATTCTTGAAGCCCTGCTTGCAGACGACATCTGGGAAGGCATCACACCACCTGAGATTGCCCTCATCTACTACGGTGAGAATGAACCGGACAATACTCCCGGTCCGTTTGAGGGGGACATAGACCATACTATAGTGAGAGTCCATGAAGAAGATGCAAACCCCGGGTGCAACCCGGTTCATGATGTGATCATCGACTATTCCACGCTTGTTCTGCTCATCGGAGAGTGGGAACCCAAAGCTAACCTTTACAGGCCGGGGAGTGTCTTCGATCTTGCCCGGAACCATGGACGGACTATTATTGCAGTTGATCCGGTGAATGGCAGGAAGTATGAACTGTCCCATGACGACATGATCCTTGATTCCTATGCACAGCTCAACCAGTATAACACAGAAAACGTGAGCCTTGACAGCTATACCGCCACATACCGGCGATATATTACATCTCTGCGTGAGGAGACCGGGAAGGTATCACTGGATGACACAATTCTGGAACCAATCTACGGGTCTTTACTCCCCTACTTTACCCGGACCCGTCTTTTAGCAAAAAAATACCAGCGCCTGCACACCTGGACCGGCATACTTGTCACCCTCCTTGCCGCCCTTGCTGTTGCCACCATCACATTCCAGACCCTTTTTTTCCCTGAAATGTTCTGGCTGGTATGGGTTGAGGTGTTTGAGATATCCCTTATTATTCTCCTCATGTATGCATCGCGCTACGGGGATTTTCACCGCAGATGGATTGATTACAACTTCCTCGCCGAACGACTGCGTGCGGCATTCTTTCTCTGCATCATCTGTATCCAGTGTGAGAAACCGGATGCGCCCCCCCATATGAGTATGGCACACCGCCCGAACGACTGGATGGTGATGGCATTTGAAGAGATTATGGCCACACGGCCCATCTATTTCTGCCGCCTTGATATACCGTATGTACCCGTCAAGAAGTTCTTCCGATCCGCATGGATCACAAACCGCCTCTTGTTCTATGAAAAGGCAGGGAGGTCTGCACAGCGTACCTACATACTGCTGACCTATGCGGGTGCAGGGATCTTTTTTGTCACACTCATACTTGCGGTTCTTCATGCAACCGGTATCGGCCACTGGGAGACAGATTACCCATCCCGGATTCCGTTGCTTCTGGCCTTTTTTACCATCACCCTCCCTGCCGTTGGTTCAGCCATTGCTGCACTCCGTCTCCAGCGGGAATACCAGCGCAATGCCGAACGTTATGCACATACGGTCCGCCATATCACCGCCATCAGAAACCAGATTCAGCATGCAAAGAACATGAAAGACCTCTGTGAATTCCTTGAGGAGATGAATGAGGTAACGCTTCGGGAACAACAGGACTGGCGGATCATATTCCGTTTCCGTCGGGTAGAGGCAATGTAAAATCACGGTCTGCAACACAGAGTGTAAAACATCAAAAGGAAAGGACTTTTCTCACATTCTGCATTATGTGCATCAGGTTCACATCCGAATTCTTTTGCACAGATTTTTCACGAGGTTCTTTTCAAACGTCTTATTCTGCCGTTTGTGCATCGGGTCGGAATGATACATGGCCCATTTTTGTTTGATACCGCCATATTCGCGGGAAAATTCGTGATATGAATAGTGCTCATCAAAAGCAGGGGAGAACGTACAATCTGATTTTACCAGTTCTTCTGAAATTGTTGGCTGGACAGACTTTAGGTTGAATACCTTTTCTTTGCTTTTCTCAACAGGAAAAGAGTATACCAGAGTGCAATTGCCAGAATAAGGAGCAGTTCACCTATGATTAACATCAGAGGATCATGAATCTTACTGGTATCCTGAACAGTATAGCCGCATACATATGAGTGAATAAAAAACAAACCGGCAGTAAGTGTAAAAATTGATGTGCCGAGCAACAATAATATTCTGTATCCTTTTTCCGGATGGAGAATGCGTTGTGCTTTTGAGGTAAGAGAATAGGTACGCCATTTTCTGCTACCATCCATTTTTATAAGCCCGGAATCCATTAAAATGCCAAGATGCTGGTGGACAGTAGATCTGGCAAGATTGAGTCCTCCGGCAAGGTCGTTTATACAATTCCCTGACCGGTCATCAAGTGCCTTTAATATGGCTATCCTAACGTCTGATGTTAAAGCAGTGATGTCTTCCCGGTTGAGTGCAATATCATTCATATTTAACCTTAACTATTCCACACATAGGGATTAATTTCCGTTATGCTGCGCCATTTTTGAAGTTCACATGATTTCAGGGGAAAGCTTCATATATTTGCATTCCCTAATATTGGACCATGGATGAATGGGCAAAAAAGTGGCTGGAGGACCAAAGAAGTCAGGGAATAAAGTGCCTCGAAATCAAATATATTCAGAATAAACCGTATGTCTACCATTCCACAAGCACGTACAACAAGGAAACCAAGAAGACCAAAAAGATCTCCCGTTACCAGGGAAGACTCACCGAAGAACATGGGCTGCTTGTCAAAGGAGCCGACCGCCCGCCACAGGACAAATCTAAAAGAGAATCCGTGTCCAGACCAAAATCAGCTCATGAATATGGAAATGCTAAATTTCTTGCGCAGGAATTTGAAGAGCTGATCCCAATACTTGTCGAAGCTTTTCCGGACCACTGGGAAGATATCATTGCTCTTGTATTTACCCGCATTTCCGGATATCTTCCATTAAAAAGAGTAAACACATCCTGGGAAAAATTAGACAATTCTTTGAACATATCCCCCAAATGCTCTCCAAAAAATCTGTCACTCACATTACGCGAAATTGGAGATGACAAATTAGGACAGGACATTGTCTTCAAATATCTCCGCAAAGGAAATACCCATCTCCTCTATGATCTCTCCTTTATTTTTTCCCTTTCGGACAATTTGTCCTTTGCCGAATGGGGCCACAATGCTCAGGAAATGGCCCTCCCTCAGGTGAACTTAGCATTGTTTTGTGGACTTGAGACTGGCCTGCCGGTTATGCTTCGTCCGGTTCCCGGTTCAGTGAAGGACGTATCCACACTCCTACCTTCAATGGATGAACTCGATCTCCATGATGCAACAATTGTTATGGATGGAGGATTTGTCTCTGAAAAAGTAGTTGAAGGGTTGATTGAGCGGAAATGTTCGTTCATAGTGCCCCTTCGCAGAAACAGTAATCACTACAAGACCCGGATACACCTGAATTATCATTTTATGTATCATAAACGCCTTATCCGGGGTGGAAAAAGGGAGATCGGCGATAAAATATTGTATATGTTTGAGGACGAAGACCTCAGACTTGAAGAGAGAAAGACGATATTTTCAAGAATGGAAAATGGAAAGCTTGAATCAGACGAAGCAAAGGTCAAAGAAAAAAATGCTGGCAGAATTCTCTTTCTTTCAAACTTGGAGAAGACTCCGCAGGAGATCTATGAACTGTACAAAACACGGGATCTCGTTGAAAAGCATTTTGATACTCTGAAAAATGAGATTCAGGCAGACGTCCTGTATCTTGGCGACAGAAGCGCAGTTTGTGGCCATTTGTTTGTTGGATTTCTGTGTCTGTATCTCTATTGTAAGATCCTGAACGTCATAAAGAAAGCAGGGCTGACTTCTGAGTATTCCCCGAAGGATGTACTCCTGATCTTTTCAAAGGTCACAAAAATATCATATGATGGATTCGATCAAATTACAGAGGTACCAAAGAAAGTAAGAGCGCTTGAGAAGAAATTAGGTTTGGAGATATTCCCTAACTGAAAATCATAGTTTGCGATTTAAATTATCTCCGAGAGACCCCCATGGGATATAATATTATAATATTTTCCGAACAAAGAGTTTTGTGGATTGCATCTTCATTACAATCCCACATAAATCGGCGGTTCACAGATTGTAGTGAAAATAAGGAAATATTACCTCAGGAATTCATAATAAATCCTAAAATAAAATGTTGTGGCAATATCTCAAAAATAGTTGGATGTGGTTGTTTTTTTCACCTTCCACGAATTGTTAGTGCCGATCCCAGTTCCGGTGCATCCTTTCCTTTTAGTATAAATTTTACTTCTCCGGATGGGATCCCTTCGGGATTGGAATAATAAGTGCATGAAGTGCTGTTTTTCCCGGTGAAAGTATATGGGGCACGCATTTTGATCGTAAGACGACGAATTTCTTCTTTTTCGGGTTTTAATAGCTCAGTCACAATCCGTACTTCATCTGATTTTCCGGCTGAAATATTGTCTATACGCACCTCTTTTGTGATGAAAGACACGGTCCCCCCCTCTGGATAACCGGTGGTTTCATTCAGGTTTTCTGTCCGTGATGTCATATTGAGGATAGCACTCTCACAATCTTTCCCTGCAGTATTCCAGACAAAAAAATCAATGCTGAGATTATTACCCTCAACTGTTATATCGGGTGTATACCAGATCTCTTCCGGGTGTGACATATTGGGGCTGTAGCGGTCTCCGATATTTATTGCCCGGTTCCATTTGTCCTCATCCTGGATCTGCCAGCTTCCTCCCTCATCTTCATCATAAATTATGACCGGAAATTTATAATCCGGGTTTCCATAATCCAGACTAAAAGGCATTATCCACCGGTGAATTTTGAGAGGTTCCTGCACATGGTTTGATTTTAGATTAAATTCACTGACTATGAAATAATTTGCGGAAAAAATGAGAATTATGGTAGCAATAAGGGCCAAACAGGCCCAGAACTTTGAATGCATTGTAATATCCTGTGATATACAGTCATTTAGAGATATGGGCTGGTCATCAGCACCTCTCCTGTCAATGCATCAATTACTACCAGACCACCCTGAAGGACATAATCCTTAGGCTTACCTTTCATTGTAATTACCCATGTCAGAGACTGAACGTCCGGTTTTGTATATTCTATGGATAATTCGGCTGTTGTTTCAGTAACCCTTATGTCAGGGAATTGTTTTTCCGCAATTTTTAAGGCATCCTCTTCTGAGAGCTCAGGTTCAAGTACGCAATTAATCTCTCGCTGAATTCCTATATATGACACTATCCTGCCGGATGCAGGATGAATATTTACAACAACTGTATTTGGCGTCAGAACCCCTTCAATATTTTCTCTTCAGATAAATGAATTCTCACTGCCTGCATCACCATGATTCTCTGAATCAGATTTTATAAGCTGCATATTCATGTCAGCAAAGCCGGAGTATTTCTCTTCTGCATACTCCCTTGCAACCATTTCTGCCCCCGCATAATCAGGCCGAATTTCACCAGACGATTTCCGGGCATCAATAAAAGATGAACGCTCAATCGCGCCCGTGTACATATTGACATATACCTGACCATTGCCTGCGCTGAATGTATAATAATCACCTAGTGTCATGTCAAACATAAAACGACGTAACAATAATGTAATATGAGTGATTTATATCTTCATCAATGAGGAAGTATGTTGTAACTCTTACTCGCGATGAACGTGACTCTCTTTCAGAGATTGTCTCGAAAGGCAAACATCCATCCCAAAAAGTGCTGAATGCCCTCATCCTTCTCGGGTGTGATAAAGGTGATTATCAGACAAACCGTTCAACAAATGAGGATTTATCCCGAGTTCTCAATATTAGCATGCGAAAGATTGACCGGGTTAAGAAGCGGTTTGTCATGGAAGGCTTTGAAGAGGCGCTGTCAAGGAAAAAACCCGATCGTACATATGACAAAAAAGTCGATGGCGTTTTCGAGGCAAAGCTCATTGCGTTGAGTTGCAGCGAGCCGCCTGAGGGTTATTTCCGCTGGTCGTTACGATTATTGGCCGACAAAGTCGTCGAACTTGAATATATCGATGCTATCTCCCATGAAAGCATCCGGCAGATTTTAAAAAAACGAACTCAAACCCTGGAGAAATCAAGCATGGGTAATCCCTCCAGAGCAGAACGGTAACTTTGTTGCCCAGATGGAGCTGGTTTTGGATGTATATAAGCGACCTTTTGATCCCAAGTACCCCGTCATCTGTATGGATGAATCGCCCAAACAACTCATAGGTGAGACTCGAATGCCCACGCCCAGTTCTCCGGGGCAACTTGCGAGATATGATTATGAATATCGCCGCTGTGGCACGTGTAATATTTTTCTTGCTTGCCAGCCACTTGCGGGAAAACGAATGGTGAAAATTACAGAGCGGAGAACCAAAAAGGATTAGGCTCGATTTCTCCAGGATATTGCAGAGCAATACCATATGGCGGAAAAAATTACCCTGGTGATGGATAATCTAAACACTCATACGCCTGGATCACTCTATGATACTTTTACGCCTGATGTGGCAAAGACCCTGTGGGATCGGTTTGAATTTGTTTATACGCCGAAGCATGGGAGTTGGCTCAATATCGCTGAAATCGAATTGAGCGTTCTCCATTCCCAGTGCCTTGACAGAAGGATCCCTCATATTGATATTATCCGAAATGAGGTAAAATCGTGGGAAAAAGCGAGAAATAACAGGATAGCTTGCATCAAGTGGCAATTTACAACGGACGATGCACGAATAAAACTATCTCGCCTTTATCCGACATATGAGGTTTGACCTGGCACTAGATTCAGGCATTCGGTATTCTGATACTGTATATTGACTGATGGATCATTAACAAATTCCTGTAATTTTTCTTTTGCAATGTCCACCCCGATTGGAGCTTCCATCCCAATTGGAGCTTCCACCCCGATTGGAGCTGTGGCTATAACTGCAAACACCGCTAAAATAGTAACAAATATACACATAATTGCGAAAATAAATACTTTTTTCATTTTCAAATCACCTCTCAATAGACTCCATAACGTGCAGGAGTAAGGTAACTATTGTAACTGCCTGAAATTTCATAGGTATCAACCCCATGGTAGCCGGTAGGCCATTGCCAAAAGCAGTCATCTTTTGCATTTCTTGCAGCATCTGAAACTATCTCACCATTCCGGACACGATCCCAAAAACCTTCGGACCAGCATTTCCCGTTTTCAATTTCTACCTCACCATCAAACCCGATACAGATGTCTGCACCTTTATCCATAGTCTGCTGGGCAAGATGTCCATTGTATGGGTTGTAGTGGGATGAGAAACATGCAAGGTAGACAACAAGCAGGACATCCTTGATATCAGTTCCATAATCGCTGATGTAATACTGGTGGTAGTATAAGTGAAACTCTTTTCATTGCTATTTCTCCACTTGTAGTAACACCATATGATTACCCTGAAGCAATATTTTATTCAGAAGATGAACCTATAAACCCCTACGCGGTCGTTCGGAAAAAACCGAACGAATCTTAAATATTTCCATTTACGTGCATGGTTGAAAAGGTATGAAAATCTCCATCACTAATATAGGTGATAACGCTTCATGAAACCTGACTTTCAGATTATATAAACTCTGCAATGAAAAGTTGGCAAAGGTAATGCTCAGCAATTCAAACCCAAAGAACAATGATCCGTATGACGACTTCTTTGACGGTCTCTGCAGGAATTTCAATATCGAAAGAATCGCTGCAAAACAATCCATAAAACCCATAAATTCAAAAGGTGAGTCATTGTAAACGTTCACCGAAAATTGATTCAGTGTGACGGGAAAAGCTATATCGATGGATTGCGATTATCCTATCCAAAATCTGTGACAATACTAAATTTGGAGGCACATTTAGCATAATTTTGGGACACTGTCGGAAAATCCAGTTATTCCAGTTATAATTGGTCATCCTTAAGCAGCAATTACTTTTTCAGCTGATTTGAACTGAGACAATCTATTTCGTAATCTCCTATCACTGAAAAAGCCGACAGTGCCCATACCATATGTGGGCAGAGAAGTTCCTCAACATAAGGACATTCTGCCCGAGCAGAAAATATCATCTGCCGTACACGATACGGGAAATTTGCCGGAAAAATCCGAAAGAATCACCTGCAATAGACAAAACCGGAATTTTTCCTTTGGTCAAATCAAGATCTGCCTTACCCGCAGTCTGGATTTTTCAGGCTAAAAAAAATATTTAGTATTTTCTCTTCCGGGAATTTTCATTCTTCGGACAGTCATACCCAAGAGCTTTCCCATTGATAAGTTTTGTGCCGCCGATGGATTTACCTATCATTCCCTCAACGACCTGCTTTGCCTTTTCCTGGGGGACTTCCAACAGGGAGTAGGTGTCAAAGATGCTGATGGCACCGATTTCCTTGCCGGTAATGCCTGTTTCTCCCGTGATAGCTCCCACAATATCCTTTGGCCGGATACGGTCCTCCCTGCCAAGATTCATGCAGAGCTGAACAACGCCTGACTGACCATAACTATCCGCCTGAATGGAAGAGGACTCATCCGTTTCGTTACCGACATCCAGTTTCATCTTCAGCAGTGCTGCAGCGATATCAAGGGAGGTGTAGCCTTCAATCATTATTTGCTCGACTATCTCAACGTACTTATCATTTTCACGATCATCCGCGGTCTCCTTAATCTTATCAACTAGGTTGCGCATGCGGGTACGTTCAACGTCCCGGGCAGTGGGGAGAGGAATGGCGGTGATTGTAATGTGTGCATACTTCTGGATGGACCGGAGTTTGTAGATCTCCTTTGGTCCGACAAAGGTAATTGCGCGTCCTTCACGTCCTGCCCGTGCCGTCCGTCCGATGCGGTGTACATAATACTCCACATCCTGCGGAACATCGAAGTTGACAACAAGGTCCACGTCATCGACATCAATTCCACGTGCTGCAACATCAGTTGCGATAAGGACATCAATTGCACCCTTTCGGAACTTTGCCATCACACGGTCACGCTGGGACTGTTTCATATCGCCGTGGAGCGCCTCTGAGAAGTACCCGCGCGTCTGCAGCTGGGTCATCAGTTCGTCTACAGCGCGCTTGGTATTGCAGAAGACAAGGGCAAGTTCAGGATCGTACATCTCAAGGATACGGCAGAGAACCTCGTTCTTCTCACGGTTGCGCACCTCAAGATAGAGCTGCTCAATCTGTGGAACGGTCAGTTCACGGTGCTGAACACGCACAAATTCCGGGTTCTTCTGGAACCGGCGTGAGATCTCCTTTATGGGGTCGGGAATCGTTGCAGAGAAGAGCACTGTCTGTCGCTCTTTTGGAGTTTCTGCGAGAATTTTCTCAATGTCATCCCTGAATCCCATATCAAGCATCTGGTCTGCTTCATCGAGGACTACCATCTTCACATTTTTAAGGGAGAGTGTCCCCCGGTCGAGATGGTCCAGTACACGCCCGGGTGTACCGACAACAATCTGCACACCTACTTTCAGCGCCCGGAACTGGCGTTCGATGGGCTGGCCACCGTAGACCGGAAGGACGTGTATATTCCTCATATATTTTCCAAGCCGGTTAAATTCTTCAGCCGTCTGGATTGCAAGTTCACGAGTCGGTGACAGAACGATTACCTGTGTCAGTCTGGAGGCCAGATCAACAATCTGCAGTGCAGGTATGCCGAAAGCTGCCGTCTTTCCAGTACCGGTCTGTGCCTGTCCGGTCACGTCCTTTCCTTCAAGAATGGGGGGGATTGCCTGCGCCTGTATCGGCGTTGGCTCCTCGAATCCCATATCTTCTATTGCCTTGATTATTTCCGGTGATATGGGAAATGTCGAGAAGCGAAAAAAGTTTTCCATTCTATAATAATGCGAGCCAATACTTAATTATATATTGCATTGAGGAGAGGGTTTTACCCTTCAAAACCACCATGCTAAGAGAAAGACTACCATTACATCAGATTTTACCTGCATTATCGCCTGAAATTCACATTAAAACCAGAATGCTTAACATATTTTGTGCAGACTGTTATCAAAATTTATTCTGAAGATCCTTAAGAATTATTCTGAATAAAAAGGCAAAATACAGATGCCATCAGAATGGGCCACACTCTCCTTTCGGATTCAATAGAATGATTAAAGATAATCCCGAAAGGTTCTGAATATTCTTCCATGCATCCGGACGCGGTATCCCCCACACTGCGAAGAGGAATCGCGCACAAATCCCTTTGGGCGGCTAGGAACGCAGTGTAATAAATACGTCCATTTCTTCGGATTTCAGGTTCTTTGCGCGTATATCGCCTTATACACAGGGTGGGCACAGACATCGCAGTGCCCTCATCGGGCGCTCTCTTTTGACCGGACACCACTCATCAGATACAAAAAAAACAAGCTATTTTCACCCTCCATGAACCTTTTCAGGTGTCAGGATCTGTGCCTGGATCCGTTCATCCCCCAGCCGCCAATATATTATATACTTTCACCCGGCAGAAAGGGCAAGTATGGAACTAAAAGAGAAGATCATGACAGTGATAGGAGGGATGCATGTCGGCGCCGTTGCCACCATCGCAGGAGACCAGCCTGCGGTGCGCTTCATGGTATTCAACGGATTTGATGATATGACACTCGTTACGGGAACCATGAAGAATACCCGCAAGGTTGAAGAATTAAAGGCGCACCCAACCGCTGCCATCTCCATATGGTCAGGAAAAGAATTTTCAGACCCGTATGTAGGGATTCGTGCAAAAGCAGAAGTGCATGAAGACCGGGAGACAAAAGAGCAATACTGGAGCCCGATGTTTGAGGAGTTTTTTAAATCACCCGACAACCCTGATTTTGTAGTTCTGGTCTTTACTGCCGAGATGATTGAGTATTACACACCCCCGGTGACGGAACCAAAAATCTGGAAGAGATAATCCCCGGTATTCACGGGAGCATTATCGCGCCCTCTACATCCTGGAATACGAATGCGAAAACAAGCTGTGTGTACCATCAGGTCGGGCACTTGAAACCACATAGGATCATGATGGCTCTCAGGAATCCGGGGCATCAAATATTTAAATATCATGACGGAGGAGTAAGGGTATTCCATTCAATGAATGGAAGGGGGATATATGAAAGTCCCGGATACACCAGAAAATCTCGAGATATGTAAACGGTTCTGTGGCCCCTGCCCCACATCCCAGGAGAACAAACTGATGGACGTCGAACCGCATGCACTCTTCTGCGCACGCGGTAAGACAAAAAAGACAGACTGCGTAAGCAAGGACTGTAACTGCCCCGAATGTGAGGTATTTAAAAAATACAGCCTTACAGGGAGATGGTTCTGCCTGCACCCGCTAAAAGAAGAGTAAATCCCTGAGTGTACTGCACCAGACAAATGGCATACACCAGAGAAACGGCGGCATGCAATCCGGGGCATCACATGCTCCTGCATACCAGAGAGAGAGAGACACACACACACATTCCTGAACGTAGGGTGGCGATGCACAAGCACACAAGCCGGGTGCCTGCGCAGGAGATAAACGTACTTTGTTCAGGAGGAGATGGCACATGCAGATGGGAGAGGACATATTGTATACTGCTCTGCGCAAACAGATGGTTGACCGGCAGATTGCAGACCGGGGGGTTTTGAACCCTGCGGTTCTGGATGCCATGCGCCGTCTGCCCCGTCACCTTTTTGTCCCGGAAAACCTGCAGGATGATGCCTATGACGACTGTCCGGTTCCCATTGGATATGGAGCAACCATTTCACAGCCCTATATCGTAGGATTGATGACGGCCCTGATTGAACCAAAACCCGGAGATCGGATTCTCGAAGTTGGAGCAGGTTCGGGATACCAGGCAGCGGTCCTTGCTCTGATCGGCTGCAGGGTCACAGCAGTTGAACGAATACCCGAACTTGCTGAACTCGCACAACGGAACCTGAAACGGGCAGGCGTGGAAGGTATCACTATAATCACCGGGGACGGTACTGCACTGCCTAAGGGCGAAGGGCCGTTTGATGGGATAATTACCACCGCTGCAGCGCCGGATGTCCCCCAATCACTGACGGCCCTTCTGGCCGACGGGGGGAGAATGGTTCTCCCGGTCGGAGAGATGGATCTGCAGGTACTGACCTGTATCCACAAAACGGGTGGTAAACTGACTGTTTCACATCATGGGGCAGTCCGGTTTGTCCCCCTTATTGGTGCGGAGGGATGGCCACAGATTTAATCCCCGAAAATGAAAGAATTTTTTTTGCCGAAAAACCTCAAAAAAAGGTGATGGTCCGTCTTGCCGTTCAGAGCCGTTTCCGCGCAGGGGAGAGGTGAAGAGGGATTCTCATGTGCAGCCCTCCGACATGCAATTGACAGCACCGGAAAAGAGGAACAGACAAAAAACACGTTGACCAGCAGGAGAGAATAAGACCCTCTGCAACAAATTGTCCAGTCGGATAATCAGACATATGGACACCAATTACGGAAAAAAAGGCAAAACACACGAATATTTTTAGAAAAACCTCCATGGATGACCTTTTTATCCGAAGAGGACACATATATATAAAAGGAGTGAGTCTTCTGGCAAACCAAAACAGAAAAAAAAGTTCGCAGGCTGAACCACCTGCAATCGTACGGGTGAAACTGCCCAATAAAAGGATGGGGGAGATGTTTGCGGAAGCAGATCTCATGCTTGGTGCAAACCATATCAGGGTACGGTGTTTTGACGGAGTGACACGAACAGGCCGCATTAAAGGGAAGATCAAGAAGCGGGTATGGATTCGCGAAGGGGACGTGTTAATCGTAGTACCGTGGTCATTCCAGGACGAAAAGGCTGACATCATCTACCGCTACACCCGACCACAGCGTGAGTGGCTGCAGCGCAACAAATATCTCTGATTATAATAATTCAGGATTAAATGCCCGAAATTTTGACTAAATACTTTTTTATCGCAAACCGTGTCACATCCGGTCAAAACAGGAGTGGCGCAGTAAAATACAGATACCTTTAAAAAAAAAGAATTCCGGGATTATATTCCCAGGATTTTAACAGTATACTCTTTTATTACCAGGCGGTTCACATTCCACGTGTATTCATTCAAAGAAGCTTCCGTGAATCCATCCTGTCCAATATAGGGGCCGGTCAGGTAGTTACTCCATGCACGGGAATAGTCACTATCAGGGTCAGGAGAATACACTATTTTTACTTCACGCGAGCCGCCATAGTTGAAATCATGGATTACGGGTGCATCGAGCATCGACATCTGGATAGTCCCAATGCCACCCAGTGTCATTGCCTGTGCTGAGTCAAGGGCCGTCATAAATATGACCAGTGCTCCCTCAGTTTCATCATAAAACCAGCGGGGATCGGAGACCATGGACGAACCACTCTGATCCTGCTGACGTTTGACCACAGCACCATTGGAGACTGAAACAACCGCAGTTCCTTCGTCGGAAACAAATTCCAGCGATCCGGGATAATACGTTGTGGATTCCGGAGTGCCATCTACATAAGAATAGTTGAGAGTAAAATGTTCGCCCCCCCCATTCTCTGATGCTGTCGAATTGGTCACAAATATACTGCCGCCCGATACACCGATGGTCGTGTCCCGGTACGGCACATTGTTCCTGGTCAGAATCTTTACATCATTCTGGAGGACAATCATATTCTGCTCCATTATCTTTTCATCTGAATTGATTTTTGCATCTGCAAGCACCGGATACCCGTAGAGCGTCACGATTGAGATTCCCAGAATCACAATCGTAAATATCAGGATAAACCCGATGGCTTCAGATACCCCCGATTCATCTTCCCGCATACATGTCTTCATTGAAACTCACACCCCTGAGGAATTATACGTTATCAGATTATATCCACTGCCTGTGGTTCGGCCGGTGACTCCCCTGCTGGCACCAATGCCGGATATAGCCACTTCTGCTATGACAGACCCATCTGTAACCGTAATAAACTGGCTCTCCTCAAAACCCTCCAGAATAACCTCATAATTATCTCCTGCAACATCGTCCGGGAGGTCAAACTGGGTCCGGATGGTTCCGTCCCCCGGTGCAATGGCATACAGGTCAACCATACGAACACTCAGTCCATTCCCGATATCTACATATGAGTGATATTTCAGGGTATCAGCCGGACCTTCAATCAGGCTCGCATTCACAACAAACATCATGATGACAAACATGACAACCAGAAGGGAGGTGATAGAGAGATACTCTGTCATCATTGAGACGCCGTCTTCATCCAGATTTCTATATATTCTCGTCATTTGTGTCTATGGCCTCCTCTCCGGCAGCAGCAGGGCCTCAGTGTATTCAGTGATACCATTGTTGTAATGAATGTCAATCTGGTGATAGGTATAGAAGATGTCTTCATACGTACCCGCCGAGGTCCAATTTGACCCATCAATAGCATAGGTTGCAATCGCATTGTTGCGTGACATCGAGAGCAGAGCCATATCTTCGCGGAAACGTTCCTGAAGCGTGTCGGTTGGCGAGGTACTCCCCATCGAGACCAGTTTGCCCCGCAGGTCCTGTACCTCATTTTTCGGGAACTCCAGCACAGACTCAGCGGTTGTCTGTCCGACAAGCGGTGCCTGGCTGACGATGATGGCGAGCATGAACATGCCAATTGCCACGAGAAAACCCATCATCACAATCCATTGTCCTTCGTCGTTCAGCTTCTCCATATGAGCACCTCCAAAAGGACAAGTTGTTCCCCATTGTCATATTCACTAGCCCCGTACCCAGCTGGTTTTCCCGGCAGCCAGACATACCGGGTCACACTGATGGCTGGCTCACGGGTAAGCAGACTCACGTCACTGTCTGCAGATTTACTGAATAAATATGAATGCACATATTCTGTACCGCCGTTATTTACTCTGTTATAGACCGTTGCATTGTATTCAAGGCTGTCAACAATATCGGTGGTGCGCGTCCCGGATATCAGATATGACGAGAAATTACTGGCAAATTCAGAATCAGTTTCAGTCTTATCTTTACCCTGAATCATCAATGCGAGCGGACTTGCAGACAAAGGGGACATATCCTCCGGCGTATCCATCATCTGCAGGGCGTCATACCCCAGCTGCTGGATCTGCATATCCGAAATATGTGCATCCCCCGGTGTGTACACAAGGCCGGAATTAAATATCGTAAACGCCGTCACGAGCATGATCACTCCTGCGGTGATGCCCTCAATCGTGTAGAGCTGCCCCTCGTCATTCATCACCATATTGCCACCTCCATCACAGCGTCCTTAAGTTCAGGCTGTGTCACATTTGTGGTATAGTCATACCGGTGGGTCCCGCTCAGATACTGATGGAGCACATGACTGTCCTTAAACTCATATGAGAACGAGAAGTTCACATTCAGGGAACTGGTGATCTCATTTGAGAACGGCAGCGGCGGGTAGAGCACCATCGCAATCGTTGAACCGTTGGTAACAGGCACCGGAACACCTCCTGTCGCCGGAAATGCTGTCCCGTTAAACGTCAGGGAGTAGGTATCATTTGCCCACGGATAAAGACCGGGAATGAGAATCGTGCTACCGCCATCCACCCATTTATAAAGACCCATCCCGGTAAAGGTCAAATTATTGACCGGAAGATCTGTCATGTTCAGGTGAGAATACATATTTGAGAGATCAATCGTGAGATTTTCTGACTGCGGGTCAATCCGATATGCAGGGTTTACAGACCGGTTAATGAGAACCTCATATGGAATTTGCACCACAAAATCTGCAGAGATGTTAGTCTCATCTGCTAGAAGATCGGCGGTATAATCAAAGCTGGTGAAATTGATCGCTGCAACTGAGGGCTCCTTCACCTTAACAAGGCGTCGCATATACCCATACTGGAAAGTCGGCACCGGGTCCCCGCCATCTGCATAATATGGTACACCATCCTCAACCTTCAGAGAGATATTATAGAGGTAGGTGAGATCACCAAAGATGACTTTCTCACGGTAATCCTCTGCGGTGAAGGTAAAGCCAGGAGTGCGATTAAAAAATTTGTCAACCTTTGCACGTGAAAGAATATTTGGCGTATCCTTGGATACCGCAAGGCCCAGGCGCTGGATGTCTGCCTTGTGCTCCATGTCATATTTGCCCATCAGATTCCATGACGGATTCTGAGGTGCCCCCGGGTCCTCCACCAGAATCACCGATGTCCGGTAGGCAACAGCATCGTAGTCAATATTCTCACTCTGAATGCCTGCAAGAACCCCTGGCACAAGTGATATGACCATTATAAGTGACAAAATAAATATCGTAAACCCGGCAAGAAAATCAATAGAGAGGATGGCATCCTCATTTTTTATTCGTCTTATTGCATCCACTCCCCTGTAATTGCATCAAACCGGAACGTCTCATAGGTATCGGGCCCATAGACCGTAGCCACGTAGGTGCCGTTACTGAGAAAGATATCCGCCTCAGTCTCATCTGCACTGAAATACCCTGAGAGCTGCTCTTCGTGAAGAAGGAACAGGTCTTCAGGAGACAGGACGACTGCCGGGTCAAAGGGTACATAATCAATACCCTGTTCCCAGTCATACTCACTCCAGCCCCGGTCAGTATAAATCAGAACTACTGTTCGCTCCTCATTCTCCGGTCGTGCAAAGAGAGCCCAGGACAAGGCACGCCCATCCCCGTTCATTCCAATGCCCCGTACTGCAAGAAACGACTGGTTATCAAATGAGAGCATCCCTTCATTCTGGCTGACATAAAGGTTACCCAGTGCTTCATCAAGGGTCACCCCCAAGCTTCGCTCGTCGGATGTTTCCGAACCAAATGATTGAGAGTGCCCCCCCGAAAATATCGAGTCATCCCCTACACAGCCACAGCAGAATGCCACAACCACGAGCAGCAGGAGAATCCCCCCCCCATAGTTACTCATACAGAAAGCCTTCCGTAGTGAATGTTTCGCAATACCGGCTAATAAACATTGATATGACATCCGGTCATTCAATATCTTTTCGTATTGGCCTTGAATTTGAATTCGCAGACCAATTCATGACAATTTTTGAAAAAAAACGATTATTTGAGTGAATGAAGTACAAGACCGCTGAGCACTTTTGGCTCAAACCATGTTGACTTCGGAGGCATCACTCCACCATCGTCTGCTATCCCCAGCACGTCATTCACGTGGACAGGCTGCATAGAGAACGCAACGGTAAATTCACCCGAATCTACACGGTCCTGCAGGTCACGCAGTGGCCGGGCACCGCCCAGATACTGCAGGCGCGGGTCGCCACGCGGGTCAGTGATACCCAGCATTCCCTCAAGAACGGTCTTCTGGAGAAGAGATACATCAAGTGAAGCAATCCGATCTGCTCCGGTGTCCACCGGGCATGAGAGTTCATACCAGGCGCCACCCATGTACATGTGCATCACATGCACCGGCGCCGCAGGCTCAGTGAGTGGAGGAATGCAAAAGACCGTGTTCTCAATCTCACCATATGGCTTCACGGAAAAGATCTCAGAGAGCCCTGTCATGAATGTCTCAGGCGTATACTCCCCGAGATCCCCCACCAGCCTGCTGTAGCCGTGAATCTTCACCCGGTTCTCGGCCAGAATAATAGCCATAAACCGCCCGGACTCGGGCGTAAGCCGCCCTTCCGCACTGCGCTTATCCGCGACATTGACGGATGATTTGGCACGGTGATGACCGTCTGCGATGTAGAAGGCATCAATGCCCGCAAACATCTCCTGCAGGGTGTGGATTGCTTCTGCATCAGCAATGCGAAATACTTCATGGACATCACCGGCACTGGTCTTTACGACACCATCAGGTGCACCTTCCGGGATGAGGGAGGTAATATAGGGGAATATTTTCCCGGAGTCACGATACAGAAGGACCACAAGACCGGTGTGCATATCTGTCGTGTCAATGTGACGGGTCCGGTCCTCTTCTTTGTCGTACCGGGTATGCTCATGGCGTTTTATTTTATTCTCACGGTAATCATCCACACTGACGTTTGCAACAAAACCGGTGTAGAGAGTGCCGCCCTGCTTGACACGGTAGAGATAGATGCCTGGCTCTGCATCCTGCATGATGAGGCCTTCGTCAATCAATTTATGAAGATTTTCTCTTGCAGTTTCATAAACAACCGGTGCCGCGGGGTCTGTTTCTCTGGGAAGCGTGGCTTCAGACCGGATGACCTGCAGAAAGCTCTGTGGATTTTCTGCAAGAACTGCGCGCGATTCATCGGTGGTTACCACATCATACGGGACTGAGGCAATCTGCTGTGCCTCTGCTGTCGGAGGGCGAAACGCCCGGAAACTAAATATCTGGACCATAACGAAAATACCTGCCTGTAAGGTTCGGGTGCGTTATTTATTGATCTTCAGATATAATATGAGTATCCGCAATGGAGTATAAACTGAATGCACAATACTGACATCCATATCCGCCGGGCCCGGCAGGCTGACCTGCCAGGTATCTGCGCAATCGAACACGAACTTTTCCCTGACCCATGGGATGAATCTGCATTCCGGGATGTTTTATACATGTATCCCGGCCTCTTCTTCGTCGCAGAAACAGGCAGTGATATCATCGGCTTCGTCTGCGCCGGGATGGAAGACACAGGAGAAGCCGTCTATGGTCACATCATGAATATCGCTGTTAAGACGTCTTCCCATGGACAGGGAGCCGGCGGCAAAATGCTGCAGCGCATTGAATTTGAATGCATGGTCCTCGGGGCAGAAGCAGTCCAGCTTGAGGTGCGTGTTTCAAACCATGATGCACAGCAGTTTTATCAGAAATCTGGATATGCACAGGTTTTTACAGTAGACAGCTATTACAGCAATGGCGAAGATGCTGCCCTGATGATGCGCTGGCTTTCCTAAAAAAACAAAGATGAAACAAATGATTCAGGCACTGTTTTATGAAAATGGTCTGCAATTTTCATGGTGAAAATATATTGGGTTTATCCCCGCCCAAGCCGCTTGTGCGCCCGTGCCAGGTGGCCTGCCGCAAGCGCCCCCAGAAGGGAGAGTTCTCCTGCGAGCACACCTGCTGCAATAATCTCTGCAAAGGCCCGGGCATTGGCACCGGCCGGGTCTCCGCCGCCCGCCACACCGAGCATCTGCAGACATGCCTGCTGAGTCTCAATCGCGGTGCCGCCCCCCACTGTTCCCACCTGAAGGGAAGGGAGTGTCACAGAAACATAGACCCCGCCTTCCACAGGATCAACAGTTGTAATGGCATTGCTGCCCTCGACAACATGCGCCGGGTCCTGCCCGCAGGCGAGAAAGATGGCAGCGATGACGTTTGCTGCCTGGGCATTGAACCCGAGAGAAACCGCACGGGCAGACCCAACCAGGTTTTTACGGGTATTGACCTCAGTGAGGGATGCTGTATCGGTCTTTAATATCTCTTTTACCATCGCATCTGAAAGGAAAACACCTGCTGCCACAGTCTTCCCCCTGCCCATCACCACATTTGCTGCTGAAGGTTTCTTGTCGGTGCAGAGGTTTCCGGAAAGTGCAACCAGACGGACACCGGTTTGTGCCACAATGACTTCTGCTGCCTTTTCACTCCCGATGGTGACCATATTCATCCCCATAGCATCGCCGGTGAAAAATTCAAATCTCACATACAGACTGGTGCCGGCGATATGAGTGGTAATTCGTTCCAGACGGCCGTGTGAGGTAGTGGTGGCAGCCGCCTCTGCGAGGGCGGCGAAATGCCCCTCCACCCAGCGTGCTGCCTCAACCGCATGCGGCACACTGTCACAGGCGAACACCGGTGCCCGCGTCATGCCGTCACGCTGGATGCGCACCTCCGCACCACCTGCTTTTGTAATGGCCTGGCACCCGCGGTTCACTGATGCAACGAGGGCACCTTCTGTTGTGGCAAGGGGCAGGTAATACGCCGCATCCGCATATTCGCCTTTCACCCTCAGGGGACCGGCCACACCGACCGGCACCTGAACTGCCCCAATCATATTCTCACAGTTGCGCTTCGTGACGCGTTCTGTTGTGATTGTATACTCGCCAAGTATCGTGAGAGGCACCCCCGTCTCCTCTTCAATAAAGGAACGGCGAACGGATATCGCATCATCCGGAGTCATCTCACCCTCCAGGGCGTGAAGTTTAAGCGAACCATCCCGTATCCGCTGTATATAATCATCCATGTACATATCACATAGAAGAGAAAGACAATAAATGGAGGTGGTCAGGTGAAACAGGAACAATGGTGCGTCCGCGTGCCGGTAAGAGATGGTGAACCCATGCGACGGCAGCTTATCAGTGACGGCATCCTTGACACGTCACTCAAACCTATCCGTGACGGGGCGTTTCTGCTCTTTCCGGTGACAGACCCAACCCGTGCAACCGGGCGGTGGGAATGTGAAGCACACGCGAAAGCCATCCCCCTCCCACGACACGATCTGGTCGGCGGCATTGCCATCATGCAGGACAATGACCCGGAGGCAGCAGAGATTCTGCTCGCATCACGCCCTTCCGTCCATACGGTGCTTCACGCCGAAACACCCGTTTCAGGTGAATACCGTACGCGGGCATTCCGGGTGCTTGCAGGTGACCCGGTGACCGCCACAGAATGCACGGAATACGGCATGCGGCTGAAAATAGACCTTGAAGCCGCATACTTCTCAGCACGCCTCGCAAATGAACGGCAACGAATCGTCTCCCTGATGCAGGAGGGAGAACGGGTATGTGATATGTTCGCAGGCGTTGGCCCGTTTGCAATCGCACTCGCAGAAAAGGCAGGCATCGTCATTGCAGGTGACATAAACCCCGGTGCAGTCCTTTTAATGGAAGAAAATATCAGACTAAACAGGCGCCGTAATGTCATCCCCATGCTCGCAGATGCACGTGATCTGGGAGCATTTCTTACCGCGGGTTCGTTTGACCGTATCATCATGAACCTCCCGATGAGCCCGGTTCCCTTCTTTGAAACAGCAGTCCTTCTCGTGCGTCCAGGGGGCACCATACATCTCTATGCAATGCAGGAAACGGAGGGGGAGTATCGTGAAATGATTGAGGCATATCCCTGCACTATCGCAGGAGAACACCAGGTCCGCTCATACTCTGCCGCACAGCATCATGCAGTCTATGACATTACCCGCACCGGGGAGTGAAAGAAAGGGAGAATAACCCTTCTGTTTTCACATTTCTGATTGGAACTTAGGTTCTCTTTCTCTCACCGGACGGTACGCCAGCACCCCATTGGTACTGTAATCTCAAAACGGGCGCCGGACCCATATATCCCCGTATTCATGAATGAAGGCATACGCATCATCATCGAAAACAAAAATAAGGTCAATGAATATGGATGCATATTTATGCCGGTATACTGCTGCAAGATTTTTCATAATGCAATGATCTGAAGCGATTTTCCCGTCCATATACTCAGAATAGAAGACTGTACCCGGATCTTCTTCCGGAAAGACCCGGACATGGCCCTCCGTTACCGTCCTGACCCGGTCCATATCAGGTCCGTATGAATGAATTATGAGAGTATGGCTGCTCTCCTGCACATCACAGGCTGCAGGCGCCGCTGCCACACCAGGAATACACGGCAGAATAATCATCAGGATGGCAGGCATAGCCCTCCTTATCCGAGAGAGGGGAGGTGGATGCAGAATCATTGTACATGTTAATTTACAGGCATGAACAACAGTATTCAGCCAATAGTCATGCTAAAAAAGGAAATATTTTTTTCAGCGTGGTTTATGCAGGCACAAACTTTGTGCCATAGACAATAACGCCACTTTCGCCGTCAGAGATAATCTTTCTGAACACACGCTTAACAGGCATGCCAAGATAGATCTCATCAGGTTCACATATAACCTGCGCTGTCATGCAGGTTCCCTCTTCGAGTTCTATGATAGCGAGCGGATATGGCGTCTGCAGATTATAGTCGTCGCTTGCCGTTCGGATGATCGAGAATGTACGCACCGTACCATTCCCGGTAAATTCATAGTCAACAATCTTTCCATCTCTCCGGCACTCAGGGCAGAAGGCACGTGGCGGGAAGAAATACCGTCCACATGTCTCACATTTGTTGCCCTTCAGGTTATACCGGTTCTGCTGCTTTCTCCAGTAACGTGGGACTGACATAATTCAGACCCCCAGAATGTTACACACAACCGTTGCACCCGTACCGCCGACGTTGTGAGTCATACCAATCTCTGCATCGACCTGCCGTCCGATTGCCTCTCCGCGAAGCTGATAGACAATCTCACATACCTGCTTGATACCTGTTGCGCCGACCGGATGGCCGCATGCCTTCAGGCCGCCGGATGTATTGACAGGAATGGAACCACCCAGTGCGGTCTGACCATCTTCTGTCAGTTTTCCTGCTTCTCCCTTTGCACAGAACCCAAGATCTTCGATGGCGCAGAGTTCAGCGATAGTGAAACAGTCATGCACTTCGACCATGCCAATATCTTTCGGTGTGAGGGATGCCTGTTTGAACGCACGCCTGCCTGCAGCAACTGACGCATCCAGAGTCGAGAAGTCCCGGCGGTCGTGCAGGGATATCGTATCTGAGGCCTGTGATGATGCAAGCACCTTCACCGGCGTATCGGTGAATTCACGTGCCATCTCCATCGGACAGAGAATGACTGCTGCAGCACCATCTGTCACCGGAGAACAGTCAAGAAGCCGCAGAGGATCGGCAACAAGTGTTGATCTCATAACATCCTCAACTGTTATCTCCTTTCTGTACTGTGCAATCGGGTTGTGGACACCATTACGATGGTTCTTGACAGAGACCATTGCAAGCTGTTCCCTCGTGAGACCATATCTGTTCATATAGTCGGTTGCAATCATCGCATAGAGACCCGGGAAGGTAGCACCAGTCAATCCCTCCCATTCACGGTCTGCTGCGCCTGCAAGTGCATCGGTGGTCTCGCTGCCGCCGACATCAGTCATCTTCTCAACACCGCCTGCAATGACGATGTCCTGAATGCCTGATGCTACCATGGTATATGCCTGCCTGAAGGCGAGGCCGCCGGATGCACATGCTGCCTCCACACGGGTGGAAGGAATGTGGTTTTTGGTGAGGCCTGAATAGTCTGCGATGAGTGCACCGATGTGTTCCTGCAGGACAAACCGTCCTCCGCTCATATTTCCGACAAATATTTCGTCAATCTGGTCGCCGCTCATTCCTGCGTCTTCCAGAGCCTTTGCACCTGCTTCAACGAAAAGATTCCGGAACGATGTGTCCCATTTTTCGCCGAATTTAGTGAGGCCGACTCCAACAACTGCTACTTCTCTCATTAATGCATCACTATTTTTCCTTTGTGTTTGGCATACAGTGCATAGTCAAGATACTTCCCGTTTGCAAGAAGTTCTTTCACGGTTGGTGCGGCTGAGCGGTTGAAAACATCAGACTCAATGACATCTGTTACCGTGATGTCAAAGGCATCACTGCCGGCACCGGACCCGTATGAGGTGACAAAGATGCGGTCACCGGGTTTTGCCACATCAAGGGTGGCCGATATTCCTACAGGTACTGCACCTGAATAGGTGTTTCCAAGGAGCGGAACCGCAAGTCCGGGGGCAATCTGCTCTCTGGTAAATCCAAGCATGGCAGATACTTTCTGCGGGAACTTTGCGTTCGGCTGGTGGAAGATGGCATAGTCATAATCAGACGGAACTGTTCCCATCTCTTTAAGCATCAGGTGTGCGGCACCCTGGATATGCTTGAAGTATGCCGGATCACCGGAGAAACGGCCACCGTGACTGGGATATGTCTGCCCTTCACGCCGCCAGAAATCAGGAGTATCGGAGGTAAACGAACAGGTATGGTTTATCTCTGCAATCGGGTCCTCATTACCGATGAAGATAGCTGCACCGCCTGCAGAGGCAGTGTACTCGAGTGCGTCACCGGGTGCACCCTGTGCAGTGTCTGCACCGATGGCACATCCGTATTTGATCATGCCTGACTTCACCATACCCATACAGGTCTGGATACCCGCTGTGCCTGCCTTACAGGCAAACTCGAAGTCTGCTGCGGTCATCACCGGTGTGGCACCAATCGCCTCACCGACGGTTGCTGAACTGGGCTTCACCGCATACGGATGAGACTCAGAACCAACATAGATGGCCCCAATCGCATCACGCGGGATGTCTCTGCGGGCGAGGGCATAGCGTGCTGCCTCAACTGAGATGGTAATCGTGTCTTCATCAAGGTCGGGGACCGACTTCTCTTTCACACCGAGGCCTGCGGCAATCTCAGCGCCGTTTGCGCCCCATACCCGTGCAATCTCCTCAGTTTTGATGCGATAGCGCGGGATGTATGCGCCATAAGTAATTATTCCTACCATTATTCTTCCCTCAGAATATCGACAATCTCGTTAACGTCCATTTCAGTGCACAGCAGGGTAATCCGGTCACTCTCTGCAAGACGGGGAACAAGCGGATGTACTTCCTCCGGGGTTATCCCCTGGAGAATCACACAGCGTGGTTTGAATGGTGTCACCCTGATTGCGATCATCGGCGATTTGCCGGTTGATACATTGGTGAAAATTAACGCCCGTTCTGTACTCCAGCCATAAATCCGGTTAAATTCATTGGCTGAAAGTTTGAGTATAGCGTTTTCCGAGTTGACAACAGTATATCCGTAGATCTGCTGATCCATGGAACCCACCAGATGGGTGCAGGCAATCGTATTGCAGAACTGTGTGAGCGGGACCGGCATGTTGTAATCATGCATGTCATAGATGACATCAGGGTCAAAGTCATTGTAGAGTATCTTGGCAAATTTGCTGATGTGTCTGCCACCATTCGCTTCATCAATACTCAGGATGCTGTCAACAATCTTTCCGACAACCGCAGTACCCGGACTCTTACGTCTGCCACCCTCATAATCGGAGATAACAGACGGAGAGACGCTCATCTTATCTGCAAGTACTCCGGGGGCAATGTGGAATGCAAGGCGCCACTTCTTCAGGGCTTCACCCGGGGATGCAGAGAGCGTGATTTCTCCTGCCATTTTTTCAGCAAGACGGGTCCGCAATGCGGATTTCATGTATATTCTTTTTGCACGCCTCTTTTATATAATTAGCGAAGGTCACTTCGTCATTCGACGATACATATGCAGGATTCGCCCACAGCAGATATGGCGAAAGGACAATCCATATATGGCATGTATTCCAAAAATGGTATAAGATGATCGCACCTGATGACCTGGTATGCCTGAAAGCGATCGCCCTTTTAGGGGGGCTTTCCAGTGCTGTGTCTGTCTCTTCCCAGAGCCTTGCGCAGGAACTTTCAATAAGCCCCCAGACCGCCTCCCGGAGACTGATCTCCCTTGAAAACACCCATATGATCTCACGAGTCATGCGGGGAGATGGACAGTATGTAACCATCACACACGCAGGGGAGGAGAATCTGAGGGTTGAATATGCAGCATACCGCCGCATATTTGAAACGCACGACAGGCATTACGTATTGGAAGGGGAACTCATCAGTGGTCTCGGGGAAGGCCGGTATTATGTAAGCGTAGAGGGATATGCCAGCCAGTTTTCGAAGAAACTGGGTATAACCCCGTACCCCGGGACATTTAATGTAAAACTCAGTCCGACAGCGATCGAGACGCGCCGCAAACTGGATGCAATGAAGTGGACGGAAATTGTTGGATTTACGGACCATGACCGCACATTTGGCGGAGCAAAGGCCCTTAAATGTACCATCAACGGGTATGCATGCGCAATTCTCATCCCCGGGAGAACCCATTACCCTGAAGATATTATTGAACTGATATCAGCAGAACGGCTGCGCGATGTACTGGGAACAGAAGATGGGGCAGCGATAATAATTGAGGTGACACGATAATGATAGAGAAGGGACTGGAAGCATTCAAAAGAGGAGAATTTGTTCTCCTCTACGACTTTGATGATCGGGAAGGAGAGACAGATTTTGCCATCAGATCAGATGCAGTCAGACCGGAACATATCGTCCGGATGAGAAAAGACGGAGGCGGCCTCATCTGTACTGCTCTCCACCCACAGGCAGCAAAGAACTTCGGCCTTCCGTTTGCAAGCGAAATTCTCCAGCCGACACATCTGGCAGAGCAGGAAGGGGACATTCCGTATGACCGCAAAAACCATTCGTCCTTCTCTCTCTGGGTCAACCACCGCGATACGTTCACCGGTATCACAGACATCGATCGGGCACTCACGGTGACGCACCTTGCAGAACAGGTCAAAATGACGCTGAACGGCGGCGGAGACAACTTTGCAGCAGAATTCCGGACTCCGGGCCACATGGCCCTCCTCAGAGCAGCAGACACCCTGCTTGACCAGCGGGAAGGGCAGACTGAACTTTCAATAGCCCTTGCCGAGATGGCAGGTGTCACACCGGCAGTCACCATATGTGAGATGCTTGATGAGCATACGGGTCGTGCCCTCACGAAAGAGAATGCACGCAAATATGCGGACGAGCATGGCTTTGTCTTCCTTGAAGGCAGTGAGGTCAAGGCAGCCTGGCACGCCAGAAAATCTGCCTGAATACCAAAATTCATTTTTTTTCTGTCGGGTAAACCAACACCTTTGATTAAAATGCAGACAAACTATCTACTGCGTGTTAGAGAATGTGGATGAATATCAGGTAATTATTACCCGAAAATCGGTTCGCCGGGCCCGAATGCGGGTGATGCCAGACGGGACCGTCCGGATAACAGCACCAAAAGGATTCGACGCCGCACGCTTCATTGCAGAGAAGAAAGACTGGATTCGCGCCCGGCAGGCTGAAATGAACCGTTTAGCCGACGGCCATAAAACAGGAGAAGACCAGTTGCTCCTGTCCGGCAGCTATTATACGGTCCGGGAAGGAGACCGCTGCCGGATTGACCACAGCGGGTTGGTGATAACGGCACCAGACCCTGCCACCCTCAGGCAGCATCTCATACATGAATTCCGTGTACTGGCCGGAGATTCAGTCAGAGCCCGGGCAGAAGAGATGGGCGTTAATCCCGGCAGATGTGCCATCCGGATGCAGAAGAGCCGCTGGGGAAGCTGTTCATCGGCAGGAAACCTCAACCTGAACCTAAAACTATATGCCCTGCCGACACATCTGATGGATTACGTAGTAGTGCACGAACTTGCACACCTGAAAGTACTGAACCATTCCCCCGCATTCTGGTCTGAGGTCGCCGCACACTATCCTGCATACCAGAACGCTGAAACAGACCTGCAACGGTACTGGATCGTCATTGAACGCAACCACTGGTGGAACGCCTTACAGAAACAAAACAGAGAACAGTGATGAAGCGGGTATTGCAATGGTGCAGCGAGATGCGACGGAATCCAACCATTCACAGCTGGCACATCCTTTATGTCATCTTTCCGTTTGCCGTCCTTATTCTCTACGTCGGCATCCTCTACCTTGCCCTCCCCAGAGCTCTCTTCTGGACATTCACAGCGCTGGCCCTCGCCTACCTCTTTCCCCCTGCCGGAAAAGAGACCGTGATACCCCTTATGGTGATGGGGGGGATGCCGTGGTGGCTTGCAGCCTTTTCCATCATGCTTTTTGATCTGATGGGAGCACTCTTCATCATCTGGAACTTTCCTCTGGCACTCAGAATTCCATGGTTCGGACAGTGGGCAGAACGGTTTATGTCAACCGGCCGTGCGCAGTTTGACCGGTTTCCCATCATCGAACATATCTCAACCATAGGCCTCGCGCTCTTTGTGATGATCCCTTTTGAAGGATCCGGGGGGGTGGCCGCCTCCATCATCGGGCGAGTGCTGGGGATGGACTACCTGAAGATCCTCATCAGTGTTGCCGTCGGTTCACTTCTCTCGGCATCTGCAATCGCTCTCTCTGCAGGATTCATCATGTCACTGGTGGAGTCAGACATTATCTCCGGTATCGCCGCAGTGGGCATCGTTATTGTCGCTATCGTGGCTGTGTATATCTGGGGCAAACGGAGAATGAAAAACAACAGAGTTTCACAGAAGGAAAATACTATTGAATAGGGAGTACGGTAAACAGAGGTATGGTAACGATTACAAAAAAATGGAATCCTTCTGAAAAAAATATTTTTTGTGATCAGGTTTGATTCCTGAAAAAGGTGCTAACCACCGTTTTTTGGCCATTTTTTGGCCATTTCATTGTTGTATTATACATCGAACTTCGTAATTCAGGAGGCATTCTATCAAGATATTCCGGATAAATCAACTCATAATACTCACCCATCGTGATATTTGCGCCCCAGATATCAGTTAAAAGAGATAATTGAGATTCATTTAATTCAGATTGATTCCAGGTTTTTTCAGGATACATTTCTGAATATGCTTTGGCATAATATGCCGGCAGATAGATGAGTGCCAGAAAAATAACAATAAAAGCTAATATGAGGCTTATATATGCCCATATTCGTTTATCCATATGCTTTATACTCCTAAACTTTACTAGATAATTTTTGACAACACCTCTCAACCGGCCGTATCGTTTCGCAAAAGAGGAGGTGAGAACATCTCAATAATCAATCATATTTTCCGCGGGGACGTTCCCAACCGGTATACCCACAGTAGATACAGCAGTCGCCTCCACAGGCCGGACAGAGTTTTGCCGGTTTCTTCACTTCAACAGAACCAGTCTTGTTGCAGTAAATGCAGCCTGCCCCGTCACAGTGACGGCAGGTCATTATATCATATTCAGTCTGTTCAGTGCTTTCTGAAATTTCATTCTTTTCTGCATCTGCCATATATTCATCTCCTCCTCAGTCTGTATTATCAGTTTCTTTGCCCTCACCAGGACAACGGGTCTCAAGAATCCGCTGCATGATCAGACGTGAGCCGGCATACCCCGGACCGTCATAGGCACCGATGCGGACCACCTCTGCATCAATGCCCCGGACACTGAGGGTCTTTCGGAGAGATTCCTCTGAGAAATGCTGATTAAATCCGAGCGTGATGATGGCAGGATCAATCTCTTCGATGGGCCGGAACATATCCTCATTATCCCCCAGGCAGGCATGATCTACAACGGCAAGGGATTGGATCATGCAGAGCCGCTGCCCTTCCGGCACAACCGGTGCCGGTTTGTGGCGCACATTCACATCCCGGGCCACAATGACATACAGTTCGTCCCCCAGTTCACGGGACTTCTCCAGATAGTAGAGATGGCCCGGATGAAGAATATCAAACGTGCCGGTTGCAACCACCCGTTTCACTCGATCACCTCAAGGGACACTGGTGTTCCGTCGCGACGGAATGCCCGCCAGTCGTCTTCCCCGTAAGGCGGGCCGAAGATGATATGATACCGCCCCATTCTCCCGAAGAACCGCAGATCTGCATCAGACGGCCGAAGGGCACCGCTCGGATGGGAATGAGCACTCCCTGCCATATGGACATCGAGCGGCATCATCTCAGGAGAAAAACCGGCGCTCTGCTCAGTGACAACGGTTCCGGGTGCCAGGTCAAACTCCTCGATAATCCCGTCTGTCTCCCGCAGGACTGCCACAAATTCCCTCGGGTGCTGGCTTCTCCCAACGGCCCGGAGAATATCCAGACATTCTCTTCTGATGCCGTAAATCTCCATTGCTGTCATATATGTAGGCATAGCCCTCAAATAATGGTATCACACTATTCACCAGTCAGGCAATAGATATCTTGATTAGAGAGAAAGAAGGAGTGAATATCATACAGGAGAAGAGAGAATGGTCTTTAAAACACTACTCGTCGCATATGACGGTTCTGAATTCGGTCGTAAGGCACTCAGAACAGCAGTCGCCAATGCACCCCTCTGGGATGCAAAAGTGCATGTAATCCATGTGGTAAATCCCCGGTATTACGCATCCACCATCGTTGACCCGCAAATAGGTGTTGTTGAACCCCGCTCAGAGCACTGGATCGGTATGCTTGAGCGTGAGGCAGAAGAGATGCTTGCAGAGGCAACAGAAATAGCCACAGATGCAGGAATAGCAATCATTCCCCACATGGTCATCGGGGACCCGCGTGATGAAATCATAGAGACCGCAAAAGAAATAGGAGCAGACCTCATTATCCTTGGATCAGCAGGGAAAGGCATGGCAAAGCGATTTCTCCTTGGCAGCGTGAGCACCTCGGTTGTCACCCAAAGCCCTATTGCAACACTCGTTGTCCACATACCCAACGAGGATTGAAACTCCGGAACAGGATTAAAAATCCCCGTCTTGTTCAAAGCTCCGCCCGAATCGGAGCGCAAGTTCTGCTTTATGGAGCTCTTTTCCCAGATAGGCGGCATGGTCCATAAGAGAAACCCTGCCATCACCAAGGATAGCATGGAATACCTCATCCCAGGTCTTTCCCCGGAAGGCCGTTCCCTCGTGTTCAGCAAGAATCCACCCATCCTCAATACCAATTCTCAGGTTGCCCCGGGGATCTAAAACCAGTTCTTCAGGGACGGACGCTACATCACGCGTCACCTCCCGTGGAATTGCCGGTTCATACCGGCGGCGTTTCTCCTTGATACAGAAAAGAGAGAGACCAAGATCCTTCGGGTACGGCCGGTCACCCGTGAGTGCCATCATCTCCGCAGCACGCCGCATCTCCCGCACACTGCCCTGTGTTTTATCAGAGTGTTCGCTGGTGAAGAGAACAGATGCATGGCATTCATGTGCCATCGCCGCTAAAAGGGCATTTACTCCTACTGAATCGGCATCGATGAGTTCGGTGACATTTCCCGCCCCGAAAAACAGTGGATAACCCATATCCTCAAAGGATGAGAGGGATGAAACAAGACCACTTCCTGCAGGCTGCAGCAGGGGGTCTGCGATAATCCGGGAAATGCCTGCTGCCTCTGCAGCACGGATATTCTCTGCAAGAGAGGCATCCCCGGGCACCACTACCACTGCTGCACCGGCAGCCCCCACGGCAGCCCCCACGAGAGGGATATTTACCTCCTGCAGGGAGAGGATGATATCTGCATACGGGAGGGCAGCACGGATGAGGTCCGGATCCTGCGTATCGGCGGCAAGCGGTACAGGGAGACTCCGCAGTGCTAAAAATACCTTTTTTACGTCTTCTACAGTCGCATCAAACCCAAAGCCGAGATCAATAATGTCAGCGCCTGCCACCAGTAACCGCTCTGCTGTGGCACAGACATCAGGCATGCGGTGGGCATCCATGATTTCAGCAAGTACCTTCATCCGCGATGTCCCGCCAATACAGCACTCCCGAACCATAAAGGCACATGATGCCCCTTCCTCCATCTCCTTCAGGCGGTTTCGGGCCTCTTCTTCACGCATACGGGTGAGAAATTCATCGGCAGGCACCGTACGGGAAAATTCCATGGATCCCAGCATGCGCAGCATCATCCCGAGATCTGCTGCATGCCTGGGGCCACGATAGACCGGAATACCAAGCGCCTCTTCTACCGGGGCAAAAGATGCAGTGCACATCCCTGATGTGATGACAACATCATAGTCACCCCCCCGCGCTATCGTAAGAAGCTGATCCGGCGTCAGGAAGGAAGCAATTTTCCCGGTGACAATAATATCAGCATCAAACCCTGCCGCTGCTTTGCGCACTATTTTTTCAGCAATTGTCCCTGTTGGAAGCAGTACCCGCATACATATCACGATTCACTTTAATTAGGCATGAATGAAAAAAGGTACTGATCTGATGCTGCAATGTGACCTGCATGTCCACACAAACTATTCCCGTGATGGGGAGAGCAGTGTAGAGGCTTGCCTGAAACGGGCGGAAGAGCGGGGCCTTGATGTCATCGCCATCACCGACCATGACACCACTGACGGCGCAGTGTATGCCATGAAATGCGATTCACCGGTCCTGGTCATCCCGGGAATCGAGATATCAACAGCCGACGGCCACCTCATCGCTCTGGGCATCACAGAGGTAATCCCTGCGGATCTGGGATTTGCTGAGAGTGTGGAACGGGCACATGCGGCAGGGGCACTCTGCATCATCCCGCATCCATACCATAAATGGCGCCATGGTGCCGCCCTGAAAGTAAAGAGTGCCATTGCAATGGTGGATGCAGTCGAATCTTTTAACAGCCGCTACATCACGGGTGGCGCAAACAGGAAGGCTGCCCGAAAGGCGGCACAGTCCGGGAAACCCTGTGTTGCAGGAAGTGATGCCCATAATGCACGGTATCTGGGATACGGAGTAACACTCATTGACGCAGCACCTGAAGTGCCTGCGATTCTTGATGCTATCCGGGAGGGGCGGTGCAGTATCCATGGACGAATGACACCACTTCGCACCTACACCCGACAGTCCATGCGTGGTGCAAAACGCAGAATTACCCGGCGGATTCACCGATGAGACTGGCATTCCAGGTTGCCTACATCGGGGATGATTTTTATGGATCACAGATGCAGTCCGACAGCCGAACCGTGGAAGGGGCAATCATCGGTGCCTGCCAGGGGCTGACCCTCTTTGACGACTGGCGCAAAGCCGGATTTGCATTTTCCGGCAGAACCGATCGCGGTGTCCATGCACGCCGGCAGATCTGTGCCTTTACCACCTCGTGCCCTGATCGTGCGATAGAACGCCTGAACCATATTCTGCCGGGGGACTGCTGGTGTACCGGATGGGCAGAAACAGACGACGCATTCCACCCGCGGTACGATGCAAAGACACGTACTTACCGATATTATCTCTATGATGACGGTTCCACAGATCTTATCCGTATGCAGGAAGCAGCAGCTCTTCTCTTAGGCACCCATAATTTCACCCATTTCTCCCGTCTTAAAGGAAAAAATCCTGAGAAGACCATTCTTTCATCACATATCCATGCTGAAAATGATTTTTTTGTCTATGAAATTACAGCCCCGGGATTTCTCTGGAATATGGTGCGCTGCATTGTTGCATCCCTGATAGCGGTGGGAAGAAAGGAAATGGAGACATACGAACTGACGGCACTGCTTGAAGGAAGGCCCGGCATGCGCCACCTCATCCCCGTCCCGCCGGAAGGACTTATCCTCTGGGATATCGACTGTGGCATCACGTTCACCCCACTGGAGAGTGGCGGGAGAAGAAGGGATGCGTCCGGAGAACGGGCACGGTTCTTTGAAACAATGAAAAAAGTGAATATGCTACTGGATTAAACCGGTCGCACTGTTGCCCTGGACGGCACAATGAGCCCGGTCATCCAGGATGACATTGGGGGTTCTGAGGTGCGGGCATACACGAGGAAATCCAGTTGGTTCTGCACCAGACCACGATAGGTAATCGTCAGGTGGTAATCATTCTCCCGCAGGGTGAGACCATACATCTTCACAGTCATATGGGCGGGCTGGAACTCCACCGGCGTCCCGATGGAAAGTATCTGGCGCTCGTTTCCTATTTTCAGCGTCACATCATTGCCCGAACTGATACTAATAACCGGAACATTCCCGAAGAAGACTTCTGAACTGTCCGGTAAAAGAACGTCATAGGTGGCCACATACGGGTAACTGTCCCCCCAGGGACTCTGGTTCCCATAGGCATCGAAGGTGAGATACCCCACAGCCACTGCCACAACAATGAGAACAATCAGAAGAAGCAGACCCTTAAAAAGTCCAAATCCCTTTTTAGAGTCATTTTTATGCTCCGATTTATATGTTTTAACTGCCTCTTCCTGCAGTTTCTGCTCATCTTTTATCCGCCTGCGTTCTTCCTCGATGATCTTCTGGCGCTCCTCCTCAGACATTACTGCAGCATCGGGAAAGGGAGCAGGTGTTTCTATCTGCGGTGGTGCCTCCTCTGGTGTTTCGGAGAGTGAGGGAATATTATTCTCCTGTTCTTCAGTCATTTTATTATTTCACCCCTGTTCTCATACATATGAAACACCGTATTCACGGTATTTATTAATTCCTGAAAAAAGAGCCGGATTGGAGATCCCGGAGCGTTAGAAATCTTCTCCACTAATGGGGTTGACATCGACTCCGTCCGGCATAATAACGCCAATGGCCCATTCCGGCACCGGCCTTGTTGTCATCACTGCGACGGCAAAATCATTTTGACTGGTTGCAGAAACATAGCCACGGAACTTTGCCACAATTTGGTAATCACTGTCAAAGAGGGTGATACCAAATATCCGGATTACCATCCTTTTGGGCGATGAGAGAGTTATTTTGTCACCAACGCCTATTTCAGTTCCAAGACCACCGCTAATGCTGACAATAACCTTGTCCCCTGAACCTGACACCGTCACCGGAATTCCGGAAAAATCAACAGGTTCTCCCTGCGGAATCCTCACATTATAGGAACTAACATACGGAAAAGAATCCTGTGTTGCCTGAAGATTCGGCTGTACTGAGAAGGTGAGAATTGCTGCAGCAACGATGATAATGATAATAGCAGAACCTATAATCGCGTTCCGTTTCCATTTTCCGACATATTTTTTTCGGGAGTCAGCTTCAATTTCCCGCTCGATTTCCCTTCTCTGGCGCCCCCGCTCCTCTTCAATAGCCTTCTGCTTCTCTTCCCATACCTGTGCACCTGCAAGCTGTTCACGAATTTTCCTGTCCGCGTCATCATCTTCCAGTTTGCGCCGGATTTCCTCGGTATCCGGAGGGATCACATCACGAGATACTGATTCAGCAGGCTGGGGCATTTCGTCTATATTACTGTCATCAGGATATTCAGAATCCCCCCTCTCACGTGCCGTATTCCCCCGTAATTGATTTAATACAACCGAAGCATCGCCCTTTCTGGGAGCACCGTCTTGAGAACGTTCCGGTATGGTAGTATCATCAGAATCAAGGCTCATTGTCGTAAAACACCTAATATTATTCGAGGAATGGAAGATATATAAAATAAGAAGTCTATGCCGATTTTAGGAGGACACCCGTATACTTATGTATTTCTATAATAAATTTACTAGTGAAACTATCAGGGGGAATAAAAATGGGAACTATTCTTGTATGCGATGATTCACTTTTTCAGAGGCGTATTCTGAGATCAATTGTTGAAAAGAACGGCCATACCCCATTAGAAGCGGTAAACGGGCATGAATGCCTCGAAATCGCCAAAACAAAGAAACCGGATCTCATCTTCCTGGATCTCCTGATGCCGGATTACGACGGCTTTTCAGTCCTAAAGACTGCCAGAGAAGATGGACTAAATATTCCGATAATTGTCATCACAGCAGACATCCAGGACATTACACGCGATGATTGCCTCAAACTGGGTGCCAGGGCATTTTTGAACAAGCCTGTTGACCATGATGAAGCAGAAGCAGTCATTACAGAGTTCCTGAATAGCCGGGACTGATACATTATGCAAGAGATCCCTGAATCCGGCATGGATATCCTCAGAGAGCTCATCAATATCGGCATTGGCAGAGCAGCAGGAACCCTGAATGAACTGACCCGGGCCAGGGTGATCCTTGAAGTGCCGGTGGTTGAACTGATACGCATGGAAGAACTCGGTTATCATGCGGCATCCTTTAACGATTCTCCCTCATCAGCAGTGAGTATTAATTTCAACGGATACATCTCAGGATCAACAGCACTGGTATTCAATACAGCAGGTGCTGCTGCCCTTGTTTACGCCATCACAGGAGAAGAGTTCGAAAAACCGGAACTGGATGTGATGATGGAAGAGACCCTGAAAGAAGTTGGCAATATCTGCATCAACGGGGTGCTGGGATCTATCGGAAACATTCTCCACGAACGCATCATCTATACACCGCCCCGATATGATGAGGGAACGGTCCTGTCTCTCTTCAAAAAATCTTTAATCGATGGTCAGATGCTCGTCATCATCGTAAATACGCGATTCCTGGTCAGCGAAATTGATGTGGACGGCTACATCATGATGCTTCTTTCATTTTCGTCTTTCGAAAAAATTCTCTCCAAAATTGCAGAGTCTGAGGGAACGGCCTCATGACGAGGATTTCCGGCAACACCATCTGGAATACCCTTGAATACCTCCCGGTAGGAATATGCATCATCGACAGAGATTACACAGTCCATTTCTGGAACTCCTGCATGGAACAGTGGACCGGAAAAGGAAAGGGTGAACTCACCGGGACTGATCTAAGAAATCATTTTACCCAGGTTAAACGGACTGCCTTTCAGGACCGACTCGGGAGCATATTCACCGGCAGCCCTCCCCTTATATTCTCATCACAAATTCACACATACATCTTTGATGCCCAGCTCCCGGATGGTACGATGCAAAGACAGCAGACAACGGTATTGCCGCTGGAACATCCATCGGGGCATTACGCGATGATTGTCTGTGAAGATGTAACCAGCCTGACAGAGGAAATACAGGCATACCGTAAAATGAAGAACACTGCACTTCTTGAACAGGATAAGAGGGAAAAAGCAGAATATAACCTTCGTATAGCAAACGAAGACCTGCTGGCATATATATCTGAAGCAACGGTTCGGCTGGAGACACCGGTGTCCCTGATAGAAGAGAGCCTTAGGGAAATTCTGCGTGAAACTGAACTTGGCAACGGCGACACAGAAGAGATGAAGACCATCATGAAACTACAGATCCAGGTGGCTGGTGCCATTGTTGAAAACCTCAGGGAACTCAATGACGCAATCATCACCGGGAAGAGAGAGATACCAGCGGCATACAGGAATATGATTCAGAAATGAAAAGAATAACGGCGGATAAACTGGGAGAAGGGTATTCATTTCTGATCCTTTCATCGGCATCCACACTGAAAGTGAATAATATCCGCCTTGTCAGGGAAGTTCAGAATCTGAAATACCATATAATCATGATTACCTTCAATCAGCCGTCTCCCATCCTGAAAAAGACCTATCTGAAGAACAACATTGACCTCGAGACAATAATTTTCATCGATGCAGTCTCAAAATATGCGCTTGGCACACTGCCTGACGACATTGACCGTGCAGTCTTTATTAATAATCCCCGCAACCTCACAAACCTCAGCGTGGCAATCAGCGAGATGCTGAAAGAATTTGCAGGCACAGATACCTGCGTTATTCTGGACAGCATCAGTACAATGCTTATTTATCTGTCATCAGAGGATATCTCAAAATTCATCCATTTTATGACGAGTAAACTGGCAATTCTGGGTATGCCGGTGTTCTTCATTGCAGTTGAAAACGGGCTGAACCCGGTAATGATGACACATCTCTCCACCTTCACTGACGAAGTGATCGATTTTACACTCCCCTCTGAAGACTGATCCACGGGATGGTGTCCGGCTTACCTGCATGACCAAACCAATACTTCATCATTATTCATGTTAAATATTCTAGGGAGAGACTGGATACCATGGCCATACCTGATGAAGAGTTTTTACTCAAAACCACATCTGCGTGTGCTGGGTGCCCGTCATCCCTCATCCTGCGGTATGTAACAAAAGCCGCAGGAGCGGATACGGTGCTTGTGATCCCGGCATGCTGTACAAGCGTGATACAAGGAGTTTACCCTACAACCGCGATGAATATACCCGTCTATAATGTCGCATTTGCTTCTGCTGCCGCTGTTGCATCGGGAATGAGTGAAGCATTCCGTGCAGAGGGACAAAAGACAAACGTGATCTGCTACGCCGGTGACGGCGGAACAGTCGATATCGGCATACAGGCACTCTCCGGTGCGCTTGAACGTGGAACTGATTTCCTCTATATCTGCTATGATAATGAGGCATACTCAAATACCGGCATGCAGCGGTCCGGTGCAACCCCACTGGGTGCGATGACGACCACCACACCGGGGGGGAAAAAAGACCACAAAAAAGACCTTGATGCGATTGTGGCAGCGCACAATCCGGCGTATCAGGCAACAGCCTGTGCTGCCTATCCACAGGATCTCTACAATAAGGTGGAAAAGGCGCTCACCATTCCTGGCCCGAAGTTTATGCACGTTCTCGCACCCTGTCCACCCGGATGGCGCTTCCCGTCAGAGAAGACCATTGAGATGGGGAAACTTGCCGTGAAAGCAGGCCTCTGGGTGCTGTATGAACGGGAAGGCGGAAAACTCACCATCACCGGTGCCTCAAAGGCAGCGATGAAGAAGCGCATCCCGGTAGAGGATTATCTCTCTGTGCAGGGTCGGTTCAGAAAGATAACTCTTGAGGAGACAGCAGAGATCCAGAATACCGTCGAAGATACGATTGCCCGCCTCCAGCGGGAGGTTGATGGCATATGCTGACATTCGGAACAGGCAACAAAGCGGTGGCAATGGCAGTCAGGGATGCAAAACCTGTTGTTGTTGCAGCATACCCTATTACCCCGCAGACAGAAATAGTTGAAGAAATAGCAAACTATGTATCTGACGGCTCACTTGCCGCACGTTACATCCCGGTTGAATCAGAACATTCATCCATGGCAGCCTGCATCGGTGCTGCTGCAACCGGTGTGCGAACATTTACCGCCACCAGTTCACACGGAATGGTCTACATGTGCGAGATGCTGCATATGTCAGCAGCGGCACGACTCCCGATTGTGATGGCAAATGCAAACCGTGCACTCGGCCCCGGGTGGAACATCGGTGCAGAGCATTCAGACTCAATGTCAATGCGTGATACCGGATGGCTGCAGGTCTATGTCTCAACCGTACAGGAAGCCTATGACGCCACCCTGATGGCATTCCGGATTGCAGAGCATACTAATGTCCTCCTTCCGGTGATGATCAACCTTGACGGGTTCCTGTTGACGCATATCACCCAGACATTTGAGACTGTTGAGCCGGGTGACTTCATACCGCCAATTGCAACCCCCCATGCAATTGACATCAAAAACCCCGGCGGGTATGGCACACTGACGCCAGGAAATATGCATTTTAAATTCCGCCACGATATCGAACGCGGAATGCAGGCATCTATTCCGGTCATTGAGGAGACCGAAGCTGAATTTGCACGCCGCTTCGGGCGCGAATACCACCTGTATGAGGAATACCGCTGCGAAGATGCAAACGTGGTCATCATTGCAATGGGCACACTGGGAAAAGAGATGGAGGTTGCAGTCGATATTCTCCGGGACGAAGGGATTGCTGCCGGAGCGATTCGTATGCGCTGGTTCCGCCCGTTCATTGTGCCGAATCTCGATGGAAAAGAGGTGGTCGTCATTGACCGCGATTACTCATTCGGGTATGGAGGTATCCTCGCAGGTGAACTGCAGGCAAAATCCGGCTGCCAGCCTTTCAGTGTAATTGCAGGCCTCGGCGGACAGGAAGTGACCTATGATGATATTGCAGAGTTTGTGAGGATACGACGGCCGGGTACAGAATACTGGTTCGGGGTGGATAACTGATGTATGAAATACGCCTTCACTCACGCGGCGGCCAGGGCGGTGTAACTGCGGCAAAACTGATTGCATACGCAGCATTCCTGGACGGAAAGTACGCAACCGCAACGCCACTCTACGGTGCAGAGCGCCGGGGTGCACCGGTTGTCTCTTTCATCCGCATTGATGATGAACCCATCCGGATCTATTCACAGATCAGAAACCCGGACCTTGTCATCGTCCTCGATGAATCCATCATGCAGATTGTCAATGTCCTGCACGGAATAAAACCGGATGGTGAAGTCCTTATAAACAGCCAGAAGGGGACAGAAGTGGAAGGATACCAGACCTACCCGGTTGACATGACAGGCATCTCCCTCGCTCTTGATCTTGTGCTTGCCGGAAACCCTATTCTCAATACGCCTCTTATCGGTGCCATTGCAAAACTCGGAGTAATATCACAGGAATCTGCAAAAAAAGTCATTGCAGAGACATTCAGGGACGAACGAAATGTTGAAGCGGCACTGCGTGCCTATGAGGAGCTGAAGATATGAGTGCAAAACTGGCAATCTCCCGACCAGGGGAAGGGGCAGCGGGAAAGACCGGTACCTGGCGGACATTCCGGCCTGTAATTGACAAGGATAAATGTAATGAATGCGGCCTCTGCCGCCTGTACTGCCCGGATGCAGCCATTAGTGTCAATCTCGTAATTGACCTCGATTACTGTAAAGGTTGTGGTATATGCGCCGAGGAGTGCCCGAAAAAGGCTCTCGCCATGGTACGGGAAGAAGACTGAAAAACTATTTTTTTTTCCCATCGTTCATCCGTGCACCCACAGGTACCCGGATGAACATACCAGTATTATAGTTGGGTGCGGTATTAGCGAATGATTTCATGACGTACCATTCCATACTTCTTCTCTGTATTGCCTGCGCTATTTTGGATGGGATGGCAGGACCTGCTCTTGCAGATGCCGCTGTAGTGCTTCCGGCTGAACCAGAGGCAACCATTCTTCCGGCACCTGTACCCACTCATCTTCCGGGAGAGTGAATTTCATATTACGACATTTACACCAATGTCAACGGGGCTTCCATATCCTTTGACGGGAAATACCAGGGGGTGACCACCGGAGGATTACTGACAGTCCCGGTTAACACCACTGCAACAGCGTATTCTGTGGTGACGGGCGCAAAGACCGGATATACTACTGCAAAACGGAATCCCCCCCGAGGCCACCGGAAGGAGAGACCACCGTGGTCTGTCTGACCTTAAATCAGGTGCAGCCAGCGACCGGATCACTCTCCATCTCCCCATCGCATTCCGGTGATGCAGGATATATAAAACAATGTCTTCTAGTGTCACACCCCTTACCACACCCGGTATTCTACCCATTATTCATTGGGTGAAGCTGACCCTGACAGGATATCAGAGCCACAGCACATCAGTTTGATCTGGCGCCGGGGAAAAACGCTGTCCCTGACATCAACCTTAACCCTGCGCATGCGTCTGCACCTGAACAATCCCCGGCAGGCATTTCTGCCACCATTCTCTCTTTTTTGTGCTGCAGCATCGTTTTTTGCTGCGGTTGCAGAAGGAAATAATCCATTTGCCCAAACTATTTTTTTTTATCGCCATTGATTCCGGGTCTTATCCAATATAACAGTAACGTCTCTCTCATCTCTTACGGCAGAATCAATGCAACAGAACAGATACCAACATACATAGTTCATGACAGCGACGATACCCCGGACTATACCGCAATGGGAAACAACTAAATAGAGAGCACGATATTACGTGCATTGATCAGAATGACATCTCACAACACCTATCTGCTGCTTCTCACCTTCCTGATATGCCTCCTTTGCTGCATTACCCCCGTAATGGGGGAAAAAACAGAGGTGACAACATATTATGATGTCTATTCAGACGTAAACGGAGCTGCCATACTATTTGACAATAAATATATGGGGCAAATTTCAAACGGGATTCTGACAGTGCCTATCGTCTCTTCAGAAAAGAGACCATATTATCTGGTCAGTGCCAGGAAGAGTGGATACCATACGGCTACAACATTCCTTCCGGAAGCATCCGGTGAAATGGAGCATCAGTCTGTCTTTCTGTACCTTACCCCATTGAAACCAAAAACCGGAAATCTCTCTGTATCGTCATCTCCGGCTCGGGCGAAACTCTTTGTTGACGGAACGGAACGCGGAATAACCCCACAGACATTAACCGGAGTTGCACCCGGAGCATACAGGATACAACTTGTCTTCCCAGGATATGAGACATGGTCAGGAAACGCAGTCGTTTCAGTAAATGAGACCTGTATGACGTATGCTTATCTCAAAAAGAGTTTTGAATCAGGAGTTCTGTCGGTAAATTCCAACCCTGCAGGTGCAGAAATTTACCTGGACCGATGGCTCTATGGTACAACGCCCATGACAATGGGCGGCATTTCCGCAGGCTCGCATCTGATTGAAATTAAAAAGGAAGGGTACATAGATCTCGTCAGATCAGTCAATATCACAGACAGTACGACAACACCCGTAACATTCGCTCTCATAACAATAGAAGAGCAGAAGCTAATAGAAGAGCAGAGATCATTAGCAGAGCTGAGGAATAAAACAGGTACGCTTTCCCTCACATCAACACCTCCTGGGGCGATAGTATTCATTGATACAGTAAGCCGTGGGGCCACACCAAATACAGTAACCGACCTGACTCCGGGTGTACACCATGTGCAACTGATGTCTGAGGGATATCAGGACTATCAGGAATCAGTAGTGCTCTCACGAGGAGAAAAACAGTCACTTAATATAACGATGCAAACTCTCCCGACCTCTGAATTTGCACCACTATCTCTTTTCCCTGTGATATTGTCAATCCTTGTAGCCGCTCTGTTCGTTAACCACAGGTTCCACAGGAAAAAATGAGATTATCGGGTATCCGACGGTCCGTCACGATCCGGGATATACTCTAAATCAAACCGGAAAAAATGAGTATAGTCACAATTTTCACAGTGTGTTGAAAAGTTTCTGCATCCGATTATAAGATTATGCGGCCCGGTGACATGACAGTGTTTGCAGGTGGCATCTGCTAAGAGATCCCATACATCATAACACTCAACAGGAGCAAATTCACCTGGTTTTGCGGGTTCTTCAAACCGTGGTACAAATATCCTTGTCGCTCCACAGTTCAGGCAGACAACCTCTGACCGTGAGGAGGAGACTGTTATCTCCTGATCGACCATTTTCCCACAGTTGTAGCAGGTGGTCGGGTACCGCATCCGGATGAAATCCTCTGTCATACGGGGAACTATACCTGCACGCTATAAATAACTTCCCGGCAGGGGAAGTCGAATAAGATGTATACAATTCAAAGAGTTTCGCGAGTATCTCAAAGATCACATTATCAGGGCAGCACAGATCTCAGATATCTGTAAGGTCTGTCACAGTGTGTTTCCTAACACAAAAAACAAAAAATTGGGGATTATATGGGCTGGTGATTACATCATGCCGGGCGGCATTCCACCCATTCCGCCCATTCCACCCATTGCAGCCATCTCTTCAGGTGAAGGCCCGCTGCCCTTACCGGATGATGCGATGACGTCATCAATGCGCAGGATCATCACAGCAGCCTCAGCTGCGGATGAAATAGCCTGGGTCTTTACCCTCATTGGCTCAATGACACCTGCAGCCAGCATGTCAGTGGCCTTTGCTGCAAAGACATCAAGGCCTGCGGTCTTGCGACCTGCTTCGTGCTCAGAGCGGAGCTCAACGAGCATGTCAATGGGGTCAAGACCTGCATTCTCTGCAAGAGTACGGGGGATGATCTCCAGTGCTGCTGCAAATGCTTCAATTGCAAGCTGTGCACGGCCGCCGACAGTTGCTGCGTACTCACGGAGACGCAGGGACAACTCAATTTCCGGTGCACCGCCGCCTGCGACGAACTTCTTGTCTTCCACTGCAACAGCGACCACACGGAGTGCGTCTTCCAGTGCACGGTCAAGTTCATCGACGACGTGTTCTGTGCCACCGCGGACAATGAGGGTCACTGCCTTCGGGTTGATACAGTCGGTCACAAAGATCATCTCCTCTCCGGAGACCTTCTTCTCTTCAACACGACCTGCTGCACCGAGTTCAGACGCTTCAATTGCATCAATGGAAGAGACAACAGATGCGCCGGTTGCACGGGAGAGTTTGGTCATGTCTGACTTCTTGACACGGCGGACTGCGAGCACACCTGACTTTGCAAGGTAGTGCTGTGCGATGTCATCAATGCCCTTCTGGCATACGAGGACATTTGCACCGGAGTTGATGACCTTGTCAACAATTCCACGGATCATCCTCTCTTCTTCGTCAAGGAACATCTGGAGCTGGTCCGGGCTGGTGATGGAGATCTCTGCGTCAACTTCAGTCTTCTTGTATTCGACTGCTGCATTGAGAAGCAGAATCTTTGCGTTCTCGACAAGCTTTGGCATGCCGGGGTGGACACGCTCCTTATCGATTACAACACCCTCGATGATCTCAGAGTCATTGATTGTGCCGCCGACCTTCTTCTCAACCTTAATGAAGTCCATGTCAATGGTGCCATCTTCCTCAGCGACCATGGTGACAGCGCGGACGACGAGTTCACAGAGCTTTTCCTTTGCGGCCTCTGCACCCTTGCCAGTCATTGCGGTGTCAGCAATCTTGGTGAGCATCTCAATATCGTCAGCTCTCACATCGATTGCAATTTCTTTGAGCAGTTCCTGTGCCTTGTCTGCTGCGAGGCGGTATCCGTGTGCAATGACGGTTGGGTGGACATCCTGTTCGAGGAGATCCTCTGCCCGCTTCAGGAGTTCTCCTGCGACAACAACTGCAGTTGTTGTTCCATCGCCGACCTCATCGTCCTGGGTCTTTGCGACTTCGACCATCATCTTTGCTGCCGGGTGCTCGATGTCCATCTCTTTCAGGATGGTTACACCATCGTTTGTGATGACGACATCACCGATAGTGTCAACGAGCATTTTGTCCATGCCTTTCGGGCCGAGGGTGGTCCGAACGGCACCTGCAACGGCCTTTGCGGCTGCGATGTTAGAGCTCTGTGCATCGCGGCCACGGGTTCTCTGGCTGCCTTCTTTCAGAATGAAAATCGGCTGGCCTCCAAGATTTGCTGCCATAGTTATCACCAAATGCGATATAAAAAGTGGTTTGTAGTTCTATATAAAGCTTATTAATCATCGATCAGATTTATGAGGTCTGATCCGGATTCAAGGGAGTCAAATTTAGATTCTCCGATAATCAAAGCAATACCTACCCTCTTTTGCTTATTGTACCCTTTTATGACACAGACCGCACGCGAATTGGTGATATTTGAGAGATTGGCTATAAGGGCCGCCCGCCGCATCACTTTCTGCGCAGGGCCGCAAACAGTGAGAATGGTATCATCACCATAGAACGCAAGACCCTCAAAGGGCGCGTTCCGGGTACCGAAATATTCCACCCCTATACGGCTGAAGCCGGAGGGAAGTTCCTCAGGTCGCTGGACAGTCCCTTCTTCAAATGGATTTGAATGAGAGAGGAGATCAATAGCCTCAACGAGTGCTGTATCAAAGATCTCTTCCATCCGACAGGCAATATCAAGGGTCGTGCCCATCCCGCTTTCGTACTTCGATATGGTCCGCCGCGAGACGCCGAGAGCAGAGGCAAGATCACCCAGTGACATCCGGGATTCTTCCCGCAGGGTACGGAGAAGATCCCCGTTGATATTCACATAGAGACCGCCCGGCTGCGCGTAGACAAGCGGCGGGACTTCTTCGACAAGGGAGTCATAGAGTGTCATCACACTTGTGGAGACAATACCGTACCGGAGGTATACCGCACCCCGCTCGAGTTCGGCGTCCCTTGCTTTCTCACCGACAACAAGCGGTTTACCCTTGAGGAAGTGTGCAATTGCGGCCAGTTCATGAGCAATCTCTTCGCTCATGCTGTCGATGTGCACCACTCCTTTGATGACAAGAAGTTCATCATCCCGACGGGCAATCAGATCAAAACTCCGCGGGCGCATCCCACACCGTTCAGACACAACATATCCTGCCATAATGAGAATACTTGTGACTGTCTGGAGTAACCGTTCGTATGACATCTGGCTATAAATTGTTATAGCCGTGAACTGCATATAAAGAGTGGCTTTTATGCTTATCGGCATTGATGATACAGATTCTCCGGCAGGGATGTGCACCACCTATCTCGGAGCTGTGCTGATACACCGACTCAAAGAGGCAGGAATCAGCGTAACCGGACAGCGCCTTATCCGCCTGAATCCCAATGTAATATATAAGACACGGGGAAACGCAGCCATCTGCATTGAGGCAGAAGGAGACACAGACGAGGCATTCCGCATTGCAGCAGCATGCATCGAAGAGCTGGCTGAATTTGAGGAGGAAAAGACAAATCCCGGCCTTGTCATAGCTGAAACAAGGCTTCCGGTCTCATTTTACCTGCAGGCAGTCACCGGATTCTGCACCATCGAAGAGGCAGAAGCTGTCTGCAGGGCGGCAGGGGCACGTGTAGCAAAATGGAAGAACGGGAGAGGTATCATCGGGGCAACTGCAGCTATTGCAGCAGAACAGGCAGATATGACCTCAGAAATTCTCGCATACCGCGATCCTGCAGACAAAGGAGAACGGACTGTTGATAAAGAAAGTCTCTTTCGCGCAGAAGCTGAGACATTTCCCCACACCTGGGACACCGTCGACACAGAGAACGACTGCATCGTCTGTTTCCCTCACTCCCCCGATCCGGTCATCTTCGGCATTCGTGGGGAATCTCCGGAATGGGTAAAGAAAGCCCGGGGGTATGTATGCTCCCAGAAACCAATTATGGAGATTATCTATCGTACCAACCAGGGAACAGATGCCCACCTGCTCGGAGGAACCATCGCATCTCTTGTTGATGGATGTTCATACCGCCTCACCGGGGTTGTCGCAGATACACCGGAGACAGGACGTGGGGGGCATGTCTCATTTCTCCTCAGTGACCCGTCCGGGGAGGTCAGATGCATGGCATACGAACCAACCAAAGGATTCCGTACCATCATCCGCAGCCTCGCACCGGGCGATGAGATCCTCATCTGCGGCAGTTACAAAAACGAGAGCATCAACCTTGAAAAGATCCAGGTTCTCACCTGCCCGGAGACTGTCAGGCAACGCCCACCCCTCTGCCCCTCCTGCGGGAAGAGAATGAAGAGTGACGGCGTAGATAAAGGATGGAAATGCCGGCGGTGTAAAACACGGGCAGAAGAACCGGAGATCATCCATGAACCACGGACGGTATCTCCAGGATGGTATGAAGTCCCGCCGTCTGCACGTCGCCATCTGGCAAAACCGCTCTGTCGGGGCATACCTTCCCCATAACTATCCCCTAACTATTTCCACCCGTTTTCGGGAACGATAGTAGAAAATTACCTTGTTTGAGAGCGTAGGGTGCGATCACCGGCACTTCGTTTTATCCCATTGTCGCCACACCACCTTCCACCTTGCGCACACTATACCGGACACACATGTTTCAACCCATCCCGCGGTTGCATACCTGAAACACAGAAGATCAGGGAAACCAACATTAGTGTACCTATCCACTTTCCATCCAGCCATCTGATGACGGTGATTTGGATGAATCGAACGAATATTATTTTATGGGTGACTGTAACAGCCGCACTATGTGCGGTGTGTGCAGCCGGTTGTACAGACTAAGGGGAGGTACCGGAGGAGCGTCAGAAGAGGAAACATTTCCCGGATACACAGATATGACTCCAGAGGAAGCGTCATCCTTTGCAGTTAAGTCATCCACACTGGTTGTTGATGGTCTCCCCGCTGTGGGCAGAAGGGTTATATCCCCGGTGCGGTGAGCATGCCACTTACGACCCCTGAAGAAGAACTGACAAACCCCGTCAGGGACCGGGAATATCTCATTTACTGCCACAAATGACAGTGCAAGCATACAGAGTGCAGAGGCCTTTGCTGCAAACGGTTTTTCACCAGTATACCGTCTGGAGGGCAATTATGCAGCATGGACAGATGCCGGATACACAGTTGAGATACCGCCATACATGAATGTGACACCAGAACAGGCAAAGACTGCTATCGATGCCACAGGATCAGGAATTATGATCATTGATGTATCTCCCGCTTATCTTGACGGGCACATTGCAGGAGTAGTGAGTGCGCCGTTTGCAACCCCCAGTAACACAGAGCTAATGACCATGGATAAATCCCGCCCATATCTCATCTACCGGCACACAGAGGAGGTAAGCAGATCCGGTGCCCAGGCATTCATGGATGCAGGATTCAACCCGGTACATCGTCTTGAAGGGAATTATGCCGCATGGGTTGATGCAGGATACCCGGCGGCTGTCGGAAAAGAGATCCGATTGGAGAAAAAGCGGCAATCTGCCTCCCGGGGATTATCTCTGCCGGGAGATACGGACCCGTTTAAATTCTCAATTTTTTCTCCAGTGCCCGTTCGTTTAATGCAGTATCCGGCCTATATTGATACAGGTCATATGGACGGCAAGAACGGAAAGAATGTCTGCACCAGCCCGGTCATACAGGCACGGGTCAGAGCAGGCATGACGGTGGCTGAACTGGTGGAAGAACTGGGAAAGGCCGGGGCATATAATGCAGGATATCTCGCACGGGCGACAGATATCTGCACAGAGATGTTCAAAGATGCAGAGACAACACGGTTTCTGGGCCTTGCGGGAGCAATGGTTCCCGGAGGGATGGGGGGAATCGTGGAAGATCTCATCCGGGACGGGTACATCGATGTACTGGTCTCAACCGGTGCCAACCTTACCCATGACATTATTGAGGCCATCGGGTGCCATCACTACCACGGTACTGAAATATGTGATGACAATGAACTCTACGAAGAGGAGATAAACCGTATTTATGATATTTTCCTGCCATCAGACGCATTTATATCGTTTGAGGAGTTCATGCAGAATACTCTCGGAGAACTGACGGACGGGACCACCCTCTCAATATCCGGTCTCCTGCGCCATATCGGAGAACACCTTGACACCGGCATTCTTGCAGCGGCAGCAGAGGCAGATATTCCGGTATACTGTCCTGCCATCCAGGACTCAATGATCGGCCTGCAGTACTGGCTTTTCGGGCAGACACGAAAAGTAACCATTGACGCTTTTGCCGATATGAACGGACTGATGGATACCTGTTTCACGGCAAAAAAGGCAGGAGCACTTCTTATCGGCGGCGGCGTGCCGAAGAACTATATTTTCCAGAGTATGCTCATGACACCGAATGGCTTTGAGTACGCCGTCCAGTTAACCGGTGACCGGCCTGACCTCGGCGGACTCTCCGGGGCGACGCTGGATGAAGCAAAGTCATGGGGCAAGGTGACAAGCGGAGCACGTGCCCAGACGGTTTACGGGGATGCGACTATAAACCTGCCTCTCATCATTGCCGCCGTGCGGGAGAGAATCGAGCATGCCTGAGCTGATTCTTGCACTGGATGTCCTCAACCGTGAGGATGCACTCAGGGTGGCAGATGCCACTGCACCCCACCTGGATGCAATAAAAATTGGCTACCCACTGGTGCTTGCAGCAGGGCTTGATATTGCGGGTCCCCTGAGCGAATTCGGTATTTCCCTTATCGCCGACTTCAAGGTGGCTGACATTCCGAACACTAACCGGCTTATCGCAGAACAGGTCTTTGCAGCCGGATTCTCTGCTATCATCTGTCAGGGATTCTGCGGAAGTGACTCTGTTGCTGCCTGTGTGGAAACAGCGGATGATGCCGGCGGAGAATGTTATGTCGTCACAGAGATGAGTCACCCGGGTGCCCTTGAATTTTTAAGCGGAAAGAATGCAGAACTCCTCGCACAGATGGCAGTCGACGTCGGTGCCCACGGCATCATTGCACCCGCCACCCGTCCTGAACGTGTGCAGGCTCTGCGCACAATCATTGGTGAAAAAAAGATTCTCTCACCCGGCGTGGGTGCACAGGGCGCAGACCCAAAAATCATTGCTCCCCTGATTGACGGAATGATCGTGGGGAGAGCCATCTATACCGCAGACGACCCGGCAGAGGCAGCACGTGCCTATGCCGCGTTCCGCCGATGATGAGTGACCGATTCTGATGCAGGCCATCATATGGCCCGCAGGTGATGAACCCTATGAGTCACCTGAGGCAAATTCATTTTAAGCCGCTTTTCTCTTCCATCCGCCCCACACTCCGGGAAATTCAACAGACGCATTATATCTTCACAGCAGATCACTGTATAAACCTGAAAAACACGTTAATGACGGGGAAAAGAGCGCATAGGGGTATTGCCTGACAAATCACAAATTTTTCGGATGGCTACACCAATAATTTTATCTTTCCGGTCGATGAGAATATCTCCATGAACTGGACGGCAGAGCAACTCAGCCTCAAAAAAAAATACCCCATTCTTGAAGATATCCCGGTTGAAGAGCGCAGATACAAGTGCCACACCTGCCACCATGTTGTCGATGAAAACCCATGCCCCTGCTGCGGTGAGACACAGCTTATGATCATGTGCCCGCTCGACCACTGTCACTGCACCCACAATATCACAGAAACTATCGAATACTGCCCCCTCTGTGGCCAGCCGGTCTGTCCGGAATGCGGTAGTCATGATGTATCTCAGGTTTCCCGTGTGACAGGATACCTTGCAGATGTGGCCGGATGGAACCAGGGCAAACAGCAGGAACTCAAAGACCGGGCCCGCTACACCATTGCCTGACCCTCCAAACAAATATTGTTAATTAATTCACAGCGTTTTTCATCTCAGATAAAAATACTCATATATGCGGTATTTTCTCAGGGACGGGGCACTCTATATAAGAGGTACATTCACTGCAGTCATGTCAGGCACACGGTGCAGTGCCGAAGATGGCAGTATCACCGGTATATCAACAATCGTCGCCGCCCATCCGGCCCAGACCAATACAAAACAAAATATTGACTCCTTTTTCAAACGTCATCTCAGGAAATATGGTTATGATACTGATGCAGTCAGTCTGCCAGTCACTACCCATATAGACCATCTCTGCATCTTTGCATTTGACGGAATCATGATTTTTATTCTCGCACGGCCGGTTAGGCCGGGAGTATGTCCTGACCCGGTTACGATTATTGTATGTTGCCGTGAACCAGTCCCGGAATCAGGCCTCAGATTACTTCTGGTGACCGCAAAAGAGGCAATACACAAGGCATTCATCACGGCCGGTTACCCTGACGCTGACCATACAACCGATTCAGTTCTTGTCTGTTGCGAAGAAACGGAAGAATCCCCCGATGTTTATGAACGTCTGGCACGGGCACAGACCCTTGTCTCTGAGACAATGAGATATGGCATCCCCGAAACATGGGCAGTCAGTGAGACCCCAAGTCAAAGAAAACCGCCATTCTATATCCACAGCTCCATCGGCGGCGACCGCTGGTCACGATGGAATCCTGACGGATGCCCATATTACCCCTGCCATCCGTCCTGTGAAGGTCAGCGGTGTGATTTCTGCTATTGCCCTCTGTATCCCTGTAGCGATGAATCACAGGGGAAATGGCTTGAACGCGAAAATGGCGGGAGGATCTGGTCTTGTGAAGGCTGTACACTCGTCCATACACCAGCAGTTGCAGACTATCTGATCCGACACCCTGAGGCATCCCTCGAAGAACTAAAACATATACGAAAAAAAGGAAAGAATAACGAATAATATTTCTTATTCTTCCATACCCAGAGCTTCAAGAAGCTCATCCAGGGGAATTCCGTGGCCAAGTGCTGCCTGTCTCATAGTCTCTCCGTTAGCAAGAGCACAGCCAATACATCCCATTCCAAATCTGAAAAGGACATCTGCTGCTTCTGGCTTCTCTCTTAACACATCTGCTATTGTACTGTCTGCGGTAACAGTCATGGCTCTTCTGTTTGACATCCGAAGTATTTATTTATATATTAATGTCCCCGAAAACCAGATTACTTTCACCCTCCATGGAGAGGTATTAATCACCATTCATGGATACCCAATATCAAACCAATCAGGTTTTTGTATCGCGTGATGAACACTAAATAATCAAAAAAAACCACGGAGATGTATTATGGATCAGATTATTAAAACAGCAGAAAGAATCTCCAGAACAATTGAAGAGCGGGGGGGGAAGCCGGAAACAGAAAAGATCGAGGCTAAACTTCGTCTCCTCATCAACGAGTTTCTTATCCCGGCAGAAGACGCCGAACGCCAGGTAACAAATGAGGTGATGCGCGAACAGCAGATCACCGTACCGCGTGAGGCGGAAGATAAAAAGCAGATATCCGAGCTTCAGCCAAATGACTGGGCCACCATTGAAGGAAAAGTGGTAATGGTTGGCGCCGGAGGCAACTCTGCAATTGCACAGCGGGGAATTATTGCAGATGAAAGCGGTGCAGTGGAATTTATAATCTGGGAAAAAGCTCAGCTCACGCCTCTTGAAGAAAACGCATGGTACAGGATAGAATCCTGTGTTGCTGATACATTCAGAGACAACCTCAATGTCAAACTGCACTCCGGTACAAAGATAATCCCGGTGCCGGGAATGAGCCGGATTGTCAGCCAGGAATGGCACCAGATTGCAGAGAAGATGACTGCATCATCCGGAGATTCATCAGAACTAAGAACCATTGCATCTCTGAATCCTGATGAATGGGTCACTATTGAAGGAAAAGTGACGAAAACATCAGATGGTGGAAATCCGAAAATTTCACAGCGCGGAATTATTGCAGATGCAACAGATGCCATTGAATTTGTCATCTGGAGTAAAGCAGAGCTTCCACTCCTCGAAGAAGGAAACTGGTACAGAATCGAGTCTGCTGTTGCAGATAGTTATAAGGATAAAATGAGCCTGAAACTTCATTCAGGCACAAAAGTAATTCCAATTTCAGATACCGGAAAGACAGTTTCCTCAGCAGCAGATGAGATGGCAACGACAATAAAAACAGTTTCAGACAATACGGATGAAGTGAGCGAAATTGCGGCTGTTAAGCCAAACGACTGGGTAACCGTAGAAGGGAAGATTGTCGCTCTTCAGCCATCGCCCAGTCCCTCTATTGCACAGAAGGGAATCATTGCAGACGGAAGCGGTGCGATGGAGTTTGTTGTCTGGGAAAAAGCCGGAGCACAAACACTTGAAGAACACAGGTGGTACAGAATTGAAAACGCTACCATTGATGAATTCAAGGGTGCACCAAGCATGAAAATTCACTCCGGCTCGACAATCACACCCATTGCAGAAGACCGCTTTTTAAATCCACTTATCACCCCTCTTACAAAACTAATCCCTGGTGTTGCCTGTGTGCGGGTGAAGATGCTCACCAACTGGGAGGTGCGCTCAGATCGCATGCTCCAGACAGGCCTTGTCGGTGATGAAACCGGCCGGATGAAATTTATCATCTGGAAGAACCGTGATGGGAGTGCGGATGAGACCACGCTTGAAGAAGATAAAGTCTACAGCATCTATTATGCAGGCGTTGATGAGTACAACGAACGGTATTCCCTCGATCTCTCCGGAGCAACCATCCTTGAAGAAGAGGGAGCAGACATTGAAATCGGAAGTGACGGAAGCAACGAGACGATATCCGGCGCTGTCGTTCACATGAGCGCGGGGTCAGGCCTGATAAAACGCTGCAGGGTGGAAGGGTGCAACCGGGCACTTTCCCGCCAGAACTTCTGTCCGGTTCATGAAATGCAGCAGGAATTCCGGTATGACCTTAGGATAACCGGTGTCGTTGATGATGGCATCACCGCAAAGAACATCATTATGCAACGGGATGCTGTCGAGAAAGTAACCAGCCTGACCCTTGAGAAAGCAATTGAAATTGCAGAGAACTCCCCGCTAGGGCCGGATGACGTCTTTATGCAGTTCCAGGACCGCCTGCTGGGGAGGTACATCACCTGCAGTGGCCCGGACATTGATGGCACTCTCCTTGTCCGTGATGCTGAATCTGTGAAACTTGTTACCTACGATCAGGGAGAACACGCGATGATAATAAACCGGGCTGAAGGACGAAAGGGAGGTGATCTCTCATGAGCACACCAGCAGGAAATCTGCGGCGTTACATGCGTGAACCCGCCCGGAGAGCATTTGCTGCAGAAGTGCGGGAAGTCCGCCTCACCTTCAAAGACGGTGAAGATGAGAAGAGTCCGATCTTCGTCATGCTCCCCAGTGGGATACGCTGCAACCGTATCTTCTTCTGTGGCCAGGTGACACGAAAAGAATTGAAAGGAGAGGAGAATACATTTTATTCTGTGCGGGTGCAGGACCCGACCGGGATATTCTTTGTCAATGCCGGCACGTACCAGCCAGAGGCAAAGCAGCAGATTTCACGGATTGATGAGAGTGCATGGGTAGCAGTCGTTGGAAAAGTACAGGCACGCGACACCCCGGATGGCGCAACTTTTGTCTCAATCAAGGCAGAATCTGTTGCAGAGATTGATGAGGATACCTACCGGAAATGGGTGGACGAAACAGCGGGCCAGACGCTTGACCGTGCTGATGCCTTCGGCCAGACTGATGACAGCAGAAAGGCACATGAGTTCTATGCAAACGACCCTGAAACCTACCGTCAGATGGCACTCCATGCACTCCAGCGGATAACATTCTAAAACCTTTTTTTTCTCTGTGCACCCATATTGATGATATGAGACCTACTTTTTCAGGTGGGTCTGGAGTCAATCCAGGCATCAGGTGATGATGCACTGAGTGCCGCATTAACAAATTTACCGGGAGAAACACAGACAGATTTTTTCGGCATATCACAGAGGACCGCATCACCCGGTCGTCCGGCAGACTCTACGGGTACCGGATGTATTATTGCGACCGGGGACCCGGGCATACCTGAAAATAGTGAGAGAGAATGAAGCAGAACAGACCGAACGGAAAGCAATATCAGAGCGAGTGGGTGCCTTTCTCTCTCTCACATCACTCCTGAATTGAGAAACCGTCCGAATATTCTCACAAATTTTGATCTGCGTGAATAGCTTCAACAGCATTACGGTATCCATTGTCTGTTCTGAAAGTATGTAATTTGAAAATAATAATTTTGAAAATATTCAGGTGCGTTTTCCCGGTGAAACCGGACCCTTCCATTCACCTTTCAGTTCAGGATAATCACGAAGAATCTTGCTCACTGTACTACGGGAAACATTGAAGATACGGCACACCTCACCAATTGTCTTCCCTGACCGCCGTGCTGCCAGAAGATCGGATATCCCATTCTCATCCAGAGCTTGTGGGCGTCCCGGCCGCCGAGTGGAAACACCGGTTATTTTTTTTCCCCGTTTTCCTGTTGAATGCCGGGCTGAAAACTGATCCAGATAACGGTAAAAAGCAACGACAGCTTCCCGCCGTTCATCTGAATCATATCCACCTGAGATAAAATCTCCCTGAGCCCAGTAGGGGATATATCCACTTTTCAGGACCATCGAGAGATCAGTGATAAACGTGTCGGGGATTTTTAGCGTGACATCCAGATCATGGAATATTATATTGGAAATCCCTCTATTTTCACAATAATTCAGCATTTCAATAAATTCAGGACGATTTGAGGCAGGAATAGCAGGAGACTGATTATCATGAAAAATCCGGTCAATATCAAACCGGTATTTACAGAAATTTTCAATCTCTATCTTTTGTTTCTCAAAATCAGCAGTTTTACGGCTGTTAAGATATACCACTGACTGTTGTTTCATGGCATCACATCAAAGGCTGGACATGATATATTCTTCGACTAACATATAAATAAATTTGGTTGCATTAAATTGACATTATTTCCCTGCGACGAGGTGTCCGCACCACCGCCGGATATGCATGCTGTATTTACCGGTAAATGAACCAATACACGAGGTTACAACCACCATAACAGCAACAACAGGGACAACGGCAGGGGACCCGTATAACAGTGCCAGGAGGATTGAAAATTCACCACGTGATGCTGTGTCTGCCCATATATCTATTCCAGAGTAAAACCTTCCATGAATGACTTTCCCTATTACCAGACCTGAGAAGAGCTTGGTTACAATTGCAAGACCAATCACGGACGCGAGTATGATAAGAGAGGGTACACCGGAAAAACTGACCGATATCCCAAAGAATATAAAAAATATGACCAGAAACACCTCCCTGAACGGACGGGCAACCACTTCGGCACGGTCAGCTGCTGCAAGGGATATGGCTGAACCGAGAATGATAACAAACAGGCTGTCAGGAACACCTGTTACCTCTGAGAACGCGACTGCCAGTACTACAGCCAGAAATACCGCAAGTATCGGAAGTTCATCTTCCCGTGCAAAGAACTGCCGGAGGCGTCCCTGGAATTTGTGCACACAGGCAAAAGCAACTGCTGCAACACAAATGATTATTGCAATAACACGGAACGGTGATACGTCCTGTGCCGTAAACAGGACTAACAGTGCTACCAGCATAATATCTTCAAAGACCATCAGCCATATAACGGTGTCAGATTCACGAAACCCGAGTTTCCGGTTGTCAATCAGCGACGAGAGCGCAATAGCTGAACTTGAAATATAAAACGCTCCGGCGAGCACTACTGCATCATAGAATGGCAGCCCGATAATGAATGCCACTGCAAATCCGGCAGCAAAGTTGATACAGAGATCAATGGTTCCGGCAATGAGAAATGAACCACGCCGCTTTGCCACTTCACCAGGGTGGAGATGAAGGCCCATTGTGAAGAGGAGAAACAGAAGCCCCATATGGGCAATCCATTCTGAAATTTCAGACGACCGGACTATCCCAAGGCCTGCAGTCCCTAAGAGCAGGCCGGTGATGATATAGAATGGGATGGGGGGAATGGCATACCGCCGGCAGATGAGCGCCACCACTACACATGCTGCCAGCGCAATGGCAATTCCTTCCATTCCTTCCATACCTTTTACTCCATGAACTCCTGCTCAAATGTCCGGATCTGATCAGATTCCCCGATAACAACAACGGCATCACCTGACATAAACCTGAAATCAGGGCGTGGGTTTACGGTATTCTTCCCATCCCGTGAAACTGCAAGAATGGTTACTCCGGTACGGGACCGGATATCAAGATCACTGATTGATTTTCCGGAGAGCTGATCACGGATGATATAGGTGTGCACCACAATCCTGAGGTCAGCAAGAGCTGAGAATGCAATCTCCACCCCTTCCTCCTCCGCCTCCATAATGGCACCGGTGAGAACATTGCCCAGCCTCCGTGACTCCATCGGATTCAGATCTGCGGCATAACAGTCAGGACATCGTGCCGGCTGAGTATACATCTGGACTCTGCCGTTTGGCATAAAGATGACAGAGATAATATCTCCACTCTCTGTCTCCAGTTCATATTTCGTCCCGATGCCGGGAAGCACCTGGTGAAAGAACCCCATACCTCAGAATATGGGACGAGAGCATTAATGTATACCGGTAAAGAAGTACTCAAAGGAAAAACCGGGGCGTTTCGTGCACAATGCACCGGAGGAAAATAACAATGAAACAACCAGCCGGAAAAAGACTGAAGACAGCAGATATCGCAGAGATAACAGGCCTTAGTGAAGAAGAGATACGTGATATTGCAAGGAGACACAGCAACCGTATCCCTTCGCAGAAAGTGGGACGGATTCAGGTCTTTGACGAAAAGGCAGCAGACATATTTACTTCACTTGCACATGAAGAGAGCGGAAAAAAGACTATTCCCCAAAATCATGAGGAGAGAGCCAGACCGGCAGTGAAGCAGAAGGGAAAAACCGGTGCCGCATCCCGACTGAGCACTATTTCAAAAACACGCGAAGAGGAAGAGAAGGCAGTGAAGGCCGCAGACGGGGGGAAAGGGCCTTCACCTTCAGGCCGTGTACCGACTCAGCTCATCAATACCGTCGCGATGCAGGGCCAGCAGTTCTCCCGGTTTTCAGACAGGCTCACTGCTGTTGAGAATGCAGCAAATGCTGACAGGGAAGCATTCAAAGAACAAATTGAACGGCTCGAACGTCAGGTCGCTGCACTTCAGGAACAGATGGAAGCAGTGGACTCGTGGATCCAGTACGTTGACCTGAGACTGGATGCAGGAGATGCACAAACAAGAGAACTTGCCGAAGAGACACATACATGGACGGCATTTGTCAGGCATGAACTTGCATTCCTCAGGCTGTCATGGTGGAAACGAAGACAGCAAAAATAATTTTTTTTGTGAAAAGCCCTCAAAATCCGACTCAGTATAATCTAAATTCTCATTATGATAGTAACCTATTGCCGAATGTGTATGTCATAATCAAAATGAGTATTTTTCCACCGATATTTTCAAGGTGCACAGTATTTTTTTGGAGTTTTCCTGAGACCAATCATTTTATAGATGGTGCTTTAGTATTAATCACCAGACGGATTTTTGGGGAAGAACATCATTAAGAGAAATTTCCTGCGGATAGTAATACTCTGCGCAATACTTGCCGTAATTGTCCTTTATGTATTTGACATATCAGGCTTACTCAACACGGATTTTGGGCAGTCAGGGGAGTTAAAAGGAGTTGAAGTCAGTAATTACGAAGGGGATGACCTATCCAAAATATCAGCATTTCGGGAGAACTCAATAAAGGGTCCACAGCGTATTCCAGAGGATGATTACCGCCTTACCGTCTCCGGTTTGGTAAATAATACGGAAATCTATACATACCATGAAATTCTGTCGGAATTCAGGAGTTACAAAAAGGTCGTAACCCTCAACTGCGTCGAAGGGTGGGAGGTTACCATTCTCTGGGAAGGAATCCTGGTAAAGGACCTAATAGAACCCTCCGACATTCTTCCTTCCGCAAATACGATAATTTTTACCGCAAATGATGGATATACAACATCTTTTCCGCTCACCTATATTACAGACAACAATATAATCATGGCCTATTCCATGAACAACGTAACCATCCCCCCGGAAAGGGGTTTTCCTTTCATGCTCGTTGCAGAGGACAAATGGGGTTATAAGTGGATAAAATGGATTACAATAATTGAGCTTTCAGATGATGTTAATTACCGCGGATACTGGGAGAAGAGAGGCTATTCCGACTCAGGCGATCTGAACCGGAGTTTCTTTGATTAAGAGTTATTTCCGGGGGGACTAATGAAAATCAAAGTTTACCGCATATGGACAAACAGGATTCTGTTGTTTCTTACATTTCTCATTCTGTTTACGGGATTTGGAATTACATACCCGGGAATAGTCGAACCGTTGACTCTTGGGTTACTCGGAAAATCATTTTCTTTTAGACTTCATACATTTTTGTGGGGACCCTTTGCGGTAGCGGTTTTAGTCCACATATATCTCTCAACCGGCCGGAAAACAGGGAACATACCGAAAAAGCAGGACACTGAGAGATAAGCGTATCAAAAGAGACCCGACCAGGATAGTTTGCCGCTGGATACTGGCTAGGGAGTCTTCCTGGTTTCCAGACAGACGCACTACAATGAAAGATGCAATGACTGATGACCGGGACACATATTCAGAGAACGAATTGAATTGCCCAGGCATCAGGTAACTGTATTACGGGAACGGATGACGTGCAACCCTCCCCTTATAATACATCGGCACAGTCCGGATTCAAAAAAATTTAAAAAAAGGATTATCTCTTCTTCATTGCCGCATATCCGGCAACACCGAAGACAGCACAGAGGAGTGCAAGTGTTGTGAAGATACTGCCTGATGCAGGAGTCTCTTCTGCAGATGCACTGTTTTCCGGGATGGCTGTTGGTGCAGGTGTCATATCTGTACCGGTATCTGCTGCACTAACTGCAACGAGAGCATAGCCGTCATAGAGAACAGAGGATTCTGCCGTGAATGCCCCATCATCCGCTCTTGTCGGCAGGATGACAGCAGTGCCGTCAGACCGGTAACCGGCAATGACAACATTATCTGCACCGCCGCTGCTCTCTACCCAGAGGACAGGTGCCGTCAGGGTAACAGACGCACTGCCATCGGATACACCAGTGAGTGAAACGGGCATGATGAATGCCACATCACCGGCTGTCTTACCAGCGGACAGTGCAGCCTGCTTCAGTCCGTTCCCGACCTGTGCCGGAACAGTGCCGGTAAGGGATATTGTGATGCCGGACGCAGACGCAGGAACGCCTGGGAAGTCAATCGTAACTGCACCCTTCACTGCGCCAATGCCGTTGATACTGGCAGTTTCGGGGTATGCTTCATAGGAGACTCGAGTGACGTCACCAGTAATAAGGTTCCCGTCCTCAGTCGCGCCGGCGGTCATGATATGAAGAATGCCGCCGGGCATGCGAACCTGAATATCTGTTCCGGTGATGACAACCACCGCATTATTTGCCTCCGCGACCAGACGGTCTACTTTGACTGTCTTGGTTCCATCAGCTGTGCTGAAAGTTACCGCAGAGGAGACGATGGTGTATGCACTACCCGTTACAGGTTCTGCCGGAACAGGGGTCAAAGTAGGTGCTGGTGTCCAGTCAGTAGCGTCGCTGTCTCCGCCACCGGAAACTGGTGTGGACACTGCCGCCATACCAAAGAGGGAGAGCCCGTTTGGTGAGAGTGCAACAAATATCATCAGACCTTCTGCATCATATCCGGCAAAGGTGGTCTCAAGAACCTCGGTCGTTCCTTCCTCGCCGTGGCGGATGATCTGAATTGCACCGACACCACCATGGGCAGTGACCCACCCTGGTGTGACTGCCATTCTGATGACTGCACTGGTGATGTCGTCACCGTTTGTGATGCCGGATTTCTGGATGTTCAGGGTGTATGCCACATCCTGAATGCCGACACCTTCAGCTGCTGCAGCGAGCTGGAAGTAGGAGAGCATCCTGGAGGAGGGCTCCTTTGCAATCGTCGATTTGATGCTTGCATTATCTCCCGGCATGCCGGTCAGATTAACCAAAAATCCTGCAGTGACATTTCCAACAGCAGGGACACTGCCAGATACAGGAACACCCGTCGCAAGTACACCGGTAACACTACCGGTTGCAGCGGTTGCATTACCGCCAACACCACTCGTCTTAATGAGCATGCTCTCCCAGCCATTGCCGGCCGGGAAGATAGTGATGTTGGATCCGTCCACATCTACATTGCCACCGGTAAGGTCAACAGTGACATTCCCACCGACGGCAACTACACCGGGTGGAACACCGTTACAGTCCTCAACACCTACCGGCAGGCTGCCGATTGGGAAGGTCAGATCCAGTGCCTCAATCTGTGCACCCATGAATACCGGGTGCTCGAGTGCCTCAACGCCGTTCACGATGAAGGTGATTGGTTCGCCAATGATGTACTGGCTACCGGTGACGGCAAAGGGCGCATCAGCGGATGCATACACATTGGTATCGGCCATCACACCGGTTCCGGCTGCAATACCCCCGATGAATGCCTGAACAGGAGCTCCTGCCGCGATGTCTCCCCACTCAGCTGTTACAGCGCCGGAATAGAGGTCCGGTGCATACGGGAGGTCAAGGATGACCTTCACGACATTCCTCACACTCTTCACGCCATTGTAACGGGCGGTGACATTCGGACCGACAAGGCGCAGTGGCCAGCCGTTCCCATCATCCGGCCGCATCAGCTGACCGTTGAGTGTGTTTGCAAGGATATAGTTGTTGTTTTCAATGGTGTCACGGCTGTCAATTACCGTTTCATAGCCATCTTCAGCGATGATATGGATATCATAGCCGGTTTCAGCGAGTGTCTTGTTGTACGATTTACCGACGTGTGAATTTGCATCATCCACAAATCCACAGATCAGCCAGAGAGGCATGCCTTCCCAGATATTGCCGGATCCGTCTGTGTAGGAAGCCTTGTGGTTGCCGGACATGGTACATCCCATCGCTCCCTCGAAATATCCTTTCGAAAGTTCAGCAGGAATTGCACCAATGGCCACCAGATTCCATGTCGGATCTGCATAGGTGGTAAGTTCAATACGCGTCACCATCTTGGCCGAAAGACCTGCGCAGGACGGGAGACCTGAGTTATAGTGCCAGTACTCAAATGGAATACCTTCATACATATCCTTCTGTCCGAAGATGTGATCATCGGTTGCAAAGAATATACGGAATCCCTCACTGTAATCAGGCATCGGGCCGCCCCAGCCTGTACTGTACCATGCAAGAACCGGTTCACCGACACAGTCTGCCGGTTCGTAGATGACATCATACGAGAGTTTGTTTGTCCAGCCGTCTGTTGCAACGAACTTTATCTCAGTGCCAGAGTCCATTCCACCTGCAAGGTCACAGAGATCACGGATGGACGTGCCCTTCATCTGTTCTGATACCTTGAAACCGCCCGGATAGGTTTCTGCCATATCCCACGGATCGTTTGGCGGGAAGTTAAGACCTTCAAACTTGTATTCTGTCACACCATCGCCATAGACTGGCAGGTTGTCTGCCATCCATTCCCAGGTAACGGTCACATTGGAAAGCTCAGTGACACCGTCATCGGCGTACTTCACGATGGTCAGCGGGATTGAGCCTTCCTGTTCACAGAAGTCAGTCAGCTCAATTTTTGCAAGGTTGCCGACCCCATAGCTTGCTTCCGGCAGGGCAGGGCCAACCAGACGCAGGGGGAAACTGTCCTCAAGCGGCGAGCCATTCAGGGTGTTTGCAACAATGAGGCCATTGTTGCGGGCCACAAGAGTGCTTGAGAGGCTCTTGGAGTATCCATCATCGGCGGTGACGATTACCGTGTAACCGGCAAGTGCAACAGCATCGTTGAAGCCGTCAGAGCCATGTGGCGTGCGGTCATCCACCCATCCTGCAAGGACCCAGAGCGGGATGCCGCCCCACTGTTCACCAGTTTCTTCATTTGTCCATGTCTGTTTGTGGTGGCAGACAAGTGCCTGATCAAAGAATTCTTCTGTGATAACACTGGTGATTATTCCCTTTGTCAGGAGGTTGTAGGACCCTTCTGCAGGTTCAGGCGGAATCAGTTCAACGAGATCAATGGTGGTAATGTTTCCGATCGCTGAGCCGGAGAAGGAGCCTTTATCTTCGTTCCAGACCGCCGGTCCCACAAGCCGGAGGGGATATGGTGCCTTGTCGCCTTCACTTGATAGTGGAACACCATTGCAGATGCTTGCAAGGATGTAATCATCCGAGCGTGCCATATCCGCACTGGCAAAGTCACGGGAGAAACCGTCGCCTGCAGTGATGCGGACAGTGTATCCGTTTGCTGCTGCGGTGTCATCGAAGGTCCAGTGGGTGGTAGATTCATAGTTGTCAGAGACAGATGCGATGACCCAGAGCGGGACGCCTTCCCAGACATCACCGTTGCCGTCGGTCCAAGTGGCGCCGTGCTTGCAGAAATCATTGAACTCTGCTTCTTTTACCACATCAGAGATGAGACCATTTACGGCCAGTTCCCAGCCCTCAGAAGGTTCGGGGACTCCAATGAGTTCAATGATGGCGATGTTGCCAACGAGTTTGCCTGCGGATACTTCTGAACCGGACATCCGGAGTGGCCAGCAGGGCTTGTCTTTATCTCCGATGACTGCCGGGAGTTCAGCGCCATTGAGAGTGTTTGCGGCAAAGATATTTGCATTATCTGCAATATCTGCGGATTCGAAGTTGATTGAATAGCCGTCTCCCGAGATCACTTCAACAGAATATCCCTGCGCTGCAAGGTCACGGTTAAAGGCGTCAGAACCGTGGGCGTTGTCGTCATCAACAAGCCCAACAAGGAAGTATAGTGGCATGCCGGCCCATGTGCCGTCCACATCGGTATAGGATGCATCGTGACCGCAGCCAACGCCTGCTTCGAAGTATGCCTTATCGACCGTATACGTACGGTCACCATTGATTACAACAATGCTCCAGTCTTCGCCAGGGGTCGGGCCGCTCCCAAAGTTCACATCAATCGTGATAATAGCAGTTGCGTTGTCGATGGTGGTGCCATCCTTCGGACCATAGTAGTAGGTGACAACATCCCCGTCGGCAAGATCGGCATAATTCGAGATGCCGGTAACATCAGAATAATAGTTGAAGTAGACGCCGTTCACCTGGTAATTCCAGCCAAGGCCGTCATCCTTGCTAAAGTTGTACCAGGTATCATCCGCGAAGATGCCATTCAGAAGAGCCGTGTTTTTGCTGTCTTTCCAGGCACCGACATAGGTAAACCCACCATCTGCTGCAGCAGCCTGAAGCGCACCGTGCGGCGTCTGCCAGCTGATGTCATAGGTAGCGCCATTTGAATCAGTCCACGGGAAGGTATCGTCAGCAAGATTCACTGTACCATCGTAGATCTCTGTTGGGATAGCACCGCCAAAGTTCACATCAATCGTGATGAGAACAGTTGCGTTGTCGATGGTAGTGTCATCCTTCGGACCATAGTAGTAGGTGACAACATCCCCGTCGGCAAGATCGGCATAATTCGAGATGCCGGTAACATCAGAGTAGTAGTTGACGTAGGCCCCGTTCACCTGGTAATTCCAGCCAAGACCATCGTCCTTACTAAAGTTGTACCAGGTATCGTCCGCGAAGATATCATTCAGAAGAGCCGTGTTTTTGCTGTCTTTCCAGGCACCGACATAGGTAAACCCACCATCTGCTGCAGCAGCCTGAAGCGCACCGTGCGGCGTCTGCCAGCTGATGTCATAGGTAGCGCCATTCGAATCAGTCCACGAGAAGGTCCCGGCGTTCAGTACAACCGTGCCATCGTAAATCTCTGTCGGGGCAACGCCACCGAAATTGACATCAATAGTGATGATAGCAGTCGCATTGTCGGTTGTGGTGTCATCCTTCGGACCATAGTAATAGGTGATGACATCACCATCTGCAAGGTCGGCAAAACTGGAGATGCCGGTCACATCAGAATAGTAGTTGAAATAGGCGCCGTTCACCTGGTAATTCCAGCCAAGGCCGTCATCCTTGCTAAAGTTGTACCAGGTATCATCCGCGAAGATATCATTCAGAAGAGCCGTATTTTTGCTGTCTTTCCAGGCACCGACATAAGTAAATCCACCATCTGCTGCAGCAGCCTGAAGCGCACCGTGCGGTGTCTGCCAGCCGATGTCATAGGTAGCGCCATTCGAATCAGTCCACGAGAAGGTTCCGGCATCAAGGTTTACCATACCGTCATAGAGTACCTCAGCAGCGCTGCCAAAGTTTACATCAATCGTGATGAGGGCTGTTGCATTGTCGATTCTGGTGTCATCCTTCGGACCATAGTAATAGGTGATGACATCACCATCTGCAAGATCGCCATAATTCGAGATGCCGGTCACATCAGAGTAGTAGTTGACATAGGCTCCGTTTACCTGGTAGTTCCAGCCAAGGCCGTCATCCTTACTAAAGTTGTACCAGGTATCATCCGCGAAGATATTGTCCAGAAGAGCCGTATTTTTGCTGTCTTTCCACCCGGCAACATAGGTAAACCCGCCATCTGCACCAGCAGCCTGAAGCGCACCGTGCGGTGTCTGCCAGCTGATGTTATAGGTAGCACCATTTGAATCAGTCCAGGAGAAGGTTCCGGCATCAAGTGACACTGTGCCATCGTAAATGGACACCGGTGCCACGGGTGCCGGTTCGTCCGTAAGGATTTTAATCTGGCTGATAGTCTGCACAGACAAACCTGTTGTTGCAGGATAGACACCAGAGAAATAATGCCAGTATATTTGCGGCATCGTCTCATGCATATCCCAGTTTCCATAGACATGAGCTCCTTGTGGATTGGTGGAGGTGTCAGCAAAGAAGACGTTGCGCATACCATCTGTGTATGAACCATCACTCACAGAGTTGCCGTCTTTCTCCCAGGCAAGCACAACAGGACCCTGCCGGGACGCCGGAGTATAGACATTCTCATAGGGAAATGTCTTGTAATATCCATCTGCGGCACGGAGTACAATAAGATCTCCACTTTCCGCACCGCCCACCTGGTCACAGAGGTCTTTAATGTCTGTACCCCTGACTGCACCCATGTCCTTCTCTTCCCAGTTTATTGTCTCTGACGGATCCCAGAGATTTGAGTCATTGAAGGATGGACCCTGTGCGTAGTAGTGCGTTGTTCCATCTCCCATCACAGGGAGATTTGCTTCCATCCATGCAGCACTGACAGTCGTTTCATTGAGAACTGTCGTGCCGTCGTCTGCGATTTTTTGAACGGTCACTTCTGTTGTAGAAGCAGCACATGCCGGAACGGCACACACCACTAACACCAGTAACAGAGCAAAAAAAAGGGGCAGACCCCTCTTGTTAACCATATTAACTAAACTCATAATTATCATTACTCCTGAAATATACCACCAATATCAGGTGCAGTAGTCTCGTAATCGGATAAATAAATAGATTACCAAAAAAGACGAGTTAACAAAATACGATTTACAAATTGGTATACAGGGTTCTTTGCGCCAATCCTGCCTAAAATTCTGGTAAATATTCCAAAAAATTGTTTTACAATTACCCTTGATTTAATTCAACGAAAATGACCGAACATAGAATAATGGACCGTTATCACTCGACCGGAACGCCGCACAGGGTGCGCTATCCCGGAATTGATGTCCACCCACCCACGATACCGTACACCATGAACTCCCTCATCGGTGTTATGCCGCCACATACCTCTGTTACAGGGATATTCTTCCGTGAAGGGACAAACGGCGCCTGAACCGGTTTCGAACAGATAAGACCACGTATCCGCCACAACCCACCCCTCACCCAGGACACCTTTATTGTGGTAAACGTGAAACCCTCTTACCCACTGAAGAGATATCTAAAAGACAGTCTTCTTTTGCTCCTGATTCTCTTACCCATTGTCCACGCACCGTATGTATACAAATCCCGGGCCCAAGGGGACGGTCGTGAAATATGGCACTGCAGATGATCGGATGTTTATGCTGCTCACTCCGCCAGCGGGCGGCCTATGGTACTACACCGTCCGATTTCGGCAACCGCAGAAAGAGACCGGCACATCAGGACTTCTGCCCGGCGATCTCCTCCATCAGCTCGACCTGAATCTTCTGGATCTCCAGTAGCCGCTCCCCCTGCGTCATGAGGAGGAAATCAATCTTTTCATTCAGGTTCTGGATCTCCAGTTCCGCCTTCAGGTTCACCTGGTAATCGTACCGGGCCTGGAGCCGATCCCGGTCCTCCTGGCGGTTCTGGCTCATGATGATGACGGGAGCCTGGATTGCCGCAACACAGGACAGGACGAGATTGAGCAGAATGAAGGGAAAGGGATCAAACGGCCTGAACAGGAGAATCACAGAATTCAAGACAATCCAGACAAACAGCACCACGAAAAACATGATAATGAAGGTCCAGCTGCCGGCAAAATCGGCAAACCGGTCGGCGGTCCGCTCCCCGAAGGTGAGCTGCCGGTCGAAGGCCGCGGTGGTATCTTCGGAGAGGACAGACCGGTCTTTCATGGCGGAGATGACCCTCTCCTCAAGAATGCTTACCTCACCCTTCTCTTTCTCCAGGAGTTCCTCAACATATTGTGCCCGGTAATGGTTGAGATCGGAAAGGCAGATATACCCCTGATCAGACCATTCAGGATGGTCCCTCCTGATGATATCGACCACCGAACTGCGTACTGAATATGCCGGAACGACCTCTCCGGGAGCCTTCTCTTCGCCGCATATCTGGCAGGGGACTGCGGTATGGTCCTGCGTTTTCCTCATCTCTTCTCATGCTCCCATATCACCGATGCCACCATTTTCCATCCTTTTCCGCTCCCCGGTCGTGTGGGGCGGCAGGGGGAGGCGCACCCTCCATGGCCGCAGCCCGCCGCCTCTCACTCCCCCGCCCTAAACTCCTTCATCGTCTCCGCCATCTCCCGGAGCCGCCTGTCCACCAGATAATTCACCGTCCCCTCCTCGAACGTCCCGTCTGGCCGCCGCTCGCCTGCCTTCACGCCCGTGAGAACCTCGATACCCTCGTTGATCGTTGTGACCGGGTAGAGGGTGAACTTCCCCTCCTTTGCGGCTTCGACAATCTCGTCTTTCAGCATCAGGTTTTGGACATTGGATGCCGGGATCATCGCCCCCTGCTTTCCCGTGAACCCCTTCGCCTTGCAGACCTCGTAATAGCCCTCGAGTTTCTCGTTCACGCCGCCTATAGCCTGCACCTCACCCTTCTGGTTCACCGACCCGGTGACCGCGATCGCCTGGTTAATGGGGAGCCCCGAGAGAGCCGAGAGGATCGAGTAGAGCTCGGTGCTCGAAGCGCTGTCGCCGTCAACGCCCCCGTAGCTTTGTTCGAAGACAAGCCGGGCCGAGAGGGAAAGGGGCTTGTCCTGCGCATACGTCGCATTCAGATATCCTGAGAGGATGAGGACGCCCTTCGTGTGCGTCGGCCCGCTCATGGCTGCCTCCCGTTCGATGTCAATGATCCCGCCCCGGCCGATCCCGATGGAGGCCGTCACCCGTGACGGGCGGCCGAAGGCAATGTCGCCGAATCCCATGACGGAGAGGCCGTTCACCTGCCCGACCGTCTCCCCTTCGGTGTCGATCAGGAAGATCCCCTTCGTGATGTACTCCTGCACCTTCTCCTGGATGAGGTTCGAGCGGTAGATCTTCTCCTCAATCGCCTTCATGATGTGCCGGTCGCTGGTGTATTCCTCCCCGTCCACTCCGGCATAGTAGCTCGCCTCCTGGATTATATCGGCCACCCGGGAGAATCGGGTCGTCAGCTTGTTCTGGTCATCCGCGAGACGCGAGCCGTACTCGATCACGCGGGCTACTCCCGACGGGTCGAGGTGCAGGAGGTTGTACTCCTCGCAGAGACCGCAGATAAAGGAGGCGTAGTTGCGGACATTCTCCTCCGTGCGATCCATGACGGTATCGAAGTCTGCCCGGACCTTGAAAAATCCGGAGAAGTCCGGGTCTCCGGTGGTGAGGATCTGGTAGATCTCCGGCGTGCCGATGAGGACCACCTTCAGCGAGAGGGGGATCGGCTCCGGCTTGATGCCCTTCGTGGAGATGAAACCCATCCGCTCACCCGGCTCCTCGACGATGACCTCGCCGGTTTTCAGCGCGGTCTTCAGCCCATCCCAGGAGAACTGGTTCCTGAAGAGGTCCTCGACGAGCATCACCAGAAAGCCGCCGTTCGCCTTGTGAATCGAGCCCGGGCGGATCATCGTGAAGTCGGTCGCGACGACCCCATACTGCACCTCCTTTTCAATCTTACCGAAGAGATTCTGGTAGGAAGGATTCTGCTCGAAGACGACTGGGGCCCCGCCGTTTGCCGTGTTGTCCACGATGGTGTTCACCTCGTACTTGCGCAGGGCAAATTCGCGGAAGAAGGGGTTCTGGAACTGGGGCGGGAGCTGCTGCTGGGCCGCCTTAGGCATGAACTGCAAGAGGTTTTCCACGATGTCGTTCTGGACAGCGTCGATATACGGCTGGATCTCATCGATCGCCTCGTACTTGTCCTTGAGCGCTGCCACCCGGTGCCCGATCGCGGCGAGGACGACCTCCTGATTCAGCCGCCCGATAACCTCACCGCCTTTCTGGTCCTGGTCGCGCACCTGACGGAAGGTGTTCCTGAGCTCGGCCATGAGGTCATCCTTGCGTTTCTCGTACTCTGCCCGGACCTCGGGCGGGAGTACCACAAACTCTTCCTGCAGGTACGGCTCGCCGTTCTCTTTCAGGGGGGCAGTAAGTAGACCCTGGGGACCGGACTGGATGACAAATCCCTTCTCTTTTGCAACTTCGTCGATATGGGAGAGCAGCCGGACCTTCTCCTCCTCGATCTCCCGAATGGCGGCATCACGGCGGTTGACATAGTCCTCACTCTCGAATACCTTCGGGATGAAGCGTTTTGCCTCCTCGATGAAGGCTGCCATACCCTCTCTGAACTCCTTTCCCATCCCTGGCGGGAGGCGGATGGCGTTGGGTTCGTATGGATTCGTGAAGTTGTTTACGTAGATCCAGTCATGGCCCTGCGGCCTGGTCTTTGCGAATTCAGCGAGAAACTTATTCACCGCGGTCTTTCTCCCCGTCCCATAGAGGCCGGAGACGTAGATGTTGAAACCCCTCTCCCCGATGTTCAGCCCGAAGGTGAGCGCCGCAAGGGCACGCTTCTGCCCGACGATCTCCTCGAGGGGTTTAAGGTCGCGGGTGCTCGTGCAGTCCACAAGCGATGCGTCAAACCGGTGCCGGTACTGCTCCGGGGGTAGTGATGTAATCATTTTGGTCAGCTCCGTATGCGTGCAATAGTTTCGATACCATATCAGTCTTGTGCGGGTGGATCCGGGAGAAGTACACGGTGAAGTTCCCCGAAAACAAGTGGGCCCTCCCGGCGAGAACGTTCTGCATCGGCCTGCGCCGGCATCATCACCGATAGGTGAGCCGCGGAGAAAAAAAGGAGAGAATGCTATGGACCTCAGCCGTTCATTCCGTCTTTCCCGGAAGCGTCTTTGTATGCAGCTCGAAGACAAAAATCCCGATGGCAAGCCAGATGATGCCGAAGAGCATCGCATACTTGCTGAGGAAGATGAGAAGCAGACTGCACGAGACTATCCCCAGAAGCGGAGTCAGGGGATAGAGCGGGACCGTAAACCCTCTCTGGAGGTCCGGCTCGTCCCACCGAAGCTTGATGAGGCTCAGGTTGATGAAGAAGAACGTGGTCAGAGTGCCAAAATTGAATATCTGCGCAAGGGTGTCGAGATTCCCCCGTGCCGCCAGAATGATCGCCGCTGCAACAAATCCGACCAGAAGGACTGAATAGAGGGGCACTCCCTTATTGGAGATGACCGAAAGCTTCTTTGGAAGAATCCCCTGGCGGGACATCGCAAAGATCGCCCGCGAGCCCCCGAATATGCTGGATATGACGACGGAGGCGGTGGCAAAGAGTGCGGCGAGCGAGACATACTTCAGGATGACGGGATTCGACGTCGCCTGCATCAGGGCCGTTTCAAGCGGTGCGTTGGAGGTCGCAAGGATGTTCCAGTCAAGAAGGCCGATGGCGATAATGGAAACGCTGATGTATATGACCGTACTGACGAGAAACGCGATCATGAGCGCCCTCGGGACGGTTCTTTCCGGGTCCTTCACCTCCTCTGCGATGACGGTGACTGTATTGAACCCGACAAATGCGAAGAATATCACCGCCGCGCCGTGAAGGGTCCCCGACATCCCGAACGGGAAGAAGGGCTGGTAGGTTCCGGTCGGACCATTGGAGAGAATGAAGGTGCCCCCCACAACGACAAAGATGATGAGCGCAACGATCTTCAGCAGAACCAGAATGCCGTTCACCCCGGCCGCCTCCCGCATGCCGTAGAGGTTGAGAAGGGCGAGAGCAACCGGAAGCAGGCATCCAACTATTATGAGAGCAATCAGGGTGGACGAAAACCCGATGAAGTACAGGAAGATACCCGGCAAACCCTATGGAGACGGCACTCGCCCCGATGATATAATCCGCCGACTGCATCCAGCCAACCACAAACCCCCAGAACTTCCCGAAGGCCTTATGCGTGAAGATGAAGGATCCGCCCGATTCGGTGATAAACGAAGAGAGTTCCGCGGCGCTCAGCGCGGTGAAGAGCGCCGCGAACCCCGCGATCATGAAGGAGAGAATAACGGACGGCCCGGCAATGCCAGAAGAAACCCCCACCAGCACGAATATGCCCGCACCGATGATGGCCCCGATACTGACGGCCGCGGCAGGCCATACCCCCAGAGTGCGTTTCAGTTCGGTCATGAGTAGTGCATAATACTTCCCTGAGTTAATTAGATTTTGCAGGGCTGGAACTGTTGTATCATTCGGTCATCCATTCTGAACGTGTTCCTTGTTTTCATCCATACCAACTGTCAAAAGGGATCCGACGCTTCAGCGTGCGAAAGTTCTCCCCGCAGTTGCACATGCACCTCAACGGTGCGCTCAATGTCGGCTGAACAGTCAGGGAGATCAAGGAGATCATCATCCAGATGTCTGCTTATACGGGCTTTCCCTCGTCGATTAATACAATGAACACGTTTCGTGAGGTGCTCTCTGAGCGCAGAGATAAGAGATAAACGATCACAAAGGACAGGTCCTCATACCAACAAACCCGGTTGACCGATGGTAAGCGGGATGTACTGAACTATTAAGGATTGACCCTGTGAACAGGTCGCGGTGCCTGAAGAAGCATACCGAAAATTTTGTCCGGCACTCCTGTAATTTGTCATCGAATACGGATATGCAGAGATCTTTGCACGGGGCAACCTATGTGCGAAACACCGTGAGACTGCCACAGTCGCTACCCTTGCTGCGATTGGGACTGCATACCCCCAGCTGAAATTCTATATCGGTGCAGGAATGAATACCTCGACTGTCTGAAGATGAGATAAAGGAAATCATCCATTAAATGACGGTCTGCGCCGGATTCCCGGCTGCATTGAATGGAACAGGAGCACTGAAATGAATTTTTACAGAAAATAAACGCGAGTGAAGAGAATCATTCAGCTATCACAATCCTTTTTTCGACCTGAACACCGGTTTCAGGGAAAGTGCATTTACCTCACAGGAGTTTCCCATCGGTGGACCATAGATCAACGAAAATGAAGTAAACGGCGGCATATATCTTTTTCAGACGAGTTTATCTTTGATTTTGCTCGATGCCATCCCACAACACCCGAAGGCCCTCATCGATGACCTCGTCTGTTGTTATCCCCGGGCACCCCTCCCCGGCATAGTGTTCCCCTCCACACGAATCGCGTAGACCTGCTCCTATACTTCATCGCAGATGTTCGGTGAAGAGTAGAAGAGGTCCGGAAATGCCCACTCCTCCGGGTGGGGGAAAGACCCAACCCAATAAAGGGCTGAAGGGCGTTTGTAATCCGCTCCCCTACAGGAATGGTCGCGTCATCGCCTTGATCCTGATTAGACCTGGCAATACTCCCTGTTGTGCTCTTCCTCCCCACAGTTTTTTGACCCGGCATGAGTATTTTCGCTCCTGCCCATTCACCGCAAACAGAACACACAATGAGATAAACACCAACACGGGTTTATACCGCGAATGGCAGAAAAATGAGACATTTTGGTTCGTTTCAGCTATGAGCCACTAAACGGACCGTAAAATAATCCCCGGACAACAAGTCAGGATCATATTCTGACGTGTCGGAGACAATAGCAGGTTTCTGCAGAACCAGCCCGAATACGACAGCATCGTCCGGAAAAGAAGGCACCATTTCTGCATCGACATCTTTCTGGATGACAAATCCTGCCGGGTCAAGGGTGGAGGGGAGAGGTTCCTTAAACAGTTCCCTGTTCTCCTCTGATGTATCCACCCGGTCGGCAATCTCTGCTACCGTCGGATCACACAAAACCCACCCATATCCTTCGAGGTAATATTCAGCCCGTAAGTGAACGCCGGGAGTGTCTGACAACAGCATCTGATATCCACCGGTTGCCCGGGCAGGAATCCCGAGATAACAGCATAATGCTGAGAAGAGTATGCTCTGTGTCCCGCAGTCACCGTGCCCGGTAGTGAACATATATACGTCGATTCTGCTGATTTCGGTTCAGTGATATCAAGAGACATATGCGGGCGGGGCTGTATGGATACAACAAAAATTAATTGAAATGGGCCCGCTGAGATTCGAACTCAGGACCTCCGCCGTGTGAAGGCGACGTCATAACCAGCTAGACCACGAGCCCTCCAGCCTGTATAGTTAGGGAGTTCAGATGGATAAGGGTTTTGAAAAGATGAAGTAAACAGGATAAAAACCGGAGGAAAATCGCGGGAAAAACACTGAAAAAATAAATGACGTCCGGTGCATCACCGGACAAATAGAGAAGAGTCCTCTCCGGTAATCTCACTCAGATATGTGCCTGACCCCAGCCACCATTCATCATTCACCGGGAGTACGTAGCCAATCTTGATTTCATCAAGATTGGCATTGTCGGGGTTCGGCCAGACAAAAACCACAAACCCGCCGCCGTCTGCCGCTGTATCCGAGAGAGCACGGATATTTTCCATCCCAAAAGGCCCTGTCCTGTCCATCAGATTGCTCCCCACCCGATCACCGAGATACGGGTGAGCAATGAGAGTGCCATTGTAGTCATAGGCATACAGGTAGTGGCCGTTTTCATCTACAAACCGCCCGGAGACATTGCCAATCTCAGCAAGCGCCGCATCCGTTCCGTTTGCCTCTGCATACACGACCCCGCCCTCAACAAGGGAGATCATCTCAGTGATGGCTACCGGGTACCGGCCTTCTCCCTCCGCCGTGATATCACCGAAATACATCCCTGAACCCAGCCAGAGGTCTGCTCCTGCAGGGTATACATATCCGATCTTCGGTTCATAGGTTTCAGCAGCAGATTCGTTGATGACACCAGCTGTTGGTGCCGGATAGAGATAGGCAATATATCCTCCTCCGTTTGCCGCTGTCTCCTGTGCGATGCGGATCATCGGGAGACCGCGGACATCGGTCCAGTTACCACGGTAGGTGCCGACCAGATCGCGTTCATAGGGGTGGGCACGCAGAATGCCCCCATAATCGTAGGCATAGATATACCAGTCACCCTGTATGAACTGCCCATCCGGGATATCAAACTCCTTTAAAGCCGCCTCAGCACCGGCGGTCTGCACAAACCCTGCCGCATCCTGCACATATGCGGCAAGATCACCCATTGACGATTGATCATAGACCTTCTTCTCCTGCTGTGACGCGCATCCGGCGAACGTGACCGACATAAGCACACACACACAGATTAAAAAAACAGACACCCGTTTCTGCATAGATTGTGGATTACACCTAAAATCAGAAAAAGACACCGAAATATATCGGACAATGAGATCTCAGGAAATGAATCAGAAAAATTCAATACACTAACATAAGAATAAAAAACAATACAGGAAACCGGGAACCAAAATCAGAATGCACCGACCGGGAATTGAACCCGGGCTATTGGCTTGGAAGGCCAAAGTCATACCACTAGACCATCGGTGCGCACATCGTATCCCTGTGCCTGACAACATTATCTCTGATTCGTATTAAATACCTATTATCTGAAAATGGAGGGATTAGGAAAAACCTTTCATCTCCTGCTCAATCTTCTCAAGTGCCGCGAGGCGCTTTTCAAATGGTGGATGAGTGGAAAAGAGTTCCTTGAAACCCTTTCCGGAGAGGACCGGAAGGATATAGAACATATTTGCTCCGGACATCTCCTCCTTTTTCTTCACTGGCACCTGATCCATTCTGCCGCTTATTTTGGTGAGTGCAGACCGGAGAGCCGCCGGATTTCCGGTGATATAGGCACTGCCCCGATCTGCTGCATACTCGCGGTAGCGCGAGAGACTCATCATAAGAATGGTCGCAACAAGCCAGACGGCAACGGAGACAATCCCTGCAATAATCCATGCACCACCGCCCTCCCGATTGTTAAACATAGAGTAGAATATCGCATTCTGCATGATCAAAGATGCAAGCATCGCGATGAAGGATGCCACCGTCATGGTGAGGATATCACGGTTTTTCACATGCGAGAGTTCATGGGCAAGCACTGCCTCAAGTTCTTCTCTGTTCAGTGTCCGCAGAATAGAGTCAGTCACCGCAACGACTGCATTTTTCGGGTTTCTCCCTGTTGCAAAGGCGTTCGGTACCGGAGATGGCATCACTGCAATCTTTGGCATCGGAAGATCTGCCTCTTTGCATAGTTTTCCTATCATCTGATGAAGTTCTGGATATTCATCTTCTCCCACCACCCGTGCATGGGTAGTCATCAGCACCAGCTTTGCGGAGAAGAAATACTGTATTAATCCAAATACGACGACAAATGCAAACAGCATCCCAAACGAGTTGGGAAGAACCATGTTGAGGAACCCAAGGAAGAACAGGTACACCAAGAGGAGCAATGCCCAGGTCATAAAGACGCGACGGGTCAGTCCCCAGTCTCTCTTCCATTTCATAACCTTTATTGTTTCATCGCCAACCGGATATAACTATTCAGTGTGACAATGCATCTGTTCATCCCCCCATTTCCCCGTTTCCCGTAATCATACACCGAAGAATAAACACAGCCATGAGATCAAAGGAACCTGATGAAGTGGCAATCAGCCGAGCGATACCCTCAGGACAAAATATACCATCGATGCCACCGGCCACGATTCGACCGTTGTCCACATGGTGATGAAAAGGGAGGAAACCACCCCGAACACAAAAAAAATGATTCCCTGGCCTCATCGTCGCCGGAGAATCACGCATGGACCCCATCTTCGGTGGCATGGTCATTTCGGAAAAATGTGCGCCGTAACTTGTGATTTAACGCCTCTCCTGACCTTTTTTTAGCCCCACAATAAAATCGAGTGGTATAAATGATACCGAGTTAAAACCGAATATCATGGACACCGAAGGGGAGGCACTTGCAGACGTTGCCTATGGGCTCTTTGAGGTTTTCCTGAACAAAGAGCTTCTCAAACAGGGAAATTCCCTATTTGAACTGGTTGAAAACAACATTGAATTTTCTGCAGCATTTTCCAAAATTTTTGCATCATTTTCTGCGGACTATCCTTTCCTGGCCGATGCACTGACAGATGAATACGGATCGACTGATGCTATCTATTATCTCTTCACCAAAGGTGAGGGCGTTATACCCTCAAAAACAACAAAAATATTCTGGATCCTGATTGATGCACCCGGGTACAACCCTGGATGTGCTGATACTGAGAAAGCAGGAAAATGGCTCATATTCCTGGAACCAAGCCAGACAGACATAATCTGGAAGAAGATTCGCGATGCAACCACAGCCGGTGAACTCGGCATATCAGCCAAGGTATCAACGGCAAAACAGAACCCGGAATCCAGAGACGAGCGGATGGTCATTTATGTCTACACCAGCGACTGGGAAGATGAAGAGGATGTCATGCGCATCCGTGAGGTACTCAAAGACCTCGGAGTCATAGACAGAATTGGCTACAAACGTAACATCGAGACATTTCTGGGAGAATACAGCGAAAAAGGGAAAAAGGTCACATATTATACGGCGTGACCAGACCAAAACGGGGTTTTCCAAACAAACACCCCAAAAAGGACTATGCTTTACGTTCCTTGTTTTTCGGACGGAGATTCTGATATCCACACTTGCGGCACATCGTTGCCCGCGGTGCATTGCGTGCATTGCAGCGCATGCAAATTTTTTTATCTAGGAGGCGTGCCTCTGCTTCTGGAAAACGTGCCATAATTGCTCTAACCCTCGTACTATTCAGTTCTTTATACGTCGCATTGTGGAGTATTAAGAGTTTGGTTCTGATGGCCCTACAGGGGACTCACCCGACACCAAAAACCGGCGCAGCGCCGCAAGGGCACGCCCCCGGTGTGACATCATAGCCTTCTCTTTAAGCGTCCGCTCGGCAAACGTCCTGCCATCCACGGAGAAGATCGGATCATACCCAAACCCTTCCTCCCCGCGGGGGGAGACAATCGTGCCTTCCACTATTCCACGGAACACATGGATAAACCCCTCATTATCCGCATAGGCAATTGCAGTCTCAAAGTATGCAAAACGATTGTCTGCCCCCTCAAGAAGACGGAGAATGCCCTCCATGCCAATCGTATCCAGCACATATGCAGCATAGGGACCGGGGAACCCATTCAGTGCGGCCACAAAAAACCCGGTATCATCAACAATCAGAGGGCACTGAAGAGCATTCCAGGCATACCGTGCCTTCTCCTCAGCAATAACCCCCACATCATTATCCCGGAACTCAGGGATCTCGAGAAAGGTATGTGTGACTTCAGCCACTCCCGCAAAGAAGGCCGCCACTTCCCGCGCCTTATTCTCATTGCTGGTAACAACAGTGATTGTCATAAATATCTTCCACGCTGGCGAATTTCATCCACCCGTTCGATTATGTCTGCTGCCCGGGGAAAGGCCACACGGTAGCCACGCACAAATTCCTCTTTCAGACATTCTGCATTACAGGACGTACTCTCGAGAGTCTGGTAGAGGACATGGATATCCACACCCAGCGATTCCATCTCATCAGACCGGTAGGAAAGACCGAAATCAATGAATACCGGCACCCCATCTGAGATGATGATATTACTGGTGGTAAGGTCGCCATGAATGATCCCTGCCCCATGTAGACGCCCAACACAGACACCTGCATCATAGATATGCTCCGGCGTGAGCACATGCTTCAGAAGCGGCCCTTCGATTCGTTCCATCCGGATGGTATCAGCCGTCACATCACGAATCACCGGCGTCCGGACCCCCGCTGCACGGGCAGCGGAAATCATACGTGCTTCCGCCCGGGTCCGTTCAGAGATCAACCGATGATCCAGTGACAGAGTCCGGTAACCCTTTGGGAGACGTCGTTTCAGGACATCATCCCCCACCGGTGTGACAACGGCTTCTGCACCACGTGCACCATCACCACCCATCACATCGGCAAGGGCATAGGAAACATCGGCACCGGCATCCCGCCAGCCTACCACCACTTCGTCAGAACGATACCCGGGAATAACCGCCGATTCAGCGAGAGAGAGTGTCTGACCTGCCGCAAGCATCAATGCCCCGGTATAGGCGATCATCGCACCATTGTCACCGATAAACCGCCGCTCAGGCACATAAAACGTTGCACCACGTTCTGCACACATCGTCCTGAGCATCTCCTGCAGACGGCCGTTTGCGCCGACACCACCCACGAGTAGCACCTCATCCTTGCCCGAGTGTGCCAGTGCACGCTCAGTCACCTCCACGCACATGGAGAAGGCAGTCTCCTGCAGACCAGCACAGACATCCTCCAGAGGTGCCTGAGCCTCCTGAGCGGCACTCACAACCCCGGAGAAGGCAAGGTCCATCCCCTTGACTGTATAGGGCAGAGAGATTGGTGTCCCCTTACGTGCAAGCGCCTCAATCTGAGGTCCGCCAGGATGGGTCATTCCCTTCGACCGTGAAAACTTATCAAGGCCATTGCCCAGACCGATGTCCAGTGTTTCACCAAATATCCGATAGCGGGTGCCCAGGTATCCGAGAACCTGCGTATTGGCACCACTTGCATAGAGAACAATTGGATCATCGCACCCGCAGGCCCAGCGACCAATCTCCACATGCGCGACGCAATGGTTCACACCAATAAGCGGAACCCCCAGAGACACCGCAATCGCACGCGCTGCAGTTGCCACCGTCCTGAGACAGGGACCAAGGCCCGGGCCCTGTGAGAATGCAACGGCCTTAATCGCCGACGGGTCGGTGAGAACCTCTGAAATGACGGCCTTCATCTCACCTGCATGGTGCTGTGCCGCCTCGCGCGGGTGAATACCGCCAGAGGGTGGGCTGTACGGAGATGAATGAAGTGCGATGATCTGATCATCGCTAAAAACAGCGGCACTGAGGTTCCATGCAGTCCCCTCAATCCCAAGAATATGCCCAGTTTCAGGCATCGTCTATTGCTTGAATTCTGTATATCCGCACTTGCCGCATGAAACGCGGTCCTCGTGCTCTGCCATAAAGACGGCCGGGCCGCAGCGCGGACATGTCTTGCGCTGAGGAACCGCAGCGTTTCCTTCAACGGTATAGTATTTATAGCGTTTTACAGCCATTCCTATGCCTCCTCTGACTCGCTGCTCTCCGGAGCACTGCTGCGCTCAATAAGATAACTCGGTTCGGTTACCTTCAGAGTCTCCGCATCTTTGTAAATACGTACAAATCCGTTCAGTTCCTGCTTTCCAAAGCTTGTCTTAAGTGAATCAAGTACCACACAGTTCTCAGGAATGTTCTGCAGAGCGCAGAGTTTTCCGAGAATTTCTCGGCGTGAGGGAGTTGCCCCCTCAAATGTAAGGAGGAATTCGAGTTCTCTCCTCTTTAACAGCCCGTTGTATTCATCACGTGCAAATTCAAAATCCATCGATATCCCTACAATATTGTTAATTAATTTACTTAATAGTCGTGATCATAAACCATGCATCCGCTCATTCTGCCACAAAGAGACGAAAGAGCATTTCAGCCTTATCGCGGGCGTCCCTATCCACGGTTATCACAACAACCCCCTCTCCGGGCTGCCCGTAGAGCACACAGGCGCCGTCCGGTGCGGCACGTACAGCGGGAATCACCGCCAGGTCTTCTTCACCGTCCACACGGATGAGGCGCGGCCCTGCATTCATTGCATCCTCTATCGCATGAATAAGATCACCGGTTATCATCCCCGCAGGGTTTGATACCTTCACCTCCGGCACCGGAAGGTCCAGCACGTGATCACAGGGTTCGCGCATCGTACTGCCATCAATCACCGCAAGATCCGGCATAATACCTGCATTCACAATGTTATATGTGACGACATCACCAACTGCAATAATCATACGGCCCGCAAATACATTTTCTGCAGCGGCAACATCAGGAAAAAGAGGACCAAATGGATCCCGGAAATATTTTCGGCATCCATCGGGGAGGACATAATCCATTACCGGACCTTCAGTGCCACCCGCCCGGGAGTATCCACATTCATCTTTTTTGCAATATCTGAATGCTTTGGATCAATAATGACCAGATACCCTGCCCAGTCCTGCGTGAGATTGGAAGAACCGCACATCACACAGGATTCGCCGTCCACCACCCGGTGACAGCCCCGACAGACATTCGATTGCTTTTTAGGCGCCATTTTCTGCCTGCTCCGCTTCATACCCTTCATCAAGCCATGTTGTTGTACCAAGACCTGACTGGCGCATGGTAAGACCAATCTTTGATTCGCGGGGTTCACGCTCAGAAAGAGACAGTGCTACAATACGTCCCCGTAATCCATCACCGGCTTTAATCTGGCGCTGCGTATCCTGACAGATAAGCATACCGTTCTTCTCATCATAATTGATGTAATCATCAGAGATCTGACTCACATGCAACATTGCATCAATCGGACCAAGAGAGACAAATGCACCGAAGCTGGTAGTCTCCACCACAACACCCTCAATGACCTCCTGGTGTGCCAGACGCAGGACAATCGCCTCGAATGTCACAGAGTAAAATACACCGCCATCACCCGGGATGATATCTCCTTCACCGATTTCACAGATCTTTGTCACAGCGATATAGATACCAATCGCCTTGTCGATGCTCCCCTCAAGCTGTTCCTGCAGTACATCCAGAACAACTACTTTAATATGTTCAAGATAATCCAGATTATCCAGTTCAGTTTTTATTTCTTTATCCCAAAGACGGCTGGGAGGTACCCGCACCTTGTCTTCAAGCGTCATTTTGTAAAACATGTAATCACCCGTCTATCCCCGAATAATATCGAGCCTCTTTTTTTCACGCAGATATATCACATCAATATGCCGGTTAAGCAGTTCTTCCCGGAGGTGCCTGTCGTTCGTTACCACGACACAACGGTGCTCTTCAGCATACCGGATAATCCGATCATCCACCGCCACATCCTGGTATGGGCTTCTCACCACACAACACCGTGCGGCAAGCGTGGCTCCCACCCTGGCCGCAGCCGCATCACGACCACGACCCCGGGAGAGCCCGATAAGCTCATTTTTGACATCCTCCAGCGTCACCGGTTCAAACGCACCGACAAGTTCCTCCACCCCGGTGAAGATATCCACACCGAACTGAACCGGAATCATCAGTGCATTCGCATCGAAGAGAACAAGCACTAAACCAGTGTCCCCATCCCAATCAGCCGCCAGCGGCCGCCAACCTGTCGCGAAATTGCAATCTGTGACCCGACAGCTGCGCATACCTGACGCTTCAGGACAACTTCTACCACATCTTTTTTGGTATTAACAACCACCCCGACCGTCACTGCAGTACCAACCGACAGCATCAGAGGTTCATTATGACGGAGCGGCTCAATGGTGAATTCATCATCTGAACCGACAACCCGTTCCATCAGCTTTACGGTGAATGCAAGTTTGTCCCAAACCGGGGGCAGATGACCGATATGGCCTGCCACCTGTCCGGAGAGGGCGTCACTCTTTGTCAGTGCCGGATCCAGTTTCGTACCCAATCCAAGCAGACCGCCAGGATTTGCCTCCTGCACGCGTTTAGAACCAGCATTGATTGTGATCACTTTTGTCCGTATTGGTTCCCATACCGTCTGGTTTTCCACCTGTAACTTCAGACCGGGACGGATCTCAATATCATCACCATCGCGAAGGATCCCCTGTATCAGGGATCCTCCGATAACTCCTCCCTTTACATCACGCCAGCTGCACCCCGGTTTATTGATGTCAAAAGAACGGGCAATCAGAAGAATTGGCTCTTCATCCGGGTCGCGGTCCGGTTCAGGTATATACTCATTGAGTGCCTGGACAAGTGCCCCGAAATTTATTTTTTTCTGTGCAGATACCGGGATCACTGGTGCATTTTCTGCGATTGTGCCCTTTACAAACTTGCGAATTTGCCGATAATTCGCCATTGCGTCAGCCTGCGAGACGACATCGATTTTATTCTGGACAATCACGATGTTTTTGATACCCACAAGCTCAAGCGCCATCAGGTGTTCTTTCGTCTGTGGCTGTGGACATCGCTCATTTGCTGCTATAACAAGCATTGCACCGTCCATCAGGGCAGACCCTGAGAGCATAGTTGCCATCAGCGTTTCGTGACCGGGTGCATCTACAAACGATATGGTACGGACAGGCTCCCCCTTTGCTCCACAAACACAATCCTGTGATGTGGAATATGCCTCAGACCCTTTACACGATGGGCACTGGTAAAAAGTGGCATCCGCATATCCTAGCCTGATGGAGATTCCTCGTTTGATCTCCTCGCTGTGCCGGTCCGTCCACATGCCGGTAAGCGCAGACACAAGCGTAGTTTTTCCATGGTCAACATGTCCGACCACGCCGATGTTGACACTGGGAATCAATGGATCACTCAATGAACTTCAAACCTCACTATTAGTATACAACCGCCCTACTTATACCTACTCGGTGTCCCGTCCCGCCATTGCCGGGGCACTAAAACAAGGTCACACACCAGCCCAATAATTACTCCCATCACTGCATCTGTCACCGCATCCATCATCACACCCACTGCCACCGGCAGTAAACTAATAACACAGAGTAAGAAAAATTTTAACCATTGTAGCTAATAGTACAACAGAAGACACCTGAAAATATTTTGAGGAACAGACATGTCACACGAATCAGACCTATCACGAATCGGAATTTCCCTTCCAAAGAATCTTCTTGACAGATTTGATGAAATCCTCGAATATCGGGGATATTCATCGCGTTCAGAGGGAATACGTGATGCTATCCGAACTTATATCACGTATTATAAATGGATGTCCGATGTGACAGGTGACCGGCAGGGAGTAATTACTATGGTCTATGATCATGAACAACGTGGTCTGCTGCAGGTTCTCACAGAAATCCAGCATGATTATCTTGATGTAATCCAGTCATCCCTTCACTCCCACGTCAACCATGACAGATGCGTAGAGATCATTCTCCTTCGTGGGGATGGTGCAAAAATCAAGGATATCGCTGAACGCCTGATGTCACAAAAAGGGGTGGAATCCGTTAAACTTACCACCATCCCGATTGAAGAGTAACTTCATCCTTAATTTCCGGTTATCCGGCACCAACACCGGTAACCTGATCATACTTATCCTGCATATCTTCGGTTGATTCAATCTCCTTAAGATGTTCATAATCCGCAATATCGGACGATTTATGCTCTTTTTTCGGTTTTTGCATCTCCTCTTCGATGACGACCAGCTGGTCTGTCCTGTACAGAAGTCCTGTCGTATCTATCTCAGCAAATTCATTGCCACGAATCTCCTCAACCCGTACAACAGTGCCTGCCGTACCAGTACGCGGATACCGGACCCGCATCCCCGGACGTATGACCACATCTTCCATACACAAAAGAAAGGGAGGGCTAAGATATAAAAAAACTGGATCGCAAATGGTAGATGCAATGAACCGGTTCGAAGTCAGCCGACATGAATACGTCACCACCTCCGGTGTTCCGCGCACCCGTACAGCCGAAGAGACGTATGATACTGCAGTTTTACTTACAGAAGAAACAGGGATTACAGACTTCCTGGAAATCACCGGAAGAGATCGCCTCGGAATACCAGTCTGGTGTACCATCCGCCCGAAGGAGCGTCGGGGAAAAGTGACTGCCGGTGCAGGGATAAAAACGGCAGACGCAAGATGCGCTGCGATGATGGGAACAATAGAACGGTATAGTTCAACTTATTCAGGGGGGCCCATGGATATTGCGTCATACGAAGAAGTGGGACTGACACGTGCTGTTGACCCGGAAGAACTGATTCTCCCCCGTAAAATTGAGATCGGAGAGAAACTTCACTGGGTGCGGGGACAGGACATTCTGCATGACGAAGTGGTCTACATCCCGGCAAATGCCGTGTATCATCCCTACGACCCGGTTGGGATGGCAAACCAGCTCTTCCGCAGTGATCCAAACGGTCTGGGAGCAGGTAGTGTTGCAGAGGAAGCAGTCATCCATGGCATCTACGAAGTCATCGAACGGGACGCTCTGAGTCGTGGAGAAAATAATAAATCCCTTGGGAAGCACTTTATTCCGGAGCCCGGAACTCCAGCGGAAACACTCATGGAGACCTTTGCTGCTGAAGGTGTTGAAGTTACCATGTGGCTCCTGAATGATACCTATGGCATCCCCACTGTTGCAGCTGTTGCTGATGACACCGTAACAAAGGATCCCTTCATGATCATGATGGCCGCATCCACTCATCCGGATCCCGGTGTGGCAGCAGCCTGTACACTGCTGAAACTGGCACGAAATCGTGCTCTACAAATTTTTACGGAAGAGATCGGCATCCATTCAGGACGTTCAGCAATGGTGGAAAAAGCCGGGTATGAACGCTACAAACGAATCAACCGAATCTGGTTTGCAGATGCCCCGGAAATATCCGCTGAGAATATCCAGGGGGCGCAGTACACAGCTACAGATGAAGAACTCCATGCAGCAATCACAGCTGTTGCCCCGCATACGGACCGCATCTGTGTAGTTGATCTTACCCGAACTCCCCTGCCCGTCTGGCGGGTTGTCATCCCCGGGTTTGAGGTCTCATATATTGACCCATCACGAACAAAAAAGAACAGTCTGTCCTAAAAGGACAGTAATATATTATTTATATTTGTTTTCCTGACTGAATGTCAGATTCTGTAACCATGAATGTCTGCCCGGTTCCGGTAATGGTATACAACCCGAGCGCAGTGATGCCGGATACCGAACCGTCTGTGGGATATGGCACGACAAAGGTACCGTTTACACTCTCCTGCCGGTAGGTAAACTCACGGCCGGTGTTGGTCTTCAGGGGGACCTCAATGATGCCGTCTCCTTTGATAACTGCACCGGGAACATACTCAAAAATTTTGACATACTTCAGGTCACCAATCGCCTTATTATTGAAAACATTGGTATCGGATTCATGAACCAGCCGGTAATGCTGCAGGGCCGCCACAGGTTTCACCGGAGAAAGAACCAGATAACTGTATGGCTTCCCATTATTCATAAGGAGATAGTCCTCATCCGGTTCTGCCATTGACCCGTCGAAATTATGCAGACGTGAGACCATGGTATTGAAGTAATCATCTGTGTATATGTAACCCTGGTTTCCATTCTGATCGCTGTATGCACTCATATACGGGGCGCCCCCCACATCAGGATTATACCAGGTGGCCATTGCCCAGAATTTGCCGGTGTCCATTTCAATGTCAGTGATGATGTACTGTGTACCGACATTGTCAAGAATAGTATTTGCACCTGCTTCATTGTCCTGCAAAAAGAACGCAGCAGCACCATTCGATCCTGATACACCGTGCTGGAACGGATTGGCATTGGGTATCCGTTTTGAAACAAAGGTGATGTAATGGCCATAATCCCACCACGACATCACACCATATGATTCAGGAGGATAGGTGAAGGTCTCTTCATCATATATTTCATAGTAATCAACTCCGGGATCAGGAGAATTGTCCCCGAACCATTCAAGGGACGAATACCAGTCCGGCTGCATGCCACCGTATGCCATCCCGTTTCCGATTTGAAGGTCGGTTGCAACCGAGGATGAGATAAAGAGCAGAGAGAAGATAACACCGATGGCAAACGGGATGATGGCAGCAGATGACGGTGCTCCCCGTTTCGCCGGTTTTGTCTCTTTCGACTCTTTCTTTGCATCGGTTCGTTTCCCTTTTTTTCCCTTTTCAACAGGGAACGAAGATTCTTCGGGTATTCCTTCGCCCCTGCGGATACCTGCCATCTCCAGAAGCCGTTCCTGCGCTGCTCCAAGCGTCCAGTACATGAAGTAGGCAGCGAGGAGCGCAATATTTACGGCAATATAGTATTCATACCGCACGTGCTGCATGGTGGAGAAGAGAATAACAGCAGACCAGATCACCACGAAGAGATGTTCTGCCCGTCCTTTCCGGATAAACTGCCAGATAAGTGCTGCAAACCCGCCAAACATCAGTATAAGGCCAAAGCCGAATGCATCCCATGCATTTGCCACCTCCCATGGACGGGCTTCCTGGATAGTTGATACCGTTGCTGACTGTCCGAAGAAGGCAAAGAAGTTTCCAATCAGCATCTCATAAAACGCAGGTGCGATGAGATACATGACAATGGAGACAATAACCCCTGCTCCGACAAGTATACCCGGATAATAATACCATGGCTTTCTATGCAGAGCACGGGAAAGATACCAGAGGATGCCTGTTGCGATGACAAGGGCAAGATAGGCAACAACCTGTGCCGGAGAATACCGTGCCATAGAAAAGGTTTCACTATTGAACCCGATTAAGAAGATCCCAACCACCGCAGAGAGAAATACAATGGCATTTACCAGAAGAAGACCATCATCGGATTGCTGTTTCCAGAAGTCATAGAGATACTGAAATAGGGTGAACACGGCAACGATCATTGCAAAGAGGAGCATTGTCGGCATCACAGCAAGTCCTAAAATGTAGGCAATACCTGTTCCCAGGGCAAATACCGCCGGCCGTTTAAGTGTTGCAATATCCGAAAAATGAACAGGGTTATTTCTTATTTCAATTAACGTGATGATATAACAGAGACAGAAAAGCAGCCCGAACAGCGTCTCTGCAATGTGGTGATCCACAAACCCAAAGAGAGAACGGTAAAAGAACTGCCCGGAAACAACTGCCCCGAATAAGGCTGCAAAAATACCACATTTCCAGTCACCGATCTTCTCCCCTGCCAGATAAAGGAGTGGAACCATAACCATTCCCATCAGGGGCGGCACCCAGGAAGCAACATACATGATCTCCGGCCGGGTCGCTGCACCTACAAGGATACTCAGTCCGGCAATGATCTGAATGAAAAGCGGCCCCCAGTGGATAACATTCCCTGACGGATATTCCGTCATCGCATCAAACCAGAGATATGACGGGAAATTTTCTACCATTGACTCTACCTGGCGGAGATTATACCAGGGGTCATTCCCCAGGAGATTCACTCCTTCCTCAGTCACAAGCCCTGCTGCCGGTAAAAGACGGAGCCAGAGTGCAATAATTGCAAGGAGAACAAGAATACCAATTATAATATATGGTTTATATTTTGTATAACCCTCAGTGTTCATTCTACCACTGAATAATACTTTCTCACCAAAGATTAATTTCTTTGGTTTTGAGACATGCACAACTAAAGTATATTAATGGGTTTTGATCAGACTAAACAGGACATTCTCCATCTCCTCTGCCTTCTGATTCCAGTCATTTTCATTAATCTGCTCAGGCACATCTGAGTGATACACACCTTCCTGATATTCGTCAATGCATCGTTTTATTGAATCTGTTAATTCATCCTTCGAGCGGTAATATTCAACATTTGGATATCCATAATCCATAATACCCGGTATCTCAGTTGAAAGAATACGTTTCCCGCATGCACTATATTCAAAGAATTTATTGGGCAGTGCGATATCTATCCACTGTTTTGGTTTCAGCGGAATCATGCAGAGGTCCATTGCGTTAATGTAAACCGGAAGTTCAGAATACTCTTTTTTTCCTGCAAAAATCACATGGTCTTCAATCCCATATTCCTTTACCTTCTCCATCAGTTCATGATAATACGCAGTAAAAAGACCCGGCCCGACAATCAAAAAAATTGTTTCCGGATAATATTTAATTATCTCCGGCATCGTGTCAATAATTCCAATGAGATCATACCAGCGCTCCACACTTCCTGAGAAGCCAATCACAAAGGATTCTGGTTTTATTCGGGAATCAACCTCCTTTCGATCTACCTTTTTTGGACAGAAACACGATAAATCCACACCGTTTGTTATAAGATCTGCTTTGAATCCATAATTTGCAAGTAATTTAACTAGAACAGGCGAAACAGTAGTAATCCGGTCACTGTTTTCGAGATTCCATCGGGTTATTCTGAAAACAGCATTTCGTACAACAGACTGCACTCCCGGGTTGGAATAATATGCAGCTGCAGAGTCAGGGAACCAGTCTTTCAGATCAAACAATACCGGAATGTTATGTCGTTTTGCAGCCGAAATTACTGCAGTCCCTGCGAGAACATGGGCTGCGACCACCACATCAATCTCATTTTCCCTGAAGAATTTGTTGAAAAATAGAAAATGATACGGAGCATTCAGGGTATAATGCAGAAAAGGACTCTTCAGGGGAAACAGTGTTGCTTCGTGCACATGCAGGCTGGTCTTTCGTTCAGGTCCACGGGATACATGAAAATGGGGAACATGCACAGTATGGCGCTCTGCCAACCGTTCAAAAATATAATGGTGACGTGATGGAATGGGATGATGAATATAGTCCTGTGTGGACACAAGAAGAATATTCATTCCTAAAATGACTCCATGGAAATATGGAAAGTAATGATATTTGTTGCGCGTACCTCTTCCCTGTCAGCACGTGACCTTCCTGGATTATCACTCATTCAACTGTCACACTCTTCGCAAGGTTCCGGGGTTTGTCAATATCCTGTCCAAGAGCAAGCGCCGTATAATACGCAATCCGCTGCATGATGACCGTCACCGCAGCCACCTGTGCATATGCATCCCCTTTGGGAATTGGTATGCATACATCAGTCACATCCTGCAGGTCAATATCATCCCCATAGCCAATGCCAATGAGGGGGGTGCCCCGTGCCTTCATCTCCCGGAGATTGCCAAGCATGGACTGATACCCGTCGCCCGGCAGGCAAACCGCAACAGCAGGAGTCGCTTCTGAAAGGAGAGCAAATGGTCCGTGTTTTATCTCACCCGCCGCATACCCCTCTGCATGGATATAGGAAATCTCCTTCATCTTCAGTGCCCCTTCCAAAGCAACCGGATAAAAAATCCCCCTGCCGACGTAGAAGATTGTTGATGCCGGAGCACAGAGACTGACCGCCTCACTCACATCCGTGAGAAGGGACTCCTCAATGGCCTGCCCGACGGAACATTCCACAAAAGACGTTTCAGAACAGGTCATCCCTGCAAGCAGTCCGACAAATGCCGCAAACTGTGCCATGTACGATTTGGTGGCAGCCACACTGATCTCCGGCCCGGCCCCGGTATAGATAGTCTGATCTGCCACACGGGTAATCGAACTCCCCTGTACATTGGTAATGGCAATGGTCGGACAGCCGGAAGCAGCTGCCTTCTTCAGGGCCGACAGGGTATCGGCAGTCTCTCCCGACTGGGAAACCGCAATTACAACTTCATCTTCCGGGGTGGAGAGATACCGGTACTCTGAGGCAAGGTCCACCCGGACAGGCGTACCGAACTCTTTCTCAACAAAATACCGAAAGAGAAGAGAGGCATTGTAGGAGGTCCCGCAGGCAATAACTGAAATGCCGCGTGCACGGCTGAGAAGGGTGCTGGTTTCCTGATGGCTGAGCGCCAGCCGGAAAGACTGCTGGAATACGTCAGACTGCTCAAAAATCTCCTTGAGCATGAAGTGCGCAAATCCACCTTTCCGGGCCGCTTCAATATCATAGTCAATGTATGAAGCCTTACGGACGACTGCCTCACCCCCATTCTCCACTGCAACAGAACCCTCACGTATCACCGCCATATCCCCGTCTTCAAGGACCAGAATATCCCGCGTATACGCTACAATTGGGGTTGCATCAGAGCAGGCAAAGAATTCACTATCACCAAGACCTATTACAAGCGGGCTTCTCTCCCGTGCGGCAATAATCTCATCAGAACCTGCACAGAGAGCAAGAATCGCATATGAGCCCTCCAGAAGCGGGAGGACGCTACGGACTGCCGCGGCAAAATCGCCCTCCCATGCCTCCTCGATGAGATGAACTATCACTTCACTGTCTGTATCAGAAGTAAAACGATGGTCGCGACTCTCCAGCCCCCGCCTGAGTTCAGCATAGTTATCAATAATTCCATTGTGAACGATGGCAAACTGTCCGGTACAGTCAGTGTGCGGATGAGCATTGCGATCATCGGGCATGCCATGGGTCGCCCACCGGGTGTGACCAATCCCGCGGGTGCCATGACAGCCTGACACACATTCTGCCTGTTCTGAGATGCGTCCCTTCCGTTTTGCAACCATGATAATGTCAGTCCCGGTGGCAACCCCGAATGAATCATACCCACGGTACTCAAGACTTTTCAGGCCCTCGACAATCACCGGTGCAGCGTCGCGCCAGCCGATATACCCGACAATCCCGCACATTTACATCACCACTGTCTGATCCGGGATGACCCCTGAAATTGTCCGGCCACCCGTTTCGAAAGCCACATTATTGCCGACAACAGCATTCTTCAGAACAGTAAATGGTGCTGTCCCAACCCTGTCTCCCATGATTGTACCAAACATTCCGGAGACGAACCGTCCCCGGACGTTTGTTGTAAACTCACCACAGACAACCGCAGTATGATCCGCAAGAGTGCAACCCTCCCCAATCACACTCTCTCTGATGCTGGAGTGCGACCCGACAGTCACATCATCCATCAGGATACTGCGGGAAACATGTGAGAAAGGCCCTACCGTCACACAGGACCCGATTGCCGTACCGGGTGATATGCAGGCATTTGGGCCGATGGTGCAGTTTGATCCGATAACGGCAGGCCCGGTGATCACCGTGCCCGGGAGAATCGCTGTCCCGCTACCGATTGAGACCCGCCCCTCAACCGTGGCATGCCGTGAAATCATGCCTGAACTAAGGGGCACCGTTTTCTTCAGCAGTGACCTGTTGAGGGCGAGAAGGTCCCATGCGAAGACCGCGTCAGACCACCCTCCCGTAATGTGGTGCGCACGAATCTTTGTGCCATCGGCAATCATCCTGTTGATCATTCCGGGAAGTTCCAGTCCGGTTTCATAATAGCCAAACACTGAAGGGTCCAGTGAAAATACACCGGTTGAAACGGTAAATGATTCAGCCACATCCGGCTTTTCGATTATTTCCTTCACAAATCCATCCTCAATCTCTACCACCCCGTAATCCGTCGCCCTGGAATCGGTTGTTGTGAGAAGTCCGGGTCCGCCTTCGCATAACGGGCGAAGAGCTGCTGCTGTTATGATATTGTCACCGGGAAGAAGAAGGAACCTACCGGAGATATGCTCTTCTGCCGCTTTAAGGGCATTTGCCACCCCCAGTTGCTTCTCCTGTACAGCAACATTCACCGACACCGGAAGATTTGCAAGGCAATGAATGACCTGCTCTTTGCGGTAACCGACGACGACAGTGATGTCTCTGACCCCTGCCTCCGTCAGCGCTTCGACAACATACTCAATGGTGGGGCGATTTGCCACCGGAAGCAGTGCCTTCGGGCGGTTGCGGGTCAGCGGACGCAGTCTTGACCCCTCCCCTCCTGCAAGAACTACCGCCTGCATGGTATCAGTTCCTCCCGATGACAGATTCATCAGCAATTATACCACTGATCAGGGTGTGCGGGCCGACCCGTACATCTCTTCCTATAGAAGCCCCCACATTGATTGAGCAGTTGATGCCAAAAAGGACGTTGTCACCAATAACGGCCCCAAACTTCTTGCGCCCGGTGGAAACACCCCCTACTTTCACATGCTCCTTGTCATGGCGAAGGTTTGCCACCTTTGTGCCTGCGCCAAAATTACAGCCAGACCCAATGACACTGTCACCGATATAGGTGAAGTGCGGGATTTTAGTATGGGAAAAGATCACTGAATTTTTCAGTTCACTGGCATGACCAATGTGACAGTCATTTCCGATGACCGTATTACCTCTGATATAGACATGTGGGCCAATGGTACACCCACTCCCGATCATACAGGGACCTTCAATATAGGTGCCTGATCGGATGACACTGCCTTCTGCAAGCACCACCGCACCTTTCAGGGTGACTCCATCTTCCACTTCCCCCCGGATATCTGTAGCCATATCAGAGAGGGCGTCTTCATTTGCCTCAAGAAGATCCCACGGGGCACCAATATCGCACCATGACACCAGGGGCACCGCATGCAGTTCACTGCGGGATATAGCAGGCATGAGTGCATCGGTCAGTTCATATTCTCCGCGGGGCGATGGAACAAGGCGGTCCGCCTCTGCAAAGATATCATCATCAAAGAGGTAGATTCCTGCGTTAATCAGATTTCCCGGAGGATTCCTGGATTTTTCATAGATACCGGTGACCTTCCCCTCTGTCTCTGTAATCACACCGTAATGTTCCGGATTTTTACTCTCGACGACACCGACTGCCGGTGCAGGAGACGCACAGATACTCCTGATATCATCAGCCGTTACGATCATATCGCCGTTCATGAGGAGGAAACGGCCCTTCACCAGTCCCTTTGCTGCACGGAGGGCATCACCAGTGCCACTCTGGGTTCTCTGAACGGTATAGCGAATAGAGATACCCCATCTTTCACCATTACCAAAATAGTCCCGGATCTCCTTCTCGCGGTATCCGACAACGATAACAAATGAATCGATCCCTGCATCACGCACTGCACAGATCAGGTGTTCAATCATCGGGCGGTTTGCCACAGGAAGCATCACTTTCGGACGGGTTGCGGTGAGAGGAGCCATCCTTTTCCCCTCACCCGCTGCAAGCAGGACACAGAGCATAGTCAATCAAATGATATTTGCTCCGTATTAATGTATAGGTTCCGCCGATTTGAGAAGTGCTTCTCCTTTCTGTGCCATTTTTTCTGCGGTCTCTGTGTCACGCCCTTCTGCAGTGATGCGAACCTTTGGTTCGGTGCCGCTTGCCCGAATCAGGCACCAGCCGTCCTCTTCTTCAATGCGAATACCGTCTGTCGGATTCTCTGCACCCAGCGCCAGAAGCAGGGAACGCCCGTCTTCGCGGCGGAATGAACGGCGAATGAGAGGGTAATGAGGGTATTCTGCTACCTTCTCTGCGACATCCCACTCAGCTGCCATCGCACAGTAGAGTGCTGCTGCATAAGGCCCGTCCGGGCAAAGGGAATGAGCAGGGAAGATCCAGCTTCCGGAAGGTTCACCGCCGAAATCCCCGCCGGATACCAGGGCTTCAGAGACAAACGAATCGCCAACCGGCGTCCTCCTGACTGTTGCCACCTCTTCAATGGCCATTGTTGCGTCCACGGTTGTCACCACACTCGCTGCGCCAGTCCATTCAGCAAAGAGCATGAGGAGGTGGTCCCCACTGATATAGTTCCCCTGATTGTCAAATGCCATGAACCGGTCAGCATCGCCATCATGAATGAGGGCTCCTGCGGCACCTGCCTGTTTCACCATTGCCGGTATATAGGGGAGATTCTCCCGGAGGGGTTCAGACGGGCGTGCAAAAAAGCCCTGCACGGTGCAGTTAATGCCGGTATACCGTATTCCCGCACGCCGGAGAAGGACGGGTGTTACCCGTGATGCCGCACCGTTTCCACAGTCAAGCACGACATTCAGCCCTTCCGGGAGAGAGACAGCGTCCAGTATCGCGTCCAGATATGGCCGGATGATATCTGCCTCATCTGTCTCCCCCTGTTCTTTCCAGCCGGTAAGATGCGGCAGGGCATAGGTGTCCTCAATCTCCTGCTGGCGCGCCAAAGAGAAGGCGGAACCATCAGGGTTCACCAGTTTCAGCCCATTGTACTCTTCCGGATTGTGCGAGGCAGTTATCATACACCCGGCATCATGATGCTGTGCGGCATATGCGACCGTAGGAGTAGGGGCAACACCGCCGGAGATCACCCGGCATCCGGCCGCAGCGGCACCCGCGGTAAACGCTGCTTCCAGCAGGGGACCTGTCGTACGTGCGTCACGGCCCGTGACAATGGATGAACAGGAGGCGCCGACACATCCGCCGACCTCCAGGGCAGTTTTTATCAGTTCAGGGCCGAACGGACGGCGTATTCCTGAAGAACCAAAGAGCATACAGGTACCATGAAAAAGAGGAGTATTCAATCTATCTGTTTGCTGCCGCTCAGCGGGCAAATGGGCACCAGTGTTCTTCATCCAGGAAGGTGGCAATACCTGCGGTGGAAGGGCCAACAAAGACCATCCGTTTTTTGCCCCTGTACCTGATCGGTTATTGCAAGGGGTTCTGCCGAGAAGAGGCCATCACCGCCCACTACGATAACATCAGCCTCTTCCGGGGAGGATACTGCACTCTTGCCAAGGAGACGGACAAGGTCAGGAAGATTCCCATTCACATAAATTTTCTCACCATCAAAGACAGAACGGAATTTTATGAAGCACTGTTCATGCTCTTTGGGGTCACACGCCTGCGCCCGGCGGCAGATACAGAGGAATCGTGCAACAACACCCATAATCCCGCAGGCAGCGGTCCGCTGTTCCGGTGTTTCCAGCGGCGCGCCGAACATGAAGGGGATGCGGGTGACCGTCTCTAACGGGTAATCTGTGACTACATCTGATTCCGAACCACCAAACCCGAACCTCAGGTTGACACCCCGCACGTACTGACACGCTGGTGCATCCGGCTGTCGTTCAATCTTCACATTACAGTCGTGGCAACCGGTACCCCGGGTCACCTCCTCCATCTTCTTTACAGCGTCAGTAACAATACTCATATGTCCTCTTCCTTTTGTACGATGACACGGGCGGGTGCCCCGTCACCGTCAGTAATCTTCAGTGGCAGGGCAATCATATAATAGTCTCCCTCACTGACTCCACTGAGGTCCAGATATTCAATAACCGGTATGCCTGCCCCCAGAATCCTGCGGTGCACATCGCCTGTTCCTTCATATGCCTCAATGGACGGGGTATCAATTCCGATGACCCGGATACCGGATGCGGCGAGAAGGTCTGCTGCATCCTGATCGATATAGGCATATTCAGGGTCAAATGACGTCTTTTCTGAATACCCTGTCTTAATAATGAGCCGCTCGGCATTCATCCATGCACGAATATCCTCCGCCCGGATGGCCGACCGCCGCGGACCCAGGTCAATGATTGTCACCGGGCCAATAAAAGTCTCGGGCGGAATTAGGTCTATGGTCAGTCCGTCTTCAATATAATGGGCAGGCGGGTCAATGTGAGTCCCGCTGTGGCTGCTTGCAACCAGCACTGAGACCCGGTACCCGTCCCTCAGAGACCTGCGGCATTCCGGGACACAATCCCCGGGATATGTGCAGGCGGGTTCAGGAAAGGAGCGGGTGAGGTCAATATAGACCATATCTTTAGAATCCTTCTTCTGCGGCGTCAATCGCGGCATCAATCTGCCGCTGGAGCGAATCAGGAAGACCTTCTATCTTCACGTCAAGGAATCCACGGATGATGGTTGCCGTTGCCTCTTCCTCATCCAGACCACGGGCCATCAGATATTCAATCTCATCACGGGCAATTTTACCTACTGCAGCCTCATGGGAGAGTGAGGTATTTTTGAGGCGCCCCTCAATCTCAGGGATTGCGTGGATAATCCCGTCTTCAAGAATGAGTCCCTTGCACTCAATATGGCCCCGCGTCTCCTCTGCCGCACCGATGATGTGGGATCTCGATATCACAGTTCCACCACGGGTGATCACACGAGACAGGAGTTCGGCACTTGTCCCCTTCGCTTCCAGAATGGCACGCTGGCCGAGGTCAAGCTCAGACCCCGCCGGTGCAAGGATTACAGAACTGAACCTGGCCACAGAGTTTTCACCGGTTAAACGGGCCTCCGGGTACATCTGGACACGCTTCACCGGTTTCATGCTAACATAATTTGAGAGGAATGTAGCGTTCTCTTCAAGTTTGGCTGCACTCCGCGGGATGACGGTTACATCCTCACCCCAGGTATGGATCATCGTCGTACTGATGAGGGCATCTTTCCCCACATAAAATTCAGTGATACCATAATGTGAACCATGGCCCACAGAGTGACTGGAGACACACCCGGTGATAAGGTGCAGTTCAGCCCCTTCTTCGGCGATGATTATATTGTGGACGGTCTGGATATCATCCGTTGCCATAAAAAGGCAGGTCTGGAGGGGGAAGATGTTTTTGCTGCCCTTCTTTGCGATGATGGTATATCCGCGTGGCTCATGATCTGCGACGTACCGTGTGTATTCATCCTTGTCCTTGTCGACAAGATTCCAGTAATAATCCTTAAGCCAGTCATATTTTTTGAGTGCTTCTGCTGTCGGAAGCATCTCAATTCCTTCATATGTGCAGGATGTGTGCCTGATATCCTGATCTGTCTGGAAGAAGCTTCCACATCTGTTCTCCGAGGAAAGTATCATCCCGGATTGTTCAAGACGCTCCTTATCCTCGGGGGAAAGGTCCTCAAATCCGTCTACAGCTTTGCGCATTCAATACACTCCTGATATCCACGTTCCTGAATAACTTTCAGTATTTCCCGCGGATTGCCGCGGCATCGAATTTCACCATTACAGAGCATGTGGCCGGCATCTGCTTCCAGATAATCCATGATAAACCCGGTGTGCGTGATTATAAGACCCGATTTCTGGCGGTTTATGATATGCCGGTCCTTTTCGACAAGCCGGGCAATCGCTTTCCCGATAAGGGCGATATTTTCAAGATCCACCCCGCTCTCCGGTTCATCAAGCATGACAAAATCAGGCTGCTGAACCATAAGCTGAAGCACTTCACTGCGTTTGATCTCACCGCCAGAGAAATTTGCATTCAGATCACGGTCCAGAAACGAACTCATGTTCATCATTTCAGCATATTCGTATGCTTTTGCGGGGGTTCCACCGGACATCACATCCAGCAGTTTACCGAGTTTGAGGCCGGAAATGGTCGGCGGGCGCTGAAACATCATGCCCATACCATAGCGTGCCCGTTCATACAGGGGAATTTCAGTGACATCATGGCCCTGGAAGATGACCCGTCCTTCGGTTACAGTGTAATTACTGAATCCCATTATTGAACGCAGAAGGGTTGTCTTTCCGGATCCGTTCGGTCCCATCAGGATATGGGTTTCTCCCTCTGGGATATGGAGATTAACTCCATGAATTACCTCTTTCCCCCCTACTTCAACGTGGAGATTTTCAACATTCAGCATAGCATCAACTCTATCATCTATATCTGATCGGATGTGATATAGGGGTGTCGTCATGACTAAAGAACAAACGGATGCAGAATCCGGATATTAATTCTTCATCCGGAAGTTACTGAATTCACTTTCACCCTGCCCACAGATCAGTACCATATATACGGCAATGCGATTTTGGAGTATGTCAGAGACATTTCAGTTCATTGCAACACGGGCAAAAGAACATCCGCAGATCATCCGGAGAAGCCAGATGTCGAAACAGGCATTCTTCTCCAGCAGAACATCGGGTCAAAAGAAGACGGAATATTCCTATGCAGTAACTCCCCGGACGTCCCTCCCTATCATCTATGTCTGACAGAAGCATTCGAACACAATATTCAGATGAGGGGAATCAGACCAATCCACGTTCCCAGGCATTAACTGCCTTTGAAAGTCCTGGACGGTCATAAAGATGGGTTGCCACATAATTTGCAAGTTCGACATCTGTGAGATAAGCGGCATAAAGGGTGCGATATCCTTCCAGGACCTGATTGTATTCTGCTACATGACGGTTGTAGTCTGAAACGGCAGTATTATACCTGCTTATATCTCCGGAACTCTTCAGGTACGAAAGGGCAGTATTTTCCTCTTCCAGTGCACGCTTCATCACATCCAGATCATCTTCCATTACAACAAGGGACAACTCCTCTTCCTCTGCACGGGCCCGTGCTTTGGCTCCTGCCTGGTTAATCCGCCGTGTTTCGTCTGCTTTTCCATACCCCGCCGTGCCACTCCCGACAGGTATAACAAAGAGATCTGATGTGAGCATTTCACCATTCTCAAACTTCTCAGTGGGAATGCCGACCAGGCTCACATTCGTTGTTTCAACAAAGAGATACCCGCTGTCACGGAATCCGGGTTCATCTGCAGCAACACCAACCGCCATGTGCGAATCGTCGGGGAAGAAAAAGAGTGATACATTATACCCCTCATGCGAGAGCAAACCTGCCAGAAGAATGCTCTTATCATCACAGTCGCCCGCCTTGTCAATAACCGTTTCAACCGGGAATTTTGGCCCTTTTCCATCCGGACTGGTATCATATGCCAGTGACTGCACATAGACCGTCATGAATTCAAGATATTCATCACTGCCCTTTGCTGTACCTGGCATACAGCCCCTCAGGGCATCAGCAGTGGAAGAATATACCTGTTTCATCTGTGGATCCGTAAGAAAAGAGAGATAATAACCGGTTGTCCAGTCGTCATCGTCTTCCCATTCACCCAGAAGAACAGCCCGTTTGTCAGCATCTGCTGCTGCCTCATACATTCCCTGCGGCACAGTCACTGATACCGATACAGCACTCTTCTGGAAAGGAAATTCCAGTGATGATGTGACAAGGCTGCCATCATCCTCATAGGGACCAACCTCAGGATAGTCTGCCGACGGGCCGGAATTGAAGAGAGATGAGGTGCATCCGGATGCAGCAACAGAGATACCAAGGATTGCTACAGCAAGCAGATACTGCCACTGAACCTGTTTCATCAGTATCGATACTGTCAGGCGTGCAGAAAAAGTTCACCCTTCTGTCACACCCAATTCACTTTCACCCCTCCCGGCATACATTTTACCATTCGCATCCTGAGAACCATACAGAAGATGTATCACGGGAGACTGATCACCGGAATAGCAGAGAGATGGGCTGGTGAAACGGCTGTGTCATATGGAGCGGACCCGTTTATACCTGAACCACAGGGATGGTTTTCAGGGATCTCATCTCCCATGGCCGCTCACACCATGCAGCGTAATCTGCTGGCAGAGTATGACGGATGTACGATAGAAGAGGTATTTGACGGGCATGAGATTGAGACTCCACAGGGAACCTGCTATGCAATCGATACCTTTGAAGAGATGAAAATAGCACGCCCGGATATATCCGTTCTTTCAGATGCCGTTATGCAGGAGCTCTGTCTGATTCCCGGCATAGGAGGGATCACTACGGAAAAACTTCGCAGAAGAGGTATACAGGATATTTCAGACCTCAGAACCCACCCCCGGTTTGGTGCGGATGCACGTATCATTGCAGATGCGGCAGATGCAGAGAACTGGACATTTCTGGAAGCACACTGCCGAAGCCGGTGTACGGCCTCAGATAATCTCTTTCTGCTCTTCTCCCTCGTGACTCCCGCATCTGATCTGCTCTTCTTTGATATCGAGACCCTGGGTATCTTCTCCCGGCCTGCTATACTCCTCGGAACAGGCAGAATACGGGACAGGCAGATGAACGTGACCCAATACCTGCTGCGTGATATCAGGGAAGAACCTGCTGCCCTCGCGGCCGTCATGGCAGAAATCGCAGATTCCACCCGCCTTGTCACCTATAATGGCAGGGCGTTTGACTATCCGTTTCTCAGGGACCGTGCAGGGTATTATGGAATTTATGCCCCCGACGAACCGACACATACCGATCTCCTTCACCACGTACGCCGGCAGTGGAAAAGGCGACTGCCCGACTGTCGCCTGGGAACCGTGGAAGGCAAAATCCTCGGCCGGTACCGAAAAGATGATCTGCCCGGCAGTCTGGTGCCATGGTATTACCAGACATACCGTCGTTCGGGAAATCCCGGCCCACTGGTCCCGATAACAGAGCACAACCGCCTTGACATCACTAATCTTCCCCTGATATACGAATGTCTTCTGGAGGGGTGCCTGTGCCCGCCACACTGACAGACAGGATCTGCAGAGACCCGCAATACAGAGACCATGTGACATACCGTGAGGAGTCATCCGGTGCGCTGGCACAGTTTGCGGAGCCTGACCCACCGCTGGAAGAACATGTGAGGCAGTACTGCATGAAGAACAGTCTGCACCTTTATACGCATCAGGATGCAGCACGAACTGCCGTGCATGAAGGCAGAGACGTGATGCTTGCCACCCCGACAGCATCAGGAAAAACACTCGCATTTTTAATCCCAATCATGGAAGGGCTGAGTATAGATCCTGCTGCCCGTGCCCTCATGCTCTTTCCGACAAAGGCACTGACACGTGACCAGCTGAACACTGCCGCCTCCCTCTCTGATGAAATCGTTCCCGATGCAAAACCGGCAGTTTATGACGGCGACACCCCGAAAAACAGGAGAAAAGATATCCGTGATTCATCACGGATGATTCTCTCAAATCTGCATGAACTGCACCACATCCTCTCCTGGCACTCTCTCTGGCAGAAATTCTGGAAAAATCTCAGGTATCTGGTTATTGACGAAGCACACCGTTATCGGGGTGTTGCAGGGTCACATGCCGCCCTCCTCTTCCGCCGTACGCTCAGGGTGGCCGCTTTCTATGGCAGCCACCCCAGAATCATCCTTGCAAGTGCCACCATCGGAAACCCGGCACCCTTTGCCCGCACGCTCACCGGCAGGGACGTTTCTGTGATACACTCATCAGGAGCACCGTCAGGCCCACGAAGCTTCCTCTTTTATAATCCATATATTTCAACGGAGAACAGAGATACCACCTACCGGGCAGCAGCTTCTCTGATGAAATACTGCTTGGCACAGGATCTGCAGACACTCGTGTTTACCAACTCCCGAAAAGGTGCAGAAACCCTCGCCAGCATGACACAAGGGCATCAGTCCGAAAAAATTCCAGCCTATCGCGCCGGGTATTTGCCCGGCGATCGCAGGCTTCTGGAACAGGGACTGAAGGAAGGTAATTTCCGGGGGATTGTCTCAACAGATGCCCTTGAAGTGGGTATTGACATCGGCAGTCTCGATGCCGTCATCATGGCGGGTTTTCCCGGCACCCGCAATGCAGCATGGCAGCGCTCCGGGAGGGCAGGACGGACAACACGACATGCACTCACCGTCCTCGTCGCATCAGAAAACCCGCTTGACCAGTATTATATGCACCATCCGGATGCCTTCTTCGGGAAACCGGCAGAAAACGTAGCAATCAGCCCGGAAAATCCCTATGTCCTTGCAGGCCATCTGCTCTGTGCCGCAGCAGAACTGCCGTTAACAGACAGGGACAGTGCCAAATGGTTCGGCCAGTCTGCGTCCGGTCTCACCGAAGAGCTCATCTGCGGCGGAGCACTCACCCATACCAGCCGCGGTGCCGTATACAGCGGGTCGGCCCGACCTGCGGAGATTGTCCACATTTCAGGAACCGGGGGGAAACAGCTGAAAATTGTCTCTGAGGGAAGAATCCTTGAAACCATAGAGACCGGACAGGCTTTCCGTGAGGCACACCCGGGTGCCATCTTTCTGCATGCGGGAGATACCTATCTTGTCACCTCACTTGATCTCGAGGCAGGCATCATCCGGGCAGACCGCATGAAAGTTGATTTCCGGACAAACGTCCTCTCATCGGGGCATCCGGAGTCAGCACGGGAAGAGAATAACACCCACACCCTGGGATGCCACCTCTCATTTGGAAATGTAACCATCAGTGAACACTATCCCGCCTACCGGGTAACCCGGTACGGCAAACCGGTGTCAACAGAACCACTCTCTTTGCCACCTCTGACGTTTGCAACTGAGGGATTCTGGTTCTCCTTCACCCCGGAAGAGATGACAAACCTTGAGGTTGCGGGCCATGACCCCGCAGGGACACTGCATGCCATCGAACATGCACTGATTGCAATGATGCCTGCAGTCGTCCTCTGTGACCGCCAGGATCTGGGCGGATTCTCAACACTCTGTGCGCCGAAGACAGGTCTGCCCACCATCATGGTCTATGACGGCTACGAAGGCGGGGCAGGCCTTGCTGCGGCAGGCTTTAGCGGGTTTGCAGAGATCATCCGAATGACACATGATCTGATCACCGAATGTCCCTGCGATAGCGGATGCCCCTCATGCATCTTCTCCCCAAAATGCGGGTCAATGAACCAGCCGCTGGACAAGGCAGGTGCGAAAATGCTCCTTAGAAAGATGTGCAGCACTGGTGAATGAACAATCCACCACAGTTCGCAACGCGGAACAGATCACTTCCCCGTCATACATACACCATCCTGCATCCGGCACTCCATAAAAATACGGCGGTTGATGATGCGCCACACAAGAATCAGCTCCATTGCCTCAGTCGCGGTCACATACTCCCTTCCCGCATAGAGAGAGACAGGCCCCACCCCCGTCTCCTCCTCCACTGCCTCCTCAAGCCGGCGAATCACCTCATAGCGGAAATCACCGTCAAACCGGACGGCTCCCATCGTTCTCCCGCACATCTCTTCAGACTGAAATCCTATGAGGAAATCCCGCTCTGCAAGGGAGGTCATGGCAAAGAGATCCAGGGGAAATACAATATTTTTGACGGTTTTTTCAAACCGTCCCTGCAGGAGACTGACCGCATACATACCCTGCGTTCCGGATGCATCAAAGACGGATGGTGTGATCCTGAGGATGGCATCGGCATATTGTCTCTGGGGGGCCACATACGCTTCATAATCCGGTTTGCGTGCACTAATTTCTGCTGTCACCTGATCAAGGGAATATCCTCTGTCCCCAACATCACGGGCCATCTTCCATGCATACTTCACCTCTTCGGCGGGGTCAACATAACAGGTAAAATCAAAATAGCGACGCAGTTTTTCTGTTGAAAACGGGTGCAGGCCTTCCACAATTACAATCTTCTTCGGTGAAAACAGGGCTGGTGCATCAAAGGTACCGGTCATATGGTTATAGGAGGGCTTTGATATTGCCCGCCCCTGCTTCAGGAGGCAAAGATGTTCCTCAAAAAGAGAGAGATCATTTGCATCCGGGTGCAGGGGGGTGATACCCTGCTTAGCACGGGCATCCCTGTCAAGTAAATGATAATCATCCATCGAGAACGAACAGACCAGATCAGGCCCGAAAATTTCACGAAAGGCCCGGGTAAAGGTGGTCTTCCCCGACCCCGAATCCCCCGCGACGCCAATGGTATAAATACAGTCAGACGCCCGTATTGTATCCCTGAAGTTCCCGGTTTCCATCTAAGATACCTCTTCACCGGAGTGTAAATAGTGCACCGATCCGAAGCAGAGGCACAAACATTACGATGCGGGAGCACCCCCGGGGCAGAGACAGTCCGGTATCCCATATCTCAAGAAAGAAAACCTGCGGAGAAAACTGAGACTCACATCACCTTTTTCAGACTGATGACCCGACATACATAATCTGAGCAGAGGATGCAAAGCCTTCCATATCGGATATACTACGGAATTCACCCTGTATGATACCGGTGGTGCCAAATTCGATAGTGCCGTTCAGGCTGCAAACCACCATTTTTTAAGTATCAAAGACGAGCAGAAAGATAGTTAGGAGAAATATGCATGAAATCAGAAGTATCAATGTTCTTTCTCTCGCGAAAATATTTGCAGCAGTATCCCTCGTAATTGGATTTATCGCAGCTGTGCTGGCAGTGCTGATAGCCCTCTTCGGGGTCGCTGCACTATTTTATCCATTGCCAATCGAAGGGATGACGCTTGTCTGGGCTATCGTTGCCATTCTCGTGCTGACAGTGGTCTATGCCATCATCGGGTTTATTGCAGGCACCATTATTACGGTCATCTATAACCTTGCTGCCGGGATATTCGATGGACTTGAAAAATTGAACTGACTGATTCCATCGCCCGGCCGGAAAAACCTGACGGTGACCATGTGACCGCAGTTATGAATAATCAATTTTATTTTTGGTTGTCTGTTCTGTCCTGATTCATCATCTAATGCCACAAGTGCCTGCAAAAAATCCTACGACAAGAATGACCGTTGTCACAATACCTGAGAGCAAAAAACCCTCCAGCCAAATAATCCGGATTGGCAAAACCGGCCGGAATTCCCGGATGTCACCATAAGCGCCATAAAAATAAGAATGAACAGAAAAATCCCTACACCCGGTACCCGGGAGGCTGATACAAACCCCCTGATATTTTGAAAAGAACGCGTTCCTGATACCCGCCTGATCATCGCCCCTGTTATTTAGGTCAGGATAAAAAATACCACACCCGTTGAGAGGAATGCAAATAGCATTATAATCAGGGCCACTGGCCAAACGATACCTACACTCCCGGTGACGATGCCTGCAAGCTGGGTAATACGCTGTGACCCAAAGACCACCACATCCGCACAGTGTGCAGTCCCGCCGGCACTCTCGGCAGGGGCCATATCCTCGCGAGCAGAGTCCACTGCCTCACGGACAAATGGCATAAAGACGGAAAGTGGCACCTTCCACCCGACCGGATTTTTGCCGGATGCCATATTGACCACATGGGTGTCGCTGGTGCTTATTTCACACTCTGCGCACTCCTGAAGGAAGAAATCCCTGAGAACCTCACGGATACCGACATGGAGGTTGTTGCCGTCAAAGACTATCCATACCGTCTCTCTGTCCTCCACCATGATTACCATCGCCATCACCCCGAGATCTCCGAACCCCTCTTCATGGGAGAAGGGAACATCCAGTTGGGAAAAACCGATGGAATACGGATACTGCGGCTCACCGGCAAGTGCCTCACACGCAAGGGCCGCTGCCTCCCGGTAGTCCTCTCCGATGCGACTTCCGAGGAGGACAGGCGGAGGGAGGTCAATGAAGCTGTTGTGAGAATCTGCGAGGACGACATGACGGAACCAGCGTTTGCCCTCCTCAATGATGGCAAGGCCGACCGCATACTCCACATCGTCAGTGATATCCGGTGACCGGGTTGCGGCAATGAAGATAGTATCACCAAATGCCTGAGCAAGGACCGAGACGGATCCTGCCTGATACCGCCGTGCATGGGTCGCGGTTGCATACCAATCCAGATGCCCCTGCTGCACATCACGAATTGAATCTGCAATCGTCTCCACCTCAGATGCAGATACCGGGTTAAAGTCATGGGTAGCCATCCCATGGAATACCAGTGCCTGACCTTTCAGACTCCCGGTAAGCAGGCGGGGAAGGGCTGACCCACCGATCTCCCCGAGTGGCCCGGGGTGCAGATTGGGAGCAGTCACGTGCATAGGAGCACGCCCTTCCCGGCGAAAGAGAAGCGTACCAAAGATGACAGTCACAGGATCTCCCATCTGACGAAAAAAATCCTCCAGAGCTGTTGAACCATAGACCATATGGGCCATAAACGCATTGGCAAACCCAAGCGGGGAGAGACCCAGTGCCTGCTTCATCGGCCGTTCCAGAATCCAGATGAAGGCCCAGGCAGCCAGGCCAAAGAATATATGCAAAGGGATGACGAAAAGGGCGAATGGATCACCCAAAATCAGCCAGCCAAAGAAAGAGGCAACCGCTGTCTGTGTCAGGGCGGGAACCAGGATATGTCGAAGGTGATGGTCAACAATCGCCCCTAAGAGAAGAATACGGAGGAAAAAGACGATCCCTAGTGATGCAGCAAAAAAAAGGATGATAAAGTCTGTTGCAAGGAGCAGCACTGGTGAAAAGGTGATGAGAATTGTCACAACACAACTGCCCAGCGCGATGAGGGCAGACCAGTCCAGGGTGATATTATTCCCGCTTCTTTGTACCAGAGGTACTGTCACAAATGCGGCAAAAAGAGCCGGAACTGTGAATACCAGAATGCCCGTATAGGCAACCATTTCTGAATGCCTGATACCTGCAAGAATAAGCATTGCCTCAATGGCACCACCAAGAAGAAGGATAAGGAGAACGGAACGACGCCATGAAGGAGCCTGCATAATTAATGCGGAGAGCCCCTCGAGCTGGGATGAAGATTCAGCAACCATAGAAGTACGCGAACGTGGCGATTATACCGACAAATAGGTTTCGAATCTGAATTGAGAAGAAAATGATCCAGAAACCACATGGATACCATTAAGAGTCGTCAACTGTAAAATCTGGTCGATATATATGGAGGGGCAATGGACGTATCTGGGAATAGCGATTGTATGCATTGCAATCGGCTGGGCAGGGGGGTATTATGGATTTTCATATTACTTTCAGAAACGGTTTCTTACCGTGGCAGATGAATGCAGGGACGCTGATTCAATCGAACCACTCATTGATGAGCTGGAACGGCAGAGCTGAACGGAGGTACAAAAAATATGGTTGATTTATTTAGTGCAGGGCTTCTCGGGATAGTGTCACTCTGTTTTGGCCTCCTTGCAGGCATCCAGATCGCACATATTCATTACTCCCGGCGGCTGACAAAACTCGCGAAACGCTGCATCTATTCAAAGACGATTGCACCGGTACTCGTTGCAGCAAAAGAGAGCCGTGCCGCAGAGAAATAATGGCAGCATAAAGGCAAAAATAAGACAATCTGACTGGATCTGTGGAATATGCCAGGCGGAGGGCATGCACCGCAGACATTATTCACCTCCTTATTTATATCAAAATATTTTATTTTTCCATCTTTATTTTATATCCGATTTCCGGTGCCTGTATGCAGAAGGGGCTACCAAAAGGAAGAATACCACTGCACCTGCCGCGATGAACCCTCCCACCATAATGAATACTGCCTCCAGTCCGAAGGCATCAGCAATGAGGCCACCCGTGAGAGGGGCGATTATCCCGCTTACACCCCTGACGGAATTATAGATACCCATCGTTGTCCCCATACCGTACACCCGGCCCGCCTCGACCATGGTGGCACTCACCGCAGGGAAGAAGAAGAGAGCACCGGTGGCATTAACTAATGACACCATCAGAAATCCGGTAAGTGTTGTGCAGAGGGGGAACAGAAAAAGGGTCACTGCAAAAATAAGTGATCCGGGAATGATGAACATCCACCGGTTTGTTCTGTCACCGATGCGACCGAATGCCATCTGAAGAGTGCCTGCAACAAAGACATTCAGCGAAATGATAAGGCCTGCACCCGCCGGAGAGATACCAAGGAGCGGGACAAATAAGGGGATAAACACAAGAATGGCAATCATGCCGAATTCACTGACAAACGAGATCAGCATGGTGCCGCCATAGAGAGGAGTGGAAAGAAGACGGCGAAATACCTGCCTGCCCGCCTGGGACTCCTTACCCACCCTATCCCCCGTTTCAGAGCAGGGAGTCATGGGATCTTTGCCGTCTGTCGGATTGCCCATGGAGAGAGCCCGTTCTTCGGGAAGGAAGAGAACAACAATCAGACATGCAAGGGCGGAAAATGCCATGAGAGCATAGAAAGACGCAGAAAAACCGAATGCGTCATATATGACACCTCCCATCAGCGGCCCTGCACCAAACCCAAAGAGCATTGATGCCTGAAACCGGGACATGATATGGGCCTCCTCCCCTTTCACGGCTATCCCACCCAGATACGCCATTGCAACCGGTGCGATCATCGCGGATGCAATACCATGCACAAACCGGACAAACGTGAGGAGAAGGACTGTCGGTGCGATGATGTACCCGAGTGAAATGACTGCATAGAAGAAGAGACCTGCCGCCATCATGTGCTTTTTTTCATACCGGTCTGACATCCGCCCGAATACCGGCATACAGACGGTTCGTGAGAAAGAGAATGCCGCAAATACCACCCCAATCCAGAACGACGATGCCCCGAGGGTATCAGCATAGACTGAGAGAATCGGCACTACCATACCAATACCCACGAGTGAGATAAAAACAGAGAGTGAGATCACAAAGAGAATGCGGGTTTTTGTGTGTGGGGATATCGGGGACGGTACTACGGGTGCTCGCTTATTCACAGGAACCTCTCTCCCATACTATTGTGTATGAGTACATATCGTTCTCCTCTGCGATAGCCGTAATCTCCCGGGCATAGCAATATCCCGCCAACTTTCAGTGATGAATTCGCCCGGATTTACCAAATACACACAAATGGGCACCATGCGGGACAATCAGGGTTATCTCTTCGGAATCAGATATTTCATTCATATGCCCGTACCGCATGAACAAACACCCCCATCCCCCATCACTGAGATGCGGTTTATCCACACCGCAGATCTCCATCTCGGGACACCTTTTACCGGAATATCTAAATTAAGCCCTGAATTCGGAAAGATACTTGCAGATGCGACATACCAGGCATTTGAAGAGATTGTAACGCTTGCCATTAGAGAACGGGTCAGTTTCCTCATCATATCAGGGGATATCTATGACAGCGAAGAACGAAGGATATATGGCCAGCTTGTCGTTAGAAAACAGCTCCAGCGCCTTTCGGATGCAGGAATCAGGGCATACATTGTCTTTGGCAACCACGATCCCCTGAGCGGGTGGTCAGCTCATATCAAATGGCCGGAAGGGGTGCAGGTTATGCCGGGAGATGCACCGAAAGTGGCGTATTTTCCATCAGACGATGACAGGCGTGCCGCAATTGTGGGTATGAGTTTTGCAGAGAAGGCAGTCTCTGAAAACCTTGCGGTACGGTTTCCACGAAAGGAGCGGGGCTGGCCGGTGACAATCGGGCTCCTGCACGCTACAGCAGGAGCAGGCAGCGGACATGAACCATATGCCCCCTGTTCCGTGCAGGATCTTGTGGAATCCGGGTATGATTACTGGGCCCTTGGCCACATACACACTCCAGTCATCCTCCGGGAGAATAATCCTGCAATCATTTATTCAGGCAATCCCCAGGGGCGCGATTTTGGAGAGGGCGGGCCACGCGGATGTTATCTTGTCACATTAAAAGCCACGGGAACAGTTGTTCATGAATTTATTGAAACGTGCAAAATCAGGTGGGAAGAGCATGAGATTTCCATTGACGGGATGGAAGACACTGATGCTCTGATAACAGCAATAGAGAGTGCTATTGCTGAGATACGAGCTAATTCTGGCGGAAAGGGAATAATCTGCCGGTTCACGCTCACCGGAAGAGGTCCAGTTCATGCTGTCCTCGCACGGGATGGTGCACCAGATGAGATTCTTGATGCAATAAGAGAGGGAGAATGCCCTGCATCCGGCTTTGTCCTCACAGAAAAAATTATCGACAGAACAGAACACCCGGTTGACAGGGAACATGTTGCATGCCGGAAAGATCTCGTCGGGGATATCATCCAGATATCTGACCTCCTGATGGCGGAAGGGGACACAGAGACCATACGGGAGGAACTCTCCGAACTCTACAGCAATGCCCGGGTGAATCGGTATCTGGATGAACTCACCGGTGATGATATATCCACACTTGTACGTGAAGCAGAGACATACCTCCTGGACCAGTTCGTCGGAGGTGATATGGAATGAAAATCCGGGACATCCATATTGACGGATTCGGCATTTTCCACAACCGCACACTCGGGGAGTTGTCCCCTCACCTCACCATTGTTCTTGGAAACAATGAGTCCGGAAAATCAACCCTTCTTGCGTTCATCCGCCGTGTAATCTTCGGATTTCCATCCGGACGAAAGGGGGGAAACCACTATGAACCGCTCAATGGCGGCGAGCGGGGAGGGAGGATTGGAGTAACAACAGATTCAGGCAGCGAATATGAGGTATCCAGGCATGAGAAGAAAGGAAAAGACCTACAGATTCTGGATAATAAGGGAGTCTCTGTCGGCAATACCCTATCTATTGTTGCAGGAGGAGCCGACCAGGCATTCTATGAGAATGTCTTTGCATTCGGTCTGGGTGAACTGGAGTCCTTTGATACACTCTCTGATGATGCCGTCCAAAACCACCTCATGAGCGCCGGTGCCGGTGTGACAAAGATACCGGTCCCCGAAGTGCAGAAAATGCTTGATAAGCGCATTGACAGTTATTACAAAAAGCGAACACAAAAATCTCACGTTCCTGAAATTCTCGGACAGATATCTGAAACTGAAAATAAACTCACTACAATTTCAGAGACACAGGATGAATTTGATTCCCTCAGCACTGAAAAAAGAGAAATTGAAACAGAGACAAGACACCTTATCGCAGAAAAACGGGAGAAGGAGAAGACAGTCCGCCGGAATGAGAATATCATTCAGGTATGGGATGATTGGATCACCTTTGCAGAGACAGAGGAAATGCTCTCATCATTACGTGTACCCGGATCATTCCCGGATGATGGTGTCCATCGGCTGGAGATGGCTGATGCCGAAATCGGGCGTGCAGAGGAGAGACTCAGGGAGTTAATGAAAAAACGGGAAGAAGAGGACGCTAACGCAGAGAGGATCACCATCGATGAACAATTATTCAGCGAAGAGGACCGGGTCAGGAACCTGGAAAAGACACTCCCCATCTGGGAGGCAAATTGTGCCTCCCTTCCGGAAATAAACGTTAAAATTGTCGCATCAGGTAAGGCATGTGATGCTCTCCTGAAGTCCATAGACTCCCGGTGGACAACGGAAACACTCCTCTCTTTTGATACATCCATCCCGGCACAGCACAGGGTGCTCCAGTACCAGAAACGACTGGAAGAATACTCAGAACAGAAAACAGAGTTCAGAACAGAGCTCCGGCAGTATGAATCGTCAGTCAGTTCTGAAAAAGAGTCCATTGAACGTCTTTCCGGAGAATTGCCACCCGGAATATCTGCACTCTCTGAAGAAGTGCTGCAGGCACAGGAGCATGCGCTCGTCGAACTTGCCGCAGTGGTTCCGGCCCTTGAGCAGAAGAAGAAAGAAATCGCGTCCCTACAGGAAGAGGAAGCAAAACGGGCAGAATCATTCCGGGAACAGGCTGCACTCAAGAAGGCAAGTATTCCCGCATGGCCGGGATATCTGATGGCAGGTGCGGCAGTCACGGGCCTTGGTATCGGATATCTCACAGAGGATCTCATTCTGGGTGCTCTCTTCTGCGCAGTCATAGGCATTGCCGCACTGGTTTACCTGAAGGCTGCCGGTGCCTCGTCACAGAGGATGCCTGACTACCCCGGAGAAAATACCCGGGGTGCGGGTATATCCGGCCTGATACACGAGAGAAGAGAGGAGATAACAGACCTGGAAAACAGTGCCCGCATGCTGGCAGAGGGATGTGGTTTTCAGGGTATTCCTCCTGTACAGACAATATCTGAGAGGCGCATTGAGCTTCTCGGTGCCCGCAAGGCATTTGAAAGAACAACAGCAGTCACCGGGGAGATCGCACACCGTCAGCAGAGAATCTCGGATCTTGAGCAAAAAATCAGTGCATTACATAGGAAATATGCTTCAGAAGAGGCGGAAGAAGAGCGGGTTTATGCAGAGTGGCAGAACTGGCTGGGGGATGTGGGACTTGACCTCTCTCTTTATCCGTCCTCTGTTATGGGAGTATTCACCCTGGCCGAACGTGCCCGTGAGAAATACTGGGAGATGCATGGACTTAATGCAAAAAAAGAGGAGATTAATTGCGCAATCGAAGAGTTCAGCAAAGAAGTGAGAGCAACCATCCATGCCTGTAGTATATCGTCCCGCGGGTCCCCAGCAGCAGATGTGCATGCCCTGAAAGGAGCACTGGAGGAACAGAAGACACATCGTAGCGCACAGGACGGCCACAGGAAGGAAAGTGAACGAATCAGCCGTGAGGTCAGACAGGAGGAAGAGACAATTGCAGGGAAAATAGCGGAGAGAAGAGACCTTCTGGCAATTGGTCATGCAGAAACACGGGACGAATTCATGATCCATGCAGAGGCAAAAGGAATGCAGAAAGAATGTATGAGAAGACGTTTTGAAGCAGAACACCGGCTGAGAAGCGCCGCAGGGAATCCTGCACTATACGATGCGTTTCTTGAGGAACTCAGGCATACTGATGTCCATGCACTGGCGGATACAAACGCCATATTATTCTCACAAATTGAAGAAATTGAGGGAAAAATTAACGGTCTGCAGCAAAGGCAGGGAAGTGTTGCACACCGTCTCTGTGGCATGGAGAATGAGGATGATGCAGCCCTTCTCCGCATGAACGCTGCAGCCCTGAAAGGCGACCTGAATGATGCCGCACGCCAGTGGGCAAAGCTGGTAATAGCCCGTATTATGCTCAGAAAAGGGATTGAAAAATATGAGAAAGAACGCCAGCCGGCAGTCTTCAAAGAGGCCGAACGGTATTTCAGATCAGTTACCGGGGGACGGTATATCCGTGTCATCCAGCCGCTTGGCTCAGACCATATTTTTGTTGAAGAACGGGATGGCAGACGCATCCCCGCTACACTTCTCTCCCGCGGGACAGCAGAACAGCTCTACCTCTCACTGCGATTTGGCTATATCACTGAATACGGGCACCATGATGAACATCTTCCGGCAGTCTTTGATGACATTCTCGTGAATTTTGACCCGGAGAGACGGCAGAAAAGCTGCGAGGCCATTGCAGAACTCTCTGAGAAAAATCAGGTGATCTTTTTTACCTGTCACCCGGATACGGCACAGATGCTCCAGTCTGCCCGGCCGGATGCACGATTGATTGAGCTGTGATGTCTCCCTGTAACTATTTTCAGCATTAATCACCTGTTCCGATATCCCGGCACAGACACCACATCTCCACTCACTCCCTGCATATCAACCCTTTATCCGGTCAGTCACAAGGGGGACGATTTCGGGGCACATTCACTTATTTATAAAAATGTGATTATGAGGAGTTCGCGCCCGACCCCTGTTTTTTAATGATGAACCCGAATATCAGGATCAGAAGATAAAATATTGTCGCCCACTCTGACGCGATGAAATATGCTGCACCGATGACGATGAGAGAGACAGCAGATGTCAGCAGGCCGCGGCGAATTCCGTTGGTGATGGCTGAGTCCGGCACACCATCAAACAGAAGACGCCGGTCGTGTGTCGCATAAGCCCAGCTGAGAGTGTACGAAAGGCTGATGAGCATGATATTTCCCGCATAGATGGCAACCGCCAGAGGATATTCGGAAAAGTCATCATTCAGGTTTGTCGTGAACGGGACGAGCGTAATGAAAAAGAGGCTCACCAGGTTCAGCCAGATATAGATGCTATCGACATGAGAAATTCTGTTCATCTGATGGTGGTGTACAACCCAAAAGATAGAGAGCAGGAAAAACGAAACCGCATAATTGAATATCTGCGGGATTGTTTCACTGATGGAAGGATAAAATGCGCTGCTCTCAACCGACCCTGTATAGAGTCCTGTTCCAATCATCAGGACAGAAAGGGTGAGCACAATCGCATATATGCCATCGGTAAGGGCTTCAATACGGTTTTTCTCGAGAAGATTAGTGAATTTGCTGATATCTGGCCTCTTCATATTTTTGATTCCTTTCATTCCCGGTATGCCAGTTTATTTTATTCTGCATGATAAGAAACATAACGATTCATCACCAGGACACCATACCATACATATACCAAATCCATCTTCGGACGGAAAGGGCAGGACGGGGTAAGCGGACAGGTGGCCAACAAGTGCCGGACACTCCTCGTGAAGTACTGGCCTGTGGTATCCGCCAGGTGAATACTCTTTAGTATCAGAATAGCAGAAAACAAACAGTGGACTCATTCACTCATGCCTTCTCAATAGCAATTCCGCTGCTTCTCGCAGGAAACGCCATCCTTGTTCCCTTTGCAGTGATTGGTGCGGTGATCCCCGATATCGACGGAATGTTCTTTTTTTTCCCGGATGATGAACCATCCCAGTATATCTTCACCCATGGTGGCATTACCCACAGCATCGCCGGTGCAGCTCTTCTCTCTCTTGCGGCATTCATCGCCCTGATACTCCTCTCCAACATTTCGTGGTTCGGACAGTTATTCCCGGAAGGAATCACCATGATGGCTGGTTTTACCATTCTTGCGGGTGCGATGCTTCACATTTTCCTTGACTATCTCGCTTACCCCGGCATCCCGCTCCTCTGGCCGTTTACAACAGAGAAATTCACGCTCGGCATCTTTCCGGGTCCGTCTCTCCCCATCCTGATTGTAAGTCTCGCCCTTCTATCCCTCATCCTGACCGGACGGGCAGGAAACGGCCATTATCAGGCATACATGATCGTATTTTTTGCGATTATCCTCATATATGCAGGACTTGCTGTATATGCGAACGCAGAGACCGACGGGAAGGCGATTCCCACCATGAATCCCGGCCGCTTTATCATAATTAAAGAGACAGACGGATCCTTTGTCGTTCGCCCCTATGACATCCTCCACGGCACAGGTGGGGAAACCCTGTACCGCAAATACACAAATATCACACCGGATAAACTGGCAGCCATTGCAAAGCTGCCGGAGGTAAAACGGCTCTATTACCACTCATATATTGTCACAGCAGAACGCCGTGGAGACATGGTAATACTCCGTGACCCCCTCAGAGAAGAGAAAATATTCCGTTATCCGCTGGACTATTCATCCCTTATGATTCCGGTCCGGGATGCCCTGTCCTGACGATTCTGACAATCCGGAAATATTCCGGTGTCTTCCGCACCGTTTCTAGCAGGTCCTTATTCATCCTTAAGATCTTAACGGCACTCAAAAAGGTTTCTTTCGATTCCTTATGGTTCAGAAAAAATGAGAAAAATTCAGATGAAAATATGACCCCGGCTATCCTTCCAGGATACTCCGGACCGTGACAAAGACCGGACCACGAACATCAATCTTCTTGTTGCTGTCAGTGATCGTTCGCATAACATAGTTCTCAATTCTGAGATTTACATCAGACGGAATCTTTGCCATCTTTACCTGCACCCGGATGCCTTCACCGGCGCAGGCTGCCTCCTCGATGCGTGCGGCGGCAAGGTTTGCCACTGCTTCAAGGTATGAAATGCCGGCAGCTGCACCATTCTCTCTTACCTTGGCAAACTTTTTGTTATCCGGCACACCGAGGATTTTGCCATCTTCGACATAGATATCATTGAATACAGCAGGACCACAAAGGCGTGAATTCTCTTCATCTTCCTCGACAAAGACACGGATCTTTGTCCCGCAGCACTCACCGTCCCATGCCTCAAATGAACAGGGACTCTCCTCCTGTCCATGAACGGTTGCAACCTTCTGAATTGCTTCTGCCATAAGAATGCCTGCAGTCGTCTTTGGGGTTTCCCGCAGCCCGATGCCTGCTGCGAGTTCTGTATCGGAAAAGACAGGCGGGAAGAACTGTGGGTGGGTGAGCTGGCGGACGTCATCTGCCTGATACTCAATCATCGCAAGACGTTCCACCCCGAGTCCAAGGTTCATCACCGGGATACCGACCCCGTATTCTGCGAGGGCAGAGGGCGAGTACATGCCAAATGTGGCGACCTCAACCCAGCCATGCACTGGATGACGGGCATACACTTCGGTCTGGGTGTCAGGAATATAATATTTGGATCGTTTCTCATCCGGCCGGAACTCAAAGTCCTTGAATCCAAACGCCCCCAGAAGGGCTGCTACCACTGCTTTGCCATCCTCCACAGTCACATGCTCGCCTGCAACAATACATGAGGCGGAGTGATAGGTCATCAGACGGGTCGGCCCCTCCTCCTGTTCCCGCCTAAAACAGCGGTCAATGGAGAACTGACGAATGGGAAGGGGCAGACGGTCCCACATCGCCCCCAAAGAAAGGAACCAGCCGGAGGTCATGTGCGAGCGCAGGGTGGTCCGGGAGGACTCCGGTGCCAGTGCACGGAACTCAGGGAAGACCTCGTCCATCATGCGCACGACAAGGGCATCATCACAGCCAAGCACTTTTGCAATTTCATAGGTGAGTTCGTCACCATCCACCTCTGCCTTCTTGTAGGCGTGCAGGGTTTCACGGAGGCGCTCTTCTCCTTCCTCACCTATACTTTTGCCAAGGATGCCCTCTATCTGGAGAATCCGATCTTTGCCGATGCCCACGTTCGGGCGCGGCAGACCGCCAAGATAGAAGACACGATCGAGAACCGCGGATGCTTCAGGCCCAAACTGACGGTATACATCTTTTTCATCGATAAAAAGCGGCACCCGTGCTTCATCAAACCCAATTGACAGATAGGCTTCCCGCAGGCGTGCGGTGGTCTCTGCAATGGGGTGGCGGCGGGCAGATTTGTATCTGTACCGCGGGTATTTGTTGCCTGCCCCGACCGGATCCAAAATCTCCGGCCCTTTATTCCAGGCATGTTCAAAGTCAGTTCGTGCTAATTCCCGGTATTCATCTGGATCAAATTTCATTTTAACCACCGCGTGTAAGACAGACCACCCGGGACACCGGGCTTTCATCGTAGACTTCGTAATCACAGTATTTCGTAATTTCGTTTGCAAACGCCGCCACATACTCGTGGGACGGCATATGCGCACGGGTAAGACGATTGCGTGAGTAGCCAAGATACATGTATCCTTTCACCTCTACATAGAGGGGTCCTGCATCCTGAATAAGGCGGGCATACCCCTCCGGGCTCATATCATTGAGTCCTTTCACCACGGTTATACGTATCGCAGAGCGCCTGCTTCCCAGGAGAGAGAGACTCTCTAACACCCGCTCCCATGAGTCCTCCATCGGGCGGCAGACATGCCGGTACGTCTCCTCGTCCGGTCCATCCAGTGAGACATAGGTCTGATACGGACTGCATTTTTTGACCATGTCAGGCCGGGTACCGTTTGTCACCAGAAATGTGGTAAATCCGGCATCGTTCAGGAGGGAAAATAACCGGGGAAGCTGGGAGTAGAGAGTGGGTTCACCGGAGAGGGAGACTGCCGCCATGTCCGGCGCGAGTGCTTCTTCCCAGAGTTTCGGTTCAACCGCACTGTTTGCAACCGGATTATATCCGGCAAGGGCTTTTTTCTGGAAAAAGTGCAGGCGGCCCATGATGACCTCGGGTGGGCACTCCTCCTCTTCGACCACCTCATGCTCCATCGACCGCCAGCAAAAAAGGCAGCGCTGGTTGCACTTCAGGGTGGGGGTCATCTGGACACAGCGGTTGCTGCTGATGCCATAGAACTGTGCCTTGTAACACATATCCCCGCCAAGGAGGGTTCGTTTATTCCACATGCACGGCTTGAGGGCCGCAGAAGAACGGGGAGAGAAAAACTGATAACCCTGTTTAATCAGGGCCTTACATGCTTCTGACTGCATCGATGCCAAGGGTTTCGAGCACTTCGCTCAGGGTATTCTGTGCCGCCCGGACAAGGGTCAGTCGGGCATCCCGGACCCCTGCCTCTGCCTTGAGAACCGGGTCAGTATGATAAAATGCATTGAAGAGATCTGCGAGGTCACGGGCATATATCGCGAGGTGATGCGGACGGAGTTCATCCATCACGGTCTGCAGTACTGCCGGGAAGAGGCCGATATGCTTGGCAAGCGCCATCTCTGATTCTGTGGATAATATATACGAGGGGGTGAACTCTCCTGCTTTTTCCAGGATGGAACAGGCCCGTGCATGGGAATACTGAATATAAGGAGCACTCTGGCGTTCAAAGTCAAGTGCCTGCCGCCAGTCAAATACCGTGCTCTTCTCCTGCGAGACACGCACGATATCATAGCGGACTGCCCCGACTGCAACCGATGCAGCAATGGCCCGGCGCTCCTCCTCGGCGAGTTCAGGGCGGCGGCTCGTCACCTCATCAAACGCCTTCTTTGTCACCTCATCGAGGAGTTCATCAGCAGAGATGAATTTGCCTGCACGGGTGCTCATAGAGCCTTCAGGAAGACTCACAAACTCAAAGAAGACAATCTCCGGTGCCTTCTCACCGAGGAGTTTCATCGTCGCCTGCAACTGGGCACCAATGAGCTTATGGTCAGCACCCAGCACATCTATGAAGCGCTCAAAGTGCTCGCCCTTCCAGGCATGGTAGGCAAGGTCACGGGCGGCATACACACTTGTCCCGTCTGAACGCCGCAGCACATACTCTTTTTCAAACCCAAACTCCGTGAGGTCCACAGCAAGGACATCATCGTGGGATGACTCGGGGAGAGCCTCCACCCGGTCGAGAATTTTCACCATTGAACCGTCCTGGACAAATCCTGACTCCCAGATAAACCGGTCGTGGGGGGTATTGAGGCGGTTAAGTGTGACCTTTATGCCTTCTGCACAGAGGGATACCGCCCGGCGGAACTTCTCCACCATCTCTGGGTCTCCCCGTTCAATGAGACCCATGCGCCTATCTATCTCCTCTTTTATTGAGGGGTCGGCCACGAGGACACGGTTCGCCGCTACATAGACACGGGCGACATAATGGTCGTCCTTCTCGCCTTCATTCTGCGGAATATCGAGAAAGTCAAATCCCCATGAGACAATTGCAATCTGACGGCCCATATCATTCAGGTAGTACTGGACATCGATGTCATACCCTGCCTTCCGGAAAACCCGTGAGAGTGTATCACCAATGACTGAATTTCTGATATGCCCCACATGCAGCGGTCCGTTGGGATTTGCCGAGGTATGTTCAATACAGACCCGGCCAGAAACATCAGGCAGGCGACCATAGTCTGGTTGAGAAGCCACTTCCACCACACCTGCGGCATATGCAGGCCCAAAGACAAAGTTGATGTAAGGGCCTGTTGTGGAAACGGTGATGCCTGCAACAGCCAACCTCTCTTTAATTGCTGTTGTTATATCCTCTGCTATCACCACAGGGCTCTTCTTCTCTGCCTTTGCAAGTACAAAGGCAACGGTCGACGCAAGGTCGGCATGTTCGCCGCCACCACCAAGGAGCACATCTGCTGCTCCTGTTGCGTCTTTCAGGGCTGTTTCAACAGCCTGGTATGCTTCCTGGTACATTTAGTATCCTGTCCTGTATCGCAATATTGCCGCAATCCCGCCAAAGGCATTATAGAGGATTGATCCTTCTTCAAAATCATTGGATATGATCATCACTTTAGTCGAGGTTGAATCAGCAAGTTCGGTCAGTTCATCAATGATGTCAGTCTCTCCTTCAAGGTAGAGCGGCGCTGTGCAGTTCGGGCAGTTTCCAAGAGGAATGTCCTTTGCAGACTTCCCCGGCTCAACCTGAACCGTCTCTTCCTTTGCATAGTCACAGCTCTGGCACCGGATACGGAGCCGTTCTTTACGGAGGGTATCAGAGAGCAGAAGCGTATCAACTGCACCGATTTCGAGGTTCTTACGCACCGATTCCTCTCCATATGCAGAAGCACTTTCATCTTTGATCAGTTCCTTTAAGAACCGGTCCATAACAGACTTCTCCTTCATTACCTCGACACCGCGGAGGGCTTCCTGCGCATTGTCTACCAGTTCACTGAGGCCTGACTCATTTGTGTATGACACATCAAAGAGACCGATGATCCTTTTCTGGAGTTCGTGATGGAGGTAGCCACCGCTGGCAAACTCATCTTTTGTGGGTGTGGGACCGCCAATAAGGATTCCCTTGAACCGGTTATAGAAGTCCGGTTCTGCCATGAAGATATCAGTTGCCCGGTCAGCGACCTTCTTGTAGTATTCATTGATAGCAATCAGACGGAGACGCTGGAAACGCATAGCTGACTGACCACCCTTTCGCTGCTTTCCCGGGACAGTGGATGTCACACCGGAAACGGGCTCGATGCGATTTCCGCGCAAAAATCCGAGATATGATTCACGGCGGTCGAGGACCAGAAGCCCGTAGACTTCCTTCTCCACAAGCATCTGATCCATCGGCTCAAGTTCAAACCGTGATGAACACCGGTACATATAGAGCGGCACAACATCAGGGGGTTCGATGATGGTGCAGTCAAGATCAGTACGGTCACCGCCAATCTTAACAGCCCCGCAGAAGATGGCAAGACCACTTTCCGGTGGCTTATTGTAATACTTCAGGCGCGAGAGAATCGAGGAGATGGCACTCTGAACATTTAACCGCGTCTGTTTACTCTTAATGTTGGAACACTGCCCAAATTCATCCCGCAACTGGGATGTAACATCATAAATCTGTTTGTCGGGCGGGATGTATATTGTTATCAGTTCGGTTCCGCTGCCCTCTTTCTGCCTCAGCCGCTCGAGGGTCTTTTTAAACTCATAGCGCTTTCGGGCGCTGTCCATCTCCACTTCTTCTGCCATGCTTGGGTCTGCCTCCGGGTGGCAAATTGTTAGTATAATTCTCTTTCAGGAGCATTAAAAGGTGAGTATAGCACCGGTGATCCTGGAACAGGCTACACGAGTGATCCCACGGGCGCCACAGAATGCTCCAGAATGCCCCGGGTTTGATACATTGAAGAGAAATATACCACTTTTTTACGAAATAAGAGCTTCTGACAGGAGGTGGAACAACCACACCTGTTCAGGGCCTCAGCCACATATGCACCGGAACGGTGCGTCCCTCCGGGTATCCCATCCTGCCCCCCATACTACAGAAAAGAAACAACAGGACTGTGCGCCTTATTGACCCGCCTGGCCGAGGAAATAATGATAAGCGAGGCAGATTGTTTTTGCATCAATGATACGACCATCCCGGATCATCTCCTCCATCTCGCAAAGGGAGACTTTCACCACCTCAATCTGCTCGTCATCATCCATCTCATATGCATCTGAAGGGGAGAGAGCATGTGCCTCAAAAAGATAGATTACTTCATCAGTGTATCCCGGTGCCGTGTATATTTTCCCCCGGGGAATAAGAGACTCTGCTGCCATACCAGTCTCCTCAATTAATTCACGGTATGCTGTCTCTTCCGGCGTCTCACCCGGATCGATTGTACCTGCAGGGACTTCATAAATCCACTCACCGACAGCAAAACGGTACTGCCGTTCGAGATAACAGAAATCTCCTTCAATGGGCAACATCGCAACCGCATGCCCGGGACGAACGACCCGTCGTTCTTTCACCGCACCGGACGGCAGGGTTACAGTCACGGTATCCAGAGTAATCTTCTTCTTTTTTGGCAGGACGGGGGAGCAGGTCATTCCCGCACCTCATATGGAATCGGGTCTTCCCTTCCTGCCTCCCGGAATGCCGCCAGGCGGTAATGACAGGAGGCACAGGTGCCGCAGGCAGGTGCACCGGACCGGTAACATGACCAGGTGTCCTCATACGGCACACCAAGAGCAAATCCCTGTTTCAGAATTTCGGTTTTGGACATATTTACAAACGGTGCCATCAGTCTGATATGAGTGGAATCAGCGGTCCCGGTATCAATCACCTGCTGAAATGCCTCAATGAACTGTGGCCGGCAATCCGGGTAGCCGGCATAATCCGATGCCTGCACGCCGATGAAAATAGCCTCTGCCCCGCGGGCCTCTGCAAGCGAGGTGGCGATTGCAATGAGATTGGCATTACGGAACGGCACATACGTATTTGGAATGCCATCTTCATCCCCTGTATGGTCTCCTATTGTCAGTGCATCATCTGTCAGACTGGACCCTCCGATACGACGGAGATAGTCCAGGTTCACAGTGAAAAATTCCTCCGCATCCAGAGATGCAGCGATTTTTTGGGCACAACCGAACTCCGCATCTTCAGTCGGCTGGCCGTACCGGAGATGCAGGGCGATGATGCTATATCCCATGTCCTGTGCCACATAGGCGAGCGTGGATGAATCCATTCCTCCTGAAAGAAGGCAGACTGCTTTCATATTATTTTACCCCGATTGATTTGTGCAGCTGAAGCTGGAACCGTGCAGCAATTCCTTCTTCCAGGATAAAATCTGCAATCTCCCGGTAATTGCCTCCCCAGACAGGTGAGATAAAGACTGTACCTGCAATATCATGGGACTCGATTACCTCCTGTGCATACAGACAGTCAGTGCGGTCCATGACAACAAATTTCACTGAATCTTCTGGCCGGAGATCAGCAAGCAGAGCAGCATCAGACTCCTCACCGGAAGACGGGCACTTGATGTCCATACTCACGGTGGCATATTCCTGCACGCCCGTAAAGCAGAGTGTGCCGTTCGTCTCAATTTCAATGCGGTATCCCGCATCACAAAGAGCGGCAAGAAGTTCTTTCAGTTCCTCTTCCTGTAGCAGAGGTTCTCCGCCGGTGATTATGACATAGCGGGGCATGCCTGCAGATACCGCAGAAAATACCTCATCTGTGCTCATACCCGTACCTTCCCCATGTGACTCAGGTGTATCGCACCAGGCGCATGACAGGTTGCAGCCGGCACAGCGGACGAACGTGGCCGGAAGGCCCTGCCTGAGACCTTCACCGGATATGGAAGAGAATATCTCGATTATTTTCATATTACATCAAAAGTGAGCTGGGCATAGCAGGACGTGGACTCCCAGACGCGGATCTTTGTCACAGAGGCAGGGATACCTTCTGCAGTGCAGGATTCATCCATCATCCCTGCAATGATACGTGCAAGATTCTCTGAGGTCGGATCACCCTCTGTTGTAATGACCTCCTGGAAGGCAGATAGACACGGAACCATCGGATCTTTGCAATTGAGAATGACCTCATGATCAAACCGGTTAACCACCTGTTTGATACAGTTATAGTCAACGAGAATTTGGGACTCAGCGTCAACCTCTCCGGTGATCCAGACCTCAACGCGCCACTGGTGCCCGTGCAGGCGGTAGCACTTGCCGGTATAATTGAGAAGGCGATGACTTGCCTCAAAATAGGCTTCCTTGTATATTGTCATGCTCATAGCTATGAAACAGCATGGGTGAGGATAGTATATGAGGGCTGTCTTAGGGGTACAGCCCACAGACCAGACCGTCCGACACAGGTCCTGCGCCCGACTATGTGGCGCGCACTACCCGGGCTGGAAAGCCCCGCACCCACACGACAGTATTTATTAGTTACCCTGTGTAAATATATAGGCAGAAATCTGGTATGTCAGGTGACAGCGGCGGAGATGGATGGGAGATCAGCCGGACATCCCCGGAATATAAAATTCCAGGGAATCCGGGCAGGGATTGATTCTACCCATCTCAGTCACAATAGGATATCAATTTCGAAAACAAGGCGTAAGAGCTATCAGATTGATCTGAGGATCACGCTGAAAACCGAGGTAATCAAATGGGAAATGGAAAATTTGCAGCACGAAAATGTAAGCGCGCTGCCAACGATAACAGATGGCGCGACACCAACTATGCACGCCGCCAACTTGGTCTCGACATTAAGTCAGACCCTCTCGAAGGTGCACCACAGGGCCGGGGAATCGTTCTTGAGAAGGTCGGAGTGGAAGCAAAACAGCCGAACTCAGCTATCCGGAAATGTGTCCGTGTTCAGCTGATCAAAAACGGCCGTCAGGTCACTGCATTTGCTGTCGGCGACGGTGCGATCAACTTCATCGATGAACACGACGAAGTCACCATCGAGGGCATCGGCGGTCGTCTCGGCCGTTCGAAGGGAGATATTCCTGGTGTCAGGTATCAGGTCATTGGAGTGAACAATGTATGTCTCCGTGAAATGGTCATAGGAAAGAAGGAGAAGCCACGCAGGTGATCATCATGACAGAGGAAGATATTCAGGCAGATGTTGCTGTCGAAGATACATTTGTGGACGCACCGGTTGAAGAGAAACTGGTTATCCCCGGACACCTGCTCTTCAACAAGTGGGATCTCTCAGAAGTCCAGATCAAAGACCAGGGCCTGGTTCGCTACATCAGCACCCAGTCTATGATTGTACCGCACTCGTGTGGAAAGCTTGCAGGCACCCAGTTTGCAAAGAGCAATATGCTCATTGTTGAACGCCTGATTAACAAACTCATGCAGACACAGGCAAATACCGGTAAGAAAGAACTCACCACCCGCATCGTCAAGGATGCATTTGACATTGTCTACCAGAAGACAAAGAAGAACCCGGTGCAGATTCTCATAGACGCCCTGGCAAATGCAGGTCCCCGCGAGGAGACCGTCCGTCTGAAATACGGTGGCATCAATGTCCCGAAGTCTGTTGATACCGCTCCCCAGCGCCGTGTTGACACAGCACTGATGTTCATTGCACGTGGTGTGAACCAGTCGTCTCACAAAAAGAAGAAGCCGGCAGCAAATGCCCTTGCAGACGAACTCATTGCAGCAGCAAGCGGTGATGTCCGGTGTTACTCTGTTGGAAAGAAAGAAGAACGTGAACGTGTAGCAAAGTCTGCACGATAATCCCCAATATTCTTTTAGAGAATCACTATGACGCGAAGGCGAAAAATGGTCGAGCGGGTCACAACACTGATGAGCCAGCCGGAGCAGATCCGCAACATCGGTATTGTCGCGCACATTGACCACGGAAAAACCACCCTCTCTGACAATCTTCTTGCCGGAGCAGGGATGATCAGCGAAGAGATTGCCGGAAAGGCATGCTGGATGGACTCCGATGAGGAGGAACAGGCACGTGGTATCACCATCGATTCCTCAAACGTATCGATGGTTCACGAGTATGAGGGAAAAGAATACCTCATCAACATGATTGATACCCCGGGTCACGTGGACTTCGGCGGTGACGTTACCCGTGCAATGCGTGCGGTTGACGGTGCTGTAGTGCTTGTAGACGCAGTTGAGGGCACGATGCCCCAGACAGAGACTGTCCTGCGCCAGGCCCTGAAGGAAGGAGTCAGACCGGTTCTCTTTGTTAATAAAGTAGATCGCCTTATAAACGAACTGCTGGTTGACGAGGTCGAGATGCAGATCCGCCTCGGAAAGGTCATTGACAAAGTGAACAGGCTCATCAAGGGCATGAACGAAGAGGCCTACAAGAGTGGCTGGAAACTTGATGCAGCAGAAGGTACCGTCGCATTCGGTTCAGCTCTCTACAACTGGGCAATCTCCATCCCGTACATGAAGAAGAGCGGTGTCTCCTTCAAGGACGTATATGACTGCTGTAAAGCAGGGGACATGAAGACGCTCGCAAAGTCAACCCCCCTGTGTGAAGTTGTCCTTGATATGGTAGTTAACCATCTCCCTGATCCCCTCGATGCTCAGAAACGCCGTGTGCCAATCATCTGGCAACACGGAGACCCGACTACCAAGGAAGGAAAGGCAATGCTCACCTGTGACCCTGAAGGCCCTGCGTGCCTGATGGTAACAGATATCTCCTTTGACCCGCACGCAGGCGAAGTCGCCACCGGGCGTCTCTTCTCCGGCACACTGAGGCGTGGGAACGAGCTTTATGTTATGGGTACCGCGAAAAATGTGAACCGCCTTACTCAGGTTGGTATCTTCATGGGTGCGGAGCGTATTGAGGTCGAATCACTGAATGCCGGAAATATCGCCGCTGTCACCGGCCTCAAAGACGCAATTGTCGGTTCCACCGTCTCAACCCTGATGGAGATGCAGACCTTCGAGTCTCTCAAGCACTACTCAGAACCTGTCATGACTGTTGCTGTTGAAGCAAAGAACATGAAGGATCTCCCGAAGCTTGTGACCGTGCTTCGCCAGGTCGGAAAAGAAGACCCGACCGTTCTCGTGAAGATCGATGAAGAGACCGGGGAACACCTGATCTCCGGTATGGGAGAACTGCACCTTGAGATCATCACCCACCGTATCCACCGTGATAAGGGTGTTGAGATTGTGACCACCCCGCCGATTGTGGTATACCGTGAGACAATCACCGGTAAAGCAGGCCCGGTCGAAGGAAAGTCACCAAACCGCCACAACCGGTTCTATCTCGAGTTCGAGCCTCTCTCTGAAGAAGTCGTCAAGAAGCTCAAAGACGGAGATATCTCAATGGACCTCCCGGCACTGGAACGCCGTGATGCACTCCTTGAGGCAGGCTTTGACAAGGACGAGGCAAAGAGCCTGACTGCAATCCAGGGCACCAACATGTTCTTCGACATGACCAAGGGTATTCAGTATCTTAATGAAACCATGGAACTTGTCCTTGAAGCATGGCGTGAAGCACTCGCAGGCGGTCCCCTTGCAAATGAGCAGGTTCAGAATACGAAGATCCGTCTTGTGGATGTGAAACTCCACGAGGATGCTATTCACCGTGGCCCTGCACAGGTCATACCTGCTGTCCGTGGTGCAGTGAAAGGTGGAATTCTGATGGCCGGCGTTTCACTCCTCGAGCCTATGCAGATTCTCCAGATCACCGTCCCACAGGACCACATGGGTGCAGCAACTGCCCAGATCCAGGGACGTCGTGGTCAGGTATTTGACATGCAGTCCGAAGGTGACACAATTACTGTCATCGGAAAGGCACCGGTTGCAGAACTCTTTGGGTTCGCAGGCGATGTCAGGTCCGCAACAGAAGGGCGTGCCATGTGGTCTACAGAATTCGCTGGATTCGAGACTGTGCCAGGTGGCATGCTCAAGGATGTAGTAAAGGAAATCAGGAAGCGCAAAGGCCTTAAAGAGCAGATTCCTGAACCTGCAGACTACCTCGCATAATCTTTTTTTTTCACCCCGCTAATAATGGGGCAGTTTTGCTGTACCTACCTGTATCGTATTGGTTTTAGTATCTCCCGCCCAGACTGTATATGAGAAACATCCATGAACTACCAGTTTGCACGCAGGCTTGACGCCGCACCGGAATCATTCCTGGGTCGGCTCTTTGCGGTATCACGCGACCCCGAAATCATCTCCTTTGCAGGCGGTCTCCCGATGACAGCACTCATCGACGTGGCGGGAATTCGTGATGCCGCAGCAGCCGTCTTTGCAGACGAAGGAGAAGCAGCCCTCCAGTATACAACCACGGACGGCTATCTTCCACTCCGGGAATTTATCGCAGAACGCTATCGGTCCCGCCTGGGGCTCTCTGCCACTGCAGATGAGATACGCATTACAAACGGATCACAGCAGTGCCTTGATCTGACAGCAAAAATATTCGTGGATCCCTGCACGGTGGTCGGGATGGAACGACCCGGCTATCTCGGAGCGATTGAGGCCTTCAGTTACTACCAGCCCCGCTTCAAAACCGTTCCGGTGACAACAGAAGGCCCTGATATGGATGCCTTTCGCACCCTTTGTCAGGAAGAGAAACCCGCATTCTTCTACGGTATTCCGAACTTCCAGAATCCGTCCGGGATGTCATACACCGAAGCCCGCCGGAGGGAATGTGCGGAGTGCTGCCGGGAGACAGAGACCATCTTCTACGAAGACGATGCCTTCGGCGAACTCGCCTTCGACGGCAGACCTCGCATCCCGGTGAAGGCCTTTGCATCCGAATGCGGGGTGATGAGCGGATCATTTTCAAAGACCGTTTCACCCGGTATGCGCATCGGCTGGATCTATGCACCAGCCCCGGTCATTGAAAAATTTGATGCCGTACGGCAGGCAGCAGATCTCCACCCAAATGCACTCTCACAGGCAGTAATGTACCGGTATCTTACCACCCATGACTATGAAGGACATCTCGAAATGATACGCCAGGTCTACCGGAAGAACTGCCGGCAGATGTGCAGTCTCTTGGATGAACTGCTGCCTGACGTCACCCATACCACCCCGGAAGGAGGTATGTTCATGCTTGCCACCATGCCGGAAGGGAAGGACTCGATAGCCCTTTTCCATGCATGTCTCAAAGAGAAGATGGCAGTACTCCCCGGCGTACCCTTTTATGCGGAAGGTGGTGGCCGGAATACTTTCCGCCTGAACTTCTCCACAGCAACAGAAGAGGAGATAGGGGAAGGGATGGAGCGGCTGGCCCGGGCATACCGCCTATGTGGCGCCAGATAGTATCTTCCTTTTTTTCGCGACAGATAAAAGATATCATAACGATCATTTTCATATATCACGGCCAATATCTCTAAAGAAATCATGGCAACATGCTACAGTATTCAGGAATTGATGCGGATGATCGCTTCTGCAGCCGGCTCTATCGCAGATACCGTATCTGACAGGGAAGGACAGCAGTTTATGGAGGCACTTCTGGGTGCCTCACGGATCTATGTCACTGGCGCCGGGCGGTCCGGACTCATTGCAAAGGCGTTTGCGATGCGGCTGATGCATCTTGGAATGGAGAGTTATGTCGTTGGCGAGACAATTACGCCTGCGATGCAGAAGGGCGACCTGCTTGTTGCCTTCTCCGGGTCTGGTGAGACACATTCCATCACCGATATCTGTAAGACAGCGAAGGTAGTCGGCGGCACTCTTGCCCTCGTTACATCGCGCAGTGAGTCCTCCATAGCAGCGATAGCTGACCTCGCAGTCGTCCTCGACAGCCGTCAGTATGACGACAAAGGACTCTCTTCTGACTTTGCCATCCGGCAGATAACGGGTGAACACCGATCAGGTGCAGACTATAATCCAAAGTCACCCATAGGCTCGCTTTTCGAGACCGCAGCCATGATCTTCTCAGACGCTGTCATCCTTGAACTCATGGACCTGCGCCACACCGCGGCAGGCGACGTTGAAATTAATTACTCAAATATCCAGTAATATTTCTTTTTGAAAAATTGTGGCTTTCTCCTGCAGCTAAGGCAATATTCTCGCTATTTTGGGCAAAATTCAGGAAACAGTGACCAGATAATGACTAAATATCAGATCATGTAACCTAAATTTGACAGTTTAAGGTTCATCAGCTGAAAATCCATCCGCTACAGCGACCAAAAGTTTTCATTTTTTCTCCGGATAATCAATTTGACAGTTAGTGAATTATCCCTCATCAAATCACGAAATCGCCCAATTATGCTGCAAAATCATCGTGTTAATGGCATCAAAATTCGAGTGGATGTATGTTTTTGCCTTTTGCATCCACGAATTTACAGTAACTGTCAAATCCGATAACGATTTTTTTATGAATTTCGTTGATGTATGCTTCAGTTCCGGAATCTCAAATCGGATCAGTGAGACAAATCGTTGCGCAATAAATCCAATGATTATTGCCCCGTAAATGCTGTTATCTGTCCATACCCGCAGTGGTTTTATCTCGATTTCATTCTTCAGGGAGTTGAAAATCTTCTCGATCGAATCCTTTTTTCGGTATGTCAGAAGAGCTTCTGTAAGTGTCAAATTCTTACTTGATTTTAAGCAGAAAAATCCCTCTCTGCCATTGATAAACTTATCTTCGAGGAGCTTTATGGCATCATCTTCCGTGAGTTCAACAAGTTTCGTCTGGATGGAGTAGTCCACATCTATAAGCAAATTGTTTATCCGGAAACGCTTTGGAAGGGCTTTATTCTTGTCGATGCTATCCTGAATTTCTTTTGCCTCTTTTATCTGTCTCACCACTTTTCTGGCCCTGGATTCCAGCTGCTCTTTTTGCAGCTTTTCTGAGAAAAAGAAATAATTGGTGCTGCTTGGTTTTTCGATTTTAATGCCCCGAACGCCGGTTTCTGCATCGATCATTTCAGGGTGGTACTCTTCGAATTTTGCAATGATCGTGTCGTCACTTTTGTTGAGTTTCTTTGCTGTTATGTACTGCAGATTATCTGCACGAATCATTGCAGTATTGGCAACACTGTTTGCTCCTTTATCGAAGATTACAAGGGATCCTTCTCGAAGCCTGCCGTTCAATTGCTGGTATGTCTTTTTGAAGTGCGACTGATCATTGAGATTCCCTGGTTCGACCGTCAGGCCAATCGGGATATTTATCGGATCGGCAAGTTCGCTCACGCCAACAGTAATCTGTTTTTTATCCGGCCTGTGATCACGGCTGTATCCATACTTTCCCAGTTTGGCTTCCTTTCCATGGAGCACAATACTTGTCCAGTCCATATTGATATTGGTGTGTTCAAATTCGTATCTTTCAAAAAGAACATCCTGGATGTCAGAAATTATTTCCTCTCTGTTGGCTCCGATGGTTTCAAGGACTCGGTATAGAGTTCTTTCACAGAATGAATCGAGATTAAAAATATCACGTACTTCAGGTCTGCTTATCCATTCGTGAGACCGCGTTATGCTGAAGTTATCCGTTAGTTTGTAGCTGACGAGAGCTTTGAGCAATTTGTTGATATCGATGCCATTCTTTTTGTGTTTCCCAATAATATCGGTGAAATTCAAGATTTCATAGAGATAGTTTACCAGATTAATCGTGCCGATAGGAAAGGATATATTTTGATTGGGCTCAATCTGATCTGTTCTTAGTTTTGTCTGCATTTTGGTCGATTCAAACATCACTAAGAACACATTTATTTCTTCTCAACTGACAAAGTCAGGATGTAACTCTGTGCCCCGATAAATATATCCTCAAAGAAGCCCGGAGCAGGCCATACTCAGTTGAGACAATAACATCCTCAAAAAATCTTCGTCAATACAGGCCACTAAATAGTCCACAATACTCTGTATTTTTTGCAAATAACAGGCATTGCAGCCGGATTTTCCCGGAAAAATATGAACAAAAATTACGTCCGTTCTCCCCCCCGATTCTCCAATGTGGGAGGTAACAGAGAGTGGATAAAGGATGACAAAAACAGGGGAGAGGAAGGGTAACCACGTTTCCAATATTCAGACAGTCGTTTTTGACAGCAACGCCTGATATACCTGAGGAGAGAAGATATGCAACACATCGCTGCCAAACATCTCTTCTTCCCATTCCCGAATCTGCCTGCAGAGGTCAGTATCTACAAAATACACTGCATGGTAATTGCGCCGCAGGAGACGTTCCAGATCACGGCCTCCAATCTCTTCTCCGTCACGCATGGAATACCGCAGAGTGAGGTCACGAAGCAGGACACAAATCAGGTCATGGCCCCGGCAGATATGCCAGGGGTATTCAAAGTAGTATCCACCGGATTCACGGATCATCTGCTCAAATGCTTCAATAAACTCCTGTCCCCGTTCTGCATTCTTCTCAAGAATAACCCGTTTCATGGCTTCGAGATCACATTCAAGCGCTTCAGCGTTGATAAACCGTGAAAAAAGATCACGTTTCTTACAGTTGATATGCTTAAATGTAATATTGAGACCGGTCTGATTATTCACAAAGATTGCAAGACCCAGGTAACGGGCGGCTCGTGTCAGTGCCGCCCGCAGATCTCCCTGGCGCAACGACCCATAAGCCTTCTGAGCAAATGTCTGCGAAAGTGCGTTCTTCTCAAAGTATTCAATGACACTTTCAAGAGCACCGGATGCAATGAGCATCGTCTCAAGGTCATGAGTATCAGTCCGAAAGATATTCACTTCATCTTTCGATGAACTGTCAAAGAGAGAATAATCACTGTCAATTATGCCGATGATACGCTTTTCACTCCCGGTGCTGCCCCTGTCCGGTCTGTCTCCGGTGGATGGCCCCCCCCCTCCACAGATCGCTGTCACAATATCACAGACATTCTCCTTTGAGTTTGCAATCCGCAGAAAACAGGTCTCACGGTTAAAGCAACGATCATACACATCAAGGTCATACGGCCCTTCGGTGATCACAAAGATTTTTCCACCCATCCCGGGATAGGTCATCTCCATTGTCTCAATCATACCCCGGATTTCACCGGGGTCGGCCCAGATCTCTTCCAGCCGATACCCGCCGAACCGACGATCTCTACCTTTCATCCGGATAATTCCCTGATAAGTCGATGGTCTTGTCCCAGTGTGTGTGAATCAGCTGCGGGGAATGGGTGGCGAGGATAAAATCAGATCCCGTGATACCAATGATACCCAAAATAGTGTCCAGAAACTGCCGCTGCCAGACCACATGCAACGAGATTTCAGGTTCATCAATGAGTACCAGTGTGCCGGGGTCAGTCTTGAAGATCAGATCATAATACATGACCAGCTGATTCTGTTCACCTGATGAGAGTGCTTCCGGGGGCACGGGATCACGCCCCATAAACTTCAGGAGAAACCCACTCTCGATGTCAACCGTGAGGTCGATATTCAAAAAGAGTGCGTTGATTATTTCCTCCAAAAGATCGATCTTCTGTTTCAGCCCCCCAAATATCTGGTATTTCTCCCGCGAATCAGCAATATACAGATAAATCGCTGTCCTGACACCCGGATCATCCGGAATTTTGCCAGGGGTAATCATCACATCCCCATCATCAAGCCGGGTATACGGAAGAAAACCGAGAGTTTCAAACGATTCACGCTCTTTCTGCAGACATATGAGATCGGTCTCAATGTCAGCTGCTGAGGGGGCACGGGCATCTTCTCCAAGTCTCTGCAGGAAACGGGCGGGGTATGTGGCATCCAGTTCTTGTGCAATTGAGGCATAATCAGCGATAAGAGCCTGAATCCTCCGGGTAATATCGTCTGCATACGCAAGGATTGTGAGTTCGTATGCCCCCTCACGATTACGGTCATACGATGCCAGAAGATCACCGGTGGTGTCCTTTCTGTGGTTACGGTCATGCCAGAGGCGCTGGGCAGAGATATACTTCACCGGCACGGGCGGGATTATTCCCGCAAGTTCTGTGGAGACCACGTCACCATCATAGTCCCCGTCTTCGAGCACAAAGTGCCGTACTTTTCCATCCCCCCCACGAGTGTAGGTAAACGAGATGTCAATTCTCAGTGGGAACTGCGAACGCTGGCGCTTCTCAATCCGAAGCATATCATGGACACCCGGTACAGGCGAGTCATCCCGGATAAACTCCAGTTCAGCAGACTCAAAGGGAAGGGCCCTGAGTTCATCAACATTGCCCACAAAGACAGCACGGAGTATCCGGAGGATAGTCGTTTTGCCGTAGCCATTCGGTGCAGTGATTATTGAAAGCGAATCTTCCGGAAAAAGAGAGATATCATGGGTCAGTTCCCCGAAAAGGCCCCCAACCCGTATCCGGGAGAGGTGAATGATATTGCTGCGCAGGGGGGTCCCCCGTGTGAGAGAGTCGACGAGATGACCAAGCATTTCACCGCCCGATGCAGTATGCTCAAGAGGCACTTCCACCCAGCTTCCGGTAAATGTCTGCCTGACAACATCGATATACCCCCCATAGTCCTCACGATTACCGAGGAATATGACAGAATCATACCCAAGAAGGCCGTCATATTCGGCATTTTCACGGATAGTATCAAATTCGAGGCTGTATTCCCCAAATTTATCATTGGGGTAATTGCGGACCTCGTTCTCCGGCAGGAGATAACCAAAGTTTGGCGAGAGAATTGCCCAGTCATTCGGGTAGTGGATACGGGCATACTGGGCACAACGGCGGGCAAAACGGCCAGTAAAGGCCTCTGCCGCCCGTACTGCATCCGGCGGATTCCTGCCGGGAACATCCCAGACCTTCTCCTTTCCCGCGGGAGTAACGAGGAGTGTCTTGAGTGACATAGTTACCCGATATTCTACCTGGAGAGATATTAGGTTGTGCACAGCGGCCGGGAGGGATAAAAGAAGAAAAAGAGACGTCCGGTGTCTCATCCAGGAGGACAGAGGGGCGGAGTTATACTCCACACATACACCGGGCAGCAACGGGAAACTTTTACCATTGCCTGAGAAGGCATACCGGTATCCCTTCAATCCTGCTCTTTTTTTTAGTTTCACATCACACCGGGATACTTCAAATACCCTGCTTCCAGAAACGTTACACAATAATCTGCCAGAAAAGAGGAGACTGGATATGCAACGAGCACAGACGGAACGAATCATACTTCATGTGGATATGGATAGTTTCTTTGCATCTGTTGAAGTACGGGAAAATCCCACCCTTGCCGGCTGGCCGGTGGTCGTCGGTGCTGACCCGAAAAACGGGAGGGGACGCGGTGTAGTCTGTACCTGTTCATATGAGGCACGCGAATATGGCATCCGGAGTGGTATGCCTATCAGTGAGGCGTACGTGCGCTGTCCGGAGGCAGTTTACCTGCCGGTCAGTCACGCACTGTACTGTGAGGTTTCCGCAGATATTATGGAAGGCATCAGGCCATTTGCCGATATATTTGCTCAGGTGAGTGTGGATGAGGCATATTGTGATATTTCTTCGTGCGGATCATATACCGCAGCAGCGGCAATGGGAACAGAGATTAAAAATCTGGTCGAATCCCGCCATGGGATTACCTGTTCTGTCGGTATCGGGCCGAATAAGACGATTGCAAAGATTGCATCAGATTACCGGAAACCAAACGGTATGACCATCGTTCGGCCGGATGATGCCGCAGCGTTCCTTGCGCCTCTTTCGGTGAGAAAAATACCCGGTATTGGAAATAAAGCAGAAGAACAGCTTGCATCACTGGGCATTGTCACCGCAGGAGATCTCGCATATGCAGATCTCCATCTCATCAGGACACATCTGGGAAAATGGGGTGTAGTGATGCATGCACGGGCAAATGGAATTGATGATACCCCTGTTGCAGACAGAGGTGAACGGAAATCAATCGGTAAGGAACGGACCTTTCCTGAGGACGTAACTGACAGAGAGGAACTCTGCCAGACCCTTGCCTCCCTTACGGCTGAGGTCTGCAGGCGTCTCCGGAAAGACAGAGGACGGTGCCGCACGGTTACGGTGAAAATACGTTACCGGGGTTTTGTCACCCGGACGAAGGCCTCATCTTTCAGCCATGCGACCGACCGTGAGGACCAGATTGAACAAACTGCACAGACACTCATCATTCCATTTCTCACCACAACCCCGGTCCGCCTGATTGGCGTATCTGTCTCCGGACTTGAACGGACAGGTCCGGGTCAGATGACACTGGATACGTTTTCCGGCGGCTCCGGGCAAACGGTCACCATCATGGAGGTGCATACAGGAGACAGACATTCCCTGTTAAAACAGGGAAATATTACCTGATTTTACCTGGCATAACTACAGGATTGGGAATACAGATGTGAAGAATCTGCCAATTTGGTACCAGTCAGTACGACAATTTTGAATAATAATTCTAATATTGATGAATAATTCAACTATACGTATGCATCTTCGCCACATATTGTCAGTTCTTCTGACCGCAGGATTCCTTGCATGCACCATTCCTGCGGTATCAGCAATCTATACATTTGAGGGAATACCACTCGAAGTGGCCGCACAGGGAGAAATAGAAGGCGATGTTCTGACGTTCGGCACATACGGACTCTCTGAACCACCGGTTGAGGTGACCTTTACTCTCCCGTCAGATCCTGTCTGGGGACGGATATACACTGCGGTATGGGGCGGGACTGAACAGTATTCAGGCTGGACAGAGATCTCGGTCAATAATATCAAAAAAACCAGATACACCCTCTACGGCGATAAAGACGTGCAGGAGAATGTTTATTCATCAAGCCACGGGACCTACCTCATCGCCTCTGATGCAGAAGATGTCCTCCGCGAGGGGAAAAATACTGTCCGTGTCACCACAAGCAGGGGAGAGGAGGGTAACTCCCTTGACGGACGGATATATGCTGTAATGGTAGTCGGGGCAGTTGCCACAGATGATGGACATGTCACGCAGTACTGGGTCGCTGAAGGAAATGAGAACCTGCACGGCGAAGGATGGGCAGGCACCAATCCGACACGAAAGGACAGTGCTGCATGTACGTTCACACATGCTATTACTGGCGGAATAAACGGAGCTTCCCTCACTACCCTCATGCTTGCATCCAATGAGGGACAGCCGGATTATATCACATTCAACAGCGCTGACCTGGGCATCACCGCATCACCGGATGCAGACTATCCATCCATGCGCGACATCAGCAATGAACAATCATTTGACGCCAATGGCGGAGCAGGGACACTGTCACGCTATGTAGACTGTGAGGTATTTGATGTCACCACGGACTTCAGCACCACAAACACCGTAATCTTCGAACGTGGGCGGGATCTCACCGGGGACGGTGTCCTGGAGACAACCGGAGCTGTCATTGAGGCGGAAGACTATATGCATCCGGTCTGTGCCATCCTGACAGCAGAACGGAGCGGTTCTTCCGCCGGTCCGGTCTATGTCGCTGAAGAACCGGTGGCTGAAAACGCCTATGATGGGGAAAAGGCAGAAGCAAGAGTAACTATCAGGAATTACGGATCCTATGCCAAAGAACCGGTGCATGCCATATTCCTTCTCGACGGACTCCCCATCGGCGATGCATATGCATCCATCGGACAGGATGGAACGGGCGGGGCATCCATATCCTGGACAGCCGCGTCCGGGACGTATGAACTCTCGGTCTCCATAGAAGGCAGCGGTCCGGCAATCACCTCTCCGGTGAAATCTCTCACCATCGGAACCCTTCCCGATCTCTCAGTAGAAGCAGGTGCGCCTGTTCGTGCTGATGCCACCGGTGCAGCGCCTGAGACAACCTCCTCTCCTGCTCCCCTTCTGCCCGCGCTGTTGGGCATTGCTGCCGCAGGATGTGCCATTCTCCGGGGTAAAAAGAGGAGCACGCTTCTTCCGGTCCTCTGTATCGGATGTCTCCTTATGCTGCCGGCCGGATATCTTCTCATCTCCCCTGCGTCAGCAGGGGGATTTGCCGAATACCACCTCCCGGTCATTGTTACAAACACGGGGGGAAGTGATGTACAGGAGTGCATGATAACAGTCTCTCTTGACGGAGAAAGAGCGGCAGTGCGTATTCTGGATGAGGGTATCCCCGCACACGGAACGGTAACCACCTATATTCCGCTCTTTACCACGCCGGGCACGCACCAGGTTACAGTCACGGTCAATGATGAGAGAGCCGTGAAAGAGTCCTCATATACCGATAACCGGCAGGAGGGTCTGTTTGTCTTCCCGTAAGATGAGCATTGCAGCAATTCTCTTCCTGATTCTTCTCTCCGGTACGTCTGTCTCTGCAACCTATGCAGGGGACCACCCGCTGGAGAATGTATTCAGCACCGATTTCACTGGAGGATATGTTTACACCACCGGTGACAGTGTCTACAGCGGTACACTCGCTCCGGGAGACAACTGGGTAGCAGAGATACCCGTCATCCTCCCGGACGATGCAGCACCACTCTATAGCAGACTCTACATCTATTGGGCATGGAGCAAAGACGGTCAGAAAGCAACATACCCGGCCCTCACCCCAACACTGAAAGGTATCTCTCTTTCTGCAGAACCGTTCTCCCGCTATACCGACACAAAGGGGTTTGTCAGCAGGAATGACTTCTTCTCCGGCATGGACGCCTACACCGTATCCGGACTCTCCGGCGGGGAGAACACGGTAGCACTCACGGTCACAAACACCCACCTAAAGAACGCCACCTTTGTCATTCAGGGGGCAGGCATCCTTTCGGTCTATGAAAGCAAAGCGGGCACAGAAGGCACGATATGGGTGAATGAGGGATGCGACATGCTCTACAGCAGCTATGGAGTTACACCCGGCATGGCGACCGGCATCATCATCTTCCCCGGGGAAACCGACACAGAGGATATCAGCCGGGCCACCCTCCACCTCGTTGCACCGTCGGCCGGATATACCAGTGCCAACACACCGCAGAAGAATGCCATCATGGTAAACCGGCCGGCAGAAAACAGCCTTCCGGACTTCTTTGACAGAATCCTCACCATGCTCTTTCCCGGGTACAACGGATGGGAATGGACGGACGGATTCTCTTCAGACGAGGTGCATCAGGTCGGAGAGGATCTGCGTGACATCTCACCCTACCTGAGGCGGGAGGACAACACAGTCACCGTGCGGGACAATGGAGATTATATGCTCCTTACAAACGGAATGTTATGGATAGAAAGGGTGGCGGACTGATGGGAAAGATAATACTTGAGACAGTCACGCTTGCCCGGACCTATGGCGCCAATGTGCAGGCCCTGAAGGATATCTCCATACAGGTAGAGAAAGGTGAATGCACAGCCGTGGTCGGGAAGAGCGGGAGCGGTAAAAGCACACTCATGAATATCCTGGGCTGTCTGGATGCCCCGACATCCGGTGAAGTGCGCATCCGGGGCATGCCGGTGGATTACACAGACACAGCCCGCCTCGTCAGCCTGAGGCGCAATGAGATTGGATTTGTATTCCAGCAGTTCAACCTGATTGCGCACCTGAGTGCACGGGAGAATATCGAGTATCCCCTGCTCTTCTCCTACCGGCCGGAAAAGGAACGACAGGAACGGGCATCCGCACTTCTCGCCCGTGTCGGACTTGAGCGGCGGGGCAATCATTATCCCGGAGAACTCTCTGGCGGGGAACAGCAGCGGGTCGCCATTGCACGGGCGCTGATCAATGCACCTGCTGTCGTCCTCGCAGACGAACCCACAGGTAACCTCGATTCACGGACCAGTGATGACATTCTCGACCTCATCAGGGAAATAAACCGGGAAGAGGGGACAACCTTTCTGATTGTCACACATGACTCCGACCTGGGTGAACGGGCGGACCGGATGATCACCCTCCACGACGGCGAGGTGGTGAGCTGATGGGTCAGGGACTGGACTTTGCCCGTATCGCCGGGCGCCAGATTCTGCGAAGACGCACCCGCCTCCTCTTAACCATTCTGGGCATCGCTGTCGGAGTAGCCGCGGTGGTGGCAATAGTCTCACTCGGTGAGGGCATCCGGGCACATTCTATTGAGATGATCAGTGAACAGTCAGACCTCACCCTCATCGAAGTGACCGGAGATGTTCGGGACGGGACAATCATCCCGCTCACCGCCGCAAAGGCCGCTGCCCTCCGGCGCATCACTCATGTGGAGGGAACAGCACCAGTCATCACTGCTGATCTCGCGACGCCTCACCAGACCTATGTCGGGGCTGCAGGTATCACATGGGAGGATTTTTCAGCGGTATTCTCCCCGGAGTTCAGCAGAGGCACCGGCTATTCAGGGGAGGAAGATGACGCTGTACTGGGAAGTGAAATCGCAGAATCTCTGCGCAAATACGAAGGCATCAGGGTCGGTGACGACCTGGCTATCCGTATCCGCGAATATGATATATCCGGTGCTCCCGTTGATACCGAAGTCACCTTTACCGTCTCAGGCAGCCTCCGGCCACGCGGTGACATGTTTGATACCCTGCTTGTGACAGATACCGGACGTCTGGAAGAGTGGCGGGAGGGCTACGGTGCCTATGATGTCATCTACCTTCGGGTGGACGCACCGGAGAATGTCATCCCTGTGGCAGCGGATGTCCGTGGACTGGGGCTGCAGGCACAGGGCCCCTTTGAGGAGATTGAGGCAGTCAACCGCCTTATGGATGCAGTCATCATCATCCTGTCGTTCTTTACCGGGATCTCGCTTGTCGTCGGTGCACTGATGATCATCAACACCATGGTCGTGTCGGTCTATGAACGCACCCGTGAGATTGGCATCACGATGGCCCTCGGGGCATCACATCGCCATGTGCTCACTCTCATCCTTCTCGAATGCTTCTATATCGGCATACTCGGAGGAATCGCAGGAGACATTCTGGGCATCCTCCTCTCGGTGGGAATTAACACTCTTGGCAAGTCATTCATTCTCGAACAGCTCGGCCCCGGTTTCGCCGGTTTTGCCAGTGCCGACATCACACTTATTACCCCGTCACTTCTGGCAGCAGGCCTCTGCATCGCAGTTATTCTCTCTCTTCTTGCAGGTGTGTACCCCGCACTGAAGGCAGCCCGTCTCAACCCGGTGGAGGCCATCCGACGAGGGATGTGACATACACAGTACCCACAATCATCACACACAATAACATAAAAACACTTTATTGTATTACTAACCCCAATACCACAGGAACAATACCGGTGGTGCCATGAAGAAATATCCAGTCCCACTTTTTGAAAAAACAAACCGCAGGACAAGGGCCTGCCAAACTACGACAACCATTCTCCTGACAGGTATTATGTTCCTCACCTTTCTGATACCGGTTGTCGCCGCAGATAACTATGAGGGGGGAATCCCTCTTGAGGAAACAGAGGGGGGAATTGTTTCCGGCGGTGTATGGACAGATTCCTACTATGGAATGAGCAGTCCGTCGCCGGTGACAGTCGAGCAGCATTACCGCCTGCCCGAATATTCCGCTATCCGGTGGGCACGCCTCTATGTCACCGTCTACAGCGGCAATATGGAAAATAATTATGCAGGCACCGCCACCGTGGAGTTCGACGGGGGAAATGGGTATTTCCAGATGGGAAAGGAATCACTCAATGTCCCCTACACATTTCCGGGAAAGGACTACAATCCACCTGCAGGAGAATACGGAACCGGGCCCGTCTCTGTGAATGACCACTGTGTACGGGTCACCAGTGACTATCTGATGTGGTATGATGTGACCGGGAGAATCAACGGGGAAGTGGTGCAGGCACGGGTGAGCACGGCACCTGCCGACCCGCAATTTGACGGCCGCATCAAGGCAGTCACCCTCGTGATGGCATACGATGACGGGGATGGCGATACAGTCAGATACTGGATCATGGATGGCCTCGACACGGATTCCTACCAGTCAGAAGAAATGCTGGGAGAGGACTATATCATCCACACCACCTTCCCCACCGGAGAACTTCCTCCCGAAGAGGAATGGGCCGCTGCACGGCTGCAGGTCGTACATCTTGCAAGTGATGACGCCATATATAATCTGAATGAAGACGAACCGGTTGACCTCATCGCATCAGGCAGGGGTGGCTACAGCGGATATAACGCATGGGATGTAACAGGCATCATCACGCCGTGGGAGGACGCCACCCTCTCGTGTGACAGGACAGGCAGTTTCTATAAGATTTTCATCGCCGCCCTCTCGGTCCGCTATCCCGAACAGGAAACAGGTGGACTCACGGTGACATCTGTACCTCCCGGTGCCACTCTTCTTATCGATGGTGAAGAGACGGAATACACCACCAATGTGACAATCCCCGATATGCCGGTAGGATCTTATGCAGTAAGTGTGGCACATCCATACTACGAGGAGGCAGAAGAACAATGGGCTGATGTCACCGCAGATGAGACCACAGAGGTTCATTTCGACCTCCGGCCACTGACCGGCAGCCTCTCTGTTACATCCTACCCCGCCGGTGCGGAGGTCTTTATCGATGGGGATGATACCGGAATGACAACAGATGCACTCCTGGATGCTGTCATCATTGGTGAACACACGATCTCTGTTCGCCTCGCAGGCTACCGGGATGAGTTGCAGACAGTCACCGTTACACAAGGCGATACCGCTGAGGCACCGTTTACTCTCACCCCCGCCACAGGGGAAGGAGATAGCGATGATAATGCTGAGAACACCGGATATACCGGAAAAGAACTTACATCCTTTGTGTGCACCACACTCAGGGGAGATGTCGTCACGGTGCCCTTCGGCACCTACACCGGCCTCATCGGACCTAGGACCACTTCCCGGTTCACAATCAATGCCACCATCCCAAAAGGAGATGAACCGACACTGGCACGCCTCTTCCTCTACACTACCTGGGGGCACAACACCGATGATAAGGCTGGAAAAGAGGTGCTCCTCAGCACATCACTGGACGGTAGCCGAATCTCTCCTGACATGGTCTACACAGACCAGAAAGGTGAGGGAGTATATGACTACATCCTCTCAACAGTCTGCTATAATGTGACAGATAGTATCAGGGAGAAGGGGCCGGGGGAGTATGAACTCGCAGTCACAAACGGCGGACGTCCGGGAGATGTATGTGCCCTCTATGGCGGTACGCTGGTCGTAATCTCCCGGAATGAAACAGCACCGGTCAGAACCATCTGGCTTACCGAAGGGTGTGATGCCATCATCGCAGATGAGGCGGCGGGCATCACACCGGACCAGGCTACGACCAGCATCCCATTCCCCGGCAATATCAGTACAGCAGAGGTCAAATCTGCAGATCTGATTGTTATCAGCACAGCTGCCACCGGAAAGGGCAACGATGCTCACCGGGTCTTCTTTAATGACTGGGAGTATTACAATGTCCTGACAAGCGGATCATCCGGCATCAGTATGTGGACTGAACCAGTGACACGCTTCCTCAACAAAGGAGCCAATGCTGCTCAGGTTCAGAGTGCATTGACGGGTGCAAACGGAGACTACCTTGAAAACCGCAATGCACTCCTTGTGATCACTCATACTAACGCTATGGGAAATCTGTCGGTGGTAATCCAACCGGACAGCACCACAAATCCTGCATCCGGAGGAGTGACCGGGACGGACAAAGAGACATTCACCCTCTCTTCATCAGGGAACTGGCTCCATGCGGCGGAACTGAAGAGTGCTGACGGACAATGTACCTTCTATGTCAGGGAAGGAACCCGGCTACTTGATGCCGGAGGGTCACCGGTCAGCACGGTCACCATCCAGCAGAGAAGCACCCTTCCCGGAGGAAACCCGGAATGGACTTATACAGTCAGTCCGGAAGGCGCAACGGCAGACATCCCGCTTATTCTTGAAATCACAGGAGAGGTCTGCAAACCAGGCAGCGAAATCATGCTCAACCGATACGACACGGATTCCGGTGAGTGGACAGATGCTGAACATATGACTCGCGGAGAAGGAGCAGTGACAGCAGGGATTTCCCGTCTCGGGACCTATACAGTGTCTTGTAGTAAAGGCGAGGAGTATACCGGAGAAGAAAGGGAACCCATGCTATCCGACACAAAACGCTTTCCATATGACATCCTGTGTTTCACAGGCATCTCAGATATTCTTCATTTCTTCTGCACAGTTTCAGATGTGTCGGAAGAAGAAATCCATATCCCGGACACGGCATCCGGTATGACTCAGGAAACGCCTTCTCCTGAATACCGTGCACCCGAGGAAACATACATTGACTACCAAAACGGCACATATGACCTTACAATCCTCTCAAATCCACCGCAGGCACTCGTCATGCTTGACGGCACCTATACCGGAGAGACAACCCCCTGTATCCTCACAGATATTATAGGAGGGAGCCATACACTCTCCGTTTGGCGGGAAGGATTCCAGGAATCTGAACAGAAATTGATCATTACCGATGAGAATGAAATACTATTTGATCTCTCACCTGAAACGTCGGGACTCAGGAAACTGAAATTTGATGGTTATGTGCCTAATGAATATGACGACGGATTCGGAGGAATTTATGTGACGTCGCACCCGGATGGTGCACAGATATATCTGGACGGGCGGAACACTGATCTGACAACACCGGAAGTCATTGTAGGGCTCAAAGAGGGACGCCATACTGTTAAGGTCCGCAATGACCCGGCAGAGTATCCATGTGATACAAAGAGCATCTGGATATATCCGGGAGCAATCACAGAGGTTTCTTTCAACCAGGCGTATATCATCACACGCACCGTTGAACTCTATTCTGATGAATACCAGGATGTTGATTTCACCGTTAACGGGAGGTACCCCCCGTATTCATTCCCGAAAGAAGTTGATGCAAACGGTGTGCGCCCTTATATCACCATCCGGGATAACGGGTCATACATCTCACATGAGGGACACCTGTGGCAGGATGGGGAAATTGTATGCATAAGTCCACAGGAAGTGACCTTCGGTTCCGCCTTGGTTTCATCCGAGCCGTTGGGAGCTGAAATCTTTGTGGACGGATTTACTACCGGACTGCACACCCCTTACACTATCACAAACCTCTCAGCCGGGCTCCACACAATCTCGGTCTCATTACCCGGCCACCTTCCGGATGAAGAGCTGATCGATCTGGTTCCCGGAAACCGTCCGGTTGACGCCGAACTCTTCTTCCTCCTTGAACCTTATCCCTACGGAAGCCTGAACATTTCAAGCGAACCTGAAGGGGCAAAGATATACCTCTACAATAAGTATTCAGGGAAGAAAACACCGGCAGTATTCCGTTATATGGACATCGGCAGTATTCCTGTGAGACTTGTCTCCGCTGAGGGAACGGTTACCATCGAAAATGCCGTTGTCTATCCATATGAAAACAAAGAATACCAGGCAGTTATTACTCCTTCAGAATAACTGAGCAAACAATACCATTTTTTAATCATTGTTTTTATCCAAAAACAGACGGGCAATATAATCTACCTGCTCATATGATCTCAAATGTCGGACTCACCATCTGCCCGCGATATTCGCTTACATTAACAGAAAGGACAGCTACCAATGGTTTGTACTGTTCACCCATACAGATGATCAAATGCTAAAACCCATCAGTTTCGGCAACCATCTTTTGAACAACGCTCCCGGGATTTTTCCGAAGGGTGCTTTCAGGGATTTCCGGAACGAATCCAAATCGAAAGAAATGGGATAAGTATTCACTGGCATTCCGGCATTACATGAAGGTTTGGCTAAATATAAAGGTTGGTGGAGGATTACGTCGACAGTAAGCGATGACTATGCAACTATCATCAGAAGATCTGTCATGAGAATAGCCACATCCCAAGTATCGGGATATGGGGAATAACACTGCTACCCATCTTATCAAACGATATAAATGTGAAATAATACCACACCACCCGATCGCCTGAAATATTATCCCTGCACTGTACCTTAAAATCGAGATGGCCGACTATAAATCACAATATTTATCACAACTAGTATGAATAATCATCAACATAGTGTGAATTATTGATGATGCATGTACTGGAAAAAATATGGGTCAAATTGAGAATGAATATTCTTGAATTTATGGATCCACCGGTGCAGCTTCATAAATTATCGTACTGGTGATCATATGAAAACAGAACAAAAATGGATTCATGAAAAATATCGAAGACCATTACTGTTCCTCGGATTAATTGTCATGTTCGTGATATTACCCGTCGGTGCAGTATCAACAGATTTCGATCTAAGCATTACAGAGATCACACCCAACAGTGGTGCAGGCAACGATCTCTTTGCAAATGAGCCGAACACCGTCACGGCCACAGTAAAAAACAACGGTACAACGTATGCAGATGCATTCACGGTGACCGTTGAGGTCGCAGGCACCACATACTCCGCAAACGTTGATGGTCTGGCGGCGAACACATCCACCACCGTCACGGTGACAGACACCGTCCTGCATACCGACGGCGACACTGTAACCATCACCGTGACTGCAGATTCAGGCAACGTCATTGGAGAGACGGATGAGACGAACAACAGTCTCACCGTGACAAAGACCGTGTACAATAACGGATACAAGGGCAAGCGATGGACCGGCGGTTCTGACATGGAGACAACAGCTGCTTTCAACGGGCAGTATAATCTGACATGGTCTGCCGGGAACACCGCATATAGTGGTGCCCCGTGGACAGAACAGACATACAGCTGGTCCTCAGATGACCTCCCGATTCCGGAAGGAGCGACCGTGGTAAACGCCCGCCTCTACCAGGGATGGACATACAACAAAATGGGCGTTGACCCGGCATTCACGATGGCATTCAACGGCGACATCGTTCAAACTGAAGCGGTATATCAGGACGTCAAAGGGTTCGGGTCGTACAGTTATCCCTACGGAATGTACGTGTATAATGTAACAGACGTATTCGACACCACAGGCAACAGTATGACCATCACGCCCGAGATGGACAGCAACTATGGTATCTACGGAGCATATCTTGTCGTCGTCTACGAAGATCCCAAAACCAGCACGAAAGCAATCTGGGTGAATGAAGAGTTCGACATGGTCTACTCACGGGCATCCTATTCAGTGAATGATACCGAGGCAACGGTATTTGCACCCTTCACCGGTGTTGATACGGCAGACGTCGCGAGTGCCTCGGCCATCGCCATACTTGCCGGTGCAGCTGATACCGATAAGAGCGCATTCATCTTCAACAATCAGGAGTATGAAGGGTTCTGGTCGGACTACCAGAGAAACCCGCAGATCGGATTCTCGGTCTATGATGTGACAACGGTGCTCACAAACGGGGACAACGAGGCAGCGATGCGGAGCCTGACAAAGGAAGGGCAGGGTGACAATATGTATGTCACGGGCACCATTCTCGTGGTTGAATACACAGATGTTGATCTGAATGTAACAGATGTCACACCCAACAGCGGTGCAGGCAACGATCTCTTTGCACAGGAGCCAAACACCCTCACGGCCACGATGAAGAACGACGGCCTGACGGATGCAGGTGCGTTCACTGTGGCGATTGAGGTTGCAGGCATCGTATATACCACGGACGTTGACGGTCTTGCCGCGAATTCATCCACCACCGTCACAGTGACAGACACCGTCCTGCATACCGGCGGGGACACCGTCACCATCACCGTGACCACGGACACAAACGATGTGATTGAGGAAACGGATGAGACAAACAACAGTCTCACCGTGACAAAGACCGTGTACAATAACGGATACAAGGGCAAGCGATGGACCGGCGGTTCTGACATGGAGACAACAGCTGCTTTCAACGGGCAGTATAATCTGACATGGTCTGCCGGGAACACCGCATATAGTGGTGCCCCGTGGACAGAACAGACATACAGCTGGTCCTCAGATGACCTCCCGATTCCGGAAGGAGCGACCGTGGTAAACGCCCGCCTCTACCAGGGATGGACATACAACAAAATGGGCGTTGACCCGGCATTCACGATGGCATTCAACGGCGACATCGTTCAAACTGAAGCGGTATATCAGGACGTCAAAGGGTTCGGGTCGTACAGTTATCCCTACGGAATGTACGTGTATAATGTAACAGACGTATTCGACACCACAGGCAACAGTATGACCATCACGCCCGAGATGGACAGCAACTATGGTATCTACGGAGCATATCTTGTCGTCGTCTACGAAGATCCCAAAACCAGCACGAAAGCAATCTGGGTGAATGAAGAGTTCGACATGGTCTACTCACGGGCATCCTATTCAGTGAATGATACCGAGGCAACGGTATTTGCACCCTTCACCGGTGTTGATACGGCAGACGTCGCGAGTGCCTCGGCCATCGCCATACTTGCCGGTGCAGCTGATACCGATAAGAGTGCATTCATCTTCAACAACCAGGAGTATGAAGGGTTCTGGTCGGACTACCAGAGGAACCCGCAGATCGGATTCTCGGTCTATGATGTGACAACGGTGCTCACAAACGGGGACAACGAGGCAGCGATGCGGAGCCTGACAAAGGAAGGGCAGGGTGACAATATGTACGTCACGGGCACCATTCTCGTGGTTGAATACAGGGACGTGGTGATTGCAGACTTCACCGCAACACCCACATCCGGCATTCCACCGCTCACCGTCCGGTTCACGGATCAGTCTCAGGGCGCAACATCATGGGCATGGGATTTCGACAATGACGGAACCATCGATGAAACCTCACAGAATCCCAGTCATGTCTATTCCACGTCCGGCATCTATACGGTCAACCTGACAATAAACGGAGGAGAAGCTTTCACCACGAAGCATGACTACATCAGAGTTACCACACTCCTCCTCGGTGACGCGAATAGTGACGGAGCAGTGAATCAGGCAGATACCCTGCGTGTGCTCAAAGAGGTTGTCGGGATGGAGTCATCACCGGCAAATAATACTGATCTTTTTAAACAGACCGATGTTCATCTGAACGGTTTCATTGATATTGGTGACGCGATGTACATCGCCCAGTATAATGTGGAACTACGGGACAAGTGGTTTGAACTGATATAACCGGTTCACTAATCTATCCTCCTCCCCTTTTCTGTTTGATTTTATTTGATACCGGCAGCAGGTCCAAGCCGTAAAACCACTCCCATAAGGTGACGGGTTTATACCCTTGTTGCAGGAATACCCGAATCTCTTTTTTTATCTTCTTTCATTATTATGATCCGAAGATGGAGATCGAATCCTGTGCGGATAAATACTCAATTCTCACCCCGACACAAAAGTCCTCAATCGTGAGGGGAACCGTGAACTCCACCGGTAAAAAAGACTGCGGGGTCGAAAGGATGATAATTATCTCTTTTCAGCCGCCGCTGAGCTGAGCAGCGCCGTGCCTGTTACTGTTCGGCCCGGTCTCCTGAAACCGGGCGTACAGGGATAATGTAGGGGCAGTCGGTGTCGCGGTTAATCCGGGCTTCGATGCCATACACATCTCTGATAACATCCTCCCTAAGGACCTCATCCGGGGTACCGAATCCATGCAGAGTCCCTTCCTTAAACATGACAATCCGGTCACAGTAGCGTGCCGCGAGGTTGAGGTCATGCAGGGATATCAGGACCGTGATATTCTTCTCTAACGCAAGGTTCCGCGCCACCTCCATCACCTCCATCTGGTGCCTGACATCAAGACTGCTTGTGGGTTCGTCCATCAGAATGACGGGAGTCTCCTGGACAATAGCACGTGCAATCATCACCCGCTGACGTTCCCCCCCGGAGAGTTCTTTTATTTTCCGGAAGGCAAAATCCTCGACACCCAGCGTCTTCATTGCGTGATAGACCTTCTCCTCATCTTCCGGGCCGATCTGCCAGTTCAGGTACGGACGCCTGCCCATCAGAATCGTTTCAAATACGGCTGATGAGAGGCCTTCCGGAAAGGACTGTGGCACATAGGCAATCCTTCGGGCAATCTCCATACGGTGCAGGGATGAAATAGGATCACCCAAAACCCGGACCTCACCCTGCGGATGAAGAATCCCGTCAATACACTTGATCATCGTGGTCTTCCCGGAACCATTTGGCCCCACCAGCCCCAGCACCTCGCCTTCTGTTGCCTCAAAGGAGATGCCGGAGAATACCGGCTTCTTCCGGTATGTATAGGAGAGATCTTTGACTGATACCACTACCATCCGCTGTCACCCCGTTTTAAGAATAAATACAGAAAGAACGGCACGCCCAGAAACGCCGTCATAATCCCCACCGGGATCACAGACGGGTATATCAGGGTCCGGCAGAGGTTATCTGCGCCGAGGAGAATTGCAGCGCCGACGAGGCCGGACGCGGGTACCAGCCACCGGTGGTCATTCCCTATTGCCATGCGGGTGATATGCGGGGCGACAAGCCCGATAAACCCAATGGTCCCTGTGAATGCGATGATAACAGCGGTGATAACAGATGAGATCATCATGAAGATGGTCATCGTTCGCTCAACCGGCACTCCGATGCTCTTTGCAATCTCATCACCCTCAGCGAGGGCATTCAGGTCCCAGGCCCGTATGATGGTATACGGTGTCAGAATCACGATAACGGTGGTGACAATCAGGAGTTTCGGCCAGGTAGTCCCGTCCAGAGAACCAAACATCCAGTAGACCACCGCTGCTGCCTGATCAGACGAACCGAAATACTGGATAAGAGAGGTGATAGCTGAGAAGAGGTACATGATGGCGATGCCTGCGAGAATAAGGGACGATGAATTCAGGCCTTTGTGCCGTGCCATCCGATAAATCATGAACGAGGCTGTCATCGCAAAGGCAAAGGCCATCGCCACCAAAAGCAGGTTCCCGCTCACCAGTGAGACACCAGCGAAGAGAATGATCGCAACCGAGGCACCGCATGACGCAGCAGATGATATGCCCAGGGTAAAGGGGCTTGCCAAAGGATTTCTCAGGATTCCCTGCATGATAGTCCCTGCAATGGCCAGCCCGAATCCGGCGACGAGAGCAAAGAGAATCCGGTGGAGCCGAATATCCCAGACGACAATCTCAGGAGTGCCGGATGCGGTCTCTGTCCAGCTGCCGGTGAAAATCCATGAAGTCAGTCCTGAAAGCCTCGCCAGGAAACCCTCCCAGAGAGCACTGTAGGAATCAGCGATCGAGAGATTTCCTGACCCAAGTGTGATGCCAATCATTGCAAGTACGATGAGCAGGCCCACCGTCACCAGAAAAAAAGAGAGACGTCTCGTTTTGACACGTGAGTATTCACGGCTGAAGTCTTCAATTGTTAATGCCATCCATCCGTCCTTTAATTATGTGGTCACCGGGTAGACAAAGACACCCTGCGAAGTGACATTGTATGTGCTGTGCTGATAGGTGGTGAGATATTCCTGGTGAATCTCCTCCGGGTTCACATCTGCAAATACATCCGGGTAGAACCAGATGGCAAGGTAGAGGATGCCGATGAAATGTTTTGGCCCACCGAAGATATCAGTGTCAATGATGTGGACACGCTCGTCTTTAACCGCCGTGATGGTATTCCAGCCAGGTCGTGTGATGAGGCTTTCATACACCTCTATAGTCTTTGAAGCATCATCACCCTCATAGCCGCCGAAGTCAAGCTTGCCTGTACCCTGCAGTTTTACGACGACAGCGGGGTTGCCAAACAGCACAGACTCAGGGTTTACCACCGGGTATGCAGGTGTGGCGTTCCCGAAAATATTCTGCCCTCCTGCAAGGACGATCTTATCATGATAGCCGGAACCAGCTGCACAACTTTTGAAATCATCCGCATTTTCAAAATATACCCGCACTCGCTCATCCTCAGGAATTGCTGCAACCCTGTCAGTGACGGTATCCATCTGCCTGGTGTAGAATGCGGCAAAGCGGCCCCCCTCCTCTTCCCGGTCAATCGCTGCTGCAAGAAGTTCCACCTCTCCTGCATAAGTGTCAGGTTCAAAGAGGTCATAACGCAGCACATGCACTGCAGGGTTCATAGACTGAATAGTCTGCTGGATTTCATCCCCATTGCTGTCCATGAAATCCGCATAGATGAATACTGCATCAGGGGAGAGCGAAATTATCTGTTCGTAATCCGGTGACCAGACACTGCCGACATTCGGCATCCCGGCATATTCCGGGAAAAATACCGGGTCATCCAGTATGTATTTTCCGACACCGACGACGGTGGTGCTGTCAAAGCCAAGTGAGCGCATTGTCTCTGCAGCCTCTCCGTTCATCACAACAGCACGGCGTATGGGCCGCGTCAGGGCAACAGTCTGCCCGGATGAGTCCAGAATGGTCTTTGCGGTTTTATTCCAGTATGTATAGACATAGGCACCATCAAGAAGATCTCTGTACTGACCCGCATCAGCACCCGTTCCCGCATATTTCTGCTCCATATATATAAGAACAGAAATGGCCAGTTCATCTGTGCTGATACGGGCATCCCCATTCGCATCCAGCGGCAGAGCACCCATGTCTGCAGCAGATACCGGGCCTGCTGCAGCCATACCCAGGATGAAAAGCACAAACCACACATGCAGCCATCTTCCGGCTGTTTTCATGGTACATCCCCCCCTTTCCTGCCGGCATACGCTCCGGCAGCTGCCAGTGACAAAACCGCGGTGAATGCAATGCAGCCAAAGGGACTCTGCTGCACCGGTGATGAAGGCTGATTCCCGTCACTCACTATGCCAGTATTCCCGGCTGAGATAACAGACACCTCTCCTGCATCCGAGACTGACATCACTATTTCACCGGAGAGACTACTGCTGAATTCCTCCCATGACAAACGAAGTGTCCCCGCCTGCAGATCTGCGCATCGGAACTGCAGGCTACAGGTATCCTCATCAATGAGGGCACAGACAAGGGTAGTGCCGTCCACACGGTACCGGCCCTCTTGGAGTGTGGTGCTGACTATGGCAAACGGACCGGGAAACATTACGAAGATACCTGCAGTCCCGCCATCTGCACCCGTACAGGAGAGGGTATATTCGTCCTCTGCACCGGCAACCGGCTCAAGACTGAACAACAGGCCGGACTCTGCACCACCTGCAGCGACAGCGGTGCCGGCACAGGTGAAGAGTATAGTGAAGAAAATGATTGAGATGATGCCCCTGGATTTCATGTAGTAGTAATGAGTGGATTCCGGTGTCATAAAAGAGTTACTCATTGTAATACGAAATGCTATGAAAACAATTTATTGCGCAATCACCGGTACTGAGATCCCCAGGCACCCTCTGACTATTCATAAGACTAATACCCTGCATTTTGACATCACTCCCCATAAAACACGCCATTTCGCTTCGCAGGACATCCCCGGCGCCGAGCTTCTCCTGCAATCCCTCTCAATGCATGAAGATATAAATATAAAAACTGCTCATTCGCCAGCTGAGAGAGGGGGGGCCATCCACTGCAAAAATAATCCATTTTCGTATATATTAAATACCGCATTCACAAATCATAGTTTCAGTGAAAAACAATGACCTATATAGTTGAAAACAAGACAGCAGAAGCAATGAGTTTCACCCCAGCGTGGTGGACATTTGTTCTCCTGGGAATCATTGCAGTTATCCTTGGTATATTCTGTGTCATTATGCCGGTATATGTGACGCTCTTTTTAGGCTACTTCATCGGTGCGATGGTAGTGGTTTGGGGCATTATGACAATCGTGCAGGCAGTAAAACCGCATGAAGATGGCACAGGACGGTCTGTCGCACTCATCATTCTGGGTGTGCTTTCGATTATCGTCGGGTTGATGGTATTCACCAGTATCTTCAGTGCATGGTTCCTCATGACCTACCTGATTGCCTTCTGGGCATTTCTCACCGGATTCACCAATCTCTTCCAGGCGTTTACCGGGAAAGAAAGCACCTGGTACAAGGTGCTTCTCGTCATTGCAGGCATCATCGCCATCCTCCTTGGATTCTATGTTATGATGTACCCGCTGATGGCAACGGCGACCATCATCTACGTCCTGGGCATCTTCCTGATTGCATGGGGCATCGTTGTTACCATCACCGGCCTTATGACCCAGAAATAATCACACCTTTTTTTTAACACTGAAGAAATCATCCCGGATATCTGCTATGCGTATCCCCCCTCAGCTGAGGGAGAATTCTGCAGAGGTATTTTATCGGAATTCTGCCATGGATTGGAACATGCAGTTTTTTTAGCGGGTAGCGCCTATTTATGATAACCATGGAGTGGACCATCAGATCAGAAGAACCGAACGACGCTGCAGGTATTGCTGCGGTCCTCACCGATGCGTTCAGCCGGAAAGACGAGGCCGAACTGGTATCTATGATCCGTAATTCCGATGCCTATGATCCTGAACTCTCACTTGTCTGTGTTAGGGATGGAGCCATAGTCGGCTACGTACTCTTCTCACCGGTGGTTATCCGTGCAGCAGACACCGATGAGACAAACGCCCTTGCCCTCGCACCGGTGGCAGTGCTCACTCAATTCAGGAACCAGGGAATCGGCACCGCACTCATCGAAGAAGGTATCCACCGGTCCCACCAGAAAGGAGCAAAAATCATCGTTGTACTTGGTGAACCCGTATATTACCGCAGGTTCCGGTTTGAATCAGCAAAAAAATATGAAATAGAACCGCCATGGGAAGTGTCAGAGGGATTCTTCATGATCCTTGGTCTTGAGAAAAATGTCCTCCGTGACGTACACGGTATAGTCCACTACCCGGAAGCATTCTCCCGCACAGCAAACACCCTAAAATAAAAAAAGGAGAATGCAAATACAATGGCACGCATACTCTCAGAGAAAGACCAGGAAATTCTGAAGAAATGTGCACCAGAGTGCGAGGACCTGCTCTGTTCGGGATCAGGAGTCACCTACCGCTCTGTGCTGCCGCCTGTTGCAAACCATTATGCAACAGATGCAGATGACTTCAGGGAACGAATTTCCCGCCTGACAGCAGACGAGCTCGAATATCTTGCCACACTCATCACCTCCGGTGAAGAGAGCCTCTGCTGCCTCCCCCCTGATTACTTTGCCATCTTTCTGGAACGGGTGACAGAGCACCTTGGTAAAAGTGCCCGGCGAGAGATGCTGAATGCCTACCGCGGTGGTGATGACTGTTTTATCTAAAACCACACCAGGAGAACATCTGTTCCCGGAATACGTTTCAGGAATATCTCAGATTAGAGACAGATGATACGCAGGAGAGAGAGAGAGAGAGAGAGGATACGGATACAGGACCGGATACATTCACACGGAGAGAAAATGAAATGAGAATAACAGTACGCAGTTTTGCCCGCTTCCGCGAGATATTCGGGGAAGAGGAAACGATTGAAACAAAAGGTGTTGCCTCACCCAATACCGTGCTTTCACTCCTTTGTGAAGAGAAAGGGTGCAGGGAGACACTCTTTGCCGCTGACGGCACGCTCCATCCACACATTACCATAATCCTTAACGGGAGGCGGCTATCTGCCGGAGAGACAACAGAAGCACCGCTTTCAGATGGTGATTCACTGGTAGTCTATCCGCCAGTATCAGGAGGATAAAGTTCCATGATTTCCATACAAAAAGAAGATATTGACATCGGAGCACTCTTACAGCAGTCACGCAGCACCCATATGGGTGCCCAGGTTGTCTTCGTCGGCACCGTACGTGACGACGGTATTGAGGCAATCGAATTTGAGGCAGACCGAAAGACAGCAATTGCTGATCTCACTGCAATTGCAGCAGAAGCCACAGAAAAATATGGGCTCATCTCAGTTGATATCATTCACCGGGACGGCCTTTTACGAACAGGGGAGAACATCCTTGTCATCATCGCAGGCGCCGGCCACCGTGAGGAGGGGTTTGCCGGGTGTCGGTACATCATCGAAGAAATAAAACGGTATGTGCCAATCTGGAAGAAGGACATTACCACCACCGGCGACTCCCGCTGGCATGATTAGTGCCGGTCAAAAACCGGCTGATATCAGAGGGACTGAGTATCCGGGAGATTTCACCTCCCCCTTCGTCCCCGCATTCTTCAATCACAACATTAGTGGCCGCAGGGATTTCACGGGATAAAATAGGGGTGTCCAGAATTGTTCTTTGCATCAGCAGATAAAAACAGCAAAATCAGGAAGGTTTTGAGTGAAATGACAGATTATTACCACCAAACTCAATATATAAAATCCGATATACTCCTGTCAGGATGGCAAGTGCCGGCGGCCCGTACAGAAAAACCATCACCCCCACAATGGCAATTCCACCAAACAGGGCGATAAATATCAGGACAGCATTGAGTTTTGAGCGTTTTCCCATAAAAACGGGGCGCAGATACCAGGCCGGAATAGCGCACAGGAGAGGCCAGCCAATCACCAGTATCAGTGCCAGTCCAAAGTAATCCCCGAGAGAGAAGGCATAGACCGCAAGAAATGCCACAATAACAACCGGTCCGAATACGGGGATTAATGCAAATATCGCACAGATAACCGACCAGAAGAGCACATGCCCATATCCGAGGAGCGTGAAGAACGGCAGGGCAGCAATAAAGACAATCAGGGCGATTCCCACGTGGACAATGATAAGAGAGTAGAGTGTGTCTGAGAGGAGCACATTGAGAATGGAACGTTTTGGTCTCGATTCTTCCGGGACAAGAGCCCACATTTCATGAAACATCTGTTCCCATACAGAGATACAGCCCAACTTTGACAGCAGAAAAGAACTAAATTGTTCTCAGTCATGTTTGAATTGATCAAATGCAAACAGAACTAAGAACCTATGAAGTTGAGCCAAACCAAAATATATCCTTTCCTATCGGGACCATTTTCTTGGTTAGTAGATTGTATGAAATTCTGAATTTCACCGATATTATTGGGAAACACAAAAAGAATGGCATCGATATCAACAAATTGCTCAAAGCTCTCGTCAGCTACAAACTAACGGATAACTTCAGCATAACGCGGTCTCACGAATGGATAAGCAGACCTGAAGTACGTGATATTTTTAATCTCGATTCATTCTGTGAAAGAACTCTATATCGAGTCCTTGAAATCATCGGAGCCAACAAAGAAGAAATAATTTCTGACATCCAGGATGTTCTTTTTGAAAGATACGAATTTGAACACACCAATATCAACATGGACTGGACAAGTATTGTGCTCCATGGAAAGGAAGCCAAACTGGGAAAGTATGGATACAGCCGTGATCACAGGCCGGATAAAAAACAGATTACTGTTGGCGTGAGTGAACTTGCCGATCCGATAAATATCCCGATTGGCCTGACGGTCGAACCAGGGAATCTCAATGATCAGTCGCACTTCAAAAAGACATACCAGCAATTGAACGGCAGGCTTCGAGAAGGATCCCTTGTAATCTTCGATAAAGGAGCAAACAGTGTTGCCAATACTGCAATGATTCGTGCAGATAATCTGCAGTACATAACGGCAAAGAAACTCAACAAAAGTGACGACACGATCATTGCAAAATTCGAAGAGTACCACCCTGAAGTTATTGATGCAGAAACCGGCGTTCGGGGCATTAAAATCGAAAAACCAAGCAGCACCAATTATTTCTTTTTCTCAGAAAAGCTGCAAAAAGAGCAGCTGGAATCCAGGGCCAGAAAAGTGGTGAGACAGATAAAAGAGGCAAAAGAAATTCAGGATAGCATCGACAAGAATAAAGCCCTTCCAAAGCGTTTCCGGATAAACAATTTGCTTATAGATGTGGACTACTCCATCCAGACGAAACTTGTTGAACTCACGGAAGATGATGCCATAAAGCTCCTCGAAGATAAGTTTATCAATGGCAGAGAGGGATTTTTCTGCTTAAAATCAAGTAAGAATTTGACACTTACAGAAGCTCTTCTGACATACCGAAAAAAGGATTCGATCGAGAAGATTTTCAACTCCCTGAAGAATGAAATCGAGATAAAACCATTGCGGGTATGGACAGATAACAGCATTTACGGTGCATTAATCATTGGATTTATTGCGCAGTTATTCATCTCACTGGTTCGCTTTGAGATTCCGGAACTGAAGCATACATCAACGAAATTCATAAAAAAATCGTTATCGGATTTGACAGTTACTGTAAATTCGTGGATGCAAAAGGCAAAAACATACATCCACTCGAATTTTGATGCCATTAACACGATGATTTTGCAGCATAATTGGGTGATTTCGTGATTTGATGAGGGATAATTCACTAACTGTCAAATTGATTATCCGGAGAAAAAATGAAAACTTTTGGTCGCTGTAGCGGATGGATTTTCAGCTGATGAACTTTAAACTGTCAAATTTAGGATACAGGAAGAGGAAGAGAATTATGAAAATGATTGAGTAATAGGCGGTTGCACCAAGAATATCACCGATAGACCCTGTCACTGCAGCGATGATACTATTGACAATTGACTGAAGATCCAGGACAAACGGATTGACAGACACACCAAATACCCCCCCACCTATGGAAAGCCAGGCAAGGATACTGTTAAAGACCTCCTGAATATAGTGCCCGTTGGCAAAGATGACACCAAAGGATACCAGCAGTATAACCACAATAAGGATGACCACGCCGGTTGTGATGAGAATGGATGAAAGCGACGGTCGGATATGCTTTTTCAGACCATTGTGAAAGGGTATCAGAACCACTGCAAGTGCTCCTGCAATAATGATGGGATTGAGCAGTTAACGAAACATCAGAGTGATCAGGAGAACCAGAAAATACGAAATGCCAACGGCAAACCAGTCTCTTCTCTTTCTGCCGTCATTCATTGGTGGGCTATACTTTATACCCGGATATAATCCTGTCATCACCAGGATCACTCACGGTGGAGGGGGTATAATTTACTTTCTCCGGCACGACTCAAAAAGGGGGATTCAATTATTCAGGATACTTTTTTTGGAATCTGCAAGAACGGGGGAAACGTTAGAGAGAAGCCCGGATTCCAGTAACAATACCCAAAACCGGAATAACAGGACAAATACTCATACCAGGTTCGCATATCACGAGTAAAGACGTCCGGAGAATGAAGCCTCCCCGTGGACTCTTTCTGTACCTGCGGACAGGAGGCATGGATACATTGACAGGTAATATTTCGACGGGACACACGTTCGTATCCCAAATATCCGGATTCAGCCATGACATGTCCAATGCCAGACATCCCGGCATGAAATTCATCTCTTTGGTGGTCATTTCACCTTGTTTTCTGTTATTGCTCACAGATATTCTGAGAGAGACGAAATCGGAAGATCAGATTCACCCCGATATGGCAGAATATATTTAAAATCAATTCAATTTACAGATGGAGTCATTATATCAGAGGAAAATCAGTAAAGCCAGCTATACCCTGCCATATCTTTATTACCAGAACGGGCTACTGGATAATACAAAACAGGACATATATATGAATGATGGATATATGGTCACCCTGAGCGTCAAAATGCGTGGTCGGGGAGCCGGGTCCAGGCGTGAGGCCGTCTGGAGTGCCACAGAACATCTTGAGGATGCAATCCGCAACTCTGTTGAAGTCACATACTCCGCAGATGCAAAACGCATCAGCCAATTCGACGAAGAGCCAGTCTTCGGAAAGAATTGGGAATGAGAAAAAAAATAGTATTGGATATTCCAGACTACTGATGGTTATACGAGAATCATAACATCGCTTATTTTACCGGGGATTGTTCGACTGAAGGTAACAGCTGTACCGAAAGGGGGAATAAAGGTGACCATGACTCTCTCCCCGGAGAGTGCCGCATCCGATTCCGGTACACGAACCACGATGGTTACCTGTTCATCAGACCGGATGACATAAGCATCCACGGCAGAAGAGACGCCATATATCGTCCACATCCCGGGAAGAGGCGGCATACCAGAAATCAGGGTGCTGTTCGGGCGGAGAGTCAGAATTTTTTCAGATGTCACATATGTCACTGCACTACCACTGAGATCTACCGCCCGGTCTCCCCCGGCAGACTGCCCGACTGTGAAACGCAGCATGTCCACAGCATCCCTACCAGATGCCCGGTAGCCATATACATCACCGATGAGCATCAGTGATGAGGCAGACTGATCTACGCCTGTATAGATAGCCTTCTGTGTTGTACCTGTTGCAAAAAACCCGGAATTCAGAATGGTGAAAGAAAAGACTGAGGCAACAATTACAAAAGCGATCAGGATAATGGCACCCTCAAGCCCGGTAAACCCGGCATCATCACTCCCACCATTCAAGCCTCCTCACCTTTTTTCCCTCTTCTCACCAGATTTCTCCCCTTACAGGATGTTGCGTATTCTGTCAATATAGCATATCCCATCACGGATGTCAGACTTAAGAAGCAAGGTTTTTCTCATTCACACACAAGAGAAAAGCATGAAATTACAGGAAACAGGATCAGGCATTTCCGGAATACTTCGTCCATTCAAGAAATATATGGTCGAATCCGGCATTATGGACACAGAACAGGTGATGTTTTACGGCTGCCCGGGGACATGCACACCCTTTGTTGAACTGCTCACGTATGCCATCCGTGACCTGCCGTTTGAATATATTTTTGTTCCCCGGCTGGACGAATCATCAGCAAAGGTTCTCAAACCTGTTCCCCATATAGGGATGCAGGTCACATCCCATGCACCGGAAACCTTTGATCCAAAGGTTATTGTCATAATGGGAGGCCTTGCCATGCCAAATGAGCCGGTAACAGCTGAGATGGTGCACGAGATAATCTCAGGATATGATGCAAAAATAGTGGGGATCTGCTTCATGGGTATATTCCATCGTGCCGGATGGCTGGATAAAATAGACTTTGACATGATCATCAATGCCAATATTGACCCTGTTAAGGTCTGGAAATAAAGTATTATCAGGCCATTCTGTCAGAGATCACCGGAGAATACCACCTCTTTTTTTCCATCCGTATACGTTGCAGTGGCAGTCACATGCTCGATTGCAGACGCGGTTCCGTTGTATGCTTCCCTCGCCATATAATATGATTCATGCCGTGATGGATAGACCCATTCCATTGTATGTAGACCGCCTGTATCTTCAACAGTCATGAGAATCGTTGCCACCTCATTTGCCATGAGACCACCGTCGATCTCCACTTTATACCCTCCACCATATGCAGATACGGAGAGAATAAGATTCTCTGAAGGCGTCCAGGGAGGAGGAGTTTCTGTGACGGGTATCGGTGTTATGTCAGGAAGAACATTCAGTTGGGGTGTCAGTATCGGCACTCCGGCATCTTCTGACCCCTGCCCCGGCACCCCATATATAAGAATAGCAATGCCCAGCACTACGAATATTATCACCGCCAGCCCGGCAATCACCGGACGCCTCCGGGACGGCGACGGCAGATCAGTGTACGGATACGAAGCAGATGGAGGGGTTTTAATTTCTCCACCATCAGATATTCCGACCACCAGCGGAATGGGTGACTGATCATGTGACGGGCCACCATCAGGTAAAGATGCACCAGACGGCAGGATTTGTTCACTCCCTGTGCCTGATTCGGTGTCGACTGCAGAAGGTACATTGGCCGGATCATTCTCTTTGTTCAGAGCGGCCACAAACCCGTCAGACGGGGAGTCACCCCCAAAAATAACTCTGTCCGTCATATAAGAACCGGATGGGGTCAGTACAGTACTCGCCTTCCCTTCCGGCAATTCATCTTCCTCTGCCTCAATGATTGCAGGCCGACAGGAATTACTCTCATCCTCCGGCACCGATATGACCGAACCAAAGGATGTTTGTACTTCCCCTGGATCCCCTGCCACAATGAACGGGTCATTTTTACCAGCACCATTGCTTCGTGTCACATAAATTCCAGTACCGCATTCCGGGCATACCTCAAACTCACCCGAAATATTTGCACCGCAGTTCGGACAGAACATATATCCACTGTTTTAATATATCCACTCTGATTACAATATCTTTTGTCCCGCCAGGTAACCGATATCGCCTTTATCATGAAAATGTGAAAAAGAATACCTGTAATGCAGCCGTGACAGATGACCGGCGAGGCAATTACCTGGGTGAAAAAAGACGCCGGGCAATATCTGCCTGCATGGATTCTCAGACCTCAGTGTGGTTGCCCCGGCAGTCTATGACAGCCCTTTAGTCCCGATGATTTTTGTAATAATGATTGCCACAGTAGGGGCAATTATCGGAAATTCTGATGTACCGAAATCGAGTACCGGAACACATCTTGGAAACATACCCGGTGGTATGGAAAAGAGGGTTTAGCCGTTGGAATCCTTGTGAGGGATTACTCCAAACCCTTACATTTATCCCAATGAAATTTTGAGGCAAATCCAATTCGTGAAGCAGATACAATTTTGCACCAACTGCCGATTATTACCAAATACGTGATCCCGTTTATGCTCTCTCACCCGGACACATTGCTGTTTTTGTATCCGAACACTTTTAACAGAGTCGGGACTGAGGGTAGTTCACATCAGCAGGGGGCACATGAAACAAAAAAAGATTGTTTAGATGTATGGGTTGCGCAGGCCTTTGTCAACGCCAAAGGTTGCACGCTCATCCAGAGTCTTCTGGTTCTTTGTGATCTTCTCGGTTGCGAGTTTGGTCACAAGGTCCAGACCCGGCTTGACATCTGCAATAGGTTTGGTCTCGAAGTATCCTGCTTCGATAGCCTTACCCCAGATAGTCTCACCCTTCTTTGTGCGGGTGAAGACTGTTGACCAGCCGTCGGGACTTCCGACAGATCCGGTTGAGACGTCAGCAAGGTTTGCGACGTAGTCCAGACAGACATGACAGCCACCCTGTTCGAACTTATGGGTGAGCTTGAGCGGAATCTGCGAGACTGCACCGCGCTCGGTGTAGACTGAGAATTTACCCTTGCCAATGTCCATCTTAACAGCGCTCTCCATCTTCACATTACAGAGGTCTTCCACCATGGTCTCAAGACCCTGGTATGGGAAGTTCTCCATGCAGAAGATACCGATTGCAAGTGCAATCTTGTCAGGGACAGACCGCATGCCAATTGGATAGAGCTGAGCCTTTCTGACTGCCTGAATCTGGCACGGTGTGCCGACGATTCCGACCTTGTCAAGACCATACGAACGGGTTGCCTCTTTGATCATTGAGACGTTCGGGCAGATTGTGTAGCGGGTACCGCGTGCGTCCATCAGTTCTGCAACTGTGGTAGCGACGAGGGGCTCTGGTTTGAATGGCTCATCGCCGGGACCTGCGACAATAGCACCGTCAATGATGCCCTCTTCAAGTGCAAATGCAAAGAGCTGGGTGACAATTCCTCCATCCTGGGACGCGGAGAGAATTGCCGGGTCAGCTGCACGTGCAGATACACAGTTCTTGTAATTTCCGAGAACCATTTTACTCAACTCCTTTGCCCATAGCAGCATCAATAGCTTCGCCGATTGCCTCAAACTGGTTCATCACATCAAAGTTGAAGAAGCTGCGTGGACACTGTGCGTAGCATGCACCACATTTGATGCACATATCGCGCTCAATGTTCGGCTTGCCGTATTCCATTGTGATTGCACGAACCGGACAGGCTGCGACACAAGTGCCGCATCCCATACAGAGACCCTGGTTAATAACATCAACCATAAGGTCACATCCGCATGCCTCTGTACCACGCTGTGCGAGGTCCATGAGAGGTTTAAGATATGCTGCTGCAAGTTCCTTCTGTTCATCGCTTCCTCTCAGGAGCAGGTATGCCATGACAGCAAGATTCTTGATTGCTTCCTTTGATGGCGGGCATCCTGGAAGGTATATGTCAACATTAATCAGGTCACCAATGGGCACGTATGACTCATGCTGGGGCTGGTTCCACTGGCCACCCCGGCAGAACCGTGTGATATTGCCATATGCAGCGCAGCCACCGAGTGCAACAACAACCGTTGCATTCTTGCGTGCCTTTTTGATGTCCTCCACAGAGTGGTGATCGTTTATACAGACTGAACCCTCGACAAGTGCGACATCCATCTTTGGAATGTCACGCACATCGGCGAGAGTCAGACAGTAATTGAGGTCTGCATAGTTGTCAAGCAACGTAAACAGGCCTTCGTAGTTGTCTGCGAGAGACACGAGACATCCGGTACATCCGGACATGTGCACGTGTCCAATCGTAATTTTTTCAGCCACAGGCTTTTCCTCCATCTCTTGTATTTCGGGCTTTTTTTCAACCTTCACATCGCTTGGTTTCACAGCTGGTTTTGCCTCAGGTCTGGTCTTTGGAACAGTCACTGGTTCAGGAACCGGAACCGGTTCAGGAAAAGTGGCTGTCTTTGGTGCCGCCTTAGGTTCTTCCGGCTTCTTGCCCGTGAAGATTTTCTTCAGATTTGATAGTAGTCCCATATTCCACCCCTACTTCGGCAAGTGCCATCTGCACTGCCTTCGGAATGGCCATTGTAACTTGTTCCGTGAGCCAGTAGTCGACATCCTCAGATTCATTATCAATATCGGATATCCCGATGCTCGCAGGCTGGCACCCAAGAATAATTACTTCAGTGCGTTTTGAGAGCTCAGTCAGCGGATCTTTAAACCCGCCCCATGAATGTGGGTCAAGATATCTGCCCGTTGCATCATCGGCAAGATAGTCAGGGGATACCTTCGTTATCTGACCAGGGCTGCCGCCGAAATCGAGACAGTCAACAATGACCATCTTCTCAACCGGCCGTTCAGCCTCTGCGACCATCGTGAAGAGGAAATGCGGCCCTGCAAGGCCCGCATCCAAAACTTTCAGGTCGTCCGGAAGGGACAGCTTCTTGAGTTCTGATATAACTGCAGGCCCGAATCCGTCATCTGTATAGAGCGGATTGCCGACACCCACAATCATCTGTCTCGCGTACCAGTCTAGCATCTGACTATCTCACTGGAACAGTTTTTGGGCCACTACCTTCTTCGAGTCGTCGACCACCATCATGTGGGTTGCGCAGGACACACATGGGTCGTAGGCACGCATGATGACTTCAGTGAGCTGCCATGGTGCACCCTCAAGTGCCCGGCTGACAGTCGGGAAGTTCCATGTGGTCGGGACAAGGAGCGAGTACCACAGAACTTTGCCGTTCTGGACCTTTGCAAGGTGAACATCAGTTCCACGTGGTGCTTCGTTTGCTGCCCAGCCGAGTGAACCGTCACCCTGTGGGATCTCATCTGCAACGACCTTTCCATTGGTGTCAATAGCTTCAACTGCATCGATCATGCTGTACAGACAGTCCATATATTCCATCTGCCGTGCAATCTGCAGGCCCATTGCGCCCTTACGGTCATAGTTCCTGAACATTGCAAGACGTGCACGTGGACCCACCTCAACAGGTGCTCCATCATAGAGTGGTACACCGGTGCATGCTTCCATTGCAGGCCATACCTTGGTGCCGACCGGAGTGGTGCCGCCAACTGGATAGTCAGGGTCTTCGAGGGATACTTCGAGTTCGCCCTGATACCAGTCCCACGGGCGGACTTCAGTCCAGCGCTCGGGGAACCACTTTGGATCAACATCAAGTGAGGAAGAACCATAGAGCGGGTCTACTGCCATGTAGCCCTGGTCGTGGAAACCGAACTTCTCGGTCTTCTCAACTTCCTTGCCACCGGCAACCGATGCCATGGGGCGCGCATCCCAGTCCTTAAAGACAGCGATCATGAACTCCATCTGGTCACGTGCAAGGGGGAGTGCCTCCTTCGCAAGATCATAGATCTTTGTTCTTGCACGCGGGGAGATGTTCTTGTACATACCACCGATGCGGGGGTTGGACGGGTGAATTGGTTCTCCACCGACTATTTCACCGACAGTCTGGCCGACTTCACGGAGTTTCTGGAGTCTGAGTGCCACACTGCGGACAGGCTGCTCGGGAGTGAACGGATTGATATGGGTGTCCGTTCCCGGGATGTACATGTCAGGCAGTGACAGGATGTTATGCAGTGCGTGGCTACTCAGCCGGTTTGCACACTGAAGGATGACCCTCAGAAGGTATGCATCGTCCGGTATGTAACAACCGATTGAGGCCTCCATTGCTTCAATACCTGCAATGGTGTGGGCAATCGGACAGATACCACAGACACGGGAAGAAATCTTCGGTGCCTGGTGCATGCTCTTTCCGATGGCGAGTTTCTCAATACCCCGTACTGGTGTAAGACTGAGCCAGTCACCACGGGTAACGACACCGTTGTCGTTAACCTGCATAGTAAGCTTGGTGTGACCCTCATGTCTTGTGGTTGGGGAAATCTCTACAACTTTCGACATAAATTATCGCCTAATTTTTAAATTATGTTCTTCTGGCTATTCAAACACACACGTATGTAAAAAATAACATACTGCGCGTTGCAACACACGTACCCGCTAAGAAGTACGTAAGAGTTATGTGAATGACCGGTTAAAAATAGGTTTCGTTAATTACACAGCGGCAGTCAAAAAGGTTATGTTGATGCAGTATACGTTTTGAGCTAAATATCGCACAATTCTGAGCATACTTTCCGCAAAAATGCGATATTTATGAAAAAAATAGAATAAGCGAATCAATTCGCCTTTATTTCAGCCTTTAGCTCAGCAATGGTTGCCTTGCGCTCTGCATAGGCATCATGCTGATGAATACTTTCCTCGTTTGTCTGCTTGATGGTTATGACTGAATCACCCGGCAAATAAGAAAATTTATCGACCACACGCTTGGCCATTTCACGGACACAGTCTTCCACAAACCGGGCATTACTGTGTGCCGAGAAAACCACCTGGCTCTCATCGCCACGTTTCAGGAGTTCAAAAATTCGGGCACTCATGGAGTCTTTCAGGATGTCAATGATGGTCTCAAGTCCGACACGCTGGTCATCATCAGTCTCAATTAAGAGGAACCCTTTGCCACGCTGGTTATGAGTAGCCATAGGGATCTCACTCAGGAATTCCTGTATCTTTTCCTCACTAATCTCAAGATTGCGGAGTTTGGCAGAGGCAAGCTCCTTCATAATGTTCTGCGCACAGGGACAGGCAGTAATACCAGTCACTTCCGCACCGATCATCTTCCGGACGATGGGTGTTCCATTGTTTCTGTCAGCAACCGCACTTGCATGCACCTCAACGACCTCGTCACACTCCGTCCGGGATACCGGTGTTTCACGCTTTACCATATACAGACTCTTCATCTTCACTTCCGTACGGTCTGCATACTCATGATGGTCAAGGAGTTTGCGGGCAACAGCATTGCATACTTCTTCAATACCATTTACTTCACCTTCGGTGGCCTGCTGGAGCACCTCATCAATTACCTCAAAATTACGGGAGAGATTGGCACCTTTCAGGCTGCTGGGGAGATCCACATAGACATTGAATGTTGATATGAAGATCACCGGGCGTTTCCCCGGACGTGAAACTTCAACAAGTTTCTTGACATTTTTGACTCCGACCCGGGTAAGATTGATTCGTACTTCAGGCTGGGTTGATTGTGTATCAGGCAGTTCCATGTTAACCTCGAATGAAAAAAAGCAGATTTCAGGTAAGAATTCTGCTGATAAATATTCCTGATGTTAGGTTTTTTATCCTATGCTATAATAGTTATGAAGGAAACCAGTAACCGTTAGGGATGAAAAAATGATACAGAAATACTACGAATCCGATGCAAAGCTTGGAGATCTGGGGAATTCCCGGATTGCAGTCATCGGGTATGGTTCTCAGGGACGGGGTCAGGCACTCAATCTGCGCGATTCAGGGCTCGATGTCATCATTGGTCTGCGCCCCGGAAAAAGTTGGGAGAAAGCATCTGAAGACGGCTTTGAGGTCTTCGATGTGGCAACCGCAGCAGGTATGGCCGATGTCGTGATGATTCTCCTTCCGGATGAACTTCAGGGCGGTGTTTACCGCGCCCAGATCATGCCAAACCTCAAAGAAGGAGACTGTTTGATGTTCTCCCATGGTTTCAACATCCACTATGGGCAGATTGTCCCACCACCCACGGTTGATGTCATTATGGTTGCACCGAAAGGACCAGGACACATGGTCCGGAGGGTCTTCACTGAAGGCGGCGGCGTGCCGGCTTTGATTGCAATCCATCAGGATGCAACAGGCAATGCCCGAAAAATTGCTCTTGCATATGCAAAAGGAATCGGTGCCACACGGGCAGTTGTCCTGGAGACAACATTCCAGGAAGAGACCGAGACTGATCTCTTCGGCGAACAGGCAGTTCTTTGTGGAGGCATGACTGCACTCATTCAGGCAGGATTTGAGACTCTCGTTGATGGAGGATATGCACCTGAGATGGCATACCTTGAGGTGCTGCACGAGTGTAAACTCATCATTGACCTCATCTATGAGGGAGGGTTCACAAAGATGCGTGACTCCATCTCAAATACTGCAGAATATGGCGATCTCACGCGTGGTCCACGGGTCATCGGCCCGGAGGCATATGCCGCAATGGAAGAGATACTCACTGAAATCCAGAACGGGGAATTTACCCGCGAATGGCTGCTAGAAAATCAGGTCAACCGACCGGTCTTCACCTCACTGAAGCGTCAGGGTGAAGAACATATGATTGAATCAGTCGGCCGTGAAGTCCGCGGACTTATGCCACAGTTCCGTGACCTCTCGGATTAATTTTTTTTTCTAGAACTCAAAATTTCATATTGACTTTTACTGTTTTTTTTGCATAATGGCCACGGATGGCATGCGAATTCACCATATAACTCACTGTGTAATTTCGGATTAAACATTACCCGAAATATTTATTTCAAAAGGTTAAAAAACGTTTTTGACCGGATATACCCCATCCGGTGCCATATCAGTTCCGGCTACTCAGCAGGTGCTGAGTTAAAAAACCCGGATCCAACTTCTGCCCGTGCAAGCATCTCTTCTACCCAGATGCGGGCAATGGCATTGCCAACCTGGAAGGCAATGACCTCCAGTGACATCAGACTGGAATCCGGAATGATTTCGGTATAGTTTGACCCCAGCAGGATAAACCCTATGGAGGCATTGTTGTAGATGATGGGGACGACAAGAATTACCTGTATCCGCTCCTTTCCGGGTGTAAATCCAAGCATCTCCGGGAGATCAGAATAACGGGCATAAATATACTCACCCGCTGCAACACGGCGGGCCAGAGGAGTATCTTTTCCAATTTCCTCCACTGAAGACAGAAATGCATCAGAAAAACCGGTGGCACATGACAGGGCATAACTCTCTGCATGGGCGTCCTCCAGGTAGAGTGCACCAAATCCCATCTCTGCCACCCGTGATGCAGTATCCAGACAAAGAGATACCGCATCATCAAGGGAACGGGCTGCTGCAAGGGAGAGACCCAGGTCACGCTGAGCGATGAGCTGCTCCTCCATCTGCTTCCGGTCGGTTATATCATAAAGTGTACCATGTACCGAGGCAATCTTCCCACTCTTTTTACGGACATAGTTGCACGATTCCTGTACCCAGCGAATATCTCCCTCTTTGGTAATGATACGATATTCACTCACACTGACAACCGACGGGTCTGCCCGTGCATCTTCTACGGTCTGGGAAAGAAGTGGCAGGTCATCCGGGTGGACAATGGTGTCCCAGCCGAAATCCCCTGACATAAGCATCTCAGCCGGATAACCGGTTATTCTCTCCACTGCACCATTTGCATAGATGATACGGTTATCCGCATGACGCTGCAGGATGATGCCGGTAAAATTCTCAATAATGAGGCGGTAGCGCTCCTCACTCTCATTGAGATCACGCTCAAGGTTTTTGTTCTTCACCATCCGCCTGACCTGCATGGCCAGTTCAGCAAATTCTGCCTTCGGATCATCGCCCTTGGGCAGATAATAATCACACCCGTTTCTCAGGGCGGATATCACAACATCCTCCTGCCCCTTTCCGGTGTACATCATAAACGGCATATCCGGATACCGGATGCGCACTTTCTGCAGGAATGCAATGCCGTCCATTCCCGGCATCTGATAGTCAGATATGATCCCATCCACTTTCGCGGATCGGAGGGCCTCCATGCCCTCTTCTGCCCCCAATACAGCGATCACCTTCAGATCACCAGTACGCTCGAGAAATACCTTACCCAGTTCAAGAAGGCTGGGTTCGTCATCTGCGAGAAGAATTGTCATCATTGTGTGGTATCCCCCTTTTTTTTCGTAAAATGTAGTGTGGTATTCTGCCCTTTATTCAGCATACATCACTGATGTCAGAGAATCCAGTGCTGCTTTTGTCTCCTGAAGAGTGAACCTAATAATCATTCCACTTACAGATATGTTAAGTTCATCCCCACCGACGGTGCCAATTTCAACTGCGTCCAATCCCTCTGCAGCAGATTTATCCGTATAAGCAATGAGGAACCTGCCCGGCGATTCATCAAAGAGAGCAGGGATGGCATCACCCACAAGACTGACTGTGGCAGCAGGCGTACACTCCGCAAGAGCTGCAATTAACCCGCCTGCTGAAATATCTGCGGCAAACCCACCGTTTTGTGTAAATGAACGGATTTTCCCAAGTATAGACGGATCTGCTTTCTCAGGAGCCTTGCCACCGCACCCGGTCACTGCATCCACTACAGAACCACCCAGAGCAGGAGCAGACTTACCCGCAATGGCAAGTGTTGCCCCCTCTTCCGGCAGTGTGTAGTGGATTACCGGCCCTTTCCCTGCCATCCCGATGGAGGGCGTCGGAAGAATCCTCGTTCCAAACTCATCACTCTCATTGTAGAGCGAAACATTACCACCCACCACCGGAGCACCGATGTCAAGTGCCATATCACCCATGCCGCGTACTGCCTCACCCAGCTGCCAGTAAATTTCCGGGTGAACAGGACTTGCAAAGTTCAGGCAGTTCACCACACAGAGAGGAGTACTGCCGACACAAGCAAGATTGGCGGCATTTTCATAGACAGAGTTTGCCGCCCCTTCATACGGTTTTAGCTCAATCTGCCTCGGAGAACAACCGCAGGAGAGGGAGAGGGCACTGTCACCCAGCCGGAGAAGGCCGGCCCCGCCTCCGAGAGATACTGTCCGCAACTGAACATCATGATCATACTGACGGGATATCCAGTCCTTGCGGGCCACATCAGGATGGGAGAGAACAGAAAGACAGAGGTCTTTGATATCCCCTTCCGGTGCCTGATATGGACGTTCATGCGAATAGGCTTCAGCCTTCCATACCCCACAGGGCGCCCCTTCCACCAGCAGATCAATCGGCAGGTCACAGACCACATCCCCTTCAAAGGTGACAATGTAGCGTGCCTCTTCTATGACTTCACCTATATCGCGCCAGTTCAGGCTGTACTTCTCCATGATGGACGCAAGTGCCGGAATATCATCTCCTGCGACCTCCATGAGCATCCGTTCCTGCGACTCGGCGAGCAGAATCTCCACCTCATTCATGCCGGTTTCCCGCAGGTGAACAGAGTCTGCCATAATACGGGCCCCATAACTGGAGGACATCTCGGACGAAGCGCCCGCAAGTCCGGCCGCACCCAGGTCGCGGCATGCCACTATCTTCCCGGTGGCCGTCATCTCAAGCGTTGCATCAATGAGCAGTTTTTCGGTATATGGGTCGCCGACCTGCACACAGGGCCGGTCTTCGGCCTCTGCATCCTCTGAGAGGTCACGGGAGGCAAACGATGCCCCACCGAGACCGTCTCTTCCGGTAGCTGCTCCATAGAGTACCAGCCGGTTGCCGGGCTTCTTTACCCGGGCTGTAAGGTACTTTTCCGGGTCCACGATTCCCACACAGACGACATTGACAAGAGGATTGCCAGAATACCCTTTGTCAAATGCTACTTCACCCCGGACGACCGGGACACCGATACAGTTGCCATAGTCACCGATTCCCTGCACCACATGCTCAAGCAGATACCGGTTCTTCTCTTCCGTGATAGGACCAAAATACAGAAGGTCCATGAGGGCAATCGGTTTGGCACCCATTGAGATGATATCCCTTACAATTCCACCGACCCCGGTTGCAGCCCCGTCAAAGGGATCTACATAACTGGGGTGATTATGAGATTCCATCCCAATCGCAAGAGCTATATCATCAGAATATTTCACAATGGCGGCATCATCACCGGGTCCCAGAAGGACATTCTCACCCGTGGTTGGCAGAGTCCTCAGGAATGCCTTTGTTGAACGATAACTGCAGTGTTCACTCCAGAGATTTTCAAAACATGCGTATTCGAGCGGGGTTATGGGCCGCTTCAGTTTTTCTTCAATATAGGCGAGGTCTCCGGCAGATACCATGATGCAGAATGGTTTGACACCTGCGCTAATAAAAATGCGCATATGGCATCCAGCAGGCAGACAGGTTGCAGAATGTGAGCGCCGGACAATACCAGAAAAATTTCCCCTGCAGAACACAAGGCGTCCAAAAAGCACTATTAAGATACTACAGTACAAAGGGTACCAGCATGCCTGATCCATATGAAGCGCTGCTCGACCATGCCTATGAAAATATCACCGAGACTTCCGGTGATGAAGGCCGGTTTACTGTACCTCCGGCAAAGGTGTTTATCGAGGGGAAGACGACAGTCTTCGATAACTTTGGAGAGATTGCATCAATCCTTCGCCGTGAACCGGACCATCTGATGAAGTTTCTGCTGGGTGAACTGGGAACATCCGGCAAGATAGACGGAAACCGGGCGGTCTTTAACGGTAAGTTTGAGTATGACCTAATCAAGGGCCTTGTGGTAAAATACACGGAAGATTACGTCATGTGTTCTGAATGCGGAAAACCCGACACCCGCCTCGTAAAAGACGGACGGATCACTCTCCTGCGTTGCGATGCGTGTGGTAGTCACAGGCCTGTCAGAAAGCGCCGCGCACGCCCCGAATCTGTAGCAAACCAGCTGGAAGAAGGCAAAGAGATGACTGTGGAAATCCAGGCCATCTCGAAGCGCGGCGATGGTGTAGTCAGAATCGGAAAATACACAATGTATGTGAGCGGTGGAAAACCCGGCCAGAAATTGCAGGTCCGCATCACCCGTGTGGCGGGTTCAATCGTCTTCACCGAACGGTTATAAATTTCACCTCCCACATTTTTTACATTCTTTTTTTGGGGATTATACTCTTATTTAGCTGCTTTTGCTGCTTTGAGCGCAGTAGCTCAGCTTCTGCCGGAATGTATCAAATGATCTGCAGGTAGTGCTTCCCTGCTGAATCTGAAAAAATGGGTATTTTATCTAAGATTTTTCAATTGCTTCCACCAGTTCAGCACAATCTGCACTGATCCGACGTGCTGCATCGATGATGACCGAAATGGGATCTACGGCACCTTTGGTTGAGACAAACAACTCCGGATCAGTGAAATCAAACTTCGGATTATAGGATGAGACATCCACATGAGGGTCTTTGAGGATCTCCTGATTCAGAGCGTTCATATATGTGTGGCTCTCACCGACAAAGAGGATCTTCACGCTGTTGGGATTGAGCTCAAGAATTTTGATCTCCATAAGTACCGTATAGTTCTGTGGACGAACGGCTAAATATATATGGGTGGCCCCGGCAGAGAGGACGGGGACCACACACCCCACGGAGAAAATACTGCGACGTTTCTATCAGAGCACAAACGTATCCCCGTCATAACCGATATGAGGCGCATCCCACCCTATCTTATGAGAGAGGTGAACAAGGCGGAAATCCTTTGCATGGAGTTCACGGGCAAGTGAGACCGCTTCTGAATAGTTCATGTGCTTCGGGTGTGTGATGCCGTCCGGAAAGAGCGCATCAGCAAAGAAGAGGTCACATCCGTCCAGCAAATCTTTTGTCCGCTGAGGAATGTCAGGGTTTGTATCAGCAGTATACCCGATACGAGTCTCCCCATCTTCAATCAGAAGGCCATAGGTCGGCGCAGGAGGGTGATTCACTGTCCCAAGAGTAATCTTCATACCACCAATGGTGAAAGGGACATACGGCTCCTGTGGGTGGGCAGCAAACCGAATGAAATGGAACTGTTTCTGCATATACTCCACCACCTCAGAGGCACCATATCCGGGGGGGTATTTCTGCACCCGGTAAAAGTCATTAAAACCGGCAAAGTGATCATAGTGCCCGTGTGTCCAGAGCACGGCATCAATATGGGGCGCACCTGCCCGGAGCAGCTGCTGACGGAGGTCAGGTGAGGTGTCAATGAGGAGAGTGAATCCCTCATGCTCCACCAGAAGAGAGGTGCGGAGACGTTCCTTCCCGGTTGTGGCACCTTCGGTACAGATCGGGCAGGTGCACCCGACAAGAGGAGTGCCGGTGGTATCACCGGTCCCGAGAAGTGTGATTTTTACTGTCATCCAAAAAGACACCTGAAATTCAGATATTGCTCCGGATGACGTGACGGTTCTTGAGATTCTCCATTCCAACTTCGATATCCTCAGCAGTTACCTTATGCCGGTTGTCCGTGAGGGCAGACATGATCGCTTCTTTGACCATCATCCGCAGGTCTGCGCCGGAAAATCCCTCAGTCTCTTCAGCAACGGAATCAAAGTCACATTCGCACTCAATCAGGGACGTGACCGCACGCAGGATGTTCCCCCGCATCGTCTGGTCAGGCAGAGGGAACTCCACGACATCATCAAAACGCCGCCATGCCGCTTCATCAAGCAGAGCAGGATGATTGGTAGCCCCAATGAGAAGGACACCATTTTTGACAAAACTGACCATATCGATGTTTTTCAGGAGCATATTCACTGCGCGCTTCATTGCAGCGTTGTCATCGGTAAGACGGGACTTTGCGACAAAATCAAATTCGTCAATAAATAGAATACAGGGAGAAAGACGCCGGGCAAGCTCAAATATGCGGTCAATATTCTTGGATGTCTCACCAAGATACTGAGAGGTGATCATTGCAAGACGGACCTCAAGGAGGGGCATATGCAGTTCACGGGACATAGCAAGGGCAAGAGATGTCTTTCCGGTTCCGGGAGGACCTACAAAGAGAAGTTTCCCAAACTCAAATATTCGGTGATCACGCAGGAAATCGCGGTTATTGAGCGCCACATTGATTTTTTTGATCGTATCCATCTGCCCCTTCGTGCAGACAAGATTTTCCAGGCTATACTCCATCTCATCCGGTGCGTAGATGATAATCAGATCACGGGCATTGCGCATCTCCTCAGACTCGGCAACGATTGGGGCAAGCTTTGCCTCAATATACTCAACCGAATCCTCAAACCGCCCGGTCTTCTTCAGTGCATCCTGATAGGAGAACGTGCCAATATTGTTTTTTTCTGCATATAATGCAAGTGCAGGATTCTTTTCTACCGAACTTTTTCCCCCTTTTTTCACAAACCATTGCATTGCAGGTGCAAGCGTGGTGATTGAGAGCCGTTGCCCAAATTCATCATAGTCAACGAAGGGGTTTGTACGCAGATGCCCATATGCACCGCTCACTCCCATCTCCCGTTCAAGGAGCCCTTCGCTGATCACCAGCGGTCGTTTGAATTCAGACGCTGCTCCGGATATCCCGGTTATTTTCCGTAACTTCTGCGGAAGATCATTCTTCGTGATCCCGGGGAATTCATTGGCCACTGCGGCCGTCAGAAGAATCTCCATGAGATCAAGAACCATTGAACCAGCATCATCAGACATGCGTAACAGGAGTTATACTACGCAGGGAACAAAAAAGGTTGGCTAAAGGGTCGTTGCCACACAGGCATCTTCAGTAACTATGAGAGTATGTTCTGCCTGGGAGATAAGTGACCCGGGGATGTCATGAAGGACAGGATAGCCCCGTACTACACCATTTTTCTTCAGAGTTGAGAGAGCAAAGTCAATCTTATCACCTGTCAGCCAGCGTCGGGAGAACGGCAGGGAGCGCCGATCACGGATCTGGTCCATTACCCGTTTTGCGGATGCCAGCCGGACACCCCGGTTTGCAATCTGGCTGTAGATAACAGTCCGGGTGCTGTCCGATACCATCCCCGTCCCGGTGGATGCAAAAGGTTCAACGGCAAACACCATACCTTCTTCGAAGACTGCCCCGCCTGTCATGCCGACATTGGGGATCATCGGTTCACCATGAAGAGAATACCGGGAGAGGCCGTGACCGGTGAGGTTCGCCACCGGACGGAAACCCCGTGACTCGATCTCTTGCTGGATAGCTGTGCCCAGAACGCCCGCGGTAACACCCGGACGGACCAGTGCAATGGCCGCATCAAGGGCCGCACGTGACGCCTCAACAAGGAGGGGATTGTCACCAAGGTCAACGGTCTTTGCCGTGTCTGCGACACACCCGTCAATATGTACTCCCAGATCGACTTTTACTACATCACCCACCAAAAAGAGGCGCTCATCCCCCGGACCGGCAGTATCGTGGGCTGCATCTTCGTTTATAGAGATATTGAGCGGGAAGGCAATCCCGGCACCCTCATCGAGTATAGCCTGTTCAATGGTGTCTACAAGTTCCAGGATTGAAGCGCCCGGGATAACCATTGCGGCAGCTTCCTCGCGGAATCGCTTTGCAAGCGCCCCTGCTTCCATATATGCAGATAAAATATCCTCGTTCATACGATCAGTCTTCTCCTATATTTCGTGTAACAGACAAAACCATCTTTGGTTATAACACCTAAGTCCTCCAGCCGGACACCCCCGGTATTCCGGTAATAAAGGCCCGGCTCAACGGTGACCACATTCCCCGCCACAAGCAGGGTGTCAGCCCGCGGAGAGAGGGACGGCCCCTCATGGATCTGCAGACCGACCCCATGACCGAGGCTGTGAATAAAACCTTCATCTCCGGTTGTATATCCACGTTCGTTAAAAAGGTCAAGTACGGCATTGTGCACCTCTGCACCGGTGATCCCTGGCCTGAGCATCTCTTTTGCAAGCGTCTGCCCGTCACAGACAGTGTCATAGATCTCCTGTATCTCAGCGGAAGGTTCTCCTTTCACAAACGTCCGGGTCATATCGGCGAAGTATCCGGTCCTCTCGTCCTGGGGGAATACATCGATGACAATCGGTTCGTTTGCCAGCAGAGTGCCTGACCCGATATTGTGTGGCTGGGCCGTTTCTGCCCCGCATGAGACAATGGTGTCATGTGCTGCATATCCATGACGGAGAAGCCAGCAGTGCATCTCACGCCGGATGGTATCAGAGGTCAGGGGTGCACCCTCATGCCAGAGGGCACTGTCTCTCACCGTGGCATGCCGGATGATATCTTCAGCAAGCGCCATCACCTCGTCTGTCCGCTCCTGGGCTGCACGGATTGCATCGCACTCACGGGAGCTCTTGACCTCCCGCAGGGTCTCAACAGTGTTGGTATCAACGGTGACCCCGCAGAACGACCGGAGATCTTCGGCCATTGCAAGCGGGAAGGTGCCGGGGACGATGATGTCTCCGCCTGCATACTCGTATGCCATGCGTGCGGCGGCCCGGCGGGGACTGACCTCTTCTTCGAGGAAGCCAAAGAACCCGGCGTCACCCCGGGTAATCGCATTGCAGAATGCTTCGTCATGCGCCCTTCCTATCTCCATCTGCGGGACGATAATAACCCCTTCCTCCCCCCGTTTTTTAATATAATAAATGGGATCTGACGTGACAAACCCCGTCAGGTACCGCATATTGGGATCCTGGGAAGAGGCATATATGACATAAGCGGCTACTTCTGCCTTCTCAATGGCCTCATCGAGTGTGTCCATGCCTGAATATTGCTGATCAAAGCACAAGTACTTTTATCCTGACAGGTTGATGTATGGAGAATGGACGAGTCAGCAAAGCAGATACTCAAAATGAAATTTGCAAAGCTCACCATGGTTCTGAACGGTATTTTTTTTCTCGCAGCACTTTCCATCCTCAGTGCATTCAGGGTAATCCCTGTCTACAGTTACCAGATAGCAGCAATAACCGGCCTGGGGGCAATTGTGCTGGCACTGTATTTCAGGAAGGCCTATAAGAGTGACAGGGAATGGCTGATGGCCCAGGAAGACACATCCGGGAAACCAGCGGAACCATCCGGCAGTGCCGGGGAACATACAGGCGACACAGATGCTTGAGAAGATCCGTTCAGAAGTGGAACTGGTGGGACGACACCTCAGGGTGGTGCGCATCGTAGCAGAGAACCAGCCGATTGGAATCATGAAACTTGCTGAACTCACCGGCCTGCCGGCTCACCGGGTGCGCTACTCCCTGAAGGTGCTTGAGGGTCAGGGGTATATCCAGGCATCCCCTGCGGGCGCAATGGCGACAGAAGCGGCAAAAGAACGGATAAAATCGCTTGATTTTGAGATCGACACCATCATATCCCTTCTCGAAACAATGCGCGAAGAGAACAACACAAATCAATAATCTTAATATCCCTCAATACGACCTTGTATGGCACACAGGGTGTGTATGCCTCCATAACTCAGTTGGTAGAGTGTCTGGCTGTTAACCAGAATGTCACAGGTTCGAGTCCTGTTGGGGGCGTTTCCGTTTTTAGATCATCCGTTTTGCTCTGATATATTGTCTTTATTGCACTGGTAATTTCTATTCTGATAAATTGTTTCAAACAGGTATCTAAAACAATTCCTCGTACGCATCCACCCCTCCTCTGCCAAACCACCTTGCTCATAGCGCAGTATACTGGTATGCAATAATCAGATGTCCATTCAGTGAAAAAAGAAAAATATTCAACAAAATAGCGATAGCAGGGGATTATATTTGACACTGCCCGGTTGCGGGTGCTATACTGCCTAAGCTCCCGGAGAAATTCGACGCATGAGAGCTAGCGCCTAATTACTCCGGGAGCTTAGGTTGCATAATTTCTTGTAGATTTCCAAAAATATAAATATACAGATTTCAGGCCAATTTGACCATTTGGGACGAACTGGAACACTCTGGCCATAACGTATTGAAATAAACCCCCGCGGAGCATGCCTGGCAACCGGCCTGTGATGTGGAGCGGAGGAGACAACTCACTCAACCTGGGAAAACAAGGCCGGCGTTGCGAGAGGAGTGAAACGAGCGAGCAATCCCGGCCGGTACATAAAAAAAGGAAAATTCATTTCTCTAAATCATTATACCTATAACCTCACACCTGCCTTGTAGGATTTTTTCTTATCCACATAAGTCCTGACCTGCTCAAACAACGCTATTACAGCAGGCATAATTACGATTGCACCGACTAAAGAGAACGCTACGGTCATTACTGTTGTAATTCCAAAATTCTGGATCATTGGTGATGATGCAAGTATAAGAGCTGAAAAACCCAAAACGGTCGTGAGACCGGAGACCGTTATAGCTGTTCCTATCTTTTGAACTGCCGTCTGGATAGACGTTACCGTATCCCCCCCTTTTGCCTTTTCTTCCTGATATCTCTCCATAATGAGAATCGTATATTCGCAAGCAACACCGATAGTCATTGCACCAAGACATGCAGTCAGAAGTGAATATGTCAATCCCAGGCAGTACATAATAAGACTGTTCCAGCCAACGATAATCACAATCGGAACCAGAGGGGATAGTGCTGAAAACTTCCGGTAAACCAGAAGCAGGAATACCAATATAAATGCGAATCCTGCATATGTCATCAGATTCTTTGAATCGGAGATCTGCTCCATCATCCAGCTGAACATAACCATCTGGCCCGTAAATGTGACTGTTATTCCGGGATGTGATCCGTACCAGTCAAGATCGGCCTCTAAATTATCTATTAGTGACTGGGTCTTTGGCATGGAGAGATCATTCATAGAGAACTCAATTATTGTCTCGGTATTTCCGGATACGTATCGATTAATAGTATCGGGAGGTATTTCATCCCAAAGAGCGTCGAGTTCATGCTGATTGCTTGGAATAACGCCGTTATTATATTCATTTATAACAGAGACAACACTTGAGACGCCAATAACATCATCCTGCTTATTGAGGATATAATCTGAAAAGTCATCAATCCATCGCAAAGTAGCCAAGTCTCTTATCGAATCACCTTTGACATATGCCGTAATCGAACTTGTAGATCCAATAGTGCTTTGAATTTTATCCATAGAGATCTTTGCCGGCATTGTCTGCGAAACCATAGCATCTTCATTAACATCAACAATAATTCTGTCATCAAGCTGTATACCCACTATACCAACCATCAAAAGAACTAATATTACAGGAACCGGATGCCGAGCAATCTTTGCTGCAAGATTTCCCAGGAAAATATCATATTTTTCCATAAAGGAGCCTTTGGTACCCTTTTTCACATGAGGTTTATTATCACATCCCTTCCATTCCAATTGACATGATTCCGCAGCATCAATGGCATTCAATTCACCATTTTTCGGCTTATACTTAAAAAGAACCGTGAATGTAGGAATAATTAAAAGCGCCGTAATGTAACAGCATGAAACCCCTATAATGCATATAGTCCCAAAGTCTGCTACCATAGGGGCAGGGGCAAGGAGATTAAGCGCAAAAAATCCAAGAGACGTTGCAATCATTGCAAGAAGAACTGCAGGACCGGAATTTACTACCGTAATAAATACCGCATCTTTCACGGACGATGTTTTTTGGATCTCTTCATCAAGTCTCGAATGTAACTGAATTCCGTAATCTATTCCAATACCTATAAGGACAGGAAAAGCTGCCACAACTACAGTACTTATCTTTAGCCCTGCAAATCCCATTACACCAAAAGTCAGAATTATCCCGCAAAAAACAGTAAAAACGGGAAGCATCCTGTAACGTACATGGCCAAAAAGAAATACCATTGCAACAATCATGAGGATCAGGGCAAGACCAATTAATGCTACTGTGTTACTCATCATATCCTGTTGCATCTGGACGGAAAACGCCGGATTTCCCGAGACGGTTATTGTTACTCCTGCAGGCGGTTTGTAGCATTCAAGAACAGATTCTGTCATGTCAACCAGTCCCATTTCGGATTCCTGTGACAATCCGGAATCAAGGTTGATATACATCATGGAAAGTGTAGGCGAGGGCAAAACAGAACTCGAAGCATCACCGGAATTATCCAGAATATTATTTATTTCAGCGGGGCTCCGAGGTAAGACACCATTATTTGCAGATTTCATGAAAGATGCAAGACCACTTACCCCGGCGATATATCTTTCATCTCTGAAATCTTCCTCAAGTGAATCAAGATACTTTATAACATCAGGTGATGCCAGAGCTTCACCCTCTATGATAAGGATAATTGATGACGAACCAAACTCACTTGAATAATGATCGACAAGGGAACCCACTGGCTCATCAAGATTTAGATAAGTCTCGGTCCCTGTCTTCATTGAGACCATTGTGAATCCATACAAGGCAGCAATCAGAATTAATATGATTAAACCGGCTGCAAGAAACGGTCTTTTACATATCATTTCTGCCAAAAATTCAAAGGGATTTTTCAAAATACTCCTCTCCAGTTATTTTATAAAAAATTGCAGCTAATTTAGTGAATAATCGAATTTCCTTACATTTTTCAAAAAATCATAAAAATCGCAACAGGACATATATTCGGCAATAATCCCTGCAGTAATCTTTGCGGCAATAGATGTATCATCAGCATTTTCAATTTCGATCTTCATCTCCTGAGCAAAAAGGTACATTTTTTCAGGATCTGAAATGAAAAATAAATCATTAGATTGCAGGACAGATTTTGTGATATTTTCTGTCATTCCAGCCAAAATATCTGTTTTAACGATTTCGTCACCATTCAAAAATGAAAAATGTAACAATTCAATAAAGTAAAGGTATTTCTTTGGCGGGATGAAACCGGCTTCTTCCCATAATTGATAGGTTTCACAGGATTTTTTTTCATATTTTAAATTATATATTGAAATATCTGATTCCGGGCTCATGTTCAACCTCTCTCATGCAGAAATCAGTGAAATTAGTTCTGAGATCTGGACAAATTACGTTGAACAAACGAGACGTTTAAAAAAATGAAACCCGGATAGTTTCATTGCTAAACTTTTTTTCCTGACATATTTTTGATTATTTTCCAAAAATTTCCGGCGCCAGTGTTTCTATGAGTTTTTTCTGCGTGAATATTAAGAGTGCATCGTAAGATATTCCCACCAGATAACCTGAGGGCTCGTGAATTGCAATCAATGACTTTCTGCTATCGATTATTATCAAAACACTTAAATTTCTTTTAGGGAAGTGCTTAGGGAGATCTTCCTCAATAATACCATCCATCTCATCGAAAAAATTAATTAGTTTTTCATTCATATGGTGAAAATTAAACTTATTTTCCAGATAATTCAGGTTATCCGGGACCAGAATAGATATTTTAATTTTTTTTCTTATTTTAAAAAGTTCATTCTCAAGCGAAGGATACATCTCAGGATCTTCCAGGAGGATGAATATATCTTCTTTAGCGCTTCTTATAAAATTCCGGACCTTATTTTTAATATTCGTCAGATTTGGCATTTCCCAGAACAGAGACGGTTTAATGTTGTTTATTCTACTCATAGCAATTATATTTTCTTCAAGTTCCGAAAAATCTGCCAGCACCTGTTTTTTTAATAATGCAATTGTTTCCACAGGATTTATAGGATAATATAAAGCAGGATTGCCTTCTTTTACTCCGATGTAACCTTTTTCGGCAAGCTGATTTAATGTTGAATATATTTTCCCTCGTGGCAGACCGGAGATTTCAATTATTTCCCTCGCAGAAGACAGATTCAGCTGAATAATTACCAGGTATGCCCGGGCTTCATATTCCGTAAATCCAAGTTTCAAAAGACTGCCGATTAATTTTTCATTCATTCAGAACACCGGGTTTATTATTCTTTTATTACGATATTCTCTTTGATTTCATTAATAACATTTCATATTGGAAAAAACTAAAAATATACTCTACATTTCTGAAAATTTTAATAATAGTTGCTCTTTTACCAGTATCTCCTTAGAAAACATTAGCCTGTTTTCTGAAACTCTGACAGTTTCATCAAGGCTATTTAGCATTATATAAATAAATCTCTTTAAGGAATGAAATGAACATTAACCTCAATTTATTTCTGATTATGCCTTTTAAAGAGGTGTTATCGAGAATACCTTAACAATTAAGTTTTTTTCTCCATCTAATAGCAGGAACTAACTTAATTATATTTTCAAGAATTGTTTCTCTGATGTGCTTATTGACTCGATAATGAGCCTTTTTAATGTCTTCGATAACAGGTTCTAATATTCAACTTGAGAAGTGATTTTCTGAGATCAACAATCCAATCAGGTAGACGAACTAATGAATGACAATACACTACATGAAGAGTTAGAAGGTATAGATCCAACGGCCTATAAACATCGCTGGCTCATTCTGACAACACTATGTATCCTGGATTCCCGCCAATTCATAACGAGGTAGGTGGTGCTACCCCCAGGTCATGGTAGAGCTGCACCTGTTTATCGAGTATCTCACCCATCCTGAGAGATTTCCCCGGTTGTTTAAAGCACTCAATGACATCCAGTTTGTCCAGCATACCAGGCAATGTATAGGTCCTGAAAAAATCCTTATCCTGCATCTGCTTTTTGAGATAAGACAAGTAGATCAGTGCCACAAACTGCACAAACAATTTTCCATCAAGACTCTGCTCTGACGAAACAAGAGTACGTCGCATGTTCAGGCGTTCTTTGAGGTTTCCGAAGGCTTTTTCCACCACATCTTTGTTGCGGTAGAGTTCAAGAGTAGTTACTGCATCCATCTTTTCATTGGTTATCAGGGCAAAGAATCCATAATATCGCTTGGCTTTGCTTACATTCTCATCAATAATCTGTGCCTTTGTTCCACGCTTTGGTGTTGTTTTGGTAATGAAGTACTTCTGGTAAAGTTTTGCATGGCCGGGAACACGTTCTTCTGATTCCAGCTCCTGCTTTAGTGCAATCAGCTTGCGGTCGAAGTTTTTCTCATCTTCGGCTGCCCGGTCAATGTTGTAGAAATAGTGAATGTAAAGGCGGCGAGATTCTTGGAGAGTATCTCCTTTGTAAGGACGTTTCTGTGTATAATTCCAAGTGGTTTGGACAGTTTGGCCATACAATTCGTAGTTCTCATTATAACGTTCAAAGCTTCTAAATGTGTCATAGATTGCATCCAGCTCTTCCCGGACAAAGGTCAGAGACATACTGACACCTGCAAGAAACTTCACATGATTCTTAAACAGGTTGTTAATATTGTCCTCACTATAAAATCCCCTATCCAAGACCAGCTTAACCTTTGAGAAACCCAGAATATCCAATTCTTCAATTAAACGGCGGAGGGTCTTAGAATCAGGCGTATTACCTGCGAGTTTTCTGTAGTAGAAAGGAAGATTGGACTCCTGTCCAAAGACGAGAGCAAGATTCAGCTGCGGTAGTTTGTCGTGCTCTTTGTTGTGACCATACTGTACCTGTCTGAGGGTTTCTGAATAACTGGACAGGGTTGTTGTATCATACGCCCAAAATTCATTATCCAGCCTTCTTTTCCCCTGAAGGCCGAAGAAATTTTGTTTATCCTCCTCAGTTATGCTGGCAAACAGTTCACTACTGCGTTGTGAGGTGATGTTATTGCCGTAAGGATGCCTATGTAAGAGTCCCCATTTCTCAAAACGGTATAGTGGCGTGTTGCCTTCAAGGATCAAATAGTATGCAATGGATAGAATTTGCTCGTATGTGTCAGGAAAACACTGTTTAAGATCATGAATGAGGCCTAATTTCTCACCAATAACATCCAGCAGATATGTGGCGCCGTAGAATGAACGCTGTGCTTCCCCAACTGCTTCTTTTTCACGTTTCACAGGATCATTGCCCTCCTTTTTCTTTCTGTTTCTTCCATCAGTAGGCACAATTTCACCTGTTTCTTTATCTACCCGCCCAATAAGAGTGCGTCTGGCTCGTGACTGTTTTTTTTCCTTGTCCCAGTATGATACAGAATGGTATGCATAGGTTATCCCGGATCTTTTGTCTGTTTGATGGACTATTGCGACCATGTGAACTCCCTTAATCGTTATGTGTATAATATAACACATAACGATGTTAAAACTATCGGTTTGATGAGAGAAGGGGTATTTTGAAATTTTAAGAAAAATATGGGGTTCGATTTCAGAGTAAGTTATGTGTTTCCGGGAATGCAGGATGTATGGCACTGCTTGGAGTGATGCTGGCAAACGGCAATATCAACTTAGCCCTCCCACAGATGTCAGTTGATATTGGTCTGAGTCAGATTGAACAGACTTGGGTTGTAAATATTTACTCGCTGCTGTTTGCAAGCATCCTGTTTCTCGCTGGTGCTTGTGGCGACAGATACGGCAGAAAACTCGCACTTCAGGTGGGATCTTTAGTTTTTGTTGTGAGTGCTTTTTACGCTGGATTCCTTGCGCATTCCGCAATAGAGCTGATCATCTCCCGGGGTATCATGGGTCTTGGAAGCGCCCTTGTAATGCCGACGACGCTTTCAATTATAAATAATATCTTTCCCAAAAGTCAGCTGACCAAGGCTATTGCTATATGGAGCGCCGTTTCAGGAATTGGCATGATGCTGGGGGGTGTCATGGGAGGTATATTACTTGAGTACTTTGACTGGAACTATATCTTCTATCTAAGTGCTTTCATTGCTGCTTTGGGTTTTGTTCTCAACCAGATACTCGCACCCGAATCACGCGATAAGAAAGGTCTTACGGTTGATTGGATCGGCGGTATATTCGTAGCTGTCGGCATATTCGGGATTGTTTATGGTATTACTGAAGCGCCATCTAAGGGCATACTTGACGGAGGAATACTTGCCGAACTACTTATAGGCCTTTTCTCCCTTGTCATATTCGTATTGTGGGAGCGAAAATCCACATCACCCCTTCTCGATATGAAACTCTTCAAAAATATGGCGTTTTCCGTATCAAGCCTGACTCTGACACTTTCATTCCTTGCAATGTCAGCAATATTCTTTACGATCAGCCAGCTCCAGCAACTTATTCTTGGCATGTCGCCCTTAACTGCATCACTGTTAATGCTGCCGATCATGAGTCCACTCATATTACTGGCACCGGTCATACCGAATATCGTGGAGAAAATCGGGGCACGCTGTACAATTATCGCCGGCCTTTCTCTTATCGCGTTCTCATTTCTGATAGTTTCTGGCTGGACAATTGATATGACTTACCTTGACATGCTCCTGGTAATGTTCATCATGATTACGGGTGTGAGTCTTGCTATGACCCCAAGCACAAATATCCTCATGATATCAGTCCCAAAAAACCGCTCCGGTATGGGCTCTGCGATGAATGACACAACACGTGAGCTTGGCAGTTCACTCGGTGTTGCATTATTCGGTGCAATTCTTAGTGCAGTATACATAAGTGAAATTGCCGAAATTTCGGGTAGATTCTCGGGCTCTGTAAAGGAAGGACTGGAGTCTTCACTTGCAACTGCGCTGAATACAGCGGGTTCACTAGGAGCTGAAGCTGACTTAGTTGCTGAGTCTGCAAAAATTGCATGGATGCATGCTTTTTCGAACGCTTCGTTAGTAGCTGCGGGGATTGTTTTTGTGTCCGTAATTATTGCATTTTTAGCGTTACCTCGGGATAAACTGGTAGAGAGTGATATAAATGAATAAGGTGACTCTGATGACGGTTAATTCGGAAATTGCTTGCATATAATCCTCAAGAGTGATATAAATGAATAAGGTGACTCTGATGACGGGGAAGACATTCAACTTATACAGATCTAAAATAAACTGGCTCTTCGCTGTTTTCTGTGGGTATTCAATTAACCAAATCGAAAAGCAAGGGAGGGGTGCCCCCTCCCTGCATGACCCACCCCGCCAGATGAGATAGGTCGCAGGTGGGATAGACAAGTATCCCACCTGCTCTCCAGTTTTTGTTCAGATAATATGACATTAATGGGATATTTCATCCGGATCAGAAATCATACAGGGACTTTTAAGGATTATGTGCCTATCAAAAAGAATTTTACTCCCCCTGTATTTCTGTGTTTTTTGGTAAATGGTGTGAATACGAAAGGTGTGTTTCCGTTCATAACCAAAGAGAATTTCCAGAATATTCACCCACACCGATTAGCGAAGAGCCACCTATTTTATGTTCAGAAAAATGGTGAAATATTTTAGGCGGTACAGGTGAGCGCTGACAAATGGCTCGGCAAAACAGTAACCGAGATAGGAGATTTTGGCTACATCGGGAGAAATAAATCGACGAATATGGCCGTGAATGGAAACGATTCCTATGTTGCAGAATCCGGATTCGTCTATGGCATTCCAGTCCCCCGTATAACAATGAATATGCTCAATTAATGCTGGATTCATGGGAAGGTGAGGCCGCATATGCTCAGAGTGTTATGAGATATGTTGAAAATGCCGAAATCGATCTCTCAAAACCGCTTTCTGATGAAGAACGTGAATTAATCGGAGAAATATTATGGAGAAACATCAGCCGAAGAGAACAGAGAATCAAGGAGATCGAGGAAAAGTATCAGGTGAGTAATCTTTAGGACGGTACAATCGACTGTTATTCCCCGGATTGCTACCTCCAGGAGCAGCAGATTATATAATTCGGGGTGAAGGTTACCCTCCGTCTTCCCCCGGGTGGGACCGGCCATGCTTCACCGCATCAGGGTGAGAAACACCGGACAGATAATCACTGCGGCTTCATCCCGGGAGCAGGCGAACACTCTTCCTGAACTTCGCTGTGGCCCTCCCGGATGATATCGTTCGTAAAAACCCCTCTTGAGGGAAAAATGATGGGAGACCACCGCCTGACGGTGGTCTCCCATCAAAAAAAATCCCAGGGAACTGGTTATTTCTCCCGTTCCACGACGAACGAGACCTTTACCACTGCACGATACTCAACAATCCTGTCCCCGTCCACCTTTGCGGTGCACTCCTTCAGGTAGACACCTTTGATGTCGTGGACGGATTTTGCCGCTTCTTTCACGGCATTGGCGACGGCATCCTCCCATCCGTTTGGGGAACTGCCAATAAGCTCAAGAACCTTTGCCACATGGGGCACATCTGCTTCATACATATTTCCTTCCTCCAAGCACTCCAATAAGGCATATCTTACACTTGATAGTTTCGCCGGAGGGCCACCAGGCTGGTGGGGGAAGAAACGACCTTCATCCGTCTCAATCGATCATACATATGCCTGTTTCCGATGCGTTCTATGATTTTTCCGTCGGCCTCCCTACACGAGTCACGCAATTCCACGCTCTTTTTCACATCGGACGGCCTATCTTCCTGACAAAGGAGAAGACCCTATGCAGCCACGTTGGAAAGAACTCATCAGCATCCCAGTCTACCCGTGGGGCCGCAGCCTTTTCGGGGGAGCATGGACAGATGTGGCAGCATTCTGCCGGGATGAGGGCCTGGATGGCGTGGAGCTCTACACCGGCTACGAGGACGTCTCACCATCGGAGATTCCCGCAGGTCTGGTAAAAGGTGTCCACCTGCCGTTTCATTCCGGCTGGCTGGAGATGATGGAGGAGGATCAGGGAAACAGAGAGACCGGGTGGAGCGCTGAACGAACGGGGAATGGTGAAATCCATGCCAACGGAGGGACAAACCGGTTTGAACCACCGTTCTTTGCCTGCAGCACGCACCACGATTTCATTGCTGCCCTGCTCCACCAGATAGAGCTGGCTGCCCGGCTTCACGCAAGCTATGCAGTCTACCATCTTGGTTACTACCACACCGCAGAGATGTTCACCCGGACGTATGCGAGGAACGACATGGAAGTGCTGGAACATGCCGCAGCATTCCTCAATGAACTGGTCTCCGTCTTCCCCAACAGTGAGCCGCCGGTCCGGCTGCAGTTTGAAAACCTCTGGTATCCCGGCCTCACCTACACGGACCCGGATGCCTGCCTCTCCTTCATGGACATGCTGGAGTTCTCTCATTACGGGTTCCTCCTCGACACCGGACACCTCATGAACTGCATCAGCACATCAGACTGCGAGGCAGACTGCATCACCGCTGTATGCGGCTGCATTGAAACTCTGCCCCCGGAGATTCTCAACCGGATTGATGTCGTCCATCTCCACTGGAGCGGCTCACACTCCCTCCGGCAGGAACGCATCCGCCGGGGCATCCCGAACGGATTTGAGACCATGCAGCGCCATGACCAGGAGGCACTCGCATTTCAGCATGCCACCCTTACCGACCAGCACCGCCCGCTCTCCCTTCCGGAGGCACGGGTGATGCTGGAGCCTACCCGCCCGTCTGTAATCGTGCATGAGTGCATCCCGAATACCCTGGATGATCTGAAGGGATTTCTTGCGATGCAGCGTGGTGCGCTGAAATAAACCGATACGAGTGGGGAGAGCCTCCCTTGGTGATGAAGAACTGCCGGGTGTTTCTCCAGGGATGACAGGGAATTTCACTGTCGATGGAATAACACAAATGCCTGACCAATCCCGAAATCTGATCCCTTTCGTCAGGAATGCACCTGCCAGACAGATCCCCTGCAAACCTTTATCGGCTCCCCCCCTGAGTAAGAAGCAATATGGCAGGAGATACATCGACACCAAAGCCGCCACCTTCACGGAGTGTTCCCGAACGGGCCACCATATCAGTAAGGCACGTCGTCCTGATACTCTCCGGCAAAGGAGGTGTGGGCAAAACAACAGTGGCGGCAAACCTCGCATTCGCATTTGCCAACCACGGATTCCGGACAGGTCTATTAGACCTCGATATCCATGGCCCCGATATTCCCAAGATGCTGGGGATTGAAGATCGGCGGATGGCCTCGTATGACCAGAAACAGATGGAGCCGGTACAGGTCACCGGCAATCTGGGAGTAGTCTCGATGGCATTTCTCCTCCCGGAAACCAGTTCGCCCATCATCTGGCGGGGCCCGATGAAGGCAGGCGCCATCCGGCAGTTCCTCGAGGACGTCCATTGGGGGGACCTCGATTATCTGGTCGTCGACCTCCCGCCGGGGACCGGTGACGAGGCTCTGACCATTGCCCAGCTTGCCCCGAACATCGCAGGAGCAGTTATTGTCACCACCCCGCAGGACGTGGCCATCCTCGACATTAAAAAGGCAGTGAGATTCGTGCAGATGATCGGGCTGCCGGTGATAGGTATCATCGAGAATATGAGCGGCATGGTCTGTCCCCACTGTGGCAAAGATATTGATCTCTTCGGCTCAGGTGGGGGGAAACGTGCGGCAGAAGATATGGGTGTCCCATTCCTCGGGGCCATCCCCCTTGACCCCGAAGTGCGTAAAGCAGCCGATGAAGGCCGACCGTTTCTCATCCGCAGCCCCGGCATGGCTGCAGACAATCCAACATGGAAGCAGGTTGACGCTGTGATGGAGAACCTTGTCCGGGTCATTGGAGAGGGTGCTGCGGGAGGCCATCGCGAGGAGATGCTCCTGCATCCCACATGAAAACGGCCGATATGAGCAACGGTGTCCGTGGCCAATCATCCGGACCTGAGCCGTATCTAAACTGCTCTGCACTCATGCCATAAATACGGGGCAGATAAACAGTCCATATAATATATGGAAGAACAGGACATACCGAATGAAACGATAGAATATCCATTAAACGTAAATCAGATTACATTTTGAACAAATAACAAAACCAAGAGGCTTATTACCCTCCACAAGCATCTTTCAATGGTTATTTCAAGGGAGTTTCAATGAACGAAATTGCATATCAGTGTCCACAGTGCGGAAAAGACGAACTACACGCAGAACTGCCTGATGAATACGAGATCTGGCTCAAATGCCGCTCATGTGATTTTTTTATGGGCATGAGCAAAGATGACTGGCACCGGATGGAAAACAGCCCCAACGTCAACCAGAAGATCAAAAAACATGCCGAAGATTACGCCTGAATCCGACAGCAATTATCCTTTATTTTCAGACCACAAAACATGTTTGGCAGTGTGGCCAGAGTTGCCTCAATTCTCTCACCCCAGCAGATAGTGCACTGTCCACCGGATGTAGCGAAACAGCCGGAGCCGGGCAAAGATCTTCAGCCAGCCGGGTTTCTTCTCACCGGAGTTGAAATACGACCAGTCATCAAGCAGCCGGATCCCCGGATGCCACTCCTCCATCTCATCGCTGCGGCGGATGCAGGACCAAAAGACCGCATCCTTTCCAAGGTGCAGGCGGCACCGCATCTTATGTGCCACCAGTTTGTTCAGCGGTTTTGTGAGCCAGAAAGAGTTCACGACCTCACATATGAGTTCAGAACCGGGAAATTCCTGAGTGAGTGCAAGCACCAGGGGTTTCACCGCATCTCCATCGTGGTCAGCCCTTTTCGCATCGCCTTCTCAAACCCGGTTCGCACCCCGTCAATACGTTTCATGAGGGAGGCAGCAGACGTCTGACTCTGGCTGTACCTGAACACCAGCTGAAAGTAATATTCATCCCATCCGACCGGGCCAGGAGGTCTTTTGGGTATAGAGGTTCGGAATTTCCGCTGTTCATTACGCATCCGTTGCCTGTGTACATATCATTTTTTTAACAATAAAACAGAAACACGATATTTTTCGCAGGAGTTCTGAATGAATCTGTAAAACCGGATAACGGATATTCACTGACACCAGCACGGACAGCTTGCAAATCAAACCTATGAAGAAGATAAACAGGCATCCACCTGCCCCAAAAAAAAGAGGAGAGAAAGGGGGGATGTAAGAGAGAAGAACCCACGAGGTTTGTTTCAGATCAGTTCTGGATCGCATACACGATGTTTACGGTTGCCGTCACATCAAGGGTCCCTGCCTCGATGGGTGTGGGTGCATAAAGCTTCGCAGACTCTCCCCCGGCGTATGACATAGTATCCGCATAATTCATCGGGGTTGAACTGCCATAGGTCGTGACATCCTGCACGCCGGTGATGGACACACCAAGGGCGCCTGCCAGAGTATCTGCATCACCGCGGGCCTGGGCAACCGCTGCAATCAGGGCCTGTGCACGCAGGGACTGTGCTTTCACATCACTGATGGTAAACCGGACGGAGTTCACATTGTTTGCGCCGCTCATCACCGCAGTATCGATTATTTCACCGGCGCGGCTGACATCGTTATAGGTGATAGTCACCGTGTTTGATACTACATATACCAATTTATTGCCGGAAAACGGACTGTTGTTATCCGGTGTGGTGGAGTACATACTGTACCCGGAGGTCCTGATATCCTCTGATGCAATACCAAGCCCTTTCAGGGCACTGATGACAGCATTCGTCTTCTTTGCATTCTCCTGCTGGGCAGTGACCGGGTCGGTGTGAGTTGTCTGTACACCTACAGAGATTATAACTTCATCCGGGGTAGTAGTCACCGATCCGGTCCCTGAAACTGTAATTGACGGCATATCTCCACTGTCTGCGGCGGCTGCCGGGATCACCAGGCAGCATACCATTAACAGGCAGAGGCCGAACCATTTCATCTTCATTGTCATATCCACTAATAGGGATCATTCTAATATAATTATACCTTTGACTTCGAAATAGTTCGCACATACGGAAGGGCCTGAGATGTCTTAATATCTCAGACATCCCATCACGTATCTGAAATGACAGATCCCCCCACAATCATCGTCATTATTGGTGTCGCCGCTTTTGCTATTTCAGGTGTTATCGCTGGCGCCAGGCAGGATGCAAACATTCTCACCGTCCTCGTACTCGGCGTAGTGACAGCCATTGGCGGTGGAACCGTCCGTGATATCATTCTGAATATCCCCGTCTTCTGGGTCAGGGACTTCACGGTCGTCTGGCTTGCCATTCTTGCATGCCTCGTGGCGTTCCTCTTCTCATCAGTATTCCGGGGGAGGATGGGGAAGGCTCTGCTCTATGCAGATACCATAGGCCTCGCCTTCTTCTCTGTCGCTGCCATCGACAAGACACTGGTACTCGGCCATACAGGGGAAGTGGCGGTTATTATGGGATTTGTCACTGCATGCACAGGGGGTATTATCCGGGATCTCCTCACAGGGAGGCCACCGATGGTGATCGCCTCAGAAGAACTCTTTGTCACCCCCGTCCTCATTGGAGGGATCCTCTATGTGCTCCTTCTGGATATTGCACCGCAGTATGCTGGACAGTGGTCAGTTGTTGCCATCTGCTTCATCGCGGGATTCCGGGGCATTGCCATTGAGACCGGGCTTCAGTTTCCCAAGTGGCTCCGGATGCGGCCTGGAAAACGGGCAGAATAATGGTGAAGGAAGAGGGCTGCGGGGTTCCTCTGCCTGCCACAAACATATCCACGCCTACATTTGTCCATCTCCAGAAGGAAACAATTGTCTGCCTATTTCATGTAGGCATCTCTCGCGGATTTAAAAAATCGATGTCATTTTTCCTGTTCCTGACACAAAGAAAACAGGTCCCGGCATCCCATATGGGTGCGTGTTACCGGCGCATCTCTTTTTCAGCTGCACGGCATACGACTTCAATATCCCGAAACTCCGGTTCATTCATACCGGATTTTACCACTCCGCATACTGTTGCCACCACATGAGAGACAGGCATAAGACCACACTCCTCTGCTTTTTTTCTCCCACAGAAATCGTCACATCCATCAATGACAATCACCTTCAGAGAATTTTCATCGAGGCCTTCCGGCACCGTTATGGGCTCCCCGCCTGACACAACAAGGTGATAATCAACCAAACCCGGATTGCGCTGGCGCAGCATCGCTGCTGCTTGTGTTGTACATTTTCCGGTGTTCGACAGGCCCGAACAGGTAATAAGAACGAGTAGTTTCTCCTCCATGTCATTCATCCTTTTCATCGCCTCCAACAGATGCACCTACCCTCGCATTCATAGATGAACAGAATGCACCGTATTCAGTCAGTCCATAGACGATCCAGGTTCCTTTCGCATTACCCGTGATCATCCCCGCCTCCTGGAGTATCTTCAGATGATAGGAAAGTTTTGACTTGGTAATCCCCAGCGCTTCCCGAATGATACAGGCACAGAGAGGCTGAACACGGAGCATTTCAATGATTTTGATGCGATACACATCAGCGCAGGCATGATGAAATGCCCGTACGCGTGCAATTGTTGGATCGTCCGGAAGGGCTAAGAGAAGGCCTTCGAGGCCCCCCTGTCCGGCAATCGTCTCCAGTGCCTCAGCTGGTATTTCACTACAGCATGATGGTTTCATATATTTCCACAGTCAGTCAGCCGGCAGATGTCCATGCAGATAGCGCATCATATCCACCCACCATCCATTGTTCAAGAATTTTTGAATTACTTTTATATATGTTCATCGCCCAGATAAGTTCAATAAAACTTGAACAAGTAGTGAACTGACCATGACAGACTACATTACCGGAGCACTCATATCCGGCCTGAACACAGTTCTCGAATATCTCGCCGCACATACGATAACCTGCCTCGTTCCGGCATTCTTTATTGCAGGTGCAATCGCCGCATTTATAAAAAAAGATGCGATACTGAAGTATTTCAGTCCGGATGCGAAGAAATCAGTATCATACGGCATCGCATCGGTGTCCGGTATTGTGCTTGCCGTCTGTTCCTGCACTATTCTCCCGATGTTTGCAGGAATAATGAAGAAAGGCAGCGGTATCGGACCTGCCATCACCTTTCTCTACGCCGGCCCCGCAATCAACATTCTCGCAATCATCTACACCGCAACCGTGCTGGGTGTGGATATCGGCATTGCGCGTGCAGTTTTTGCCGTTCTGATGGCAATCGCCATCGGTCTTATCATGGCGGCCATATTCAAAGACCATGACAGAGAAGCCAGAGCTGCCGCAGCACAGATGACTGGGATGGCGGCAGGGGGAGAAGAACGCCCGCGCTGGGTGAACCCCGCATTCTTTGTGATGCTGGTTCTTGTCCTCATCATCGGTGCCTCACAGCTCGACATTGTTCTGCGTCTTGCTGTTGTCTACATACTGACCCTCGCAATTGCCGTCCTCCTCATTTACTTCTTTGAACGTGATGAAGTAACGGAATGGGGATATGAAGTATGGGATCTTGTAAAGAAAATTTTCCCAATCCTTGTTGGAGGAACATTCGTTGTCGGAGTAATCGCATTCTTTCTGCCACCCGAGACCTTCCAGCCCTTCTTCGGGACCAATTCTATCGGGTCGGTCTTTTTAGGAGCAGTCGTTGGAGCGATTCTCTATATGCCAACCCTGCTTGAGGTGCCAATCATCGGCGGGACATTCGGCTACACTCAGGGGTTGATGGCAGGAGGCCCGGCACTTGCATTGCTTCTCTCAGGACCGACCATCAGCCTTCCCTCCATACTTGTTCTCATGCGGATTATGGGTGCAAAGAAAACAGCAGCCTACGTCACACTGGTGATTGTATTCTCAACGGCGGCAGGGGTTCTGTACGGAGCATTAATTGGATGAGGAAGATTGGGAGAGATAAAGAGAAGATGAACAGAGATATACCGTGCTGTGCGGCCGAAGCGATGAGAAGAATCCGACGGATATCTGTCGATGGCACCGTCGTCGGCCTTTCCATGATTGAACAAATATTTCAGGATGTGGCAGGGGCAGACCTTATACAAGACACAGCTATCCGAAGTGAACTTCTTCGGCAGGTGAAAGTCTACAACTATGTACCGGCATCTGCCGAAGAAACCTATGCGGATGCAGTATTTGAAGAATATCAAAAGGATACAAAAAGGAGATGAATTAAATGAAAATAGTTGAAGTGTTGGGAACAGGATGCATGAAATGCAAACGCCTCGTGAAAAACGTTGAAAAAGCAGTGAAAGAGACCGGAACTGAAGCGGAAATCGTTAAAGTTGAGGATCTTAACATGATCATGGACCGTGGTGTGATGCTCACACCGGCGCTCATCATCGATGGCGAATTAAAGGTCTCAGGCCGTGTGGCAGATGTAAAAGAGATTTCCGCACTCCTTCAGGAGTGAGGTGGGAAATGACAGAGAAACCAACATGTTCCTGCGGCTGCTCATGTGGTGAAGCACAGTCAGCTGAAGAAGTAACGAAACGCCTCATCTTCCCCTGTGCGGGTGTGGCAAACACCGGACAGATCACCAATCATGCTGCGATACAACTCACAGAAGAAGGCTATGGCGGTGCAGCATGTATTGCTCTTCTTGCCACCGGCGCAAAGGGAATTGTTGCAGCTGCAGAGGATGCAGACGAAGTAGTCATCCTTGACGGATGCCCTGCCCGGTGTGCGGGAAAGATTGCTGAAGCACAGGGAATCTGCGCCGCTCAGAATATTGTGGTCACAGAACTGGGTATTGAAAAGAAAGGGTCACGGGAATACACTGAAGATGATATTGAAACTGTGGTCTCCGCCGTCTGGGAAGGGAAAGGACGGACAGAATAATCTTATTTCCTACCAGGCAGCCGATACAGTATTATCTCTCACATCGCAGTACATCCCTCAATTAGAAACACTATCATGGAAAGGGCCCATCGGCCTTAAATGAAATTTCAGGAGAAGCATTCCCTCCTGACTCTGAAATACCAGAACACTCAAAAAGGAACAAACAACATTCCCATCTCACACCATCCCATAAAGGATTCATCACACCTGAAGGGGGCTGTCGGGGAGAGGAACTCCCCCTGACTCTCTGAGATTCCGGAATATTTTGAAAGCAACAAACCAATATTACTCCCTGACACAGAAAGTCCCATAATCAAAAAGAGAATCACACTTCACGCAAAAAAGAAAGAGAAATTTTCCCTCTCAATCCAACAGGTATGAACGATTCAGAACGACGGGAACAGAGAAGGGGAGAGACGGTCATCCGCGGTGATATGAACCGCAGAAGGACTGAACGAAACCGAGACTGCCTGTCCCAATGCAAGACCCTTCTCTTTGATCTCCTGTTCGGTGGCGAGGGCATACAGACTGATTCCACAGGAAATTCCCAGCAGGTAATACGATTCACGGGGGATTATTTTATCGATTTTTGCAGGGAAACAGTTGTATTCGTCATCTGCAATCATATCAGGACGACGCACGGAGACATCAGCCGCACGGATAAAGACACTAACCCGGCACCCATCAAGCATAATATCACCGGATCTGATACTGCATCCATCCACTGCAATGACCGAACCTCCGACAGCGGTGCCGGTCACCGTGCCTTCAAAGACATTTTCTATCCCCACGAACCGGCCGACCCTCCGGTTCGGAGGCTTTCGGAAGACCTCATCCCGCTCACCCTCCTGCTCCAGAGTACCATCGATAATGACCGCTACACGGGTGGCGAGCGAGAGGGCCTCCTCACGTGAATGGGTGACATGCACAATTGTCAGATTGTTTTCCTTGTGGATGGCACGCAAATCTGCGACAAACTTGTCACGGTTCACCTGATCCATTGCAGAGAGCGGTTCATCAAGGAGCAGAATATCAGGTTCTGTCACAAGAGCCCGTGCGAGGGCCACGCGCTGCTGTTCGCCTCCGCTCATCGTATAGGGAGCTCGGTCTTTGAGATGCACAATACCAAACCGGCTGAGAATCACATCCACACGAATCTCAATCTCTGTTTTCGGCAGTTTCTGCAGCTTCAGCCCGAATGCGACATTTTCTCCGACCGACATATGTGGGAAGAGAGAATAATCCTGATAGACCAGCGCAATCTTTCTTTTTTCCGGTGGTATGCCGCGGGCATCCTTACCATCGATGATTACTCTCCCGGAGTCCAGGTGGTGGAGGCCTGCGATTGCCTCAAGGATGATGGTCTTTCCTGCACCGGAAGGGCCGATGATGAAGTAATAATCACCTTTTTTAACCCTGATGCTCAGCTCATTCAGCCTGAATTCTCCCAGAGTTACCGAGGCATTCTCAAACTCTATCATCATATACCCCCACCCTCTTCATCAGGATACGCAAAATGGCAAAGACCACAAAACATACCAGAATCATTGCAAATGCCACTGCTGTACTCTCCCTGAGACCTGCGGTTGTGAACTTGTAGTAAATAAGTGTCGATATGACCATCGGGTAGTAGGCGATCATGATAATTGCCGCAAATTCACCGATCCCACGGCCCCACGCAAGGATACTGCCACTGAAGATATGCCGCAGGGAAAGGGGCAGGACAACCAGCCGGAATGCCTGAAACCGTGATGCCCCCAGGGTCCTGGCCGCATTCTCCAGATGCACGGGGACTTTCTCAAACCCGTCACGCACGGCGTTTACGAAATACGGGGAGGAGACAAAGAACATCGCTGCAACGATACCAGGATATGCACCCTCAAAAATGATGCCTATCTGTGAGAATGGTTCTCCGATGATACCGCGGCGCATAAAGAGAATATAGACCATGATGCCCGCAATCGTATGCGGCAGCATCACGGGGATATCAACGATGCTCTCCACCAGGCCTTTCCCCCTGAACTCGGTGCGTGCCAGAATATAGGCAAGGGGAATGCCGAAGATAAGGAGCAGAACGACAGCATTCAGACCTGCCACCATCGTCAGCAGAATGGCATCCACGACCTTCGATTCCGTTGCAACGGAGATGAAGTACGGAAGGTCTGTCACCTGACCGATGGTAATCGTGAGAAGACCCATGACGGTCAGGACCAAAATCAGGCTGCCAATCAGGGCAAACGACAGGAGACAGGAATCGGGAAACTTAGGTGGCCTCTTCATTCATCTGCTCCGGATAAAAAAAAGAAGAGATATTCAGGCGCTCATCTCAACCATGTTCTTCAGTGCTGCGGGAATGTCGACAAACCCGACCGGAGGAATGATTGGCGGCTGGCCTTCATCTGCCATGATCTGCTGACCGATTGGACCGATAAGCATGGAAACAAACTCAACTCCTGTTTCAGGGTTGTCTGCGGTCTTCGGGACAGTGACGCCATAGACAATCGGTTTACCCTCCATCATGCCGCCTGCGGTGTCAATCAGCACTTTTGCATAAGTGTCTTTGTAGGCGATGGATGAGAGATCGATAGCTTCAGGCATTTCGATGTATTTCACACCGGAAGCTGCGTTCTGTTCCGCCACACTGCGGTATTCCCATGCATAGTCAAGGTTTCCGGACTCAAGACCTGCGATTAACTCCACGCTCTTAGGGGTGATCGTGACAGGGTAGACAGGTGCGGTTTCATTTGCACGAATGGTGACAATACCGTCTGCAACGGTCGGGTAGATCTGTGAGTACTGGCCAACAAGGTTGTCAAAGATCATATCGTCATTGTAGTTGAACTCAGCGAGCATAACAACCATCAGGGAGCGGTAGCCGCAGGGGTCGAGGTTCGGGTCTGAGAAACCCCAGGTAACATCATCACGACCAAGAATTTCATACCAGTTGTCTGCCGTTACTTCATCAGCAAATTTGCTCTTGTCCGTGTAGCAGAGCACCATCTGGTTTTTTGCAAAGGTCACATACCACGATGCATCGTCAGGGATCAACAGGCCGGGAATTAGTGTGTAGTCTGCAGATGCATACACATCAGCCACTGCGCCAAGCTCGGTTATTTCCTTTGCCAGTGCAGTGCTGCCTGCCGGGTGAAGCTGGACATCCACATTCGGGTGTTCTGCCTCAAATGCTGCCTCCAGTTTCTCCATCGGACCTGTCAGGCTGCCTGCCTGGAAGACTGTCAGAGTGATTTTTTCTTCCGCTGCTGCGGTCGGTACAGGTGTCTGATCAGCTGCAGGCGTATCATTACTTCCCGTGCAGCCACAGATGAACACAGTCGCGCACACCATCGCGACTGCCATGAGAATTACCAGATTCTTTTTCATCAAAGATAGATTCTGTTCAGGAATGTTTAAGTCTTTATACTCAGAACGGACAAAAAAACGCGTAGTAAATTAGATTCACTTAATTTGTTAAATACATCCGTTCGTTCAATAAATATCGATATTTTCAGGCAGTATAAGTATGAATGAGATACTGCCGGATATTTTCAACCGGATTCATCCGGACAGGAACACCACCTACCGATTCTCTCCAAAAAGGAGTCTGCGGCAGGTTTTATCAGGGTAAGGACAAAGATTACCATATTGTCCGGGTACACCGGCTAAAAGAGGAAGTAACAGGCTATGACAGAACGAAGACAGGAACGCTACACGCACCTGCGAGCGGCAATCAGGGACAAAAAATCACTGCTGGTATCATACTCCGGCGGCATCGACAGCACTGTTCTTGCGGTTGTCGCACGTGATGTACTTGGCAATAGCTCCGCCTGCTGCCTTATAACAAGTCCCTTACTTCCTCCACATGAAGAAGAGGCTGCCCGGGCCATTGCCGCACGCGAAGAACTGCAGCTCTTTGTCAGGGAGTCAGATATCCTGGAGAATTCCGAATTCAGGATGAACCCAAAGAACCGGTGTGCCATCTGCAAACAGGAGTGTGCACGGATTCTCCGCGTTGTGGCAGATGAAAATGGGATGAAATCCATCGCAGACGGGACAAATGCCGACGATATAGCCAAATACCGCCCCGGTTACCAGACCGGCCTTGCGGCAGGCATCACCCACCCCTTTGTCGAGGCCGGTATCACAAAAGATGACATCCGGGCCATCGCAAAGATGCATGGCATACCGGAATATGCGAAGCCATCTTCTTCCTGCCTTGCAACACGAATTCCCTATGATAAATGTCTTGACCCACAGCTTCTCGCCCGTATCGCCCTCGCAGAAGAGGTGATCTTTGCTGCCGGGGCACAGCAGGTGCGGGTTCGCGTTCACGGTGATGTGGCACGCATCGAGACCGACCCTGAATCAGCAGAACGCATCTTTATACTCCGTGATGCCATCACCAGGGCATTTCATACACTGGGATTCCGGCATGTGGCACTGGATCTGGACGGATTTAAAAGTGGCAGCATGGATTAAGACGGAGAGAGAATTCTCTCCCCCCAAGGCACCCTTCATAGAAATAGGCCTGCATCGGCAGACGCAGCCTCTACAGCTACCTGTGATAAACGAATCTCATGGCAAAAGGGTGCGACAAAATGAACATGACTGGTGCCCCGGCGGAGAAAGAGAGCGATTATGGGATCCAAAAAAGGACGTCTGCCTCAGTCGCTTTTCCTCTCTTCATCAAAAAAGAGCACATCTGTCATAGCACCCCAGCGCTTCTTCAGGATGGGAGTATCAGTTCCAAAGAATAACGCGTGCTTCAGTCCCCCAAGGGAATACATCACAATCTCTGCAAGGCAACGGGGGTCACCACGGGCTGAAATATCTCCGGTCTTCTGTTCTTCTTTAATGCGTTCAGAGAGGAAAAACAGTCCATCTTCAAAGGCTGTCTGCATTGACTGCTGAATGTCCGGTGTCCGGGATGCGATGCTGAAGAGTTCAGCTTCAACTGAAGGAAGCTCCTCTGATGAGAGCACCATCAGTTCAAACATTAAAGAAAGGCTCTCTTTAAAGGATTTCTCCTGAAACATATCTTTGAAAATGGCCTTCCCTCCCTCTTCCATTTCGTGAAGAATTGCTTTGAGAAGGGCTTCTTTGTCACTGAAATAGTTATACAGTGCGGCACGGGAGATACCAACACGGGCAGCCACATCCTCCATCCTGAGTGCCTGCAGACCACAGGCATTGACTTCTTCCAGTGCTGCTTTCATGATACGGCAGCGTATGTCCTCTTTATATCCAGGAGCAACACGGGGCATAGTATATGAACACATATGTTGTCTTCACAGATAAATGACATGTACGTCAGCAATAAATAAATATAAGTGACAACAATGCCATAATAATGACACAAAAGTCATTTATGCAGGGCACACACACTACCGAATACCGTATAACAAATCCGGAACGGTTCCACGCAACAGCACGCTCATCCAAAACCTATCTCCCTGACGAGCCGGATGAGATGACTGCTGTTCGTCTGACAACAGAGATCATCCGCGAATATGCGGGCGAGAAAACAGACACACTCCTGAATGCATCCAAACAATCTCTGGAGACTGCAGCCCTCTGGGATGATGCCGGATATGAACCCCCGCATGACGTGAAAATGCTCGTTGAAATTCTGCATCGCATTCATGCAGGCACCTGAAACACACTTCATTTCTTTCACCCACTCAAACACCCGGTTCTGAGAGGAACTGGGATCCATGCATAATGAAGTGCGCATCTCTGCACCAAAAATGAGAAATTATTCAGATTGGTTCACCGTTTCAGAGTGTCTTAGCGCCGGCGCCTGCCCCGGGATTACAGGTGTACACATCGGTTATTTTGATAACAAGCATCCCTTTTGCAGGTACATTCGGCATCCGGACAAGCGTCTCACTGCGGAATGTCTCAAACTGTTCTCCCTCATTCACATACGTAACATCGCCGTGAATCTGAAAACAGCCTTTCACACCCTCCCCCCAGACATAGATAGCAGCCTTCGGGTTTTCCCTGATGTTTGCCACTGTCTTCTGCATGAAGTTGTCCATCACAAGAATCGTTTCCGGGTCAGCAAGTGCCTTTGCGCCCATAGGTGCGACATTGGGGACACCTTCTTTGTCTGCTGTTGCAAGGGGAATTATGCGTAATGCATTAAACGCTTCAATCAGGTCATTAGTCAGTTGTACCATAGAATTACTCCATCTGAGTATTTGCGGCCGCAAAGGAAAAAATCTGCGGGAATGATCCCGGAGTGACCAGTGTCCTCATTGTATGATAAAAATCATTGCGTGATTTTTCATCAAACCATGTGAAACCTGACAGTTTCATGCGGGTTTTTTCGGAAATTTCAGCACCCAGGTTGTACCCTTACCACGGACCAGCTCAATTGTCCCGCCCAGCTGGCCGGTGACCACACTCTGGACAATATTCATCCCCAGAGAGGGCAGATGGAAGGGGTCCACATCTTCCGGTATCCCCACCCCGTCATCGCTAATAGAAAGTACCTTCTCTTCACCACTGCAATCCATTGCAACGGATATTGTTCCGGCATCACGCCCTTCAAACGCATATTTTATGGTATTTGTAATGAGTTCGCTGACAATAAGGGAGTACAGGATACCTGAGTTCAGATCAAGGGTACAACCATACGCATCAACAAAGACCTCAATTGTCTTTCCAACGGAAAAGTTCGGGATGATCTCATTCACCAGTGCCGTCAGATGTTCGTGGGCATCGATGGTGGTAATGTTTCGTGAGCGGTAGATACTCTCATGCACCATCGCCATAGAGATAATACGGTTTGACGTCTCGGTCAGTGATGATACTGCCTGTTCATCATTCAGGGTCCGCATCTGCATCTGGATCATCGATGAAATAAGGGCAAGGTTGTTTTTAACGCGGTGATGCACCTCCTGCAGGAGCATCGTCTTCTCTGCAAGTGACTGCTGGAGGGCAGCCTCTGCCTCCCTGCGCAGGGAGATGTCAGTTACAAATATGCAGGCAAACTCAATTTCACCGAGATGCACATAATCGACTGTTATTTCAGCCGGGAAGAAGGTGCCATCCCCACGTCCCTGTACGATTTCAAATCGCTGATTCTGCCCAACACAGATGCCATCCCAGAATTCCCGCCACCGGATGGGTGTGAGGGACGGGTGGATCTCCCAGATCTTCGTCCCGAGGAGGGTTTCTACAGGTATGTGCAGCATCTCAACCGCCTGGGCATTGATATAGATAAATTCCCCGGTGCGGTTGATCCAACCGATGCCGATGGTCGCCTGATCCACCGTAAGCCGGGTGATAGTCAGCATCTCCTCGTATGCCTTGCGTTCAGTGATATCGATAATTGTACCGATAATAGCTGGCCGGCCGCCGTATTCACCGGAAGAACCGAATATTTCAACCGGGAATGAGATCCCTGTCCGGGTAAACCCCTGTCCATCAAGGTGGATCTCTTCACGTCCTCCTGCAGTGCACTCACTGAAGAGAGCATGCATCTCACTGCGCATCTCAGGTGCGATTATCAATACTGCCTCCATCCCTATCATCGCTTCAATCGAATAACCGAAGAACCGTGCACAGGTATCATTGACATAGACAAATCTGCTGTCCTGAATGATATAGGTGCCAATGCTGGGATTCTCTGCCACCAGCCGGAACTTTCGTTCACTTTCCTGAAGGGCATTCAACGTCTGAATGCGCTCTGTAACATCAATGATAGTCCCGAGGGAACGGAGCCAGGTGCCATCCGTGCGGTAGTAATGACTGCCCCGACAATAGAGATGCAGAATATCACCACTTGCTTCCAGAACAGCACGGAACTCTTCTGAAAATTCACAATGACTGTCAACAGATACATAAAACTTTGCGGCCAGCCTGTCACAGTCATCCGGGTGTATATGCAGGCCCTCTAGTTTAAGGAATGGGAGTTCGCAGGAGGGAGCACCTTCGCTGGTCCTGGAAACTGTCATGCACGAATCATCGCACTCCCAGTATCTGATATGTGTTATACGCTGTGCCTCGTTCACTTTCCACTCACGTTCGAGAAGTTCAATCTCAGCCTCCTTGATCCCGGTGACCTCCTGGACAATACCCACACTTTTCTGCGGCACACCCTGATTATTAAAGACCGTCTGGCACCGGCTGTGGAGATACCGCATACTCCCGTCTGCCAGACAGGCACGATAGACCAGATCGAACGGCATAAAATCCTCAATATGGCGGTTATATGCCTCTTCCACCGCAGCACTGTCCTCCTGGTATACAAACGCGTGAAGAAATTCCTCCCATGTAGTCGGTGAGGTCATCTCACCAAATCCAATGGTCTGCAGACTGCCACGGTCAAAGAAATAGCGATTTTCAGGGATCTCATACCTCCACCCACCTACACGGGCGATGTCCTGAGTCTCCCGGAGCTGTTCCTCACGCTCCTCCAGAGCATCCATAGCCTCACGCTGTTCATTAATATCCATAATGGTGCCGATCATCCGCTGGCCACTGCCGCCTGAGGAATCGTGTGATACAATGACACCCCTCCCTCTCACCCATCTCCAGGTACCGTCTCTGTGGCGGATCCTGAACTCACAGAGGAACGGCACCCCTTTTTCGGCAATATAATCCTCCAGAACCTTCCGGAATACCGCACGTTCATACGGGTGGACCAATGCCATCAGATCACTGAAAGTGCCAGCTGCCATCTCCTTCGGGGGGGCTCCCAGAATCTCTGCAAATCGTGCATCGAAGACCAGGTGATCAGATGCCATATCCCAGTCCCAAATCCCCAGATTTGCCCCTGCAACCGCAAGAGAAAAACGTTGTTCACTCTCACGGAGAGCATTCTCGACCTCCCGGCGGGCTGTGATGTCACGGTAGTAGACACAGGAGAACGCACGGGTGCCCACCTTCACATAGTTTTCCACGACTTCAACGGGATAAACAGAACCATCGTTCTTCCGGTGCCGGGATTCGCGGACCAGGAATTTATTCTCTCTGAGGTCTGCCCAGTGATGCTGCCACTTTTTTTGTGTATACACCGGATCGATATCAGCAACCGTGAAACCGGCAATGGTCCCATTTATCCCATGGGCATTCACTGCCTGCTGATTGCCATACAGGATCTCTCCATCCTGGGCTATGTACAGGACTTCATCACGGGACGTCTCTACGGCAATCTGGGTCTGAAGAAGTTCCTCCTCCGTCTGCCGTACATCAGTAATGTCCTGCATCGCACCAAATACTGGTGAAGAATCGTCATCATTACTATTACCCGGCTCAATCCATGCCCTTACCCATATTTCCGGCCCCCCACGCGCAATAATTCGGAATATATTACTGTAAGAACGGTTTTCCCGTGCAGCTGCTGAAATTCCGGTTTCAACCTGATCACGCTCATCCGGATGGATAAAGCCACAGAATTCATGAAATGTGTAGACCGGTTCTTCATCTAAAATATTCAGGATCTCATAGATTCCGGCATCCGGAAGGATGAGATCATTTGCCACATCATATTCATAGTAGCCAAGGCGGGCAACCTTCTGAGCGTCCCGGAGAAGACGGGTTGTTCTCTGGAACGCCTTTTCTACACGTTTTCGACGGGTGATATCAGAATGTGTACCTATTAAACGGCCGGGCCTTCCGTCCGGCAGCCAGCTTATAACCTTCCCATGGCTCTTGATCCATCGCCAGGTCCCATCGGCTGCCCGCATCCGGTATTCAGTTAAGTAATCCTCCCCGGATTCAGAGATCTCATTAGTCATCATCAGTACAGACTCCTTATCATCGGGATGAAGATGCTCAATCCAGAAGGCATAAGCTTCGTCCGGCAGGTCACCATCATACCCCAGCATCGTATACCATTCCGGTGATACCGTCATGGTCACGTCAGGAAGCCGGATGTCAAACAAACCAAGATTTAGTGCCTCAATTACCTGCCGATATCTCCGTTCTGCCTCAAGAAGTGCCGCTTCTGCCTCTTTCAGGGATGATATGTCAGTAGAGAGCATTCCAACCGCCCGGACGGTGCTTTCTGAGGAAAGGACCGGATAAAGGGTGGTGTCAAAAAAGCAGCCTTCTCCCTCATCTTCAAAGCGCACTGCCTGCCCGCTCTTCAGCACTTCAGAGAATGAATCACGCAAAAAAGTCTGAAATTCATTAGACCTTCCGGTAATCCCAATGATGTTTTTTCCAGGAAGAAACTCGGGATCAATCCCGGATGCAGTGGCAAAAGAACGATTTGCCGCTATAATCGTCTCATCCGGCCCGGCAAGTGCCTGGTATGCATCAAGTGAATCCACAAGCGAACGGAGGTCCTGTCTGCTCTGCCACATGGCATCGACTGCATTCAGCCGGTCGATGGCAGCACCCGCCTGCGCAACCAGTGCTTCGATGAGGCGGCGTTCGGTACCGGGGATCTCGGAAGTCCCATAAGAGGAAAGCAGAAAGAGACCCAGTACTCCATTGCTCCCCATTACAGGCAGAATCCCGATCATCTTCGGATTTTCCCCGGACCCGGTTATTATCCCTGCACGGACAAGGGCCTCAACAGAGCCGTATACAGGATTCCAGTCCGGTATTGCCAAAACACCTTCCGGTGCTGCCCGGATTAATTCATTTTCACACAGGAATCTTTCGGAAAAACCGATACTGTAGAGAAGAGAAAATGAGTTTCCATCCTTATCAGCAGAATAAAACGCGCCTGCATCAAGGGTACTAATCTCCAGGGCAAACCCGATGACAAGCCGGACCGCTTCCTCACTGTCACCGGCACGGTTCAGGGAGATGGCCACATCCCGCTGAGCCTTCAGAATCCTGTCCCTGTTATACCTCTCGGTCATATTCGTTGCAGTTGCAAGAATAATCGGCCCTGACTCAATCTCGAAGAGATGGACCTTCACCTCAACCGGAATTTTCCTGCCGTCTTTTGTGAGATGGAACGACTCAAATTCTCCATAGCTATTATGACCCTGTTCCTCCAGTCTGGCATACAGCCAATGTGTGTACGCATCAGGATCAATGTCAGCAAGGCTCATTGAGAGCAGTTCATCCCGTGTATATCCAACCGCTGCACACATCATGGCATTGACATCCATAAACCGGCCAGGATTACCGTCAGGATTTATTTTCATGGTGAATGCAGCATTGGAAAGGTTGCCAAAGAGATTACGATAAGTATCTTCGCTATTCCTGAGACGATAAGAGAGATAGGAGACAGTAGCCCCTATAACAAGGAATATCAGCACACGGCCGAGTGCCTCGGAAAGACCCGCTATGCCGGGAGTGATGATGATCGCATAGGAGATCAGATACAGGGCGGAGGCAAGGCCCGCAAACCATACTCCACGCCGGGGGTAACGGTAGGCGTAGAGAATAATGGGAATATCGATCAGCTGGGGATATACTGATTCATAACCGTGGTACAGTGTCATCACGATGAGGAGACCTATTACCAGTGAACTGGTGACAATGAGTATGTCCCAGACAGAAGAGTCTTCCGGAATCTGTACACGGTTAAACGCCATGGAACTCCTTTGGCTGTTTCTTTCGTACACACCATACAACAGGCACCCGGCATTAGCAGGAGGGCCGAAGGCAGGTACAAAACAGCAGGTAAAAGGTAATTTATACCAGGAATATGTTATTCTTTTGGATTGACATATTTCCAATAATTACCCGGATTTTGAAAAATAAGTATTGAATACTGCATTTTTCTGATTTAATCGTATAATTTCATTCTCAATGGGTAACTATTCAGCCTATCAATACCTGAGGAGTGAATGGTTGGACGGCAACCAATTTCCTCAGTGCCTCAAAAACTGATTTTTTATTTTTCCTGACAGTAGAGATATATCCCCGAAATCTGCAGAACATTTCTGCACCTTCTAGCGATCTGAACGTACCGGATATCTTTTGCTGCACTTTCATCATCCTCACGTCCCGTTCTGCCAGATTATTTGTAAATGGGACCAGCGGGTTGTGCATAAACCTCAGAATATCTTCACGATATTTTTTCAGCCTTATGAGCAGGTTCAGTGGTTTTGACCGTTTCACCCGTCCCCTTTTTCCTGCGTTTTGTCGTTTATCCGGAGGCGGATTTTGTTTCATCCCTTTTTCTACAATGGAAATGTATCTACTTTCAAATCCAGATACTGTCGAAGGATCACGGTTATTTTCATCACAGACGCAGGTATGGATTCCTGCAAAGAGGTCTTTCATATTTTCTGCCCATCCCTGTCCGAAACCGTCAATTATTCCTTGTAATTCTCTCAGAATATGTGCATTGCAATAGGCATGCGTACAGTCGTATGTCGAGTAGGGTGCCCAGAAATCGTGAACCAAAACTCCATCATATTTTGGCAGAACCCCCATCTCCTTCATAGCTGTTGAGCCTCGTTTTGCATTCACTCCGTAAAGTGTCATGTGCTCATTTCCTATTGTATGCAGCCACCATCTTTTCCCATTGACCTTGAGTCCGGTTTCATCCGCATTTAATACCGGTGACAGAATCAATTCATCTTTGACGGATGCCTCAAACGGCTCAAGCAGTCGGGATGCTTCTTTCTGAATATTAAGCATCGTTGCCGAACTTAAGGTATGACCATAAATATCCCTGAAATAGGTTTCAATTTTCTTATAGGGGACAAAAAGCTCATTTTTAAGATAGATGACGGTTGTTTTAAGGTTCTCCCCAAACTGAACCGGCTGGGTAATGCCGGGTGGGAATGCTGCGGTATTTTTTTGTCCACAAACCGGACATATTTTAATTTCTGACTGATATTCAGTAACTTTTAACGGAACCTGAGGGATTTCAAATTCCTGCCTGCGCACTATTTTCTGAGGTATGACATTGTGAAGCGCATGTCCACATTTACAGGTCTCGACCTGATTTGTGATGATCTCATCCGGATGATTTGATAATTCAAGGGTACTTCCCTTGTGATTTTTCTGACCACCGGGTTTTTTGCCGCTTTTTTTCCGGAGACTCGTGGGTTTTGGTGTGTAGATATCACGTGAAGGAGGAAAACTGCTATTACGGCTGTTTTTATTCAGTTGGGCTTCGAGTTCCTCGATTCGTGCTTCAAGTTCTTCTATCTTTTTTGCCTGTTGCTGAATGAGAACGGACTGTTTCTCAACGATAGCATATAGCTCAAGAATGATATTCGTGGCACCTTCAGGATCAGTTAAAACGAAATGTAATACTTCATCCCGATCTTTAAAGGAGGTCATTAGATTTTTATTTGGGTTTATAATATATGGATCAAACGGTTTTCACCTGGGAAAAATAGTGTTGTGGGGGGTGGATAGTTACCTCAATGGATCGGTCATGCAGACCGGACAGCGATTATCATCCGGCAGGTTTCCAAACCTCATTCAACCAATAAATCCACAACAGAGTTATTTATCGCTTTTATTATTGATAGCCCCGAAGATGCGGCACATTGCCTGTGCCACCGGAATAACAGACTGGCACCCCCGGAGAACAGAAAAAAGATAGACTGTTTCCGATGATTCCCAACCCATTGGGTGTCATTCCTTTCACAACAGATGAATACGTAAGAACAAAAAATGTGGCAGATATTGGGCCAGATAATGTGACCGGAGAACGGTTGTATCGGCAAAAACAGCATTTTAAAGAAAATTGAAGAACCCCGGCAACAATCCGGAGATCTGAGAAAATTTAATTTATGCATCCTCGCCCCCATTCAGGCAGAAAACTACCATGATATATACGGATATATACAAACCGCAGTCATTATTTCCTATAAATTGTTGTTCACTCCGGAACCGGATGACAAACCATAGTGGTGGCTAAGTGCGGGTAAATACCAGAAATATCCTCGTAATCTGTGCAATAATACTCGCAATCGGCGTTGGATTCATCATCAGTGCCCAGTATTATCTCATTGGCGGAATTGAGGAAATAGAGACGGAAGAGATCACCGGAGATCTCAGAACAGCAATGATTGCTGTTGACAGGCAGGGAGAGAATCTTGCATTGACTGCAGAAGACTATGCAGGATGGGACGACACCTATGCCTTTGCATATGACCTGAATCAGGCGTATATCAAGAGTAACCTGGCTCCATCAACCTTCTCCAATACTGGAGTAGAGGCAATCCTGTATTTTGACGTTGCAGGTAATCTGCTCTATGCAGATTCATATGATCCTGAAACACAAGAGATTCTTCCGGTTTCTGCCCAACTGAAACAGGCACTCCGGTTTCTTCCTCTCATATCCTCGCCGGAATATGCCGGGGATGACCTTGCCGGAATACTGAGCACATCTGATGGCATCTGGATAATTGCAGCTGAACCTATCCTCACATCATATTATGAAGGGCCATCAAGGGGCCACCTGGTGATGGCATACCGGTTTACGCCCGATACCGTAGCACAAATTGCCACTGATCTTAATCTCGGTGTCGGAGCAAAGCCCCTGCAAAGAGGAGAGAACGGTGCTGCCTTTGAGGCAGGACTGGATAGCACACTGAATTCCGGCACACATGTGGTCATTTCAGAAGAAGAGATCTCAGCAGATACCCTGATGTATGATGTAGCAGGCACACCAGCCTTTGTACTCAGTGTCAATAATCCCCGGGACACATACATGTTCGGTAAAAAGGCGGTCCAGAACTCTGCCATCCTGTTTATTGTCACCCTTATTATCAGCGGAGGGCTTGCCTACATGTATCTGGGACAACACCTCACCAGGAGAATAGAAGAAATTTCCCGGGGAGTTCGCAGAATTTCGGGGTCATCCATCTTTCAGGCACGGCTCATTGATGACGGAAATGATGAACTCACCGCCATAGTACGATCGGTAAACAGCCTTCTTGACACCATCCAACAGAATCTGACAGAGATTGAGGGAGCCGGAAAAGCACTTGAGGATTCTGAACGCAAGTATCGTCACCTCTTTGAAGCAGCCAATGAGGCGATCTTCATTCTGGATGGCACAGGCATCCTTGAATGCAACCGGGCGGCAGAAAAGATGACCGGATCTGACCGGAATGGCCTCATCGGGAAACGACTGGATGAAATCATGGGTACCTGTTTAACAGATCCGGATGGGAACATTCTCAAAGAACACACGCATGCCGCGTACGCGGGTGATCCACAGCACTTCACGTGCGAACGGCATCCGGATACCGATAATGTCAGGCATTTCAGTATCTCGGTCTCCCGGTTTACAGGAACAGAAACCGTATATCTGACTGCAATTGTGCATGAAATCACCACCTTTGTGAAGAATAAAGAGAGACTACGCATTACCCAGTTCTCGGTGGATAACGTAGATGATGCCATCTACTGGGTAAAAAAAGACGGGTCGGTCACGTATGGAAACACAGCCGCATCGCAGTCCCTTGGCTACACTCCTGAAGAGCTCACCAGCCTGAAGACATGGGACATTAACCCAACCATTACACCGGATACCTGGCCTTCTGTGTGGAGCCGGATTGCAGATGGTACTCTGGTACACAAGGAATCATATCTGATGCGCTCTGACAATACTTTCTTCCCCATCGCACAGACCAGCAGTTATCTGTACACACGGGGAGAGGAGTTCACCTGTATATTTGCCCGTGACATCACAGAGACCGTAAAGATGCGGGAACGTGAGAAGGAGGCACTCGGCCAGATAGAGGAGAATCTGCTCTCCCTTGCCATTCTCAATGACCATATCAGAAACCCCCTGACCATAATAGCCGCAATCGCTGATCTGCAGGTGGGAGAATCACGGGAGAGAATCCTCACCCAGGTAGACCAGATTGATGAAATTGTCCGAAAACTCGATCAGGGGTGGCTTGAATCTGCAAAAATCCGTGAATTCCTGGTTAAACACCATGAATTTGAACCAACAACCGACACCGAAGAGAAAGACAGCGGTACAGACGGGAAAATTGAATGAAGATGGTCAGGTGACCATCACGGATGACTCCGGGTCAAAGGGATTGGTGCGCAGAGCAAGAGAGAAGAGGTACGGGTAGTTTCTCTTCAGGTAGTGCATGTAAGAAATCCACTCATGAATCAGGAGCCCATAGACACGCCTGACATCACCTCCAAGGTGTGAAATATCAGAGGGAGGACATTCGGCGATGAAACCCCGCCTGCTCAGTTCTTCGGTGAGATGGAAAGTAGCCCGCAGCAGTTCAGTAAAGTCCTCATGTTCCAGAAGCACCGGATTTTCCAGCATCCTGAGGAGGAAATCCTCGCGGTCCAGAAGGAATGTACGGAGTCCTTCGAGGTCGATGGTGCAGGAATCAATATCATATTCATATGTCTTCATCCGGGCTGCCACTGCACTGAAGGTATTTTCATTCCAGGCGTCGGTAACTATCAATTCAGACCGGATGGACTCGACATTCGGGTCATGACTCGCAAAACAGGTAATAAGCGTTGTTCCCACCCGTGAAAAAAACGTGCCGATAACCATATTCATCTTCTCCAGTTTCTGCTTTCTTTCGCGCTCATCGAGCAGGCGGTGGATGACGAGGGTAACGATTAGCACTTCAAAGGGGAGAAATGCCAGCTCATGCAGGCCAAAGACACCGATGTGATGCAGGTCATGAAACACTAGGTAATGAATAAAATAGAGCAGTGCTGAGGCCATGAGAAGTGTGGCAGCAATCCCGATCAACCAGTTTTTATCTTTCATAATGTGTGAGAGTTTGTATGTTCATCAACCCATGTACCGGGTTCCTCCAACGCGTTCTGTTCTGATACAGGACACTAATAAATTAAACCCAACGTAAACAGGGACGGATTAGCAAATTATACCGCTTCATTGTCGTCTGCTCTTGTGAACCGATACCCGGATTTCGGAATGCGAAGCTCAAAGCGGGCCCCGGAACCCACTTCACCGGCCTCATAGAGTTCAATACCTGTTACACCCGCAATTTCACGGGCGATAAAGAGTCCGCCGCCTTTCCCTTTGGAGTAACTATGTGAAAATATTTTCTCTTTATATTTGAGGGGGATACCGCACCCATTATCTTCGATGGTGAGAATCCCGCTGCCATCTGTCTCGGTAAACCTTACAGTCAGTGTTGTCCCCCCAGATGCGTGCCGGGTGTTTTCGATAATGGTCCTGAGAACTTCTGCAAAGAGATAATCGGCATAGACTTCCACCATTGGGGACTCATTCCGGTAAATAAGTTCCAGGTATTCCATCCCGTTGACAATTTCATCGGCCAGATAATGGATGTTCTGCCATTCCGGCGGTTCTGTACCGAGCATATCATAATTGCGGGTCCGGGTAATCTGGCGATTGATGGTCTCTGTCATCTCATATATTTTATCTGCCATCACCACCACCTCATCCATTGTGTATTCACCGGTCTTCATCTCCTCTGAATAAAAGAGCAGACCCTGTATCTGGTTAAGAATATCATGCCGGGTGATGCCTGCTAAAAGACTCAGTTTCCGGTTAGCCTCCCGAATGGCGGACTCGGCCTGTTTTTTCTCCTGCACATCACGGATGATCCCCACCATCCGCTGAGGACGTCCGGTATTATCGGTACTCCACCACCTTTCCCTCCATGGCAAACCAGTTCCATGTGCCATCAATGGTTCGCAGTCTCAGTTCAGAGTCAAATTCAGTGATACTTCCACTCATGATTGCAAGGGAGATACTCTCAGATGTGAGGATATCATCCGGGTGAATAACGCCACGCCATGCATCAGAAGAGATACTGGATGCAGAAGAATGCGTGTCACCAAGGGAAAACAATGCAAAGACATCCTCACTCATGCTGCAGCTATCCTCTTCCAGGTCATAATCCCAGATACCAACATGGGTGGCATCAATTGCAAACCGCAGAAATTCCTCACTTTCAGTGAGTGATTCAATGAGCTGATGCCGTTCGGTATTGTCCCGAATGATGAGCAGGAAGTGTGGGTTTCCCTTATGAATAAACCGGGATACCGATGCCTCAGTATAAATAGCACCCCCCTCTTTTGTGCTGAGGGAAAGTTCTGCAGGAGTACCTCCGGAAGAGGTCGCACCAGGTTCCAGAAATCGCTGAAAGATCCGCTGACCTTCTTCCGGTCCACGGGAGAAAAGCAGAGGGAAGATATTTTTTCCTGTGACCTCCGCTGCGCTGTAACCAAACATCTCTTCTGCTGCAGTATTCCACATCCGGATATCATACGCATCGTCCAGCAAAACAAACGCCTCACAGCCCGATGAGAAGAGCTTTTCATACAACTCCTGCCGTTCAGAGAGTTCACCAATTATCTCACGCTGCGGTGAGATATCCTGAACGGACATAATATACAGCGAGGTGCCCGGTATTGAACGGACAGAGATTAGTGCAGGGATTTCACCGGATGTTTTTGATCTGATGGTAATTTCATGGTTAACATTCCGGAACGCATCGGATCCTCCGGGTTCATCTTCCTCTTTTGCAATGGATGGAAGCATGGGATCGTCAATAAACTCCATCAATGTCAAATCCCTGAGTTCATCCGCAGATATGCCAAGTATCCGCTCAATCTCCGGATTTGCATGGATGATGCGGGCATCCCGGTCGATAATCACAAGACCGGCCCCCGACATCTCAAAGGCATTAAGGTAGATACCTGATGAATCGCCAGGTTCATCCTCAGGAGAAGGTCCTCCCGGGATTTCACGGGCGACAACACGAATACACTGCTCACCCTGCAGTGTGATCGGACAGCATTCCAGAGCCAGAACCGCCCCATTGCCTGATACCACCTCCGCCTCAAACCGGACACAACCGTTTTCAATGGCCGACTGGAACAATGCATCCGGCACATATGCCTCGTCAAAATCGAGAAACGGAAAGAGACTATGCCCAATCACAGAACGTTTTGGCTTTCCAAGCAGGGCAGCGAAGCGTTCATTAATGTCAAGCACCACACCGTCACTGTCAGTGACAATGAACCCATCACTGGCAGCCTCAAAGAAAGAACGGTATTTCTTTTCCATCTCACCGAGTGCTTCTGACGCATGGTCCGGCCTCCTAATCTCTGTGATAGGCCGTGACATGGAAAGGAGAGTCGATATTCCCCGGTACTGGATTACCGTGGCATGCACCTCAACCGGAAATACCCGTCCGTCCCGTGTGACATGCAGGATTTCAAATGTCCCACCTCCTTTTTTCAGAAGTAAGGCGTGCCGGGCCGGTGTCGATTCACGACATTTCGGTGCGACAATATCATCAATCCTGAGTCTGAGCATCTCTTTTCTGGAATAGCCAAACCTTCGGCAGGCTGAATCATTTGCTTCCAGTATCCTGCGATCCGCATCAGCGATGAATACTGCCTCATCTCCGGGTGTAAAGAGTATATCTGACGCCATCTTCGGTGGTGCACCATTGCCACCCTCAAAACCGTCCGGAATGGCAACGGTCAGTGCAAACGGACCAGATACGTCATATGACGGAAAAAGGGAAATATGAGTCATAATTCCCGATGGTTTCAGCTCTGCCTGTAGTGAACATGCAGTCCCGCTGCAGGCCTTCCGGACTGCAGCAAGAAATGCCTTCCGGTCTTCTGCTACCTGACCGACAGTTCCGCCTTTTTCCTGTGCTGTACCTGCGATTTCACGAAATGCGGTATTTGAAAAGAGCAGGCTGCCATCGGAAGAAAAACCTGCTACCGGGATTGTCTCCCCTCCTGTTGTCTGGCCAGAATAATCGGGCTGCATACACTGATAACCCCCTATAAATCAGTTAATAAGATCCGTATTCATGATGCCATAAACATTCTGTTCGGAAAGACAAACTGATATGGCAAATAATGCCGGAAATTAAATCCATCAGGAAAAATTACTTACATTTATTACCATAAATCCCCCGACAGAAATTTGCTTCCCGTAATGCGGCAGGATAAATAAACTGATACCTGAATTCACCAATCAAAACCAGTGACTGAAGTCGCATGCTCCTTCTTTCACCCCCCGGATGAACGGTATCCAAAAGCGTTCACGGGTGAGAAAGGGAAAAAAAGGATTTTGGCTGATTCATCAGCCGAACAACTCTTTTCAGCAGGGTTATTCTCCCCCTTCTATCGGATCTCCACACGGGTGCCTTTCACCATGAAGTACACCTTTTCTGCCATTATGCAGGCATGATCACCGGCTCGTTCCAAGTGGCGCGAAGCGGTGATGCACTCAATGCCGCTGGGGATATTGCGGGGGTCTTCCATCATATAGGTGAGGCATTCGCGGAAGATACCGGTCCTCATCGCATCCACCTGATCGTCACGTCGACCCATTGAGACAGGATCTACCACGGTTGATGTCCGGAAGGCGGTGATGACATCCTCAAGCATTGCAACAACCATATCGGCCATGACAAGAAGACTGTCCCTCGGCACACCCTGTATCTCTTTGTTCACGGTCAGTACATTTTTTGCGAGACCTTTTCCCATTCTCCCAATCCGGTACAGGGAATAGTTCATCACATTGTAACAGATGACTCTCCGGAGGTCTGCTGCCACCGGGTGATAGAGCACATAGAGACGCATAATGCGATCTTCAATCTCTTCATGCATTTCTGAAAGGGTGATTTTGCGGTCCATAACATCATTTGCCAGTTTTTCATCCACTGAATTCAGGGATTGCATGCCGTCTGTAAGCATCCCCATTGAAAGCTCTGCCATTGTCAGGACACGTGCCTGGATGGCGTCCAGTTCCTGATGAAATGTTTCAAAAGTCATCTTATCCAAACCTCCCGGTAATATAATTGTTTGTCAGTTCTTTTTCAGGGTTCTCAAAAATTTTTGTGGTCTCCCCAAACTCAATGAGTTCCCCCATGTACATAAATCCGGTGTAGTCACTCACCCGTGCCGCCTGCTGCATGGAATGCGTTACAATAATCACCGTGTACTGGCTCTTGAGATCCTCCATCAGCGACTCAATCTTTGCGGTCGCAATCGGATCAAGTGCGGAACAGGGTTCATCCATTAAGATGACATCCGGGTTCACTGCAAGCGTGCGGGCGATGCATAACCGCTGCTGCTGTCCGCCGGAGAGGCCCATCGCAGATGCTGTGAGGCGGTCTTTGACCTCGTCCCAGAGAGCGGCCTTCTTCAGGCTCTCCTCGACAATCTGCTCAAGGGTAGCCCGGTCACGGATGCCGTGCATTCGCGGTCCGTAGGTGATGTTGTCATAGATTGACTTCGGGAACGGGTTGGGGCGCTGAAATACCATGCCAACCCGTTTTCTCAGATGGACCGGGTCAACGGAAGAGTCGTACATGTCAGTCCCATGATACGTGATCCCGCCTTCAATTCTGCAGGACGGAATCAGGTCATTCATACGGTTAAAACACCGCAGAAGAGTTGATTTCCCACATCCGGAAGGGCCGATGAGGGCTGTGATCGTCAATTCCTGAAACCTGACCGAGACATCCTTCAATGCCTGGGTGTCCCCGTACCAGAGGTTTACTCCCTGTGTTTCGATTACTGCTGATGTGTCCATTTTTACCACCGGATACTTTTCTGATAATGTGTTCTGACTGCGATTGCACCGAGATAGATGACTGCCACCAGTGCAATGAGCACCATTGCGGTTCCATACTGATTTGTCTCTGCACCCGGGACATTGGTCGCAAGGATGTAGAGATGATAAGGCAGGGCCATCACCGGATCTGAGAGAGACGATGGAAGGAACCGGGATGAGAAGACGACTGCGGTGAACATGATCGGAGCAGTCTCACCTGCTGCACGCCCGATGGAGAGGATTGCCCCGGTGATGATCCCCGGCATGGCGGGAGGGAGGACCACCCGTGAGATGGTCTGCCACTGGGTGGCACCCAGGGCGAGACTTCCTTCCCTGAGGGAGGACGGTACACTCCTGAGTGCCTCTTCTGTCGTCCGGATGACCGTCGGGAGGACCATCAGGGCGAGGGTGATTTGTCCTGCGGCGAGGCTGATACCGAAGTTGAGGTATATGACCAGAAAGGAGAAGCCAAAGAGGCCGAATACAATGGACGGTGTACCATTCAGGAGGTCCACACCTGACCGGATGATTTTGGTGACGACATTCTCACGGGTGTACTCAATAAGATAGATAGCCGCACCGACCCCAATCGGGAGCGCAATCGCAATTGCTCCGGCGACAAGGTAGAGTGTGCCAACAATCGCCGGGAAGATACCACCTTCCCGACCGAGCGCCCGTGGTGCAGTGGTCAAAAATTCCCAGCTGATTGCGGGCAGACCATTGATGACAATATACCCGAGGATGAGGGCAAGCGCTGCAAGCACCACCGCAATGGCTGCAAACAGAAGGACAAATGCCAGATTCTGCTGGTGCCGGGGCTGAATGTATAAAGGAACATACTTCCAAAGGGCACCAGAGAGAGCGAGCACGCCGGCAGCCAGAGGGGAGATACCCGCTGCCACCATAAGGAGAACAACAATGGCAGCAGAAATCCGGGTCTCCCGTCTGTACCGGGTGAAAAACGCAGCAAGCCTGCCGGATCCTTTGCCGAGTCCCGTCTGTTTTGCACGGATATGGCTGAGAACCCGCCCTGCTGAGAGATTAACCACAAGGGTAATCATGAGGAGAAGCAGGGCGACACCGAAAAGGGCATGATAATGGGCGCTGCCAATGGCTGTCTCTCCCATCTCGATACCCAGTGTACCCGTCAGGGTTCGTATGGGAGAGAGGACATTGTATAACGGATCAGGAATGATGGGGGCATTTCCGGTGACCATCAGGACAGCCATCGTTTCGCCGACCGCCCGGCCGATACCAAGGATGAGCGCTGCAGTGATGCCGGAGAGAGCGGCAGGGACGACCACCTGCGAGATGGTCTGCCACCGGGTGGTCCCGAGGGCGAGGCTTCCTTCCCGGTAGTCCTTCGGCACCGCTGAGATGGCATCTTCAGAGACACTGATTATCGTGGGAAGGGCCATGATGCCCAAAAGTACAGAGCCTGCGAGCCATGTTTCACCAGTGGGGATGGAGAAATTCACCCGGATAACATCGGTGAGAACGATCAGGCCAAAAAAACCGTATACAACCGATGGGATGCCTGCCAAAAGCTCAATTGCAGGTTTGAATACGGCCTTCACACGGGGTGACGCAAGTTCTGCGATGACAATCGCACATGCAATGCCAAGGGGTGCTGCAATGACCATCGCACCGGTGGTCACAAGGAGGGTGCCAACCCATAGCGGAAGAGTCCCGTACTTCGGTATCGCACCAGTCGGGTTCCATGTCGCGCCGAAGAGAAACTCTTCCGGGGTTGCTATGCCAAAGATCGGGATACCATCTTTGACCAGAAATGCAAGGATGAAAAATACCGTGAGCGCACCAAACGCCGCTGCCATAAACCAGACCGACCGGATGATACGTTCTTTCAGGTATGCATTTCGACCTGCTGAGAGTTCAGCTGATACTGCGGGAGTGCCGGTAGTCTGTTGTTTCTGTTCCATGATAGTTCAAAAAGGGGGGGATAGAATTCCTGATGGAATCAGACAATCGGAACAAATCCTTCTTCAGCCACAAGTGTCTGACCTTCAGGGCTCATGATGAAGGAGAGGTAGTCTGCGGCAAGACCGGTTGGCTCGCCCACAGTGAACATGTTCAGGCCACGGGCAATTGGGTATTCACCTGAGAGAACGGTTACAACGCTTGCCTCAACCGTACCACTGCCGGTATTGACAGGTACTGCCTTCACACTACCATCCAGGTAACCAAGACCCACATAGCCAATGGCACCCGGAGTCTGTGCAACAGTCTGCCGGACAGCACCGTTTGAGTTCTTCTCAAGCTGACTTGGGGTAAAGTCTTCTTTGTCCATCACCGATTCAAGGAAGTACTCACGGGTACCGGAGGCGCTGTCACGGCCGACAACGACAATGGTCGCGTCCGGGCCACCGACATCCTTCCAGCTGGTGGTATCACCGAGATATATGGATTTTATCTGTGCAATGGTAAGGTCAGGGACAGTATTTGATGGATTAACGATTATTGCAATGGCGTCCTTAGCAACGACGTGCTGTACCAGATCAGGGTATGCCTCAGACTCTGAGGTTTTCAGTTCACGGGAGGCCATGCCAATCTCTGCGGTACCTTCACCGACTGCTGTCACACCCACGGAAGACCCACCGCCGGATACCTGAATATCAGCTTCCGGGTGGTTTCCCATGTATGCTTCGGCAGCGATTTGTGCAAGCGGAAGAACAGTGGTAGAACCGGTCACAGAGATAGTCCCGGTCTCTGCCGGGGCAGGGCCGGAGTCAGTACATCCGCAGACAAACGCTGTTGCAAGCAGAATGACTGCCAGTGCAAATGCAATAGATGGTTTAGAGAGCAAATTCATAGTGGGTTTTCTCCATACCAAAAAGGGAAAAGTGTACATATAGTTTTGACCGACATACAACACATGAAGTATATACCAGCAATTACCTGAATATGAAAAATATACTAAATATATCAACCAGAGAAAAATGATATACCAAATACAAGAAAATACAGATACAATGGCTGATATGGAGATCCGGAAGGTCCAGCGGAGTGGGGGTTCTTCGTTAATTGTCTCCCTCCCCAAAAAATGGGTCGATGCAACCAACATTCAGAAAAATGACCCGGTAGGCCTGATTATTCAGAGTGACGGCACACTGCTGGTAACTCCAAATACCACCGGTGAGCAGGTACAGAGAAAAAAGATTTTTACGGTTGATGCAGGGACTGACCACACCCTTATTCTCCGGGAACTTGTGGGGGCTTATATCTCCGGGTACACAGAGATTATGATCCGTTCCCGGCACCGCCTGCCTGTAAAAATCATAGAACAGGTGCGGAATTTCACCGCAATGTCCATCGGGCAGGAGATTGTTGAGGAGACTGACACCGAGATCACCGTAAAAGATCTCCTCAACCCGACAGAGATGCCCATTGAAAATACGCTGCGCAGGATGGGTGTCATTGTGACCAAGATGAGTGGGGATGCGATCACTGCCCTGCGGATTCGGGACCGATCCCTTGCCTCATCTGTCATTGCACGTGATGGTGACGTGGACCGCCTTCAATGGCTGGTGGCCCGGCAGGTAAACCTCATCTATTCTGACGTTAATCTCTCCCGCCGGATGGACATTCCGATTGCGACTGCCTCCGGATACATCCAGATCGCAAAAATAATTGAGCGTATCGGAGACCATGCCACAAAGATTGCGCAGAATGCTGTTGAACTTACGGACTTTCCAATTGAAAACGATATCTTTGAATCAATCCAGCGGGCAGAACGCGACGCGATGGCGATTTTCCGGGCCACCATGGAGGCGTTCCATTCCAATGACCTTGAGAAGGCAAACGCAATCATTGCCCAGACGGAAAGTCTGGAGAAACGCTGCCGGGAAATAAACCGCATGGCTCTCTCTTTCGAGATGGCACATGCGATACACTTTGTCTACATCGCAGACTCACTCCGGAGAATGGGAGACTATTCAACAGATATCTGTGAACACACGATCAACCATATCGTAGGCTCAAATCCCTGATGGCTGACAGGCTACCGGATACCAACGGTTACCTGCCGGGTTTGGCGCCCCCACACCTGCACCAACCCCACACATTCCAAACAGCCGGACACATACGGAAAAAGCTCCGCAATCCATCCCTATCCAGTGCCGGAGGAGCCGTCATTCTCAATACATTTTTAGCCATTCATGACATAGTGAATATACACATTTCACACGGGCCTGTAGCTTAGTGGTGGAGCGTCCGGCTCATAACCGGACGGTCATGCGTTCGAATCGCATCAGGCCCATTCATTTTTTTCAATATTATTCATGTGAGGGGGACAGCTCTTTTCCAAATACCAACAGTCCCGGAGAAACCGGAACAAGATCCGTTTCGGAATGACTCACAGCGGCATAAAGAAGTCACAAAACCTCCAGAATGCAAAACTGCACCGGCGAAAAACGGGAATTATTTTAGAACAGGGTCGTTGAAATCAGGAAAAACAGAGAGTATCATATTTACATCACATTTGAAGCAGATCACTTTTCTTTGCCGGACCCATTCATTGAACTGATGCCTTCTTCACCGTTCAGCGACCCGACAATATCTCCTTTCTGATGGTGGCGGAAGTAGAAGACACCCATAACGGCGACCATGATGGATCCTGCGAGAACAAACATCATGTCGAGCATGGTGTCATTCAGACCATTCTGCATCGGGCCGGCAAGGGAACCTCCGAAAAAAGTGTCCACCAGAAACTCATACATCTCCCAGAACGCACCGAGTGCCACCGCAAACATTATCGTAAACCCGACGATGAAGGGGGTCGTGAGTGTCATATTCCAGTATCGGTCAAGGAAGATGACACCTAAAAAACCGAGAAGGGCGACGGTGGTGCCGGAGACCAGGTGGGCAATTTTGTCATAATACGGATAGTACATCTCATAATAGCCCTGAATATAGCCAGCCGTATGAAACCAGAGGGCAAGAGCAATCAGGAAGAAGACAAACCAGGGAAAGTGAATATGCATCCGGTGAGCGATAATGAAGGGCACCAGGGTCGCCAGAAACATGATGAGAGATGAGAAAAACCCCACCAGATTTCCGGTTACAAAGGCATAGATACAGTTCAGGCCGATGAGGGTCTGAAAGAAGTATGCCAGGTACATACCGTACTGCATTTCCATAACTCCCATATTACCACAAACAATTATAAATGCATTCTATCAGAGTGAATTCAAACGTATTTTTTTGTTTAAAGTCCAATCCGCCATATTTTTCAGACAAACGGGTAAACAGCAGAAATTATAGGGAGAGCGGACTACTTCTGTGCAGATGCTTTCGACCATAGGCCTGACCCTGCCGCTTGAACTCTCCATCTACCTCTTTTTAGTGGCAACGATGTTTTCCATGGGACTTGGCCTGACAATCCGTGAGATTACCGCACCCCTTAAGCATCACCGGTTGATAGGGGCAGCCTTTTTTATCAATCTCATCCTCATTCCTCTCGCAGGCATTGCAATGGTCCGCCTGCTCCCGATGGACATTGGTGTCACAGCAGGGCTTCTCATTGTCGCCTGCGCCCCGGGTTCGACCATCGGCCCTAAACTCGCTGAGTTTTCCAAGGGCGATGTCTCGCTTGCAATCAGCATCATGTTCTTCTTAAGTGTACTTGCGATATTCACCACCCCGATAACGCTCACCCTCATCCTTTCCGGAGCCATCACTAAGCAGATTGACTTTTTCTCGGTGATGACAACCCTTCTCATCCTGATATTTTTGCCCATGGTCGCAGGAATGGCTACCAACTCCCGTTGCCAGGCATTTGCAGACCGGATCCGGAGGCGGGTGTTTATCTTCTCCAATCTCACGATCGCCATCTTCGGCATCATCTTCATCTGGGTGCAGGTGACAGGGGAGGGCAGGTTCATTGATTCGTTCTTCAGTGTCGGCATCGCTGCGACAGCAGCCGTCTTCATTCTGGTGGCGTTTTCGATGCTTGCCGGCTACCTCCTGGGTGGTTCGGAGAAACAAAACCGGCAGGTGCTTGCCACCAGTTCTGCAAACAGGAACCTCGGGGTATCTCTCCTCGTTGGGGCAAGTGCCCTCGCAGGCCACGGAGAAGCATTTCTTATCATCATTGTCTATGCAATTGTCCAGACGTTAATATCAGGTCTGATTGCCGTGAAATGGGGACAGAAGGTGAGACGGGAGGAGAAAAGGAAGAAAAAAGAGAGGGATTCGGATGGCGAATGAGAGATTCAGGAGATTATACGCCCCCGCCCCATTAATACAATTAGCACGTTTGCCCTTTAGCATCATACGCCCACCCAATCACCTCAGAATAGCTGAAATGGCAGCCCTTTCAGGCAAATATCTTCCATTTTGATTTCCCCCTCTCCACTCCCGGCATACACCGTGCTCATCCTCCACCCAGAGGGAGGGGCAGTTCCTGAGAGGAGAGGGCAGGGGTGCACAAATCACCTGCAAATTAACAATCAGATACCAGGATTGATAGTATAAACCAGCTAATGCAGAATTCCATCTTCATACTTCCAAACAGGAACCATCTCACATGAGAGGGGCTGTCGGGGGGAGGGACTCCCCCTGACTCAGGGTCTTCTTGAAACAGGAGTGTTAAAAACCACCAAACCCTTTTTTTCTCATCCCCGCATACACCAATAGCAAATGCAGACCACCTGGGCGTCGCCTACCCTCACCTTCTCATATGTCACACTTGAAGATCTCTTTCCCATATCAGAGATGCTTGCAAAAGAGAGTGTTTGCCGCTGGCTCTTCTTTGGCCCGAACACCCCGGAAGTCACTCATGCCTACTTCCTCCCTTTTGTGGACGAGAACACCCTGGCACTCTCTGAAAAGAGAATGCCGGGCCACTTCGTCTTCACTATCCGGAACCAGGAGACAGGAGTCTTCATCGGCCAGTGTGCCCTTATTGCAGAGGATTTATCTCCCGGGGCATACCTTGTCGGCTACCAGATAGACAACCCATACTGGAACAGGGGAATCGGTTCAGAGGCTGTCACCTTTCTCATATGGTTTGCTTTCCGCATAGCAGGTGCCTACCGTCTGAACGCCGATACCGCCGCCGGAAACCGGGGCTCGGTACGTGTTCTTGAGAAGGGAGGATTTGTCCCGGAAGGGCTGCAGCGAAAATACTGGCATGCCTGGGGTGAGTACCACGACCGCCTCCTCTTCGGCCTTCTTGCTGAAGAGATCGAAGAGGATGTGCTTGACACCCTCGACCGGCTGTTTTCCTGATTTCAAGGTAAAATAATGCATTTTCAAGCAGAAAATCCATATTCTGCAGAATCCTGACCTTCTCATGCTAATGATCCTCCGGTAATCTCCGAAAAACTCCGGAACTTCCCTGCACCTTTCATGGCCTGCAACAATATACAGATCAGGAAATTCTGACCGGCCTCCAGACATAGGTGGAGAAGATGCGGACAACATACATCAGCAATCTCCCGGCAGGGACGCAGGAAACAGCCTACCGTATTGCAGACCAGGACATCTCTTCCGGCATGTACCGGTGTTTTGACGCAATGGCAATTCTCCTGATTATTGCTTTTCTGGCAGCTCAAAGCCCCGCAGGGAAGAAGAGAAAAAATAGGACCATTTTTTTTGGGGGGGTGAACCGGTTCCAACGAAATCCGGGGGGGCATCACAGCAGGCGCAGATACTCCTCATAGCGCTCCAGTTCGGCATTGACCTGCAGATCGTCCATTACTCCCGCATTAAACACATAAAACGTCGGCACAACCTCCATACCGCAGAATTCAAAGGTTGTATGCCAGAGAGTCATCAGATGATGGTTAATATCACCATGCGGCCCTCCCTCACTGTAGAATTCCGGCGGTGACCCGGCTGTTGTTGATATGAGTGCCATCTTACCGGATAAGAGGCCTTCCGTGTATACCTGCCCCTCCATCAGATTCACCACAAAACCCTGTGCGAAGACCCGGTCAATCCAGCCCTTCAGGATGGCAGGCGTTGAACTCCACCAGATGGGAAACTGGAAGAGCAGGAGATCCGCCCATTCAATCTTTTTCATCTCTGCCTGGATGTCGGGTGCCAGTGTGCAGTTTCGGACCCCTGCCATCTGCTCCCCCGGAATCGAGAAATAATTCCTGTTGCAGGGCTGGGGAAAGTCATCCTGGTCAAGGACTGCCTTGAATTTCATTGCATACAGATCGGAGACCTTCACCGTGTGGCCCATATCCTGCAGGACCGAGACTGCCCGGTCCTTCATGGCCGCATTAAACGATGCAGGATAGGGATGGGCATAAATAATGAGAACATTCATTCACAACACCTCCATGTTCGATACGTCCCATTAACGAAACACAGGATGATGAAGGTTTCGCACAGGAAACAGGCATTCCATCCAAATATTATTCCTGTATCCGGTGCAAAGACAGGGCATGACGTTATCATTCAGCGATCGCATCCGGACCTGTCTTTTCTCTTTTGATCAGGGATTTGGCGAGTACCGGGATGAATCATTCAAAGATGCCTTTGTATTCTACCTGACGCTTCTCTTTGCCTTCTCGGTCCTCATAACCATCGTCATTGCCGCTGGTCTCGCTGTCTTTGGCCCGGCGATGGAGATACCCCGGTATACCCTTCTCTTCATCATGCCGCTGGTATTTGGATCCTCCCTGGTGGGGGGTATCATCTCACTGTTTATCAGTGCAGCAATCACCCATATCTTCATCCTCTTCTTCAAAGGGACCGGTGGATACCTGGAGACTGTCCGGGCGTCGTGCTACTCCATGGTCCCGACTCTCCTTATTGGCTGGACGATTATCGGAGCATTCATCACCCCCTTCTGGGGGATGGCCATCCAGGTCTTTGCCCTCCACGAATTCCATGGAATATCAAAGCTGAAGGCCGTTCTCGCCGTATTTATCCCGGTTGTGATCTTTGTCGCACTCTATTATATGTTCATCATTGCGTTGGTATTCAGCGCCATGATATTCAACACCAGATAACCTTTTTTCCCTCCTTATTCCGGCGATCTTTGCATTCCAGACCATTATTCGGAAATTTTCGGATACATCAGGCTGAAAAGATGAATCGGGATGACATGCACCGGTTGCACGTAATCAGGATGAAAAGAGAAGGGATGAGAGGGGCGTATCATCCATAATTATACCCTTTTTGTGAGGCAGTCACTGAGGGCTCACTTTTTTGCACCAGGCCTGGTCCCATCTGTGCCGGTGATGCCATTTTCGACGCAGAATGTTAAGATAAGGCTAGTAAAAATATCGCCATAAGAATTCCATTTTGCGACACCAACCCCTTTTATCTTCAGGAAATCATCCTTAGTTCTTGGATAAAAGGCTGCCATCTCGATAAGAGACGGGTCTGTGAAGATCATATATTTCGGAAGGCCCGCACGCCGTGCAATATCATCCCTCTGGACACGGAGCAACGAAAAGAGAGACTGATTATACCTGACATCAGAGAGATTACGCTTCTCCCCGGCAGGGGATTTCCCTCCTGTCTTCTTTGGTTTGCTGATGAATATCGGGACATCTTTTTGCCCGTTCAGATACGTCATCCCTTCTTTAGAGAGGGAAAGGAGAGGATACCTCCTGCCAGAGCAGGTAAGGTAGCCCTGAAATACGAGTTCATCAACCCACTGTTCCAGTTGTTTTTCAGAGATCTCCATAATCGATCCAAACGATTTCAGTTTGTGAAATGTTTGGGAATCCATCCCTTTGACCGTTGATCCGGAAAGAATCTGAACAATCTTCCCCCGCCCGAGGTGACCGTTCAGTTCATTGACACAGGCCATGACCTTCCGTGCATATTCTCTCGCATCAACTCTCGGACTCTCCTTCCGGCAGTTGTCGCACGTCTCACAGTTCTTCTGCTCATATTCCTCACCAAAATACGTTAGAAGGGCATGTCTTCTGCATACCGGAGACTCACAAAACCGTGTCAGAGAAAAGAGTTTTTTCTTCTGCACCTCCTTATAATCCCTGTCAGAATCATCCTTATCGATGAGCCAGAGTTGTTTTGCGATGTCTCCACGATTATAAAATAAAATACATTCACCAGGCAGGCCATCTCTCCCTGCCCGTCCGGTCTCCTGATAGTATGATTCGATGTCTTTCGGCAGTTCATAATGAATAACAAACCGGATATCAGGTTTATCAATACCCATCCCAAAGGCGACTGTCGCACAGATGATCTGTGTTTTATCCCTGACAAATGATTCCTGTGTTTTCCTCCGGACATCGTCCTTCAGACCGGCGTGATACGGGAGAGACGACATGCCCTGTCCCCGCAGGTATTGGGAGATTTCCTCTGTACTCTTCCGGGAAAAACAGTAGATTATTCCCGACTCTCCCCGATGATTGTTCAGGAATTCGATTATTTCCCCTTTCGGGTTTCCGGATTCACGAATTTCATAATACAGGTTTTTCCTATTAAAAGAACCGATAAGCACACATGGGTCCTTCAGATTCAGCTGCCGCACGATATCGTCTTTTACCTCACGGGTGGCAGTGGCCGTCACCGCGATTACCGGGACATCCGGCCAGGTCTTTTTTATCATCATGAGTTTCCGGTAATCCGGGCGGAAATCATGCCCCCATCGGGAGATACAGTGGGCTTCATCGATGGCAATGAGGGAGAGGGGAGTATGTTTGAGAAGATGGACAAACCGTTCACTGACAAACCGTTCAGGGGAGACATATAAGAGATGTATTTTGCCTTCCCGAATTGCAGTTTCCGTTTTTCTCTTCTCATCGGTTGTTGAATCACTGTTTAATGTCGCTGCACGGATGCCTTTCTGGCGAAGATCGTCCACCTGATCCTTCATCAGGGAGATGAGTGGGGAGACCACAATTCCCAGTTTTTTCTCGTGAACCGGAAGAATCTGGTAGCAAAGAGATTTGCCCCCTCCGGTCGCTTTCAGCAGCAGTACATCCTGCTTCAGGTGAATCGCTGATATTGCCTCAGTCTGCTGGGGGAGAAACATGGTGTAACCCCAGTAATATTTGAGAGTATCATACAGCGACATAACTACAACTGACTATTATTTCATTTTCAGCAATAAGCATACTCGGATTTCATCTGATTGATTGGTAAAGGATGGATATACATACCAGACTGGCATTCACCATCGTAAAATTGATGCTGGAAGGAAACCCCGTTTCTCCCATCAATGACACGGAGATGTCACACAGAATTAATCGTTCGTTATCTCAGCCAAAATGTCAGTTACTGCCTGCTTCAGTGCAGAGAGACTCTCATCGATGACATTCCACACCGCATCGGTGTCAACACCCATATACTGGTGGATAAGAATGTCTCTCAGGCCGGAAATTCTGCGCCAGGGTATATCAGGACGCTTCGTTTTTACGGGTTCAGACAGGTGTTTTACCGCCTCGCCTATGACCTCAAAGTTTCTGATAACTGCATCCTGTACCATTGGGGATTCCATGAAAACAGCCCGGCCTCCTGTGGTATACGTCTCAATCTTGCTGATGCATTCAAGGATATGAATCAGATACAGACGATCGTCCTTCACAAAGAAACTGCCTCCCTATGGACACGTTCTCTAATATACCAGTGCAGTCCACCTTCCGTCACCACATCAACCCTGCGGCCGAGCAGGTCTTCAAGATCCTGAACAAGTGCAACCTGGTCAAGGAGGTTTCTTCCCGGCAAAAATTCAACGAGAAAATCAAGATCACTTTCTGGTGTGTCCTCCCTGCGTACAACTGAACCAAAGATCTTTATTCGGTGGACACCATGTGCTTTGGAAATATGCAGGATATCATCACGTTTTTCCAGCACATCTTCATACAGGCCCATCGGCTCATCTCCTATCGTTCTATAGTATAGGCAGGATAATAAGGGTTATCCTAAAACCCAATCATCGGTCGTGCAGCTGTGATCCTCCAATGAAAATAATGCGATGGGAAAAGGTACCTTCAGACTTGTGTATACACATTACGATAGATTAGATTGTTGAAAGGTGACAGGAAGAAGATGAGAGTTCGGTTTTAACAAAATATGACAAAAAAGAAAAGGAAGCATATATACTTTTGACAAATTTTTGACAAATAATGATCCAATAAACGCAAAATCAAGAAAAACAGTCTGAAGAAGATCAGGATTTCCAGACATAATATGCCCCGCGCTTTTCCACCTGCCATCACTATCCTCTCTCGCCAGACTGGCATTGGATTGACAGGGTCAAATCTCCAATATTACTCCCTACAATACCTATATCCTCCACAAATGAAAACGCATCAGCAGGTGAAACATTACCATGTCAAACGGATTTATCAATAAAGTGAAAGGATTCCTTCTCGATCCTACAGAGACACTGATTGCACACAGAGATGAAAGTCTGGGGGATGCACTGCAGTATTTCATCACCTTCCTTGTGATCTACGGAGTACTGACCGGGATTATGCTCGGACTGTTTATGGGAATGGTGGGAGGAATGGCCGGTGTTGAAGCCGGATTAAGTCCCTTTGGGGCAGGCGGCCTCGCGGCATTAGGCTCCCTCGGGATGGTAGTTATGTCCATCATATTCATTATCATCTTCGGCGTCATCGCCCTCTTCATCGGAGGCATCATCCTTCATATATTCGTCTATATCGCAGGCGGAAGAAAGGGACTCACCACCACCATACGGACCGTCATCTACTCCCTCACACCAAACATGATATTTGGCTGGATTCCCCTCATCGGCCTTCTCGCAGGGTTCTGGTCACTTGCCCTGGGAATTCTCGCAATAAAAGAACTGCACGAAATATCCACCACACGGGCGTTTATCGCCGTGTTTCTGCCGGCAATCCTCCTCGCAGTTATTGCCTTTTTCATCCTTGCAGCCCTCGTTGCTGCAACCCCGGCAACCGCATATTACTAGAACCATACTCTGAGACAGGCCTGGAATCTCATCCGGCCTCTCTACTATTCCGATTTTTTGAAAATAAACTCATTTTTTCACTCACTTCACCGCATTTGCCTTAAAAAACGAATAATACAGAGTCCCATCCGGCTCCTTCGTCCGCCGGAGTGCAGCAATTCCTGCCCCCCAGCGAACGGGATCTGATATCCCTGCACGGAACGCCGCCTCGCGGGAGGCCTCAACCATCGCAATGAATATTTTTTCGATGAATCCTTCCACCAGTTCCGGGTGGCCCGCATCCACGTATACCGGTGCCGGTGTCACGGTAACCTCTGAAAAACCGGCACCCGTAAGAAGGGGGTAGAGTCGCCGTCCGATATTTCCGTCACCACCACTTTGGCGCTGGAGCTCAATCAGGCACTCCACCACATGGCGGGCATCCGGACTGTCGGGATGGAAAATGGCAGACCCGTGATCACCTTCGATGACCGTCACGGACCCGCCCGGCCGGAGAGCACGGCAGAGGTTTTTTAGCGCTGCCTCCGGTTCCGGGATATGCTCCAGTACAAAACAGACGAAGATATGATCCGCACTCTCCGGCGGCAGATCAGTTGTTGCAAGGTCGGCCTGACGGAAGGTGACATTGGTATATCCGAAGGATTTCACCCGTTCCTCAGCGAGGGCGAGATATGTCTCCGAGATATCAATAGAGAGAATCTCTGCCTCCGGAAACCGATGGGCCAGAATCACCGTCTGGGCACCGACCCCACACCCCGCCTCAAGAATCCGGGTGCCTGCCGGGAAATCCTCTTCGGTATGGAGAATCTCTTCCAGGGCCTCGGATTGTTCAACCAGCCGGGCAGAGTCCTCTTTGCCATATCCATGGACATACGGGTTTTTTGTCATATACTATAGACGTGCTCCTGAGGTACTTCCGGATTTTTTTATACCGGAATGAGTTCCCTGATGCTATTATCTTACTCCCTCCATCCTTTCAATCTTCCCCATCAGATGCGGGATCATACACCATCTTTTTTTACCATAACAACGTGACTGAGACCTCATCCCACTCTTGGGGGGGTGGAGCATATGGAGAAAAACAGAATATCATATCACGAGTCGGTCGTGCAGATGTACAAACACCTGCAGGAAGACGGGATGAGTAATGTATGGGACCGCTACGAAGCGCAGGGATTCGGGAACCCTGACTCAAGATGTGCCTTTTGCACTGCAGGCGCACGCTGTGACCTTTGCTCAAACGGCCCCTGCCGGGCGGATGCGGCGAAGGATAAGCGGGGTGTCTGCGGCATCAGTGCAGATGCGATGGCAATGCGGATGATGCTTTTACGCAATGTTATGGGAACGACCACCTATCACTACCACACCGATAAAACCGTAAAAACGCTCCGGGAGACTGCAGAAGGGAAGACATCATTTACCATTACATCCCCGGAAAAACTCCGGAATTTCGCCGGCCGCCTTGGGCTGTCACCGGACGGAACCGAGGAAGAAGTGGCACTCAGAGTATGTGACATGGTCGAGAAGGACTTCTCCCGCCCGGTCACCGAACCCAGTGAGATTGTCCGCCGGCTGGCACCACCAGAACGGCAGGATATCTGGGCAAAAATAGGCATCTTTCCGGGCGGTATCCATCCGGAGATTATGAACGCCACCGGTTCATGCCTCACGAATGTGGACAGCTCGTATGTGAGCCTCGCTCTCAAGGCGATGCGGCTCTCTGTTGCGATGGCATACCAGAGCCAGATTGTCTGTGAATACCTGCAGGATGTGCTCTTCGGGATTCCCGAGCCCCACACGGTGAAAGTCGACCTTGGTGTGCTTGACCCGGACTATGTGAACATTCTCCCGAACGGGCATGAGCCATTCCTCGGGTTTGCCCTCATTGAAGCAGCACGCAACCCAACATGGCAGAAGAAGGCACAGGATGCGGGAGCAAAAGGCATCCGTATCATCGCAAATATCGAGACCGGACAGGAGATGATCCAGCGCTGGAAAACGGATGATGTCTTCTGGGGCTATACCGGCAACTGGATAATGCAGGAGGCAATCCTTGCAACAGGGACGGTGGATGTATTTGTTGCAGATATGAACTGTTCCCTGCCATTGGATCCCCTCTACGCAGAAAGATATAAGTTCCGCCTGCTGCCGGTTTCTGACCTGGTGGCCTTTGAAGGGATTGACGAACGCCTGAACTATGTACCCGCAGAGGCACGGGAACAGGCAGAGACGATTCTCGCCATGGGAATTGAGAACTATCCCATCCGGCGGCGGGACGTGACACCGGTTACCGGCCTTCCCACCCGAGAGGCAGTGGTCGGGTTCTCACCGGAGAGTATCACGGCAGCCCTCGGAGGATCTCTTGACCCGCTCCTCGATCTCATCAAAGACGGCACCATCCGGGGCATTGTAGGCCTGGTATCCTGCACCACCCTGCGTGACTCCGGGCAGGACGTCCACTCGGTTGCAGTCGCGGAAGCGCTCATAAAAAGGAATCTGCTCGTCCTTTCGATGGGCTGCGGCAACGCCGCAATGCAGGTCGCCGGTCTCTGCTCACCGGAAGCTGCTGCAAAGGCAGGGGATGGACTCCGGGGTGTATGCGAGTCGCTGGGCATTCCGCCGGTTCTTTCATATGGGACCTGTACGGACACCGGCAGATGTGCAGACCTTGTTGCCGCAGTCTCAGCGGCCCTTGGCGGGGTGCCCATTCCCGACCTGCCTGTGGCCGTCGCAGCACCGGAATACATGGAGCAGAAAGCTACCATTGATGCCATATTTGCACTGGCATTCGGTCTCTATACCTACGTCAACCCGATTCCCACGGTCACCGGCGGCCCAAAACTGGTGAAACTCCTGACCGAAGATCTGAAGGATATAACGGGAGGCCTCCTCAGTGTCGAACCGGATGCAGAGAAGGCAGCAGACGGCATTCTCGCACACATCGAAGGGAACCGGACAAAACTGGGGATATAATCCCCATTCAATCACGAATTTATTCACCGATCCACCTTTTTTTCCGAACCCGACGACTGAAGTTTTATGCACACTGAACTGCCAGAGGAGAATAATGGATATCACGATCATCGGTACCGAATCCCTCGGGGTAAGGGGCCTCTCCTGCATGATTGAAACCGGTGCGAGACGCATTCTCATCGATCCGGGGGTGGCACTCGGGTATCTCCGCCACGGCCATCTGCCCCATCCCTGCCAGGTTGCAGTGGGTGCCGCTGTCCGGGAGAAGATCATCGCTGCCATGCCGGATGCAACCGACATTGTCATCAGCCATTATCACGGGGATCACATCCCGCTCGCAGATGCGAACCCCTATCAGCTCCTGCTTAGCTGGGTTCCCCCCCTTGAAGCCACCCGTTTCTGGTGCAGGGGAACCGAATTTCTCTCGTTTCACTCCCTCCGGCGGCGGGAGGCAATCGAGGCCCATCTCGGACACCCCCTCCCGGAGACGGATGATACCAGTGAAGGGATCCTTTCGTTCTCCGTTCCCGTGCCCCACGGATCACCACGATCTCATCTGGGGAGGGTGATGATGACCTGTATCCGGGACGAAGAACGGACTTTCGTCCATGCCTCTGACATCCAGATGCTCAACCGGGAAGCAACGAAGATCATCCGGGCATGGGAGCCTGATGTAGTGATTGCATCCGGGCCGCCGCTTTATCTCCTGCGTCTGACCAAAAAGGAACGCACCGAGGCCTGGGCAAATGCCCTCTCTGTTGCCGAAGGATGTGGCACCCTGATCCTTGACCACCACATCCGAAGGTCGCACACCGGGTGCCGGTGGGCAGAAAAACTTTCAGATGAGGCAGGGGGAAATGTGGTCTCTGCCGCTGACTTTATGGGCAGGGAGCCGCTTCTCCTGGAGGCCAGGCGGGAGGAACTCTACCGGGAATATCCGGTTCCGGAGGGATGGCATGAGGCGTACGCGAGAGGGGAGGTGGAACTTGAAGAGTATACGGATTTTGTGGGAATGATGGAGTGAAGATTATTCTCTTGATATGATGAGAAAAAGATGGTTCACTACTCTGGTCACTCCCCGTATATCACCAGTTCATCGCGATGGATGGCACCCGCAAGATAGGGGCTGACCGATTTTTCCGTGATGAGATCAACCTTTAAATTGAGAACAGATTTGAGCTCATCTTCAATCCGGACCAGATCAAAGAGGCTTTTTGGGGATGAGAAACGGACAAGGATATCGATGTCACTCTCATCTGTTACCTCTCCACGGGCATATGAACCAAATATTGCGATCCTTTCTGCACCGTGTTTTTCCAGAACGGAGATGATCGTTTCACGGACAGTTTTGTCCAATCCCTCTTCACTCATGCTTATATCTACCTCTATCTGAATTATTGCTGAATTATTTCACCCATCTTTACAGCACAAATTATTCATGATTTGTATAATTACCTGCTCATGTTATTTCCCATCATCATATTATAGTGAGAAGAATGACCTGTTTCGTCAAATATTTTTTTAAATACATCAAGATATTTATCCACCGTTTCATCTTCTATTGTAATGTAGAGATCATCATAGGCATTATGTGAACCATCATTAACCCATGAAAGCATCGAACCACAGATAATTTTATCACGACCTTCAAATTTATCGGGCAAGTTTCTCAAAGGACATCCACCCAAGATAGTAAAGTAGTTCTCCAAAATCCGACGAATAGTATTTTGAATCGTCAATGGCGAGCGATTTGGATTTCGAATTTCATCCCATAGCAAATCATATGACGTCTTTATTGGGTTGCATGCATATTTGACCAATTTAGATCCAGAGTCAAATTTTCTTACAATCCAGAATGTTTCATCTTTCATAGCATTACCCTGATGTCTGCTTGAATTGAATGTAATCTCCTTATGAAAGTACACATTATGTGTCATTACAAATATCTGCTTGATATGTCCCAGATTAGATCTCACTTCATCTAAGATACCTTTGATGAGGCTACTAACGATAAACAATATATCGCTATCTAGACTGGAAACAGGATCATCAAAAACAACAATCCTATCTGTGGCAATACCACTTTCCAATTGACTTCCTTTTAATAAATGATAAAAATACAGAAATGTTAAAAAGCTCTTTTCCCCTTCACTTAATGTTTCCGTTGCATCAGTTCCATCTTGTCGAACCAATTTGTAATATGACCCATCTGCAATATCCAGAGAAAAATTTTGAAATCCGAACGATAAAAGGAGAGCATTGATTTCATCTTTAGTAGGAATAAGACTGGTAACTTGGGTTTCAAGATTTCTAATTATTCCTCCTTTTTCTCTGATATCATCATTTGCAGATGCAATTAGATCTTCGATTTTTTTAATTGTCACGTTCAACTTTTTTTGATTATTATGGTAATCTTCGAGAGAATCCTTTAGTTCCGTCTCAAGAAGATACTTCCAAATCAGGGAAGTCAATTCTTTTTTTTCTGCTTCAATATTATCACAAATTCTATTATGTTCACATATTTGCTTATTCGCTGAATTTATGAGAGCGTTGATAACAGAGACGATTGCTCCGATAGTTTCTAATTCGATAATCCTGCTGGGCTCAAACATCTTATCTTCAATTTTTCTAATATTCGCATCAATAAGTGAGCTTAACAGTTCTTTTTGTGTGTTTAAATAATCAAGATCAAGATAATTCGAGTATGATTCAATTAGTGTATCAATATCTGCTAACAGTTTGGTGCTGTCTTCTTGGTAATTTATTAATAGATCCTCAATTTGTGCAATATCCTCAGCATATGTTTCGTCAAAGTATTCATTTAGACTTTGTGAGAAATTATCAGAAATTCGTTGCTGGCAAAAGGGACAAATCCCATCGTTCTGTTCCAAATATGAACGTCCTTTTTTTACCCAGTCACTATTATTGAGCTTTCCAATTATCCGGGCTATATCAATATCCTTTTTTCCGGTTATGGATCTCTCTAAAATCGGATTATCTTCGTGTTGGATAACACTTTCAGCACTAATTGCATTAACAACCAGTTCTATAACTAAATTTTGGTCAAAAATAGTTTCTGCACGGTTTTTAAGGTATTCAAGAGGTTTGACATTTGCACTATTTGAAGAAGATTCTTCAAGAATTTTGCGTTTAAAATTTGATTTATTATTTCGGTAACCAGTAAAGGCGTCTTTGAACATACCATCGTATTTTAATTTCTGAGCCCAGCATCTTTCTTCAAATTTCTGCTCAAGTTCAATCAACTCGCCGTTTTTTCCAGATGAACCATCTTCACCATTTAATCCCTTATTTAAACCACTAATTTTATTCTTAAGCTCTGAAAGGCCCTTAGTTTGTTCTTCAATTGCTTTTTCGATTTCAACGTTATCTTCACCAAGTGTGAAGATACCCTTTATTCCTTCTAATTGGTTGAAATTTCTTTTTACAAACTTCTGATTATAAACAAGAGTTTCAAAAGTCACATCATTTTTCCATTTTACAAGACAGCTCGGATAAGGAGTTACATCTTCAATGACTCTGCTAATTGTTGTTTTTCCTGAGCCATTAGAACCAAAAATGTAATTTATTTCAGACAGATCTGTAAGATTCTGTGCGTCACCATTATAACTTGCAATATCAGAAAGGGAAATCGATTCAATCATGCTACACATTTTCTCATTGAATCACAGAACCATATATTTTATGAAATAATTTTTTGATTTATTTGCCACGCCTTATGATAATTATTTAATTCAAAATTTCACAAAGAGACAGCCTCCCGTATAACCCGATCTTTAAGGTACCAATGCAGTCCCTGCTCCGTCACCACATCAACCCGGCGGCCAAGCAGGTCTTCAGGGTCCTGGACAAGGGCAGCCTGATCAAGAAGCGATTTCCCGGGCAAAAGGGAAAACACTCATGTGCAGCGTTTGTACATCCCGACATAAACACGACCTAAACAGAGACATCTCACAAATATTCAGCGGAGATCTACGGCAGGGTTGTTGAGGGCCAGTATGAAAGTGGTTACACAGACCGTATTCCATCACTTCTCGGAAAGTTTGTACAGATTTCCGGTGTGATTACGGAAACCGATAAAAAAGGAGATTTTCATCAACCTTACCCCGGACATTATCCGAAACAACAGTCACCCACCATCACGAACGCCTTGACCTCATGCAGAACGGATTTTCCGATGACATGGTGATGCTTAAATCCTGATACATACAAAAAGAGCAACAAGAATACGATTGGTTGATCTATCATATGAACCTTAATACCAGAACTTGCAAAAACGATGAAAAGGCAAAAGAACTAAAAAGGATAGTTACAACCCTGAATACCAATTTCATCCCTCTCCAATCAAAATACAGCATAAAGGAACTCAGCATAATCGGCTCCTATGCACGAGGAGAGCAGACTGAAACGAGTGACCTGGATATAATGGTTGATTTCAAAGAACCAATTGGCTGGGAAGTTGTTGATCTAAGAGATGATCTTGAAGAACTACTCGGGCATAAAATAGATCTCATTCTCAAAGCAGGGATAATACAGAGAAAAAGACTGTATAAAGGGATATTAGAGGATGCGGTATATGTCAAAGCGTGACATTACCCTTTTTTTGGAAGATATTGTTGAGGCCATTGAAAGGATTTCGGAATATACCGGAGATTATTCTCAGGAAGAATTTCAGAATGATCAAAAAACCATTGATGCAGTAGTACGAAACATCGAGATCATCGGGGAAGCAGTATCCAATATACCAGATGAACTACGGAATAAACATCCTCAAATCCCATGGAAAAAGATTGTCGGAGCCAGAAATATTGTTATTCACAAATATTTTGGTGTGGATACGAATACGCTCTGGATTATAATAACGAAACAACTTCCGGAATTTAAATCGCAGATATCCATGATAATCGATGAAAAAATTAACTGAAATTAATTCTGAAAGAAAACAGCATTGAAACATGATTTCCCAGGCAATCATAAATTATGGCTCTCCATAAATGCCGCCAGAATAAAATCAATGGAGAATGAAGAGACGGACACCAGGTCAGTTCAGTCTCGATAACCCCCTTCAACCGATTTGCACCCACAAAATGGAAAGACAGAGGCCACAGACAAAGCCAGTATTGATGCATATTCGTCTAAAAAATTACAATATAGAGATATATGTACAGATATTAAGGGAAGTTTACATGAGTTTGAGAGAATATTCAGCCATTCTGTTTTGAGCAATGGGACGGGTCCGGGTCTCTCAGATTCCCGAGGGAGTGCAAACGAAGAGATGAAACATGCATGCCTAAATAGACACTTTCAGACAATTTGCGGGATTTATCCCGGTTTTTGTCACCCTTTCTCCACCCTCGTTGAGTCACTGTTTTTGATTCTCTGTTTTTGGGAATCGGAGGATAAAATGGACGTATTTTCGGAACACATCTACTGCCGGAAAAATACGGACGTAATACAGGTTATCTGCTCAAATGGCGATGTATTGCAGACTACTGAGCGACCGCTATTGGTGGGAATTTTGGGATGATGTATCCGGTTGTCTCAACGGAGAACTGCCCACTCCGGGCTGCTGTGTGGATGTGTTTTTCCAGGCCACAGGGCTGCGGGATGTGCCATTTAATCACCATCTGGTCGCCGATGTCAGGGATGTCACCAAAAAAAGAATCGTAAATACACATATCGTATCATTATTGCCAAATAATACAAGGATTCATATATTGAACTGAACAGAAAACATTAATTGGATAGTTTTCATTTTACGGGTGTAGATTAGATGGAAACAGATATTCTCAGAAAAATTGAAGAATCAAAGAGCCAGTATTATCGCCTCATTTTGATTGTTGGGCCCTCCAACAGTGGCAAGACTACTCTGCTTCAGGATATCGGAAGAGAAATTGGTTCAGAAATTCTCAATGTCAATCTGGAACTATCTAAAAGTCTTCTCGAACTGTCCCATAAGCAAAGAATGCGAAAAGTCGCGCAGTGTCTATCGGATATCATTAAAAACCATTATCAGAGTGGGGATACTGTTTTGCTTGATAATACCGAAATTCTCTTTGATGTTGAATTGAAACAGGATCCGCTCAAACTTTTACAACAATTGTCCCGGGAACGGTGTGTTATTACATCATGGAACGGGAAAATCGAGAATGATTCATTAGTATATGCAAACAGTGACCACCGGGAATACCGCACATATCACACGAAAGACCTGACACAGTGTTTTATCCGGATGGCAGCGCCCTGGAATAATTTTGAAATTTGGTGAAAATACATGAAATATCAGGATTTAATCTCTTTTGAACCGATTGAATCGGTAATAAAGTTAGTTGATTCACGTGAATCATCAACAGCAAAACAACTAGTTCAAACCTATGTGATATCTGATGAGATGGCCGAACGACTCACAACAGTCGTCATTCCACAGATACAGTTTGAAGAACAGGCAGACAATATGGGGCTTCTTATTGTAGGAAACTATGGTACTGGTAAGTCCCATCTGATGTCTGTCATCTCTTCTGTTGCAGAAGATGCATCTCTTCTGAGCAGTTTATCCAATGCTGCGGTTGCAAAATCAGCTGAAAAAATCGCCGGGAAATTCGAAGTGATACGGGGAGAGATTGGCTCTACTGAGATGTCCCTTCGTGACATTATTATTGGAGAGCTTGAAGAATACCTCCAGAACGAAGGAATTGAATATACATTCCCCCCGGCAGATGCAATTCCAAATCATATCAGGTCATTTGAAGAGATGATGAGCGCTTTCCACCAGAAATATCCTGAGAAAGGGCTGTTGTTTGTTATTGATGAACTGCTGGATTATCTGAGAACCAGAAAAGAACAGCAACTGATACTGGATCTTAACTTTTTACGTGAAGTCGGTGAAATATCCAAATCACTGCGTTTCCGGTTTATTGCCGGATTACAGGAAGCAATCTTTGATAGTGACCGGTTTGCGTTCGTTGCCGAGAGCATCAGACGGGTGAAAGATCGTTTTGAGCAGGTCCATATTGCAAGAAATGATGTGAAATATGTTGTTGCACAGCGTCTGCTGAAAAAGAATGCTGACCAGATGGTGAAAATACGTGAACACCTGACACCTTTCGCAGAATATTACGGAGACATGAATGAGCGGATGGACGATTTTGTCAGCCTGTTTCCTGTCCACCCGGATTATATTGACACCTTTGAACAGGTGACCATCGTTGAAAAACGGGAGATATTAAAGACACTTTCATTGAGTATGCGGGAGATTATGGACAAAGATATTCCGGATGATCAGACTGGTCTGATTGCCTATGATTCGTACTGGAAGATTCTCACGGATAATTCAGCCATCCGTACAATGCCGGAGATCAGAGAGGTAATTAAATGCAGTGATATCCTTGAATCACGTATTCATCAGGCATTTACCCGGCCCCAGTACAAACCGATGGCCACCAGAATAATCCATGGACTTTCGGTTCACCGACTGACAACGGGAGATATCTATACCCCGGTTGGTGCAACACCGGAGGAGTTACGGGACAACCTGTGCCTGTATGACGCAAATGTCGGGGATCTTGGCGGGGTGCCTTCAGAAGATCTTCTGTCTCTCGTTGAGACGGTATTACGGGAAATTCACAAGACCGTGAACGGACAGTTCATCTCTTCCAATCCTGAAAATCGTCAGTATTACCTTGATCTGAAAAAAAATCAGGACTATGATGCAATCATCGAAAAGAAGGCAGAGACACTTGATGATTCTCTCCTTGACCGGTATTATTCTGCAGCATTAAATCAGGTGATGGAGTGCTCGACACAGATTACGCACAGTACGGGACATAATATCTGGGAGTATGAGCTTGAATGGCGCGAACGGCTTGTTTCACGGATGGGGTATCTCTTCTTCTGTTCTCCAAATGAACGCTCAACGACGATTCCGCAGCGTGATTTTTATCTCTACTTTATTCAGCCATATGACCCTACAAAATTCAGAGATGAAAAGAAGGCGGATGAAGTATTTTTCAGACTGAAAAATACCGATGATACCTTTACCGCAGCTCTGAAAAATTATGCGGGAGCGTCAGAGCTTGCAGGAACAGCCTCAGGTCAGGCCAAGGCAACGTATATCTCAAAGGCAGAGGGGCATCTCCGGAAGGTGACCGCCTGGCTTTCCAAAAATGTGTATACTGCCTTTGAAATCACCTATCAGGGGGAGAGCAAATCACTGGTTGACTGGAGTGCCAACCGCTCGTTAAAGGATTTCTCTTCCGGTGGGTCTGATCGTGTGACAAACTTCCGGGATCTCATCAATACGGTTGCAGGAGTATGTCTTGAACCCCATTTTGCAGACAGCGCACCTGATTATCCGACATTTTCGGTAATGATCCGGAATGGATCCAGAAAACAGGCTGCACAGGATGCACTGCGGCTGATTGCAAACCAGAGCAGAACCAAACAGGCAGTGGCTGTTGCTGATGCACTGGAAATTCTTGATGGGGAGAGGCTTGTTCCCGAACAGTCCCGGTATGTGAACTACCTGCTTGATCTGATGAACCAGAAGGGAACAGGACAGGTTCTGAACCGGAATGAAATTTTCAGAGATGTCCAGGGGCTGGAATACATGGACCCTGACGGTGCACGGCTTGAACCGGAATGGGTGGCCGTGCTCATCGCTGCCATTGTCTATTCCGGTGCCGGGGTGCTCGCCATTCCGGGCCAGAAATTTGATGCAACGTCGGTAGGAAAACTTGCATCAACTTCTGTTGACGAACTCGTTCATTTCAAACATATTGAACCACCCAAAGACTGGAATCTGCCTGCATTAAAGGCACTGTGTGAACTGATGGGTCTTCCGTCGGGATTTGGTCAGATGATTACTCAGGGGAAAGATGAGACGGTTGCTGAGTTACAGGCAAAGGTTTCCGAACGAATCGGCGAAATCGTCGTAACAACCCAGCACGCTTCCAGCGGAATCACCTTGTGGGGAGAGGATGTCATCTTTGATGCAGATCTGAACCGGATGCGTGCAGCTCTCAATGAATCAAAGATTTTCCTTGAATCGATTCAGCGGTATTCCACGCCGGGTTCATTTAAAAATTTCAGGTATTCAGCAACAGAGATTGCAGAGATACAACCGAAGCTGGATGTACTAAAGGAAATTACCGCATATCTGGAGTATAAAAATAAATTCGGACAGATCTGTGGATGGCTTACCATTGCCCGCGAAATTCTTCCGGAGGGGCAAGAATGGTCAAGAAATGCTGATGCGGTAAAACGTGAGTGTCTTGATACCATCCGGGGGATGGATGCAAAGGCCCTGAAAGGCTATTCTTCAACGCTTTCCGGCAGACTGAATGAATTACAGCATGAGTATATCCAGATTTATCTGAAGATGCATTCCGGTGCACGTCTTAACAGAAATGACGACGACCGAAAAGTCAGACTGATGAATGATGCACGGCTGAAGACGGCAGACAGTCTTTCACTCATCCATCTGATTCCCGGACGGGACCTGAAGAATTTCCGGGATAACCTGGGGAAGCTGAACACCTGTTACAGCCTTACCCAGGAAGAACTGGAGAAGAGTCCTGTCTGTCCCCACTGTGGATTCCGCCCTTCGGTTGAGATGCGTTCCGGATCAAAAACGGCGGATTCATCTTTCGTCCTTGATAATCTGGACGAGGAACTGGATCGAATGCTGGATACCTGGACGACAATCCTGCAAACGAATCTGGAAGATCCGGTTACCCATGAAGCACTGAATCTTCTCTCACCAGATGAAAACGAAGCTGTTGTGAGATTCCTTGCGTCAGGAGAACTTCCCCATCCCGTTGATGCAGGGTTTGTTGAGACGATTGACAAACTGTTCTCCGGCCTGCAGGGAGTAACGGTGACAGCGGATGAAATCTATGCAGCACTGAAGGCATCCGGCGGTGCAGTAACACCGGACGAGTTAAAACAGCTGTTTAATGCATTTGTCGATGAGAAAATGAAAAATCTGGTTGCATCAAAAGTCAGGTTTGTGCTGGAGTAACAGGAGAGAACGTGCATGGAGAGAGACGATGCATGTATACCCTGTGTACACTACCTTCACCATCACTTCCTGAAGGACTTTGATCAGCAATCCTTTATCCTCTTTTTAAGGCAATACTTAGATTAGGTTTTTTATGGCACGGCAGAGAACAATCCACTCCAATTCAAAGAATACCTCCTCATCTGATACAATCATCTGTCTTGGACAGACGTTTTCATCGGATGAAGAAAGAAGAGCGCATTTCACCGAACTTTTACGAGAGAAATTATCTGAACCCGCGTTTCGTGCAATCGAGGGTTTCCCGATTGCAAAAGATGAGGACATACTCGCACTCTCTGACCCGCCGTATTATACTGCCTGCCCCAATCCCTGGATTGCTGAATTTGTTGCCGAATGGGAGAATGAAAAACCACACCCCGATAATCCGGAGCCATACCACCGGGAACCCTTTGCAGCAGATGTGAGCGAAGGAAAGAACGATCCCATATACAACGCCCATTCCTACCACACCAAAGTGCCGCACAAGGCCATCATGCGCTACATCCTTCATTATACCGAACCGGGAGACATCGTATTTGACGGGTTCTGCGGTACCGGCATGACCGGTGTTGCAGCACAGATGTGCGGTGACCGTGCGGTGGTCGAGTCCCTCGGCTACCAGGTGGAGAATGACGGAACGATTCTCAACAAAGAAATTTCAGAAGATACCGAAAAAGAAATCTGGGTGCCATTTTCAAAGCTTGGGGCCCGCCGTGCTGTCTTAAATGATCTCTCTCCTGCAGCGACCTTCATCGCATACAACTACAATACCCCGGTGGATGTGAAAGAGTTCGAGCGGGAAGCGAACCGGATTCTTGCCGAAGTCGAAGAGGAGTGCGGGTGGATGTACACGACGCTGCATGAACCTTCACCGGAACTAATAAAGAAATTCGCCGATGCCGCAAAAACTGGTTCAGTCGATGAATTAAAAAACCTGATCTCCGGTACAGATGAAGATCAGAACCCGTTGTCCGGTACAACCGATATCGGCAGAATCAACTACACCGTCTGGTCTGATGTCTTTGTCTGCCCCGAGTGTGCAGAAGAAATCGTCTTCTGGAAGGAAGCGGTTGACAAAGAGGCAGGCAAAGTCATGGACGAATTCCCCTGCCCGCACTGCTCTGCACTTTTGACAAAACGCAAGATGGAGAGGGCATGGGTCACAAAGTTTGACGATGCCATCTGCGAGACTATCCGGCAGGCAAAGCAGGTGCCTGTGTTAATCAATTACACTGCCGGGAAGAAGCGGCATGAGAAGGTGCCGGATGCATTTGATCTCTCATTAATAGAGAGGATCAATTCACTGAAGATCCCCCATTGGTATCCAACAGATAAAATCCAAAAAGGGGACAAAACAGGAGAGCCAATTCGTATAGGCATCACACACGTCCATCAGTTCTATACGAAGCGCAACCGATACATCTTATCCAATTCATTCGAGAAAATATTAGAGTCAAATAATCGTTACATCCCTTGGTTCACTTCTGCATTAAGCTGGGTAGGTAAAGAAAACAGACTGCATTTGGGCAATTATTTTAATGGGGGAGGGGGAGTTATAACCAGTTATAAGAGGGACGTGGTATATTGCCTCACTTTCTGTTGCAACAAATGTAATTGACCGGTTGATACTCAGAATGAGATGGCAAAAATTCAGAGATCAGATGGATGAGCATTCTTACTCAGGAGAAACAGCCAGCAGCGAAAATATCTCTCTTAATAATTGCAGTTGTGATTATATTTTCTTAGATCCACCGTTTGGTTCAAATTTAATGTACTCCGAATTAAATTTTCTGCTTGAATCATGGCTGAAGGTTCACACAAATATAATACCGGAAGCCATTGAAAACAAGGTTCAGGCTAAAGGCTTACCCGAATACCGTGCATTAATGGTTGAGTGTTTTAGAGAAGCACACAGAATATTAAAGCCCGGGCGCTGGATGACAATTGAATTCTCCAACACCAGTGCTGGCGTCTGGAACAGTATTCAGACATCACTTGCAGATGCAGGTTTTATCATAGGCAATGTTTCTGCTCTCGATAAGAAAAAAGGAAGCTTTAACGCAGTAAACAATAAAACTTCGGTCAAACAGGACCTTATCATCTCCGCATACAAACCAAACGGCGGGTTTGAGGAGCGATTTGTAACCGAAGCTCAGACTGAAGAGGGCGTCTGGGACTTTGTAAAGACCCATCTGAAATATCTCCCTGCTGTTAAAATGCAGGGCAAAGAACTGGTGCTGGTTCAGGAGAGAGATCCACGCATTCTCTTTGATCAGATGGTGGCCTACTATGTCAGAAAAGGCTACATGGTCCCTATATCCAGCAAGGACTTCCAGCTGGGACTGCACCAGCGATTCATCGAACGTGACGGGATGTACTTTTTACCAAAGCAGGTCTCGGATTACGACAAAAAGAAACTATCCGGCGCATCAATTGCACAGACCACCCTCTTTGTCACCGACGAGGCATCCGCGATTCAATGGTTACGGCTCCATCTTAAGGAACGTCCCCAGACATTCCAGGAAGTCCACCCGGAGTTCATTCAGGAGACACAGCGGGGATGGAGCAAGAATGAGGTGGGCCTTGAACTATCCACGCTCCTTGAACAGAACTTCCTGAAGTATGACGGGAAAGGCGAAGTTCCTTCACAGATTCATGGGTATCTGTCATCCAACTGGAAAGAATGCAGGAATCTGCCCAAGGACGATCCTGCACTGAAAAAGAAGGCTATTGACCGCTGGTATGTACCTGATCCCAATAAGGCAGCAGATCTTGAGAAACTCCGGGAGCGGGCCCTCCTTCGGGAGTTTGAAGGGTATCGGGGAGATACAAAACGACTGAAACTCTTCCGGATAGAGGCGGTCAGGGCCGGATTTAAGAAAGCATGGCAGGAGAAGGATTACCGGACGATCATTGATGTTGCCAAACGGATTCCACCGAAGGTGCTGGAAGAGGATCCGAAGCTTCTGATGTGGTATGATCAGGCTGTTACGAGGAGTGGGGAGTGAATTATGCCCCGACAACACATCCCTGCAGGATCCAAGTGGTGGAAATGTGACTTTCATACCCATACACCTGCATCAGAGGATTATGGAAAGGGGCCGAACCAAGAAGAAATCCGGAAAATCACTCCAGAGGAATGGCTCCTGAATTATATGAGAGCAGAAATTGATTGTGTTGCTATTACCGATCATAATTCTGGAGTATGGATTGATAAATTAAAGCAGGCACATGCAGAACTTCAAGAAGAAACCCATCCCGAATTCAGAGAATTATCCATCTTTCCTGGTGTTGAAATATCTGTCAACGGCGGAGTTCATATCCTTGCAATCCTTCCTGAAAACAAAAATACTTCAGATGTTTCAAGATTATTAGGAGCAGTTGGATTTCGAGGAGAATATGGAAACTGTGAAACCTGTACAGAAAAACCACCAAGTGACGTAATCCATGAAATTATTAATGCAGGTGGCATTGCAATACCTGCACACGTTGATAATCCAAAGGGAATTTTCAAAGAATTAAAGGGACCAACCTTAGATCAGATCTTAGACATTGATACAATCACTGCAATGGAAATAATTGATAAATCATATTCCAAACCTGAACAATATAATTCGAAAAAATTACACTGGTCAGAAATATTAGGATCAGATTCACATCACCCTAACAATTACTGAAGGCAAATCCGATTGTAAATATCCTGGAAGTCATTTCACATGGATTAAAATGTCAAGCCCCACAATCGAGGGATTGGGACTTGCGTTAATGGATGGGAATGGACTCTCAATTATACGGTCGGATGAATCTGAGGGAAACCCTAATGCGTTTGAACACCTGACCATTGAATCAATAAAAGTGAAAATGCCTATTATTTGGGGAACGGGAAGGCATTCGAATGTAAATTCAGTCCGTGGCTCAATACGATAATTGGAGGAAGGGGGATTGGTAAATCCACAATCCTTGAATTCATTAGATTATGTCTCCAAAGAAACAATCCCTCCCTGACCAGATAAAAAAAGATCTGAAAAATACTTTAATACTCGTGAAAATCGTGATGATGGTCTTATCAGGGATAATACAAATATCACATTGTTTCTTCGAAAGGATCGAATCAGATATAAAATATATTGGGATATGAACCACCCAGAGGGTCAAATATTCGAAGAGTCAGAACCCGGAAAATGGATTGAGACAGATGGGGACATTAAACAAAGGTTTCCCGTTAGTATATTTAGCCAAAAACAAATTTATGAGCTTTCAAAAGATCAGATGGCCTTATTGCGGATTATTGATGAATCCCCTGAAGTCAATTTCAAAGAATGGGCGAATGATAAAGGAAAACTAGAAACGAGATACTTATCAATCTGTTCTCAAATTCGTGAAAAAGAATCAGAGATAAATGAAGAATCTGCCCTTAAGGGTGAACTAGATGATGTCAATAATCGGATAAAAATTTTGGAAGACTCGGGTCATACTGATATATTAAACCAATATAGCATTGCACTGGAAAAGAAAAAGAAAGTTGAGGAGTGGGAAAATAGCTGGAAAATATCGAAAGATCTCTTGAGTCAGACAATCGATCATATCAACATAAAAGAAGTAGATTCAGCCCTGTTTGAAGGGGAGCCAGAATTTTTAGATCTTCTTAAAAACACGAATGCCAATATCCTGGAAATTAAAGAAAACCTCAACGCAATAACGGAAAATATTGAAATTACCATTCAAGAATGGGAAACTAATTACAAAAAATCGAAATTATGCAATAATGTCTCTACTGCAATTGCCCTTTATAATTCGTTAATACAGGAACTTGAAGATCAAGGAAATACTGATTTAAACCAATATGACACTCTGGTTTACAAAAGAGAGAGAATTCAGGGGAAGTTAACTGCAATAGAATTAGCATCCAAAGAAAAAGAAGAATTGTCAGTAAAAGCAGCCAATTGCCTTGAATCTATTGATAAACACCGTAAGAAGATTTCAATGAAAAGAGAGGAATTTTTAGAGAAAGTCCTCGATTCAAACAAGCATATTTCGATTGAATTGAATCATTATGGATATCTCAATGGCATTGAATCATCCATTAGAAAAATCATTGAGAAAGAAAAAGAATTCTCTACGGATATCGCTGAGTTAATAAAAATAATCGAAGAGAATCAAGATAATTTGGAAGGATTAATTGAAGTAAAAAAGAGAATCTGTGATATTTACAACGGAAACAAGACAAATGTTCGCTATAAGAAATTTGGGGAACACATCTCGAATCTCGAGCCTGAAAAAATAGACCATTTTATGTGCTATTTCCCTGAAGACACACTGGATGTAAAATACTGTGACCAAAGAAATAAGCGATACGTTCCAATAAAACAAGGATCTCCGGGTCAAAAAACAGCTGCAATGCTTGCATTTTTAATGAATTATGGAGAATATCCCCTGATTCTTGATCAACCCGAAGATGATCTTGATAATAGGTTGATTTATGACTTAATTGTCTCCCAAATAAAAGATGCTAAGAATTACCGTCAGGTAATTATCGTCACACATAATGCTAATATTGTTGTAAATGGCGATTCTGAGAATGTGATTCCCCTTATTGTTGGGTATAAAAATACACAAACCCAGGTCATGGGACAGGGAGGATTACAGGAAAAAAGGATTCGTAAAGAAATATGTGATGTTCTTGAAGGGGGGACTGATGCCTTTGACCTTCGGTATAAAAGAATCAATGTCTAATAAATCATCAGTGCTGAATCATGCAGGAAGATACCACATTCATGGTAATTTAAAGCCATCGAAAAGGCAAGTTTCAGGGTGGGGGAGTGAATGACAAATTATACACAAAAAACTCTATTTGAAGAGGATTATCTAATAAGAACACTCGGGCAATTGGTAAAAAGATCAGATCTAGCGCTTACAGAGCTCATTGCAAATTCCTGGGATGCGGGAGCTTCAAAAGTCACGATCACAATACCCAAAGAAGAATGTGATCTTTTGGTCGTTGAAGATAACGGAACTGGACTCACTCCGGATGAGTTTCACGATCGGTGGATGAGACTGGGATATAACAGAATTGCACACCAGGGGAAAGACGTAACATTTCCATCAGGAAAACCAGGAAACCGTAAAGCATATGGGAAAAATGGGATCGGCAGACATGGAATGCTCTGTTTTAATGATGAATATAAGGTTATAACATGTTCTAGAGGAAAAAAAACAGAATTCACAGTTGCTACTTCAAGTGAAGAACATCCATTTATCATTAAAGATGAAACCGAGTTAAGTGGTGGTCAACATGGCACCAGACTGGAGGTAATTGTTAAACGAAATTTGCCAAATCCAGAGAATATGATTGAAACAATTTCTGCACGGTTCCTACATGATCCAACATTTACAATTACGATCAACGGAAAAACCGCAACTCTCGAAAAACATCCGGGTATCATTCGTTCTGATAAGATAGAGATTGATGATCAAATCACTCTTGAAATAATTCTGATAGATTCAAAGCAACCACATAGTAAAACCCTCTATCAGGGAATAGCATTCTGGCAGGACAGGCGCCTTGTTGGTGAACCATCTTGGATATTAGGCAAAGAGCAGGTAATTGACGGTCGAACAAGAATTGCAAAGCAGTATTCCGTTATCATTCAAACAAACGATCTCGGTGATTTTGTCAAGGAAGATTGGACAGGATTTATTCCGGATTCGACGATGGACCCCGCTTTCCGCACCAATTTTTTCAAGTGTAATATTTTTCATATTCCGCGCCCAAAAGCCGCAATATCTTCCTGAATTCATCGTTCAGATTTGCAATCCTCTTAATTCTCTTTCCCCCATCCACAAATGAAAATTCACGAACCCTCCTGAAACGGAAGAAGATCCACTTCATCGTCGGTCTTTTCGTCTGCCTCTTTGTCTGGCTGGTGACCGTTTCATCAGACCGTTCCAGTTCTCTTCTCAGCCGGTACTCGGTCATTGAATAGATGAAGAGACACAGCACCATGATCATTGACAAAGCCTGAATACGGGACGGATTTTTCAGGTAGACCTCAGCTACCCGGAACGATTTGTCCTTCAGGAACCGAAATCCCCGTTCAACTGTTCCCTGTTCTTTGTAGTTGTAAAGCAGTTCGTCTGCAGACATTGCAGTGTCATTTGTTGCCAGGATAAATCGGCCGAGTTTCTGACGTTCCTTTTCAACTGCTTCTTCATTAAACTCAATATCTGCTTCGACCCTGAATATCTGAACCATTGGTTCACCCTCCTTTGGCCGACCGCGTTTCTTTTCTGCCTTCTTCTGAATCACAATAATTTTACATTCACTGAACCGAAACAGTGGATGTTCTTTCACCCATCTTTGCGCGACATTGTGTGCATCCGGCTCACACTTCGATTCAATTGCACAGATTTTACTGAGAGATTTCTTTGCAGAACGCAGTTTTGTTTCAAGTTTCTCTTCAAATTTCTTCTTTTTCGATTCATACGCGGGCTCGGAATAGTACTGGACCCACTTCTGCGTGATGCCGGCGTAGTCACTCACTTGTTCAAAATAGGAATATCGATTGTCTGTGCATGGCTTGAACTGGCACTCTGATGCGAGTAGATCCTTTGCTTCTTTTACTGAAGAGGGCACCCGTGTGATCCAGAACGTGTGCTGCCCCACACTCTGGAGATTTTTCCGGGTATAAAAGGCAGAATCTGCCACATGGTAGACTTTTTCGTCAGATTTCAGATTGTTCTTGAGATTTTCAATAATGGTTCTGAGCGTTTCTTTATCGGATTCATTCCCGGAAAAAGTCTGAAGGAAAAGAGGTATTCCATGCTGGTTTGATGCCATACCAAGGACGAATCGCTTAAGATCCCAGCGACCATCCTTTGGATGACCATAGGTTATTTTTATTTCTTCTGTGCCAAAGTCTGATTCATATTCGCCGGTGACACTGAAGTTGGTTGTATCCACATGAATACAGTGCGAACCGAATTCTGTGGAAATGAGGCAGTTTGACACAATTTCATTGAATAGCTCGGTGGGACCATACTCTGCGATGGTATCCAAAGTTCTGCCAAGTAAATCATCATTGATCTGGTCGGTGGTAATTCCTTCCCCAATGAGTCGCTCAACTGCGATATCGTCAAAGAATTCAGGAAAGAGATACAGACGGCGTTCGATGAATCCCAGACCGTTGAGGGCCATTAACTTAACAACCTGAGAATGACTGAGATTATGGTGGCGGGTTTTGGGTATGGCGGTATCAATTACATCTGCTATTCCAAGAGAATCATAGGCACCGGCAACTATCCCGAGATGGCCGACAGAAAGGATTGAATCGTCATCGAATCCGTCAATGAGGGGCATATTGTAGTTATTTGCTTAAACGTACATAGATCTTTTGGTGGGTAATTGTTGAGTTTTGAGGTTTTTAATGCGGATAGTCGGATGGACCGTGTTTATGCTACAATATCTAAGTGTATTGACAAATGGTTCAGCGAAATATCCTCAAAATCCATCGCAGAAACAAGGGATCGAGTATATCATGAGTATGGGGATAAAATCTCAAACTTATCCCGTCAGGGTAAATCAGAAGTGCATGAATTTATTGGTATTATTGCACCCGATTCTTACAATATTCCCCAAGGCACCCAATCAAAAATATTTGGTGCACTGATTAATCTTGAAAGTTCACGGAGCGGAAAGAGTCTCCTGCAGAAACTATCAGAGATGTCGGAGGATGACATAACAGGATTAGATCGATTGCTAGATCAATGGACAGTAAAGGATGCACTATCCGTTTTGGATGAAATTGACAAAAGAATCTCAGTCATAGAAGCAATCGACAAACTTTCCGGGGATAGGACCGTAGATGAATTGCATGTTTTACACCCTCTATTGACAGAAGCAAGATGGATATTCGGGCCCGAATTCGATTCACCTGAATTTACGTCCAATAAAAGTCTCCGGACTGCAGTGAAACAAATATTTGGGAAGGATACTGTTCCAAGTCACTTCAAAAATCCCCGTAAGAGACCAGATATAGTCGTTCGTCAGGATTCAACAATGGCTGTAACCGGAACGCAAATACCAAATAGAGAGACCCAACTCCAAGATGTTGACAGAATACTAATCATTGAACTGAAAAAGGGTGGGTCACATATTACACGAGAAGAACGAAATCAGGCGCAAGGTTACACCGAGGACATTTTAGGATTGAAAAGCCTCATAGGGAATCCATTTATTCATACATTTGTCGTTGGAGAAACTATCGATGATAGTGTAAGTCCTAAAATTGAGATAAGGGACCATGGTAATACCACTCGGGGTCATGTGATAGTAACGACATATTCACAGTTACTTGACACAGCATCAAAACGTCTCTTTAATCTACGAGATGAACTGGAAGAACGGTATGAAAAAATTTCAGGAGTGGATTTAGCCGAAGCAATTGGTCAGCAGAGAATTGAGGTATAAATATAAGGGGTTATGAGAGGGAAAAGAATTTCCCGGGCCACAACCCTTCTCAAAAAGACATATAAGCATGCACCCATCAGATCAATATACAGATACCACGGGAGGGAGAAGATGTCAGGAACAGAACCGTCTTTCAGAATAAACAGCCTTGAAATACATAACTACCGGGGAATCAAAGACCTGAACCTTGATTTCTTCCACCCCCGCATGGCATATGACCCCGACATCATGGTCATCGGCAGCAAGAACGGACTGGGCAAGACATCTATTCTTGAATGCTGTGCCATTCTCATGCTCCTAATGGTGGAGGAGAATGGTGATGTATGCCTTAGAGAGACGGAAAATCCATTCTTCCATCAATATACCCGACCTCCTGATCCATGGTGGCAGTGATGAAGCACGGAATCTCAGGAGAAATTGAGTATCATTCCCGAAGCAAAAATCAGGAAAACACATTCAATATCAGGATAACTGTCTCAATCAGGCGGGACGGACACTATTCATATTCAGGAAGACACCAATCCAGGTATGATGACCTCAACAGATGGGTGGACGGAAAAATTTCGGAAAAAACGTCCAATGATAAGATCTCGGGAATAAATGTCCATTCCGGACCGATTCCTGCAGAATAATGGATTATACAGAGAATTCTATCACTTCCTCAACATCATCAGCGGTGCCGATGAAAACCCCCTCATCACCGAGAGCTGTCTCTTCTTCCACAGTTTCCGCAAAGTAATGGAGGGGAAACCGCAGCTTGGGGACATGGTCGGTGACGACACACCCCGGTCAGTCAGGATACGAAACCAGCCATCCCGTATCAGTTCATTCAAACTGACCATCCTCCGAATGATGATGGGACAGGCAGACCTCTTTGAAACTGAGAGCTCCACAACAGAAGATACCAAAGCAATGAAAGTTCTGGACAATCTGATGCAGACTTACGCCGCGGCCACGTTCAGCAAACTCCGCCCGTCAAAGGACAACTCCATCGACATAAGAATCAGACCGGTTCATGATGTTGAATCAGATACCTATTCCTTCGACGGCCTCAGTTCCGGCCAGAAAGAGATCATATCCACGCTCTTCATGATCTGGAATGCCACATACACCACCCCTTCTGTTGTCCTCATCGATGAACCAGAGATGCACCTCAATGCTGAATGGCACAGAACGTTCATCCATAACCTCCTTGAACTGGTACCAAAAAACCAATACATCATCTCAACCCATTCCGAAGAGGTTATGGACACCGTCAATAAAGAGAACCGGATACTACTTCTGCCGGGGAATGATGAATAATGGTCTCCATCCGGAGGAACCCTCAGGCAGAAGAGACAACCTTTGGCGCAGGCCATAAACTCTTTGTCGAGGGAGACAATGAGAACTCCATCGATCCAATCATTCTTCGAAGACTCCTGAATGACACCATCACTGTCCGTCCACTGGGCCCTTCAACGCACATCAGAAGTGCCGCAAAATCCCTCCACTGGGATCACCCGACCTACTACTTCCTCATTGACCGTGACCACTTCGATGATGAAATGGTTAAGGCATGCTGGGAGAGGTTCCCTGACCCCGAACAGGACAATCTTCTCATATGGCGCCTGCGTGAACTCGAAAATTACTTCCTTGACCCTGCATTCCTTGCCAGATCAGAATTTTGCACAGTCTCTCAGGAAATACTCGAATCAGAGATCCTTGCAGTCGTTCAAAGAAGGCTCTTTATGGAGACGGCAAATCTGGCACTCATAAAAATCCGGGAAGATTTGAAGGAAAACTGGATTAAAATATTCAAAAACCCTGATGAATTTTCCGACAGGGATGAAACCATCGAACGATTGATCGAGGCCCTTCATGCCAAAGAATTTACTAAAAAAGTATGGGACACACTGAAAAGAGATGAGATCATTCATCTCTTTGAACACTACTCTCACGAGATCACCGGTGGCAGCGGCAAAATATCATTTGAAAATCCCGTATGGCTGAAATATATCAAGGGAAAACCGGTACTATCATCCGTCATTGGCAAACCATCTTTTTTTGAGGTGAAAGACCGGGAAGGAAATTCCATCTCAGGTAGAGATAAGACCAACATAATCTGTGAACGTCTTTTGATGGACAGGGACGTGAAAAAACCGGATGACTTCATCCAGCTCAAACAACTCATAGAAGACCGGGTTTAACCTCACAAAATACCATGCCCTGATGAACATCTTCCTGCGGGACGTGAATAAAACAGGAGATGTTTGCAATGTTGCAACAGCTTTGCATAAAAAAACAGCAAATATTGCAAAGACAAACAACGGGCAGAATACCCATTCTAATGCAAAAGAGGATATTATAGGAGATAGAAGTAGAGAGAGTACAGGCACTTTGCGTACTTTACATGGATAACGGAGCAATCCGTATGTGGTATCCGGTACGTGTGGGTATGTCTATGATTCGTGCACCATTGCAAAGACTCAAAAAATTTAGCAATAAGGGCCCCAATTAATTATCAGGACCCATACGGGCGGAATAAATGTTGCAAACAAGATTGCAAAGCTTTGCAAATCTCTGCAAAGGTCCAAAAAATAAGGGGAACAGGGACCACCCCGCCCCTTCCCGTATCTTTCAGGGAGAGAAACGGGATCTCCAAATCCTTACCCAGTATCGGGAACTGCTGGCTCAGCAACGAACCGTCACCAAAAACAAGATCCTCCACATCCTGGATGCATCACAAATCCGGTTGTCTCATGTAATGACCGACATCTTCAAAAAGACCGAGACACGGATCAAGTATTATACCCGCACCCTCAAATCCCCAAGGGAGAAAATGATTATATCCATAATGATTATACCTATAATCATTAGGTCTTCTATGTCAGGGAAAGGGAACGGGAACTTCAACTCCTTCAGAAGGTATATATAAACTAAAATCAGGTATTTTTCATAGGAATTATTCATTAGAGACCAGAGCGTATCCATCAGAATAACACCAAAACCATGCCCGACGATACCGCATTCAACGTTATAATAAAATCGACAAAACCAGGCGAAGAGTCAGTACCTGCGGTCATCTTTGCCGACTATATCAAAGCGGTACAGACCATCGCATATACCGCCGGGGACTACCTCCTGAAAAACCCATACCGCTCGGGGGGGGACGTCCCGAAGAAGGTCAAAGACAACTGCACTCTCGTCTTCCGGGACCTGAAAGTCGGCAGCATTAATGCCACCCTCGCCGTTCAGCCGCAAAATCATACCCTATCTGAGATGAGTTCTGTCTGCATGCAGGCATGTGATATCATTCAAAAGAGCTTCCGGGTGGCAAACGAGGCGGATGACATCAGCACCACATTGTTCGGAACTATTCCGGATGAATTCAGAAACGACAGGGTCCTCAAAGAGATTGAAAAGATCTGGCCGGACGAGACTGCAGGCTACTCTATAGAAATGCAGTACCCGGAGAGTGAACCCATCAAACTCTCCCCAAAACGAAAATCGAAGATTCATCAGACCAACTGCAAAAAACCACACAAATACTCAGCCGAAATTTACGGCAGGGTGGTGGACGTAAGGGTGGACAACAAACCAATATTCGAACTCAATACCACTATCGGGGTTGTCGGAGGCCACTATGAAAATGTTCATGCAGACCTTATTCGATCACTTCTCGGAACGTTTGTACAGATAAACGGTGTGATTACCCAGACTGGCCAAAAAAAAGAGATTACCATCGGTCCCACACCGGAAGCCATCAAAACGGTGGATGCCATCCCTCTCATGAAAATTCTCTCCGGTACCAAAGATCCAATTGACCTCGCAACACCCCTTGTAATCGATGTCCTCTGGGACGCAGAGGAAAATGAGTTCATCCTCTCAAATGAAGAATATCGCCTTCTCGGGGTTGCAGATTCCCTTCAGGCTGCGATGCAGGAAATTGAACACGGCGTCCTCTTTCTCCGTGACGAATATCTGAGAGAAGAAGACGGGAACCTGACACAGGGTGCGCAAGAACTCAAATCACGCTTACAGGCGCTTTTTTCCTGTGGTGCCGAATGACGACAAGAAAATCCGGAAGAATTGAGAAAGCCCTCACAAAGAAGGGGTTTTCCAAAGAACAATCGCACCACACGTATTTTATCTTCTTCCATAACGGGAAGAAGACCGGATTATACACCTATCTCAGCCACGGAAAGAAAGAGATCAGTAAAACCCTCCGGTCAAAGATGGCGGATCAACTGCATCTCTCTCCGTCTGATTTTGACGAGGTTATAGACTGCACCAAAAGCAAAGAAGACCTGACCCGGCAGTACGAAGAACGCGGCCTTCTGGAACCATAATCCCCCAATAGCACCATCTCCCGATACAAACCGCCAGACAGGAAAAAACACCCATTTCGCTGGATACGCATACGTTTTTTGTGCATGAACACCCACACTGAAACCAGACCATATAATATCATCCAGGTCCCCGGATATGCCCCCCATGAATACCAACGAATGGCTCTACAGCACTACCCACACATCTCCCTGCAGACTGCTTGAAGAGAATGAACTCTGGGGAAACATCACCTGTCAGGTCTGGCTGCAGAAGACCGATACAATCGTCACCGTCCCGAAAAATACTTTAGAGCCACTCAGCAAAGGGAGAGAGAAAGTAACACCATACCATATACGATACCTTGCATCCGCCGCAAAGATCGCGGACATACTGGATCGCACGTCAGAGGGCGGAGGTATACTCCTTGCTCCCATTGAATCCAGTGTCATTCCTCTTCCACATCAAATAACTGCATTAACCCGTGCTCTCTCAGAGGACAGAATCCGGTACCTGCTTGCCGATGAAGTGGGTCTGGGTAAAACAATTGAAGCAGGACTGATACTCAAAGAGCTAAAACTCCGGGGGCGGGTGAAACGCATCCTCGTTGTGTCACCCAAGGGACTCACAGAACAGTGGGTCTCTGAGATGAAGACCCATTTTAACGAAGATTTCAGTATCGTCCTCCCCGAAGACATCCGGACACTGAAGAAAGTAACATCCGCAACCAATCAGAACACACCGGACACCTATGGCCAGACCCGGACGGAAATAAATCCCTGGACTGTCTTTAGTCAGGTGATTACCTCAATGGACTCGGTAAAACCACTGGAACGCCGCAAAGGATGGTCGAAAGAGAGAGTCGACACGCATAACAAAGACCGGTTTGGAGATCTTATTTCTGCAGGCTGGGATCTCGTTATCATCGATGAATCCCACCGGCTGGGCGGAAGCACCGACCTTGTTGCACGCCATAAACTGGGAAAAGGGCTTGCGGAATGCACCCCCTATCTTTTGCTCCTCTCTGCAACACCACACCAGGGTAAATCGGACGCATTTTTCAGGCTCATATCACTCCTGGACCCAAAGATGTTTCCTGCCCCGGATATCATATCCCGGGAAACCGTTGAACCATATGTCATCAGAACCGTGAAGAGAAACGCAATCGATGCAATGGGAAATCCCCTCTTCAAACCACGGACCACAACACTACACCCTGTCCGGTGGGAAGAACACCACCACAGACAAGAGGAACTCTATAACGCGGTCACAGAGTATATTAAAATAGGATATAACGAGGCAATCAGTGATAATAAACAGTATATCGGATTTCTCATGGTACTCATGCAGAGACTCGTCGTCTCAAGTACTGCCGCTATTGAACGCACCCTTGAACGCCGTCTGGATGTACTGTCCGAAACGTGCCCTACGTTCTCACAGCAAACAGAGACATACCAATCTCTGACAGAAGAAGAGATCTATGATCTGGACGGCCAGCACCTGCTTGAAACACTCCTTGAAAGAAATGATCATGCCCTCACCCATGAATCAGAGAACGTCAGAACACTCCTGGACCTTGCACGGGAATGTCGTCAGACGGGCCCTGATGTAAAGACAGAGGCACTTTTGGATCTCATCTTCCGGTTACGTCAGGAAGAACAAAGTCCTGATCTGAAGATACTCATCTTCACAGAATTTATTCCAACACAGGAGATGCTTCACTCATTCCTGCAGGAGAGAGGGTTCACAGCCGAAATACTGAACGGAACAATGTCCCTTGAAGAGAGAAATCGTGCCCAGACCAATTTTATGGAGAAGGCACAGTTCTTAATCTCAACGGATGCCGGAGGGGAGGGGTTAAACCTTCAGTTCTGTCATGTGGTGGTAAACTATGATATCCCGTGGAATCCGATGCGACTTGAACAGAGAATTGGAAGAGTGGACAGAATCGGCCAGGCACATCGGGTAAAGGCCATCAACTTTGTCTTCGAAAATTCAGTGGAGTTCAGGGTCAGAGAAGTACTGGAAGAAAAACTTGCGGTCATCTATGAGGAATTCGGTATAGACAAAACCGGCGATGTCCTGGATTCAGCTATTGCAGGGCAAATATTCGAAAACCTGTTTATTGAGGCCATCATAAGCCCCGATACCATCAATACGTCAGTGGATCAGGCCGTCGGTAAAATACAGGATGAACTGCAGGATATTGATAAAAATTCTGTCATCACTCAGATATCAGATATCCCCAATACGGACGTATCGGAAAAAATACGTGGTTACCCCTTCCCTTCCTGGATTGAAAATATGACAATCGCATATCTGCTGTCACATCAGGGGAAAATAATTAAACGACTAGATTCCTGCAGTATCACCTGGCCGGACGGAACAGAATACCGGAATGCGATATTTTCTGAATCAGGCATTGGGAATATACCCGGTGTTGTTCACCTCACTCCGGAAGAAACCCATATCAAAGAACTCATTACGACCATTCCTGAATGGTCACCCGGAATTCTGATCCCTCACGTATGGATTCCTGAACTCCCAGCAGATATTCGCGGATACTGGGGACTATTTGAAGTTGGATTCAGCTACGAAAAACCCATCCTTAAGAGTGACACACTCCGGTTCATCCCTGCGAAAAAAAGAGCATTCATGCCGGTTTTCATTTCAGAAGATGGAAAAATGTTCAGACAGACTGCCCGGTTCATCTGGGATAGCCTGCTATCACATTATTATGAGATCACCACCGTTTCAGATCAAAAAGAATCGCAGATGATATCACGGAGATTGATGGATGAAGCAAAGATTTCTGGTAGAGAATTCTATAATGAACTACAGGAGCAACACCTGAAGAATATTCAGACCGAAGAGATGCGGGCGGAACGATCATTTCACGCCAGAAAAACAGCCATCGAACAGCTGGGTCTTGATGAAGTCCGTTCATACCGCCTCAGAGAACTCAGAAATGAACAACACAAATGGAAAAAAGAGATCGCTTCAGCTGGGGCGATTATTCCGAAACTCAGGCCGGTAGTGATGATCAGAATACAAAAGAGTGAGAACTGACACATGAAAACCTGGCGTGACATCATCCTGAATGAATTTGTATCCAATGTTTGCAGACTAACTCTGGTAGCTGACCCCGATGGATTACTCACCGAAGAATATCTCGTACTGGAGTTACGAGAAAGAGGATTTGACATCATCGAGTATGAAGATGCGATATCATTCAGGTATGCATATGAAACAAAATACCGTTCACTCTGGGATAAAGGGATTACGACAGATTTGGTCGTCGTCCTGAGAACAGAGGAATCAAATCTGGAAAATCTGCCATACGACCTCCTTGAAAAAGGACGAAAATTGTCATTCAGTCTCGCAAAAATATTTCCATACCTGAGCAGTCCAATCATTGCACACCTTGATAAAAGATATCTCGAACCAATTTTTGAAATTCAGCAAACCCACTGCACGCAGAGGATTGGGGATAACGCAACAAAGGATTTCATCCTGGAATATGTATTCAAAATAAAGGCAAACTCGATTACAACGACTCCTGATCTTCTGAATACTCTGCTAACGATTCATTACTCAGAGATTCAGATACCAGAGATGCTGAACCAGCGTATTGCAACACAACTTCAGAAAAAGCCTGAGTTCCAGGAATGGCCTCTCGAAGAACTCTTTCAGGGAAAAAATGCGTTTTTTGAATTTTTACAGGAACGATGGCCATATTTTGTTTCTTCATACATTCCGACTGAAGATGAAAAAACAGGGAATATTCAGTCAAAAGGAAATTCATATGGCCTGAAGCATCAGGGGCCGGTCCATCTGCCATTTGATGATGAAAAAGTCAAAATCTACATTGACGATCTCTTTGTCGAAGGAAAACTGCAACCGGTCTCATGCAAAAACCATGATAGCTTAAAAGAGACGTGGGTCCGGTTTGGCATAACAGACGAATCAGAAGAAGAATATACCGCACGTATTCAAAAGAGACTGCTCACCCTTGAAACGGCAATTCCCAAAACCGACTCTTCTCACTCGGACTGGCTCACTTATGCAATTGACTTTGCGGAATTAAAGGCTGTAATACAGGGGAACAGCTCATCAGAATTTGTGGTTCATCCATCGGTTAAAAACTCCTTCGAACGCCTGTCAGACAGAATATATGCAATATTCCAGGACTGGCTGCAGAACCGGTATAAGACTCTCATCAGCCTGCCCCCAATACCTCCGGTGATAGTCAGCCAGATACCCCGCTATCTTGAAAGGAAACGGGAAGACAGCACATCACCAAAAACGGCGCTCATTGTTATAGATGGACTCTCCCTAAGCCAGTGGTTTTCCATAAAAAAAATACTCCAGTCACAGGATACTGAATTTGAATGCAGAGAACAGAGCATATTTGCATGGATTCCAACACTGACCAGTGTTTCACGACAGGCAATTTTTTCTGGGACATCTCCGGGTTATTTCCCGGATTACATCAACACGACGTCCCGGGAACCAAAAGCATGGAAAAATTACTGGGAAAATCAGGGAATTCCCATTACAAAAATCACATACAAAGGAAATCTTCAGGATGAAGACATCACAGAATACCTGCATTCAGAATTCAATCCACAGATGACAGAGGTTGCAGGATTTGTCATAAACAAAATAGACAACATCATGCACGGAATGCAGATGGGTGATGAAGGGATGCATAACCAGATTGAGCAGTGGTGCAGACAGGGATACCTTCACACCATGATCTCACATCTTCTGGACAATGGCTTCACCATCTGGATCACCTCAGACCACGGGAACGTCAGCAGTAATGGCATTGGAAGACCATCAGAAGGTGCTATAGCGGAGGTTAAAGGCGAACGCGTCCGGATATATAGTTCACAGGTACTGTGCAGTGAAGTGGCAGAAAAATATCCATCTTCACTGGAGTGGAAACCTCAGGGCCTTCCGGATAATTATTACCCCCTCTTCGCACCAGCGAATTCAGCATTTATCACCGAAGGGAAAAAATCAGTCACCCATGGAGGTATCTCAATGGACGAAGTGATTGTGCCGTTTGTATCAATAACACGGAGAAAAATAATCAATGAAACGGCATGAAATGATTGGGATAAAACAAGCCATCCGACCGGAATGGATGGAAAAAACCTGTGAAATGCTCCTTGCAGGACATGCTGAGACAGATATCCGCGCGGAGCTTAAGGAATATCTCTCTGAACGCATGGGCAGAGGCACAATAGAAAGAAGAAGTGAAACCGCACGTGACTTTGCGGTCACCATTTTAATGAGAACATGGGCCGTTCCTGATACCGTACTCGTTCCGTTGCGCAACGAGGGATTGGTGCGCATACAACATGCATCTGAAGGTGAACGGTTAGCAATCCATCACTGCATGATCTCTGCTGCATATCCCTTCTGGCATACGGTTTCCCGGCAGATAGGTACCCTCCTCAGGTTACAGGACACAGTCACCATTCAGCAGATTGTTCAAAGGACAAAGGAGATTTATGGCGATCGCCAGACTGTCGAAAGAAACACCATATTTGTTGTCAGATCACTCTACTACTGGGGGTTTTTGGGTGAGACAGATACACCTGGCTGTTACCAGAATAGTAATCCAATTTCTATTTCATCTGAAGAACTAAGGAGATGGATGATTGAGGCACAATTACATGCAATTCCGGAAGGACGGGCAAACCTTTCAGCATTGCAGGCTGATTTGGCACTGTTTCCTTTCATCATCCCACACATTTCCGGGATTATGATTATCCGAAATAATGAGAGAATTGATCTCATGCAAAATGGCCTTTCTGATGAATTGTTAATGCTAAAATTCTGATTGAAACATCCCCCACTCCGAAACAAAAAAGGTATTCTCCATCCATCTTATTTTCACCTTTTTTTCACAGTATAATTCCAACTTGAGGTTAATTCCTTAGTTTTTTTCTATTTCTGATTTCAAAAATTGGGAGAAAAACCATTTTTGTAACCCATTGTCCACCCACTTTGAGTCACTGTTTTTGACCCCCTTTTCTTGGTAATCGGGGGCTGAAATGGAGGAATTTTCGACTCATTTTTGCTACATGAAAAATATGACCATTCTACCGTTTATCTGCTGAAAACTCGGACGAATGCGGACAAATGGGCGGCCACTATTGGAAGGGAATTCGGGAGGATGAATAGACCGTCTCAAATGAGAACAGCCCGCTCCGGGCCGATGTGTGGGTAAGATTTTTCAGACTGCAGGGCTGCGAGATGTTCAATTTAACCACCATATGGCCCCATATTCCAGGGATGTCGCCAAAAAAGAAGAGAATAGTAGACCAAAGCTCCGGGAGAGTGGAGAGCGGGAACCACACATCCGATGCCTATCCTGGGGTGATTAAGCCCGGACAATATCCGCCCCGTCGATCGGGACAGACGGATTAATGACCACAATCTCCGGCGGTGTGCCAAACCGCAGGTCCTGCTCAATCATGCTGGACGATCCGATGCCACGGGTGATGAAGGTGGGCGTCTCACCATGTGAACAGAATCCCTGAATGTCAAAAATCCCTGCTTCTTTAATGAGCTCCAGTCCCGGTGCACTGAATTGTCCCCCGTGCAGGTGACCGGAGAGAATGAGATCAGCATCCCAGTCTGCCCGGGCACCCGGCTCATGAATCATATATATCGTGAATGCATCCGTCTCAGGTACTTCTGGTGGGTCTGCCCTGCCTGCCCATGCGTCATCAATTCCCACAAGCATGAGCTCCGTTCCGCCGAGATTCAGCAGTTCATACTCATTCTTCATCACATGGACACCGGCACCTTCGAGGGCTGCGGTGACATCTGCTGCACATGCAATGTCAATCAGCGGATCATCCTGCAGCATCGAGACATCATACCCGTCCACCGAGAGATCTGCCTCCTGCATCGCAAGCATCTTTGCAGGCCCGTTCAGCCCGTGGACGCCTGCCTTGTAATCATGATTGCCAAGAACTGCATAGACCGGCGCATCGATTTCGGCCCATACATTCTGGTATGTGAGATCATCCTCGTCACTGGTCACAAAATCCCCCCCGATAAGGACCACTGAGGCATTGAGGGCATTAATCTCTTTTGCCACCGAACTCATAAATTCCAGATTCCCGCTTTTTAAGTGCGCATCTGCGATAAAGACAATATCATTGGGTGCCCCATCCATCTCAATGACGGTAATCTCTGCCGACTGGCCTTCATATACCATGTATCCCCCCATCCCTGTGAGGAGAACGAGACCAAATACCGTGGCATAGAGATGGGGTGTATATGTTTTAAGCCTGTCTTTCATGAAATCTGTACAATTGTATGAGAACTGAATATAAAACCTTCGGTTTCGTACCCAACAGACAGCTCCACCAACCATTATCAGGAACGGCAGACAAATACCTGAATAATGAAATGCCCGGTTTGTGGCGGCTCCTGCCTTGAAAACGCAGCAGAGATTGTCCAAAAGCGCGAAGGACGCTTTCTTCCCTGCTCTTCATGCAGGACCACCGTTCTCGATAAACAGTCGCCCCCGTCATTCCGCAGAAAAGCGCCGTGTCCGGCGTGTGACAAACGGCCGCTTGACGAAGTGGTGGCAGACTGCTGGACCATCATGGCAGAAGAGGGCGACCTTCCCCCTACAGCCCCCGTTATGGCAGCGGGCATCCCTCTCATTCACCCGGGTGTGGCACTCACTGCCCCTCCCCATCTCGGTGATACATCCATGGTCTTTCTCTCCCGCACGGTTACCCAAAAGGCAGCAGACCGTATTGTAACAGATATCCCTGAGGTAAAAGGGGTCGTGCACGACAGAGGAATGGTTCCGGGGATTGGAGAGATGGACAGCACCCCCCCGGAATACCATACCAATACCCTCCTTGCAGGGTGCGACGTCAGGGCCAATATCTTTGAAACAGAGGAGGCGCCAGTCACTGTCTTTATGCAGCAGTCCTGTGCCCATATCGAATATCCCCGTGGGTATGACCCCAAACTGGTTGCAACGGCGACAGAAGTAATCCGTTATGAGCCCACGGTCTTTGTTGACGCGGCCTGCGGTGTGGGGACACTCGGCATCACCGCAGGGCAGCACGGCATCCCCCGGGTCATCATGAACGATGCCTGGGGATATGCGGCATACTGGGCAGCCGTCAATCTGGACGTCAACCACGACTCCCTTGGCCTGGATAGTGTGGATATGCACATCACCTACAGAGATCTGCAGGAGACGCCGGTCAGAACAGAACCCCTGAAGGTGGCCGACGCCTTCGGGGACGGAAAACACTACGAGGTCTGGTGGGGGGACCTGTACAACCTCACAGAGGTACTTCCAAAGAATGTTGATCTCACGGTAATCGACCTCTTTGGTAAGGAAAACCGGGTCAGGATGGCGGATGCCATCCGCCGGTGGAAGAGAGAAACAGGCGGCGAGGTTTTTATTCCATAAGATCAACACTATACGGGGACTAGCCCGGGTGGTTAGGCGTCACCTGTTGCCCGAAACCGCCGATATGCGGGGGGTGATAGTCCGGAGACGGCTTTGGCGATCTGTCTGAAGCTGCTACTTCCTGACTGCGAAGCCTTGTCCTATGAGGTCAATGGCGGGGATTCTGGATATTCCGGAGGGAATATCCTGCCCCTTGCTGCGGAGACTGGCCCAGGCCCGGAAGGGAGCAGGCTTACCGTGGACATTTGGCGCCCATGGGGGTGCGGGGTGGAGGATGGAATGGCAGAATACGGCAGGCACGTATTGCCTACCCCGGATATGTCCCTATTTTGGTGTTTTTATGGCAAAAGTCGCAATCATCGGAGCAAGCGGCAACGTCGGGCGTTACACTGCACATGCAGTTTCCTCTATTCCCTATGTCAGTGAACTATTGCTTTTCGGACGCCCGGGCAAGGAAGAGGTCCTGCACGGCCTCGCCTGTGATCTCCACGACTCGTTTGCTGCACGCGGCAACCAGGCAGATGTGAAATTTTCCTGTAACCCAAAGGATCTTGAAGAATCTGACATTATCATTGTTACATCCGGTGTTCCGCGAAAGGAAGGTCAGGACAGAATTGACCTTGCCCACGAGAATGCACGGATGATCTCAGAAATCGCTGCCATGGTCGGGTGGTACGCACCAAAGGCCATTTTATTCATTGTCTCAAATCCGGTTGACGTGATGACCGCAGTGGCACTGAAATACTCTGGAATGAAGCCAAATCAGGTAATAGGCCTCGGAACTCACCTTGACTCTATGCGTCTGAAATGGAATATTGCCAAATACTTTGATGTTCATGTGAGCGAAGTCCATACCCGTATCATTGGGGAACACGGCGACTCGATGGTCCCGTTATGGTCAGCGACCACCATAGGTGGCATCTCCATCCAGAATCTCCCCGAATTCAAAGACCTCCCCGAAGAGCGTATCATGTACAATGTGATGAACGCCGGGTCAGCCATCATCCGCCGCATTGGTGCGACGGTCTACGGGCCGGGGGACGCAATCGCAACCATTGTAGGCACAATTCTTGGAAATGAGAAACGGATTCTCACGATATCCACCTTTATCAGCAGTGAAATCCACAACATCGGCGATGTCTGCATCGGCACCCCGGTCAGGCTGGACAGAAACGGTGCTAAAACTCTTGCTATCACCATCAGCGAGTCAGAAGTGGAAGGATTCCGGAAATCCGTGGATAAAATTCGTGCCATCACCCAGGAAGTTATTGAGCGCCTGGATGAGGGCTGCTGAAGATTTCATTTCCATTCACATTTTTACCGAACCATGCATCTCTTTTCTGATGCAGGCACATTTTCCCTGATCAGACTGTATAGCACATATTGATCAATGACCTTCATCCGGCCGCACAACATGTTAAAGAATCGTCGATACGGTGTGTCGTCGGTATGTCTTCATTTGTATGAAGCTATGGTGCTTGTGAGTGGAATGGAAGGCTATATTATGGGTGAAGGAACAGGGAGCAACAGGGATTTCAGGGGACCTCATACTTAAGATATATTCTGACCGGATGAGAACAAAAAGAGCATTGCTCTGAACGAAAGACCAGGATTCATAGCGGAATTTTTTAAATGGGGTTTGAAAATGACAGAGAAATATATTCTCAGATGCCCGGACTGCGGGAAAATAATCCATGACCGATATACCAATGCCTGCCCCGGAGGGTGCACCGGGCTGATACGGGCATACTACCAGAAAACACACCTGCAGATCCGAAGTTTCCTGGGAGTATTCAGATTCTTTGAGTGGCTTCCGGTAGAAAGCCATCTACCATCTGATGCAGGCCCTGTCACATACAAAAGCAAAGCACTTGGACGTGAACTGGGACTTTCCAATCTGTATATTGGTTTTTCAGGCTACTGGCCGGAGCGTGGTGCACACATTGAATCCTGCTCATTCAAGGAGCTGGAAGCACTTCCGACCATGGTCAGGATGAGAGAAAAAGGGAACGGAATCCTATTGATCTCATCCGCCGGAAACACCGGAAGGGCGTTCTGTCAGGTATCGGCGCTCAGCGGCGCCCCGGTGTTTGTCGTCGTGCCGGAATCATCCGTGGACAGGCTCTGGACAACCACACCGGCAGATAATGTCTGTCTGATTACCGTTGAAGGGGATTATACCGATTCAATCGAATTCGGAAACGCCGTATGCACCATACCAGGCATCATTGCGGAAGGGGGCGCACGGAATGTCGCCCGCAGGGATGGTATGGGGACGGTGATGCTGGACGGCGCGATCGCAGCAGGGCGGCTGCCCGACTCCTATTTCCAGGCGGTAGGGAGCGGAACAGGAGGCATTGCAGCGTGGGAAGCATCGATGCGTCTTATTGGCGACGGGAGATTTGGAACAACCCTGCCACGCCTGCACCTCACACAGAATGAACCCTTTATACCGATGACGAACGCCTGGCAGGACGGCAGACGGGAAATCATCCCTGAAAAAGATATGCCGGATGCCCGCCATGCGGTAAATCAGGTCTATGCCGATGTGCTTACAAACCGTCATCCTCCGTACTCCATCAAAGGAGGCGTGTATGACGCACTCTCTGCAACGGGCGGCACAATGGACGGCATCACCAATGCAAAGGCAACAGAGGCAGAGAAACGGTTTGTTGATGCAGAGGAGATTGACCTGGATCCGGCGGCATCGGTCTGCGTGGCATCACTCATAAAAGCGGTTGAGACAGGTGCTGTCGGAAAGGATGACTGCATCCTTCTCAACATCACCGGTGGCGGATACAAACGCGTGTCAGAAGATAAAAACCAGTACCCTGTGAAACCAATGTTCAGGGTGAAGGGAGGCTCCACGGTTGATGAAATCAGGCGCGATATCGAGAGCTGGGCAAACGCCCATGTACGGAGAATCCATGCCTGAAAGACCTCCATCTGAAATTTCTACAGATCAAATACCCATGCCTGAAGAGCGGGTGCTTTCCATCCTCTTGGAAGAGGGCATCGATATGACGGTTGTCCTCCCGTGTGACAGAACAAAGGAACTCTGTTCCCTTCTGGAGACAGAAACACAGACGATTACTGTAATGCGGGAAGAGGATGCTGTCGGGCTGTGTGCAGGCCTCTGCCTCGCCGGAAAAAAACCGGTTGTGCATATCCAGAGTTCAGGCCTGGGAAATATGTTCAACGCAATCATGTCCCTGACCATGCTCTACGGCCTTCCGCTTCCTATCCTTGCAAGCTGGAGAGGGGTTTACCATGAACAGATCCCGGCGCAGGTGCCGTTCAACATACACATTCCTGGTCTGCTCAATGTGCTGGAAATTCCGTACACTATCATCTCTGAACCTTCTGAATTTGACCGTATCAGAGATGTAATCCAGGATGCATATACCCATTCCCGCCCGCATGTGGCATTATTATCCCCAAAAGTCTGGGAATGTGACCGCTGTTCAATAAAAAAATTTGGGTTCCCGGCCCGCAAGCGTGATGTGGCACTCAGGTACAACCGAACGATACCGGAGCCGGTGATGACACGGGCAGACGCAATCAGTGCTATTGCAGACGTCCTGGACGATGAACTGGTTGTATCAAACATCGGTGTGCCGGGAAAGGAGCTCTACGCCGCATCGGACCGGGATGAAAACTTCTACATGCTCGGGAGTTATACGCAGGCATCACCTCTGGGATTTGGAATCAGCCTCGGAACAAGACGCGATGTCATTGTTCTTGATGGAGACGGGAGCCTTCTCGGGACAGCGATTCTACCGGTAATCGCTACAGAAAAACCAGAGAACCTGACCATCATCTGCCTTGATAACGGGGCGTTCGGCAGCACCGGTAACCAGATGACCCATGCCTGGAACGGCGTTGATATGGAATTGTATGCTATTGCAGCAGGCATCACCAACACCAGTAAAGTTCACACCGCAGATGAACTGAAGCGTGCATTTCAAAACAGAGGGAAGGGCCCATGTTTTATTCATTTACTCCTGAAACCCGGAAATTCAGATGTGAAGAATATCCCGCTCTCACCGATTGAGATTAAAAGGCGTTTTATCGGTTCATTCGATGCGGTTTGAGAGCATTTCAAAAGCATCATCTATTCCAAATAATCAGGACAGAATCCATATCATTAATGACTGAATGAATCTGCGTATGAAAATATAATCCATCTAAATAGTGAGTCTTCCAGAATTGCAATTGATAGATATATTTGGATTCAGGAACCCGGATCAATCCGGGAAGATCTTTTTTGCGGTAAGCCAGATCAAAAACACATTCAGGGGGTCGAATGCAACTGAAATACCGTTATTGTACAATTTCCATTACACTACCCTGTTTCAGCTTATATGTCAGAAGATCCATCAATTCATCAAGATCATTGCATAATCCAATTTCTCCGGCAGTTATGAGCAAATTCAGTGATTGACCTGATACTATGAACACAGCCGGTAGGCGGACACCAACGACGGGGTATTTTTTTGCCATCTCGTCACGATGCAAACATTCAACGCTGATGTCAAGATCTTTCAGAAAATTCTTCCACCTCTTTTTCATGCCTGTGCTTCCGTGAGTAAGGCCAAACAGAGGACAGTCGTACGAGGACGGTGAAACGACTTTATGGACATAATCCTTCAGTTCACTGAAAACACCGCTGTCCACATTGTAACCAAACAACAGAATTTCCTCTCCCTCTCCGGTTCCTTCCATGATACAAAGGATATCACAAAAAGAATATAAACTGATCCCGAAACACCACTCCAGAGCCATATGCAAGAGACACCATGAAAGCAGTGCCAGACGGGCGCATAGGTAATCACCGTCTGACATTATCCGGATTCTCGTCTTTCGTAAGGGAGATGAACATTGCAGCAGGGTATGCATTGTTTTGTTTAATTTTTTATCAGATTCTATCACAGGATAAGAAAATCTATCAGAAAGCAGGGATTAAAATCAGATATTTCCATGAATCATTGTGCGAAAGATGCTACTCTCCATATTTTTGAAACCGGTATTTTCAATCATTCATTCAGGATTAACACCGGTGTAATACGATTTGAAACAGGTCCGGCAACGATGCAACGATAAAGTGATTGGCGAATGGTTATCGTTTACAAAGCATAAGAAAAGGCGATGGATAACCTAGGGAAATATGGCTCACTTAAAATTGAAAATATTGTTGCTTCCGGAAGTGTTGCAGAAGCGATAGATATTGAATATCTTTCAGGCGTACTTGATGGGTGCGTCCTTAATAAAAAAAAATTTCCCGGCGCTGTTTACCATATGAAAAAGCCTGAGATTGCACTCCTGCTCTTCTCATCGGGAAAAATCGTCATGACGGGAATATCAAATAAAGATGAATTCCGGGAAGGCCTTACTACCATTATCAGTCAGTTAAATGGTTTCGGGATAAAGACAATTGAATCCCCGAATGTTGTTATTTCAAATATGGTATGTTCATATGACAGTGGAAATTTTATCAACCTCAATAAAGTAATGCTTACACTCAGTCATGAGAGCGTAGAATATGAACCCGAACAGTTTCCTGGCCTTGTATATCGAATGAAAGATCCAAAAGTCGTGGCATTACTCTTTTCATCCGGGAAATATATTCTGACGGGCGCAAAAAATCTCGATGATGTTAAACGGTCCATAGATTATCTTACGAATAAATTAGGACAGATCCAGTAATCAAACTATCAATGGTATATTCTCAGGATAATTGCTTATGGATATCATCAGTTACTGATATGTAATGATGAAGCATTGTTGCTTCAATAGATGATTTTACCATATTTATTCGTTCTTTTTCAGAGCCAGCTCATCCGGATTTCTCTATCCACCAATATGCCATGCAGGGCTATTTTTTTTTTTGAGGGTAAACAGTATATAGAAAAGGTGCAGTATTCTCTGCCAGAATGAAGAGGAGATAATAAAAATGGGTATTATGTCACCCCTGCTCGCTGTGCGAAACATCAAGGAAACGATCGAATTCTACACCAACGTACTCGGGTTTGAGATGGGAATGGTATTTCCCGACGCTGAAAACCCTGAGTATGCCGACCTCTCAAAAGACGGAATGGTGCTGATGGTAATACCGGCAAAAGATCACGGAATCAGTGCTGAAGAAAGATTTGGCATCGGAATAACGCTGTATCTGAACATTGACGGGGATATCGACGAGTATTATCATGAACTGAAAAAGAATGGAGTCAGCTTCACGGAAGATATCAAAGACGAACCATATGGAGTCAGGGACTTTACCGTTGCAGACCCCGATGGATACAGGCTCGCATTCACCGAGGTCACCGCCAGACAATGCCTGAGCTGCGGTATGTCGATGAGCAGACCGGATGATTTCGGCGGCGGCAATCCGGCGAATCTCTATTGTGTGCACTGCACAAAGACAGACGGGAGCCTGAAAAGCTATGATGAAGTCCTTGAGGGCATGGTGCATTTCATGATGGCATCACAGCATATGGGGATGGATGCTGCGGAGTCCAAGGCAAGGGTGTATCTCGCAGGGATGCCGGCATGGGAGGGGACAAATAATCCGTGAGAATTTTGATCAGGCTCCGAATTGGGCAGTATATCATAGATGTGCCAGTCATATGGAGAGAACTTCAGATGAGAATATAATTTTCAATAATTCTCATAAAATTACCACGAAACGTTACCGTACCAAACAGGCACACCGGCTAAAGGAAAAAATTGATAAGAACAGAAATATACTGTTCTCAAGTCAGGGTAACAGAGACTATCTCTGCAGATTCAACACCCTCAAGGCCACGGAGTGTTGCTTCAGCCTCTTCGGTGCTCCCTTCTGCGTCCGGGACAACGATGGCGACTTTCAGACTGGAAAGACCAAAGCCAATAGGCTCGACAAGCATGTCCTGTGTTCCGGGGAGCTTTTCCTTTATTAACGTCTGCAGTGCCACGAGGTCCACTTCAGGTGACTCGGGCATAATTTTAATAATAACTGCTACATCTCCCATCTTTCAGGGCCCCATAAATCCGCATTTCTTGCATTCGTAGGGGATACTCTGGTGCCGGCAGTCATGGCACCGGTATATGGTTTCCCCGCACTTGGGGCAGGAGAACTTTGTCCAGCCCTCTGATGCGAGCGGGACATTACAGGAGGTACACTTCTCTATTGCCATAATTAACTCATTAATTCAGCATCAACTCTATTAAAGATGTGGATAAGAATAGGTGCCGGGAGGCCTCTCCCCCTGCAGAAAGCTACGTACTCGTTCCGGTTCGCGGCCATTGACGATTGCCCATCTGACGCCGTATACACGGGTAAATGAAATAAATAACGAGTCCACAACCTCTGTTTTCACCATTTCTGTCTCAAATCCCTCAGGGACATATTCACAAAGCATCCCTGCAGACGATATTCCGTCCACCGATTTCAGGAGCAGAAGTGTGGCATCCCGTACCGATGCAACCCATGCGGCAATGGTATCAGACGTCACATCCCAGGAGTGAGGAAGCGGATCTGCCTCCCGCATCGTCCGGTACGTCAACAGCACGGAGACACCCTCCACCGGATCACGCACATCCTCAACAGGAGTTGCTCCTGCAGCCACCCACAGCCAGGCAGTCTGTTCCATCGCAGAGACTGCCATCCAGTGCGCCGGAGTCCCGTCAGCACCCGTATCCCTAACTGCATCGGCAAAACGGCCGCCGCCCGGGACGACCAGAATATCACGGCCGGATGATACGAAAAGTCCATACAGTGCCGGAATCTCTGCTGTCAGACTGCCCCCGGCTTTAACAACCAAAAGGCCCCCACTCTTTTCTGCTGCCGGATTCATCTGTACTCTGATAAACCATCGCTATTCTGAGGCATAAGCCGTTCGCCGGAAAAACAAATACTGATTCAATTCGTAAAGCGTATTTATCCCCCTGCAGATCTCTCAGATATGCGCACCCTCTCTCTCTTCCTGGCACTCTGCCTCCTCTGCTGTGGCACAGTGACAGCAGCATTCACCATAACAGAAGTCTGCCCGGATACCTGGTACAAAGGAGAGGCCGACGAATACATCGTCATCACCGGGAGTGGCAGCCTCACCGGCGTCTCGATCTCGGACGGGGAGGGCAGTGCCCGCTTTCCGGACGGGGACAGGGCTGCCGGGAGAATTGTCGTGGCACAACAGGCAGAAGCCTACCGCACCGTACATGGGGAATACCCGGATTATGAATGGTATGACTCTGCCCCCGGTGTGCCCGACCTGATCCGCACCGGAACATTAAAACTGGGAAACACCGGTGATGAGGTCATCCTGCGGGAAAACGGGCAGGAAACCGGACGGGTCACCTGGCCGGGAGACGTTGTCTGCCGGGAGGGGCAGGTGCACTTTTTGGAAGACGGGGTCTGGGATCCCCGCCCCCTGATGGTTGGCCAGTCACAGTTTGCCCCTGTTTCCTTCTCCGGGGTTTCCGGGACTGCGTTTACAGCACCGGATGCATCGCGGGAGATGCTCGAGAGCGCCATTGCTTTTGCAGACTCAGAACTGCTCATCAATGTCTATGAGTTCGCAGATCCGGGAATTGCAACTGGCATTGCCGCTGCACGGGACGATGGCGTCAGTGTCACCATCCTCTTAGAGGGCGGGCCGGTCGGCGGCATCAGCGCAGAAGAGAAGGGCATGGTTGCATATCTCCGGAACAAAGGTGCCATAATATACACGATGGAGACAACAGACAACGCTCATGCCCGCTACCGGTATGACCACGCCAAGTATCTTATCGCCGACCGCGAAGCAGTCCTTGTAACATCAGAAAACTTCAAAGAGACCGGATTCCCGGAGAGAGGAACCACAGGAAACAGGGGATGGGGCGTCTTTATCACCGACCCCCGGGTGGCAGACTACTTCGCAGACGTCTTCATGGCTGACATGGCAGGGGACGATGTTGTGCCCTTTACCGGCACAGGAACCCTGCCTGAGGAGAGTCAGGGGGATACATACACGCCCAAGTTCGGCACACAGTCCTTTGATGGTGCCACCGTGACTCCGGTTCTTGCCCCGGACACCGCATTCCTCATCCCGGCACTCATCGAAGATGCAGAGAAGACCGTTGACATCCAGCAGGCGTACATCAGCAACTGGACAAAGGATGCACCCAACCCGTATCTCGAAGCAGCGGTGGACGGCGCCCGCCGGGGAGTTTCTGTCCGTATTATTCTTGACAGTTACTGGTTCAGCATTGAAGGGGAAAACGACAATGACGAGATGGCAGAACGAATAAATGCCCGTGCGGCATCAGAGGGGCTCCCAATGGAGGCGCGGCTTGCCCGCCTCGGCCCCGGGTATCCGGAAAAAGTGCACAACAAAGGGGTTATCGTGGATGGCAATGCAGTGCTCATCTCATCGGTCAACTGGAACGAGAACTCCCCCTCCTTCAACCGTGAAGCAGGTATCATCATTGAAAGTCCGGACACAGGAGCTTACTTCAGTGAAGTATTCGCTGCAGACTGGGAGGATGCCGGACCACTAAAGGATGAAACATCAGCATCGGGTGATGATACCCTTCTCAGGCAGGAGATTGCGGCAGGTGTTGTTTTGCTCCTTTTGACCGGCTACATCATCAGGCGCCGGTGGTGGTAAACATGGTTTTAACAGCAGAAGACAACAGAAGAAATACTATGAACTCCTCCCGTTCAGATGCCATCACTGGTGCAGATATTGTAGTTGGCATCATTGCCGTCATCGGTATTTTGATCCTGGTTCATTACCTGCTTGGATCCCCCCTGACTGCTGACCATGAAAGAGGCATCATTCCCAACGCCGTTGAAGCGTCCGCTGACGCACTCATATCAGACGGGGATGTATACGGATTTGCTGACAACGGCGGCCCGTATGAAGGTGTCACCGTAGCTGACGGCCTCACAAATCCGGAAACCATGGGTGCAGTCTCACTCTCCCTGCGACTGATTGAAGGTGAGATGGGTGGAGTCAATATGGAAACAGCCGATGTCAGAATATCTGTAAAAGAGCATATTGAGGGGCTCCGATATTCCGGCAATATGCCACTGGAGCGCCCGAACTGGACGGTCGCGTCCCGAAGCCATGTCACTGCAGGAGAGCAGGCAGACAATGACCTCATAATCGAGCCGGGAGAGATATTCACCATTCTTGTCTATCCCTCCGAAGGCCTGCCCCCGGATACGGCATTCTCGGTTCAGATTCAGACGGGAAAGGGAGAACCTTACACCATGACCCGAATGGTTCCGGGAGCCATCCAATCTGTGATGGACTTAAACGCCCTATGAAACCTGACCTCCTGATATTTGCATCAACCCAATGTCCTTCAGACCCTCCTTAAAGCTTCAGTTCTCTTTTTTAAATCCATCAATTGTCTCCTCCCAAAACTCGATTCACATAATGAATCTCCCTTCCGGATAACTCACACATCACACACGAAAGAAAGAGGACAGACAGAGTCATGCCAATGTTCTGATGAATCATCTCCGGTAAAATGTATAATGATTTCAACATTCTCAAACCACATCGGTCGGTCCACCCATGGTATATGGACAAAAAGACTAAGTATTACCCCAAATTCATTTCGGAAAGAGATATTCACAGACTGAATCTACACCATACAAGGTGTCAGCCATCTACGGCGTCACCCCCGCCTCACAGAATAAACATCCCCGTCTCTTTTGTAGCCAACGGGTGGAGGTGCCTGAATCGGCAAAAAAAGAAATAACCCTAAAAAGGACTCAGAGAGTATATTTCGTTAGATCGATACCCTCATCGTCATTCCCGGCAACTGCACTGATATTCCGTTTCACTCCATCAAACCTGAGCAGGGCAGAGTCCAGCTGACCAATCACAGAAGCAAGTATTAAGGCCTGCTCCCCCATATCCCTGATTCCCGGCTGTCCCTGATGGGAATGAACAAGACGTTCCAGCGTTGTAACCGGATTTTTAGCCTCTGCACTGATGCGAAATGTCTCATTCAAAATGGATTGCAGGTCTGTATGTGCCTGTGAAAGTACCTTGCGTTCCTCAGCAATATTCACCTCAGCAGTGATGTCATACATGAGGGTTGTCACAACATTCGTCCCGCCGGATTCCATCGGGATATAGATAGACCGGATTACCACATCGCCCCCCTGTTTTCGGTATCTGCGCACACGGGTACGCACATCCTGAGTTCCCATCACATCCCGGAAGTCATCAACACTTCCAAAAAGCGTGAACTTCTCGATCTCATAGATGGGACGGGTAAGGAGAAACTGTGAGATTCTTACAAGACTGAGCAATTTTCCAAAGGGCCGGTTGAAGTACCGGATCCTGAGGTCATCACCGATCACCAGAATTGGCAGGTCGAGGTCATCAAGAATCCTCCGGTAATCCACCGGGCTATCATCTTCCGGCAATACTGGTGAAGATACAGTAGTAGCGGTGCCAGCGTCATCAGATGTGAACGTGAGCAGGGGCTGTGGCCGGCCGGAAGTAGTCATAAACCCTACCTTGATCACCACCGGTCGCCGTGACCCGTTACTGGTGCGGATCACCATCTTGTCCGGAAGATTAAAGGAGTTCACCTTGGTTTCCAGACCTATAACCGTTGCAAATGTCCGGCCGCTGCATTCTTCAGGAGAGAGACCGACTAAAGATGAAAAAGCACGATTGACCATCGATATATTTCCATCATCCCGGAGCAGCAGAGCGGGGACTGTAATAATCTCCAGCGGATGAGGGGGAGCGAATGCAGACGCCACCAACTCAGGTTGCATCTTTCGAAGGACATGGCTCTTGTGTATGCCCATCTCAATGGCCTGATAAAGCTCCCGTTCCCGGAATGGCTTGACCAGGTATCCGCAGGGACGTGTTCTGAGGGCTCGTGACAGAGTATCTTCATCTGAATGCGCAGTCAGGAAGATTACCGGTGTCTGGTAGAGAGCACGAATGCGCTGTGCGGCCTCGATACCGTCCATATCACCTTTAAGCCGGATGTCCATGAGAATAAGATCAGGGTTTGTCTTCCCGGCCGTCTCAATTGCTGACTGTCCGTCTTTTTCTGTCCCTGCTACCGCATACCCAAGTTTTATCAGTGTCTTTTTGATCTCCAGAGCAACGATGAGTTCATCTTCTACCACAAGGATTGATCGTTTCGTCATCTCTTCTCACCTCCTTTCAGATATGCCCCTCCACAGGGAATGTGATCTCATACCGGACCCCCTGGCCAGGCTCTGATACCATCTTCAGGATTCCATCCAGCTGTTCAGAAAGTGTCCCGACAATCTCCATGCCTAATGAATCACCCGTCATCATCACCGAGGGATCAGATACCCCACACCCATTGTCACGATATTTCAGAACAAAATTTCCGTCAGTCTTCTGAAAACCAATCCTGATCTCCCCCTTTGACATACCAGTGAAAGCATATTTCAGGGAATTGGTAATGAGTTCGTTAAGTATCAGCCCACAAGGGATACCTGCATCGATATTGAGGGAGATTTTCTCACCGCAGTCCAGAATAACTTCCACGGGCGGCCGCTCATCACTACAGAAGTCACTGACCAGATGGTCACTGAGGCTCCCGATATACTCACAGACATCAATGCCTGCAAGGTCTTTTGACCGGTAGAGCTTCTCGTGGGTCATGGACATGGAATATACCATATTCCTGCTTTCCTGGAGGATTTCATGTGCAGTCTCATCATCCGTGCGGAAGAGCTGCAGCCCGAGGAGACTTGCTATCATCTGCAGATTGTTCTTCACCCTGTGGTGAATCTCTTTTATCATCGTCTCTTTCTCCTGGAGAGACGCAAGAATACGCTGCTGGTCAGCCACCTGGCGGGTCATATCCACATATATGACAACCACCTCACCAGTCCCAAGAAGGAAGACAGAATATTTCCACATCCCAACAGTTCCACCTCGTGTATATCCTGCCGGACCATACTCTGCCGGTTCATGTGAATCTATCACCGAATCCATCACCCTTTTGAGCGCTGCCGAATCATCAGTGAAATACCCAAATTCATCAAGATTGTGTCCCATCACCTGCTGGCGGAGAACACCATATGCATGGCATGCGGCGATGTTCATGTCAACCATCTCAAACCCGGATGGAGTCTTCCGGTAAATGCCTGCCCCGAAACTCATTGCAGAAAAGAAGGTGCTGAACCATTCCTGCTGTTCATGGAGAGAAAGGAGTGCATTTATTTCCCGGGAAATGTCTGCAACGAAGAGAATTGAACCGATATAGACTCCGTCTTTCTTCAGGACTGGCTGAACGAAGGCCTTCATGACCCGAAATGAACCATCTTCCAGAGGAAACTGGAGTTCAATCGTCCCTTCTGTATGTTCCTCAATCTGTTTCTTCAGAGCTTCAGACTGGTCTTTTATCCCCTCAAACGGCCCATTAACCCTGAAAAGCGGGAGGCCGAGATCAGTGTCTGAAAAACCAAACACACTGATGGCTCCTGCGTTCATGTCCTTCAGACACATCTCACGATCGATGAGAAACACTGGTGTCGGGGATGATTCAAAAAGGGAATTATATCTGCTCTTTGTGATTTCAAGGCTTGTTGAGAAGAAAACAAGGATGAGTGAGACACCCAGAGCTATCAGGGATGATTCCAGCACAATTACGATGGTCTCAGGACTGCCCCACATTATGGTCATTAGAATCGTTACCCCGATAATACCTGAAGATACACCCAGACCCCGCCACCCCATTACCAGTGATGCAATGACAATAGGGATGATGCAAACCTGGTACGCAGTTCTGAAATCTCCACCATGCAAAGAGACCTGCGTGAATCCCATTGCATAGATGGAAATCGATATCAGAGTCAGAAACAGGATGAGACCATACCAGAATCCCTGCCGTTCCTGAATAGAATAAAAGTCGTGATTCATTGACATCTCTTTTCCCCCTCATCATTCACCGGTGAAATGTCAGCATAACTGTCACGCAGTATCTTCCGGTAACACACTGATTTTAACTGTGCACAGTCCAGGTCCTGCATCTTCCGCTGAATCTCATGCACCTGTGATACAATTATTTCTGCAGACTTCCCGCCGAAAAGTTCCGCATGGCCAAGGATGATCATCAGGGGATCGCGAATATCCTCCCCCAGTTTTTCCATCATCCGGATATCTCGATCGATCCGGGAAAATGCCTCTGATTGCATCTGATGGTGGTGTATCCGTTCCGTTGCGTCCCTCATTACTGCGACCGAGGTGCCGGCATATTTTCCTGACCAGAGCATTGTCACCTTCATGTCAACCATGATCTCCCTGTCATCTGCCGTCCGGACAATCGTGGCATATGGGATGGAAGGGGAACCATCCCCATCCCCCCGCCAGGTAAAATCAGGAAAAAATGTATTTATATCCTGCCCTTTCAGGGTATCGGTATCTGTCCCAAAAAGGATTTCAGCGGCAGTGTTTGCATACACGATCCGCTCATCGCAGTTGTAGGCAATAACCGCATCAGAGACCTGCTGCACCATCACGCTTAAAAATCTGACACGTTCTTTCTGTGCCTCACTGTAGAGTGCCGCACCAATGATATCAGCCATCCCAATGATCGCATCTATTTCAATCTCTGACCAGGAACGTTCACGTTCTGAATCCTCAATGATGATACCGCCCCACACATCCCTCCCGGCAACTACCGGGACTGCAAGAATACCTGTTATGCTGGTAAAATCTCCTTCCTCCAGCTCTTCATGGGAGAATTCCCTTACGGATGAGATGAAATTTCGCCTCTCACGAATCTCACCTGTGATCCGATGCAGCACTTGCCCCTTCATACAGGCGACGTGAACCGGATCAGGAAGGGGAAGTCGGGGTTTGATCCCATTTGCATGCCATGAAACCACAATCTCCGGCACAGGCATCACAGTCTGATCCGGTTTCAGGGAGATGAGACTCACCCGTGCAACACCGGTAATACTGCCAAACGAGGAAAAGAGAGCAGCAATCTCATCAGGATCTACACTCACCGTGAGAAAACGCTGTGCATAACGGGTTACAAGCGAAAGAATTGCATCATGAGACTGGAAGGCAACCGCTTCCCGGGACTGGTTTACCTGGTCAATAATGGCTGTCGCAAGTTCATGAAACTGATCCTTGGGATCAATTGTACGGACAATGACATGGGAAATACCCTGCTTCAGGGCAAGCACACCCTCCTCTGCCTGATACTCTTCAACCATAAGAATAACCGGTACAGGGCCAGCAGATTCCCGGATGGTCCGGATGATCGTACCATCCCGGATACCCTCCTGCAGTGTTCCAAAGATAACTGCATCATACAGACCACCAGAGAGTATCTCCAATGCTTCATCAGCCGTGAATACAGTATCAGCATAAATTCTCCCGGAATGTTCTAAAAAAATTTTCATTATTGCAAGAAAACCCGGATCCTCGTCTACAATCAATACCTGGTACATTCGGATATCAACCCCGTTTTACTAATTGACTTTGCCATCTGATAGATAAAATATATATTTATGAGGATCACTAGTATCCCATTTTTTAAAATACCCAATATGGATACAAATTCTAAATTTGCTTAATCCCTTAATTCAGACTATATTTCAGTCCTTTTCAGATAGCTGGCGCTCTAAACCCTATGTTTTTGAATCGTCCTCATTTGGTAGAGGTTATAACAAAATGCAGAGAACATATTTTTCACCCTTACCCTGTCCAAATCGGTCACTTTCACCATTACTGGCTGAAATACAGTTTTCATAACAGCAAACGGCCTTTCTCCTTTTGATCGTTTCCAGCTGATTCTTTTATTGCGAAGTTTATCCCGGATACCAATCGGATGGTTTCTTGCCCCTCTTTTCATGGTGGCATTGTATCCTTTACATTTTGCTCCCTGGTATCCTCTGTCACGATAAACAACCCCTCCTTCTTCAGAGAGATCTACCTGACTGTTATGGACTGATGCAGTTGTTGTAGTAATTTTTCGAATCAGATCATAGCCCCTGTCAAGAATGGCATGGAGTTTGTATCCAAAATGGGATTTTCCCCCTTTCTTTGTCCATGTGCCATCTTTGCTTCTTCTTGTCTTTGCCTCACCTCCCCGAGGAGTATCTGAAGAAGCATGACCCGGATCGGCATGGATGAATGGTGCATCCTGGATCATTCCCTCCTTGATCGTGAGACCTTTAGCATCAAGCTGGCGCTGGAGCTCATCCCAGATCGCACTATCTTTTCCGGATTCGGATATTCTTTCACGGAAGAGCCAGATCGTGGATCGGTCAGGTATTTTATCGGGTAATCCAAGAAACTGCCTGAATGAGATCCGGTCATTTGCCTGTCTTTCAGGTTCGGGATCAGAGAGGCCATGCCATTGCTGCAGAATGAGCCTTTTGATCATGAGGACTTCATCCGGATTCGGACGGCCACCTTTATCTGTTTTATTTGAATACAGGTCTCCAGAGAATTGGGCGAAATAGTTCCCAGTCTATGAGTTTCTCTACTTCACCTAATTTATCGCCTAACTCAGAAATACGTCCGTATTTAGACTTAATTGAAAAATTCATGAAAGAGTGACCGATTCAGGTGAATAAAGTAATTCTGGTAAAAAGGAGGATTATATAAATCCACATATATTAGATTTCAGCTTCTGTTTCACAATACGGCCGCGGCCAGGTATCAGATCCGGCTTGCATCGACTGAATAACAAACTGTGCAAACCGCTCCCCTTCTTCCGGGTGGGTGGCAGTCGTTGGCACGGTAATTCCATATACAATTGGCCGTCCTATCCGCTCACTCCCGACTGAACGGAACCGCTGGTAGCCGAGGGTTACCCTGACATCATCGTACTGGTCAGCATAAACCGGAGAACTGAGATCAATTTCCGACGGGAGGGAGATATACCGCAATCCATGTTCTTCTGCTACACTCCGGTATTCAAAGGCATAATCAATTCCCCCGGCCTCCAGAAGGGAGAGCAGATACACACTGCCGTCCCGAATGACAAGCCCCGTGCCTGATGTCTTCATTGTCTCCGGGAGAATTACCTCTGCTGTGGTGCCATTACGTACCACAACCGGTTCCTGTGCAAGGTTGCGGGTAACAATCGTATCAAAGAGACCTTCGGTGCCATAGTAATTCTCCGCTAAGAGAAGCACCATCAGACCACGATAGCCGGCTGCGTCAAGCATCGGATTTGAGATGCCGGTCCGCACGTCCGGGCGGCGGAGAATCTCCATCCAGTTCTCTTCGGTGATCTCATCATGGTAGTGACTCAGGTCGGTATAGGTAATGACCATCTCATTGCGGGCAAGAGGACTGTATGACGTGGCATAGGTGCCGTTCCCATCCTCACGAGGGATATACATCATGTCAGGGATGAGAGACTCATCTGCGACAATGATCACATCAAAGTCCCGGTGCAGGTCGGTCACCTGCCGGATACACTGGATACTTCCATGCCCCTCACTCCGGATGTCAGTCTCCGGATGCAGAGCTTCATATTCAGCCTCTATCGTCTCCATCGGGCCTAAGAGACTGCCAGCCGGGAGAACATTGACAATTGTCTTCTCTGTTGTGTCACTGCACCCGGCAGCCGTTATGAGAGTTATCACTGCAATACCGAGAAACAAAAAAAGAAGAGAGGATGATGTGGAACTATTTGATTTCAATGGTATCCACCCACTTCACCCAGGAACTTCCTTCGGTGATCACATCAGGAGTATCGGCTGCCACCACCATCCGGAAGGGGCCCCCTTCCTCATTCGTGAGCGGCACCCCGTCCTGTTCGTACATGATGATGACGGTCAGGGATGGTGCCGGCACTTCTTTGAGGCCGGCATCAAAGGTGATGAAACCATCGCCCTGCACCTGATCATAGTCAAAGACCCAGAGATACCCGTCCGGTGCCGAGATCCAGGTCCGGTTCTCCGGCCCGAAATCACCTGCAACAGCGATGAGGTCGGTGAGACGCACACCTTTCACGGCATAGGGACCGTATTTGATTCCCACAGTGGAGACCGCATAGCCATACCCTTCAAAGGCTGGCATGTCCCTGATAGTCCCCCAGTCCAGAACAACCTCTAAATTATCATTTTTTATCGTGAGATTCCCCGGAAGTGGATCCTGAGCGGCAGAAACTTCTCCGGCCGGATCTGCAGTTCCCATGCAGCCACAAATGCAGGCGACTGTCAGGAGACAGATACAGAGAACAGGAAAAAACCGTTTCATCAGAGCCTCCGGCGCAGTGGCACCAGGGCAAGGGCAAATCCTGCGGCGATAAGCACCAGCGGGGCGGGTGTGGGCGTGGTGTTTGGCACTCCAGCAGCGCCGGCATCTCCAGCCTCAGCCTGCAGAGATTTGACCGGCGCAGAGGTGTCCCCGACAAACCCGTCTTCATAGAGACGGATTTCATCTACCCCCTTCACGGTATAGCCATTGGTCGATGGCATCAGGTCAAAGAAGTGCTGCACTGTTCCCGGCATTGTCTCGTGCATATCCCAGTTTCCATATACATGTTTCCCATCTGCATTGGTGGAGTTGTCTGCGAAAAAGATCAGGCGCATGCCGCTGTAGTAGTCTTCAGGGGGATACCCGACACCGGCCCGTTCCCCGGATGTTGCATCCTCACCATTGTACCAGGTTACAACCAAAGGTCCCTGGCGGGGATCAGGAGTACAGACGTTTTCATACGGGAACTCTACGTGGTAACCATCTGCAGCCTTCACCATGATTTCATCTCCCGGTTCAGCACCACCGACCAGACTGCAGAGGTCAGCAACATCGGTTCCCATCACTGCGCCGTGGTCTTTGTAGTTTTTCGTCTCATTGCGGTCCCAGGCCACATCCTTGTCATCAGAGAAGACCGGACCCTGATGGTAGTAGTGAGTGACACCATCACCCTGTACCGGCAGATTTGCCTGCATCCAGAGATAATCCACGGTCTCCTCAGCAATGACATCACCACTGGCGGAGATCTTTGTCACCGTGAGATTTGTCGTCGGTCCTGCAGCAGCCCCTGCACAGATAATGAGTGCTGCTATCATTACTGCCACCGTGATGCGGCAGAAGGTCGTGCGTCCTGAGGGACTATTTTTTCCTGAATTCATTGAAATCATACTCATTTTTGTGCTTTTCACATCTCTTTCATACTTCTGGTAACCGGAATTCATACATCGTCACAGTGTCCGGAAGGACAGTCACTCCCTGGATGATAGTCTCATCCTCCAGAGAAAGGCCAATTTCATAGGTGCCTATCGGAAGGCCGTGAATCATCGCAGGCGTTACCAGACCGGTATAGCGATCATAGAGGTAGATTTTTGCACCTGCAGGTTTTGATGTCACACTCAGGTCACCGTTTGAATACGAATTCAGGGTAAATCCAACCTCTGCGTCAGGGATTCCAGGAAGATCATTCACTGACAGAACGCGTGCATCCGGATTATATCCCGAAAGGGAACAGGCAATCTGATGATGACCTGTGGAGAGACCGGATATCTCAGAAGGAGTTGTCTCACCTGTTCTTTTGCCGTCTACAAAGATTTCAGCACCCGCCGGGTCGGATGTAACAGAGACGGTGCAGGGCCCGGATGTGGCCGGGACGAGTACGAGCACCCCCCCCTCACGCTGGTAATCCAGGGGATACGTCTGGTATCCACTGTCTGAGATGACCGCAACGAATGAACCGGTATTCGTGATGGTCACCACTGCAGGCGTCTTCTGCTCAGGCAGGTTTCCGTTTACCATAAAAACCACCTGTTCATCTGTTCCGCTCTCGATTTGTATGGACGCCTCAGGAAGACTTACGGAAAAGTCAAAGGAGGCAGGGATAAGCGCCCCCGGATAGACCCATGCTGTATTGGATCGTGAGTCACCGGTGAGAGCTGATGAGACACTAATTCGGTGTGTGCCTTCTTTGAGGCCGGCAAAGAGTGTAGGGGTCTTTTTCCCGGTCGATTTACCGTCCAGACTGATCCATGCACCCGATGGCACAGACTCTACCAGTATTCCTCCTGTCAGAGAATGATTGCTACCATCTTCCGCAGGTCCTGCATACACGGACGTCATCTCCGGAGTAGGAAGAGCAGAAACCGGTGTCGCATTCGGCAGGCTGCCTGCCACAGGGACAGAAGGGCCATCACCCGACAGGGACACTTCCGGTGCAGGGGAAGAAAAGAGGGACGCAAAGAACCGTAAGATGCCAGCGAAAATGCCGCTATCAGTATCACCGGAAGCATCTGCTGTACCTACTGTTTCTGCCCCATCCCGAACAGTACCAGATTGAACTGTTGTGGTTGCAACCGCTACTCTGACCATACATCCGGGAGAAGCACCCGCTGCGGTGACCGTATACCCACCTCCGCCAGGTGGCAGGGATACTGTTATCTGCAAAAGACCAGGCACGGGATCTGAATAGTTTCCTGTCACCGGCATCCCGTTCACCGAGATGAGCGGAACATTGGTGTCTATTCCTGCTCCGGTACAGAGCAGAGTAAGGACGTGGGTCCCGTTTTCCGGCACTGCATCTTTTGGAATCGTAAAGACATCCCCTTCTGCCGGGACACATCCCTCAAACACTGCATATGAAAATGGATCCGGACCGGGCAGAGCACAAAGGGATACGGCAGCAGAAAGAGAGAAGACATCCTCTGCTCCTCCCGCACCACTCAGTCTGATTGTCTGCGATTCAGACGGGAAGAGAGCGCATGTCTGGTCAACGGTGCCTGCGGGAGTGAGAGCATTGGCGAGATGGCGGGGAATCAGACGTATGCCCCCGGATGAGAGGACGGGTTGTGGTTCAGCAGGAAGACCTGATGCTGTGTCATACCCGTGGGAGAAGAGAAGATATGACGTGATCTCCTCTCCCTTTACATCAGGCAGACTCACCGTGACTGATTCACCACCGGCAATAAAGCCGGGGTAACCTGCTGTGGCTGCCACCAGAATGGAACCGGGAAGAAGTCCATGTGGCCCTGCGGAGAGTGAAAGGGTATCATCCTCACTGCAGAGGGGGACGAGCAAACCTTCCACACGGTTTTCTCCATCTTTCGTGATGTGTACCGGCATTTCAAGCGGCACATACCCATCCTTAGTGAAGGTTATGGTATGATTTCCGGTGATGAGTGTCAGAGTCCCGGTGCCCGCTGTTTGCCCGCTATCCACACCGTCCACTGCGACAGCGGCGCCCGTCGGATGGGAAATCACTGTACAGGGGGCGGTAATGCCGGTAAGGGCAAAGGAAGCCGTGGCATTGGAACCATCTGCCACCCAGAGCCATACCTCATCGGGGGTCCAATATCCATCCCGCTGAACCGTGACACCGTAATATCCCTCCGGCATCTCCGGGATGGAGACATTGGTCATAAATTCACTCACAGCGCCGTCTATGACCACTACAGCATTCTCCGGGGAAGAGAGAACCGCCAGTGTGCCAAGTGCCGGCACCCAGACATCTGCTCCCCTATCACTCCCGCCGGACGGAACCACCGGAGGTTGACCGCCGGTTGACTCATATATTTCTATGCGTGAGACAGACTGTACAGAGAGGCCGGTGCTGGAGGGCAGGCCAGGCTGAAAGAAATGCCAGTTTTCCTCCGGGAGAGCTGAGCGCATATCACTGTTTCCGAATATATGCTCGCCCCATGGGTTCACCGAAGTGTCGGCAAAGAATACGAGCCGCATTCCATCATAGTATCCCGCTCCAGCCTTCTGCCTGTCCTTTTCCCAGGCAAGAACCATTCTGCCCTGCCGGGACGGAGGGGTATATACATTCTCATACGGAAATGACTTCCTGAACCCGTCTTCGGCACGGATGAGAATTACATCTCCCTTGTGGGCTCCGCCTGCAAGATCACAGAGTGCAGCCACGTCTGTCCCTCTGACGGCACCCATGTCCTTATTCGGATAACAATTAATATCCTCATCCGGGTTCCAGGAGTCTTCTGATTCGTCAAAGACAGGACCCTGCAAATAATAATGAGTTTTACCGTCCCCCATTACGGGGAGATTCTCTTCCATCCACGTAATGGTGAACGATTCTTCATATTCCGGTTCACTATCCCCGGAGGCATAGCGTGCCACTGTGATTGCATCTGTGGCCAGGACAGGGAGGATGAGAAGACCAGGAAGCAAAATAAACAGGATAACGTAACGGCAGATATGAGGCACCACAATAACACCAGATTCGAAAAGGTCTGTGCCCCGGGTTTAAAAGACTAATGGTTTATTAAGTTAAAAGATAATTAAACTAGGTTTACCTGCCTCAAAAATCCCTCCGTCCCCCCGCACCCCATCGTCACATTTACGGTGCCGGACGGCAACATTCACATAGATGCTCCACCCTCAGGAACGGACTGCTATTCTCATCCTCACCGGAGTTCTCATACTGCTGGCAGTGATGTCATGTCTGATTGAGTCGGCGGGAAAAGAAACATTCGCAACACCTTTCTCAGAAACACTGGAGGACGGGACCCTTGTTGTGCTCACCGGTACCATAACTGAAGCAGCCAATACCCGGACAGGCGGCCACCTCATGCTCACCATAAGCAATACATCCGTCTTTGTGCCGGACGGTGCTCTGGATGACCCTGAAACTACCATAGGAGAGACAGTCAGCGTGACTGGCATTGTTCAGACATACCGCGAAAAAAAAGAGATTATCGTTGAGCGCCCGGAGGACATTACCATCCGGCCGCAGTGAATACGGCGCTTCTGACCTGAAAACTTACCGGAATATATCTGTGTCATCCTCTTCTTTAATCGAGAGGCGATCAAAAGATTTTCCTTTTTTCGCCTTTGGCTTCTGATCCCGTTCATCGGAGACAGGCCGTCCCTCAGGTGCGAGGGATCCGCCTGACACCTCATCAACACTGGCCTTTGTATCGTGGGGTCGCTTTCCTTCGACGCCCAGGCCCTCATCAAGATCCGATTTTATGAAGCGTTCCCGTGCCATACTGAAAACGTTGACCCATGAGATAATAACGTTACTACCTCCGGCACATGATTCATACCCGGGGAAAAAGCAAAGACAAAAGAGAGGATATATGCTCTCTTTTTCAGGGACCAAGCACTGGTTGCAGTGCCCATGTCGGAATCTCAGGGCCGATACCGAGGGCCCAGGTGATGAGGGTAAACATCATTGCGGTCAGAATACCGATACCAATGAAATTGAGTACCCACCCTGTGCGCATCATATCCTGCATGGATATGTAACCGGAACCATAGGCAACAGCATTAGGGGGTGTCGCAACCGGCAGCATAAATGCCATCGATGCAGCAAAGGTCGCGGTGAGCATCAGAATCCACGGATGAATGCCCATCGAAAGGGAGGTGACCGCCATGATGGGGATCATCACCGATGCCATTGCGGTATTTGACGTCACCTCGGTCAAAAAGGAGACAATTATTGCCACAGCAACCACAGCAACCAAAATCGGGAGACCATGGAATATCGTGAGGATCTCAATGATTTCCTGCGCAAGACCGGAGGCAATAAACGCCTTTGAGAGGGCAATACCACCGCCAAAGAGAATAAGAATTCCCCACGGAATCTTCTTTGCCCATTCCCAGTTCATCGTATAAATGCCCTGTTTCCGGTCAACCGGCAGCAGGAAGAGGAGGAGAGCCCCTGCGATTGCAATGGTGGAATCATCCACCCATGGCAGATAGGTATTGATACCGGGAATGATGAATCCACCAATGTCCTTTTCGGAACGCATAATCCAGGCAACCGCGGTCATCACAAAGACCATCAGGGTCCACCTTTCGCCCTTGCTCATCGGGCCCATTTCAGCAATCCTCTGCTGGATAATATTATGTCCGTGAGAGATCTTCTTCGGCATATGCCGATACGGACCATAGGTAAGCCATGCCCAGGCAAGCGGGAGGAAGATGAACACAAGCGGCAGCCCAAACTTCATCCATGTGAAGAAATCAATGGCAGGCGCCATTGGAAATATTGTCTCCATCTGTGCAAGGAATATACCATTTGGCGGAGTACCGATGATCGTCGCAAGTCCGCCGATACTTGCCGCATAGGCGATGGAGATGACAATGCATTCTGCAAAGGCACGCTGTGACTTGTCCATCTCTTCCAGTTTCAGATCATTTCTTGGCAGAATAGTTGCGATGATGGCAATTGCAATGGGGACCATCATCATCGCCGTTGCCGTATTGGATATCCACATCGAGAGAAATGCAGTTGCAACCATAAACCCGAAAATAAGCATGCGTGAACTGGAGCCTGCCTTATTGAGAATCGCAAGTGCAATTCGTTCATGCAGACCCCAGCGCTGCATGGACATCGCAATGATAAAACCACCCATAAAAAGGAAGATTACCTTGTCAGCATACGGGGCTGTTGCCTCAGTTGCTTTCAGCACTCCCAGGGCGGGAAAGAGCACGATAGGTAAAAGAGCAGTCGCCTGAATAGGGATTGCCTCAGTGATCCACCAGATCACCATCAGGGCAGTAGACGCTGCGGTCGCCTGCACCGGGAAAAAGGCGGGGTCCATGGGCCAGAGAAGGATGATAAAGAATACCAGAACCCCGACGATTTTTCCGATTGTCTTTTTCATACATTAAAAGGTACGGTTCGTATGATATAAATCACATATCTTTTTTAAAAATCGCACAAATAAGGTTGTTTTTAAAAAATAAAGACAGTTCACCCTCATTTTGATGAATGCGCCCATTCAGCAAGGGAATTACCTTAATATTTGCTATATGTGCCTGAATTAGCAAAAAATACCCGAATTTTGGTTCATACAATGCCATCTAATTTTTTCCCGCCAGGAATAAGCATAAACCCAAAGACCTTTTTCTTTGCGCGGACATACCCACATTCAGGAAGTGATCCGGTGGTACCAGCACTTGAATGGAATCGGTATGAGAGAGAAAAGCCCGTCATCTGGGTGGCTCTCGTAGTTATCGCTGTACTCATGGAGTTTTACTGTCATCTGATCCTGGGCATCTCCATTGTCTACACCTCATTTTCATATCTTCTAATCGCAATTGGCGGTTTTTGGTACAGAAACGGAGTCATCTACATGGGAGCGGCACTGGGAACACTGCACATCATCGACGGGTATCTGCTGACAGGCATCTTTGAGCCTGCCATTGTCATGCGAGGCCTGATGTACTTTGTGGTGGCAGTCATCATCTGGGTAATCTCCGGGATGGCAGAAAAGGAGCACTTTGCTCTCGTCGGGTATATCACTGAGACAGCTTTGCGCCTGAAGGAACCCTTACATGACATTAGCAAAAATCTGGAAGAAATAGCAGGCGAGGTCACTGATGAAGAGATACGCACTCAGATTCTGGTGCAGGCATCCCATGCCGGACGGGCATCCGAGACCATCAGGGAATTAAACCACGACATTCTCTCCCAGACAACAGATATCCCTGATGCATACCGGGAGTATCTCTCAAAATAGCCGGACACCCTCCAAACCCTTTTTTCGGATACGGAACATACCTTTCATAAAGGCCGGTACCGGCCAACGATACAAATGAACGAACATACACTCATTCATATCACACAGGGCAGTCTGCGGCACATGAACCCGGTGACAGACACAGCAATCCTTGAAGCAGGACAGGCTGCGGGCATCGGGAAAGAGAGCCTCATCGTCGATGCAGGTGCTGGCAACGGGACAGCACTCATCCTGCTTACAGATATATATGGCTGTGCCGGATATGGCATCGACATCCGGGAGGACGCCTGCCGGACTGCCACAACTGCAGCAGCCAATGCAGGTCTGTCCGGACGTCTGAAATTTGCCTGCGGCGATGCGGCAACAGCAGCACTCCCTGATGAGCCCGACCTTGTCATCTCTCTTGGATCTGTTGACTGCTGGGGCGGGCCTGATGAGGCTATTCGTGCCTGTGCAGAAATCGCCGGGGAGAACGGTTTTATCCTCTTTGGGGACCGGGTCTGGGAGGGGGCACATACACCTCCTGAATTTGCCCGTGAATGGCCGGAGGTGCGGACCCTTTATGAACTGATCTCTGCCGGGCGCGAGGCTGGCTTTCGGCCGGTATGGCTGTGGCATGCAGCACCTGCTGACTGGGACCGCTACGAGTCCGGCATCTGGACCCATACAGCCGCATGGTTGCGGGAACACCAGGACGACCCGGAATCAGTTGAGCTTGAAGCTTATTTTAATGCAATACAGGACGAATACATCCTCTTTGGACGGGAAAGCATCGGCTGGACCATGATCCTCTTCAGTCCGGCCTGAATTCTAAGAATAAAGATAAAACGGGAATAAATCATGAAGCGATATGCATTTGTCACCACCATACCTATTCAGACCGGGGGCCTTCAGCGTGGTGTCACCATCATTACCAACCATAACGGCAATATCAACCGGATTCATTTCGACCGTGGCATCGACCCACACACTGCCTTCTTTGAAGTGACTGCCACTCCTGAAGAGTACGAGAAGATCCGCCAGGGACTCGCTGACATCGGTTATCTGCAGACATCCCTTGAGACCTTTGCGTCCCTGAAAATTCACATCCACCTGCCACATGAATCAGGGGCACTCAATGACTTTCTGACGATTACCACCAAAGCAGGAGCACAAATAACCTCCATCACCTTTGATGACACAGGTATTCACCCCGACCGGGTCACGATAAGCATGAGTGTCCGCGAGAGTGGCCCCGCTGAGGAACTCCTTGATGCACTCAAGTCACGCTACCCGATTGAGGTGCTGGAGTTTGACAGCACGGGTGAAACCCTCGATGACACGGTATTTTATCTGCGCTTTGCCCAGAAGATGCGGAAACTTATCGACACCAAAGACGACGAGTTTCTTTTGCGGTTCCTTGGTGACATTAATCACACCGCACAGGATTTGACCGCACGCGGCGAAGACCCAAAAACGGTGTTTCGAAATGTCCTGGAGGCTGGTGAGTATATCGCAGCCACCCGCGGAGACGGATTCTATGCTGATGTGCAGATTCTGGCCCTCTCTGAAGAGGTGACCCTCTATGCCATCCAGCTTCCCAGCGGCGGAAACATCTACCTCTTCCGGACACTGGATGGGTTACAGATGCTGGATACCGGCTATGCGGTCTACAACCAGGACGTGATGCAGCTCTTTGCCGCATATGGCCTGCCAGTCGCAGAAGAGCTGACCCATATCATCACCTCCCACGGGGATGCGGATCACTGTGGAGCAGGTGGATTCTTTGACGTGCCAGCTCTGATGCACCCCGCTACCCGGGAGATCATCCGGACCGGTAATCGTGCATGGGGATCCCGGAGCGAGGGAATGGTGCTTGAAGAGATGTATACCACCATGATTGCTCTCTACTCACGGTGGAATCCCCCGGCAGAAAAAAATATCCGCCTCATCAAGCCGGAAACCGAAGAAAAACGCTCCATTTTCCCCGTGGTATGCCGCATCGCCATCGGCGACCTCAGCTTTGAGGTCATGGAGACACCCGGCGGCCATCAGGTAGGTGAACTCGTGCTCTACTGCCCGGAGGAGGGATACCTCTTCACCTCTGACAGTCTCATGAACTTTGCAAGCCTCACCGAAGAAAGGCGGCGCTACAACTCCTATGCCGACTATCTCGTCACATCCGTGAACGTCGATTCGGATCTTGCACGGGCTGAACGGCGTGCCCTCTCCGGGCTTGCACAGGAGTTCACAGAAGAAACAGGGAGGGCATGCACCATCTTCGGCGGGCACGGGGCAGTATCGGATTACCAGGGCGGCACACTCACGGTGAAGGGCAGCATCGAGCACTACACCCATGCCGGAGGCAGGGAACTTTCGGAGGAAAGGACCTGATGCGCACCGTCGCCGATCCGGATACGGAGATCCGCCGGATTGCAGCGGATATGGCGGCGGCAAAGACAAAAGGAGATCTGGGAGTGTGTCTCGCCCGCGAGGTGAGACGGTTCGGCCACTATGACCTTGCAGTTCTCAGTGCACGGGTCAGACAGGAAACAGACATCCTGCCCAACCCCTACCGTGAACAGTTCCGCCCGTACGCGGATAAGTGGTTCTTCGGCCGGTACCATGAACTCCTGAAATGCGACAGGACAGGGGCATGGAAACAGATGCAGGACCCCATCACAGACCGTGAAACGTATATGAAATTCTGCCGCATGATCCCCGATGCATGCCTCCGGAACGAAGAATATGCACCCTATTCTGGAGATAACGAGATGATGGTGCCATTTTACCACCTATTTTATTACCTTCTCTGTGCATTTGCGATGTATGTCTGTGACGAACCCGGACACCCGGAGGGAACTCCGTTTCCCGGCGGATTTACGGTGCACAAAAAAAGGGGTGCCTATTATTGTGCTATCCGGGACAAGGAAGAAGAAATCTGGCACTCAATATGCAACTTCTGTCCGGCCCTGCAGGATCCGAAAAACCTCTGAAAACAGAGTTTCAGGGGAGATGCAGACATATCAGCCTGGAAAAACCTGGATGATATGCATCACAAATATCGCAGCAGAAAGCGTGAAGACAAGCCCACAATGCAGATTGGGAACAAAAATCGTTTGTCTCTGCAAGGATTACCGGAATTCCACTCAGGTGGGGGAGATACCACTGCCATCATACACTAAGAGTGTGATAGGCATTTCATCTGCGAGATTGTCCATCCACTCCGGTAAATATGCAGTCTTTCAGCAGATTACTTATCTGTCGTGATCTACTGTGAAAATCCACAAAGGGATGCGATAACTTTAACAAGTACCGGAATACATCTAAGGCTGGCGAAATACATGTCAGGAGAAGACTTCTTTAAACTGGCAACTGATGAACTTGACAGCCTCATCAATGCCAATACCATAATGGGCGATGCAATCGATGCAGGTGACAAGGTCATCATTCCTATCGCTTCATTCGGATTCGGATTTGGCGGCGGAATGGTAAAAGGGAACGGAAAAGATGCGACCAAAGGTGAAGGCAGTGGCGAAGGGGCCGGAGCCGGAGCCGGTGGCGGTGTCTCACCGGTGGCACTTGTCATCCTGCACAAGAAACTGACGGGAATTGAGAGTGTTCAGGTGATCTCGCTCAAGAAACACACTGCCTTATCTGAGGCCATTGCCACCATCGGTGAGAACGTCCTGCCGCAGGTGACAGAGACCCTGAAAGCGATGGTAAAAAAGGGCGAACCGGAAAAGACTGCTGAGTCAGAAGAGCCGGAAGAAGTGCCGGAAGAAACAGGCACCGTATAACCGGGACATTCCCCAACTCTTTTTTTATGATATACGGGATTCTTCTCACCACAGCGGCGCTTCTCATAATCTTCATTGGAGCCCTGCTCATCATCCTCTGGGCGGTTCCGGTGACCATCAGCGGACGGGCTGAACTCTGTCAGGACGCACCGGCACTCCTCTTTGGGTTCTGTGTGGAGTGGGGGATAATTTCTCTCCACGCAAATGCCCTGGATGAGTCCACCATAGAAGCATCTCTTTTCGGGCGGACGTTCCGGAGAATCCTGCCGGAGACTACTCAGGAGGAATCTCCAGGGGAAAAAGAGAAGGAATCCCCACAGGAAGGTAAGGAGGAAAGAAGCAAAGGGAAACCGGCGCCAGACATCATCAGCATTGCAGATGCGGTGCTGCCACAGGTCGGCCCTCTTCTGCACCAGATCAGAATCGATCATCTGCGAGTCTCGGTCCGGTTTGGGCTGGGTGATGCTGCTCTCACGGGGGAGATATTCGGCATCCTGATGGCTATCCGGGGAATGCTGATGGCAACAGGGGGGCGGGTATCCCTTGCCGCCGGGCCAGAATTCCATGACAACGTGGTAGAAGGGAATGTAGAAGGGGCCATCCGGATTGCTCATCCCCTCGCTCTCGTCCCGCCGGTGGTAAGAATCATCCGCCACCCAACAATATGGAAGATGGTGAGAAGCAGATGAAGGAGATAATCGGGGCTGACAGCCCATACACACAGGGCGGTGTGACCATCGTCCCCATATTCCGGAGCCGGACAACAGTATTTCCGGGAGGGGGGATGGGAGAGAAAGAACCACTCGGCCTCCTGATACACACGGGCACCATCCTCTCCATCATCTCGTTTACCGGGTCATATGCATGGTGGACTGATCTTGCAGATGAGTATCCGGTTCTGCAGGCCCTGCACCCGGTTTTTCCGGAGATAATACCTTAATTCCGGCAATAAAAAGAGAAAATGAATTATTTTTTTACTCAAACCGGAGCGCTTCAATCGGATTGAGATTTGCTGCCTTCCATGCCGGGTAGAGACCAGAGACCAGGGTAACAAGGAGCCCGATACCCATCCCATAGGGAATGTAAAAGAGTGTCTGCGGATAGAAAAGATAGGAGGCATCCTGCAGCATAATGGAAACAGCGATGTACCCGCCTGCAAAGGAGAGAACGCCTCCGATACATGACCCTATAAGACCCAGAATGAGCGCTTCATACAGAAACATCCGCATCACCTCAAACCGTTTTGTCCCGATACTCCGGATGATGCCTATTTCCTTGATTCGTTCAGTGACAGACATCATCTGGACATTAAAGATGGAGACACCTGCGACTAAAAGGGAGATACCCCCAATTGCCGTTGTGAAAAGAGATATCTGGTTGAATGTCTCCACAATCATCTCAAGGATCATCCGGGTGTCGTAGACCGTCACCACATCGTCGCGACGATTCAGCGTGCGTTCAATCGCAAGTTTGACCGCATCAATGTCATTGATGTCACGCACCTTGACAATCACCTGATCATAGTCGTCCTGACCGTAAACTGTGGAGTACCACCGGTCAGAGACGATGAGCGCATTATCAGGGTTAATGTCAAAGCCCATGCCCTGCTCCTCAAGAATACCTGTAATGCGTATGGTTTCATTGCCGACTGTTATCCGGCTGCCGGTCTTCAGGTCATACTCGTCTGCAAGCATGGCACCGGCAAGGGCACCACTGGTGCTGCGGGGGACAATGCCGTCTGCTATCTCGACCATTAAGGGAATTTGATCCGGGCTGATGCCATAGAGGGCGGCCACTGCCTTATCGGGCCCGATCTCAATTCTGTCCGCACCCGCATAAATGGGCACCGCCTCATTGGGGGCGACTACCCGGACTATTTGCTGGAGCTGTCTGTCCGTGATGAGGGCCTCGGTCGTCACCATATTCTGGCCGGGCGACCCCACCACAGGAATAATAATGATCGAGTCACCCACCGACGAGAGGGAATCAGTGACAGAAAGGGTAAGGGAACTGCCGAGAATTCCCATGGAGGAAATAGCTACCACACCGATTACAATACCAGCGGCAGCTAAAAACGAGCGCAGCCAGTTGAGGCGTATGTTGCGTTTGGAGAGTTCAAAGAATATCATGCAACCTTCCCGTCCACGATGGTTATTGTCCGGCTCGCATAAGCCGCAACATCTGCATCATGCGTGACCATGATGATGGTTTTCCCCCGATGGTTCACTTCAGAGAGCATGTCCATGATCAACCGTCCTGTCGTCTGATCCAGATTACCCGTCGGTTCGTCACAGAGCAGAATTGCCGGGTCATTGATCAGGGCACGGGCGATGGCCACCCGCTGCTGCTGCCCCCCGGAGAGCTCTTTTGGCTTGTGGGCGAGCATCTGTTCGGTGAGACCTACCTTCAGCAGGAGATCTTTCGCACGGGAGTTGCCTTTCACCGCCTGCCGGCTCTTAAGGATCATAGGATACTCCACGTTCTCAAGGACAGTTAAGAGTGGAATCAGGTTGAACTGCTGGAAGATAAAACCGATGCGGTCCCGCCGCAGCTCGGTGAGTTCATCATCAGATAGTGTGCGGGTGTTACGGCCATCAATATAGATATCCCCGGAGGTCGGGACATCCAGGCTGCCGATGAGGTTGAGGAGAGTGGATTTCCCGGATCCTGAGGGACCCATAATTGCGATAAACTCTCCCGGCATCACCGCGATGCAGACCCTGTCCAGTGCCACCACATCACCGAAGGGCAGAGAATAGACCTTCGTCGCCCCCACCAGCCGGATGACTGCATCCTCAGGAAGCCTTTCAGCACAGACCGATCTCTTCACTTCTTCTTCCATGAGTAGTAGATGACGCCGGCAACAACCGCCGCACAGATGATTACGACCACAATCAATACAAGAGGCAAGTCATCTCCTGAACCAGGCCTGCTGCCGTCAGGGACTGCAGCAGAACTGAGGGGGACACTTATCTGCTCTGAATAGAGGTTTCCGTCCTTATCCTTATAGCTCGTGAGAAGCGCTATTTCCTCTGTACCTTCTTCAGCTGAGAAGGTCACTTCAAAGCTCGCAAAGTCGTCCGGTTCAAGGGCACCAACCACATAGGATCGGTACGGGTCCACAGGAACAGCAGGCGATCCGGTGGTGACCACCACTGACTTCGCGTCTTCCAGACCGGCATTCGTAACGTCACCGGTAATAATATAGTGATCACCTTCCGGTGTTACTGCAATATTGTTGAGAACCGTCTCTGCCTGTTTGCGGTCGATGCCAAAGGTGACCGGTACTGCTGTGGTGACCTCGTGGTCATTCATCCCGTTTCGGTAATGGACGGTGAACTCCATCGGAGTCTCTGAGTAGGGTGTGACTGAAAAGGTCGCATCAGCCGCCTGATCAGGAGGGAGGGTGCCGATGAAGTGCGACGTTTCTGTCGTCTCATAACCATTCAGCGCCGGGGTGATAACAACCCCGTTCACGGTGTTCTCCCGGGGGTTTCCAACCATGATAGTAACGTCTTCCTTTTTCCCGGAAGTAAACGCATCCGGCCGGTCGGTTACCGAGAGGGAGAGACCCGTATTCTCCACTTTAACCGGCACGCGGTAGCGCAGACTGGAGGCATCCCGCAGGTCAAGATAGAAGAGCGGATAATAAATGCCGTCTGCTGTGTCTGCGATTATCGTAAAAGTGAACTGCAGACTATTGCCCGGCCCGATGGACCCGACGGACCCATAGATCTCATCTCCCATCACATTGAGGTCGCTGGAATAGAGTTTTGCCCGTGCTATTGCGACAGGCGTCGTGCCGGTGTTTGTTACCGTGACTTTGACCATCCCGCTGTCCCCGTACATGAAGACACCAGGATCAATGACCACATCGGTGACACCAAGCTGACCCTCAATCATTGTTGAGGAATCAGCTGCCATTGCCGGGACGATACAGAGTCCCAGCAGAATACAAAAGACTGATAATAGATTTCGATATTTCATTCACATCACCAAATATAGGGAATAAGCGTAATCAGAAAGTAGACCACAACCGGAATGCCAACCGTAATCAGGGCGTCTTTTCCGGAAAGACTCCTCGCTTCCTGCATCCCGAATAACCAGATATTTGCACTCCAGAGGACAAAGATAAGAGATATGACCCCTGCCATCATCATAGAGGGTCCTGACATGAGTTCAGTTACGGCAGCACTGATCTGCATCGGGTCAGATACCGGCCGGATGGTTACGCCGGAGAGGGAGAAATAGATGATAAACGAGGAGAGAATACTGCCGAATACCATCGGCAGACTGCCATAGCCAGCCACCGCAAGTGTGCGCTGGAAATCCCCTTTCCCCCCACGAAGGGCAGAGATGCCCTGAAATACGCCCGCAATGATAACCCAGAAGATAACTGCGCTGATGAATGCTGCAACAGCGCCGATGCCAAGGAGCATCGTCCCCATCTCCGCCACTTCTGACGGCATCATTGCCATCGTCACCGATGACACATAGGCAGCAGACACAGCGCTCACAATACCCGAGAGCAGAACAATTGCAAGAGGCATCTTCATGTCCGGTTTATCCCCCACAAGGTGGGCGGGAAAGAAGGCCGCCGGACGGAACAAAAGATCGGCAATATTCATCATAATACTCATTGATACTCTCCACTAACTAATATATCCACAGGGCGGGACAACTTCATGAAGCGAGGACAGATAGTAGGGACAGCAGGGATCGGAATATGCATATTTGTTATTATCGCTCTCTTTGCCCCCCTCATTCTGGTGCTCACTGCAGGCTGCCTCGTTGGGGCCGCCTTTGTATACGCCATGTTACTGGCAGCGCCTGCCTCGTACGATGAAGAGGAGCAGGAGATGACAGAAGACGAGATCCTCTTTGTGTACGATGATTCCTGAAGCATATGCAGTCGATGGAGAGGATAATCTCCATTATATAGACCAAAATCAGAGCACTAAAAGGACTGTCAAAAAATAAGGACGGGAATTATTTTAAACCTGCGGCCCGCATCGCGGCAAGGCGCACCACCGACTCGGGGATACCCTCGTAACGGCGGCCTCCCGAACATTCCCCCTCAGATCCGTCACAGGTGCCGCACATCGAGCAGATCTTTGGCACATAGATGGGAACAATCTTTTCAAAGGGCACGCCATTGAATGAAAGCTGCATCGGCCCATTTTCTTCAGTTATGGTGCAGGGAATGCCCTGCATCTCCAGCTGAGACCGGATATCACGAATGACCTCCTGCAGCGGCCGCCCGGTATCAGAACAAAGAATGACAGGCGGCACAGGCCCGTCCGGACGCTGCCAGATGATGGTGACACCTGCTGCAGCACCGAAGATCTCATCCACCCATGCAAAGACAAGGTCACGCACTCTCCGGAATCCCACCATGATGTCATCATCACTGCCGGAAAATTCCGATGGGTCGGGGAAGGGATGATCGATCACCCGCCGGGACGGCGGCATGATTGGACAGGTGTCTGAGCAGTTACAGAGCCGTGCTACAGTGTTAAACTGCCGGCCCATAAACTCTCCCAGTGATTTCGGTGCATGACCCGCCATTGGAATGCCTGCTTCCTCCATCACCCGGACAGTATACCGATTCATTGACGCACTGGGATAGTTGCCTGCCGAGAATGCAGCATACCTGCCTCCGTAGCGGGCATTCAGATATGCCTCGGCCATTTGTGATCTGCCTGCATTGTGGTTGCAGACAAAGAGAATGTCCTGTGTCATTGCTGTTTCACTCACTCCGGTGAACGTTTGATATCATTATCTGAATCTTTTTCCGCATCCGAAGGGCCGGCAATCCCAAAGAACGGGTCGATATGTACCAGCACATCCACAACACCCTCTACCTCCGTCTTCATACGGTCTCGGACCAGGTTACCGATAAGATGGCCCTCACGAACCGTAATATCCGGATCAACCACCACATGCAGGTCGCAGAAGATCTCGCCGGGTTTTCCACGACAGCGGAAATCATGGTAGCTGTGAACACCTTTCGTTGTCTTCATAATCGCATCGATTCTGTCGTAATCCATAGGAACAGAGGTGTCTGCGAGGACCTCAAGCGCATTATAGAGAATCTTCACTCCCATCCGTGCGATGAGCGCGGCAATCAGGAGTGCAATGATGGCATCGGCAACCGGATACCCCAGCCAGATAAAGAAAAAGCCGCCCAGGACAGAGAGGGAGACTAAGATGTCACTCGCTGTATGCTGCGAATCTGCCAGAAGAAATGAACTATTCTCTTCTCTGCCCACCTGGCGTTCATAGAGAGAAACGGTAATATTCACGCAGATGGTTCCAACCATCACCGCAACAGTGAGCGGCGATATATCAGGAACAGTACCGGAGAAGAACCGACCGAAACCCTCGTACCCGACTACCGTCGCGGTGATGAGAAGGAGAGTCCCGACCACCATCGTCCCGATGGTTTCAAATTTGCCGTGGCCGTACTGGTGCCGGGGATCCGGAGGAGCATCGGCGACGTAAATACTGATAAGCCCAACGATGTTGGAGACAGAATCAAAGAGCGAATGGGCTGCATCAGCGACCATACTCACTGACCCGGCAAGGGCTCCGACAACCCCTTTTGCAATAGACACAAAGAGATTCAGGAAAAAGGTCAGAATTAGAGTCTTACGGACACGGTGGTAATTCACAGATAATCAGAATAACTCTGAATTGGCATCAAATAAGGTTTTCTCACGGTGCAACACAGAAATACCTGTAGAAAAAAAACGGTTTTTCTAAGATTCAGCCCGGCCCACCCCCTGAGCGCCGGTGCGGCGGCAGGTCTGAAGGTATGCATGAGCCATCGTCAGGGTCAGTGTGGACGATCACATCTGTAATGCATGCATACTCATCGGTGAGGCGTTCACGCACCCGTTCAGCAATATCATGCCCTTCCCGCACGGTGATACCCGAATCAACAATGATGTGGAGATCACAATAGATCTCTCCGGGCTTCCCGCGACACCGGGCCCCATGATACCCGACAACTCCAGGAGTGTTCATAATTATCGCAGAAAAAGCTTCATTATCAACATAAGGCGGTGTGTCGGTGAGAACATTCGTTGCATCTCTTACCACTTCCACACCCATCCTCCCGATTAGAGCTGCAATGAGAAGGCCGACCATTGCATCAGCTGCCGGATACCCCAGACTGATAAAGAGAAAACCGACGAGGACCGATATCGAGACTGCTACATCACTGAAGGTGTGCTTCGCATCAGCGAGAAGAAAGGCACTCCCCTCTTTTCTTCCAATACTGTGTTCATACCAGGTAACACCGAGGTTGATGCCAATGGTGGCAAGCATCACCGAGACCGTGAGGAGAGTTATCTCCGGCACTGCTCCCGAAAAAAAGCGCCCAAATGCCTCCCAGGCAACAATACCTGTCGTAAGGAAGAGGAGAGCACCGACAAACAATGTCCCCATCGTCTCATACTTTCCGTGACCATAGGGATGTTCACGATCAGGAGGGATACCTGAGAGGCGGACAGCAACCAGACCAACAATATTTGAGACAGAATCAAAGAGCGAATGGGCTGCATCTGCGACCATACTCACCGATCCAGCCCAGGCACCCACCACCCCCTTTGCTACGGAAACTAAGATATTCAGGATGAGGGTCAGGAGAAGTGCTTTCCGTACGTTCCGGTAATCCACCGACAATCAGGAGATCTTAGGAATCCGGCATCCCATAATGCTTTCTTAAATACCTGACCACCCCCTGTTCAATATCACCGATATAACGGCGCTGGATTGATCTGTTTATTTCATCCAAGATAGAGAATTCAACAGACGGACAGTCCGGAAAACGGGCGACACAATCTCTGAGAAAAGAAAGAATATCCCTCACGATTCTGAAATCCAGTGATCTTCGATGCTGTATTCATCCCGGAAAGAACCGTCGGTACACACCCTCACCTGCAGAAAAAAAGGGCGAACGGATTAAATATGCCCGGAGCGGTGCAGATCCACAGCCCCGGCATCCGGGAAACATGACGAAATAGCCTCAGCAAGCACCCGACAGAGCTGCCGGTATCCGTCCAGCCCGTCCGCCCCTGACACACCGGGAACAGGGATATTCAGGGTGATTACCTCCCCTGCGGCGGGAAGGCGACAGGCACTCTCCTGCACAGAGGGCGAGAGAAAGACAATGGTGCCGAACGCTGTTTCTGAACAGGCACCAAGGGATCGGGGATGATGTGAGGAGAGGTCAATTCCTTTCTCCCGCATAACGGCCACCACACCTGAATCAACAGGGGACGGAAAGAGACCGGCACTCTCTGCCCGGTAGCGGCCACCTCCGGCTGCATTCAGAATGGCAGCCGCCATCGGGGAGCGGACTGAGTTGTAGGTGCACACGAAGAGCACACGGTGTGGTTCAGGAGTCATTACAGGCACCAAAAAAGGGTATTATTCTGAGAGAGCAGCGATACGCCGCATTGCCTCTTTCAGCCGGTCCAGAGATGCTGCATAGGAGAGGCGAATCCATCCGGGGGTTCCGAAGGCAGTTCCCGGTGTCACGGCTACATGAGCTTCTGCAAGCCACCGGGCAGACACTGCCATATCATCCCCCCCCGTCTTCACGTAGGCATAGAAGGCACCCTCCGCAGGGGCTGTTTCATAGCCCATCTCATGCAGGGCGCCGGTGAGATACTGTCGGCGAACATCAAACTCACACCTCATATCACGAACGCACTGCTGGTCACCTGTGAGAGCGGCCACCGCCCCGTGCATCGCAAACGTAGCCGGGTGGCTGATCGTATGCTGCTGCACTTTGATCATCTGTTTTGCCACCGGTTCCGGCGCTGCTGCATATCCAATACGCCAGCCGGTCATTGCATAGGCCTTGGAAAAGCCGTTCACCGTGATTGTCCGGTCTGCCATGTTTTCAAACGACCCGATGGAGACATGCGCCTTCCCGTAGATAAGCTTCTCATATATCTCATCCGAAAGGACGTAGCAGTCGTTGTCTACGGCTGCATCGGCAATCAGCCGAAGGGACGCATCATTCATTACTGCACCCGAGGGGTTGGACGGGCTGTTGCAGACGATCATCTTCGTTTCTGGAGTAATTGCCTCGAGGAGGCTGTCATCCACCTGGAAGTCGGTCTCGCGGACTCCGCAGTGAACTGCCGTTCCACCCGCTAGCTGCACGCAGGGTTCATAACTGACCCATGAAGGGTCGATGATGATAACCTCATCACCGGGGTTAAGGACAGCCTCCATTGCCTCATAGATGGAATCCTTTGCTCCGCAGGCGACGACAACCTGGCCCGGCGTGCAGGGAATATGGTTCTCAATCTCCAGTTTGGCAGCGATTGCCTTCCGGAGTTCCGGGATGCCGGGGGACGGGGCATAGTGGGTCTCCCCACGTTCCAGAGCGTCAATGCATGCCCGGGTGATGTGGGCAGGGGTTGGGAAATCAGGTTCTCCGATGGAGAGGCCGATGACATCGATGCCCGCCGCCCGCATCTGTGCTGCCCGGTCAGATATCTCTATGGTGGCAGATGGTGCGATATCTGCCACTTTCCGGGAGAGGGGTCTCATGCTAACCGCTGGACCAGTTTGATTGCCGACTCAACCGCACGGCGGGCGTAATCAATTCTCTCATGTGCCTCAAGACGGGACATCCCCGGCCCGGAGATGCCGAGGGTGACTGGCTTGTTGTATTCTAAAGAGAGATCGATTATTTTCCGGGCGGCGTGCTGGACGACGATCTCATCATGCTGGGTGGCACCCTCGATAACACAGCCGATGGTCACAACAGCATCGACATTCCCGTTTTCAAGAAGCTTCTTAATAGCAAGCGGCATGTCATAGGCGCCGGGCACATAGAACTTCTCAGTGACTTCTGCACCGAGGAACTTTGCATGCTCTTCGCCTTCTATTTCCATCATGTAGGTCAGGTCGCGGTTGAATTCTGCGACAACAAATCCGAGTTTAATTACCATGTTCTCTTCAGCTCCGTATCGTATATTTCAGGTAAATAGAGATTGGCACTTATCCCATAAAAGTGATGCTTCCCGGAAGTGGGGCGAGAAGTGAATCATTTTCATTAATAGTTATATTAGCGTTGCATTCATGCATCCAAGAAATATCTAAAATGAGGCTTGGATATTTATAAAAATCTGAATTTTTTTAAAAAATCCAGGTCGGGAATTTTAAAAAGAAGCTATTTAATTGTGATCCAGAATGAACTCATAAATCTTTTTCGTTAAGTCCTGAGCATCCACTGATAGGTCGTCCCATTCATTAATATTCGAAATTGCCCTCTTGCAAAATCCATTTTTATCGTTGATGCTATTTCCCATGCAATATGAGGCATTACGCTTTTTTTCAGTACCCAAAATGTCATCAATAAACTTTCCAAGGTTTTTATCCCTATAGTCTACCTCAGAAAAATCAGGAATATTATCTTCCCCATAATCTTCCAAAATTTTCTGAATAACCTCCTTAGAAAGAAGATTTTCTATTTCCTTGTTTTGGATCAACAAGAAACGATTCCCTAAATTTCTTTGAAGTAAAAGATATCGTTTTTCTTTTTTTGTCAGATCATCCTCTTCACAATCACCGGACATACATCTTTCAATTTTTTCGATATCTGCATCATCCTTGTCTGCAATTAAGAACAGGCGCCCGCATAAACGTTCTACATTAATAGGCATCTCTTCTGATTCCAGAAATGACCAGTGAATAATATTGTTCCCCCCATACTCAACAAAGGAATAATGATAATCTTCTTTAATTTTTGAAAGGCTATCATCAGAATTCAGATATACATCCAGATATTTCCTGATATACCAGCGGTCAGTAATTCCTTCAACCCATATTGTACAGTTTGAAAGGAATACCGAAGAATTCTGTACTCCAAGATATTCAAGAGCTGACCGGTTGCCAGCGGACAAGTTTTCTACGATGAATTTCGCATTTCTTGCATCGACATTATCACTATCAAGTTCTTTTTTCACTGAAAATACGGAAATATCCATATAATCCAACGTCAGATCAAGAAAATGATTGGAATGTGTTGTTATGAAATACTGGAAATTTTCAAACCCATCCTGATTAAGAAGTGTTTCAATCAGTTTTCTCTGCATCCCGGGGTGCATATACAGTTCAGGTTCATCAATGAAAAGCAGAACATTTTTACCTTTATTTAGAAACAAAGGCATTGTAATGATAATTATTGACTGGATACCATCTCCAAGTTCATAAATGGGGCGCTCAACTTCATCGCCAATTTTTATCGTCAGATATTCATGTGATTCATACGAGGGAATTAAAGCAACTTCTTTCCCGTCAAAAAAATTTACAGAGAGATATGTTTCATAATCACGTATTAGATTGCGTTTCTGAAGGTCACCTAGAAGGTGTTCTTTAACCTTTGAGTAAACGTTAATTCCCGTGAATATCTCATGATTCTCATCTAGATTCAAGTCTTCAAAATAATCTTTGATTAGTCGTGAACGGTATATGTCGTCGTATGAGTATTCCTGATCATGGGTACAGAAAGGGCGCATTCCCCTCAAGACGGGAATATATATTTTCTTGAAATCAGGATAGGCTAACACATCTTTAACATCCATCCCACATGATTCAACAAAAATGGTAAAGCAATCATTGAATATATTCAAAAGAGCAATTCCAGCATCAGACCATTTATATGGAGAATTTGTTATATTATTCTGATTCTTCGATAACTGTTCGATTTTATTTATAAATTCAATTACTAATTTTTGTTCAGTTGAATCTGCTGAGATTGTTTCAATAGAATTTAGTCGAATAAGATTTTCGCAATGTTTATCAAAACTCTTGTGATATTTACTACTCTCAATCTCTTCTTTTTGAGTGGAAAAACATTCTAATGAGCTTTTAAACAAATCTAGGTCTAATTTTGCGGATATAATATCAAAATCTGTCCTAAATAATTCTCTGAGCAACCGACTCTTACCAGAATTGTTTTCACCAATGAAAAGGTTAACTTTGGAAACATTTTCAATGATTTCAGATTTTTCTTCAGAGTCATATGAATACGAAGAATCTGGGATTTTAATCCCACTGATTAAATATGATTTGCTTGGAATTTTCATTGAAAAGCCACCATATGAAACTGACGCAAAGACATAATAGGCACATTCATTTTTCATTTGATAATTATAACGATAAATTAACAAAATTTGTAACAATCACGAGATTCTCTAAAATCTCATATTATCAAAGAAAATGAGAGAGAGTATTTCACCTTCATTCATGCCTACCCCTAGCTAACACGGGATGATATGGTGTTCTGAATGAGGAATTCCATTGGTCGTTATCACAATGTTCTTTGTTCAATTTCACACCAACGCCTACAAAAAAATGGCGTGCGGACTATAATAAATCGAGCAGATCAGGTTAAAAAATATTAGTGTCGGGCTGGCCCCGCGTCCTCAAATCCCTGGCGCTGGCCGGTGCCTGCCTCTTTGATGAGGGAACCGGGCCGGAGAATCAGTTTCACGGCATTCTCCGCATGTTCCCGGGCCCGCCGTTCCGCAAGCCAGGCAAGCTCCGTGTCATCTTTTGCCTCATCCTCGTGGACAAAGACTTCGATGATGTGATGATTGGTCATCAGCTGGCACAGGATGAGACCCTGAGATGCCTCATGGGCACAGAGGCGGTCTTTCTCCTTGCCGCCCGGCATCCCAAGGGCCATGACAATGTCACAGCCCCGCTCCTCGATGAGAATCTTTGCTGCAACCGGAAGGTCCTTGACACCGGGAACGGTGTAACGCTCGATGGCAACGGACGCATGGCGCCTGAGCTCGTCCACCGCGACAGCGCCCATGTTTACGCGGGCGAAGGTGGTGTCAGCGACCCCGACTTTCATGCAAAAAACACCTCGCAGGCGGCAGAAACTCCGTCGCCCTTGAGGGAGTAGCCCGCTGATTTTAATGCACCCTGCACCATCGCAAGGACGGCAAGAACTTCAGGAGCACCGGTGGCACCCATGGTACCGATGCGGAATATTTTGCCCTTTATGTGGTCCTGGCCGCCGGAAAACTCAATGCCGAGGTCTTTGACCTTTCCACGAATGGCTGCGTCTGTTATGCCCTCAGGGTAGCAGACTGCTGTGGCGGTATTGGAGTAGGAATGCAGGGCATCGGGCTGTGCAAAGAGCGAAAGACCCCATACATCTGCTGCCGTGCGAACAGCTTGTGACATCATGCGGTGGCGTGCAATCCGGGCCTCCATCCCCTCCTCGAGTACAATCGCACATGCCTCACGCAGGGCGAGGTAGAGCGGCACAGCAGGGGTGAACGGCGTCTGGTTCTTGGCAGCGTTCTTGCGGTATGACGGAAGGTCAAAGTAGAACGGCGGATTTTCGCACTGTGCGTCCCATGCCTTCGGGGAGACGGAGAGTGCGGCAAGGCCTGCGGGTGCAGCAAGGCACTTCTGTGATCCGGTGATTGCCACATCCACACCCCACTTGTCAATGTATGCTTCATCCGCGCCGATGGAGGTGATGCCATCCATAATAAAGAGAGCACCGTGCTTCTGTGCGAGACGCCCCACCTCTTCTGCCGGGTTCAGAATGGCAGCCGAGGTCTCGTTGTGAACGAGAGTAACCACTTCTGCGCCTTCCTCAAGCTCCTTTTCCAGTGCTTCCAGAGGCAGAGGCGTACCCCAGTCAGAGGCAAGGGCCACAGGGTCACCATAGCGCTGGCTCACTTTATAGAGGCGTTCACCAAACTTGCCGTTCACGAGGCATGCAACCCGTCTGCCCTGACAGAAGTTTGAGATGGCGGCCTCCATGCCGGCTGTTCCGGAGCCGCTGATGGTCAGGAGATCATTTTTGGTGCAGAAGATCTCTTTGAGCATCGCAGTGGTCTCTTCAATGACCTGTCCGAACTCTGCACCGCGGTGATTCATTGCCTGGCGAGCCATCGCAAACCGCACCCGTTCCGGCATTGGAACCGGGCCCGGCATCATGAGAAGTGATTCATTTTGCATATTGATCAGTGTGATAATTTTTAGCGGTTATGCCATATGGAGGTTATGCAGAAGAGACCGGACATATGCCCAATCTCTAAAAACGGAAGACCTCTGAAAAAAGGACAATATTTGCCGGAAATGCAGAAAAATGTCAATCTATGAGATTTACGTATATCTACCAGACTCCGGGGAACAATTCAGTCGCACCTTTTCTTCACGCGGAGAAATCCAGGATGAAGGATGCCGATATACAACGAATGCACCAGATACAGAACATATGATGCAGCAGGTAAATGCATTCAGTCTGAAAAAAACACAAAATCCTCATTAAAAGATCAGACAGACAAAAATACGGAAAATAATGCTGAAATATCCCAAATAACGCTTCAAAAACAATATTTCAGAATGATGCTGTGCAGAGGGGCAAAACAGGAGCAAAAATTCAGTCACACTTCTTATTTCCATAGCAAAATTCAGATCAGGGGATGTAGGCATGCAATTAGTGCACCAGAGGTGGGACGAGTGGTGCATAAGAGAAAGGGAGTACATAACGGGACCGAACCAACCCCAACAACCCAGAAAATTGCACGAAAGATGTCTGGAACCAGGAATGGACGAGTTATGAGGCCATACATGGAGATCCCGCCGCATATCCAGGAATGGTAGGAATAATCCTGTCGCATCCAACCTCCCGCATCAGAACCATGAGCCGGGGGGAGGTGGAGAGCAGGCATTGCACCATATATAAAATATATGGTGCAGCCATATGGCACTATTAATATTATTACCTCCAGAAATAGGAGATCTCGCAATGCGGGTATGCAGCGTCACATCGCTCGCATCCGTATTGTCAGAGGTCCGGGATGGAATACACGTTTCAGGGCACCTCATAACACACACCACACAACCCCTGTATATATGGCAGGACCGGGGCTTCCCGGTAGTGTGCCCTGGCGCCCTCCCAACGTTCTTTTTGTTCTTCCTTCATCCCTGAGATCTCAAAGTCAATCTCTTTATCCAGAGACTTCGATACACTCTGGCAATGGCAGATATAGCTGTGATCGCCGGTTCGGCATCAGACGGAGAAATTGTGAGCAAAGCAACGAGTGTACTCGAAGAAGAAGGCATCACCTATGACTTTCAGGTAATCTCTGCACACCGGAACCCGGAGGAGCTGACTACATACGTGAAGAATTCAGAGGCACGGGTCTTCATCACTGTTGCAGGACTCTCCGCTGCACTCCCGGGAGTTGTTGCATCCCTGACCGAAAAACCGGTAATAGGTGTTCCTGTTGCGGTGGGCACCCTTGGTGGCCTTGACGCACTCCTTGCAATCGCCCAGATGCCCCGCGGAGTTCCGGTGGCCTGCGTTGGCATCGGAAACGGAGCCAATGCCGCCCACCTTGCGGTGCGGATCCTGAAGGCGTAATCTGGAGAACATCCGCGCAGGCTGTGTCTGTTGAGTAATTGATGTAAAATGAAATTCATTTATCACGGTTAAGCACGCCACTCATTACAAATGCGATCGGAACCCCGGATCCTGGCTACAGGAATTCTGGTTATTTTCCTCATACTGCTGCCTGTGGCTGCGGCTGATACCGGGGGCCATGACCAGATCATCTACATCAGTTCATACGGGCCCGGTTACATCTGGAACCAGGAGATTGAAGCAGGCATTGAAGCCGCCATCGCAGATTCCGAACACACCCGTATCCAGCTCTCCATAGAATATCTGGATACAAAGGTCATCAGTGACGCAACCCATTTTGAAAATCTGTACCAGACTTTTGCCCACAAATATGAGACTGCCAGCCCGGACGTAATCATCATCTCCGACGATAGTGCCCTTCTTTTCATGGACGAATATGGTGACCGGCTCTTTCCGGGCGTTCCGGTTGTCTTCACAGGAGTAAATAATGCATCCAATCTGCCGAAAGGAGGCGAGGGCGCCCCATTCTATATCGGGACACTGGAGATACTGCCCATACAGGAGACCGTTGATGTTATCCGGAAAATTAACCCGGAAACTGATACCATCTATGTCATCCTTGACAACTCCTATACCGGCCGTGCCGTCCGGGCCCAGATAGACGAACAGACAGCCGAATATACTGGTACCATCACCTTCCGTTACCCGGAAGCGGGTGCTAATATCAGTGCCATCAGTGCTGACCTGGCAGATCTCCCGGATACCGCAGCTGTCATCATAATCTCATATTACCTCGCTGACCAGGACCTCACCCCCTACCATATCGATGAGATCTCTGTTGAACTCTCTACGGCGAGCCCTGTTCCCATCTATTCTGCAGTGAGCATGTTCAATAACAAGGGAGTGGTCGGTGGAGTGCAGATTTCACCCTACAATCTGGGCTATGATGCCGGAAATCAGGCCATATGGGTGCTTGAAGAGAAACCGATGCAGGGTACCGGCCCTGTTGCCTATACGCCGGACACTTTCTCCATCTTCGACTATAAAGAGATGCAGCGCTTCGGAATCCCGGAATCAGCCCTGCCAAAGGGAACCACCATCATCAACCAACCGTCTGACTCGATCACTATCGACCGGGGGATTGCATTTGGTATCACAACGGTTGCACTCATCCTTGGTTTCCTTGTAGTTATTCTCATCTTCCAGAATGTGGCACTTGCAAACACACGGGCACTCTTAACGAAAAGCGAGCACCTCTACCGCTCAGTAGTGGAGGGCCAGACCGAGATGATCACCCGGTTCCGGACAGATGGCACCATTATTTTCATCAATTCTGCCTATGCACGATACTTTGGCCTGGATCCTGATACGGCCAAAGGGATGAAGTTCCGTGCCCAGGTATATGAGGACGACCAGAAAACGGTTGCAGCTCACTTCGCTGCCCTCCGTGCCGGCACGGCACACAAGACAATAGAACAGCGTGTCGTGCTGGACGGCAGTATCCGCTGGCAGCGCTGGGATGACCATGCCATCTTTGATGAAGACGGGACAGTTGTCGAGTATCAGTCCGTCGGCATGGACATCACAGAACAAAAAGAGGCAGAACAAAAAATTCAGGACTCTTTGCAGGAGAAGACCGTGCTCCTGCAGGAAGTACATCACCGGGTGAAAAACAACCTCGCTGTTGTCTCTTCCATGCTTGAGATGCAGGCAGTCAAAGAGGAGGGGGCCAACCCCTATGTGGCAACCCAGATCCGCGAGGCTGAACGCCGCATACGCTCAATGGCTGCAGTCCACGAAGAACTCTACCAGTCAGAATCCTTTGGTTCGATTGACGTACAGTCCCACTTCGAACATCTGGCACATGATATCATCAGCACCTTCCCGGATGCAGAAAAGGTCAGTCTGGTTGTTAAGGCAGAGCACTGTACACTCACACTGAACAAGGCAATTCCGGTGAGCCTCATCCTCAATGAACTCCTCACAAATGCAATGAAATATGCCTTTTTTGAATCAACAGAAGGTATAATTTCCATAACGATGCATTGTAAAGGTGCGAATGCTGAATGTACTTTCAGCGATACCGGACCCGGTTTTCCGAAAGGATTTGATCCGGAACGGACGACATCTCTCGGAATACGAATGATAAAAGCATTCGTTGAGTATCAGCTTGACGGCAGCTACGAAATAGCAACGGGTTCCGACGGGACTACGTGGACAATACGATTTCCACTTGACAACAATGATTCCGGGAAATGACTGGGAGAACAAACTCATAATGGACGAGAATAGGAAACACACTGTCGGTATTGTCGAAGACGAGGGAATGATTGCAATGCTCCTTCGGGAATTGCTGACACGGGAAGGCTTTAATGTAGTCTGTACTGTCAAAACAGGCAGAGAAGCGGTTGAGTGTGTCCGGGAGAATGCACCGGAGGTCATGCTGATGGATATCAATCTGAATGACGATATGGACGGCATTGAGGCAGCGATTCATATCAGGGAATTCTCTGACATCCCCATAATCTTCCTCACCGCCTATACTGACACCCGCACAAAGGAGCGGGCAGAGGGTGTCAGGCCATATGCCTTCCTTCCAAAACCAATAAACAAACAACTGCTTCTCTCCACCCTGACCCAGGGTATCATCCCTGGGTGAGCGAACCATTATCTAGCCTGATTTTTTTTTTCGATACGTCAGGAGATGACACTCATCCCGACAGATACCGGAACAAAGGTTCCCCGCTCATCATAATCAGCATCACATAACGTACATCGTCCTCCGAAGTTATCTCCCTAAAATATCATTCGCAGGGGTCCGGCAACCGAGTGGAACTCTGACTGCAATCAAAGGGGTGTTGCCCAACCTTATTTCAGACAGAAGGAGCCACTGTACCGGCATCCTGCAGGCATTCACGCCCGGATGATGAAATGCCCTTTTTACCGGACAGGAAGCAGATGTTCATTCAATGCACCCGGATATGCCCACATTACATCCCATGACTGGCTTTCGCCTTACTGCATGGAATAGGAAAAAAGACGAGATAAATTGTTGCTATCTCAAAAACACACCAGCCGGATCTCCGACGTCAAATCCTACATATTAAACTTCCGCACAGATCCCACCAGGTAACAGACCTATAACTGAGCGTGCCTTTGTCGAAGTTTACCGAAGAATTTCTATTTATTACTTTTATACACATTCAGTCCAATCTTGACATCTTCAGCGTCGGGAAGAGAGATGTTACCCTCAGTTGATGCAATTGTGATGGATTTTCCTGATTTTGACGGACCAAAATCCTTTGATATATCAATTTTCATCGTAAGAATGGTGCCTTCAAGAGTCATCTCTATATTTTTCATGCTTTGGGTTATGACCGTTTGATACATGACCTTTTCTGTTGGAAGGGGACGAAGGGGATTTCGGAGTCCACCAGTTTGTGGCAGAATCCGTAATATTTCAGATAATTCAGTCGAAACAATAAAGCCAAAAGACAGGGCTGAATCATGAAAAAAAACTCTGAACAATACGATAATTACGACAGGGATATTTCAAAGAAGAGAGGACATAGAGAATTATCCGTTCCGGATAATCCCGCAAGAGCATCGGTCATTATTGAATTCCCTGAGGTCATTTTGAAAAAAATGAGGAGGAGGATGAGGACATAAACACTATGAAACCGTCTATGCCCCAGAAAAACCAAAAAACTTACCACACCGTCTTCAGCCCGGTGCCGGTCTCCTTCAGAGGCAAAGTCCGGGAAAACGTGTGCAGGGCGGCAAACCCGGTGCAGTGGCAGGCATGTAGGGATTCAAGGTTGTTCTCCTCAAGAAAACGGGCTGTCCGGTCAATTCGTTCCTGATCGGCATGCATCAGATGAAGGCCGCCGATGACAGACCGGATGCGGTCATCACCGCAGACCGCACGGGCATGAACGATGATATTTGCGATGCCGGAATGCGAACAGCCGCTGATGATCACAAGCCCTGCATCACTTTTGTAGGCAAGTGCAGAGTCATCAGTCAGGTGGTCCGGTGCAGTGGTGCCATCACTGAGCGTCACCTCTGCATTCGGGGTAAAAGACTCCCAAGGATGCACCCGGGGTATTTCACCCAGAAAGACCAGACGGTCGGTAAGCCAGACCGGCACTTTCGAGAGTTGGACGGTGCCAAACCGGGCCAGGGTATCTGCACCATAGAGGATGCCAATTTCTGAATTCCCGGGACGCCTGCGGGGCAGGTAGACTCCTGGGTGGGAGAGAAAAACCGGAGGTGTGTGCCCGTCGCCTTCGGTCGTCTCATTCCCGAGTTCCGGCAGCAGTGCCCGCATACCCCAGGTGTGATCCAGGTGTCCGTGGGAGAAGATCACATGGGATGCATCCGCCGGTTCGATGCCCATCCGACGTGCATTATCCAGAAACACACCGGAAAATCCGGTATCAAAGATCACCCGGACATCCCCGTCACGGATGTATGCGGAGAAACCGGATTCCGAGAGGAGGTACCGGTCAGTAAGAGAGGTATTGTCAGCCAATATTGTGCATTCCATCGCCATTGTCCTGATATTTGCCGGTCAGTATCTTAAAAGAAGGGTTTTGGCTAAAAAAAGTGGGCCAAACACGAGTATAACAAAATCCCGGATGATACCGTATGTACTTCCTTTTTTTAACAGGTGATATTTGGAAGTATTCAGCTGATGTCACCATGGAAAATGGCTGTTCATTCATCCATTGATACATTCACAAAAACCGCTAAAGAGAGAGAACAGAGTTCCGTTCACACCATCATAAATATCGAGGAAAACGACATCGCACCAAAGCAGACGAGAATGAAGATGAGAACATACAGAACGATATGGTAGATATGCATCTCACGAAACGGCATGGTACCGGCATTCTGCCGCAGAGCTGTCAGGTAGGCATCATACACCCCGGCACAGAGGATAACAAGCCCCGGAACGAGGAAGAAAAAAAGACCGAATATCGTTGCCACCAGTACAATGAGGCCTTTTTTGTACTGGCCGTTATAGACCTGCCCGAACCCGGGAAAAAAGAAGGAAAGCACAACGGCCGCATGCACATTCTTCTTCGGAGGAGGGAGGGCAGACTCTTTCCATTCCCTGCAGGACGGGCAGAGTCCGGTTATTCCTTCGGGAAGCGGATTCCCGCATTCCGGGCATACCGGTATCTTCTCTGACATTTCTTCTGTATCCCCCCTCTCTGATTATCCTTCTATCGTCCTTCCGCTAGGTATACCTTTCTCTAAAAAACAGATCAGGTATATTCAGGCAAAACGATACCCGGAATGAGGAATCAGGATCTCAAATCCGGCTCCCTCACCAGGCACCCCACATTCACGGATTGAAATACCGGTGATCTCCAGAATTTCACGAGACAGAAAGAGACCAAAACCGGTGTTTTTTCCAAACCCACGAGCGAAGATCCGTTCTTTGAGATCAGCTGGGACACCACCGCCGTCGTCTTCGACCATGAGTAGCCCACCTTCTTCGGTATCAGCAAACCGTATAGCGATAGTGGTTGTGCCATTACCGTGACGGACGGCATTGTCAATAAGATTAAAGATGACATTTCCAAACATCGGGTCTGCGTAGATGTCCAGCCCCTCACATTCACAGGAAACGGTAACGTCATCTTTCCTGAACTCTTTTGCTGCTTTCCCGGCAATGAAGGAGACATTCTGCCACTCCGGATCCACCTCCCCAAGACCCTGGTATTCCCGGGTAAAGTGAATCTGGCGCTCAATTGTGCCTGCAGAAGAGATTATTCGTCTGATTGTATCCGTAATATCGCTGTCCCCGTCCAGATAACCATCCATCGCCAGCAGTTCACCCGCAAGCATAATGGCACTCACCTGATTAAGGATATCATGCCGGGTGACCGATGCGAGCAGATTGAGTTTTTTATTTGCCCGGTGAATGGCTGCCTGATAATTGGTGAGATCCGTGATATCGATATTAACGCCAGCGATGAAAAAAGCCGTCCCGTCCGGAGCAGTCTCGATGACCCGGCCCATCGCCCGGGCCCATCGCCATCCACCCCCGGGAACAACAATACGAAATCGCCCCTCACCTGAGTCCTTCGCACCCAGGACAAGGGACTCCACCATCTCCCGGAATACCGGAAGATCATCGGGATGCACCCGATCCCGGAGATACAACAACATCTCTTCTATTCCGGAAAACCGGCTGCCAGGCGCAAAGATTACCCCCCCATCTGCCCCGATAGCAGTCCCGTCCCGACCTGCACGGTAGTACCAGGTCTCAATATCCGCACCTTCAACTGCCATATGCAGATGGTTCCGGTGCTCCCGGAGTGCCTGTTCCAGTTCACGCTCACGGGTGACCTCAATCGCTGACTCAATCACTCCGAGGATCTTTCCATTGCCCCAACTGACCGGATGGCATTGTACCTGCCAGATACGGCGGTCTTTATCGATTATTTCAGATGTTCTTACCATACTTTCGGGAGTGGTGCCGGAGAGCGTAAGAGGACAGCCATGACAGGGAGTGGAACTGTTATGCAGGAGTTCATAGCAGTAAACCGGCCCGGATCCGCCTGAAGCATCAGTATCCTCCGGCTGTCTGTTAACCCAGAGAACCTGCTGATTCTGGTCAAGAAACATCATGGTCCCGTACATCCCCGAGAGGTCCTGCAGAATGGCGTTCATATCACTTGCAAACCCAAGCACGTCGCGTGCAGTCACAATGCCTACTGCCCGGCCATCCTCTTCCACAACTATGCGGCGAATATTGTGCCGAATCATCAGGTCGGCAGCCTCACCCACCGTTCCCCCCGTGCCGATGGTGACGACCGGTGACGACACAATATCCAGGACCGGAATCTCTGTTGGATTCCTTCCCTCTGCCACTACTTTACGGGTGAGATCCTGTTCCGTGATAACCCCCCGGAGGACATCTTCATCCATGACCAGACAACTCCCGGCCCGGCGTTCTTTCATCAGTCCGGCAGCCGCAGCAACGGTAGTATCCGGCGGGACAGATATCAGTTCCCGGGTCATGACAGTGGTTATCTGTACACATGAGGCAATGGTGATTGGACGGAAATTTTCTTCAGATGGCATAACAGACTCTGTGCTCGTATCTGATCAACCATTTGCCGACGTTCTCATATATACCGTTGTGTAATGGAAAACCAGAATCTGTGCAAAAAATGAGTATCCTGTTCAGACATGCCTGATACGGGTATACTTGGATATCTCCGAACTTATGGTGCAGAGCTCCCGCACCGAGAGGTCATGGACATCATGATGGCCGCAGAGACGGAAAAAATCCTCAAGCTCTATCCGTGTGGCAGCAAAGAACCGGGCGACACCTTTCGAGTCTACCTGTGCATGGCGACTCGCTTTTTGGGTCGTTACCCCGGTGGGACAGGCCCCGGCATAACAGATTCGGTACTGGTCGCACCCGGGCGGCCGTCGATGGTAATGAAATCCGGATCTGCTGCAATAGCCACCTCAAGATCTCCTTCATTAGTCTTGTGGCTTTTTGCTCTCCAAAGTACACACGTCCTGAGTGTGGAAAAAAGGGAAAATCTTGGCTATTACAACACCTGAGGGTGCCATCTCTTTATGCAATAACAAACCTATTCCCAACCGGTTCCAAAAAAACATGTGACAGCTATTGTGAAAAAAGAATGGACAATAATGATCGGGGAAATTGATTAATAAATAGGATCTAAAGTGATCCAATCTTTCGGTCACTCAGTGTTCTTTTTACCATTCAGGATGTCACTGACCAGCTTCACAGCACAGAGATCCCCGCACATCGAACAGGTCTCCATTTCCCCGTCCCGTTCATGTATCCGTCTCGCATGCTCCGGGTACATTGCAAGGGAGAACTGCCGTTCCCAGTCAAGGGCACGACGGGCATCGGCCATCTGCAGCTCCCCTTCTGTGTACCATTTCTCTGGCCGGCGGGTGGTGTCCCCGATGTGTGCGGCAATTTTTGCTACCCGCGTCCCTTCCTCGATGTCTGCTAAGTCCGGCAGGGCGAGGTGTTCGGCAGGAGAGACCATACAGAGGAAGTCTGCACCAGCCATAGCAGCAATGGTCCCACCAATGGCAGCAGATACATGATCATAGCCCGGGACGATGTCGGTGACAAGCGGCCCCAGAAGATACAGCGGAGCTTGATCGGTGAGTTCCTTGATCATCTTCACATTGTACGTGATCTGGTCAACCGGCATATGGCCCGGCCCCTCAATCATCCGCTGGACGCCCTGTTCCTGCGACCGTGCGGCAAGAGTGCCGAGGGTAAGATACTCGACCGTCTTTGCCTGACGGCAGGCATCGACAACCGCACCGGGGCGCATCCCGTCTCCAAGAGAGATGCAGACATCTTCTTCTCTGAGGATCTCCATCAGATAATCGTATTCTGCAAAGAGGGGGTTTTCCTCACCGGTAGCATCCATCATCGCCAAATGAAATGAACCGCCCCGTGAGACCACACCCATTACCCGCGGGTCACGCCGCAGAGAGGCGAATGCCTCACGATTGACTCCGCAGTGCAGGGTGAGAAAGTCCACACCGTCACGGCAGTGGTCACGGATGGTATTGAAGAGGATATCTGCGGTGATATCCGAGGCACTGCCGGCACGACGCACAGCATCATAGATAGGAACAGTCCCAACGGGGGTATCCAGCTCCAGGATACTTTTGCGTATCGCCCGGAGGTCTCCTCCGGTGGAGAGATCCATGAGAGCGTCGGCACCGTTTGCAAGTGCCACCTCCCCTTTCTTCAGTTCAAGTGCCGGGTCACACCGGGCACCCGAGGTCCCGATGTTCACATTTACTTTTACCCGGCAGCCGGACCCGATGGCACAGAGACGGTGTTCACGCTGTGGATTTGCCGGAACGACGATACGTCCCCGCACGACATCACGTGCCATCCTTCGTCCATCAAGCCCTTCTCTTCGGGCCAGTGCGTCGATCTCATCCGGTACACCGGAGAGGCACTCCCTGACAAGGGTCTGCATAACAGACATTTGGTAGCGCATCCTTATTATCATACATGCAGGTGAGATGGATTCCAGGAGACGGATACTGGGCAAACGCCTATATCTGCGGAGACGTGCTCGTAGACGCGGGGGTCACCCCGATGCAGGTTGAGGCCTTTGCCTCTGAAATAGCAACTATTGTGCTGACCCACTGCCATTATGACCATATTGCCCATGCCCACCATATCGCGTATATGTGTGATGCAGAGGTCTTCATACACGAGGCGGATGAACCGGCCCTGACCTATGGCCGTTCAGAGGTGACACTCTCAGCAATGTTCGGGGAACGCACTCCCGCAGTGCCGCTTACCGGCACTCTGGAGGACGGAGACACCATCGGCGGCCTGAAGGTGATACACACGCCGGGCCACACGCCAGGGTCAATCTGCCTCTGGGACCAGGAGGGCGAGAACCTCATCTCCGGTGACACCGTATTTGCGGACGGCGGCGTGGGGCGGACTGATTTTCCCGGCGGTTCGCAGGAGGAACTGGTGCACTCCCTCGACCGGCTTGCAGCGTACGATGTAAAGGCAATCTGGCCAGGCCATGGGATGCCCGCAAAAGAGAACGGGTTCCGGTATATCGAAGCGGCACGCCGGATGATCAGTTATTATTAAGAAAGAGAAGAGAGGGCAGAGGCGATGGCAAAAAAAGGGATCTATTGCCTCATTCTGAAGACTCATGGCGCAATGCTTTCGGTGGGTGCACTGGGTGAGAGGGAGTTTCCCGCCGGGTGGTACATCTACATAGGCTCCGCCCTCGGACCCGGGGGGCTCGCACGGGTGAGTCGCCATATTCGTGTGTACCGGAGAAACAAAGACCACCGGCCGCGGTGGCATATCGACCGCCTGCTTACAGACAGCCGGTTTGTGCTCGTGGCAGCCGTCTGTGGAAATACCACCAGCCAACTGGAGTGCATTCTTGCCCGCAGTCTCGGGGAGAACGGAATTCAGGGGTTCGGATGCAGCGACTGCCGGTGCACTACCCACCTTTTTTACCGTGACAACGACCCGCAGAACGAGTGCTGCCATGCCCTCGATGCCTGTGGGTGTATGCCAATGGTGATCCCGGTTAAAACGGATTTGGATGTGGATTTAGTACAGCCATAATGCTGAAATAGGTTGAATCAGACCTACCTGTATGAATATCCTGGGAATCTCAGGGAGCATGCAAACGAACGGGAACACAGCATATCTCGTGAAGAAGATCCTTGAAGCGGCGAAAGAAGCAAACGCAGAGGCATCCTGTGAGTTTGTCTCTCTCGGGGGCCACCACATCCACCCGTGCACCGGGTGCCTCCAGTGCAGGGAGAAGAAAGAATGCGTCATCACCAATGATGACTGGGGGGGCGTAGCAGAGAAGATGGTGGAGTGCGATGTTCTTGTTATCGGCACACCGGTCTATTACTATGATGTCTGTGGGCAGGTAAAGAACTTCATCGACCGGACGTATTCTCTCTGGCATGACCGAAGACTCTCCGGGAAGTATGTGGTCACTGTGGCGGTGAATGGCGACTGCGGGGCAGACCGTGCCCTTGAGACGCTCGAAGGTTTCGCGAATGCCCATGAGTTCATCTATGCAGGATCGGTGACCGGCAAGGCATTTCTGCCTGGTGACATCACTGATGACACAACAGCACTTGAAACAGCAGCTAAAATCGGCCGGAAGATTGCCACCCTGGGATAACATCTTACAGGAGGCACATCTGTTAATCCTTTTTTATGCACTATACACATCGTGAGAGGTAAAACCCCGAAGCGCATAGATACTATCATGTACAACCGGGGGCCTGAGATGTGATTGAAGAGAAACTGACTGAAATACCCATTCTGCCTGGGGAAAAACAGGAGGAATGCCTCAGGTTCTTCGCGGGATGTGCAGCAGATGACCCTTTTTCTGCGGTTCTCTGCCTGCCGACAATACGCCTCGCATCCACCCTGCGCAGCCTGATGAACAGTCGTGGTATTCCCCATATCCCTGCCCTGGCAGGTACCCCCGCGGATCTGGCAAAAGCCATCATCGCCAGGACATCACCGGATTTGCGCATCATTTCTGCAGAGGAGGCACGGATCATCATGCACCAGGCCATCCGGGCCCACCCTAACCGGGGCATCCTCACTCCCGTCGGAAAGGAAGGGGGACAACGTCTGGTTCAGGACCTTTCCCGCCTCTTTGGAGTAATAGCAGAACGCGGGATTGATTATCCCGCCTGCCTTGGCACTGTTTCGGGGGAGAAGAGCCGTGTCATAGGTGATATTTTTGCAGACTACCGTGCGCGCCTGAACGCGGAGGGAGCGGTGGACAGCCCCTCAGTCTGCAGTGCTGCGGCAGATGCCCTTACCCGCTCCCCTATCCGATTCTCCGGGTGTATCTATGGTATCCATTCACCCCTGCCTGAGGCAGAACGCTTTCTCCGAAAACTCACCGAAACCGGACAGTGGATGGCCTTCACACCCGCCGGAGGAAATACGGCGATCTTCCGGCAGGCTGCACCTGAGTCAGCAGAAACAGGAGACGGGCCGGAGTGGCTCTTCTCTGAAACCACCACACTCACCCCGCCGGTGCCGCTCTCCTGCGGGAGATTTTCCGACCGACGGACTGAGTTTCGGGCGGTGGCCCAGTATATCTGCGACCTCATCCATACCGGCACCCCCCCGGGAGATATCGCGGTCGCCCTGCCTGACATCCGGGCAGAAGAGGGGCGGCTTTCAGCCATCTTTGCTGACTTCGGGATCCCTGCGGCCCTCTCCGCCACCCTGCCGCTCGCACAGGAACCGCTCGTCCAGGCCCTGCTTTTGCCACTCCGTGTTGTCGCAGACAACTATGAGCGCCAGACAATCGTACAGCTCTTTTCCCAGCCATTCTTCCGGTTCAGCGATGCAGACGGGGAGACAATCTCTGGCAGTGATATCAACAACCGGGCCTGCGAGGCAGGCATCCGGGGAGGGGCGGCCCGCTGGGAGGAAGGGTTTGGCCGTCTCAGAGAACGCCTGCGAGAAACGGCAGAAAGCCCAACGGAACCTTCACACCGGCAGAAGGCTGCTGCACAGGATATAACAGCAACAGAACGGGTGGCAGATGCAATCTCTGTCCTCATCCATGACCTGCAGAGACTGGAGAAACCCAAAACGATGGCAGGCCATGTCCAGGCGCTCAGGGATCTTTATACCGTATGGGATGCACCCTACCTTCCTCCCGCACCGGACGCAACGGTTGAAGAACGCGAAAATACGGCCCTGCATGAATTTCACCGTCTGCTGGACCGGATGGCCGGCACCCCCGGAAGGGAAGGACCGACGGTAAGCATCCGTGAGGCAACAGCCGCACTCATGGGGGCAGCCGCAGATACGCGTCCCGAACATGAACCAAACCCGGCAGCCGTACAGGTCTGCGGTATCCGTGAACTTCAGGGGCTGCATCTGCCGATGATCTTCATTGCTGATCTCACCGACGGACGGCTGCCGGATATCCCGACCCTTTTGCCCTATACCACCGAACAGGAAGAACGGGCGATGGGCACGATGCGCCGCAGGGACAAACTGCGGGAAGAACGTTACTACTTCCTTGCCGCTCTTTTGAGTGCCGGGGAGAGGCTCTGGCTCAGCCACGCCGGGACGGACAGTGGCGTGCTCATTCCATCGCCGTTCTATGCAGCGGCAAAGGATGCCTTTGCGCATGAAGCGTGGAACTGCCCCACTATGCCCGCATCAGGGGAGAGCCGAATGGAACGGGCGGGCCATGCCGTGAGAGACGGTTTCAGACCACCTTCGGTCTGGCTGCCGGAAGGCATTACTGCAGATGCGGTTGCCGCCCGCATCACCGCCGAGGAGTTCCACCGCCACGGTTCCTGCGACTCAGCATTTGACGGTATGCTTGACAAAGACCCGGAGATTCCCGGTATGCTCGCTGAACGCTACCCTGAAGATACCGTCTGGTCAGCAACCACGCTGGAGGACTACGTCACCTGCCCGTTCAGGTTTTATATGCAGCATGTGCTGGGCACCGAACCTCTCCCGGAAGAAGAGAGGGACATATCGGCCACCGCACACGGGACCATCGTCCACGAGGTCTGCCAGATCTTCTACCATGGCTGGATGACCAGTCACGCCGCCGGGCCTGGACCAGAGGAACAAAAAGAGGCCACAGCCCGTATCCTCGCAGAGGCAGAAACCGTGCTGGCACGCTACGTCCGCCACGGTGCCGCATGGGAGGCAGGAGTTGAGGTCCTGCTCGGCACAGACGGTTTGGGACCAGGACTCTTTGAGGAGTTTATCCTGCAGGAGACGGATACCGGTTCATCCCCCTTTGTGCCGACCCTCTTTGAGGCAGGCTTCGGCACACCTGACCGTCCGGGCAGTATCCATGATGCACCGGTGGCCCTGCCGGTCCCGGGACAGGAGATGCCCTTTCTCCTCCGGGGCTTCATTGACCGTGTGGACCGCATGCCGGATGGTACGTTTCTTGTCACGGATTATAAAACCGGCTCGCACCCAAAGCAGGCCGACATTCTCTCCGGAAAGGCCCTCCAGCTGGCCCTCTATGTGCGGGCCCTTGAAGAGATCACCGGCGCTGTTGGAGCGGGTGCGTCCTACTATGAAATGAAACGGCGAAAGGTGGCAAACACCGTGGTGGTGCATGATGCCCGCTACGCAGATGCCCTTTCCCCCTACAAGGTGCAAAAAATGAAAAAAGATGCCCTCCCCTTCCCGGAAATAATCAGCAACACAGTGGCTGCGGCAGCCCGTGCCACAACAGGCATTCGTGCCGGCCGGTTCCCGCTTGCAGACGATGCAGATACATGCCCCGGCTACTGTGAATACACCCATATCTGCCGGAATGGCATACTCAGAACTCTTGAGACACGCCGTACCGGGGAGAAGATATAATGCCGCCACAACGCACCCCGGTTCAGGAGACCGCCATCACCTGCTCCGGCAGCCTCTGTGTCACCGCCGGGGCCGGAACCGGGAAGACCTATGTCCTCGTCAGCCGCTACCTCGACCTCCTTGAACGGGAAGGGGATGAACAGGCAGGCGTGCAGGAGATTCTCGCCCTCACTTTCACCGAGAAGGCAGCAGCGGAGATGAAGGACCGTGTCCGTCAGGCCCTTGCAACGGCGGAGGGAGAAGAGGCCGCCCGTTTCCGCGACGACCTGATGTGGGCGGGCATCTCCACCATTCATTCCTTCTGTACACGGATTCTGAGGGAGTATGCACTCGAGGCTGGCCTGGAACCCGGATTTGCCGTTATCGAGAGCTATGAACTCGCAGAGATGACCGAAGAGACTCTATATCGTCTTCTTTACGCGCCACTGACGGAACCGGCCAGAACCGCAGTACTCAGTTGTCTGCGAACCTTTGGAATATGGGAACTGCAGAAGACACTCATTGCCCTCTACGACCAGCGATGGAATGCTGAACAGTTCTTTACCCGGGTTGCAGAAACACCGGACGCTGTGATCACCGCATGGACGGAGGCGGTAGAGACGGAACAGGCGGATATCTGCACACAGTTCTTTGCCTCACCGGCAGGAGAGGCCGCCGCCGTGCTCCGGGAGCTGGCCATAGCCTTTGCAGGGGATGGCGATGCCGGGACACGCTACCTCGCTGAGGTTGCCCCTGGTCTGAAGGCCCTTGACCCAAACCGTCCGGGAGAGACCTGCCGGGCCCTTGCCGACATCCTTTCCTGCAAAGGGAGCAGGAGTATGGGGAGTGCAAAAATTTTCGGGCAGGACGGGAAGAGACAGCTGGTCACCGCATACAGCGCCCTCAAGGAGTGGGAGGACGACAATGCCAAGGGCCTGCTGACCCTCACCGTCTCCCCCGAAGACCCAGAGACAACAGAGACCATCCGCATACTGCAGGCGCTTGGAACCACCTTTTCCTGGTTCTCTGACACCATCGAACAGATGAAGGCACAGCGGGGGGCGATTGACTTTGGGGACATGCTTATCCGCACCCAGAACCTGCTTGCTAAGAATCCTGCGGCGCGAAACGGTATCGCGGCAAAGTACCGTGTCATCATGGTGGACGAATTTCAGGACACCGACCCCCTGCAGGCCGCTATCATATCCGATATCCTCACGGCCGCGGGAAAGGAACGCTCCCTGTTTGTGGTCGGTGACCCGAAGCAGTCCATCTACCTCTTCAGAAACGCCGATGTAACGCAGTTCAAGGCGACCCGGGACCGTATCCTTACAGAACGAGGTGGACGTGAGGTAGCGCTGGATACCAGTTTCCGCAGCGCACCAGAGATAATTGGTCTTGTCAACACCCTCTTCTCTGCAATACTCGGTGCCGACCGGCTGCCATGGGAGTTTGGATATGATTCCCTCGGCGTAACAGAGAGCAGGCAGACACATGCCGGGTCAGCCGAGATTCTCATCACACCTTCCGGAAAAACAAATGCTGAACGCGACCCGACTGAAGCGGATGCACTCGCCGCATGGCTCGCGGATATGGTAAGGGAGCAGCGAAAGATAATATATGAGAGGGGCAGGGACGGGGAATGGAACGAGAGACCTGCCTCATTCGGGGACTGTGCCGTCCTCATCGAGACACGGAGCCGCCTTCACCTCATTGAAGACGCCTTCTGCCGGACCGGGGTGCCCTACCGGATTTACGGGGGGACCGCCTTCTACGAACGTCAGGAGGTACGTGACTGTGCGGCGGTGATTGCATTCCTTGCCGATAACGCGGATGACATTGCCCTCTACGGGGCCCTCCGGTCACCCTTCTTTGGCCTCTCTGACGCGGACATATTCCGTGCCGCAGACGGGCGGGGACGGGGACTCTTTTCCCGCCTCAACATAGATGCCACCGGTCCTGTTGCGGATGCCTGCCGGATGCTCGCAGGCTGGCAGACGTATGCACGCCGGGAACCACCCTCAGTGCTCGTCACCCGCATTCTCAGGGAGTCAGGCGTGTACGCCGTCTGCGCCGGGCAGAAGAATGGCGACCAGAAGACTGCCAACCTCAGAAAGATAACCGAGATCGCCCGTTCCCGGGAAATGACCGGATGTTACGGGTTCGATGACTTTGCAGCCGACCTCAGGCAGGCGGTACGGGACGCACCAAAGGAGGAGGACGCACCTCTGCCGACAATTGGGGAAGACGCGGTGCTGGTGATGACCGTCCATGCTTCAAAAGGGCTGGAATTCCCGGTTATCGCCCTGCCCTTTACAAATGCAGATAGTGGCGGTAGGAGGAACGGGACTGTATTTGAAGAGGAACTGGGTCTTGTAGTAAAGATACCGGGACCGGACGGGCCAATTGATGCACCCATTTCTCTTTTGATCCAGCACCGGCGCAAACAGAAGGAGGCAGCAGAGGCACGCCGTCTCTTCTATGTGGCAGTCACCCGGGCCCGCGATCATATTCTGTTTTCCGGGACCCTGCCGGACATGGAACTGGTCGCCCTCGGCCCGGATGCCGGGAAGACACGGATGCACCAGACCTTTGCCGCCCTCGGCATCACGCCGGATGCTGTTGAGGCAGGAGGCATAACCTGCACCACCCCCGACGGCCGAATATGGCAAATTACGATTACCACGGCGGATATAGCCAGTGTGGCAGTGAACTGCTCACAACCGCCGGTAGCAATAGCAATAACCTCACCCCTGCCCGCGGAGAAGGCGGATGCAACATGGACGACCCCGCCACCACCCGCTGCCGTCCCACCACATCTACCCATGCCGGTGACGGCCATTTATCGTTATGCTTCCGGCGGCACGGGTGCAGAGGGCCCGGACCCGGTGGGTGTTCTGCAGTCCGGCGGGAGAGAGAAGACCGCCGCACGGGAAGGAAACCTCATGCACGCCGTCTTTGCCGGTATGGCTCCCGACCGTGCATGTGCCCTCCACGGATTCCCCGCGGATGTGCAACAGCTGGCTTCTCTGGAGGCTGCATACCAGCAGTTCTGCTGCCACCCGCTCATCCGTAAGAGCACCGCTCACCAGTGTGAAGTGGGCTTTGTCCACCGGTTTGGAGAGGTGATGGTCCGGGGTGCCATAGATCGGATCATCCGCACGGCAGACGGGCGGTATGTGGTGATCGACTACAAGACCGAATCTGATCCGGGAGACGGCACCTGCCAAAAGGAGCATCTCATCCAGCTCGCCGTCTATGCTGATGCCGTCCGTGCCCTGACAGATGTAGTCCCGGATACCTGCCTCTACTATACCCGGACCGGCAGAATGGTCAACATTATTCCCGATATTCCAGCCGCACGGGCAGTTGCATTACAGGCAGAAGCTGAGGCAGGAAGACACCGGTAAGAAGAGGAGGTATTCGACGGAAAAACCCTTCCGCCGACCGCATCCGGGTATGATACAATACCACCCGACAATAAACACAAATAACGATTCTTTTTTAAATTAAGAAAATATTCAACATTTGAAATCGGAAATAACATCGTTTTCTTCAGAAATTCCGGCATTGCAGACATACAAAAACAAGTAATCGCATATATACTTTGGCAAATTATTAACGAAACATTTTTTATGACTTTTTTATTTATATTTTAATGTTTGCACACCACACAGAAGGTATATAATATTTCCACCCTCACATAAGGGCAGAGTTCGAATGCCAACAAATCCAGATCTCTTTGCAGACCGGATATATCATTCCGTCAACCAGTACACTGAGGAAGAATATGATGCCCTCCGATGCCGACTCTCAAAAGAGTGTGATGCAGTCTTCTCTGACCGGAATTTCATTCAGAAACTCAATTCAGTGTTTTTGGAGTGAAAAACGGGAGCAGCGGCACCCCCTCTTCTGAGTAATTGCTATCGTATTTCAATTTTATTTCAGCCGCAGGCATTCATCCGGAAACAACGGGCATCCCGCTTCTTTGCGCCCACGATATCATGCAGCGGGAGAGAGAAACGGACATGCCGACCCCGGTTTGCCGATATGATCCCGGGCAGAGAAGACAGGCCCAAAAGAAAAAGAAGATTTGTTACACAGCCCGTGTTTGCCACTTCACTCAAATTCCTCAGATTGTAGCCAAAATAGAATTTGACATTCCCAAATATTTGGAAAACTATCTCTTAAAATATCTTCAATTTTGGCTTAAATTTCAGATAAAGTTGCAATTTAGACATCAAAATTATTTTACCCTCAAATATAACCCAGCTGTCAAATTTAATACCGATTTTCTGGAGATTTCGGAGCAGAAAGCATCTCCATGAACCAAATGGCAATCTTGGGATACAGAAATGGCTTAAACTGCCTTTTTAATCCAGGCTGATCAGATTCCACAGCCATCCTGACTACGGATATATCCACACCAAAATATGCATGAATAAGTTTCTCTCTCATGCTGTCAATCTCATTTCCGAGCACCGGCCTTATCTCTTCTCTCGTGCAAATGGTATCATAACGACACGGCAAAGACAGGAGGAGAGAATGCACACCCGGTTTGCATACAATGCAATATCAGTGGCAGGAAGACGGGCCCGGAATGAGGATACATGGGCGGCACACTGGTATGGCGAGACACTGTTCAATGCAGTGGCAGACGGTATCGGCGGCCAGCCGGCGGGAGACGTGGCCTCATCCTGTGCGGTGCAGGCAGCAGAATATGTGGTCTCCCGGGCCTTTGCTGCAGATGACAGGCCTGATTTCCCTGCGATTCTTTTGGAGGCACATGCCCGTGCGGATGCGGCTGTGAATGCAAATGCCACCGGTACGCAGACTGGTATGGGAACCACCCTCACGACGGCACTCTTCTCAAACGGCAGCCTCACGGTCTGTAATACCGGAGATTCCCGGTGTTCCATGGTGCGGGACGGCTACTTCATCCCGGTAACGCGGGACCATTCTCTCGTACAGGAACATATTGATGCAGGCATCATCCATCCGGATGAGGCCTTCTGCCACCCGCTGAAACATATCGTCACCCACTCCATCGGCTCCCTCTTTGTAGCCGATGTGACAGAGATCCCCATTTTCCCCGGCGACTGCATAATCCTTTCGACAGACGGCATGCATGACGCCCTTAAACCGGAGCGAATCGCCCGTGAAGTGCAGGGAAAAACTGCCCATGCGGCAGCGGCAGCACTGCTCTGTGCAGCTATTCCCGTGTCCGATGACAATATTACCGTCTGTGTGATTACGGTCACTGACAATTAACATGAATTGTTTGATTCACATACAATATTCATCTGTTTTCAAACATTGTTATCACCAAAGAGAGAGCTTTCTTTTCCCGGAGGTAAGGCCATGAAGACACACTGTATTACTTCACCGGCACTGGCAATTCACTCTGGGCAGCACGGGGCAGGTATCACCACCCGAATGTAAGTATCAAAAATCGCATGGTGCAAAACGGCAGCGAATAACCGGGGGTACACACCCCGGTAATCTTTTTGTCAATGCGCGCAATACTCCGGATGTACGTAAGAGGATGAGCATATGCCGGAGACACCTGTACGTGAAATAAAAGGAACTGAATGGGAGGAAACCGTGGAAAAGAGCACCATCCCGGTTGCCGTGATGTTTTACAGCCCAACCTGCCAGTACTGCAAAACGATGGAACCATATTTCCGCGATTACGCAAAGGAATATGCGGGAAAGATGCTCTTTGTCAGGCTGAACCTGGCGGAGAACTTATGGATCGGTGAACGCTACGGGGTGATGGCGACACCAACTTTCGGGTTCTTCTGTGCAGGAAAACCGGTGCAGAGTTTTGTAGGTGCCGTATACCCGACAATTCTCAAACAGCGGACCGAAGATGTGCTTTTGCACGGAGCTGAGTGTGCTGAGATGTCATCTGCGGTTGACTATGAGATCAGCGGATATGCATAACTCACCCTCTGCCGCCGGTTTCTGAAAAGGAGATAATAATCCATTTTTACCAAAAGGACAACAGAAGTACATGGAGAAGAAAAGCTCACGCCGGTGCAGGTTTTCTGAAGCCACATCCTGGCTGCATGCCCACTGGCAGTGCGGAACACCATTTCTTGCGATATATACTCTTTTTTTCCTGCTGCTCTTCGTCTACCCACAAGACACACCATTATTCTGGATATGGATATGCCTGCCTGTCTATTTTGCGCACCAGTGTGAGGAGTATCTCTGGCCGGGGGGATTTGTGGCGACGCTCACTCTCAGGTTTTCCAACCGACATGGATCTGACACTGACACACCAATCCTCTCTGCAAGAGAGGCGTACTGGATCAATGTTGGTATCATCTGGGTTCTCTTCCCCGCCTCGGCTGTTGCTGCAATGACTGTTGATCCAATCTGGGGACTTTGGGTACCCTGTTTTACAATACTAAACGGCATGTCTCATATCATCGCATGGGTACAGGACCACCGTTACAATCCCGGCCTTATGGCAAGCCTTTTCCTGAACATCCCGGTTGGCACCGCAGCCATCATCAATCTCAGAGATGCAGGCATTGGCAGTACTGGGGCATGGGCTGTAGCCACACTCATTGCGGTGGGGTTCATGGTGTTCATTGCAGGATACGCAACGTACCGGAGCCGCACCCCTGTCCGGCAGTGAAAAACATCATCTGCCGGAACCACAACAATTATGCGCACATGAGTAATATGTTATTTATTGCATTACAGGAGACAGTGTAACAGCTATGAAACTTTGCATACCAATCAGCGAGGATAACGGCCTTGAGAGCATCCCCTACGGCCATTTTGGATCGGCACCAGGATTTCTTCTGGTCAATACAGAGACCAGAGAGTGCTCGCAAATACCGCCCACAAGCTCAACCCATGGCAGTGGGGGCTGCGCACCGGCAGGGGAACTGGCAGAACATTCTGTAGATGCAGTTCTTGTCGGCGGAATCGGCAGGGGGGCCATCATGAGCCTCAATGGTGCAGGAATTAAAGTATTCTGCGCCATACCCGGCACCGTCGGAGATAATATTCAGGCACTGAACGACGGCACACTCGGGGAAATGGACCCGGCAGGTGTCTGTGCCGGCCACAGCCACGACCACAGCGACGGCGGCTGTTGTTAAGAGACCCATAACCAAACCCCCGAACAAATATACTGCACATCCCTTCATCAGGATGAGAAAAACCTCATCCTGTAACTCTTGGGCACCCGGCCTGCATCACAACCCATAACCCACTCTTCTGCCAAACGTGTTCTGATTATATTTCATGCCGCTAACTGACGCCACCACTGTTCTGAGGCAGTACTTCGGATATGAATCTCTGTACCCGTATCAGGAGGAGATCATCCGTGCCCTTGCAGACGGAGAGGACGTGTTAGGCGTGATTGCCACCGGCGGCGGAAAATCACTCTGCTACCAGATACCGGCTCTGCTCTCCGGTGGGATGACAGTCGTCATATCCCCACTGATTGCCCTGATGAAGGATCAGGTGGACACACTCCGGGGATGCGGCGTGCCTGCCGCCTGCATCACCTCACTGCAGGACTACAACGAACGCCGGGAGACAGAAGCAGCAATCGCCCGCGGAGATCTGCGGGTCCTTTATGTATCTCCTGAACGGGCGGTGAAGACAGAGTTCTTCACTCTTCTGAAGAAGGCACAAATAACCTTCATTGCTGTTGACGAGGCACACTGCATTTCACAGTGGGGACATGAGTTCCGGCCGGAATACCGCGAAATCTCCCGGCTCATCCGCGAATTTTCGCATGCACCGGTGGTGGCGCTGACGGCCACCGCGACCCCGGCCGTGCAGAACGATATCATCGCACAACTCCACCTCCGTCGCCCCCGTCGGGTGACCGGCAGTTTCTATCGGAAAAACCTCCGCTATGAAGTCAGGCCAAAGAAGGACACAAAAGGGGCAATTCTCTCCTATCTCCGGAACCACCGGGGGCAGGCAGGGATCATCTACTGCCTCAGCCGCAATGGAGTGGATGAACTCTCAGACGCACTCCGCCGCACCGGCATCCGTGCCCTGCCCTATCACGCCGGCCTCACCCGGCAGGCACGGGAGGAGGCACAGGAGGCATTTGTCCGCGACCGTGTGCAGGTCATCGTCGCAACGGTCGCCTTTGGGATGGGCATTGACAAGCCGGACGTGCGGTTTGTCATCCACCACGACCTACCCCGGTCACCTGAGCATTACTACCAGGAGACCGGAAGGGCAGGAAGAGATGGTGACCCTGCAGACTGCATCCTTTTCTATTCACCGGGTGACCTGCACCGGCAGGCGTTTTTTATCCGGCAGGAGTCGTCTGCCGCCCGCCAGAAAGCGGAGTATGCAAAACTTGAGGAGATGGCCGCCTACTGCGAGGAGCAACGCTGCCGGCAGGCAATGATTCTGCAGTATTTCGGGGAAGAACCCCCGGTGGGCGGATGCGGCTCCTGTGATGTCTGCTGCTCTCCACGGGAACGCTTCGATGGAACAACAATTGCCCGGACAGCCGTCACCTGTGTGCAGGGTCTGGAAATCCCCTGCGGCAGCAACCACATCATCAGTCTGCTCCGTGGTGCGAATACACAGAAAATTCGTGAGATGGGACAGAAAGAGACACCCGGCTACGGAACAGGAAAGGCTTATTCAAAGGATGATTGGCGTTCATTTATCCGTGAACTCATCCGCCTCGGTTATCTTGAACGTGAGAGCGGTATCTATCCGGTGGTTACCGTGGGGGAAGCAGGCAGGGAACTTTTAGCGGCAGGAGATACAGCGGAAATCGTCTTTTTAACCCGGACGAAGAAAGTCCCTGATACCCGAAAGGAAGAATCAACCGACCCACTCTTTCTCAGGCTGAAGGCACTCAGACGGGAGATTGCAGACCGGGAGGGGATTGCCCCGTATATGATCTTCTCTGATGCGTCGCTCCGGGCGATGGCCACCTCACGGCCGGTAACAGATGCAGCATTTCTCGCCATCAAAGGGGTGGGTGCTGCCAAACTGGAACGGTTCGGCCCGGCATTTATGACGGCGCTGATACCAACAGAAAATAAGGATGACGGGTCAGCGGCAGAGACATTGCGCCTCTATCGTGCAGGGTGCACGATGACAGAAATTGCAGAGAGGCGATCCCTTACTCCGGAGATCTGTGGTGCTCATCTCGCGGAAGCAATTGAAAACGGCGAGACAGTGGAGATAGATGATCTCGTGCCCCCTCACCGGCAGGCGGCCATCCGGGAGGCAGTGGCACAGGAAAAAACACAAGACCTCCGGAGGCTGAAGGCCGTTCTAGGCGAGCGGTTCACCTACACTGACATTCGACTCACCTGTGCGGTAGACCGCCAGTATTCCACGGGATAATGCAGGAAAAATTCTCCAAATAATAAGCCATTTCACCAGAATATGCACCAGACTAACGGGAAAAACAGAAACAGAGCACCAGATTTTTACCGTATTGAATGCATAATTTCTTCCATGACAGACGAAATCATAACCGTCAGAGGAACTAAATTTGTCTGCTCCGTCATCCCTGCAGGCCCGGTCAATATTGTTTTTGCCGCAAACGAACACAGTCTTGTCGGATGTGGTGCCATCGATGTGGCAGCACTGGCAGGTTTCGGTTATGCAGCGGCCCGTATCCGCCCGCCGGAGGGGCAGACGTCAGTTGCAACCGCAGACGATCTCCTGCGGGGAATCATTAAAGAGGCAAATGCCCCCGCAGAGAGAAAGGGCGTCCGTGTGGGAATGACCGGTGAAGAAGCACTTTCATTACTGGGATAAGAGAAGAACAAAGATTCCCACAGGCATACCAGTCCAGAGTATCTGATAAACCATCCCGGAAAAGAGGAACGCTCTTTCAACGATATCAGGGGAAGAATGACGCAGCGACTCTCACCACGGTTTATCGCTTTCCTGTCCACATTTTATTTACAGACGGATCTCACTCTTCCCGAGCCCTGCCTGCCCCTTCACCAGACCGTGCCTGCTATGCGTCCTTAGCAAGCCGGAGATTGGTATAGGCAAGAGTGGATATTTGTCCTGCAACGATCCAGAGCAGATTCAGGATCTTTTCAAATGTTTCAGGAGACATCGTCTCCATCCCTTCAAAGGCGGTGACAAGTGCAGTCTCATCCAGACCGATCTCCCTGGCATAGCAGGCAACCTGATCGTAAGTTACCCCCATTGTGTCTCCCTGACCGATGAGCCAGTTCGCGATATGCCTCCCTCCGACAATAATTGGTGCGCTGGCATTGATGAACCCGATGCCATAACATGCAGCAGAGGTTGGTTTCATCAGCTCGTGCGAGTTATTTCCAACCTCATTATTAGATTTTCTGCAGTTCTCTGCACCCTTCTCTGTACTGCGGATGAGGTTACAGATTTTACATCCATAGCTCAGCCGGGTAATGGGATTGCCCTCCACATCGGTTATCATCGATGTCACATTGCAGGCATCTGCAAAGGCATCCTGAATACGCTGGAGGTCATCGGGACGGATGAGATCGGTCAGCTCCGGTTCCAGGACATCTGACGTGGGGGTAAGGAGATAGTCAACCTGCATCTGCAGGCGGTTTCTGTTCCCTTTCAGTTCGTCATGCATACTGACGAGTTCATCCTGGCTTGCCAGAAGATCTTCATAGGCGGCCTTCAGTTCATCTTCAGTATTTTTCCGTTTGACTATTCCCCACAGCCCGTTCATGAGAAGGGTTATCTGCCGAACATCAGCCTCATCATACACTAATTTTTTGTTGGCGACACCTGCAAGGATCACTATTTTTTCGTTGTCAAAGATGGGAACCCCCAGGTAACGGTTCAGATGCACATGACCTTCCGGGATGGTTGTCTGATCCCGGGTAGCGGCTGAAAAATTATTGATGATGGTTGCCTGCCTCGTACGGACCGCATCCCCCCAGAGGCCGGTTTGTTCCAGGGGATAGTCTTTCCAGTGCCCTGGTAACCGGCAGTCCTTCATTGACTGCCGGGACCAGCTGTGTATCGAAAGGAGGTCCTCATCCCCGCTGACAAAGGCAATATAACCATACTGGCTGCCGGTGATCCGGGTGATCTCCTCAATCGCATAGTCCATAATGTCAGGAAACGGCAGGAGAGATTTCTCGTAAAAAACCACCAGTGCCTCCAGGCGCTGCTCATCGAGCCGCAGCTGTTCCTCAGTAGCACACTTCTCAATAGCGAGGGTTATTTTGTGCGAGAGTTCCGCAAACTGCGCCTTCGGGTCACCCCCTTTCTGGAGGTAATAACTAGCCCCACAATTTAATGCCTCAATCACCACATCTTCCCGCCCCCTGCCGGTAAAGATGATGAACGGGAGGTCCGGTGAATCCATGCGTACCGTTTGTAAAAATTCAATGCCGTTCATCCCCGGCATCTCATAATCCGAGACAATGGCACTGTAGGCGTTGGTCTGCATCAACCCAAGTGCTTCTGGAGCGGAACCGGCAGTATCGACAGAAAAGGCGCCGGTTCCCTCCAAAAAGATTTTCGTAATCTCCAGCAACGCCTCTTCATCATCGACATACAGGATTGTATTCGTTATATTTTCCTCCAACATCAATCTATTTTGATTACAGTTCAGAATGTATATAATATTCGGAAATATGCCTGAAATTAGAATTTATTTAACCAACCTCATAAATCTCTTATAAATAATATGACTTATTACCTGCTGCCAAGGTATCATCAGGGAGAACTGCACTCCCGTTTGCCGGGGATAAATTGCCAGATCATAATCTTCCGGTCTGTAACCATCGGGGGAGTCATAATCATTATCTCCGGGTAAATTGTTCACCGGATTGCCCGTTTCAATTCTGCCCCGATTATCTCCAGGTCATTCTCCGTCAGCGTTCGGGTCATATCCAACAGGACATCACGGCCAGACACACATATATCCCTCTCCAGGATGACAATTTCCTTCAGATGTCATTCCTGACATCCATTCCCTCCCTCCAGTACGTTGCACCTTATTGGCAACCCTTTTTTTTGTGTAGGTTCGGACTGCTAATTGGAATTATTTCTGATTTTCGGAGTGATTAGACGTTTTTCACTTCATAAATCCGAAATGTTTCTGCTGGACGTCTTTTACGTCTTTTATTTCACAATTGGAATTTGAGAAAGAGAAGGAGCTTGTTTTGTATTATACAAGGAGAGGGCAGGAAATAATCGCAGGCAAATCGGTGATCTCTCAACTAAAGGGGGGATAGATACGAGAGAATTTTCGATTATTCTGAATTCCTCAACAACAATTGAGCAAATAGAGTATTTCAGATAATTATCGACTTGGTCTCCGGGTTAAACGAAATGAAATTTGATGGTCACTCCCGCACCACCCCATAAAACCCGCACATATGCCCATACAAATCCTCTGCTTTCTGTCCCATCCGTGACATCCGTGGGGGATACTCCCGCATCCCACAATGGGCAAAGTCATTTCTGAGGGTGGAGAGTTCTGCCCAGAGGCGAGTTGCCTGTTCCTCACAGGGAAGCTGCATGTACCAGTCAGTGAAGGTTGTCGGGTTGTAGGGTGAACTTTTCAGATCCAGGATGGCAGCTCCAAAGGTCTGCGACATCTCATACCGGGTGTCGGGATTCAGCCAGCCAGGATAGCTATCTCCATAACGGGTGAGGAGCATGACATTCACCATCCACTCCCTGGAGAAGGTCACCCCCTGAAGCAGAAGACCACGTTCGATCATGAACCCGATGAGGGCGAGTTCTTTTTCCACATGGGCCCAGGTGAGGCCTTCGTCCGGATCCGGCCTGCGGATACCAAGGTTGCCCACCATGCGAATTTCATCAAGCACCTCCACAAGAGGCGGTGTGAAGACCTTCATCTCGCTTGTTACGGCGTCTATGTCCCGGGCAATGCCGGATGCAAGATTCAGGGCATCAACCGGGCGTGCCATCCGGGTTGCAACCGCAAACCCTTCCAGGCTCTGAGCAAACCGTGAGAGTTTCTCCGGGGCATCCGGCCGGCCGGAAAGGTAGGCCTCCTTTGCCGTCCGATTTGCGAGTTGGTTGATGCCAGCCGCATCCATTGACCGGAGAAAGGAGTGCACGCTGGTGGTCCAGTCCAGAATAGAGAGAAAGGGTGTCAGGTCCAGAAGATGAGACGGCTGTCCATCCCCCCGATACTGACCGTAGAAAACTCGGGAAATTTCTGCATTTCCCGTCGTTCGCAGAAACGCTGCGGAGAGAAATCCGACCAAAAGAAGGGAGCGAAAACCGTGAGTGATGTCAAAAACAATCTCTTCTCCACCGGCAATGGAATTTTCGAGCGCCCGAAAGATTGACCAGAGTTCGTCTTCGGTCTCCCCGTTGGGAATGACAACCAGTTCAGGGGCGACTCCGCAGCCGGAGAGTGCTGCTGAAACCGGCTCCCATGTGGCCCGTCGGGCACCTTCGGTCGCAAATAGGACGGCATCACCCACTGTCCCGAGCAGGCGGCAGATTGCCTCCTGCACAAACAGGGTCTCACAGGATGACCCACCACAGGTATACAATCCTGCCCCATCCTCCTGCTCGCCCAGAAATGAGATCAGTTTCAATCGCATGCACCTGCCTATGTGTATAGTGAAGGGAAGGCCCCTGCCGCCAGAGTAAAAAAAATAGCGCAGGTCAGAACCACTTCGAGCACAGTCCCCTGTATCTTTCTTCTGGTTCAACCGTTATCTACATTCGTCTCGGGAAAGATTGCCTGCACGTGGATGCCTTACCCTGGAAGTCGTGATGAGATCTCATGGACCAACAGGGTTCAAAACATTCTGTCCCACATACATTATACCGGTAAAACCGAAATACCGGGCTGAAAACCAAATTTTTGCAAAAATGTAGTGAATAAGATCCAGGTCAGGTACAAGATCACCCACTTTATCCCGGACGGTGTCGTCTCACCAGAAGAAACCCTGCCAAATAGTAACAATTCCCACATCTACCAGACGAGTATTTGAAAAATCCGTTCAAAACCAGAGGTATCCTCTCATATAACAGCAGGGCATTTACTACTGCCGGATATTTACAAACGGTACAGAGAGCGTACAAAAACAAACGTCAGATTTCACTCAATTTTTAGGCATACGACATGCACATCTCTCCGGAAGATACCACGAAACGGATTAAGAGAGCTTACGCTCTTTTGTATAAACCGTTACCAAAACAGAGATTGTCTTCTTCATATGGCGAACACCTGCAGGGAACTATCATTCCCGGGCACTCACGCTCTTTTGTATATAAACGAGATACAGAACAGAACGACCCGTTACGGGCATTCACAGGCGAAGAATAATTCTCAGGAGCTCACGCTCTTTGATATAACAGTTACAGAACAGATTTTCATTTTTTGGAGCATTTGCAGCGAAGTATGGTTCCCGAGCACTCGCGTAACTCAGTACAGCATACTACGTGAACGGGCTTAACTTCCGGGTTCGGTATGGGTCCGGGTGTTGCCCCGCTGCTATGGCCGCAAATACATGACGCTGTATATATGTTTGTGGTGTGCACACAGGATTTCGTCTGAGCTTTAACGGACACGATTTTTCAGTGTTAGCTGATTTGGGCGTTAGTACTCGTGGACTGAACACGTCGTTGCCTTCGTGCGTACATCCCGAGCCTATCAAACGGATCTTTTATCCATGCCCTCAGACGAGGTCTCTTTTCAGGTCTGGTTTCAAGCTTAGATGCTTTCAGCTTTTATCCATTATCGCGTAGCCACTCGGCACTGCCCTGTCGGACAACCGATCTACCAGTGGCGACGACGGAAAGTTCCTCTCGTACTATTTCCGTCTTACCCTCAGACCTCTAACACTCCAAATAGATAGTAACCGACCTGTCTCACGACGGTCTAAACCCAGCTCACGATCCCCTTTAATAGGCGAACAACCTCACCCTTGGCTGCTGCTGCACAGCCAGGATGGAAAGAACCGACATCGAGGTAGCAAGCCGCCGGGTCGATATGTGCTCTTGCCGGCGACGACTCAATTATCCCCGGGGTAGCTTTTCTGTCGTCAATAGCACTCATCAAAAGCGCGTATTGGTTCGTTAGACCCGAGTTTCCTCTCGCCGATACTTGCTTTGCGTATCAGCGTCAGGCCAACTTTTGCTCTTGACACTCTTCTGTGAGTTTCTGACTCACATGAGTTGACCTTGGGGCACCCTTGATACCTTTTCGAGGGTGTGGCGCCCCACCCAAACTGCCTACCTACCGATGTCCTCACAAGGAGTTAGTGTTACAGTATACAAAGGATGGTGTCTCATTGGTGACTAACCAGCCCCCACGAGGGCTGGATCAACATCTCCCATCTACTCTGCGCAATGAATACCGTAACACAACGACAGGCTGCAGTAAAGCTCCACGGGGTCTTCACTTCCCATTTGGAGTCCCTAGCCTTTGCACTAGGATAAAATGTTCAACGGACTTGTGTTTGGGACAGTAGGGCTCTCGTTAATCCATTCATGCAAGTCGCCAATTAAGCGACAAGGTACTACGCTACCTTAAGAGGGTCATAGTTACCCCCGCCGTTTACAGGTCCTTCGTCCGGTTGAACCCGGTTTTCAGATACCTGCACTGGGCAGGAATCACAGACTATACTAGTCCTTACGGAGTTGCAGTCTGCTATGTTGTTATTAGACAGTCGGAGCCCCCTGGTCACTGCGACCTGCCCGATCTCCGGGCAGGCACCCCTTCTTCCAAAGTTACGGGGCCATTTTGCCGAATTCCCTAAACACAATTAAACCGACACGCCTTAGCCTTCTCAGCTAGGGGCACCTGTGTCAGATCTCGGTACGGACATCTGATTCCCTTTTCACGGGTTCCAGGAATTTGCTCTATTACTCCATCACGCTTTCACCCAATTCTCACCATTACGGTTCTCCAGGGGTTTATACGATTAGACAGGGCGACAGCCCTGCAAAGCATATCCAGAAACGTCAGGGTCAACCGAAGTTGACTACAACCAGATGGTACAGGAATATTAACCTGTTTCCCTTTCGCTGTACTCGAATTACGGTACAACTTAGGACCGACTAACCCTCGGCTGACGAACATTGCCGAGGAAACCTAGCCCCTTCGGCGGTTAGGATTCTCACCTAACTATGCTTCTACTAATGCCAGAATTCTCAATTCTACACGGTCCACAGGAACTTACACTCCTGCTTCCGCCCATGCAGAGCGCCTCTCTACGCCATCACCTTGCGGTGGTCTGTGGTATCTGTGGTAGGTTTTAGCCCCGTCCATTTTCAGCGCCCTAAACCTCGACTGGTAAGCTGTTACGCACTTTTTAAAGGGTAGCTGCTTCTAAGCTCACCTTCCAGTTGTCTTTGGCCTAGGACATCTTTTAGTGTTGACACTTAACCTACACTGAGGGACATTAACCACAGTCTGGGTTGTCTCCCTTACGCATTACAAGCTTACCCCGTAATGCGGACTACCAGCCTTCTACGACGACGGGGAATTCGGAGTTTGACAGGAAGGTGAGGAATTTCTCCCCCAACTCTTCCAATCAGTGCTCTACCTCACCGTCTATCTCCAGCCAGGTCATGCTACGGCATGTTTCGAGAGGAACCAGCTGATGCCCAGTTCGATTGGCCTTTCACCCCTATACGCAGGTCACACGAATGATTTGCATATCAATACCGCTTCGGCCCTCCACGCAACTTTCGTCACCCTTCAGCCTGCCCACGCATAGATCACTGGGCTTCGGGTCTTATCCTGTCGACTACACGCATTATTAATACGTCGTCCCATGTCGAAACTACGGACTTGTTGCTTTCGCTTCGGCTTCCCTTACCGGTTAACCTCGCCAACAGAATAAACTCTCTGGCCCGTTCTTCCAAACGTACGTTATGACACCGGCAATACACCTCATACTACCGCCTCGCGACGGGCTCTTTCAGTGTAAAGATCCTTTCGTGCCATAACACACTATCACCTATCAGTTTCAGGCACTTTTAACCACCTTTCCAGGGTTACTTTTCAGCTTTCGCTCACGCTACTATTTCGCTATCGGTTTCGAGGAGTATTTAGTTTTGGAGGTTGATGACCCCCAGGTTCATGCGAGAATTCCAACCCGCACTACTCGAGACACTTCCTCATCAAACATCGGTATGCGTACGGGGCTGTCACCCTCTGTGGCAAACCGTTCCAGAAATATTTCCGCTTCAGATGTTTGATTAAACGGAAGGCTCACAACACCACATGTCCCTTGCGGGATTCGGTTTGAACTCTGTCGTTTTCGATCGCTTTTACTCACGACATCTCGTTTGATTTCTCTTCCTCCCCCTACTGAGATGTTTCAATTCGGGGGGTTCCCAATCCTTACGGATCGCTTCTTACGAAGCAGGAGGTCCCATTAGGGTATCTCCGGATCATAGGCTCCTTGCGCCTACCCGGAGCTTATCGCAGCTTGGCACGCCCTTCATCGGCACTCGAACCGAGCCATCCACTGACAGGCTTGTATCAGCTTGTCTTGTATGATTGTGTCCGTTAAAACTCATTTAACGTCCTATGTGCACACCTATACACAGCCTCAATGAGTCGGTTAGACTCTCGGCCCTTCCCCGATGACTCACGTCTCCGGGTGCATTGGGATGCCGGGTCTCAAAGAACAGGTCTTTGATTACCAGGCAATGGACTTAAGGGGATTTGAACCCCTGGCCTCGGCGTTGCAAACGCCGCGCTCTTCCAACTGAGCTATAAGCCCACGTCCCTCATTTTGTGTTGGCATCAGCAATTTTACGTTTTATTTAGTAACCGCATACCCAATACTTTAGGAGGTGATCCAGCCGCAGATTCCCCTACGGCTACCTTGTTACGACTTAACCCTCCTTGCGAAACCTAGATTCGACTGCGGCAAAAACCACAGGCTCATCCAGACCTCACTCGGATGGTTTGACGGGCGGTGTGTGCAAGGAGCAGGGACGCATTCACCGCGCTATGTTGAAACGCGATTACTACGGATTCCAGCTTCATGTGGGCGAGTTACAGCCCACAATCCGAACTTAGGACAGGTTTAAGAGATTGCCTTCACCTTTCGGTGTCGATACCCATTGTCCTGCCCATTGTAGCCCGCGTGTAGCCCGGATAATTCGGGGCATGCTGACCTACCGTTGCCCATTCCTTCCTCCTCTTTAGCAGAGGCGGTCCCAACAGTGTCCTCTTCGTTCCGGAGAACAAGCTAGCAACTGTTGGCGTGGGTCTCGCTCGTTGCCTGACTTAACAGGATGCTTCACAGTACGAACTGACGACGGCCATGCACCTCCTCTCAGCTAGTCAAGTAGAGTCTTCAGCCCGACTATCATTCAGCTGTCTTATCCGGTGAGATTTCCGGCGTTGAGTCCAATTAAACCGCAGGCTCCACCCGTTGTGGTGCTCCCCCGCCAATTCCTTTAAGTTTCAGCCTTGCGACCGTACTTCCCAGGCGGCACGTTTCACGGTTTCCCTTCGGCACCCCAGTGACTCGTGGTCACCAGTACACCTAACGCGCATAGTTTACGGCTGGGACTACCCGGGTATCTAATCCGGTTCGCTCCCCCAGCTTTCGTCCCTCACTGTCGGAGCCGTTCTGGTGAGATGCCTTCGCCATCGGTGGTCCCCCGGGGATTACAGGATTTCACTCCTACCCCCGGAGTACCTCTCACCTCTCCCGGTCCCTAGACTCCCAGTATCTCTTAGACGCCCGTCGGTTAAGCCGGCGGATTTCCCAAGAGACTTAAGAGTCCAGCTACGGACGCTTTAAGCCCAATAAAAGTGGCCACCACTCGAGCCGCCGGTATTACCGCGGCGGCTGGCACCGGTCTTGCCCGGCCCTTTCTTCAGATGCGTTTTAAACACCTGGACAGCCCGCGTATACGGGCACTCGGGGTTCCCTTATCACAGTTTCCTGCATTGTAAAGTTTTCGCGCCTGCTGCGCCCCGTAGGGCCTGGAATCGTGTCTCAGATTCCATCTCCGGGCTCTTGCTCCCACAACCCGTATCGATCACAGGCTTGTTGGGCCGTTACCCCAACAACAACCTAATCGACCGCAGATCCATCCTAAGGCGCCGGAACTTTCGATTAAAGAACATTCCAGTGTCTCTAATCTATGGAGTATTATCCCCAGTTTCCCGGGGTTATTCTCCACCTTAGGGCAGGTTATCCACGTGTTACTGAGCAGTCCGCTGAGGGTCTTAACCCTCTCAACTCGCATGGCTTAATCGAACCCCGATAGCAGTGACCTCTGGCAGGATCAACCAGAATTAATTTTTTGAGCTAGGCAAACTGAATGTTCAGATTTGCTTATCAAAGCACACTTACGTTCGACTTAATTTTTAAAGGATATTAGCGGTTACTAAATAAATTTCCGCATTGCCAATGCCAACGTCAGAACCGACACTCCCATTCGAGCGATTTCGGTTCTCCATCAAAATCTCGGACTACAATATATGAAACCAGAGGAGATAAACCCTCTTATTTCATGCTGCTGTCCGAAGGGACTTTTCACTGCAGACACCGTCAGACTGACGGATGAACGCAGAGACATTATTTCCCGGTTATTGTTGTCTGCAGAGCAAACGGGGGCTGTTGTGCCCCGTTGTCTCAAACAATCGACCTAACTAAGTGGTAACTAACAGATTATATATGTTGTGTAAATGTACCGGAAAACACCCTCATTACAACCCAGGATGTATGACGAAACTACCAGAAACAGAGACAATTATGCAAAATTGGCATACACGCGCAGATTAGCATACCTAAAAAGGGAGAATCAATCTAAAGGGGGGCATAAATCACAGATAAAAACAATGCAAACAGTGGCACCATCTGGAAATGCCCCTGCCGGGCAAACGGCTCTTGTTGAATAGGGACACAGATTGCTCCTGCCCCCACTTCTCAGAGCCGTACGTGCAACTTTCATCGCATATGGCTCAAGCACTTCACAACCCGTATTTCGGGCGGCGGTATGCGAGAAATAAGAGTCTGGTTTGAATCCAGGGCGTTTTCTATCTTATCTTCTTTGTTCTGGTGAGGAAGTATCCTCTGTCCGGATAAGAATTCGCATCAGGTTTCACCATGGAATGTCTGCGAATCTTCGTATCTGAGAACAGAACATGTTTGGGTATTGTCGAATAGGGATGCAAGATTGCTCTTGCACCCCCTTCTAAGAACGCACCGTGCGACTTTCACCGCAGTACGCTCAAGCACTTCACAACCCGAATTTCGGGCGGCGGTACGCGAAAAACGAGAGTTTGGTCTGAATCCAAGGCATTTGCTTTTGTATCCTCTCTGTTCTGTTGAGGAAGTATCCTCTGTCTAAATAGGGGTTTTCATCAAGTTTTACCATGGTATATCTGCGAATCTTCGTATCTGAGAACCGAACGAGTTTTGCAGACTTTGATTTGAAGACCCAGTTTCTGGTGCCTTCTGTATGCCAGTATCGTCGTGCTATCCACCTGTGTCCTTTGTTCGGGTGTCTGCGTTTGGCCCACTTCCAGAGCATATTCCAGAGGATAAAATCCAAGCGTTGGTATGCCCTGTTTGCCACAATATGGCGATGGTAGTTGGCCCATCCCATGATAATCGGGTTTAATGCATGAATCAGGTCTTCCTGTGTCCAGGCTGCAGCTTCATGGATGATTTCTCTCATCTTATCAATGATTTTCTCAATTGACTTTTGGGATGGCTTGGTGAGGAATTTTCCGTTATATTTCCGGAGATTCCATCCTAAAAAGTCAAATCCGTCGTCAATATGAGTAATCAACGTTTTTGATTCTGAGAGTTCCAGTCCCCTTTCTGCAAGGAATTTCCCGATGTACTCGCGGATTTCTTCTGCGACCTCCCGTGTTGGGGCGGTTACCAAGAAGTCATCTGCGTATCGTATGAAATATACCCTCATCTTTGGGAACATCTTATCAAGGGTTTTCTCAATCCCATCAAGAGCCAGATTAGCTAATATTGGAGAGATGTCGAATAGAGACGCAGGATTACTCCCGCGCCTCCTTCTAAGAACCGGACTTGAAATTTTCACTTCATCCGGCTCAAGCCACTGCTACCCTTTCGGGTGTCAGCTTAAAACAGATTTTGGGGTTCTGGTGCGTTTCTTTCTACAATACTCCATGAGCTTCCACTGTTCGAAATATTCCTTATCAATGTAAGGATTATTATCGAGTTTGGCGAGTCTTTGTCTGACAATCTTAGCATTGGAGAATCGTTCTAATGTTTGATATTCCGTACAGAATACATAGTTTCTGTTGCCTGATTTATGCCAGTACTTTTCCATAACCCATTTGGCACCTTTGTTTTGGTGTCGCCGTTTCGCCCATGATGCCAGCATGTTATAGACAACGTCATCCAGTTTACTGAATACATCCAATGAGACGGCATGATTATGATACTGTGCCCATCCTCTGATAATTGGATTGAGTATTCGTATCAGTCGGTCCTGGTCCCATGCTTTTGCTTTGTGGATGACTTCACTGACTTTCCCGATAGCTTCCTTTTGAGAATCCCTGGACGGTTTTATCAGGAGTTTTCCGTTGTATTTACGGAAATTCCATCCTAAAAAGTTAAATCCATCTGAAATATGAGTCACAAGAGTCTTTTCCTCGGAGAGTTTAAGTCCACGAGGATCTAAGAACGTTTTGACGACTTCGAGAACTTCACGGGTTGTCTCTGGTGAGTCAGCCGTAATTACGAAATCATCGGCAAAACGGACAAAGTTGATCTTGTGTTTATTTCTATGTGGTTTATCGATAGTGCCATCAGTTCTGGAGTAAAATTTACTTGCCAGAGCCGTTTCCAAACCGTTTAAGGCAATATTCGCAATAATCGGGGACACAGTCCCCCCCTGCGGAGTACCTTTTTCGGTTGGAAACAAATGGAAATTCTCGACGTATCCAGCATTCAGAAACTCACTAAGGACTCTTTTGTTCATTGGAGTATTTTCGAGAATCCAGTCGTGGTTAATTTCATCAAAACACGCTTTAATGTCCCCTTCCACAATCCATTCAGGAGCATTTTTCTTGCTCAGACAGATCTGAAGGTAGGCATATGCGTCTTTGGTTGAACGGTAAGGTTTGAATCCAAATGAGGTTTTATCCCCTGTTGCGGACTCTACTGCACTTAGTGCCAGAGCATGTAGCGTTTGCATTGCTCTATCATAGATGGTTGGTATGCTCAACGGGCGGAGTTTGCCGTTTTTCTTCCGGATATACTTCCGCGTAAGTGGTTTTGCATGATATCCTTTGCTTGACAGTTGCAATGTTGCCCGCATTTTATCTGCCGACGAGCGCCAGATAATTCCATCAACACCGGGAGTTCTACTCCCTTTGTTTCCGGTTACTTTGCGGACTGCAAAAAGTCTGGCATAAAATGACCGGGTCAGAAGTCTTGAGAGTTTACTCACTTTCTTTCAATTTCTGTTCTTTGCTGCACTTGCAATTCGAGACTGTAGGTTATTGACATCGTGGTTAACTTTGTTCCATTCGATGGTTCCCCAAAGAGTGGATAGTTCTCTGTCTGTAAGGTCCGTAACCGAAGTCATCTCTGGTTCTCTTACATTCATAATAATCATTCTCTGTTGCTTTCATGACCATGGGCAAGTCTGCATGCTTTCGCATTGAGGCAAAGTTTGAACCTCTATATCGCCCATTACAGACGACCTTTCGCTTTTTGCCCTTTCCTCTGCCACCTGTGGGATTAGTTCTTCTCACGAAGTTCTTACCTCAGTTTGAGGACCACAAATGGTTTACCGGGTTCCCATATCCTGGATAATTGTAGGGCATTTAGGAGGCTCCTATAGGCCGGAAGCCCATGCGTCCATTCGTTATGATACGGAATCAGATTATCATAACCGGGCTTCGGTGCCGTTTTGGCTCATGCGTTATTCAATCTGTTTTCGCATGTTACAAGTCACGACCCCTGAACGGAAACTTCACCTTTCGGTTCTCCATGTGTCTTTTTCTCTGGCGGTTAGGGACTGTCAGGTTCAGTCTTGCACCGCGTTGTTGCCTGAGCTTTGCACAAGTCCGTTGCCAGATATGCACATCAGGTTAGAGACGCTCTGAATGGAGAGAGTGGCGGATTTTAACCGCAATCCAATGATATAGCTTTACTCGTCGCACAATCCCTCCCTGTGGAGTACCTCTGTCAGTCGGATAGAGTTTCTGTTCGAAAACAAATCCGGCTTTGAGGAACTGTTTCAGGACAGACGTCTCCATTGGGATGTTTGCTTTCAGCCATTCGTGTGAAATGTTGTCAAAACATCCCCGAATATCTCCTTCCAGAATCCATGGAGAGGATGTCGGGCGATAGAGACAGATGAATGCATATTGTACTGCATACTGAGCACATCGAAATAACCGAAATCCAAATGACCGTTTATCAGCACAAGTCTCCGCGACTGGCTGAAGTGCCAGTGCATAGAGCGCCTGCATTGCCCGGTCATGCATGGTTGGGATGGAGAGAGGACGTTTTGTATCTTTCCCAGGTTTTGGGATGTAGACACGTTTTAGTGGTTGTGCACGATATTGTTTGCTGGTGAGTCTCAATGCAGCCCTCATTTTATCAGATTGGCTTGTCCAGCGTTCACCATCAATTCCTGGTGTGCGTGCACCCCGGTTTCGTGTGACAGTCCGTACCGCGAGAAGTTTCGCTGAGTATGAATGTGTCAACAGATACTGGAGTCGCTTTACCAGATTCCATTTTTCTTCACGTGTTGCCTTTGCAATCCGGGTCTGTAGCCTGTTCACCGTTTTTCGAACTTCTTTCCAGTCAATGATACTCCATTGCCGGGCGAGGTCCAGGTCTGTACGCTTCTCGCCAATTGACGTCGTTGAATATCGTACATTCACAAGTATACCTCCTTTTCTTGCTGTAAAGCACCAGTAGCAAGTAAGCACCTTTTCAGGTCGAAACATTTGTTTCTATCCAACCCATTGCAGGCTGGCATTCGCGTTTTACTACCTCCTCTACCCCCTGAACCAGTGGATATTCTCACGAATTTCCTACCTTCGAGGAGCTCATGGGGCTTACCATGTTCCATATCAGAAATACCTGTGGATACCTTAGGAGCCATCTATAGGCCGGGAACCGTTTGTCCTTTCGTTTTCATGTACAGCGAGCCATGAAAACCTGATTCCAGTGCCATTAGGCTCGAGCGTTTCAGCCTTCTTTCGCTCGTCACATGTCACGACCCTTACAATGATTCACTTTTCAGTTCTCCATAGCATCCTTATTCTAGCAATATAGTTCGGGCAAGGCTCTCGAATATAATCACATTGTCCCATGAGCTTCGCACAATCCCGTTACCAGGAATGCACGTCATGGTAGAATCATGCCGAAAGGAAGGCAGGGCATTTCGCAATTCCTAATATAGCTTACATGTCGCACCGCTGTTTCAAGTGGTTAAGTTTGATTGCAGGTGACCCGGATAATGGTAATACATTCATCCACAGGAATCTTATTAAGGGCAATTGGATACTGAATCCCTTATTTTTCTTCTCATAGCCCAGATTATCGGTATAAATTTCTTCGTTACCCACAAGATGCCAGATTGTACGGGCGATTTTGTGCGCTAATGCCACAATTGCCTTATTGAATCCAATATTTGCCTTTTTTCGGTGAAAGAAATCTCTTAATCTGTTGTCTTTCGTCCCTGTGGCGATAACATGAGCTATCTGAATAAGGATCCAGTGCGACGGGAAAAGCTATATCAATGGATTGCGGTTAAAATCCGCCGCTCGCTATATTCAGAGCATCCCAACTCTGATTTGCATATCTGATAACAGATTTGTGCAAAGCTCAGATGACATCGCGAAGTAGCATCGAACTTAATGCTATAAATTCGCCAGAGAAATAGGCACATGGAGAATCGAAAGGTGAAGCTTCGTTTAGGGGTCGTAATTTTCGACATGCAAAAAGTTGGGTTGATTACGCATGAACCAAAACGGCAATGAAACCTGGTTGTGATTTCTGAGTCGTATCACAACGAATGGACACATGGATTTCCGGCCCAGAGGAGCCTCCTAAATGCCCTACAATTATCCAGGATATGGGAACCCGGTAAACCGAATGTGCTCCCTAATCAGGGATAGCAAATCGCGAGAGAAAGCAATGGCACAAAATGGCAGATGAAATGGCAAAATGCGAATGATTGCCGGTAATGGGCAGTATAGAGGTAAACATGCTTAATGCGAAAGCATGCAGACTTGCCATTTTACAAACGGTACAGAGAGCGTACAAAAACAAACGTCAGATTTCACTCACTTTTTGGACATCCGACATGCATATTCCTCCGAAAGATACCCCGAAACGGATTAAGAGAGCTTACGCTCCTTTGTATAAACCGTTACCAAAACAGAGATTGTCTTCTTCATATGGCGAACACCTGCAGGGAACTATCATTCCCGGGCACTCACGCTCTTTTATATATAAACGAGATACAGAACAGAACGACCCGTTACGTGCATTCACAGGCGAAGAATAATTCTCAGGAGCTCACGCTCTTTGATATAACAGTTACAGAACAGATTTTCATTTTTTGAAGCATTTGCAGCGAAGTATGGTTCCCGAGCACTCGCGTAACTCAGTACAGCATACTACGTGAACGGGCTTAACTTCCGGGTTCGGTATGGGTCCGGGTGTTGCCCCGCTGCTATGGCCGCAAATACATGACGCTGTATATATGTTTGTGGTGTGCACACAGGATTTCGTCTGAGCTTTAACGGACACGATTTTTCAGTGTTAGCTGATTTGGGCGTTAGTACTCGTGGACTGAACACGTCGTTGCCTTCGTGCGTACATCCCGAGCCTATCAAACGGATCTTTTATCCATGCCCTCAGACGAGGTCTCTTTTCAGGTCTGGTTTCAAGCTTAGATGCTTTCAGCTTTTATCCATTATCGCGTAGCCACTCGGCACTGCCCTGTCGGACAACCGATCTACCAGTGGCGACGACGGAAAGTTCCTCTCGTACTATTTCCGTCTTACCCTCAGACCTCTAACACTCCAAATAGATAGTAACCGACCTGTCTCACGACGGTCTAAACCCAGCTCACGATCCCCTTTAATAGGCGAACAACCTCACCCTTGGCTGCTGCTGCACAGCCAGGATGGAAAGAACCGACATCGAGGTAGCAAGCCGCCGGGTCGATATGTGCTCTTGCCGGCGACGACTCAATTATCCCCGGGGTAGCTTTTCTGTCGTCAATAGCACTCATCAAAAGCGCGTATTGGTTCGTTAGACCCGAGTTTCCTCTCGCCGATACTTGCTTTGCGTATCAGCGTCAGGCCAACTTTTGCTCTTGACACTCTTCTGTGAGTTTCTGACTCACATGAGTTGACCTTGGGGCACCCTTGATACCTTTTCGAGGGTGTGGCGCCCCACCCAAACTGCCTACCTACCGATGTCCTCACAAGGAGTTAGTGTTACAGTATACAAAGGATGGTGTCTCATTGGTGACTAACCAGCCCCCACGAGGGCTGGATCAACATCTCCCATCTACTCTGCGCAATGAATACCGTAACACAACGACAGGCTGCAGTAAAGCTCCACGGGGTCTTCACTTCCCATTTGGAGTCCCTAGCCTTTGCACTAGGATAAAATGTTCAACGGACTTGTGTTTGGGACAGTAGGGCTCTCGTTAATCCATTCATGCAAGTCGCCAATTAAGCGACAAGGTACTACGCTACCTTAAGAGGGTCATAGTTACCCCCGCCGTTTACAGGTCCTTCGTCCGGTTGAACCCGGTTTTCAGATACCTGCACTGGGCAGGAATCACAGACTATACTAGTCCTTACGGAGTTGCAGTCTGCTATGTTGTTATTAGACAGTCGGAGCCCCCTGGTCACTGCGACCTGCCCGATCTCCGGGCAGGCACCCCTTCTTCCAAAGTTACGGGGCCATTTTGCCGAATTCCCTAAACACAATTAAACCGACACGCCTTAGCCTTCTCAGCTAGGGGCACCTGTGTCAGATCTCGGTACGGACATCTGATTCCCTTTTCACGGGTTCCAGGAATTTGCTCTATTACTCCATCACGCTTTCACCCAATTCTCACCATTACGGTTCTCCAGGGGTTTATACGATTAGACAGGGCGACAGCCCTGCAAAGCATATCCAGAAACGTCAGGGTCAACTTAAAGTTGACTACAACCAGATGGTACAGGAATATTAACCTGTTTCCCTTTCGCTGTACTCGAATTACGGTACAACTTAGGACCGACTAACCCTCGGCTGACGAACATTGCCGAGGAAACCTAGCCCCTTCGGCGGTTAGGATTCTCACCTAACTATGCTTCTACTAATGCCAGAATTCTCAATTCTACACGGTCCACAGGAACTTACACTCCTGCTTCCGCCCATGCAGAGCGCCTCTCTACGCCATCACCTTGCGGTGGTCTGTGGTATCTGTGGTAGGTTTTAGCCCCGTCCATTTTCAGCGCCCTAAACCTCGACTGGTAAGCTGTTACGCACTTTTTAAAGGGTAGCTGCTTCTAAGCTCACCTTCCAGTTGTCTTTGGCCTAGGACATCTTTTAGTGTTGACACTTAACCTACACTGAGGGACATTAACCACAGTCTGGGTTGTCTCCCTTACGCATTACAAGCTTACCCCGTAATGCGGACTACCAGCCTTCTACGACGACGGGGAATTCGGAGTTTGACAGGAAGGTGAGGAATTTCTCCCCCAACTCTTCCAATCAGTGCTCTACCTCACCGTCTATCTCCAGCCAGGTCATGCTACGGCATGTTTCGAGAGGAACCAGCTGATGCCCAGTTCGATTGGCCTTTCACCCCTATACGCAGGTCACACGAATGATTTGCATATCAATACCGCTTCGGCCCTCCACGCAACTTTCGTCACCCTTCAGCCTGCCCACGCATAGATCACTGGGCTTCGGGTCTTATCCTGTCGACTACACGCATTATTAATACGTCGTCCCATGTCGAAACTACGGACTTGTTGCTTTCGCTTCGGCTTCCCTTACCGGTTAACCTCGCCAACAGAATAAACTCTCTGGCCCGTTCTTCCAAACGTACGTTATGACACCGGCAATACACCTCATACTACCGCCTCGCGACGGGCTCTTTCAGTGTAAAGATCCTTTCGTGCCATAACACACTATCACCTATCAGTTTCAGGCACTTTTAACCACCTTTCCAGGGTTACTTTTCAGCTTTCGCTCACGCTACTATTTCGCTATCGGTTTCGAGGAGTATTTAGTTTTGGAGGTTGATGACCCCCAGGTTCATGCGAGAATTCCAACCCGCACTACTCGAGACACTTCCTCATCAAACATCGGTATGCGTACGGGGCTGTCACCCTCTGTGGCAAACCGTTCCAGAAATATTTCCGCTTCAGATGTTTGATTAAACGGAAGGCTCACAACACCACATGTCCCTTGCGGGATTCGGTTTGAACTCTGTCGTTTTCGATCGCTTTTACTCACGACATCTCGTTTGATTTCTCTTCCTCCCCCTACTGAGATGTTTCAATTCGGGGGGTTCCCAATCCTTACGGATCGCTTCTTACGAAGCAGGAGGTCCCATTAGGGTATCTCCGGATCATAGGCTCCTTGCGCCTACCCGGAGCTTATCGCAGCTTGGCACGCCCTTCATCGGCACTCGAACCGAGCCATCCACTGACAGGCTTGTATCAGCTTGTCTTGTATGATTGTGTCCGTTAAAACTCATTTAACGTCCTATGTGCACACCTATACACAGCCTCAATGAGTCGGTTAGACTCTCGGCCCTTCCCCGATGACTCACGTCTCCGGGTGCATTGGGATGCCGGGTCTCAAAGAACAGGTCTTTGATTACCAGGCAATGGACTTAAGGGGATTTGAACCCCTGGCCTCGGCGTTGCAAACGCCGCGCTCTTCCAACTGAGCTATAAGCCCACGTCCCTCATTTTGTGTTGGCATCAGCAATTTTACGTTTTATTTAGTAACCGCATACCCAATACTTTAGGAGGTGATCCAGCCGCAGATTCCCCTACGGCTACCTTGTTACGACTTAACCCTCCTTGCGAAACCTAGATTCGACTGCGGCAAAAACCACAGGCTCATCCAGACCTCACTCGGATGGTTTGACGGGCGGTGTGTGCAAGGAGCAGGGACGCATTCACCGCGCTATGTTGAAACGCGATTACTACGGATTCCAGCTTCATGTGGGCGAGTTACAGCCCACAATCCGAACTTAGGACAGGTTTAAGAGATTGCCTTCACCTTTCGGTGTCGATACCCATTGTCCTGCCCATTGTAGCCCGCGTGTAGCCCGGATAATTCGGGGCATGCTGACCTACCGTTGCCCATTCCTTCCTCCTCTTTAGCAGAGGCGGTCCCAACAGTGTCCTCTTCGTTCCGGAGAACAAGCTAGCAACTGTTGGCGTGGGTCTCGCTCGTTGCCTGACTTAACAGGATGCTTCACAGTACGAACTGACGACGGCCATGCACCTCCTCTCAGCTAGTCAAGTAGAGTCTTCAGCCCGACTATCATTCAGCTGTCTTATCCGGTGAGATTTCCGGCGTTGAGTCCAATTAAACCGCAGGCTCCACCCGTTGTGGTGCTCCCCCGCCAATTCCTTTAAGTTTCAGCCTTGCGACCGTACTTCCCAGGCGGCACGTTTCACGGTTTCCCTTCGGCACCCCAGTGACTCGTGGTCACCAGTACACCTAACGCGCATAGTTTACGGCTGGGACTACCCGGGTATCTAATCCGGTTCGCTCCCCCAGCTTTCGTCCCTCACTGTCGGAGCCGTTCTGGTGAGATGCCTTCGCCATCGGTGGTCCCCCGGGGATTACAGGATTTCACTCCTACCCCCGGAGTACCTCTCACCTCTCCCGGTCCCTAGACTCCCAGTATCTCTTAGACGCCCGTCGGTTAAGCCGGCGGATTTCCCAAGAGACTTAAGAGTCCAGCTACGGACGCTTTAAGCCCAATAAAAGTGGCCACCACTCGAGCCGCCGGTATTACCGCGGCGGCTGGCACCGGTCTTGCCCGGCCCTTTCTTCAGATGCGTTTTAAACACCTGGACAGCCCGCGTATACGGGCACTCGGGGTTCCCTTATCACAGTTTCCTGCATTGTAAAGTTTTCGCGCCTGCTGCGCCCCGTAGGGCCTGGAATCGTGTCTCAGATTCCATCTCCGGGCTCTTGCTCCCACAACCCGTATCGATCACAGGCTTGTTGGGCCGTTACCCCAACAACAACCTAATCGACCGCAGATCCATCCTAAGGCGCCGGAACTTTCGATTAAAGAACATTCCAGTGTCTCTAATCTATGGAGTATTATCCCCAGTTTCCCGGGGTTATTCTCCACCTTAGGGCAGGTTATCCACGTGTTACTGAGCAGTCCGCTGAGGGTCTTAACCCTCTCAACTCGCATGGCTTAATCGAACCCCGATAGCAGTGACCTCTGGCAGGATCAACCAGAATTAATTTTTTGAGCTAGGCAAACTGAATGTTCAGATTTGCTTATCAAAGCACACTTACGTTCGACTTAATTTTTAAAGGATATTAGCGGTTACTAAATAAATTTCCGCATTGCCAATGCCAACGTCAGAACCGACACTCCCATTCGAGCGATTTCGGTTCTCCATCAAAATCTCGGACTACAATATATGGAACCAGAGGAGATAAACCCTCTTATTTCATGCTGCTGTCCGAAGGGACTTTTCACTGCAGACACCGTCAGACTGACGGATGAACGCAGAGACATTATTTCCCGGTTATTGTTGTCTGCAGAGCAAACGGGGGCTGTTGTGCCCCGTTGTCTCAAACAATCGACCTAACTAAGTGGTAACTTCAATGGCATAAACCCTCGCATTTTATTCTGTAAACCAGTTGAAGAAGACCAAAAAATCAGTTAGACAAGGCACCCAGATATGTCATCTTTATCCATCAGAGGCAGGAAACGCACTAAATGGATCGTCCACTACCCGCAGAAGGAAGAAGGGACGAAAAAAGGTGCCAAAACGCGCAACGCACAGCAGAGACTTAATTTTAAAAAAAACGCACAAAAACACCCGAATCGGAAGACACGCAGACCCAAAAACACCCTGTCACTGTGGACGAAGTCACATTATGCAGATCATATCCGGAATAATCAATCCCAGAGAGCCATGTCAGGAGTTTTGAACCGGAGCACGCACAGAAAAAGGAGAAACGCAGAGGCCCCACCCCCCCACACCACAACATAATCCTTCCCGGATTATCTCTCCCCGGGAAACACCATCCATATGCTCAGCCCAAAGATCAACAAAATAAAAGAGAATCATCCCATTGACCGTATCCGTGACGGTACTGAACGTGGTGAAGTATTGTCTCCGGATAACAGCAAAGATCAGGCCTGCCGGAAAGACTGAGAATCCCCGACTCGGGATCCCGAAGAGTGGGCGGCAGTGGCAACAGTCGCCACCTCTGATACATTAAAAAAATACTCACGTTAACACATCCCATCACTGCCCACCTTACCTGAGAAACTTCACCTCACCAATCAAACCCATCATCATCCTCGCTGCAGCCGTCACATCATCCTGTCCGACGACAGCAGAGATAACCGCCGCAGAGTCAGCACCAGCCCGGAAAACATCCTGCACATTCCGGGGCCCAATGCCGCCGATCCCAACAAGTGGCACAGAGATGGCCTCACGAATTTCCTGCAGGAGAAGGAGGCCGCGGGCCGCACCGGCATCCGGCTTTGAGCCGGTTGCAAAAACCGGGCCAAGGGCAACATAATCCGCCCCCTCGTCTACTGCCTGGCAGGCCTCTTCAACTGACCCGACCGAGACGCCGATGAGAAAATCGCCGTGGGCAGCTGCCTCAGCGATGGCCCGGGCTTCCGAGACTGAGCCGTCACTCTGGCCCAGATGCACCCCGTCCGCGCAGGATGCAATCGCCACATCAATGGAATCGTTCACCACAAAGAGAGCATCATATGCAGTCAGCACCTCACGGACAGCGACCGCCTCCCGGAGGAGGGCCGCCGGTTCCAGAATTTTGTCCCGCAGCTGGATGATGCCAGCCCCGCCTGCCGCAGCACGGGAGGCAATCTCCGCGTGGGAACGACCGCGGCCGATCACCGTATCGGTGACGACATAGAGTTCCGGGATGGATGAAAGCCCCGATTGATAACTCATTCCGGATATATTCCTGTGTTCATCCATTATTATCAGCCCTTCGTCAGATCGTTTTTTAGTTCTGGTATATTCATCTGTCCCAATCATCCATCCGGTCAGGCAGCACCTGCTTCCCTCACGTCAGCATGGGCCGCGAGATCCTCTTCGGTGAGATTCGCCATCTCGTCAAAGAGCGCTGTCCGGAACGAATACGGGCCGCGGGACTGGGCAGCCGCCCGCTCCCCGGCACGGCCAAAGGCAGCACACGCGGCCGCACACGACTCCACCAGATCTGTTCCAGTCGTTGTAAAGACACCCACTACAGAGGCGGTCATGCACCCGGTTCCCGAAAGATGGGCCATCAGGGGATTGCCATTTCCGACTACAAGCGTTCGTTCGCCATCTGATATATAGTCCTCAGGACCCGTCATCACTACAACGAGGCCATACTTCCGGGCACAGGCGGCTGCCACTTCTGCAAGGTCACCCGCACACCCCACAGAGTCCACCCCGCGGACCTCTCCGCCGGCACCGGCAAGCACACCAATCTCACCGGTATTGCCCTTTAAAACGGCAATATCCAGCTCTGCAAGCAGCCGTTCACACACTTCCGTCCGCATCACAGTTGCACCTGCCCCGACAGGGTCGAGGATTACCGGAATGCCACGGGCATTGGCCACCTTTCCTGCAATAAGCATCGATTCCACCTGGGCAGAAGAAAGCGTCCCGATATTGAGGACGAGAGCACTGGCAATCGCTGCCATCTCACCGGCTTCCTCAGGTGCTGCCGCCATCACCGGTGCCCCTCCGGCACAGAGTGTGATATTGGCACAGTCATTGATAGTTACGGTATTCGTGATATGGTGCACAAGCGGGTGGCAGGACCGCACCGCCGCTAGTTCGTCTGCAATTTTCTGAGAATCCATGGGTATTCACCGAACGTACATCTGATATTGGCTTTCAGACGTAAGAAGAGTTTTCACCCCGGCAACAATGGGGAGACAGCAGAGACTGTGTTCAGGGAACCCTGCCCCAACTATTTGCAGACCCCCGGAATGGATATGAATATAAATACTGGAATAATATCGGAAAAATATCCTTGATCCCGCATACCGGATCATAGGGATAGCATCATATGTTCAGATGGGGTTCACGACCGCCTGTAAAAAAAATTAGTGCTGGTGTTTAGCGTGGCTGCCTTTCTTCTCTTCCCACGCTTCAAGCCCGTGCTGCGTACGGTAATCATTAATCGCCGCATGAATCGCCTCTTCGGCAAGCACGGAACAATGTATTTTCTGGGGCGGCAGACCCTCCAGCGCCTCTGCCACCGCCTTATTGGAAAGATCCCATGCCGCTTCCAGCGTCTTACCCTTAATAAGTTCAGTCGCCATACTGGATGACGCGACCGCAGCCCCGCACCCGAAGGTCTGGAACTTTACATCGGTAATAACATCGTTCTTTACCTTCAGGTATATCTTCATGATATCCCCGCACTGGGCATTGCCAACCTCGCCAATGCCGTTCGCATCCTCAATCACACCCTGATTTCTCGGGTGTTCAAAGTGATCCATCACCTTCTCGTTATACATCTCTCACATCTCCTCCTATGACTGACTCCGCAGCTCCGCCGGCGTCAGAGGCGACATATCCCGCAGGCGCTGCACCACGACTTTCACCGCACCAATCACATAGTCAACATCTGCCTCGGTCGTCTCCTCTCCGAGGGTCAGGCGCAGCGAACCGTGCACCACATCATGCGGCAGACCGCAGGCAATCAGCACATGGGACGGCTCCAGGGATTTAGAACTGCAGGCGCTGCCGGTCGACGCCGCAATGCCCCGCCGGTTGAGCAGGAGGAGGATAGACTCCCCCTCAATAAACTCAAAGACCACATTTACATTATTTGGCAGACGCTTATCCGGGTGACCGTTCAGATAACTGTTCGGGATCGAAAGCATGCCTGCCGTCAGCCGTTCACGCAGGGCAGTGATCCGTTCAGCATTCTCTGACATCTCAGAAACAGCAAGAGACAAGGCCAGTCCCATTCCAACGATGCCCGGCACATTCTCTGTACCCGCACGGCGGCCCCGCTCCTGCGCACCGCCGTGCATCAGGGGGTCAAGCCGCACCCCCGGCCCGATATAAAGTGCCCCTGTTCCCTTCGGGCCGTGAAACTTGTGCCCCGAAAGGGAGAGCAGATCAATATTCTGCGCACCCACATTAACCGGAATATGCCCCACTGCCTGCACCGCATCGGTGTGAAAGAGGACGCCGTGCTTCCGGGCGATAGCACCAATCTCTGCGATGGGCTGGATGGTGCCCACCTCATTGTTTGCCATCATCACGGTGATGAGAATTGTCTTATCGGTGATAGCCGCCTCCACATCTGCAGGATCAACCATTCCGAAACGGTCCACCGGGAGATACGTGACAGAAAAGCCCTGCTTTTCCAGCCACTCACATGTGTGAGAGATTGCATGATGTTCAATTTCCGTCGTGATGATGTGGGTGCCTTTCTCTTTTTTAACAAAAGCGACCCCTTTAACAGCCCAGTTGTCTGACTCCGTGCCGCCGCTCGTGAAGTAAATTTGCTTAGGGTCTGCGTTAATCGCCGCTGCCACCCGTACACGGGCCTCTTCCACCGCCTCCTGTGAGACCCTGGCAAGGTCATAGAGAGAAGAGGGATTTCCAAAATTGCCGATCATATAGGGAACCATCGCCTCTGCAACCTCCTTGCGGGTTGCTGTGGTTGCTGCATGGTCCATATACACCAGTCGCTTATCAGTATTCATATCGAATTTCCTTCCGGGCAAAATATATACAGACGGAATTTCCCACTGAGGCACAATAAACATATGCCAGCTTTCCTCATGCAACAAAAACACATGGAAAAAAAAGCAGAAACCCCCTTAATAAATAATTCAGTCGAGAAGTTCGTATACAGTCGATCGCCTGTGCAGCACTCGTCCGAGGTCATCCGTTATCCGTTTCATGTCAGCCGGATCAAAGTAATCAGCCGCAGAAGCACCAGCCTCCACCGATACTTCATCAGTGAACATCGTCCCGCCGAAGTCATTGCCGCCTGCCATAAGACCCAGCGAAGCCATACGGTCACCAATTTTCCCCCAGGATATCTGGATATTGGGGATATTATCAAAAAAGAGCCGTGATACCGCAAACATCAGGATATCCTCCCGCCCGATAGACCCGCCAGTGACGAGGCCTGCCTTTTCCAGTGGGGTATTCTCGTGAATAAACGGCAGAGGAATAAACTCTGTAAACCCGCCGGTTTCGTCCTGGATGCCCCTTATAACTCCGAAGTGTTCGGCCCGGTCATCAGCCGTGTCAAGCGAACCGTACATGATGGTCGCGGTTGACTTCAGCCCCATATTGTGGGCCTCGATGATGATACGGGACCATTCAGCGGTTGGAATTTTGTTCGGGCAGATCTGTTGGCGAACAGAATCCACCAGAATTTCAGCTCCGGTGCCCTGCATCGTCCCGAGACCCGCGTCCCGGGTCATCTCAATCACTTCAGCAGTCGTAATTCCACTCATTTTGGCTGCCCAGGTCACCTCATCCGGACTCATCGTGTGAATGTCAGCATCCGGGAGAATATCATGGGCAATGCCAATCATCTCCGCATACCGTTCAGCGCTGAATGCAGGATTCACCCCTGAGAGAAAACAGAGTTCTGTCACCCTGCGTTCCTTTGCAAGAGTAACCTGTGCCCGGATGCCTGCATCCCCCACATCATAAGCATCCGGTGCTCCCGGTGGTCTCCCGAATGCACAGAACCTGCAGAGATTCCGGCATATATTGGTGATATGAATATTCTGATTACGCACATAGGTGACCACATCACCCACGGTCTGTTCACGGAGGAGATCTGCTGCAGCGGCTATCTCCCATACATCAGATCCGCGTGCCTTCAGAAGCCCTGCTGCCTCAGCAGGAGTGAGACGGTGCCCTTCGAGGACATCTTCCAGTAGCCCTTTCATCTGGATCAATTCCTTTGATGACGTGTGAGCGTTGAGGTAAAAAAGAGTTGTGAATGGCCTCTGTGAAAAGGGAGTGAATCGTGGCACTCAGCGTTTTTTGTCGGATTTTTCAGCACTTTTTTTAGAAGAGTCTGCTTTTTTACTCTTCTTTTTCCCGGAAGATGCTGCATTTGCCGTATCTTTTCCACCCTCCCCCTTCTGCTCCTTTCTCCGGGAATACCACTCCCAGACGATGAGAAGAGCAATAATGAGCACCGCAAACTCGATGATATGGAGGGGCAGATACCCGACAAGCGGCACAGCAAAGAGAGCCTTGCCTACAATCCACTCCTTTTTCACCGGCTGAATGGCACCGATGCCCTGAAGGTTGGAACCCTGATCGACAGTCGGGTTATTGTCCCCCTTGGTGATGTAGCCGGGCACCGTGGTATTCTCATACCAGACCACTGCCCGGTGGATGATAGGGTGCACCGACGCATCCCCGTTTGGCTTGTATATAATTACATCACCATAGACCTCGTTGCCCTGCCGGTCCGGGAACGCGGCAAACTTCGCATACCCGGTCTGCTGTCCTTCTGCCCAGGTAGTAAGAGGACCATAACGGTCTGCTGCGGCTACAAAGACCAGATCCCCCACATTCATATTCGGGACCATGCTCTCCGACTCCACCGCAACCACGGCAGGCCAGGTGCCAGAGATGAGAAAGAGGAGGAGGGCAACCCCTGCAACGACCCCCACCACCCAGAGAATATCACGGGCCATGCCTGCCTTCGGGTCTTCACTCTTCAAAAATCGCTGCACCTGGGTAACCACCCCAAGGCTCCGGCGCTGTTCCTTCATGATATAGTACAGTATTCCCCCAGAACATATGAAAGGTAGGGCCAAACCAATGATTTACAAAAACAGATAGCCCAAATATGGCACAGAAAATACTGCCTTGCCTATGACCCACTCCTTTTTCACCGGGTGGATTACCCCAACATTCTGATAGTATGCATCCTGATCGACGATTGGGTTATTGTCCCCCTTTGTAATGTAGCCAGGCGTCGTTGTATTGTCATACCAGATCACCGCCCGGTGGATGATCGGGTGTACTGAGGTATCACCGTTTGGTTTGTAGAGGATCACATCCCCATACACCTGATTGCCCTGTCGATCCGGATACGATGCAAACTTCGCATACCCAGTCTCCTGCCCCTCCGCCCACGAGGTGAGCAGGCCGTTGCGGTCCGATGCCACCACAAGGACAAGGTCCCCAACATTCATATTCGGGGCCATGCTTTCCGACTCCATCGCGACTATTGCGGGCCAAGTGCCAGATACGAGAAATAGAAGGAGAAATGAGAGGATGAGAAAAAGAACTGCAACCCCGGCTAAAACCCCTAATAGCCAAGGATTATCGCGGATTATTCCTGTCTTCGTGTCTTCCCTTTTTAATAACCGCTGCACTCGTGAGGTCACCCCCAGACTCCCGCGCTTTTCCTTCATATATATTACCATACCCCTTCAGAACATATGAAAGGTGAGAGAAAAACCATCACTTCGTATGGGTATTTACCGCCTGAACCCCAACCAGTTTGTATGCTGCGTCCACAGGAGATCGTGCTCGGGTTTTTGGACCGCGGGCTTCAGGTTCACCCTGATGTGGTTTCATATATCGCCGAACAGAGGGACCTCTCGCTCATCCCCCGGATCGCCGACACTGTGCCGTCGTATGTGACCGTCGTTTTGACCGAGCATATCCCCGGATTTACCCGGGAACGGGACGGGATGCGATTTCTCACCGAAGCACCCGTTGATGTCATCTACGGGGCAGGCTCTTATGAGAATCACGGGGTGGACTACACTGACTTTATCCACTACTTCCGGGACCGCTACAACCGCCTCTCCGCCATCCTGCGGACCCACAAGGTCTATGCCGGTGCCATGCCCATCGGCGGCATTGCCAAAAACAGCCGCTACTACAATATGGAAATTGTCCTCATCGGCATGATTATGGAGGTCAGAAATACGAAGAACGGGCACCGGATGGCATTGCTTGAGGATCCAACAGGCATGATCAATATCCTCTTCAATAAAGACCGTGAGGAATTCACCGAAGCAGAACGCCTCGTACCTGACGAAGTCATCGCTGTCACCGGCCAGCTCTCCAGTGACGGCAGCCTCTTCTTTGCAAACTCTCTCGCACGTCCTGATATCCCCGTTAACCACGCTCCCTTCCTGAGTGAAACGCCGGGGAAGGCCGCATTTATCTCTGATGTGCACGTCGGCTCCAACACCTTCCTTGGGGAGGCATGGGAAAAGTTCACGGCATGGCTGCACGAGCAGCCGGATATTGGTTACCTCCTTATCGCAGGGGATGTGGTAGACGGCATCGGCATCTACCCGGATCAGGATAAGGAACTCACGATCCAGAATATCTATGGGCAGTATGAAGAATTCGCTGAAATGCTCCGGAAGCTCCCCTCCCATCTCCAGATCGTGGTCTCGCCCGGTAACCACGATGCCGTCCGGGGCGCTGAACCCCAGCCCATCCTCCCCGCCCAGTTTTGTCAGCATCTCCCGGAGAATGTCATTTTAGTGGAGAACCCCGCAGTTGTGAAACTGCAGGGTGTTTCGGTCCTGATGTATCACGGCCGGTCCTTTGATGATATGATCGGTCTCATCCCCGGTGCCTCTTATACCCGGCCGGATGAAGTAATGATTGAGATGCTCAAACGCCGTCACCTCACCTGCACATATGGTGAACGCACCCCCATCTACGCCTCCCGTGAGGACAGGCTTGTCATCGACCCGATCCCCGAGATCTTCCATACCGGCCACGTGCACATCTCAGGTATCACAAAATACCGCGGGGTGCTTGCAATTAATGCCGGCACCTGGCAGTCACAAACCACCTTCCAGAAACAGATGAACCTCCAGCCGACACCGGCCCGTGCTATCATCGTCGACCTCCAGACTCTGGAACCGGAAGTGATCGACTTCCAGAATTAACTCCGCACCATACAACGTATCAGGCAGGGCCCCCGCGCCGACGGGTATGGTGCAGGGGTATTACCATCCGGAAGACGGCCCCCGTCCCATAGGTTCCGCACTCCGTTATTGAAATCCCGGTGATCCCAAGCATCTCACGGGAAAGATAGAGCCCCAGGCCGGTATTTGTCCCATATCCCCGGTCAAAAATTTGCTCTTTGTTCTCCTGCGGCACGCCATTGCCATCATCAGATATGGTAAGTATTCCGCCTTCGTCACTCTCTGCAAAGGCAACCGTCACCCGGTTTGCCCCGTCAGCGTGGCGCCGCACATTCTCCAGCAGGTTATAGATCACCTTCTCAAACAGGGGGTCTGCGAAGACCTCTGTCTCTTCACAGGTGAGAGTAACCGGCACCCCCGTACCGTGAAGCAGAATCTCTGCATTGCGCACCACTGTTGCCATACTCTGCCAGCGTGGCGGCTCCATCCCGAGTGCATCATAGTCGCGGGTAAACGAGATCAGCCGTTCGACGGTATGGGCTGCGGCATTTACCATATCCCAGTAATGATCAGCCTTCTCCGGAGTCATTGGCGGAAAACCGGTATTACCCCGTACCAGTTCATCACACATCAGAATTACCGAGACCTGATTTAAAATGTCATGCCGGGTAATAGACGAGAGTAGTACAATCTTCTTTTTTGCTTCAGCAAGGGCTCCAAGCATCTCGTGTTCCTGAGTGATGTCCATATGCAATCCGGCCACCCGTTCCGGGGCACCATCACCATCATACGCAACGACACGGCAGACAGATCGAATCCATATCCACCTCCCGTCCCGGTGCCGCATCCGGAATTCTGCCCGGGAAGAGGACGTTGTCCCGTCATCAAGACGTCCGATGTATGAAACCACCCCAGGAAGGTCTTTCGGGTGAATGCGTCCAAGGAATACCTCATCAAACGATGTTCCGAGCTCTTCTGGTTCATAACCTATGAGGTGTCCCCAGCTGCTGTCAACCGAAATAGTCTTTTCTTTCACAAACGAATGCCAGAAGCCAATGCCTGCACCTTCCTCTGCCACCCGGATATGCTCCAGCGCCCTGCGCAACTGTGCAGACTCGGTTGCATGAGTGGTCACATCCACAGCGGCAAGAAGGCGGGCACCCCCTCCCCGCCAGCTGACCGGCACCACATCTGTTGCAACCAGTACCGGCGCCCCTTCTGTGCCGGTGCCATCAGAAATACTTCCCCCGCCATTACCCCAGGAAAATAGCCAGGATATCTCGTCCGGGTCTGGCGGAGTACCTCGGAAATAGTCTGTTGCCGCCCGGTTAACCGAACAGAGCCTCCCGTCATCATCGATAATACACATCGGCACAGCATTGTTCAGAAATGCTGCCCGATAATCCGGCATTTGTTCCCCCATGTATTCACCCATGTATTCACCCATGTGCCCTGCGAGCGCCTTACAGGTTTTCTGACGGATTTCCCGATAAAACAAAAGAGTAAAACCGTCAGTTGCAGGACATTGCACCAACACCTGATGACCCCCCCGGGTCAGGTATGGCAGATGTTAGATGGAAGCCTGAATACATATATCTTTCACCCGCACCAGCCGGGGATTTCAGGATGAGATGCTGTATACCAACCATACAATAGTTTTTTAAAAAAAAGGGCATGAAACGAATGTTTCAGGTAGTGTTTAATGAAAATTGGATGCTGTTTTTTTAGTTAATATTATATTGAAATATCATCTTTATGCACACGTTTTCACATCTGTTCCGGCATGCCGGGTTCATTCGTGTCCATCTCCGGAACCTCTTCATGGACACCATAATACCGTTTTTTCTGATAAATACCTGCAGACATGGCAATAATGGCGAATACAACGGCATACCAGAAAGCCATATTCAGCGAGAGGGAGACCGGAATCTGCACCGTGGTGCCCGATGCAGTGATGCTCCCCACCGCATCACCTGTGATCACCGGAAGGGTTATGGCAATCCCGGACTCCCGGAGGGAATATTCTATCCCATACCCGCTGATAACGATGGAGATGACAAAGAACACCACCAGCCAGAGTGGTTTTTTGGCTGCCATCCCGACCAGCTGGTCTGACTGCTGCCTGTACTGCCGGCTGCATCGGAGTATAGAACCGATGAGGAGAAGGGCACTAAAGAAGACAATACTGATGGTAACTGCTGTGTTCACGGCAGTTATCAGTGGTGAGAAGAACTCTTTTCCAAACCCGTTCATCCCCAGCATAAACGGAGAGACCTCCATAGCAAAGGCCCCATCCCCAAACCGCACTGACCACCAGTAACCAAGGAACGGGAGGGCAATCAGACAGATGCCTGCAATAAGACCAGGGATGTTGCAATCTGCGGCCTTCCACTCTTTTGCGGTATCTGTCATGACCCCACCTTCCATCTCCGGGGCATTTCGGTTGTGATACGAATACCCATGATCTCGATTTCAGAAGAGAGAATCCCTTCACTACTACCGGATTTCAGGGCGATGACCACATCCACTGTTGCTGATCCAGTCATTTCAACTGCTATCTTTTCCCCGGGAGGGACGATCACCGGTGCCGCAAGGGACGCAGTAAGTCCACCTTCTTCACCGGGGATCCGGTATTCAAGACCCTGTACTGTCAGCGGATACGCAGTTGGATTCTCCACACTGCCCTTCAGAGTGACTGTCCCTGCGGTCAGATCACTCTCCACTCCACTCGGGTTTACAAGCGGCCGGTCTGCCTGGAGGAGCGATGTGAGGATCTCATTCAGTGGTTCTGTGGGATCCTCCGGCAGAGTTGCCGCATCAACATCAAATCCTGCATTATAGAGAGTAATCACAAGCGCAAGGACAAGAATCAACAGCGGGAGAGCCATAATAACCGTGCCAACCCGGGAATTCTCCATACACCCTCCTAGATAGCAACCCAGATAAATCTGTCTCCCGACAAAAAGAGAAAGGAAACAACCGGGAAAACAGGAACTCCGCACCCACGTCAGAGAAAGCCAGGAGGCTGCCCCCCACCTTCAGGAGACTTTTTGGGATCGCATACACCCGTGGTATGAAATGACAATCATGTGCCGGATCAGAATAGATCCCTGCAAAAAGCATCTCCGGTAAAAGCGCCCGGTATCAGTGACTAAAGAAATCCCCCCTAAGGGTTATCGAATCAGTGGCATTCGACGGGCCATTGCATATCCACAGACAACCGGGAGCGAATCCGGGAACCGGGAGCGAATCGCCTGATTTCCCGCATCCAGGTACAGGGCAGGTGTGCGGGAGAGTTTGGCCTCGGTTGCAATGACAACAAAGTTTTCCGGCCCGATACGTTCAACCACGGCAGGGGAAAACTGCTGGGTACCCCTGCCCAGCACAAACCCCTGTGCCCCGATGGGCGAAACGACCGCCTGCACCCTGGGATACCGGTCCAGAAGGTGGAAAAGTCCCTCTTCATTCAGGTCACGGGCAATGACATTCCCATCAAATACGGCGTCAATGCCCAAAAGTGTGCCATCTTCCCCCAATGCCTGGATGACAGCAGCAGTGGTACTCCCGGCACCGATCAGGTACAGGGTGTCCCTCCGCATGATGTCAGTGATGAACCGGGCGATCTCCGCCTGTGCCCGCCCCTCATGCCTCGCGTCTGTTGCCCATTTGGAAGAAGGCAGATGCCCGGTGAGGGCAGGCGACCGGGCAATGCCGGTGAGCATCACCGCGAGCCGACCCTCCCGGTAGGCCGCCTCGTCGATATCCATCACTTCTGCATCCGTCATCACCGCCTCGTTTAGCCGATTCACACAGTCGGCCGCCGCCGCAGGAGTCGCTGCAAAGATACCGGAGTACATCTTAACGCCGGAGGGCACCCCAAGGAGAGGAATGGTGTCACCGGCCACGGCAAAGACGTCACGGGCCGTCCCATCCCCGCCGCAGAAGAGAATAAGGCCGCAACCCCGGCCAGTAAATGCCCGGCACGCCCGGCGGGTATCCTCTCCGGTAGTCTCTGCCCCGTCCGGGACATATACCACCTCAGCCGAAAGACCTGCCTCATCGAGGAGTGCCTTTCCCATCGGGCCGCCTGCGGTGAGAAACGTATGGACGCCCGGCGTAATGAGAGAAAGAAGCATGCGGGCCCGGCCCGGTGCAACCGGGACTGCTCCTCTCAGCTTCGCCTCCTCGACCGCCCCGTCTGTGCCTTTCAGTCCGACGGCACCGCCCATGCCGGCAACCGGATTTACCACAAAACCAATCAACATCAGTGAATCTTCGGCAGATCTTTGAGTGAAGCCGCAATAAGGTCTGCGGGATACTCATAGTCCGGCAGGGAACCGGCAAAGTATGCCTCATACGAGGTCAGGTCAAAGTTGCCGTGGCCGGAACAGTTGAAGACGATTGTCTTATCTTCACCCGTCCGGGTGCATTCTGCAGCCACATCCATCACCGTCTTGATTGCATGGGCAGACTCCGGGGCCACGATGATGCCTTCCGAGCGGCAGAACGCGACTGCTGCTGCAAAGACTTCATTCTGGTGGCAGGAGACCGCGTCAACGAGACCTTCGTGGTGCAGGAGAGAGACAAGCGGCGCCATGCCGTGATACCGCAGACCGCCTGCATGGATGGAGGGCGGGACGAATCCGTGGCCAAGGGTATACATCTGCATGATCGGTGTATAACCTGCCACATCGCCGTAGTCATAGGCATAGAGGCCCTTCGTGAGCGTCGGACATGCCGCCGGTTCGGTGGCAATAAACTGACAGTCAGGCATTCTTCCGGCCATCTTTTCCCGGATAAGCGGGAACGCAAGGCCAGCAAAGTTAGAACCACCCCCTGCACAACCTATGACAACATCTGCTGTCTCTTCGCCTGCCATCTTCAGCTGTTCCAGAGTCTCCATACCAATCACCGACTGGTGCAGGCAGACATGGTTTAAGACTGACCCAAGGGAGTAATTGGTATTCGCATGTGAGGCTGCATCCTCGACCGCCTCAGATATCGCCATCCCCAGAGAACCGGAGGTATCAGGGTCTTTTTCCAGCATGGCCCGCCCGGCATTAGTCTCAGTCGACGGAGACGCGATACAATCCGCTCCCCAGCACTGCATCATCATCTTGCGGTAGGGTTTCTGGTCATAACTGCCCCGGACCATGTAAACCTTGCACTCCATGTCAAAGAGCTGGGTTGCAAAAGCAAGGGAAGAGCCCCACTGCCCTGCACCAGTCTCTGTTGCAATCCGCTCGATGCCGTCTTTCATATTGTAGTAGGCCTGCGCAATCGCCGTGTTCGGTTTGTGCGAGCCGGGAGGACTGACTCCTTCGTACTTGTAGAAAATCTTTGCAGGCGTCTTCAGGAGTTTTTCCAGCCGCCGGGCACGGTAGAGAGGAGAGGGCCTCCAGAGGGTGAGAATGTCACGCACCTCAGACGGAATATCTATATAACGTTCGGTTGACACCTCCTGTCGGATGAGCTCTGATGCAAATATAGGAGCCAGATCTGCTGGCCCAATCGGCTCTTTTGTCTGTGGGTTATAGGACGGTGAAAGGGGCACCGGCAGATCTGCCTGGATATTATACCATTGTCTCGGCAGGTCATTCTCATCAAGAATGTACTTGGTTTCCATGCAGCACATGTAAGTCATTGTACATATTTATACATTGTTGTGCCGCACATGTACATCCCCCATAAAAGAAAAGAAAAAAAGTGGCCGGATTACCGGCGGCGGATAACCGCAAGGGCACCGAGGAGAACCAGTGCACCAATCACCGGTGCTACTCCCGCAGGAGTGGTGGTGGGCACCGGGGTGGTGGCAGCACTGGTTGCAGTGGCCGTCACACCGGCTGCTGCCGGAGAGGAACCGTCTGCACCGGACTGCTGTGGTGTCCCGGTGTCGTCACCAGTGTCGTCTCCGGTGTCATCACCGGAGGTGTCTTTCACGCCGTCACCGATAGCGGGACCGGCACCTTCCACCGGAACTTCCCCTGGTGCATACGGGACGAAGACACCATCAGGACCGATATACCCGGTCTTCTTATTCTCCGCAAGGGACTGCATGAATGCATCATGGCCCGGATCGTCACTGCTTTGTTCCTCCATCCAGAACGGCGCGATGAACATCAAACCGGTGAATTCACCATATGGAACAGCGGCCGAGGGGGTTATTGGCACTACCATTGTTCCGACCGTCATCGTAACCGGATCATTGGAGACCGCATTGAATCTCCAGTTTTTCCATGGAGTTGTGGAATTCACAGCCCACTGCGGATACAGACCTGCACCTTCAGCCTCCGGATATCCATAGCTGTAGTCATAGGTGATGTTCACGGTCGTATTAAACCCGCCCAGGCCAACAACACCAATTGCGCATCCACCCATATGAGCTCCCCACTGTGGTTCCGGCAGTGCCGGAGCAAAGGCCCCGGATGTACTATAGATAACAAAAGGCCCGTCGCCTGAGATATCTGCTGCTATCTCCGCTGATTCGTCGAAGAAAGTATCATCGAATACATTCCCGGAGGAATTCGGAAGAACCACAATGCCCCCATCCACTTCGGTATAGGAAAAGACATTGTCGCATGATCCGGTCGGGTCGGTAAGTACCTCATCTGAAAGTAAACCACGAGTCGGGATGAGACTGTTGAACTGACTGCCGCCGCACAACACTGACGCGGCCCAGTTTGTTTCAAACATACTATCTGAGACCATGAGATGATCTGAATCCCCAAGGAGGATGCCCACATTATTGCCAGAGCTATAGACATCCATGACGTCTCCACCATTGACTCCTGCGACTGAGAGCCCTGCGCCATCATTGTTCTCAGCATAAATTCCCCGGACACTCAGACGTTCGGCTCCAACCGGTTCAGCAGGGTGCATAAACCCGGTTGCATCGACCGCTTTCCACGGACTGATAACGGAAACACCATGGTAACCATTGCCGTCTGCGACAACATCAGCAACGCTAATGGACGGGGAAAGGACCACAACACCCTGCCAGCCGTTATTGTCAGCTGATACATCAGAGACAGAAAAACCTGCACCCGTCAGGTAATGCATGAGCACGAGATCCATGATTTCTGTCTCGTTGAGGTCAGTGATGTCACCTTCATACGCAGGGATATGCCCTATCGCCCACTCAATAAGTGTCCATGCAGTCTCTCTTTCAGCACTCTCAGACGTTACACGGTCAGTGCTGCCGGAGAGCTGACTCAGAAGCACAAGTGTCTCAGGAGAGACACCGTCTGCATCATATCCAATAGAGGCATCCATGCCATTCGCAGATTCCACCGTTCCGAATGGTATTGCTCCCGGTGAGACAAACAGATACATGACAACCGCTGCCACCGGGTCAATACAGATGATACCAGGGCCTGCATTGTTCTCTGCAGAAGAATCGGTGAGCGTGCCGTTGATGCCGCCGAGGACAATACCGGAGATGGCGTTTTCATCGGCACCAATTTCCGTGTAGTCACCGGAAATAAAGAGGGAGACCACACCCACACCGTTATCATCTGCCTCACAGGCGGTCATATCTGTAACCACACCTGCAGTAGCAATTCCGGCACCGGAGTTACCGTTTGCGGCAATATCCGTGTAGTCACCAACAATAGAAAGACCAATTATTCCACTGCCTGCAGCGAGGGCAAGAACAGGGGATTCATCGTTGTTTTTCGCACCATTGTCGTCTGCTGTGACACCGTTCATCACTACATTCGGACCGATGGCAACAAAACCCAGGTAACCGTTCCCGGATGCAGATACATCGTATGCATAGACACCCGCATTTTCAAAGTAGATTTCAATATGCTCAAGGAGGATCTCCATCCCGTCCTCGGGGATGCTGACACCATCAATGGTGGCATCCACAGACGATGTGCCGGTGTAGTAGGTAGAGACAATCTCCTGCACGACCGCACTGTCTGCAATATCCGCATGCATTTCAAGATCATTCACCTCAGCTGTGTCTGCGGCCATATCCATCTGAGCACCTGTGTCGTCCAGAATAACAAAGTAGGTGACAGCAGCAGCTGCGGCAAGAGTCAGTGGATCAATGGTGACAATGCCAGCATAGCCGTTGTCATCCGCAGTGACACCGGTATACTCTGATACCACACCAACTGTGACGATACCTGCCCCGGTATTCTCAGAAGCTGAAGTGTCAGTCAATTCACCGGCCAGATAGAGACCAACGATACCAGTTCCCGCGATGGCCCGAAGGGGACTACCCCCGTCATACCCGTTGCCATCTGCTGAAAAACCAAGCGTTGCCACATTCGGGTATACTACTGCCATGCCAAAGAGCCCGTTCTCATCTGCAGCAGAGTCCATCATGAAGCACCCTGATATGGCCATATACTGGTGCAACAGGTCAACGATGAATCCCACATCCTCTTCGGTGATATTGTCGATATCGATGTCAGCAACACTGGACGGAAGAACGACATCTGTCGTGCCGTAGCATGTCACTACATCCTGCATTGTCTGTGAGGAGAGACTCTCCAGATAGAACCGATCTTCTTCAGAGATCCCGTCAACTTCAGAGATGAAGGAAGGGCCGAAGTTCACAATGAGTGCGGCAATCCCAAGACTCAGGGGGTCTGCAGCCACAATGCCACCATACTCATTCCCTGATGCCGTACATTCGTTACATCCCGTAATGACCGAGGTCATGAGAATACCGGAACCGGCATTCTCGTCAGAATGAACATTAGATAAGAAGTTCACCAGAGAGACTGTAAGAAGTCCGGTCTGGAAGAGTGGGCTGTGCGTTTCACTGTACGCTTCTGCACCGTTGCCGGTGAACGTGGCATCCTCAACCACAAGGGCAAGGGAGGCTGCGGCCATACCTGCACCACCGTTATCTGCTGCCGCAATGTCAGAGTATTCGCCAACGAAAGATGCCCCGACAATACCGGCACCAGAGAGGGTGCCTGCAACGTCTGTCGGGCACGCACCGTTCTCATCTGCAATGATATCCGTTGCATTGATATACGAGGCAATAACCCCAATTCCGGCATATCCGTTACCAGTCGCCGTAACGGAGGAGAGTGTCACATCCGGCCCTTCTTCAATGATATCATCGACAAAAATGGAAACGCCTTCCCCAAGAATGAATTCATCTTCAGAGACGACTGTTGCATCTGCCACAGACGTGGTCATTTGGGTAAAAGCAGTTTCAAACGCATCTCCCGTGTCAAATGATTCCACACCTCTGATGGATTTAGCAGATGACGACATGGTGAGAATACCAAGATACCCATTATCATTCGCTGTGCAATTGGAGACGACAACATCGCCAGTCACATCGACGAGGATGCCCACGGACGGGTTGTTCACCGCCTCCACATCCTCAATGAGACCGTCACCACTCTGCACCACGAAGAGACCATTCCCGGATCGAAGCTCACGGGACACCCCATTTGCCATCACCACATCATCACTGTCTGCATCGGACAGAGCCATATCATCCTCACCGTCTGTATCGAGCAGGGGCGTACGGACAAGGTCACGCTCCGCACCATTCCCGGAGAGGAGAAGGTCGCGGGCAGTAAAGGTATCGAGACCTCTCAGAGCAATTCCGTTGCCTCCGTTTCCGGTGGATTCAACCCGGGAAATATTAACCATGGACAGGCCGGATCCTCTTACAAAGAGACCATCATCACCATTGCCCGTGACCAGAATATCGGTGAGTGTTGCCACAGAAACCCTGTCCGGATTCATTTCGACATCGACGGATGCATCGGTATTTACCCTTGTATCCCACAGGTTGACAGTGACACCACACCATCTGTTATTCGTGGCCTCAACACCGTCAAGAACTACCTCAACACCACGGATCCGCAGACCTTCACCGTTCTCATAACAGAGCAGATCCGTTCCTTCGGCAAACTCAATATCTCTCATCAAAATGCCGAAGTCGCCGTTGTCATGTGCCTCACACTCTGTCAGACTGGCCTCATAATAGCCAATTACCTTTATACCAGACCAACCATTTTGTGTGGCCTCAATGCCGGTCGCATAAAAAGTCTGCCCATCAATTTCGGAACGTGCAACCAGACCGAAACGGGAAGCATTCGTCACATACAGACCGGAAACAATGAAATTGCCGTTATAGAGGTACATCGAGCGGCCGCCATTCATACCGTCGATCACCGGAAGGATACCAGCTGGTGAAGATACACCGGTAATGGTGAGATCCCTGCCATCTGCATCCACAGAGACCGATTCCTGGTAGACCGCATATTCGATCTGAATCGTATCGCCACTCATCCAGCCGCTCTCAACTGCCGCCTGCACTGAGGTAAAGTCACCCGTTCCATCGGGATTTACCACCCAGGTTGCGGCCATCGCCGGTGCTGCCACACACAACACCGCGAGTATTACTGTCAGGACAGACACTATACCTGCCCTTTCTTTTGATACCATACTCATGAACTCCTAAAAAGAATATATATATATTATAAGATATGCAAGACATTAGAGTTTTGATCACTGAAGACAAATTTATTTACTCAAATTTGTTGAATTCAGAATATAATACCAAATCAGATGCCGAATGCAGTCATATAGACCACACATCTTCACCTGCTGCCCTTCACCCGGCACATGCACCACAGGCAAATAGGAGAGCCGGACAACTTACAGGATATCTGAATGGCATGAGCAACCAACATACATTTCCCCAAGTCATCTTTGGCGAACCTGACGTCCATGAGATCCAGAGGCATGGCTTTGTCGGAATAGACATGCACTTTCACACCAATCACTCCGACTCACCCACCAGGGTTCGCGATGCATTGGCTCTCGCAGAGAAGAAAGGCATCGGGCTTGCCATAACCGACCACAACGCAGTCAGCGGCGTTTGCGAGGCACAGCGGCTGGACAAATCCGTCCTTTTCATCCCGGGGATTGAGATCAGTGCATGGGACGGGCCGCATATACTTCTCTACTTCTTCTCTGTTGCCGACCTCACGGAATGCTATGAAAAAAACATCGCAAAAAAAAAGAGTAGCAGTCCATATCTGGCAACATCCCTCTCCACCCCTGAGATTGTCACATTTTGCGAAGACTATTCCTGCATTATAGTCGCCGCCCACCCCTTCGGCTACCTGCTCTTCAACAAGGGTCTCGGGAAATGCATCGAACGTGAGTATCTCTCACCCCTGATGTATGATGTGTTCGACGGCCTTGAGGTGATTAGCGGCGGCATGTCACGGTCCCTCAATAAAAAGGCGGCAGCAGTGGCAGATTCACGCAGTATGTGTATCACCGGAGGAACAGACGGCCATCTACTCTCTGACCTCGGGCATGTCCTCACCTGCGCACATGCAGAGACCTCAGAGGAGTTTCTTGAGGAAGTCCTGCACCGGGAGAACTGTGTAACAGGCCGGGAAAAAAGTCTCATCGAAAAGTGCATAATGGGATCTGCGATGCTGCCACAGTACCGGCCCTACATTTGGCCGTCCCTGCAGGTGCACTACCGCCAGAATATCCCCCGTCTGAAGCATTATTTCGGGAAAAACAGGGAATAATGCATCATAATTTCCAAAAAATCCAATTGCAGTCTCCCGAAAAAAGAATGATGAACATTCAGCCGGGGCAGTTTACATAATCCCCGAGAAAAGACGGGAGAATGATTCTTTGAATCGCACCGTGAGTGTCCGGTTTCCATACATATCCGGAGTCACTTCCGTGCAGGATGCCAGATCATCTGCAAAGAACTGCTTCAGGACAGCAGGGACTTCACCATTATACAAAAAGGCATTCGCCTCAAAGTTCAGGGAAAAACTCCGGATATCCCAGTTTGCGCTTCCCACGGAGGCAGCGATTTTGTCAACGACAACGGTCTTTGCATGAATAAACCCGTTGTCATAGGTATAGACCCGCACACCGGATTCCATCAGTTCCCAGAGATAGGAAAAACCTGCCCAGTATACAAACGGGTGGTCCGGTTTGCAGGGGAACATGATGCGCACATCCACACCGGATTGCGCTGCAATCTTCAGGGCATCCATGATACTCCCGTCCGGGATGAAATAGGGCGTTTGTATCCAGACACTCTCCCGTGCATTGTTGATAAGGTTCAGATATCCTTTTTTTATCGCATCACCACGGGAGTCAGGACCGCTGGAGACAATCTGCACCAGCATCCCTTCCCGTTTCTCAGGGGCCGGGAAATACCGTTTTTCAAAGCCGAGGTCTGCATTTGCGGCATAATTCCAGTCCATAAAAAACCGGACCTGCAGGGAATACACCGCAGTGCCGGTGATCTTCAGGTGAGTATCACGCCAGTGCCCGAGAGGACCTTTGCCCAGGTACTCATCTCCGATATTAAAACCGCCAATAAAACCGGTTTTTCCGTCAATAACAGCAATCTTCCGGTGGTTGCGATAGTTGACATGCATATTGAGATGAAGATATTTTGAGCGGAAGAACCAGGCGACCTCCCCTCCCACATCGGTGAGTTCCCGGAAGAAGTCCTTCGGCAATCCCTGGCACCCGACGGAGTCCCCCAGCACCCGGACAGTCACTCCTTCCCGTGCCTTCCGTGCGAGAGCCGTTGCTATCTGCCGGGAAAGGTCGTCGTTTCGGATGATGTAGTATTCCAGATGGATGTAGTCCTTCGCATGGTCTATTGCCTCAAGCAGGGCATCGAATTTGGCCTTCCCATCGGTGAATACCTCCACCATGTTGTCATTTGAGATGAACGACGGATCATTTTTGAGCAGCATCGTAATCATCTTGAGGTAGTCGCCCTCCTTATCTTTCGGCGGCACATGAATGCTCGCCAGCCTCTCATCCTGCCGTGCAAGCACCTCTTTTGCGATACGATCGTCCTCTTCTTTGAGCCGGAATATCCGTTCCTTGTATATCGTCTGACCGAAGACGAGGTACAGAAGAAGCCCGAATATAGGCACAAATAAGAGTACTGACACCCACAACAAAGCTGCAGATGGTTTTTTTCGTTCAACAAAGACCACAGTGATGGCAAAAAAGATGTTCACCACAAAAATAATGCTCACCAGACTGGCCCCGAATATTTCTAAATCAACCTGTGAAAAAATCATAGACCTGCCACTTCCTTCTGTTCAGGTAAAAATCACTGCCCCGGAGAGATATATCTGTCTGTTTCTGACGGAGGAACAGTCCATACCGTCCATACCGGCCATACCGGCCACCCCGGCCACCCCGGTAAATACCCGTTACTCCTGAGAAAAATACGCCACGAAGAGATATACTGCGGCAAACCCCGCCAGCCCGGCTGCAGGGGAGAGCGACACGGCAGTGGGTGACGGAGCCGGCGTGGGAAGAGATGAAACCGGTGTATCCGGTGGAGAAGATGTCGGGGGAGGCGAGGCAGGCGTTTCCGGAATATCCTCAGCAGGGAGAAGAGAGAATGAGCCTGACTCTGTTGTCCCGATCTTTGGCACTTCGATGGTGACCAGGTACTCGCCGGGTTCCCATCCAGGGGTATCAAAGGTAAATGACCAGAAAGGGGGGGGCCCATCCTGCACGACCACCGTCCCGGATGTACCGAAGAGCGCTTCACCAACCCCTTTCTCTGTGGGGCGGAATGCTGCCGCTTCTATCGTTATCAGAAGAGCCGTACCGGGAGCAAGATTTGTCTCCCCTCTGATAGTGATCTCCTCCCCTGCGGTATAAACAGCAGATGCCCCGGAGAGTCCGGGGGCAATTGACTCCGCAGAGACAACACTGGCCTGAAAAACGAATACAAACAACAGAAGAGAAAAGAGCACCGGAAGGAACCGGGCATTTTGCCGGGATGACCGGAACAGGAAAAGACCCATATGTCGTATCCCGCAGGTCAGGAGCAAAAAGGTTGTGGCTGGGATGAGTAGTCCCTGCCTTCAGGATATATCAGGCAAAGGTTCAGCAGAGGTGACCACCCCTGCCGGGGCCCCGTCCTCACCTGGTAGAATCGCATTCTGCCAGGCTACAGGGATCAGCACACCATCCGCATGAAGGAGGTAGCCATTTTCAGAGACTGTGGAAAAACTGCCCGTTTTCAGGACAGTAAAGAACCGCTGCTGCAAAATGGCACGGGAATGCGGCGGTACAACGGTTTCAAACCAGTTCCTGCCAATGAGCGTATCCCCAGGATAGCCGAGCATTTCACTGCCCCGACGATTCATCGTCCGTATGGTGCCATCCGGGGCAACAACGGCAATCAGAAGGCCGGCCGCATCGAGCGACTGCTGTGCCTGATCACGTTCAGCACGGATACGCTGTTCATTCCGGACTGTGTCAGTCACATCCCTGTAGATACCCAGAACGTAGCGAAGATGCCCCTTTCCTGAGAAGATGGGGATCTTCTTGACCCAGAGAATACATTCGCCGGCACCGGGAACATCAGCTACGACCTCCGGCACATCCACCTCTTCACCAGACTGCAGGGTCTCTTCATCTCCGCAAAGAAGCATCCGACAGAGATCCGGCGTAAAGATATCTTTGCACTGTTTGCCAGCCGCCTCGTCGGAAGATATGCCAAACATCTCCTCAAAAGACCGGTTCACAAACACGAGCGACCGGTCTTCGGCGTTTGTCACCATCACCTTTGCGGGAATATTCTGAACGATAGAAAAGAGAAATGACTTCCACTGCAGAAGCCTGCGCTCATGGGCCCGGCGCTCACTCACATTCCGGCAGACCGCACGATACCCGGTAAAGTCGCCCAGGAGATCATACTGTGGAGAGGCACTCACCTCCACATAAACAGTGTGCCCATCTATGTACCGCATGGAGATGGGAACCACCGAACAACCCCGGGTAGATTTTCGGCACTCCTCAAGGGCCGCCTTCACCTCTGCATGATCAGTGTCAGGGATGTATGAGAAGAGTGACTCACCTTCCATGCGTGCGGGCAGATATCCGAGGATATCCTCAGTACGAGGGCTCACATAGGAGAACGTCCAGTCCTCCCCGATGATCCATATCGCATCACTGATGTCTTCGACAAGGGTGCGGAACTTAAGTTCACTCGCACGGAGTGCCTCTTCTGCCACCTTTTTGCCGGTGATATCCTCCATGACAACGGCCACGCCAGGCAGACCGGAATTGAGAACCGTGGGAATTGTCTTGATGCGGAAGAAGACCTCTCCGTCCACCCTCATATACCGCAGTTCATCCGTCGATCCCCTCCCCTCCATTGCATCACTGATGCGTCCCACGATCAGGGGATGGTCAAAGGCACCGAGTGCTGACTCCCGCATCGGCTTTCCCAGGATATCATCACGGCACCCTCCCAGAAAGGTGCATATTGTATCGTTTGCCTCGACAACCGTAAGCGACGGGTCCAGTACAAAGACCATGTCAGCCGCACAGTCCATCATTGCGGAGATGGGCATCCGGTGTGATATGTAGAAGACCTTTGCCTTGCCGTAGGTCTTCATCTCCACCTGCCCTGCCACGCGAAGCATGTCCAGGTAGCGCGAGACCGTATTGCGGTTCATCCCAATGGCATTCGCGATGTCGCGGACTGCCATCCCCTTCGGGTTCTCCCTGAGAACCTTACAGATCCGGGTTAATTCCTGAGGAAAGGCGCCAAGCATGTATGAATAGAATTTTTTCGCATCATATGTTATAGGTTTCGCTAATGCATGGTCCAACGCTCAGCCCCAATGCTATGAGTCAATGCACACTTCAATGCCAAGCATTGAACGGAGTGTTTAAATATTAGTTCGTCAAATAGGTAACTAGTACCAGCTTGGCACAAGTTGGGAACCAATACATCGCTCCCGCAGTGGTCTTTCACCAGAGATACACAGCGGCTGCATCCTGCCTTATCCGAATAGGGATACCGGATAATGCACGGAGGCACCCATCAGGGGGAGAGAGAAGAGATACCAGAGAAAGGGGCGCAACACACCATACCATACCTCTCAACACACGTACCACGAACAAACCGATACCACACCTCGCGCCCCGACACCAACTCTTAGGCATCTGCTTTTTGATTCCTTTTTATGAAAAATACCGGTATGTTCCATATTTCTTTCAATCCTCTTCATCGCACACACCTTTCTGTGAACTGTCGCCTGAAACACATATCCGGCGGAAACGGATGACACACACCCATATTCCCAATAATCAGGCATCCATGAAAATGCTGCAATGCCTCCTGAAATGATGTTTCCGGACCAAAATAAAAACAGCCACCATTCTGCAGTTTCGCTGGAGCGGGACACATATCCATACCCCAGGACAATAAACAGAAAAAAAAGATCAGTGTGGAGTCTGATTAAAATATCTGAATCAGGATTTATTTCCACTGCACTCGTTCTGCAGGACTTTCCAGAATAGCATTGGACCGTTCCAGTTCTCCCATTGCTTTGCCTATGGCACTGTCCACCCTGGTACGCAGTGAAGCCCATTCATTCTCATCTGCATGCTCCAGAAGTTCGATCTCAACCTCTGCGAGGCTGATATACATACCCACATCCACATTACAGGATTTCATCTCCTGCTGAACAGAATCCGGTGCATTCACTATGAGTTCACAGTTCTGTGCATCCTGCTTCCGTACTTCATCCAGTCGGGCATATGCCTGTTCAATAAACGCTTCCCGCGTCGTGTCTCTGTGTATTAATTCACTCTTTGGCATTCCAGCACCCCCCATGGGTTGCCTGCTCCTTGGACGTCATTCCATAAAATAACTTCCACACCCATACCGGACAGGAAAAAAACAAAATAATCACATAAATCCCAGTATATTATTTAAATCTCCAAAAAAAAAAGAATCCGGCAGACCAATATATACGTGACGGCATCTGTCCACAATGCGGATCTCCCCGGCTCAGACCTGACGGTTCTTTTCAATCTCAATGAGCCTGAGGTCAATATCACCAAGGATCCGATTCACCTCATCCAGCTGTTCATTTGCTGCGTCACGAAAAGCAGGTCCTTTTTCATAGGCCCATGACATCGCAAGAACCGTCTCTTTAAGGGCAGTACACAGATCCCCTATTCCTTCAATCGCGGCATCCGTATTTTGTGCCCCCGCCTGTGTGCGCTCACACTGCCGCACCGCCCGTGTCTCTGCAGTGACATCGCGGATCTGCAGGGCTAAATACCGTGAACCTGTATTCTTTTCCCCGGCTACCGGAAGATAACGGATGGAATAGACAATACTGCCGGTTGAGAATTTGACCACTTTTTCTCGGGTCACCACCTGGTTGTCTGCAAGGATTTCCTGAAAGAGAACAGAGCCCCCGATAAATGACTCCGGCAGAGCCCCCGTGATGTGGGGCACCAAACCGCTGATGTCATATCCTAACCGCTCGCAGAGCGAGGAAAAACGACCATTGAACAGAATCACATCCCCGTCTTCTGCCACACAGGCGAATGGATCCGGCATCGCCTCCACAAAGGCTGCTATTGCCGGGTACCCTCCTGCTGCGGCACCCCCCTCCGCCCCGGGAACGAACGGCTCAATCAGGAAGGCGATATTCTGTATCCGCGAACTCCCCTTCTCCTGAATGACTACCGTGTTCAGGTGAGCAAGAATATATCCTCCGGATTTCATCCCGACACGAATCGTGGAAGGGAAGGAGAGCATGGAGCCTGCAGCATACTCTGAGGAGACCAGCAGTTTTTCCATCAGGACGTCCCGGCCGGGAACAGAGACACGGAAAGCCGTGAAGAATTGCACACCCTCCACATCACTGAGGCGATACCCGGTCAATCGTTCGGCCTCCAGGTTGAGGCGTTCAATGCAACCTCCCGAGTCAGTTATAACCACCGCCCCTGCAACCATATTGAGGGCGGAGTCCACCATCTCCGGACTGCCCTCCAGTCGGCTCTTCACGCGATGTTTGTGCATGGCCATCTCGATATTTGAGTAGAGATCGTGCTCATTGAACGGTTTAATGATATAACCATAGGGCTGGGTGCGGATAGCACGTGAGAGAGTCTCCCGGTCAGAATGGGCAGTCGTGTAGATGACCGGGATGTCATAACGGCGGGCGATACGATCCGAAGCCTCGATGCCATCCATCTTCCCCTTCAGGTGGATATCCATCAGCACAACATCAGGCCTGAGTTTTCCGGCAGCAAGGACTGCATCCTCCCCCCGGAGCTCATTCCCGACGACCGAATAACCCAGATGCTCAAGTGTCTCCCTGAGCTCCATTGCAATAATCGCCTCATCTTCCACAATCAGAATACGCCGCTGACCCATGCCATGTCCCGGGCCGGCGCTGACATGCTGCCGTGCCCCTATATACTGAACTGTCGGTTAGCGGGGACAATAAAAATTGGCATTAGATGCTGCCGGTATCTGCACCTTCCCGTGACGGGCAAATACGGGGTGAAACAAGAAGATATGGCAGCATATCAGCTTTGTCTGTCACACGGGCAGCCTCCTCGAGCATCAGGTTCACCCGTTCCGAGACACCTGCCTGACGGAAATCGGTGCGCAGGGCAATGACCGGGATACCCTGTGCATAGGCATATCCCATCTCCCAGGCAGTGCCGGAATCAGCATCTGCCCCGTCGATAATTGCCACCACCACATCTGCTTCACTGAGAGCTGCCAGATTCTCGGTAAAGATGCCTGCCGTATGGTCAGATGAACGTTCGGCAGACGAGTCCCCGCATTCCTGGGGCAGGTGGACGGTATAAAAGTGCCCCCTGATGAGGGCAGCAATCGAGCGATTATATGACCGCTCGGCCTCTGAAAAGAGCGGAGCCGCAAGATAGACCCGGTAGCGGGCGAAGTCATAGACATCCAGTGCAGGAATCTCCGGAAACCGGGAGAGAAAGACACCCCGGCCCGGTTGGCGGAGATCTGTTCTGTACCACTGGTTCACTCCGCATACAGGGGATGAGTCCACACCCACGATACAGAGGGGCGCCCCCCGTTCCCGGATGACAGACCGAACCATCTCCTCCGAGCGGTCAAGGAAGGCCAAAAACTCCGGAGTATCAAGCCTACCCTCATACGGTCCCGGAGGGTGACGGGATCCCAGATATATCGTCTCAGAACACGGCATCATCACGGAATCAATGCCAAATTCACGGCAGCGCTCCTGCGCCTGCGAAAAGGCCCGGAGGTCGGCGTCTTTTGTGATACCCACCGCACGGAGGGACGGGGCTGCAATGCAGGGGCACATGAGTACATACATTGATTACTCACTATGGGGACATCCTTTAGATAAAGGATGATTTCCCTCTTTGCCTACCGTGACAATTCCTGCGATCCACGACGTTGTTCGGTAAAAAAACTCGAACGGCGCGGATGCGTGCGTGTTTATGCCCAGGTGGACAGAATACCCCATTCAAGCCTTATTCTCGACCCATCAGCGCCGCAGGCACTCTCCCCTGCCGACCGAAAACCTAAGTCCATCACTGCTCTTGACTGTTCCTGGGAGGTCTTCGAGAACATTCAGGTATCACGCTGGCCCCTGCGCCGGGCACTGCCATTTCTCGTTGCTGCAAATCCAGGCCACTTCGGCCGGCCGTTTATGCTCAACTCAGTTGAGGCGTTTGCAGCAGCCCTCGTTATCCTGGGAGAAAAAGAACAGGCGGAGGAGATCCTCTCGGCCTTTAGCTGGGGCATCCGGTTTCTTGAGGTAAACCACGACCCCCTCGCCGAGTATGCCACCGCAAAAGACTCTGCAGAAGTCGTTGAAATTCAGTCCTGCTATCTCTGAACCTTCCCCCGGACTGAAAATACCTGCCAGGCATTCCAGAACAGGAGAAGGCCCCAGAGAAGGGCAATCCATTGCACCCAGAGATTATCAGGAGCTATCCTGAGGTTCACCGCCAAGATGACAAGCATCACCCCCAGGTAGAGGACTGCGTGATAAATAAGCCCCCGCACCGGGGGATCTGCAAAAATCCCCCTGCTCCTCCCATTCCCATCACCCGTTTTCGGGTATTCCGGCCCAGTCTCTTCCTGCATATAGATACTCTTCCATTCGTAGTCAGGGGCCAAAGAACCTGTGGCAAAAGAGAGGAGAGAAACCCATACCACATAAAAAAACAGGCATGTCCCGCAACACGGATATGAAATGTAGAGAAACCCATATACCACACTATTGCCTGCAGACATTACCCATCACATACGTTATACCGCCGGGCAGAGAAGGAGTAAAACAAAATGGAGGCATGGGAGAATAATTACCGGCAGAGAGGCGCCCTCTGGCAGGGGGCAGCCACCGGCATCCCGCCCTTTTCACCCGGCACACGGGTGCTGGAGGGAGGATGTGGCAATGGCAAGACCCTCTCTACCCTCTGCCGGGATGGATGCGATGCAACCGGTTGCGATATCGCCGCATCCGCCCTCCGGCTTGCACGGGTGGCAGTCCCTACCGCCCGTTTTGTGCAGGCGGACGTCCGGTCCCTCCCCTTTTGCAATGCCGCATTTGACGCTGTCATTGCCGTCCACATCATTGGTGCACTCAGGGAGCAGGACCGCCACCAGGCAGTAACAGAACTCCGGCGGGTGCTTGTTCCCGAAGGCACACTCTTCTTCCGCGAATTTTCCGTATCCGATTTTCGCTATGGGAAAGGCAGGCCTGCAGAAAAAAACAGTTTTCTCCGCGGGGACGGCGTGATGACCCACTACTTCACTCCCCACGAGGTCAAATCCCTTTTTTCAGAGGAGAGATGGATGGGAACGATACAGGCCGATAGATGGGAGATGCGGGTACGCAGCACCTGCTACCCGCGGGAAGTGCTTTCCGGCATCTTCCGAAAATACTGAACCTGAAAAACAGCCATAAGCGCTCATTGACTCTCTTAGAGCTCTTCGGGCATCTCTTTGGTCCGCCGTTTCTTCAGTGACATATATTCAGAATGTTCCGGAATCTCGTAACCCCGTTCGTGGAGAATATAATTATTTGTATGAGACAGGTGCAGGAAAGAGTCGATATCTTTTTTGGATTTATTCTGTGTACGGAAAGACGATGCTGAAGGTGAGACCGCCCTCTTCTGAGACCGTAAGCTTCCCGTCAATCTGGATGGTCAGATTTTTCACAAGCTGCATACCCAGCGTTTCCCCGTTCTCCATATCAACGCCGGATTTTGTCGAAGACCCATTCTCCGAGACACGCAGGCGTGCAAGCCCTCTGCGGTACTGATCCATGGAGACTACTATTTCACCGCTTTCCCCCTTGGTAAACCCGTATTTCAGGGCATTCGTGATAAGTTCATTGATGATGATACCACAGGGAATGCAGGTATCAATGTCCAGAGATATTCCCGGGTCACAGCGGGCGATTATCTCAACATTCTCCATCCCATACGGCTTCTGAGATGAAAGATTCTGGACAAGGCGGGGCACATATTCAGCCATCCGTATCGTTACGAGATTATCAGAACGATAGAGATATTCATGGATTAATGCCATTGACGCGATACGGTTTCTGCAGTCCTCCAGAATCTCCCGTGTCTCCGGATCTGTTGTACGGTAACTGTGCATCTTGAGAATGCTTGAGATAAGCTGGAGATTGTTCTTGACCCGGTGATGCACCTCCTGAATAAGAATATCCTTCTCATCCGGTCCCTCCTTCAGCAACTGGACAGCTGAAGTATGGGATCGCCGCCGCCCCTCCTCCTGCTGCTGCCGTGCAGAGGCATTATACTTCCTGGCAGCCCTCTTTATGGTGAGGCTGAGTTCAATATAGAACTGAAACTGGTTTTCCCCTCGGTTCAGGAAGAAATCAGCACCCCGGTTGATTGCTTCAATGATTACCCCCTCGGTGTCATCCCCAACAATGATGAACGGAATCCGCTCCCCCTGCAAGCGGAGGTCGTCCAGAAAAGATACACCGTCTGTCCCTTTCAGGTGATATTCACAGACAACGACATGATATTCATTTTTATAGAGCATCTCTGTTGCCTCCTCTGTGGAGAAGGCAAAATCAAGAGACATATCTCCTGACTTCTGCAGAAAATGGTAGGCCCCTTCGCATGCCCTTAGGTCATCAACGACATAGAGCACAGGAATAGAACGTTTCATTATCATCGGTATGTACACCCGGGGATGCCTCATTTGGGCAGGCTATCGAATACTTTTGTACTCCCATTGGATATATTTATGGAAATATGCTGCAATACAGGCATCGATCTGCATATGGGGCTGAAATTCTCCCACTTTTGACTACAAATAACGGTTAACCAATATACAATTCCAAAAAACAGGGACAGTATGGGTTTAAACTGAAATAAGACCAACCTGTCTCACCTCAGAACAGGGGCTTTTGATACCGGGTTCCCAGTTTCTCGTAATACTGCTGGTGGTAGTCTTCAGCAGGCCAGAAAACTCCTGCAGGTCGCACAGCAGTCACAAACGAACCTTTATACTTCCCGGATGCCTCCTCTTCCCGGATGAATGCCCGGGCTGTCCGGCAGTCCTCTTCGGTGTGGCAGAAGATAAACGAACGGTACTGGAAGCCATCGAACCCGGGCCGTCCCTCCTCTGATGTGGGATCAAACAGACCAAAAAAACGGCTGAGAATAGCGACTAAAGATATAATAGCCGGGTCATAGGCAATCCGGACCGCCTCCACATGACCGGTCTTCCCGGTGCTGACCTGGCCATAGTCCGGATGCTCCACATCCCCACCAGTATACCCTACAGCAGTTGCAAGGATGCCGGATAAGCCCCGGAATCCCGCCTCAATACCCCAAAAACAGCCACCTCCGAGGGTAATCTGGCCAACCAACACGTCGGCTTCATCGCTCGTATTCTCCATGTACCGTAAGATAGGAGGTGTTCACCATAAAGGATGATGCACTCAGAATAGATCTCAGGTCTACTCACGACGAGGATTGCACACATCATGATGCCTGCGCAGAAAATGCCGAATTCGGATTCCAGAAAACCCTGGTCAAGCGTTTTAATGATACCATCAATCTCCTGTATCTGACTCATGATAACAGGTGTATGCTCACTAGCACTCATTTCAGTATAGCCACTGATGATCATCAGCGGATTTCTGATATGGTTGTTTAGGATATCAAGATCTGTTAGATTTCCCTCAATCTGATCCAATGCCTCCCGCTGTTGCTGTTTCAGGTGAATCAGTTCTGTGACATTGCGCCCGACAAGAATCACCATCGTCTTTCCAAGAATATTCACAAGGCCCCCCTGTAATTCAAAGCATACTGTCTGACCATCTTTGGAGAGAGCATCCCATCGGGTGCTGATCTGTCTGCCACCCATAATCTCCTCCAGCATCCCATCCCTCCGGTGAGAGAAAAGGACCCCGTCTTCCTGTAATTCCGGGGAAAAATCGAGAACCGAACACCCTTTCATCTCTTCAGGGAGGTACCCGAGTGCTGTTCCAAACGCCGGATTAGCCTCACCGATTCCCTTCGTATCGGTGATGACTATTGCATCAGCCGATCTCTTAAAGACCATCCGGTAGCGTTCTTCAGCAATATTAAGTGCTTTTTCTGCTGCCTTGACCTATCGCAGGTCGACTATCATTTCCATGAGGCAGTGCCGACCCTGGTACACCACCTGTTTGACGGATTTTAACACAGGAATATTTCGGCCATCTGCTGTCAGGAGCATACGTTCCGACAAATGTACTTCCTCCCCGAGGTCTGTCACCGGGCATAACCCCTCCCTGGCCGGACATCTGACATCACGGCAGGGACTGCCTATGATCTCATCCCTCCCTGCTCCGATGAGATGAGATGCCGTCGCGTACACATCCAGAATCGTGTGTGTCTCTGCATCGATAAGAAGGATTCCCTCAATAGTAGATGAGAAGATAATATTCAGGAATTCATCGTTATCCCTAAGCACCCGCAATGCCGCACGCTCACGGGATACATCAATAAACGAACAGCCATAATACGGATGCGATCCACCAAACCGGAAGATATATCAGGAGAAAACCTTCCCGTTTCGGGAACACGTCCATTCCCCATTGCAGGAGGTCACCCTGCATAACAACATCATGGAAGACGGATACCAGCGTCCCGGCATCTTCAGGAAAGACTTCACTGGCTGTATTCCCAATGACACTTTCCTGCTCCACTCCCATCATCCGGGCAAAGGACCAGTTCACGTTGACATATCGAAAATAGCGAGACACAGGGGGAGCACATCTCTGCCCCACCGGCGTGAAATACCAGCCCATATATCCGGGAGGCAGCGCCCCCACCGTCCTCAGACACAATGATCAGAGGGGCAGTTGAGAAGAGACTGTCTTCCGGTGCCGTACAGACCATTTCCCAGGCATCCGCGATCAGCTGCCGTTCATTCGGGCGGCAGGTGATACCAGCCAGCCAGAAAGAAAACGGCAGGGGAGTTTGGCCACGGCAGAAAGGGAATATCCGGAGAAATGCATCATCAGGCGTCAGCTCACGGAAATCAGGAGAGAGACAGACAAACGAGCGATTACCAAAGTAATCACACCCAGTAAACCGCTCAGTTTTGTTGAGAAAAATGCCCCCTGTCCACTTAGCCACCATACATAAATTCTCCGATTTAACTCGAAATAATGGCTATTTTAGATTTAGCACATATATTATCAATAATACCACAATTAAACCGATAAAAGAGAGGGAAAATGAATATACTCTGGAAATCAGGAAATGATCTGGTTGAGAACCTTTTGCATGTCTACCCAGATTATAAGGCGCATCGTATCCGAGGCATCCTCTTTCATCTTGATGATGCCCTTCACATACTCGGTTACGTCACTGGAGAGACCCTCCCCGAGAGCCTCCACATTCTTTTCATCCACCTGCATCACACTGCGCACATCATCCACAATGATGCCGACGTTTGACCCCTGAGCTGCCTCCGGCATCAGGACGATGATCCTCTGTGTCTCTGATGCAACCGACTCGGGAAGTCCGATAAGTTTGCTGATATTGATGATATTGGTAACCTCTCCTCTGAGGTTGGTTACACCGGTGATATAGTCCGGTGAACGGGGAATGGGAGTTATCTCCATCATCTCAACGATTTCCCGTGCGATCTGGACATCCATTGCGTAATATCCGTTTGCAATCCTGAATTCCACAACATCAGTGAGTTTAGACATTTACTGGCCCCTCTTACTCTGTCCGGAATACGCTGACCATCGCCCGCAGTTTCTCGGTCATCCGTGTCACTTCATAGGTGCCACTGCCGACCTCCTCAGTAGAAGCCGCAACCTCTTCAGTCACCGCTGCAACATCATCAATGCGGGACATATTCGCCTTGGTGAGTGTGGTCGTCTCCTCCATCTTCTCCATCACACGGTTTGTCGCATTTGCCTGATCATCGGTGGCACGGGCAATCTCATGGATACCCTCTGAAGCCTCCTGAGCACCGGTGACGATCTCGTTTAAGGACGTGATTGCCTGATGGACACTATCCAGACTGGCCTGGATTTCAGTGTATGCAGACTTCATAGAGGCTGCTGTGGTATTTGAGTCACGCTGAATGCCTTCGATGAGCTCTTCTATTGAGTCTGTTGCAGCCTTGGATTCGGCAGCCAGATTTTTCACCTCACCTGCCACCACAGCAAACCCACGACCGTGTTCACCGGCCCGTGCGGCCTCAATCGCCGCATTCAGGGCGAGGAGATTTGTCTGGCTGGAGATATTATTGATGAGTTTGACAATCTTTGAGATCTCAGCCATCTTCTTATTGAGCTGCTCAATCTGAGTTACACTCTCTTCTGCTATCTTCTCAACCGCATTCATCTTAGTATTGGCCTCTTTGCCCAGTGCGGATGCCTCATTGCCCATCTTTGATACATGGTCTGCCTGTGACATCACTTCCTGTGAGGTGGAGGCGATCTCCTCAATGGAGGCGGAGAGGTCAGAGATTTCCCGGGCAACGACTTCAACTGCCTCAAGCTGCCGGCGGAATGCCTCTGATGACTGCTGAGTGGAGACAGCCACATCCTCCATTGCCTTTGCAATCTCCTCAACACCACGGGAGGCATCAGCCATGTTTGCGTCCACGTTGTCAACGGCCACCTTCACTTCGCTGAGTGCAGTGCCCACATTGATGCCCACATTGTTAAGGGCAGTCTTCAGTTTGAGGAAGTCGCCTTCAACCGGAAGGCCTTCATTAAACCGTCTGGAGAAGTCCTTATCCGCATACGCCTTCATGACACTATATGACTCATTGAGCGGCCCCATTACTGTTTCAATGACATTATTTAGTCCCTCGATGATGATTGCATAGACGCCTTCAAACTGGTCCGGGTGTGCCCGTGCCTTGCTGTTGCCTCCCTGCATGGCCTTCATGGTACCAACGAAGTCATCCACCATCTTCTCAATAGCCTTCTGTGCCGCAGTGAGGTTTGCATTCATCTCCCCAAAGAGGACACCCGCCTCGGCAGTGTACTCATCGGTCTTCCCGACCGTCAGGTCGAACCCATGTATGTCGCCATGGGCGAGGAGAGTCAGATTTGCCCCCTGTCGGGTGATCTCACGGTCAAGGAACTGTGAGAGCGCCCGTTCAGGGGTGAGATCCTGGTAAATATAGTAGTTGACGTCAATTTCGCCATTTTCATTGAGAATGGGCGTCTGGAAGAGGCGCAGGTACGATTTCTCACCGTTATTCCACGAAATCTCCATATCAGTTACAGCCTTCATCTTTGTCTCGAATGAGGCGTAGAAATCGTCACCGCCGACAATATTGATATTAAAGTCATAGAGCTTCTTTGCCATCAGTTCATCATAGCCGCCGCGCCAGATGCGCTGGTATTCCTCGTTCAGGTCGAGGCGGTGCTTGTCGGAGGCAAGCACAGTAATACCCTGCGGATTCTGCTGGAGGAAGGCATTTGCACGTCTCTGGAGTGTTTTTATTTCCTCCATCTCCTCATGCTGGGCAGTGAGGTCCTGATAGATGTAGTAGTTGACGTCAATCTCGCCGTTTTCATCGAGAATGGGCGTCTGGAAGAGACGCAGGTAAGACTTTTCACCGTTATCCCATGCAATCTCCATATCCGTAACGGCCTTCTGTTTTGTCTCATACGAGGCGTAGAAGTCATCGCCGCCAACGATACTGATGTTAAAATCATAGAGCTTCTTTGCCATCAGCTCATCGTAGCCGCCGCGCCAGATGCGCTGGTATTCCTCGTTCAGGTCGAGGCGGTGCTTGTCGGAGGCAAGAACCGTGATACCCTGTGGATTCTCCAGAAGGAAGGCGTTTGCACGTCTCTGCAGAGTTTTAATCTCCTCCATCTCCTCATGCTGGGCAGTAAGGTCCTGATAGATATAGTAGTTGACGTCAATCTCGCCGTTTTCATCGAGAATGGGTGTCTGGAAGAGGCGGAGATACGATTTCTCCCCGTTATCCCATGCAATCTCCATATCCGTGACCGCCTTCTGTTTTGTCTCGTACGAGGCATAGAAGTCATCGCCGCCGACGATAGTGATGTTAAAGTCATAGAGCTTCTTTGCCATCAGCTCGTCGTAGCTACCGCGCCAGATGCGCTGGTATTCCTCGTTCAGGTCGAGGCGGTGCTTGTCGGAGGCAAGCATGGTGATACCCTGCGGATTCTCCAGAAGGAAGGCATCCGCACGCTTCTGCACCTTTTTTAACTCTTCCTGTTCCGCAATGATCGCTGTCTGGTCCAGGTAGATGTGGTAGACCACACTGATATCCCCTTCACCATCACTGATGGGGACCTGGTAGAGTTTCAGGTAGCTTTTACTCCCGTCATCCCATGCGACCTGCAGGTCAGTCTCTGAGTTCTTCTTGGTGTCATGGGAGGCAAAAATGCTGTCTCCACCGAGAATTGTAATATTAAAGTCGGAAAATGACTTCTTCATCAGGGTTTCACATGAATCGCGGAAGAGGTCACAGTAATGATCATTGAGCATCAGGCAGGCGCCGTCTGCACCATAGATAGCCAGGGGATACGGATAGTTTGCAATAAACTCATCAACCCCCCGGAGCATCTCCTGGTACTCGACAGACTTCTTCATCGTTCCGATGGCCTTCTCCACAAGCCCGACAAGCTTCTGCGTCTCCGGATCTGCGGCCGCCTGACTGAGAGGGGCTGTAAAGTCTCCGTCCAGTGCACGTCGCAGTGCATCTTCTATTATTTGTATAGACATGGAAATCACATATATCACTGGCACCTGTATGAAACACGGAGCAGATCAACATCCGCCAGGAGGGGCACACAGGTACAATAGAGTATATCTAACCTCTCTTTCAATCCCACAAATACCCTTCCATTAAAGCCGGTGGAGATACGGGCCAAAAGGGGATAAATGAATAAAATGGCGCAGAGATCGTCATTCGGGTCTGTGAAATTGAGTTATCTGACCAAAAAAACAGCAGATAATCCATAACAATAGTCTGAACGGCATGAAAAAAGAGAAAATGATGCAAATCATCAGCGCTGCCGGTAGATGAGGTATCCGGCGAAAATTCCCGCAAGGATAACAAAGATAAACATCCATGCGTCAGAGAAGTCAGTCTCCTTTCCTGCCTCAGGGAAGGTAAAAAGAGAGATCTCTCCATTCTCTCCTGCAGCAGCAAACCCTTTACTAGTGGGGACAAATGCCCGGACATAGGTGTCTCCGAACCAGTGCATCCACTCCTCTTCACCGTCAGGGGTTACGCCTAACACCAGATACTGTGGTTCACCATTCACAAGGCTGGCATCATAGCCCAGCAGATAATACCCCCCGCCCGGGGCTGCATCTGCATAATAGATCAGTTCCATTCGTTTAGGATAGTAAAATACCTCTTCGACTGTGCCGGTATCATTTAAAATGAGCACGGCGGCATCATCAGTCGTGGTAAGGGCAGGGGCAATATATCCACCGCCGGGGAGAGAATTGATGTTTACTACATATCCAATACCCTCATCACCATACCGTTCTTCCCAGACCACATTCCCGTCTTTGTCCAGGTACATCACCAGCCCCGCCGAATCTGCAGAAGCTACCAAAGGTTTAGCATAACCAGCCACGATGTATCCGCCATTGACTGCCTTCACAGACTGGATACGCCCCACACCGGCACCTGAAGTATCGGCATAGGTCTTGTTCCAGAGGTGAGTCCCGTCTGCGTCCAGCCGGTAAATGGTCGGGTAGAGGTAGTTTGCTGCAACTATGGTACCACCTGCAGGGACAGCATCCACCGATGACACTTCACCGAAGGGCACATGCCAGGTCCACTGTGTCTTACCTTCCGGGCTGATTCCTGCGAAGTCATGGGTGTCAGTGAAGACAATATACCCGTCCCCTTCTTCCTGAACATAACGGATGACGGAGGCATTTTCCACTGCAACCGGTATATTACCGGTAACTGTTCCGTCTGCTGCAACAAACCAGACAGCAGGGCCACCCTTCGCGGCACCTGCGGCGATGAACCCACCTGCAGCAGGTGATTCGATGAAGGCCTCCACCTCTGTGGCGCCGTCTATTGTGACCGTCCGGTTCAGATCAGGCGGCTGGATTGCCATAGCAGTCCCACAGACAAGGAACAGGGCCATACAGACAAGCACCACCAGTCTTACATACAATCTCATTATGAGAATGGTTGTCCGCCGGTGCTAATAGTATTCTCCTTTTCCCACCCCATCTCCACCTCTGCCACGCCCTCATGCCGGACGCAGCCCACAACAAAGAGGAGTCAGTGAAAAGAGAGCCGCCTGCAGGCAGATTGACGCGAGAACACAAGGAGGGACAGGGCAGCATGGTATAAACGATGGGGGCCCGCAAGGCAGTCAATACCCTGAGGCACCAGAGAAGCTAACCGGCAGCAACGCACCGACACCCCGTGGCAGGGTCCCGCGGTATCCCCTCATGCATCCGTGAGAGTAAAAGAAAGACAGGGGAAGATATGGTAAAAAAAGAGCATGGAAAATGAAACTAAAAAACAGTGAATCTGATTCCTTCCGTTCACTGCATTTTCTCTTCAATTCTCTTCAGCACTGCCCCAATATTCCGAAGTTCCTGCAGCACAGCAGCATCCGCCGGCTGCCCTGCCAGGGAGGTGGCAGAGACAGAAACGGGGGCAGCTCCGGTCTCTGCACCGGTGACAGCTGAAACCGAATGGCCGGACCTCACGAAGTCCATGATGATGGAACGGAGAGATTCGGGGTCACGGATGCCCTGAAGTTTAATCTCGGCAAGCTGGTTTGCCGAGTAGCCGGCGGTCTGAATACGCAGGTTTGAGATCCCAAAAAGCCGCATCACCGGGCCCTGGATAATGTCTACGTTTGTGATACGATTGTAGGGGACGATACCGGTCTGTCTCCAGAGGACACCACGGCCCCAGGTCATCTCGGTTGTTGTCAGGAGGTAGCGGACGGTTCCGTAATAGAGATGGGCCCAGAGGCCGCCTGCCACGGCAAAGATTGCAAATATCCCCGCCATTACAGCGAGGGCACCACCTGATCCCTCCATTATCGCAAATACCATGAATGCAAAGAAGAACGTGGGAATCAGCATAGAAAATGCAGTCACGAAAATCAGATAGGGCCGGAAGGATGGGGCCGGGGTGAATGGAGCATCAATCTGAACAGTCATGCAGATCCTTTCTGAACCAGACGTAATCACTCTTTGCCCTGTAAAATATTGAGAGGAGAGGCAGGGGGCAACGCTCCGTATACGAATAAAAGTGCATGCCAGATCGTGCACAATAAAGATTCCTTTTTCCAGGCAACCCCGCCATGCGGGCCCCTGTGGGCATGTTCGGTCACACTATGTGTACCCCATGTGATCCGGCTTCCCCATATATCCGGATTCTTCGCCGGCAAGGTGAAAAATTATGTCTGCATGAAGCAAAGCACTCATCTTCTACCGGGGCAGAACAGACAGGAAGGCAGGAGTCCTCTCACGGATACGGGCACGGATATCCGGAGACAAGAGGCAGCAGGATGCTACATACCGGCCGGAGATTGACTGTCTCGTGGATACTGCATCGGTGACATGCAGGGAGACGACACCATCCAAACAGATGCTTCCTGCATACCGGAGCCGTCTCGCTTTGGTACAGACATTCTGGAACAACGCAGCAGCATCCCGGGACAAAGAGGCACACCTCTCTCTTCTTGCAGACCATGTCAGGGAATATCCACAGGAGAGCCTCCGCCGGATGATGGTGAACTTTGAACGAAAGACCTGTTTCATTCCTGCTGACTACCGTGAGCCTCTCCTCGCCGCGGTCCATGCGGAGATATTTGACACCCATCACCGCCTGCTGACAGAGGCCGCACATGAGAACGAACGGCCCTGGCGCACCCGCTTTCTGCGGGCAGGGTTTGCTGACTACTGTCAGACAGTACAGCGGGCGGCCACAATAAAGGCAGAGGAGAAGGATCCGTCCATCCTCTCACTCCACTATGCAACCGCCTGCTTTGCAATGTATGTGGAGGACGGTGTCGGCCATCCTGTTGAAACACCTTTTCCGGGCGGACTCTCCGTTCAGCAGGACGGGTTGATATATTACTGCCCGGTGCAGGACCATGCAGACGATGTGCCCTTCGCCCTCTGCCCCTTCTGCCCGGCTGTCCAGACCGCCGGCGTACATCTCATCCGCGACCCGCAGGAGAGGGCCCGAATACAAAAACAGAGATATATTGACAACTATTTCACAAATTTCAAGGGATAAAACTGAGCATTTCAGGCAAAAAAAGCGACGCCAATACCTGCCACAACAATGAGAATTCCCACCCATGCAAAGAGAGGGAAAATATCAAGATATCCTCCGGCCAAAAGCACCAGACCTGCACTGGTTATAAGGTACCCTGCCCATCGCATCTGCATTGGATCTTTCACTGCCTCTCTCCGCGTAAAGGAGCTCACCGGTCCACTCTCCTCCTCCTGTCCCTGAGATGGGTTCATCCACGGGAGCGGTCCTATTCCACCGCCGGAGGAAGAACCCTGCCGGCTCCACCGGAACGGTGACCCTCCTGTGGTGCGGTCCTCTTCCATGAGATTAATGCGGACAAGCAGGTTGCCGGTCTGTGATCCGCTCCGGGAGCCAAGGCCTTTCAGCCGCAGCACCGCATGCCCGTCAATATGGTCAGGAACCTGAAATGTGATCATCTTCCCTTCGATGCGAATCTCCTTTTTTTTACCGAGTTCGTCCCCGCTCACCCAGATTGCATATTCACGGTCGAGATCCATTCCCAAATCGTTTCATGCCTCCTTCACCACGTAATTCACCATTCCTTCAGAAGGGAATAGTATCACTTATTTCTGTACCATCGGCATAGATGGCGACATAATAGACACCGACCGGTTTCCCCGCGATACCTGTCTCAACCGGTCCGAGAACAGTACCCGGCTGTGGGTTTCCAAAGGAGAATATCTGCGATGAAACGCCCCCTTCTGCAAGAATCGCAACCTGCAGATCTTTCAGAACCCTCCCGTCAGCGGTACCTCCATACTCAACTGATGCACTCCCGTCTGAAAGGGAGATCACAAACCTGACATCTCCGGTGCTTGTGACGGTTTTCGGTCCAAATACGACCGGAAGCAGAAGATAGGCCAGCAGAATAGCCACCACTGCAAGAACCACCACAAGAGCCGCTTCTCTCTGCATCATGTACCGTTTACTCAGGGACTGACCGCAGACCATGCAGATGGTACCCCCCTCAGTTACTGGTTCACCACACCGCGGGCACACTTTCTGTTTCATCCCTTACCTCCCCTGTTGCTGAATCAGTGGTAATTATGACCACAGGGTTCTTGAATATTGTTATGTCGGAGACCCGTCTGTCTCACATATTCAAAGAGAACCTTTTTTTGGTATTCACGCTTTATCAATTGAATAATCAGGTGAAGGGACAGACGGGTGCATGCCACCCCCGACAGACGGGGGATATGCGCCGGGACCGGGAGTATCATCTGAAGGTGTGCAACTATGATTAAAGTGGCAATTAACGGATATGGAACAATTGGCAAACGGGTAGCCGATGCAGTGGCAGCTCAGCCGGACATGGAAGTTGTCGGAGTCTCTAAGACCCGGCCTTCGGGGGAGGCATATATCGCAAACGAGCGGGGATATCCTCTCTATATCGCTGATATTACGAAGAAGGCGGCCTTTGAGGCGGCAGGCATTGCAGTCGCAGGTGATGTGGAAGGTATGCTGCGTCAGTGTGATGTCGTCGTCGATGCAACACCCGGCGGCGTGGGAAAGGGGAATAAAGCGCTTTATGAACTCTACAATGTCAAGGCTATCTGGCAGGGCGGGGAGAAGCACGAGATAGCGGGCATCTCGTTTAATTCCTCCTGCAATTACCAGGATGCCTACGGCGCCGACTTTGTACGGGTGGTATCCTGCAATACGACCGGTCTCTGTCGCATTATCAGGCTGGCTGACGAGGCATATGGCGTGAAATCAGTTTTTGCAACGATGGTACGCCGCGGGTCTGACCCCGGCGGTATCAAGAAGGGGCCGATAGACGCAATCGTCCTCAATCCGGTCACCATCCCGTCCCACCACGGCCCGGATGTGAACACCGTCCTCCCATTAATCGACATCGTAACGACTGCAATGATTGTGCCAACAACCTTCATGCACATGCATGTTATTCGAATGGAGCTGGCACAGGAAGCCACCCGTGAGGGCATTCTGGACCTTATTCGCAAACATCCGAGAATCGGCATCGTGAAGGGAGCAACCGGCATCACCTCCACAGCAGAACTCAGGGAACTGGCCTCTGACATGGGTCGCCCCCGCGGGGACCTCTGGGAGTCCTGTGTCTTCGAAGAATCGGTTGCTGTCGGCAAAAACAATGAGCTCTATCTCTTCCAGGCCATCCACCAGGAAGCGGATGTTGTCGTCGAAAACATCGATGCCATCCGTGCGATGATGAAGGCGGCAGATACTGCTGATGAGTCTGTGCGGATGACGAATGAGGCGCTCGGGCTGAAGGCTATCTGAAATATTTTCTCGATTTAAAAAAAGAGAGAGAAAAAGGTGTGAATGCTGGTGCCATCACATCCTGACAGATCGGGGACGGGAATTTCCCGACTCCCTAAACCCAGCTAAATACATTTTTACAGATCTGAACCGATTCAATTTCCCGTTAACAGTGTTGGAGCTGTGCTCACTTGTCTATGTATAATTGTGATTAATTATTCATACACATGTAAAGAGGGATAATAAAAAAGAGATTTACCCAGATTCCTGTTATGAATCATTATTAGTATTAATGTCCTCATCCGTGTTGGTGCTGCCAGTCTGTTTCTCATCGTACAAATCCTCAACGCCAAAGCGGGATTCTTCCGAAACAATGATCCCGTCGCCTTTTTCATCAGAAAAATGGTGCATATGCTCCATCGGTTCAACGATGAAGGCCTCCTCCACCTTCTTCTCGGCTTTGCCGTATCTCTCCTTTGCAACCTGAAGGTGTGCCATAAGACGGTGGACACCCGGACTCCTTCCCGAGAGCATCACCTCATATTTTCCGGGATTTGTAAAGTGATCGACGGAAACACCGTCGATGTAGACAGTACAGACAAAACCACGGTACGGCCCGCCGGGTGCATCAACGGTTACTTCAGCCCGTGCAAACATATCGTCCTCCCGTATGGTCACCGGAATGTGCAAAACAATTCCGGGCCTTACCCTGTGCCATAAAATATCCCTGCCCAGAACTCCCATGACGAAAAAAAGGAGAATAAACGGAGATGCGTATATGACAGTATTGTGAATATTCGGGCTTATGTCAAGCGAATTTGAAACCCCGTCCCCGTCAACGTCCCGGGCGAGAGCAATTGCAGACGCGGCGTAGGTTATCGCATTCTGTGAATCGCCTGCCTCATAGCTTTTTTTTGCATTCTCAAGTGCCCCCTGTGCTTTTTTTGGACTATATCCAAGATTTTCGGATACCACCCTTTCCGCCTCTGCTATTGCCTGCGGCGCCATTGAAACAAGAATATACGAAAATGAGGCACCTTCCGCTCCGATATCTACCTCCTCTTCAATACTCTCGTACCCAAACGTTTCAATAAGAATCGTGTGTAATCCCTGCCCAACTGGAAATTCAAGAGAAGTGGTGCCGGAAAAAATCCCGTCAATGAAAACACCGGCACCTTCCGGCACTGAATGAACGGTAATAATTACCTTTGAGGCCGAAAGCTCTGCTTTTACTTCTGAGATCTTTCCTGCCGCAACATCAACCCTGCCTGTCCAGTCATCATATCCGGTCTTTTTAATGACAACATCGTACGTTCCCGGGACAACCTCTTCAAGCGTCTTTCTGGTGGTACCTTCCAGCACCCCTTTCAGGTAAATTTCCGCATTCGATGGGACAGACTCAAAGGTTATTCTTCCTGTCGTAGGAATGGTCTCAAACGTATGTACTACTGACTGTGACATCCCTTCGTTTACCGCTACTGTTGTTGCATAATCGGAGTAATTTTCAAGAACTAAGAGAACGCGGTGTTGTCCCACAGGAAGCTCGTAGAGGATGGTATTTGATGTGCCATAAAATTCCCCGTCGATAAATATTTGTGCGCCCTCTGGCTTTGTCGTTACCGAGAAGGCACCACCCACAACAGGTTCCATCTCATGGCTTATGTAGGTGATTTCTCCCTCCCTTACCTCAAATATCTGCTCCCATGTCCGGTATCCCGGCAACTCAAGCCGTACATAGTGAATTCCCGGAAAGACGTCCTGAATAAATGTATTTGTCTGGATACCAAGATATTCATCATTTAGATAAATTTCCGCCCCCTGTGGTTCTGATGCAACAGATATTGTCCCTTTTTGTGTCTGTGCATCTACAGGTGAGGCTGCCATTGATATGAGCAGAAGAAGAATGATACCGGGAATTATTCTCATTATGGAGGTTTTTTTCATGAAGAATACCTGTTTGCACTATCCGGTATGACAGAAATCAGCCATTTATCCGGTATTCAATCTGCTTTCCCTGTCGCTGAAGAGACGGTATATTCCTGAATCCGGAATGAGTGCTGTTACAGATTCATTTGATATCACAAGCGTGGTGTTCACCGGATCCCACGAATATCCTGACTCGTTGTATCTCATCAGGTAATACGACATTTTCGAATCGTAACCTGCATTTAAAGCTATTGTCACGTTCTGAGGACTGGATATTGTTATCTCGTATGCACTTCCGAATCCGGACAGACCATCAGGACTATTTCCCGGTGTTGTGTTCAGCCTTGTAATAATAGAGGAATCATCAACAGGAGCAATCGTAGCAGAAGGGGTTATATGAGGTATTTCAGTGGAATTCTGACTAAGAGTTATAAATCCCGGTTGGATTACAAAAAAAAATACAACGGCTGCAAGAAGGATTATAAAAATCCCGAGGACGGCCAGCAGGCGAACCCTGCCCTTCCTTTTCTGTTCCATGTGCTCCTCATACCCACGTTTAAGGTTCTCCCTATCGAAATCATTAATATTCCACTTTCCGTAATCTGATTCCTTCGGGTGTTCCAATCCCTCTTTTGCCTGAGGTTCATAGGCAGCGGATGAAAATTTCCCCTGTAGTTTATGAACGGCGCCAATGTCTTCCTCTGTCAGAAATTCCCCGAATATGCGTGATCTGCCAGGCAGCATTTTTTTGTTGCTTTTGTACTCAGAAACAAGCCGTTCTGCACGGTTTCCACGGGATTGTTCCTTCGAAAGTTTCTGCCGAATGATAGGATTCTGGGCGAAAATACCTATATTTTGGTATATCTCCACCCACTTCGAACCATCTGTCCGTTCAGTATCCAGGTTGATGTGAACCTTTCCGGAGTACTTCTCTGTGACAAGCAGGTCTGCGTCACGGAAGGTTCTTTTCGCAACAACGATGGTAAAATCCGGGAATAAAAAGGAATGAAGTTTTTCTGTGACGGCAACAACAAAATCAACAGACATTGAGAGATTTTCTGATACGCAGACAACCTCCTTTCCAAGGAGCATTCGTCCGACAGAATAGTCTGCGGCAGCCGAACTCATAAGGCCTGAAATTACCTTTTTTTGGTGTTCGTCGAACAATTCACTCTCTGATGCGAGATCACGCACTTCATACTCAATTTGTGAGAGTCTTCTTTCGACACGGCTGTAAAACGCATGGATGTATGCAAGATCAATTTTCGGTGGAAGCTCCCGGGTCCATCCGACTTTCTCAAGATAGATGAACGTGTCAGGCCTCCTCCCCTTCTTCTGCACGTTTACAGCAGTTCCGAGCAGAAAAACACCGTTTTTTGTACCTATGTACAAAGACGCTGCACTCTCATCAAGCTTTTCTGCAAGATGGAGGGCATACTCGTCATGCAGGGTACCTGCGACGGCCCCGCCGTCTGTTGTGAATATTCCGTATGAATCATCCATTATTCAATTAACCCCCGGAAATTACAGGCTCTAAAGGCCGAATTTGAATATCTCTGTAAACCTCCACGGTGCAAGGGACGTCGGGGAAATCTCCTCTTCAAATCCTTCCTCTGTGGGAAATGGTTCTGCTGATGCATCGACAGAGACAGCGACAAAGTACATCGAAATGTCGTTCATCATGTTTACCAGGTTTTTAAAGACCGTGTTTGAACTGAGAATCTCAAAGAGGCTGTTTTCGATATTCAGTGCCTCTTTGGACTTTTCAGGGATGTCAGACAATTTTCCGGCATTCATTGAGTAAAGAAGGTTTCGTATCTCCTTATTCTTCCAGAAGACAAGATCTGTTTTGGTAACAACAAGGGCATATTTTTTGTTCGACCCAAAAAATCCGAAGTAATTTTTTCCTTCAAGATCAATCAGGGTCTTCATATATCCCCCAAATTCCCGTGCAAGTTGTGCATGACCCTTTCTGTCGTCAGTAATCTTTTCACCGTCGATCAGAAAGATGACCTTCCCTGCCCGGAGAAAGTTGCCATACATGGTCGAAATTATGATGCTTTTGGTAAATTCCGGGTCGAGGAGGTCATCGGAGTGGTGCAGCTTTATGTACTTGACAAAATCTATTGTCCCTGCACTCTTTCTGACCTCGGCCGGAGGCATACTGAGTCGTTCACTTAAAAGAGAGAGTGCCTTTTTGAAGTTGATCTCGTTTAACTCATCGTAATACTCACCTGCATAGTCCACCACCGTCCATTTGACAGGAATCAGGCCAAACTTTTTTCCGGTAAGCTGATACATCGCCATCTGGTAGCGGTATGTCCGTGAGAGTATCTTCCCGTCGAGGATGTTTGCATACAGACTTGATATGCGCAGATCGTCGCCTTCATCATTTGGATCACCGGTTAAGACAACGCCCTCATTTGAGTGGCCCTTATCGAAATGCTCTGAAATGTAGCTCCACAACCCAAGAACAAAATACGTTTTCCCGGATGATCGCGGGCCGAATATGAATATCTCAGAAGCCCTCACACCAACGGTGATCTTTATTGCAAGCCAATAGAGAATCAGAGAAAGAACAATCCCCGCACCGAAAAAGAAGATGCTCTGTGTTGCATATGCCTCACTGACAGCCATATCCGGAACGATGGCTGTCCGATACATCTCATACGCAAGAAAACCGATAACAAGTGCAAAAAATATGGTAAAGAGAACTTTGGCAAATTTTGCAAGATTGTCATACCGGTTTGTGATGACCGTCTTTACGACAAACACAGCACCGCAAATGGCGCCTGCCGAGAATGTGAGAATCAGGAGATCCACATCTGCCCATGGGGAAGAATAAACGTAAAATACCGGTATTGCTGCAAATATAATGGTGTAGATGACACCGTTTATCCGGGAATCTTCGTTAAAAATCATACCCACAGCGATGACGAAAAAAAGTCCGCATAGAAATTCAACAAGAACAGTCAGCCCAAGCGAAGGCGGGTGAAGCTTGAAGACGGGCGCTATTGTTGTGAATATCCAGGCGACAATAATGCTCAGAGGAATAGCTAAAAGAAGATAAATACGTCTTCTTTTATTGTTAATTATCATTCCCTGACGGCCTCTTTGATATCCTTTACGGTGTATAAATCCAGAACCCTCTTCTTTGCCTCTTCAATCTGTGCTTTGCTTCCCGATTCAAGGTCTGCTATCTCCGCTGCTTCAGTTAATAGCAGAGTTTTTTCACGGACAATATACTTCCCCTCGTGGAGATACAGGGCATGGTGCAGGATATTGTCCTTTGACTTCTCGTACTTCTCCCAGTATCCGCCGCCTGTTGTCAGAGGGGAGATGTTGTCAAAGAAACTTGCCGCTGCAAAGAATGTGAGCGATATCTCCCAGGGTTTAGTATAGTTATGAGAGTTTACCTTGGCGCTGTCGACCCCTTTTAAGTCAAGGGATTTAACCAGATTGCGCCTGAAATCACTGCCTTTGTTGTCTATTAACTGTGAAAGCCACCTAGACGGTGACGCTGCGACAAGGGCGGCTTTGTCAAAGCTCCATCTCTCAGTCCCCGCACTCCCGTAGCCGATGGATATGTTGTTTATGCCGAGTTTGTGCGCATCAACAAGCTCCTTGTATTTCCACTGCACAATGTTGTAGAGCTTTTCAATCTCGAGTTTTCCTTCTTCATCATAGTCAAGGACAGAGAGGTCAGATTCATCACGTAAAAGGGAAAGAACGTTCGGGTTAATCTCCCCAAACCACGTCCGGTACATCCCCTCGATGGTTGTGTTTCCGCTCTTTCTCTTTTCATCAATCGTTCTCAGTCCGGATTCATATGAATCCAGGCCTGTATTGAATTTTTTTCTTGGATCGAAGGTTGAACTTACCAGATTATCGATTTTTTGTAAAAATTCAATCTGCTGATGCATCATCTTCTGTGACTGAATCAGGAAGTCTATATCTGTGTTTATGTTTCCAATCTTTGAGGAGTATCCTTCGCGGGTGTTTACGATACCGGTTAGTGTCTCCCTGATGCTTGTGAGAATAGAGGCTGTGTCCCTTCCGGAGAAGGACCTGATCAGTTCTGCCTTCTCTTCCGATTCAAGGTTGAACTGAGCTAAAATGGGCGCAATAGTAGCTTCCCTCAGAGATACAAGCCGTGTGTCAAACTCCCGGGTAAGGAATTTGTCCTGTATAAAAACCTCGAAAGGATCGCGTATTGATATCTTTCCCGGATGCATCTGGGAAATCTTTCGTATTCTCTCCTCCTTTGTCGCCTTTTCACTTCTGAACATCTCGGAATTGAGTTTTCGTCCTAAAAGACTATCTGTAAAGCCCTGTTTTTTGGATATCCTGAGCATATAATCATTGTAGAAGTACAGAGAAACGGATTCTGCCAGGTCCCTCAGGTATGAAAAGTCTGCCGACGTTACCAACTCAAGCTTCTCAATATCTCCCTGGAGGTCTCCGAGTGGAAGTGATGAGAGCCATACATCACGTTTGACAGGCTTTGCCTTCTTCTTCTCCGACTGGGTGAGTTTCTCTATTAATGCAAAGAGAAGTGCCGAAAACTTGTCCAGAAATGCCCGTTCCAGAATTTCGACTGAGTCCTGCCCGGCGGCAGCGGCTGTACCATGACCAAGTGCAACGTAATCATCGATCGGCTTTGCAAGGGCATTGACCTCTGATCTGATCAGGTCAAGCATCCTGTTCTGCTCTTTGGTAATATCCTCAAGTTCCAAACGCTTCTTTTTGACCCTGACATCTGCCTCGCTTATTTCACCTTTTAGTGCCGACTCGCGGCCGGAGAGATCGCCCGATATCTTCCCAAAGTTCTCCTCTCCACGGATTACGTTTACAAGCGCAAATCTCGCCGATTTTCCATTTACCGAGAGCGTCTTTTTCTGGAGGACGGACATCTCCTCCAGAAGCTGAAGATTCTTCTTGATTACTTCGTATAATTCCTGATCCTTTGCATTTTCATGCGGTTTGCTCTCGTTTTCAAGAGATTTCTTGAGTCTTGACACATACTCCGAGAGTTTATCAAAATCCTTAACAGAAGAGATGTCCTTTAGTTCCTCCGGCATGTTGTTGGTGACCGCCGATTCTATAATGGACTGCGTCTTGAAGTTTAAGAGATCGGTGATCTCGTTCTCCCAGACTTTTTTTATCTTCTCTATCTCTTTTCGGTAGAGATTTACGTCATCGTGGGTGATTTCGGTGTCAGTCTTTGAGAATTCCTCAGGGTAGAGGTTTTCATTGGTTGCGATAAAGTCTGAGACCTCTTTTAGGATTTTTCCCCTGTTCTGCGAAATCCCGGAGAGGGAATCGATTACATCCTCAAAGCCTTTTTTCAGGGATCGCAGGTTTTCAACAGGGTACTCTATCACATGCGAATCTGCAAAGATAAAACCGGAATAATCCTTTTTGGCGTCCACAATGGCGGATATATCAGCTGTCGGGAGGTAGAAGGAATTTATGAACATATAGGGGAATGCGGAGTCAAATTCGACTACTTCCTGCTTTCTGTCCCCTCCATCCACATACCCTGTAGGGCTTAAGGATGAGACAATGATGTAATTGAAGAGCTTGTCGTCCTTCATATTGAGATATTCTATCTCTGTGAGAGCAATAGCGGCGTTTAACTGCTCTTTTTCACCCTCACTTGCCGCCGGAAGCACAACAAAGAGCCATATTTTGGACTCCTGACCACGTTTTTCCTTGATGTAGCGGGCAAGATCAATAAACATCCCCGACCCTGTACCACCACCGAGGCCGACAACTAATGCAACAGGACCATGACCCTGAAATGAAGGGAACTGCTCTCCACCCTGGGTAATTGCCTTGTAGAATACCGCCTTTGATATCGCACGCCTACGGTGCACCCCTCCTCCGAAGTCGTCTACGATGTTTTTGTCAATCCGCTTGAGCATCTGGTAGTCAAATCCGTATTCGGGATCATTCATCCACCATACATCAACTAGAGGGCGTTCGCGTCTCTTTTTTATCTGTTCAGATATCTCCTTTGAGGTAAGGGAAGACACACGCTCGACATTTGCAAGATCGGGAAGGTGGTAATGGTAGCTTTTGACGCTTCCCCCCATCTGATTGTTTGTCCTCTGAATTTCACCGACCTTTGCTTCGACCTGCTCTGAACGTTTTACGTCATCCTTTCTCTGGTTTGAGTCGGTGTCTATCGTATAGAGTGTGAGGCGTTTTCCGTCTGAAAGGTAGTGCTTTAAGAACCATTCATGGTCATAAAGGTTGGTTATGAGTTTTTTCCCACACCCCCCTATTGCAACAACAGTCAGTTCATCAGGCATCTGGAAGGCTTTTCCCTCGATTATATCATCATGAGCCATTTAATTAGTCCCCCTTGTAATCATTCTGGAATTCCTGCATGTTCTTCGCCCTTATCCGACCGAATACCATGCCCACCGCAAACCCTGCGACAAGAAGCACAAGTGCAATCAGAACCGCTGTTGTGACCGGAATAGTTGCATCTTTGGGTGATTCTGCATATTGTAAGAGGTCGTCTGCCTCATCCCTGAGTCCTCTGGAGTAGAGGTCGTCTATAAGAGCCCGCATATCCGGGTCTGTAATGGAGTTCAGCCGTGATGTGAATTGTTCGTCATCAGGGATTTTCACCGAAAATGTTTTAGTCGTACCTGTTCCGAGAATATCACGGTTTTCATCAAGTGCCTCGATGTGGTAATAGACATACCCCGTTGTCTGTGTGATTCTTTTTGTGACAACAACACCGTCTACAATTTCAACCGATGTAAGAACAGGCACCCTGCCGTATACGGTTACATTAATTCCGTCTGAAAATTCGCCAACCTCAGTGAGCTCAACAGAATGGTCGTTTAATGCCCCGTCCCCCCCGGATACATTAAATCCATTTCCTGCTATCTGCCAGAGATCTGTTCCCGGTACCGGCATGAGATCCGTGTTCATCTCTATAATCCGTGCCTGCTTTGGGATGCCACTCATTTCGATCGTATATTGTATTAATTCCCCCTCATTCCGGGAGTCCGGAAGAATCCCATCCGATAATTCTGCAACGATGGCTGTGGAAGGCACACATATCAGCAGAAATGAAATAATCAGTGTCAGTGATATGCATATGGATACCCGATTCCTTCTTCGCATGACGTGAAGATTTATTTAAAAACATTTAAATATATCTCAAACAAAACCGGGGAATAGAACCGCCAGAAATATACTATTCTTCCCATGTATCAGAGCCGCCACAAACGCGGTCTCACTGGTTTTTCAGAGGGGTGTTATTTTTCACCGGTTGTGTGAGTCGTATCCCACCTCTTTATTCTGCCGGCCCGGGTGAACCGGAGAACCCACGCAGATCAGATATGTAGGGGAATAGCGGTTTATGATGCAATCCAGATGCAACCATAAAAATCCGGTCTACTCTTTGGTATACGGCTCAAGAAGAGTCAGACCTTTTTTCCCAATAAGACAATACCCCCGTTCTTCGAGAGATTCATAAGCTAACTTCACGTCAAGCGGGTCCATAGAGGCAATTTTGACTGCATCTGCAAACGAAATCGGACGATCGGCGCCAAAGACATCGTACAGCCGGTAATACAGTGTTCTCGAATCCCCGGTCAGGGTAAAGGCATCGCGTATTTTGAGGGGTGATGACTGTATTTTTTCGGTCTTATGGGACATGGAAGACCACAAATCCATGACATATTTGATATCATCTTTTCGTATCTCAGAATTTGACTGAAGCCTGGCATACGAAGACGCAAGTTTGGGAATGGCACCGGAGATATTCTGTCGGAAGGGTCTCTGCCCGGAGGCAAGATACTCTTCACGCAGTTCATAGACAGCCTCTGTCATCACCTTTTCAATTGCTTCTGTCGATTTTGGTGTAATAAAGAGGCCATCTAACAGTTGTCCCCGGACAATCCCTGATTCTTCCTTCAATATGTCACGATATTCCGGGGATAATTTTTTTCCGGATTCACTGTCAATTGCAACGGGAATATCAGCAACTAATGTCTGTGGTTTGAGAATTGCCTGATTAATCTCTCCCTGTGATTTCCGGACACGAACCTCACTATTCGAGAAGTGATAGTAGTAATAGGAATTAACTTTCCTGAATTCATTCGGGATTATATCAAACGGGCGCCTGAAAATATCCCATTGATGCTTCTTCCCAAATACCGCTGAGCGTATGCCACCCAGTTCATCATGCACCGGAGGGGCGGAAAATGCAAATAACGCAGAACACCCGGAAATCGCTTCAACATTCTCTGCTTCCCCGTTGTACGGATAGGTAAAATATTCAATAATTTCGCGGAAATCCATTATCTGTCGCTGCTTTGCAAGAATGCCGACATCAAACTCCTTCCACCCTCCGATATCTTTGAACGTCAGCCACTCCTCACCTCTGGTATCCAGAGGCTGCCTTACCTCGTCAATGACTCTGACCTGCACAAACCGGTGTTCAGGCGGGGACCCTTGGGAAACCACAGACGGATCAGCAACATACAACACCGATGAATTCGTCTTCAGAAACGGAGACGGATGAAGATAGAAATACTGTGGGTTATTCCGGTAATATTCGACAAATCCGACGTCTTCATATTTTTTATTGCAGGCAAGTTCCCTCTCAACACCTGATAACTCCGAACCTATCCAACGGTCATTGAGAGACATACTTCATCGTTGTCACACATTTCCTGATAAACATTCGGTATGAACACGGAAAAGAGGCATCCGTGAAGCGTAAAAAAAAGCATACCTCACTGAAATAAAGGCTCCTTTGCTGCCTATCCATCACTATCTCCGAAGCAACCATTAATGCGCTGCACACCACAGTACTGACAATGGACTCATACGCGCTTGCAACGCGAAATACCGTAGAAGTCGTCACTGATGAAGAACTCCGTTCTGTCCTTTCACAGGACAAAAAGCGTGTTTACGCCGGATATGAACCATCAGGTGAGATTCATCTTGGCCATCTTGTTACCATCAATAAACTCATAGATCTGCAGAATGCTGGGTTCGAGGTCGTTGTCCTCTTAGCAGACCTCCATGCATATCTGAACCGCAAGGGCACTATGGACGAAGTCAGAGAACTGGCAGAGTATAACCGCCGGTGTTTTGAAGCAGTCGGTCTCAAAGACGCAGAATTTGTGATGGGCAGTGACTTCCAGCTCTCCCCGGAGTATCAGCTTGATGTCCTGATGCTCTCACAGCGCATCACCCTCAACCGGGCCACCCGGTCCATGGATGAGGTCGGACGCCAGATGGAGAACCCGACTGTCTCCCAGATGGTCTACCCCATCATGCAGATGGTCGACATCGCCCGCCTTAATGTGGACGCAGCAGTTGGTGGCATCGACCAGCGTAAGATTCACATGCTTGCCCGCGAACACCTCCCATCCATCGGTATAAAAGCACCGCTCTGCATCCACACCCCCATCTTAAACGGTCTTGACGGGAAGAAAATGGCCTCATCATCCGGGAACTATATATCAGTTGCAGACTCAGAGGAAACCATCGCAAAGAAGATGAAGAAGGCATTCTGTCCGCCGGGGATCGAGGAAAACCCGGTCCTTCAGACCCTGAAGTACCACATCTTCCCCCGCCTCGGGACAGTTACCATACACCGCCCGGAGAAATTCGGCGGCGATGTTACTTTCACCTCCTATGAAGAGATGGAAGGGGCATATGGGGCAGGAAACATCCACCCGGCAGACCTGAAGGCCGCTGTTTCTAATGGACTCATTGAGGCACTGGCAGACGCCCGTGCATTCATGAAAGGTGAGTGAAAGCAGATTCATACACAAAAATACCGGAGAATATTCACCATCATGGGAAAAAGAGACGAGCTCATCGAGCGCTTTGACCGCGAAACCGAACGGATGGGAGTCCGTATACGGGATGCTGACCAGTTTAAGGTCTCCGAAAACGTCTTTGACGACGTCACCCTTCTCTCCCTCTACCGTCTGGTGCACAAGAAGCTGATTAAAGAAATCGGAGGCTCCATCTCCACCGGAAAGGAGGCAAACGTCTTCTACGGTGAAGGCGAGGAGATGCCGATTGCCATCAAAATCTACCGTATCCAGTCGGCAAATTTCCGGTCAATGAGCGAGTATATTGTCGGCGATCCCCGCTTCTCCTCGGTGAAAAAGTCCAAAAAGGATCTGATATTTGCCTGGACCAAGAAGGAGTATTCCAACCTGGCCCGTGCCCACGACGCAGGTATCCGGGTGCCCATCCCGATTCACTTTGACCGCAACATTCTCATTATGGAGTTCATGGGCAAAGATGAGATCGCCTATCCCCAGCTGCGGCTTGCCCGGCCGGATGACTACCAGGCAGTCTATGATGAGATCACCGCTACGATGAAGACCCTCTTTAATGAGGCAGAACTCGTCCACGCCGACCTTTCAGAGTTTAATATTCTCTGGGACGGCGAGCACCCAATAATCATCGACATCGGCCAGGCGGTGACCCCCAACCACCCGTTGGCCATCAAATTCCTCGTACGAGATATCAAAAATATCAACCACTACTTTGAAAACCGGTGTACGATCAGAGACGAGGAAGAACTCTTCCGTGATATCGTCGGCGAGCACCGGATGCAGATCTGAACTGCCGGTTCACCAAATATTCTGTTTTTCACAGGAATGCATCCCCATCCGGGCATTGTTTCCAGTGCCTGCGATTCCTGCTATTCTGAGTATTGTTCTGGCATCAGCAGCCAGATAATGCATAAATACTACATCCTGCGGCCCTTTGCCCCGGAAATATGTGTCCACACAGGAGCCCGGAGCGGGCTGTTCTCAACCGGGACAACCGGATCCATCCTCTCAAATTACCCGCCAATTGCGACACTTTAATAGTCCACAATCATCCGTATTTTTGGCAAATAACTGGCATTATGACTGCTATTTCCCGGCAGAAAATTCGATCCGAAAATACGTCCATTATATCCTCCGATTCTCCTAAACAGAGGAACAAAAAGAGTGTTCAAAGGATCACAAAAAACAGGGAAGAGAGGCAGTAGCTCCTGCGTAAAATACTACAAAAAAGAAGGGAAATTTGATGGATTACCCATTGATCCAGTAATTAACCGTGTCCTGATTTGCATCCACCCATGCCTTTGCGGCAGCTTCGGGGGTTTCGCCGCCCTCGACAGCGAGCATGACAGATTCCATGTCAGATGCTTTCCAGGAGAAACGCTTAAGGATGGCATATGCATCGGGATTGTCTTCCTTAAAACCCATACGGGCAAGGCTTGCGATATACTCCTCGCCCCCGTACACACCCTGAGGGTCCTCGAGATACTTCAGGTCGAAGCGGACAAACATCCAGTGAGGAGTCCAGCCGGTGACGACAATCCAGTTACCATCCGCGTATGCATCAGTAAGCTGAGCAGTCATTGCAGCACTTGATGACGCGAGAAGTGTGTAATCAAGACTGTAGTTCTCGATTGCAGTCTCGGTTGCAGACATGATGCCTGCACCCGGCTCAATGCCGGTGATGGTCCCATCAAACTTATCTGCGACACCGTTCATCTCTTCAATCGAGTCGATGGTCACATATGTCGGGACCACAAGACCAATCTTTGCTCCCTGGAGATTCTGACCAACCATGTCAATGGAATCACCATAGGTATCCCAGTAGTGTGCATGCGTAGCGGGCATCCATGACGAGATGCTCATATCAACCTTACCATCCGCCAGTGCCTGGTAGAGAGGACCTGCGTCAACGGCCTTGAGTTCTACATCGTAACCTGCCTGTTCATATACCGTTTTTAATACATTGGTACTTGCGATCTCTGAGTCCCAGAGCACATAGCCGATGGACACCTCTTTTGTGACTTCTGTTCCGGGTCCGGTTGTCGGGGAACCGGATTCATCTGTGCAGCCGGCAACAAAAATGACACTGAATAGCACTAACAATACAAGTAAAAGTCCTTTCGTTTTCGAATTTATCATATAAACACATCCATTATGTCAGAAGGCAACCATCGGAAGACAGTTCACATCTGACGCCTAGTTAAATTTAGTTTTAATAAATACAAATATAATTATTATATTTGTATTTATTTTGTCTGACCTGAGCTTATCACATTCTGCGTGATCCTATCGAGAATGATAGCAATGATAACAATGCACAACCCCGCCTCAAACCCACCCCCGATATCGACCCGCTGGATACCCATCAGGACATTGAGCCCGAGACCCGCGGCCCCGATCATCGCTGCAATGACAGTCATCGAGAGGGCGAGCATGATACACTGGTTGACACCTGCCATAATCGTGGGCAACGCGACCGGAAGCTGAACCTTGATGAGCTTCTGCCACTCTGTTGCCCCGAAAGCCTCACTCACCTCAATAAGCTCGGCCGGAACCTGCAGAATACCGAGGTTGGTCAGGCGGATGGCAGGCGGCATTGCAAAGATGATGGTTGCAATCATCCCCGGCACATTCCCAAGACCAAAGAAGATGACCGCAGGAATCAGATACACAAACGAAGGCATCGTCTGCATCAGGTCAAGGATGGGCCGAAGCGCCGCATTGACCGATGGATACCGTGAGGCAAGAATCCCCAACGGAATGCCTATCGCAAGCGTCACAAAGGTAGAGGTGAGGACAAGGGCGAGGGTCAGGAGAGTCTCGGGCCAGAGGTCCAGAAGATAAATGAAGAGCAGCCCAAAGAGGGTTAAAAACGCGATTTTAACGTTCTTTCTGGTAAGCACCCATGCAAGGACAGCAAATATGGCGATGAGAAGCAGGGGAGGAATGGCTGCCATCCCGTCCTGGAAGCCGCTGACCAGCATATCCATGACCATAGTTATCCAGTCCAGCAGCCACCCAAAGGTCTCATTGATCCACGCGACGACTGCTTCAGCCGCCTCGCCGACCGGTAGGATGTCAGACATCAGACCTCAATCTCCAGCCTGGCAAGGCCTGCAAGAAGGGATCCCCGCACAATGATACCCTGTATTCTTCCCTCATTGTCAAGAACCGCCACCGGATAGGCAGTCTCCGCCATAATCGGCATCAACTCCTGTGCCGGGGTGTCCAGCAGTACCGTGGGGGTGTCGGTAATCATCAATTCCCGGAGAGGGATTTCACGTCTTTTGGCTTCAACGGCACCATCAACGGTTACAAGACCACGGAATATGCGGTCTTTTCCCGCAACAAATATGCTGGAGATACCATACTCCTCCATTAGACGAAGTGCATTTCTTGGCCCCGAATCAAGAGGAATAAGCGGTTCAGGACGCTTCATCACGTCCTTTGAGACAAGCACACGGGAGAGGTTGACATCTTCAATAAACCGTTCTACATAATCACAGCGCGGATTCCGGAGAAGATCCTCGGCGGTCCCGACCTGGGCAATGATCCCGTCCTTCATGAGCGCGATCCGGTCCCCGAGCTTGAGTGCCTCATCCAGGTCATGACTGACGAAGATGATCGTCTTGTTCAGCCGTGCCTGGAGTTCAATCAGTTCATCCTGCATATCACGGCGGATCATAGGATCAAGTGCGCTGAATGCTTCATCCATCAGGAGAATGTCCGCATCACTTGCAAGGGCACGGGCAAGACCTACCCGCTGCTGCATCCCGCCGGAGAGGCCGGACGGGTAACTCTCCTCATACCCGGAAAGCCCGACAAGGTCAATCGCCTCCCGTGACTTTTTTTCACGCTCAGTTACCGGCATATCCTGAATTTCAAGGCCAAAGCCAACATTTTCGAGGATTGTCCGGTGTGGCAGCAAGGCAAAGCCCTGGAAGATCATCCCGATCTTTGTGCGCCGAACCTGCCTGAGCTCGTCCTCACTCATCGTAATGATATTCACCCCATCTATCTCAACAGCCCCGCTGGTCGGTTCGATAAGGCGGTTGATGCACCGCAGAAGGGTTGACTTACCACAGCCGGAAAGTCCCATAAGAACGAACAATTCGCCCTCATATACATCAAAAGAAACAGACCTGAGTGCAACACTCTGTTGCGTTTCCTCAAAAATCTCCTGCTTTTTCTTCCCCTGCTCTACAAGGTGAAGAGCTTCTTCAGGATGCTTACCGAAAATTTTTGTAAGGTTTCTGACACTGACTTTGATTTTTTTATGTGTTTCTTCTTCCTGGGTTTCTTCCATGAAATGGCAACTCCGGGAGATTCGGACGATCCTAAAATCAATTCCGAATACATAATACTTTTTGTATTCACCTTACATGAATGGTTTGGTTCCGATCAATGGGACCGCCAATGTACCGAATCAATATAAAGACCGTGGTTCTAAAAGGGAATAATACAGACATTATTCTTTTTGCATTTACCTTGGCGCGCAGAACTGTCCCGCCGCTAACCATTATCCCCTTTCGCATCATATTATACTGTGTTACTCTGGGAGAATACCCATCATGACCACCACTGAGATAAAAATCACCGCCAACCGCATCCCGGTCCTCATCGGGAAAGGCGGAAAAACCAAATACGATATTGAAAAGAAGACCGGCACCAAACTCACCATAGATTCTGAGGATGGACTTGTCGGAATTGAAGGAGAGGACGCAATAGCGGTCCTCCGGACGACAGAGATGGTGCGTGCCATCAACCGGGGTTTCTCACCCGAACGGGCCGCCACCATCCTGGAAGATGAGGATATGATGCTTGACATCCTGGACCTCTCCAGCGTCTGCACCACACCAAAACAGATGGAACGTCTCCGGGGCAGGATCATCGGCAAGGAGGGACGGGCACGTGAACAGATCGAGGATATGTCCGGGGCTATACTCTCGGTTCAGGGCAAGACCGTCGCCATCATCGGCATGATTGATCAGGTGAAGAATGCCCGGACTGCAGTTGAGATGCTGGTGGAAGGTCTGCCGCATGCGACGGTCTTCTCCTTTTTGGACCGCAAGAAGAAAGAAGCCAAGTTCGACATGCTCGATTACTATTACTGAACCCCCCCAACATCTCTCTATTTTGAGGATGGCCTATACCAAAAAGGACACATGAATCCCTGATGTCTGGAAAAGTACAGGATGATATGGATGATTTCCACTGGAACGCATATGGCTATTTCCTGCCCGTTTCGGGCAATTAAATTAATTAAATCAGGTTTACATAGGAAAAGAAGGGGTGTATGTGGACTTTTCTGATTTGTCGCTACCTGAGGCTTTTATTCAGTATTACAGAGCAAAAGGCATAGAATCACTGTATCCTCCCCAAAATGAGTGCGTAGAAAGTGGCCTCCTCAACGGGGCAGATCTGCTGGTCGCCATTCCCACTGCATCCGGCAAGACACTGATTGCTGAGATGGCGATGCATGCCGCTATCGCACGGGGTGGCATGTGTCTCTATATCGTACCTCTGAAAGCACTAGCGACCGAGAAGGCCCATGAATTTGCAGGCAAGGGCGCCGCAATCGGTGTCGCCACCGGGGACTATGACCAGAAAGAGAAACGCCTTGGTGCAAATGACATCGTCATCGCCACCTCAGAGAAGGTGGACTCCCTCCTCAGAAACAGCGCCCCCTGGCTTTCCCGGGTCACCTGCCTCGTAGTCGACGAGGTGCATCTCATCGACGATGAAAACCGCGGGCCCACCCTTGAGATGGTGATCACCAAACTGCGCCATGCCTCCCCCGACATGCAGGTTATAGGTCTCTCTGCCACAATCGGCAACCCAAAGGAACTCGCCGGGTGGCTGGGTGCTGACCTCATTACCTCAGACTGGCGTCCGGTAGACCTTAGGGAAGGCATCTGCTACCGAAATACCATCTACTTTAACGAGGAGGAGAAGGAGATCCCCACTCCCGCAAAGACCGAGGATATCAATCTGCTCCTTGATTGTGTCGCAGACGGAGGCCAGTGCCTTGTCTTTGTCTCATCCCGGCGCAATGCGGAGGGCTACGCAAAACGGGCGGCAGCGGCCCTGAAATGTTCACATGCGGCACTGGACAGTATTGCAGAGAAACTGGAAGCAGCCGCTGAAACAGATATGGGCCGGGTGCTTGCCGCCTGTGTGAGAAAGGGTGCAGCGTTCCACCACGCCGGCATGAACCCGGTGCAGCGGACACTCGTTGAAGAAGGATTCAGGACAGGATCTATCAAATCCATCTCCTCGACACCCACGCTCGCAGCCGGCCTGAACCTTCCGGCCCGCCGGGTTATCATCCGTGACTACCTCCGCTACTCTGCCGGGGAAGGGATGCGGCCTATTCCGGTGAGGGAATACCGCCAGATGGCAGGAAGAGCCGGTCGGCCGCATCTGGATCCCTACGGTGAGGCCATTCTCATTGCAAAGGCCGAATACGCGGTAAATGACCTCCACGAGGAGTATGTCGAGGCACCGGATGAGGATGTTACGTCCCGCTGCGGGGAACCGGGGGTCCTCACCGCACACATCCTTTCACTTATCGCAAGCGGGTATGCCCGTTCCCGTGATGACCTGATGGCATTTCTGCAGAAGACCCTTTATGCATACCAGCACACTGGCAAAAAAGCACTCACCCGCACCCTAAACGATGCCCTCGGATTTCTCACCGAAGCTGAGATGGTGACCGACCTCTCCGGCATGCTGCATGCAACCGAATATGGTGACCTGACAAGCAGGCTCTATATTAACCCGCATTCAGCCGAAATTATTACAAAAGCCCTACGGGAGGAAGGGGAAATCACCGATCTCGCCCTCCTCCAGCTGCTCTGCATGACGCCTGACATGTTTACGCTCTATGTCAAAAACAGTGACCTCGGCACGCTTGAGAAATTTTTCTATGAACATGAGGAGGAGTTCAGGACCGAGTTCTCCTACGACGGGATGGAGGATTTCTTCCGCAGCCTCAAGACCGCAATGCTCCTCTCTGACTGGACAGACGAACTTGGCGATGATACCATATGCACTCGCTACGGGGTCGGGCCGGGCGATATCTACAATGCGGTACAGGGGATAGGCTGGCTGCTGCACGCCTCCGGAAGGCTGGCACGCCTTGTGGCACCCGAACACCACGACGCGGTGGAGGAGACTACTCTCCGGGTCCGTCACGGCATCCGGCGTGAGCTGATCCCCCTGGTACGGGTCAAAGGCATCGGCCGCGTACGGGCTCGCCGGCTTTTTAATAATGGCATCACCGGCCCGGAAATACTCGCCACAGCAGATCCATCCGTTATTGGCCACATTGTGGGTGGCAAGACCGCAGAAAGCATCATCCGGGCAGCAAAAGCCGCCAGACGGGGAAACGAACGCAGGGACATCACCTTTGAACGGATAGCAGCACGGTCGGGAGAAAGCGGCCCGTCAGAAGGACAGAACGACGGGAAAAACGTCAGAAATATGGAAGAAAAGACAAATAAAGAAACAGAAGGGGATTCTGGAGCACAGAAATCCCTCTTCTCATTCGGAGAGAAGAACAATGAATAACACAACCAGCCCCCTCATGCCCCCCTACGCTCTCTTTTACGCCAATGCAGAGATCTCAGACATCAAAGACTTTCTTGCGGCCGTGCATTCGGCAGCTGAGCATCTCGACGCTCATATTATCTGCATTAATGCGGACAAAGTTGCCGGCCTTCTGCACATAAAGACGGCACTTTTCCATGCCTGCCGGGCATGGTTTACGGATAAAAACCCGATAGCCCGGTCTTTTGAAATGGAGGTGCTCCTCTGGGTGGCGGCAAGCAGGCAGACAAGTATTGCCGCCCGGTTCGGAGCACAGAAAGGAACAATACCGCTCTGGGTTGTGGTGGTACCTGCAAAGGAGAGCACAAAAGACGAGATTGCCTGTCTCCCGGGCCTCACCCTGTACCCTACCCCTCCTGCAAACGCAGAAGAGACAAATGCAGAGAAACAGGTACGACTAATCCAGGATTTCTCGATCGGTAAGGCAGAACTTTCGACGGTCGGCCTGGAACGACTCCCGGAACTTGTTGCCGAACGGGTCGCCCTGTCTGCGGTGTACCGCTAGGTGGACAAACGGAATTCTTTTCACCACCCGCCACCCATACCACCACTATTCATGGATCTTTCCCGTCTCTGCTCAGTGGCTGTGCGGGCCATCTCCATCAAAAACGTCTCGTTTGGATCCATCAAAGGGACGGTGACGGTCGCTGTTACCTCCCGTGCACCCGCCCATCTTACCCTCACAGAGATCCGGTTTGACGTCTTCCCGGTGGTTGACGGGACACCTGAACGATCTATTATCCATGGCTGGACTGAAAATGTCCGTCTGGGCGCATATACCACAACCGAGGTGTCAGTGCCGGTTACCGTCACCTCGGCAGAAGCTGTCCGCTTCCTCACCAGTGCCCTGACCCGTGACATGGACACCCGTGTCCGGGGTACGGCAAAGATAGACGTCTATCTCTCCGAAATAACCATTCCATTTGACGAAGTGGTCACCCTGCCGTCCCTTCTGGTGGGGTAACGGTCTGTATTCTCGTCATACGTAGGATCATCGTCTCAGGAAAAGGATACACACTCGATTTATGACAGAGGAATCCATCTCTCGAACAGCAGATCTTTTCCTGAAACCTGTTCATTCGTTAGTACCCCCGTCTTCTTTGGCTATGACTATACCCGGCTCTTCTCCCTGCCCTGAGGATAACGACTGACCGGAAAGAAGGGAAGAAGAGAAGACGAGGAGGTAACGGGGCAGGTGCACCGTTCTTTGAAACACTGCAGACAATCCCATTACCATTCTATTCAGAATAATATCTTACTACACACCCGCATTGTACCGTCTTCCGTGACACCAGACATTGAAACAACACATGCCATTATTACAGACAAATGAGTATATCTCCCTGATACAATATGGCAGGAACACGAGGGCATTTTGAGAAAGGCAGATGGGTGGAGGAGCCCATCCCGGGTGAAGAAGCAGAAAATACTCAACATACAGAAAAAAAAGAACCTGATGCTGAGGTCGAAGAGATCATCGAAGAAATAATTGATTCTGCCCGACAATCAGTCTCCCGTGCAGTGACCGATGTGATGACCCTCGGAAAGACCCTCTTCGGTACCAAAAAAGGACGCGACCATCTGGAAAAGGAGGCCGTAAAAGCCGGAGAGAAGATGGAAAAAGTGATAAACGAGGCCGTTGAAGACGCACGGAAGAAATTGAAAAAGACATAAAAACATAGTTCTCATCTTTTTTACCGGTTCTGTTCACCTGTGATCACGGGAACCGGATACGGTTAAGATTTCCCTCTATGCTACTCCCCGAACGGAAACATACCGTCCATTACATATACCTGTGGATTCCCGCAGAACAGTTCTCCTCCGATAGATCTTCAGAAACAGCAGAACCTTCAAAAACTGCGAAATATGCCGCAATTGCCATAACGACCATGCCAGCACCTAAGGTTATTATAGAGGGGGATAGTATCTGAAGAGTAACACAGGACCTGAGGCAACGTACGGCCTGGTGGAGGTGTGTTGTATTGAAAAAAAGATATATTATGGAAATTCTGGTTATCATTTTCATTGCAATGTGTATTTTGATGCCCGCAGCGGCAGTTGAACTGGAAGAGACGTACCTGGGAAAAGTAACAAAGGCAGATAAGGCGTCAGGCGCACTTGACGTAAAAATATCTGCCCGGTGGGACGGGAAGCAGTTTGCACCGGTCGACCCGGTAACTATCCTGGGCACCTCGACATTTGACATGCTCTTTGACAACATTAAACAGGGCGATGAAGTGGTTGGCACCCTGATGGGCGGTGAAAAGTGGATTGCAATCGGACTTGTCGGGACAAAGCAGTCCACCCAGAAACAATTGCTCTGGATGGTCGGCGACCCGAACGCCATGGTGGCACCATTTGTCGGCAACTACAGGGTAACGTATACTGCAGACCCAAAGTGTGACTCCTGCATAGGGTCGGTCTGCTATGCCAATTCGGTGAATGTGACCACGAAGACCGTCGGGTATAACGCAAACGGCAAGGAATACGAAGTATCAGACATCGGAGCAAAGACCTTGCGCCCGGCAGAAACCTGGAATGCAGCAGAGACAGGAAACCAGCAATATCTGGAGATCCTCTTTATCAAAGGTGAGGCTCCCGCATCAGCCTGTCCGGGGAGTGAAATGATTGTGGGCCCGCAACCGGTCTCTGACTTCTTCATCAAATCGATGAGTGTCGCGTCTGCAGTACCGACCACAGAAGAGACGACGGCTGTGCCGGCAACAATGCCGGAAACAGAGGCCACAACTCCTGCAACAACTACAACTACGGCAGCCCCGACACCCACACCGACCCCGGGATTCGGGGTATTGGTGGCAGTTCTCGGGTGTGCCGCAGCACTGGTGGTTACCCGCCGGTAATCTCTCTCTTTTTTTGTCCCTGTTGTTTCCGCAAAGGGTATTGTATCCGCTCGCCGATTGTACTGGACATATGAGTATCGCGGTGATCGCAGAGAGCATCATCATCCTCTTTCTGTTGATGGGTGTTGGCTTTCTCTGCAGACGTACTGGCGTCATCGGCCCCGACGGGGCCCGCGGACTCTCCTCATTTGTCGTGAACGTGAGCCTGCCCGCCCTGATTCTGATGGCAATGCAGGTCCCCCTCACCACGGAACTGGTGGCCAATGCGGGCGGTATCATGCTCGGTGTGACCATCTTTTATGCTGTATCCTTTGCGCTTGCCTTCACCGTGCCCCGGTTCATCGCAGACTCTGATCTGGAGGAAGGCGTGATGCGGTTTATGCTCGTCTTCTCGAACCTCGGGTTTATGGGCATCCCGGTAGCAGGAGCCGTATTCGGGCCTGAGTCCATCTTCTACGTCTCCATATTCAACCTCACGTTCAGCATCCTGCTCTTCTCGGTAGGTGTTTTGATGCTCAGGCCGGACATGGGCAGGTTTCTGGATCCAAAACTCATTTTTAACACGGGCCTCATCGCATCGGTGGCAGGGCTCATTCTCTTCGCCCTCCAGGTCCACATCCCGTCACCGTTTGCTGACGCCTTAACCCTCCTTGGCAGCACCACCACCCCGCTTGCGATGGTCGTTGTAGGAGCACTCCTCGCGACCCTGCCCATAGAGGGGCTCTTTACCGACAAGAAGATCTGGCTCATCACCCTGCTGCGTCTTTGGGTTATTCCCCTTGCAGTCTTTCTCATCCTTCGACCCTTTGTAGAAGGACCCTTCCTTTTAGGTGTACCGGTGCTTCTTGCAGCTATGCCGGTTGCAGCCAATGCAGTAATGCTTGCAGAAGAATATCATGTGGACGCCACCCTCGCCTCAAAAGGGGTCTTTCTCACAACCATCCTCTCACTGGTAACACTCCCGCTCATCACTCTCCTGATCACCTGAGCGGGAATGGACCGGGTATAACCCCCTCCCACCCGACGGGGAAAAACGGGGCGAAGGGAGCAGACAGGATGGCAAGCTATTTTTTTTGTCCCGGTAAGAGATATGCAGGAGATTTCTGATACATGTACAGACTGGTATTATTACGCCATGGTGAGAGTGAATGGAACCGGGAGAACCGGTTTACCGGGTGGACCGACGTTGACCTCTCTGAAAAAGGGCTGAAAGAGGCACATGAGGCGGGGGCTCTGCTTTGCCGCGAGGGTTTCGCCTTCGATGTTGCCTACACCTCCGTTTTGAAACGCGCCATCCGGACCCTCTGGATCACGCTCGATGAACTGGACCTGATGTGGATTCCCGTGCATCGCTCCTGGCGCCTGAACGAACGCCACTACGGTGCCCTCCAGGGTTTGAATAAGGCAGAGACCGCAGCAATTTTTGGCGACGAACAGGTATTCATCTGGCGGAGAAGCTACACTATTCCACCCGAACCCCTCGCAGCGGATGACGAACGCTCACCGGTAAATGACCACCGGTACGCTTCTCTTTCACCCGATGAAATCCCCCTTACTGAATGCCTTAAAGATACCGTCGCCCGCTTCCTTCCAATCTGGAACGATGAGATTGCACCGGCTATAAAATCAGGGAAAAACGTTCTCATTGCCGCCCACGGCAACAGCCTGCGGGCACTCATAAAAAACCTGGAAGGCATCTCTGATGAGGACATCTCACAACTCAATATCCCAACCGGCATACCACTCATCTATGAACTTGATGAGGAGCTAAAACCTATCCGGTCATATTACCTCGGCGATGAAGAGGCAGTCAAAGCAGCGGCACAGGCCGTTGCAAACCAGGGAAAAGCTAAGAAATAATACCTATTTTGGGGAGAGAGATCCACACCAGATCTCTTCAGGAAAATGAAACCAACGGATATCCGGGTTATCCCTGAATGAAGACACTATTTCAGACTGATAACCTATTTGATGTGACATTTTTGCGGAGTCTCTCCAAAAAAACCGGCACAAAAATAGAAATTTTTCAGATTTGACTGGGTTTCACTGAGATAATAAGGAATTCAGGTTCATCATCGATGCCGAAGAACCCAAAAATAATTCTGATATATTCATTATAGAGGCCGGTCATTTTCCGATATTCCCCGTCAATAAATCCGGTATCCTCTGCAGCAGGTGCCGGGGTGGCCGTCGGTGCGGCAGTCTGTGCCACTGTTGCGACCGCCGGAGAGCTGACGGTGATTGTCGTCGTGTATTCATCGGTGTTATTATTCTCATCTGTGATCTCAAGGGATACTGTATAGCTTCCTGGGGAAGAGTAGACTATATTGGACGGCGATTTCCCGTCAAAAGTCTGGCCGTTGCCAAATGTCCAGTGGTAGGACTCGATGCCAGTGCCGGTGGACGAGTCTACAAACCGCACCGAGAGTGGTGCTGTGCCACTTGCCGGGCTGGCACTGAATTTGGCATTGAGCTGGACCGTACGGACGGTGATTGTCTTTAAAATGATGTCACTGCCGCCGCTGTTCTTAACGAACAGTGTCACATCGTAACTACCTGGGTTCTGGTAGGTGTGCTGAGGATTCCGGAGCGTGCTCTCCCGGTTTCCAGTGAAATCCAATGCGTCATCAAAGTCCCAGCTCCACTGATTGATGCCATCTCCCGTCGAGGTATCGGTGAAGGAGACTGGGCTCCCTACTACCGGGCTTGCCGGCGACCAGGTGAAGGAGGCATCCGGCTTCGGGCCGGCGGTAGGAGTCGGTGTCGCATCCCCAACAGTGATTTTTCTTGTAACCGAATCAGATGATACTCCGGTCTTTGTGACGGTGAGTTTCACTGTATAGATACCGTCTTTGGTGAATTTGTGGGATGGATTCTGAACCGTTTCAGAAGTGGTATCGTCACCAAAATCCCATGTCCATCCAGTTGGAGAACCATCAGACTCGTCAGTAAAGGAAACATATTCATCCGCATCGGGATTTGACGGACTGAAATCGAAGTCTGCTTCCAGATTCACCTCCCCAACCGTTACCATCCGTGTATAGACAGCAGATGTGCCTGCAGCATTCGAAACAGTCAGGCTGACGCTATATGTGCCGGCAGATGTGTATGTCTGAGCCGGCGGACTTTTCACCACGCTGAACTGGCCGTTACCAAAAAGCCAGTACCAGCCGTTTGGACTGCCGGTTGACGTGTCAGTAAATGTGACCTGAGTTCCCGGCGATATTGTTGACGGACTCACAGAAAAGGAGGCAACCGGGAGGGAAGTCGCCGCTGTAACCGTAATTGATTGAGTATAAGGGGTAGACTGTCCGGCAGCATTCGAAACGGTCAGGCTTACCGTATAAGTATTTGCAGATGGGTAGGTCTGAGTTGGGGGATTCTGCAGCGTGCTCGTCTGTCCGTTTCCAAAATTCCAGCTCCAGGAAGTGATGTCATCACCTGTAGATGCATCCGTGAAAGAGACTGTTTGTCCCACGGTCGGGTTTGCAGGGGAGAAACTGAAGGAGGCCACTGGAGGATTCGCTGCAGCAGTAACCGTAATCGATTGTGTATAAGGCGAGGGAGTCACTGTGCCATTCGAAATGGTCAGACTCACGCTTTTAGTGCCGGCAGATGTGTAGGTATGGGCCGGATTCTGTACCGTACTGGTCTGTCCGTCACCGAACGCCCAGCTCCAGGATGTGATACCATTACCCGTAGATGCATCTGTGAAGGAAACTGACTGACCAACTTCCGGGCTGGTCGGCAAAAATGTGAACGATGCCGACAGATTATCGTCCGCACTCACCGCCGGGACAGCGAAAGCACAGATGAGGATTACTATCAGAAGGCCTGATATCGTGCCCTCCGGGAGACTCAGGATCCATTGGGGAAGGAGAAGTTTTGGTATTTTCATTATTGTGAACCTCCTGCTGAGAGGAAGAAAAAGAATATCACGACAAAGAGGATGACCGGCACGGCAACCGCAAGCATCGCAAACCGGCTCTCCACATCATCTGCCGCAACAAGCCCTTTGTACTGCAAATAAAGCATCCAGAGTGCTGCAAGAGGCGGGCCAAAGAAAGGAATCAGCCCCACGGTGCCAAAGGGTGTTGCCGCATAGGCACAGGTCCGGAAAGTCTCTTTCACATCATCACTCTGGCCGAGAATGCGCAGCAGGATGTGCATGACAAGAGACCAGATGAAGATGCCCGCGATGCCAAGGATGACAAGTCTGGGGATGAGGAGCAACGCCCCCACAATATCAGCGCCCAGAGCCGCCATCTGTGGATACTCCGCTGCATCAAGGGAACCTGCAAAGAGGTGCAGGATAATCGAGGTGACCGCTGCAAAGATGGCGAATACAGCTGCAAGATAGACTATCACCTGCCCAAAACTGTCGTTTTTTGTATACCGGAATGCGTCATCCGGCGCTGCGAGAAAACCGATGAACTTTTCAATGAACCGAATTTCAGAGAGACCCATTTCCTGGCTGCGGAACCGGAATGAAGCCTTTCGGCCTGTCTTCGGTTTTCGCTGGCGTTTTTCCGGTTTTTCGCGTTTTTCCCGGGATCTGCGTTTTTTTGCCGGCCCTTCATCTTCTGCTGCGGTATCAAAGGGCAAATCCCGGATACCACCCATGGTCTTCGCAGGTGAGAGACCATCTGAAACAACAGGCATACCACAGTTTGGACAGAACCGCGGGCCGCCCGTGAGTGGTGCACCACAATCAGTACAGAACATTGTCCCACGGGGGGATGATGCGCCGCCGGATGGTCTGGCCGGAGAGGGAGAGCTGCGGTCAGCATCCCTGTGGGCACGGGCGGGGGCAGACGGGCGTTCCGTCACCGACACACTGATGGTCTCTGTGAGAGCCCTCGCCCACTCATCGCGTTCCGCTGTTCTGCCGCCGGAGTACCACTCCGAGAAGATCAGAACCATGGTCCGTTCATCACCGGTTTTGGCCCGTACACGAAGATGCAGGGAAGGATCTCCTCCCGCCGACTCCTTCGGAATCAGGTCGGTAATATCTGCCCGCCGCACGGTAAGCGGGGGGGCCTTCTGGTCCTCATGACGGACAAGGGAAACAGTCTCCGGCGTCAGGGAGGCAGTGAACTCATGGCCTTTCACAATGATATGCTCCGCCTTCAGCCCGGATACTGGTGCAGACAATTTCTGCGTGGGAGCCGAGGGAGCAGACACTTGCGGCGCCGGTACAGACACCGGAGTCTTTGCCGGACCCGGGGAGGAAGAGGCATCTGTGCCTGCTGCATCTGTTTTATCCACTACATCTGCTGCGTCCGGCGCATCTGCCATATCCGGTGCAGATTGTACAGGGGAGGAAGGGGCAGGGACAACAGGAGGTGGGGGCGCCACTTCCGCGAGCATACCGCCCACAAGTTCTGCCACCCGATTGCGTTCATCTGCCGGCTTAAACCCGCCACCCCCGTCAAACGCAAGGACCATCGTCCGTTCAATCCCTCCGGCTGCGACGGTGAGGGAGACTGAGGGGTCACCCTCTGCAGTCTCACCACGTGAGAATTCCCTCACCGAGGTAAACACAATATCTACCTGAGGTGCATCCGGATAATCAGGCTGTGTGAGAATGATACGCTTTTGCGTGAGAAAGAGATCAAAAAAATGAGATTTGACCCTGACTGAAGGTGAGGTCGTCACCAGTTTTTCGTCGTCGCCGAGGTCAGGATATATCGTATAATCACCTGAAGAGTGTTTTTCCTGAGATCAAAATATAGTATCGCCCGTTTCCATACCAAATCACGCATACCCGGACATCTCCATTCCGTACCAGTCAGCTATATCTTTGCATTCACTATATATTCACCTATATGACAGGTCGTGCGCACCGGCGTCTCTGTACCGGCATTTTGATCCTCATCGCATGTGCCCTCCTCCTCTGCCCCGCTGCAGCAGGACTGGCACAGTACCGCATTCACACCAATGTAGACTATGCATCGGTATATTTTGACAACGTCTATCGTGGCCAGACATCCGGGGGGGTTCTGACCGTCAGCGTCTCCACCACAGGCATTCAGTACAACACGGTTGAGATACGGAAAACGGGATATTACCCTGTTTCACAGAGCCTCCCGTATGTCCCGGACGGATCGTCTACTGACCTCTATTTTACCCTGACCGCAGACAGCGGCAGCACCACCGGCACACTGGTTGTCCAGACCTACCCCTCCGGTGCATCGGTGTATATCAACGGCATCTCACAGGGAACAGCCCCTGTAACCGTCAGCGGAGTCCGCCCTGGCACATACACCGTCATTGCCGAGATGCCGGGTACCGAGAGTGTAACAAAGATTGTCACCATCACCGGCAGTGAATACCGGACTGTCACCCTTGACCTGGGCGGCACCGGCGCAATCTCGTTTACCTCTGAACCATCAGGAGCATTTGTTGAACTCGATGGCACCATCATCGGCACGACACCTCATACAGCAACCGATATCGAACCCGGAGAACACCGGATCGCCATCACAAAGAACGGCTATTATAACTGGCGTGAAACGATTGAGATGAACGGCGGCGGGACCCGGTATATCTATGCTGTTCTTAGTTCTATTACCCCGGAAAACGCCATATACATCCGTTCTGTTCCTGCAGGCGCCGCGATATACCTCAACGGCATCTACCGGGGGGAGACAATGGAGAACGGATATTTCCCCATCACTGACCTTAGAACCGGACAACATACCATTCTCCTCAGGCTCAGCGGATACGACAATTACGAAGAGACAGTCTCCCTATCAGAAGGCCAGAGTGTGACGATCGACGCTGACATGGAGGGTGGGACCGGCAGCACTACCTCAACAACCACACCCACTCCGTCTCTGGGAACAGGAAAACTCACGGTGAGCACCAGCCCGCCGGGTGCGGAGATCTCCATTGACGGGAGTCTCTCAGGCCGCTTGACACCGGCCACCATCACAGGTATTCCCGCTGGCACCCATACCATCCACTTCAAGCTTGCCGGATATGCCTCAGCTGAGGCGACCGTTACTATCACCGCCGGCGAGATCGCCACACTCTCCCTGCCTCTCGCCCCAGGCAAAGCGGCAACACCTGTGCCCACCAGAAGCCCGGCGCCTCTCTTCTTCCCGGCAGCAGGGCTTGCAGCCATTCTTCTCATCCGGTACTGGCATGCCCGATGAAAAGAAGAGAACAAAAGTGAAAACCTTCCTTCACCTCTTTTTTTTTGCCACAGTCTTTCTTTGAAGTTCGCCGGGCAGAAGCAGGGAGTCTTTGGCCTGAGACAGAGATATCGTTGCATCTGTTTTACGGCAATGAATCCCCCCTCGGGAAGAGAACGGATGGAGCGTCATTAGACCTTTGCCAGAGAGAGGGCCATCGGTGAGCAAAAAAAAAAAGCTAAAGGAAGAAGCTGAGATGCACAAGAATTCTTTGAACGGCCTCCGTTCCGCCGTCAAGGTACGCAGCCCCACAGACTGCTTCCATGCACTCGGCAAGCACCCGCCCTGACCGCCAGATCTCCTGACCGGACTCCCCCTTTCCCCACGTCACATACTCCTGCAGGTCAATGGACTCTGCCAGACGGCGGAGAACCGTCATATTGACCAGATTCATCTTGGTTAAAGAGAGCTCCCCTTTACTCACCATCCCGCCTGCGATGAGGTGCTCCAGCACCACTACATCAATGACCGCGTCGCCAAGGGTGGCAAGGCCGTCCATCGCACTGCCATCACCCCGCCCATCTTCTTTTGCAGCGGCAAGCCGGGTCATGGCACGGGTTAAGAGGGCATAGTCCCGGAATTGGTAGCCAAGTGCCACCTCCAGTTCATCATACTGCGGATTCATGAGTGTGTTCAGGTTATCTGGAGTAAGAGAAGAGATAACTTCTTCTTTCGCCCCTCTATTGTCATACTGATTGTAAATTGATTCAGAATCAGTAATACGATACTAACTTTTGAATGATTTAGTAACACATATAAACAAAAACGTAATATTTTCAAGTGGATTACTATGCACATACCTGATGCGTTTCTCCCACTCTGGCAGAGTGCCATCTACTGGATTGTGGCACTTGTCTTTATTGCTCTGGCACTGAAATGGGCAAAAAATGAATTGTCTGAAGATAAAATTCCGCTTGTTGCGGTCCTCGCGGCAGGAATCTTTGCGATCCAGGCATTTAACCTCCCGGTCGCCATGGGCACCTCCGGCCATCTCGTCGGCGGTGCACTTGCAGCCATTGTGCTCGGATCACCATATGCAGCGGTCTTCATCCTGACTCTGGTCCTCATCATCCAGGGCATCATCTTCGGAGACGGCGGCCTCACCACGATGGGCGTCAATATTCTCAATATGGGCGTCATTGGCGGATTTGTCGGATTCTATGGATACCAGACCCTGAAAGGAGCCGGACTGAACCGCTATGCATCCGCCGGGGTTGCAGCATGGCTTGCCTGTGTGATTGCCGCACTGGCCGCAGCTGTCGAGATGGCCATCGCAGGCACATTCCCGCTTGTTCCGGGCCTCATTGCGATGGGGACCTACCATGCGGCAATTGGTATCATTGAAGGTATCATCACTGCTGCTGCTATCTACTTCATTGCAACCGCACGTCCCGATATGTTAACAGAGAAGACCGCCAAGGAGGCCGCAGCATGAGCATCTCCAATACTCAGTTTCTTATAGGCGGCCTTGTGATCGCAATTATCATCGGCGGCCTTGCGGTCTTCCTCGCATCCGGTGATCCGGACGGCCTTGAATCCACCGCTCTTTATGTGCAGGGTGAAAAGACCCTCACCGGCGCATCCCCCGTAGACGGAGACGCTGAAGCAGTCGGGGTCAGCGATGCTGTGGAATACGAAGCCCCACTGCCTGACTACTCCATGGGCGAAGATGGAGGAAAGGCAGGAGAACTCTTCGCCATCTTTGCAGGCATCGTCATCGTCTTCGGACTGGCATTCATCGCCACCCGTGTTGTCGCTGCTAAAACGAACTGAACGCCCTCACACCAGGCACACGTACCCCCGCAATAACCCCCAATTCCCTGTCCTCCTGTTTCCCGGACAGGGGCACCCACCCCTCACCCCCGCTCTCTTACATACCAGAGAGAACATAACAACTATTTTTTCATACACAATATGAAAATCTTAATACCCATTCCCTGCAGAGACTTCTCTACGGTATCTATCCATGCACATTATTGAGACACGTGACCTCACCTACTCCTATCCGGGAGAAATCGATGCCCTGCGGTCGGTTAATATGCATATTCACCGGCACGCACGTATCGCCGTTCTCGGCTCGAACGGGGCAGGAAAAAGCACTCTTTTCAGCCATTTCTGTGGCATCCTCACACCGACCTCAGGGCAGGTGCTCGTGCACGGAGAACCGGTGACAAAGAAGAATCTCAGAGAGGTACGAAAGACCGTAGGCATGGTGTTCCAGAACCCCGACGACCAGATATTCTCTCCCACAGTGGAACAGGATGTGGCATTCGGTCCGGTAAATCTGGGTCTTGATGAAGAAACCGTGGTGCACCGGGTTGATGAAGCTCTCCGCCTGATGGATGCAGAACACCTGCGCAAGCGTACGCCCCACAAACTCTCCGGGGGAGAGAAGAAACGGGTGGCCATCGCAGGCGTTCTCGCGATGGAGCCGCAGGTCATTGTGCTGGACGAGCCATCCTCCGGCCTTGACCCCCAGGGTGTCCGCGAACTCACGGGATTTCTCCGGACCCTCCCCGATACCTACGGGATGACGGTCATCTTCTCCACCCATCAGGTTGACCTGGTTCCTGAGATTGCAGACTACGTCTATGTGATGCAGGACGGCATGATTGCAGGAGAAGGGACTCCGGATGAAATCTTCCTGCGCGAGGATCTCCTCCGTGAGGCGCGTCTGGATGTCCCCATCCTGGCACGCCTCCTGCAGTCGCTCAGGAAGAATGGTATCAGGATTGATGCAGGCTCATCCTATCACGATGCGGAGACGGAACTCCTCCGGTTGCTGGCGGACCGGGCATGATCGAGCATCTTGCCACCATCGAACGTGATGCACAGGGCACAAGCCGTATCCACCAGCTGGACGCACGGGTAAAAATAATCATCACGTTCGCTGCCATCATCACAATGGTGGCCATGCCCTACTCTACCGCAGTATACCCCCTCGCCCTCTGCTGGTTTGCACTCTTTGCCATATGGTGGAGTCTCTCCGGCCTCTCACCACGGGTCTTTTTCTGGCGCTACCTGATGACTCTGCCCTTCGGACTCTTCATCATCGTGTTCCAGATATTTTTTAAAAATCCGTATTATGAGGTATTCACACCGATAGTCACATTTCCGCTCGGAATCACAATTTTTGCCCAGTCCGTGGAGTTTTCAACCATTCTTGCCCTGAAATTCACGGCCTGTATTATCTGGGTGATTCTTTTGTCATCCACGACTCCCATGGAAGACCTGCTGCAGGGAGCACGGCGCCTGGGATTCCCTTCGGTGATGGCACTCTCCCTCGGGATGATGATCCGTTATCTCTTTGTCTTCGCACAGATGTATGCAGACATCAACGATGCCCTCGCTGTCCGCCACTTCAGCGCTTTCTCAAGGGCCCTCCCCTACCGCTACCGGATGAAAATACTCGCCTACACCATCGGGACGATGTTTCTGCGCAGTTATGAACAGGGCGAACGCACCTACACCGCGATGCTCTGCCGGGGATATGGAAAGGATGCCTATGAGCACCTGGAAAAAAAGGCACTCACCGGCAGGGAATACTCCCTTATCATATCAATGATCGTTCTCTTCTGTGCAACATTCACCGGTGTCTTCCTTTTTTGGGCATGACCACCCCCGGAAGAAAGGGTTATCTCCCGGCATCCCCTTTTTCAGATATATGATAACTGGTGACTGACATGAGAGTATCTGTATTTATTCTGGTCATCCTCGCGGCCTGTGCCCTCTCCGGGACGGTCTCAGGATACCTGATATCGTTTGAAGCGCCGTCCTGGGTGAGTGCCGGAGAACTCATCCCGGTTACAGGAACCAGCACCTTCCCGCCGGGTGCACAAGGTTCCGTCATCGCCTACCGGGAAATGCCGGGCAATATGCCTGTATCTGTCGACTATCAGGTATTTACCACCGGGCCGGACGGTGCCTGGGCAGTCTCTTTCGATACAGACGGCTGGATGGCAACCTCCTACAAGCTTGAAATTGGAAAAAACAGTAATTACCCTCTCGGGTCAGCTTCTGTCACTTACCAGTTTGTCGATGTGATTGACCGGTCACAGGACTGTGTGGTGACGACTCCTGCGACGCAGTACTGGCAGGGGAACATCGCCATCTCCGGCGTCGCCCACTCACCCGGGGGCGGCCATATCCTTGTGGATGTTTCTGACAGTGCCGGTCATGATACCTCCGGAACCATCACCGCCCCGGTAGCAGCAGACGGCTCCTTTGCCTTCAGTTGCTCAGTACCAGGGCCCGGCACCTACACAGTCCGGTATTCCGATGAGAAAGGTCTTCTGACAACAGACGAGGTGACTGTCATCCCTGCCCCCCCCGGAATACCTGCACCCACAGTGACACCGTTACCTCCAGCGGGAGCAACTGAAACACCGGAACAATCAACACCGGCACCTCTTGCAGCTCTCCTTGGAGCGGCGCTCTGTGCACCATACTGCGCTGCACGGCGAAGGAGGGAAGAACAACCATGAAACCCCTGCAGATATGCATCGTTGTTGCCTGCTGTGTCCTTCTGATGGGAACTGCCGCCGGATATAGCATAGCATTTACCGTGACCCCCCCGGAGACCACGCCGGGAGGGGTTGTAACGATCACCGGCACGAGCACCATCCCGGCCGGATATACAGACGAGGCACTCCTCTATCGCGAAGTCCCGAACTACCCCTCGAAAGATGCGGGCCGGTACCCGTTCACGATAACAGAGGGAGGAGACTGGGGATTTACTATCGATACCACCGGGTTTTTGCCTGCAACGTATAAAATTCAGCTTTCGAAATCAGGGGAGTACCCGTATGGCTCCTCTGCGGTGCTGATGCAGACCTTTGTTGTCACCGCGCCCCCGGAAACACCGGCGCCTGTCACCACTCCTGCATCAGCGGTGACACCGGTACCAACCGGCTCACCGGAGAATCTGGCAACACCCGGCATTTTGCCAACACCAACCACGTCACCTGCAGGTGTGGAAACAACACTTGCTGCAGCAGGAATCAGTGCACTTGCTTTCGCATATGAATTCAGAAGACGAGATGATTAAAAAAAAGGAGTATTCAGAGAATTGTTGCCTTTGTGATAATAATCTTCTCAACCGGGCGGTCGTTCTTGTCGATGCGGGATAATGCAATGGCATCAACAACGTCCATACCCTCCACCACTTCACCGAAGACAGGGTGTTTTGAGGGGGTTGACCGGTCATCAAAGTCCAGGAACTTGTTGTTGACCAGATTGATGAAGAACTGTGAACCACCACTGTTTGGCTGGCCGGTATTTGCCATTGAGATAGTGCCACGTGCGTTAGAGTGGCCCTTGACGAACTCATCTTTGATGGTATAGCCAGGCCCACCTGTACCGGTGCCCTTCGGACAGCCACCCTGGATCATGAAATTGCGGATCACACGGTGGAAGATAATTCCATCATAGAATTTATCTTCAACGAGTTTTTTGAAGTTTCCTGCTGTAATTGGCATGTCATCGTAAAGATCGATGATAATGTCTCCCTTGGTGGTTTCTAATTTAACTTTGGTTGGCATCGGGGGTTGCTCCTTTCGTGTACAGGCACTATTGCACCGGTATTCTCAGTCTTTTTACACCCCCGCAGATAAATAATCATGGGTTCAGGACTGTCCTGTGCCGCAAGAGGGATATCCATCTACCCCCCAACCTATCGCCAGATGAAGTGGTACATCCCCCTTATCATCATCGCCAGTTGTCTGCTTCTCTTTGCAATATTCGGAGAACCCGGCACGCCTGCCCTCAGTTACGATACAGCAACCTCTGTTGCAGAGACTGACCCTGCGAACCTCACCGTCACCTACTCAGTCACCCTGACAGTAACCAACATCGGGACAGCCGCAAGCGACAATACGGTAGTTGCCGTTTACCTGAAGACACCCCCCGACGCACCTGAGTGGCAACAGGCAGACCTAATCTTCACGCTCGGGCGTCTTGCAAAGGGAGTTGAGACGAAACGCACGGATACCACCACCCTCACCGTGGGAGAAGAGACGTATGCCCTGCTTGTGAACGGAACACTCCCGGAAACAACAGTTGTTGGCACCTACACTGAAGCCTTCTTTTAAACAACAGAAGATACCATCACTGTTTACCCCGTCATTCACTTATTCTGTATATCTTCCGAAAATATGGACAAAAACAGACAGGAAACAAACAAAATCAGGACTTTTCACCGGGATCTTTCGGGTCCCAGTCGTGATGTTTGCGCAGGAATTCGCGGACTTTCTCTGACTCCAGCCACCGCTGATCCAGCCGCCTGACCAGTTCATTGATAGTGTTAATCTGTTGATAGATCCTGTCAGCGTATACGCCCTCGTCAAGTTCCGTATACCCGAGGATCACCATCAGGGGGTTTCTGATCTCATCATTGAGGATGGCAAGGTGCTCAAGATTCTGCTCAATCTGTTCAAGCGTCTCACGCTGCTGTTGCCTGAGTTCAACCATGCTGGTTACATCCTCCAGGAGAACGCCTGCCTCATTCTCCTTTGCGGTGGGAAAAGCGGTGATACGCAGGTCCTTACCCAAAGAGTCGGAATGAAATTCAAGGGGTTCAGCGGCCCGATCCTCGCTGACCCGCCGGAGAATCTCCTGTGCCGTCTTTCCCCTGCCGGGCAGGACATCCTCAACAGGCATATTGACCGCCTTATCCGGTTTTATCTCTGTTATCTTCGCAAAGGCAGGGTTTACTGTAAGGAACCTGATTTCATCAGTCTTTTCCCTGCGAATCAGGGCAAACCCGGTATTCATGCTGTTGAAAAGATCCCTGTACTGCCGTTCACTGTTACGCAGGGCTGCTGCTGCCGCTTCACGGTCGGTCACATCAAGAGCAGTCACCACAATACCGGTGGGAACACCACTTTCATCCAGCACCGGGCTTGCGATCACTTCGGTGACGGTCCCGTCAGCTGTCGTAACTGTCCGCTGCACAGGGTGCAGTCTCTCCAGTGCCTCCGGTATTGGACAGCCGTCACAAACTCGCGGCTCATCATGAACCTCCACATAGCAGGGATATCCCTCCGGTCCATCTTCTGCTCCAGACGTGATCCGTCTGGCTGCCGCATTCGCCCAGATGATGCGGTAGTCGGTATCAAGGAAGAAGACCGCTTCTGTGACCGCATTTAAAATCAGGGTCTTCTCTCCCTCAGATATCGCAAGTTCCCGGTTTTTCCGGTTAATTACGTCAATCTTCTCTTTCAGTTCAGTAACAAGAATCGTAGTGCTGTCAGCAATCCGTGAAAGTTCGGGAATTCGCGCCGGCCGTATCGCATGCTCAAGATCTCCGGAGGCGATGATATCGATGTCATCAACAATATCAGTGACGGGCCGGGCAACATGGCGTGAGATGATAATGCCCGAGATGACGGCAATCCCGAGCCCGAGCAGCATAATGATGCCGTATGTGACGAGCGCCTGAAAAGCGGCTGTATCACGTGCCTCTGTCGTGTAGGTCACCTCTGCATAGAAGTCCACCAGTGAGTTGATGGGCGAGATGTTGTCCTCAATATCAACGATGATATAGCGTGTTTCGCTCTGGTTCTCCGGGTCAGAAACACCAATTGGTTCGCCCGTCTCCTGTACCTGACGCATCAGGGCAATTTTTGCATCATCCGGATTGTTCTTTCCGACTCCGCTGTTCACACCGAAGGAGGTGAAGGATGAAGTGTAAAAGCGGATGCCGGTCACAACCGGGTGGCCGTCAATGACAGCGGGAATGATCTCACGGTAGGTGAAGATACGCTGCTCATCCGGCAGAGTTTCCATGTTCAGGCTCATTTCAAGAACATACTGGTGGTCAGGGGTCGGCAGGTATGCAAATTTCCGCAGTGCCTCGGTATGGTCCACCCCGCTGCCGCTTCTGTCCGGCACAAATGCATCCTCCTGCCGTATCAGTGTGAATTCCTCGAAAAATTCAGGATATGTGCTGAAATCAATGCCTATGTCCGGGTCATAGGTGGCATACTCAATCACACCGCCCGCATTGATGATATAAAGGTCCACCTCTGCTGAGGTATACTGACCGATCTCCTCCTTCAGGAGCATGAGATCGATTGCAGACGGATCCCCCCCTGATGCCATATATGCAGTCTGAAAATGCTCCAGACCCCTTTCCAGCTGACTGTTGAAGGTCGCCTCATAGATCCGGTTGGCCCGATCAATCAGATTTGAAGAGGCTTCGATCTGCTTTTCAGCCGCTTCCTGGCTTTCATAAAACGCATTTTCATTGTTCTCAACGGCAACGGTATAGGAGAATACACAGGCGATAGTAATAGCGACAGCCAGCACTGCAACGATGATCAGAGAGAATATTCTGGAGAATGAATGCTGACTAGTCAGACTGCCCCCGCCCCGTATTTGTAAATATTAAAAATGAGAAGATAATTCTTCTGGTTTAAAGTTCCATTTTGACGTCATTTTGACATTCTGAAATAAATTTGATTGTTATAAATACATCCCACAACATAATATAGTATACATAACGTCCATTCCGTCCATACTCTGCACAAAAGAGGAGAACAGAACAGGGGAGGCCGCACCAATACCTGCTGTTTCGTATCCTGGCTCCCATGAGGATATTGAATCCTGAAACCTTTTTTTTTACCCTTACCCCCGCGGTAGTCATGTCCGAATGTGCTCATTTCCACCTGGCAGCATAATATCCGGAGGCGGGTGCACTCACAAGGAGTGACCGGCACAATGGAAGGGGTTGCCTAATACTTCATGCCCGACTTTGCGAAACTCCTGAACCCCAATGTCTGGATCGCGGCATTCGGGCAGATCATTTACACGCTCTTGCTTGCGATGGCAATCAATATCGCCTATGCCTCCAACCTGCCTGAAAAGGTGGACATTACCAAATCTGCTATTATAATCTCACTTGCCAACTGCTTCACCTCAGTATTCGCCGGCCTTACGGTATTCACCACCCCTGGATTCCTTGCTCATCAGTCCGGTGTCGCCGTCTCAGAGGTAGTCTCAAGCGGTATCGGTCCTGCATTTGTCGTTTATGCGGCCGCAATTGCCCGGTTTCCGATCTTCCCGCAGGTACTCGACGTTCTCTACTTCGTGATGCTCGTCACCCTCGCCATCGATTCAGCATTTGCCCTCACAGAGGCGATTTCAACAGGCATATTTGACGAGTACCCGAAACTCAACCGTTCAGTGACAATCGCTCTGCTCTGTAGCATTCTTTTTTTGATCGGGATCCTTTTCACCACCAGAAGCGGGCCCTACTGGCTCGATATCATCTATCACTACATCAACACCTTCATGCTCCTCATCATCGGCATTCTGGAGACCGTGGTCATCGGATGGATATCTGGGGGAGAGAATCTCGGGGACTACCTCAACAGTCTTTCGGAGTGGAAAATTGGCGTCTGTTATGATATCTGCATCAAATTCATCGTCCCGCTTGTGCTTGTAGTGCTTCTGGTGCTCAATGTTCTGTCCGGGATCACAGAGCCCTATGGCGGGAATGATCCGCTGGCGCCGGGCGTCGGATTTAGTCTTGTTGTCATCGCAGGCACCGCGGCATCCTTCATCATAGCCCGCGTTCTGCAGACGAAGGGTAACGAGACCGACATCACCTGACAGATTCAGAACATGCACAGTTTTTTGCCCGACGGGCCCCTCTTTTTATCAGAATTTCTATGGACATTCTGCTTGCAATCGATATCATGGGAGGCTTTGTCGTCCAGGGGCAGTCCGGTAACCGGGCAGGCTACCGGCCTCTTGACTGGGGACTGGTTCCGGATGCGACACCCGCCGCATACACGGCGGCGATGAAACCTGTCTATGGCTATATAGCTGACCTGGACGGCATCGAAGGAACCGGCCGTGACAATGAAGAGGCCGTCCGGGCCTGCTGTAGCATCCTGAAAAAAAGCTATGTCAACCGGAGCCGCCGGGAGTATACGGTAAGTGAAGCAGACCGACGGGCCGGCATCTTCCCCGTCATCTCAACAGAAACGGGGGGAGACCAACTTGCAGCATATCACGGTGGTGCTCTTACCGTTGACCTGAAGGCAGACCGGATTTACCCGACCGGTGAATCCCCTGCAGCATTCCTGAGAGAGGCAAATGCCTGGGACTATGATGTCTGTATTGTTATTAACCTTGGATCGGTAGGAACAGAACGGGGGCTGCCTTCCTATCTTGCTGAGATGCGTTCAGCATATGAAGGCACCCTCTTCTACGGCGGAGGTCTCGCATCTGAGTCAGATTGTGAAAAGATATCTGAAGAAGGTTATGACGGAGCGCTGGTTGCAACCGCAGTTCACCGGAGATCTATTTCTTTGGATACCATACAGCGTGGCGAATTTCCATAATTACACAAATTCAAAAGAAAAGTCAAATATCCACTTATTTATATCATAAATGCGGAAAAACAATTCAATACATTAATCCTTTTGCACCAGGATAAACATTTTAATAATGAATAAGGGGGATGCGAATGGACAAAAAACCAGGGAGAAATAGCCTGAACTTCTCCATCGGGACAAAGATCATGCTGGTCTTTTTCTTGATTTTTACCCTCCTTATCTACACCTGCTCATACTCCGGATTAGCCACAGAAAAAGACCGTCTCATGACGTCATATTCTGAAAATATTGAACAGAGCGAGACAGCGATCACAACGGCAGTCACACTGGTTTCCCGGGGAGCGATGGTACTCAGCTCCATCTATGACCCATCGATGAACGATGCGCTGAACCAAATGGAGACAGCCTACATAGCAGCAGGCGCTGATCCGGCACAAATGGATCTTTCACGTCTTCAGGCCACCATTCAGGCCGACTTTAACGATGAGGTACAGCTCTATATCATTAATGAAGAACATGTGATCATCGATACGACCGATATGACCCAGATGGGCGCCGACTTCTCAGCGTATCCTGCCTTCGCAGAACGTCTCATTGCCATCCGGGAAGGAACCCTATTTGTAGGTGACCCATGGGAGCAGAGTGTGCTTGACCCCACTCTTGTCCGCAAGTATGCTTACCTGCCGACACCCGATCACCGCTATATAATGGAAATCGGCCTCTATAATGAACGTCTGGCTGATCCGGGTACTCTCTATTTCTCGTTTGGCGATGTCACAGACCAGCTTGAAGCAGCCGACAATGCAATTGATTCTGTCCTTATAGTTGACGCAAACGGTATGTTTGCCGAGAAGAGCCCGGACGAGATGGAGAGCTGGTATTCGAGCCACTCCTACCTCTCCCGCGATGAGATCACCACCACAGCAGCACGGGTTCTCCGAACCGGGGACGGCATTGAGATGACCTTTCCGGATCAGGAGCGGGTGGTTCACATATTCCTTATAGACCCGGGATACGGCTCACACGTGCCGTCATACACTGTCTACGCGGCAGTGGTAGTATACTCCACAGAGGCTCTCAACGCCTCACTTGCAGAGACACTCGCACAATCTCTGCTCATCCTTATGGGTGGATTGATCTTTGCCGGAGGTGTGGCATATATCGTCGCTTACACACTGGGCCACCCGGTTGAGATGATTGCTGAGGATGTGGATGAGATTGCCCAGGGTAATCTTGCACATGAAATACGCCGGACACACGGGTATGAACTCAGGCGGCTGGAGGACTCCATCCGTATTCTCGTCAAACGGCAGGCGGACGATATGACCGAGATACAGTCACAAAAGGTGTCCCTTGACAGTGAACTGAAGGAGAAGACACGGATGGAAAGGCGCCTCCGGGATGCAAACCGGAAACTCTCCCTGCTGTCCTCCATCACACGTCATGACATCCTCAATCAGCTTTCAGTCCTCGGGATGTACTGTGACTTCCTGGACGAACTCACCGACAGCTGCCCCGAACTCTCTGATTATATCACAAGGATGGATGAGACGCTGAAAAAGATTGAGCGCCAACTCACCTTCGCCCGTGATTATGAGTCAATGGGTCTCGAAGAACCGCGGCTTCAGTTCCTTTCTGATGTGGTAGAGAATGCCATTGCGTCCATCCATGCTCCATATCTGCATTTTACCATCGAGACGGGTGAGACCGGAATCTGCGCCGACCCGATGCTTGAGAAGGTCTTTTACAATCTCTTTGAAAATGCAATACGGCATGGAGGGGAGCATCTCTCAGAGATTGCAATCTCATTTACCGGCAGACCAGGGGAGACGGGACAGATTACGGTCACCGATAATGGCGACGGAATTGCCGCACAAAAGAAGGAGAAGATATTCGAACAGGGGTATGGGTCAAATACCGGATACGGACTCTTTCTGGTGGCAGAGATCCTCGCCATAACAGGCATCACCATTTATGAATGCGGAGTGGAAGGAAAGGGGGCCAGATTTGTGATGGACGTCCCGGCTACCTCATGGCGTCTGAACCGGAAAGATGACTAAGCGCCATACAAGCATTTTTACCCTCAAAAAGGAGAATCCCGGTATGAACGGAGAAGGGGCGGCAGGAGGAGAACGGCATTCCGATAAGGGCCGGGTGCACCGTGACGTGGCAGACGACCTTCGGATTATCAACAGTCTCTTTGATATCAGGATGACACAAGTCACAGACGAGGAGGCACTCCGTACCCTGCGTGAACTACAGATGCTCACCAAAGTGATGGCCATTGTACACGGGACGATATATGCATCAGGCACCCCTGCCGGCGTGGATTGCCAGTTTCTCTTTGAGAAGATCGTCAAATCCGTCCTCCTTACCCACTGCACCCGGACATGGATCATATCTTCAGTGGACTGTGGGAAGACGGTGCTGCCCACTGCCTGTGCGATGCCCTGTGCCTTCGTCCTTGCAGAGATAATCAGAAATTCCATCCTCTCCTCATTTGATGATGTTGCGGAGGGAAAACTGAACGTCTCCTTCAGGGGTCCCGACGCTGATGAATGGTATACCCTTGTTGTTTCTGACAACGGGTTTCCCGAGTACGCTCTCCCTGAGAAAGATGAAAATGAAGCGATCAGTATGTCAGTTGCTGAACACATCGTCCGCTACCGGCTCAGGGGCACGGCTGAACGACGTGACGAGAACGGAGTGACATGGACGGTGCGGTTTCCGGAAGTGGGTAAAGGTTGACAGAAGAGTGAACCAGTACGTTTTCGTACATTCCCGCGATGAACGGCATTTGTGGATAACTCCCGTTCATTTCTCTGTATACAAAGTACAAAGATGGGTATGCAATGATCTCTTTTCACTTCCCGAAAATAACGTATTTTATGGGAAAAATTAAAAATTAAAAAAAAAACGTTTGATATTAGGGTTAATTTACGCGCTTTTCCTCCAGCCGCCACCCGCCGGAAGGCACCACCAGCTCAAAGCGGGCACCCTTGCCTTCCGTCCCGCACTCACAAATAGTGATACTGGTAATAGAAAGAATCTCCCGAACAAAAAAGAGCCCAAGGCCGGTATTTTCGCCATATCCCCGCTCAAATATCCTCTCTTTCAGTGCATCCGGAATGCCTGTCCCATCATCCTCCCATGCGATAGTGAGCGCCCCTGATTCTTCAGGGACACAGGAGACAGATACTGTGGTGGCGCCATCAGCATGACGAAGGGTGTTGTCCATCAGGTTGGTGAATACCGTCCGGAGAAGTGCATCAGCGAATACCTCAACCGCATCACAGGAAATCATGAACGACAAGTCAGTTGTCATCGCCATATCAGCAACCATGCCCAGAACAGAGAGCCATTTCGGTTCATTTCGTCCGAGCTGTTCATACTCCTGTGTGAAGGCAATTGTCTGTTCAATCAAGAGCGCTGCCTTGTGCATCTCCTGCAGGTACTTCCCGAGTGCCAGGTCAGGATTCATCTCTTCTGTGAGGAGGATATATCCATTCAGGGCTGTCGCCTGGTTGAAGATGTCATGGCGGGTAATGCCTGAAAGGAGGTGCAGTTTCCGGTTCGCGAGGCGCAGGGCCTCTTCGACCTGCCTACGCTCGCTGATATCGGTATGCGTTCCCACCATACGGAGCGCCCGCCCCTCACAGTCCGTCTCCATCACCCGCCCCCTGGAGAGGATCCAGATGTACTGGCCGTCCTTTTTGCGCATACGGAATTCCCGGGAAAAGTCTCCCTGTGTCGCAATACTCTTCAGAATGGCTGATTTGGCATCATCACGGTCATCGGGGTGCACATACTCCCACCAGGCATCAAAGGTTGCTGCAAACTCACCGGGTTCATAACCAAGCATCCGCAGGTACTGTGGACTGAAGTATGACTCCCCCTGGGCGATATTCCAATCCCAAAGCCCGTCATTTGAGGCATCAAGGGCATAAGCAAGCTGTTTTCTGCTCTCAGACAGGGCCTCTTCGACCTGTTTGGGCTCACTGATATCGGTATGCGTTCCCACCATACGGAGCGCCCGCCCCTCACAGTCCGTCTCCATCACCCGCCCCCTGGAGAGGATCCAGATGTACTGGCCATCCTTTTTGCGCATACGGAATTCCCGGGAAAAGTCTCCCTGTGTCGCAATACTCTTTAGAATGGCTGATTTGGCATCATCACGGTCATCGGGGTGCACATACTCCCACCAGGCATCAAAAGTTGCAGCAAACTCACCGGGTTCATAACCAAGCATCCGCAGGTACTGTGGACTGAAGTATGACTCGCCCTGGGCGATATTCCAGTCCCAAAGCCCGTCATTTGAGGCATCAAGGGCATAAGCAAGCTGTTTTCTGCTTTCCCGCAGGGCATATTCAATCTCTTTCCACTCGGTGATGTCTTCTGCTATGCTGAGGAGGACAGACCTCTCTTCCCACTTCGCCATGGAGACGTGCACGAGAAGAGGGAAGGTGGTCCGGTCTTTCCGATAGTGTTCAGTCTCAAATATCGTCTCACCCTCTTCTCTGACTTCCTGAAGGTGATTTTCAATCAGGCCAGGATAAGGAGGCACATCGAGGTCCTCCAGCCGGAGGGCCAAAAACTCATCCCGGGAGTAGCCATGCATCGCGAGCGTACGCTCGTTTGCATAGATGAACCGTCCTTCATAATCATGGATGGTAATTGCAGACGAGGCATGATCCACCATATGTCGCAGGATACGCGTCTCCTCATCTGCCTTCAGCCGACTGGTAATATCGATGATCACTGCAACAAAGACCGGAGGTGAAACCACATGAGAGAGGTGCACGTGCACCTCAACCGGATACTCTGTGCCATCTTTGCGACGGTGTGTTGTTGTGAACCGGACGAGATCTTTCTGCCCACGAAAGAGGGGCGCCATAAGCGCCCGGAAGGATTCATCGGTACATTCCGGTTTCAGGTCAGCCGGAGTGAGGGACATGAGTTCCTCTTTTGAATACCCAAGGTTCTCCCGGCCACCACGGTTCACCTGCGTGAACCGGAGGGTGGTGGCATCAAAAATATAGATCTCATTCAGGGAGTCATCCAGAATATTGCCAATGAGAGTCAGACGATCGCGGGCCTCTTTCCACTCGGTGATATCAGTATGGGATGCTACCGACCGCCTGGTCCCAGGGATGAGGCCAATCGTCATATAAATTGTACGCACATTTCCGAAACGGTCAACAAAACGGAACTCATAGTGTTCCGGCGCACTCCCCGGAGAACGTATTCGTGACCGATGGTACTCCTGCTGGCGGACGAGATCATCCGGGTGCACAAACCGGGACCATTGCATGTGGCCCTCAATCTCCTCCCTGGTAAACCCGGTAAGTTCGATAAACGCAGGATTTGCAAGTGAGATTGTCAGATCTTCCTCGAGAATCGCCGTCGCAGACCCGGTGTATGCAAATATTCCCTCATATATCTGTTCAGACTCCCGGAGGGCCACCTCCATCGCATCAATTTGTTCTTCGCGGATATTCAGCTCCTCAGAATAGACTGCCAACTGTTCAGAGGAGGACTGAAGTTTATCATAGGTGCTGCGAAGGATCTTTTCTGTGCGGCAGCGCGAGACGGCAAGGCGAATTTTGTGCACCAGATATGCAAACTGGGGCTCTGGGACACCAGCTTTCTCCACATAATAGTCGGCACCATTGTTGAGAGCCTCTATGACAATCTCCTCACGTCCCTTCCCGGTGAAGAGAAGGAATGGCAGGTTCCCATATGTTCTGCGGATGTATTTGAGAAAGAGAATACCATCCATTCCCGGCATCTGATAATCAGAGACAATGGCATCAAACTTACCTCTCACCAGCAACCGAATAGCACCCTCCGCTGTATCCACTGTTGTGACACTGATGCCGTCCGCCCGTTCAAGGTATATCTTTCCTATCTCCAGCAGTGCCGGTTCATCATCTACATAAAGAACCGAGATGGGAGCATCTGATACCTGCAGGAGTTCCATATAGTGGAATGTATGTGAGTGACAGTATAAGCCTATTCATCCATGAACAAAAATAAGGATATAATATATTACAGATACGAAAGGCATGTATATATGTGACTGCAGAATGAAGGAAACTAATGCCATGCAAATCCATGCGCGGATGGCGGGAGCCCTTGCAATAAACCTCTGTATCTCTGTCAAACCTAACCTACAACCGATGGCTCTGCCACAACGGTATTTTTCGTGCAACAGACGCAACTATTCATTATAATGAAGGTGAGTGAAAGCACCCGCGGTGTGCTGTACATTCTTGCAGCCGCGTTCTTCTTCGGATCTGCTGCACCCCTCACCAAACTGCTCCTGACCAATATCGCCCGGTCACCCTTGCCTCACTGCTGTATCTGGGAAGTGGTCTCTTCTTTACCGGATTCTGGCTCGTGCGGCGTACATTCTTTACCGCAAATCATATCCGCGAGGCCCCGGTTGAACAACGTGACCTGTCGTGGGTTGCGGGGTCTGTTCTCTCTGGTGCGGTCCTTGCCACTCTGGTTTTGATGGTCTCCCTGGAGTATATCCCCGCTGCAACCGCAGCAGTCCTTCTGGGATTTGAGGCCGTTGCAACCACACTTGTAGCCGCCTTTGTCTTCTATGAACCGGTGGGCCGCAGGATATGGCTTGCCCTCGCCTGTATCACTATCTCCTGTGCAGTACTTACCTGGGACCCGGCAAGTCCGTTCGGGTTTTCCCTTGCCGCATTGGGGGTTATTCTCACCTGTTTTCTCTGGGGCACAGACACGAATATCTCCCGGCATGTCTCAGGTAAAGACCCGATACAGCTGGTTGCCATCAAGGGCCTCTCCGGTGGCATCACCCTCACGGCTATCGCTCTCATCCTTGGGCAGCCCTATCCTGAAATGCCCCTTATTTTTGCAGGCATGGCTGTGGAAATCCTCGGTTTCGGTGGGATTATGACGATATGCTTCCTCAGGTCTCTCCGGGTGCTGGGAGCGGCCCGGGCCGGTGCACTCTTCTCAACAAACCCGGTATTCGGGGTCATCGTCTCCCTTCTGATATTCCGCGAACTCCCCGAGGCAGGATTTGTCATCGCATTCTTCTTTATGGGATTGGGTACCTGGCTTTTGGTTTCTGAGAGACACTTCCATCGGCACACCCATGACGCACTGCACCATTCCCACCGCCATGTCCACGATGATCTTCACCACGATGACCACATCCACAGCCCGGAGGCACCGCAGGTAGATAAAGATGGATCTCATTCTCACCCGCACTGGCATAAACAAGGGGAGCATGAGCACCCGCACCGGCCTGATCTGCACCATCGGCATAAGCACTGAAGGGAAAAAACCGGAAAAAGATAGGGATTTTTTCCGTTCTACCGGATATTTACTATATTTCTGCACTCAGGAAAAATGGAACACCCCAGAAACGGCCCGTACTTCCCGTTTCTGAGTGCCATTATTCCGTTCGTGCATTTCGAACAGGGTATACGTGACTCCAGAGATGCTGCCTGTACTTCAGAAAATGTGAGTTCCCTCTTTCCCCTGCATCCGGATATTTCATTCTCGCAGAACAGGAAAAACCGGTCATTTTTTTTCTGAAGATGCATAGGAGTGTCACAGACCGGGCATAGTCCGGAGTGCAGGAGGTGTTTCTCAATCAGGGAGAGAATCTCATCGTTCTCACCGGCTGAACTCCTCTTCTGTGCATATTTCAGCCAAGTTGGTTCTGAAGAAGAGGTTTTTGGCACTTTTTCAGGGGGTTTTGTGGAAGATTTTTCTGACAAATTTTTCTGCCCGGAATCTGCTGGAATATTCTGGGCCACGTTCGATGAAAGACTCTCTTCGGCACTGGATTTCGCTCTCTTTGGAAGAAACGCATCAACCATAAATTTCTTTCGCATCTCTTCAACGATCTCCGGTTTGCGCATTGCCATCATCGATTCGGTGGAATCATTTTGTGAGAGAATATTCAGGCTCCCATAAAAGACCACGGAGTGATCAAAAAATGCGAGTTTTTCATAGAAATTACCCGATAGATTCCTATTTTCTACAGGCGTGACAATCTCAATTCCCACCCGCCGACATTCATCGATCAGGCCATAAATATCCTGAGATTTGGAAATAGAACCCTGATCTTTGGGTTCTCTTACCATGCATACAATACGCACCCCACGGGATACTGCCTGACGGAAATCATCAATGAGATGAGATATACAGTACCGGGTCATGAACGGACTGAAGATCACAATCTGCTCCTTCACATTCCACACCTCCTCTGCAAAAACGGGATAAAATGACTGTTCATCCCATAATGAACACTCAGATACGTCTGTAAGGGAGAGTTCTGTGCCGGTATCAGGGGAGATACCCACATCAGCCATCGTCAGAATATCATCAGGTTCAGCACAGAATCCAGACTCCAGAATATTTTTAATCAAATTGGGCACTGCATCATCGGGCCCGAATTTGTTAAAACAAAACCTGCTGTTTGCGATCATGATAAATTTTCCTTCTGCACGGGAAACGGCAACATTCAGCAGACGTCCTGCTTCCGAGTCTGTCCACCCACCCTGCATAAACCATGTGCTGGTTCCCTCTCCTTCCACAGAATCATAAATAACAACATTCACGCTCATTCCCCTGGAACTTGTGCACGGTAGTAGCCATTGCCTTTTCATGGGGAATTCCAGCATTTTCCAGCATCGTTGTGATAAGCTCACTCTGTGCTTTATATGGTGCAATAATACCGACAGAAATGGTTCCACCCTCAAGTATTTCTTTGGTGAGTTCCGTCGCAATCACCGCATGGTAGAAGTTGATCTTTGATTTTCCCGGCTTTTTTGACCAGAGATTCAGTGATGATGTATCGATGAGGACAGCAGGTTCATCTGCAAAAGGCAGATAGGAGGCAATGACCTCCTTTTGCGGAATGATTACCTTTCCTGTCTTCAACATCCCCTGATACATCGGACCGTTAATCAGTGCTGCGATGCCCGGATGCATCCTGAACTGCTCATCCAGCATAACAAAACGTGTATCAGAAATTCCATTGTTAGCTGCTTCTTCTATTCCTGCCTGTTCAAAGATACTGCGCAGAAGCCACTTCCTGGCGTTATCCGTAGAACACTGTGATATCGGTGATAACTGGAGAAAATCGCCTGATAAAATATAATGGGTCTTTTCGGTAACTCCTGCTGCGAAGTATACCGCAGGAAGCTGAGCCATGCTTGCCTCATCAAGAATCATGACATCAAATGAACCACGATAAAGCTTTGAGCCAGCAAACACTTTTGTCAGGGTGCATCCGACAACCTTTGCTTCCTGCAGAACAGATGAACGAATATCATCAATCTCTTTTTCCAGTTCCCTGATTTTGTCAATATGCCCATTAATTTTCTTTTTTATTGGACTTTCCAGGGCCCGAATTGAGGCAGAAATGAGAGGTGCGGGTAGGGTGATGTTCTTCTTTTTCGCCTCATTTCGGATAGCAGATACAACTGTATTGAATTTCGTTGTGGATGAGGCAAGATTATTTTTGGACTGTCCATACGCGACTTCAAGTGTTCTCTGTGTTTCTTTGTATGCCGTGTGCTGCTGAACACTGCTATCAATATCTTCCTGAATTCTCTCCACCTTATTACCGGAGAACAGACGGGATAAAAATCCGGCATTTTTCGCCTCGGCGAGATCTTTATTGAGCTGTGATGTTCTTTTCTGCTGCTCTGTTTCTTTTTTCTGTATTGTTTCGAGTTCTTTTTCCAACCGGGATACTTCAGCTGTTTTTATTTCATTGGTCTGTTGGAGATTGGCAAGCTGGCGGATAGTTCCTTTAAACGACGTCTGCTCAAAAAAAGCCAGATTTGTTTCCAATTTGGAAATTTCAGATTCAATTTTTACAATTTTTTCTAAGAAGATTTTGGACTTCTTATCCGTGATATTCTCAATGCTCAGATCTTCAAGAGCTGGATCATTCTTTGAAGATTTGCCATATCGGACGATTTTACCGTCCTTTACATACCGCAGTGAGAGTGGATCCTCAACGTATTTTGATAAAATTTCGTAACTATTCACCCCCCACAACACTATTTTTCCCAGGTGAAAACCGTTTGATCCATATATTATAAACCCAAATAAAAATCTAATGACCTCCTTTAAAGATCGGGATGAAGTATTACATTTCGTTTTAACTGATCCTGAAGGTGCCACGAATATCATTCTTGAGCTATATGCTATCGTTGAGAAACAGTCCGTTCTCATTCAGCAACAGGCAAAAAAGATAGAAGAACTTGAAGCACGAATCGAGGAACTCGAAGCCCAACTGAATAAAAACAGCCGTAATAGCAGTTTTCCTCCTTCACGTGATATCTACACACCAAAACCCACGAGTCTCCGGAAAAAAAGCGGCAAAAAACCCGGTGGTCAGAAAAATCACAAGGGAAGTACCCTTGAATTATCAAATCATCCGGATGAGATCATCACAAATCAGGTCGAGACCTGTAAATGTGGACATGCGCTTCACAATGTCATACCTCAGAAAATAGTGCGCAGGCAGGAATTTGAAATCCCTCAGGTTCCGTTAAAAGTTACTGAATATCAGTCAGAAATTAAAATATGTCCGGTTTGTGGACAAAAAAATACCGCAGCATTCCCACCCGGCATTACCCAGCCGGTTCAGTTTGGGGAGAACCTTAAAACAACCGTCATCTATCTTAAAAATGAGCTTTTTGTCCCCTATAAGAAAATTGAAACCTATTTCAGGGATATTTATGGTCATACCTTAAGTTCGGCAACGATGCTCAATATTCAGAAAGAAGCATCCCGACTGCTTGAGCCGTTTGAGGCATCCGTCAAAGATGAATTGATTCTGTCACCGGTATTAAATGCGGATGAAACCGGACTCAAGGTCAATGGGAAAAGATGGTGGCTGCATACAATAGGAAATGAGCACATGACACTTTACGGAGTGAATGCAAAACGAGGCTCAACAGCTATGAAAGAGATGGGGGTTCTGCCAAAATATGATGGAGTTTTGGTTCACGATTTCTGGGCACCCTACTCGACATACGACTGTACGCATGCCTATTGCAATGCACATATTCTGAGAGAATTACAAGGAATAATTGACGGTTTCGGACAGGGATGGGCAGAAAATATGAAAGACCTCTTTGCAGGAATCCATACCTGCGTCTGTGATGAAAATAACCGTGATCCTTCGACAGTATCTGGATTTGAAAGTAGATACATTTCCATTGTAGAAAAAGGGATGAAACAAAATCCGCCTCCGGATAAACGACAAAACGCAGGAAAAAGGGGACGGGTGAAACGGTCAAAACCACTGAACCTGCTCATAAGGCTGAAAAAATATCGTGAAGATATTCTGAGGTTTATGCACAACCCGCTGGTCCCATTTACAAATAATCTGGCAGAACGGGACGTGAGGATGATGAAAGTGCAGCAAAAGATATCCGGTACGTTCAGATCGCTAGAAGGTGCAGAAATGTTCTGCAGATTTCGGGGATATATCTCTACTGTCAGGATAAATAAAAAATCAGTTTTTGAGGCACTGAGGAAATTGGTTGCCGTCCAACCATTCACTCCTCAGGTATTGATAGGCTGAATAGTTACAAAATTTCATCAACCGCAAGGTTGGTATGAGATGTTAGGAGGACTCGTTTTCCTTCAGAAACCAGGTGTTGAAGAATCACAGTCAACGTACGAGTATTTCCTGTCCCTGGTGGTCCCCATATTAAGGTGACTTCCTTTGAAAGAGAATGCCTGATTGCATCCATCTGACATTCATTTGGTGGAAACCCACTGATCATAGACATATCCAGGAGTATCGGGTCTTCCAGATCTGCTGGTTCCACAAATCCAAAGATTTTATTGCACCCTTCATAATTGAACGGGAAAGGCACTTCATTCCCGGGTATCAGAGAATTGAGCCTTTTGATGAGAATTTCAGCCAGTTCATTCTTTTTGGGGCTAATATGGATTTCCCGGATTCTCTCCCCAAAATCCACTCCCAGACTGATATCAGCTGAATCCTGCGTGACGGCGACAAGTTCCCCCTCACTGTCAGTATTTCCAATCCTGCATTCGCAATATTCATTCGCTTCAAGATGTGTATCCTTGTCCAGTTGAAAACGGTATATTCGGTTAGTTCCGGATTTAACAGCCAAAATACCATTTTTTTGACAATATCTCCACTTTTATACCGTCCTGCGCCTTCACTTTCATCTGTCAGAGCAGAGATAAATTCACGAATCTGAACCGAAATATCCAGAGAACCTGCGGTTCCTCTCCACCCAATATACTTCTGAACCATCTTATTCCCCCATAACGCTCGATATATACAATAAATAAAAAATTACCCTCAAATATATAATCAATAATGATATTACGTAAAAATTGGGATTGTATACAAATATATATGCTCATTTAATCTTAATTTAAAAATATGCCCACTATTTACGAAGATTTACAAAAATATTTTGGTTATTCTTCGTTTTTGCCATACCAGGAAGAGATCATCACTGATGTAATCAGTAAAAAAGATGTGCTCGCCGTCCTCGCCACCGGCGGGGGAAAATCGATCTGTTATCAGCTCCCGTCTGTCCACCTGAACGGGGTGACAATCGTCATCTCCCCCCTGAAGGCACTGATGAAGGATCAGGTTGACGCTCTGACAGCCCATGGGATTCCTGCAGCAACCATCAACAGTTCCAACTATCCGGAACACCGGAGGATAATGGACAGTGCCCGTTCCGGACGGCTAAAACTCCTCTATGTATCGCCGGAAAAGATTGTGCAGAATAGTTTCATGGATTTTCTGTGCTCCATCACACTCTCACTCATCGCTGTTGACGAGGCACACTGCATCTCGATGTGGGGCCATAACTTCAGGCCGGAATACCGGGAATTGCGGACGATTCATGAGAGATTCCCAAGCGTTCCGATTATCGCTCTTACAGCTACAGCGATTCCCCAGGTACGCGATGACATCATCCTGCAGCTCGGCCTGAAAAATCCTTCTGTGTATATTGGTAGTTTTCACCGGAAAAACCTGCACTATGCCATTCGTCCAAAGAGTAAGAATACAATAAACGATATCATCACCTATCTCTCTGCTCACCGCGATGATTCCGGAATAATCTACTGTCTGTCCCGCAAAACCACAGAAGAGGTTGCAGAGAAACTGAGAAGCCACGGGTTTAATTCACACCACTTTCATGCATCTCTGACAACGACAGAAAAAGAAGAGATACAGGAAAAGTTCATCAAAGGAGAAATCCCGGTCATCTGTGCTACCATCGCATTCGGAATGGGGATTGATAAACCTGATGTCCGGTTTGTCATCAATTATGACCTGCCAAAGGATCTCGAGTCATACTACCAGGAGACCGGCAGGGCCGGCCGTGACGGAGACCCGGCAGACTGTATTCTCTTCTACGGAAAACAGGACATCATCACGCGGAGACGAATGATTGAGAGCGATTCGTATTCAGACCCAGCTCAGGTTACGGCTGCGTATCACAGACTCAATGATCTTATCCGGTTTGCCGAGAGTCCGGAGTGTAGGAAGACCCACCTGATGCGGTATTTTGGTGAGAGAATCACTCCTGAGGAGTGTTCCGGTTGTGACATCTGTGACTCCCCCGCAGCTTCTCTTGACGGAAAGGAAATCGCATCCACCGCATACCAGTGCATCCGAGAAGTGAACGGTAAATTCGGTATTACAACCATCGCCGATATTCTCACCGGAAGCAGAAATAAAAAGATACTCAGCCGGAATCTTGATCAATGTCACTCCTTTAATTCAGGAACCGGCCACTCAGCAACTGAATGGAAAGAATATCTCTCCCAGCTCGCCGCGATGGGATACTTCAGTATTTCTGATTCCCAGTATCCAGTAATCAGTCTGACAGAAAAGAGTTATGAAATAGCTGATCCAGCTGTTCAGATCACGCTGCGTGAATCAAAAATGCCGGCAGAAAGAAGACAGAGTGGGGCATCCCTCCTTATTAAAGAATCCGGAGATCCAGTGCTCTTCGCTGCACTCAAAGAGAAACGACTGGAATTGGCAAGAGAAGCGGCCCTTCCCCCCTTTATTATTATGCAGGATAAAACCCTGCGTGCGATATCGGTACACCAACCTGTCACAGAAAATGACTGGGCAGCTATTCCCGGGATCAGTATCGGAAAATATCAGAAATACGGGGAGGCCTTCACCGATGTAATCTGGAAGTATCAGGCAAATACGGGGACTGAAAACCAAGGACAGTCCGAAAGATCGGCAATGCCCAGACAGGAGGTAGCATCCCATCTTACCGGAGAGACCAAAAATCAGGAGCTCTTTGATTTACTAAAACAAAAACGGTTGGAACTGGCGAAAAAAGCGGATGTGCCTGCCTTTTTCGTTATGCATGACAGAACACTGCGTGAGGTCTCAGTACGTCAGCCCCTCACCGAAGAAGACTGGTTATCTGTTCCCGGCATTGGGCCGGGTAAATTTCAGACATACGGTGAACCATTCACTGATGTTATTCGTGATTATCAGACACACAACGAGGTTGAAAAACAGGGCCAACCCGAAAGTCCAGTAATACCAAAGCATGAGGAGCCATCCATCCTGACCATAGAAACAGAAAACCCGGAGCTCTTTGCTTTACTTAAAGAGAAACGGCTAGAACTGTCTAAAGAGGAGGGATTTCCCGCTTATGTCATTGTGCAGGACAAAGCCCTGCGTGAAGTCTCATTACGCCAGCCTATCACGGAAGAGGAATGGATATCAATTCAGGGGATTGGTGCTGTCAGATATCAGAGATACGGGGGGCCCTTCACCGATGTTATCAGGGAATATCAGGCCCGCACCGGAGTTGAGACGCCGCAACAACAGGATGCCACCGCGGAACAAGAGAGGGATTCCCCCCAAAACACACCAGAATCCGAAATCATCCGGGAAAATCTTTCCCCATCCATCAAAACCACAGAGAAAAGGACAGACCGGGCAGACACATATACGGCCCGGAAAACCCCTTCGCCGTTCGTTAAAACAACAGAGACAGAGATTGACTGGGTAGACGTGTATATCGACCGGACATACCCGGACGGCTGCTCCCCGGTTGCAAACGCACAAAATACAAAAGAGCTCTCTATTAAGGGTATGAATCCGGGTGAAGTAGCAGCCATATCCGGGTTTTCAATAAAGACTATTACCAGGCATCTGCTTGAACTCTCTTTGTCAGGTGAAATGGATGCCTGGGATTGTGTCAGCCCGTTTGTGAACGAGCAGCAGTTCATAGAAATTGCTGCAACCCTGCGTGCTGTGACAGAAGAAGAAGCCGAACCGGAAGTCCTTTTCCATCTAGAACGTTTTTACTCGGAAACAGAGATTAATATCACCCTGATCCGACTTATTCACGACAAACAGAAGTATCATACCATCCCTTCCTTCCCCGAACTGGCGAAAATTGACAGAAACAGTTCCCACCCAACAGAATTTCTGCCACTGCTCCCGGACGCAACCGGTATATTCTCATACGAAGCGCTAACAGGAAACCTCACAGATCAGGAGTATCACATACGAAAAAGTGCTGCCAAAATACTCGGTTATCTCGGAGAACCGGAGGCTGTAGCCCCCCTGATGACACAACTGGGGAGAGAGGAAAAAGATAGTGTCAAAGCTGAAATTATCCATGCACTTACCGTTCTTCAGGATCGTGCGCATCCACAGGAGATATCGCGCTGCCTCCATGCCAACGCACCGACCGTCTGCTCTGCTGCTATTCAGTATCTAAAAGACAGCAGTCCCGAACACCTCTATCCGGAGATTGCAAATCTCCTGAATAACCCATCCGATACCGTCCGGAAGGCGACAGTATGGATGCTGGATGAATGCCCCGAACCAGATACTGCAGATTGGCTATACCGCATCATAGAAAATGATTCGTCCGGATATATCCGTGCCACTGCAGCACGGATTCTTGGAAAAAGAGAGAATCCAGCGGATTATGCCACCATTCTGGCCCTGATGGATGATGCTGATACCTGTGGTTATCCCGGAGTAGTTGCCGGTCTTGCCGCATGTGACGGCAAAAGAGCTATTCCGGACATCACAGAACAGCTCATCTCTTGGTACGATCCGGTACGGAAAGCGGCAATCACCATACTTGTGGACTTGGCTCCATCCCTGCTTCCTGATCTATGCCAAAGGGCGCAGGATGATTCTTCAGCCGGAGTACGAAAAGCGTTTGTATGGAAACTGGGAACCCTCGGTGGTGCAAAGGCAGCAAAGATGATCAGAAGTTTTGCATCTGACCCATCTCCCTATGTCCGGGAAGCAGTTGCCTGTTCATTGAAAAAAATGACCTATACTACGTCCGTTGCCTGCCTGCAGTCCATGCTCTCAGACACATCACCGATAGTACGCAGATCTGCCCATGAGGCACTTATGAATATGAAGGCGCATTACCTCTGATGGGTCTTCGTCTTCCGAATAAGGTTAGAGATCACTTTTTTTTCTTTTTCTTCAGTATCGGAAACAGAATTGCAGACGAAAGACCGCAGCTTAGCTAAAATAGAATAAAAATGCGGAATATTTGCACCCACCTATCGGTGGCTCCGGCCACCTTTGTTTTAAAAATATATCGCACTGTTGAACTACCCGGCACGAATCTTCTCTTCTGCCGCTTCCAGCGTATTTTTGAGTTCCACTTCGCGAAGAGGTTTTACGATGTAGCCAAGCGGGTCCACATCCAGTGCCCGGGACCGCATTTTCATATCTGAGTAGGCAGTGATGAATATAACCGGCACAGCGTGGGTGTCCCTGAGCATCCGGGCTGCCTCAATCCCGTCCACCTCTCCCCTGAGGCGGATGTCCATGAGTGCGATGTCAGGGTGTGTTCGGGAGGCAATGTCAAGCGCCTCTTCTGCGGTATCTGCAACACCACAGACCTCATATCCGAGCTTCTTTACCCGGTGCTCGATATCCATCCCGATTATCGCATCGTCTTCAACAACCATCACCCGCAGGTTTTTTGCCATAATCAATACTCCTTTGTCAAAGAACCCGGCTTCTCGTCCCGTTCAATAAACTGGATCATATAACTGGTGCCATTTTTGTTTGAGATCTCCATCGTCCCGTTCAGCTGTCGGTCAACCAGCGTGGAAACCAGCATCAGACCGATGGAGCGCTCATTACCTGAGCGGTATCTGTCCCCGATGCCAACACCATTGTCCTTTACTGAGATAACAACGCGGTTTCCGTCATCTTTCACAATGGTGATGGCAATAAATCCCTCACGCCCATCCGGGAAGGCATGTTTTATCGCATTGGTAACCAGTTCAGATATGATAAGCCCGAACGAGACCGCGGTATCGAGACCTATCAGGACACCCGGGGCGTTCACAGAGTAACTGATCAGTTCCCTGGGCACACGGTAGGTGACAAAGAGTGATTCCACCAGTTCATTCACATACTCTCCAACTGCGATATGCATGTGGTCAGGAGAGTTATGGAGGTTATCGTGAACCAGGGCAAGAGCCTCAATTCTGCTCTGTGTCTGCTGTACTATCCGCTGTGCGTCCGGGTCTTCCACATCAGATGTCTGGAGGTTAATAAGACTTGAGATCACCTGCAGATTATTTCTGATACGCTGGTGAATCTCAGATAACAGCTGTTCTTTCTCTGCAAGTGCATATTTCAACTCCTGTTCTGTGCGTTTCAGGTCTGTGATATTTTCAAGAATAACGGTGGCACCTGGCAGACCATCGTCAAAGACTGTTGGGATCATCTTGATTAAAAATGAGAAATCCTCCCCGTCCGCTTCCCACCAGAGTTCGCGGGAGAGATCCTGCCCACGGAGCACCTCCTCAAAGATATGCGGGTCTATGGCATCGGTCAGTACCGGCAGCTCACGGTCCAGAATCGAAATGCCGAGAAGTTCCTCCCGTGAGTACCCTGAAAAATCAACATAATTGTCATTGAGCTGCACAATCTTCAGATTTGCGTCAAGGACGATGATACAGTCAGAAGAAAAATCAAGCATTGCAGAGATGGGCACCCGCTGGGAGAGGAAATAGACCTTCGCAACCCCCACAGATCGCATATCAACATGCCCGGAGACGAGAAGCATATTTAGGTATTTTGAAACCGAATTCCGGTTCATATTAAGAATCCGTGAGATATCTGTGATGGAAAGTCCCCGCGGTTCATTTTTCAGGAGCTCTTTAACCCGTGAAAGCTCCCGTTTACTCTCATCAATTTCCAGTGCCACACCTAACCCTCAGTACGCGTTATATGTTTGTTCCTGCTATATAATGCTGTTCTCTTTTGATATGCAATACTGGATATATATTGAATTTGTTATCGCGTACAGGATATTCTCTCTGTATAGTAATCCCCCGGGTTATCTGAAAATATCACGTGCATTTAATATGAGAAAACCAATGGATATATATGGAGGGTATACGGAGAACTGAAAGGTCCACCGAAACCGATAACAGCTGGCACCCTAATTTCTGGATTGCAGTTATCCTCACATTCAGTATCATCTCAGTTGCCATTATTCTCTATGGCATATCCATCGGGATTACAAACCTGACGCCATATCTTTTTCTTATTCCCATCATCTTTGTCGCGTACCGCTTTCCTGAACGGGGGATCTCCTTCTCACTTATTGCCGGGATTCTCAATATGCTCCTGCACTACCCGTTCATAGCGGTTCTTGCAGAGCCATATCTCATCTTTGTCAATTCCATTGTGCTCGTAGGAGCAGGTGTTGCAATATCCCTTCTCTCAGGGGAGGTGAACAAGGAAAAAGCACGGTATGAAGCAATTTTTAGCACATCGCAGGCAGGTATTCTCCTCCTTGAACACCCGGGGCTCATCATCAGTGAAGTAAACAGCCGTCTTGAACGGATGCTTGCCTACCGTCCGGGTGAACTACAGGGAACACACCTTGCCCGTATCTGGAAGGACGCAAATGAGATGGAGGCATTCTTCTCTGCCATCGGAGATGTCCAGTCTGCAACAGACGTGGAGACACGATTTGTCAAAAAAAACGGAGACGAGATCGTAGTGCTGCTCTCTGTCGGCAGCGGATACGGCAAATCCGTAGTGCTCACCGTGAGTGATATCACCGCCCGCAAAATTGCTGAGAAGGAACGTGAACAGGAACGTCTGCGTTCCCAGACTTATCTCAATACTGCAGGGGTGATGCTCTTTGTGGTACGGGCAGACCATATCATCGCACTTGCAAACCGGCGGGCAGCCGAAGTGCTCGGGAAAAACGAATCTATGATCACCGGCAGCAACTGGTTCTCCACCTTCCTCCCTGAAGAGATTCGTGACAATGAACGCCACCGGTTCAACCTGATACTCTCCGGAAAACCAACCTCTGATGATTCCTTTGAATACCCCGTCCTGACCCCGAAAGGAGAACGGCTTATTGCCGGCCACTTTACGGTCCTTCGGGACGAAAACGGGCTTGTCACCTCAGTTCTTTACTCCGCAGATGACGTCACCGAGGCCCGGAGGATGCAGGAGGAGATTCGTCTCTCTGAGGCTAACTACCGGACACTCTTTGAAGTGGGGGGAGCCGCGACAGCAATTCTGACCCGTGGGGGCGTCCTTACCCTCATCAATACCCGGTATGAACGCCTCAGCGGCTATACCAAGGCAGAGGTTGAGAACAGGATGAATTGGAGGGATTTTATTCCCGCAAATACCGGGCGGTCGGGAAAAATAGGAGAAACAGAGGCCTCTGACATGCAGTGGCCACCGGAGATCGACGCTGGCCGGATGCCCGCGATGCAGTCACGTGAATATGAAATAGCGTTTCTGGTCCGTGACGGGACATACCGTGACGTGATCTGCTGGACATCACCCATTCCCGGAACTGACCGATATCTCGCCTCTATTCTGGACATCACATCACGAAAGGAAGCAGAGGATGAACTGCGGCGATCCCTGCAGGAGAAAGAGGTGCTCTTGAAAGAAGTGCATCACCGTGTCAAGAACAATATGCAGGTCATCTCATCTCTTATATCTCTTCAGTCAGAAAGGATCACCGACCCGGAGAGTCTGGAACGCCTCCGGGAAAGCCAGAACCGGATCAAGTCGATGGCACTCGTGCATGAGTCTCTCTACCAGTCTGAAAACCTTGCATCCATCGACCCGGCAGGATACCTCAGAAACCTGACATCAGAGGTGATATCGTCGTACTCCCTGGAGACCGCCATCACGGTGGATTTCACCATCACCGTCCACGCAATGGATCTCGACACCGCCCTCCCCTGTGGTCTCATCATAAATGAAATCGTCTCAAATTCCCTGAAACACGGATTTAAAGGGAGAAAAGAGGGGAAAATTACGATAGGGCTGGACGAAACGGATGATGAGTATATCCTCTCAGCCCGTGATGACGGGTGCGGTCTGCCTGCCGACTTTGATGTGACGAGCCTCGATTCCCTGGGCATCAAACTCATAAATGTCCTCACGCGTCAGATGCGGGGGACGATAGAAATAGAAACCGGCGGGCCGGGCAGTTCGTTTACATTCCATATTCCCCGGACAGTGGGTGCGTAAGCGCACACCCGACCCACATCATGCGTGCGCAAAAAAGGATTGACTGACTCCCACCTGGACAATGCTTATGGCGCAGCTTTGTATGCACCGAGGCGTTCCAGAAAGAGCAGATGGAGACGGAGGTCTCCGCCCAGTTCGGGATGAAAGGAGAGTGCCATATGCGGGCCCTGGACGGCTCCCACGATGTGGTCGGCATAACAGAGCGGCACTGCCTCCGGTCCGACTGAGATAATGACAGGCGCCCGGATAAAGTAGCCACAGAAGGGCCTCTCATCACCATTTATCGTGACCGCCATCTCACACGAGTCGCGCTGGCGGCCGAATGCATTCCTCCCAACACTGATGTCCATGATACCGAGTGGTTCGACGCGTGGGTCATCGACTTCCCGGCCAATGAGCACCATCCCTGCACAGGTTGCAAAGATGCCTCCTTTGAATGCACGGAGCGGGCCGTACATATCGTTTTTCCGGAGCAGACGGGAAATGGTGGTAGACTCCCCGCCCGGCAGCACAATCACATCGCAGCGTGATATATCCGCTGCCTGGCGGAAGGAGAAGACTTCTCCTTCCTGCCCTGATACAGACAGAGCCGCTTCAAATGCTGTTATATGCTCGGAAATATCACCCTGCAGAGCACAGACACCGATATTAATTCCCACGGAACCGGAGCACCTCGTTTTCCGGTAGTGTATGGATATCAAGGCCCCGCATCGCGTCACCAAGGCCACGGGAGACCTCTGCAATGACTTTGGCATCGTCATAGTGGTTTACTGCTTCAACGATGGCCCGTGCCATCTCTGCAGGCGTCTCTGACTTGAAGATACCAGAGCCCACAAAGACACCGTCACAACCGAGCTGCATCATCATCGCCGCATCACAGGGTGTCGCGATGCCACCTGCAGAGAAGTTGACGACCGGAAGGCGGCCACGAACAGCGCAATCCTTCAAAATCTCAAACGGTGCCTCAATGGCCCGTGCCCGTGCGGCAATCTCGATATCATCCATACCCTGCAACTCGTGGATCCCGGAGGTGATCGCCCGCATGTGCCGGACCGCCTCCACCACATTGCCGGTGCCAGCTTCTCCTTTGGTCCGGATCATCGCGGCACCTTCATTGATTCGGCGGCATGCCTCACCGAGATTGCGTGCACCGCAGACGAATGGCACCGTGAATGCGGTCTTAATGATGTGGTAGTCCTCATCTGCCGGTGTTAAAACCTCAGACTCGTCGATCATATCAACGCCCAGTGCTTCAAGCACCTGCGCCTCAACAAAGTGGCCGATGCGTGCCTTCCCCATCACCGGGATGGAGACTGACTCAATTATTTCTGCGACCTTTGCCGGATCTGCCATCCGGGCAACTCCGCCAGCCTTACGGATATCTGCCGGGACACGCTCAAGTGCCATCACTGCAACAGCGCCAGCCTCTTCAGCGATCATTGCCTGTTCTGCATTCACAACATCCATGATGACGCCGCCTTTCTGCATTGCTGCAAAGCCGCGCTTCACGAGTTCAGTCCCGAACCTGAGCTCTTCAAGTTTCATTGTCTGTACGTCTTGTTGTGAAACCGCAATAAATACATGGTCAGAGACATGCCCCTCTCCCTGTGGCAGGCCTCCCTTCAGGGAAATAAGAGGGGCACAAGAGCACCAGCCGCAATGAGCACCCCGGTACAGATAAGGGCACTGATGATTGTCGCCCCGCGAACCGCAGAGACAATGGTATGGCCGCCCTCCCGGAGGCTCTTTTCGCCATCACCGATGATATAGACCCCCGGTTTCATAAAGGCAGTCCCTGTTCCACCGGCAACGAGCGCCATTGTAATGCCACCATTGTACCCCGGCCGGAGGTGCGCATCGCGGCGCATACACCGCCAGGCAGCACCGGCACGCCCAAAGGGAAGAAACCAGAGAAGGAGGCAGAGGCCGGCAAACCGTGCGGGAAGGTAACAGAGTACGTCGTCCAGACGGGCCGGAAACCAGCCGATATGCCGGCGATGGTCACGATACCCGAGCATCGCGTCCATCGTATTTGCAGCGCGGAACACAGCAGCTCCGCTGAGGCCAGCTATGGTAAACCAGAAGAGCGGCCCTACAATCGCATCCGTGAGGTTCTCTGCCATCGATTCATAGGCAGCAGAGAGAACTTCCTCATCACTGAGCGTGCCTGTACTGCGCGAGACAAGCATCTGCACCTCATTCCGGCCGCCACCGCAGGAAAGCCCGCGTTCCACGGCTGCGACATGTTCCTCCAGGGACCGCCACCCAACTGTCAGAGAGAGGAGAACTGCACCTGCAATGAGATAGAACAGGGGCGGAAAAAAGCGCGATATCAGATAGAACGGTAGTGCAAAGAAAAAAACCGTACACAGGCAGCAGAGGGCACCATACAGCTTTTCTCCTGCCGGGGAGAAACGGCCGGGCACCCCCCACCACCCAATAAACCGCCCCAGCCAGGCAGTCGGGTGCCACCGGTTGGGCGGATCACCTGCGGCACGGTCAGCCGCAAGGGCCGCCCAGAGTATTATCGGTTCGAGAACCATGCAGCGATGACACCAAGGAGAACAAGCACATAGGCGATGTAGTTATAGATTATTTCCCCCTCCATAAACCAGAGAATATAGAGGAGCAGGGAGAGGCAAATCGTAACGACCACCGGGAGGAGACTTCCTATTGAGAGGGAACCCATGCCGCCCCTGTCCAGATCCGGGAGATCCGGGGTGTCGGAAAAGGTTTCCACTACTTCCGGGCGCACAACCTCTATAAGCGTCTCCTCACTCTTTGTCCCGTAGCCGACGATCACCTGCAGAGAGAATTCGCCGGAAGGTGCATACTCCCGGATGGGGACGTAAAATTCCTCAGTATCCGGGACATAGATATTTGCATGAAAAAATTCAGAGAACGCTGAAGCGTTGATGGCCTTCAGAGTCAGGTGAATCGGTGAACCGTGGTTGACAAACCGGACGATAAGGTTAGTCCCGGGCTCAACGATTGTCTTCAGTGGTGCGTCGACCGCGTTTATCTGCCGTCTGTTCAGATGTATTTCACAGATGCCTGGCATACAGTGCTACTCCCCCGTAATGAATATTATTGGTCGGGTTTCTTTTCCTGCGGAAGAAGATTTGGGATCCCCTCTGCAATCGGATAATTAATGCCGCATGCGCCGCACCGCAGAATGCCGGTGATGACATCGGTGGTTCCCCCTTCCGTTTCCACAGTCCTGAACGCAGTCAGCACGAGATTCCCCCTGCATACCGGACAGCAGAGAATCTCAATCGTTTCAGTCTTCATACATTCACCGTATATCGATGATCTGGGTCATCTCAGGGCCCGTTGAGATGAGTTTGACGGGAACACCTATATCCTCTTCTGCCTGCCGGATGAAAACGAGCGCCTTCTCGGTCAGCTGGCTGTACTCGGTTGCCCCGAAACATGCCTCGTCGACATTGTCAATACCTGTGATGGCAGCGATAGTGCAGCCATTGATCATCGCAGAATAGCGTGCCATCTTCCCGTCCCAGCAGCCGATACGGCGTTCACGATGGGTGACGGTGCCAAACTCCTCGATACCAAGGGCGTGAGACGCCTCTTTTGTCATTTCTGTCCCGAATGGTCCTTCGCCGACGCGTGTCGGATAGGCCTTGAATACGACGATGACATCGTCAATCCGGGTCGGCCCGACTCCATTGTCGGCTGCAATCTGGGACGCCGAGGTGTCTTTTGAGGTGACGAAGGGATAGGTTCCGAAATAGAGGGATATGCCAAAACCCTGTGTCCCTTCCAGAAGGACGCTCTCGCCGCGGTCCAGGGCATCGTTGACTTCCTGGGCGGCATCTATGACATATGGTGCGAGTTCGGGCACATCCTTTGCCTGCTTCGCAACCCGCTGCACCCGATCGACATTCGCAGGCCCGCAGCCGGTTCCGGTGGAACCGATGGTCTTGGAGAGATACTCGTTAGCCCGGTCCAGCGCGATATGCTTCTCCTCAATAATAGAGCAACGCCCGTCAATGAATATCCGCCCTTCAACCCCGACGTACTCTATTTCCTGTTTCAGGACTCTTGGATCGACCATCACACCTGTGCCGATAAAGAGGCGTGCGTCCGGAAATACAAACCCGGACGGAATCATCCGTACGCCATACTCCTTTTCTCCGACTTTCACTGTGTGGCCGGCATTCGGACCGACTCCTCCCCGGGAGATGATGGACGGTTTGTCCTTATGGGCAACATGGGCAACGATTTTGCCCTTCCCTTCATCTCCAAAAAACCCACCGACGATGATTGTGCAGCTCATTATTCAATCAGATAAGCATTGGAACACCGAGAACATAAACCTTACAATAGGGTATGGAAATCAGACCGTTACGCTGAATCAGAAGAAGTTTCCAGTGGAAACAAGGGGGTCGAAACAGATCGAAATGCTTTATGTAGCACATCCGGATACGTTGTAACGAAGGGGATGGCGCCCCCACCTGGATCACCGGGTCATTACTCAGGAATATTGCAGAGTGTCAGACACTGGAAAGACGATCCGGGTCCGAATATTCGTCCTGTACCTGAGAACAGATTCATCCGGTTCCAGTGGAAATGATGGGGTATAGTGCATTTGCTCCCGCGGATTCCTGTAATCATCCGGTGATGATTTCCTGTGGAAAAAAGGGCGCGGATTGGGGGGCTTGCCCCATCACAGTGACGAGATAAAAGCCTCAATTCGTCTTATAGCCTCACGCAGATCATCGCGGGAGACCGCATATGCACAGCGCAGGTGCCCCTCTCCGGACGGGCCGAAGACACTGCCGGGCACGACTGCCACATGCTGCTCTTTTAAGAGTCTTTCTGCGAATTCAACGTCAGAAAGACCGAAATTCTGTACGGAGGGGAAGGCATAGAACGCCCCACGGGGCAGATGACACGTGAGACCAATCCGATTTAAGCCCCGGACAAAGAGGTTGCGGCGCATCTGGTACTCGGTCACCATCTCCTCACGGTCGAGGTCAGCGTTTTTCAGAGCACCAATCGCTGCGTACTGGCTCATCGTCGGTGCCGAGAGCATCACGTACTGATGAATCTTGACTGCTGCGTCACAGAGTTCTTTCGGAGCACAGAGATAAGCGACACGCCATCCGGTCATCGCGTATGCCTTCGAGAATCCGTTGATGAGAATCGTGCGTTCCTGGAGACCCTCCGCCTGAACTGCGCTTGTCATCTCACCGTCGTAAGTCATCTCAGTGTAGATTTCATCTGATATTAAGAGCAGGTCATGGTCGATGATAACCTCTGCTATACCGCGGTAGTCCTGCCGTGACATCACTCCCCCAGTCGGATTGTTCGGGAAGTTGCAGATGACAGCCTTTGACTTCGGGGTAATCTTCTCCATCAGGGCATCCGGGGTCAACCGGAATTCATCCTCCATCCGGCAGGGCACCCCCACCGGCACACCATCTGAGAGCATGACACCCGGAGAGTACGAGACATAGGAAGGATCGGCGATAAGAATCTCATCACCCGGGTCAGTGACTGCCCGGATAGCGATGTCGAGTGCTTCAGACGCACCGGTCGTGATGAGCATCTCATCTTCCGCGTGATAGTGGACTCCGAAGCGCTTTGCCAGGTATCGTGATGTCTCGGTGCGCAGTTCAGGCAGGCCGCGGTTTGAAGTGTACGACGTCTGGCCCTGTTCAACGGAGGCAATGCCTGCCTCACAGGCAACCCATGGTGTCGCAAAGTCGGGTTCGCCGACACCAAGCGAGATCACATCGTCCATCTCCTGCACAATATCAAAGAACCGGCGGATACCGGATGGTGGAATCATGTGGGTTCGTGCTGAAATAAAATCTCTCATAATTTAAACCTAAAATGAGAATCTGAGGCGTTCTCCCTCTTTTCTGTCGTACAGTATTCTCCCGTTCTCCTTGTAGGTCTTCATTACAAGAATCGTGGCGGTCTCACGTATTTGTTCCATTGGGGCAATCTGTTCTGAGACAAAGCGGGTGATGTCCTGGATATTTCTCCCGGTCACCCGGATTTCAAAATCGTATTCGCCGGTGATAAGGCGCAGGGAACAGACCTGAGAGAACCGGGCAATGCGCTCAGCGATACGGTCATACCCAACGTCGCGCTCAGGGTTTACTTTCAGATTCACGGTCGCCGCTGCCACTCCTTCGCCTGCCTTTTCCCAGTCTATACTCGCGCAGTAGCCACGGATGATCTTCTCATCTTCCATAGCGCGGACACGATCTTTAACCTCGGCTTCGGTCAGGTCAGTGAGGTCAGCCACATCACTGAGTTCCTGTGTGCTGTCTTCTTCGAGAATCCGAAGGAGCAGCCAGTCTTTGGCGTCCATGATTTTATTCACCGGAATAATGTTTTATAGCGAGATATATCAATCTGATTCAGTCTTTCATCTGTAAAGCGACCTTCCAGCTGAAGAGTCTCAAGAATCTTCTTTGTTCCGGCACCAAACCACATCTCTTTTGTCCGCCCATAGCGTCCGCGCGAAACGAGGCGTGCCTTGATAACACCTAGCATATCGAGTTCAGAGATGAGATCGGTGATGCGCCGGTGGGTAAGGACATCAAGGTCAAGGGACAGGGCGACATCACGATAGACCTGGACCACTTCTCCGGAAGTAAAGACCTGTTTGTTCATTTCGGGAAAGAGCAACATTGCATAAAGCACAGCCTTTGACTGGCTGGGCAGTGTCTTGACGCATTCGATGAGGCTGTCAGCTTCAATCTTATTGCGGGCCTCACGAACATGCTTTTCTGTGACTATCTCCGCATTCTTGCGTTCGGTAAGTTCACCGGAGACACGCAGGAGGTCCAGCGCCCGCCGGGCGTCCCCATGTTCCTGCGCCGCCAGTGCTGCACAAAGCGGGATGACATTCTCATCGAGAACATCTTCATTGAACGCGTAATCTGCACGCTGCTGGAGAATATCTACAAGCTGCGGTGCATTATAAGGCGGAAAGACAATCTCCTCTTCGGAAAGGGATGAAAGTACCCGGTGATCCAGATAACTGGTAAAGAGCAGGTCATTTGAGATGCCCACAATGCAGACCTTCGCGTTTTTCAACTCTGAATTTATGCGCGAGAGGTTATAGAGGGTTTCATCACCTGATTTTTTGACCAGTTTGTCGATCTCGTCAAGTACTATGATATGGACACCACCGATTGCCTCGATGAGATTTTTGAGTTCCGTATATACCTGATCAGTCGGCCACCCGGTCATCGGGATGCTGGAACGGGGGCGATCAGACGAGCGCCCTTCGCCGTCTTCGAGAAGTGTCGCTATCTGTGCAAATACCCGGTACTGAGTATCGATGATCTCGCAGTTGAGATGCACAACATTGCACTCCACACCTACCGAGCCACAGGCCTTCTCCAGTTCTGCGCCGACGTAACGGACAGATGCTGTCTTCCCGGTTCCGGTCTTTCCGTAAATCAGGATATTTGATGGTGTTTCATTCCGGATGGATGGCGCGAGGATGGATGCAATCGTATCCATCTGCTCTTTCCGGTGCGGTAGTATCTGTGGACGGTACGAGTGCCTGAGCACTTCCCGGTTTTTGAAAATTGATTTATCTTTCAGATATTTCTGAAAAAGTCCTATTGAAGAATTCTGTTCCTCTTCGGATGAACCCTCTACCCTTTCTTGGTCTCCAGACATATGATCGGATGTATCATGATTGTTCCCCATTCGAATCCGTCACCTCCCCATGCGGTATTTCCATTGGATATATGTATCTGTATGGGACCTATACTAAAGGTATCTTTCCTGATTTTTTTTGGAGGAGGCCAAAGGGAAAAAGAAGCAACCGTGAAACAGAGTGAGATCCATAAAAAGGGCGATAAATAATTTGATTTTCTCCGGTTCTTTTGAAAATGTGTGAAGTTTTCGGTGAAAATTCCGGATGAAAATACAAGTAATAGGTGATGGATAATTCCTGGAAAGTGAAATGATATGTACACTCGATAAGTTGCATTCCTTATTGATCACCTGTCGACAAAATTCTGTTTCAATACCTGTTTTATCATACAAAGTCTGTTTTATCATACAAACTCTGTTTTATCATACAAACTCTGTTTTATCATACAAAAGTTATGAGCCGGAGATTTTGTTATGCATCTTTTTTTTCCCGGAATAGAGTATTAGACCCAAAGCATGAGCTGAGGCACCGGAGTGATAGTAATGAAAGGGTCAATAAATAGTGAGGAGACAGTCGACAGATGAGAAAGGGGGGTAAATAGTTGTTGACGAGATATTGATGGATGGTAAAAATAGAATGAAAAAGTGAGGATGCAAAAAATTTGAGACGGGCCTTGGATAAAAGATGGTTCAAAATGATTCAGAAATGGCGTCAATATAGTGCGCTGATATTTATGGAGGAGGAGGAGGAAGTGCTGAATAGATGGTGAAAAAAAGCAGACTCTAATTTGAGGGGAAAAGGATGCGGATCAAAGAGAATAAGGATGTTTGTCGTTTGATTATGAATACGGGGTGATAAATGAGGACCAAAAAAATGGAGGGGGAGGCAGATAGCGTGCGGTTGTGAGATACAAATTAAATTGGTCTCTTAAACACAAAATAGGAAGATCGATTCATTGTGATATTTTTTCGATTTTTTATGTCTATTCGGGATAGCCGGAGATATCATTGAATAGATCAAAGGGAACACATGATGGATTAAGAGTCAAAAGTGAAAGGTATCACCCATGCCGCATTTATGGCATAATCTTTTTTTCTCATTTCACAACGAAAAAGTTGATTTTATTAATTATTACCAATAAAACCATAATAAAGCTCTTTTTGATAAATAAAGTCTAATTTAACGTTTTTCGACAAAAATAAATGTTAAATATGCCCGGAAAAGTCCTTAGACCCCTTTATTTCCACTGGAACAGTGGAATAAGGTCAAAAAAATTTAAAATCTCTAATTATTGCTTTAAATCAAGAAAAAACAAAAAAAAGACAAATTTATCAAGAAAATTTTCATTTTCTAGCTCCATTGAGGCCCCCACCCCTTTGTTTCCACTGGAACGAGAAAATTTCTCTGAGAGAAAAGAAGACATAATTTTAAAAATACAACAAGAAAAGCCATTGAATGATCTCTTTTTCATAATATATAAAGTACTTCAATAATGTACAACAGAGTTTGAAAACGGTAGTTGAATAACAAATTTGATCATAGAAGAGCAAATGTGTCAACAATGATAAAAGTGAAAAAAAAGAGCTCTTTTGTCTGACAATTTGAAAGGAGAGTCTGTCATCAAATTTCTTTTCCACTGGAAACAAAGGGGTCCCTCCCATCTTTTCATCATATAAGAAGGAATAGAGTTGAAAAATTTTTTTTTGACGAAAAGTGTTCGTTTTTGTTTCTCCTTCTTTTGACCTTCCTGAAGAGTAACCTTCATTTTTCTGTTGTATTACACCTGAATTAAGAATCAAACTTTCATCTTTCATTCATTCATTCATCTTTCCACAGGAAAGAGAGGTCTCTCTTTTTTACGTCTTCATCCAGAACGTTTAACGAATCAAATTTCTTTCTTTCTTTCTCTTCCCATCAATTTTCAGTCATACATCCCCCCTCATTTTATCATATCCCATTTTCTCCATCCTTCACTTTTGTTCACTTTTCTATACCTTTTAAAAACTTTTTTGCTCTTTTTGTCTGTTCTCCGGGAGGACATGATATCCCTGCAGCATGATATCTAATATAATCGCTTCCCTAATCCTCCTGCCTCAGGTCCCCCTCGCTAACAAAGTCGTAACGGTCTCTTCTTCTGTTCTCAAAAAATTTCGTTCCCTTAATCTGTCTCGTATTTCCTGAATCGCCCCTCTCGTCAAAAAAGTCGTATCTTTCTCTTCTCAAGGTCGCAAAATTTTTCGTTTCCTGACTCTGTGTCTCATTGCCTGACCTCCTCCTCTCGTCAAAAAAGTCGTATCTTTCTCTTCTCAAAATCGCAAAATTTTTCGTTTCCTGACTCTGTGTCTCATTGCCTGACCTCCTCCTCTCGTCAAAAAAGTCGTATCTTTCTCTTCTCAAAATCGCAAAATTTTTCGTTTCCTGACTCTGTGTCTCATTGCCTGACCTCCTCCTCTCGTCAAAAAAGTCGTATCTTTCTCTTCTCAAAATCGCAAAATTTCTCGCTAACTGAATGTGTGTGTCATTTCCTGCCTTTCTCCCCTCTCCAAAAAAGTCATATGGATCTCTTCTCAAAATCGCAAAGTTTCTCGCTCCTGAATGTGTGTGTCATTTCCTGCCTACCCCCTCTCCAAAAAAGTCATACGTTTCTCTTCTCAAGGTCCAGTACTTCGCTAAAAATTAAAGCCCGGTAGACCATTGTGAACGCGAGAATAATTCTTGCAAATCAGAATTTTAGGAAGTAATACCAGCAAAAGAAAAGATCTATATACCCTGCGGGCGCCGCAATATGGTCAAATATCGCAGAAACGCCCGCAATACTGTACATACCCTCAAATCCAAAGAATGTTCTGATCTCGCAGTCACCTCATTGAACCGCCATCTCGAAATTCCCATTAACGGCAAACTGAACCAGAAGACGCTATTCCAGGGTCTCATTGGGATGTCAGTAAATCACCTGTCAATCCATTCTATCGGACGTGTGGTTCAAAAAGTTCCTTGTGAGACATCATTCAGATATCATCTGTCAAAACTTGATCTACCGACTCTGGAGAGTGTGAATTCCCAGATCCTCACGCATGCTGCAGGTGACCTTCTGAAAAGGGGTAAAAAATACCCGTTTGCAATTGATTTAACAAACGATCCATATTATGGAGAAATTGATGAAACCAATGCAGGCTACGTCATCCGCAGTCAACAGAAGAAATCCACAACATCGTTTTATTCTTATGTCTCCCTGTACACCATCCGAAAAGGAGAACGGTTGACTCTTGCCGTCTTTCCGGTAGAAAAAGGTATCAAGATGGTCGAGTATCTCAGAAAATGTGTTGAGGTCATTCGAAAACTGAACGTGAATGTTGAAATACTCTGCCTGGACAGGGGTTTTTATTCAAAGAAAGTGCTCCTCTTCCTCAAGAACGAGGACATTCCTCACATTATGCTGGTGAAGAAATATGGCGTAGAAATGAATGCACTCTTAATAGGAAATTGTGCCAGAAACGCGACATACACGATGAAGGGCAAAGGAAAACCTCTTGATCTGAATATTGCTATCGATGTCCAGTATCTCCAGGGAAAGAACGGGAAATACGGAAACATAAACCTTGGATATGTGGCACATGGCCTCGATTGGAAACCGAGAAAGATCTATAATACGTACAAAACAAGGTTTGCCATCGAAGCCTCGTATCGCATCAGAAACAGCGTGAAATGTAAAACCTCGTCTAAAAATGTGGTAATTCGGTACCTATATGCTGTGATCGCTCTTTTGCTCAAGAACATCTGGGTTGCGCTGCAGAATAACTACTTCTCCCCAAAGAAGAAAGGGCCAAGAACTGTTGATGAGGATCGGTTCAGGTTTGATCTGTTCAGGATGATTGTCTGGGAAGGTATTCGAAAGGTGTTGAGACCGATCACGGAAATCCCTGTTTTAAGGTCACCGGTTTAGAGATTCGAGGATAGTGAAGCGAATTCTGAATTTCCTTTTGGAGGTAAATTAGGGAAGTACTGAGGTCTCAAAATTTTTCGCTCCCTGAATGTGTGTGTCATTTCCTGACTACTTCCTTTCGCCAAAAAAAGTCGAATGTGTCTTTTCTCCGTTTCTCAAAAATTCTCGCTCCCTGAATCTTTCTCTCGCTCCTCTCCATTTTCACATAAGATCTGTCTTTCTATTCCCATTCTCTCCCCTTCAGCCACGCCTTCTCTGTCTTAGTTTTTGTTCTCAGATTTTTCTGACGACTGCCCGGGGGATTCATTTTAGGCAGACCCTCTCTCATGGCCGTATCGATGTGCAACTCAACATTATAACCGATATTCTGAAGTGGTAAAAACCCAATTACCATTGGTATGGATCCATCCCATCTCAGTGATGTCACCCTTAAGACCGCAGTGATTACCGTTTCAACGTCCCGTACAGCAGATGAGGATGTATCCGGAGCTGTTATCAAAGAGCTCAGCGAAGCAGCAGATATTCCTGTCACCTTCTACCGGGTAGTACCGGATAAGATTAGTGATATCCGGACCGCACTTCAGGAGGCGCTCTCGGTAGCAACCTGTGTTATTATCAATGGCGGCACCGGGATTACACACGATGATTGCACGATTGAGGCAGTGGCCCCACTCTTTGAGAAGACCCTGGACGGATTTGGCGAGCTCTTTCGGATGCTTAGTTTAGAAGATGTGGGTACCCGCGTTCTCCTCTCACGAGCTGCAGCGGGCATCATTGATCAGCGTGTAGTATTCTGTATTCCTGGTTCTACATCCGCTGTAAGGCTTGCGATGGTGAAGCTGATTCTTCCCGAGATGCGGCATATCGTCACGCACGCGAATAAGTGACACCAGTGCAGGTACCGCTGCCGGTTGACGTCTCCCGGACCTGTCACACATATATGTGAATTGATAATATCGGTGGGTAACGCTGCCGGTTTCCGGTCTCTATGCCGAGGCATCTTTCTGAGAAATGAACGGTATCTTTCTTCCCCGACATAAATGGTGTTCGTTCAATCGAAGCGGTGAAGGAAGAATCAGCCGGAAACAGAAGTGAACAAAAGTTAAAAAAAAAAAAAAAAAGAACATCAGAAAAGCAGCAGAAGAATATGAGAAGATTATACGGGGGGAACTATCCATGCTTCCAGCAGTCCATCTTTTAATCGGCGTTACCGTTGGGATCTTTCTTTTGTATCTCACGAAGGACTGCCGGGCCCTTATCTACTGTGCCATCGGGAGCCTTCTCCCGGACATTATTGACAAACCGGTCGGTCATATCATTCTGTCGTCGCTTGGAAACGGACGGATATTCTTCCACAGCCTGACTTTCTGTGCCCTCGTTGCTATCTTAGGGGTCATTGTCCTGAAGAAGTGCCAGCATCCGGGGCTTCTTTTTATTGCAGCAGGCATGCTCTCCCACCAACTTGCCGATGGAATGTGGAATGAAATGCAAAGTTGGTTCTGGCCGTTTATGGGCGGATTCCCGCAGGAAAATTTTCCGGATTATTTTGAAAATATGTTTACCCTTGAGTTTTCATCACCATCTGAACTGCTGTTAATGGCTCTTGCCGTCATCTTTTTCCTCTGTCTGGTTCAGGCACGACGGACCGGAAACAACCGTCTCTTCAGCATAGCTGCAGGACTGGTTGGTCTCCTTCTTTTCATGGCAGGGATGTTGGTTTTGTCCGGGCTTGCAACAGGCCTCCTTCCCGGATTTCTCGTATATTCCGGGCGGTTGAATAATCTCATCTGTGCTCTCTCCTTTACGTTTGGGGGTGTTGCTTTCCTTCTCGTCTCCATCTCTCCTCAGGTCAGGTGCGGGATGAAGGATTTTCTGTAAGAGATTGTACGTTTTATAATTTTTCGGACGTTTCAGAACAAACACTCATGATATTCTAACGAATCACATGCACAAACAATGAAAGTGAGCTTGTGTCGTCCCACATTTAATTACTCAATAAAATCATTTTTGCATTGGGCAGGAAGGTTGTACTCTTTTTGAGCTTATAGCTCGGGAAAAAACTAACCAGTGAGTTGCCATCGGAGGCACAAATGTGACTTGGATCACGGATGTAAAATTGCCCCTCCTTAGGTCAATTCACTGCTCATTTTACTAAATGGATGTGGTTCTATGTCATCAAAAATACACAAATCTTGTGGTCTTGATGTTCATAAGCAATTCATCATTGCCACAGTACTGACAGATAGTAATTCCTTAAAGAAGAGAAAACGGTTTGAAAGGGATGAAAAAGGTCTTGCAGAGTTTAAGTCATGGGTATTGTCAGAACAATGCGATGTAATTGCCTGTGAATCAACAAGTGATTACTGGGTTCCTATATACGACTCTCTCAACGACCAGATACCCGTCATTGTTGGAAACGCACGTGACATCAAAGCCTTTACTCACAAGAAAACCGACAATGTCGATTCTGAATTCATAGCGCGACTGGCTCTGAACAATATGATTCAGCCGTCCCGTGTATTCTCACCGAAAATCCGCGGATTCAGGTCTCTTATCCGTCAACGGCATACATTTGTTCGGAAACGCTCGGATATCAAAAATGAAGCGCACAGTGTGTTGTCCAATGAAGAATTTCATCTTGACAATGTACTTTCGGATATTTTCGGGAAGGGCGGCAGACGTATCCTTTCCGGTATCATATCAGGAAAACCTGTTGATGAAATTATTGAGAGTCTCCCAAAAAATCTGCGAAAGAAGCGCGATCAAATCATTGAAGTGTTAAATACAGAAATCTCAGAGAACACCGCTCTACGTCTGAAATCATGTCTCACAATGATTGATACATTTGATAGCGAAATTAGGAATCTTGAAAACGAATTTTTTCACTATGCGTATGCCAGTTATCCACGGGAGATGGAGATTCTCACTTCAGTACCGGGAATTGGAGAACTTGGTGCAGCGACCCTGTTAGCTGAAATAGGAGATTTTCATGATTTTCCATCCGGTGACAAACTTGCATCGTGGCTGGGTATTGTTCCCACCGTACACCAGTCAGCGGACAAGTACTACAACGGAAGGATCACAAAAAGGGGTTCCAAAATTGCACGGTGGATCCTGACACAAATCGCACATGCAGCAGCACGGACAAAGAAAAGCAAACTAAAAGAATTCTATCTTCGAAAGAAGGATTCCATCGGGTTTGGCAAGGCAATTATCGCACTTGCCAGAAAAATTGTGACCATTATCTGGCACCTCATTACAAATGACGAATTGTACGAAGATGATACCGGTTACGAAAAGAACTATATCGTCAAGAAAAAGGTGTTAGAGACGATTTCAATCCCCGTTGATGAAAGAATTAAAATTTTACATGAGATGAAAATTGTGATGGAACGAATAAATCATGGACCAGGGTAAGGATGATTTATCCTTACACTTTCATGTAAAAAGAATGACTTAACCGGATTGCCCGCACCTGTCTTCCTCTCTTTCCCATCCATCTCAAATTTAACAGCCCGGTCATTTTTTTCTTCACCCTTGCATGATCTTCACCCTGTGCCCTGTGTTGAGTTTCAAATCTGACCGGAAATGATATCCTGTTCCGCTCGTGGGTATGCAACCTTTTTTTTCCATCCTGGCAGAAATCTTACAAAGTCCGCGATACTGAGCGTATAGGACAGTGCCACGGGGATCACCGAGAGGAAAAAAGTCTGCAGGTGACATTATCCTCTTTTTAGCTTCATTCTTTTTTCAACAGAGTGTAGGAATGTCATCTGAAAGGTCGAAGATTTGATGAGCAACTATCGTTGAAACAATGGAAAGTCCTGGTAGTTCATCCGTTGACAACTGAATTTCTTAATGTATAGCATCCCTTATCCAGTGGCTGATTTCTCCTATTGCGAACAGAAATGAAGGATTCAATAGCAACAATGTGAAATATGCCGGTGATGTTCGTAGAGTGGGTATTTTATTTTTTATTTTTATTTTTATTTTTTTTTAACCGGGTGAATTGCAATCGATGCTATATTAATTGAAAACCGTCTTTTCGTCGCGTTTTTCGAATTTGAATATTTAAATCAACAAAGAAATAAATTCAGTTAAATTATCAGTTTAAACAACCAATTACCTTAATAAATAGCGTTTAATACAATTAAAATAACAAAAAGATTAGTCTCTTTTGGGTGGTCAGAATTATAAACAAAAATACTAAAACAGTGTTACTATCGTTTCTTCTTCTCCTGTGCATTGTCATTCCTGTAACCGCCGGGGCAGAGGATTTGGGGAATGATACCGCGATGGATGTTCAGAAAACAGATCAGATTACCGGTGTTTTTCCCGTCAGTCGTGAAACATGCGATTCAGGTGATTCCTGCGGGTGTGATATGGACGTTTTATCCGGAGCAAATGAGGTTGCCGGAGGTTTTCCGCAAGCATATCCTCTGGGGTACCGTCCTGCACCAAACAAGATCGCAGACCGAACGCCACAGGAGATCTCCTTTCTTACCGCAGCTGATGGATTCCCGATAATGGCGGGCGAACCTCTCCCGTCAACTTATGATCTCAGGGATTACGACAGGATGACTACTGTAAAGAACCAGGGAAGTTGTGGTTCATGCTGGGCCTTTGCAACCTTAGGTTCGCTGGAATCATATTTCATGGGAGAAGAGGGAACTGCATATGACTTCTCCGAAAACAACATGAAGAATACACATGGTTTTGACTGGGGCTGCTGTGAAGGAGGCAATTATGAGATGTCAACGGCGTACCTGACACGGTGGGGTGTGCCGGAGGGTGTTTCATGGTATTCGGGCCCCGTAGGCGAGGCGGACGACCCGTATGACGCATCGTCGTGCATAAGTCCGGACGCACCCCCGATACAAAAACATGTCCAGAATGTCTATTTCCTTCCGGTTCAGACCCCGACGGACAATTCACTGGTAAAGTCAATACTCCGGGATTACGGTGCAGTTGGGGCTACCATGCTGGTTAACAAAGCGATTGGGTTTAATATGGCCGGTAGTTCACCGGCATATTATTACAATGCATCTGAGGGGATGGGATTCGACGGCGGGCATGCGATTCTCGTAGCCGGATGGGACGATTCTTTCCCTAAAGAAAATTTCAATGTGATGCCACCCGGAGACGGGGCATATCTGGTCAAAAACAGCTGGGGCAGTGAGTGGGGAAATGATTCAGGATATTTCTATGTCTCCTATTATGATTCACAGATCAATGAGGATTTCACGCTCTTTACGGGAGTTGATGCGGACACCTATGATTCCGTCTATTACTATGATGAACTGGGTGCAACGACATTCGCATATGTTCAGGAATCAACCACCGGCTCATTTGCCAATATCTTCCCTGCATTGGGCAGTGAAACAATTGAGGCTGTAGGTGTTTACACATATGAGGCAGGAGCTGAGTTTGTTGCTGAAATTTACCTAAATCCGGATTCCGGCCCGATTAATACTACAGCGGGATCAGTTTCAACGGTAACGGGAATCTGTGATTTTGCAGGATACCATAGCATTGACCTTAAAACTCCTGTTGAGATCTCTCCCGGCGATGCATTCTCGGTCGTATTTACGGTTACAAACCCATCGCGGTTTTTTACTATGCCCCTGGAAAAATACATTGACGGTTACTCATCAGGAGCAACTTCCGCACCAGAAGAGAGTTATTACAAAAATTCCGCGGGCACCTGGAAAGATGCGTATGATATTACAGAATTCAATCGCCCGAATGTATGTATCAAGGCCTACACGACAACCGGCCACGCAGTCCCGGCACCGGTTGCGAATTTCACCGCCGCACCAGAGACAGGGAGAGTCGGGCTGATTGTTCAATTTAACGACACCTCCACCGGAACTCCCGCGAGCTGGAACTGGACCTTTGGCGATGGCGATATCTCACCGGATCAGAATCCCTCACATATTTACACCACCACCGGAACCTACAACGTGAACCTGACCGCCACGAACGCTGCAGGTTCGGATTCAATGACAAAGGCAAGCCTGATCACGGTTTTGCCACCGGCACCGATGGCAGAGTTTGACCTTAACCGGAATTTTATCGTACGGACAGAAAACAATACATTCAGCGCCGGAACCTACTGTTCTGACCTGACATATCGGCTGCATGCAGCGAATACTGACCTTTCTTCCACACCTGGAAACCTGACCTATATTGCAGCGGCAGAGAATATCACATGGGTTGACTATCCATCATATGCAACATGGAATACTACCTATGCCGAATGGAATTTCCCTTCCTTATATGTGATTCCTCCCGGAAGCGGGATTGATACACGAGCCGGAACGTCAACGTATGAGGAGAATGTCTATAACCATACCGTCACACGCATCTGCAATGTGAGCATCTTTAGGACAGACGCGGTGCAGCGGACAAATGTGTCCGTCGTTTTCAATGACCTCGACTTTGAATCTGTCTTTGTTGGATTTGCGACTGCAAAGGACAGGAATGTGACAACCGAAATCATTCCCGAATCGGTTGAGACCAATGCACCGCTTGCAGAACCACTTCCGTCAGGCGGGGATTACCACCTGAAGCTTGATACGGCAGGGCTTGTTGCCGGGAACGAGTATTCCTTCACCTTTGATACCAGGATTCTCCTGAATGGTTCTGCGGTGATTCACAAACCGCTTGTCTACGTATGGGAAGGCATCAACCATGATACGGCAGCCCTCGGCGAGACCCACAAAGCCGAAGTGCCGGCGCGTATGCTCCCGGCAGATGCAACGGGTTTTTCTGTTGAGACCAATACGTCCTGTGAATGGACTGTTGTCCTGCAAAATAACCTGCTTTCAGTGCTTGAAGGCAGTTCGATACAAGTCCGGACACCTCCGGTTGCGGACTTCTCTGCAACGCCGAGGATAGGCGTGCCACTGTTTGGGGTCTCCTTCACTGATCTTTCTGCCGGAGATGTGGATTCATGGCTGTGGGCATTTGGTGATGGCACTAATTCAACAGATCAGAATCCGGTGCACACCTACACCGCAGACGGCGTCTATACCGTTACGCTCTCGGTAAACGGGGGAGAATCCGCTTCCATGAAGGCCAACTACATCCGGGTCACCTCACTTCTCCTCGGTGACGCCAACAGTGACGGGACGGTGAATCAGGCAGATACGCTGCGTGTGCTCAAAGAGGTTATCGGGATGACAGCACCACCGGTGAGCGGAACGGATGCCTTTGAACAGACCGATGTCCACTGGAACAGTGTCATTGATGTTGGTGATGCGATGTACATCGCCCAGTATAATGTGGGTCTGCGGGCCGAGTGGTTTGAACTGGTATAATCAGTTCTCTTTTTCTCTACCTGTTTTTTTTGATTCTTTTTTTGGTTTTGTTTTATGCTGGCAAAAGGCCATACCGTGAAACCATTATCATCAGGCGACTGGCTTACGCCCCGTCGTCAGTCCACCTGATGTGATGTGTTGCCACCCCAGGATGCAGGGCGATTGGCTCCTGTCTCTTTTTTCCAGCCTTTTTCTTATCTGATGCCGCTCCCCGGCAGACATGCGGCTGTATTGTATGAAAGAGAGCGGGATCCACGCAGAGACGGTTGAGAGGCGGGTGAGACCGTTCGCGAAGATGGTGCACAGGACCGTGTGGATACCGCACAACGAGTCCGCATACACACATAGATGGACAACCAGATGGACAACCAGATGGACAACCAGATGGGAAACCAGCGCCGGCTTTCAGGCCGAACCAAAAAAGTGAAATTAGAGGAAGAGCGGTGCAAAGACCACTGCGACGATGCTCATCAGCTTCAGAAGAATGTTGATGGCAGGGCCGGAGGTATCCTTGAACGGGTCACCGACGGTGTCACCGGTGACAGCGGCCTTGTGGGTGTCTGAACCCTTGCCGCCGAGGTGGCCCATCTCAATGTACTTCTTTGCATTGTCCCATGCACCACCGGCGTTTGCCATGGTGATTGCAAGCATAAACCCTGCGCCGAGTGAACCGACTAAAAGACCGCCGAGTGCGGCCTTGCCGAGGACAACACCAACGATAATTGGTGCTGCAATTGCGATGACACCCGGAAGGATCATCTCACGCAGAGCGGAGGAAGTGGAAATGGAGATACATGCTGCATAGTCAGGCTCTGTTTTGCCTTCCATGATGCCTTTTATCTCCTTGAACTGGCGTCGGACTTCAATGACAATAGCATATGCTGCACGTCCGACTGCCATCATGGTCATGGACGAGAAGAGGAACGGAAGCATAGCGCCGATGAGAAGACCGATGAAGACAGGAGGCTCCATGACATCAATGGACTCGAGGTTCACAGCGATACCATATGAAGCGAAGAGCGCGAGTGCAGTGAGTGCTGCTGAACCGATTGCAAATCCTTTGCCGATGGCTGCGGTGGTGTTCCCGACTGCATCAAGGGTATCGGTGATCTTACGGACAGACGCAGGCTGGTGGCTCATCTCTGCAATACCGCCTGCATTGTCTGCGACAGGTCCGTATGCATCAACTGCAAGGGAGATACCAAGCGTCGCAAGCATACCGACCGCTGCAATGGCAATGCCGTAGAGACCTGCGAAGGTATATGCGATGTAGATGGCAACTCCGATCAGAAGGGTCGGGACAAGGGTTGACTCCATACCCTTTGCAAACCCGGTGATGATGTTTGTCGCAGCGCCTGTCTCACAGGATTTTGCGATTGTCTGGGTGGGTTTGCGTTCGTATGAAGTATAGTACTCGGTGACCTGGCCAATCAGGAATCCTGCCACAAGACCGGAGACACAGGCTACAAAGACACCGAATCCATAGCTCCCGAGAAGCATGGTTGAGATGAAATAGGTTGCTGCGACCACAAGGACGAGTGCTGCTATGAGACCCATGTTGAATGCCATGTGAATCGCGGATGACTCGGTCTTGTTGGTTCTTACAAAGAAAGAACCGATGATGGAGCAGATGATACCGACTGCAGCAATGATCATCGGGAGGACAACAAGGTTGTACTCCGGCATGCCACTGAGAGCTGCGGTGGATTCGATACCCAGAATCAGGCTGATGTCGCTGCCACGGCTGATCGCAAGAATTGCTGCAGCACCGAGGAGCATGGTGGAGATGATTGAGCCAACGTAGGACTCGTAGAGGTCTGCACCCATACCGGCGATGTCACCGACATTGTCACCGACATTGTCTGCAATGACAGCAGGGTTTCGTGCATCATCTTCGGGGATACCTGCCTCGACTTTGCCGACGAGGTCAGCACCGACGTCCGCGGCCTTCGTAAAGATACCGCCGCCGACACGGGCAAAGAGTGCAATCGAACTTGCACCAAGGGAGAATCCTGCTATGACATTGACAATTTCATAGATACCGGCGCCGTTCATCAGGGTGGACACTCCGATAAATGCGACAGAGAGACCGAAGAGGCCGAGACCTACAACAGTCATACCCATGACCGTACCTGATGCAAAGGAGACACGGAATGCATCAGCAATGCCACGGGTGGCTGCATGTGCTGTCCGACCATTTGCAGAGGTTGCGGTGAACATGCCGATGTATCCGGCAGTTGCGGAAAGAGCCGCTCCGATGACGAAACAGACCGCGGTTAACGGGCTGATTATTATTGTCAGGATGATCGCGAGTACAATCACAAAGACCGCGATATACTTGTACTGGGTGTTTAAGTACACCATCGCACTTTTGTGTATCACGGATGTGAGCTTTTTAATGAGCTCACTGCCTTCCCCTTCGGACTGGACCTTTTTAAAGGACAGTCCCGCAAAGAGAAGTGCAATCAGGGCACATAACGGTGCCAGATAGACGAGTGAATCCATGGTTTTTCAAATCCCCCTTAATGGTTTCAGGCACATAACCACGCGGGTAATCGATTCCATACAAATTAGGTTTCTCTATATAAAAAAAGAATAGGACGATTTTGGGTACTGCGGTTGAGGGACTCCCCACTTTCTTGCAGAATTCCGGTTTCCTTTCCCTCCTCCTCACTTATCCTGTGTGGGTATCCGGATCTTTCTTTTTTGATCCTTATTCTTTCAATTCCCCCTTTTTTCCATAAGAATTGTTTGGATAACTGAGATACTGAGGTTACTGGATTTTTGAATTCAGGAGGAAGAAAATTAAACCGAAATAGCGGGAAAAAGAGGGTTTCAGTAGAGTGAACTGTTTTTTTAAAAAGAGAGGGGATTTAATGTCTTTTACTGTGAGACAGAACCCCGCACAACGAGCACCGGCTGGTGGGCCCGACGAATCACATCAGCGGATACTGAGCCAAGAAATGCCTGTTTAAAGCCCTTTCTTGCGTGGGCACCGACGACGATGAGGGAAGCATTCCGACTCTCTGCTATTCGCACGATCTCGTCTGCCGGGTTGCCATTGATGATCACCGGTTCGACCTCAAGCCCAGCTTCCTGGAAGCGGGTGACGGTCTCCATCATCAGCTGCTGGCGCTCCCGGTGAACACGGTCACGGATTGTATCCGCATAGAGCGTGGCCGAATCGGCGTCCAGTCCGGGAGGTTCGCTGATGACAAACTGTTCTTTTGGACTATCGAAGACGTGCAGGAGTACAACCTTCCGGCACCCGGCATTTGTGAGCCGGAGGACGTAATCTGCCGCCCTCGCAGAAACAGGGGAGAAGTCGGTTGCAAGGCAGATGGTGTCAAAAAGCATACTGGTCCCTCCCCGGCACCGCATGCTGCAGTCTCTGGTATATCATGAAAAATCTTCCTGACAGAGATGTTTATTCCGGCAATCAAAAAGGTTGCGGCATTTATCCCCGGTTTTTTGGCTGAAATATAACTCTGCCGCATCTTTTTTGCAAAAAAGAAGGGTGTGGTTACCGGGCCTGCACCCATACCATATAGGGGAAGGTCTGTGTTGCCGCACCGGCGAATCATGAAGGAAGGGAACATTTCTCATGCACATCAGAACAAAAAAAGAGAGTACTATAAGTGTCTGTACGAAGAATAGCGCACAATGAAGACGATGCAGGAAGTCCGGGACCGACTGACACATGGGGAGGCTGCCGTCTGGACAGCGATGGAGATGAAAGAACGGGTGCGGAAGGGGGACATTCCTACAACAGATGAAGTGGATATCGTCACGACCGGCACCTTCGGGGTCATGTCCGGCACTGCTGCTGTGATGACCGTCCCTGTCGGAGTCCCCGGTATTTTTATCCGTGCAGACGCGATCACCCTCAATGGTGTCCCCGCCTTCCCTGGTCCCTGCCCGAATGAACGGCTGGGAACCGTTGACCTCATCATCTATGGCACAGCCGCCGCTTCAGAAACCTATGGCGGCGGGCATCTCTTCAGGGATCTGGTGGATGGCAAAGAGGTCGATGTGGTAGCAAAGGCCGGTGGGAAGACCTTTGAGAATACCGTCTACATCGAGGATCTCACCTCGGCCCGCATCTTCACCACCCGGAGCTGTTTCCGTAATTATACGGCCTTTGTGAACCGCGGGCCCGACTCTGCCCGCACTATATTCTCGGTCCTCCCCTTAGAGGGCCGGATGAGTGCGGCGACTGTTTCCGGGTGCGGGGAGATAAACCCGGTCGAAAATGATCCCACCCTCACCCATATCCGGCCGGGAACGCCGCTTCTGTTAAACGGTGCCACCGGTCTTGTAATGGGGGAAGGTACCCGGAGTATGCCTGAAAGGCGAAACATTGCCGCCTGTGCTGAGCTCAGTGCGATGGACGGCGAATACATGGGTGGATTCGTGACCTCCAATGGTCCGGAGTGCCTGACCTCGGTCGCTATTGCCCTGCCTGTCCTTTCCACAGATGACATCATCCGCCTCTCGGTCATGGATGATCAGATTCCCCTCCCGGTGGCGGATGTCACCGACCGTATTCCCTTCTCCGTTGCCTCGTATGGCGACGTCTGGCAGCAGACCGATTTCTCCGTGCAGGTCGATCCCATGCGCTGCCTCTTCTGTGGGCCCTGCACCACCGCTGAGGCCTGCCCGACGAAGGCCGTGATGATGGGCGGCGGGATCATGCGTTCACGTTGTGTCGCCTGTGGAACATGTGTTCACACCTGCCCGAACGACGTATACACAATGAATACCGGTGCCCTGCACCTGGAGGATGACAGCGAAGCAGTCGTCCCGATTGTGCTCCGGCAGTCAGATCGGTCACGGGCGGAGGCACTATGCGAGCGACTGAAAGATCAGCTTCTGAAAGGGGGATTTCTGCTATGACTATCTTATATCGTTTTTTCCGGGCAGTGGCAGCAGCAGACGGGACAATGTGTGAGGCAGCGAATGAGCACTTCCTGGCGTCGGTGTACCCTCTTTTCTGCGATGCAGGAGAGATGTCTGAAGGAGAGATATTTTTGGATATAGAGCCGATGCACCCCGTGGGGGTGACTGCCCATGCATGAAGAGAGCGCTCTGCGGTATGTTGCTTCTGCCGGTGTGGATACGTTTGTCAGCCTGCCCTGTGACCGGACACAGAATCTTTACTGTATGATTCAGGACAATTTCCGGCATATTACCGTGATGCGGGAGGAGGATGGTGTTGGGCTCTGTGCCGGTCTCTTCCTTGCAGGAAATCGCCCGATGATGCATATCCAGAGTTCTGGCCTCGGCACTATGCTCAATGCAATCATGACTCTGCCGGTGCCGTATGAACTACCGCTCCCGATTCTTGCCTCGTGGCGGGGCGTCCATAAGGAGAGAGTTGAGGTGCAGATGCCATTTAACATACGTCTCCCGGACCTCCTCGATGCGCTGGACCTCGTCTATACCGTCGTCCATGAGGCAGGCGATCTCGACCGTATTGAGGGAGCCATTGCCGATGCCTTTGAGCACCACCGCCCGCACATTATCCTTGTCTCCCCGAAGGTCTGGGAAGGAATCGGAGGGAGGGCCGAGGTGCCGCCCGCCTCGATCCGTCCCCCCCGGAGCCGTAAAATCTCCCTCGCATACGAACGGACGGTCACCGAACCGTTATGGAAGCGGGCGGATGCCATCGGTGCCGTGGCACCGCTCCTCACTAACGAACTGGTGGTTGCCAATCTTGGCATCCCCTCAAATGAACTCTTTGCGGCCCGGGACCGGCCGGAGAACTTCTACATGATGGGGAGCTATACGCAGGCGACGCCTATTGGTCTGGGGCTTGCCCTCGGGCAGGATCGGGATGTGGTCGTCTTTGACGGGGACGGCAGCCTTTTGGGAACAGCGATTCTCCCGGTGGTGGCAGCAGAAGCGCCGGTAAACCTCACCATCATTGCTCTTGACAACGGATCGTTCGGCAGCACCGGTGACCAGCCGACCCATGCGTATGCGGTCGCCGACCTCGAGTTGCTGGCCCGTGGGGCTGGCCTCACCCAGACATGCAAGGTGCAGGATGAGGAGAGCATCAGGGAGGCATATCGGCCCCGGGGGCCCGGCCCTCACTTCATCCATGCGGTCATCGCTCCCGGCAATGCGAGAGCACCGGGTATTCCTTTCCGTGCACGGGAGATCAGGGATCGGTTCATGGGGGCGGTCTGGTCTCCTGCGATGAAACAAACTCTGTTTGGTTAAAGCAAAAACATTTTAGTTAATCGCCCCAACGGTAGTGAGAATACGTATGCCAGAGACCTCGCGTGCCCGCACTGCCAGTATCATCACCCTCCTTGCCGCAGCCCTCGTCTGCGCATTCGTCCTCGCACTAAGCCTCGGGCCGACGACAGTTCCGTTTGGTGCGTTCATCCCGGACGATCCACTGGGAATGCTTGGTACCCTTCTCTCCGGCGGAGACGTTGCCGGATTTTTTTCTGACCAGACGTCGTACCTCATTGTATACTCTATCCGTCTGCCGCGGGTGATTGCAGCCATTCTTGTCGGTGCCGGTCTTGCGGCTGCCGGCACGGCGATGCAGGGTCTCTTCCGCAACTCTATGGCGGATCCCTATATTATCGGAACCTCATCAGGAGGAGCGTTTGGTGCTGCCGTCACCATCGTTTTTATGGGTGGCTTTTTTTTGCCGGTCTTCGCCTTCATTGGTGCCATCGGGTCAACCTTCCTCGTCTATGCCATTGCGACCCGAAACGGACGTGCACCGGTGGAAACCCTGCTTTTGACAGGCATCGCAATATCGATGTTCTTCTCCTCTATCCTCTCGTTTCTCATGTACTCGGCGGGCAACAGTCTGCACCAGATTATATTCTGGCTGATGGGCGGGTTCTGGAACGTCTCATGGAATGATGTCTGGCTCGGCCTTCTCATCCCTTTCGGCGGTCTCATCCTGATGGCCCTCTCCCGTGACCTGAATATTCTCTCCCTCGGGGAGGAGGATGCCCTGCACCTTGGGGTCAATGTGGAACAGTTCAAGCGAATCTTACTCTTTGTCTCATCGGCACTCACAGCCGTTGCGGTATCCATTGCAGGAGCGATCGGCTTCATCGGGCTCATCACCCCTCACATCATGCGGCTTGTAGTCGGTCCGGACCACCGCATTCTCTTTCCGGCGTCGATGCTTGCAGGCGGTCTCTTCCTTCTCATGGCTGATACCATCGCCCGATCGTTTCTGGGAGAGATGCCGGTGGGTGTGATCACTTCTTTTGTCGGTGCACCCTTCTTCATCATGCTGTTGCGCAGGAGGATGCGGGCATGATCGATGTGGAAGGCCTCTCTGCCGGGTATGACGGCAAAGATATCATCGGGGAGATTACGTTTTCGGCAGGAAAAGGGGGATTTATTGGCATCATCGGACCCAACGGCTCCGGGAAGACCACGCTCTTAAAGGCAATCAGCCGGGTGCTGGACGTCTCGGGAGGCGTGGTGACCCTGGAAGGCCGGGCCATCACTGACTTCGGGCAGAAGGAACTGGCCCGCACGGTGGGTGTCGTCCCGCAGGAGACGGCAATGAATTTCTCGTACACGGTATCAGACATCGTCATGATGGGCCGGTTCCCCCATATGGAGCGGTTTGCAAAGGAGGATGCAGAGGATTACCGCATTGTGCGGGAGGCGATGGAGGTGACCAATGTCGCCCACCTTGCAGACCGGCCGGTGACAGACATCTCCGGCGGTGAACGGCAGCGGGTGATAATTGCCCGCGCCCTCGCGCAGCAGCCGAAGGTGATTCTTTTGGATGAGGCGACTGCCCATCTCGACATCAATCACCAGGTGGAGATCCTCTCCATCGTCCGTGACCTGGGTGAGAGCGTCACAAAAATAGGAGTATTCCATGACCTGAACCTGGCCGCTGAGTTCTGTGATCGGATTGTTCTCATGTCAGGAGGGCGTATTCGTGCCATCGGCACGCCTGCTGAGGTGCTTACGATGGAGCACCTGCGGGATGAGTACGGGATAACAGCGATGGTCCAGACGAATCCGGTCACCGGCCGACCGCTTGTGACCCCCCTCAGTGAAGGGGTGCCGCCCGCCCTCTGTGGTGCCCGCATTCATCTCATCTCCGGCGGAGGGACCGGAGCAGGCCTGATGTATACACTCGCAGCAGCCGGCTGTATTCTGACGGCAGGTGTGCTCTCGCCCATGGACTCTGACTATATGGCAGCATCACGACTTGGGATTCCCTGTATAACCGTGCCTGCCTTCGCACCCATCACCCCTGCTGTCTGTGATACACTCGGGGCATACCTTGACGAGGCAGATGCGGTTGTTCTCACCGCAATGCCCGTGGGGGAAGGCAATCTGCCGAATATCCGGGCCCTCACCAGTGCCCGATGCTCCCGGCTTCTGCTCTATATGCCTCCCGGAGAGGAGTTTACCGACTGCACGCCGGAAGGGGACTGTTCATATCTTGCGGTGATCCAGGCGGCGGGATGCCCGGTTGTTTCATCCCGGAACAACCTCTATGCAGAGATTGAAGCACTGGTCCTGACCCGGCACCGCGCCTAATCACCGTTCCCTTCCTCTTTTGCCATCCCCACCTCCGGTTGGAGTCCAATAACCGGACATAACTAAATATAATTTTAGCAAATAATATTGTGTTACTATCAATAGGTTTGTTTATGATTCCAAAGATCTGTATTCGTCTCTCTCTCTTCATCATGGTAGTTCTCATCATGGTGCAGGGCTGTGCAGCAGCTGACTACCTGACCTTCCATGGCGATGCCCGGCGTACGGGTTATGTCACGGATGCGGGCCCTCTTTCGGAGAATATTCGCTGGTCGGTCTCACCGGGCTATATTGACGCCTCTCCGGTTGTGCGTGGTGATCGTGTCTATATCGCAACTATTGCTGACTGGAATCACCCATCGGTAATGCCTGCGGTGTTCTGTTATAATACATCGACCGGAGCAGAGGTCTGGACCTATGAGACCGGATCTGAATCCGGCCTCACGTTAGCAGGCGACCTCCTGATCGTCGCCGGCACGGATGGAAATCTCTATGCCCTCGACAAAGCAGACGGCAGTAAGGCATGGTCTGTTCAGGTGGATGATAATCCCGGATTCTTTGGCCTTTCCTCATCTCCGCTCTATTACAATGGTCTGCTCTATCAGCTGACTCCGTCTGACGGCGGTATGCACGTTTATGACCCGGCGGATGGCAGTGAGGTCTGGTCTGTTGCGTTCGGTGCCTGGGACATCGGATGGACGGATTCAACCTACTTCACCGCTCCTGCCGCAGCAGATGGTGTGGTCTATTTCCCGTCCAACTGCACCGGGCTCTATGCGTATAATACCGCAACAGAAGCAGAGATATGGAATACCTCTCTGGATGCGACCATCCAGTCAGCACCCGTGATCGGCACGGACTCGCTCTTTATCACCACCACGGCAGCGCTCTATGAGGTGTCTCTTGCAGACGGCAGCATCATTGCGTCCAGGACGATTGCAGGCACCACTGCGACTCCGGCACTCAACAGCGCCACTGGTCTTCTCTATCTCGGAACAGCTGACGCTGGCCTGCTCTGTCTGGATGTCAATGATATCGAAGCAGGCCCGGTCTGGCAGGCGTCTATGGCAAAAATTTCCTCTTCCCCGGTCGTTGCGGGTGATTCTGTCTATGCAGCAACCAATGAGGCACAGTCCTCCCTTTATGCCTTCTCTGCAGCAAGCGGCTCAGAAGAATGGTCCTACACCCTCCCCGCACCGGAAGGCGGGAACTATGCCGCATTCTTCGGCTCATCCCCTGCAGTCGCTGACGGCACCCTTTACATCGGCGCTGAATACACCAACTCCCTCTTTGCCTTCGGTCCGGGTGCTGCCTGCGATGCCACTGTTGTCCTCCGCGAAGGTGAACAGGTAGCACTTTCTGACGGTACACTCGTTAATGAGACCACCGCGGCAGGTGCCCTCCACCTTGCATCAGAGGCCTGTGGGTTTACCATTGACACCTCTGCCTCCGGATGGGGTTCATCCCTGAATCTCCTTGGTGATATGGGATATGACGCGGTAACCGGACAATACTGGCAGCAGTTTGACAATGGTGAAGCCTCCATGGTCGGCATTGACCAGGTGACCCGCGATGGTGACACCTTCTCCTTCTGGTTCTCAGGATGGGGCGACATGCTCCCAGCTGAGACGACCGGTGTGCCCAACCTTGTGACCATTCATGTGAGTGTGCCTGAAGATGACATTGGCGCCTTTACCGTTGCCGAGACCGAAGCGGCACCGGGTGGCTCATTCCTCGGACGCCTTGATGTGACGAAGGCATCCGCGGGATGGTATGTAATTGATGTCTCCGGTGTTGATTCCGAAGGAAACAGCCTCTCAGGCCTCGCCACGGTGGAACTGGAAGCGGGCACAGAAAAGACCGGAATTCCGGTGTATGTCCAGGTTCCCCTGAATGCCCCGGCCGGTGAGTATGAGCTCTTTGCCGCGGTATACACCTTCGACACCTTCCCGTATACAAAACCGGTCACCTCTGAGGGAATCGTATGCACCGTGCAGTAAACATCTGTGTGGCCCTCCTCGCCCTTCTCGTCTGTGTGGCAGCCCCGGCTGCTGCGATTAGCGTGCTGAGTGTCACGCAGGCTGGGGCAGGTGAACCGGTAATCGTTTTGCTTGATATGGAAGGGACGGTCTCCTTCCAGTATGAAGGCGGCACCCCCATTTTTGCCCATGGGACGACGGTGAAGTTTATTCCGCCGGGAGATGGTGTGGTTACTTTCTCCGCAACCGACCCGGTAACAGGCATGATGACCTCTCCTCAGAGTATCACTCTCACAAACCCGACCCCTGCTCCGACACCCACCCCACAGCCGGGTGGTGGCGGTGGCGGCAGCGGTGGTGACGCCACTTCAGTTGTATGGAAGACCGTCATTCTGCCAACAGGCACCTTTGATGTGACGACTGACAATTCGGGGGACATTATGGCAGTTCCATGGCAGAGTGCGCTTGGCACGCTGAAGGCAGCTGGTGTCAGCTTTAAGGTGAGCGACCAGTGGGGCAGCGGTCTCTTTGTCTTTGAAGTGGACGGAAAACCCTCTTCAGGTGTTGCCGGCTGGATGTACGAAGTGAACGACGCATCGCCTGTCACCACCGCAGATAAGTGCATGCTCAAAGGCGGTGACGAGGTTATCTGGTACTACAGTGAATCGATGATCCAGACACCGGAAGAGTCACCGAAGGCATTCTTCTACCATGTTCAGACGAGCACTGCCCCTCCCGCGAACACCGGAACTTCTGCTGAAACGATACAGAGCAGCAATGGGCTCACTTCAGGAACAGATGCCGTCTCATATCCGCTCTCCCTCCCGGCGGGATCTGATCTCCGCCTGAGCGAGGGCCGGATGTATCTGACCGTCAATGTCCCGATGGCCACCACAGCAGGTGATGTCATCGGATTTGTGGGAAACACGATGATCATCACGCGTGACGATGTCGTCTTAAAGATCCGCTTTGCTGACTTCACCGACAAAAATGGCATCATTGCAGGAGAAATAACCGACATCACGGTCGAGACCGCTCCGGTCACGATTGTCTGTGCAGACGGGGCGACACCGGAAGTTTCGCTCCTGATATCCCTTCTGACGGTCCCGATGGACTCAGACATTGATGTAGCGGCAACCCCGCTTCTGAATCTCTCCGCTATACCGGCAGATGTTCTGGGCGCTGCAAACACTGCACTTGGTGCTGATGGTATGGCAGTCGGCACCGCAGGCTGGATGTTCGATGTCGGCAGACGAGGCCTTGAGAATGGGGTGGATGTGGGCGGTATGACCGTCCGCATCACTGCAGACCCTGCATATATCGCAGAGATGGGCGACATATCTGAGCTGCGTCTCATCCATATCGCAGATGACGGCACCACAGAGGTGATTTCCCTCCGATCTGCAGGTATTACTGCTGAGGGGCGGACGATCCTTGAGGCCGGGCCTGCTGCAGGACTGTCCTCATTCCTCTTCGTCTCGGTCACCGATGCTCCGGAATCATCCGGAACTGATGAAGCGGAAACAGAGACGTCTGCAGGCGCCACCGGGACTCCTGAACCAACCGAGTCCGGCACACCCCTGATCGCCATATGCGCTACAATGGCTGTTGCTCTCGGGATAACCTGCATATACCGGAACCAAAAAAGATAATCTATACAGGACTGGTTGAACAAAATGAATATAAAACACCTTTTTTTTTTACTAATTCTTCTCATTCTGTGCTTTGCGTCAGCGGTTGAGGCATATCCGCTCACGGCTGAGAATGATGAAGTCGATAGTGCGCTTATGTATCTTGCCTCCTGCCAGGGAACAGACGGCGGGTTTGCAGAAGACGGGGATAAGTCGTCCCCGGCACTTTCCACCTGGGCCATCCTTGCAATTGTGGCAGCAGGAGGTGACCCGGACCAGTGGTCCCGCGGCGGTGCCTCAGCAGGCGATTATCTCCACACGGTGGCAGATGAGACCGTGGCAATCGACGGCACATCGGAGACCGCAAAACTGGTCATCACCCTTATAGCGGCAGGAGAAGCCCCCAAAAATTTTGAGGGCCATGACTTCATTGCCCTTTTACAGGCAAAACAGCGGGCAGACGGCCGCTATGGAGAACACATCTATACGACAAGCTGGGCAATTATTGCTCTTTCTGCGGCAGGCGAGGACGTCTCTGCGGCGGTTTCGTGGTTATCGGGGCAGCAGAATGAAGACGGCGGCTTTGGCTGGACGTTAGAGGCAGAGAGTGACTGTGATGACACCTCGTCAGCAGTTGAGGCCCTCATCGCAGGCGGAACGCCACAGGGTGCGTCTGTTATCCGCAATGCTGTCTCGTTCCTGAAATCCAGACAGCAGGCCGATGGCGGGTTCAATTATGGCGGGTCGAGCGTGACCAACTCCGCCTCTGACGCCTGGGTTCTGCAGGCACTCGTTGCCGCAGGTGAGGACCCCCTCACCTGGACGACTGCCACCGGCAACACCCCGGTTTCCCATCTGCTTGCATTCCAGACAAATGAGGGGTATTTCCGGTGGACAGCTGTCCTCAGCGACCTCCCCTGTAAGATGACTGCTACCGCTATTCCGGCACTGACCGGCAGACCGTTCCCCATCATTCCGGTGAAGGGCGCTGTTCCGGTTGCGCCGCCCGCAGCGGTGGCGACACCGGAACAAACACAGACACCGGCAGTTTCTGCTGGAGATACGCCTGTCAACGGCCCGGCGACAGGTGGGCGGACACTCATTGATGACTTTGGGCGTGAGGTATACTTCCCGTCCCCGCCCCAGCGAATTGTCTCATTAGCACCGGCTAATACCGAGATTCTCTATGCACTGGGCATTGGGGAAAAGGTTGTCGGGGTGACCGACTACTGCAACTACCCTGCAGAGGCTCTCGCTGTTGAGAAGGTCGGCGGCTATAGTTCCGTGAATATCGAGAAGGTCCTGCAGGCAAAACCCGACCTTGTGGTGGCGGCGTTCGGCAACACAGAGCAGGTCATCACTCACCTGGAAAGTCTCGGTGTCACCGTCCTTGCCCTCAATCCCACCTCCATCGGGGATGTTCAGGACAATATCCGCCTCGTCGGTGAGGCGACCTGGACAGATGACGAAGCAGCGGTTGTGGTGAGTGACATGCAAAAAAGAATTGATGCGGTAACAGCGGCGGTTGCATGTGCTGACACCACCCCGTCAGTCGTTCATATGGTCTGGAATGATCCAATCTGGGTCAGCGGCAGTGGATCGTTTCAGGATGAGATGTTTACGATGGCAGGCGCCACGAATGCCTTCTCTTCGGTGCAGGGATGGGAAATCGTAAGTATGGAGGAGTTTATCGTCACTGACCCTGATGTCATCATCGCGAACTCCGGTTCCGGCATGGGGGGGAAGCAGTATGACATCCTCTACCGGTATATCACGGAAGAATCACGGTTCCAGGGCCTGACCGCCGTACAGGAAGGCCGGGTCTATCTGGTGGATGCTGACATCATTGACCGTGGCAGCCCGCGTATCGTGGACTCCCTCGAGATGGTGGCACGCGATATTCATCCGGAGTGTTTCCCGGAAGAAAATAGTGCTCTGCCGGTGGCTACACAGAGTCCCGCGCCGTTCATCGGTGCACTGGCCGCTGTTGGTGCTTTTGGATTATGTCTCAGGAGGCAGGGTGAATGATTGGACGGATACCGGCTGTCACTGCCGCCCTTCTCGTCTCTCTTCTCGTCTTCTCTTCCCCGGCTGTGGCAGGGGAATGGGTGCCTGCGGGTTCTGACCAGCCAGGATTCCGTATCATGGATGTGGCGGTCTCCGGTGACGGAGCATACGGCGCCCTCGTTGGTGATGCCGGCATCATTCTCCTGACAGCAGAATGTGTTGAGTGCTGGCGAAGCCCTGAAGGAAGCTACCGCTCTGTCGCCCTCTCCGGGAATGGCGGCATCCTTGCAGCCGGAGGTGATGGAATTATTGTGCTGGATAAAAACACGACCGTCCTTGCAACGGTGCGGTCCAGAAATTATGTGAATGACATCGCAATGATCGCAGATGGCAGCCGGATTGCTGCTGCAGTCGATGATGAGACACTCCGTCTCTATACGTATGTGGGGGACCTGGTCTGGAGCACCGACACCGGTGATGACCTCGTATCGGTTGCAATCAGTCCGGATGGAACCTATATCGTTGGGGGGACGGCTACCGGGAATGTGATACTCTTCTCCGGTACCGGTGATGAACGCTGGACCTATACCCTCTCCCGCCAGCCGGTGGTCTCGGTGGCCGTGGGTGACGGTGGCCGGACCATTGCTGCCGTCTCTGAAGATGGTTCAGTGTCCCTGCTCTCACGGGCGGGCGGTCTCCTCTGGTCCGGATCTGCACCGCACGCAGGCGGTGTTTATGTCTCTGCAGACAGTGCCTGCGCTGCTGTGGCAGATTGGCAGGGCATCCGGTTCTTTGATCGGGACGGCACCCCGGCTGGCCTGATCCCGGGTTTTGACGCCTCGGTTGCCGCTGCAATGGACAGTAGCGGAAACCGTCTCATGGTGACAGACGGCACCCGTATCAGCGGATTTACCCGGGAGACCATTCCTACAGTGGAAGGAACGGGACTGCCCGCAGAAGCTGCAGAAAAGACTGATTCATCCTCTGCAGTATCCGTAACCTCAACAGCGTCGGATAGCCTGTCACCCACTGGAGGTGAGACTCCGGTTCCTACGCAGTCACCTGTCCCTATTGTGTCGGCGATAACAGGACTGCTTCTCACACTGGGCTTCACTGCGGTGGGCAGAAGAGCGTGCCGGAAATAATCCGGATTTACCGGATAAACAACGATTTTCCCTTTTTTTTGCACACCTTTTTTGTGGCGCGGCCATAATGCCGATGGCTTTTGCTGCCTGAGACTGGACGCACTTCATGGGTAAAAACAGGTTTCTCTTTTAATTATTCCCGGTTGCGGACCAGGGACTCAAAGGCTGAACGGTAGGAGTCCGGGCTGGGTCTGATGATAGCCACCGGGATATCGACAATACGCTCCACAAGAGTGGTGAGAATCGGGGCGCAGATGATGCCGATGGCACCATCTTTTTCAGCACGGACAGCGGCGATGATCACTTCCTCCATGGTATTTGCGCTGTAGCCGTGGATGCGGTAGGTCGTTTCGTTTATCGTATATTTCACCGACTGGAGTTCATCTAAGAGAAATTTTGCAGCAATGATAGCAACGAAATCCTTCTCTTTCGGGTCCAGAGCATCGGCGATTGCCCTGACGAGGGAGAGGCGGGGGTCACGGTCCCCGGAGGTGATCTTATAGAGGGTTGCAGGGGAGATACCAACTATCCCAGCCAGTTCCTTTATGCTCATGCCACGCCGGTCAAGTTCTTCTTCCAGTGCTGTCCTGAAATCTGTCTCAAATACGCGGGCTGCAAACATCAATTCTTCATTTGGACAGTATTGTCTTAAGAGTATCCGAGTCTTACCCAGAGGCGGTTTTACAGCCGGGGCGGGCATCAACGCCTCTTTGTCAGGTGGAATGGAGAATGCAAATCCTTCCCTCATCATGTTACCGGAGGATCCACCGGGACACAGTAAAAAACAGGGTCACTCCGGCGGTGCCGGGGCGACTTACGGCATATATATTTTAGACAGGGCATAGTATCTCCCATGCAGGATCCGGAACCATTTCTTGTGGGCGGCGAGTGGCGCACCAGCCCGGCTGTCCTGGACGTCTGTGACCCCTACCTTGGCTGTACGGTGGGGTCAGTCTGTTTAGCAGGAAAAGAAGACTGTAATGATGCAATAATTGCAGCAGAAATCGGTTTTGCGCAGATGAGGGCACTCTCCGCATACCGGCGTTCAGAGTGTCTTATGGCGATGGCGGACTACCTGGAGGAGCACGCGGACAGGGTGGCAGAACTCATCATCTCCGAAGCGGGCAAACCCCGGCGGAAGGCTGTTGGAGAGGTGATACGCTCGGCGGACACTCTCCGTGTCTCCGGTGAAGAGGCCCGCCGCATCGGCGGTGAAATTTTGCCTTTGGACTGGGGCGAAGATGGTGAGGGGCGAACCGGGTACCTCTACCGGGTGCCGCTGGGCATCATCCTCGGCATTACTCCCTTCAACTTCCCGCTCAATCTCGCCTGCCATAAACTCGGACCCGCCCTTGCCGCAGGCAATGCCTGTATCCTGAAACCGGCATCAAAAACGCCGCTTTCCTCCCTCATCCTTGGTGAAGCGGCATTGGCTGCAGGCGTGCCTCCCGAGGCAGTCTCGGTTTTGCCCTGCCTGCCGGAGACCGCAGAGGCGATGGTATGTGACCCTCGGGTTTCCATGGTCTCATTTACCGGCAGCCCGGAGGTGGGCTGGCATCTGCAGTCAGTGGCAAGAACGCCCCGTGTGGGGCTTGAACTTGGCGGAAATGCGGCAGTTATCGTCCATGAGGACGCTGACCTTGCCTATGCGGCCGCCCGGATTGTGCAGGGAGCAGTCTCGTACAGCGGACAGACCTGCATCTCCGTCCAGCGTGTTTTCGTCCACCACGCGGTCTATGAGGAGATGCGGCTTATGATCTGCGAACGTGCTGCAAGCCTTGTCACCGGCAACCCGTCCGCACCGGAGACCGATGTGGGCCCGATGATCAGCGAGTTTGCAGCGATTGCAGCTGAGAAGAAGATTCATGACGCGGTGGAGGCAGGGGCGGTCTGCTGCACCGGCGGCATCCGTGAGGGTGCGGTCCTCCATCCGACGGTGCTGGAAAACACCGATCCTGCGATGGGCGTGAACACAACCGAACTCTTTGCTCCCGTCCTCACCCTCACCCCTTATCGGACGTGGACAGAAGCAGTCGCTCTGGCAGCAGATACCCCATACGGTCTGCAGGCCGGGATCTTCACGAATGATCTCACCCGTATCAGGGAGGCGGCCCGTGGCATCCCGGTGGGTGGCCTCATTGTCAATGACATCCCGACATTCCGGATGGATCATATGCCCTATGGTGGCACCAAACTCTCTGGAATTGGCAGGGAAGGGCCCCGGTCTGCCATCCGGGAGATGACTGAGGAGCGCCTGATCGTCATCAACGGGCAGGGAGGATGCTGAAAGGCTCCTTCCATCTGCCCCACGTTTTTCTTCTGCAGAGCTTTTTTCCCCTACGGGACCGCTATACTACATCATATGCTCAGCAGGTACAGGGGATGCATGCTGGGTGCTGCCATCGGTGATGCACTTGGGATGCCGCAGGAGACGCTGCCTCCCTCCCTTTCGCGTCTGGAGAGGAGTTATGCAAAACCGCTTCGCCGCCACCCAAACGAGGGCCTTCGGCCGGGTCAGTTCACGGATGATACCCAGATGATGATTTGTGCTGCCGAACTGTTAGCTGAAGGGGCGTTTACCCCGAAGGAATACGGCAACAGGCTTGCTGCCATGCATGCGAGGAAACGGCTGCGGTTCCCGGACGGCACGGTTTCAACGGCCTGTGCCCGCATCACCGCCGGTCTGCCTGACTCCGGCCGCGCCTCAACCACCAGCGGGTGTCTGCCCCTTGCAGTGCCGTTTGCTCTCGCCTGCCGGGACGGCGATGATATGCGCGAGCGCCTGCAGGCCGCCTGCGAGGTCACCCATACCCATCCGGCCGCGTATGGTGCTGCCATCTCCTATGCACTCTTTCTGCGTGCGGTGCTGCACAGGCATCCCGATCCCTTCCGCGTGGCAGAGGAGATTGCAGGGGAGTATGACGTTCAGCTCGCGGGGTCCATCAGAAATGCCCTTGCGCTGGAGAAGGAAGGCCTCTCGCTGGAGACCGCACTGATTTCCGTGGGCAATGATGTCGCTGTCTTTCACACGTATCCCCTGGCTCTCTTCCTGATTGCCCGTCTTGGGCAGGATGAGGCGTTTTTGCCGGTTGCCACCCATGTCGGCGGCAACACTGATACCATCGGGTTTATCTGTGGATCGTGGCTTGGTGCGACAGAGGGGACTGCCGGGTTTGACGGAGAACTGGTGATACATCTGGAGGATCAGGCACACATTGAGGAGACCGCAGAACTGCTCTTTGACATGGTTTCAGGAAAGAATTAATTCCTGTATACAACGATACGTTTTTTATGCAAATTGCGATCATCGGAGCCTCCGGTTTTACCGGTGGAGAGCTCATCCGCCTCCTTGCCGGGCACTCTGAAGGAGAGGTGGTCTGTGCAACCTCACGAAAGCTTGCGGGAACAGCGGTTGCCCTGACTCATCCGCACCTCAGGGGATTTACCGACCTGGAATATACGAACCCTGATGTGGGTGATATCGATGTGGATGTTGCCTTCCTTGCTGTGCCGCACACTGCTGCAATGAAGTATGCCGGCTCTCTGATGGAACAGGGAATCCGGACCATTGACCTCTCGGCAGACTACCGCCTCCCCAGGGATATCTATGAGAAGGTTTACGGTGTTGAGCACACGGATTACCATACTGTCCCCTACGGCCTGCCTGAACTGCACAGAAACGAGATTCCGGGCGCCCTCCTTGTGGCAAACCCTGGCTGTTTTCCTACCGGTGCAACCCTTGCTGCCGCCCCGCTTGCGAAACGGGCACACACCATCATCTATGACTCCAAGTCCGGTGTCTCCGGTGCTGGTGTCTCCCCTTCGGTTACCAATATGTATACCAGTGTCGGCGACAACTTCACTTCGTATAAGATGACTGCTCACCGGCATGTGGCAGAGATGCGGCAGGAGATGGCATTTTTGGGCTCTTCCGCCTCTGTGCACTTCACCCCCCATCTCCTGCCGGTGAACCGCGGCATCCTCACGACTGCCCATATCCTCCTCGATGAACCAATTACTCAGGAAGAGGTCGATGCGCTTTATGAGGATTACTATGCCCGTGAATTCTTTGTACGCCTTCAGAGACCGTCCCTTTCCGGTGTAAGGGGCAGCAACTTCTGCGATGTGGCATTCGAAGTTGAGGAAGGCGGAAAACGTGTGGTCGCTGTCTCTGCAATTGACAATCTGGTAAAAGGTGCCTCCGGGCAGGCAATCCAGAATATGAACCTGATGTGCGGATGCGCTGAACCCGATGGCCTGATGGTCGTCCCTCTGCAGCCCTGATAAAAACAGTGGTGAACAAACGATGAAAGTACAAGATGTAATGACTCCCCGGCCGATATCGGTCACCAGAGACACCCCGGTAAGCAAGGTTTCTCTCCTGATGAAAAAAAACCGTATTGGCGGAATACCGGTCACTGAAAACGGAAAAGCGGTCGGTATTGTGACAGAGACAGATATCCTCTCCCTCCTTACGATGCCGGAGATAAATGACGATCTCTGGCTGCCGTCACCCTTTGAAATTATAGAGATCCCCATCCGTGAGCTGATGAACTGGGAGAAGACGAAAGAGGCCCTCTCTGACGTCGGCAACATGCCAATCTCAGATGTGATGTCAGATGACCTCATCTGTACTTCACCAGATGTGGATATTGAGGAAGCAGCCAGTATCATGATGAAAGAGGGCATTGCCCGTCTGCTGGTCGTTGAAAACGAAATTCTGGTGGGCATCGTAACCCGTGCTGATCTGGTGCGCGGCCTTGGAGCAAGATTTGGAGAACCGGAGGACTAATGCAGAGCATATGCCTCGTTGAAGGTGTCCGGGCGGCCGGTGTGCGTGAGGGCAAGTACGGGATTGCGCTCATTGCTGCATCCGGCACTGCCGCAGCAGTCTTCACCAAAAATCTGGTTTCAGCAGAGCCGGTTCACCTGATGCGTGAACGCATGACGGCAGGCACCCTGGACGGCATCGTCATCAATGCGGGGAATGCCAATGTTTTTACCGGTGTTAGGGGCTATGCCGATGCCTGCCGGATGGCTGAGGATGCGGCGGCAGTACTCGGGACGGTTCCGGAACGAATCGGAGTTGCATCAACAGGGGTCATTGGTCGGTATATGAAGATGGATATCGTGACCCGTCAGATCAGAGAGGCAGGCGCCATGTTACGCAGCGATGATTCAGCTGAGACGGATGCCGCACGGGCCATCATGACGACCGATCTCACCGAGAAGCATGCAGCAGCTGTACGTGACGGCTTTGTGGTGGCGGGAATAACCAAGGGAAGCGGCATGATTGCTCCGAATATGGGGACGATGCTTGCCTTCGTCTACACCGATGCCACAATAGCGGCACCGGCCCTGCAGGAGGCCCTGCAGAAGGCAGTCACACGGAGTTTTAACCGGGTTGTTGTCGACGGTGACACCTCAACCAATGACTGTCTCTTCTGCACGGCTACCGGCCGTCGGGAGACGCCGGATATGGCTGTCTTCCAGGAGGCACTGGAAGAGGTATGTATCTCTCTTGCACGCCAGATTGCCGCAGACGGTGAGGGTGCGACCAAACTTATCGAGGTCAGAGTGACCGGGGCTCAAACAGAAGAGGATGCAGCCACTATCGCCCGGACTGTTGTTGGTTCCCCCTTAGTGAAGACCGCAGTTTACGGCAAAGATCCGAACTGGGGCCGTATCATTGCTGCTGCCGGCCGTGCCGGAGTGGACTTTGATCCCTATACCGCGACCATTGCAGTGACAGACGGCACCCGGCGAGTAATTCTGGCGGATAAGGGCAAAATCTGTGCTGATAACGTGATGTACCCGGAGGCACTCGCGGAAGCGGCGTCCGTGATGGGTGGGGACGAGGTTATTTTTGAAGTGCTGCTTGACAACGGTACTGCATCAGCTACTGCCTGGGGCTGTGACCTGACAGAACGGTATGTAGAGATAAACGGGAAGTATACGACATGAAACGCGAAGAAGTGCTGATGGAGGCGATGCCCTACATCCAGAAGTTCCATGGGAAGACGATTGTCATCAAACTCGGTGGGCATGCAATGGTGGATCAGAGGATCCTTGATACGGTCATCCAGGACGTTGTCCTGTTGCGGTATGTGGGAATAAATGTCGTCCTCGTGCACGGCGGCGGGCCGGAGATCAACGAGAAGATGGAGGCGATGGGCAAGAAACCGAAGTTTGTGGCAGGCCTGCGTATAACAGACCCGGAAACTATGGAGATTGCTCAGATGGTGCTTGTGGGTAAGATAAACGACAATATCGTCTCTGACATCTCTAAGTTCGGTGCCCTCGGGGTGGGTATCTCCGGCAATGACGGCAACCTCCTTATTGCCCGCAAGGCCGGGACAAAGACTGTGATGGTGGATGAAACCTCGCAGGAAGTCGACCTCGGGCTTGTTGGCGAAATAGAGGAGGTCAATCCCCGTATTCTGAGAGACCTGCTGGCAAACCACTACATTCCGGTAGTTTCTCCGGTTGCAATCGACCGGAAGGGGCATTCCCTCAATGTCAATGCTGACACCGCAGCAGGGGAGATTGCAGTCGCCCTGAATGCATATAAGCTCATAAACCTCTCGGACATAGATGGCGTGATGAATGCAAACCGGACCCGCACCTACCAGCGTCTTACAATATCGGAGGCTGAGGAGCTCATTGATGACGGAACCATTGTGGGCGGTATGATCCCTAAACTGGAGTCCTGCCTGTTTGCCGTGAACCGCGGCGTCCTCTCTGCACATGTCATCAACGGTAACCGGGAACATAATCTGCTCCTGGAACTCTTTACTGATAACGGCGTCGGAACGATGATACACCTGTCCTGAAGCGGAAAAACCGCTCCGGTATCTATTTAACTCAGTATAAGAGAAATTCTCATATGAATATGGCGGGAAATGGCCAGGATTCTCAAAGGGCAACGAATTTTTTCATTATTGCCAGTCTGACAGTCCTCTCATTTGCAGTGGTCACAGCAGGCATCTCTGTCGGGGTCACGATTCTGCTGGCCCATCTCTTCTATATCCCGATCATACTGGAGGCCTACTGGTTTCACCGGAAGGTTCCGCTCTTTGCCTCCGGTGTCGGCCTTATCTATCTTCTTCTTGTGGCAGGATTTGGCGGCACCCCGCTGGTTATTTTTACGGCAGGCGGGAGAGTGGTCCTCTTTGTTGCAGTCAGTTTCCTCATCTCGTATCTCTCGACACAGCTGCATAATGAGGAACAGCGTTTCTCCCGGCTGGTTGGCAGTGTGAGTGATCCGCTGCTCTGGATGACCGGGGAAGGAACGGTTGCATATGTGAATGCAGCCTATTGCATCCTTACAGGAACCACGCCTGCAGCCATCACCGGAACGTCATACATCCCGCCATACTTTAGGGATGGTGTGGTGGGAATGGAGAACTTTTTCTCCTCCCTTTCCCCGGAGCACCCTGCCGGAATGATAGAGTCGGTGATTGCCGGGGGTGAGGGACATGATCATGTGGTTCAGTGGAATGTGCATGCCCATTACAAAAGTGACGGCACCATCTCCGGGTCGATTACGATTGGACGTGATATCACCGCACTGCGGGAGGCAGAAGATGCACTCACTGAAAATGTGGAGACCCTGAAGGCTGTCTTTTCCAATGCACGGGAGTGTCTTATCATCGGCACCTGTGATAATAACGGGATGCCGGAGCATATACGGGATGTGAACCGGTATGGATGCACCATATTTGGATATTCCCTTGCAGAGATGCAGAATCTCAGGGTGAAAAACCTCTTTCCGGATTCTCTTTCCTATCTGTCCACTGCAATGGAAGCGGGACGGGTCGGCATAACCGATGGTCATATTGAGGTCAGGGCACGGGGAAAGAATGCCGCCCGGTTTCCGGTGGAAGTGGCTGTTTCTTCCTATGAGATGCATGGTGAAACACAGTTTGTGCTTGCGATGCGTGACATCACCGCATGGGTGTCTGCCCAGAAGACCCTGACTGAAAGTGAGCGCAGGTTCCATGACTTTGCTGATTTCCTTCCCCTTCCGGCCTTTGAAGTGGAGTATGACGGAGGGATTCTTTTCCGAAATATGACTGCAGACGCCCTCTTTGGCTACGGGGAAGCGGACTGGATGGAAGGGCTCACCATCTTCGCTCTCATCCCCTCAGGTGAGCAACCGGAAATGCGGGAGATGTTCCAGGTATGTCTGGTAAAGGATACCATCCTCAGTAATGAGTTTAGCTGCGTCCGGCAGGACGGGACCCGGTTCCCTGCTATGATCTACTGTCGTCGGATGATGGAGAAGGGCGTTGTCACCGGTCTGCGGGTTCTGGTGGCAGATCTCACCGAACAGCGTGGTGTGGAACAGGCGCTGAATCGGTCAGAGACGATGTACAGGACGGTATTTGAGAATACCGGAACCGGAATGTTCCTTTTAAAGGCAGATGGCACCATCGTTAATACCAATCGTACCGGTGCTGAACTGGTGGGTTATCCCCTCGGCACGCTTCTTAACGGGGAATATACCTTTGCAGATTTGGTGGTCAGCGACGATCGCATAGGATTCCGCGAGAATGCTGTTCAGATGTTTGCAGGAACGGTGCCTCCCTGTACGCTTCCATTGGTTGGTCTGGTGGACGCTGAAGGAATGGTGCATGATACACGTATAACGCTTTCATTTATTCCGGGCAGTTATCAGGTCGCAGTCTCCATTACGGATGAAACCGGGAAGAACCAGTCTGAACGGCTGATAGCCGTTGCAAACGGAATTATTCAGCTCATTATCTATGAGGATGAGACAGCGGCCCTGCTTTCTGCTGCCTGCACAGAGTTCAGCCGCCTTGACCGCTATTATGTTGTCTCCATTACTCTCTGCAAGGACAGGCATCTCATCACCGCGGGTGTTTCATCTCAGGCATTCCGGGAGACGAATGAGGTGTTTGTCAGTACATCGTCTGCTCCTCATGAGGCAATTTCATCGAAGATGGTAAGTTATTCCCCATGGACAGTGGAGGACGCAGAAACAGGCAAAACAGAAGAGATCGATGTCTTTGTTCTCCCGATGATCGCAGGCGATCAGGTTGAGGGTGTGCTCTCGGTCTACATCCAGTCCTCTGCGACGGTCACAGAACAGGAACTGACTACCCTGCAGGCGCTTGCCAATGATGTCGCCTACGGCATCCGGTCCCGGCATCTTGAAGAGCAGAAGATGGAGGCCATATCACAGGTCGAGCGGAACATGGAGGAACTCTCGATTCTCAACGACCACATCCGAAATCCCCTGCAGGTCATCCTGGGGACGGCAGAAAACGGTGATGCAGCGTATTATAGCACTATGGCATCGCAGGTACAGGAGATAGACAGTATTGTCCACCGTCTGGATCAGCGGTGCCTGGAATCAGAGAAGATACGGGATTTCCTGCGTAAACATTATCATATTGAGAGAAAGGACAAGTGACCGGGAAAGAGAGACAGTTGGCCGGAGGTCAGGGGAGGTTTCCTTCTCCGGAATATTCCCGCTGCCGCTCTTCGTTCATCGCAATAAGGATTTCAAAGATTTTCCGCACTTCCACCGGGTCAATATTGCAGGTGACGGCATACTCAAAGGCCCGGTTAAGGACACGGGTGCGCTGGTCCTGATCTTCCACCGGAGTGCCGGTGTGGTGTTTCTCTCCGATGACCGCTGCCGCAAGGCGCTGGCGTTCTCTGATGAGGTCAATTAACGCATAGTCAATACGGCTGATCTCTTCCCGGACGCTTTCAAGTGTCATATTATCTTTTCTTTTTGCCCGGAACGTAAAAAAGGATCTCTTCTGTCAGGATGTATGCGGCAGGTAACGACGTATTGAATACAAAGGGAGTGGAAAAATATACTCATTCATGATCACCGATAAAATTGACCGCGAGGAACGCAAAGACCTTGGCATTGCGTGCATCGCGCTTGCGCTTGCGTTTACCCTCGCCCGTCTCCACCAAACGGGCTGGGGTTCAGTGGGAGAATTGGCACAAATATTTGTTATATCAGCAATCGCCGTCGGTGCTGCCTTTATTCTCCACGAGATGGCACACAAATTCATGGCGATGAAGTTTGGCTATTATGCGGCATTCAGGAAGGACAATGGGATGCTTCTCATGGGTGTGGCACTCGCTGCCCTCGTGGGCATCGTCTTTGCCGCACCCGGGGCGACCGTCATCTATTCACAACCCGGTCGTGAGATGAGCAAAAAAGAGAACGGTATCATCTCTGTTGCAGGCCCGGTGGTGAATCTCTGCCTTGGTGTCGCCTTCTTTGCGATTCTCATTGCAGGGTACGGCCTGCATTTAGATTTAGTACAGATTCTCGGCGTGATGGGCCTCTCGGTGAACGGCATGATTGCCTTCTTTAACCTGCTTCCAATCAGCGTGCTGGACGGGAAGAAGGTACTCGCATGGAACCCGGTTATATTTGGAGTATTATTCGTGCTCTCGCTTGGAATGATTCTCTTTGGGATGGACTACAGCGGCATGATGAGCACGGTCATCGGTGCGATATTCGGATGGTAATCAGGATATCACCCCCGTTTCCCGCGATCCCTTTTTTCCTTCTCTTCTTTGGTGTTGCCAGTTTCATCGCCGCTCTCTTCCTTTTCTCTCTCTCTCTCTCTCTCTCTCTCACATCGTACTGTAAGGGTTCAGGATCTTCCCTGCTTTCGTTCCGGTTCAGTATATCTATGAAGGATCCCATCATCCGGACACCATGCCGATACCCCATGAATAGATTCACTATAGAATATTGTTGAATATATTTTGCATTGCGAATGATTCTATATTGCTCACGGAAAGATTAGTTATGAGTACGGCCGGATACAGGGGATTTCAGAGGAGCAATGAATCGTGAATAGTTTATCATCAGACTTTCTGCGCGAGCGCGCAGGTTCAGATTTATGCCTGTCCTTCACTGATGAGGAAATAAGCCCATTACTCTGGTTTACCCTTGAGAGTGCGGTTGATGAGGTCTATTGGCTGAATGCTGCCGGTATGATTCGGTTTGCAAATCATACGGCGGCCCGAAATCTCGGGTGGCCCAGAAATGACCTTGTCGGGATGAATATCGCATATTTCGAGAGAGAAATGCCGGAGGGAGAATCCCTGCCCCTGAACCGTAATCTGGTGGATTCTGAGGGTGAAGAGGTCTTTGAGGCAATGCACCGGCGTCGTGACGGAAACAGTTATCCTGTCTCGGTCCACCGGCGGGAATTCCCCGGTGTCGGTGATCTGAAGTATCTGCTCTTTGCCCGTGATACGACCCATCGTTATGAGTATGCCCGCCAGCTGAAAGCATCTGAGAACGAAAAGACGATGATTCTCAATGCGATTCATGAGAATCTGGTGTTCTATGACCGGGACTTCAGGATTGTCTGGGCGAATGATGATCCGGCGGAATCGTCCGGTTTATCACCTGATGAACTGCCCGGGCAAGTCTGTTATGAACTCTGGTACGGGCGGACGACTCCCTGTGAGGGTTGCACGGTAAAGCGGGTGATGGATGCGGCGGTGCCTTTTACAGAGGAAAAACAGCTCTTAAACGGTAAATTCGTGAAGACATCTGTCTATCCGGTCTTTGATAATACAGGAAGAGTGATTGGAGCGGTTGAATCATGCCTTGACATATCGAAGCGTAAGAGCGCCGAGAAACTCTACCGTGAACTCTTCTCTACAATGCAAAATGGGTTTATCGTTCTGGAGCACTGTCCTGCGACAGAGACAGACGCAGAAGCAGATGACCTCGTATTTCTGGAGGTAAACCCTGCGTTTGAAATTCTGTGTTGTTTTTCTGCAAAAGACCTCATCGGGAAGACCTGCCGCGGTATCTTTCCGGTGGGCAGGGATGACATCATTAGTCGGTATGCAGAGGTTGCCATTACTGGTGTTGCAGCGGTATTTGAGGATTATAACCCCGTATTTAACCGTAATTTCTTCATTCAGGCGTATTCACCGCGGAAGGGTCAGGTTGCGGTGCTCTATACTGACAATACGGAACTCGTCAGTCTGAATGAACAGAAAACACAATCTCTGATACAGATTGAGCAAAATTTTGAGCAGCTCGCTATCCTGAATGATGAGATTAGAAACCCACTACAGGTAATTATCGGTCTCTCCTCGCTTTCACCCACAGATGAGAGTGAGAAAATTCTGGAACAGGCATTTGCGATTGACAAACTGGTGAATGAACTGGACCAGCGCTGGCTGGAGTCAGAGAAGATACGTGATTTCCTGCGCAAACACTATGCGTATTCCTGAGGGCATCTGCTAAACATGATCTGCACCATACACGGCACAGCCTGAGAATTCCCATATATCAGAGCAGGTGTAGGTGAGACCAGGGTCTGTGGCGCGTGTCACTGCTACTCATAATTATAAATCCCTTCTTTTTGATTATTCAGCGTGGAGATCCCGATGAAGGTTGTAGCGTTTAACGGAAGTCCAAGAAAGGACGGGAATACCATCCCCCAGTTGCGGATGGTCTGTGAAACCCTTGAAGAGGAGGGTATTGAGACGGAGATTGTGCAGGTGGGAGGCAGTAGCGTGTATGGCTGCACTGCCTGCATGAAGTGTGCAGAGAATCCGGACCACAGATGTGCCCTTACCGGCGATCCGATGAACAAGCGGATGGGGAAGATGTTTGCGGCAGACGGCATCATCGGCAGCCCGACCTATTTTGCTGACCTCACCCCGGAAGCGAAGACACTTATCAACCGGGCAGGTTTAGTTGCTCTCGCAAACGGAAATCTCCTCAACCGGAAGGCAGGTGCTGCAGTGGTGGCGGTCCGTCGGGCGGGTGCTGTTCATGTCTACGACTCCATCAACCATCTCTTTGGGATCACAGGGATGGTGACAGTCGGTTCCTCCTACTGGAATATGAGTATCGGCCTCACTCCCGGTGAGGTTGACGGCGACCTGGAGGACCGAAGGACGATGGAGGACCTCGGGAAGAATATGGCGTGGGTGCTGAAGAAACTCGGTGCGTAAATGGCTCCTCTTCATTTCCGCTCCCATTATTTTCGTACCATTTCTTCAGTCATTCATTTATCATTCGCCTCCGTGGTCAGCGGCTCCCGTTCGGAAATAACAAGAAGATCTCTGGTTCTGCAGAATTCCTCAAAACGTTCCTCTGAACAAAAAGAGTTGGAAGAAACAGGGATGCTGTTTGTGCCGTTTTCCAGGGTATTTTGATGGCCATCTGAAGACCAGACAAAGTGAGGACTAAGTTGGGACTAAATGGGGGGGCGGATGGATCCGGTTACTACACTTAGCGACACCAACCCAGTGGCCGAACACGGAGCCGAACAAGTAAGGTACTTTCTGTCTGCCTGGAAGAGAGCAATCGCGGAAGAGAGGACGTAGTGCAATGTCTGTAACTCAGGTTATTCTCACACACTCTCTTTCTCTCACATAATTCCATTGACCGGAGGCAGCAGACTGCCCCATCCGGCGGTGGCGGGGAAGCCGGAAAAAAAACCAACTAATTGAATTATGCCCTCCCCGTATACTAATTATCTAAGAAAAGAAGGTGTCATCTGAGTGGGCAAATATATGAACTCTGATTTCCGGAAAATTCTGGTCATCGGAGTTGTTGTTGGAATAATCTCTGGTTTTGGTGCCTATCTCTTCTATAGCGGCCTGAAATATGGAAGTCTCTTTGTAATGAAATATCTCTGGGGGTATGATTTTCCGACAGAGGGAGCAACCATCATAGAAATTGCCTCATTGTCGCCGCCTGAGGTCGGGTTTCTGTTTCTTCCGATAATCTGTGTCGGTGCACTGATTTCAGGGTATCTGGTCTATACGTTTGCGCCTGAGGCAGAAGGGCACGGGACTGATGCCGCGATTGCTGCTTTTCACGGGACCGGGATGATTCGACGGCGGGTGCCTCTTGTGAAGGCCGTTGCTTCAATCATCACGATATCAACCGGAGGAAGTGCAGGGCGTGAAGGACCGACTGCCCAGATATCTGCAGGGTTTGGATCGCTCGTTGCTGATAAACTCGGCCTCTCCATGAAATACCGTCGCATTGCGATTGCAACCGGTATCGGCGCGGGTATCGGAACGATATTTAAAGCACCCCTTGGGGGAGCGATTCTTGCCGCCGAAATTCTCTACACGCGCGATTTTGAGTCCGCTGCTATCATCCCTGCGTTTATCGCCTCAGTGATTGGCTATTCTATCTTTGGTATTTTAGAAGGATTCGATCCGATCTTTGGCTCGGTCGCAATAACCTGGACCGTCTGGCAGATTCCATTTTTTGCACTCCTTGGTGTTGTCTGTGGTCTTCTGGGAAAACTGTACTGCCATTCGTTTTACGGCACCAGGGATCTCTTTACAAACTTTTTCACCCGTCACGGGCTTCCAAAAAAACTTAAACCCGTGACTGGTGCGTTCTTTATAGGTGTCGTCTTCGTCATCTTCTGGTACCTTGCCCCGGAAACCCAAATGGTGGCCCTTGGAAGTATCGGTTCCGGGTATGGATTCCTTCAGCTGATGATGTATAACATGGTCCCGCTGAGTGTGCTCATCATGATCCCGTTTGTAAAGATTTTTATGACCTCCTTTACCATTGGTTCCGGGGGGTCCGGCGGTGTCTTTGCACCGGGTCTGACGATTGGCGGATCAGCAGGTGCTGCAACTGGCATGATTCTTCATCTCTGTTTCCCCTCTCTCGTTGCTATTACCGCGGTTCCTGCCTTCGCGGTGGTGGGTATGATCGCCCTCTTTGGCGGGGTGGCGAATGCACCGATTTCTGTGCTTATTATGGTTATTGAGATGACGCACAATTATTCCCTGCTTCCTCCGGCGATGCTGGCCGTTGCTGTGTCCTACATCATAACATCAAAAGATACGATATTCCGGGCACAGGCGGAATCAAAACTTGATTCCAACGCTCACCGTGGTGAATACCACATGGACATTGCCCGGATGATCACCGTGGGAGAAGCGATGGTTCCGGGTCAGCAGGTGATCACACTCTCGCCGGATGCGTCCAGTGAAGAGGTGGTGACCCTGATGAATCAGACGCGGCACACTGGCTATCCGGTGATCCAGGGCGGTGTCCTTGTGGGTATCGTGACCGTTGGAGATCTTCCGAATTATCACAAAGGAGAAACTGATCGTCCGGTTGGTGAGTGTATGACAAAGGATGTGCTGACAATATCACCGGATCAAACCCTCGATGTGGTGCTTCGGCAGATGGCAGAGAACAGCGTTCATCACTTCCCGGTAACGGATTCTGATGGAAAGTGTGTTGGATTTCTGACGACAAGTGACATTCTTCGGTCCTACGCGGATAAGCTTACGGCACTCTCGAAGGCAGAAGAAGAGTAGAAAACAATTGTGGTTTGGCTGGAATTGCTATACCCAAACAGAATCTCCCGTTTTTGGCATATTTTTATTTTGATATGTTTTTCACCGGAAGTCAGATACACATGGCACCCCGGAGTTCCATATTGCCATCCCGGTACCGGTGATGCCATCGGGGAACTTTGCTGACTGTTTAACAAATTTATCTGATTACTTCTGAAAAATAAGACCCGTAAATGAAACCATTTTATGAAATTCACTCTCATTTTCTGCATTTATTCTTTCATCCGTCCGTGCCTATTTAGCCCTTCAGTACGCATGGATAAGACATGCAGATTCCCTCGTTTGCCCTTGAACGATATTTCGGAAAATACGAATTCTCAGCTCCTTATATGCTTTCGGCCGCTGACTGTGAGACCTGGTCAGCAGATGAGATATTTGCGATGGAAGAAGGATCACTCGATGCCTTCTGTTCTATGCGGTTCGGGTATACCGAGTCTCAGGGAGACCCGGCCTTACGGGAGGAAATATCTGCTGTATCCGGCGATATTGGCCCGGACCGGTGTGTCGTCTTTGCCGGTGCTGAGGAGGCTATTTTTCTCACCATGCACGCTCTCCTTTCACCCGGAGACCACGTTATCGTCCTTTCTCCGGCATACCAGTCCCTCCATGAAATTGCCCGGCACATCGGGGCGGATGTCTCCTACTGGCACATGAAAGAAGAGGATGGGTGGCGGCCGGATATGGTGGAACTGTGGTCCCTCATCCGTCCGGAGACTAGGTGCATTGTGATAAATACGCCGCACAATCCGACCGGATTCCATTTTCCGGCTGAAGAGCTGGACCATCTCATTGGGATTGCAGAAGAAAAGGGCATATGGCTCTTCTCTGACGAAGTCTACCGCTTCGGTGAATACAACTCTTCTGCCCTCCTCCCGTCTGTTGCCTCATGGTATGAAAAGGGCATCTCAGTCGGCGTGATGTCAAAGAGTTTCGGCCTCGCAGGACTCCGGCTGGGATGGGTTGCGACACAGAACACCGACCTTATCCACCAGATTCTTGTGTGGAAGGACTACACCACCATCTGCACCAGTGCTCCGGCGGAGTTTCTTTCAACACTCGCCCTCCGTCACAGAGACACCATCATCTCCCGCAACCGGGAGATTGTCAACGAAAATCGTGCCCTGCTTGCCGCATTCTTTGCCCGTCACCCTGACCTCTTCACCTGCCAGGAACCATGGGCCGGCCCGGTCTGTTTCCCCCGGTTTGAAGGAAAAGAGGGTGCGGAATCCTTCTGCGACACCCTCATCCGGGAAACCGGTGTCATTTTACTCCCGTCAACGGTATTCAGGGCTGGTGATCACCACATCCGGTTTGGATTCGGGAGGCGTGATATGGTGCCTGCCCTCGCGGTTCTGGAAGAGTATCTGGTCAAAAACGGGCGTTGATGGGCAAGCCGGGAAAAATGATATTTTCTGCTCCTTGCCCCCTTTCTGTATCCGGGGGGGTGGGGTTTAAATACAGGACCAAAAGACCGGAATGCAGTGTTCCGGTCTCTCTTCTCTTATAAATCCGATGATGAATCTTTGCGGCGTATATTTCCGTCCTTTTTTATGAGTTTTTTCACATAGAGTGCAGCCCATCCGAATGCAAAGAGGCCGCCTGCGACATCGCCCAGAACAATACCCCACCATGCGCCGGATTCTCCAAGGCCGAAGGTAATGGCGAGGAGGGAGGCGAAGAATGCGATAAATACGATATTCCTGAAGAGGGAGAGGACGAAGGAAGTTGGACCTCTTCCCGTTCCCTGGAAGATGGAGGACGACATAATCCCCATCGGGATGAAGGGGTAGAAGAAGCACATCGTCCTGAGGAATGCCGTCATTTGCGGCAGCAGATGGGCACTCTCCGGGGTGTAGGCGAAGAGTGTCGCAATCTGCGGCGCAAAGATCCAGGTGAGAAGGCTGATTGCGATTGCTATCACCGTGCCCAGCCAGACCGAGTAGAAGTGCACAGTCCGGATGTCTCCATAACGTTTTGCCCCATACAGGGCACCGGTAACTGAGATAACCGCTGCGCTGATTGCAATCATCGGGACGACGGCAAACATCACCACCCGCCATCCACCCGTATAGACAGCAACCCCGTCTGTTCCCGCCACGGTGACAAAGAGACCGTTTAAGATGATCGCAACCCCTGCCATCAGCAGGAACTCTCCGCTTGCCGGCAGCCCGACTCTCAGGATATCAGAGACGATGGCCGGCTGGTAGTGAAAGGATTTCCGGTGAATGGAGACATAGGTGTCGCGTTTTCCCAGAAACCAGTAAATCAGAATGGCAGAGACGAGTCCTATTGAGATTATCGTTGCAAGAGCAGCACCTGCCATGCCCATGCCAAGCCCGTAAATGAGGATGGGGTCGAGGATCAGGTTGATGATAGATGAGACAGCCATCGCGTACATAGTCCGTTTCATGTCCCCTTCTGCACGGAGGATTCCGTAGGCCACGTTGGTGAATATAAAAAATATTGTTCCGCTGAAGACAATGTAGGCGTATTCAAGCGCAAGCTCGATGGTAACACCTGCACCTATCAAAATAAGGACGGGTCTCAGGAGGATGAGGAAACCTACTGTCATCACAACCCCGAGCACAGCCGCCAGATAGAAGCCATGCATCGCGGTATTGTTAGCCCCCTCCCTGTCTTTTGCCCCGATACGCCGGGCAATTGCTGAAGTTGCCCCGGAACCGATGCCGTTGGCGAGTCCTATCATGACCAGAAAAACCGGTGAAATAAACCCGATGGCAGCGAGTGCGTCCGGGCCAAGGCCAGCCACCCATATCGCATCCACAATATTGTAAATGGACATGAGCAGCATTGCGACGATCATCGGGCCCGAGAGTTTGATGATGGCCCGTTTTGGATCGCCGGTGAGAATCGAGATGCCTCTGGTGGTTCCCGGAGAGGCGGTAGCGCCTGATTCAGTCTGTGCTTTCCGTGTCATTGATATCGAATTCTCTTTCTGCCATTGTACTGCTGGTGTATGCCATTGACCGGAGAATGGGCATCAGGAATGCCTGCGCCTCCTCCGGGAGATTGCCGGTGATTTCACGGTCAACGGTGTCTGCCGCTGCGATTACTTTTTTTGCAATCCGTCTCCCCTTTTCTGTCATAAATATGCAGAATTTCCGGCGGTTTGTCTCATCCGGAATGCGTGTAATGCAGCCTTCCTCCTCCAGCCGGTGGATGGTCCGTGCAATGGCTGCCTTATCGATCATGAGTCTGCGGCTGATTTCATCCTGGGTGGCGTCCGGGTGTTTTGAAAGATAGATGATGGGGCCTACCGCACCTGCTGAGATCCCCATACGTCCCGTATGTTCATTGAGGAGAATATATCGGTTTCGGTGAATGATAGAGAGCAGAGCTCCTATCGGAAGGTCGGGAGGAAAGGGGACGTCCATAATACAGGTTGTGTGCGTCAGTATTTATCTGTTGATGTGACAACAGTTGATAGGTCTACAATTGGGCAATCTTTCACTCGCCAATACCTGCCACATTGTTCCAAAGAGCGCACAGATGAGGTATAATCAAGAGCAATGTGATGCCAATCTCTCCTGCAGCAGGTGAATCATATGACAGAGGAATGGAAAACAGCCGCAGATGACAGCGGCATTGACGCAGCAGCGATTCTTGAAATATTCAGCCGGATTTCAGCAATCCCACGGTGTTCAGGGAATGAAGACGGCATCGCCCGCTTTCTCCTTGAACGGGCCAAAGCTTCAGGATTTACGGCAGAAGAAGACGCGACGGGCAATGTCTTCATCACCCGTCCGGGGAGCAGGGGCAAAGAGGCGGCACCCTCTGTTGTCCTTCAGGCACATATGGACATGGTCTGTGTGGCATCTCCTGGCTGTGAGCATGACTTCGCCCGTGAGGGCATTGACTGGTACGAGGAGGGTGGCATCATCCGGGCACGGGAGACTACCCTTGGAGCGGATAACGGCATCGGCCTTGCAATTGGGTTGCACCTCATGGAGCATCCGGGAGATATGCACCCTCCTCTCCAGCTGATTGCAACACGAGAAGAGGAGACGACGATGCACGGTGCCGCATCACTTGACCCTGTACGGGTGGCCGGGACGACGATAATCAATCTCGACGATGAGGAGGAAGGTGCCATCACCATCAGTTCGGCAGGGATGATGGCAGTGGCATTTACCTTCCCCGCCCATCGTATCCATGTCAGAGGTCCGGTGAGATGGCAGACGGTGGAGGTGGCCGGCGGCAGGGGTGGCCATTCGGGGATAGAGGCCGCTTCCGGGCGGGCCAATGCCCTCTCCCTTTTAGGAAAGCTGCTTTCCGGTCTTATGGCGGAGACCGGGTGTGCCGTCACCGCGATCAGTGGCGGGGAACGGGACAATGTTATTCCCGGACAGGCACGGGCATGTATTGGTCTTGACCCGGCGGTGGTGAAACAGGCGGTCCGCTTTATCCGGGAAGAGGGGCGTGCCTGCCGGGAGGCATACCACGAAACAGATCCTGACCTGCGGATACGCATCTTTCCTGCAACCCCGCAGGAGGATGTCTTCGCTCCGGATACAGCGACAGCCGCCGTCGCCCTGTTGGCCCGTCTGCCCACAGGAGTCTGTGCGATGGACCCTGTCACTCCCGACCTTGTTGCCACCTCTGTCAATCCTGCGACGATGTCCGAGAATGGGGGCGTACTTACGATTGGCCTCTCTGCCCGGAGTAATGACGATGCTGCCCTTGCAAAACTGGGTGATACCTTCCGGCAGATGGGTAAGGAGACAGGAGCAGCAGTTTTAATTCCGGGTGTCGCACCGGCCTGGCCCTACCGGGAGGTGTCCCCCCTCCGGGAGATGGTGGCGGCGGTATACCGTTCCCTCTTTGACAGAGAGGTACATCTCCGCGGTCTGCATGCAGGCCTTGAAACCGCTTGGATTGCACAAAAGATCCCTGCAGCAGATATCATCGCCATCGGCCCGGATATCCGGGACGCTCACACTACCCGGGAATCCGCCTCCCTCCCTTCAGCAGGGCGTGTCTGTGTGCTCCTGCGGGAGACGCTCCGGCGATGCGCCGGAGTCGTGGAAGAAGAGAACGAACACTGATTCTGAAGGGATATGATACTCTCGTTATTTTGCCGGTACATTATACGGGACTCATTTTTTCCGGCATTTCCGGGTTCATCTCCGGTTTTGAGACCGGCACCCGAAAATAACCAGACATATCTCATCTCAGACCGTGTGCCGGATAACGCCCGGTCCTTTCACCGTGCTTCTCCCGCCGCTCTCTTTTTTGACCCTGATGATGGTTCCTATCCGTTCGTTTAAGGCAGGCACATGGGAGATGACACCGATTATTTTTCCCTGATCACGCAGGGAAGATAATGTGGAGAGGGCCATTTCAAGGGCATCTCCGTCAAGTGTCCCGAACCCTTCATCAAGAAAAAGGGAATCGACCTGTATCTTCCCGGATGCCATCGAGGCGAGGCCGAGGGCCAGGGCCAGACTGACGAGGAAACTCTCGCCCCCGGAGAGATTTCTCGTCGAACGGATGGTTCCACCCTGATAGTTGTCGGTCACCGCAAGTTCCAGGGGCAGAGTTGGATTCTGAATCAGAAGATACCGGTCGCTCATCTCCTGCAGCTGCCTGTTTGCTGAAGCGATCATCACCGCAAAGGTGAGACCCTGTGCGAAGTTGCGGAATTTCTTTCCGTCTGCTGATCCGATGAGGGCATGGAGTTCGTCCCACCGACTGGTTTCGGCCCGTTGCGCTGTAATCCGTGTTTCCTGTTCGGCATACCGGGCTGCTTCCTCTTCCTCGCGCCTGAGCTGCTGCCGGATTTCACCCCTACGGGTGCTTGCCTCCTGCTCTGCAGCGGTGAGGGCATCCAGTTCTTCGGTGAGGTTTTCCTCATCTTTTACCGCGACTGCTGAAGAACGATGTGTCTCTGCTTCTCTCAGAGCGGTTGCATACCGGGCTGCAATGCCTGCCTGCCACCGCTCCAGACGGTCGCGTTCGCTCCTGAGGGCTGCCATCTCTTCCGGTGGGAGGATGGCACCAGTGAAATCATCTTCACCGAGGAATCCGGCGCTGCATACTGCCTCCTCAAACAGGTGTTCGGCCTCTTCCAGTTCTCTGCCCTGTGTCAGGACGGCCTCCCGAAGAGTCTGTATTTTCCCTTCGAGGTTTGCATTTTCCTCTAATATATTCCGGCGATGTTCCTGTGCAGTCTTCACTGCAACATCTGTCTCCCGGATCATCCGGGCGGACTGCAGTTCTGCCTCCTCCGGACTGGTCTCACCGAAGATATCAAATCGTTTGTCTCTCAGGTGTTTCAGGTCAGTCAGGAGCAGGGCGGTGCGTCCTGCACAGCTTTCAGCTGCCCCGAATCTCAGTATAGCCTGCCGGCAATGACTGATGAGGTTCTCTGTTGCCCTGGCCTGCTCTTTGAGTGCCCTGATAGCAGTATCTGCTGCATAACAGCGTTCAATTGTCTGGCTGACGGCATTGAGGGCCACACGCATGGCCTTCTCACGGTCCGGTTCATCCGGGTCAAGGTTGCATTCCCGGCACCCGTCTGCCCAGGCCTTTTCCCGGTGTGCAGCCCGTTCCCGGATGGCGGCGAGTGCTTCATCTGCAGCCTGTGCTTCGCTCTCGTTCTGTGCAATGGCAGAAAGAAGGAAGGTCTCTCTCTCCCGGATGGCTGTGATGGCGGCCCGTTCCCTCCTGATATCTTCCTCTGCCGCACGGGGGAGTGTCGCTGTGTCCCTGACATACGGATGGCTGGTGGCACCGCACAGAGGGCAGGGCTCCCCTGCCTTTAGGTGGGAGCGTTCCTCTTCCAGGTCGTGAACCCGCGCGGCCAGGCGGGCGTTCTCCTCCATCTGGTCTGCAAGACGTTCCCGTGTTTCACGCTTTTGACTGCATTCTTCCTGTGCCTTCCGGTATTCGGTGGCCTCCTGTTTCTTCTCACGAATGCGTTCGGTGAGTTCATGGCTCTGCCGGGCATCGCCTGCACCGTCCGTGAGGCGGTCAAGGAGCCGGCTCAGCTGCGTTTTCTGCTCCTGGCAGGCGACGGTCTCTTCCCTGAGGCTCTTAGGATCTGCGTACCACGGAATCTCTGCAAGTGCCCGTTGCAGAGCATTATCCTGCTCTTCTGCAACACTGCACGTCCCTGCGGTATCCGGGGGAAGCGGCCGGGCCCTGTCACCAGGCACGGCGTCTGCCGCCTGCTCTGCGATAGTTTGTAGTGACGTATAGATGGCGCCCCTGTCTCCTGCAATACCGTTGTCTGCGAGGAAAAATGCAGATGCTTCCACTACTGCCGGGGTTAGGGCTCCCGCTTCTGCAGAATGACGCAGTTCGCTGGAGATGTTCTGCCAATCTCCTTCGGCTCTTGCCTGTTCGCTTTGGAGTTCCCGGAAACGGTCTCCTGCAGCCTGCACCTGAAGATCAAGTGCCCGCACTTCACGAATGACCGGGGCAGTCTGTTCCGCCAGTTCCTGTGCGTCCCGGAGTAATTGTTCCTGTTCAGCGACTATGGCCTCTGCTTTTCTGGTGGCGATTATCCGTTCAGGTACTGCTGTTTCAAGCCGGCCGAGGGATTTCAGGTCATTTTCCCGCCCTTCCCGGAGGGTGGTGAGCCGGCGGTAGGGCCCCATCTGTGCGGCTGCTGCTTCACCTTTCTGCAGGCGACTGAGCCTCTCCTCTGCTGCAGCCCGCTCTTCGGTCCAGTCTGCCTCTTCCCGTTCTGTTTCAGCGATAGCACGGGTAATTCTTGCCCCCTCCTGATGCCAGGCAATCCCTGTCCTGCACAGGCGTATACCTCCCTGCAGTTTATCCCCGTTTTGTACAAGGGTTGCTTCCTCTTCCCGGAGTGCGGCCGTTTCCTCATCCGGGAGAAGGTTGATTCCGCTCCCTTCTGCTTCCAGCAGCTTCAGGGTATCATGTTCTTCACGTCTCCGGAGATGCACGGCAACTGAGATTCTCGAATAAATTTCAGTTCCCGTGATCTGCTCAAGCAGCGGGGAACGTTCATCCGGTGAAGCGTTTAAAAATGTCGCAAAATCGCCCTGTGCGAGCATCACGGACCGGGTAAACCGGTCGTAATCCATGCCGGTTAACTCCTCAACAAGTTTCGGCACTTCACGTTTCCGTGTGGTGAGAATATCTCCGGTGAGTGCATCCGCGATTTCATGGTGCGGGGTTTGCAGTGCACCGTCCGGCTTTCCGTGAGCGCGTTCCTGTGCCCATGTGCATCGGTACACGCCGTCTGCTGTAGCAATCTCCACTTCTGCACTGCAGTCAGACGCCCGGCGATGCATAATCTCATTCGTTGACTTGCTGATGGTCTTCAGCCGGGGGGTGCTCCCATAGAGTGCGAGGCAGATAGCATCCAGAATGGTCGTTTTCCCGGATCCGGTCGGGCCGGTGATTGCAAATATCCCGTCTGTGGTGTAGGTTTCGCCGGTGAGATCGAATTCCCAGTCGCCTGCGAGAGAGTTGAGATTTTTGAGACGTATTTTTCGAATTCTCATGACAGGTTCCCTCCGTCGGTCCCATTGGATTCCATTCCACTGAGAACTTCCTGGAATGCGGCCATCAGCCTTTCCTGCTGTCCGGATGGGATCTCTGATGTCTCCATGCACCGAACAAATACTTCGGTCTCCGTCAGTTCTGCGAGCTCCTCACAGGACTGGTATGCCGAAAGGGCCTGAGAAACGAGACGGATGTCTTTCACTCTGAGTACATCAATCTCAGACCCTTCCGTCATCCCGGCCACCTCTCCCATCAGGTCACCCTGGAGAGCGGCACCGTCATATATCACTTCAGCCCAGACCGGGCCGCCGGTCTCCCTGAGCTGATCTATTCTGCGGTTAATTGTGGGCAAATCTCCCTGAATAGTGGTGAGGCGGCGGAACTGCGGGACAGGAAGCAGGCGAATCTCAGCGGGCATCCCTGGTTCGGTAATGATGAGAACCACTTCCTTTCTCTGGTCTGCCTCTCCGAATCCGACCGGAACCGGAGATCCGGGGTATCGTATGGTATTGATGCCTCCAACAGTCTGGGGTACATGCAGGTGTCCGAGGGCAACATATGCGGCATCCGTTGGAAAAATGTCAGCACCTACGCGTTCTATGAAACCGACGGTCTGGTCCCGGACGCCGTCACCGTCGACCGTCTTCCCACCCGCGGCAAAGAGATGTCCGGTGATAATAACAGGCACCTTTGGCCCGGCAGAGGGCTGTATAGCACAGGCAGCCCCCCATGCCTCCCGGTACAGGGAGATGACGCCTTCCCGGATCTGTGATGCCTTCTCTCCGATGGAGGCGCCGGGTGTCGATTGACGGATATCGCGGTCGCGGAGGTAGGGGACAGCGGCCACGATGAGTTGTGGGGTTTTGTCCGGCCCGTCTAAAAGGAAGGTGCCCCCCGGTCGTCCTCCATTCGCTGTTCCGACGACATGTATATTGAGTGCCTCAAGGATCTCGTGCGGTGCTTCAAGGAATGCCGGGGAATCGTGGTTGCCCGCCGTGATGATGATATGGCGGCAGCCGGCAGTCGCTGCTGCGGTCAGGAAGCGATAGTACAGAGTCTGGGACCGGGCAGACGGCGTCCCGTTGTCAAAGATATCACCGGTCACCAGCAAAACGTCAATGGCTTCTTTTTGTATAACGTTTGCCAGCCATTCAAGAAATGCCGCGGACTCGGTGTCCCGCCGCCGACCACAGAGGGTCATCCCAAGGTGCCAGTCAGCAGTATGAAGGACGTTCAGACGTCTCCCTCCGCACCATAAAATCCGACCGGGTGGCCTGCTATACGAGTGGTTTTGCCCTGCATATATTGTGTCCTTCTCCCCGCTATCAAAAAGGGGCGGTATGCGGGGTGAAACTGTGCTGTGTGAATATGATGCCCGGTTTCCATAGAAATATCACATAATCCTGTCGTCTGTGGAAGAGATTATCACCGGGTTTATATCGTTGTATCGAAGGATGTTTCAGGCAGGTGGGACTTTATCACCCGTTTTTGACCATCACCCTTATTCGCCTGTCAGGCAGATATCCCATGAGAAAGAGGAGATACAATGGAGAATCTGACATTACATACCATAGAGACCGGCCGCCTGCCAGTCACGTACACAGAGAGTGGGGAGGGTCGTCCCCTGCTTATGATCACTGGCTACGGTCAGACTGCAGAGGAATGGCCCCCTGAACTGATCCGTTTTCTTGCAAGGGAATACCGGGTCATCTGCATGAACAACCGTGGTGTCTGTGGCACAGGGGATGGAGATGGCTCCTACACTATTGCGGAGTGCGCAGACGATGCCGCGGCACTGATGGATGCGCTTGACAGTGGCCCGTGGTATGTGGCAGGCTACTCGATGGGCGGGATGATTGCACAGGAACTGGCACTCCGGCATCCCGGCCGGGTGGCACGCCTCGCCCTCATCTCTGCCGGTTGTGGAGGAATACATGCCACGTCTGCCTCCCCGAAGACTATTGCTCTGATGAATGCACCTGCAGAAAATGCCCGTGAAATGCTGGAGAACACCGGACGCTATCTCTTCCCGGATGCGTGGCGGGTTGCCCATCCCGATCCCTTCTCCTGGTTTCCGCCGGTTACCTGCATTCCACCGCCGGAACTCTATGCTGCCCAGCAGGAGGCGATTGTAACATGGGATGGAACGTGGAAACGTCTTCCCGGCCTCCATACTCCTGTCCTCATTCTGCAGGGCTCAAAAGATATTGTAACACCTCCGGACAATGCCCGTATCATTTCAGGACGGGTGGAAGGGTCGGTGATAATTGAAATAAAAGGGTGCGGACACGGCATCTGTTACCAGGAACCGGAGAGATGTGCAACACTTCTGACTGGATTTTTTGAAGACGGAGAGGAAAAATAATCGCTGCCTTCTATGCCAAAAACCTCTTAGATGTTCCTTAAGTTTTTCGATATCCCCGGTATCCGCCCTTAGGGATGTGCATCACAAACTGTGCCCCCTCCCCTTCTTTTCCTTCCTCAGTGATGGTAATGTAGGTAAGGGCAAGGATCTCTTTACTCAGGAAGAGGCCAAATCCTGTGTTTTGCCCGTATCCCTGTGTGAATATTTTCTCCTTGAGCTCCTTAGGCACACCTCTGCCGTCGTCTTCCACCACCAGACAGTTCTCATCAGGGTGGTGCTCGAAGCGGACGGTTACTGTGGTGACACATTTCCCGTGGCGGTGGGCGTTTTCAAAGAGGTTCTCCAGCACTTTCCTAAACATCGGGTCAGCATAGACTTCCAGTGTGCCTGTATCGCAGGAGACCGTGATCCCGGTCCGGCTTATGACCCCTTTAGCCCATCCGGCCGCATCTGCCACATTCTGCCATGAGGGAGTATAGGTGCCGATGTCTTCGTAGTCACGGGTAAATGAGATCTGGTCCTCAATCACTTCAGCAGCATGGTCAATCTTTGCAATCATATCTCTCACCTCCGAACTCATTGCCTCATCAGGCTCCATTACGGCGAGTTCTGTTACCAGCCGGATCACCGTTATCTGGTTGAGGATATCGTGCCGGGTGATTGAGGTGAGAAGTTTTATTTTTGTGTTCGCTTCCGCTATGGCTAAGCGGGCCGCATAGTGGGACGAAATGTCCTGAGTGACGCCTACAATCCACACCGGCCTTTTGGCCTCATCCCGTTCAATAACCTGACCGGTGATCTGGATCCAGCGGCATTTCCCTGGGTTTCCGATGGGAAACTCAATGGAGAAGGTGTCCTTCCCACACGTCACAATATCTGCAAACGGTTCGTCAAGTGAGGTCTCATATCCGTTTTTCAGGTACATCTTCAATTGATTGATGAGTGCTTCCACGGTAGTGACATTTGGTATCGCACGGTCGGTAAGTGGATTTTCATAGGTTACATACCCCTGTCCTTCCCGCCACTCCCATGAAGCAAGACCGGCACCTTCCATCGCTATCTTCAGTCTGAGGTCCTTTGCCTTCATCTCCTCCTCTATACGCTTCCGTGCTGTCGCGTCCCGGATGAGGATAATTGTCCCTCCTGATTGAGTGTCATACCCTTCAATTCTGCTGACAGTAAGGTCGTACCAGCATATCTCCCCGGCGGTATCTGCATGTGATACGGTGAGTGAACGGGCCTCCCTGAGTGCAGCGAGACTGGTTCCGAATACCCTGCCGAGAAGTCCATCAGCAGAGGAGGAGATTGCTTCATTCTCATTCACACCCGCTGACGTGCAGGCGGCACTGTTGATGTCGATGATGACACCGTTTCCGTCAGCGACAATCACCCCTTCATGGATCTCGGTGATGATACGGGTCCGTGCAAACGGCATGATACTGAAGAGGCCCAGCCAGAATATGGTGATGAAGATGAGGATGGCACTCAGGGCAAAGAAGAGCGGGGTGAGATCGACAGTGTTCCCCTCCACATCTGTGAAGACCGTGAGAATATTTGCTGTGAAAGGGAGGAGAGCGCTCATAATAAGGAGATCTATCTGCCATCGGAAGTGCGGAGGTGAGGACGTCAGAATGCCGGTCAGAAGGAGCAGGGCGGCGGTAACGAGGGCGTATGAGTATACCAGATTTGCCCAGAACCAGATGCCGTACTGGCCGATGTAGTTGTTGAATATCCAGAGGGACGGGTCAGCACTCTGCAGATAAAACAGGCCGGTCCACGGGTTTGTAAATGCAACAAAGATGCTTACCACAGGAAAAAAAGAGATTGCTGCCCGCTGCCATCCCGGCATAAGTTTATCCTTCCCGGTATATGCGAGGGTGAAAAAGAAGAACATGAGCGGGGTGAGGATGATGAAGATGTACTTGAGACCTGATAAGACGAATTTGAGGGAGATATCGGGGAAAACGATTATAGCAGCATCACAACAGAGCCATCCGGTCAGTGCTGCAGTGGTATATGAGAGCCAGATAGCGCCGCGGGCCTCACGGAGGGACCGGAGTGCCCAGGCAATACCTCCGGTAGTACATGCTGATCCCAGTAAGAGTATGAGGAGAAAAAATCCTGGATTATTCATCGTTATCATCTCTGCTCTTGCCCTGTTATGACCCTGTCCGGAGGATATATTGCTGACTATTTACGTGTCTGTTCTGCCGGATGAATTGGATCTATTGTCATTGGGGTTCCTGATTTATGATGATATAGATGAGTGAAAGGCGGGATGGCAGTGGCAGCGGTTCCGAACAAACCGTTATTCATCCATCTCGGAGCCAAAAGCAACCGTTTCTCTGTTTTTCTCCGCGCTTCAGGATATAACAGGGAGATATGTCTCCCGCTCTGCTCTCATTGAAATCCCCATCCCGATTTTCAATTATTCTATGTGTGATACGTATTTTCCCGTTTTTCGAGGCAGGCACCATTGTTCGGGCTTCACCCCCGGGATACTGGCATGGTGTGTACCTTTTAATATCTCAGACGTTGTTGTTTTTTAAGTAACAACACTTGATATTTACGGATCCCGGGCATGCCATTTTTCTCTCCTGGCACAACATCTCATGGCCTGTTGTCCTGCATCCGTGAGTCTTCTGGAACACAAAAAGCGATATCAGATAATAATGTGATAGCATGCAGTCACCATTTGCCTTTCTGGCCAATTCCATCAGTCATCACCCGAAGACCGTAGCAGCAGTAGTCGTGGGTGTGATCCTGGTAATGATCTTCTTTGCGTCCGGTGTCACGATGAAGACCGGTACCGAGACGTATGTGGACATCACCTCACCATCAGGTTCCCTCATCAAACATTATGAGGATACGTACGGTTCTGACTCCATCATTCTCATGTTCGAGGGTGACGGAGTTTATATGCCCCAGACGCTGGATTACATCCATAGCCTCTCAGAGGATATCGGAAATGAATACCAGGTTGTCTCTGTCTCAAGCATCATTGACCTCGTTGATATCTACAATGGCGGGGTAATTCCCGGATCTGAAACAGAGATTAAGAATATTGTTGATCAGCACAAAGACGTCATCCCCGGGGCTTCAACTACCGGTGCGCTGACCCTGATGCAGGTCGTTGTCCAGCCCGGTCTTTCCAATTCCGCCGCTACCGCTGCCCTGAATAATATTCGTTCTGTTGTTGCCGGCCATACCCCGCCGCCCGGGATATCTGTTACCGTAACGGGGTCGGCGGCATTTTCTGATGAGATGCAGACCTCGATGGGATCATCCACCGGTATGCTGATTGGACTTGCCATGCTTTTGATGGTCGTTGCAATGGCCTTTCTCTTCGGTCATGTCCGTTACCGCTTCCTGCCGGTTCTGATTGTGATGATGGGTGTCATCGTTTCCTTCGGTGTGATGGGCGCCACCGGGACAGGGCTTACGATGATGGTGATGGCTGCCTTCCCGGTGATGATCGGTATTGGCATTGATTATGCCATCCAGTTTCAGACACGGCTTGATGAGGAGGTGCGTAAGGGCTCAATTGAAGACGCGGTCTTTACCACCGTCACCCAGTCAGGCAGTGCGGTTGCAATAGCGATGGTCGCCACCTCGCTTGGATTTATTGCGCTTGCCATGGCGCCATTTCCCATGGTGGTTGACTTTGGAGTAATCTGTGTGGTGGGTGTCGCTTCCTGCTATCTCTGTGCCCTTGTTATTGTTCCCACATTCGCAACACTGGTGAAGTACCGGCCGCTGGAGCCCAAATCCCATAAAAGCGGCACTGGCAATCAGGTGTCCGTGATGGATCGGTATGATATCGTTCTAGGAAAGGCAGCAGGATGGATTGCCGACCATCCGGTTGGTGTTCTCCTCCTCGTTGGCTGTATCGCGGTTGTTGGCATCGCACTGGATAACAAGATCGTCATTAACACCGAAGAGGAGGCAATGGTGCCGCCGACGATGCCTGCTATGGTGAGTATGAACAAACTGGGCAGTGCGATGGGATCGTCGTCTACATTACCCCTTGTGGTACGGAGTGATGATATCTTCGAACCCGATACATTGCGATGGATGAATGCATTCACGGAATATGAAAAGGTGAAGCATAGTGAGATCACCGGAGCAACCAGCATTGCAAGCATCCTTGCGTCAATGAATGGCGGTGTCCTTCCGGAGGACCGCGAACAGATAGCGGAACTCCTGAAACGCGTACCTGAGACTACCATCTCGCGGTATACGGATGGCCAGATGGAAGGGGTCATTGAGTTTAGCACCGAGGATCTTGGCCTCAACAACATGAATGCCCTTCTCAATGAGATGCGTGAAGATCTTGCCTGGTACCAGCAGGACCCCGGTACGACAGGAATGTTTACGGGCACCATGGTGCTCTTCAGTGACATGATCAGCGGCATCACGGAGTCGAAAAGCGACATGAATCTGCTGGGATTCGGCCTTATTTTTGCCTTCCTCCTTCTGATTTACCGGAAGGCAACGGCCATCACCCCCCTCATCCCGATAGTAATGATCGTCGGGTGGAATACGGTCATCATGTATGTTCTGGGCCTGGAGTACAATATCCTCACTGCCACCCTCGGTGCGATGACCATCGGTGTTGCGTCTGAGTATACCATCCTCATTATGGAGCGGTATGACGAGGAACGTGAACGGGGTCTCTCCTGCCATGACGCGATCCAGACCAGTATCCAGAAGATTGGAACGGCTATTACCATCTCAGGCCTGACAACGGTATTCGGTTTCTCCGCTCTGACGCTCTCGGAGTTTCCCATCATGGCCAACTTCGGTCTGGTGACCGTGATCACGGTGGCCTTCTCTCTTGCGGGAGCAATTCTTGTGATGCCTGCTGTGCTCGCCGTTGTCAGCCAGATCCAGGACTGGCTTGCTGCACGAAAGTCTGTAAAAGCGTTCTAAGGGGTACCGCACACAAAATAACAAAGCAGGGCCTGGGATTTGGCTCTGCAGAACCTTTTTTTTGTTCGGTATTTTAAGACGGGTAAGGGAGACTGTTGCTGATCTGTTCTCACTGACCCTCTCTCTCTCCTGAACCAACCTCCTGATCCTGTATGATGCGTCACCGGAGGGATGGACGGGCGTCCTTTCTCTTCCATCTGTCTGCCGCCTTATAGATTAGTTATTTTAACTGTTCTGAAGGATTCTCCCGGATATTGCCCCGCGCTGCGGAGAACCAGATGCCTGCCGCACAGAGAATGCTGAAAGTGACAAAGGCATAATGTGTTGCCGTTAAGAGTTCTCCCGTTACGTTTGGGGTGATGACAATCGTTCCTATCACAATGGAAAATGCCATCATTGCAATTGCCATGGAGAGGTTCTGTCCCAACACCCGCATGGTGGCGGCGGTTGCTGATGCGATGCCTGCCTGTGCATTGTCAACCGAACTCATGATGGAGTTCATATTCGGAGGTGAGAAGATGCCGTATCCGAGTCCGAGGATCATCAGGACAGCCACGATGAGGTAAAACGGAGTATCTCCCCCGATGAATGAGAGTAAAAAGAGACAGACGGTGACGATAGCCATACCAGCTGTTGCCAGTATCCGGGGTTCTGTCCGGTCAGAGAGTCTGCCTGCGAGGGGGGCTGTCACAGCCATGAGGATGGGTTGTGCAAGGAGGATGGTGCCCGCTGCCTGCGGGGTGAGAGCCCGGATATACTGGAGATAGAGGGAGAGCAGGAAGGTGACGGCATAGGTGGATGAGTAGTTGATTAGCGCTGCAATATTTGAATAGGTGAACGCCCGGTTGCCGCGGAGGAGGCGAACGGGAAATATTGGTTCATCTGCACGGGCCTCCCAGAAAAAGAATCCGGCAAGGCCGAAGGCACCTGTCAGGGCAATGCCTGCTGCCCAGAGAGCAGGCATATGGGAGGCGCCTCCGATGAGGAGAATGAGGGAGACTGCATAGATGACGGCTCCCGGGTAGTCAAACCGCCTCTTTGGTGCAGAATTTCTGTCTCCTGGAATCACCCAGTATCCGACCGCAAGAGCGGCGAGGATAGCGGGTGCGGTCACCAGAAAGAGGGCCCTCCACCCGAGGAAGCCGGTGATGATGCCGCCAAAAAACGGCCCTGCGGCGAGGCTTATGTATACGACTGCGGTATTGATGCCGATGATTTTCCCCCGTTCCCGCAGGGGATAGTTGGTGGTGAGAAGTGGCAGGGCTGTTGCAAAGGTCATCGCACTCCCGAATCCGGTGGCGGCCATCCCTGCCAAGAGGAATACAAATGACGGTGCCAGCCCGGCAATGATGAGGCCGGTGCCCATGATGGCGATGCCGGTGAGGAAATAGCGGCGTCTCCCGAGCATATCTGCCGTCTTCCCGAAGGGCAACAGGAACGTCGCATAGGGGAGGAGAAACGCTATCGGGATCCACCCAAGAAGCGTGGCCGGAACCCCGAATGCGGTCGCGATGAGGGGCAGGGCAATCTGTACTCCTGAGGAGATGAAGGGGGTTGCAAAAGAAGCAAGGCAGACGGCCAGAAGAATCGCGGTGAGGGTTTGTTTCGGCAGTGTGTGTCTGGCTGTATCCATGCAAAACTCCGGTATATCCCTGTATAGGGCGCGGCGGAGAATGAATGTTGGGGAGACGGGGGGAGATGTCGTCTGGATGTTAGTTACCAGTCCCGAAGAATGCTCCGTGCCGCAGAGAACCGGGGTTCCTTACCGGGCAGGTGGAAAAATTACCTGAATCACAAGACGATGTTCACATGCGAACGCAGTTTCCTCCTCACCATTCCCGATGACAATGGAGCGACTCTTTCTCTCTCTTGCACTGTACGTGTCATCACGAGCATCCGGCCGATGATCCGCACCGTGGCGGCAACGTCAGCAAGGTTGCGTGAGGACACTGACTAAATATTCATCTGTTCATTAAATTCCGAATAAACGCGTTCATTCTAAAAAAAAAAACAAGAAGGTGGTGAATTATTGCCTTTTCTCAATGACCCGGACAGCCAGAAGTGCAGCTGCTGATATGGGGAGGGCAATAACAATCGGGTTGACCACTCCCCATGGCATCGGAAGAACGGACTGCATCCCAAAGAGGGCGTCTGACAGTCCGAGAACAGATGACTCCTTTACGTGAACGAATGCGGTCCACAGGAACCATGACAAAGCACCTGCCAGTATGCTTACTTTTGCAGCGGATATTGAAGGTTTTTCTGAATAGAGTGCATGGGTGAATGCCGGAATAAATGATGCTGCACAAAGACCCATGAAGATGACCGTTGCCCGTGCAATGATGTTTTCAGGAAGGGCATATGCAACAACTGTACTTACCACAATCATTGCCAGTGTTCCGAGCTGAATCGCCTTCATTGAGGGCTTTCCTTCTCTTACAAGGGGGTTTAAGTCGTATCCGATGGTTGTTCCCATCGTGTGGAAGAGAGAGCTTAAGGTTGACATCGCCGCTGCCAGGAGTGCGAGCATAAAGATGATGATAAACAAATCCGGCATTGCAGAGTTGATGTACAGGGGTATGATGCTGTCAACATTCCCTCCGGCCGCATCAGTCGCAAGCATTCCGGTATTTTCCATAAACCAGACATTTGTCAGGGGCCCTACCGTGAATGCGACACCGGTCATCATAAGAACGAACGGCCCTCCGATCAATACCGCCCGGTGAATGGAGCGGCTGTCTTTTACCGTCATGAAACGGACTGCAAGCTGTGGCTGGGCAAGAACCCCGATTCCTACGCCAAGGACCATGGTGGTGATCATGGTAAGCCATATCGGCGACAAAAAATTCGGCATTGAGGCCCATCCCGTCATGCCGCCCGCTGCAAGACTATCCGGAACAAGCGGTGCAAGTGTATTGAGCGCGGCGTTTGCCGCACCGACTCCGCCGAGGTAAATGTACGTCAGAACAAGGAGGATTGTCATGCCGATAAACATGATCGCACCCTGGAGCGCATCGGTGTACATAACAGCGATAAGTCCCCCCAGTACAACGTAGAGCGCCACAATCGCTGCAAATGCAAGGAGTGCAGTGTCATAGGGTATGGACAGTGTAGTCTCAATGAACCGTGCACCACCGATGAGAATTGCGGCTGTGTATATCGGCATACTGACAATGATGATGAAAGCTGAGATTTTTTGGATAAATGGTGAATTATAGCACTTTCCAAGGAGATCGGGATAGGTGAGTGCGCCTGTTTTATGGCCGAGACTTCGTGTCTTCTTTCCATACAGGATAAATGCGGCAAGAACGCCCACACCGATACAGAGTACTGTCAGCCACACAAGTCCCATGCCAAGCTGGGCTGATATGCCGCCGAATCCTACGATTGCAGATGTGCTTATGAATGTCGCTCCGTATGAGAGTGCAAGAACAACAGGATTTATTTTTCTTCCGGCGACAAGGAAATCATCACTTCCTTTTGTCTGGCGGTAGCCGATGTAGCCGAGAAGGATCACTGCAGCCAGATAGACAAGGGTGATGATGGTAAATGTCAGGGTGTCAACTGCCATCTTCAGGATCCTCGTTACACCCTTTTTTCCAGTTTATGATACCGTACGCTATACACCCTGCTGTCAGGAGAAAGGACAGCAGGTAACCTGCCCATATACCAGGATCAGAAATTCCAAACATAGGATAAACCTCTCGGTATTGAGAATGATGACCAGAATACACGGGCTGCCGGATTTTTTTAAATTTCCGGAGCCCTATCTAAAGCTGATAAAGCTAAAAAAACCAAAGAAAAATGCATTGCCGGAGATAGAGGATACCGTTCCCATATCTTTGTTGGCAATCCTGTCTTCGGTCATATTCAAAATACCTGACTCGTTTTGGATGAGATTCTATTTAATGGTGATCAGTTCGGGAAATAAATGGCGTTTCCTGTGGTCAGCCCGTGGAGGCAGTCAGCAGAAGTGTGCTTACCAATCGATTATAGTGGCTGTATTAAATGAGAAGCTGGCAAAAAATTCCGGAAAGCCGTGTTTAAAAACCACATGGATTAAAAAACGGGATTATCCCAGTCGGATATAGAACTGCTGTGTGTCTCCGGTGAGAAGCGTCACTGTGTCTGTATCATACCCTGCATCCTCTGTGGTGACCTCTATGCGTGCGGTGCATGGACCTGGTGCAAGATCACTGATAATTGCCATCCCCGTACTACTGTTTGTCTCCGATGAAACGGTATTGGTATTGACCATCTGCCAGACACTCCCCACATCATCGGTCTTTTTCAGGGCCAGCTCTTCTGTGAGCGGGAATGTGCCGTCATATGAGATATTCCATGTGAACCGGGCGGTCTGTGTGTTCTGGGCCAGGAGGTCAAATGCGGTTATACGGACGCTGGCATTCAGGAGTGCATCCGGAGAAAGGCCGGGGATGACGGAGATCATTGTCTCGGGGAGGTCACTAAAGTAATAATAATCGGATCCGCCCTTTGGGAGTGTGTTTGCATCCGGAAGGGTGGTCATGATGCTGCCCTTTGCAAAAGGATCGCCGTAGTCAACGGTAATTGTTCTGCATCAGAACTACCATGGCCTGGATAGCACTGGCTTGTTTATTTTCTGCAAGGTAAATGATCGACTTCTTCAGCCCATACCGGAGGGGGACGCTGGCCTGCCCGGATAGTGAGATGCCAGTACATAACCATCTTTCTCAGGTTTATCTAAGGATGCAGAGTCATCTCCCACCAGTTTGACCATGTTATATGTGGGAAAGTTGTTATTGATGTAGCGCAGGTCAACGGCCCCGGTGGGGAAGATGGTGGTATCCGTTGTCGGGTCGCTGTAGCTGATGAGTGCAGCGCGGTCATAGCCGGGAGTAAGGCCCATCTCTTCGCTGTCCCCTTCGATCAGGTACATTGCGGCCCGGCGTGCCTTTTCCATCCGGTCTTCCGTGCCTTCATCGGCGAGCATATCCTCACCACGGTCCAGGCAGAGCACCACGTCAATCGGTCGTGGGAGAGCAGTTCATTGCCGTCGCCGATGAGCCGGATGGTCACGTTCAGCTGGTCACCGGGTGCGATGGCGACATCTGAGACCTCAGTCTCGACCCGCAGGTAGGGATAATTGCGTCAGATGATTTTCCGGTGAGGTTGCGGTCTGATCGTCCCACATGGCAATGACTGTTGCACTTCCGCGGGAGAACGGATCGAATCCACCCGCCCCACGGATTGGAAAGGCCCCTGCCCGGAAAAAGAAGGTGGCAAAACCATCAACCCCGGTAACGGCTGTCACCGCAATGTCGCCGAATCCGCCCTCACCGGAAAAAGAGAGCCCCGGATCCTGTGTCATGGTGTTTGTGGCATTTACGCTTCCGGGGGTGATCCATGCCTGGATGGTCTCGCCGGGCACCCCTGTGCCGAGATCGTTGTACACCCGTGCCTGGACTGTGACCAGTGCGTTCGGGTCTGCATCGTTTGATGGAATGTTGTTTGGGTTTATGGTGATGGAAAATCGGCTGCTGAGACCCCCGGTGAAGGAGAGATCAGATAATGCAGTGGTTGTGCCTGCCATTCCGGTGACGGTGACATCGCCCATCCCGGTTTTCGGCCCATAATTAAACTTTGCCACACCTTCCTCACCGGTGATGATCGCTGCCGACTCCCCGAGGCTGGTGGTTATGTCAATCTCGTAGTTATCTATTGCATTTCCGAACCGGTCCCTGATGACATAGCTGATCCGGAAATAACTGATGCCGTCTGCAGGGCAGGTGTTTGTTACCGGATAGTGGGGCAGGGTGACGATATAGGGTGTTATTTGAGCAGGCGTGCGTTCCCCGACAACATCTATGGTAATGAGGCGTTGCAGGCCGCTGCCTGATGAGGGTTTCATCGAGATGATTACCGGCCCTGCTTTCTCTGGTGCGAGGAAGGATACAGTGCAGTCGCCGTCTGCATCAAATGGCATGACAATCGTCTGGACAGTTTCGTCCCCGTCTGCGAACCCTACCCCTTCCTTTGAGACCGGGAAGGTTATGGTGACACCCGTATCTGCGGTTATGGTGCTGCCGTACTGGTCCTTCATCCGGACGGTGATGGGGCCTGCAGAGCCGGCCTGAGGAGCTTCATGTGTGATATTTTCATAGACATATGGGTTGGCAGGAATTACATCCTGTATGAATACAACACTGACGGGATCGGTGGACTCATCGGCGAATGCGATATCCACCTGAATATATGCTGTGCCGGCATGCTCAGAGGTGAACTTTGTTTGATAAGGTGCAGCAATATCGGTGGCTGCACTGAGTGCACCGGAGGGATCTGCAGTGCTGTTCAGGTACGAAAATGTGACAGAGGCAACTGGCGGAAGTGATGCGTCCGTTTCGACGAAGATGTGTGCTCCGTTATCTCCTGCCTGGATTGGTTCCTGATCAGAAGTGACGGTAATCTGGTCTGGCGTTACTGCCGCTGCAGTGGTGATACACAGGAGGCAGCATATAAGGATGAGCATCATCCCCCTCATCCGGGGAGGATCCATCTTAAATATTTTTTGCTTTGTTACTATACATATTTGTGATTATTAGAAATTATATTATTTTTTGCATATAATTTAATTGTGATGTTTTTTGGATTTTCGTTATGATTTAGTATTTAAATTAGGCGCAATACTGTGTAAAATAAACGGAATATATATACCATATAATGTCATGTTGTGGATTTGCCCACTGCAGGTTTTTCCCAGCCTGAGGCAGACTATCTGCCTATCAATACATGTATCCCTTCCGGGGATGAAACAATAGTTGATATATGCAAAAACGGGTGTTTATCGGAATGAATGGTGATGCAGAATGAAACGGGTAGCATGTGTGATATGCATTCTCTTTATGGTGCTCTGCGGTACCGGGTCCGCAATGGTGGAAGGTGTCGGAACCGGAACGATGGATGGTACCGGGAATGCAGCGGACACTGTACCGGATTCCCTGTGGGGAGCGGCGAACAGCGTAGTGATGGGAGATGCCTCGGTTTTTAGCCAGGGCCCTTATCTGAGCGGCACTACGGTGAACGAAACACTGGTGAACTGGCTGGTTCCCATCCCTGTGGGAGGGGTTGTGGCGTATGCAAGCGATGCATATTACCGGGAGACGGGCCGGTATGAGCAGCAGGTAATAGATGATGCATCTGTCTATCGCCACTATGTCCACCTCACCGGCCTTCAGCCGGATACGAAATATCACTATGCGGTCACCGTCGGCAGGGAAACGTCCGGTGACCATACCTTCCGTACCTTCCCGGAAAATGGTCCGTTTACCTTCATTGTCTACGGGGATACGCAGGAGCAGATTCCGTATTTCACCCAGGCAGAACGCCATGCTCTTGTCGCAGAGCGGATTGCCTCAAATGAACCGGGCGCCCTCTTTGTTTTGCATGTCGGTGATATGGTCTGTATGGTGGATGATGAGGACGAGTGGAAACGCTTCTTTACTGCAGGAAGTGTGCTTTTTGCCAATACCACCATCGTACCGGTGCTGGGGAATCATGAGAATAATGCGACTGTCTGGTATGACAGCTTTGGTATGCCGGAGTGGTACTCCTTTGACTGCGGGGATGCTCACTTCGTGGTGCTGGACTCAAACGACTGGGCTGCCCCGCATTTTGATGAAGAGACGGCATGGCTCAGGGCAGATCTGGCGGCGAACCAGGAGTACCGGGAGGGCAACCCGGCAGCCCGGACCTTTGTTGCATTCCACCACCCGCCGTACAGTTCTGACACCCGGCATCCCGGCGGGTGGACAGATATCCGGGATCTCTGGGGCCCGGTTTTTGAGGAATACGGGGTCGATATGGTCTTCAACGGGCATGTTCACGCTTACCAGCGTTATGCGGTGAACGGCATCCAGTACGTGGTTGCAGCACCCGGCGGCGGGTTGCTCTATAATCTGACCGGGGAGAAGACGGAAGGATATGCCGCAGGTGCCGATCACGAGCTCGGGTATGTCCGGGTGACGGTGGATGACAACAGTGTTTCTTCCGTGTTTGTGCCGGTGGCAGGGGTATCGGCGGACAGCCGTATGATTACTGAGATATTTCCGGTGGGAACTGAGTTTGATCCGGTGAGAATTGGTGGGTTTGATAATGGGATTAATGGGGTTTTCGAAGGCATTTTCAGTGGATTAATGGTTCTTTTTGAGTGAGATAGGAGATCCCGTTTTCTGGTTTTATTTTCCTTTTTTTTTGTATTTGAGAGGGATGGGGATATTCATCCCGCCACTGCCTTCTCACCCCGGGGCGTACAGGATGTGGTTCCCTGGACTGATGGTATGTTTGAAATCTCTCTTTTGGTTTTTTGACCCGTTCGTTTCATCTGAATGGTCTGGATCAAGAAAAAAGATGTGGGATCTGTGGTTTAGATTTGGATTTTGAAGATTTACGAGGTCTGTTCAGTTTATTTTACTTGTTCTTCCTTCGTATCTTCTCAAGTTGTCTGACTGCTTCCTTTCCTGCCGTGTATGCAAATGTGAGGGCAGTGGGGTGTTCCTGTATCCCGCCCCAGCGGTCCATACCGGGTGCAGTGATATTGTGATCCGGCGTGTAACCGCAGCCGAATCCGTTGAAGAATGCAGTGATGATGGGGTAGGAATAGTCAAAGATATCCGGCCGTTCCATCCCTGCCGTTGCAAGGAAGTAGCCGGGATGGGTTGTGAAGTGTTCTTTATCGTAGTGCACCAGATTGAGCTTGAACTTCTGCGCCCAGATGGTATGTGCCCGGTCAATTAACGCCTTCATTTCTGATGTGATGGACATTGAGTAGATGGGGGACGCAAGGGCGACGACATCCGCTTCCGGGACTTTTTTCGTGAGAATCGGGATGAAGTCGTCATTTATGATGCAGACGCCGGTTTTATGGCAGGCATTACACCCCCGGCAGGAATGGTAGTTAAGAGTTGAGATGATTATCTTCTCTGTTTCTCCCCCCGCATCCGCCGCCCCCTCTAAAAACCGGTCCAGCAGCTGTTCGGTATTCCCCTGCCGGTGGGGGCTTCCGGAAATCCCCAGCACCCGTATCGGGTGTCCCTGTTTCGGACTCACACGGGCTCCCCCTTCTTTGGATTAATCTCCCCGTTCTCCATGTTCGTCTCCTGTTTTTTTCCACTTCTGTTTTTTGTCCCGGTATTCGCTTTCTTCTCTTCTCCGGAAAGCCGCACTTTGATATCTTCTATCATCCGCTTTCCCAGAGCCGCCGCATCCGTTTTCGCCGTCGGATGTGCAGCAAGCTCTCCCATCTCGTCCACACCATTCACCATCAGGTATGAGATATCGCGGTTTTTGACATCTATCACGTGGAAGAAACACTTCGCCGACGGGATGAGGGCATCGAAGACATAGTCCCAGTTCTGGCCGGCCGTAGAGAGAAATGCTCCAAGGCGTTTGCCCTGCCGCTCTTCAGGGACGATTGGAAGGTGAAGGATGTATTTCCGGGACCTCAGCACCTGCATCCGGTCGACAAGGGCTTTTGCCTGCGCACACATTCCCATGCAGTAGACGGGGACAGCCATTACCACAATGTCTGCTGCGATTATTTTATCCAGCACCCATGGGAGGTCGTCATCCTCTATGATACAGCGGTTCAGTTTCTCGCAGGCGTTGCACCCCCGGCAGGGGCGGATCTCAATTTCATCGAGGGAGTACTTTTCCACCGTAACCCCGTCTTCTGCAGACATTGCTCCAAGAAGGGCATCAAGAAGTGTCTCAGAGTTGCCGTGCCGCCGCGGACTTGTCGCAAAGGCGAGAACATTTACACCCATTACGGCACTGTTCGCAGGAATCTTACTTTATGGTTTCCAACGGGAGGCTGAGATTACCTGCTCTCTTTTGTTGTGGCCTGTTCTTCTTTCATATCACCGCTTACATATCACTGACACAGACGCCCACTGACACGAACGATGCCGCCTCCCTTGTTCTCATAGTGTCACTCGCTATCTCCTGCGAACTCTTGGAGTCCCCCATCGTCGAAGTGATTCCCGTATCCCGGAACGTTTGCCTCCCGCGGCAGGGTGTGTGTCTTCCCTCAGGGTTCCTGGCGGATGGCAGAACACTCGCGGCCGGAGCCTGCACGGTTCATCGGTGTCGTAAGGTGTACCGGGAATCACTCCTGAAATCCGGGGCATGGTGTCTTGTTAATAGAACCTAAAAAAGATATTTGGACGGGAGTTGTCATTATTCCGGGAAATCCCGGATGAATTGCCTGCAGTGTGCTGCAGGCCATATGCCGCTCCTGTCAGGATCCGCCGTCTTTCCCGGTGTATGGAGGTAACTGAATGGGGATCCGGTGTATTCTCTCTTTCTGTTTGTGAAACTGATAAAATGGGAGGTTGCAGCCTCCCGTTCAATTCAGCATTAAGAATTCAGGTGGCCTGTGGCACCTATGGCCGCAGGTAAAAGACCTGGCGTGCATCCGTGAAGTTGAACTTTCTGACGACAAATCCTTCCTCAATGAGCCTGCGTAGTGCGTTTCTGACCGTGCGTGGTGCCCATTCAACCTTGCAGGAGATTTCTGAGAATGTCCGGGGTTCGTGGTCGTCGAGTATAACCAGGACTGCCCGTGCTGAGCCCGGAAGTTTCTCTTCCGCGATTTGGGGCTCGATCATGTCCTGGCCGGGTGTTACAGTATACGTTGTCATTATTGTCCTCCTTAAGTCGTGTATGATTTCTTTGGTGCTCATTTCAGCGCCGTTTTCTGAATTACTTTGCATTTGGTGTTTATCGCCGTGAAGCAACCTCAGTTCAAATTTGGTTGGGGGTGATATTGGTATCCCCCTACGGTATAGTTTTCCTGGCTCACAGAGCAGTAACTCCTAAATTTTTTCGGAATGTGTCTCACATTCGATAAACGGGTTTTGCTGCGGGTTTTGCTGCTGGTTTTACTACACGTTGCTTTTTCCCGGTGGATTTTCTCTCTCTCGTCGCTGCCCGGACACGGGCTGACCCCACGTGTTGCCGCTGGAAAGACTCTCTCCCCGTCACATCTGCCTCCATCTCGCCGGATGCGTTTAGTGAGCCGGCATCCCTGAATACCTGCTCAATTATCCCCGGGTCATCGGTGTTGATCTCAAGGGTATATGGGGGAACGCTCCTAATGCCCGTCACCGGGCCAGGGGGGAAGCCATTGTGGCTAAGAAATTGTCTGTCATTTCTTTTCATACCCCATTTTCACCTTTCTGTTGACACAGCCGCAGCCGGATTCGTGTCCATCTCGTGCGACATTTGTCACCCCTAACTCTATGCCAATCGGTATTAAAGGTTTCGCATAAATGCATCTATTGCAAAATAGTGATAGAATCAATTATCGCTTAAAATTGATTTTTCAGGAAAAATCGCCTGATTTTTACGTTTTGAGCAATTTTGGCCCATTTTCATCGTGTATATTTTAATCCACGCTTGAATGCTCCTTCTATAAGGACATGTCAGAATGTTGGTGGGCTATCTGGGGGCAAATGGGACCGGGCGCTGGATGATGCCCGGTGTGTACCGGGTAAACAATTCATTGAGTCGCGGAGTCTTCCGGTTTTTGTGGCATTCATAGAGAATAAGAAATTCCCCGAGTACTTTTTCTGGGATGCCTGTCATATCAACGATTTCATTTGCCCGGTAGCTCCGTGCATACAGCACAACCGTGTCGGTGAATTGCCGGAAGTATTTGCGCACCATATCGGGAGAAACGCCGCATTCAATGGCTGTATTCTCCACCTCCTCGCCGCAGAGGAAACGGTCAACACAGACTGAACGTATAGACGGAATATGGCCGTATTCATAGATTGCGCCCCGTGTCGGCAAACGGATGCCTGCAATTCTCAGTTCCTTAATATCACGCTGGATGGTGCGTGACGAGGTGGTGAGCAGAAGTGCGAGGTCATGCTGCGTCAGAAGGCCGCCCTGGTCATAGGCCTCACGGGCGAGGCGTATAAGTTTGTGCTGTCGCATCCCCTGCAGGCCTCCCGTCTCAAAGGCCACCGCGTCATCAGATACTGAAATAGTGAGGAATACGGGGCGCAGTGGTATGTCTCCGATTGCCCGGCCGGGTCGTTCCCGCATATCCACCGCATGGTAGATAATCTGCATATCACCGCGGTGCCAGCCGTAGGGCTTTTCAGCGAATTCATTCATCAAATGGACAAGAGAACGGCTGGTCGCATGTTTGAAGCCGTATTCCTCTTCAAGAATGGCAAGGAGCTGATACTCTGTCGTCTTCGTCCAGGCGCTTCTCAGCGACGGGGCCTCGGCATGTTGCATCGGCATGAGGGTATTTCCTGAAGGTAAGTGGATCATTCAGGATGATAAACCCTGCGACAAATGTCAGATCGGTTTTTATGGTATGAATTGATGAAACCGCCAGGTTTCCCACGTTTAGATATGTAAGAGAGAGACACACGAAGTAATCTCCATAACAGAAAAGAGGAGGAGTTCAGATCTCTTTAAAACAGAGATACCAGTCTTTGCATTCGTATCCCTCTTTCATACGGGCCTCTGCTCCTTTCTGGGTGGCAGGTGCCGGCACAACAACCTTGTCACCTGGCTGCCAGTTGGCAGGGGTGGCGACACCGTTCTCATCTGTCGTCTGGAGTGCCTTTACCAGCCGGATAATCTCCGGGATAAACCGCCCGTTACTGAGTGGGTAGTAGATCATCGCCCGCAGAATACCCTCCGGGTCAATAAAGAAGACGCACCGCACTGTCGCCGTGCTGCTCGCCCCTGCCTGGATCATGCCATAGAGCCGGGCCACATTCATGTCAAGGTCGGCAATGACAGGGAAAGGAATCTCAACTCCCATCTTTTCCTTAATGTTCCTGACCCACCCGAGGTGGGCATGAACCGAGTCAATGGAGAGGCCGATGAGGTAGGCATTTATTGCCTTCAGCTCCTCATAGACCGCCGCAAATGCAATAAACTCGGTGGTGCATACCGGGGTGAAGTCTGCCGGGTGGCTGAAGAGCACCACCCATTTCCCCAGATAATCTTTCAGTTCCATCGGCCCATGTGTCGTCACAGCGGAAAATTCCGGTGCAGGTTCACCCAGCACCGGTCCTTCATGGCAGCAAAGGCATTCGTCAAATAACTCGTCGTCACACATATGTATTCCTCTTCACCACAGGGCCACCGACGTTATGGCGGCAGCGCCATTCCATTTGTCAGATTCTCACCGGCAGAAGAGCAAAAGAGACGCGCTCAGCACCCGGCTGCTTCGCTCTTCTGTACAGATCATCGAATAAGGGGGGTACCGCCGGGAAAGCGCCTGGCGGATTATTTCTTCATCAGGTCGTCGATTGCTGTGCGCCCGTATGTGTAGGCAGGCATACCTGCGAGAAGGAATGTCACCCTGAGTGCCTCTTCCACCTCGTCATAGTCGACACCGAGGCTGGATGCTCCCGCCGCCTGGGCCCGGACCGCGTGACGGTCCCGGAGGGCTGCTGCCACACAGATGGCGATTATCTTCTTCGTCTGGCGGGAAAGTTTTCCATCTTTCCAGATAAGTTTGTCCATTGATGTGACCCAGTCCTTTAGTTCAGGGTCTTCATCTGCCCACTTCTTCACAATCAGAGGAACCTTGCCGATATCCTCTTCCAGTTCTTTGAGCTGTGCATCCATCGGTATTTTCACTCCTGCAGGATCATTGGTTCGCCGCAGCAGACGAGTTCTCCACCGCCCGCTTCTAGTACTTCAACAATATTTCCACAGATCTCACATTCAAATTTCTGACCTTTACTCTCTACATTTACCATATTAGTTCACTCCTGTCCGGGGGATGAAATCTCCCCGTTTGATCTTATACACTCAGCGTTTCGGAGGATGGATTGCATCTTCCGGGGTCTTAATATCTTCCCTGATGTGCGTCATCGGGAAACAGTCATAGTACTCACAGGCACACGTGGGGCATTTTCTGAGATCCTTGTCAGACTCATCGATGGCAAATTCAAGGCCGCAGTCAATACACTTGTATGTTCCTGGTCCGACTTTTTCGCCGGCTTTTACTCGCTTCGGGCTTTCACTCATAGATAATCACCTCTGTGCCTACATCTGATTACGGTGTAATAAATCTTTCCCGAATGTGAATAACGGTTAAATGGTGTCTGCGGGTTTTTCCTTCAGGAATTATTATCAGGATTAGCACCGTAACCTCCTCAATGGCACCACAGATCATTGCCCTTTTAGGAAGTCCCCGTCCGAAGGGGAATACGGCAAAACTGATGAATGAAGCGGTGCGGGGAATCCGTGATGCAGGCTGTGAGGTTGAGATTGTCCCTGTGCCAAAGCTGAAGTTTAGCCCGTGCAAAGAGATTTTCTATTGCCAGGATCATGCTGTCTGTGGGATCAATGATGACGTGACTCCCTATTTCGAGAAATTCAGGGATATTGACGGCCTTATCGTGGCAACACCGGTGATGACGATGGGCATTCCGGGTGCCCTGAAATCATTCATGGACCGTTTTCAGGTCTTTTTTATGGCCAAATATTTCCGGAAAGAACCTCTTGTCACCCCTGAAAAGAAGGCACATCGGAGGACGCTTCTTTTGAGCATCGGCGGGATGAATATTGAACATGATTTTGACGGTGTTATTCTCTCCATGAAAGCCTTCTGCGACATCATTGACTGTCCTTACTGGGATGAGGTTCTGCAGAATAACATGGATGGGGTGATAGACATCACGACACGGCCTGATGTGATGAAGGCCGCCTATGAGAAGGGATACCATATGGGTGAACTTATCATCCATGATATGGCAGAATAAACCGTCCGTCATAAAAAATTAGCCAGGTGCAACCGCTCTTCCCAATGCTTTTTTTTCATTTTGAAAGCCTTTTTTTCTTTCGGAGATGCCCCGTTTCCTCTGTTCCGGAAAACTTCCCGGTCAGGATATACTGTCCTGTTCAGAAGAGGCCCCGTTCCTTCAGGCTGGTGTGCCCCGTCTTTGCAACGATTACATGGTCGAGCACCCGGATGCCGAGGATCTCTCCTGCCTCAGCAAGGGTGCGGGTGATGGTGATGTCAGCGTCTGAAGGCTCCGTACTCCCGGAGGGATGATTATGGACAAAGATAACAGAAGCCGCACGGTCGGTGAGGGCGGGGGCAAAGACTTCACGGGGGTGTACCGGAGAATGAGTGAGTGTGCCTTTCGTAATCGTGTGACGCCGGATAACCTCACCTGCTCCGTTAAGCGTGAAGGCAATGAAGTATTCCTGCTGTTTGTGAAGCAGGTCAGCAGTCATCATCAGTATGTCCTCGGGCCGTGAGATGGTGGTACCAGGCTTTTTGATGTAGCGGCGGGCCAGTTCGAAGGCAGCGACCATCTGTGACGCCCGGCTCTCCCCGATTCCTTTTATGCCGATCAGGTCATCGTAGGTTATCTCTGTTCCCAATTCATCCAGAAGGTTGATAATATCGTTTGCGATTACGTTTACATCACGACCGGGGATTCCCTTGCCGATGATTGCCGCAACAAGTTCGCGTTTATCAAGAACCGTCGGTCCGACTGCTGCGATCCGTTCCCGTGGCCGGTCGATCATGTCTGTGTCCCGCATCCGTTTTAGTGCCATATTATGTCATTTCCATGTTTCTATCGATTTTATAAAGAGAGAATTGTAAACAGGAAATAAAATGGTAACGGTATAGAACAAATCCCTCATTCCGGCGAAGTATTTAATAGGAAGCATGTCTGTTCTATTCCTATCAAAGAGGGAGAAGGTTAGAGATTACAATGACAACAGAAGAGAATGCATGGGAAGCGTTTGCAGGTGAATCACAGGCGAACCGCAAGTATGCAAATTATTCAGTCAAGGCAAAGGATGAGGGATATCCGGTCGTTGCAAAACTCTTTGCTGCAGCGTCAAGAGCAGAAGAGATTCATGCACGGCGTCTTCTCGGGGCCCTCAAGGCAGTTGGATCAACTGAGGAGAACCTTACCGGTGCTGTGGAAGGGGAGACACATGAGTTCACCACGATGTACCCCTCCTTTGTTGAGGAGGCAACGACTGAAAATGCCACCGAGGCAAGGACGGTCTTCACCCATGCAATGAAGGCAGAAGAGGTGCATGCCGGTCTCTATGCCAAAGCACTTGCCGCGGTGAAGGCCGGTGGTGACCTCGCGGAGACTCCTGTCCATCTCTGCCCTTTCTGCGGCAATGTCGTTCTCGGAGAAGTGCCGGAGCGTTGTCCCATCTGCGGTACTCCGGGAACGAAATTTGAACTGATTGAATAATCCTCTTTTTTTGACGGGCCGGTAAGTCTTATCTGTCTCTGTGGTATAGATGAAATAATGCCGAATGTCACAGTATATTCTACGGAAGGCTGTCAGTACTGCCGTCTTACCAAGGGCTACCTGTCCCGGCTGGGGGTGCCGTTCACTGAGGTTGATGTCGGTCGTGACAAAATCGCTGCAGAAGAGATGGTGAAGCTTTCCGGTCAATACGGAGTGCCAGTCACTATGGTGGACGGGGAGGCCATCATCGGGTTTGATGTGGCACGTTTCCGCGAACTCTTCGAGACAGAGAAGGCCCCGGATGTCTATGATGTGCTTATCATCGGTGGCGGACCTGCAGGCCTCACGGCTGCGATGTATGCCTCAAGGAAGATGCTCTCTGTGCTGGTACTCACGGAGAATATCGGGGGGCAGGCGCTTGAATCGTGGGCCATCGAAAACTACATGGGGTTCCGCCTGGTAACCGGCGGGGAACTGATGCAGAAATTTGAGGAGAAGGTGCGTGAGGAAGCGAGTATCACTCTTGAACTCGACTCGGTCACCGCTCTCCACGAAGGGGAGGAAGGAGGGTTTGTGGCAGAAACTGCTTCGTCGCGGTCATTCTCGGCCCGTTGTGTCATTATCACCTCCGGTCTGCGTCCGCGGTGGCTGGATCTTCCGGAGGAGAAACGGTTCATCGGACGCGGGGAGAGTATCTGTTCCACCTGTGACGGTCCGCTCTTTGCAGGGAAGACGATTGCAGTAGTTGGCGGCGGCAACCATGCCCTCACAACTGCAATCGAGATGAGCGGGATTGCAAAAGAGGTGCACCTGATCGTCCGCTCGAAGCTGCGTGCAGATGAAATATACCAGAAGGAGTATGCATCTGTCAAAAATATCCTCACCCACAAACCAGCGGTGGTGACCGCCATCCACGGGGAAACACTGATACAGGGCATCACCATTACGGATCCGGAGACGAACAAAGAGACCCGCCTTGCGGTGGACGGCCTCTTCCTCGCGATTGGGCATCAACCGAATAACGGCTTTTTAGAAGGGTTTGTGGATATGAATGATCGCGGCGAGGTCATGATTGATGTGAACTGCTCCACCTCACGGCCGGGTGTCTTTGCGGCAGGCGACATCACCGAGATTCACGGCAAACAGGTGATCATTGCTGCAGGTGAGGGTGCAAAAGCAGCGCTTGAGGCATATCAGTATCTCGCACGGAACCGCTGAAGAGAGTCTTTGTTGCTCCTCCACCCCTGTCCCTCCCCCACACATTCCCTGTGGGTGGGATTTTTCTCTTTTTACGGTAAAACGGATATATATGCGACCATCTCCGGCACTGAAAGCCGGTGCCCTCATCAGTCTTCTGCTTCTCGCCGCCTGCATCTGCGGGTGCACGGAAGATGCAGCAGGAGGAGCCGGCACCGGTGGCATGATTGATCAGCAGATACAGGCACTTTCATCTGATGATTCGGACACAGAACTCGCGGCCATCACCGCTCTTATCCAGACCGGTGAACCGGCGGTGCAACCGATCATCGACTCCTTTGCGGCCGGTGACAACAAGACCCGCATCTACGGTGCCTTCATTCTTCAGGAGATAGGCGAACCGGCGATTCCACCGCTTATTGACGCCCTGGATTCAGAGGACAAAGATACCCGGTCCATCTGTGCGACGACCCTTGTGGGTATCAGTGCTCCTGCGGTGCCCTATCTGCTTGATGCCCTCGAACGCGGTGACTCTGATACACAGAAGATAAAAGAAGTCCTCATCCGCATCGGTGATCCGGCCATACCTGCTTTGCAGATAGCCGCCCTGAGCCCGAATCCAACGTTTGCCGCTGAAGCGGATGCATTGATAAAGTCAATATATTTCTCCGGAAAACTGCAGGATGGCACACTTACAAGTCCACAGAACACGACCGCCATGGAAGCAAACTGATGGGCAACAGGGCGGACAAACACACACGCGCACTCACATTAGAAAAGGAGAAGAGGGTGAGGGGTTTTTCCCCGCTTCTTCCCATAAAATCTGTTCTTTTTGTATCGTTATTCGACGTCCCTGCAGGGGAGATCCATCCAGCCGCTATCCTCTCCTGATGCTTCGTCTTTTGTCTCGTATGACTCAAAGAGGAGGGTTGTGATATTGATGACGGGGACTCCGGAGTGTTCACCGATATGGAACTCACAGAACGGACACGAAGTGACAACAATGGCAGCGCCGGTCTCTGCAATTGCCTCACGCCGGTCCCGTCCAAGGTCTGCTGCCTCATCGGGAAGGCCGGATCGTACACCGCCTCCTGCCCCACAGCAGCGTGCCGGCATCTCACGGAAGTCATCTGTCAGTTGCCGGAGAAGGGCCCGTGGCTCTTCAGAAACGCCCTGTCCCCTGCGGAGGTGGCAGGGGTCGTGGTAGGTCATCGGAACGGAGGATGAGACCGGCGGCTCGATACCGTATTCATCCAGCAGCTGATTGATATCGATGACCCGGAAGGGTGTATCATAGTCGTTTTTCAGTGTCGAGCCGCACCCGGCACACATCGTAAGGACCGTCTCGATACCACGATCGACAAAGCACCCGATATTTATCCGTTTGAGTTCGGGTATATATTCTGTCTGGCCGGTCCGTATCAGGGGGGACCCGCAGCAGACCTGTTCGGGTGGGATGATGACCCGGATGCCGTTTCGGCGCAGCACAGCGAGCATCTTCAGGGCAGTGTCCGGCAGGCGTCCGTTGTACATACACCCGACAAAGAAACCTACCTCTCCTCTGGCCTCACCCACTGGTTCGATGACCTCGGGCATCTGTTCCAGCACGGTGGGCATGATCCGATCTACACTCCGGCCAGTGGCGCGGACCATCTCTGCGACCGTCTGGTGTTTCGGGAGGGTGAGACCTTCACGGTGTGCAATCTCCCGCAGTTTCTCGATGGCCTTCCCCGGTATTGCAATATGTTTTGGGCAGACCTCGAGGCACCGCTGGCAGGTGGTGCAGGTAAAGAGCCCTTCATTGACGGTAAGTGCCGCCCGGTCCCGGTCATCCCGCGGGTCAAGAGCAATGCGCATCTCCTGCCGCATCGCGGTTGGGCCTGCAAAGTCGGTGACCGCAATGGCAGGACACTCAGATACGCAGGCAAGGCATTCGATACAATCCCGGATGGGCCGTATCGCCTCGTTTGCCTCCATTGTCAGGTAGCCGCTGAAGATGCCCGGTGTGATGCCTGCAAGGTCCTGCAGATAGCTCTTCATCTCCACCATCAGGTCACGCTCCACCGGGAGATTCAGGGGGGCAACTTCCATTCCGTCATATGCCTCGTGCATGCAGGCAAGTACCGGCTCGCCCCCCACGCGGACTGCACAGCTGCCGCACTGTCCTGACATGCAGCAGTAGCGGTAGGCAAGGGACGGGTCACACTGTTCCCGGACAGCATGGAGGGCATGCAGCACCCGTGCCCCCTCGTTTACTTCAACGGTATAGGTCACGGTATAGGGTGCCGGGTCTGTTTCGGGGTCAAAGCGTTCGATGGTAAAGGTAATCGTGTTCATGCTGTCCCTCGTTTCTCTTCAATGAATGTCCCAAACAGCGACTGCACCGTATGGCCAAAGGGCGAGTCAGCAGGTGTCCAGTCCTGTCTGATGTCCTGTCTGACGTGGGCACCGCGTGATTCCTCCCTCAGGAGTGCCCCATGAACGATGAGGCGGGCAACGGTGAGCATATTGGTGACACTGCAGCACTCATTGAGCATCCGGCGGTTTGCTGCCTTTGGCACGACGTTCTGGAGGCGGATGATGGTGGTTTCTGCCTCATTCAGGCCTGCTTTCGTCCGGAAGATACCGGCGTGATCCCACATCACACGCTTCAGTTCACGGGTGATCTCGTGCGGTGGTGTGGTTCCGCGGCAGTAGGCATCACAGCGTGCGGCCTCTGTTGCAAGGACCTCATCGATATCCACCGACAGTGTTACAGCCGGTGCCTTTCCTGCGGATTCACCTGCACGTTTCCCGAATACCTGCGTGTCTGCGAGGGCATTGCCGCCAAGGCGGTTTGCCCCGTGGATACCGCCTGTCACCTCGCCGCAGGCATAGAGCCCGGGGAGGGTGGTGGCCGCATTCAGCGTTATCTTCAGCCCGCCCATGAGGTGATGTGCGGTGGGGGCGACCTCCATTGGCTGGACCCGAATATCCACACCAAACTGGAGGAACTGTTCGAGCATGATGGGCAGCCGGCGCTCTATTTCAGCTGCAGACAGGTGGGTCACATCAAGGTAGACACCTCCGTGTTCTGTGCCGCGGCCTTCGAGGATCTCGGTTGCAATGGACCGCGAGACCACATCCCGGGTGGAGAGCTCCATTCTCTCCGGGTCATAGTGTTCCATAAACCGTTCTCCGAGATTGTTTTTCAAAACACCGCCTTCTCCTCTGACGGCCTCGGTGATGAGCCGGCCACGTGAATCCGGCGGATAGACAGCACCCGTCGGGTGGAACTGCACCATCTCCATGTCAATAAGAGTGGCCCCTGCCCGGTATCCGAGGGCAAAGCCGTCTCCTGTTCCTGCAGCACAGTTGGTGGAGATGTCATAGCACCGGGTGCCCCCGCCTGTGGCAAGTACGGTTGCGTCAGCGGTGATTACGCCAAGGGTTCCGTTCCCGTCCAGTGTAATGGCGCCTGCCACCCGCCGTCCGTCCATGAGGAGGTCGATGGCATTTGTCTCCTGTACCTGGCGGATTCCGGTATTTCGTATCTGTTCGGTGAGGGTTGCGATCATTTCATGGCCCGACCGGTCGCCTGCATAGCAGGTGCGGCTGAACCTCTGGCCACCGAAGGGACGCTGGGCCGGTACACAATCTCCATCCACATCGAAGACTGAGCCCCAGGCAGCGAGATCCCGGAAGCGGTCCGGTGAATCGCTCACCAGAGTCTCTACAAGATCAGGGTCATTGAGGTATGCTCCCCCGCGCATGGTATCTTCAAAATGAAGGCTTGTGGAATCGTCCTCTGAAAGGACCGCATTATACCCGCCTTCCGCCATGATAGTACACCCGCCCTTTCCCGTCAGTGTTCGTGAAAGGAGTACCGTTTCGCCGTACTGGCTGGCTTCGAGTGCCGCCCTGCAGCCGGCTCCGCCGCTGCCGATGACAAGCACATGGCAGTCAGTCACAAGATCTCCAGGCATGATATTATCCATTATGCAGTATACTTACATAAAGAAATAGATGGGATTGTGGAGCCAGAATGAGGCTTTTAATGAAATTTGGCGGCACCTCGGTCGGTGATAAGGACTGCATCGGACGGGTTGTCGGAATACTGAACCATTACCATACGGCGGGCAATGAGCTCTGCGTTGTGGTTTCGGCGATGTCTGGGGTGACTGATCAGCTCCACGCAATTGCAGCAGAGGTTGAAGGTGCGCGTGATGAACCGCCCATTGATATGTTTATAGCATCGATGCGGGCGCGCCACGGAAAGGTCCTGCAGGCAGTGGCACCAGGTGAGTATGACACAGTCATGGAGGTAATCGATGAGCGTCTCTGTAACCTTGAGAATATTCTTACCGCGGTCTATAACCTGCGGGAACTGACACCACGGTCGTCTGATTATATCATATCGTTTGGTGAGCGCCTCTCTGCCCTCATTGTCTCTGCGGCTCTGCGTGAGGCGGGTGTCTCCTCCATGGCACTGAACGGCTGTGAGGCCGGTATCCGGACGACAGACCGCCATGGGTGTGCTGAGGTGTTGCCGGAGAGTGCTACTCACATCCAGTCCCGCGTCGTCCCGCTTCTCGGGGAGTCGGTGCCGGTCATCATGGGCTATATGGGCTGCACCGGAAATGGGATTGTGACAACCCTTGGACGCAGCGGTTCAGATTATTCGGCTGCCATAGTAGGCGCTGCCATCGATGCTGACGAGATCTGGATATGGACCGATGTGGACGGTGTGATGACGGCTGATCCCCGGGTTATCGCGGACGCACGGGTGCTTTCGACTGTCTCATACCATGAGGCAATGGAACTCTCTTTTTTCGGAGCAAAGGTGCTGCACCCGCGGTCCATTGAACCGGCGATGCAGAAGGGGATTCTTGTCAGGGTAAAAAACACATTCAATCCTGAGGCAGCGGGCACCTGTGTGGTGGATGCAAGCAGACTTGATCACCGGGTGGTGAAGGCTATTACTTACATCGACAAGGTTTCCCTCATAAACATCACCGGTGCCCAGATGGTCGGACGGCCGGGAGTTGCCCGTGCCATCTTCTCCGCACTGGGTGAGTTTGAGGTGAATATCATGATGATCTCACAGGGGTCGTCTGAGGCTAATATCTCCCTCATTGTTGATGATGAGCACCTGTCTGCCGCCCTTGCTGCTCTCAATGAGGTGATGAAGAAGGGGTATATCCGGGAAGTGGGGCATGATCGCAATGTGGTTGCGGTTGCTGTGGTCGGCGTCGGCATGGCCGGTTCCCCCGGCATATCCGGCCGGATATTTACAGCCCTCGGGCGGGAGGGCATCAACCTCATGATGATCTCACAGGGGTCATCTGAGGTGAATGTCTCGTTTGTGGTAAAACAGGCAGACGGGCAGCGGGCCGTTCGTGTGCTGCACGATGAATTCGGGCTTGCAGAGGAGAGTTGAAGATGAAAGGATTCATCAGAAAACATACATACAGTGAAGCGGGCGTTGATATCGGTCTGGAGGCAAGTGCGGTGAAGGCACTTGTCTCCACACTGACCTTCCGGCGGTCGGGCGACTGTGCACCTGCGGGCAGCAGCGGGCATTTTGCCGGCCTGATTGAGTTTGGAGACTACTATCTTGCCCTTGCAGTGGACGGTGTCGGCACGAAGATGCTGGTTGCCGATGTGATGGAGGACTGGAGCACCATCGGCATTGACTGTATCGCGATGAACGTAAACGATCTCTATGTGATGAATATCGAGCCTGTTGCTTTTGTCGATTATGTTGCCACCGATAAACTCTCCATCACGAAGATGGAGCAGGTTGGAATGGGCTTAAACGAGGGGGCCCGGCAGGCAAACATGACGGTCATCGGGGGGGAGACCGCGACCCTGAAGGGCATGGTGACCGGCCTTGATGTGGCAGGCACATGTCTTGGAATCCAGAAGCGGGATGCGATCATAACAGGTGAGACAATAATCGCAGGTGATGTCATCGTGGGCGTACCGTCCTCAGGAATTCATTCAAACGGGCTTACGCTTGCCCGTGAACTGGTGGACTCCTATGCAGGATATGACCAGGAGATGCCGTGGGGCACGACTCTTGGTGAGGAGCTTCTCACCCCGACCCGCATCTATGCGGGTGTACTGGAAGTCACCTCTGCCTGTGATGTGCACGGCATGTGCCACATCACCGGAGGCGGCCTTCTCAATCTGAAACGTCTGGGTGACTGGGGATATGAAATCACCGATCCCCTCATCCCGCAGCCAATATATCCCTGGATGCAGTCGATGGGGGATGTAGATGAGGCTGAGATGTACCGGACTTTCAACATGGGCATGGGTTATGTCTTCATCGTCCCGGAGGAATCAGTGCCCGCGGTACTGAAGATCTTTACCGATGCCCGCCCGGTGGGCAGGGTCACAGACACCCCTGGTGTCTTCCTCCACGGTGAACCGATAGAATAAGGCTTCCAATTTTTCGTTCCTTTTTATGTGGAATTATTCGCGTCTTTCCGGATAATTTCGCCCCCCGTGCCTGGGAGCGGAACTCCCGGATGACGCCAGAAAACAGATTACAGAAATGTATGTGGTTACAAAAATTCCGAAGACCGCCTGTGTATGTGCCTCTTATACGGCGGTCTGCGGAAATAAGGTGGGGCTGCCGCCCATTGCTCCGTCAGACTGGGCGGCTTCAGGGTATTATACGATATTTCTGCTATTTGGGTCGGGTGCTTCCGTATGGTATCATCCATTCCTTTTTTGGTATTGGGTATATACTACGGGGCGTATTCTTCAAAGCGCCTGGTTAATGTGATGGGTGCATCCTCGCGCAGGAGCGTGAAGATATACCATCCGTATGTTGCATGAGAGTCTCGGATTAACTCGTTATCGTTCGTGAAAGCCATCCTGCTACTGTCCTTTCATGGGTAAAGCACGTAATCAGCATGGCGATTGATTTTCAACATATGTTGTTTACATCCACGAATGCTCCTTCATTCACCTCCTATACGGTAGGTGATGGTTAGTCCATTCAGGGCTAGATAAATCTTTCCCGGGGGCATTTTTAAAATCCGAAAATAGATAAGATTCTAACGTTAAATCGTTCTTTAAAGATTGATTGTCGGTATTTATTGTTTGAATATTCTGGTAACCCGACGATCGGGAAGACGTCCGGTTCGATACTGACTATTCCGTGTTTTACGGCACCCGCATGGATTGGATGCAGTTTGTCCGCAATATCCTAAAAAATCCAGCGTTTTACCTCATTTACAGCTATAAAATCACATTTTTCATGGAAATCTGAGGGAAATCCGATTTTATGTATGTGCTACAGGGAGTAGTACCTGTTCCGGTAATGGTGCTCTCTTCTGCGTTCTGGAGACGGAGCTTTCCGGATGTGCATGGTCATATGGTCTTCTCAGGTGAATCTCCGGGCGAAACAAAAAAAGGATGGGGGATCACTCAATCCTGTCTTCGTACGGGATGAATGCGCCCTTCTCTGCATTCGGGTGGATTATAGCACTGTTCCCGTCCTCATCCTGAATAATAAGGACGAAGGGCACGTTTCCTGACCGCATTTCCACGATACGCGCTTTGAATTCTCGGGCACGCTCCAGTTCTTCATCCTCCGACCAGGAAATCACGCGATCGGCGACATCTTCGATGCGGACAAGGACTCCCTCTACATTCGTGATGAAACCTTCACAGATGGGCCCTGGTTCTACGAGGACACCCAGTTCGGGTATTTCTATGGTGCCTCTCGTCGAGCGGACTACACGGGCCTCCATGTCCTTTGGTGAGGATATTGCGAGGGTATAACGGGCCGGCTCGTTTTCTCCCAGTATCATTACATCGACAGAGCGGAATCCGCAGGAGCCGCAGATAACGGTTGTAATGAGAGCATCGGAAAAATAAGGGATTTCTACGGTTTTATACAGGTATTCTATCTCTTCTGAACACTGAAGGCATGGGGCGCGGATGACCCGATCCACTCTCACATACCTCCGCCAATCTTTTCGCGGGAAATTTTCACAGACATCGGTGTCAGGATCACATATTTCTGGTCGCCAAGACCGACAATATCCCCGTTGATGTCATGTGCAACGGCACGGAGGTCTTTGAGGACCCTTTCATAGGTAATCTTATCCATCTTCAGTCTGGATACATCGACAATAACAATGTTTCCGTTATAGATTTCGTCTTTGACCCGCGGTGTATCTTTGAGGTCATTTATTGCGGCAATCTTGACATACATTGAGGCCGGTGACGCATCCCCTGAAGTGGATTCAAACGATGCAAGGTCAAGCTCCATATAATCTGACTCAGTTGCAGATGAGGAACCCTTACCAAGGATAGAATCCAGAAATTTAGCCATGAAAATCGTTTTAGAGTGAATTTTATTTAATGGTATCTTTTTTCAGGAATATCGCTAGATCTCGAGGTTCCATAGTTCATCTCCCACGTGGTGGAAGCTGCGGACCATCTTGCCGGTCTCCGCAGCGATTATATCCGCCGCATCGAGTGTTGCAATACCTACTGCAAGCGGTTTGCCATAGGTCTCCTCGATGATGAGGACCGGATGATCCGCCCTTACGTCATCACTCACACGGACAATGCCCGGGCGCATCACATCCGCACCCTTTGCCATGAACCGTACAGCACCTGCATCCACAACTACATTCCGCGCAGAAAACGGGTGTGCGATGGCACCCCTGAGTGTTGGAAAGACCATCTCCTGGTATTCCATCAGGAATGGCTTCTTTTCGATGAGATACAGGGCGATATCTCCGGTGGTGTCTATCACTTCAGCTGCTGATGAGCGGAAGAGATCAGTGTCAGGTCCGATCTCCTCTTCCAGTCCGCGAAAGAGGCGGGAGAGATCGGATTTCCGTATTGTGTGTCTTTTTTTCGAGCTTATTTTGACCATTTTTTCAATTCACCGCCGTTTATGGTGTTTTTGAGGGTTGTGAACCGGCCACTCAGGTCGGGTCGCTATATTTATGTATGTTACTGCCGCAATTATACTAATCCTCATCGATTAGAGCAGGGAGTCTTATGACCAGAAGACCATTGGAAATTTTAGATAAGGCCCTTAACCAGAAACCGGTAATCGTCAGTTTAAAGGGCGGTAGGGAGATTCGGGGTGTTCTCCAGGGCTATGATGTTCATATGAACCTCGTCCTCGACAATGCAGAAGAAAATATTGATGGTGTGGCTGAGAAACGCGGCACTTTAATCGTCCGCGGAGATAATGTAATCTACATCTCTCCATCTGTGGAATAAAGTATCATTCAGGTAGGTGACAAAAAATGAGTAAAGGCACGCCCTCAATGGGTAAACGGCAGAAAACAACGCATATTGTCTGCAGACGCTGTGGTAAGATTTCATTCCACAAGCGCCATGGAGTCTGTGCGTCGTGCGGGTTTGGTAAATCTCCTCGCCTGCGCAAGTATAACTGGACATCGAATAACTAGATGGCTCGATTTCACTGATTTTAGGAATTTATTATGTGTGGAATTGTTGGCATCGTCGATTCAGGCGATGTCTCATTCCCCCTGTATTATGCGCTTTACGCCCTGCAGCACAGGGGGCAGGAGAGCGCGGGCATTGCAACTTTTGATGGCCTGACGCTGTATAAGGAGAAGAGTCAGGGCCTTGTTGCGGAAGTGTTTGATAAGAAGACTCTTTTCGGTCTGAGGGGTGGGACGGGTGTCGGGCATGTCCGGTATCCGACAACAGGAGAAAAGATCCCGGAGAACATCCAGCCCTTCACCTTCACCTTCCGTGGACGGAAGGTGGCACTGGCCCACAACGGAAATCTTGTCAATACTCTCAGTCTCAGGGAGGAATTTGAGAAACGCGGGCAGATTTTCTGCACAACGACGGATACGGAAGTAATCGGGAACATGATCGCTGATGAATTCCGGGTGTCTGAAGATGTTGCAGAGTCGGTCGCTATGTGCATGCGTCGCCTCGAGGGTTCCTACTCGGTGGTGATGATGATTGACGATGTGATCTGGGCATTCCGCGATCCACTGGGCATCCGCCCGCTCTGTATCGGAACTACTGATACCGGATATGTGGTTGCTTCAGAATCTGTCGCCATCGATGCCCTGGGCGGTTCTTTTATCCGTGATGTCCGTCCGGGTGAACTGGTGTGTCTGAAAAAAGATGGCATTGAGTGCCATCAGATTGCAGAGGCATCTCACCGGGCGCACTGCATGTTTGAGTATGTCTACTTCGCCCGGCCGGATTCCGTTATCGACGGACGCCTCGTCTATGACGTGCGGCGTCGTATCGGCCACTCCCTCTTTGAGGAAGCGCCGGTGGCTGCAGATTTGGTCTCCCCCGTCCCGGACTCCGGGATGGCACATGCGGCAGGGTATGCGGAGGCATCCGGCATCCGTTACCGGGAGGCTCTCATCAAGAACCGCTACATGGGCAGAACGTTCATCATGCCCAAACAGGAAGATCGTGAGACGGCAGTCAGAATAAAACTGAATCCTGTCCGGGGGCACCTGAAGGACAGGTCCCTGATTCTCATCGATGACTCCATCGTCCGGGGAACCACCTCACGTCGCCTGGTGAACATTGTCCGTGATGCAGGGGTTCGGGAGGTGCATATGCGTATCGGATCGCCTGCCATCAAGGCTCCGTGTTATCTGGGTGTTGATATGCCAACCCGGGCTGAACTGGTTGCAAGCGACCTTGACAATGACGAAGTCTGTGCGTCTATCGGGGCAACGTCACTGCATCACATCTCGATATCCGCATTGATCCGTGCCATCGGTATTCCCAAAGAGGACCTCTGTACCGGGTGTCTGAATGGAGAGTATCCGCTCCCTATAGGGTCAGAATGCTGTTGTCCTCGTGTGATCACCTGTGTTGCAAAACACTATCAGGCGGGACTGGAGTCATTCTCCGGAAAATGACCTCTACTGACTTTTTTTGATATTTTTTTATATGATTCCTGATCTTCGGATTTCCGGGGCGAAAGAGGGTGGCAGACGTGGCGCAAAGACTCAGAATAATTCCCGTTCTAACTATGATGTAATTAAAAATGGATAAATTTCACTTAAAATGATAAAATATGCTTAAAATAGCGAGGGATGGATTTGAACCATCGATCTACGGGTTATGAGCCCGTCGGGATTTCCTAACTACCCCACCTCGCTCCACAGTAATTGGTGTGTCATCTTACTTTGACTTCTGCCTTCATATAAGTTTCCATTTTTATGGGCCGTCATTCCGCGTTTTTGGATGTGTTCCGTCCGCTTACTGCAGTTTTAAGTACACATACCTCCTCCTGTACTCTTCATGGCCAATGATAATCCTGGTGAGGATGAACTCGTACAGCTGCGCGAGAAACGCCTCAGGGATATGGAGCGGAGGATGAATTCTCCTGCGGGACCTTCGGGGGCTGTGATCGAGGTGACAGACATGAATATCGCTGACCTCATTCAGGCCCACCAGTACCTTGTGATAGACTGCTGGACAGATTGGTGTGGTCCGTGCATGACGATGGCACCGGTAATAGATGAACTGGCAGCAGAGTTTGCAGGAACGGTCACGATGGGGAAGTGTGATGCTGATACGAATCCCGGGGTGATGCAGGCCTTCCAGATCTCAGCAATTCCGACTCTGCTCTTTTTTGCAAACGGATCTCTTGCGGGGCGCCTCACTGGCGCCTATCCTAAGGGGAGCATACATTCGTCCCTGCTGCGGGTCTTTGTGCTCTGAATTATTATTGCCTATCGAAACATGCCGGACAGGCATTCTTCCGGTGAATCGAATCACGTGGTGAGTCTTTGCCACTGATCCTGGTGAAGGGCACATGAAGGAGATCTGTCGGTATATTGATATGGGGCGTTTTGATGAATAGGGTGGATTGATCTTTTTTTATAAATCTATCTGCGGCGCCCTGGTGATATGTTATATTTTATCGGGTGTTTTTCTGCGCGATTGCGTGTCTGCGACTCCTTCCTGAAGGGTTCTGGATGGTTGATTCTGGTGCATTGTGACTGAATTCAGGAAATAATTGGACTTTCGCAGTTTTTTTGTTTATTTGTCGAACGAGTGGTTATTTTTTTCAAATATTGACTTTATATTGAATTAATTGCATATTCCTCGTTATTTCCTTTATTTTATGGAATTTCCGGCTCAGATATGGTGTTGCATTAAACAAAACAATTATATGCCTGTGACTGTGACTATCATTTTGTAGAGATATTATAATGTTCATGGGAATTACCGGAATCGAGTACCTGAAGCCAATGGGGGAGTATGATCTGGAAGAGCGTGATGAGCTCGTCTGTTCATCCGTCTCTGACGTCTACTGTCTGGATTATGATTCATCCTGGCATGTAAGCGGCCACGATGATATTCGTGTCATGGTTTCAGAACGTGATGAAGCTGACTGAGACGCAAATGCGCCATTCCTGACCGGAGAAAACCGGCTGTGGGGGCTCCCGGGAGGACATAAAGGGTCATCCCCGGGATAGACGTATATTCTTTTTTGCCCGTTTTGAGTGGATATCTTCGCGTTAAACCGTATGTGAGTTTATGGAATGAGCCATGGGTGCTGCTCTCTTTCCTGCCGGTTGGGGGTATGTGGGGTGCCGGATATGGCATGCCGGTCTGCCGATGGGCCTGGTTTCACTCCTATTGAGGGTATTCCGGTTGAACACCAGGATTTTTCCCCTTTTCTCTCGCTCCTCTTCCTGATTTCTGGTGGCAGGCTCTGATGGCGTGTTTACCGTTCTTTCAGTTATGATATTATTTCATCACTTTTTTTGCTGGTCTTCTCCGGATGGTGTGCTCCATCCAACGATTCCGGCCAGCGGGAGGTGGAGACTGTGTGGAAGATGACTCGCAGTCACACATTGCCTCAATCGTATTGTGTTTGTGTGTGTGTTCTCCTCTTCATCGGGATGTCTTTATACCTGGCAGTGGTGGGTGTGACAAAACTGAATAGAGGGGGATGATTTCCCGAAGGTCGGGGAGCTCATCACCGGGCAGCATGATGGGTGGTGTACTGGAGTATTGATGCCGGTGCCGTATAGTATCTGCGCCAGCTCTGCTGAGGGGTATCCATACTGACCGGGGGGCATGCCTTTCTTGCCGCAAATACGCACATATGACCTCCATGAATGGTATCCGGGTTTACGTTACGGGTGGTGGGATCCAGTGTACGATTGCCGCACAATTATCGCTGAAAAAAACCGGATGTGTATGTGTGAGAGAGCAGACCCGACACCCGCTTTCCGGGACGACGCCGGAAATGAATGATGGTTACGGATCCGCTGAAAATGTATCCATACCGTTCAACCTTTTTTCTGCAGCAGGGGAAGATGATCGCAAACGAGGCTGTCAAAAAAAAAGAGAACACTGTTTGTCGTGCTGGCACATATACCACTTCAAACCTGCATTCCGGCAGGGCAGTAATGTTTCTGGATCTTGTTATCTTCGTCCCGGGATTATGTTATATCCGAACTGTTGCCTTATCCGGGTATTTTTCAGGAGACAGGACGATAATAGCAACAGAACCATCTGTCAGGGCAATGTGTGTGTTAAGGGCCGATGAAATACGTCCGGCTGACTTTCCACCCTGGGTATGTGTCTCCCTCTGTTGTTCTTAGCGATGGTCTGATCTCTTATTTCCCTCTTTGCGTATGAAGGGTTGTTGTGTTCCTGCATTGTGAGTGAGAAAAAAATATTTGCCTGATTTGGGCAGCGGGCTTTCGTCTGATTCAGGATTCCAGACTTCTGCCGATTTTACAGGCACGCCCAAGGAATTCGCCGACCTGCCAGTATGAATTGTCCGGCATGGTGAGCAAAAGAGGTTTTATTTCTGTGACGTCCGGTTTTCCACCGGTAAAACAGCTTTCATCGCCATATGCACCTTTTATCTCACCGATAAAAAGGTAGTTCGTTGGGAGATCAATGGTCTCTGTCAGCTGGCATTCAAGAGTTATCGGGCAGCTTTTGATCATGGGTGCGTTCTTCATCTCACCATAAAATATGTCAAATATCCGGGATTTATCCTTATCTTTTCCGGATACCATACCACAATAGTCTGTCTCTTCAATGAGATCGGTTCCGGGAAAATTCACCGAGAATGCCTTATGCATGAGGATGCCTTCTGCCGATGCGTTTGCTTTGTTAATTCCGATGGCTATCATGGGAGGATTTACATTCGCCCGTGTCACCCATCCAACGGTCAGAAAGTTTGGGCGGTTGTTCAGACGTGTCCCGACAATGGTGACGGGCATCGGGCAGATAAATACATTCTTGCCGATCGGTTTTTTCTCCGTTTCAGCCCGCGTATTTCCATTGGTTTTTTTGGTCTTTTTTTGTTCTATCATATCATCTCTCCTGATGATCTCCGCTCATGTTGCCCTTCCAGATTCCCCGGTGAATCTGCCAGGCTTGGATAAGCGTTGAATCGTGCTGCTTTTATTTATAGATATGTCAGACTTTTGATTATACGGGGCTGAATTTCGAATTAGGTTCATATTATGGTCTAAATTCTAGAAATAATTGATTTAATGGTTGTATTGTGTGAATTTTGTATTTAAGCTGATATTTGCACGTAAATTCTAAAACAAGTTTATTTGCGGGCATATTTTCAGTTCCATGCTTGTGGCTCCACTGCATATGCCTATTTTGCTGCAGGGTTGGTATTTTTGTTCAGGTATGAATAAATCCTGTTTATATCAGTGCGTTTCATACCTGGCGGGCCTTTTAGTGGGCAGAGACCGCCGCTGTGGTTTCCGTTCCGGTTATCTCTCTCCATGAGACCCGTTTCCAGAGTCCGTCTTCAATCCGCATCACATCAAAGGCCGGGGGAATATCTCCATTTTCCTCAAACACCTTCGGGCCACAGACACCAAGATACCGGATATTTCCGAATGCCTCCCTGATACCATCTGCCGAGTAGCCGCCCTTCCGGATGGCCTCGGCAACGATCATCACGGTGTCATAAGAATAGGGGGCCATCCAGTTGATCGTACTGTCTTTGGCCCGTACCTGGTATTCACGGATGAATGCGAGGTTGCGGACCTCACTTGCCTGCATCGTGGCGATGAACCCTTCTGCATAAGGGCCGACATGGGAGTAGAGTTCGGTGGTGACGATGCCGTCTGACCCAACCCAGGCGACTTCAAGGCCCTGTGCCTTCGCCTCTTTAAGGATGTACTCAGCCTCCGTGAGATGGGAGATGAGGGCGATGCCATCGGTATCCGGGGCGATGGATGCAATTTCACTGGTGAAATTGCGCTCTCCCTCCTCAAAGGAGATAATCTGGTGTACAGTAAACGTACTATCCTCTCCTGCACGCACAAATGACTCCGCGAGACCGGTCCCATAGGCATTGTCGATATAGAGAACAGTGACATTAGCTGTATCTGGGTGGAAGATCTGGAAGATCCGGGCCATGCCCCTCCCCTGGTAGGTATCTGAGGAGATAGTGCGGAAGACATACGGCCCATATTCACTCAGGAGTGGTGTGGTTGCGGCCTGGGAGATGAGGACGATATGTCTCTCTTCGGCAACCTCTGCACATGCCAGAGCACCTGCGCTTGTGATGTCACCGATGACCACCGGAATCCCTTCATCTGCGCATACCTCCATGAGGTATGCCGCCCGTTCCGGTTGTCCCCAGGTGTTCTTATAGACCGCCTCGACTTCTTTGCCGCCGATGCCGCCGTCCTCATTTATTTCATCGATTGCCATGTCCACACCAATCTTCACATCCATGCCATATTCCGCAAGACCGCCGGTAAGGGGTACCATGATGGCGATTTTAATAGTCTCATTATCCCCGTAATCAGGCGTATTTAGTACAGCACTGAAGAGGAGGAAACTGCAGATGAAGCCTGCGATGATGAAGGGCAGGTATTCAAGGAGTGTTTTCTTCATTGTTCTTTCTCCCTTTCCGGTGCCGGGCCATTCCCTTTTTCGTCCTCTTTCTCTCTTTCAAACCGGGTCGTGAGAGAATAGCCCTTCATCCGGACGATGTATAAGAAGAGCATTAATCCCAGAGTCATTGCAAAGACCATCGGAAGCAGAGTGGCTCTGACAATGGCTATAAACTCAGCAAAGGTGGCAATATCCGAGAAGAGGGGCACAAAGATGAATATGTGTATCACCTCGACAATAGCGACAAGGATGAATCCGCGGAGATAGGTGATGTTCCCACGATACATCCGGGTAAATAAACCTGCAACAATACCTGCCACGATTGTTGCCACCGCACAGGCAAGGGCGGTCTTCTCCATGCCGGGGATCTGGTAGCGGTATGCCGCACCGATAATACCCGCGCATGCCCCGATAACAGGTCCTCCCACGATGCCTGCGAGAATCGGACCGAGGTCACGGAAGTTGATGATGATACCCTCATACGCGATCCCACGGAAGGTACCGTAGATGGAGAGTGCACCGAAGATGAGAATCGTCCAGAGCCGGTCAACCCAGGTTGGTTTTCCCTGAATGACATCCCGGAAGAGTGTGGTGCCTGCGAAGACAAAGACTACAAATGCGACGACGATCATGCGTTCTGCAAGCGGCAGACCGAACTTGATGATGCCCTCTTCCATAAAGAGTGCCATCAGGAGAAAAATGAGGCTGCCGATGGTCATGACGGCCGTCCAGAGGCGGTTTGGCCTCTCAGGTTCTTTGATCTCCATATTGAGGTAGATGAGGATGAATCCCATCACCGCAAAGAAGACTGAGGCAATGGCTGATACTCCATGGACCAGTGCCATTGGCTCCCCGATGATGACCCCGCTCACGATGATGGCTGTGAAGAGAATAAGTATGAGGCGGAATGTGGTCTTTTCTTCCCATTTAATTGCATATCCGGTGTGCAGGATCTCAGAAATGGCTCGTGCCCGGCCGTCCATCCCTGTGAGGACAGCACCGAACATGATGAGGTAGCCTGTCACAAGAAAGGTCTGGGGGCCATACGGGATGGAGGCGATGACATAAAGTACCTGGGAGATAAGTGCATCGATACTGAAGGTCTCGCCGTGGGCCAGGTAGGAGATGGAGAAACCGGTGACGCCAAGTGAGATGAAGAGGACGGTGATGATGCCTACAAAAAGAAAGGCAATGATGAGGTCAAGATTGACCCCCTTAATTGACTGTCGGTAGAATGAGGGTCCTTTTTTTTCACCGGTCTTCTCTTTGAGCCAGATGGAGTATAGGAGAAGGTTGAGAGACGAACCGACTGCCCCCATGAGGGCCATAATGGAGAGCAGGGACCGGGGTGGGATGTCCGGCACCATTCCGGGAAGCATTGCTGCAAAGGAGATAGGAAACTGGGTGAGGGAGAAGGCAATGCCGACGAAGAGGAGGAGTGCAATTACAACAATCGTGTGTTCCAGCCGCTCATAGGATTCTTTCCAAAGCAGGATGAGGATGGCTGAGAGGGAGATGAAGACAATCATCCCAATCGAGTTGATGCCCGGAATAATATAATCCATGAAGATGCCGCCTAAAAGCAGCATGCCTGCGAAGGCAAACATCTCAAGAAAATAGATGACCATCACAAGAATCCCTCCCCAGTTCTTCGGGCCGGGAATGGAGATGATGCCCTGGAAGATGGTCTTTCCGGTGATCATCGTGTAGCGGGCGATGCCGTTTACGAATGCAAATTTATAGATGAGGGTAATGGCGATGACCCAGATGAGTGCGTAGCCGAAATGCGCACCAATCTCTACCGCTTCTGCTATGCCGCTTTCACCGGCAGCGGCGACTGCCAGCAGAAGTCCGGGCCCAAGAAACCTGAGGTAATCAGGAACGTGTTTCTTAATCCTGTGAAGATATTTTCCCACCATCTCTGTTTCTCTTTTGAATTGCTGAATAATCTCTTATTTGGAAACACTTAAGGATGATGAAACCGGTACGTCACAGGATCTTATGATGAACCTTTTTAGTCTGTGAGCACCGTATTCATTATTAGGTGTGCAGGTCGGTTCAGTTCTTATTTTGGAGGAATCTCTGTTCCTGCCTGCTCCAGATAGGTGATCACGTTTGTCTGCACAAGATGATATGCCACTACCGGATGTATGCCAGCGATTCTGTGAGAATGCACCGCACGGCATGCTCATTGCAGATGCGGGCGGGAACATAATCTGGGCCAATACAGCGGCAGCCCGGATTCTCGGAAGGGAATCTCAGGATGATCTGTTCCAAAAGCAGATTACATCGTTTCTCTTCTCTCTCAGGATAGGCAGCTGGGATGAAATCTCTCTCCGAACCCGGGAAACCGGATCATTCACCTATTCTGCTCTTCCTTCAGGTCTGATGAATGCGGGCACCCATCTTGATGTCATGGTCTCCCGGACGACGGAGGATGAAAAAGAGTGGTATTACATCTATCTCACGCCTGTTTCCGGAAAAGTGAACACCCCGCGTTCGACACGGCGTGATGAGGAACGGCTCAATCTGGCGCTTCAGTGTGCTGACCTTGGGACCTGGGATGTGAACCTCAGTTCCGGTGATATGGTGGTGGACGGACGCTGGGCGAAGATGATTGGTTATCACCTGGGAGAACTGGCACCTCTCACCGTGGAGAGGTTAATGGAATATGTGCACCCGAATGATCGGGATGGGTTTCTCAGCCTCTTATCCGGCTGGAGTAAGGGCAAAGAACCAAGCGGCTCCCATGAGATGCGCCTGCGGCATAAGAACGGTACCTGGATCTGGATCCGTTCGCAGTGGCAGGTATTCTGGAGCCCGGAGGACGAGCCGGTGCTCCGGGTGGTGGGTGTCCATCAGGATATTACTGATACGGTCAAGAAAGATGAGGCCATTCACGAAGCGCAGAAGAAGATCGCGACGCTCTCATCTGTTACCCGGCATGATATTCTTAATCAGGTGACGGTCATCCGGATGCTCTTTGACATCATGGAGATGACGGGGGAAGTGCCTGTTGACTCAGATACCTGGGAGCAGCTCTCAAAAATAAATGATGCGGCGGAGACCATCGAACGCCAGATTGGCTTTACCCGGGACTATGAAGACCTCGGCTCACAGCCCCCTGCCTGGCAGGATATCGGAGATCTGGTGACCCGGATGGGTGCAACATCTGAGTTCTCCTGTCTCACCGTCGTCAGTACATGCAACAACCTGATGATCTATGCCGATCCGATGCTGGAGCGGGTGGTGCATGAACTCTTCATGAATGCTGTATCCCACGGCGGGGACGTGACCACGGTCATGGTCACCTGCCGGACAGAGGCAGACAGTACGGCTGTAATCGATATCGCAGATGATGGGGTCGGTATCGCTGATGCCAGAAAAGAGAGGATTTTTTCCCGGGGCATTGGTATCCAGACCCGCTATGGGTTGTATCTCTCACGGGAGATTCTCTCGGTCACCGGCATCACCATCCGGGAGACCGGCACAGAAGGGGACGGTGCTGTGTTCTCTCTTTTCGTGCCGCAACAGAACTGGAAGATGGTACAAAACCGCCACACCTCTTCTTAAGGCCCGGAAAAAAAGCCATTTTTTCAGACGATTTCATCTGTCTCATCATCACTTATCAGGACGGCAAGCCAGCGGGTGCGTTCGTCTCCTGCAAGCAGCGTCCGGAAGATGACCGTGAGGGGGATTGCGAGGAACATACCGACGATGCCAAGGACTGCAGTCCAGATTAAAAGGGCAATAACGACTGCAAGTGGAGTGAGTCGCATGTCATTTGCGGCGATTCTTGCAAAGACAACATTTTCGACGACGAAGTTGAGGATGGCAATCCCTGCGAGGACGTAGATAACCCCGACCCAGCCAAATTCAAGCCATGCAAGAATTATTGCCGGCACACATGCGATGAAGAGCCCGATATAGGGAATATAGCTGAGGATGATGGTGAGGACTCCCCAGAGAATGGCAAGGTCAACGCCGATGATATAGAGGAATGCCCCGAGAGAGCCACCAAGGACAATATTTGTCTTTGTCCGAACGACCATGACGTCATAGGTGTTGCGGATGAGGGTGGGCAGATTACGGCTGACGCTGCTTGCCGGGCCAAATGAGCGGTTCAGTTTCTCCTGCAGGGTCGGTAGTTCAAGCAGGATGAAAGCTGTTACCACGAGGACAAAGAAGCCATTGACAATTACCGATGAGATGTCACCTGCGATTGTCATTGCAGGTTCAATGAAGGTCTGGATCTTTATCGTGTCCGGCCCGATAATGTCATGGAGAGAGATGCCGTATGAACTTAAAAATGTGGTAAGTCCGGCGAGGTTTGCATTTAGTTCTTCCTGGTATTTTGGCAGTTCCCCGGCAAAGACCACAAGTGAGGCGGCCGAGAGCAGAAAGAGGCCGAACCCTATCAGGAGATAGAATAAGGTGATGATGCCGGTGCCCGCCCAGACCGGTATATTTTTTCCCTGCAGCCAGACGAGCATGGGTGCGGCGAGAAAGGCAAGCACGAGCCCCAGCAGGATAACGGAAAAAACATCCGTAAAGAGAGTGATTCCGACAAGAACCACAAAGAGGGCAGCACATGCGATGAGTCCACGCAGGGGCCCTATTGGTGATTCCTTATATTCCTGTATGCTTCTGGATTCGGCCATATTAGGTAGTCTTGTCCGGGGTTTGGAGATATGTGTTTGTATTTAGATAGGTGGGCTGTTTGCAGGGGACTTTTTTCAGGTTTATACACCTGGGACGGTTGGGTGGATGTGGGAGAGAACGAAGCGGATCACTGATCTGAATAAGGAGATAATCAGGTGTTCTGATTTGCCTGGGGGCGGACTCGAAATCCGGCCGTATTATTTCAGGGTCTGGAAAATACCGGTACCTGCTGCGTTCCTCTAAAAAAAGAATTATACCGGGAGAAGGGCCCGGTCAACCCCGAGATGGTCCGCCCAGTTCTTCAGATCGGTTTCATTGATCTCATCTTTGCAGGTTGCATAGATATATGCCAGCTGTTCAGGAGTGCCCCGGTCACCCGGCATCAGGATGAAGGGAATGAGGAGCTCAAGGGGTGCAACAAAGAAGCGTTTCCCGTTCACAATAAGTCTCAGGCGCTTCATGTAGGCATAGCGGTCACTCTGCAGCGGGCTTGCCCGGATGTGCACGTTGGGGAAGAATTCCTCGTCCCGTGCGATACGGATACCGGCACCGGTGACGAAGAGACGGTACAACTCTTCCCCGTCCCCCGGGCTCATCATGGTAAAGCCTGATTCAAGGAACCCTTCTATCATGCTATAGAAGCGGTCACGGCATATTACGGGGAGGGTGAACTCCACTTCCTCACATGGACCGGTATAGCCGAAGAGCGATGCCGCGTATCCGCTGGTGATGGCGTAGCCGCTGTAATTCCATATCTCATCAACGAGTGTCTCAACAAACCGGTCGGTTTCTGTCCATATCTTGCCGTCCACGGTAACGATTCTCTCATTCCATTCAATCTGTAATTCCTGCATTATCTATCACGTTCCTGTATGTTATCTGCCCTGTCGCCTCTGTGCCTGGTGTGCCATTATGCATGTTGCAATCCTGGTGGCATAGGAGATGATGGTCCTTTTTGCCCCCCACAACGGGCCTTCGTATGTCTGCTGTATTTCCCTGAGTGCATCGATGATGGGGATTTGCTGTGGACAGTGGGTCATACATCTTCCGCAGGCCTGGCAGAGTCCGGCGTTTCCGGGTGTATCCCCAAGCGCCCCTCCGAGGCGAACCGCATACTCAGTTTTGGTTCCCCGCCTCTGTTCCCTCAGAGAGTGGTTGTTGCAGAGATTAAAACACTCCGGGATATTCACACCGTACGGGCAGGGCATACAATAACCACATCCTGTGCAGGGAATGGGCATTGCCGAGCGCCACGCATCCCGTGCCCCCGCCATCATCGCCTCCTCGTCAGAACTGAGAATGCCGGGGAGTGTCTCACGGGCAATCCGGAGGTTCTCCGCGAGATGGCCTTCATCATTCATCCCGGAGAGGACCACCGTCACCTCAGGGTGGTTCATCACCCAGCGCAGGGCATGGGCGGCCGGGCTTCGATGGACAGTGGCAGCGTCATAATACTCCTGTGCCGCAGGCGGGACAGCGTTTGCGAGCATACCGCCCCGCAGCGGTTCCATCACCATCACGGCAAGGTCGTTTTTGGCGGCATACCTGAGCCCTTCTGTTCCTGCCTGATGCTCTTCGTCCAGAATATTATACTGAATCTGGCAGAAGGTCCAGTCACGGGCGTCCACGATTTCGCGGAAGGTCTCAGGGTCGCCGTGATAGGAGAACCCGGCATTTTTTATCTGCCCGCTTGCTTCGGCCTCGTCAAGGAAGTCCAGCACGCCCAGACTGAGCAGTTTGTCCCAGTTCTCCCGGTTCAGGCTGTGCAGCAGATAATAGTCAATGGAATGGGTCTGCAGGCGGGAACACTGGGCTGCGAGGGTTGCGTCCATATCCGTGCGGCTGTGTGTGGTCCACGGCGGCAGTTTGGTTGCCACCTTCACCTCATCGCGGTATTTTCCGGCAAGCACCCGGCCAACGAATGCCTCTGAGGCCCCTATGTGGTATGGCACTGCGGTGTCGATGTAGTTCACCCCGGCGTCGAATGCCGCATGGATGAGGGAGGTAGCCCGCTTCTCATCGATGGCATGCCCCTTCATGGGGAGGCGCATTGCCCCGAATCCCAGTACAGAAAGGCGATCACCTGTTTTTGGGACGGTGCGGTACTGCATTTCGGGATAATCATCGGGGTGCATACGAAGGATCTGGGAGTGAATAGATAATTATCTTTGCCGCATCGGGAGGAGTTGGCAGGAAATTATGATCTGAATCCTGGATTTAGGCCGTCTATACGGATTTTTCCCCGCCCGGATGATAAAAAAATGCTTGTGTTTTCCGGAGTGCATCGGTGTGTGCCTGGTGGGGGGTGCCATATCCGGGAGGCGTCGGTTCAGGGTTGAATTCCTCTTCCCGGACGTCTGAATTCTTTCCCGGAATGCTCTTTTCTTTCCCGCTTCCGTACCGACGATATTCTCTGGATTCGTGTCTTTATCAGATGATGGATATGCATCCCCCGCATGACGATCCTGCGGGGGAAATGCGGCCGGCTCCGGAGTCTCAGAGGAATCCGGGACAGGTGATTATGCCAATGGCCAGGAATAATGTGAAGATTTCAATGATTGTGGTGTCCGTTTTCATGCCCGTCTCCATGGTGTTTGGATACATCCAGCACTTAACCTTACAATATGTAAATATTGGTATACATTTTTGTTGGTCGGCGGCATTATCGGGGGTTTTGCCGGGGGAAGGGCAGCCCCTCGTCACTCAAGCGGTCGTATCCGGGCACTTGCGAGGGCAGCGAGGTAAATCTCACGCCTGCGGTCGTATCCTTCGCTGTCGTTTCCATACGGCAGGTATTCATTCACCCTCCATCCGGCGTTGGCCATCCCGAGCATCGTCTCGGTCCCGATGCCCTTCAGAAATCCAAAGGTGATACGTGAGCGTGCCTCAGGGATGGTATCCTGCAGCCACCGGATCAGATTTATGTCCATGGTGCCGACAGAGAATTGGGGGTGTCTGCGTAAGAGAAGAAACACCTGCATCCGGAATGCCGCGGAAATTTCATTGCGCTGGTGCAAATCACCGAGGTATGCGCCTTTCACAAGACGGACAGGTATGTTTTCATCTGCTGTCCGGTTGATATCTGCAGGCGTTCGCCTTAGATATGCCTGCAGGGTAAGGGTAAATGAGTAGCCTATATTTGCTGCCTTTAAGGCACCTTCAAGGGTATCCCTTACGAGCGGCGTGCCCTCCATATCAATTACGACGGGCACGCGTTTCGCCGTAGCATGGGAGAGGATCTGTTCGAGGAACTCATCAAATTTCTCCTTCCGCAGGGCTACACCGATAGCGGAAGGCTTGATTGCCACCGATGCGTCCAGTCCATGACGGTGGATGGCAGAGATGCAGTCCTCATATTCGCATGCGGCCTCCTCCGCTGAACGTTGATCTTCGGTAAATTCACCCAGAGGATGCAGAATACATGATATTCCCCGTTCATTGTTGGCTTTGCTCCAGGATACCGCTTCATCCAGTCCCGGGAGATGCCACCTGTTCTTTGTCTGTTGTATACTCCTCATCATGGTATATCACCTCATGAGTCTCGTCTGTGCCTGTTCACGCATGTAGGAGAGGAGATAATACGGTCCCCCCACTCCTCTCCCGGTTGAACCACTACCGTTCCACCCGCCGAATGACTGGTATTCCGGCCATCCGCCGGTCGTCGCCCCCTCTTTCCGGTTGGCATAACAGACCCCGAACCGGATACCGGAGAAGAATTCCTCCACTTCTGCCGGGTCTTCTGAGAAGATTCCTGCGGTCAGGCCATAATCAGTGTCATTTGCGAGCCTGATGCCCTCCTCTATCCCGCTGTAGATGGCCAGCGTCACCAGGGGAACGAATAGTTCGTTTTTCATTACCGGGTGGTCGTGCGGAATGCCGGTGACAATGGTGGGTTCTGCAAAATAAGCTCCGTGTGTTTCTTTCCCGGAGAAACTCCGGCCGCCGAGGAGGACTTCCCCGCCGGCAGCAGAAACGGATGCAACTGCCGCATCAAACCGCTCTTTTGCTGCACTGTCGATTAGGGGTCCCATAAATACTCCCTGTTCCCTCGGGTCGCCGGTGGTGCAGCGTCCGGCCCGTTCAGTCAGTATCTCTGCAAAGGTCGGGAAGACCGGCTGTTCGACATACACCCGTGAGGTGGCGCTGCATTTCTGCCCGCTGAAGCCGAAGGCACCCCGGCAGACACCATCTGCAGCTTTCTTCAGGTCAGCCTGTGCTGTTACAATACAGGGATTTTTGCTGCCCAGTTCAAGGATCACCGGTTTTGGATACGGCTGGTGCGTGGTGAACTCCTGCCGCAGCCACATGCCGGCGTCCCGTGACCCGGTGAAGGTCAGTCCTGCAATACCGGGTGACCGGGAGATCACCTTTCCGAAGGCCGGGCCACTGCCGGTGATGCAGTTTGCCGCCCCTGCAGGCACACCTGTCTCCTCAAGAATCTGACAGAAAGAGAGCATGGAGAGCGGGGTCGCAGAGGCTGGTTTCATGATGACCGTATTGCCGGTGATAAGGGCTGCTGCTGCCGCTCCTGCACCCAGAACTAGTGGAAAGTTAAACGGTGAGATGACGGCCCAGGCTCCGAACGGGCGCATCACGCTCTCATAACGGTCCGTCTCTGTGTCGGCAGGCATTGATCGGGTAAATCCATCATTGTCCCGGATGACGGTGCTGTGGTAGCGCAACAGTGCCACCGTCTCGCCGACCTCGGCAAGTGCCTCGTTTCTCGTCTTTGCACATTCAAGTGTGATGAGTGCCGCGAGGTGGAAGTAATCCTCTTCCAGACGGTCGGCTGCTGCATCGATGCATGCACAGCGGGCCTCCCACGGTGTACGTGACCAGTCAGGATAGGTCTCATTTGCTGCCAGTATCGCAGCCTCGGTCTCTGCCATTCCGCATTGCTGGAAAATACCGATTTTCAGTGTCGCTTCAATAGGCGACCAGACGGTGAAGGTCTTCCGTGCATGGATTTCCTCTCCTCCCACCCGTGCCGGGTGAACCAGCCCCAGGTGTGATTCTGCCGTGACCAGGGCCTCTTCATATTTACGGTCAATGCCAGGGTCATCTGGCCGTGACGTGTACATAATCTGCTCTTTCAGAATTGATCTCCCCCAATGGATCTTTCTGCCCGACCTCCCCCCGGAGGTCAGATGGCATGGTTTATCCCCTGCTCACAGTATTTAGGACTATGCCAGACACAGGGGGTGAACACATCCTGTGGAACTATACCGGATCCCGTCTGAGGGGGCAGGTCATGCAGTGGGTCCCCCCACGTCCCCGGCAGAGTTCTGCACCGGATATTTCCAGTACCTCTATACCTTCCTTTTCCATACTGCGGTTGGTATAGGTATTGCGGGCATAGGCAACGACGACACCTGGTCGGAGGGCAACCACATTGTTTCCGTCGTCCCACTGTTCCCTTTCTGCTTCGTAACGGTCGCCACCGGTGGGGATAAGGGTCAGCCGCCTCTCCCCAAGGGCGTCTGCGACTGCTGCGGTGAAACTCTCTTCCCGCTCCACCATGAATGGTCTCTCCCCTTCTCTCTTCTCTTTTCCCGGATAGAGGGAGAATGCAGGAGCGGTTTCGATCACCGGGGGGTAGATGGTGGCCGTTCCCGGATCCAGGAAAGTAAAGACTGTATCGAGGTGCATATGGGCCCGGTCGGGGCTGAGCTGGCATACGATGATGCGGTCTGCTGCGTCTGCAGCAAAGAGGCGGGATGCAATGGTCTCGATTGCCTGCGGACCGGTGCGTTCGCTCATGCCGAAGAGCAGTGTCCTCGTGCCGGCATGCATCACGTCCCCGCCTTCCATGGAGGCAGCCCTGCAGGTCAGCGGTGGGCATTCGGGTGCTGTTGTGTCTCCCCCGTACCAGATTGGAGTGTGCTTTTGGGAAAAGCGGGGGTGATGGCGGTAGACTGCAGCGGCGTTCATTGTCTCCCGCCACCGCACCGGCCAGTACATCGGGTTCAGGGTGAGTCCGCCTGCAAACCAGGAGGAAGAGTCGCGGGTATACATCGTATTCGGGAGTGGTGGGATGATGAAGCCGTCCGGATCGGATGAAGCCGCCACAAGAGACTGCTGCTGCAGATGCCCGGTGTTTCTTTCTGCGAGATCGGCAATCCGCAGACCTGCCGTGAGGTGGTGAACCAGTGAGGCGGGGTCACTTTCCATGAGATATTCATACAGTCTCTCAGCAAGCGGTGTTCCCCTGCCTGCTGTCTGCAGGGCAGATGCTGCCAGTTCCCTGCGGCATGCCGGACACTGGCGGATGCTCTCCTCGAGGAGGTCTTCAAGGCGGCAGACTGTGACCCCCTCCATCTCCATCAGGCGGGTGAACTCGTCATGTTCAACTGCCGCCTGGTCGGCCCAGAGTACGTCATCAAAGAGAAGTGATCGCTGGTTTGAGGGGGTGAGGCGGCGCAGTTCGTCGCCAGGGCGGTGGACAAGCACCGTGCGCAGCCTGCCGGTTTCTGAGTAAACACCGAAGTCAGACAAGCTTTTCCTCCTCCTGCCCCCCGACTGCCGTCCGGTACGGGGCACCAATGAAGACCTGGGTGCCGCCGGTTCCCTCCACCATTGCAGGAATGTCTCCAAGTGCGCCTATTACAGCCCGTTTTCCGGGAATTTGGGCAAACCGACAGGCTGCCTCGACTTTTGGCCCCATTGAACCGTCGGGGAAGTCCCCTCCGGTGAGTGCATCCGGTGAGGCAGAGACTATGCGCCGGGCAGTTCTGGTGCCCCAGTTTTCGTATACTCCGTCCACATCGGTTGCCATGATGAGGAGATCAGCCTCCGTTTTCCGGGCAAGGAGAGCGCTTGCACGGTCTTTATCGATGACTGCCTCAACGCCTGTCAGAATCCGTTTTCCATCTGGGGCAAACATTGTCGGGATACCCCCGCCTCCGGTGCAGATGACGACTGTCCCGTGTTCCAGAAGCCAGCGAATAGGGCGTATCTCAAAAATACGCTGTGGTTCCGGTGATGGGACGACCCTCCGCCAGGGAATCCCGTCCTGCCGGAATGACCACCCGTGCGCTGCCGCGAGTCTGTCTGCCTCCCGGCGGGTATAGAGCGGGCCGACAAACTTTGTCGGATGGGTGAACGCGGGGTCGTCTGCATCCACCTCAACCATTGTGAGGAGGGTGGCAAGAGGCTGGTCTTCCGGGAGGAGGTTTCCCAGTTCCTGTTCAATGAGGTAGCCGATCATCCCCTCCGTCTCGGCGCCGAGTACATCTAAGGGGAATACGCCATTTTCACTGTTTCCTCCCTTTCCTGCGGCTTCAGCGGCCTGAAGGGCAAGAAGGCCCACCTGCGGCCCGTTTCCATGAGAAAGGACGACTTCATGACCTGCGGTGACCGGTGCAATCGCCTCTGCTGCCCTACGGATATTCTCCCGCTGTGCTGCTGCCGTCATCGGTTCTCCCCGGGCGAGGAGGGCATTTCCTCCAAGGGCGATTACGATTCTCATCAGTTCTGAACTCCTCCTCCGTTCTCCTCACAGGAAACATCTGCGAGCGTCGCCACCATGATGGCCTTGATGGTATGCATCCGGTTCTCCGCCTGGTCAAAGACGATGGAGTACGACGACTCAAAGACCTCATCGGTGACCTCCAGTTCTGAAAGTCCGGTGGCCTGGTAAATTTCTTCGCTCATCTCGGTCTCCCGGTTGTGGAAGGATGGCAGACAGTGCATGAACTTCACGTCAGGGTTGCCGGCGGCCCGGATGACGTCCATCGTCACCTGGTAGGGCAGAAGCAGTTCGATGCGTTCGTTCCATACCTCATCAGGTTCCCCCATCGAAACCCAGACATCGGTGTAGATGAAATCCACCCCCAAAACAGCCTCTGCAACAGATTCAGTGAGGGTCAGTGAGGCCCCGGTCCGGGCTGCGATATCCCGGCAGGTAATGGTGAGCTCTTCGTCAGGCCAGAGTGAGGCAGGCCCGCAGATACGGATATCCATGCCGAGTTTCACGGCACCAACCATCAGGGAGTTGCCCATATTATTGCGCCCGTCCCCCAGATAGCAGAAAGAGATCTTCTCCGGTGAGCGGCCGCTATGTTCGGTCATTGTAAGGACATCAGCAAGGATCTGGGTCGGGTGAAACTCGTCTGTCAGGCCATTATAGACCGGCACGCCGGCATACGCCGCGAGTGTCTCCACACTCTCCTGGGAGTACCCACGGAACTCAATTGCGTCATAGAGGCGTCCGAGGACACGGGCTGTGTCTTTGATAGACTCTTTGTGGCCCATCTGTGAGCCATCCGGCCCGAGATAGGTGACGTGGGCCCCCTGATCCCGAGCCGCCACCTCAAACGAGCAGCGGGTCCGGGTTGAGTCCTTCTCGAATATGAGTGCAATCTGTCGGTCTTTAAGGTATTTTTGTTCTTTTCGGTTTTTCTTTGCTGCTTTGAGTCGTCCTGCAAGGGCGAGGAGCGCCTGAAGTTCTTCTGCCTCAAAGTCAAGAAGTTTCACAAAATTCCGGTGGCAGACGATGTTGGTGACTGCCTGTCGGGATAGCGATATTGATGCCTGCTTCATGGAAAATATCCTCCGGTCTCGTCTGCCGTCCCTGTTTGTCTCCCTTTTTTTGAAGAAGACGGGAATATTGCGGCTAAAACCGGGATGTTGATAGCAGGCGAAATTTCTCCTGTGATTATATATGGTTTCTCCCCGTGCCGTCCGTTTTAGATGGCGGGTTTTATCCCTTCTGCGGGACATCCTCTTTTCATGGAGAGAGGTGGTGCCATTCTGCTCCTGCAGGAACATGTGGCAAAGGAGAGTCTCATCGGTCATTGCCGTGCAACCGCTGCCATTATGCGTGCAACGGCTGAGACGCTGGGGGAGGATGCAGATCTCTGGGAAATAACCGGCATCCTGCATGACATTGACTATGAGGAGGTGGATGAGGATATGGAACGCCATGGTGATGTGGGTGCTCGCATGCTCCTTGCAGCAGGGTTGGGAGAAGAGGTGGCAGGTCCGGTGCGTCGGCACAATTATGTGAAGCATGGCGACAGCGACACTCTGGTGGATGCTGCCCTCACGGCCGCAGACAACATCTCCGGCCTCGTTATCGCCTGTGCCATGGTGAAGGGCGGTTCTGTGAGTGATGTGACTGCAAAGACGGTCAAAAAAAAGGTTAAGGATAAGGCGTTTGCCGCCGGGTGCAATCGTGACCGTATCAGAAAGATAGAAGCATACATGGAACTGCCTGATTATTATGCTCTCTCGGTTGCCGCCCTGCAGGGCATAAAAGAGGATCTGGGGCTTTCATGATTGTTATCTGTCCCGCGGACGGAGATTATCCAACGGTTTATCCGTCTCCCTGCGGCTGCACACACAAAAAAAATAGTGGGTAGATACTGATATGTCATTTTCATCCCGCTGTGCCGATCGTCTGCCTGCCCATGCATCCCGCATCGTGCCGGATCGCTATGATGTCATAGGTGATGTGGCCATCATTACCCTGCCCGATCTCCTTGTGCCCTATGGTGAGGTAATTGGCCGGTGCCTGACAGAGGATTGCCCCGGCATCAGGTCGGTCTGCCTGAGAACTGTTCCGGTAACAGGCGCCCGACGAACGGGCGCGTATACGGTTATTTATGGAGCGGATGACACCGGGACAGTCCATTGGGAGTCTGGCTGTACCTACCGTCTGGATGTAAAGGCCGCCTTTTATGCCCCCTGCCTCGCCACTGAACGTCGCCGGGTGGCAGGATGTGTGCGGGATGGTGAGCGGGTACTGGTGCCGTTTGCCGGCGTCGGCCCCTTTGTGGTGCCCGCTGCCCAACGGGGTGCAGAGGTGACTGCCATCGAGATAAACCCGGATGCCTGTGGGTATCTCCGGAAGAATATCCGGGAAAACGGGGTGGGGGACGTGGTTACCGTCTTTGAGGGTGACGCCATGCAGTTGCTTCCGTCCTGTGGGGGGGCATATGACCGTGCCATTGTTCCCGCACCATATGGAATGAATACTGTTCTTGATGAGGTTATTCCTCTGATCCGCCGGGGTGGTATGATCCATTTCTATACCTTCACTGTTCCCGAAGAGACCGACATCCTCACCACGAAATTCCGGGGGATGGGATGTGTGGTGAGTGGGATGCACCGGTGCGGTAATGCGACATCAGGTGTATCACGCTGGGTCTTTGATCTCCGCAGAAGGTAGGAGTTCCTTATCATTTGGTCCGGTTGAAAGTGCCTGTGGGTGAATGATTCAGACACCAAATATCTGAATAATATATGCAGTGCTGCATATCAATAGGATGAGGGTAAGGATATAATGGATACGTTTTTGCACAATATTCACCGTTTTTTTGATGTTATTCGGTATATTTTGAGGTATTTTTGCCGCTATGATAATAATCTGGTGTGGGAAATATTTATATGTTGTGTCGGTGGTTGAATACAGTTGCTTTATCCGTATATACACACGCCATCCTCTGTCTGTACTGACATTTCCCGTTTTTTTTGTTGAAAATACTCATGTATCCCGGATTGGTTATGTGATTTCGTCCCGGTTTTGGCTCAGGTAAAATTATCTAATCCGGAGAAAATATTTATCTGTTCGCTAGAGGCAGGCAATTAATGGCATCGGTGAGGGAATGTGAGCAGATGAATGTGTCAGACACATCCGGTCCTGGCACCCCGGCGGGAGTATTTTCAGAAAGCCGGGTTTTTTTCGCAGTCCTGATTCTGATCCTTGCAGGGGCGGCCCTCACCTCCCTTTACAGTTTCCTGTTTTTCCATGTCATCGCTGAGATGTTTTCCATCATCATCGCGGGGGCCATCTTCATCATTGCATGGAATACCCGCCGGTATCTTCAGAATAACTATCTCCTCATGCTGGGGATTGCCTATCTTTTTATCGGCAGTATTGATTTTATCCATACGCTTGCCTACGCGGGGATGAATATCTTCATCGGATACGATGCAAATCTCCCGACCCAGCTATGGATTATTGCCCGGTACGTGGAGGCGGTCACCCTTGTCATCGCACCCCTGATGTTTGACCGGACTATAAAACCGTACCGCGTGCTCGGCATTTATGCGGTGGCCTCGGTCGTGCTCGTGACAGCCGTATTTGTGCCCGGACTCTTTCCTGCCTGTTATGTGGAGGGGTCTGGTCTCACTCCCTTCAAGGTAATAAGTGAATATCTCATCTGCATTCTCCTTTTTTTGGGTATTGTCCTTCTCTGGCGGAACCGTGACCGCTTCGAAGAGGACATCTTCTGGCTGGTTGTTGCTTCCATCGTCTGCACCATATGTGCCGAACTGGCATTCACCTTCTATGTCAGTGTCTATGGATTCTCTAATTTTGCGGGGCATCTCTTTAAGTTGGCATCCTTTGCGCTGATTTACCAGGCACTTGTAGTCTCTGCGTTCCGACGCCCGTATGAGACAGTCTTTCGTGAACTCCGGCAGAGTGAAGCACGGGTACGAAAAGAGCGTGACCGCTTCCAGCAGTACCTGGACATTGCCCCGGCGATGTTTATAATCATCGACCGGAACGGCGATGTAAAACTTATAAACCGAAAAGGAGCAGAGATTCTTGGATATCCGCCTGATGAGATAATCGGGAAGAACTGGTATGCTACATTCCTGCCATCCCCGGTCAGAAAAGAAGTGAGCAGTCGTCTTTTACATCTGATAAAAGAAGAGATTCGCCCGGGAGACGAGGTTGCCGAGAACCTCGTGCTCACAAAGGATGGAGAATACCGGAGAATTCTCTGGCATAATACGGTGATACGCAACCCCGACGGGATGATCACCGCCACTCTGAGTTCGGGTGAGGATGTCACCGATATCCGTGAGGCAGAGCGCGACCTTCACCTGAAGAATGCGGCTATCGATGCGACACAGAACGGAATTGCCCTGCTTTCGATGGATGGCACGGTGCGCTATGCAAATGCGGCGCTCACAAAGATGATCGGGCATGACGATAAGACAGCACTGCCGGGCCGCTCCATCCTTGATCTTGGTGAGAACCGTGAACAGCTCAGGGATGCCTTCAATGAGCTCACTGAGACCGGGAGCTGGATTGGGGAACAGCACGTAACGATAGCCGAAGGGCAGTCGGTTGATCTGCTGGTCTCGGCCACGGTCATCTCGGACACCCGTGGAGAACCAATTAATATTGTGATGTCATTCATGGACATCACTGAGATGCATCGCTTCCGGATGGCATTGCGGGAAGCAAACAAAAAACTGAACATCCTCTCCTCCCTGACCCGGCATGATATCCTGAATCAGGTGCAGGTGCTGCTCTCATACTCTGAACTGCTTGAGGAAACGACGAAAAAAGACGATCCCGGGTATGAGTTTATCGGAAAACTGATCGAGGCGACCCGAAAAATTTACCGCCAGATTTCCTTTACCCGTGATTATCAGGATCTTGGGGTAAAGGCGCCTCAGTGGCAGGATGTGAATTTTGTATGTGTAGAGGGTGCCGATGCCGTTGACCGTACTGTTATTGATGTCTCCTGTGGGACGGGATCACTGGAAATATATGCCGATACGATGTTTGTGAAGGTCTTTTACAATCTCTTTGACAATGCGGTAAGGCATGGAGAAAGCGTCACAGAAATTCGTATTACCTTCACTGAAGAGCCGGACGGCTCAGGTCTTCTCACGATCGCTGACAATGGTGTCGGTGTGGAAGATGATAATAAGGAGCAGATCTTTGATCGGGGTTTCGGGTCGAATACCGGTCTGGGCCTCTTCTTAATCAGAGAGGTGCTGGGCATCACCGGTATCTCGATTACGGAAACAGGAACCAAAGGGGAGGGCGCCTGTTTCTCCATTCATCTTCCGGCCGGCACATGGCGCTATGGTTCCCCCCGATTGAAATGATCAGGTCTCTCCTTCCCCCGACGGCTGACCGTTTTTTTTGCGGGGAGGAGAAATGGAATGGTTTTTGGGTCACATGATTCCGGATATAATACTGGAGAAGCGGGTGGTGCAGACAGCACAGGGGGACTTTACCATTACACTTGTCTGTGAGGATTTTACCCATCTCTATCCTGGCATGGAGCGGTATGGTGTGCGGGTCACCGATGCAATGGACCGGCCTGTGACAGAGTTTCTTACCAATACCTATGAGTATACGCCTGCAATGGGGGTGGATGCGAAATCTGCGGCAATGAAACAGGCAGATGAATGGGAGGATGAGTTTGCACACCACCCGGCTGACATGGTGGAGTATTTCAGCCGCCTGCACCCCCGCTGCCTGCCGGCAACGGAGGCAGCAGACGTGGTCATCATTCAGGGGAGCCCCCGCCCGGATGGCAACTCCGGCCGTATCGCCGGGTGGACTGCAACAGAGACGGCCCGGACAGGGGGGGCGGTGCAGACTCTCTATCCGGATGATATGGACATTCATCCCTGCATCGGGTGTTACCAGTGCTATAATACCGGGTTCTGCACGTTTGCTGACGATATGGAAGAAGTCTTTGCACTGGTGCAGCGCTGCCGGGTACTTGTGGTCTGCGCCCCGGTCTACTCCTGCAGTGTCCCCGGTGCCCTGAAAATTCTCATTGATCGGTTTCAGGCGTACCATGCACACCGGAACCTTACCGGAGGGGGTGCCGGCCGTCAGGCTGGCCTATTCTTTGGCGTCTGCGGCCGGGAGGGGGATGCGAATTTCAGATCCCTGCGTGAGATCGCAACGGCTTTTTTTTCCACAGCCGGTATCCCTTTTACCGGCACGGCATGGGCGGACGGGATGGACCGGAGACGGGATGTACAGCAGGTGCCCGGGTTCGCAGCAGAAGTTCGGGATAGTGTCCGCCGGGCACTGCAGAAGACAGAGAAGAGGGAAGAGGAGTAGACTAAAATCCGGGCGCTGAAATCGGATGATAATTCTGGTTTTCCATCCAGGTAATAATATCTTTATTGCCTCCCGGCTCATTTGAGCCGTATGAAGATCACCGATATAGCGAGCCTTCCGGTGGGCAAAAATCCACACAATGTAGATGTCCGTATGGCATATGACACCGAACACGCTGTGGCGTTTGTCATCACTCTGCAGCCGGGTGAGGAACTAAAAAAAGTAAATCACTCCGGTTGACGTCTTCTTCTATGTCCTTGAAGGAACAGGGGTCATTGAGATCGGCGATGAGGAGGGGGAAGTGGGGAAAGATATGCTTGTTGAGAGCCCGGCAAAGATTCCCCACCGGTGGTTCAACCGGAGTGATGCCCCCTTCCGGGTGCTTGTCGTGAAGGTGCCAAAACCTACGAAAGGAACGCAGATTCTCTGAGTTTTAGCACATAAATCCACCTTTTTTTGTGTGTGGGTCTGATCCGGTATCGTTTCGTACGTTTCAATGAAAATGATACGAAGTGATTTTGACGATAAATGGAGGAAATTACAGTTTCGGACCGCGGTACTCTCCTTTATTGCAAAACAGCATCAATCGTATTGCAATGTATGTTTCCTGCACTCCATGGTATCGGCCTGCCAGGACAGGCCTTCCTCTGCTGCCTATCGGCAGAGCGTGGAGTGTGGGAAAGTCTTCGGTGATAGTGAGGTGAGGAAAGACGATCATGTTGTCCTCTCAATGGCGACCGCACTCCTCTGTATATCACCATTTCTAACGGTAGATATCACTGTGGAATGCCTGCGGGGCTGCGGTTATTTTCTGGCAGGGGTCTATGGGGGGAGTCATCTGCCGGATGCGGATGTTGTTGCTGCAAATGTGCTGCATCCGAGGTCATACAGTGGTTTTCTCTTCTCCGGTATCAGCATTGTAATTATATGCATCGTGCGGGTCATCTACCGGCTGATGGGATTGCGGTTTAATGGGCGCCACCGTCATTCTCTCCATACCATATTCGGTGTATCTGTCACCGTTGGCGTCATTGCGGGACTCACAGGTTTTATCCTCGTAGATACCGGCTGGTGGTCAGATGCTCTTTTTTTCCTGTATGCAGGCATTTTCTGCGGTGGCCTTCTCCATCTGGCAGAGGATTGCTGCACCGTCACTGGTCTTTTCCCCTTCAGACCGTTTTCCTCTTTTCACCTGAACGGTGCTATCAATACCGGTGATTATGGTGACAGGCGGTCGGTTTTGTATGCGAAATTCCTGGTATGTGTGGCAGCGCTGGTCATTGCAGGGGAGTATGTGTACCGCGTCCCGGCAGGTCTTCTCCTCATTCCGGTGCTTGCTGTCACAGCTTTCTCCTGGTTTGTCTTTTATCGCTTCTCGCAGTATCTGCATGCCTGATGCAGCTGAGGTGGTTTGGGCAGGAGGTGACAGGTTGGTGCAGTATTTCTGTTCCTTTCCATCCAACACACACCTTTTATTGCAGGTCTGAACCAAATACCGGGTATTACGATTTGCGCATGGCATACGGCAGGTGAATATTTTATGGCTGAAAATAACCGGGATGAACTAAAAGGGAAGGTCCTGCATCTTGCAGATCTTGTGGAGTATCAGGAAGGTGCGGTTGCAAGCAGGATGATCGTGAATAAACAGGTGGGAACAATCACACTCTTCTCGTTTGACGAAGATGAGGGGCTGAGTGAACATACGGCACCATATGACGCGGTTGTCACTATCCTTGACGGGGAGTGCGAGGTCTGGCTTTCCGGAGAGACGCATCCGATGAAAACGGGGGATACCATCATCTTCCCGGCGAATGCACCGCATGCTCTCTCTGCGGTTACGCGGTTTAAGATGATGCTTGTGATGATCCGTGCGTAGATGAGAGGATATGACAGGATAAGTAACGGGATGAATATTTAGAGTAGAGAACAAGGTGATGAGAAAAAAATGGCAGATGACGAAGGGGAGTATTGTACGGTCTGCGGCGGGATGGTCCCGAAGGCAGGCGATGTGCGGCAGATCACGGTGGATGGAAAATCGGTCGGCATCAGCGGGCTTGACCAGATCCTGGAGAAGGTGGCGGAGATGGACTTCTCCGGTCCGGTGCAGATAAAAGAGGCACTTCTTACGGCAGTGAAGGCGGCAAATTATGTCCCGACAAAGAAGGCAGAGGCATATGGGGAAGCTCTGTATGGCGAATATCTCCGGGTTGGAAAGTAGGGAGCGACCCCATGAGCGGCAAAGATATCCTGAAAAAAAATGGTGATGGCTGCTTGTGGCAGGGTTCGTCTCCCTCACCAAATTACTGAATACCTCTCCTTATTTTTCCCTCTCTTTATTCCCCACTAACCAGTTTCAGCCCGATAATCCCGGAAATTATCAGAAGCAGGCACAGGATCCGCAGCAGATCCCGTGACTCCCCGAAGAGATACATTCCTAAGATGACGGTTCCAACCGCACCGATTCCCGTCCAGACAGCGTAGGCGGTGCCGATGGGAAGGTCGCTGAGCGATTTTGAGAGAAAATAAAAACTGCCTGCCATGAGGGCAATTGTCACCACAGACGGCACCAGTCGTGAGAACCCTTCGGTATATTTGAGGCCTACCGCCCATCCCGTCTCCATGATGCCTGCCACAAGAAGGGAGAGCCATGCATTTACTGCCATACCGTATCTCTCTCTCCTGCAGAAGAATGGAACTTTCCTTTTTTTGGAAACTGCCTTACTTTTCACCGGTCCTGATTCAGGTGGCAGTTCGGTTGATTCACGGAAAATGGCACCCCCTGTATCCTGATTTTTCTCGTAAACCTCTCTTTTTTGCTTTCGGAATCCTGATCAATGTTTGGCGCGGGGAAAGGACCGGCATGACTGGTGCGCAGATTATGAGGCAGGAAGGGACAGAATGAGGATTGCCTGAGTGGTTGCATCTATGGATGAGTATGAGAAAAACGTACAGGATATCATATGAATCCAGAGACACAGAAAACAATTGACGAATTCCTCAGCAGCAAAGAAGACGTGTGCGACGGTATCATGGATGGTTTTAAGGAGACTCTCGGGGTGGTCCCTTTTATCCTGCCCGTTCTCAGGGAACGGCCCGATTCCTTTGTATTCAACGGGCTTGGGGACTTATATACCTTTAATCCGACATCGATGGACCGCAAAACTGTAGAGCTTGCTGCTGTTTCAGCAGCCGCCGCCGTTGGTGCGGACGCCTGCCTGAAGGTGCATATCGGCGCCGCCCTTAAAGAAGGCGCCACCCGTGAACAGATCCGGGATATCATCAGCATTGCCGGACTCGTCGGTAAGACAGGGATCCTCGGAGCATCGTTCCGTGTGATGAAAGCGACCATTCCAGAAGACGAGTAATCCCGGAAATACCTGGTATCAGGGTCGGTGTAATCGTTGAATAAGCCGTGAAACTGTCCGCAGATGGCGGGCAGAAACAGGCTTTTTTTAAATTATAACTGCCCACGGTGATTCAGGCGGTGGTAATGCAGATGCTACTGCCGTGACGACAGCCGTTTCTCTCTCTGCAGTATGTGTTTACCGCTCCGGGTAATGTTCCGGCTCTATTCCGCTGCCTTCTCTTCCCATCTGCCGGTTCGCGGGTTCTTTCTGTAGCGCCGTTTGACCGCGGCCCATGCGACACGGTGGGCGGTTTCTTCCCTGCTCTCTTCTCCATGGCGTTTCTCAGGATTTGCATACTCCTTCCATGCGTTGTCAAATGCGGCCAGGTAAATCTCCTGTGCATGCAGTGGCAGGTGCAGCTTCACCCGTTCCGGAAGCTTTTCTGTCTGTTCATAGGGCATATTTTTGTCATCTCCTCCGGAATGTATCCGGGAGAGGGATGGACCGGAATGGTAAAACATGTTTGCCGGGCGTTCTCCTGTTCATCGGGCAGGTCTGTGGCAGAAAAAAGGTTGTGTGGCCTATTCTCTTACCATAGAATTGAGAGAATGGCAATGATACAAATCATAACAATGACCCGGAGGCCGGTGGAGAGTGCCTGAATTACAGCGCCTGTCCGCGGGCCGAATATTGCCGCATAAGGAGGAACCATACCAGCGTACGGCCCAGGTGACACTGGTGAGAATATTTCCCACCAGAAGCGTGAGGATGATCTCCTGCGGGGAGAGTGTCCCTGCAGCAAGAAGGGTTGAAGCGACGCTGGCCCCTGCAATAAACGAACCAAACTGGGCGGCGATGATGGCAAATCCTGCCGCAGGGATGGGGAACCAGGCACCAAAGCCCTGCATCACGTCTGCTACTGTATCAAAGAATCCGAGGCTGATAAAGACGGCCACGATAACAATCGTGGGCACACTGATGATGAGGATGTGGCGCAGAGATGTGGCAGATGACTTCAGGGCCATCTGGACGCCTTCTTTCCAGCCGGGTTGGTGTGGCGGGGCTATTATCTTATTTTCCGGTTCATTGGGGACGGGTAGCATCTGCCGTCCGGCGATCATGATGATGATGGTCTTGATGATGCCGACAAGAACGAGGATGGCAAAATAGATGAGACCAGCTAGGCCCAGAAGAGGGATGTACACCGGCAAAAGGTAACGCCAGTGCATCATCACATTGGGAAAGGAGTTCATCAGTGCTGCAATCACCATCTCGCGTTGAGTGATGATTCCATCTCTCTCGAATTTTGCGAGCATTGCGTTTGCAGCCTTTGGGGAGATAAACGCCATCATGAATGAGATGCCACATTCGTTATGGAGGTTGGACCAGGTGGTGAGGGGCCGGGAGAAGCGGGATATCCGTGCGGTTGCATTGAATGCCATGATAAGCTCCGCTGCAAAGACGCCGGCCATCATCATGGGGATGGTTGCGGCAAGGAGGCTGAGGGCAAGGAAGGCGGTTTCCTGCAGAAAGGCATTCATGAGTTATCTGTATCCGGGAACAGATACATGCATTCCGGCAGTATGCGGCATCTGTTTTACATACCAATGCCCTTCCCGCACCTTAATCTTACGATCTTTGTTTTTTGTGTTACGGGTGTCGAAGGATACGGTCAGTCGGGTATCTGTATCCTCCCGTCCCTCTCCGCCGCTTCGCCCCGCCGGACAAGGTCAGCACAAACTTCTGTGATCATCCCGGCACCTGTGGGGATGCTGAAATCCTGTTTGAGAGCAGTAATGATCTCTTCCGCTGTGGCAGGGCCTTTTTTAAGCGCACGGAGCACAAACCCGGAAATGTCCTCATAAACTGCCCACGGGTATATGATCCAGCGCCATTCCGTAACCTGCTCTGCGTAATAGTCGGGCAGGTACCCGGATGTGTCCTTGTGCTGCAGCACCGCGGTTCTGACTTCTGCCGCTTTGCATCCGCTGAGATAAGAGACGGCTTCTGTGAGGGTGTCGCCGGTGTCGGTCACATCATCGACCACCAGCAGGCGGGCGCCGGTCACATCGACCGAAAGGGGAAAGCGGACGACGGTCTCCGGCTTCTCTTCAGCGGCCACCCCCCAGTGCTCGATTTTGATGCTCGTGAGCATCTCATGCAGCAGATAGTCGCAGACCACCCGTGCCGGCACATAACCGCCCCGCCCTATGGCGACCACCAGATCCGGCTGGTATCCTGAGTCCCGGATGGTGATTGCCAGTTGTTTTGCAAGTGCACAGGAGTGTTCCCAACTTATGAGTTCACAGGGGAAGGTATCGGGCATCATTACCGTGCATATGCGGTGGGTGTTCAAATGTATTTGGGCGGGGTGGATGGATGGATGGATGGATGGATGGATGGATGGATGGATGGATGGATGGGAAGGTGTATTCGGTGGAAAAAAAGAGCTGTTTCGTTCTGGCCCGATGTCGGGTATCCCTCTTCTCTGATATGCCTGTTCTCTCTGAAGGGTTCAGTGCGTCCACTCGATAATAGTGATATCAGGGCCGACTGCCCTGCTGACAGCATCCCGCATGTTTGCATAGTGCGGGCAGGGATAGCCGATGGGGTTGCCTCTTGAGATGCAGGACGCAAAGACAATCGCCTCAGCACCCCGTTCAACAAGCATCTTTGCCCGCGGAATGGCCCGTTTTCCCGGGCACCCGCCACAGGTGACAAACCCGGCGATAGTGACAGGGCCGGTCTCTGCAAAGGCACCCTTTCCTTCTGCGGTTATCTTAAAATCTGTTGTCCCCGGGCAGATGTCTTCTGTCATGAGGCAGCGGATGATGCCGACATTCATGGTTAATCACGATATCTGGGGGAGCTGCCTGCTTAAAATATTGGGGAAATTCCATGGCTCTTCAAATGCCCTGCGCTTCTCTCCCAAATATTTCGGTTTTCCCGAAAATTTCCGAACTTATCTTCAGTTCCTCAAAAATACCGAAATTCTTTCGGCCTTTCTTGATACCGACCGAATCACAGAGATAATAGCAGACAGTTATGATTCTGAACGAGTTGCATCCCGGTGAACGCGGACGTGTCACGGGGATAGCTGGTGGGCACTGTATGCAGCAGAAACTCGCTCTGCGGGGAATCGCGGAGGGGTGCACGCTTACCATGATATCATCATCGTGCGGGCCGGTTGCCGTGGAAGTGAAGGGCAGTACGCTGGCCCTTGGCCGCTGCATGGCCCGCCATATACAGGTTGTGAAGGTAGAATAATGCAGATAAAACTCTCCGATTTGGCGTATGGCGCAATGGCGGTCGTCCGGGAGATCCATATGCCTGCGCATGACCTGAACTGTATGGGACTTCGGATAGGTAAGGAACTAAAAATGGTCACCAAACAGCCCATCAAAGGGCCGGTGGTTGTCCTCATTGGCGAACTGGAAATAGCAATGGGCCTTGAGACGGCTGAACGAATCATGGTTGAGACCGGGACGGGTGCATGACAGAAGGGAGAGTGGGGGAGAGCGTGGATGAGAAGGCTTCTTTCCCTGAGAGCGGAACGACAGTCCTGATGCTCGGCAACCCGAATGTGGGCAAGAGTGCGCTTTTTAACCGTATGACGGGTGCAAACGCCGTGGTATCCAACTATCCCGGTACAACGGTTGACTTTACCCGTGGCACCTTCATCGAGGGTGGTCACACCTATACCATCATCGATGTGCCCGGCACCTACTCGCTTGAACCACGGGATGCGGCAGAAGAAGTGGCCGTCCGGATGCTTCGTGACTATCCCGATGCGACCGTGATGATTGTGCTTGACGCAACGAAGACTGACCGGGGCCTCTACATCGCCCTTGAAGTGATGGAACGGGGGGTGCCCTGCATCGTCGCGGTCAATATGATGGATGCCGCCCATGAGAAGAAAATAACTGTTGACATCGCCGCACTCCAGCGCCTTTTAGGTGTGCCGGTGGTATCAACGACCGCGACCAGCGGCGAGGGGGTCCGGAACCTCGCAGAGCAGATTCGAAAGGCGCAGGTCGCAGATCTGGGTGGCATTGCACAGCGCCTGCGGGGCGAAGAGGTACGGAAAGATCCACTTCATGCCTGTGGCGGGTGTGGCGGATGCGGGGGTGCTGACGGGTGGTAATATCCTCTGACGCCCGCTGGGAGATGGTCGATGCCATCACCCGTGAGACGGTCACCTACGGCACCTACAAACAGACGCTGGGGGATGTACTGGGTGATTTGACCGTCAAACCGCTCACCGGCATTCCGGTGGCAGTGGGGGCACTGTTTGCATTCTGGAGCATCTTCACCTCGTTTGCCGGTACCCTTGTGACCGACGGGTTCATGGTAAAATTCTTTGACGGCTACTGGCTGCCGTGGATGCAGTCTGTCTGGCCCGACCCCGCGAGCTGGCACTACTTCCTCTTTGTGGGAAACCCCGCAGCAGATACCTGTTTTGAGGCGTTCGGGATGTTTACGTCCGGTCTCTTTGTTTCGATTGGCGTGGTGCTGCCAGCGGTTCTCGTCTTCTATCTGATGATGACCATCCTGGAAGACTCGGGCTACCTGCCACGGCTGGCTGTCCTCATGGACTCGGTCCTCCATCGTATCGGGCTGCACGGGTATGCGATTGTGCCCATTATTCTCGGCCTCGGATGTAATGTGCCGGCGGTGACCGCCACCCGAATACTGGAGACCAAAAAACAGCGGTTCATCATGATGACGCTCCTTGCCCTCTTCATTCCCTGCGGGGCACAGCTGGGGATTATGATGAGTGTGCTCCCTGACCTCGTAGGTATTGTGATGCTCTGCCTGATCGTCGGCTTCGGCATCTTTGGGTTTGTCCTGAATAAGGTGATACCGGGGGAAAATCCCGAGATCCTTGTGGATGTGCCCCCCTACCACTGGCCGGTGAAGGAGTATGTGGCAAAGAAGCTTTGGAACCGGACTAAGGGATTCCTGAAAGAGGCCGTGCCCTTTGTGCTCTTTGGTATCCTGATCGTCAACCTTCTCTACCTTGGGGGGGTCATCCAGGCACTCGCAGACCTGCTTGAACCGGTCTTTGTGGTCTGGTTCGGTGTGCCCAAAGAGACCGTCGGGCCACTCATTGCAGCATTTTTGCGAAAGGATCTTGCCATCGCACAACTCTCGACCATCCCGATGACCGCCTACCAGATGATCGCCTCCGTGGTGCTTGTGACCATATACTTTCCGTGTGTTGCCACCTTTGTGGTTATGCTCCGGGAAGGATGGAAAGAGCTGTGTGCCGCAATCGCGGTGCTATTCGTGGTTGTATTCATCTACGGCGGGATCATCCACGCCATCGGCATCCTTCTGGGGGTTGCATAATATGAAACAAAATGTTCAGAATGCTCAGAAAGAGCAGAAAATGACGCTCATTGGCGTCTTTATAGGTCTGCTTGGTCTCGTAACCCTTGCGTTCGGCCTTGCAGACATCTTTGTATGGGCCGGCATCAGTCCCGGATTTCAGGTAGGCATCCTTGCAATCACCGGTGACGATTTCTTTCGCTGGGTCTGGGGCGGGTTTATCATGGTATGTGCCGGCCTCTTCATGCTTGTGGGATGTACCCGGGTGACAACGCTGCAGCAGTCTGCAAAGGTGGTTTTGGGTGGCGTCCTGGTTTGGCTCATTGCGGGCACAGATCTCTTTGCCCGGCTTTGCGCAGGTATTCCCGCAGATGCTTCCTCTCCGGCATTCTTCAACTCCCTATCCGGGTTTCTGGCCGCGTTTGCCCCGCCGTATACACCGGCGGTGCTCATTTTGCCCTTCACCCCTGGTATCCTGTACCTGATCTGGTTACAGGATGCTGATGATTCATGATCTGCCCGGGAACGGGCCTTCTCAATCATTTGTATTATTATCTTCTGCAGATGAATATCTGTGGAGGAGTAATATGGAGGAAGGATACATTGCAAAAAACCTCAGCAGGAAGGCTGAGGACTATCTTGAAGCTATCCTCAATGTTACTCTTGAGAAAGGCTATGCCCGGACGAAGGATGTGGCCGACCAGCTCTGTCTGAGCCCCTCAAGTGTGGTCGAGATGTTCCGGAAACTGGACAATCTGGGCCTTGTTGAATACCGGCGGTATGAGGGGGTGGTCTTTCGTCCCGAGGGGCAGAAGATTGCAGAGGTTATTAAATTCCGCCACGATACCCTGAAAAAATTTTTACTGCTCATCGGAGTCTCTGATCGGGTGGCAGAGAAGGATGCCTGTTTTATGGAGCATGAACTCAACCCCGAGACGGTGCGCCGTATCCGTCTCTTTCTGGAGACGATGGATGATGATCCCTCCTTCTGCCGGCAGATTCAGCAGGAGATCTCGCGGCGGCTTCCGGACGAATAACCGTTTTTTTTGCACAATATGCCTTTTTCATGACCCGGACGCATGTGGTGCTGCAGGTGGATCTGCCGTTTCGTATCCCGACACAACAGGCAGTCATCCTTTGTGTGTAACAGTGCTCAGGTTAATCTCCCGACACCCGCTATCTCTCTTTTAGTTATGGGATACCAGTACCTCTTTGGCCCGGTGCCGTCCCGGCGGCTGGGTGTTTCGCTCGGAATAGACCTTGTTCCCCACAAGACCTGCAGTTACAACTGCATCTACTGTGAGTGTGGGAAAACAACCGTTCTTTCGACAGAGCGTGCAGAATTCTATCCGACGGACGCAATTATCCGGGAGATTGACGATTACCTCTCGTCCCGCCCGCACCTCGATTATATCACCTTCTCCGGTTCCGGGGAACCGACGCTCCATTCCGGGATCGGGAGAATTGCCCGGCATATCAGGGAGACATTTCCGGAATACCGAATGGCGCTTCTGACAAACGGCAGTCTCTTCACTGATCCCCGTGCGCGGGCGGAGGTGGGGGACATTCACGTCATCGTGCCGTCTCTTGATGCGGTTTCGGAATCCATATTCAAAAAAATAGACCGGCCATGTTCCTCCATCACCGCAGCAGGTGTCATTTCAGGGCTTGTCTCGCTCAGAAAGGAGTTAAAAGGCGAGATCTGGCTCGAGATATTTATCATCCCGGGTGTGAACGATACAGACGAGGAGCTGCTCTTTCTCCGGGATGCGATTGAAGAGATCCGCCCCGACCGGGTGCAGCTGAATACCCTGGACCGGCCGGGCATCGTTGACTGGATCACTGTTCCCACGGCAGAGGAGATGGAGCGGATTGCAGGCGCTCTTGGCTTTCCCGGAATCGAGGTGGTGGGCAGGCTTCACTCCCGGTCGGATATTGCCTCGTTCTCACAGGATGTCCGCGAGTCGATTATTGGGACCATCCGGCGCCGGCCCTGCACAATAGATGATCTCAGTCGGATCCTTGGTCTGCACGCGAACGAGGTGCGCAAATATATTGATACGCTCATCGCAGAGGGGCAAATAAGCGAGAAGAGAGAAGAACGCGGTATATTTTATATGAGTTTGTAGGGGGCGGGAGGTGGTGCAGCACCTGTCCTCGCACGGGTATTACGGTGCCGGGCTGTTTCTCACTTAATTTTCCAAAACAGGTCCGCAGAGGCACCTGCCATTTCATAGCCTCCCGGTAAGTGATACGGTATTCGCCCCGGTCCCTCCTTTTGCTGGATGATGCCGTTTTTCATCAGTAATCACTTCTGCACTACATTCAGATGAGCCACCATCCCGGAGGTGCTGTTCAATAAGGATGTCTGTAATGCTCATCCGCCCGGGAAGATGCGGGAGATTCCCGGGAGAGAACCAGCGCACATCCACGGTTTCCACGTCGTCCGGTCTGATCCCGCCGCCCGCATACTCGGCAAAAAAACCGACCATCAGGGAGTGGGGAAATGGCCATGGCTGGCTTCCAATGTACCTGAGGTCTCTGATAGAAACACCTGTCTCTTCTGCGACTTCACGCATGGCGGCGTGCTCGAGTGTCTCACCGGGTTCGACGAACCCGGCGACGAGTGAGTAGCGCCCCTCCGGAGAATGGAGCGAGCGTATGAAGAGGATATCCCGCCCCTGCCGGACAAGCACTATCACCGCCGGGCTGAGCCGTGGGTATACGATTCCGCCACAGCGGGGGCAGACCTTTGCAACCTCATCGTCCTTCCAGACTGCAGGTTCACCGCATGCTCCGCAGAACCGGCTCGTCTCATCAAAATGGACAAGCTGAACGGCTCTCCCTCCGATGGCAAGAATCTCCTCGTCAACCCGGCCATAAAGGTCACGCAGGGGAATAGGGCTGAGTCCGTCAGGGGCCATCTGCGTACTGATGGCAAAGATAGTATTCCCGTTGAGGGTGCCGAGCCGGATTGCACCTGCAGGCTCAATGCCCGTCGGCAGGGTAGAGAGAAGTGGTGTACCATCTTCAGCACAGAGCACCTTGCCCCCGGTGACAGGAACCCACATCGGTGACCCGGACGTCGTCTGGGAATGGTCCAGATCCAGGAGGTTCAGAGAAAAAGAAGGGGAAAGCACGTGTTCATTCCCCGGAATGGATCTTCTTTAACAGCCATGCCATGTTCTGGCCGAGGTTCTTCATCGTATTCATCCCCTCTGCGTCCTCCTCCACATCGCCCGGTGCAAGGCCGATGCCGAGGTTCCAGTAGGAGGAGCCGACGGTGACCATGTTGCTGATCCCGAAGAGGTGGTTGATGGTGTCGTAGGCGTGGATGGCACCGGCACGGCGGACGGCGACAACAGCGGCACCTGCCTTGCGCGTGAAGAGCCCGCCATTTGCAAGCCCTACATACCCGGCACGGTCGATGAGTGCCTTCGTCTCGGTGCTCACATCGGCAAAGTAGGTCGGCGAGCCGATGATTATACCGTCTGCTGCGGCCATTTTCCGGATGCAGTCATTGATTGGGTCGTTGTCGATGATGCATCTGTGATCCTGGTTTTCGGAGCATTTGCCGCAGGCGATGCACCCATGGATGGGCTTGCCGCCGATGTGGATGAGTTCGGTCTCGATGCCTTCTGTTTCCAGTTCAGAGAGAACTGCCCGGAGGAGATGTGCGGTGTTTCCGTCCTTTCCTGGGCTTCCGTTGATAGCGATAACCTTCATGCTATGTCTCTGTGTATTTGATTTCATTAAAATCCTCCAATAGTCTATTTTATGTACTAACGAATAATAATGATACCAGGTCGCGAAAACCTACCTGGTCCTATTTGGTGACCCTGATATGCGGGATTATACGAAGTATCACTGTCCGGTTGAGACGGCTATTGACGTCATCGGCGGCAAATGGAAAGTGCTTATCATATGGCAGCTGAGGGGGGGTGCCCTCCGTTTCTCTGAGCTGAAACGGCAGCTGCCCATGGTGACACCGACGATGTTCACCAAACAGCTCCGAGAGCTGGAACAGGACGGGATTATCATCCGGGAGGTCTTCCCCGAGGTCCCGGTGCGGGTGGAGTATTCTATCTCTGAAACTGGCATGGCACTGACGGATGTTCTGGACTCACTGAATAAGTGGGGAAGGTTTCTGATGAGCAAAAATGGCTTCGAATGGAAAAAAACGTGTGAAATACCTAATAAATAATCTCCCTTTTTTGTAACGGTGATGCGGGCCCGGCGGTCCACTCCCGTGTTTCGAAAGCCCGGGCGGATGATTGTGGAAATATTCGAAGTCAAAGCAACATTAATCGCCTCATTGCGCCATTCATCTGGTGTGATCTGATATGACAGGATACCAGATTCCTCTGGCTGCCCTCCTCTGTTTCATGGTGGCTGCCGTATGTGTATGCGGTTGCACCAGCGATGGGGGGGCAGATAATCCGGATGCCGTAAGTGGCACCGGCACGATAGTGTATAATGATCTTGAAGGCGGGTTCTACGGGCTTGTCACTGATGACGGCACCCGGTATCTCCCCCTCAATCTGCCGGATGAATTTGCGCAGGACAGCCTCTCTGTCGCCTTTAGGGGGATTGTCCGGACAGATGTGGCCACCATCCAGCAGTGGGGTACTCCCCTTGATCTGACTGAGATCTCTTCGGGGGGCACTGTGGTGAAGGTGACTCCATCCGGTATCTGAATTCCCAGTCCATTTTTTCATGTTTCCATGGATATCTGCTATCCCTTTCCCATCGGCGCTTCAGGAGTATGGATCATCAGGAGGGTATCCGTTTCCTGTATCGTCCCTTTTTTGGTGGCTCACTTCTCTTTTTCCTGTGCCGCCTGCAGTGCATCCACTCCCTTTGCAAGCGCAGTGCCACAATTACCGACCAGGAAGCGGTTGGGGAAGACGTATGACTTTTGCACCGGGATGCCCAGCTGCCGGAGTGCCTCCTTCAGCGGGGTGGCGGCTCTCCCGGCGTTGGGCCATGCAGGTGGTGAAGACAATTGCTCTGGTGCCCTTTTTTACTCCCCGCAGTGCGGCTATGGCTCCGGTGATCACCGGTGTGGGGTGCTGTGACCAGACCGGGGTGCCCACGATGATGATATCAAAGGGGGAGATGTTGTTCTCTTCCGGGTAGATGGTATCTTTCCTGCCTGTCGCTGCTTTCATTCCTCCCCGGAGATATTTGCCCATTCTGCAGTAGTGATGCTGCGGCCTGACCTCAATGAGGGTCGCTCCGGTTTTCTCTGCGGCATTCAGGGCGATGTCCCGTGTGTGGCCGGTCTCGGAGTGATAGATGATGGCGACCGCCCCGGTCTCTGGTGGCGGTGCTTCGGGGAATGTGCTTTCCATATCTGGTGTCATGGGTGTTCCTCACCCCCTCTTCAGCATATCTGGCTATATAATGGAATGCCGGGGTATTGCCGTTGAGGCGCAACGCACTGTTTATGGGGGTCAGGAATCGGGGAGGCTGGTCTGATACAATGGTGGCGTGGCGCCCGGGACCGGAAACATGTATTGTTCACTGTCCGGCACAACAGTCTGACAATTGAGTTTATTATCACACATGCAAACAAGGGGTGTGGTGAGACTCATGACAGCACTCACAGAAGAGATGAAAAACGCCTTTGCAACCATGAAGGCATTCCCGGTTGCCACCGCCTCAAAAGACGGGTGGCCGAACGTTGTCCCCATCGGGTTTGTGGAGCTCGTTGACGACGAGACAATCTGGATTGCAGACAATTTTATGAAAAAAACCCTTGCAAACATCAAGGAGAACCCGAAAGTCTCCATCTATGTCTGGGGACCGGAGACGAAGGGCTGTTTCCAGATAAAAGGCGATGTTAACCTAAAGACATTTGGTACTGATTTTGAGAAGATGCAGGAGACGGTCCGGGCGAAGATGGCGAAAGCACCCGCAAAAGGGCTTTTAATCGTAAAAATTCGTGACGTATTCCAGTGTGCCGCCGGTCCGTCCGCCGGGGAGAAACTTCTCTAATCCCTCTTTTCCTTTGCACCGGCGACCATACGCCGGCGTGTATCACAGAGGTATGATCTGATGTGTCACCCGTTTTCACCGCTCACCGCTCTCTGTCTCAGGGGGGTGCAATTTTCAGTTTAAAAAAGGGTCGTGATTATCTGTCCGGGTGCCTTTATGCCCTGGCTGGGTATGCAGACACGGTTACGAGCACCCGCTCCACCCGCAGTTCTTGCAGATGCCCTGATTGCAGCCTTCCCCGAAGTCCAGTTCAGCGTTGCATTCGGGACAACGGTTCTTTGTTTTCCCGGCCGCCTCGGTGATGGTCCAGTTATCGAGAGTGGTAATCGTTTCCATGTGTGCCGCAAGGTCGATGCATCTCCCCACGACATCAGCACAGGAGTAGCCTTCAGATTCCACGTTTTTGATAGCAGACAGACAGTTGACCTTTCTGAACTGTTTCACATATTTTGTATAGGGAACGCCGCTTTGGAGGCCTGTTGATATCGCCCGTCCGATAGCATTGGAGTTTGCTTCGCAACCGCCGCTTCCTACGGTCCGGATGAAGACTTCCCACGGTTTCCCTTCAAAGAGGTTGACGGTCACATAAAGACGGCAGCACCCGGACTGGCAGAGATATGTCTTGCCGATGAGTTCTTTCGGGCGGCAGCGCTCCGGTGTCTCCGGTTCTGCCGGTGCCTTCTCACTGAGGGCCAAAACGACCTCGTCCCGGCTTCCGGTACGGTAGATGGTCATACCTTTGATGCCGTTTCTCCATGCCATCAGGACGGCTGCAGCCATATCCTCTCTGGTCGCCTCTTCAGGCATATTAATGGTCTTTGAAATGGAGGCATGGACATGCTTCTGGAAGACTGCCTGCATCATGATATGGTCCTTCCAGCCGATGTCCATCGCTGTCCGGAATACCCGCCGGAATGATTCCGGAAGCCACCTGATGTCCTGCACGGTTCCTGTTTTATGGACATGGTCTGTCACTTCCCTGATCTCGCGATCACACTCTTCCGGTGATTTTCCGGGCGTTGCAAGGATCCTGTGAAGTTCGGCTGCAAAGATCGGGTGAAGAATTTCAAACGACTTCCCCACCGTGTTATTCCGGGTATATGCAAAGGAGAAGACCGGTTCGATGCCGCTGGAACAGTTTGCCATAAGAGAGATGGTTCCTGTCGGGGCAATCGTGGTAAGTGCGGCATTCCGTATCTTATATTCGCCCCATGTGCTTCCTTCCCATGCGGGGAAGACGCCGCGTTCCTCTGCAAGGCGGTGTGACTCGTCCACCGCAGTTGTTGTGACGAGCTCCATCACATGTTCACAGAATGCCCGTCCTTCTTCTGTATCATAGGGGATACCTAAGAGGAGGAGTGCGTCATGGACGCCCATGAGGCCAAGGCCGGTCTTCCGGGTCTTTTCTGTTGCCTCTTTTATCTGCGGAATGGGGAAAGAGTTTTTGTCAATCACTGCATCAAGGAATCTGACGCCGATACGTGCGGTCCTTATGAGCCGTTCTTCATTGAGCTTCCCGTTTTCCACAAATTTTGAGAGATTAATGGATCCTAAAACACAGCTCTCAAAGTGCAGAAGCGGCTGTTCCCCACAGGGGTTGGTGGTGTCGATGTCCCCGAGGAGAGGGGTGGGGTTGTGGCGGTTTATTTCGTCATAGAAGAGCACTCCCGGCTCTCCGTTCTTCCATATGCCGTCAATAACTGCGCTCCAGATGGCGCCGACCGTGATCTTTTCGCCGGAATACGGGTGAGTCATCCAGACCTTTTCCATCTCGCCTTTTTCGACACATTCCATGAAGGCGTCGTTCATCATGACAGAGATGTTGAAATTTTTGACCCTCCCCTCTTCTGTCTTTGAGCGGATGAACTCCAGGATGTCCGGGTGCCACACATTGAGAATCCCCATGTTTGCGCCACGGCGTCTGCCGCCCTGTTTGATAACCTCGGTCGCTTCATTGAAGATGTTCATGAATGAGACCGGGCCGGATGCAACACCCTCTGTTGAGAGAACAGGTGCATCTTTTGGGCGGATATTCGAGAAATTATAGCCGGTGCCTCCTCCGCTCTTGTGAATGAGGGCACCCCATTTGAGGGCGTCAAATATTTCGGGGAGTGAGTCTCCCACCCGCAGGGTAAAGCAGGCGGAAAGCTGGTTTATGTCTGTGCCTGCGTTCATCAGGGTTGGCGAATTGGGGAGGAACCGGAGCGATTCCATCTCTTCGAAGTATTGGGCTGTTTCTGCCTCATCTTTTCCCAAAGCAGCAGCGACACGCCTGCACACATCTTCAAATGTGGTTTCCCCGTTGCGGAGATAGCGGGCACTCAGTATACTGTCAATGATTGAATCTGTCATCTGTTTGATCCATTTTGCTAAAAATGCAGAAAGCGGGTCTTTTGATCCCGTTCCAGGGGCGGACCACGTCCACACGGCACCGGTTGATGCCTCCATCGGACGCCATTCTTTCTGCAGGCCCCCCAGTCTCGTGCACGGGCATTTTCACGTCACCGGGGGTCTTTTCATCTGGTCGAATATCGTTGCGTTTTTTTTGTCCGCGGTATACCGGGGGTGGCCGCACTCTTTTTTCCTGCTGAGTGCGGCCCGTCCCACACGGGTAGCGGTCTTTTCTGACCCGATCTTCCGTCTCTCTTTTTGAAGGTTCCAGGGAGGTTTGTCTCATTCTGTTTGTTGGATAGTATGAAAGATAAATGGGTCTTTCCCAAATGCCTGGTCTGATATCCAGGGGGAATGATGGTATTCGGGTTATGGGTCGTTTTGGTGCATTCCGCCGTGTGTATTGCATTTTGGAGAACATATGGGGTGTATGTGTAATGCACTGTAACATATCGGACCTTGCTGCTTTACCATCTCCTGCCTCTCATACCGCGCCGTGATGTGTCTCTTCCGGTCACGCTGCATATATTTTGGAAAACGCTCAGATGTGGCCGGGAATCCCACTTTTCAGCCACTGTTTGCCAGATACCTTCCCTCTGACCACGCCCTCCCAACACACTCCCCCAGTATCCGGTACGAGTTGTCAGGCATGGTAAGAATCAGAGGATTCATCGCTTTTATGTCCGGATTTCCCCCGCTGAGAAATCCTTCATCGGCATACCCCCCCACGATTTCGCCAATAAATAAGATCTGCGTAGGCAGTTCCATCGTATTGATGAGCCGGCACTCCATCGTAAGCGGGCAGTTCCTGATCATCGGTGCACTGGTGAGGGTGCCCCGGAAGGAGTCGAAAAGATTTGATTTGTCTGTATATCTGCCTGACACGAGTCCGCAATAGTCGGTCACCTCCATCATCGCCGCGGTAGGCAAATTTATGCTGAATGTCCCGTTCTCCCGTATTCCTTCATGGGTTACGTTGATTCGGCTGATACTGACGGAAATCATCGGAGGGTCTGCATTCACCCGTGAGACCCACCCGACCGTCAGAAAATTTGGCCGCCCCCCGATCTCGGTGCCCACCAGGACCACCGGCATCGGCAGGAAGACATTATTTGTGATCCTGATCTTCTTCATATGCCTTACTACACCGGATCTTTTATGAATGTTGGTGCCGGAGGAAGGGCGGTTGCAAAATGGGCAAAGACCATCCCCTGCTGTCAGGCAAAAATCGCCTGATAATCGATATATAATTCCACCGCCGGCTATGTTTGAAACTCCCATTGAGTCTGAAATTGCACCATTTCTCTGTTCCAAAATGACGGCTGGATATAATTTACCTTTCAAAATTAAAAGAGGGCCGGATAACCGGTTTCTCATCGATTCCTTTATTTCCGTCTCCGGTAGAGGAAGGCACCTGCGGCACCAATGAGCGGGATGAGTCCGACCGTACTCTCCTGTGGGGTGGTGGCGTCTAATGGCATACCTTCCTCTTCGGGAATGGATACCACCGCCTGCGGTTCAACAACTGTCTTTTTACCGGATTCTGCAGTCGCGGCACTGTCATTATAATCAACAGCCGCTCCTGCCGATGCGGCATTCAATGCCTCCTGGATGGTCGGATAATCATGAGGCACCACAATGATTTCCCGGACGGTAATATTCAGCGCCTTTTCTGTACCGTCGACGAAGGTGCCGTCTGTGTCATAGCCCGCAACATTCAGGGTGTATGTACCGGGCGTGTCAAATGAAAATTCACTGGCGAATTCACTTACTGAGTATGAAATCCAGTCCGGTGACTGTGGATCGTAGACTCTTCCCAGAATCACCGTTTTCTCCTGTTCATCAAGTATTGTCCCGTTGGTATTTTTTATGGTGTAGGAAAGGGTGGCAATTGTTTTCTCCGGCATGAAGCTGTATGGGTGCTCCAGAGGTGTTAACGGGGATTCGATGGGTTTTACCACACCAAAGAGGCAGAACTCATCACCGGTTGTGACCATGATACCGTCATATGGGTTTGTATCGATTCTGATGGGTGTTTCACTCCCCACGATGTAGATGTTTTCATCTGTGACATTGTTTTTCGGCCGGATATCTGCCCGGGTAAACACAAGCCGTTCTTCGGGCGACAATTCTGTCAGATTGCCGGTTAGTGCTGTTTCTTTTCCGGTCTCGATATCTGTGTATTCAATAACCGGCTCTCCGGTATTGTAGTAGTGGCAGCTTGTCCTTTCACTGTCAATGAAACCGTACCGGATAAGGGCGGCAGTCTCGACCATATTTGTTGTGGATGTATTGCGGATATTGTAGAGGACAATATCGTTTTCAGCCGAATCAGGGGTGTCTGTAATTGTTCCCCCGAGATCGTTGACCACCTCAATGGCATTGTTTGGCATCCACCGGTTCTTTATCTCATACAGCTCGGACGGGGCATTTGGCGGGACGAAAAAGCCGGGGAAGGGATCGGTATACAGGCGGTAATTGTTTTCCCGTGCGAATGTTGTCAGTGCGTCCATCTGGCTTTGGGGAGAGAAGCGGCCCAGAGCGGCATGGGTCAGGCCAAGGTGAATCGTCTTTGTTGCCGTGAGCCCCTCTGCATCGCCGGAGAGTCCCGTTACGAGAATGGTATAGTCTCCGGCAGTGAGATCTTCCAGAGGTGTCCCGTCCGGCCAGGTGTAGCCGGTATCAAAATCCTTTGTGACACCACCCAAAAAAAGTCCGGCATAGTAGTCTTTTGTTACAACCACCTTGTTGGAGGCGTTGTTAATCCCACCGGGGTAGTTCACGATATCAGGCGCCATAATGAGCCCGTAATCAAAACTGGTCCCGTTTGGATACTCTTCCTCTATCGAATCTCTAGCTGTGACACCGCTTTCATTTACCCGGCTGACGATTGAGCGGACCGGTGTGCCGGCAGGTGTATCACCGGAGTAGAGTTCGATTCTGATGTTTCCCGGATTTAGTATGTCAGGGGAGTATGACCCAATCACATAAAAATCGCGTTCTTCTGCGAAAACGGAGCTGTATTCATCAGGGGTATCGATGCTGATGTACGATTCGGGGGTGATGCCTGCGCATCCGGGTATCAGAAGAAGGATGCATGCAACAATACAGAGAGATAGTATTTGCCTCATTTCACCAGTGCCTCAAACAATAATGATAAATTTCATCCATTAACTCTTGTGATTCACGAACTGAGGGTCAAAATCCGGGGCCGAAATTACACGATAACGGTTGTCGGATAAACTGAGCTCATATGTTGGGAATTGTAGCCGGACAAAATCATGCCGAACCACTTTTTTTGAAATACAGAATCATAATCCCTGCCGTAACAAACATTGCAGGGATGGCTACAGGATATCCACATTTCAACTGTTGTTCCGGCAGGAACGAAGCCTATGTGTTTCGTCACTATCTCCTGAATAAAAAGGAACCTCTTTTACCGGCTGGTTCAAAGCGTCACACATAGATTAGTATGAATCAAAAACCCGCAGCTAATGTCCGGAAACGAACGGCTTATCTTCATGTTCTTGTCCTGCTCGTCGTAGCCGGAACGTTTTTCGCAGGATGTAGCGACACTGGCGAAGTATCGCTGCCGGCAACAGCAGATATCAAAATTAAAGACGGGGGTAATATCGCCCTACACGATCTGAATCCCACTGAAAACGTCTCTGCGGCGCAATTATTGTCGCTCCGTTATATTACCGAGGAGTTTCCACCTTTAAACTACCGTGATAACGGTTCTGCAGAGGGAATTGCAGTCGATGTGCTTGAGGAAATCTTCAGCCGCTACGATGCCGGCTTTTCAGTCGATGTCTGCGAGTTTCTGCCTTGGGAGGAGGGATACCAGGCCGCACTCACCGGCCCGCGGACGGTGCTCTTTTCAACAGCACGTGTGTCAGGCCGTGAAGGACTCTTCCAGTGGGCCGGACCATATGCCGAAGGATCGCTTGTTCTCTTTGCTCCGGCAGAAGGGCATTTCTCCATCCAGTCACCTGATGACCTGATGGCACTCCGTATCGGGGCTATTGCAAATACTTCATCTATTCCCCGTTTAACAGCGATAGGCGTTCCGGAAGAGTCAATCACAATCGGTGACGATGCCCGGGCGCTCGTCTTGATGCTTGAAGAAGGGACAATCGATGTCTGGTCAACCGGTGACCTTTCCGGGCGGTATCTCCTCCGGCAGTATGCAGTGAATGCTGATGCCTATGTCCCAATCTACACCCTCGCCACAAATGAATATTATTTCGCGTTTAGCCCTGACACGCCTGATACAATCGTAATGGCCTTCCAGCAGGCGATTGATGAGATAAAAAACGAGTCCGGAGAAGACGGGACTTCTGTCTACCAGGAGATCCTCTGCCGGCGTACCGGACAGGCTGCATCGCAGGGGTTGTAACAACACACCCCGTTTCCGCAAAAAAAAAAGAGTTGGGCCACCTCCTCCTCGCCACTATTGGCCGGAGTGGGTCTTTTCAACCGGACAAAACCTTCAGATCCACTGTTTTTTTCTGAAATACAGAACCATGATTCCGGCCGTAACAAGCATGGCAAGGATTGCAGCCGGATATCCAAATTTCCACTGCAGTTCCGGCATCAATGCAAAATTCATCCCATATACTCCTGCAATGAATGTCAGCGGGATGAAGATGGTTGCAATAATGGTTAAGACCTTCATCACCTCATTCATCCGGTTGCTGAGGGTAGAAAGATGTATTTCATACAGTCCGGTTGACATCTCCCGGTATGATTCTAAAATATCATTTAACTGGTAGAGGTGGTCGGATACATCATTCATGAAGACTTCCGTCTGTTCGGATATGAACTCCGGTTTACTCCTGATAAGGCCTGCGATTGTCTCCCGGAGCGGCCAGATCCGTTTTCGTATGTCGAGGAGATTTCTCTTAAGTGTATAAATCTCTTCCATGACATCCGGGTCTGTCCCGTCAATGATACTCTCTTCAAGGTCCTCTATATCCTCTCCGATTCTTTCAAAGACGATAAAGTAGTTGTCGACGACGCAGTCGGTGAGGGTATACATAAGGTAATCCGGACCCAGTTTTCGAATCCGGCTTTTCTCGTCAAAGAGCCTCCTGATGACCCCTTCAAAAATATCACTGTCGTTCTCCTCAAATGAACAGACGCCTCTTTCGGTGAGGATAATGCTTAACTGGGCGGAAGTGAGGTTATATTTTTCGTCAGATTGTTCGTCATTGTCCGGTCTGATACCGGGAATGTCTTTTCCTGCCTTTGCACCGTTGTCCCGGGTGGAAGCATCCCTGCCACTGTCAATGCGGATTATTTTGAGCACCAGGTACAGATAATCGTCAAACTCCTCATATTTCGGGCGCTGGTTGGTATTCAGAATATCTTCAAGTGTTAACGGATGGAGGGAAAGGAATGCGCCGATTTGTTTGATTTTTTCAATGTCTGCAAGGCCCGATACCTTAATCCAGGCAGTGCTGTCTGCATCGCAGGATAATTCATCAGGGGAAGTGGGGCTTTTCTCTTCGGTACCATTCTGATTATACAGAAAATACCGGACATGGGTAGGTGCGGGATCCCTGTCACCGACATGTATCAGGGTTCCCGGGGGAAGTCCTGTCTTTGAAGACTGGGATACTGCAATTTTCCTGCCCGATTTCATATGACTGCATCGTACCTGACAGATGAAATATATTCCTGAGAAAAAACAGAGTGGCTGACATTAGCAGGTTTCTGCTGCGGTTTCAGTTCTCCTTTCTTATCTACACGGTATCAAAGATGGTCCTCTTTTCTCTCTGGTGTTTCTGAATTTATCTCATTCGGTGAACCGATGTGCCACATGAAACGGATGCTTCCTTCGTTTAAAAAAGATTTTTGCGAGAATAATGAGTATTCCCGACTATTTTGTCTTTGTTTGTAATGCGGTTTATTATCTGGTTTCCTGTTATCCGGATGACGGTTTCTCAGACATATGTGTGCAGCACATGTCTGGTGATTTTCATGAATATTGTTAGCTAAAATAATTCTCAAAAACGTCAAAAATCCTATTTATTTCAGTTTTATCCATTCTTGCATACTTTTCACGGGATTCAGCATTCTCTTTGGTTTTCATAAATGTCTTTTTGAGAAAAGGATAATCTTCAAACAAACTGGCAAGTTCATTGATGTCAATATCCATTCCCCCGTATTTTGGATCCAAAAGTGCCAGAATATCTGCATAATCTTTTATCAGTTTACTTCTGTCCCACTCAGGATCAGCACTGGTGCTGTTTTCAATTCTATAGGTACGATCCCAGGCAGCCTTCAGTTTCAAAAACCGAAGAATTGTCCGTCTTGGGACATGCATTGTACATGCGCTGCGGATCGATTTTTGTTCTGTTTTTCCGTCAATTATTGAATACGTGAATAGGTTGCTCTGTCCTTCAAAGGGTTGGTCAGAACCTTTGGGGATGAAGTCAATAATAATTTGTCCTTCATCAGTATCTTTTTCAATCCCTGAAGGCATCTGCAGCTCTTTTCTGCTTTCAAGATACCCGTGCTCTTTTCTGAGAAAATATTTCAGATTACTCCGGATGTCACTGGTTGTTACCAGATCAATGTCAATAGATCAATACCATGAATTATAGCTGTCAACAGCCCATCCACCAATCAGAATTACAGCTGGTTTTTCTGAATTGATATTTTGTTCCCCGATCCATGACTGGATTACTTTTAATTCATCTAGTGAACGGGTTATAATTCCAGGAGATATCTCATAAACCGGCATACTGTTTCAGCATCTCCATGGTTAGATCACGTTCGGCATATCCCATTCCGGCAAGGTCAAGCAGTGTTATTTCAGGAGAGGCAAGGCGGACTGATTCACGTATTCCTGTGGATGAAAAAATGTCCCTGTCCGGAGTATAAATTTGAATTTTTACGCCTGATTTTTCATCTGATTCAAAATTTTCATTGAATTGTGCAATATCGGCTTTTTCCAGGTATAGATCTGCTGAATCATGGCGGAATGCATATCCTGTGTAAAGGCCTCCTGCTGTTCTTCCGGTAAACGCATGGGGAATACTATCCAGATCCAGATTTGCAGTTATAGATGTTGCTGCCAGATGCGAATTTTCATAGTCTACAAGGATTTCCCTGTACAGGAGATTTTTCATTGGCCGTTCCCAGGCAATTCCGTTGAGCAGTTTTTGGGAATCACTAATTCTTATCAGGTAACCATCTTTTTCGGCAATATTTTGATCAAGCAGTGACTGTACCGTTTTATGTGCCCACCCATACGAAACATTTTCTCTCTTTGAAACCTGCCTGATAGATGATGGTTCTTTAAGGAGACCTGATACAATTCTCCATGATTTTTCTGCGGTGATTTTTACGGTATTTTTTGTTTGCCGGTTTTTGTCCGCGGATTTGACGGTAATATTCCAGGGCAGTTTAATGACCCGGATCCCTGCCTCTTCTGCCAGCGTACTTTCTCCGGGGTCAATTGTTTTTACGGCAAGAACGGGTATTATCTCATATTTTGTGGATAATTCCCGTTTTATTAAATCAGAGTAAAGGTTAACCTGGGCAATGGCGCCTATTGATCCCCTGCTTTTTGCCTCTATGCAGTATATTGTGGTATTGTCTTTGATTATGAAATCCGGACGAATGAGCCGTTCTTTCAGGATGTTTCTACAATCTTCATTTATGTCCGGTAAATCTGCCTCTATTGTGCTATTTGAGTTTTTTTTGTTTTGTATGTCCAGAACTGAACGCACATACTTTTCTATCGTATTCCGGTCTTCCTCTTCCATCCTATCATATCACTATCTGGTGATACCTATTTATATCTATCACTGATATGTATTCTCAAATGGTGATATGTATATGAACATATCAGTGATATGTGGGTGATGCAAGGGAATTGTTCACGATCATATCACCTACAATTGCTGGACCAGTTTCTGATTTCCTCTTTATTATCGGCAAGACCTTGATTTTTACTCCATCCCTCCGGGTGCTGCGGGAAGGAGATGAGAAAATGTGATTATTTGCCCGGAGGGGTCCTCATTTTTTCCAGAACCATGGGAATTACTTCGCGAACATATCCAGTGCCATCTGTTTTCTCTCTTCGAATCCCTCTCCTTCCATTTCTCTGACAATGATTTCCAAAAGGGCAGGTATGTCAATATGCTGGGGGCATTTCTCCAGACATTCCATGCACTGTTCACACTGCGAGGCAAACTGTTCGGGGCCGTTTGTCAGCACACCGGAGAGCCGTACGACATAGAACATCTCTGCATCCGGGTTTTTGAACATGTACTTGTTGTTATAGAGCTCAAAACAGAGCGGGATATCCACACCCGATGGGCAGGGCATGCAGTACTGGCAGCCGGTGCAGCCGACCTTCATCAGTTCACGGTATTTTTCGGTTGCCATTCCGATGACGGTCAGTTCTGCATCTGAGAGGGAGTCAGGGTGGGCCTCATGTGCCGTCCGGATGTTCTCCTGGATGTGATCCTCTCTGTTCATGCCCGAGAGGACAACGGTTACCTCCGGGTGGTTCCATACCCAGCGAAGCGCCCACTCTGCAGGCGTCCGCTGAACAGGAGAATTGTCCCAGATGTCCGCTACTGCAGGCGGCACCGGTTCGGTGAGGTTGCCTCCTCTGAGCGGTTCCATGATGATGACGCCGAGACCTTTCCCGGCGGCATATTTCAGGCCTTTCGTGCCTGCCTGGTTTTGTTCGTCGAGAATATTATACTGTATCTGGCAGAATTCCCATGGGTAGGCGTCCACAATCGGGGCGAAATCTTCTGCCGTGCCGTGGAAGGAGAAGCCGGCGTTGATTATTTTGCCTGCCTTTTTTGCCGAATCAAGAAATTCTGTCAGGCCGCATGCTTCCATTTGTGCAAGTTTTTCTGTGGTGTTTAATACATGGATGAGGTAGTAGTCGATATGATCTGTCTGCAGTTTTTCGAGCTGTGCATCGAGGAACCGGTCCATGTCTTCCCGTGTTTCAACGAGCCATGATGGGAGTTTGGTTGCAAGCCGGACCTTCTTCCGATACCCATCCAGAAGGGCCCGCCCGACAAACGGTTCACTCTCCCCCATGTGGTAGCTCCAGGCCGTGTCAACATAATTCACGCCATGGTCGATTGCATATCTGAGCTGTTCTGTGGCCCGCTCCTCCTCTATTTGCCCGTTTTTCTCCGGCAGGCGCATACAGCCGAAGCCTAATATTGAGAGTTTGTCACCGGTTTTTGGTATTGTGCGGTAAAGCAATGTAGTCCCCCCCTTGATAGGGGAGGTTAATCTTTTGTATGGTATATATGGGTTTTTGAGGGGGGAGGTGGAATTGGGGAGAGCGGGAGATCGTGCTGAAGTCTGGTAAGGAGGAAGGAGGGTGAATTAATCAGGATAAAAAGACCGGGAATATGTTGAGGCCTGGTTGTGACTTAACATTGAAAAAAGATGGATTTGGTTACTTTTCCAAGAGTTCAAGGTTTTTTTATGAGGATTTTAATGTCTTCCTGTTTCGATGGGTGGTGTTCACCGATTTCAGGATGGTGGATTAGAGATACGGTTTGAACCTTTGATGCTGGGATTGCAGACTGATAGTTTTCAATATTCTCCCGTTTGCAGGGCTCACTCGAAGAGTCCATTTGCTTCTTATCGAAATGCACAAAACCAGACGTATCTTTTTGCATCATTACCTTGTCCCTGACGTATCGTAATACAATGGTTAATCATAATTTTGTTCCCTTTCAATCCCTTTGAAGCCTCCGTGCTATGGTGTCGCAGCAGATTCTATTGGCCAGGTATTGGCTCGGCAACGGTGGGATGAGGGATAACCAGCCAGTACCTATTCGTATGTGATGGGAGTTATAGAGATTTAGAATGGTTTCAAATAGTGATAGTTATTCATTATATCCTGAATCTGGGCTCAAGTCAGTAGATATTCTATCTGATAACTCAGGATGATAAAAATGGACGTTTTTTTCAAAGGGTTGAGATAACCTTAAATAGCCGCTCAAATTTTACTCAAATGGTACAAAAACCGATTCTAAGTCCTGCAATTATGAGCCAACACAGAAGTCCGGAGTGGGCCTTTCTCAGTCGGGAGGGCCAATATACATCCTGCCAAAATACTGTCCAATAGCGACCCCTTAATATTCTACAATTTGGCGTATTTTGAGCAAATAATGAGAATTGGGGCCGTATTTTGTTGGCAATAAGAATGAGTGAAAAAATACGCCCATTTCATCCCCCAATTACCCAAAAAATGGGGTAAAAATGGGTGGACAATGGATGGGAAATGGATAGAAAAAAGGGAAGGGCCGAATCCCCTACCACTGCTCCAGCTCAAGAAATGTCCTTACGATATCAGTGAAATCCTCCGGATACTGGTACATCACGCCATGCCCGCCTCCCCTGATCTGCACCACACTTGCAGACGGAATCCGCTGACCGATATAAAACGAGTTTGCTGGTTGGGCGAGTATGTCCTGGTCACCGACGATGAGAAGGGTCGGCTGCGTAACGGTGCCAAGCCATGCAGAAACGCCCGTCCGTGCTCCCATCGCTTCTCCCTGGCGTGCAATATTATCCGGAGGGGTACTCTCGGTGACATTCGGGAAGTACCCTTCCGGGTTGGGGTTCTGTGCCATCCAGTCTGAAGGGAAGAGGAGCGATAAGAGGCGCATACCCCGTTCCATGGGTGTTCCCGAGGTGTTGAGGAGCGTCTTCTCCACCTCCGGGTCCATAGGGACAGACTCGTTTCCACCTGGATCACTGGCGTAGAGGATGAGCTTTTCGACCCGTTCCGGGTGTTCGTGTGCAAGGGCGAGTGCAACGTCAGCACCCATTGACCATCCGAGGACATGGGCCTTCTCTATCCCGATTGCCTCCATGAAGTCCGCAGTGTCGTTCGCGAAGAGTGAGATAGTGTACTCCTTCTCTGACGAGGTGGAAAGGCCCATCCCCCGGTTGTCAAAGACCACCACCCGGTAGTCACGGGCAAGCTCCTGCAGCACCCGGACATCCCACATATCCATCGTCCCTGCATAGCCCATGATGAGGACAAGCGGCGGGCCATCGCCGAACTCCTTATAGGCGATTTCGATATCGTCGACGGCGACCGTCCGGACGGTTACGTTTTCAATATCGATTGGATCTGCGGTGGGGGTAGCAGTAGCAGTAGTGGTGATATCTGCCGGTGCTCCGGTGTCTGTGCATCCGCAGATAAGGCAGGCTGCAATGAGACACAGGGCAATAATACTCGTAACGGGGGATAGCTTACGCATAATAATCTCTCTTTGTTAATGGTCCTCCCGGGGGTTGAAATAGGTTCTCACAGAGGTGGCCCGGTTTATTCCGGAATGGGAGTAACTTCTCCATCACCCGATGGCCGGACAAATATCGCAATGATGGGCATTGGTGCTCCGCTATCCAAAACCTGACGATTACAAAGAGGCTGTATTTGTCCTGAGGACGATGAGATAGAAAATTCCGGGAAGTGCACAATACTGAGCGGACAAAGACAGGGTGCAGACATAATTCTCTGTAGTATATCCCTGCACATTCTTTCTCTGAAAGGTATTCATAAGGGAGGTAATTCGTCTGTTGTCTTCCGGAAAGGGGACACATCAAAAAAAGAATCATACAGATGATTAGGGAATCCATCAGGATATCGTAATCCTGCAGCAGCCAGGGAGGCGCATCTCATCACAATTCCTCGTGGAAGGGAGAAAGAGAGATAGTCAGCACAATATACAACACAGACGTTCGTCGCTGCAAGGGTATGTATGTTTTTTCTCCCGGCAGTATATCTGCCGTGAGCCGGGGAGGAGCGTGTGAAGATACACCACAATCTGTGCAGTAATATCCGCTCCTCCGAGGACAACGGATAAAAACGATGTCATTTGTCCATTATTTATCCTGAAAAATAGCACCGATGACCAGAATGCCCCTTTTCTGGTCAAAGAATTAGCTAAATCAGTCTGAATGATCCCTCATTCAGGGGACTGTGCTGCAGAGAGAGTCCAAATGGTATAATTCCATCGTCAGATGACAATTGTTTAACGTTGATTGAGGTAATGTTCGTTTAGGTAATGATCAGAAAGTACGTGAATTCAGATCGGTGCATTATGAGACAATTCCTCAAAATTTCCCCGATATCGGTTTATTCCCGGACTCTCTCTTAGCGCTGCAGCGACAGATCTTTCGGTACGTTGTGTATGTCCTGACAAATCCCGTTCAATTATGCTCATTTATAATGCAGGGACAAACTTCGCTAACAGGTAGAGGTCATCGTCTTCGGCAATGACGGTGTGCTTCACCCCTGGCGGGGTGACAAAGGAAAATCCGGAGTTAAATATGATCTCTTTATCTCCGAGAACAAATATTCCGCTTCCGCCAATTGCCTCGTTAAACTCCCATTGAACATTATGAGAATGATTGCCCACTTCACACCCTTTTTCAATCCTCACGATATGACAGCTGAACAGACCTTCCGTATCTGTCCCCGTGACAAGGTCTTTCAGGGATACTCCCTTAAAGGCTGGATGTCTGTACCATGTGCTATCCTTCGCATCAACCTCCTTCTCCGGGTAGATGATTTTTGCTTCATTAAACAGGTCGATAATTCCGGTTTCTTTCATTCTGTCCTCCTCCAGATGATAGGTAAAAAAAAAGAGATTTCCCTATATTTTTAGTTCTTGACGTGCGGAATTACGTCCTTGAAGACATCAATACCCAGATTCTTATCAGGACTCGAGTTTCCAAGGCAGAAATGATTAATTCCGGCGTCTTCGAATCTCTTAATCTCCTTGATCAGTTCTTCCGCATCGGTTGCGACCATGAAGTTTTCTTTAATCAGGTCATGTCCGACAATGTTTGCATGTGCCTCAACTTCCCTTGAGTCATAGACCTTGTACTTGAACATGGCAGGAACCAGACAACCAGCCCAGAAACGCAGACCTTCGATCGCTTTGTCATAGTCCTCATCAATTGAGTACCAGATCAGCATTGCACGTTCCATCTTGCTTGGATCTTTCCCTGCATCAGCTGCACCCTTTACAAAGTTCGGGATGGTGACGTTCTTCAGCACAGACGGGTCAGCAGCCACGGTCATCAGGTGGTCACCATACTTGCCGGCAAGTCTTGCCCCCTTCGGGCCCATACCGCTGAAGTAGAGGGGGACCTCACTTTCGGGTTTGGTGTACATGAACGCCTTGTCGAGAGTGAAATACTTACCCTTGAAGGTGACGGGCTCCTGTCCTCCCCAGAGCTGCCGCATTACGCCGACGGCTTCCACGGTCATGTCCTGGCGCTCAGGTACGCTTGGCCATTCACCTGTCACCGGCACCTCATTCATCGCCTCACCGGCACCGACAGCAATACCTACTCTGTCCGGATACATCTGCCTCATTGTTGCAAAGGTCTGTGCGACAATCGCAGGGTTGTACCTCATAATCGGGCAGGTGATACAGGTGGAAATAAAGACCTTCTTCGTTGCTTCAAGAGCTGCTCCCATCCATGCCCATGCCTGTGCGGACTGTGCATTGGTATGATACCACGGGTGGAAATGGTCATCCGCCCATACTGAGTCAAAACCAACGTTTTCTGCCCTAACAGCCTGTTCAAGTGCATCTCTGGGTTTATACTGCTCCAGAGATGCGAAATAGCCTACTTTTGTTTCCATGATTATCATCTCTTTGACAGAGAGGAATAACCGGTACATGAACCTGAGCCAAAATTTAAATACCGCAGGTACCCTATTTTATTTGGATAGGGTGTAGACTGTTGTTCACTTATGAACCCACAAACTTTCAGGAGTGAACTTCAGATATCCCGTCCATGTACGCAGTAAGCCATCTGCCATTTTTCATGCAGGATTCAATCCTACACGATTAAAACTTAACCTTTTCAGATATAATTTTCACTTTTATTGATGGTCAATAACATCAAATACGTATCTTTAAATATTATTATTTATGACAAAAATGGTGTTTCCGGCTTAATTAGTGATTTCTTCTGATATGATGCCTTTATCCTGTCTGAATTTTTTCCTTTGGAAAAGGCTTCCGGTGCTGTAGGGATTTATGATATGCAGTAAACCCGGCATTCTTATCTGAAGTGGGTTTAACTGTTTTTTAAAATATTGGTTGAATGCAATCTGAATTTTATTCGCCGGTCTAATTTCACCGGAGAACGCATTTTCTCTGATGAACCCGACTAGTTGTTCTCGGTACACAGGGTTTTTTGAAATGTCACCTCCTCCCTCAGATCCTTGGCGATATCCATCATAAACGAAGCTATTTCACCGGTCGGCAGCTTAAATATAAAATGAGTGAGCCACGGGGATGCTTCATTCTTAATATACTGGAGAGACGGAACAACTTCGGGAATCTCCGTGCTGTTGACCCGGTTCAACGCCTGACGCACGCTGATGATTGGAAGGTCCGGAAATGTAACAAAGAGTTTTTTCCCGATTAAATCCTCTTTTTTCACGTGTAAAATAATTTCGAGGGCCTGATTGACATCTTTAATGATGAAATCGTTTCCGCCGTCTATGGGCTGGTAGATCAGAACACCAGTACAGGTATCATTAAAGAATGAATGGTATCTTGATTCATTAAATTTGAGTTCTTTTTTTGCCATTCTTTCTGCAGTAACGTCCATAATTATTGTGGCATACTCCCGAAATCCGGTTTCACTTGAGATATGGGTGAAAGACGCTTCAAAATATGCAATTCCCGACCTTGAGGTAGGCATTATTTGTTCTCGCTTTAAACGATCGAAATCACAAATAAATTCGATTTCACCAATATCTCCGTTAAAAAGGGCATTTAATGTCTTTTCTTTCCGGCAAAAGAGATCAAACAGATTTGTCTTCATCAGATCCTGATAATTGTCCACCCCAAGCAAGCTGAGGGATGCGTTGTTCGCATTGATGATATTCCCTGATTCATTGAAAAACAATATCCCGCTCGGCACTTTCTTAAAAATTGTCCGTAATTTTTCATCACTGATGGAAAGAGCCTCTTCAGTGTGTATTTGATCGGTAATATCTCTCAGAGCGATCATGCAATTTTTGTTTCCGTCAAGGGAAACGGTCGGGATGAATTTTATTGCATATATCTGGTTGTTTCTCTCATCGATATGCTGCATTTCATGCAGAAATTTATCTCCTCTGATCATTCTGTTGATATTTTTTTGAACTGAGGACTCTGAAAAAACAGATAAACCTAGATTAAAAATGTTTGATCCAACGAGTGTTCTCTCATTTAATCTATTGTATTTGGTAAAAAAACTCTTATTCGCTGTCATTATCCGTGCATTGGCATCCATTATGACGATGATATCCGTTGTGTAATCAAAGAGGGATACTGCCGGGATTCTATCGGAGACTGTGTATAATTTTGATTTGCCATAATACATCATTGTGACCTGGCCGTTAATCCTGAGAATCTCAAGGTATTTGGATACCGTACCTCTGTTCATCCCTGTACTTCTGGAAATGGCAGAAATCGACATCTGTTGAGGACTTTTTTCCCTAAGGAGCTCCCGGACAGCAGTGAGTCTTTCCTGATATTCTTCCATCGCTAAGGTGTAGTATGGAAAGTCTGGTTATATACACTTTGTTTTGAATGAACTGGTGCTTTTTCTGTCGAACCACATTTCTGTGATATCTGCAAAAAATCCCTATCACTCCGCATTATTGTAGTTTTGCGGGTATTTCTTCGCCTCAATCCGCTCGTTCCGGTGGAGTGCTGCAGGGTACGTAACAGTGTCCGAAAGAATTTGTTCCTTTTTATACTCAGGGTCGGTGCATCACGAAAGGACATTTGCGGAATCTGAACTTGTCATCTTTGACACATCAACCGTGTCGCCGTTCATCTTTCCGGATTGTGTAGTTCATCAGAGATGTGTCCTGGCCCCTCTTCTGCAAAATAATTTATGCCATACTCTGAAGCGTGCTGTGAGCCCGTCCGTATGCCGCATAAATACCAATCCCGATCACCAGCCAGATGACAAATCGCATATGGGTGATGAACGGCAGAACCGAGATGAGGTAGGCACAGGAGATCATGCAGAGAATGGGCAGGAGCGGGACCAAAGGGACCCGGAACGGGCGGTTCATATCAGGCTGGGTGCGCCTGAGCATGATGATGCCCGCAGAGACGATGATAAACGCTGCAAGAGTGCCGATATTGACCAGCTGGGCGACTGATTCAAGCGGGAGAAGCCCGGCGATGCAGGCGGTAACGGCGCCCACCAGCAGGGTTGCCTTTACCGGTGTCCGGAACACCGGGTGGAGGGCGGAAAAAAAGGCGGGCAGGAGACCGTCGCGGGCCATCGCAAAGAAGATGCGTGTCTGGCCGAAGAGGAGCACGAGGAGCACTGAGGTGATGCCGCAGAGAGCCCCGGCAGCCACTATCGCAGACCCCCAGGTATATCCTATTGCCTCAAGCGCAAAGGCAACGGGGGCGTCCGTATTTTTAAACGCGAGATATGAGACAATACCGGTCAGCACGACGGAGACTGCCATATACAGCACCGTACTAACAACGAGTGATCCCACAATGCCGATGGGGAGATCCGACTGCGGACGGCGCACCTCCTCTGCGGCGGTTGACACCGCGTCGAACCCGATGTAGGCAAAAAAGACGATTGCCGCTCCTGTCATGACCCCCTGCCAGCCGTACGGCATAAAGGGGTGCCAGTTAGCGGGGTTGATATGGGTGATGCCAAGGATAAGGAAGAGCGCAATCACGGCGAGTTTGATGGTCACGATGACCGTGTTGACCCGGGCGCTCTCCCTGACTCCCCGGATAAGGAGTGCAGTAATTGCGACAATAATCAGAACGGCAGGCAGATTGATCATTCCGCCCGATACGCCGGGCGGGTGGATGAGTGCGGCCGGGAGCTGCACTCCTGCCTCATGAATGATGTCCACGACATACCCTGACCAGCCGATGGCAACAGCGGCGATGGCGACCGAATATTCGAGGATAAGGTCCCACCCGATGATCCACGCCCAGATCTCCCCGAGTGCGGCGTAGCCGTAGGTATAAGCGCTCCCAGCAACCGGCACCATGGCGGCGAACTCGGCATAGCAGAGTGCGGCAACGGTGCAGACAGCACCGGCAATGACGAATGAGAGCACCAGTGCAGGCCCCGAGTAATATGACGCCGCAACGCCGGTAATAACAAAGATGCCTGTTCCCACAATCGCCCCGATCCCGAGCAGGATGAGGTCGATGGGTCCCAGCACCCTGGAAAGCCCCCCTTCATGGGAGACAGACTCCAGCAGCTTTTCAACAGGTTTTTTCCTGAATATCGGGGATTTCCGGATTTCAGTGAGGCGCATACCCGTTCATCCATTGTTTAGGTTGTATAGCTTTCGGCTCAATCGGGCTTACCTCCATACAATATCACCTGAATGAGGATGGGACGATACGAATGGTATGATGTGCCACACCTGAACCGGTGTGCCAGGTTGATCCCTTTAATTGCGGCTCCCGGTATCCCTGTATGGCTACATCAGCCAGACGGATGTGATATAGTAGCACCCAATCCCGATAAAAACCACCGCAACCGCCTTCTTCACCCAGAATTCCACCGCCTGCGCCCGCTGCATAAACCGTGCCGCCTGCCCGACACCGCCGACGAGCAGGAAGGAAACCACAATAACAGGCAGGGCCGTTGCAATCCCGAAGACGGCGGGAACGAGGAGGGCGTCGCCGGTTTTGAGAGCGATGGGGATGAGCATCCCGAAGAAGAGAACCGCACTGAACGGGCAGAAACTGAGTGCAAAGAGAACCCCGAGAATAAAACTCCCGGCAAATCCCTTCTCTGAATATGTCTCCATGAGGGTGGTGAGCCGTTTCCCGCCTCCCGGAAGGGAGATGTCAATGACGTCAAGCATCAGGATACCAAGGACCAACAGCAGCGGCCCGAGGACCATCTCGCCGTATTCCTGTAAGAAGAAAGAGATGGCCTGCACATTGAGCCCGGCATACACGATTGCCGCAGCGATGGCCACGTATCCGGCCGTTCTTCCTGCAGCATACAGCAATCCCACGAGGAGCGTATGCCTGCTGTTGTCCAGCCGCCGTGAGACGTAGGCGATGGCGGTGATGTTGGTTGCAAGGGGGCAGGGGCTCATTGCCGTCATCAGGCCGATAAAAAATGCGGCGACGAGGGGAGCGCCGCTCATCCCCATCGTCTGCATGAACCCAATAATGTCCATGTAAATCCTCTTTTATCCCAGTTGCTGTTCGATGACCGCCCTGAGATACCGTGAATACTCATCCCTGTCATTCGTCATGTACCAGGGAGCGACCAGCTCCTGCTTATAGAACCCGTTCTCATCGTAGATGCCCAGCCAGAGGGAGGATCCGGTCGGACGATACTGTTCAACAAGGTCGCTGTTTTCGGAATCGTCGAAGTTGACGTGAGCAAACACCAGCTCTCCTGACTCCAGTTCCGGTGCATACCATTCCGTGACCGTCTCTTCGGCAAAATTACCCAGCACTATGCAGGATGTGCAGCTCCTGTCGCCATGGAAATGATAGAGTTCGACTTTTTCAACATTTGATCCCGTGTAGGTGACCTCTGTCTCTGCAGTATCTGTCGGGGTATCCGGTGTTGGAATCGCCGCCTCGCCACTGTCTCCCGTACAACCGGCACAGCACACCGTCATGACTGCGACAACAAGGAGCAGTATGCCTGTTATAATCCCACGGTGCCGTTTTTGTTCTGTTTTTCTCACACTCATGATTCCTCTGTATATATTGTAGTATGGGGGGCAGGACATGCCGGACTGTATCACAGACAGGACGGTGCTCTGGTATTTCAAACTATTTTGTAATACAGTCTCGTGCTATGTGCTATTTTAATCATTCGCATACCGGTCGGTATGACGGCATACGCCATTCATGGTCTGCTGTAATCGGTGGAAACGGTCGTAATCCTCAGGAATCTGGAGGTTCTGAAAAAAGGGAGGAGGTGTTGGGTGTGAGCGGCTGGATCACAGGGCGGATGCACACGTCTTCTCCTGTGCCCCTGAATTTCCTTTTCGGCCATGGCCACACCCGCAGAAGAAACTTGATTCAAATCCGTTTGTCTTCGATGCCAGGATCTCGTCCGGGGTACCTGAGATCGTGATCCGCCCCTTCTCCATCACCGCAATCCGGTCACCGAGTTCGAGGGCGTCTTTGAGGGCATGGGTGACGATAACCACAGGAATCCCGGCTTCTTTGATACATTCCCGCAGTTCTCTTCGCATTGTCGCTTTCGTCCTGACGTCAAGGGCAGCGAGGGGTTCATCAAGGAGCAGAATATCAGGCTTCGTGACGAGTGCCCGTGCGAGAGCCACCCGCTGCCGCTGCCCGCCGGAGAGTGCATTCGGGAAGACGTCTGCAAAGGCAGCGATTGCCATCCGCTCAAGCATCCGGGCGACTCTCTCCCTTGCCTCCCGTTTCGGAATGCCCCGTGAAAGAAGGCCGAAGGTGACATTTGCTGTCACACTCAAGTGGGGGAAGAGGGCGTAGTTCTGGAGGACGTAGCCGACCTGCCGTTCTTCCGGCGGGAGGCAAATCCGGTTTCCGGCATCGAAGAGGCTTCTCTCCGCAAGAGTAATCATACCTGTGTCCGGGTGCAGGAGGCCTGCCGTCATATTAAGGACGGTGGACTTTCCTGCGCCGTTCTCACCAATAATGACGAGTGTCTCCCCGTCGTTCACAGTGAGACTGACGTCAAGCACATAATCCCTGAGTTGTTTTGTTACGTCTAGATGGAACATATCCGTTGTCTCCTGAGTGCGTAGCGGACACCCGCAATAACTCCAAATGAGATAATTACGAGAATCACCGAGAGAGCGAGGGATGCATCAATATCCCCCTGCATCGTGGTGTAGATGGCAAGAGGCATCGTCTGCGTCCGCCCCTGGATGTTTCCGGCAAACATGATCGTCGCCCCGAACTCTCCCAGAGCACGGGCGAAGGTCATCACCGCTCCTGATACGAGACCACCTGCAGCAAGAGGCAGCGTTATCCGGACGAATGTCCGTATGGGTGACGCCCCGAGAGTCCGTGATGCATCCTCAAGGCCCCGGTCAATTGCTTCGAAACTTGCCCGTGCCTGCCGGATGTAAAACGGTGACGCAACGAATACCTGTGCGAGCACCACGGCAAGGGTAGTAAAGGCAATCTCTATCCCGAACATATCGAGATAGCGCCCGACAACGCCGTTCCTTCCGAAGGCCATTAAGAGGGCAAGGCCTGCAACTGCGGGCGGCAGAATCACCGGAATATCGATGAGAGAGTCGATGATATCCCTTCCCCGGTAGGCATACCGGGCGTTGATGTAGGAGATCGGCGTCCCACAGAGGATGACGATAGCCGTGCCTGCGCATGCTGTCGTGAGGCTCAAAACGAGTGCATCGGTGACAACCGGATCTGACAGGGACGACAGAAACGCCCCAGGCGAAATCCGCAGGAAGAGTGACGCTACCGGGATGGTGATGAAAAGGAGGAATCCCCCAAAAAGAAGGGAGGCACCGAGGGCAGCAACTGCTGTCCGGCCCCTCATTCGCCCTTCAGACCGGTGTGAATCCATACGAACTGAGGATTACTCCCCCCTCCTCTGAGCGGACGAAGGCGATGAAGTCTGCTGCGGTGTCCGGGTCTGCTGACTCTCTGAGGACTCCGATGGGGTAGTGGGCGATGACATTGTACTCATCCGGAATGGTGATTGTCATCAGCTGGTCTGCATATGCCGGGGTGATGGCGTCTGAGGTGTAGGTGAACCCGGCGTCCGCCTCACCGATGAGGAGTTTTGCGATGATGTTGTTCACATTCGTCTCTTCAGAGATGACATTCGCCATCACCGCGTCCTCATAGTCCTGCCCAAATTCCGGGTCCCCGGCCATCTTGTCGAGCACCTGACGGGCATAGTTCCCTATGGGCACTTCAGGCGTTCCAATGAGCACCTTCTCTCCGGGAATAGCAAGGTCTGCGAGTCCCTGAATATCTCCCGGGTTTGACACCGGAAGGGTAATCGTAACACGGTTCTCTAAAAAACCGCTGACCGTGTCATTCTCCATGAACCCTCCTGCCATCAGGGCGTCCATGTGCTTCGTGTTCGCCGATGCAAAGACATCTCCCCTTGCTCCCTGCTCCACCTGTGTCCGCAGGGCCTGGGTGCCGTCGATATTCAGGACGACCGTTGTGCCCGGATTTTGTTCTTCATACGCGTCAGCCATCTCTGTAAAAGCCCCTTTCAGGGAACCGGCGGTAAAGACCGTGATACTCTTATCCTCTACACTATCAGATGCTGTAGTGCATCCTGCAGCGAGCAGAAATGCCACTATCATCACACTGGTAATCAGTGCTGTATGGTATTTTCCAAATGTCATAGTCTCCTCTAAGATTGAATGTAATTGTCACACAAATTCAGGAAATGGTGCCGGTGGTGACTTCTTCTCTCACCTTTCGTCAGATGCCGGACACCCATATGTCAGCAGGTCGTTGTTCCGGTGAGCCTGACCAGCACCTCGTCCTGGCTGTATTTTTCCGCTTCTATTCCGTAGCCTTTCTGTTCTGCCTCAATTTCGATCCAGGGGGGAACATGGTCACAGAGAATCTCAAGCACGCTGAAATCACCTTCTGTGACAAACTGCTGGAGGATATGTTTGCTGGTTAACTCCGGGTTTTTCCCCTGGATATCCTTAATGGAGATAAAATATCTGCCCGGTGCTGTTTCACAGGGGCGGGGTATCTCCGGTGCGGCCGCTGTTGATGCCGCAATTCTCTCCTTCTCCTCGTCTTCCAGTACACTGTCCAGAAATTCAGAGGGTAATCCGGTGGTCTCCCAGACACTGCATCCACCCTTCTCAAGTTCAAAGGAGAGGGCACCGCCCGCCGCTTTGGCAACGAATGTGGTGCATCCGTCCATGAACGCCAGAATGTCTGCCATTTTTAAGCGCATTTCATGCAGATTCATGCACTGGTCAAGGGAAACCGCCATTCTGCGGGTGACGTCCCAACCTCGTCGGTCACGGCGATAGACGACAACCTCACCGGGCTCATTCAGAATGCCGCTGTATCCGTTTGCATCAACCATTGCTGCTATCTCTGCAACCATCTGAATCGTTCTCCCTCAGAATTTTTTCTTAGATTAGCAGACGTTCTATGACGTTTCCGCCCTCGATATGAACGTCCAGGATCTCCTCCACATCGTCACGGGTTACTGACCCGTACCAGACATTGTCCGGATACACGACGACGATTGGTCCTTTTTCACAAATTCCGAAGCAGCCGGTGTTATTGATGAACACTTCTCCTCCGATTTCGCGGTCTTCAATCTCTTCCATGAATTTCATCATGACATCAACGCCTTCCTTGTTGTGGCAGAATCCTTTCTGCTGGCCGTTCGGGCGTGAGCTGGTGCAGATGAAAATGTGGCGTTCAGGCTTTTGCATGGTTTATCACCTCTGAATTAAGCAGCTCTTCTTTGCGTAATCTGCGGTAGTTGCTGTATTTTTGGTCCAGCAGTGTGTTGCTGAACCGGTCAAGGAACCGGAGGGTGCCCGTGTAGCCGACCGACAGAATTCTCTGTCCGCCAATTCGGTCGTGGATGGGGTAGCCCACCCTGACCACCGGGATCCCCTGGTGTTCGGTCAGGTATTTGCCCCCTGAGTGGCCGATGGCACAATTTGCCTCTCTTAATACGGCAGCGTCTTCGATGGTCACGAAGTCCGCCTCTTCGAGGAGCACCGGTTCTTCCATTGCGTCTTTCAGGACAGGCTCCAGCAGCCTGGCAAGACCACTGTTCGCCGTTCCGCTGGCAATGACGACAGGGGTGGCCCCGTTCTCCATGCAGAGTCTTGTGAAGGAGTACGCGAGTTCAGGTTCGCCGTAGATGGCCACTCTTGCCCCTGCATGTATTTTATGGGCGTCTGCCATTGCGTCACAGAGCCATCCGCGCTCCAGTATCAGAGACTCCGGAACCGTGTGTCCGCTGTACTCCCGGAGGGTCCTGAGAAAGAGGTCTGTTGCCTCAAGGCCGATGGGGAGCGGGAGATTTGTCAGCGGGACACCGAACGTCTCCTCCAGATACTGTCCCGGCGACAAGCTCTCCGGGCAGGTGCACCCGAACTGGATGGTTGCCCGTGCTCCGCCCATGCGGGCGATAGCGGCCGTTGTTGTGCCGCCGGGGGCAATCTTCTGGTACTCTCCTCCATAGGGGCGGTCCAGTGTCAGGGAGTAGTCCGGCAACAGCGTGTAATCAAGCCCCATCAGATCGAGGGTGCGTTTTATTTCCCGGATGTCAGCAGGGCTGATATTGGGGACGATCACGTTGATTCCATGGTGGCGTTCGGTCGGCTGTGCATAGTATGCAATCACCGCTCTCGTCGCCGCCCAGAACCCCTCGGTGTGCGTGCCGCCGTAACTCGGTGTCGAAACCGGGATGATATCTATATCCCGGACTTCCCGCTCCTGCTTGTAGGACTCAACAAACCGGTCGACGTCATCTCCCATCGTCTCTGCAAGACAGCTCGTCAGAATGCCAATGACCTTCGGCCGGTAGACCCGTATCACGTTGTCAAGCGCTGTCTTCAGGTTCTTTTCCCCGCCGAAAATAGTCTGCTTCTCGTTTAACGAGGAAGAGGCGATATCCAGCGGTTCATTGAAGTGCTCAACATTGGTAAGACGCATGTAGGTGCTGCAGCCCTGAGAGCCATGCACCAGTGCGATGGAGTGTTCCATCCCTCTCAGGGCAATGACAGCGCCCAGTGGCATACACATGTGGCACTGGTTTTCGCTGACCTGTTTTACCTGTGCTGTTTTGGCCTGTTCTGTCATGTGTGTGCCTCCTCAAACGGCGCGTTCTTCAGATGTCCCCAGACGGGTGAGCAGGTGGTGACATACACCTCCCGTGCGAACCGGACGGCTCCCTCAAATCCTGCAAGGCCGTCTTTGCGGTCGTGGTTGTGGTCGACAAAGGCGATACCCAGTTTATGGGCAAGGAAACGCTCCTTCACCCCTCCGGCCATCATGTCGACATCCTTTTCCAGCAGAAACTTCTCTATCTCAGCGGGATTGGCATCGTCTATCACGACGGTTCCTTCACTGACGATGTTGTTTATCTGCTCGTAATCTTCCTGTTTCCCGGTCTGTGTGCCGGTTAAGACAATTTCCATATCCAGTTCTTTGAGCTGGCGGATGATGGCGAGCGCTTTGAAGGCGCCGCCCACATAGATGGCGGCCCTTTTTCCGGCCAGTTTCTTACGGTAGCTCTCGATTACCGGTCGGACCTTCTCCATCTCGCGTTCGATAAGGGCTTCAGTCCGGCGTGTGATCTCCTCGTCTCCATAGAAACGGGCAATCTTTCGCAGGCTTTCTGCGGTGTTTTCGGCACCGAAGAAGTTCACATCGATATACGGGGTGCCATATTCCTTCTCCAGGTTCATCGCCACCCAGTGCATAGAGCCGGAGCACTGCACCATATTCAGGAATGCACCCGGCGCCTGTTTCAGGGCTGCAACGGTTGAATCTCCGGTAAAGGCGACGTTTATCTCAATTCCCATCTCCCGGAGGTATCGCTCAACGAGCCACTTCTCGCCGCCCAGATTGTATTCACCAAGGAAGTTTATCTTCCGCGTATTCTCAACAATTTCTCCTTCCTTCGGGCGGATTAGTTTCAGCAGGGCTTCTCCAGCCGCCCGGTAGCCGACGACCTTGTTTCCTGAGATGAAACCGGTGGACTCCACCGGAATCACATCGATTTCATACCGTTCTGATGCCCTTTTGCAGACTGAGATGATGTCGTCACCGATCATCCCTACAACACAGGTCGAATAGACGAATATCGCAGGCGGGTGGTACTTCTCAACAATCTCATCAATACAGAGAGCGAGTTTCTTTTCTCCACCAAAGACCACGTCTTTTTCCTTCATGTCGGTGGAAAAACTTTGCCGGAACATTTCAGAGCCGCTGGACAGACTGCCGCGGATATCCCATGTGTAGGATGCACAGCCGATGGGGCCGTGGACGAGGTGGGCCGCATCCGTCACCGGATTGAGGACCACTCTCGCCCCGCAGAAGACACATGCCCTCTGGCTTACGGCTCCTGCCAGACTGTCATCAGCGCACTGAATGGCGGTTTTGTTCTTCCCGGCGGTCATGATGGAGAGCTGGCGTTCCTCGATGCATCCGACCGGTTCTCCCGGTGCTGAACAATCATTCTCCATCGTTCTTCACCTTCTAGAGGACCAGTTCGTAGTCTTCATCCAGGCAGTCGCGGTCCCGGCGTTCGAGCATGGCGTTACTTACCATCTCGATAAGACGGAGACAGCCGCGGTAGCCGACAACCGGCATGAGTGAGTGGACAGCCCGGTCAAAGATTGGGAATCCGACCCTGACGAGAGGAATGTCCTCGGCCCGTGCCATATATTTGCCGTGTGATGTACCCATGAGGAGGTCCACCGGTTCTTCTTTGATCCACTGGTGCAGGTCGAAGAGGTCGCCTCCGGCACTGACACGGCTGCCTTCGATGCCCGCCTCGTCCAGCATCTTCTGAATTTCTTTCTCGAACTTTGCGCCGGGTGTTCCGGTGAGCACATACTTCGGGATCATGCCCATGGTGAGGAGGAACTCGGTGAGTCCGATGACGATATCGGGGTCCCCGAATACTGCCACTGTCTTTCCCTGGTAGTGGAAGTGGGTGTCAATGAGGGTGTCAACAACCTGTCCCCGTTCGGTCTCCAGTGAGGGGGGAATCGTGATTCCGCAGGCATCTTTGATTGCCATAAGGAATGCATCGGTTGCCCTGATGCCGACCGGCATCTTCAGGGAGACACAGGGGACATCGCACTTCTCCTGCAGTAAAAATCCTGCAGCTTCTGATGCAAATGGCCCAAGGGCCAGCGTCAGCTGCGAGTTTCCTGAGTCCTGAATGTCGGCAACGGGAGTGCCGCCATCAGGATACATCTCATACTTCCCTGTCAGTGGCGAATCGAGCACATCGGAGGTATCCGGATACATGATCATCGGCATGCCGAGTTCACTGACCAGCCGCTTCAACTCACGCATATCGCCGGGGTTCACGAATCCCGGAAAGATGTTTATCTGTCTCTTCTTTTCTGTCCCGTCTGACCCGGCCAGATACGAAACCATCCCCTTGCACATGTTGGAAAATCCCGTGATGTGGGATCCTGCATAACTCGGGGTATTGGCATGGATGACGAATTTGCCTTCGGGTATCTCGGCCTGTTTGATGATGTTCGGGATGTCGTCTCCGATGGTCTCACTCAGGCAGGTGGTGTGAACCGCCATGATGTCGGGGTTGTATATCGAAAACACATTGATTATTGATGTTTTCAGGTTTGAGGCCCCGCCGAATACGGAAGCGCCTTCGGTGAAGGAGCTGGATGATGCCAGCGCCTGGTCACGGAAATGACGGGTCAGGGCCATCCGATGATATGCACAACAGCCCTGTGAGCCGTGGCTGTGGGGGAGGCAGCCGTGAATGCCCAGTGCGGCATACATGGCACCCATCGGCTGGCAGGTCTTTGCCGGGTTAATCTTGCCTGCGGTTCGTTGCACGGTCGCTTTTGGCATGCATTCAAGCATCTGTGTCACATCCTGTCTTTGTGTCCTCATTCCATGGTGGTGTTACGAGCTTCCATGCCGGGGTGGTGAGTGCGTTTGCCACATCTTCTGCGAAGATGACTGCTCCCTTAAACCCGGCATACGGGCCGCTGTAGTCGTAAGAGTGGAGCTGTTTTGCCGGAACTCCCAATTTCTGGGTGATGTATTTGTCCCTGACGCCGGTGAAGACGATGTCAGGCTTAAGTGCCAGAATCATCTCTTCTGCCTCGTGGTGGTTGCAGTCATCAATCATGACCTGACCGTCTTTCATGCCAGGGGCCATCCCTTCATAGCAGCTGAGTTTGACCTTTTCGGTCATCTCGTCATATTTTTCCTTTGACATATTCAGGTGAATATGCGCCTCATCGTAGAGCTTTTCGTCCGGTTCAACGTGGAGTTCGTGGATGTTTTTTGAGTCGGCATCGCCTTTGATTGAGGGAATGATATCCCGTCCTTCGTAATCGTCCCGGTGAGCAAACTCATATCCGGCCACGACAACCTCCATCCCGAGGTCTCTCAGGAGGTGCTGGTAGTGGTGACTCCGTGACCCTCCGACGAAGGCGAATGCGGTTTTTCCCTCGCATATTTTGCGGTAGTGATCGATAATCGGGGATACCGTGGCGATTTCCCGTGCGATGACTGCCTCGGTCTTCTGGATGAGTGCCTCGTCACCGAAGCACTGGGCCATCGTACGAAGTGTTTCCATGGTGGCTTCCACGCCGATGAAGTTGACCTTCAGCCACGGGATGCCGTACTTTGTCTCCATCATCTCCGCGATGTAGTTGATGGAACGGTGGCACTGGACCAGATTCAGGTCTGCCCGGTGGAGGTCTCTTATCTCCAGATAACTGGATCCACCGGTCATCACACAGTTCACCGTGTAGCCGATTTCGCCGAGGATGCGCTCAATTTCCCAGCCGTCGCCGCCGATGTTATACTCGCCGAGGAGGTTGATGATGTATTTTCCCGTCCTCTCCTTTGACCCGGTGCCAATAACATGCTCCATCAGATTGTTGTTGGCGATGTGGTGGCCGGCAGACTGGCTGACGCCCTTGTAACCCTCGCAGTTGAAGCCCAGCACCTGGATGCCGTGGCGTTCTTCTGCTGCTTTGGCAACAGCGCCTATATCGTCACCGATAAGGCCGACCGGACAGGTGGCAGAGATGGAGATCGCCCGTGGGTGGAGCATGGCGACGACTTCATCGATCATCTTTGCCAGTTTCTTCTCCCCTCCGAAGACGACGTCGCTCTCCTGCATGTCTGTCGTGAAACAGAGCGTGGAGTAGATTTTATCCGCTGGTGTGGTGTCATCTGCACGTGCCTTGTTCCGGCGGGTTCCCCAGCTGTAGTAGGCGCAGCCAACAGGGCCGTGGACGATGTGGACCATGTCCTTGATAGGCCCGATGACGACTCCCTTACACCCGGCAAATGCACAGCCACGCTGTGAGATGATGCCGGGAATTGTCCGGGTGTTCGCCTCTATCTGCTGGCAGGCCTGCGTTGTGTCCTTTATAATGAGATGCTTCTTCCGGTTTTTCCTGACCTTGTCGGTATACGGGTTCATCATCTCGTCTTCATTGAATTCTGTCACTGTGCTGTCTGAAGCTGTCATATGTGGACCTCCTGATCACCAGATGGCTGCATCGCCTGTCTCTCCCGTCCTGATACGGACGGCGTCTGTTACCGGGATCACGAATATTTTCCCGTCACCGAAGCCGTAATCGGTCTGATTTGCTTTGATGACGGCCTCGGTAATCCGGGGCACGTCCTCGTCGTATGCAAGAATCATGAACATCCGACGCGGGAAGGGCCGGGAATCGTCCAGGAAACTGGTGACCTGTTTTTCGAGTTCTTCAGTGTCGGTGATGTCATCGGTTCCTCTGGCTAGGAGCTTCTCCCTGCATTCCTCAATTCTTTCGGGTTCTGTGACCAATTTGCCCCTGCCGGTCACCCCGAACGCGGTAAACCCGGCAACTCCGGATGAGATCAGGGCCTTTTTGGTAGCCCCGGTCTTCTTCATCCGGACGATGGCGATAATTTCTTTCATCGTGGACCCATCCCTCTAAAGTCCCGTCAGGCCTGTTGATATGGTGTAGGCCTCTTCAACTGGCATGACAAAAATTTTCCCATCGCCAAACGCCCCGTCTTCCCCGGTCTTTGCGGTCTGTATGATGATCTCAGTGACGCGTTCTTTGTCCCGGTCTTCAATGGCCATCATGATGAGGGATTTAGGGAGTTCGTCGTAGACGATTTTGCCAACCCGTATTCCCTTCTGTTTACCCCTTCCGACCACATCCATGAGTGTTGCGGCGTGGAATCCTGCCGATGAGAGTTCGGTGAGCACTTCTTCCTTCTTTTCCTGCCTGACAATCGCTCTGATAAGTAACATACTTCTCACGCTCCTAAGGCCGGTTACATTGCTCCGAAGAATCCGTGTTCCATCATGAGCTCTTCAAGACGGTCCTGCACCATTGGCTTGGGGATGACAAACATCGTATTTTTGTCGATGGCCTCAGCAAGACTCCGGTATTCATCTGCCTGATTGGATTCCGGTTCGAAATCGACGACCGTCTTCTTGTTGATCTCCGCCCGCTGCACGAGATTGTCACGCGGTACGAAGTAGATGAGCTGGGATCCCAGTTCTTTGGCGAACGCCTCCAGGAGGGTACGCTCATTATCCACGTTTCGGCTGTTGCAGATGATGCCCCCGAGACGGACGGTGCCGTTCAGGGCGTACTTCTGGATTCCCTTGGCGATGTTGTTTGCTGCATACAGCGCCATCAGCTCACCTGAGGCCACGATATAAATTTCCTGGGCTTTGCCTTCCCGGATGGGCATCGCAAAACCACCGCAGACAACATCACCGAGTACATCGTAGAAGACATAGTCGAGGTCGTCGGTGTATGCTCCAAGTGACTCCAGCATATTGATGGCGGTGATGATGCCTCGTCCCGCACACCCCACACCGGGTTCTGGTCCACCCGATTCTACACAGAGGGTGCCTTTGTACCCGGGCTTAAGAATTTCATCAAGTTCAATGTCTTCTCCCTCGTCACGGAGTGTGTCCAGAACGGTCTTCTGGCATAATCCGTGGAGCAGAAGCCGTGTTGAATCTGCCTTGGGGTCGCATCCTACGACCATTATTTTCTTTCCTGATTCAGCAAGTGCTGACACTGTGTTCTGTGTTGTCGTTGACTTGCCGATTCCGCCCTTTCCGTAAATTGCTATCTGTCGTGCCATTTTTTATTCCTCGTTGGTTTTATTCTGCTTCAGGGAAACTCTGGTGAAGGGTATCTCCTGTGGGTGCTGTTTTCGGTATTCCGAATCCGGTCTGCCTGATAGTTTCAGGTGCTGTCTGCCCAATCTGGTCCGTGACAAACACTTTGTGGGTGCCGATCTCCGGAATGGTATAGTTCTCTTTGCTGTATGCCGTTCCCATGGCACAGTCTTCGCACCATGCCGGTGGAGTCCATCTGCATGCTGCTGAGATGGCTGCGATTACCTTTCGGGTCGTTTTCGGCTTCCCTGTGCGTTTTGTGCAGTTGATTGCAGTCTGTCGCATTGTTTCTCCCTACTCTGTTACACGATACCGTTCGTTGTCATGTATAAAAATGTGATGGAAGGTAGCTTCCATCGCTATATGGTGAGTATTGGAATCTATTGTGGCCTATGGTGCCCTGCCTGTCGTTGTGAATATCCCGCGTTTATGGGCTTTTTACAAAAAATGAGTGGATATTCTGGATTATTTGGAAAATTGGTATGTCTGAAAAAAAGTGTGGTGATTTCCGGTCGTCTGCTGGTTGGCTTTCACTCATTGTGCCTGAGCACTGTGGGCATTTGTCCAGGTAACGCTACCTCGCCAAAGGGAATGATACCGGTGTGCCGATGTTCCACACGCAGGTAAAAATCCCTGTGGAGTATGGGCAGGGCACTTTCTGCCGGGGATGGCCGCAGTATCGTAATTATCTGCTATGGAAAACAGACCTCCCGCCACCGGGATGCATCTGCTCGTCTATTACCGGCTCATATCACCGGGGCCATCACCATGGTTCACTGAGGTGCAGGAGTCCGTTGCATCATGTCGGATCATCCCGGAACAGTCCCTGCGTCCGCAGGCAGATCCGTACGAGCATCAGCATCACAGGCACCTCGATGAGCACCCCCACGACAGTTGCGAGTGCCGCCCCCGAGCCCAGACCAAAGAGGATGATTGCGGTTGCAATCGCCACCTCGAAGTGGTTTGAGGCCCCGATCATTCCGGCGGGTGCTGCGTCCCGGTATGGCAGGTCAAGTTTCCGTGCAAGGACAAAATAGCCCAGGGTGAAGATGAGTATGGTCTGGATAAATAGCGGGATTGCGATCCAGAGGATGGTCAGGGGGTTTTCGACGATGACGTATCCTTTGAAGGTGAAGAGCAGGACAAGTGTTCCGAGGAGGGCCACGATAGAAACCGGTGTTAACAGGTGGATGAACTCTGCCTCAAACCACACTCTTCCCTTCCGGGCGATAATCCACTTCCGGGTAATATACCCGGCCGCGAGAGGAAGGGCGACATAGACGGCGACGGAGAAGAGAATCGTCTGCCATGGGATCGGCATGGCGTTTACACCGAGGAGGAATCCTCCGAGCGGGGCGTACAGGACGAGCATGAAGAGGGAGTTTATGGCGACCATGATGAGCGTGAGGCCATCGTTGCCCTTCGCAAGGTAACTCCACATCAAAACCATCGCGGTGCAGGGGGCGATGCCTAACAGGATGCATCCTGCCACATAACTCCGCCAGAGCTCGACGACCGTCCCGTCCGGAAGCACCTCGGTGCCCGGGATAAACCCGACAAAGATATGGCCCAGAAAGATGGTGGCGATGATGTACATCGTAAAGGGTTTTACCGCCCAGTTCACGAAGAGGGTGAGGGCAACCGGTTTAGGGGTCCGGGCCGCCCGCAACACCTCGGAAAAATCGATCTTTACCATGATGGGATACATCATGAAGAAGAGGGCGATGGCAATAGGGACAGAAACCTGGTAGACTGAAAAGGAGTCGAGGGCGACGGCGACACCCGGTGCCGCTCTGCCGATTGCAATCCCTGCTACAATGCAGAGCGCCACCCAGACGGTGAGATATTTTTCAAAGGTGGAGAGGCGGCGTTCCGTCATACAACAGTCACTCCCGTCGCTGGTTTGCAGATTTCCTCAATAAACCATTTACCGCGTCGGGTGTCTGCGTGGCGCATCTCATATTGCATATATATCCTCACTGTTTCAGCATATCAGCAACAGGTCCAACGATCCGGTTCCGGATAAAACAGAGCCCGGAGACTTTTGTGTTCAGAAGGTTTTTCTTAATCCCTTGTATTTCACCTTTCGTGCGATTGATCACATCAGGATATCCGGTAATTTACTCATAGTTCCCGATTCCCGGAATCGTTTTCCTTTTTATCACAGCAGGACGGCTCCTTCTTGTTACCGCCACAACATGAGTCTGTCTCTCCACTGCATCCGCATGTCCCGCTGTCCATGTCTTTTCCCCGTATTGCAGCTGAGATCATCGCCCATGCACACCCGACTCCACTCTCCACACTGATTGCCTGAACCGGGCAGTTCAGGGCACAGGCGCCGCACTCCATGCAGGACGAAGGGGCAGCAAGAACAGCCGCCGCCTCTCCGGGTGTGAATACGCCGTGGGGGCAGACAGCACTGCACATCCCACAGTTGATGCACCGTTCCGGGAAATACCGGAGGGTGTTTTCAGAATATGAGTCAAACATTCAGATCACCCCGATAAGCCGGCTTATGCCGAGAAGAATGCCAAGAATGATTCCTCCCCCGGCCATGAAGGCCATCACCGGCACATACCGGAAGATCTCTTTTTTTACCCCCGACCGTGAGGCAAACGTGGTGCAGCCGGTGAAGTTGAGAGCCAGATACGCAGTCACCGCGGGGATGATGAGGAGTGGGACGACAGCAGCCATCACATTCGCCCAGAAGGGAAGCAACGGAATCGTTGCAAAGGATGCTGCGAACGGGAGTGCTACAATTCCCCCGAGAATGAGCCCCTTTGTGCTGAAATCATGGGTGGGGATGAACGGGAGAAACATCGGGAACAGGACAGTTCCTGCAAGAACAGCGGCGATTGCGGCGAGGGATGCACCAATGCCTGCCAGAAAATACAGGATAACTGCGACAGCTATTGCCGGAAGGACGACATGTACAAACTCCACCGGTGTCAGCACGATACGGTCCCGTAATGGAAACGCGACTCTTCGCATTGCCGGTGTCGCCTTACCTGCACGAAGATATGCGGGGAGGTCAGACGCACGCACCGGACCGTATTCCACTTTGAATCCTGTTTTTCGTATGACCTCCGGCCACGAAACCCCGGGAGCGCCCAGTTGAGGCAGGATTATCTTCCGGTGCCGGACAACTTCCGCAAGGCGGGTTGATTCGATTTGCCGGATGAGTTCATCCGTTCCAAATGTCCCTTTCCCTGCCGCACACCAGACATTGATACCTTTGGTATCCAGTACGAGGATGTAGCAGCTGAGATCTGCCAGCGCAGATCGTAGTGCATCGAAGCTGAGTGAATAATTGGCCGATGCAAAGACCGGGGAATCACCGTCCGGATTCCCGAGCCGGTACAGGCCCGGTTCAACACGGTGCCCCATCCGGTTGATGCCCACCCGTGCACGGATGTGATCGAGCCGGTTTTGCAGGGTAATTATACGGGTGGCTGGAATGGTTGCCCCTTCTGCGTCTGTGTACGGACGGTAGCTGCGCTCCGGTTCACTACCCCCGCATGCACACGCATAGCATGATGATTCATTCGTTTTCTGTGCCTTTTTCATACGTATTCTCCCGGAATATTCCGGATATACTGTTTTCCTGTGCATTGGATTTTCCGGGCCGTATCGCAGGGCCGGGGTCAAAACCGGGTATCCTGGGAGACAGCGCAGGTGACAGACAGCGATGACGAAAAAAAGGTGTCCGGCGGGGGCCGGGAGTCTCGTATCCGGCTACCTTCGCAGCCCCTGTGTCCCCGGTTTCAGTTCTTCTTTTCTGACTCTGCGTCTTCTGTAGGGACGATTTTGCTGTCACCACAGCAACAGCCGCAATTGCCGCCGCAGCCTGTCACTGCCTTTTTTACCCGTGCTGCGAATCCTTCTTTTTTGATATCCTGGTTATTTTCTGACATAGTTATGTAATCGCTCCTTATGTTTCAAAATTATTTGAACAAATATAGCAGGGGCTGGCAAATAATGGTTTGTGTTTCAACATATTTTGAAATACTCTGGGGAATCCGTCATCGGGTGTCACACCGTCCGGCATACGGAATTCACATTGCCCTTCTCTGGCCCCTGTTCATCGTGCTGATTCATTGGAACGCGTAAACCGGACGTGGTTTTTTCCAATGCTGCATCAGAAGATATAAATCCGGTAATGAACTGAGATCTCCTCAAAAAGGAATCTAATATGGCTGTTTCCGTTCCCATACCCCCCTATTCGGGCATCACCTGCGGTAGTGCCGAAACGTTTTCTGTCGCATGCAAAGCAAAATCAGGTGAGGCACGTTCCGGCATGAAAACGCCCCCTGCAGCCATGGCAGGGATGTGAATATCATGCGGTACGTCGTAACACGAAATTCCCTGATCTGCGGGTTATTCTCTGTCCTCCTCTTTGGGGGGTATTACGCGTCACTTCTCGGGGAATCCTTCTGGCTGACCCTGACTCTCATTGTCGGCATTGCCGGGCTCATCCTCGGTGCCGTCCTGTCCCGGAATGATGGTGGTTCTGTCCTCCCCTTATGGCGGACGAATCCCTTCCGTTTCTCCCTGGTCATGACGGTGCTCTATTTCATCGCAAAATATACCTCTTTTCTTTTCCATGAGTGGTCACACGCCACTGCAGGTTTTCTGACCGGGACCACCCATAAAGGGCCGCTGGATATCGATTATGGAATCGGCTGGACAATGTCGGGCTGTCATGCGATTGATAATCCCGATACATTCTACCCTGAATTGATCAATACCGGCCAGAAAACGGCTGCTGCTGTGATCTCCATCGCGGGCCCCATGATGAATGTGTGCCTTGCGGTTATCGCCCTCTTCCTCCTCACACGGGAGCGTGTGCGAAGCTCGCTTCTCCTCTTCTCCTTTTTCTTCTGGGTTGCCCTGAATAACGTCTGCCAGATCTGGTCCTATATCCCTTCGCGGTCTGTGTTCCACGATACGGGTGACATCTATTACTTTGAATCGGCGATGGGTCTCTCTCCCTGGGCGGTCACTGTTTTGCCGGGACGCTTCTCGTTATCGCCGGGTTCATCCTGGTATTCGGGTATGTCTTCCCTGACCTTCTCGTAAGTCTCAGGCCTGATTATGCCGGTCTTGCCGGTCTCTTTGTTCTGGCATGGTTTACGGCGTTCATATGGTACGGGATTGCCCCCCTCCTTGCGATGGTGGACACCTGGGTCTGGAGCAATCCACAGGCCTGGTTCCTGCCGTTTGACCTCGCGGTTGGCATCATCTTTGCCTGGCTTTTCACCCGGATGATGATACGAAAATATGCTGAACACCCCTGGTTAAAAACACGGGAAGACAAGTGGAACGGGTTTTTTCTCAATCCTTTTTCTCTTTCCTATGCTTCATGCCTCCATCTGGCGGGGCTGGATGAGGCAGGCAGAATTATGGTATTATATCGACCGACTGATCTAATCACCCATCTCTGATCTCTTCTCAATGTATGCCGGCCCTTTCATACAGCCGGATGTTCCGGCGGCTTTCGGGCATAATTTTTATTGCCGGTGCTCGTTCATACTACGTAAGATGCCTGAAAACCGGCAGAATCAGGATCCTTCCTCCCCGGAAGGCAAAAAAAGAGAGGGCCATGAAATACCTGAGGAGGTGGCAGCAGCCCTTATCGCATGCGGCGGGGTCAGAGCAATGGAGGCACGCCTCCCGGATGCAGACCAGCTGGCCCGTCTCTGTGCGTTTCACCGTGCCTGTTCAGACCCTGTCCGTCTGAAGATACTCTCTATGCTCTCCCCGCAGCCGCTCTGTGTCTGTGTGATAAAAGAGGTGCTGGGGATTGCAGACTCAAAACTCTCCTATCACCTGAATGTGCTCAAAAAAGCGGGACTCATTGTGGGGGAATCACAGGGGAACTGGATAATCTACTCACTGACCGACGCCGGGCGGACATGCATCGGCTGTACGCTTGTGGCCCGTTAGAGTCTTTCTTTCAATTCAAAACTGTTTTTTTGCCTGGCGACAGATAGTCAGTAAACTATCTGTGGAGAATCGAAAATGATAAAAAAATCACCTTCCCTGATCTGTTTCACTGCACTTATGGGAATCTTAGTTATTCTTGCATGCGGCTGTGTAACCGAGGATGCGCCCGCCATACCGGATGACGGTGCGGTGCAGCCCGTCGTTGTCGATCCTGAACAGGTCCCTGATTATGAGGACTCATACAACTGGGTTTCGATACCGTCTATAAATAAAACGGTGGATGTATTTTATGTCTATCCGACCGTCAGCAATAATGCGACCGGCCGCATGGATATCACCAGTGATGACGAGCGGGCGCTGGCACAGGGCATATTTGACGCACAGGCAAGTGTGTATGAATCGCATGCCAATGTCTTTGCTCCGTATTACCGGCAGATGACAACACAGGTTACGATGACTGAGAGCGGACTTGCAACCGATACTCCGGAGTTCAAACAGGGTGCCGCCGATGTGCAGGACGCCTTCGAGTATTACATCACCAATCTCAATGACGGACGCCCGTTCATTATCGCCGGCCACAGCCAGGGAACGATGGCATTAATCGAGCTGATCAAAAACCGGTTCGGGGATGATGAAGACCTCCGCAATCGTATGGTTGCCGCGTATCTTATCGGATATACCGTAACGGATGCTGATCTTAAGGCAGCAAACCTCACAGCAGCAGAGCGAGCAGATGATACAGGAGTTGTTGTCACCTACAACACCCAGTCACCGACGTCTGTTGGCGGCCCCATGCTCATGGCCGGAGCACACTGCATCAACCCGCTCATCTGGAAGACGGATGATACCTATGCCCCTGCCTCAGAAAACCTGGGTGCACGGTTCTATAACGATTCTACCGGTGAATTCCTGCGTGAAGTGGACAACTACTGTGATGCACAGATTAACCTGACGACAGGTGCACTTACAACAACGATCCCCGAGGGCGAAGAGCTGGATATCGGGCCATACCCTGAGGGTGTGTATCACCGCTATGACTATGCGTTCTGGTACCGGAACCTCGAGCAGAATGTCGGTGACCGGATTCGTGCATTTTCAGAACAATAACCCTCTTTTTTTGTCTCTTTACCGTTTTCGGTAGACCTGCAGTCCTGCCGAAGATATTTTTGCCATTTCCAAACCCGGAAAGACGTGTTCCCGGATGAATATTGGCTGTTTGCTGTCAGCCAAATTGGGGGGATATTCTGTGTCTCATAGTGAGGGGATGAACATCAGGCCTTCATCCCTGATTATTGCCGCCCGGAATAATTCGTTTGCATTTTCTTTTGTGGAGGGATATACATGAGAGAATGGTTTTGTCTCATAATTTTTCCCTCCTGCATACTCCCAGGTTTTAGAGAGTGCGGTATCTTTTTATTACACCTCGAATCTTTCCTCTGTCTTCTCCGGAATTGTGTTCCTGAATGCAACATCCACATGCGGGTATGGTATCTCAATACCTGCTGCAGTGAACTCTGCATGCAGCGAACGCAGGATGTCTGCCTGTGTGCCGTAGTAGTCAGGTGTCTGTGTCCAGCAGTGGAGCGTGAACTTCACGGAGGATTCCGCCATCTCAGAGAAGATGACCTTTGGTTCGGGCGTAGCAAGCACCTTTGGATGGTCCCGTGCAATGGAAAGGGCGGTCTGCACGACCTCGGTCATATCGGACTCGTAGCTCACCCCGAATGACTGGTCGATGCGGCGCTCCGGGTTTCTGGTGTAGTTGATGATCGAGTCATTCAGGACCTGACCATTCGGTATCGTGATGATATTTGACCCGGCAGCCGTGATCTGTGTCGCCATGATGCCTATCTCCTGCACAATGCCCCAGTGGCCCGCGACGGTGACCTCCTCCCCCTTCTCAAAGAGGTTCATCGAGGCGATCCAGATACCTGCCGCGAAGTTGTTGACGGTGTCTTTCATTCCGAATGCAATGACAAGGCCGACTATCGCAGAGAGGCCCAAAACGATGCCGTTGACGTCCACACCCAGGAAGCTTACCGTGATGAGGATGACGATGATGTAAAGGAGAATGGAGATGATTCGCCCGAGGAGACCCGCTGCCACTTCGGTCAGATGCCCCTGCTTTTTGAGTAACCGTTTCATCCATCGAACAAGGAGCTTTGCAACGATGTATCCGATAACCAGCGTAAAAACGGCAAGGATTACTGCTTCCGGTGTGATATTCAGGGAATTATTCATAATTGATGCACCAGTCCCGTTACCGGTGCTTCCGGTTAAAATCTGCATACTGTTCACCTCACTGTGCCGCAACCCATGATGGAAAAAGCGGACCGGAGTACGCCCCGGTTATATGGCACTGTACTGGATTGGGATATATAGACATACCCCCGGAAGATTGCTGATCAGATCAGATTCGGCGTGCTGGGATGATAATGCCCACACAGCCCCTGCAGGATGTTTGGGTTAAACTATACAAATGGTGTTCCATGAGAAAAAAATGAGATGGAGTCAATTGCTTTCAAAATAGTCATAATCAATATTCTTTACGATATATTCCGCTTCTTTCGATACGCCAATATCAAAATCGATCATCAACTGAGCCAGTTGTTCGCCACCAATGAGCACCACCTTCTGCCTGATTCTCCGGACATAATCATATGCTTCTCTGGAGAATTTTGAGGTGGTAATGAAGACGCGATTCTTTGCCCTGTTCCCTGCAAGGCTTCCCACAAATGCCTGAATTCCAGCCGTCTGTCTCCATCTCCTCCCGCGTTAACGAACCCTCCTGTTCCCCGACACCACAGGTCAGGGGAAGTGGGGTGAAAGAGAGAGCCTTTTATGAATTACAACTGAAAAATAGTGTTAAAAGAGTCTGCACATCCGGAGTACGTCTGAATGAAGATCACGCTTGCCCAGCTCAACCCGACTGTTGGAGATATCGACGGCAACATAGCCCGTATAGAGGAGACACTGAATCTTTGCAGGAGCAAATCGCCGGATCTTGTGGTCTTTCCCGAACTTTTCATTGTCGGTTACCCTCCCCGCGATCTCCTCGAACGCAGATGGTTTATCAACTGTGCTGAACGTGGGGTACAGGATGTCCTGGAGATCTCGACACAGTATCCCGATGCTGGCATCCTTTTCGGAGCTCCCCTAAAGACGCGGCAGGAGACCGGGAGGGGGCTCTACAACTCGGCCATCCTTGTCAGGGACGGCTGTGTATTATTCACTCAGCACAAGTCCCTCCTTCCGATGTACGATGTCTTTGACGAGGTACGCTATTTTGATCCGGCGCCGGCGGTTGATGTTATTCGTTTCGGGGATCGGACACTCGGAGTCTCGATATGTGAGGATGCCTGGAATGATCCGCAGCTCTGGCCGAGGAGGTTTTATCCATCCGATCCACAGGAGACTCTTGTTGGGATGGGTGCGGATCTGCTGGTAAATCTCTCTGCCTCACCGTTCCATGCCGGAAAAGAGCACGTGAGATTTAAACTATACCAAACCCATGCCCGCAGGCACCGTGTCCCCTTCGTGAGTGTCAATCAAATCGGCGGAAACGATGAGCTCATCTTTGACGGGAGATCGATGTGCCTTAACGGTAGGGGAGAACCACTTGTAGTGCTCCCGTCGTTTGAGGAAGCGGTTGTGACTGTGGATACAGAACGCCCGGCCCCTTCCATCCCATACCGGCCGATGGACGAGGTGGAGAGCATCCACCGTGCGCTGGTGCTCGGTATTCGGGACTACGTGAGAAAATGTGGGTTTTCGCGTGTGACGGTCGGCCTCTCCGGCGGGATTGATTCAGCTGTTGTCTGCTGTCTGGCCGTCGAAGCGCTGGGAGCAGGGCAGGTTACAGGAGTGACAATGCCGGGGCCTTTCTCTTCTCCCGGCAGTATTAGTGATTCTGTCGTGCTTGCCGCAAATCTTGGGATAGAGTTCCTCGAAATTCCCATCACCACGGTGTATGATGCCTATGTGGATATGCTCGCAGACTCAATCGACCGGAGATTTGAGGTGAACACAACATTTGAGAACATCCAGGCACGCATCAGGGGCAACACGCTCATGGCGCTCTCAAACGAGTATGGCTGCCTCGTTCTTTCGACCGGGAACAAGAGTGAGCTGGCTGTGGGCTATTGCACCCTCTACGGGGATATGTCGGGCGGACTTGCCGTGATATCCGATGTGCCGAAGACGAAGGTCTATCGGCTGGCACGGGAAATCAACCGGAAATCCCCTGTAATCCCGGATAATATACTCACAAAGGCGCCCTCTGCAGAGCTGAGGCCTGACCAGCTGGATCAGGACAGCCTGCCGCCCTACGAGATCCTCGACACCATCCTGAACGACTACATCGACAAAGGGAAGTCCCCTGTTGAGATTATAGGGCGGGGATTTGACCCGGCAACGGTGAACTGGGTAGTGCGTCAGGTGGACAGAAACGAGTACAAGCGGCGGCAGCTTGCCACCGGCCTGAAAGTGACCCCAAAGGCGTTCGGCTCCGGCAGGAGGATGCCTATAGCTGCAAAATATCACGGTGAAGCTCGACCGGTCGTGGGTGAAGGCGTAAGGGATCCAGAGGTCATACCACCGTGACGCTCGGCCGGGGGTAAGGGATAAAGGCAGGATGTGGGGGGAGTGAAACTATATGGATGGTGTTCCATGAGAAAAAAATGAGATGGAGTTAATTGCTTTCAAAATAGTCAAAATCGATCTTTTTTACGACATAATCCGCTTCTTTCGACACGCCGATATTAAAATCGATCATCAAATGAGCAAGTTGTTCGCCACCAATGAGCACCACCTTCTGCTCGATTCTCTGGACATAATCATATGCATCTTTGGAGAATTTTGAGGTGGTAATGAAGACGCCCTTCTTCGCCCTGTTCCCTGCAAGGCTTCCCACAAATGCCTGTATTTCAGGCCTGCCCACGGTATTCTGCCATCGTTTCGCCTGAATGTTCACCACGTCGAGGCCCAGCCGGTCTTCCTTGATGATTCCATCGATGCCGTCATCCCCGCTTTTACCGACCGCCTTCCCTGCATCACTCCGTGACCCACCATACCCCATCGCAACGAGCAGATCCACCACAAGGTTCTCGAAGAATTCCGGGGAGCAATCCATAACCTGCCCCAGAATTTCATTGGCGAGCTGATTGCGGAGGTCCTGATAGCTGTTTTCGAGGATCTCTTCTGGTGTAAGCTTAGGTTGAATTGTCCCGCCTTCGTCATCATCATCCCCCCCGTTTCTTTCATGACGAAGTGCTTTGAAAGCCTGATATTCTTTAAACCGTTCGAGGTATTTGTTATCAATTTTCTTGGGATTCTGGCGCAGAACATCTCTGCCGCGGTTGGTAATCTGAATGATCCCGCGTTTTGGGCTCGTGAGCAGGCCGGATTTCTTCAGATATGTCATTGTCCATCCGACCCGGTTATCAAAGGTTGACTGGATGCCGCTCGGGAGTCGTTCTGCCAGATCTTCTTCGGAAAGTTGTAATAGTTCTGCGGTTTTCTGGCGCAAATCTTTCGTGATCTATTCCTGTCCGTCCGAGACGCACTTCAGGAGCGGGAGCATTAATGTCTGATAATCGGGGACGGGCATATCTTTTCCTTGCTGTCTTAATATAATTCAAAACACCATATAATTTTGGAAATTGTGGTTACTTTCTTCACTATCACGGCACTCTCAGCTCTTGCGTGACTGGTAAAAAAGGCGTAAACTTTCTTATTTATTGAAATACGCCGAGAGGGAGATTTGAACTCCCGAGGTGCGGACACCAGTGGCTTTCGAGGCCACCGCCTTTCCGGACTAGACTATCTCGGCACGAAAAATGTGCGGATTACAATTGCCCCTCCGGGAGTATAATAGTAACGAAGCAGTGCAGGGTAGGAAATGCAGCAAAAAAGTGCCCGTTTATGCGGGGATTCATGGTAATTGTAGGGAGCGATTATTCGATCTGGCAGATGATGTCTGCCATTTATTTGGGTTGAGCTAAATAATGGACCTGAAAGACACATCAGGGATAATGGCGGGGCTGCCGTACAAATGATCATGTATTTCCGGCACAAAGAACGGATCTAACTATACTGCGGTGCCCGGAATGAGTGTCCTTCCCCTTCTCTACCGGGATGTGTGTCGCAACCCATGGGAGTAACCGGAGAGATGAAACACGTTATCAAGGCAGACGGGACAAAGCAGCCCTATGACCGCTACCGGGTGATGCGGACTGCGCACAATTACGGAGTTCCCGATGATTATGTCACTGAGGTCGCTGCAGAGGTTGAACGGCACCTGTATGATGGCATCCGTACCCGGGATATCCTTCGCATGATCCATACCTATGCACGCAAATATCAGCCGTCGGTTGAAGGACGGACAAATGTGCGCAGGGCGATTGGCCTTCTCGCCCCGAAACCGGACTTTGAACTCTATGTGCAGGCCCTTCTGAGAGGCTCCGGCTACGAGGTTGAAGAGGGGAGGATACTGAAGGGGAGGTGCGGTGAGCATGAAGTGGATGCAATCGCCCGAAAGGACGGCATTACCTATTTTGTCGAGGTGAAGCACCATCACAGCCATCACCGCATGACCGGCCTTGATGAGGGACGTATTGCCCGTGCCATTGTCGAGGATGTCCAGGAAGGCTACAAAACGGGAGAAAACCATTTCACCGTCGATAAGGCGATGATTGTATCCAACACCAAACTTTCCTCCCACGCAAAACGGTATGCCGCATGCTGGGATATCAAACACATTGGCTGGGACAATCCGAAAGAGGAGAATATTGCATCAATGGTGGCCAATATAGATCTCTGCCCGGTGACTCTTATAAAAGGCGTCAATGCGAGGATGAGGATGAGACTGGTGAATGCAGGGATTGTGACGGTGGGGCAGCTTCTGAAATATTCACCTGATGTACTCGCTGAAAAGACCGGCATTCCGGCACATGAGACTATTCTCCTGGTGGGCAGGGCAAGGAAGCTGGAAGAATGATGATGGTACGATTTTTTTGTATGTAAAAATTATGTGTGATGCCTCTCAAACCTCACGTTTCTGTCTATCTCTGCCATTTATCTCCTGTATGGGCGACTGATGGAGTGGGATGCTGAGCGGGACCGCGAGTGGCTGAGGAAGAGTCACGGGAACGTGCGATTCCGTTTTTCACTGGCCAATAATCATATAACCGATGGTATCATCACTTCACCTCAGCAAGAGGTCATGAGAGGTGAAGTCATAGTGAGGGGTTTCGTTAACCCAACAGTTGTGGTGAGTACATACATCGAATTTGATCACTGCCGGTGGAACAGCGGGATTGTCGTGAGCCATATCGTTAACCAGCTGATGGAACTCGATCCGCTGGGCATGGACCGTGGCCGGGACCTTTGGACCTAAAAACCCGTTTGGGAGTATACTAACAATGGACTTCACATTCATACAGGACCCCCAGTTTTTCTCTCTGGTTATCCTTCCGATTCTCATATTTTTCGCACGCGTAGCTGATGTCACCTTCGGGACGCTCAGGATAATCTTCATTTCACGGGGAATGAAACTACTTGCTCCCCTTGTGGGCTTTTTTGAGATACTCATCTGGCTGGTCGCCATCGGTCAGATATTCCAGGACATGGGGAGCTTTGTCAATTACATCGCTTATGCGGCCGGATTTGCCGTCGGCAACTATGTCGGCATCATCGTTGAGGAGCGGATGGCGATTGGGCTCAATTTGATTCGGATCATCACTCAATATGATGCAGATGACCTGATTTCTGCACTGAAATCCGGTGGTTTTGGCGTGACTGCAGTAGATGCCGTTGGAAAACACGGGCTGGTGAAACTGATCTTTTTGGTGGTGAAACGAAAAGATATTGGGGAAGTAATCAGGATGGTGCAGAAATACAATCCGAATGCCTTCTATACCGTCGCAGATGTCCGTTCGGCGAAGGGAGGCGATATCCCCCACCTTTTTAGAAAGCCGCGAAAGGGATTTGGCAGGTATTTCCGGAAAGGGAAATGATACGGCACCGGGAAAAACCAAAGTCTGTAAAAAAAGAAAAGGGAAGGAAACAGAAGGGAGATAATTCTCCCCGGAAATACCATCGCAGAATATTTATGTGTGAAAGGGATGGCCCGTATGGGAATATTCTGACCGGGAATATATCTGCCTTCGATGTGATGCCTGCTATCATGAAAGAGATGCAGTAAAAATCGGTTCATCAGGCTTTAAATCACTATTTTGTGGGAATTGAGACTAAAAAGAAAGGATAACCGGATAACCGGTTTCTCAATAATTCATTCACTCACAACGTTACCGTCGCCGGAAGAGAAGAGCAGCACATGCCGCTGCCCCGCCAATGACCGGGATGAACCCAAGCGGGCTTTCCTGCGGAGTGGTGGCGCTTTCTGCAGGAGTTCCCGGACCTTCCTCTTCAGGAATTGCGACTGTCACCGGTGGTTCTGTCACCATCTCATTCCCGGATTCCGTGGTGACAGAAACTGCAACATCAGCAGTCCCTGTTCCGGTATCCATTTCTGCAGCATCGGTCTCCATCACCAGATTCTCAATCGCACCTGCAGAGATCGCAAACGAGGAGAAGCCAGGCGTTGTGGCGGTAAAGTATACCCATCCGCCCATCTTCACTGATTATGGAGGTGGGGAGCTCCTGCCATGTTCTGTCGTGGAAGCGCCATAAGGCCACATCCACCGGAAGAATTCCCTCTGCCTTCAGCCATGCAGCAGGCATCCGGAATGAGAACTCGGCCTCACCGATTTCATCATCCGTCATGCCGCTGAGCTGTACCGTTAGATATTGGTAAACCGGCCCCGTGAGGCCGTCCGGGCCGCTTGTCGCCGGATCCACGGTGAGAAGGATTCTTCCCGTCCCTTCTGCCGCCGTGACCGTGACTGCCTGCACCGCAGAGCCGGTGAAGGTGAGGGTCGCAGATCCCCCTGCGCTCAGGGCAGGTGACGTCGCCATGTCGGCTGTTGCGTCATCGCTTCCGGAAGCCGGATTTTCGTCCAGGTACCAGGCAAATTCTGTCATCAGCGGATAGGTGTCGACGGTATAATTCTGGTATACGAACGGAGTCCCGATGCCGTCATGGTTGGTGTCGGTGCCGTTGTATGTGTTCCAGTAGTTGCCCATGAAATTTGTGAAGCCCTGTCCAAGGTACCAGTATGTCTCCTCTGTCGGGGAATTCCACACCGCCGTATCCCAGCCCACATTCATACTTGCTGTATACTGTTCAGGGATGTCAGCAGTGCTGATGAACGCATCGGAACCGTAATCATTGCTCCGGAATGCATTGTCATCAGACACGTCGCTCAGGAACGTATCCTTCCACATACTGATGTCCTGCATCGCGTCTGGTCTGATCCGCATCTCCTGAGGGAAGGTATCTGTCCCTGTGGTGTCTGCGATGAATGTATTCACATCCGCGTCTGCATCCGGTTCTGTTAATATGAAGTCATTGCGATATACATAGACGTCCATGCCCGACTCCATGACATCAATAACCGGATAATCTGCACCGGAGAAGTGGTTCTCCCTGACCACGGAATTGTTCAGTATCATCAATACATTTTCCGAGCAGTTCTCTGCGATATTCCCGATGACCTCTGCTCCATCTGCGATGATTCCGAGACCGAAGCCGGTATCATTGCAGTGGATGGTATTGTCAGAGACCTGAATGTTCCATGTCGTTTCCATGATGATCCCGATGTATGAGGCGTCAATCGTGTTATCGCTCACCTCCACGTTCTCTCCCAACAGGATGCCGATACCCAGTTCTGCGTCATCACTGATGGTATTGCCGGCAACAGAGCCGTTGATGAGAATTAGTCCTATTATACCGATACCATCCGTCCCGCTGGTGATGGTGTTGTTCAGTATGGTGGCGTTCTCCGCCATTATGAGGTATATCCCCAGACCGGATTCACGGCAGGCGATCTCATTTCCGTCTGCCAAAAACCCGTTTATTTCTGAAATACTCATGCCATACCGCATATCCGGGCCAAACGAAGAGTCCTGCACCGTGACATTCTCTGCGGCAACGACCAGTATTCCACTGTATGCCTGATCTGCGGTGATATTCTCAACCATTACATTCCGGCAGTACTGCAGATTGATTCCGTCGTTAATCGCCTCAGTCGTGGTGTCACGGATGGTGATATCCGTACAGTTCACACAGATGATGGCTCCCGCATTCGAGGAGGCGTCAATGGTCTCTCCTGACACACTCTCCCGGTAAATGACCGGCCGGCCGTTTACCGTGACGGTTTCGTCAATACTATTGCCGGGGCTCTGCACATAGCCTGCATATTCGAGATTGTTTTCATTGTCGTGCAGCGTGGTGGTGGAAAGCGAGAGTCCCGTGATATCACTGATATACAGGCCCGCTTCGTACCCGGTGATCCCGACATCGCGGATGGTGCAATTGTTTCCCATAATTCCCATGCCGCCGCGTGCAGTTCCGTTTCCATCGAATATGAACCCGGTAATGATGGCGGTGTCTGTATCAATCCCGATGCCGATCCCGTCCTCCGGGGTGGCAACAACCGGCATCCCCACACCGAAGAGGGTGACCGGCTGTTCCAGCACCAGTTCTTCAGGGTATGTGCCACTTTCGACAATGATCGTGTCACCGGATGCTGCGGCATCCACTGCCGCCTGAATGGTCGCGTAATCGCGTGGCACGACGGTTAAAGGACTGGTGAACGCCTTGATGCAGACATTGGTATTCGGATAGGATAGGGTCACATCTTCCCAGGTTTCCCCGTCGTCACTCACATAACTCTCGCCTGCTTCTGCAGTGGCGTTGGAGGAGTAGTGCTCAATGGGCATCTCCACGACAAGAGGGCAGGTATTGGTCGGAGATGAGACCTCCAGAATCACCGAGAAGACCTCGCCGGGCATCAGAGAGACAGAATCCGGCAGGGAGATGGTGTGGTAGCCGGGCAGGTCAGCAGTGCCGGAGGTCCATGCGACCGGTGCGGCATCGCCCGGTGGGGTGGTGAAGTTGGTGAAGATGGCAACCGTGTAGTCTGTCTCCGGTTCGCAGGTATAGATACTCACATCGGTGAGTTCTTCATATGTGTCTGCGGTGAAGACATTAGCCCCATAAAATGTGGTGGATGTGCCGGTGCCAATGCTCCCTGTCCATCCAAGGGGGTCATACTGGTAGATTGTTCTGCCTTCTTCAGCAGGAACACCGGTGAAGAGCGCACAGGGGGTATTGTAATAGGTAAAGTCGTAGGCAATTTGGGACTGGTCCGAGAAATAGCAGAGACTGGGGTCATAATATGAGATGTAGAAGTATCCGTCATCCCCTACAGTGGTGCCCCAGCTGTTTTTCAGGATGAAGGCACCATCACCGGGTGCAACAACTGCAAAGGCCTCTTTGGGGAAGGTGTCATTCCATCCGACGAGGGTGACCGCGTGGCCGCCGTCGACGGCATACTCCTCACCCGGCCAGTAATAGGTGGTGTAGTTGTCGGCAAAGCAGGACCAGTTGACGGTGAATGCAACCCAGATAGCCCCGTCATCCCGGAGTGTCTGCTTGAAGAGGTCATTGTCAAGGGGGCCTGTCCGCGGCGGCAGGTAGGTGACGTCACGGACGTTCAGTACCGGCGGGAGGTTGGTGGGGGAGATACCGGACGGCACCGGGAGTGCGTAGAGGTCGTCTGCCTCCTGTACCGGACCACTGCCGCGGGTGAGATAGGCGGTGGACATGGAGGCCCATCCTCCGTCGCAGGGCCCGAAGTCAAATCCATCCGGGTACCCGTTCGAGCAGAGGTTCTTCAGATTATTTTCAGAGAAGTTCTCTGCCTCCCCGGTATCGGTGAGATACGTTGACTCGAGGGAGCCATAGGTGGCAAATGCCCAGCAGCTGCCGCAATCACCCTGGTCATGGACCGGGGTGACACGGCCTTCGTCACGGAGGTCAAATCTGGAGGGAAACGATGTAGAGTCTGCAATCGTGACTGAATCTGCTGTGTATCCGTCCGGCCAGACAACGACCGCAGGCGACGGGAGAAGTCCCGTCGCATAGGGTGCTGTCCCTTCTGCCGGGCAGGAATCCCCGGAACAGTCGATAGAGAACTGGTTTATATCACCCGCATCCAGCCCTTCCGTGTATGCCACAAATGCCGGATTGAGCGGTGCCTGAACGATTGTGAGTGCTGTTGCCCCCTGTACGAGGATGAGGGCAATAATAAGAATAAATGTTGATCTGCAAAACTGAGTGGAAAGCATGGTGTTACCTTTAATGTATAGTGATCCTGTCTCCTGAATCTGGCATTAAGGTGCTGGAACATACCTATGTGCTATTACGGGCAGGAATGGCAGTATGGGATGCGGTGTATTCCCGTCTGAATGATCTCAAGTATTCCCTGTATTGACCGAAATTAATGGCATTGACGCGTCTCTGTATGATGATTCCGGTAATCGGAACGGAAAAAAAAAGAGTGGGATATCTGAATGCAATAATCGGGAGAGTGCCGGATGTGGCTGCACTCTCAATTATTTATTGAATCGTCTGGCTACCGTTTCCGGAAGAGGATGAGGGCGCCTGCCGCCCCAGCAATGGCTGAAATGACCCCAGGCGGGCTCTCCTGTGGAGTGGTGGCACTTTCTGCCGGGGTGCCTTCCTCTTCAGGAATTATGACCGTCACCGGTGGTTCTGTTGCTGTTTTATTCGCAGGCTCCGCAGTGACTGCAATGTCGACGGTATCCGTTCCCGTATTCACATCCGGCACGGCAGGTTCTGCGGTGACTGCCACACTCTGTGCATCGCCGGTGGCGATGGCAAAGGAGGAGAAACCGGGTGTTGTGGCGGAAAAGTGTATCCATCCGCCCTCTTCCCGTACCAGGGATGTGGGAAGCTCCTGCCATACTCCGTCGTGGAAGCGCCAGAGGGTAATCTCTGCCGGGAGAATCCCTTCTGCCTTCAGCCATGCAGCGGGCACCCGGAAGGAAAAGTCAGCTTCACTGACTTCATCATCCGTCATGCCGGTGAGTTCGACAGAGAGATACTGGTAGACTGGCCCGGTGAGGCCGTCCGGGCCGTTTCTTGCCTGGTTAACGGTGAGGAGAATTCTTCCGGTCCCTTCTGCCGCCGTGACGGTGACTGCCTGAACGGCGGAACCGGTGAAGGTGAGAGTCGCAGATCCCCCGGCGCTCAGGGCCGGTGATGTTGCCATGTCGGCTGAGGCATCTTCACTTCCGGAATATGGGTTATTATCCAGGTACCAGGCGTTCGGGTTCACCAATGGACAGGTATCGGTTTCATTTGCGTAAATCGTGAAGGGCGCATCCCCGATGCCGTCATGGGTGGTGTCGGTGCCATTGTAGGTGCTCCAGTAGTTGCCCATGAACGTGGTGAAAGCCTGCCCGTTGTACCAGTAGGTTTCCTCTGTTGGGGAGTGCCAGATTCCGTTGTCCTGCACCTCATCCGGCGATGTGGTATCCATCTCTGAAATTTCAGCCATCATGGAGAACGTATTGTCATGGTATTTTTCATCGAGGAATGTATCATACCACAATAAATCGTCCTCTCCTCTCCAGTCCGGGGCACCCGTCATCACCGGTAACTGTCTGTATGTGGTGGGAATGCCTGTGGCAGAAATGACTGCGGCTGCATTTCCCGGCGTCAGCACGAAGTCATTGCGGTATACATGGACGCCTCCATCCGGATTCCATATGAAGATCTCCGGATATACCGATCCCGAAAAGGAGTTCCCGCGCACCACGGTATCGTTCAGGATCATTAATGCCAGTTCTGAGCAGTTTTCTATGGTATTGCCGACGATTTCTGCACCATCTACTGAGATCTCCATGCCGATTCCCATCTCATTGCACTCGACGGCATTGTTGGAGACGGTGACCTCATCCACGTTTCCAACGAGGATTCCGTAGTGGGTGACACCCATCGTGTTGTCGGATACGGAGATCCCCTCTGCATTTATTATGCCGATGCCGAACCCCGTGCCATCTTCAACCGTATTTCCGGCTACAATTAACCCGGAGACTTCATTTCCCCACACACCGATACAGCCCTCACTGCCGCTCATGGTGTTGTTAGTTATGATGGAGCCATTCCCTTTTCTGAGGTACACTCCTGCACCATAGTACCGGTAGGCAAAATCGTTCCCTGTTGCCTGCAGTCCGTTCGTTTCTCCGGCATAAATCCCATTTTCCATGTCCGGACCAAACGAAGAATCCTGCACGGTGATATTCTCCGAGGAATACACCCACACGCCGTCGAATGATACCTTGTCTGCGGTGATATTCTCCACGAGTACGTCCTGGCAGAATACCAGGGACATTCCGTCTCCGATGGCCTCTGTTGTGGTATCACGGATAGTGATGTCCGTACAGTTCACGCAGATGACGGCACCCGCGTTTGAGGATGCATCAATGGTCTCCCCCGAAATCCCTTCCCGGTAGACGACCGGCCGGCTGTTCACTGTTACGGTCTCGTCAATGGTGTTGCCGGGCTTCTCCTGTTCGTCCCAGTAAAGGAGATTGTATGTGTTGTTGTGCATCGTGGTGGTGGATAGAGAGAGGGTCCGTACGTTGCCGATATAAAGGCCGTACTCGTAGCCGGTGATATCGATGTCATACAGAGTGGCGTCATTCCCATAAATGTTGATGCCATCAAATCCTGCTCCGTTTCCGTCGAACGTGAACCCGGAGATGGTGCAGTTGTCTGCCTCAATTTCAACACCAATTGTATCTTCCGGGGTGGCGATAACCGACATCCCCACACCGAAGAGGGTGACCGTTTTGTTCAGCACCAGTGCTTCCGGATAGGTGCCTGCTTCGACAATAATGGTGTCACCGGACACTGCGGCACCCACTGCCGCCTGAATGGTCGCGTAATCGCGTGGCACGACGGTTAAAGGACTGGTGAACGCCTTGATGCAGACATTGGTATTCGGATAGGATAGGGTCACATCTTCCCAGGTTTCCCCGTCGTCACTCACATAACTCTCACCTGCTTCTGCAGTGGCGTTGGAGGAGTAGTGCTCAATGGGCATCTCCACGACAAGAGGGTAGGTATTGGTCGGAGATGAGATCTCCAGAATCGCTGAGAAGACCTCGCCGGGCATCAGAGAGACAGAATCAGGCAGGGTGATGGTGTGATATCCGGGGAGATCAGCGGTGCCGGAGGTCCATGTGACCGGTGCGGCGTCACCCGGCGGGGTGGTGAAGCTGGTGAAGATGGCTACCGTGTAGTCTACCCCCGGTTCACAGGTGTAGAAACTCACATCGGTGAGTGCTTCGTAGCTGTTTGCCGTGAAGACATTGGCTCCATAGTAGGTGGTGGACGTGCCGGTACCGATGTTTGTGGTTCCTCCGTGGGGGTCGTACTGGTAAATCCGTCTCTCGTCATCGGCGGGCACGCCGGTGAATACGACAGGTTCGGCAGTATCGAGTGAGCGGTCATAGTAGGAGATATAGAAGTATCCGTCCTCCCCGACACCGGTGCCCCAGCTGTTTTTGAGAATGAAGGCCCCGTCACCGGGTGCAACAACTGCAAAAGCCTCTTTCGGGAAGGCATCGTCCCACCCGACAAGGGTGACGGCATGGCCCCCAATCGAGGGGTATCCCCCATCCGGACGATAATACGTGGTCCAGTTGTCTGCAAAACAGGACCAGTTTACCAGGAACCGGATCCGGATGGCACCTTCATCCATGAGTGTCTGCTTTAAGAGGCCGTTTTCGAGAGGAGCTGTCCGTGTCGGCAGAAAGGTTACCTCGTGGGTGTCGAGCACCGGCGGAAGATCGGTGGGTGAGATGGTGGACGGGACCGGGAGTGCGTAGGGGTCGTCTGCCTCCTGCACCGGCCCGCTTCCGCGGGTGAGGTAGGCTGCAGACTTATAGGCGTTCCCTCCGTCGCAGGGTCCGGCGTCAAACCCGTCCGGGTAAAGGTTTGAACAGAGATTTTTCATATTGTTCTCCGAGAAGTCCTCCGTCTCCCCTGTATCGGTGAGATAGGTCGACTCAAGTGAGCCATACGCGGCAAATGCCCAGCAGCTGCCGCAATTTCCCTGGTCGTGGACCGGGGTGACTCGTCCTTCATCGCGGAGGTCAAAGCGGGGGGGAAATGCAGCTGCACTGGTCTTTGCTGCTCCATTGACATGTGCAGCATATGTATCCGGCCAGACCATGACAACAGGTGCGGGGATATCTCCGATTGCATAGGGCATTCTGTCGGTACCTGTCGCCGGGCAGGAGTCGCCGCAGCATTCGATAGAATACAGGCCGCTGTCACCCGCATCCAGCCCTTGTGTGTATGCCACAAATGCCGGATTGAGCGGTGCCTGTTTAATGGTGAGTGCTGCTGCCCCCTGCACGAGGAAGAGGGCGATAATAAGAATAATTATTGATCTGCTGAATTGTACGGGAACCATGGTATCACCTGAAGCGATGATAACTTCTCAGCAGAATCAGAGATTAATGTGCTGAAGTGCGCCTTTTTTTGAAATGCCCGACAACGTCAGGATATCATGCATTCCGTTTCCTGCCTGATGTATCTCTTTTGTCAACCCCATCTCCGGCAATGATTGAGAACAGATGCGGGAAAGTGATCTTAAAAAAGTATGAATACCCGGTTGGTTTACCAGCCACGGGTGTATTCATCGAAACAGGGGATGCAGACTATTTTTCCTTCCTGCACCCGTGCCTTCTGCTCGGATACCGGTTCTCCGCAGACTGCGCAGGGAACCGAGCGGAAGATGCGGGCCCGTTCGGGCAGTTCAGGTTTGACCTCTTTGCATTCATAGATCTCGTCCGGAGGTGCGGTGAGAATCTTCTCGATCATCGCAGACCGGATGTTTTTCATCTGTTTTCTGTCTGCATCGGTGGCCATGTCTGCGGCCATCCTCTTTCGAATATCCTCAGCCTCCGGGAAGAGGGTATCAAGGGAAAACGCGGTGCGCTGGGCAATGCGGACAGCTTTCTCACCGTTTCGGAGCATAAAGGTGTAAACCGGTTTTCCGTGATCACGGAAGATCATGTTTCCTTTCCCCATCGTGCAGCCGGTGACATACTGGATGGCATCGATCATGCAGGCATCATTTTCAACAATGGCCACCATCTCCTCATCGGCTGACCGGCCGGTGTTCAGGCACTGTTTTGCATACTCCGCTGCCCGGTATCCAAATGCAAGTCCGGGGCATATATGGCCATGGAATGCGGCCACCTCTTCAAACGGCGGAAGTGTCACTGTCATAATCCCATATCTTTACCCCCCAGAGTGATAAATGCCTGTATTATCCGCAATTCCCGGGTGCCCGGTATGTATTATTTTCCTTTGAGAACAATGGAATGAGTAATGAAATCAACTCCCTTCTCTTCATATAAATGCCTGGCCGGTCTCTTTGCCTGTCTCGCCTGCGTCCTCCTCGCTGCAGGATGTACTGATGCACAGCCGGAGATTCTCGTGGAGACGGCTGACATCACCATCACGAATATGGATGCCGCCTCTGAAACCATCTGGTACACCATGACCGTTACGGTCACAAACACCGGGACGGCATCAGCTACTGATGTTATCGCAGGCATCACCCTGCAGACGCCTGATCCCACCGAGATGTCACGGATGGCCCACAATAGTGTGGAGTTTGGCACCATTGCACCCGGTGCTATCCGGACTGAGACGGTGACTGTCATGCTGGAGGCAGGATCGGTGGGTTATGCAGATCTCGTAACCAAAGGGATGGACCCGGTTGTGACGACACGAATTGAGCAGATGGGATATCTTTCCCTCCCCTTCTGACCGAACCTGTTTCCACTCCTTTTTTTATCCGACACTCACAGATAATGAGTATGCCCGTTGTCAGGTTTTGTTTCTCCCGTTCCCGGACTGTACGAGAGGTTGCCTATGAAGAAGGTGAAACCTATGCCGACCTTCTGCTGCGCTGTGGCCTTATTCCGGACACACTCCTCATCTTTGCCGGTGACCGCTCCCTGCCTGAGGACGCACCCGTGTGTGAAGAGGAAGTGACAATAGAAGAGACCGCATCACGTGGATAGACACATAAGCGGATACCAATACAAACCGGATACGACAAACGAACAATAAACGAAGAATATGCAGAACACACAAAAACCGAAATATAATCAACAAAACCAAAAAAACAAACAAAAAATGAATGAACCGGGGATTACTCCTCAGCTTTGGTTTTCTTCTCTTCTTTGGGCGGTGCAGGCGGCCCCTGCACGAACTCCACCGCAGGGCCGGTGGTCGATGGGTGGTAATCGGGCTCAACAAAGATACAGCTTTTCGGGCATACCTCTGCACACAGACCGCAGATGATGCAGCGGAGGCGGTCAATCTGCCATGTCCGGGCTTCACGGTCAACTTCGATTGCCTGTGAGACGCAATGGCGCTGGCAGTTGCCGCAGTAGATGCAGTCCTCGATTGCAATGATCACATGCCCACGGGATGCTTCAAACTGTTTGGCTGGCGTTGCCGGGTACATCAGAGTGGCGGGTTTCCCTGTCACATTCCGAAGTGCCTGCTTAACCATGGTAAATAATGGCATATCTCTCTCACCTCTCCGCACACCCGATACACGGGTCAATGGTCAACACCACCACCGGCACATCCGCAAGGTCGATGCCCGCAAGCATCTTCACAAGCGGCGGGATGTTGGTGAGTGTCGGTGTCCGCACACGGTGGCGGACGAGATTCTTCGTGCCATTTGCTTTCACATAGTGCATGCACTCGCCACGGGGCTGTTCTGAGAAGGCGAAGTATTCACCATTCGGGTTTCCTTTCACCTTCTCTTCAATGGGGCCGTCCGGCATCTTTGCGACAGCCCGTTCCACGAGGTCAACGGATGCAAGCACTTCCTGTGAGCGGACCAGGCAGCGGTCCAGACAGTCCCCGTGAGGGAGTGTTACAGGCTTAAACCCGAGTTCACCGTATGCAGAGTAGCCGCTTGACCGGACATCCATGTCACAGCCGCTGCCACGGGCCACCGGGCCAACCGCACCGAGATCCCATGCCTCTTCTTTCGTGAGCACAGCAAGGCCCCGCATCCGGTGGCGAACTGTCTGGTCATGGGTGAAGATGCGGTTCGACTCCTCAAGAAGAGGCCTCAGTTTCTTCAGGTGGTCCACCATCTCGCCGAGTTTCTCATCCGGGATGTCCAGGCGGATACCGCCTACCTTCGATGAGCCCTGGATGACCCGTCCGCCGGTGGTAGCTTCCATGTCATCAAGAATTTCTTCTCTCAGGCGCCATGCGTTCATGAAGAGGTTCTCGAATCCCATTGCATCAGCTGCAAGCCCGAGCCAGAGGAGATGTGAGTGCATCCTTGAGTATTCCATCCAAATTGTCCGGATGAACTGTGCCCGGGGTGGAACCTCAATGCCCATAATATGTTCAATCGCATTGCAGTAGGTCACTGAGTGGGTAAAGGAGCAGATCCCACAGATACGTTCTGCGATAAGGACATAGTCCTTGAAGTCACGTTTCTCAACGAGTTTCTCAAGGCCGCGGTGGACATATCCTATCTTGGGCACTGCCTCAATAACCCGCTCGTCTTCCAGTACCAGATCCAGATGAATCGGTTCAGGCAGCACCGGGTGCTGGGGGCCGAATGGCACAACAATTCGGTTTGACATTATGCATCCCCTCCTTTGGGAACCTTTGTGACAGATGGTGCGTTTTTGAAGGGTGAAGGGATTCTCGTTTCGAAGAGATGGCCCTGGAAGTCGACATTCATACCTGTCACGGTCAGGCCAAAGAGGTCATGTAATTCGTTTTCATAGATGAATGCCCCCCAGTAGGTGGCGGAGATACTGGGTATCTCATCGCCGTCGTGGACGGTTAAGCGGAGACTCTCGAATTCGTATGACGCAGTGAAGGTATAATTGATTTCATAGTGGTCCCCAAGAGGGGTGCAGCCGATCTGGACCAGCCGGTAGCCTTTCTTGTGGTATTCTTCCACCTTTTTCAGGAGGTCGGTGACCGGAATTTCTATAATGGTATGCTTTTGTTCGTTCATTGCTTATTTCCCTCCCTTTTCTGTCATTTTTGCCCGTTTCTCTTCGAGAATACCGAGGGCACGGACGACGCCGTCAATGATGGATTCGGGCCGGGCTGCACATCCGGGCACATAGACATCGACCGGGATGACTTTGTCAACCCCGCCCAGGATGTTATAGCATTCCCGGAATACGCCGGCGGAAGTGGCACAGATGCCGATTGCAACCACTACTTTCGGTTCCGGCATCTGTTCATACGTGTTCTTCACGATGTCTATGTTCTGTTCGTTGATGCCGCCTGTGATCAGGAAGACATCAGCATGTTTCGGGTTGCCCGTATTGACAATCCCGAACCGTTCAAGGTCATAGAGCGGCGTGAGGCAGGCGAGCACTTCAATATCGCAGCCATTGCAGCTGGATCCGTCGTAATGGATAATCCACGGGGATTTTGTAATGTATGACATTTTCTCACTCACCTCCCTACATCAGGGTAAGAACTCCGAGGTTTATTGCACCGGCAACGAGTGCCACGAGCCATGCACTCCTGAGCATTACCTGCCAGCGGACACGTGTTGTTGTATTGTCTACAAGTATCTCAAGGAAATAGACGATGATAACGGCAAGAAGACCAACCCATGGCATGGAGGCAAAGAAGAGCCAGACGATGCCGAGGAAGAATACCGTTTCGTAAAGGTGTGCAATCTCGACCATGGCAAGGGTGGGGCCGGCAAACTCGGTAGTAAGGCCCTTTACCAGTTCCTGGTGGGCATGGTGGGAGGTTGCAAGGTCAAATGGTGATTTGCGCAGTTTGATGGTGAGCACATAGACGATTCCCACAAAGAGGAGCGGGAGGGTCATGACGATTGGTTCAGACCAGAGTGCGATGTCTTTCACAGCAAATGACCCGGTGGCCATATAAAATCCGGCTGCCACAAGAATCAGCATCGGTTCGACTGACATCAGCTGCAGCAGTTCACGTTCCGCCCCGATATGGCTGTATGGAGAAACTGCTGCATACGCTCCCAGAATGAGGAAGACATGGGCCAGTGTCAGTGCGAAGATAACAAGCAGGATATCCCCGCCGGAGAAGAAGAGCGCTCCGGTGAAGACCACGAATATCAGGTACGAGAAGATGTAGAAGTTCACCTCGTTTCGTACGACTGCCTTCTCTTTTTCAAAGAGCTTGAATACATCATAGAGCGGCTGAAGTACCGGAGGGCCGACGCGTCCCTGCATCCGGGCGGTGACCTTACGGTCGATACCGCCGATGAGTGCACCGATGAAGGGTGCGAGGATGATGAATCCAACAGCAAAGATGATTTCTGTGATCATGCGATCACCCCCAGAATGATGGTGATCAATATCATCACAATGAATGTGATACAGACACCGTTTCCGATGTTTGAGAGACGTTTTTCACCAAAGTAGTCGGCAAGATAGTAGTTTCCGAGTGCCACAGAACGCTGCGCACCAATGCTGCCTTTGAAATGCATGTCGGGAGTGGAAACGCATCCACCCATGTAATGGGGCAGAATCTTGCATTCTTTCCTGAAGTACAGGAGAGAGAGCGGCATGACGAGCACCATGAATACCATCATCACCATGATTGTCATGTTTGCCTGACCGAGGGTTTCGGCCATGCCGTAGATGCCAAAGACATAGGGCACCACCAGGTATGAGGAGAGCAGGGGGAACCCGATACAGATAGCGATCATCAGTACCGTGAGGGGCACAAGGGCACCGTATTCATGGCTGGATACCTTCACTTCCATCGGTTCTGGTTTCCATGCGACCTCAATCAGTTTACCCAGCCATTTGGTCCAGAAGAAGACAGTCACCGCACTGCCGAATGCTAAGAGGAGGACAAGGATGAATCCATACTGGGCTTCCAGGAATGCTAAGAGGGCAGCCCACTTCGAGATGAGCATCCCGAAGGGGGCAAGGAACATGCCGGCAATGCCGATGATCATCATCAGGGCTATTTTTGGCAGACGGCCCATAAGGCCGGTCATGTCCTCGATATCCCTGCTGCCGATCTTGTGCTCTACGGTTCCCACCGAGAGGAAGAGGAGGGACTTTGCGATGGCATGGAACACAATCAGGAGGATGGCTGCCCAGACTGCCGCATAGGTACCGATACCGGCACAGGCGACGACAAGGCCAAGGTTTGCAACGGTTGAATAGGCAAGGACCTTCTTTGCATTGGACTGCGATATCGCAATGCCTGATGCAAGGAGGAAGGTCACGCCGCCCACAAGAGAGATGATGTATCCGACCATGCTCGCATCATAGATGGGGGCAAACCGGACAATGACATAGACGCCTGCTTTTACCATCGTACTGGAGTGCAGGAGTGCTGACACCGGGGTAGGTGCAATCATTGCACCGATCAACCATGAGGAAAACGGCATCTGTGCTGCCTTGGTGAGGCCGGCAAACCCGATGAGGGCTGCCGGTATCATTGCGACAGCGGGGCCTGCCGCAAGCAGGGTATCCATCATAATGAGGCCCCCTGAAGGGTCGGTAAGGCCAATCCAGACAAATGTGGCTGCAAACCCGAGACCGCCCACGAGGTTCAGGAGGAGGGCCCAGAATGCATTCTTCCGTGCCTGCTCGTCCCAGCTGTATCCAATCAACAGGAAGGAACAGAGCGTGGTTACTTCCCAGAAGAAGAAGAGCCAGAAGAGGTTGTTGGAAAAGACAACTCCAAACATTGCCGCTAAAAAGACAAAGAGCAGGGCATAAAACCAGCGCCGTTTGTCAGGCATGTCACCATGATGGGCGTGATAGTCACGCATGTAGCCGACCGAGTACACACAGATCAGGCTGCCGATGATACCGATGATCATCGCCATGATGATGGAGAACGGGTCAATGAAGAGGTTGTTCAGTGCCACGATTTCATGGATGAGCGATTCAGCATAGAGTACCACTCCCAGCTGAACCACAACCAGCCCGGCAATGAGATATTGCCGGTATTTCGCGGCGAGATACAGAAGGCCGGCCGATATGATGACTTCAAGCCCGGTCATGATCTGGGAGATCATGCCGGAGTCGATATCGAAATACACGGTCCCGGCCCCCGCAAACAGTACAAAGAGATACAGTGTCGCAACGATTATCACCGCCGAAACAAGTACCACGATTGAGTCCCTGATGCGACCGTTCGGTAGGATACAGAACAGTAATGCCGCAAGTGCAGGGAAAAGAATCAGGAATACCAAGAGCTCCACACTATACACCTATGCGTGAAGGTTGAGAATTAATCATTATTTATCATTATCATTCTGCCAAATTTGCCTAATTTCTCCCGAAATTGCACTAATATCGCTGTATTGGCTTTTATGTGGCAGAATATCTCTTCTTCAGTTTCAATCGGGGGGAGCTCATGGTGTATCCGGTATATTTATTCTCCGATCGGGTGCGCGGAAAAATATATAGATTATATATCGCGGTGGCTGGAAAAAGAGTATCTTTGGAAGTAAAAATGAAAAAAATAGGGTATTGGAATTTACATTCCCATCTGGGATGCGTTCTTTGAGATCATCATGTCATCGACACGGATGATGAGTGCAGCGGTCTCTGTTGCAGACATAATTGCCTGCCTCTTGACACGGGCGGGTTCGATGACGCCTTCTGCATACATATCCACGATCTCTCCACTGAAGACATTCAGACCAGCATGATTCTGGCCGCCTGAATGTGCTGCCTTGAGGGCGACCATCTTGTCGATCTGGTCAAAGCCTGAGTTCTCCGCGAGGGTGTAGGGGATAACCTCAAACATCCGGGCGAATGCTTCGATTGCGAGCTGGGTTCTGCCTTCCTGCGTTGCAGCAAATTCGTAGATCTGCATCATCAGTTCGACATCGATAGCAGCACCGCCGACAAGGTATTCTCCGTCTTCAAGTGCGTCCATCACGACACGAACTGCGTCATAGACAGCACGCTCGAGCTCGTCGATGACGATCTGTGAGGTGCCTTTCAGAAGGATGCTCACGGTTGACGGGTTCTTGCAGTCGGTGATCTTGGTGATGGTGATATCCTGCATCTCTTCGATGAGGCCAGCCTCGCCGAGCATTCCTTCGGTCAGGTCCGCGGGCTTGTTCACGATGGTTGCACCGACCGCACGGGCAAGTCTCTTCATATCGGATTCAGGAACATCCTGAATGGCGATGATCTTTGCCTTTGCAAGGTAGTACTGCACTGCGTCTGCAATACCCTTCTGGCAGAAGAGGGTGTTTGCACCGGAGGCAACGATTTCTGCTGCAAGACCACGGAGGTTTTCATTCTCCTGCTCGCTGAATGCTTCCATCTGTTGTGAGGAGGTGATCTTAATCTTGGACTTCACCTGTGTCTTTGATACCTCAAGGGCCTGGGAGAGCATAGCAATCTTTGCACCCTCGAGCCGCTTTGGCATCGAGTGCTGGACACGGGTCTTGTCAAGGAGGAATCCCCTTAGCAGTTCCGCGTCTTCCAGGCTATCGCCGACCATGGTCTTGATCTGGACGTCGTCCTCATCGACTCTGTATTTCCCGTCTTCGTTCTTCCGGGCGACAGCAAGCACAGCATCGACAACAATGTTGGTGATTACCTCTTTGACATTTTCGATGGATTTTCCGGTGACTGCAGTGGCTGCGACCTTAATGAGCATGTCACGGTCCTCTCCGTCCGTTCTGATGGCCTGTTCATTAATGACATCCAGCGCCTTCTGCATCCCGAGACGGTATCCGTTTGCGATGACCGTCGGGTGGACCTTCCGGTTGAGGAGAGCCTCTGCCTGTTCCATCAGTGCACCGATGAAGATGGTTGCGGTGGTGGTACCGTCGCCGACTTCATTGTCCTGTGTCTCTGCCACCTCGATGACGAGTTTTGCTGCCGGGTGTTCTACCGACATCTCGTGAAGGATGGTAGCACCGTCGTTCGTGATGACCACATCTCCTGATGAGGAGACCATCATCTTGTCCATTCCCCGTGGGCCGAGGGTGGTGCGCACGGCTTCAGCAATTGCTTTCGCCGCCATAATATTGGATCTCTGGGCTTCGTTGCCGCCAAGGTGGTCAACATTGCCCCGTAGTATAATGATTGGCTGTCCCGCTAACATAATGAAGATACTCCTTAATGCGTCATAAAAATGGATTTGTAATTCTATATATTTGTTGTGTTTGTTCTGTAGTGTTTTTGCATTCCCCGCTGATCCGTTTGGGATAACCTAATATAGATCTGCTGTTTTCAGGCTAAATTATTGGATATATTTAATGTCTCTGTTTATTTGGTAAAAATATATGATGTTCTGAAAAATTGTATCCTCAGTTATTGCTGAAGCGAGTGCGATACCAATGGCTGACAGGGGGATTCCGGACATCGGAGAAACAGTTTCATCACTGACATATGGGCTTTCATACAATATCTGTCATGCATTGGTGGCAATCCACGGTGATGTTTTCGCGACTCATGTGTCCGAACTGTCCACGTTCTTCTCCTTTTCGTGGCCCGTTTCCAGGGAAATGACAAATAAACTCATTTTATTTATATTTACTTCTTTTTTAGGGAACGTATGTGGAAAGTATTTAAACTAAGTATATTAATGTTAATCTTATGACCTCATTTGTTGTTGAAGTGGATGACGTCAATGGCCGGCAGGGGGTGCTGGACATTGGAGGGGGCCACGTCATGACGCCTGCCTATGTGGCGTCAGACGAGGTTTGTCATGCAATGGAGGTGGTTCCGGGTAGTGCCCGGTGTGGAACACCGGTTGTTGGTGAATATGACATTTGGATGCAGCGATCAGACATTGAGCGTATCTGCCTGCGCCGGGAAAAGAAAGAGGCGATGGAGGAAGCTTCCTGCGAACAGATGAACCGGATGCAGTCACCGGCAAAACTGCTTCATTTCAACTTCTTTACCGACGTTACGGGGCTGCACAAAGAAACATTTGTCGACCTGCTCCGTCTCCAGTACCGGGCGGGTGCGAACGTGATTGAGATTCCCCGTGTGTTCAGTGATACTCAGGCATATGAACGGGCGGTGCAGGATGCTCTGGAGTGGCAGCAGAATACCTGGAGTGAAACACCGCTGATGGGAATTGCCCGGACATCTGAAGATCTACTGATGCTGCAGAACTATCTGCCACAGCTGGGGGGTATTGGTATTGACTGCCGCCGGTTCGACAAATCTCTTCTCTATCAGGTCAAAAAGACGCTGAAAAAGCAGGATGTCTGGGTGCATGCATTCTCCGTCCCTCTCCAGTACCGTGAGGTACAGAACGAGGGAACCCTGGGGATGCTCATCAACTGGTTTGGGGTGGATACCGTCAGTACCGTTGCTCTGAGCGATACCGTCAGGCAGTATTTCGCTGAGTTCCTCTCCCGGATGGGGGAGCAGGAGAGGGTTGAAGTGATGAAGAGGACCCGTTACTTTGCACCCTGCGATTACAGCACGTTCACCTTTGGAAAACTGGAGGAATGCTATGGGGAGGGACAAAAGCTCTCTCGTTTCTGTGACTGTCCGGTATGTCGGGATCTGACGATTGAAGGGGCGGCTGAAAAGCTGCCGGAGCTCTACATGATGAACCATGTACACCGTGCATTTGCGTATGCCGAGGGATCGGAGAAGTATCAGCGTGCTCTTATCAACAATGAGACTGACCTGTTTCTTGAGGGAAAACCGTTTGCTGCGGAAATTATCCGGCGTTCTTGCGGAGACCTGCCTGCAGCCGACGGGGGTTGCAGGCCCTGCGGTAGCGTTTGAAGCCAGATAAGGTCCCTGCTCATGGCATGGTGCCGGGCCGGGGTTTCGTCGGTGCGGGAAAAAAGGAGCTTGTATCACCGGGCCCGGTATCTTCCTCACCCCCCCGCCTGCATGCACTGCTGGTGAGATAAATTAGTCCCCCCAAAAAAAATCACAAAAAGATGGTGTGCCCTGTGGCACTCCCTCCGGTTTCCATAGATCTTTGGTTTTAGTCGATGCGTGAGACCTGAAACAGGCTGAAGACCGGGACGCCGTCTATTTCCCGGGTATTTTTTTTATTGAAGAGGACGCAGACCGCTTCCGGCACTGCCCCATGGTTTCTGAGGTGGCTGATGATATCTTTCATCGTGTTGCCGGAGGTAATGACATCGTCTATGACAAGGCAGTGTTTGCCCTGCACCTGTGCAAAGTTGCCGGAGATGGAACCAATAGGGTTTTCGCCCTGTGCATGTTTCTTCGGGTGGTACATGGTAAACTGTGCACCTTCTTCTGCTGCAATGATCGTGGCAAGGGGAATGCCTGAGTGGGCGACTCCCACGACCACCTCAGGCGCCGGGACTTCTGAGGGGGAACAGTCCCGTGCCTCTGCCTCACCGTAGTAATACCGCTTGAGGAGGAGCAATGCCGCGTCACGCAGCATATCCGCATTTCCGCCGATGGCCGTCCAGTTGATATGGATATCTTTCGGTGCCTCGGTATCCTTCTGCTGGGTTAAAAGCCAGGTCACGGTCTCCATCGAAAGAGAGAGTTCATCTGCAATCTGGCTGGGACTGTGGCCCTCGGAATGGAGCAGTTTTGCCTTTCCTATAAGTTCATCAAGAGAAGACATCGTGATTACATGTTCGGCGAGATGAGCCTAATACTTTTTTCCGGACCCGGGCCGGCGAATCTCCGCACCACAGATCTGGCATTCACCCGGGGCTGACCAGAAACGTCCGCATCCGGTGCAGCGGTAGCTCCATTTCCGTTTTTTCGCCCGCCGCTGCATGATGGGTATAACCGGGATTCCCAGGCGCTGTGCCGTGTTCTGTACCGCAAAGTCATCGGTCATGACTGCTGCGTCCAGTTCAGCCGCAAGGGCGAGGATACTGGTATCGGTCTCTGAGAGGGTCGTTATGTCCCCGCTCTTCCGGGCAGCAGCAGATACCTTTGCCAGCGCAGCAGGGGCGGGTGCATGGACGCGGAGGCCCTGCTCTTCAAGCAGTGCAAGACGCATCAGGGCTGCCTGGGTCTTAATCTCGTCCAGTACAGCAGGGGTGGTGTAGACTTCGCCTTCTATCGGCAGGTCCGCAAAAAAGACTGATGCATCGAGCACCACCCGTTTTTTCTCTTCATCTCCTTCCATTATTCTTCCGCACTGCTTCAGCAATCATCCCTGCCGCTGAGTAGGCCGATGCCGCCGATTCGATGGTGTCGGAGGCTGAGATCGATGCAAGTCCTGCTGCTGCGAGGCGGGCAAACCCGCCGGAGGAAAAGACTCCGTGCACGCAGGCGGCATGGACGGACCGGGCACCACCGTCTTTCAGCATCTCTGCTGCGGTTGCAAGCGTCCCGCCCGTTGAGATGATGTCGTCTGTTATGATGATATCACGGCCTCGTGCATCGACAGACGAAGGTGCAATCCTGACCTCTTCACCCGAGAGGCGGGTTTTTGAGAGGTGGTCGGTTTCCCATCCGCCGTTTCCGGCAATCTCTGCTGCAAATACAGCCGCTCCTTGATCCGGTGCAAGGATGAGGGGTTCCTGACATCCAAGTCCGCCAATCCATCGTGCCATCTCGGGTGCCAGGGTAATATTTTCGGCTGGTACCCGGAAGTGGGAGAGAACCGAGGATTCGTGGATATTTATGGCAATGACGCGTGTGACACCTGTGGAGAGTGCCCGGGCGACGGCACGGCTGCTCACCGGCTCCCCGTCATTAAACCGCTTGTCCTGCCGTGCATATCCCATGTATGGCAGAACGAGGGTGATTTCACTCCTGTCACAGGCGTCGATCATCAGCAAAAGCTGGACCAAAGACTGGTTGTCGGCGGTGCTTGATACAAGCAGCGTTTCTCCATCCAGAGCGCCCGTTCTCAGGTATAATTCTCCGTCCGGAAAAGCTTTAAACTGTGTATAAACAAGTGGCAAATCAAGTGCTTTTGCAACTTTTGAGCCCAGAATCTGGGATTTTTCTGTACATGCGACCTTCATCTGCATTACCTGTATTAGAAAGTACTTAAAGTATCAAAATAGATTATTAAAGCACTACCGGTCGAAAGTGAGGTCCGGAAACGATATGACTAATTCAAAAGATTCAACACCAGAAGATTCCGGCATTGCACCGGATTCAGTTCAGGTGATTCCAACGGAAACACCGGAGGTTCCCGATACCATAGCAGAAGAGACGGGAAACGCTGGGACAGATGCCCCTGCTGCCCCGGAGAAGGTTTCCGTCCCGCTCTCTGAAGTGGCACACTCTGGTGAAATTCCGGTCCCCGATAGCCTTATTGATCAGGTGATTGGCCAGGAACATGCGGTTGAGGTGATGCGCAAGGCAGCCATCCAGCGCCGTCATGTCCTGATGATCGGAACGCCAGGTACCGGCAAATCGATGCTCGCAAAGGCGATGGCGGAACTGCTCCCAAAGGAGGAGATGCAGGACATCCTCATCTACCCGAATTCAGAGGACCCGAATGAGCCTGTGGTCAGGACGGTTCCGTCCGGCAGAGGGAAGGAAATCGTGGGTGCTCATAAGCAGGAAGCCCGTAAACGCACCCAGACGAGAAGTACGCTTATTCTGCTTCTGATCTTCGGCATCATGGGTTATGCCCTCATCTCCGGACAGCTATTGTTCGGTATCATTGCCGCAGCATTCATCTTCATGGCGATGCAGTATTCGCGGCCCAAAGATGAGGCAATGGTTCCCAAACTCCTCGTCTCCACCAAGCCTGATTCCATCGCACCCTTCATCGACGGCACCGGCTCACATGCAGGTGCCCTCTTAGGTGACGTCCGCCACGACCCGTTCCAGTCAGGCGGACTGGAGACACCGGCCCACGACCGCGTCGAGGCCGGTGCCATTCACAAGGCGCACAAGGGCGTGCTCTTCATCGACGAAATAAACACCCTCACTCCCCACTCCCAGCAGAGCCTTCTGACCGCCCTGCAGGAAGGGGAGTTCCCCATCACCGGCCAGAGTGAGCGCTCAAGTGGTGCAATGGTCCGCACAGAGGCAGTGCCGTGCCGGTTTGTGATGGTGGCAGCAGGTAATATGGACGGTGTGCAGGGGATGCACCCGGCTCTCCGCTCCCGTATCCGCGGCTATGGATATGAGGTCTACATGCAGGAGACGATGCTCGACACACCGGAGAACCGCGACAAGTTCATCCGTTTCATCGCTCAGGAAGTAAAAAACGACGGCAAAATCCCGCACTTTAACCACGATGCTATTGAAGAACTCCTGCTTGAGGCACGCCGCCGGTCCAACCGGAAGGGGCATCTCACCCTCAAACTGCGTGACATGGGCGGCCTTATCCGTGTCGCCGGTGATCTGGCACGGCAGGAAGGGGTGGAGATTGCCACCGCAAAGCATGTGCTGGACGCAAAGAGCATGGCCCGGTCTATCGAGGATCAGGTCTCTGATGAGTACATTCGCCGGTCCCGTGAGTATGATCTCACCGTGGTCGAGGGTGCGCTCGTGGGACGTGTGAACGGCCTTGCGGTGATGGGCAGTGACTCCGGGTCGGTGCTTCCGATTATGGCTGAAGTGACCCCGACGCAGGGTGCCACCGGCCAGGTGATTGCAACCGGCCTTCTAAAGGAGATTGCACAGGAGTCCATCAAGAACGTCAGTGCCATTATCAAGAAGTTCACCGGCAAAGACATCCGGAACATGGATGTCCATGTCCAGTTCCTTGGCACCTACAACGGGGTGGAGGGTGACTCTGCCTCTGTTACGGTCGCAACCGCTGTCATCAGCGCTATCGAAAACATTCCGGTCCGCCAGGACGTTGCAATGACCGGGTCGCTTTCTGTCCGCGGCAACGTGCTTCCCATCGGCGGGGTGACCTACAAGATTGAGGCAGCGGCAAAGGCCGGTATCCGCACGGTCATCATTCCGCTGTCAAATCTTGCAGACGTGGTCATTGAAGAGCGTTATGCGAAGATGGTTACGATAATACCTGTCACAACCATTGAAGAAGTCCTCGAACACGCCCTTGAATTCGAGCGCAAGGAAGACTTCATAGCGAAAATAAAAGAGATATCGTCCCGCCGGCTGAATGTCTTCACGGACAAGCCCGACATCAGACCTGCCAGTGTATAATCACTGCAGGTGATTTCATCTTTTTGGCTGTTTTTTTGCCTCTTTTCCGAATATTTTTCCCATCGTTTTTCTCCATACCATTTACCATATCTTTTTTTGAATGCACAGCAGTACATGCTCCAGCAGGTTTTAGCGCATGTCAACAGAAGAACCACGATATTACGATGTTCGCCACCTGGTAGGGACATCCACCCATATTGATATTGAAAACGGGACCATTGAGGCGGCGGGTCAGTCATTTGCCGATACGGCTATTGTCCGTGCACTCGGTGCCACCGGGTGGGGTATGGTCATCATCGACAACTTCTCTGAAGCCGGGGACAGCGGTATGAGGCAGGCTGTGGCTGACGCCCTCGCTCTGTCGAGGGTGACCGGGGAACGGGTCGAACTCGCCGATGTAAAGGCCGGTATCCTGCCGGTTCCCGCAATAAAAGAGGACCCGCGTGAGGTTTCTTTGGAGGAGAAGACAGAACTTCTGGCCTCCATTGAGTCTGCCGCCCGCCTAACGGGAATTGTGAACACCCGTGCCCGCTATATCGAGTCTGAGGGACTGGTGCGGTTCATGAACTCCTCCGGCAATGAATACCAGTATGAGTCACTCCGGTCAGGCTACTCCATTCTTGCTGTGGCCGGGAGAGGCGGTGAGATGCAGCAGGCGCGGGAGAGCGAGCATGCTATTACCGGACTGAACATGCGCCACAAAGAGGAGAAAGGCAGGGAAGCGGCAGAACGTGCCCTCCTGCTTCTGGATGCGGCACCGGCATGGGGCGGTACGATGAATGCCATCCTTGATCCTGAACTCGCCGGTGTCTTTGCCCATGAGGCAATCGGGCATGCAAGTGAGGGGGATCTCGTGAAAGAAGGGGTCTCTGTAATAAAAGGCATGATCGGTAAAGAGATTGCAAACCCCGTGGTGACCATCATCGACGACCCGACTCTTCCTGAATTTGGGTTTATGCCGGTGGATGCCGAAGGAAGTGCGGTCAAACGGACCGAGATTATCAGAAACGGTGTTCTTAAAAACTACCTGCACAGCCGTGAGACGCTTGCTGCGGTAGGTGATGGTGAGGCCGGGCATGCCCGTGCAGAGGGAAGCTCCTCACCCATCGTCCGTATGTCAAATACCTTCATCGAGAACGGGGATGCCACGATGGACGAAATTATGGAAGGCTGCAGGACCGGTATTCTTCTCAGGGGATCCCGTGGCGGGCAGGTGGACCCGGGCCGGGGTGTCTTCCAGTTCAATGCCGAATACGGATACCTGATTCTAAATGGTGAACAGCGGGGCATGGTAAGGGACGTGTCGCTCTCAGGAGACATTCTCACAACGATGCACAATATCACCCTCTGTGGGACTGACCGGAAGATGACGCCGGGATACTGCGGAAAGGGGGGCCAGAGTGTACCTGTCACCGACGGGGCACCGCATATTCTCTTAAGAAATGCTGTGGTAGGTGGTCGCCATGCATAATGTAACAGACTATACGGATCTCGTGGAGACCGTTCTTGCAAAGGCCGTGCGTGAGGCAGACGAGGCTGAGGTCTACCTCAGTGTCGCAGACCATGTATCCCTTGAACTGCGCCGCCGGCAGGTAGGGGAGGCAGAGAAGGCGGTTACCTGGGCGCTGGGCATCCGGACCATAACAGACGGGCACATCGGTGCCTCGATGACGATGTCCCCTGTCCGCTGGGAGGATTGTCTCACCGCAGCCGTTGCTTCAGGACGGATATCTGACCCGCAGGCATGGGGCGGCCTGCCGGAACCGGTGTCATTCTCCCGTGAAATTGATGTGTATGACCCGTCCCTTATACCAGACGCTGACATGGCATCAGATCTCATTGTCTCTCTTTGCGAGGCAGCAGAGAGTGGTGAGGCAGAGATTGCAGGCGGTGGTGTCTCCCTCGGAAAGGGCTCATCTCTGATTGCAAACACGAATGGTGTCTTCTACACCCATGATGCAACATCCGTCTCCGCCTCTCTTGAAATGATAAACGGAACCTCGACCGGCTATGAGTTTGATCATGTGAATCACCTCAGGGACCTCGACACAGACAGGGTAGCAAAAGAGGCGGTCTTTCAGGCAGACTACTGGGCCGGTGCCGGTGACATTAACTCCTGTACGTCTGACATCGTCTTCACACCGACGGCACTTTCCCAGCTTATTGGCGGCATTCTTATGCCTGCTCTGTCGGGGAGAACGGTTCATGCCGGCCGGTCATTTTTAGCCGACAAAAAGGGCGTTCCCTGTATGGACCCTTCTCTTGTGCTGTATGACGACCCGTATGCGGGTATCGGGGCGGCCCGCTGGGACGCAGACGGGGTAGCCACCCGCAGGCTTGATTTCATCGGGGAGGGTACGGTGCAGTCCTTTGCCTACGACCTCCGTACGGCATACCGCTATGGGGAGGCCTCGACCGGCAGTGCTGTGCGCAGTGGTGCCGGAGGTGCTCCGGCTATTGGCGTTCACTGCCTGAAACTTGATGCCCGCCGTGATGATGTCCGTGAGGAGAAGGCGATTCTTACCAACGGCCTCATCGGGGCCCACACGGCAAACACTATTACCGGTGACTTTTCGGTTGAACTCTCCAATGCCGCCTGTGTTGAGGGAGGAGAATATGGTGCACCTATCCGGTCTGCGATGCTTTCCGGGAATCTCTTTACGATGCTCGAAGATATCGCCGGTGCCGGTGAAGAACGACGGGAAATTGGTAGTATGACGCTGCCTGAAGTAAGGTTCAAGAACCTTCATGTCATTGGTAAATAATAATGATTGAAACCATCCTTACCCTGGGCATTGCCATTGTGATAGTAGTGATACTCTGGTATTTCCTGAAGAATGTCACCAAACTTATCATCAATTCAGTGGTGGGCATCATCCTTCTGCTGGCATTCAATTTCTTCAATATCTTCGGGATGGGGGACATCCCAATCTCCGTTGCATCCGTTCTTATCTGTGCACTGGGCGGGGTTCCGGGTTTTGTCGTCCTCCTCTTACTCAATGCAGTGGGCATTACCGTATAAATAAATACGGTCCGACAGATGTCGAATGAGAGAAAAGGAAGTTTTCCGGGCGTGGGTCCGGAAAAATCCCGTATTTTCCCGGTAAATGTGTCAGTCTGTTTTCATTAACTGAGCCTGAATGAATCGTTTCAGACCCGTTTCTTTAAAAGAGAATAGTGTCCTTTAAAAGACACTTGCCTCGTTGTAAACGTTCACCCTGTCCTGGAGAATTTCGTACGGCTTGATTTCGCGGGAGTGGTCGCTCCGGCGCATCTTGACCACCTCGATTGCCGTGTGCACCTCAGTGAGATCTTTCGGCCGGATATACCGGAGGATAACCACCGCGTCCGAGAGATATTCAATGAGGCCGTATTTGCTCGAATAGGTGTCAGTGCTGCTGTTCTCACTTGTCAGAAGGAAATTTGCGTCCAGATCCCGGAGGAGTTCGGTGAAATTAAACATCTCTCTGCGCCGCTCGGACGGGTCATCAAAGAGTCCTTCAAAGAGTGAGATGGGATCAATGACCACTCGTGTTGCGCCTATTTTTGTTATAAGCTCAGGCAGGTCATTTTTGATGGAATTAATCGAGAGATTGAAGTCGGTGGGGTCAAGTTTAATCACAAAGAGGGATTCATCACGGAACTTGTCAATTTTGAATCTCCGGTCTGCCATCACGTCATAGATGCGGTCTTCCCGTTCTTCCAGGCTGAAGTAAATGACTTTCTCACCCTGGCGAAGCCCTTCGTAGATGAACTGGAGGGCAAAAATCGTCTTGCCGGTGCCGTATGTCCCGATCAAGGCACAGATGCTCTTTTTTATGAGGCCCCCGCCGAACATCTGATCCAGACCGCTTATGCCAAACTGTATGCGTTCCATCTACTATATCACCATTCTGATATTGCTCACTTCAAACCCACCGTCCGCGGTTATTCTGACGGCAAACTTCACGAAGTCCTGTTCTTCAAGTGCAGGCATCACTATGCGGAACTTCTCGATGAACATCACCCGCTGCCGTCGCCTGCCGCCGGTATCCTCCCATTCAAAGGTAATCGATGCGTCACAGCAGTCTTTTATCTCTGCCATTCTCCGTGGTTCAAAGATGGAATCCGAGATGAGGAGATAATATGTTGTCTTCCATTGTTTTGAGATCCGCTGAAGCCCTCGCAGAAAACTGATGAACTGGCGCCATTCGGTCTCACTGATCGCCTGAGTGGCGATTTCGGTGAGGGAATCGAAGACAATCAGGCTGCCCGGCGCGATTGCTCCCAGCTGTTTGGTAAGTTCACCGATAAGGCTCTCCGGTTCCTGACGTCTGGTCCGGAGGGTCTCTACGATATCGGCTTTACTATACCAGTCCCGCGGGACGACTGAGGCATCAAAGTAGATCTTTGAGAGGTCGATGAACCGTACGGTCCCGTCAAAGATGTCAGGATCGGCCCGGAAGGAGAGTTCAATCTCGCGGCGGATTGAGGACCCAAGTTTGGTGAAGGTAAAGTAGATGATTTCCTCCGGGTTGCAGATAGTGGCAGTATTCGTATTCTGTCCCCCTTTCTGTCTCCGGGCGTGGGAAAGGACCGAACTATATGCGAACTCCACATTGCCGCCGCCAGGCCCCCCCGAAAGAAGGATTACTGAACCAAGGGGTACTCCTCCGTTGAGGACCGGGTCGAAGGAAGGGATTCCTGTTGGCATGTGCTTCATTCGAGAATCCTGCATACATCTGCTCTATCGCGAGATGCATTAATATTTTTCTTTAAATGTTCGTGATGGGACATTTTTATAATACGGGACGTCAATTGTCTTGATACGAACACCTGTCCCGGTTTTCGCCGCGATTGGCTGGGTGATTGAGGAGATATGGCTGAAGAGAATAAGATGCTGGCGGAGGATGCGGAAGGGGCAAAGGCACCTGTTACACCAGAATTCCCGGAGGAGGGGTCTTCCCGGCAGCCGGAAGGCCATGATTCCGGCGGGGAGGATGAACCGTCTGAGTCCGTGTATGGAGAAGATGCATCCGTGATGCCGGAATCTCCTGAATCTGAAACATTCTATGAATCCAAATCTCCGGATTTCCCTGATGCCCCTGAGGAGGGGGTATCGCCTGAAGCAGCGGAGGCAGTGGTGCCGGGGGCGACTGCAGCGGATGCACAAAAAACTGTTGATCCGGCGGACAAACCAGAAAAGAAGAAGAGGAAGAAGTGGGTCGGGCTTCTTGCGGGTCTCCTGCACCGCAGGGTGAAGACCGCTGATCCCTATAATATGGTCATTCACGGGTCACTCGTTCATGCAGATATCCCGGAGGGCTACACCCTTGTGGAGCAGTACCTGGGTTGTGCCCGGCTGTTCTGAGGTGATGATTCTCAAAAATGAGGTGACCCGGCAGCATGAATACCATCTCAATGAACCCGAACTGAGTGAATTTGAGTATGAAATCGTAGAACGCCTGCACGCTGACCTTCGCGATGTGCTGATTCTCACTGATGACGAGGTGATGCAGGAGCGTGAAGTGGTGCTCCGTACAAAGACCATCGGCCTTCTCGACGACTACGGTGTCATCCTCACCCAGCCGTCCTATTACCGGGTCATGTACTACATGAACCGCAACTTCCTCGGCTGGGCCCGTCTCGAACCCCTGATGATGGACCCGAATCTTGAGGATATCTCCTGTGATGGCATCGGAATATCGCTCTTTCTCTACCATCGTGTTTACCGGAATGTGAAGACCAATGTCATGTTTGATGAGGAATCCCTGAACTCGCTTGCCATCCGACTCTCCCAGCGTTCGGGAAAGCATGTCTCCATCTCAAACCCGGTCCTGGACGCCACCCTCCCGGACGGGTCACGTCTGCAGCTCACCTATGGCAGTGAGGTGACGACCCGCGGGACATCGTTTACGATACGCAAGTTCCGTGAAGAGCCCTTCTCCCCGGTTGAGCTGATGATCCGGGGCACCTTCCCCGCAGCGGCTCTCGCCTACTTCTGGATAGGGATAGAGAATAACAAGAATCTCCTCTTTGTGGGCGGGACAGCATCCGGGAAGACCTCCTCCCTGAATGCGGTCTCCCTCTTTCTTCCCTCCCTCTCAAAGGTTGTCTCCATTGAGGATACGCGTGAGATAACGCTCTACCATGATAACTGGATTGCATCGGTCACCCGGGATGCGATTACCGACACATCCTCGTCCAAAATTGATATGTTTGATCTCCTGAAGGCGGCGATGCGTCAGCGGCCGGAGTATATCATTGTGGGTGAGGTGCGTGGGAATGAGGCGCAGACGCTCTTCCAGGCAATGAATACGGGTCACACCACCTTCTCGACGATGCATGCAAATGACGTGGATTCCGCCATCCACCGCCTTGAAAACCAGCCACTCAATGTGCCGCGGAATATGGTGCAGGCGCTGGATATCGTGAGCATCCAGGCTCTCACCTATATCGGGCGTGAACGGGTTCGCCGGGCAACCGAAATCGTAGAAATTGCAGGTATTGATCCAGGCACCGGTAACCTCCGGGTGAACACGGTATTTTCGTATGACCCGGTGGCGGATGTATTCAGCTATAGCGGGCGGTCGGTTGTTTATGCGGCGATCATGGAGCAGCGGGGCTGGACGCATGACGCCCTCACCCGTGAGGTGAACCGCCGCATCGCAGTTCTGAATGCGATGAAAGACCAGGATATTATCGATTATATTGGTGTTTCACGCCTTCTCAGGGCCTATGAGATAGATGCTGACTCGGTGATGGCCTCGATTGATGACCTGAGACAGGCACTGATATGATCATCGACAGGTATGTACACTGGGCTATCAGGCGGCGTCCGGAGAAGTATCAGTCTGTACGCCATGACCTGCTCTCCGCACGGACAGGACTGACAACCGAGCAGTATCTCACCTACTGTGTACTGGTCTCTGTCATCTTTGGGGCAATCACCGGTATACTGGGTTACCTGATTGCGATGATGCTCTTCTTCCCTGAAGTGCATACCAGCCTTTTTAATATCTTTGGCACGGTGATACCTGCGCTCACCCTCACGCAGCCCACTCTTCCGGAGATGCTGCAGCGCAGTCTCGTTGCTGTCCTCTTCTTTATTGCAGCGACACTCGGCATCTATCAGTTAATGCTCCGGTATCCGGGGATGATGAAGGGGAACCGTGCTGTCCGGATTAATCTGACCCTGCACAATGCGGTCAGCTATATGTATGCGATGCGCCGGGGCGGGGCGGAAATTCTCCCGATATTCAAATCTCTTTCTGAAAATGCGGATATTTATGGGGAGGTGGCATATGAGTGCCGGCAGGTGGTGCGGGATACCGAGTATTTCGGTATTGATGTGGTCAGCGCAATCCGCAACCTCTCTCTTACGACACCCTCGGACAAACTGAAGGATTTTCTCGAGGACTTTGTCTCAATAATTGAGTCAGGTGGAAATGTGGCAAGTTTCCTCGGGTCCCGGGTGCGGGTCTACCAGGACGACGCCCGGTTCCAGCAGCAGCAGTTTCTCTCCACCCTCCAGCTCGTGGGAGAGTCCTATGTGACTCTCTTTGTGGCAGGTCCGCTCTTTTTGATCATCATCATGGTGGTGGTGGGCCTGATGGGAACTACCTCCGTTGTCCAGATGGCTGCAGTCATTTACGGGCTTATTCCCATCGGGTCCCTCATCTTCATCATCTTTCTGGACATGATCTCCCTGCACACGGATGATGTGCGGCGGGTGACCCGGCAGGTCGTGCTCCGCGAATTCCGGGATGTGCATGTGGTAAAACAGCAGGATGATGAAGGTCTCTTTGTCATTCTCCATCGCAGTGACCGGTGGAGGTCATTCCGGGAATTTGTCCGCCACCCCCTGGCCTGGTTTTTTATTGATGTGAACCGGACGTTTCTGGTCAGTGTTCCCCTGATGCTCTGCTATCTTGTTTTTGTTTATACGGTGGTGCCGCATTACCAGGACTTTGAACTCTACCTGAATGTGATTGATGACCACCTGATAATCGCCCTTCTTATTGTCTTAATTCCCTATGCTCTCCTCTTTGAATACTGGAGACGGAAGGTCAGCGGCATTGAGGCGAGCATCCCGGAATTCCTCTCCCGCCTCTCCGGTATCAACCGTGTCGGGCTGACACCGGCACGGGCCATTGCTGTTCTTGAAAAGACCAATCTGGGGCTTATCTCCTATGAAATTCACCGGATTAAGCGCGATCTTGACTGGGGGGGCCTCTTTTCCGATGCACTCGTCCGGTTTGAACACCGGGTGCAGACAGCGGCCATCGCCCGGGATGTGACACTGATAACAAAGGCCAGTCAGATGACAGGGGATATTGCAGAAATTCTCTCGATTGCCGCAAACGATGCGAGGATGTCTGAAACACTGAAACGTGAACGTCTCGGTGATATGATCATCTACATCGTTGTCATCTACCTCGCGTATGCCGTCTTTGTTTTTGTCGTGGTCATCCTTGACTGGAATTTCCTTTCCATTCTGAGGGATATGGCAGGAGGGGGGACCCTGGATAATGTGCCCTCATCCCTCATGTCTATTGCTCAGGGAGGTACACTTGTAATTATCTCACGTCTGCTCTTCCATGCCTGCCTTGTCAGTGCCTTTTTTTCCGGTCTGATTGCAGGGCAGATGGGTGAAGGCTCGGTGAAGGCAGGGGTGAAGCATGCGGTAATAATGCTCGTCATCTCGTTAATCATATTCAACCTGGCATTCTGAGGAGGGCACACATATTGAAAGGGCGAAACGGAATGGGTGATGACGGCATGATGGGGATAGAGGCGGCCATCATTCTTATCACTGCCATTGTGACTGCGTCAGTTCTTGCAATGGTCATTCTGGACCTTGGGTATTTTTCGGCAGATAAGACACGGTCGGTGGCAGAGGTGGCAATCAGCCAGGTGGGGACGACTGTTGTAACGGTGGGTGACATTCACGGTGTGGAGCGGGGTGAGAGTCTGGGTGCGTTCCGGGTGACATTTGCCATTCCTGCAGGGAGTGAGATCATTGACTTCTCCGCGGTGCAGGTGTCGGTGGCAACACCGGATCATATCTCCCGTGTAGCAGCAGCGGATCCGCTTTTGACTGTTTCGCCTGCAGCCGGCACCTGGGGCATCATCCGCCGGATGCCCGCTGCAGCAGATGGTGATCTCTTTTTAGAAGACAATGAACGGTTTACAATTGAGGTCTCACTCCCCGCGGGACAGGAAATCCCGGTGAAAGGCGAATTTGTGCTCACGGTCATCCTGCCCGGAGGAGGTACCTGGCGGTTTGCCGGCGTTGCCCCGTCCAAGACTGATCCGCTGATGATCCTTCACTGAATGCGTACGAAGCGGGGAATCATCAGGCTTATATCCGGGGATGCCGTAAGAAAGGATGGTGATACCAGATGTGTTCAACAGGCGGTCCCATTGACATTGAATTCGATACGGGACTAAAAGGAAAAAAATATCGCTGTAATGACTGCGGAGCAATATTTGAGGCAGTCGGCCGCCACCCCGTCTGCCCGTCATGCCAGTCTGAGAATGTGACTGAGGTATGAAGGTCCCTCTCTCCTGCGGGTATCTCCTCATCCGGGGAGGTTCTTCTTTTTTTCTGGTTGCCCGGTCACCGGAGACCTTTGCCCTGCCCATTGAGACGACAGATGCAGAGGTATTCCAGGGTGTTCACCGTGGCGATCTGATTGTGGTGTCAGCACCGGAGGGTGGTGACCCTGAGCAGGCCCGGATGCTCTGTGAACTGGTGCGTACCTACCGGCAGCCACTGGTGGTGCTTCCGAAAGGGCATCCGGGATCTCCGCGTCTGCGGATGGTGCTCTCGGTCGCTTCTGCCATCATGCCGCGGACAGATATTCAGCGGGGCACCCATCCGGAACAGGATGTCATCTGCTCATCCGGGGAACTCTCCGGTCTGGGGATGACAGCAGAGGGGGAGTGTGTCCGCCTTTCCGGATTTGATCCGGAGAGAATGGTGTATTCTCTCTTCCCGCCGGGCCCCCTGTCAGTGGGGTGAACGGAGAACAGAGGGTGCTCCCTCTCCTCCCCTTTGTGTGGGTCAAAGATACCTGAAGGTGTGGGGGAGGGGCGCCTTGCATTCAAGGGAATGATTAACACACTCCGGCATCAACCCAGTTGACAGGAGAGGTGAACTGATGAATGTGAGCATTGCTGCTGTCTCTGTTGTGGCTGTACTGTGCGCCTTCTGTGTAATCTGCGGCTGTACCTGATTTGGGAGAGGGTACAGAGATCACTTTGGTAGTCATGACTGCTGAACCAACGCCAACGCCTGCCATCGCAGAGGGGGATGATGGGTGGACTGTCTGGCGTGAGGGCAGTGTGACAATCGGGAGGCTGGGGGAGTTCCAGTCATATAAGCCTAATAAAAACGGGGAGTATTTCCAGGCTCTGCGTGTTGAGGTGAAGGCATCGGGACCTGTCACTCTGCTCTTTTTAACACCTGACGAACTGGTGAACTTCAGGAACAAGATGATGATAAACAGCGGCGATTATTATCCGGTTGCCCGGTATGATGATGTGACATCCGGAATCTACACACAGGCGGGTGACGATGATATCACAATTGCTCTTCTGAATGAGGGGAACCAGCCGGTGAAAACCCTGATGAATATCTGGTATCATAAATAACGACATCAGTATGCGTGTCCGTCCTGATCTGAGATATATTGAAACTGATCCCTTCCGGTATCCCATGCCTGTCAGTTTGTGCGGGTAAATTTCCGGAATCTCTTTTCATTTTAACATACAGACATCCTCTGATTGCTTCTTTGAAAAGACATCCGGTCTCTGTTTTTGGCTGAAAATAACAACCATTAATACATTTCCTTTTCATGAGTTATTGTATTGCCGTGAGAGGAGGGATGGATGAAGACTGAGGTCTTACAGAGCATCAAAAAGACAGAAGAAGAAAGCAGATCCCTGATTCAGGCTGCGCGTGAGCAGAAAGCCAAAATGTTGGCCGATGCGCGCACCGAAGCCGAAAATCAGATTGCGAAAGAGACTGAAGGTGCTGAAGAGTACAAAGCCAAGCGGATTTCTGACGCACGTGCCGAAGCCGTGAAAAAGAGTAATGTTATCATCGCTGATGGTGAAACAAAGGCTGCATCGGTGCGGGCAGATTCGAAAAAGAACCTTGAAAAAGCGGTTGACCAGCTCGTGAACCATTTCAAGGTGAAGCTCAATGTTTGAACCACAAACCATGAGTAAGCTGCTTATTGCAGCGTCGAAAGACCAGCTTGAAGCTGTAGTGCGTGAGTTGTACCGCCATAATCTCTTCCATATCGAAGATTTTGTGGAATCAGATGCAAAGGGACTTGAGGGATGTAAAATTGGCATGCCTCTCCCTGGAGCGAGTGAATCATCATCAGATCTCGTCCGTATCCGGTCGATTGAGAACACCTATGGTGTATCTCCCAAAGGCACGGATTCAGACGAAAAGAAGATGCCGACATCAGAGGTCAGGCAGCGCATTGAGCGTGAGCTGTTGACTATTGAAAAGGAAGCATCAGCATTCTCTGAGGAGAGACTCTCGCTTGAAAACACCATTCGTGATTACGAGACACGGATTGCAGAACTGAAACCTTTTAAGGTATTTCCGGCAAATCTTGCCGACCTGAAAGGGTTTGAGAATTTTGCGGTCTTTGCAGGGCTTGTTTCTGCACACGTCAGTCTCGGCGTTCCGAATGAGATGTTTATCACTGCATATGAAAAGAGCAATCTTCTGATTGCCGTTGTTCCCCGTGAAAATGCTGAAGAGGCCGAGCGCGAGCTCTTTGAAGCAGGGTTCCAGGCTATTCCGATTCCGGACGAGAATGGAACTGCAGCGGAAAGGACGGTATGGTATACTCATGAGATTACCCGTCTTGAGGGGGACCTTAAGGTGGTTTCCGGGCGTATTTCCGCCCAGAAAGAGAAAAACGCAACGTTTCTGGTGGCGTGCGATGAGCTTCTCACGGCAGAAGTGGAGCGTGCGGAAGCACCGCTTCGGTTCGCCACCACAGAAGAAACGTTTGTAGCAGAAGGGTGGGTTCCTGCCGACACGGTAGCATCACTCACGTCAGATCTGCAATCGGTAACCGGCGGCAAAATTTTCATTTCAGAGGTCGAATTCGACCCCATTGAAGAAGCAGTCCCCGTTGAGTATCATAACCCTAATTTCGCGAAACCGACCGAAATGCTGATGGACATTTATTCCCGTCCGCAGTATAATGAATTTGATCCGACCATTCTGGTATCTATCGTCTTCCCGATATTCTTTGGTTTTATCCTTGGTGATGTCGGATACGGTATTATTCTCCTTGTAATTGGGTATTATCTCCGGAGATACCTGAAAGACGGTGCAGGGCAAAAGCTTCTTGATGTGTTCAGAAACGCAAGTATTTCGAGTATTATCTTTGGTCTGATATATAGTGAGTTCCTTGGTTTTCCCCTTCCGTGGGCGCCTATCGGGATTAATCGCCACTTAAATATCGGCAGCCATGCAAGCGGGCACGGCCCGGATGCAGTGCTGATGCTCGTTCTTACCGCCTGGATAGGTATTCTTCACATCACGTTCGGCAGAATGCTCCATATGTACAACGCAACAAACATGATTAAGCCCGGTCGTCACCGGAGTAAAGTTATCTTCGGCCAGCTCGGCTGGATTCTTGTCATGTGGGGTATACTTCTGATGCTGTGGTCTCTCTTTGAGATGCCGCTAATGCCGGTTCTTGCGGGATATCCAGCAGTCTTTGCAGGATTTAATGGATTTGGGATGGCTGGTGCGATTCTTCTCATTGTGGGAATTATCGGTATCGGGCAGGATTCATTGCTTGAACTTATGGAACTTCCGACTGTTATCAGTCACGTGCTTTCCTATACACGTCTTGCTGCAGTAGGTCTGTCGTCTGTTGCTATTGCAATGGTCACGAACTACATTGCCATTGAGCTTATCATTGAGCCGCAGCTTGAAGCCCTGAGTATTGTCGGAGTTATCATCATCTTAATCGGAATTGTGATCTTTTTGATCGGCCACATTCTCAATACCGCACTGGGTATTATGGGTGGCGGTTTACACTCAATTCGTTTACACTACGTCGAATTCTTCACCAAGTTCTACAAGGGTGGAGGAAAGAAATACGAACCATTTGGAAAATTACGAAAATTTACGGAGGATTAAAATATGGCAGTAGAAACTATGACCATCGAAGTCGCACAGGCATCGGCAATAGGATTTAAAGCAATTGGTGCAGGTCTCGCAGTAGGCCTTGCAGGTATGGGTACAGGTCTCGCACAGCTTGGTATTGGTGGCGCCGCAGTCGGTGCAACCGCAGAGAACAAAGAGATGTTCGGTCTCGCATTGCTCTTTACGGTTATCCCTGAGACGGTCGTTATCTTTGGTCTTGTTATCGCACTTCTGCTCTTATTCTGAGGACTGAAGAATAATGGCATTGGATGCTGTAGTCGGTGAAATCCGGGATAAGGGCATCAGGCAGTCGGAAGCAATTAAGAGCGAAGCCAAGACAGAAGTTAACGCAATCCTTGCAGAGGCACAGGAGAAGGTCATCGCAATCAAGATGGCAGCAGAGGAGGATGCAAACCGCCAGGCGGGCTATATCATGGCCCAGGAGGTTGCAGCCGCCAATCTGACCGTCAAGCGTGGGATCCTCAATGCCCAGAAGGATGTCCTCGACGAGGTATTTGGCCGGGTTGTCGCAGATATTGCGGCACTTCCGGACGAATTCCACCGAAAGGCCATCCGCGAACTCTGCAAGACAGCGTCAAAAGAGCTTGGCGAAGGTCTCTTCTACTGCAACGAACGTGACGTTCGTGCAGTCGAGGATGCGCTTTCGAGCCTGAAGACCCTGTCCGGATTCTCACTGGCAGGAACAAAAGACATCACCGGCGGCATTATCGCAGAGAGTGCTGATGGGACGCTGCAACTTGATTACAGCTACACCACCTTCGTCTCTGAGGTATGGGAATCCGGATTAAAGGATGCATCTGATATCCTGTTCGGGTAGGTTTGGGGGATATAAACATGAGTTCAGTTAGCACAACTGGCCCTGCTCCCTACATCTACTCGAGCACCCGTATGCGTGTGCGGAAAGCGAAGCTTATTCAGCACGACGAATACATGCGGATGCTCAATATGAGCCTGCCCGAGATCATCCGGTCTATCGAGGAGACGGAGTACAAGGCAGAGATTGATGAGCTTTCCTCATCGTTCTCCGGGATTGACCTCATTGAGGTTGCTCTCTCCTGGAATCTTGCAAAAGAGTTCCAGAATGTCCTTGGTATCATGCCCGGTGTGATTAAGAAGTTCACGGCAAGTTACCAGCAGCACTGGGATATCTATAATGTCCTCACCATTCTTCGCGGAAAGACCCAGGGGGTCCGTGCGGGGAAGATTAAAGAGGTCCTTATCCCGGCAGGCAGTCTTGACCGTGTGATTCTTGACCGTCTTCTTGCAGAAGATTCCCCCGAGCGTATCGTGGAAGGGCTCTCTTCATGGTCCCTGTACCCGATTCTCGAACGGGAGTTTCCCGCTGCAATGGAGAAGGGCACATTCGGCGATCTCGAGAATGAGCTTTTCAAAGCGTATTATCGCTATGTGCTCAAGCAGACGAATAGTGGTGTTGCCGGTGGTAAGCCGTTCCGCGACTACCTGAAGCTTGAGATTGATCTCCTGAACATCAAGACGGTCATCCGCCTCTATAAGGGCAAGGCCCATGTTGATGTGCGTAATCTGATGGTTGAAGGCGGCAGTATATCTGTTGATGAACTGGTGCGCCTTGCCTCCTCAGAGAGCATGGAGGAGATCCTTGAAGGGATCAAAAAGCGGTATCCGGAAGGCCCCATCGGTGAAATGATGGATTCGGCTGACAAGACGATGCCGCTGCATGAGATGGAGAATGCACTCACGAGGGTGATGCTCGACCAGATGGACCGCATCTCTAAGAGATATCCGTTCTCCATCTGTCCGACACTTGTCTACCTGAAGCGCAAGCGCTACGAGGTGGCAAACCTCCGGGCAATTGCCCGTGGCAAGGAATCCGGGCTTCCCGGAGAGAAGATTGCCGAGTTCCTGGTGGTGTGATTAGTAATGGAGATAGCAGTAGTCGGAAACAGCGATTTTATTCTTGGGTTCAGGCTCGCGGGTGTTGAAAAGACCGTGGCCGCCGAGGATGACGCTTCACTTACTGATGCCGTAACCAGGCTGATGGCGGATGAGACAGTGGCAATACTGGTCATCCGCGGCAGCGACATGGTGCGCCTTCCCGAGCGCCTGCAGACAGAGCTTGGCGAATCTGTACGGCCGACCGTTGTTTCAATCGGCGGAGAGGTTGGCGGGGTATCGATGCGTGATAAAATTAAGAGAGCAGTGGGTGTTGATTTGTGGAAGTGAAAGGAAATTCGAACGGAATACTTAAGCGTATCTCCGGGCCGGTTGTCACTGCAGTCGGTCTGAATGCACACATGTATGATGTGGTGCAGGTCGGAGATGAGAAGCTTATGGGCGAGGTCATCAGGATTGAGGGAGATAAAACTATCATCCAGGTGTACGAGAACACCTCTGGTATCAGACCAGGTGAACCCGTTGCTAACACCGGTCTCTCTCTTTCTGTTGAGCTTGGTCCAGGTCTTTTGACCAGTATCTATGATGGTATCCAGCGGCCGCTGGAAGTTCTTGTTAGCAAGATGGGCAATTTCATTGAGCGTGGTGTAACAGCACCCGGTCTCTCACATGAGAAGCTCTGGGAATTTGTCCCGCTTGTTAAGAAGGGCGACACGGTTGTCCCGGGTATGATCATCGGTGAAGTACAGGAGACAAACATTCTCACCAAGATCATGGTGCCCCCGAGAGCGAAGGGCGGCGTGATCACCGACATTAAGTCCGGTGAGTTTACCATCGACGATGTGGTCTGTACCCTCGACAATGGTGAAGAATTTAAGATGATGCAGGTCTGGCCTGTGCGTGTGCCACGTCCGGTGACAGAGAAGATGAACCCGGATATTCCGCTCATTACCGGCCAGCGTATCCTTGATGGTCTCTTCCCCATTGCAAAAGGCGGTACCGCTGCAATTCCTGGTCCGTTTGGATCAGGAAAGACGGTCACCCAGCAGGCACTTGCAAAGTGGTCCGATGCACAGATTGTCGTCTATATTGGCTGCGGTGAGCGTGGCAATGAGATGACAGAAGTTCTGACCGAGTTCCCTGAACTTGAGGACCCAAAGTCCGGAAAGCCCTTAATGGAGCGGACGGTGCTTATCGCAAACACGTCCAATATGCCGGTCGCTGCCCGTGAAGCCAGTGTTTACACCGGTATCACCATCGCAGAGTACTTCCGTGATATGGGATTCGATGTCTCCTTAATGGCAGACTCAACCTCCCGCTGGGCAGAAGCAATGCGTGAAATTTCTTCACGTCTTGAAGAGATGCCCGGTGAAGAGGGATACCCGGCATACCTTGCCGCCCGTCTCTCTGAGTTCTATGAGCGTGCCGGCCGTGTCGAGACCCTGAACCATGATTCAGGCTCTGTTACGGTTATTGGTGCGGTTTCCCCGCCTGGCGGTGACTTCTCTGAACCGGTTACACAGAACACGCTTCGTATTGTGAAGTGTTTCTGGGCACTGGACGCAAAGCTGTCCCAGCGCCGTCACTTCCCTGCAATCAACTGGCTGAATTCGTATTCACTCTACTTAGACACGCTGTCCAAGTGGTATGATGAGAATGTTTCACCTGAGTGGAATGGTCTGCGTATCTGGGCGATGGAAGTCCTCCAGAAGGAATCAGAACTCCAGGAGATTGTGCAGCTGGTCGGATCTGATGCACTTCCGGATGAAGAGCAGATCACAATTGAAGTAGCCCGTATGCTTCGTGAAATCTTCCTTCAGCAGAATGCGTTCGACCCAGTCGACACCTACTGTTCGATGGAGAAGCAGTACGACATCATGAAGGCAATTAAGACCTACGCAGTACTTGCATACGGCGCCCAGAAGCTTGGCGTGCCGCCTACAAAAATAATCACGATCGCTGCGAAGAATGACCTGCCACAGGTGAAGTTCATGACGGAGTACAAGGAAGAAATTGCCCGCATCAACAAGGCAATGGAAACGGAAGTCGGCAAACTCAAGGAGGCATACCAGAAATGAAAGAATACCGCACGATCAACAAGATCGCAGGCCCTCTTGTCTTTGTAGAGAAGACTGAGCCGGTCGGGTACGAAGAGCTCGTAAACATCGTCCAGGCAGATGGTACGGTGAAGCGTGGCCAGGTGCTTGATACGTCTGACGATATTGTTGTTGTTCAGGTCTTTGAGTCTACTGCCGGTATCGGTAGGGATGCTGGTGTCCGCTTCACAGGCGAGACCATCAAGATGCCTGTCGGTCGTGACATGCTCGGACGTATCCTGTCCGGTGCAGGTAAGCCGAAGGACGGCGGTCCGGAGATTGTTCCGGAGAAGCGCATCGATATCGGTGGTGCGGCAATTAACCCGTACGCACGCCAGTCGCCTGCTGATTTCATCCAGACCGGTATCTCCACAATCGATGCGACAAACACGCTTGTGCGTGGCCAGAAACTCCCGATTTTCTCGGGTTCAGGTCTGCCCCATAACGAAATTGCGCTTCAGATTGCCCGTCAGGCACGTGTGCCCGGCTCAACAGAGGAGTTCGCTGTGGTATTCGCTGCAATGGGTATTACGAAGGAAGAAGAGAACCAGTTTATGGCCGACTTCGAGCGCACCGGTGCTCTCGAACACGCTGTTGTGTTCCTGAACCTTGCTGATGACCCGGCAGTTGAGCGTATCATCACCCCGCGTCTTGCACTGACAACCGCAGAGTACCTTGCATTTGAGCTTGGCTACCATGTGCTTGTTATCCTCACCGATATGACCAATTATTGTGAGGCTCTCCGTCAGATTGGAGCTGCCCGTGAGGAAGTGCCCGGTCGTCGTGGATATCCGGGATACATGTACACTGATCTTGCATCGCTCTACGAGCGTGCCGGCCTGATTAAAGGTCTGAAGGGATCGGTTACCCAGTTGTCCATCTTAACGATGCCCGGTGACGATATCACGCACCCGATTCCTGACCTTTCCGGATATATTACGGAAGGCCAGATTGTGGTTAACCGTGATCTGCACCGTAAGGGTATTTACCCACCGATCAACGTTCTTCCATCCCTTTCACGGTTGATGAACAATGGTATCGGCGAGGGTAAGACCCGTGAAGACCACAAGAAGGTCACCGATCAGATGTATGCATGCTATGCGGAAGGAAACGATCTCCGCGGTCTTGTCGCGATTGTTGGTAAGGACGCACTCTCCGAGCGTGATCAGCGGCTGTTAGAGTTTGCTGATCTCTTTGAGGGTCAGTTTGTCCGCCAGGGACACGACGAGAACCGGACGATTGAGGACTCCCTTGATCTTGCATGGAAGCTTCTTGCGACGCTTCCTGAAGAGCTTTTAGTCCGTATCGACCGTGGTCTGATACAGAAATATCACCCGAAGTATCGTAAGGAGGCATAATCACCATGGCGCTGAAAGATGTGAAGCCAACCCGGTCCGAGCTTATTGGCCTCAAGAGGAGGGTCAAGCTCTCGGAGCGTGGGTATAACATTCTTAAAATGAAGCGCGATGGGCTGATCCTTGAGTTCTTCAAGGTTTTAGAGGAAGCAAAGGGCAGCAGGGACGCGGTCGGCGAGAAGTACGACCAGGCCCGGCAGATGATCGCCCTCGCAAATACCGTTGAGGGTGCCATCGGGGTGAAGGCGGCTGCAATGTCAGTCCGTGAGAAGCCCCAGCTCACCTTAAAACAGAAGAATATCATGGGCGTTGTTGTCCCTGAAATCGAATCGTCCAAGGTCAAAAAGAGCCTCACCGAGCGCGGCTATGGCGTGCTCGGGTCATCTGCAGTCATTGATGAGACTGCAAATGCCTTTGAGGAGCTGGTCGATGAGATTATCCGGGCTGCTGAGATTGAGACGACGATGAAGCGTCTTCTCTCAGAAATTGAAAGCACGAAACGCCGTGTCAACGCACTTGAGTTCAAGGTTATTCCGGAACTCAAGGAGGCCTCCGCATTCATCAAAATGCGGCTTGACGAAATGGAACGGGACGAACTCGTTCGCCTTAAGAAGATTAAGGCGAAGAGTAAGGCCTGATTCTCTTTTTTTGAATATTTAAGAAAGGATATCGAAGAGTGGGTATTCTATTCTTCTATTGCTTGTAGAAGATTATTGATTTTTGTTCTTCCCTTAATTGTTCCTGAAATCCATGTTTCAACGGGTTAGGATTGTATTTAGGCTGCCTCTCATGAAATCAAAATGGGAAACACAGTTACGTAAATGGAAATCTATCATTCAATCCTGCCGTGATTCGGTTGAAAACAGTGACCAAAAATAGGAATTGTATAAAATTATTTCAATTGCTTTTTCCCTTTCCTTTAATATTGTATTTTGGTCTGTATTTTTGAATGATTTTTTCTTCCAGTTCTGCACGTCCTAAAGTAGTTGGCAAAAATGCTATCCGAATCTTATTTTCTAACCAATTATCTACTTTTTTTTCAATTTCTTGAGGAAATAATTTATTACCGTCTGCCTCTGGATATCCTTTACTATCCGAAAAATTCAATTTAACAATATTTCTCCTTAGAGCATGCTGACGTGAATTCTGGAGATTCTTCATTCTTTTTTGAATGTTCACAGTTTCCCCAACATAGACAAGATCATCCTCTTCGAAAGCAGCATATACACCAGCTTCATCTGGAGTTTTCTTAGCCCATTCATCTGTTAATGTCACAGCCACATGGTTATCCTGGTCTATCAAGTAGCATTCCCTTTTGCTTAAGTAGGATTGAATTTGATTGCTAGTTAGCATATAAGTGAATACTACATTTTTAATTATAAATCAATCTGCATTCATCAAAGTATGGCCCCGCGAAATGGAACGGGACGAAAACGTTTGCCTGAAGAAGATCAAGGCGAAGAGTGTGGCCTGATTTCTTTTTTTTGAATTCTAATTCTGATTACTGACCGAATCGCGAATATCTATTGTCGTGAGATGGGTCTGTGGTGCTTTCGGAGTTTTCTGTCCTGACTATTTCAGATCACTTTCGTTTCATGTCAGGTCTGCTTTACATCTATTGAATAACATCAGATTATGTCAAGTGCACTTGACACTCTCGCAAGAATATTGCCAGACATCGTAATATGATACAACGACCTGGTGGGAAGATACCATGAAAACAAACAGGTTAGGATTTTTCCAGAGAATGCCGGGAGAGTATGATGCATTCATTCCAAAACCACTGCCACCGGATAGGTGGTTTTTCTGTCTCCGTCAGGAGATTGGGTGATCAGAATTGACTAATTGGAGTTATTTGCTGATTTTCTTCACTCTGCAGATGCCAAAAAATCCCAGCCAGGAAAGTGTGATTGCCATGAGTGCCAGGATGGTCATGCTCGGGAGAGCAACATCATAGTATAATTGAACAACCACCAGTCCCACAAACAGCACTGCCAAATATGAGGCAAACTGGTCGGGTCGTTTTTCTTTTCGATTGAATGTTGCAATGTCTCCCCTGAATGCGGTATGATATTTCGGATACATCGGGATCACGCCGGAGCGGGTGCAGCAGTCTTCCATCAGGTGCAGGATGCCGCCGATGAATAAGCCGATGCCAATGAGCCAGAAATTAAACTGAATGTTCAGAAGCAGAAATGTGATTCCCGTTATCGCGGTGAGAATTATGGTAAATGTTGCCACCCCTGCAACGGTATGCAGTATGCCCCGGTGTCTTTTCTTTTCATGAAATAGCCGTAAGAGAAGTGGATATATGAATATTTCATTGATCTGGTCAAAGGCGAATAATACCGAGTCTCCGTGTTTTGCGGTTCGGTCGGATGCATCGGAATCCGGCAGGAGCGAGCCGAGGAAGAGCCCAACGAGAAACAGGACGGAGGCTGTCGGGTTCAGTAACAGGAACGGTGCCACAAGAACCAGCCCGGTAGAGAGACTGATCTGAATGTGTTGTTGACCTCTCATTTCTCCCCCCTTATTCTTCAATTATATGTTATCTACGATAATTGTGACTCCTGAACAACTCATATTCATATTCGGCAGATATTCAGGATTATCAATAATTAAAAGATAAAATTTGTTGATTAATGGTCTTTTGGGGAACCAGTCGATGAGATGAGATCATCCGGGCTGCTGAGATTGAGACGACAATGAAAGAGTCTCTTAAATAAAACGGGGAGCACAAAACACGAAACGCCGTGTCAACGCACTTCTAGTTCACGGTTCTCCCGGAACTCAGAGGGGGCCTTTCGCATTCATCAAAATGCGGCTTAAAAAAATAGACCGGGACGAAAACGTTTGCCTGAAGAAGATTAAGGCGAAGAGTAAGGGCTGATTCTTCTTTTTTTATTTGTTTGACGCTTTGCTTGAGTTTTATTTTTTAATTCTCTGAACTTTGAGAGATTTTATTTAAATTTAGATATGTTTAAGGCATATCTGGGTAGATTCTCAGTAGTTACATCTGAACATTTGAGGGTGATATAATGGTAGAATTACTCGATTCAACTGCAAAAATTACAAGTGGTATCCAGGATTTAATTCGTGATAGCAAGGGAGAAAAGTTGATGCTTATCACTCCCTATGTTCAAATTGCAAGTCAGTTTAAACTTGATATTAAGGATTTGACCGTCTTCAGGACTCCAATCACAGTGATTGTCAGGGAGGGTGAAAATCACAATCCCCAGGATGTGAATTTTTTGCAGGAGATGAGTGGAGTTTCATTATGGACGCTCCCAAATCTCCACGCAAAGTGCTATCTCAATCATAAATGTGCAATCATTGCTTCAATGAATCTCTATGCATATTCACAGGTCAATAACACAGAGATTGGTGTTCGTATAAGTAAGGAAAATGATCCTGAATTGTATGATCAGGTTTATGAGACGATGCAGAGGATCCACCGGGAAAGCCACGAATATGAATTTGAAATCGTGAAAAAGAGTGAAAAACCAAAAGAAGTCAAACCAGAATACAAAAAATACACGCCTGCAAAATCAGCATCAAAAAATAACGGGAAGCCAGAAATGGGTCATTGCATTCGGTGCGGAAAACCGATGTCATTCAACCCTGATAAACCACTCTGTGAGAAGTGCTATCCCATCTGGGCTAAATACGGTGATAAGAAATATACAGAAAAATACTGTCACATTTGTGGGGAAGATGTTCCATCTCACAAGAGTTCGTATGAGAAGCCGGTTTGTTATCCGTGTTATAAGAAATATTTGAAATAATGGGCACTATATTTGATGTGAATAATAATTATTTGGTATTGATTGTGTTTATATGATTTATTGTTTGATTGACTACAATATATTGCAACTCGTGAGGAACTGATTGAATGGATTTTAGTATAGCAGATATTTTTCCTAATGCGACTCAAGGCTTGAATAATATCGGTTTCTTTTTTGGTGCCGGGACTTCGATGAAAGCGGGGTATCCACTTATGGCATCATTAACGAAGAAAGTACTAGATGACATTTCTCCTGAATATTTTGATATACTTAATGCATTAGTTCACCGTTCTCTTGGGACCTATATCGATAAGTCTACTGGTAATCCAAATATTGAAATAATAACTGATATTCTCGAGTCTGCGATACTTATCATTGATCAAAGTCATCCTGATTATTTGAGATTCACTAAAATGCGGGATTTAATTCGAGAAAAGATTGTAGAATGTTTACATGTTGAAAGTCCAGATCTTTCAGATCATATTCGTTTTTTCAAAGCGCTGAATAAAATCTATTCAGGCAGATCGGAGAAAATCTGGATTTTTACTTCAAATTATGATCTATTATTTGAAATTGCAGCTTCAAAGGCAAAAGTACCGTTAGTTAATGGATTTATCGGAACATCATTGAGATATTTCCATAATCAAAGTTTTAAATACTCTACAGGTACAATTACAGGAACTCAATTTCGAAATAATAATAACCCAGTTTTCATCCTATTGAAATTACATGGATCATTAGATTGGTGGAAAAGTGAGAATTCTTTTTTTAGTACTGAAAATCTAAGTCATCTCTCTGAAAGCCCTCAAAGAGTGATGGTTCTGCCTCGGAAAAAAAAGATGACTGAGACATTAGAACCTCCATACAATGATATTTTTCGATATTCTGAGAGTATTATTGGATCCAAGTGCCTTTACCTTGTTAGTTGCGGTTATAGTTTTAGTGATGAGCACATCAATGAAACATTGTTTTTACCTAAACTCCAACAAAATAAAATCAGGTTTACTGCTTTTCTAAAGGAAGAAACTGATAATTTCAGTCAATACAAGGATTTAAACTCTTTTTTCTATGGCACAGAATCTTCAATCAAGAAAAAGGACCGAGTTGAGAATTCTAGTTCTGAGTTATGGCAATTTGAAAAACTTGTAGATTTATTATGTGAACATGCAGGATTGTGAGGTGTGCTATATGAAATATAAGATTGGAAAAACTATCTCCGTGATTGGGGACACTATCTCTGTTTTAATTGATGAGTATACCCTAAATGAACAAGGAGATGAGTTCGGAGTACCTGACACAATGTGCATTAATACCCGATGTGAAACTGGTCCAATGCCTCTCTTAATTGGACAACCAGGTTCTTTTGTCGAAGTCGCTATACCAAATGGCAATCTTTTGTGTATGGTTTCCGGAATAAAAATGACTGAAAACTCATTCACTACTACTCATAATAATACTTTATTAGAAGAGGGAATATATTCAATCCCATCATCCAAACGAATTCTTGAAGTTATAGCAATAGGTACTTTAGGACCTGATCAAAGGTTTGAAAGAGGATCTGATATTTTACCAACTGTTGGAGTTGATGTATTTGCGGTATCTGAGAGTACAATTGAAAGTATATACTCAAGTTATTCAGAAGGTGATTTTTCAATAGGAAAACTATCGGTATTGGCAAATCAAGAAGCTAAAATAAATTTGGATGCATTTTTGAGTCGTCATGCTGCTATTTTGGGTCAAACGGGTTCTGGGAAATCATGGACTGTGGCCTCTGTTTTGCAGCAGATTGCAAATTTTCCTCAGTCAACTGTGCTCCTTTTGGATTTGCATGGAGAATATCAAAAAGCATTTGGAGATTATGCGACTTACATATGTGCGTCGGACATTGAACTTCCTTACTGGCTAATGAATTCTGAAGAATTAATTAGCATCTGTGTGGATCGTCATGAATCTGCAGCTCCAAATCAGATTGCAAAATTCAAAGAATTAATTCAAACCGAGAAAGAAAACTATCCAGAAAATATCCAATTAAAAATACCCAAAATTACAATTGATACCCCTGTTTATTTTGACCTTAATAATATCATCCAAGAATTTGAGAGATTGGATACAGAGATGGTGCCAGGTTCGAATAATAAACAAAAGCAAGGTCCTCTTTTTGGTAAATTTACCCGTATGCTAATGAGAATGGAATCTCGGTTAAATGATGGGAGATATGATTTGATTTTCAATCCGAAAACGTATACAACATCTGGCTCAATGGAAGACTTATTTAGAAAAATACTCGGGGAAGAGAAAGCACCGAAGAAATTGGTAATACTTGATTTAAGTCCTGTTCCTTTTGAAGTAAGACCCTCGGTAATTTCCTTAGTATTAAGATGTCTTTTTGATTTTTCGTATTGGTATAAACGCAAAAATTTGTCGTCCTATCCCATATCCATCTTTGCCGATGAAGCCCATTCGTACCTAAATGAGTCTATAAATGACTGCGAACCCTCTCGAATTGCGGCTGAAAGAATCGCAAAGGAAGGAAGGAAATATGGAATAAGTCTAACCGTAATTAGTCAACGACCAAGAGAATTATCAAGCACTATCCTGTCACAATGTAATTCGTTTTTATGCTTGAGAATTACAAATCCTGATGACCAGACATATGTAAAAAATTTATTGCCCGATTCAATCCGGGGGGTTGTTAGCGTCTTTTCAACATTACGGAGGGGGGAAGCAATTCTTCTTGGAGATGCAGTATTAATGCCTACACGCATTAAGATCCATCAACCTGATCCAAAACCTGATAGTAATGATGTTTCGTTTGTACAAGCTTGGTCAAAAGAACACCAAGAAATCAAGGTTGCACCAGTCTTGGATACGTGGAGAAAACAAGGAATTGATTAAAAAAATCTTCATTCGAAAATAAGAAAGTAACTCCTAAAACAAATAATATTTCTGTGTAATATCTAATTATTGTTGGATTTTTTGTTATGTTGCTATTTCCGATATGGCAAAATCACCTTTTTCTATTAGAAAGATTGTTACAGTTCTCTTTTAATAATATAAACTTATGGAATGTGATGAAAAGGAGATTTCCTGCTCTGACACTGAAAAACTATATTCTTTTTTAAATATTTTAAAAATCGTCTCAAATACGGACGGATTTCGGGTATGGCTAAATGGATTCCATCATCTAGAAAACGACGATGATGTTTTTATTGGATATCAATATTTTATTGATGTAATTCTCAATCATATAATTGAATCAATAGAACGAAATTATTCTTTCGACATAGAATCCGATTATACACTTGACCGGGCTGAATTTGTAGGTGTGTACATTGATGATATTCCAATAACCTGCGAAAAAACGGTATTATTAAAAAATATCTGGGATTTTTATCGAACTATTCGAGATTGTAGCAACTGGAATGAACTAAAATTAGAAATTGAAAAGAAGAATAATGTTGTAATTCCTGTTTTTGATGAAATATTCTCATGTGCCATAGAATCAAGCTCGGAAATTCCAAAAAATACTGTGTTGTGTGGAAAAACCCTATATTATACTTCGATATTCCTCAATGACACAAGACGAGGACGTCCTCATATATATCCAGGAACAATTCTTGATTCATTCTTAACCCAGGATAATTTTGATAAGGTCTTTATAGGGTATTTGTACACGCTCCAATATTTATGGTCAAATTTATTGAATGAAATTGATTTTGTTGAAACACCGGTTTCCAAATTACATGAAGCCATTGAATTCTCTAAATTGAATGAAGAGATCCCCAAACAAAAATTCAATTTTTTCTCCTATCAGATTGATTTTGCCGAAAAAAAAGTATGGGATGAATGGCAAGAGCTCGATCATTTTTTCACACCAATCCATGATGAAATAATAAAAAAGAAGATGCCAGATTCAATACATGACAGTAATTTGGAATTATCTGAAAATTTTGATAAAGCATTGCTCATGCCGTTAATGCGTTTATCTAAGGTCTCTGAACCTGATTATCTTATAATTCAGGATTCATTTGAATCCTGGACAAAGATGCTAGATTCATTCTTTTTCTGGCATGACATGGATATACTGGATACTAATAAGATACATGTTTTCAATGGGGCTTTCGCGTTTATTTCGTTACTCGTTGGTGAAGTAGAAAAATGCAGAATTTTTGATGATCCCAGTCCTATTTGGATCGTTCGAATTAAACATCCCGGTGATATTGATCAAAACGAACTTAGTTACGGTATTCTTCTTCAGAGTGGTGGATTATTTACTGACACATCTGGATGGTTGTTGTTTATCAACTGTGGTAATGATTATTCCGGTTCTGGAAGGTCTCTTCGCGAACAAGTAGAAGAATTTATTTCGAAATATGAAATAGAGGGCAACATAATTGTCAAGGAGATTTCTGTCTCGTCTGATGTTTTCATCCGTTATTTACGGCAAAAGGATATTCCTTCACTAGTTCAGCAAATTAAGGTAGTATCTTCTGAAATAATTGACCAAACCTATCCTGATAGTGAATCCATCTCCCCAAAATCAATTGTTCTTAAAAATATTCAAGAGATTGATGAGAGTGATGTCGAAAATATTTCTGCTCAAATCGAAAAAATAATATTTTGTTTAAAGATTTTCATCTCAAATGAGCCAAAAAATTCCTTATTGTATGAAAAAATAGGACAAATATCTAGTACAGAAGATATTTCTACAAAGTTAGAGATTATTGCCACTATTATTCCATTTATTCCTTACATTATTGAGAACGATAGAATGGACTCTGTTGAGTCAAAATTAGATGACTTGACTCTAAAAATTAGCCCAGGGCTATCATCTTATATTATTATCAGCTCGGGCATAGATATTTTTGGAACTGGAGCCAAGTATGAAATGAAGATCCCTATATCTGAGATTTCATATGATGAAATATCAGATGACCTCAAGAAATTAGGTCAAAATCCAAATAACTCCTTGAAAAATTCTCCACGACTCAAAAAGAGAATTTTAGATTATATCAGTAGAGATAGTCTATAAACGTATTCTCTAATTTCGTCATACTAAGCGATTGTGTTCAATCAGTAAATTCAACAAAAAAATTATCTTTAAAAATTTGAAATCTTATTTTATTGAATTTTCAGGTTCTAATACGTTGACTGTTGATAAATCGGGTGTACATAATTGACGCTATAATCATTGCTGGTTTGTGTATTTATCGTAGAGATCAAACAAAAACTCAATCCGCTCAAGATTGCTGTTGAATTTTCCCCGTGATCTATAACACCGATCCACAGCAAGATCTAATTTTTTGTGGGCAGCGAAAAGATCTCTTGGCATTTGCAATGGATCATAGAGATCTGCCAAGGACGTTTGCGAATATTTTTTCCGTGCGTCCAGTATTCCCTTGACGTTTTCCTTAACTTTTTGAATTTGCACAGGCGTAGGAGATTCCGGCCACGGGTAGTTATTATAAACAATATCGTTCGAGTATCGATAATCGCTCTTTATTCTACCACAAATGTGGCTCATCCAAGCCATATGCATTGCAGAATTGAGTACCCCAAAGTGGTATTGGGTAGCACTCTCTACAATCGCACAGGAGTTATGAACAATGAAATGGTATGGAAGGAAACCCATAGGGATGTATTTGCGGTTCTCAGAGGTATGTAATGGGATTAATATGTATTTGCCCTGACTTGGTTGTCTGATCTCTCCAAAAAGCATAGGTTGATTGGCAAGTTCCCTTGTTTGAGCCTTTTTGCTTGCAAGTCGAAATGTTTTGACCTCTCCTATTTTTGAACGCAACACAGGCAGTTTCCGTAATTCAGAGGGATCAGCATCAAGGAGCCAAAAGCACCATCGCCCTTTATCGTGCAGAAATTCCTTTGCGCTGGCAAGCGGTCGGATGTATTTCTCCCCCTCAGGTTCATTTTGCAGATATTCCTCCCTGTCCGAATCACTTAAAATTAGATTGCCACCATCAACGGGCTTACATCCGTAACTAATTTTAGGAACGTCACAAATTGCCCGTTTTCGTGATTTTATGAGAATATCATCAGAATCTATTAAATATGGGTTTACATTTTGCACTAACACTTCAAGAGGTTCCCCAAAACGGTCGGGATAATCAAAAATGACCTTTTTACTACTAATAAGATACCCAAATCCAATAATAACGACATATACTGCCGCATCCCCCCTTGATTGATTTGACCAATTAAATGTTCGATGGGCGAAATTAATTGATACACCTTCATTGAGTAGGTAATCCCAAAGGATTCCAACCTGCTCTCCCTGAGTGATCGAATTTGTTGAAACAAAGGCAACCTGAATGTTGGTATCTTTGATGAACTCTTGAGCTTTCAAGAACCATGCACTTACATAATCGAGTTTCCCATAACTTTTAATTTTACCTGAAAAAACCAGTTTCATTTCTTCTTTTTGTGTTTCTGATTGAAGGTGATACCCTCCATACGGGGGATTCCCCAATATGTACGAAATATCATTTCTGGAAACCAAATCCTCCCAATCCATATCAAGCGCATTCGCTTGGATGATGTTAGGGGTTGCTTTCAATGGGAGTCTTGCAAAGTACGATCCAAACTCATCCGAGATCTGGCGGTTCATTTGATGATCAACAAGCCATAACGCAACTTTGGCAATTTGAACCGGAAATTCTTCTAACTCAATGCCGTACATCGAATCTACGTTAATATCCCGGTTGAACACTTCAATGTCCAGAACTTGCTGCTCTAATTGCCCTTCAAGTCTCCGGATCTGTTTGTGGATTTCCAGTGACAACTTACGCAATTCCCTATAGGTGATCGCTAAAAACGACCCACAACCACAGGCTGGATCAAAGAACTTCATTAGGGCAATCTGATTAAGCATTCCCCTGAGATATCTTTTATTCCTCTTATGTCGCTCAAATTCACCCCATAACTCATCTAAAAAGAGGGGTTTAATGGCCTTCAGAATATTTTTTTCAGAGGTGTAATGTGCTCCGAGATTCCTTCTTTTCACAGGATCGATCACTGATTGGAACATCGTTCCAAAAATAGCCGGAGACACTTTGCTCCAATCAAAATAACAACATCGTAACAATATCTCCCTTGTTTTGCTATTAAATGAGGGACTAGGAAGTATTTCTTCAAACAGCCTTCCATTAATGTAAGGGAAGGCGTTCATATCCTCATCAAGATCTCTCTCCCGTTGAGCTTCGGGTGTATTTAAGGTCTGGAAAATATGATTCAATGTGATGCCAACGTCTCTGCCATCAATGCTTGTATATGTCCTGATATAGAACGAGAGTTGGTCTTTTTCAAAAATACCTGTGTCGTCGGCAAAAAGACAAAACATTATACGAACAAGAAATACTTCAAGGCGGTGGCCCGAATATCCATTATCTTTAAGAGCGTCATGCAACTGCCCCATCAACTCTGCGGCTTTAATATTAACTGGGTCTTCATCCTTGTACGTTTTTTTTGGCACACCACGAATGAAATCAAACAGATGAATATTGTCTACGAGATGTTCCAATTCAAACTCATGCCAAGTAGGGCTTTCTTCGTCCAAGTCGTACAATCGAATACTTTGAAAATCAGAAACGATCACATATTTTGGCAATTCTTCATCTTTTAATCCATGAGAATAACCAATAGCTTGATCATACGCTTTATGTAAATTTGATCCTTGGGATTTGTGTTCAACGATAAGGGTACCTTTCCAAAAAAGATCAATCATTCCTCTGTGTTCATTGAACAGTTTTACCTCCTTCTCGTATACAGCGATCCGTCTCCTTTTCACCCCAAAAATTCCAAAAAATTCATTCCAGAATGACTGAGCCTCTGCCCTTTCACGTGTTTCATCTTTCCACTCATGCGAGAACTCAATTGCACGGTGGCGTATCTCGTTCCATGTTAGTACCATCTACCGCATCACCAATCTAAAATTTTCGGTTCTAAAAAATCAAGTAAATAATTCAAATAACGCTTATATCCACCAATAAATATTGTTTCCTTCCGTATTTCTATGGATCACTCGTTATTATTCAATATTGTTAGATATTTTTTTAGCAGTTGCCCATGTAATTCCTGTCCGTTCTGAAACCAGAGAGTACTGAGTGGCATTCTGGCAAGCCTGAGTGTATGTATTATCGCTGTTTCAAAAACATTCAGTTTAGGCATTTCAACCATCTAACAAAGACAATTCCATAGGTACTTCCCGATTCTAGCGATTATCATTTACCGGGACTATGATTTTCAATTTAATTTTATCCCCTTTCTTTAATCCATAGTAACTATTCACATCAACAGGTAGCCGTATGAAAACTGTCGCCCATCATAATTTAAATGGTTTCTCTTTCGATGATTTCAATATTCTGTTCTTTTATTATCGGCGAAGAATAATCATCCATACAGCGGCCGGACCGTTCGGCCCCATCTTCATTCCTGAATGGATTCACTCCTCCACTGGTCCAACCACACAAGAAGTCCCGCCAGCACCAGGGGATATAAGTTGTCCATAGACATCATCGTTCCCGGGTTGTTCAGGGCGAAGTTGCCGTTTACGACCATCTCGTAGACCTGCTCCAGCCCCGCACCGATGAGAAAGATGCCGGTGCCGATAATGGTCACGGTCCTGAAGCCCTCGCTCCTGAACTCCAGGCCGAGGAGGCCGACGATGCCCATCGCAAGCTGCCACATGAGTACGGTCTTAACCCGCTCCTTCAATGGTATCATCCTCCCCGGTAAAGTCAGACTTATATTACCCAAAGTAATACCTTCATATGTCAGCCGCCACCGGGGAACCGGCTGGCAGAAGTGCGTGCGAGCAAACATCCACGCAGGTAACAATACCACCACAGACTTCTCCCTGATACCCCCGCCGCTATCACACTCACACTGCGAATAGTGGACACTCTCTGTCCCGGACAGAGGAGATGAATACCATGAACGAAAACACGAACAAAAACGAAACCAAAATTGAAACAGAAACCACAGGAACCGAAACAGAATCCGGGCCGGAACCCGAAACGGGCAGCCCCACCACACAACCCTGCGCCAGCATTGCCTCTGATGGAACCGGAACAACAAACGCAACCACTACCATCCCCCACGCCCTCTCCCTCCTCTTCCCCGAAGGCTCCGTCGTCGAACTCCGTGCCCTCGGGGACGGCGGGGTGAAGAGCGGCTACTTCACAGACTTTGACGCCCTTGCCGACCGGGCACGGGTGCTGGACGCATTCTCTGATGTGACCGGGGTGTATGTCACCCTCAACTATGTGGACCCGGCGCTCCTCTCCCGGCGGGCGAACCGGGTAAAGCACCGCCTCTCCCGGACGGATGCGACGACTGCGGATGCGGATATTATCCGCCGCCGGTGGTTGCCCGTCGACCTCGACCCGGTCCGGCCGAGCGGGGTCTCTGCGACCGATGCGGAACATGCAGCGGCTCTCCGGCGTGCGGAGGAGATCGCCGACTGGCTCGCTGGACAGGGGTTCCCGGACCCCGTCCGGGCCGACTCCGGGAATGGTGCCCACCTCCTGTACCGCATTGACCTCCCGAACGATGAGGACGCGACCCGGCTTGTCAAAGGATGCCTCGGTGTCCTCGACGGGTTCTTCTCGGACAAGACCGTCCGCTGCGACACGGCGAACTTCAACGCCGGGCGGATCTGGAAGCTCTACGGCACCACCGCCTGCAAGGGCGACAGCACGCCGGAGCGGCCTCACCGAATGGCCCGCATTCTGTCTGTGCCGGAAGAGGGTGAGGTCGGGGTGGTCCCGGAGGCCGACCTTCGCCGCCTTGCAGACCTCCTCCCCACGGCACCCCCCGCAGAGGACCGGGGCCGCAGGCGTGGTTCCCGTGACCTCGGGTGGTGGCTAAACCACCACGGCATCCCCGTCGCATCCGAAAAACCGTGGCACGGGGGTACGCTCTTCTCGCTCGCCCGGTGCCCCTTCTCTTCGGCACACACCGACGGGGCGTTTGCCATCCAGTTTGCAAACGGTGCCGTCTTCGCCGGGTGCCACCATGACTCCTGCGGCGGCGGGAGCCAGCGGTGGCCGGAACTCCGGGCGATGTATGAGGAAGAAAGAGAAACAGAACGAGACACCGGGAGAACGGGCGGGAAGCAGACCCCCGGACCGTCGCAGGCGAAACGGGCCGCCCCCTCTCCTCCGGGAGAAACCCCGGATTCCTTCTCCCCTCTGCCGCCGGTCCCACCCCTGCCGGACACGCCTGCCGAGGGTCAGGAACACCGGAAGCGGGCCCTCGAAATCCTCACCACAGGCGACCCCCTTGCCTTCCTCCTCGACGTATTCCACCGCGAACATGTCGGTGACCGGACGGTCGCAGAATGCCTCATCATGTCCGTTGCCTCCCAGTCCGTCGAGAACACCTCCGGCCTGCACGTCGCCATCTCCGGCACCTCCGGCAAGGGCAAGACCCATGCCTGCAACACAATGGTCCGGCTGCTCCCGGAGGAGTACCGGCTGAAGGGCACCGTCTCGAATAAGGCGCTCTTCTACCACGATTCCCTGCGGGCAGGCACCGTCCTCCTCTTTGATGACGTCAGTCTCTCCGACGACATGCAGGAACTGCTCAAATCCGCCACCGCCAACTTCCGGGAGCCTATCGAACACCGGACACTCACCCGTGAACGGCAGCTGAAGGTCTGCACGATTCCTGAGCGGTGCGTCTGGTGGCTTGCGAAGGTCGAGAGTGTCGGTGACGACCAGGTGATGAACCGGATGCTTACCGTCTGGATAGACGACTCGGCCGCCCAGGACCGGGCTGTTCTTGAACACCGGAAGAGGTCGGAAACGGGTGCAGCCCTCTCTATTGATGATGACACGGACGTGCCGGTCTGCCGGGCCGTCTGGGAAATTCTCAAAGGCGCTGTCCGGCGGGTTAAGATCCCGTTTGCAGAACGGATCTGTTTTTCCATCACGCACAACCGGCGCAACCCCGGCATGCTCTTTGACCTGATCAAGTGCCACGCCCTGCTCCATGTCTTCCAGCGGGAGACGGACGAGAGCGGCACCATCATCGCCACCCGTGACGACTTCCGCTATGCACGTCGCCTGTATCTGGCCGTCAACGGCGAGGGGGGCGGTCAGGAGACGAAACTGACCCGAAACGAGGCGGCCGCACTTGCCTCCATCGCAAAGATGGACCTGGAGGTATTCACGCTTAAAACCCTTCAGGACGTCCTCGGCCTCTCGTATAAACAGGTATACCGGCTACTCCACGGCTACACCAACAGCAGGGCCACCTACACCGGCATCCTTGACAAATGCCCCGCTGTCAGCCTCATTACGGCATCAGTCGCAGAAGAGCTCTCAGGAAGGGAGATCCGCCGCCAGCAGCAGTACTTCTCCTTCGATCGCATCCTCTATCGTGAGTGGGCGGCGGGGCCTGATGTCTGGCTGAAAACCGATGATGCGGGTGACCATGCAGACAATGACGGGCATCCCGGCGATGATGGTGAAGGAGGCATTTCCACTTTTCCACCAGCTTTCCACCCAAATCCGGCAAAAAGTGGAAACACCAAAGGGGAGCAAAATGGCGGTAATTCAGGTATTGAAGATAATATTATAGATATATGTACAGATAGTACAGGAGTTTTCCACCCAAACCGTACATCATTCAGCGATCCGGTTTCCCGTGCGGAGGGGAACGGGGGTATGGGTGATCCGGCAGAAAGTGGAAATGAAATGGCTCAGGCGCCTGCCCATCCATAATATTCTCTTTTATCAGCAAAATTTCCTTAAATGAGTGGAAAATGGAGTGGGAAGCAGGTGGAAACGGGTGGGAACGGGGAATGAAACCAGCAGGATGCACTCTCCTCCCTGAAATGTGATGCGTCGCAGGGGCACAGGGGTTATGAAAAAATGATGAGACACAATCCCATCACTTCTTTATGGTATAATATGTGTGTGATCCTGACCCCTTCTTTTCAACGAGGCCAAGGTTTTCCAGCTTTTTAATCCGCCTTAGTACCTTCGTTTTGGATATTTCGAGCCTGAATGCGAGCTCACTGCTTTTTAAGGGCATATTTAGGAGATTAAGTATTTGATTTTCAGTTTCATCAATGGATAAAGAGGCATCTTTTCTGAAGATTACCGTAAATGCTGCGGGACTTGCCTTGAATTCAACCGAGCATAATGGATGTTTTTTCACCTCTTCTTCAATCATTTTTATTCCAAAACCATACCGTTCGATATAGCCAGTGTCATAAAGAAGATTTGAAAGTGATGGATTTCTTGGAATATGTTCCGGATCTTTTATATTCACACCGGGCATGAGCCCACCAGGGTTTTTTATCTCAAATCTGTCAGGATAGATCAGTATCTTCACATCTGCACTAATAGTATAGTTCCGATGGGCAACTGCATTTATCAGAGCCTCACGGATGGCCCTTGGTGGATATTGTTCGACTTTAATCCGTCTTGTTCCCGCGACAACATCGACCGATTTTATGTCATGTATCAGACCGGAGTATGCCTCTTCAATAGTTTTCCATACCGGACCCTCATATTCTTCACTCCATAAAGGGCCATCCTCTCCCATCCCTATCATCCGTATTTTGGCATACGCTATGTTTTCAGTTGCTTCTGTGAAGAACAGTATTCCTGCATTTGTCAGTCTGTTATTTTTTATTGCACCGTCACTCCTCAGATACCTGGACTTATTCTCCTCTGAAATTGTTTTTCCTCTTGTTTCCTTTACTTTTTCAAAAAACCAGTCAATATATTCGGGCTGGGCATCTTCCACGGTGAGCATGGGAATTTCATCCCAGTTGATAGTCCCCATTTCAGAAAAAAGCATCACGATCTCCTGCAGGGAGAGTGGCCTGACTCCTGTACCTGCTCTTATATATACCACACCTCCAAGCGAACAAAGAGAGGGGCTTTTCTCGACACTGATTATCAGGAGGTCTTTTTCATCGATTGAAATCTTCTGCGTTTTTATTGCCGGTGGAGGAATTATCGACTGAATTGAACTCGTTACTTTTTCAATTGCCTCTTTTACATCAGTTCCAATAATTTTTCCGTGATCAGCAACTCCGACGATTATTTGCCCCCCTTCGGAGTTGGCAAAGGCTGCAATTTCATGATGAATATTTTTTCCTGCCGTTTCCTTAAATTCAAGGACTTCAGACTCTCCGGACTGAATCAGGTAAATCAGTTCCTCTAAATCCATGATTACTGTTGCACATGAACAACACAAATATGTAACGGTAGGTCGGTTACTGTTTCATTTCTTGGTGAAACAGTGTGTAACAGTAAATTCATTTTTGAATTACTCTCTAAAACGCCAAAATATGTCATTAGATCCGGTTTAAAGCAAATTTTTGGATTTTTAGTTTATGGGCAGTTGTTCTAGTGTTTCATCATTTCAGTATGAAACGGTCTCGTGAATGAATTCTCCTGCCTGAATACTGTGGAAACGGTGAATCTATAACACGTTCACGCTGCTTTCAGCCATTCCCATGCTTCCGGCAGGTGTGTTATCATCAACGTGAAGTCTGCCTGTTTGGTTCAGATCTCTTCATGTTCTGTCTCGTATCCGCACATCTCTATTGTCGTGAGATAGATCCGGGGTGCTTCCGGATTATTCTGTCCTGAATAGTTCAGATCACTTTCGTTTCATGTCAGGTTTGCCTGACTTACAGCGTATAAAAACCGGAGAGTGTAAAGGATAATTGACATAGACGGGATCATCCGGAGGAATATCACCGGAAGGTACAGAGAGAAAATCTTCCCGCCGGATGTGTCAGGTCTGCTTTACATCTATGCAATAATATCAGATTATGTCAAGTACACCTGACACTCTCGCAAGAATATATCACCCTGTGCATAACAGCCCTGAAGTGCAGGCACATGAGCATAATACCCGTCTTCGTCCTTTTCGATGATGACACTGAAGAGGGTCAAATGGTATTCGAAGTTGGTATCTGCCGGAAGATAATATTGTCCACATTGAGATTATCCAAACATCTAATATGTATGCATATGTGGTATTGTGGATGCAGTCGACATCGATCCGGATTCAGGCAACGACCCGCGATCATCTCCGGCGGCTCAAGAAGCATCCCCGTGAATCATTTGATGATGTCATAACGAGGCTGATTGATGCAACAGTCGATGACGAACCTCTCAGTGAAGAGACCCTCGCGACCATCGAAACATCACTGAAGGAATACCGTGAGGGAATGTACTATACCCATGAAGAGATCCTTGCAGAATTAGGTGTGGCCGAGGAGCCTGCAAAAGGGAAATCTACGACCAAATCCTCCGTAATATCAGCCAAAAAACCCTCCCGGAAATCAGGAACAGCAGAGACAGATGCCTGATGAGATATCACCTCAGGTATTCATCGTCCGTACGCCATGCCCTGAAACATCTTCCCCGTGAAGTGGCACTGAAATTTGTCGGTGAACTCCAGGAACTTGCAGAAGAACCTGACCCCCGACTCTATGTGAAACGGCTTCAGGGAGCGGGAGATTTCCCCTTTTATTCGCTTGGTATCGGGCAGTACCGGGCGGTGATGTCAATTCTGGATGAAGTGATGGTCATCCATGTGATTGAGGGTGGGCACAGGGGGAGCATGTACAGGAAGTTTTAGCCTCAGAATTTCTGTATATTCGTTCACTGTTCATATCTCCCGTTTCGGCGTCTTCCGGTACACCATCCCCTGGAAGATTGCAATCTTTCTCTTTTCGTCGTCTGTTATGACAACCGTATAAGAGGCGAGCTTCGGGTTCCGGGTAAACTCCTCTGCCTCCGCGGTGAGGGTGCCGTCCCGTGCGGCAGTGAGATATGAAATGGAGGCGTTGATGGCGGCCGCAGGAATCCCGTGTGAGTTGGAGGCAAGCGCAAATGCGGTGTCCGCGAGCGTGAAGAGTGCCCCGCCGTGCACCGTCCCGTGGCTGTTTTTGTGGCGGTCACAGACCTGCATGGAGACCGTGGCCCGGCCGGGTGAGACCGCGACGAGTTCCATCCCGTTTTCCCGTGCGAAGGAATCGGCGGCGAAGAACTTTTTTGCGTAATCGATATCATCGGATGTGGACATATGGAAAGATTACGCCTGTGCATGAAATAGGTTTTCTGAAAAGTGATTCTCACTTCATCATAATGAGTTAGGGGATGCCGGTTAGACAGGTGTTACGCCCATTTATGAAGGAATATCGCCACAGGATTATTCCCGGTGTCCTAAATACCTGTCAGGTATCCGAATGCAATGGTCAAAAAAAAGAAAAGGCATCTCTATACAGAAAAGCCGGAATGAATGTGATATGGGGAGGGAGGAATGGAAAAAATATGGTTCCTGAGAGTATGAAGAGAACAGCCACTGAAATTGGTGCATTTCTCTGTGGGATGGCTCCTGTTGAGAGATTCCAGAGGTCCTGAAGGGTTTCATCCCCTCGATATATCCAGCCGGACGACCGGAGTTTTCTGATTGCACTTTCGAAGAGATGTCTTCGCCAGTTCCCCGGTTTCCAGATTAAAATTAAATATACTTATTTAACAAACAGATCCTCCTGAAAAGTATCAAACGCTCTCTTCAACGTGTTTCTCAAAATCCACAACCCGGGCAATACGATTGCCATTCCGGTATATGCCTATTTCCTAAACGGGGAATTTGGCTGAGATTATCAATAAACGGCTGCTTAACTATCTCTTTAACATCTGAAAGTCCTGTTGACAATTTCTTATCACGCAGTGGCTCAATCAATCGCTGGACAAACTCCCAATGATAATGACCGTGATGCACGTCATAGTAATGGCAACAGAAATTTCTTCTACACATGACACAGGAGATTCTGCTACCGTTCATAATTATGATGTGAGCCGGACACCACAAACCAAATAGGTGTGGTGCATGAATGCCTGTGATCATTAAGGACATACATTTTTTAAGGGCAACTAAGTAATGTGCGCACCATGGTTTTTACAATTCATATGCCATGTGCACCAAAAATGCTGTGGCAACCCGATAATGACGAATTGAATCAGACAGGCAATCGGGGGGCAGATATTGGTTTTTATGAGACTATTGGAGTTTAATTATGATTTCCGAAGAATACAATAGTTTTTTAAATCCCCGTGTGAAAACATTGTCTGATGGCTCTTGAACCAAATTATCGCCGACACTGGTGCAGCAGCAGTTCAGGAATGGGAACTATTCTTGATGATGTAATTGAAGGGCACCGTCTCACTGAAGCTGAGGCACTGGCTTTGCTGACCGCAAAAGGCAGGGATGTCTTTGAAATTGCAGCAGCAGCCGATATAATAAGAGAGCGAAAAAAAGGGGATATCATAACGTATGTCAGAAACCAGAATCTCAATTTTACAAACAACTGTATTAATTCCTGTGGATTCTGCAGTTTCTGCCGGAAGACCGGCCAATCGGATACCTTCTGCTTTAACAGGGATGAAATAATTGAGAAGGTAAATCAGGCAAAAAATCGCAAAGTAACTGAAATCTGCAGTGTTGGTGGACTTCACCCGGATTTTACCGCAGAGAATTATATTGAGATCATTTCCCTTATACACAATACAGCCCCGGAGATTCACATCCATGCAAATAACCCGATGGAGGTCTGGTACGGAGCAAAAAAGAGTGGAATAACAACTATTGAGATGCTTGAACACATGAAAGAAGCAGGACTTGGCTCTTTGTGTGGGACTGCGGCTGAGATTCTTGTTGATGATGTAAGAGAAGTTATCTGCCCGGGCAAGATTGACACCGGTACATGGGAGAGGATAATCAGGGAGGCTCATGGTCTTGGCATAACCACAACTGCTACGATTATGTATGGCCACGTTGAAACCCCAGCAGACAGGATAGCGCACCTGAAATTACTTAGAGAGATCCAGGATGATACAGGTGGTTTTCTCGAATTTGTGCCTCTTTCATTCATCCATAATAACACCCCTCTTTATCTTGAGGGAAGAGTACCGCCCGGAGCCACAGGGCGCGAGGATATTCTCATGATAGCCGTTTCAAGACTTTTCCTTGACAATTTTGACAATATTCAGGTGTCCTGGGTTAAATACGGAAAAAAACTTGCCCAGCTTGGATTAATGGCTGGTGGCAATGACCTGGGGGGAACGATATTTGAGGAGAGCATATCAAGAGAGGCAGGGGCAAGGGATACAGATTACCTTGATCCTTTGGAGATGAGACGGATGGCCGAAAATACCGGCCGGAAACTTGCACAGAGGTCAACGCTTTATGAGTTAATTTAGAGAAGATGAGATGATGGAAGAAACCATAAAAATTGGAATTATAATTTGTGACAGATATCATACATGCGCAGGAGGAAAATGCATGAGATCTCTCAATAACCGTGAGGGTGCTTTTAGCAGATATGATGGTAAAAAAATCGAACTTGTAGGTTATGCAACCTGTGGAGGGTGTCCGGGCGGAAATATCGAGTATGCACCTGAAGAAATGAAAAAAAATGGCGCAGACGTTATTCACCTTGCAACAGGTATGATTGTGGGTTATCCACCCTGTACAAGAGTGAACTATTTTTCAAATTTTATTATGGAAAAGTTCGGCCTAAAAGTAGTTGTGGGAACACACCCGATTCCGGAAAAATACTACAAAACACATAAGAATCTGAAAACATGGGATTCAAAATTGTGGGAAACATTAATCGCACCTGCCCTCTCAGATGAAAAAACACGTCAGTCGTATGATTAAGGAAAGCTATATCCTGTAGTTGAATAAGGAGAAGGTGCTATCCCTCTTCATGGAATGTATACATGACGGGTTTCGACATTGATGGTTTTTTCCACAATGAGGGAATTGCGGTTTTCACCGAGGTTGCTCTTGCAGATATTCCCGCTCCCGACCACGAGTATATCGGTGAATTTCTCCCCGGAGCAGGCTCGGTAATTATTTTTGCACAAGAAATTCCCGCTCCGGTCTACCGGATGCCGCCGAAAGAGAAGACCAGGGAGATGCTTGCAATCGTGGAAGCCCTTGAAAAAACTGCTATCCGGTTATCCGACCTCTTCAACGAGAGAGGTATCCCTGCAAAGCCGGTTCCCCTCTATCTGCCGGTAACGATAACCGATGGAACGGTCCGGGGGCTCATCCGGTTAAAGCAGACCGCCGCTGCCGGAGGGCTGGGGGAGATTGGCAAAAGTTCCCTTCTTATAACACCACAATACGGCCCCAGGGTTTTCTTAAGCGGGGTGGTGACCGGTCGTGTGATTCCTGAATCCGGGCAGAAGAGTCGGGTTGTTCCGGGTGGGAATGATCCTGATTCGGCTGGCATCAAACCGGAATCTCCTGCATCTCCCGTTTCTCCCGTTCCCCCGCTCTGCACCGGCTGCGGGATCTGCATCAAAAACTGCCCCGGTAACGCATTTGGGCCCGATGGGAGGGTGGATGCGTTCCGGTGCATGACGATTCGCCCGTGGGTTCCTCCCGTGGCGGTTCCGGTGGCAAAGTGGGTGTTGGGACGGCCGATTCTCGTCAGATGTGTGGCTCCCTTCGCCCCGTGTATTGCACGGTTTGCGACGATGCCGTGCAGTGAGTGTGTGACGGGGTGTCCGCGGTTTTAAATATAACGGCACCGTTGGATTATTCAGGGATATGGAAATACAAAACGTATCATCCGGCTCAGAATAGCTAAAACCTAAATTTGACAGTTTAAAGTTCATCAGCTGAAAATCCATCAGCTACAGCGACCAAAAGTTTTCATTTTTTCTCCGGATAATCAATTTGACAGTTAGTGAATTATCCCTCATCAAATCACGAAATCACCCAATTATGCTGCAAAATCATCGTGTTAATGGCATCAAAATTCGAGTGGATGTATGTTTTTGCCTTTTGCATCCACGAATTTACAGTAACTGTCAAATCCGATAACGATTTTTTTATGAATTTCGTTGATGTATGCTTCAGTTCCGGAATCTCAAAGCGAACCAGTGAGATGAATAACTGCGCAATAAATCCAATGATTAACGCACCGTAAATGCTGTTATCTGTCCATACCCGCAATGGTTTTATCTCGATTTCATTCTTCAGGGAGTTGAAAATCTTCTCGATCGAATCCTTTTTTCGGTATGTCAGAAGAGCTTCTGTAAGTGTCAAATTCTTACTTGATTTTAAGCAGAAAAATCCCTCTCTGCCATTGATAAACTTATCTTCGAGGAGCTTTATGGCATCATCTTCCGTGAGTTCAACAAGTTTCGTCTGGATGGAGTAGTCCACATCTATAAGCAAATTGTTTATCCGGAAACGCTTTGGAAGGGCTTTATTCTTGTCGATGCTATCCTGAATTTCTTTTGCCTCTTTTATCTGTCTCACCACTTTTCTGGCCCTGGATTCCAGCTGCTCTTTTTGCAGCTTTTCTGAGAAAAAGAAATAATTGGTGCTGCTTGGTTTTTCGATTTTAATGCCCCGAACGCCGGTTTCTGCATCAATAACTTCAGGGTGGTACTCTTCGAATTTTGCAATGATCGTGTCGTCACTTTTGTTGAGTTTCTTTGCCGTTATGTACTGCAGATTATCTGCACGAATCATTGCAGTATTGGCAACACTGTTTGCTCCTTTATCGAAGATTACAAGGGATCCTTCTCGAAGCCTGCCGTTCAATTGCTGGTATGTCTTTTTGAAGTGCGACTGATCATTGAGATTCCCTGGTTCGACCGTCAGGCCAATCGGGATATTTATCGGATCGGCAAGTTCGCTCACGCCAACAGTAATCTGTTTTTTATCCGGCCTGTGATCACGGCTGTATCCATACTTTCCCAGTTTGGCTTCCTTTCCATGGAGCACAATACTTGTCCAGTCCATGTTGATATTGGTGTGTTCAAATTCGTATCTTTCAAAAAGAACATCCTGGATGTCAGAAATTATTTCTTCTTTGTTGGCCCCGATGACTTCAAGGACTCGGTATAGAGTTCTTTCACAGAATGGATCGAGATTAAAAATATCACGTACTTCAGGTCTGCTTATCCATTCGTGAGAACGCGTTATGCTGAAGTTGTCCGTTAGTTTATAGCTGACGAGAGCTTTGAGCAATTTGTTGATATCGATGCCATTCTTCTTGTGTTTCCCAAATATATCGGTGAAATTCAGAATTTCATACAATCTACTAACCAAGAAAATGGTCCCGATAGGAAAGGATATATTTTGGTTTGGCTCAACTTCATAGGTTCTTAGTTCTGTTTGCATTTGATCAATTCAAACATGACTGAGAACAATTTAGTTCTTTTCTGCTGTCAAAGTTGGGCTAAAAAATTAATTTTTGTTCAGGAATTTTTCAGTCATCACTGGATTTTCAGAGAGTGCCAAAAAAAGGGAAACGGGATGTTACATGCCCTGCCGCATTGAGGGCATCGTGGTGATTTTGTCGTATCCAGTGCGACAGTCAGGGAATTTTCTGAATATTCCATATTAATAATCTTAAATCCATGGAATGAAAAAATTGATTTGAATGCGCTAATGCATTCCCTCCAGTTGTTTATAGTATTGGCCATATTATTACAATTGGAGGTAATTCTCTTAGCTTTTCGTCTGATTACCTTTCAGAAATATGGAGAAGAACCTTAAATATTATAATATGTATCTATTGCCCCATATGAGCAGCCAAAAAAATGTATCACTTATTATTGCACTTATCATTCTTGCAATCTGTGTTTCAATGAGTTCCGGGTGCATCGAAACAAGTTCAAAGTCATCAGACGTAGGCAGTGATATCGCCGGTTCATCTGTTGTTGAACACCAGTACCTGTTTGGATTAATGGAATCAAAATATGATGTCAGGGTCTGGGTTTTGGGAGTTGATGTCGTAAATATGCAGGGTATTAATGAGTCCGAGTGGAACGAGCTTAAGGAACAGTATAATCTTTAATCTGAATTATTAACCGGGATGAAAAATGAAAGCGGGATTTATTACCCGCACCGGACTTACCGGAAGTACCGGAGTGTTTTGAAGGATATCCGGTTACATAATATGATTTCCGGTGAGTGTTTTGAGAAGCTCATTTTGTACCTGAAGAAGAATTCTCTCTCGCAGAAGGAAGAGGATGCGAGAGAGGTTTTGAAGTTTTCCTGAGTTGTTTAGGATAATTCGGGATAATTCAGGGTTATTCAGATTATCAGACTCAGGAGATGTCAGTTCCAAGTCTTCCTGAAATCCTTCACTCTGCTTTCAGCGATTCCCAGGCTTCCGAGAGCTCTTCAGTCCTGAATAATTTCACATCAATGTGTGTTATCTTTGAAAAGATACTGAGGAATTTTCTTGAATAGTTACAAAATTATTTAATTTTATGTAACGTCCGTTCCTCAGTATTTCTTCCGGCCACATCCGTCTGCCCGGCCCGAACCGGTTCCCAACGAACACTCGTGCCTTCACCCAGGGCAGGCACAGGAATGAGCTGGGTTCACATGATCCCCATTGCAAGGATGAACCCCATTGCAAGGATGACCGGGGCATTACAGAGATAATTCCCATTGCAAGGTCATATCACCCCTCTCTTTGGTGAATCGGGGCGTGAAATGAGCGTATTTTTGCCTCATTTATGGTGCCTCTCCAATGCAGGAAATATCCGGTCATTCTACCGGTTATTTCCAAAACAAACGGCGGATTACAGATTAATATGGGGTCGCCATTCGAAACGATTTTGAGAGGATGTATGGAGTGTCTCAGATGGTGATGGTCCTGCTCCGCCCGTTTGTGTGAATGTGTTTTTCAGGACTTCAGGTGCGTTTATGGTCAATTTTGGTTCCATTCTGGCGTTATTTCGGCCCCACCCATCCATTACGCCCGCCATCAACTCATTGTGCCTCCGGTATCCGTATCTTCCCCGAAGAACAAGAATTACGAACTGCGAACCACGAACCACGAACCACGAACCACGAACTGCGAACCACGAACCACGAACTGCGAACCACGAACTGCGAACCGCGAACCGTAAACCGTAAACCGCAATCCGCGATCCGCTTATGCAAAAGAAACAAAGAAACCAAACAACAAACCAGGTTACCAACAGACGGAAGCAAACCTCCGTTTCCACTGAAAAAAACCAAAAATATGGGCAAAATGGAACGCAGCAATATGAAACAAAAATCTCCATTCCGACATAAAACGCGATTAATATCGGATATAAACAAATATATTCCCCTTTTCCGTGATTGTAATAACAGAATGTGAATGACCGGGGCATAAAAGGCAGGAAATCCGTCAGAAAAAATGGATTCCATTGGAAATACTAGCCTTCGCGCCCGCTTTCGGAACACCAGAAATACATGGGAGTAATCGGGCATGTGATTGCGGGCAACGGAATTGACATCCGGCATATTGTTCCGTCAGACGAGGAGAATGGAATCACGTTGTTTCGCCGATGAGTTCACTAATGACTTCGCCGATGGTTTGGATGATGGTTTGGATGATGGTTTCATTCCCTCGTCTCCCCCCGCAGGAGAGAAGGGTAGGCGTCGCGGCTCATTTGATCTGGGGAGATGGCTCAGCTCACACATACCATCGCCGTCAAAAACGAACAGCCCTGGCAGGGGGGGAACACTGTATTTCCTTGCCGAATGCCCATTCTCCACTGCACACACAGACGGGGCATTTGCCATCCAGTTTTCAAACGGTGCCATCTTTGCCGGATGCCATCATGACTCATGCGGCGGCGGGACTCAGCGGCGGCAGGAACTCCGGGCACAGTATGAACCAGAGAGAGCGGCCGGAAAGAAGAACACATGACAACCGCAGACGAAAAAGGAGATGTCCTCCGTTTGATGGAGAAACACCGGATGAACCTTCCCCTGTACCTCAGACATCCTCTCTGCCGGACACCTCAGCAGTAGAGCAGGAGCGCCGGAAATGTGCCATAGAGATCTTTACAAATGGCAATCCACTCGCCTTCTGCCCCGACTGCTTCCACCGCGACCATGTTGGTGACCGGACAGTCGCGGAGTGCCTCATTATGTCCGTTGCCTCACAATCCGTCGAAAATACCTCCGGGCTGCACTTCTCCATCTCCGGAAATTCCGGCAAGGGCAAGACACATGCATGTAATGCGATGGCTCGTCTCCTGCCTGAAGAATACTGGCTGACGGGCACGGCATCGGATAAGGCATTGTACTATTACGATGACCTCCGGCCCGGCACCGTCCTCCTCTTCGATGATGTAACTCTCCCGGACGATATGCAGGAACTCCTGAAGTCTGCAACCGCAAACTTCCGGGAACCCATCGTACACCGGACCCTCACTCGTGAACGGCAGATGAAGGTCTGCACCATTCCGGAGCGCTGCGTCTGGTGGCTTGCGAAGGTGGAGAGCATCACAGCGATGATCAGGTGATGAACCGGATGCTCACCATCTCGTTGGGGCACTGCACGCTCTGTGGCGAAGGTCCGGCGGTCTACCCAGTCAAAAGAGCAGCGGACGAGCGTTTGTGAAACGCGCTACGCACGGCTCTTTCGGGAGTTGAACCAAGGTGTTGGGTGAGGGGAGGAATCAATATTTTTCAAAGATTCATTTTTCTGGTATGATGCCTGCATTTCTCCATCCATCAATTCATGATGGCCGGGTAACGATTTGTCCGGAAATCTCCTCTTTCCTCCCGCCCATCAACACTCAAACATCTCCCATCCCCCACAAGCATTTATCATCCCCCCGGCAGATACCACCCCCACCAAACAAAAACCGGGGGGAACCAAAATCATGACCATAACAACGATATTCTATTCCTATTCCGGGGTGACCCGGGGCATAGCAGAGAAGATACAGGCCGAATGCGGCGGGGAACTCATTGAAGTGAAGGCCGTGAACCCCTATACAAAGTTCACGGCATACGCGAAGGGTTGCATACGGGCGATGACGGGGGAAGCGGATGCCGTGAAGCCGTCGTCCATCGATGTCTCTGCCTCCGATATTATTGTCATCGGCACACCCGTCTGGGCGTTCCGTTCCGCTCCGCCGACGAACGGGGCAGTGAAGGCCCTCACCGGATGCGAGGGAAAGACCGCTGTCATCTTTGCAACCTGTGGAGCAGAGGCAAAAGAGACCCTCCCGCATCTTGCTGAGGCCCTCATCGCAAAGGGTGTGGAGGTTGCAGGACAGGTTGTGCTCGACGGGGATGACGTGCTGGACAAAGAGAAGGTTGATGCACTGATTGCTGCAGTCATTTCTGCTGCTGCGTCTGTCCCAACGTCAGCCGCCCTGTCTTCGGAGCCGTTTGTCACCCCGCCTGCGATGTAGTCTGTCTACTGTCCGCCTGACAAAAACTGTGGATCATACCTGAGAGTGTCAGGTCCACTTGACATACAGGCGGTTATCTCTGAGAGTGTCAGGTCCACTTGACATACAGGTGATTATCTCTGAGAGTGTCAGGTCCACTTGACATACAGCGGCCCCTATTTGATTGTGTCAGGGATAATTTACAGAGATAAGGCCATCCGGAGGGATATCACTGGAATGTACAAAGAGGGATTACTCCCGGAAGATGTCAGGTTTGCCTTACATATACGAAGTGATAGCAGATTATGTCAAGTAGAGTTGACACTCTCACAAGAATATATAGCCAGACATCGTACCATGATACAATTACCTGTTGGGGAGAAATGATGAAAATTAACAGAGCAGGACACCTCCAGAGAATGCCGGAAGGATATAATGCATTCATTCCAAAACCACTGCCACCTGATAATTTAGACCTCGATGAGAATCTTCTCCTTTTACTGTCCAAAGCTGACAGAGCACTTGCAAAACTGGACGGGGTTACCGAGGTGCTCCCAAATCCTGATCTCTTCGTTGCGATGTACATTAAAAAAGAAGCACTTCTGAGTTCCCAGATTGAAGGGACACAGGCATCTCTCCGTGGCGTTCTTGAATTTGAAGCTGATATGAAACCAAAAGAGGATATAAACGAAATCCGTGAGGTGGTAAATTATATTCAGGCAATGGGACACGGAATGGAAAAACTTACCTTTGCTCCGTTTTCTCTTGATCTTCTCAATGAAATCCATAGATTTCTGATCAAAGGTACTCGTGGAAGTGCCAGGTACCCCGGAAATATCAGAACAAAACAGAACTGGATCGGTGTTCCCGGAACAACCATTTATGATGCCATATTTGTGCCACCCCCACCAGAAAATGTACCTGAGATTCTTAGCGATCTCATGGATTTTATTATCAGAAAGGACAAAACTCCAACTCTCGTGAAAGTTGCACTCATTCATGCGCAGTTTGAGACTATACATCCATATTATGACGGAAACGGGAGAATGGGCCGTCTGCTTATTCCCTTTTATCTCTATTACAAGGGAATCCTTTCGCGTCCACTGCTGTACCTCAGTTTTTACCTCAGGAAGAATCAGCAGGAATACTATGAGATTCTGAATTCTGTACGGTATGAAGGAAACTGGGAGAGATGGATTGAATTTTTCTTAAGAGGGGTGATTGAAACGTCTGAAAGTTCAATCGAAACAGCCAGAAAAATAATCTTCCTTCAGAATGATCTCAAAAACAGGCTTGTCGAACATTCTATCGGAGGAGTTGCCTCCCTCAGATTTATTGACTTCATCTTTGGCAATCCAATTGTCTCATCGTCTACGGTTGCTGAAGAGCTTTCTCTCAGCAGACAGACAGCGACCAGTATATTAAATAAATTTGAGGAAGCAGGAATTATTACCGAAATTACCGGTCAAAAGAGATTCAAAAAGTATGTCTTTGATGAATACCTGAGAATCATTCAGGAAGGCATTAGCACATAAGAAATACTCTCTTCTCTGTTTTCGACAATTCGGGTTATATTTTGGCTACATTACCCACCCCGGCGGCATTTCAGCAGCATTTCGGCACCATCCACCTATTACGTCCCCGGTATCCGTATCTTCCCCCAAATAACAAGAAATGTTATCCGCAAATGCAGGAGAAGGGAAACAGCATACCCGGCGGCCAAAATCCAGAAGCTAACCTTGGATTCCACTGCAAAAAATGACAAACGAGGGTAGCCGGTAAAGCAGCAAAAAAAGAGGCGGTATCTCCATTCCGCGGGTAATATTGGGTAAAACCTAGTATCCATAATAATATTCTTTATTATGGAAAAAAAAATTAAATGCGGATGAAAATAGTGAAAATGACGGTTAAACTGTCAGAAAACGTGGATTCCACCGGAAATAATGGCCTTTGCGGCCTACTCCGGGATCACCTGAGATACAGAGGTATGGTTAGGTCTGCCTGGCCCTAAGGTAATGAATCGATTGGGTTGAGGATTATGAAAGTCTAATCAGCAATTCTATACTCAAAAATAAACTCTAAATATACTGATACAATGCCATTTTTTACCTGATTTAATATCTCAATTATATTTCACTCAACAATGTCAATAAATTGCTGATAATTGCTGATAATTGCTAAAAAACGAATAACTATATTTTTAGCGTTCTAAACCATTTGGGATTATAATGAGCTACTGTGTTGGGTGTGGATTAGAATTGCCCAAAAAAGATGCGAAATTCTGTCCATATTGTGGATGCAGACAACCGGTAAGAACAGACTATGTAATAACCGGAAAATCACGTTCTGTGGTATCACCATCACCATTATCATCGACTACGTATGCACCATATTCCAAATCGCAACCTGAAAAAAAGAGTATTGGAAATATCCTCCCTGGTGCTCCTGGAATAGTCGTCGCGATATTCATTTTGATCTCCCTTGCGGGTGTTATCGCAGTATTTGTATTTGGAATTCCGGTTGATGTTCAGAATCCATTCGTTTCTTCTGCACCAACTGCTTCTTCTGCATCAACACCCGATACAGCGGCAGGCATGCAAACCCCTCAGGATGCTTTTAACATATATGATGGCGGTTTTCAAACGGTAAATGAGGATGCGATCTGGGGCGTATTATCTTCAGGAGCTCAGGCAGATTATTCAAAAAATACCATTTACAATATTATGAACGCTTATTATTCAAGCGGGTACACCGTTTTAGATTATACCATTGCCGATGTACAAATCACTGGTGATACCGGTCAGTTATTGGTAACCTTAGATGTTTTTGCGGATGGATTTGAGTATACGTCAAATAAGGAAATCCCCTTTGTTCGTGAAGACGGTGCATGGAAAATTGATGAATTTATTGTGCTGGCATAATAATCTGAAATGAATTCTTGGATCACATTAATCCAATCCACAATTTTAAGATAGTTTTCCGGGTGTTTTCCAGGATTGTTTTTGAGTTTACTATTGGAATCAAATTATCCCGAAAAATCACAAAATACCACCCAACAATGAAAGAGATCATTCCAGGAGCTCGGGGCGTCCTTTTCTCCCGGAGGAGCAATCAAAAAAGCATCCTCATATTTTAGGCTTCGTGACACCCACCACCCATTGCGTTCCCGGAACCCTGATTCTCCCCAAAACAACAAGACTCGCAATCCGCACCTGCAGGAGAAGGGAAACAGCGCATCCGGCGACCAGTACCCGGAAGAAAACCACGGATTCAATTGGTAAGAAACGGAAGACGAGGGTAATCAGTACTGCAGCAAAGAAGAATCGGAATTCTCACTCTGCCGGGTAGAGGAGTTCACGCCAGGTATGGGTCATATTGTCTTTTCTCTTTCACGGGACAGTTACAATAATGATGCAGATGAATGGGGTGAAAGTGAGTACGGACAGCCGTCGGGAAAGAACATGACTCCACCGGAGGGATATGCCCTCAGCGGCCAGACCTGTTATCACCTGAGAGACGGCGGGAGGTTAGGTGAGGTCAAGTCATAGGATCGGGGTCGACTCGAACCAAATTGAACAGGGTTGAACCTGCGGTACCGGGGCAGCGATCCGCCATTCAGATATCATTCAGAGGAGCAGTGGGTGAGCATCAGCCAAGGGTGTTATCTCCGTCTGGTCCGGAGTGGAATGGGGGTGAAGGGGTGATGTGAGAAATGAGAGTGTGTTTTTTGAGCCTGTGTTTCTTCTCTGATTTCGGGCGTCTGTGTGGATGTTTTTGTTGTGGATCGCTTGAATCCCCTTTTTTTATCTCAGGATTATTCAGGATGGTGTTGCAAACGTGCCTGAGATGTATAAACGTGGATTTTGTGGTTATATTCCGGGCTGCTTAATGATTGTTCTGTAAATTATGATTAGGGGTCTGAAATAGACATATGTAGCGAGAATGCCGGATTATGGGGAACCTATATTACTTAGTTACCCCATCCAGATATAAGTTAATATGAATTTTATAGATCCTGAGTATCTATTTTTTTTATTTGTGGTAATTATTAGTCTTGAAATAGTACATCGCAAGCAGTATCAACATTGGATTTTGTTATGTGCGAGTTACTTTTTTTACTGGTATACCAGTCAGGCACTCATATTATTGCTGGCAATCATTACGTTGATTACCTATTATTGTGGTCAGGAAATTTATCTTTCAACAGATCTTAAAAAGCGTAAAATACTCCTTTTGATTGCTGTTTCGTCCACTCTGGCCATATTAGGATATTTCAAATATTTCAATTTCACTATTGTGACGGTTAATAATATCTTAAATATCTCATATCCGTTATCTGATATTTTACTTCCAATCGGAATCTCATTTTATACATTCCAGGCCCTTTCCTACGTTTTTGATATTTATAGAGAGACATTAGCCCCTTCAGAATCATTGAAAGAATATGCTCTTTTTGTTTCCTTTTTCCCTCAGCTTGTTGCAGGACCTATTGTACGGGCATCTGAATTACTCCCTCAGTTAAAAGAATCAATCTCAATAACCCATCAAAATCTTCAATTGGGAATTACCCTTATTTTATGGGGAGCTTTTAAAAAAGTAGTAATCTCAGACAATATTTCCCCCATTGTAAATGCAACGCTGTCAAATCCCATTGGACATAGTTCATTTGATATTATTAGTGCAACATTTCTCTTTGGTATTCAGATTTATTGTGATTTTTCAGGATATACCGATATTGCCATTGGTACAGCCAGAATAATGGGAATTAATTTGCCGATAAACTTTTTACGGCCCTATCTGTCGCAAAATCCCACTGATTTCTGGAGGCGATGGCACATTACTCTTGGACGATATATCATGGATTATCTATACATCCCTCTTGGAGGAAACCGAAAGGGAAAACTCCGGACCGATATCAATTTACTCTGTACCATGTTGGTGTGTGGACTCTGGCATGGTGCTGCATGGAACTATGTAATCTGGGGCGGCTTCCATGGGGTTATGCTCCTGGTGGATAAGTCAATTCGTAAGATTTTTTTTAACCATGCCAATGCAGATAGGGCACATAACCTAAAAAATCCGAAAATCATTATTTCAATATTAATAACTCAGTATTTTGTATTTTTAGGATGGCTATTATTCCGGGTAGGCGATCTTGATAATTTGATGTACTGCATAAAAAAATATGTAATGTTTGATTTTGATCTGACGCTGAGCCAAAAAATTATTATTGTATCACTTATATCAGTAATCTGTATCATCATTATGGGTTCAGTGAATCAGAAGATTTCATCGTTCTTTGAAGATGTGATTACTCAGGACTGGTTTGAACGGATAGGTTCATGCAGGCTCATATGCTGGGTGGCATATGTTGTAGTAATTGGGGTTGCACTTTATACGTTAAGTCCGAACCAAAGTGAACAATTCATCTATTTCCAGTTTTGAGAGGTGAAGAGGTTTGAACAAAGAGAAATATTTCAAGAAATTTGTGTATCTCTCAATTTTCGTATTATTGATTGGTGAATTAGTATCTTTTTGTATTGTTAGTCCATTAGTAGGCCCCCCGAATTTAAAAGAACAATACTATACTGATGAATCTTCACTTATTGGAATTCAGGGCCCGACAAACTATACAACTAATTCTTTGGGTATAAGAGGAGCTGATATGTCAGATTCCCGTGAATCTGAATATCGAATTTTAACCGTAGGCAGCAGTACAACTGAATGCGAATATCTGGATGACCAGAATGAATGGCCCCATAAAGTTGAGGAATTGCTGAATGAAACATCTGATGGGAGAAAGGTCTGGGTAGGTAATATTGGAGTTAGTGGATCTTCAACACGGGAAAATATCCGGCAACTATTGAGTGTCCCTGATGAAGTTGATGCCGATATGGTAATTGTGCTCCCTGCGGCCGGGGATAAATCGACTTTGAATACATCGAATCAAATTGATGTTTATTCATCTGATGGTGATGAGAATTTAGTGAAGATATTAGAAGAAAACCAAATCGGAACGCTTTATTCAGGGGCTAATGTTGGGGATTTTTTCCATCCCAAAGAAACATCAATTAGATATTTTGGAATTTACTATCTAAAACCTTTCATCTTTGAATTATTTGGATTTGATGAAAGAAAGAAAATAAGCGCAGATGAATATGCCAAAAAAAAGATGGAGGCTCATCTTAATTGCACAATTGAATCAGAAACAAATTGGGATACTATTGTAGAAGAAAATGATGTGACCGAATTTTCCCGGAATCTAAATAAGATGGTTGATATTGCAGAAGAAAAAGGGTTCCGTCTCATTTTTGTGACACAATCATTTAGTGATGCGTCGTTGTTACTGCTCAATCATGAGGTTCTGAATGTTTCCGGGAACAGAAACGTGGAATGTATTAATGTTGGAGAAATGATCCCCGCGAATCATTACATCTATTATGACACAGAGCATTTCACTGACAACGGAGCAAAAATAATGGCGAAGCATATCGCTGACTATCTGAAAAATACCGACCCATTCTCCTGAATTTTTGGTTTTAAAATAAATCCCTCACCTATGGGAAAAGAAAATCGCGACTGATCGAATTGCCTCAGTTATGGCTTGAAGGATGGGTGAATTTTTCTGAATCTCCGGAACAAATTTCAGTAATAACGTGCCTTTCAAATCTAAATCTTCATTTGAGGACTGAAAGTGTTTTTCTCATTTTCGGATGTATTCATTCAGGAATAAAACGGGTTATGTGCTTCCCGGTGGATTTCCGCAGGATATTCTTTCATTTGTCATTCTGGTAATCAATCCGTTTGATTCTCATGTGTGGATGGTCTCAGGAATGTAGCGTAATCTACCCTATTTTCTCACCATACTCTTTTTCTGGTTTACATTCCTTCAACCCCTAAAATAAGGCAATTAACCTGGCTTTATTATCGGAAAAATTTGCCTTCCCTGTCTCTCTCTCTCACCACTCAATGTCTTCATCATTGGTCACGTGGCCGCTCAGCCATATTTTTCTCATTGCACCCCAATCCACTTTACTTCATTCCTTCATACCTCTAACCATGGATCCCCTCATCACCCGGATTCGGACGGAACTTGAAAGCACCGCTGACCCTGAACGGCAACAGCGTTCACAGCGTTTTTTCAAAGAAGGAATCAGGTGTTACGGCATGAAGACCTAAACCGCAGCGGTGATTGCAAAAAAATACCGGAAAGAGGCAAAAGAGCTGCCGAAACCGGAGATATATGCACTCTGTGAGGAATTGTTCAAATCCGGCTACAATTGAGGAGTCCAATATCGCTGCGAACCGGACCTATGCACTGTCCGGCAGGTATGATCGTGACGACCTCCTGCTCTTCCGGCAATGGATTGACACCTACATCACCAACCGGGCCGCCTGCGACGCCCTCTGCAATCACACACGGGGGGATTTGATGGACCAGTATCCGGGGAGAGCATCGAAGAGCTGAAGGGTGGACGCAGTCAGAGAACCGCTGGATGCGGCGGACGGCGGCTGTATCGTTAATTGTCCCGGCGAAACACGGGAAATATCTCGTCGAGTCAACGACTAAAAGCCCATATACATTCATTCATCAGGCATCTGACGGAGCGGTTCGAAATCGTACCTTGAACTACATCGGCAGAGGCAGATGGTAACAGGCTCAATGGGTTCGATGATCGTGCAGGTGAGATCCGTTCCATTTCCTGCCATCTGGTTTGCCCCACAGAAAAGTGCCATCCTGTGAGGCGGGGAATGCTCATAATTCTTCAGGTGAGAAAGGATGGAATAGACTGTCTTCTGCACGTGGGTGCATGTTCCTTTGTCACTGATATGATTCGTTTTCCCATATTCGTCTTTCAGATACCCGGTCACTTCATGAATGTGCCTGTCCGGGGGGATGTACAACGTGATTTACTCCTGTTCGTCCCCTGATTCGGATTCGAGTTGTTCGATTGCCGCCACAAAATCTTTGCGTTTCTGCAGATCCTCAGTCTCATCTGTTTTCGTTGGTACCATAATCAGGCCTCAATGATTTACCCCCTCATTCGGGGAACTATTAATGCCAATCTCTCTGTTTCGGTCCCTGTCGGCAGCCTTCAGCGAGGGGAACGGTGTATTCCTGCAACGAATGATCCGGATCATATGGTGGCCGAATCGTGTGCAGGCTATCCCCGGTCCGTTATCTTCACCGCATCCGCAGCCAGGACCAGGCTTCTGCCGGTTGATCCTTTTTGAAAAATTTAATCTCAATACCCGTAACTGTTGCAAAGACAGTAAAAAGCCAGCTTATCAGTTCGTGCCAGTTCTCATCGACCAGTATGGCCATCCGCTCAACTGACCTGAACTTCGGCCAGTTGATAAAGTCGTCCCATGCACCGTGAGCAGTCCAGCCTTCAAAATTTTCCATCTGAAAAAGGATGCCGATCTTTTCCTGTGATTTGATTGCTTCTTCCAGTACAGGGATGAGGGTTTCCTGGTAGTCCTCATCGGTCAGTTTTCCCTGAATTAAAAAACCGATGTCCCCCCCGGAACTTTCGGGTAGTTGTGTTATCATAAACGGCAATACTGACTCATAGTTAATATCTATTTCTGTCAACCACCCGTTCGACAGGATCATCCGGATGCTGCCTTTCCCTCACAGAAATTCCCGTTAAGCGTTAATTTGCATTTAAAATTACTGAATTGGCTGCAAAGTATCAAAATAACCGCATTTATCCATTTCCCGGCTCCGACGGTCACGATGAACGCAAATGTTAACTATCAGAAAAACATTCAAGCCTTTGTGACCTGGTGTGAACGAAGACTCTCCTGCAGATACCCCTTTTCCGGGGAGCCAGCATATGAACAATCAGGTGTCCCGGTCCCCCGGGGGGCCATGGAGTGTGACGCTCCACCGAATTATCATCCACATTTTCAGTATCAGGAGATAATCCCGTGAATGGCGGCAACCGTACTCTGTCTGTCCAAAAAAGAATCCGCCCCTCATGCGGAAGGTGCAGAGGAGACGAAACCCCGGAGGGTGCATCTGCCCGGTTGGTATGAAATGATTCACTGAAATTCAGGAGATCCATCAATGTATACTACCATCGTCGTTGCAATTGACAATTCAGAATGCTCAAAATATGCTGAAAGTATTGCACTTCAACTCGCAAGAGCCGAAAATACTCCTGTCACCGGCGTCCATGCCTACACGGGAAAATTCCACGAGGCCCGGTTTCAGGCACTGGAGAGCCACCTCCCGGAACAATATCAGAATGAGGAGGAACTTAACCACCAGCGTGATATTCATTCAGTCCTCATCGGGCGTGGTCTTGAACTGATCTCATTTGAATACATGAAACGTCTTGGTGACGCGTGCAGGGACGGGAATATCCAATTCTCCGAAAGCATAGTGGACGGAAAGAACGCTGATGTCGTAATCAGGGCATCAGAGAAGGGTGGACTTACCGTGATGGGTGCCGAGGGGCTCGGACGTGTGGTGGGAATTTCGGGACTTGGCAGCACAACACTGCGGACACTTCGTCATGGTACGAGCGATCTGTTGATCGCAAAGAGAAAAGGAGAGATAACGTCAATACTTGCCGGCGTTGACGGGAGTGAGGAAGCTTTTCTGATGGTAAAAACAGCCGCACGCCTGGCACGTGCACTGGGAGCAACATTGACTCTGGCAGCAGCTTTCGATCCCGGCCTCCACCGCACAGTCTTTGGTTCTCTCTCATCCACCCTCTCCAGAGAAGCAGGAAATGCCTTTAAATTCGCCGAACAGGAGGAACTTCACAATGAGATCATTGACCGCAGTCTTGCCGACCTGTACTCGCGTCATCTCGGACATGCGGCAAAGATTGCCGCCGAGGAAGAAGTTGTGGCGAAAACCCGGCTTACGCAGGGGAAACCCTTCCAGATCCTCTGTACACTGGCAGAAGAACTTGGAACAGATCTCATCGTCACCGGTCATAGTGGGATGCACCGCAGCCAGTACAGTGACATCGGCTCAAATACCGAACGGGTCGCCGAACACGCAAAAACCAATGTACTGGTTGTGCGCAATACCCGGGCCGGAAAATTAACGGGTGATATCCAGGAGAATGCCGTTTCAGGTCCCGAACAAACCACTTCCTTTTCCCATCAGCCGGACATCATCTGGAGTGATGATGCAAAAAAACGCCTGGAGATTGTTCCCCGGTTTGCCCGGCCAATGGCGGTCATGGCAATTGAGCGCTATGCTAAGGAGCGTAAAATCGCCATGATAACTCCGGAAGTCATGACCGCTGCCCGAGAGAAACTCGGAACATGAGGCCATACGTTGAAGTTAGTGGCCTTGTATATACCTATGAGGGTGGCCGGGGAATTACTGACATCTCATTTGAAGCCTATGCAGGTGAGGTAGTATGTATTTTCGGATGGAATGGTGCCGGGAAGACTACCCTCCTGAAGGTACTCTCGACGCTGTTGTCTCCCCAGGCAGGGTCCTATTATGTCTGCGGGCATGAGGTAGCTGAGGATCGTGAATCAGTCCGCAGCAACATATTCCCCGTCTTTGATGCAAATGCCCATTTCAGCAATCTGACGGGCCGTGAGAACGCTCGTATCTTTCTTTCCCTGTATAGCGTTTTTCAGCTGGATCTGCTCGACAGGATTGCGGGGGATTTCGACCTGGATCTCGACCGGCCGGCCGGAGAGTATTCTCTCGGGATGAAACGCAAACTTCTGCTTGCGGAATCATTTGCAGCCGGAAGGGAGGTACTCCTTTTCGATGAGCCCACTCTTGGGCTTGATACTTCCAGTCGACAGGTTTTTTTCACCAATGTCCGGGAAGTGGTAAAGGCAGGTTCATGCGTCATCATCGGTACCAACAGACTGGAGGATGCAACTCCCGCTGATCGCATTCTCCTACTGGATAAGGGAACCCTCTGCCCGGCGACATCCGTTAAGGCACTCGTCGCCGGGATGACCAGGGTGACCATCACCCTGGAGGACCGTGAACTGGTTGAGTATATTCCGTCAGTCGATGAACTGCCGGAACTGATAAAAAAAACTCTCAATATCGGCATACCGATCCGGATTGAGATTGAGGGTCTGAAGCCCGCAGAATCCGTGTTCTGGACAGAAGAAGCAGAAGAGAAAATTCAGCGGGCACCACAGTTTATACAGGGAATGATTCGTAAACTTGTTGAACAGTACGCAGCAGACCATGGTTTCTGCCGTATTACCCCTGGTTTGGTGGATGAAGTAAAAGGCAGGTTTGAAAAACGATGATGGTGCAGTTCAGGGCATTCACCGGACAGACCCCGCCAAGAATTATTGCGAAGGCAGCCGTATCCCTTCTGTTTATAGCAGTTGCGGCACTATTTTCCCGCGAGGGCCCGGCTCTTGCATTCATTCTGATTTTCATGGGCATAACCGGGCCTGCCATCCGGTTGGTTACCATGAAGATGGGCGGCATCTTTGACCGGTTGATCGTAAGCCCGGTATCAAAGCCCGTTTTTTTTCTTGGATTTGCAGGTATTTGGTGTATCGCAGTGCTCCTGCCGCTGATTCCTGCAATCGTGGTCGTTGCGGTAATGAACGGTCCGGTCACAATATTGCCGGTAATTCTGGGGACCGTACTTGCCGTAATGCTCGGCACTCTTGCAGGTTTCGTGTCGAGGGGATTATCCGAAGCGCATCTTGCAGCCCTTCTTGCATCGGCTCTTCTTCTAGTTCTCTCCCTTGTCAGGACACCTTTGGCTTTCTTTATGCCATATGCAGCCCTTTCATCCGGCACATGCGGCCTTTCCGCCTTCGCTGCCATAATGGTTCTTCCGATTGTTGCTCTTGTCGTCCTCGTCCTCGTCGTGTCCCGTTTTTAGCATTCATCTGTAAGGAGTTGTAAATTTGAATAAACTGTCACAAAACCAGTATTATCTTATAGCAGTTCCATCAATTTCAAATTTGATGAAACCCTCCATCTGCGTTTCTCTCACCCAAATCTCTCATCGCAAACAGTTTCTAGTACAGGATCCCGGATTCAGGTGGTGTGAATATGTCTGCTGATAATGGAGCTTCTAACCTGCATCTCATCTCCTGGAATGTCACTCTCAGATGCCCCCTACGGTGTCCCCACTGTTATATGAACGCAGGGGAGCATGAAACACCGGAGGTGCTCTCGACTGAAGAGGCATACGCAGTCATTGATCAAATTTGTGAATTAGGACGGCCTGTGGTTATCCTGAGTGGAGGTGAACCGCTCATGAGGGATGATATTTTTGCAATCGCCCGCTACGGTACCGACCGGGGGCTGAAGATGGCGATGGGGACAAGCGGGGTGTTAATAGATGAGAACGTCGCACAGGCTCTCAAAGAATCAGGAATCCGCAGGGTGGCTGTCAGCATTGATTCGGCAGAATCATCGGTGCATGACAGATTCCGCGGTCTTTCCGGCGCATGGCAACGGGCCGTACAGGGTATCTGCCATTGCATGAAAGAAGGGATAGGTGTTCAGATCAACACAACCGTTCTGTCTCCTGGTATAAAGGCATTAAATGATGTTATCACATTGGGCAGAAGCCTCGGAGTGAAAGATTATCAGTTATTCTTTCCGGTTCCGACGGGGAGGGGAAACGGGGTACAATGGCTGACTCCGGAGGTATATGAGGGTCTCATCCGGGATGTGCTGGTACAGGTACAAAGACTCGGATCTGAATATCCGGCCCACCTGTGCACCACAGTTTCGTCGGATCGCCGATATCCTGGGCATCAGCAATCCCATATGGGGGCGGGGCTGCATAGCGGGTATCAGTTACTGCCGGATTTTTGCGGACGGCGATGTTACTCCCTGCCCGTATCTGCCGGCACGGGCCGGAAACGTGCGGGATACTCCGTTAAAAGATATCTGGAATCAGTCCCCGGTCTTTGCCGTTCTTCGCGATCCGTCACTTCTCACCGGAAAGTGCGGGAGATGTGGGTACCAGGATGTTTGTGGGGGATGCCGGGCCCGTTCATACTCAACCGGAGTGAACATGACAGATATGTGCGGGGGAATTGCCTGGCCCGGGAATCCAAAGGAGGACCTGTGTGGTGAGGACCCGTGGTGCCGGCATGAACCGGGGGATAACCCTTCTGCCGACCATTTTGCTCCCGTGGATAAGACTGACTTTGCCCTTCTTGATGTGCTTCAGGATGACATCCCGCTTATATCCCGGCCCTTTGAAGAGATATCGGTTCGGCTTGGAATCCCTGAGGATGAAGTGATACGGAGACTGAAAGGACTTAAGGAGCGTGGAATTGTTCGCGGGATATCGCCGGTGCTGGAATCCCGGCATGTCGGCCTCTCTGCGACAACGCTTGTTGCCCTCAGGGTCCCCCCTGAAATGATCAGATCCACGGCCCGGCTGATAAATGAATATCCGGAAGTATCGCATAATTATCGTCGTGATAATGATTATTCCATATGGTTTACCATTGCAGCAAAGGATGAAAACAGAATCAGGGAGATTGTACAGGAGATAAAAAAAGAGGCGCGCCTCAGCGAATCAGATATCCTTGAGCTCCCGACAGTTCGCAGGTACAAGGTAGATGTCCGGTTTTCGTTTCCCCTGACTTCCAAAGAGGAGGCCTACGATGGATCAGACTGATCGGAATCTGTTGCAGGAGCTTGAAAGAGGGCTTCCGGCAACCCCCGAACCGTTTTTTGATATCGGTATTCTGCTTGGGATCTCAGAATCCGAAGTCCTTGACCGGTTGCACCGCCTAAAAAACGAAGGAGTTATCCGTCGGTTCAAAGCCCGGATAGACCAGAGGAAAGTAGGCATTATGGCAAATGCCCTTGTTGCATGGCGTATTCCCGCTGCCAGACATGAAGACGCAGGTGCCAGCCTTGCAACATTCCCCGGAGTCACTCACTGTTATGAACGCATGCCGGTGCAGGATCTTTGGGAATACACCCACTATACCGTTCACCATGGCAGCAGCCGTCAGGATGTGACCGCCGAGATTGAAAAAATTGCGGAGTTGACAGAATTGAATGAATATATCATTATTTTCAGCACGGAAGAATTCAAACGTGTTCCGGCAGTCCGGGTCGGAGAAAACGGAGGGGAACTGCAATGAATCGCATAACCCAGTGCATGCATGGCCGGGGTACTGTAAGCGGGGTGATGCATCATCGCCGTGGTGCGACTGACCAGGTACCAAGCAAATATCTTGCCTATGCCGATAATTGCTGCCCGGTGGTTTTCTGGAACCTTACAGAAAAGTGCAACCTCGCCTGCTCGCACTGTTATAGCAGGTCGGGTCCGGGGCAGGATACGAAGAACGAATTGTCGACGGAAGAAGCCCTGGCCCTTATCGATGACTTTTCTGCGATGGGTATTCCGCTGATCCTGTTCTCGGGCGGAGAACCCCTGCTCAGAGATGATATCTGGGACCTTGCCTGCCATGCTGCAGGGAAAGGAATTAAGATAGCGCTCAGTACCAATGGCACCCTTATTTCGGCAGAGATAGCTCAGAAAATAAGGGAGAGCGGGATCGAGTATGTGGGCATCTCCCTCGACGGTGCCACGGCGGCAACCCATGACCGGTTCAGGAATGTTCCGGGTGCGTTCGAACGGTCTATCGCCGCTTTTTCACATTGCCGCGAAGCGGGCGTACGATGTGGTGTCAGGATCACTCTGACGACAGAAAACTGCGATGAACTCGATGCACTGGTCGATCTCGCTAAGACTATCGGTGCCTCCCGGTTCTGCCTGTACTGGCTTGTTCCGGCGGGGCGTGGTCTGGATGTCTATAATCGCCTGCAACTCGGGCCGGAGGCAGTGACTGATGCACTGAGTCTGCTCTACCGCAAAGCCAGGGAGACACCTGCGGATGAGATGGAATTTCTTACGGTTGATTCTCCCCAGGACTGCATTCATCTCCTCGCGTCCATGGAACGCGATCAGTCACCCGACCTTGGCGATGCGCAGTCCCTCATTGCCTCCTTAAACGGCGGGTGCAGTGCCGGTGACCGGGTTGCAAACATCGACCCGCTGGGGAATGTGTATCCCTGTCAGTTTGCCCGGTCTCCTGAGTTTTTCGTCGGGAATGTCAGGGAACGGCCGTTTTCCGACCTGTGGGCAGACTCCTCAAATCCGGTGCTTGCCCGGTTCCGGGATAAACCGGTGCCGCTGACCGGACAGTGCGGCGAGTGCCGGCATCTCAGCCTCTGCGGCGGAGGATGCCGTGTAAGGGCGTATGCAGCATCCGGTGATTTTTTCGCAGATGATCCGTTCTGCTACCTGCATGAACCGGATGAAGACCGGTGCCCGTGATCCTGCCACCCGGCGGGAAGGAAGTGACAGGGGATTCTGCTGCGTTGCAGGAACCCATGACCTATTCCTCACCCTGTTCCACCGCATCATTGCGTTCTACGGTTTCCGGTACACAGAAGAAGACGACGAATGCCCCGATCAATGCAATCGCCCCTCCAACAATATGGGGGAGGGGATAGAAATCGGAGACCAGAATGCCTGCGATGAGCGGGCCAAGTGCTATTCCCAGTCCGAAACCCATTGTCACGATCGCGAGCTGCTGTGCCTCACTCCCCTTTTTTGCGAGATCGGCGGCAAGGGCAAATGCCGGTGCTGCAATTCCGGCAGATGCAATGCCCTGTAGAATGCGAAGCCCGATCAGCTGCATGGTGGTCATGGCATACCCGATAAGCATGGTAGCAGGAGCGATGAAGATTAGGCCGAGGACGATGAGTGGCTTTCTCCCTATTCGGTCGGAGAGTCTGCCGAGAGGGATCTGGAGAATCAGGCGGGAAAACATCAGGGAACTAAACGCAATACTGAACATAAATGCCGATTGATTGAGATGCTGGTTAATCTGGGGTTCGAGGGTCGTGAGCATGGAGAATGCGCTTGCCATTGCAAAAGTTGCAAAGGCAAGGCCGAGTATTTCTGCTGTGAGAACTGACCGGTTAAAAAAAATACTGACGCCTCTCCCTTCCGGCGGAATTTCACAATCGACTTCCTTCACCCACATCTGGACGAGGATCATAGCGAGAATTATGAATCCCGTCCCAACATAGAATGCCGAATCAAACCCGAAGGTATCATAGAGGATTCCGCCGATAAGCGGGCCGATGGCAAATCCGGCCATCCTCGAAGTGGTAAAAAACCCCATGGAACCACCCCGGGTTTTTTTGCGGGTAGCGACAGTCATAATGGCCATAGAGGCAGGGATAGTAAGCGCAACGCCAATCCCCTGCAGGGAACGCAGCACCAGGAGGTCGGCGTACCGGTTGGCAAATATGAAGGCGAACGTACTTGCACCCATGATGAGCAGCCCTGCCAGGATGAAGATCTTCCGTTTACAAGACCGGTCACTCAACGAGCCTCCCAGTGGCTGAAGCAGTGCTGAAATAATACCATAAAGCGCGATCAGAATACCGGTCCGGACAGGTTCCGTAAACGGGAGGAATGGGGCAGGGAGTGATGCCACATACAGAGGGATGACGATAAAAAGGATACTATTGCCGACCGCATCCCCCATCCGTGCCATAGACAGGGCGAAAACAACCTTGTTTACCCCCAAGCTTTCAGAAAATGATTCAAGAGTACCCGCCATCTTCAACCCGTGATTATAATTTCTTGCTGATGATCCCTCGAACAGGATCGGATTCCGGATATGTCCTGGTATGATACCGGATTGCCTCTCTTTGAACCTTCCTTTTCACATATTTCCAGACGTCCGGCAGAGAATTGAGGTCAGACAGAGAGATCACGTATCCTGAATTGCTGGAGCACAATCCGGACCGTTCACAGGGTTGCAGTGTTTCAGGCAGGTAGAAAAAAGAGAGCGTGGATTTTTCTCCCCCATCAGTCAACGTGATTACTGTCCTCCCAGGCCGCCTGTGTAGGTGATCACGTATGACTGAATTTCTGCAGTGACCGGCGGGTTTAGCGGGGTGTGATCATTGTTCACCAGCTCCACGTAGAAATGGTGGGTCCCGACCGGGACATCAGCAAATGTATGTGATGAGTCTGCACTCGGTGCCCACACGCTTCCTGCCGGAGGAATTGCCGGTTCTCCCGGGGTGGTAACCGGCGGGGTGTCCATGTAGTAATGGATATGCCCTTCTCCCTGAACATTCGCACTCCCAAGTTTGTCGACCAGTTTGAAATTTTCCACCTTTGTGTAAATGGTGATGTTCCCGGTCCTTACAATTTTCCCGTTTGACGGGGAACTGACTGCAATCCTCGGATTTTTGTCGGTGGTAATGGTGACGGTTTCTACCACGGGCGGGCTTAGCGGGGTGTGATCATTGTTGACCAGCTCCACTGAGATGGTGTGGGTTCCCGGGCTCACGTTGCTGAATGTATGGGTGGTATCAGCCGTTGCTGCCCAGATACTTCCTTCCTGAGGAATTGCCGGTTTTCCGGCACTAGTCGGTGCTGCAACATCGAGGTAGTAATGGAGGTGCCCCTCGCCCTGAACATTTGTTTTCCCGAGTTTGTCGACCAGGTTGAAATTGCTGACTGCAACACTCACAGTAAGGTTGCCGGCGGATGCAGAAGAACCATCTTCGGGCTTAACGATGGTGACTCCGGGACTGGTGGACCCAAGTTTAAACCCTATGACCGACGGCTCTCCCCCCGGTCCGGCGATCGGCCAGACGACCGTATCACCGCTTACTGCCGGCCATGCGTTGACCGCGGCAGGGGCCTGGTAACTCCATACCTGCTCTCCTGTATCACGCATAAAGGCATAGATCATGCCGTTATATGTACCGGTGAATACCAGGTCATTTACCACCGTCGCTCCGCCATAAAGACCGGAATCGAGTCGCTTGTCCCAGAGAATGCTGCCGGTATTCACATCGATTGCCACGAGGTCGCCGGTACCACTGCCCAGGGGATGCAGGGTATATCTGAGTCCGTCAATCATATCGGTGGCCAGGTTGTTTGTGGCGACATACGCGACTCCGTCAGCGTACGCCATCGGTGTCTCAACTCCACCGAGGATTCCGGGAAGGATAGTAATGGTGCCATCGAGGGGGAAGGCCTTGACCGTATCGTTCATATGATCCCCGACCGGAGTCTCCCAGAGAAGCGTTCCGGTATCACTGTTGAATGCATAGACCCTGCCCATCTTTCCTGCACCAAGAACAATGTCCTGTGTCGTCCCGTTCACAGTGGCGGTTGCAAGGACCGGGGCCTGCTGCAGGTCATAATCAGAGATGTCATGAGGCCATACCTGGGTGTACCATTTCATTGCACCGGTCGTATGGTCAAAGGCCATCATACTGTCGGTATAGAGGTTGTCACCCGGACGGCTGATACCGTTTGGATAATCCATGGCAATGCCGGACACTTTTGGCTGACCGGGGAAAGGTGCCGGATTTGCGATGCCAAAGAAGATAGTCCCTGTTGCAACATCTATTGCCGGCGGGAACCAGCAGCCGCCACCACTGTTTACCGATGCATTCCCCCAGTAATCGGTTGTTTTCAGGGTTTTTACACTCCAGACGATCTCTCCGGTAGCCTGATCGAGGGCAAAGATTACTCCTTCGGCACCGCCTGCGTAGAAGACCCCTGCATTTCCGGGGACGGTGGAGATATAATAGAGACCGTCATACGCAACGCCCTGCATATCTATTCCGACAATCCCAGGGTTATCTCCGCTCAGATTTGCCAGGTTGGTGCGCCATATCTCTTTCCCGGTAGTCATATCAAGGGCAATCACTTCGTAGGGGTTAGCACTGCCAAATATCTTCCCGTAAGCGACGGTTGCGCCATTCGGGCCAAGATTTGCCAGATTTTCGACAGTTTGCCATTTCAGATCTCCCGTGTCAAGATCAAGGACCATGAAGTTGTTTCCGAGATCGGTTAGATACACGTTTTTACCCATGATGATGGGAGTCGTCGAGATTGAACCAAATGTGCTCGCCCCTGAAGGCACCGTGTGCATCCATGCCGCTCCCAGGGACTGAACATTTCCTGAATTAATGGATGAGTCAATGGTCGCCCTGCTATTCGCATAGTCATGGTGCGGAAGCGGCCAGTCGTTTCCATACTGGGTAACCTCTGGGGGTATGCCGCCTGCACCCTGTACCGGTGTAGCGGTGGGAGTCGGTGTTCCTGTATTGCCGCCCGTATATTGCGTACATCCTGCAAATATCGCGGAAATAACTGTCAGGAGTATCAATAGACTCAAATAGTGTGAATTTTTGATGTTCATAGGTTCCCAATTACAGATTCGTATATATAATGATATTCCAAGATTGCAGACCGTATCTTAACCGTTATACCGGCGACGGTAAATCTATCTTCATTAAATAATCCGGGAACAAACATCGCGATACTCTGGGACATGCTTATGCTGCCTTCCGATAGAAGAGCAGGCGTCTGACACGATGAGCCGCCATTACACCACCCTGGGCAGTCTCACCCCATGAGGACCGGAAGGTTTCAGACCAGGTGTACCAGGCCAAAAATATGTAGGCGGAACCAATGCCGGGAAATGATCCGGTTTTATCGTTGAAACATGTTCTCAACAGAAATGAATCTCACCCCAGTCGAATCGGGAAATTGAGGCGGATGGATGTGATGGTGGCGCAAAATCGTAAATTATATATAATAGCGTGCCTGTTTGCATTTGACTGAATATGAACAAAATACAGGGTATTGTTGCAGCACTTGGTATCTTTCTCATTATTCTGATAATATTCATCATTCCTCAGCAGGGGGGGCTTATCTCCTCTACCAACGAGCAGGCAACCGGGATTAGCGAGGCAGGATATAACGAGACACTTCCCATTCAGGAGATCGGTCTCGGGGCGTCCGGGCGTTCCATCGTCATCGCTGTGGTCATGCTTACCCATGTCCTTTTTGCCAACCTCCACCTCGGCGGAGCATGGGTGGCGGCCGGCACGGAATCCGGATTTTTGCTAAGCAGGAAACCTCGGTATAACCGTCTGGCACGGAGTATCACGCTCTTTAACGTGATCCTCTTCTCTGCCGGAGCAACGTTTGCTATCGCCGGAATGTTATTTTTCATCTCCCTCTATCCAACGTTTACATCAGAAATGTTCCACATCTACTGGTGGCCCCTCCTCGCCGAAGGATTTTTGTTTGCCATCGAGATCTTCTTCCTCTATACCTATTGGTTCTCATGGGATCGGATCAGTAAAGGGTGGCATCAGTTCCTCGGATACGGGTATGCTGTTTCAGTCTTCTTCCAGACCCTTATGATCAATACGCTGGCGAGCGGGATGCTGACGCCCGGTTCCGATACGATCGAATGGGGGAGCACCGGCCTTCTCACCATGTCAATTACCACTCTTCAGTCATGGTGGTTCAATGCATCGACCTGGATCCTGCAGTTCCACCGGCTTGCAGCAGCGATCTCATTCTTCGGATTCCTGCTTGCAATGCTGGGCATGTTCCATTATCTCGACCGGAAGGATACGCCATCAAAGACCTATTGGGATCTCGTCAGCTCATACGGCCTTTCATGGGGACTGCTGGGTCTGGTCTTCCAGCCTCTCATCGGCATCGTCTATATGTATACAATCTTCAGGAATCAGCCCTCGGCGTTTGCTTCAATCATGGTCGGATCGAGGGCATGGGAGATGGTGCTCATGGTGGGTCTGCTATCGTTCCTATTGATCACCGTTCTGGTGTACCTCTATGACCGGAAGGAGAAGATCATCAGGAGTGAAGGCAACGAGACACTGCATCGGCTTTTCAAGATATTTATCATCCTTGCAGTGATATGCGGCTTCATCCTGGTGCAACCCTACACCATGTCGTTTGGTATCAACCCCCTCGGGAATATGAGCTATAAACTGGCGGCTCTCTTTATCCTGATTGTGATCGGCGCCTTTGCGTTTGGTATCGACCTGGTCATGCTCCGCGAGCCAGGGACGGTGGAATGGGGCGCACTCTCTGATACATCCCGTCATGCAGCAATTCTGGCGGGTATACTGGGAATCTTCATCGTTGCTGTCATGGGATATGTCCGGGAATCAGCCCGATCACCCTGGGTTGTCTACAAGATCATTCCCGTGCCGGGAGGGCAGTCGTACCCGACGCCGATCCCTGCGTACCAGATGTTCGTGGTATGGGCGATCATCATCTCCCTTGTCATGGTAATCTTCTGGTTCACCTCGCGGGTAACGGCAGAACATCCCGAGAAGGCGGAGGAGGTGTGACGATGGGGAAAAATGAACCACAAAAGGGTGAGGAACAGACAGGGATATTCCAGAATATGCCTCCCTGGGAACGAGTCACCTGGAGCCTCATCATCGTCTACCTCATAATTGTATTCATCATCTTCTGGTTACTGGGCTGGAAAACCCTTGGATTTCCCCTGTAACCTTATTTATCGGTCATTGGTCCGGAGGGAGGTGTGATCCGTCCGCAATCCGAACCCCAGGAGCGAAGAGGTCCCGTTGATTGCGCCGACAGTGACAATGACCGGCCCTGATGCCGCTGCCCACCCGGTGATGCCGGGGGTACCCTGAAACCGCCATACCTCTTCCCCGGTCGCGCGATCATAGGCTGTGAGATTCCCATCAAATGTTCCGGTAAAGACGAGGTCGTTTACCACCGTCGCTCCACCGATGCATGCAGAGGGAAGATGCCGTTCCCAGACGATCTTCCCCGATGAGGCATCGAGTGCCGTCAGTTCTCCGGTCGCATCCAGGAAATTCTGGGGAGTCAGGGATGAAGGGGTAACATCAGCATACATGTTGATCACCGGGACATAAATCATCCCGAATGCATAGGCCATCGGTGTTTCAACCCCCCCCTCCCCTCCGGGCGATATCCGGGTAATTCCGGGTGGAAGAACGGTCAGTTGGTCATTCTGGTGTGTTCCGACCACGGCTTCCCACAGGATGGATCCGGTCGACCTGTTCATCGCATACACCCTCCCGGTTTTCCCTGCCGTGATGACAATATTCTGTGGTATCCCGTTGATCTCCTCATGGGCGAGGACCGGTGGAACAGAAATTCCATAATTAAAAAGATCATGCGGGTACACCTGAGTGACCCAGGAAAGTGCTCCGGTATCTGACCGGATGGCGAGTATACTGTTGGTATATAGGTTTGGTCCTGGCCGGCTGCTTCCTTCGGGATACCGTTCGGTTCCCGGGCTGGGCCCGGCGTTGGCAGTACCGAAGAAGATGAGTTTTCCGGCAGGATCCAGTCCGGGAGTCTGGTATGAACCGCCTCCGTAATTGACCGCCGGGTTTCCCCAGAGGTCCGGGGAATCCACGGTATCAAATGACCACCGGATGGCCCCGGTCTGCTGGTCCAGGGCAAATATCGTCCCCCTTCCCCCGCCGGGGTTCTCATTTACCCCTTCTCCTCCGGCCACAGTAGAGACGTAGACCATCGATCCGTATATGAGCGGCTGGATGCTGATGCTCACTGTCGGTTTATCCGATAGGTTCGTCCGCCAGATCTCGTTTCCCGAAGTGACGTCGAGCGCTGCCAGCTCATAGCGTCCGGCAGGAAGAAACACTTTTCCGTAGCCGACACCAACCCCGTTCGGTCCAAGGACCGACAGATTATAGATCTTCTTCCAGACCTCTTTTCCCGTCGATAGATCGAGGGCCACCACGTTACTGTTCAGGTCCTGGAAATAGATCCGGTTATCCAGAATAACCGGGCTGCTGACAGCACCGGATACCGGGTAAGACCAAATAAGGGAGAGATTCTGCACCTCACGGGCAGTGACCATGGATTCAAACGAATACCGTGAGTTGTTGTAGTCCCTGTTTGGAAGTGGCCATGACGAAGCACTGGCCAGAACATCCGGTGGGACCCCGTCATCCATGGTTCCTGATGTGTCGCGGATGCAACCGGGGACAAGGATGAAAGCGGCGATGACCCCGATCAAAATACCGATCCATAGCTGCCTCTTTTGCATGACAGACAACCGTATCATGCGTCCGGATAGAATCCTGGTAATATTTATGCATTTCGATTACCTGGAATATCATTTGATACTCTTATACTGGTATTTATACCGGTAAAACCTCAAAATTTCGATAGAATATAATTCTGCTCTGTAAACGTGGATTAAAAGGAAAATTATAAACAAAGGGCTCTGTAGAAAACCTACCTATTTTTTCAAATAGTCATATTATGGAGTATCATTCTGATCTTGATTTCTTTCATCTGGTTGTAATATTTTCTCGATCGAACTGTTTCTCCATATCTTCTTTCAAGAATTGAAAAGGCCGTTTCGACCATATTTCTCTGTCTGTATTTTTCCTGATTAAAATTCTCAGACATTATTTACGGAACTCCAGGGTATATTTGTGGTTAAATAAAATGGAGTTCCTGTACTATTGATCTTTCGGTTGCTATTTTATTAGAGGATTTCTGCAAGGCAAAAAAAAAAGAAAAAATGGGGTTACACCACTTTGAAAGTACCATACATCAGGGTAGGATGAATATCACAGCGGAAGTAGTAGTCTCCCGGTGTGGAGGGCGCTTTGAATTTGTACTGGGTGGTCATTACGCCGGTAATGACCTCTCCTGTGAATAAGGCGGTTGTTGCCTGGGAATTTGTGTAAAGAGCAAAATTGTGGGGGATACCCGAGTCCTTGTTATCAAAGTTTATCACCACATCGGCACCGGCCGGCACGGTGATCTCCGATTTGTCAAATGCAACATTTTGCGCAACCAGATCGATGGTTACCGTATTGGCGCCTGCCGTAATGGTTGGTGTTGCTGTCATGGTCGGTGTCGCCGTCATGGTCGGTGTCGCCGTCATGGTTGGTGTTGCTGTCATGGTCGGTGTCGGTGTCGGCGTGGAAGGAGCCGGGGTTGAGGTACAACCCGCCACAAGCATCAGAGCAACTGCCAGAATTCCGAGTAGTAGCAAAGGGTTTCGTTTTTTCATGGTTGCATGATACTGTGTTATAGTTAATAATGTTTTGTGATAACCCGGAATATCAGGGGAGCCATGAAATTGAGTAATTTACTACCGGAATCTGGATTTTGAGCCTTTTTCTGTAAAGGAACGGTACATATGGTCTGGAAAAGTGACCGTTCTCCTGCAATGAACTCATTCTCTGAAGTTGTAACATGGTTCGGAGATCTCATGCGGCATCAGGGTCCCGAGCACAGGAGCGATTATCCGGGGTGTCTGATACGACATTTTCCGTAGTTCTTCCGCTATTGTTCCCCCTCTTTCAGCGGTAATAGATGCAATAAATCTGGCGTGGCGGCTAATCAACAGAACACATGTATCGGATTGATGGCTGGTTTCCCTTTATATTGAACGGAACCAGGAAGTCATGTTCTTTCCGATGGTGTGGTAGTGATCCATTTGATGGAGGTCGGGCACCGGAGGAGTGTGGACAGGCAATTCCAAGGGGAGATATGCCGGTGTCTCCATCTATAAAGGAATCCTGCCATCACATGCTCACCCCCGCCGGCACTATCCTGACCGGCAGAGCAATCTATTTTATTTCCTTCCCTCCCACCTCTTTCCATGGATCCCCTCATCAGCCGGATGCGCAGGAGCCTTGAACAAAGCGTCGACCCCGGCATCCGGGAGAGCTCAAAGAGCTTCTTCAGGGAAGAGATCCGGTGCTACGGGATGAAGACCGCGACCGCGAACACGATCGCTAAGGCCTTCTGGAAGGAGGTGAAGGGCCGCCAGAAACCGGAGATCTACGAGCTCTGCGAGGAGCTCTTCTCCTCCGGTTACATGGAGGAGTCCTTCATCGCCGCGTACTGGACCGAACGTCTTGCCGGCACCTACGACCGGGACGACCTCCTCCTCTTCCGGCGCTGGATAGAGGCGTATATCACCAACTGGGCCGCCTGCGACACATTCTGCAATCACACGGTGGGGGATTTCATCGACCAGTACCCGGAATGCATCGCTGAACTGAAGCAGTGGACGCAGTCAGAGAACCGCTGGATGCGGCGGGCGGCGGCGGTCTCTCTGATCGTCCCGGCAAAACAGGGAAGGTATCTGGAAGAGGCGCTCGAAATTGCCGACCTCCTCCTCACCGACACCGACGATATGGTGCAGAAAGGCTACGGGTGGCTGTTAAAAGAGGCGAGCCGGGAACACCAGGAAGAAGTCTTCGCCTTTGTGATGGAGAAGAAGAGGGATATGCCCCGGACGGCGCTCCGGTACTCCATCGAGAAGATGCCAAAGGACCTCCGGACAGAGGCGATGAAGAAAGACAGGTAGGTTTTGTTCGTTCCGTATGCACATAGGACCGGTCCTGTTTTCCTCTCAAATCTTCTCCTCATTCCCCCCCCCGGCTGACCTCCTCTCCTCAAACTGATCCGCATTCAGGTATCCGTTCTTTACCGCACCATACCAGAATTCCAAAAACTCCGGCGTGAATACATCCAGCGTTTGTATGATATTGTAGGCAAAATCGACAAAACCCAGTGGGTTTGCGGTGATGATGCCACCATCGCTTACACTCGGTGCATGGACATACCGGTGTTCACCGTGGTAACCCGGAGCATGGTATTTCAGCCACTCCGGGCCGCAACTGGTGTGCAGAACCGTATCGAGAAATCCATGGTTTGCAAGAAAGAGTGTTGCGCCGCATATCGCTGCCACCGGGATATTATTATCGATGCAGTTTTGGATGAGCGGGACCAGTGGGATGGGCTCATCATGTTCGTATTGTGATGAACCGGGAAGAATAACCATTGCCGTTCCGGTGAGATCAACGGAACCGACATCAGCATCAGGAAGGATGGTGATGCCACCGGAAGTGGTAACCGGTTCTTTGGTAAGCCCGAATGTGATGATATTGTAACTTCTTTTTTTTGGGATGTCGGTATTGAGATTGGATATCATCGCTATGGCAAGTGACGGTTCCCAGTCAGCGAGGCCCGGGCACACATAGAGGTATACATTTTTATTCATTTCATCACCGGTTTACCGGAGAAAGTATGGCCGTACTGATTAAAAAAAGAATGGAGGAGTGCGGAGCCGACAGACGGGACGGTTCGTAGCCTGATGAATGAAACCATGCCGGATTGTGTGGGTTCCCTGTTGGCTATACCCTTATCTGCCTGAAGACAGAATGTATTCTAACGTTCTTACCGTGACTGAATAACCATGAATGCCTATGAAATCATTCAATATCGCTGAGAAGCTCCGGGAACTGGAAACGGAGGTTGGTACGCTTTCACCGATGCAGAAGATCCTCCTCGGCACCGATGGTTCGGTGACCACCCTTCTGGAAAATGCACTGGGGTGCGAGGTGACGGTGCATACCCTCTCCCAGGAGGTGGTGCCTGCTGACGAACACGCGGCAGCGTCCCTCGGGATACCTGCGGGAGAACCGGTCAACCATCGCATCGTAACCTTAAACGAGGGCGCAGATGGGAGAGTCCTCCTCTTTGCGTCGTCAGATACCCCTCTCTCCCGTCTTGAGCCCTCTTTTAAAGACGACCTGATGCGGGCCGACATCCCGATCGGGCGTATTATGCGGATGCACCAGATTGAATCACGGCGTGAACTTGATGACGTGAGGATGTGCCGGGCCGGCACTGGTGTCAGTGACATCCTCGGGATCTTCCGCCATGAACCTCTGCTCTCCCGCCGGTACCGTATCATCACGGGCGGAGAACCCCTGATCAGCATCAGGGAGACCTTCCCGTACTCCAACTTCACGGAAGATGCCAGAGTAATTGTGGAGGCACCGGCGCGGATTCACATGGGCCTCATCGACATGAACGGGAGCTCCGGGAGAGTCGATGGCGGTATCGGCCTCTCGGTCGAAGAACCGACAGTCGTCATCGAGGCGAAACGAAGCGATGAAATCCGGGTCAGAAATGGGAAAGAGAATGCGGAACGGATACAAAAGACCGCCGAAAACGCCCTTGCAGCGCTGGGGGTGCAGGGTGGTGCTGAAATCACGCTGCACCGTACGTATCCGGGGCACATTGGTCTCGGGAGAGGCACCCAAATAAGCCTTGCCACAGTCCGTGCCATCTGTGAGCTCTACCATCCCCTTCCGACAAGAGAGATGGCAGTAATTGCCGGGAGGGGCGGCACATCCGGTATCGGAACGGCGGCATTCGAGTCCGGCGGCTTTATTATCGACGGCGGACACCGGTTCGGCCCGTCAGGGGAGAAGTCTGATTTCAGGCCGTCTTTTGCATCAGACGGAGTGAAACCTGCGCCTGTTCTCTTCCGGCACCCGTTCCCGGATGACTGGCAGATTCTTCTCGCGACACCGGCCATTCCTGAAGGCGCAAGCGGGAAGGCCGAGGTCGACATCTTCCGGCAGTATTGCCCGGTGCCCGTCGGTGAAGTGCAGGCACTCTGTCACACGATTCTGATGCAGATGCTCCCTGGAATTATCGAAAAAGACCTCGATCTCTTCGGGATGGGGGTGAACACCATCCAGAGTCTCGGTCTCAAAAAGGTCGAACACAGTCTTCAGTCTCCTCTCATCCACGACCTCATCGCCACGCTCAGAACCACCGACGCCGCCGGAGTCGGGCTGAGCTCTTTTGGCCCGACGGTCTATGCCATCGGTGATACCGGGATGCGGGATTCTCTCAGGGCAGCCGAACAGGTGATGGCAGAGACCGGAGGATCAGCGTTCCTCACTCATGCCCGGAACCACGGGGCAGAAATCCGGGCATCTCCCTGAATTCTCATTGTTTGGCGGTATATCCATTGTTGCGGCGAACACTTCGTTAATATAGCAATATCAGAACATTTAGAGGACGTATCCCGCATTTTTAATTGATGAAAAAAAGAATGAAAGGAGATCAATGAAACGGTTTATATTCGATCTCACCGACGGTTGTCCGGCGTGATTCGGTATGGGGTGGCTGAGGGATTTTGGATTCTTTTCTTCCCAGACCCTTTATTCCTCCCGTTTCGAGTGAACCGAACAGTCCGGGTTTCTTTATAATTCCTCTGACTTTGAAGAGCGGTGTGAGTCCGGACTGGCATATGATATTTGTATTCATATTGTTAGCATATATCATCTCAAAATTGGCATCCAGGTTTGCCAGAGATAAATGTGGAACCGTTGATTTTGCTTTTAACCCGACAGCTGCATCCTTTCCTTCAGAAATAAGAACCGTCGTGGAATCCGCAACCATGAGATCACTAATCACTACCCAGTTGTCCTTCCACTTCCCTTTTTTGTATGCATCTTTGATTGCATTGTCAAGCGTGTCCACTTCTGTTATTAATTGGTGTTTAACCCCGGCAGCTTCGAAGACAACGCCTTTTTTGGACCCAAACTGAACTATTATGCCGGCATCGGCCACATTGAGGTTGAATTGCGGGACAGCTACATCCCCGTTTAATTTTGTAACCGTTGTTATGCCTCCGCTGGACTGATGCGACAAGTCTCCTCCGGAAGGGTCTGTCCGAACGGTGAAACTGATTCCTTTATTGTGTAAATTTGAAATATAGGTGAACTCATTATGCTTTAGTTCACCGATATCTCCAATTTGCAATGGAATACCCGGTAACCATGTTGCGAAACAATGAAATTGCTCATGCATTTCGTTCATGTACTGTTCTGAGGCGCTCTCCGTCCGTAGTTTTAATATGCCCACCATAGACCCTCACAGAGGTTATTCCCTGTCTTTCTTCTATAATATACTTTCTCAAAAATGGCGGTTCCATCCAAAACCTGGAATTACAATCTTTTTTTTATTTGTTCTTTCTCTTAGAATGGCGTAGTGATTTATAAAATCACGCAGCGGCTCTTCATAAAATTGTCCGGCCGTTCAGGCGCGCAAATAACCTCTTCAGATACAGGATTCGTTCGGTTCGCCTTTTTTAGGCCAAAATTTGTCGATGGGAGCTTGTAAAGATGGAAATTGCAGCAGTATCAGCTGCAGATTCGGGGGCAGGTCTGTCAGATATAAAAAACTCCCGTAAAACCTTGCGTGTAAAAAGAAATGCCTGATTTTACCATTATATTGAATTGCTATTGATAATCTCATCAAAATAGCATTAAATTTAATAAATGCACGAATGCCTATATTTATTATGTTCGAAGTCATTTTTTATTATTATGGACTATTGTGGTGAATGTGTGTCTGAATTACCAAACAACGATGCGAAGTTCTGTCCGGATTTGGGATACAAACGACCGGTAGGAACTACCCCCGTTGAAAAAACAATACTGCAGTCTGCGTCACCATTATTGACAGGGGATGCACACTCTCCCGAACTGCAGGTTAAGACAAATGGAATTGTGAGCATTCTTCTTGGCCTCGGTGTACTCGTTGTACTAATCGGCATGATGATGGCCGTGGCTTCAATTATCATCATGTTTGTCTCCTGAATGTAGAGTCTTCCGGATTCAGCAGATTTACTTATTCCTCACCACCACAGACACCACAAGACGTTTTTGCATCATACTATAACGATTTTTAAAAAGGAAATGAGGATGCGATGTGGGGAGTTGTATCTTCAGGAATTCTGGCAGATGGTTTAGAAAATAGTGTTTACGACACAATGTCCGCCTTGAATTGACGGGGACAAATTTGCAGGATAGAGAATTGCCGGTATAAAAACCCAAAGGTGATATACCGGTCAGTTACGTGCATCCATAACCACTTTTTTTGCATGGGGATCAGTTTCCTGAAATAAGATTATTTTCATGGCAATTCTCCATGATACTGTTTCATCACACAAAAACCAATAATCGTCAATACGGGATTTATAAAAGCGGGGGAAAATTTTGGTGCCATTGACCGTGGGTGAGGGCGATGCGGGGAGCACTAAAAAAGAACCTGATGCACCCGTCATCTACGGGGAAGCAATAAATGATAAAACAGCACAGAAGGAAACAGAGTGGAACCCGAAAGGAACCAAAATATATACACAAAAGGACGGTGAGTAAAATGGCAACCATACTCGTGGATGGAGATCTCTGCACCCGGTGCGGGATCTGCTCTGTCGTCTGCCCGGTGTCAGTTATCGACCCTGCAGATGAGAATACCCTTCCCGTGGTCAGGGATGTGAAGGCCGACATGTGCATTGCCTGCGGACATTGTGAAGTCCACTGTCCGACACATGCTCTCCTCCTGAATCTCCGGCCGGACGAGAAGGAGGAGATTCCGGACGGTGCCGGTAACGTATCCGCCGTGGATATCGGGTATTATCTGAAGAAACGCCGGTCAGTGCGTCTTTTCACGAAGGATCCGGTGGCAAAGGGGGATATTCTTCAGGTGCTCGATATCGTCCGGTATGCTCCTTCGGGGAGCAACGGGCAGCCGGTGCAGTGGATTGTAGTGCATGACCCCGAAGATGTCAGAACGGTTGCCGAGTTGACAATTGAATGGATGAAATCCCTGATCGGTGTTGCCCATCCCCTGAATGTATATGCACCGGTACTGATTCGTGCATGGAAGAAAGGCGATGATATTATATGCCGCGACGCCCCGCACCTGCTGGTTGCGCATATCCCGGAGAATACTCCGATTGCATCCGTTGACGCCATCATCGCTCTCACCCATTTCGATATCGCCGCTCCGGCGTTTGATATCGGCACCTGCTGGGCGGGATTTGTTACCATGGCCGCCCTGTCATGTGAACCTCTCCGAAAGGAACTTGGCATTCCTGTGGGACGGACGGTCGCCTTTGCGATACTGTTCGGCCACCCGAAGTATCAGACATATGGCCTCCCCCGGCGCGACCCGGTACAGGTGACGTGGCGGTAGGGTTGCATCCTGAGTATTCCTCCCCGGGAAGAACTACCCTGTCACTCCCCGGAGGGTTTATTTTCCCGGCGACAGATACCACCGGTAACGAATGGTGCCGTACCGGATTCCATCCCCCTGGTGTCAGAAACGTGGTTTCCACACCCGGAAGGGTATGTACGGGAACCGGTGCGGGCCACAAAGAGGGGAAAAGCGTGACGGTAAAAACAATATTCTATTCTTATTCCGGGGTCACCCGGGGTATCGCAGAGAAAATCCAGTCGGAATGCGGAGGGGAGACGGTCGAGGTGAAAACGGTGAAGCCCTACTCAACAATCACGGCATACTCGATGGGGTGTTACCGGGCAATGAGGGGGGAGTCAGACGAAATTCGCCCTTCCTCCATTGACGTCTCCACATTCGACTGTATCGTTATAGGCACTCCGGTCTGGATGTTCCGGGCCGCTCCTGCTGTTAACGCAGCCGTTGCGGCAATGACAGGATGTGAAGGAAAGGCCGCCATCCTCTTTGCGACCTGCGGTGCACAGGCGAAAGAAACCCTCCCGCTCCTTGCAGAAGCGCTCAAAGCAAAGGGTGTGAAGGTTGCAGGAGAATTTGTCTTCGACAAAAATGACGTGAAGAATAAGCAAAAGGTTGATGCCCTAATTGCTGCCGTGAAATCTGCCGGTGGTGCTGAGATAAAAATCACTCTCTGATATAATACCGGAATTATTACCTCCATTATTTGCGGTATTCAGTACAGGAAAAAAGAGTACTGACAGTAATCCCGGCATCATTACCGCCGGACGTGTACAAGGCGTATCCATGAAAGACCAGAACACCGGGTGGACGCAGAGGAACTGAGCATGGCACAGAGTTCAAATATATTCCTCTGTCCTTGGGAGCAGAAAGACACCGCAAAGCTCGCAGATCAGGCTAATAACCTCCGCATCGTAGCCACACTCCCGGATAATTTCTCTCCCCCCAAGACTCTGAATGACGCGAACCGGTGCACCGAAACGCCATCACGAAGAAAATGGTGTAGTCACAGACAGTGTGATGCACGTCCGTCTCAGAAAAAAAAAAGGGGTGTTAAACCGGGAGCACCCGGCGGCCATAGACATCGTTGATGACCGTACCAACGCCCATATAGAGCGCAAGGGCGCCTGCAACAATGCCGGTTACGCCTGCCATGGTATGGATCAGGTGAATGCCGGTCAGGTTTGCGGTTACAAGCAGCACCACCAGAAGGAGGACTGCCGCGAAGGTGACCTGCAGGAGCCGGTGCATCTTCAGGGTGCATATGAAAAGCCCGAGGATCAAAAGACCCCAGACAGACAGGAATGCCGCGAGATCCACTGCGGTTGGTGCTGCGGCAAGACCGAGAGCCGGCAGAATCATAATTGCCGCAAAGGAGATCCAGAAGAGCCCGAAGCTCCCAAAGGTGACCATCCCGAAGGTGTTATTCTTTTTCCATTCCATACTGCCAACGATGAGCTGGGCAAGTCCGCCATAGAAGAGCGCCATCGCGACGATGGGGCTCGTCAGACCTGTTATTCCGGCATTGTGGAGACTGAGCAGAATCGTGGTCGTCCCGAATGCACAGAGGCCGAGTGGTGCAGGATTCGCGGTGTTGTCCATCAGGAAGAGGTTGTTCCTGTTCTTTTCTTCGATTGGTTCCATACTATCTTCACATTCTCCGGAAAATTGGTGCAGATATGTCCTGATCTGCTGATTTAATCCAGTAATTTTGCACCATTATACTAGTGTTGTGGTGCAGAATATAAAATATTTACACCGATAATGAAATTATATCTGAAAATTATGCACCTATCTTGTAGGGTGTGGTGCTATTGCGCACAAAAACAAGTCCACCCCGCCTGCAGAGCACCAGAAAGCTCTCCCTGATTCTGTTCGTCTGTTTCATGCGAAACCAGAACAGGCTTGGGATGATGAAGATATGGAATGCCGGGATAGTGAGACTCACCGATTTTATTCTTTTTTGTATCTCCGTTCAATCTTCTCTCCCATTTGGATCCTGCAAAATCACATCATGGGTGTAAAATATGCCCTCCCCAACTCCTCCAGGCGACTTCTCAATTATCCTGAGCGTCTCATCACTCAGTGGTTCATTACCAATAAACTGGTCAGTCAGGCGTGAAACGACTGTGTCATACGGCTCTTCCCGGGCTGTAGATCCGTAGATCTCTTTCTTCTGCCAAAGGGACAGGAATACCCTGCCCCATCATCCCCATTGCTTTTTTTTCTGTATTTTTTTCGCCAGATGCGAAAAGAAAAGTGTATGAATTGCAGGAAATGAAGTAATGATAACTACGAGAGGAAAAAAATATGGAAAAATCAGAAAATTATAGCGCAGATGACTTTATTGCTGAGGGAAATGCGCTCAAAATGAAGGAACAATACGAAGAGGCAATTGCGGCATACGATCAGGCGATAGAGAGCAGTCCGGATAATGCATCTGCCTGGTATCAGAAAGGCTGTGCCCTTGATGAAATGAACCGCATTGAGGAGGCTGTTCAGGCATACAGCTGTTCACTTGATATAAATCCGGATGACATCTCAGCATGGAATACCTTAGGGATTGCCCTCACAAGTCTGGAACTGTATGAAGAGGCGGTTGAAGCCTTTGACCTCGCTCTTGCTCTTGATCCTGAGAACACCGATGCCTGGCATCGTACAGGATGTGTCCTTGCTGAACTGGAACAATACGAAGAGGCAGTCAGATTGTATTGCCGGGCACTCGAATGTGATCCAACTGCCATCCCGGTATGGAATTCCATGGCAACAGCACTCTATTATCTGGGACGCTTTGATGAGGTACTTGATGCCTGTGATTTCTCTCTCACTCTTGATCCGGATAATGTCCCCGCCTGGAACAGCAGAGGAAATGCCCTGATGAGTCTGAATAGACATAAGGAGGCACTTGAAGCATATAACCGGGTGCTGGCAATGGATCCCGGATACGGCCGTGCATGGTACAACAAAGGTGTTGCACTGACGAAGATGCGCCCATATGAATCCGCATAAAAAGGCAAAAGAGAGACCGCGAAGATACGGGTATGAGCGGGTTAATGGACAGTGGCCACATCGATGCCCGTCCGTGTGGAGAAAATGAATAATATCTCAATAACTTTCTTTTGAATATGTGATTTTGAATATGTGATTTTGTGAATGTGTGTGCATAGGAAAAAAGAGAGACTGATCCTTTGTCTGAAACAGTATCAGTCCTCCTTTCCCGCTATTTTAGAAGGAAGAACTCATCACCAGGTATCGGTATTCATGAGTATCTGTGATACCCCGGAGGCAGATCAGATTCACCACGAAGGAACTGCCCGTTGCCGGATTATATCACCTGTGACAGTCTGCCCGTTTTAAGGTCGTAGTACAGACCATGCACCTCAATTCTCCCCTCATCAAGAGCAAGCCTGACGGAAGGATAGGTCATCAGGTGCTCAATCTGCAGCCGGACATTCTCAAGTTCTATCTGGTGCGTGCGTTCCTTTTCTTCTTCGGGAGTCTCAGGCTTTGAGATCCGGGCATCGACCCGTGCCTTTGCCTCACGGGCATCGTTAAGCCAGGGCGTGAGATAGGGGTCCTGAAGATCGGCATCCATTGCTTTTATCGCACCACAGTCAGAATGGCCGACAACAACGATCTCTTTAACCTTCAGGTAATTGATGGCATATTCAGCAACCGCAGCAAGGCTCCAGTCCTGGTTTGGGACAATATTGCCGATATTCCGGGTGACGAACAGTTCACCGGGCTGGGAACTGGTAATCCGTTCCGGATCCGATCGCGAATCAGAACATCCGATCCAGAGGATGCCGGGACTCTGCCCCAGGGCCAGCGTTTGGTATCGTTCGGGATCGGTATTGAAGACATCCCTCCTGAAATCTTCGTTTCCCAGGAGAAGCTGGTCCACAAACTGGCCTTTTGTTTTCGTGACGGTAACCGAACCGGTGCTGGTATATGCAGTGATGATATCCCTGGTTTCGGGCAGATTTGGCAGGAGCATGTTCTCACCCGTCGTTAACCCGGCAGGTTGGGAATCCAACAGGACAGATGGGTGCAGATCTTCCGTTGCAGATTCACCGGCAATTACCCCGGGCGGCAGGCTGATAAGGAGGACCAAAATGACCATGGCCAAAAAGACATTCGATCGCATACCCCTACAGGATACTTTAGACGGATAAGAATTTCGTTCACGGGAACCGGATAGTGACCGCTATATATCCGTTCTGTCTCTGTGACTGCCTGCCGGAAAATGCCCCACAGATATATGGGAGACTATGCACCAACATTATTCAGGAAGGACGGGTATGAGTAATGTTGAAGGCTTTCTTTTTATGGTGGTACTTTTTGAGATTGTTGCCTGCCTGATGGGCGTTGTGCTGCTCTCTTTTGGCTTTGCAATCATCAGCCGGACAAAAAATCGTATGATCCGCCTCGTTCTCCCCGCTCTTGTCATGGCAGCGGGCTTTGTCCTTTTTATGCCGATTGATGCCCCGATGCTTCTTGTCGGGGCACTGATATTCGTGGTGCCCATGGCAGTGCTTATTCCTCCCTTCGTGTTTTCCCATTGGTTCGGTGAGGATGTGCGGTTCAGCCGCATTCTCATCTGCGATATCCTCGTCTCAGTTGTCGGAATTTGTCTCCCGTATCTCCTTGTGTGGTCCGGCCTCTCGATGGTTCCGGAGATGTACTGGCACACCCCTCTTTCCAATGGTGCAGTCTATGCCTGCGCAATCGCACTGGATATCGGTCTTGCAGCAATTATATATCGTGGCCTGGGATGGGGAGGGATCAGATACCCCGGCCGGATAACTGAGTGACCATATAATCAGGCAGATGATATTTCGGAAGTGAGAATGCCTCGCCTGTGTCCCTGTTCAGGTTGATGCAGGATATACGGCCGGTCAGATCACTCGTGACAGACTGCCTGTTTTAAGGTCATAATACAGACCATGCACCTCGATTCTTTCTTCATCAACAGCCTGCCGGACAGATGGGTAAGTCATCAGGTGTTCAACCTGCAGCCTGACATTTTCAAGCTCTATCTGGTGCGTGCGTTCCTTGTGTTCTTCAGGAGTTTCCGGTGTTGAAATCCGGGCATCGACCCTTTTCTTTGCCTCCCGGGCATCATTGAGCCAGAGCGGGATATATGGGTCCTGAAGATCCTTATCCAGCGCTTTTACGGCACCGCAGTCGGAATGGCCGACGACAACAATCTCCTGCACTTTCAGGTGACTGATGGAATATTCAACAACCGCAGAGAGGCTCCAGTCATGGGTTGGCACAATATTTCCCACATTCCGGGTGACGAACAGTTCCCCGGGCGGGGCGCTGGTAATTCGTTCCGGAGCCGCCCGTGAATCCGAACAGCCAATCCAGAGGACGCCGGGGCTCTGTGCGAGGGCCAGTTCCCGGTAACGTTCGGGATTATCCTTAAACTCATTCTCCATGAATGCCTGGTTCCCGAGGAGAAGCTGATCGATGAGCGGGCTTTTTTGCCCCGGTACAGTGACAGTACCGGGCAGGGTATTTTTAGTGACGATACTCCCTGTTTCGGGCGGATTCGTAGGGGGCGTGTTCTTCCTGGTAGTGGCTACGAAAGGTCGGGATTCCGGGAGGTCCGGTGCTTTCCGGGCTGTTGTTTCAGATGTGCTGGCACTCACACCGGCCGGTCCCCCGGAAATGGTGCTCAGAATGATCCTGACGCCAGAGGCATTCGATCGCATACCCCTACGGGATATACTGAAAATGAATAATACTTTTGATCAAACGGAACAGGACATATACCCTTAGGGAGAGGATTTCTCTGTTTTTCTGAGGACGGGTATGTGTCAGATGTCCGGCACCTATTGTACACCTTTATCCCTCTCCAGACAAACATAAGAGATCACTGATTTTCCATGCATACCAGCGATTATCGAATCCGTTTGTACCGTTTTTCATGGCTCATTGTCCTGATTATCACCCTTCTCATGACAGGGAGCAACCTCCGGAACACCCGGCAGGAAGAGTCCGCAGACGATTTTGTTCCGGGACCGGGCAGCCCCATACAGGCGCACTACTCTCCGGGCGAAATAACACAATTCAGTGTTGCCGCAGAACTGACTGCAAATGCCTCGCTCAGCGCCATTGCCGAAATCCCCCCGGACGAGCGCACCTTTGACAACACATTCATCACATTTGATGGGATTATGACTGATTATGCCGATGCAGTCAACCCGCTTATCCTGATGGGAAATGTGAATCCGGATGCAGGAATCGCTGCAGAAGGCATGTCATGTGAAGAATCCGCCTCTGTTTTCGATACCTGTGTGTATACCCGTCGTGACCTGTATGACGCTCTCCGGGAACAGGCCCCGCGAAGCCCTGAGGAATCCAGGCTTTACGACATGACCATCAGAGAATTTGAAAAGAACGGACTGAAGCTCTCTGAAGAAAGCCTCGCAAAGGTCAGGGAGATGAAAACTGAGCTGAGCGGGCTTGAAACCCGGTTTTCAGCCAACCTGAACAACGATACCACCACGCTTGCATTCACTGCTGGTGAACTGGAGGGAATCCCCTCCTCATCAATGGCCACGTTCTCACCGACTCCTCAGGGCACATATCTGGTCACCATGAAGTATCCTGATTATCTTTCGGTTATGACCTATGCCAAAAATGGCGAGACACGCATGAGAATGTATGAGGCATACAACAACCGGCAGGCGGATACGAATACCGTTCTTCTTGAAGAAGCAATCATTCTTCGTCAGAAAATAGCATCGGAGCTGGGATATGCCACATGGGCGGATTACCGGATTGACGGCAGGATGGCGGAGAATACCGTTAATGTCATGGAATTTCTCACTTCAATGCAAAAACCCCTGAAGGAAAAATACTGTTGTGAGATGGCAGAACTGCTTTCCATTAAACAGTGTCTGAACCCAACGGCGACAGCAGTCAGTCCCTGGGATGTCGCCTACCTTCAGGAGATACAAAAAAAGCAGCAGTATGCCTATGATGAAGAGGAGGTCAGGGAATATTTTCCGGTCGACACTGTCCTTCAGGGCCTTTTTTCCACCTGCAAAACCCTCTTTGGCATCGGATTTTACGAAATTGAGGATGCCCAGGTATGGTCTCCCGGTGTCCGGCTCTATGCGGTGAAAAACCTGGCCGGCAATGATCCAATAGGCTACCTGTATCTTGATCTCTATCCCCGTGAGGGGAAATTCGGGCATTTCTGTGCCTCTGAGGTAATCAGCGGAAGGCTGAAAAACGGCATATACGCAGTTCCGGTCATGACAATAATAGGCAATTTCCACAAACCGGAGGGGAAACGGCCGTCGCTTCTGACCATAGACGAGATAGAGACTCTCTTTCACGAAACCGGGCATGCGATGCACTACCTTCTGACAACCGCACCATATGGCACCCTCTCCGGGTTTAGTGTGGAGTGGGATTTTGTCGAGACACCATCGCAGACGCTTGAGGAGTGGGTATGGGATCCTGAGGTGCTGGAATCGATATCGGGCCATTATACCAATATGTCCGAAAAAATTCCCGCTGACCTTCGCGACCGTATCATTGCGGCCCGAAACGTCGGGACGGGCAATTTGTACAGCCGTCTGCTTGTCAATTCTCTGGAGGATATGCGGTTTCACACTGCTATAGTTCCTGTCAATGTAACAGAGGTCTGGTATCAGACGTATGAGGAAATTATGGGAACACGGCCTCTTCCGGGAACTCATCAGCCTGCATCGTTTGGTCATCTCATGGGCGGATACGATGCGGGATATTATGGATATCTCTGGTCGAAGGTCTATGCACTTAATATCGTGAATGAATTCAAAGAGAACGGAATGACGAATCCGACTCTCGGCATGAAATTCAGGGATGAGATACTCTCAAAGGGAAATATTGAGGAGGGAATGATGCTTCTTAAAAATTTCCTGGGATATAAGCCCGGAGTTGATTCACTATATGAGCATCTTGGGATAAAATCCCAAAGGTGAGATGATTTTACAGATGAGATGATATTTTTGGAAATTACATTCCTTTCTTGTGTGTAGTTCTGAAGAATTAATAAATAATTAAAACAGGCGGAATTTATGACAAAATTAAAAGCAGAGAGATCATACAGGGATATATTTGACGGCGTTATTGAATCCACAATCAAAAATGCGCAGAAGATTGCCTCAAAAAATCCGGGACTAATTCTTACCGGCGCAAAGATAGCATTTCACCAGAAAAGAGCAGCAGGGATTCGGGCTGAATACGAAAAGAAAGGGATAATGGTTCCGGGTGTTATGATGATTGCACTCACATCAAGGTGCAATCTTACATGCAGGGGGTGCTATATGAAATCCCGTGACGGCATCTCTAAAAAACCTGATATGACGGATGAAGAGCTTTTCAGCCTGATTTCACAGGCAAGAGATCTTGGAGTTTCAGCCGTTGTTTTTGCTGGCGGTGAGCCGTTTTTAAGATTGCCTTTGATTTTTTTGCTTGCCAAACGATTTCCTGAAATTCTGTTTCCGGTTTTCACAAACGGGCTTTTGATAGACGAAAACGTATCAAAACACTTAGGAAAATGTAAAAATATTGTCCCGATGATTAGTTTTGAGGGTTTTTCAGAGGAGACTGATCTTAGGCGGGGAACAGGCACATATGAACGGCTGATGAATACATGCCACAGCCTTTCCAGAAGGGGAATGTTTTTCGGCTCTTCTTTGATGGTTACCGCAGAGAACATCGCCTCTGTAACAAATGAGGATTTCATCAGCGATATGGTATCAAGAGGAGTTCTGGCGTTTGTATATGTTGAGTATGTCCCTATTGAAGAGGGAACAGAGAAACTTGTTCTAACAAAAGATCAACAGTCACTTCTTCATGAAAAAATCAGGCAGTATTCTGAAAAGTTCCCTGCGGTTTTTATAGGATTTCCGGGCGAAGAAGACGAATATGGTGGCTGTCTTGCAGCAGGACGTGGATTTGTGCATGTAAGTCCCTCGGGAGCACTCGAGCCCTGCCCGGCGGCTCCGTTTTCGGATGTTAACCTGACAGAGATGCCTTTGAAAGACGCACTTAAATCAGTTCTTCTTGAAAAAATCCGCAATAATCACGGGCTTTTAACCGAATCCGAAGGCGGCTGTGCCCTTTGGGCCAACAGGGAGTGGGTTAAGGAGCTTAATAGAAAAAAAGACTGTTCTCCCTGATTATTTTCAGATGCACATATAGGATTTCACTATCCTGATATTTCCAAAAAAAATAAATCTCATTCAGTATCCGTTATTTTGATAATATACGAAAACCGGCTCCCCTAAAAAATCCTTTCAAACAAAAACGCCGTTCTGAGCCATATCTGTATTGCCGGATTATACTCTTCAGTCCGAAATATAAAAAAAATAAAAAAAATAGTGCTGATATCAGTGTTTCTGATGCATCAGCGGTTATTATCTTTTTTTAGATTTCTGCTATGTAAATCACTTTGTGTTTTCTCATCCGGACAGTGAAAGAATAACGTCTTCATCACTTTTTGCCTATAATATAAACGTAATTATTGCAATTACTACAAATATTATTACAAGCCATTTTGCGATATTCATAGTAAAACCTGCAATCCCACGTGCTCCCAGTATATAGAATACAAGAGCAAGTATTAGAAATATTACTGCAAGAGAAATCAGACCCATTCTTTAATACCTCCTCATTTTTTCTTTAACTCCGATTCAGTCCTGTGTGCTGCGATTTTTGCATCAGATACTGCTTTATTAATACTAATCTCTACATCATCTGCCAACTCCTGTGCTTTTTCCCCTGCATCTTTTATTGTATTATGAACTACAACCTTCGCATCATCATATGCGGCATTTGCAGCCACCCTTGCCTCATCTGCGGCTTTGCTGGCTTTCACTTTATTACTTTCAGTAATCTTTAAACCCCCTTTTCCCTGATGAAATTTGCAAATAACTATGGAAATCACTTAGTGATTTCTCATATAAACCTGTGAAGACCTGAGCTTTCATGGTGGTTTATTATGGATAATCATTATCCGGTTGCATCAGAGATACAGCATATATATCGTCAAATTATATAACTCCAGCACCATTTGTATAAATGTCTGATTATATATTTAGAAATAAACCATTTTAAAAATTCAATTGCAGATTCTCCATAAATGGTATCAGGAAAATTGGAATTATGGCCCCGGAACTAATATCCAATTTCCTTAAATTATTGACTATATCAGATAAGAGATCATTTCATAATGTTCATCATGCTTTTTAAGACTGAATTATAGTCTCGCACAATACTTTTATTAATTATCATGTTAAGTATAAACTATGTCTAGGTCAGAGCAGATCCCTATTGAAAGACATCTAACACCTGAAGGCATCAATCTTCGAATCAAATCCCTGGAAAAAGATACAAAGGTCTTGAAAAGATTATATTTTATAAAGTATCGATATGAAGGGGATGGCGTGGAAGAAGCAGTTCAATTAGTTTGTGTTTCACACAATACGGCCTATATCTGGCAAAGAAGATGGAATGAGTTTGGTTACAAAGGTTTAATTCCGAAATATGCTGGTGGCAAACCTTCAAAACTTTCAGATTGCCAAAAAGAACAATTGGAAAAGAGGCTTAGGGAGCAAGATAATTGGACTACAAATGAATTTAGGAATTTAATTTTTGATGAATTTAAAGTTGAATACTCCTTAAAACAGATCCGAATGATCTTGAAAAAATGTGGAATGAAATATGCGAAACCATACCCTCATGATTTTAGAAAGCCAACGAATGCCGAAGAGGTTTTAAAAAAACTTGGGCGAGATCGATAAAGATTCAGTAATTGGTTTTTTTGATGAATTCTCTCCTCAAACAACAGCAAATACTCAAAGACTTTGGTCTTTTTCAAAACCAACTATAATAAAAAACACAACTCGAATGAAGGCAAATACATTCGGTTTTTATCCAATTAACGGCAATCCTGTGATTGATTTTAAAGAGCATTCAAAAAAAGAAGATGTTTGTGAATTTTTACATAAGATTCAGGAGTCAAATCCCGGTAAACAAATTGTTCTTATTCTTGATAATTTCAAATCTCATCGGGCGAAACTTACTATTGAAACTGCAGATGAAATTGGATTAGAACTTATTTTCCTGCCACCATATTCTCCTGATCTAAATCCAATTGAATTCATTTGGAAAAGTATCAAGAGAATTATCTCAAGAGAATTCATTAAAGATCTGACTTATCTGAGATGTTTAATAGAACAAAAATTCTTAGAGTTTGCATCAGGTTTGGGATATGCAAACAGGTGGGTAATGAAGTTTATTGAGGAGGAACATAATTAATTATAGTTAGGTTCCTGACTATAATGTGGGTGTTGTCCGGGTATTGTAACTCTTGCCCGGAAAGATGCCGGAAGTGCAGGGAAGTGTGTCCCGGTGCTGCCGGAAAAAAAAGGGTAAGACAATGAAATGAAGGGTTACCTGAAATTTATCACAGAGTGTGATTTGAAGTTTTGCGGGAAATCTGTTTGTCTGTTATATCTTCAATCTTTTTGGTAAAGTGCTGTACTTCTCTTAATTTTCTTCTGCACAGTTTCCCATTCTCTGTTTATCAGAAAACTGTCTTCCATGTACCTGGTTACCTTCTCAAACTTCTTCATCGGAAATGCCATTGTAAGAACATCGACCGGCACACACTTTCGTGCGGACGGGTCAAACATGCCGAGAACAACTTTTGGGTCATCCTTCTGCTGTTCAAGCCACGGATAAAGGAGAACTGAGCTGCATCCTGCCCCCATCGGGCAGATGACGCCGTTTGGACTGCTTTGATCAAAGTTTGCAAGCGTAAAAAGCCCGCTCATAACTTCGGGGCGGGCAAAGAAGATAACAACTTCGGGATTGTCGTTTTCGGTCAGCTTATCCCACCGTTTGACGTGTAGATAATTTTTATGCGGGGGATATTTAGGGATAAGCTTCTCCCATTCATCAACGATTTCCGGCGTCTGTTTGTATCGTTCACTCTCAGAAGCATCACTCTGTCCATATGAGAGAAAATACCTGAAATGAGGTGGGAGTTCATGTGCATATCCTGAGTACCGAAGGCCGCCTGCACATGTTACCGAGTCTTTGTCAAATACAAGCGGTGTCCCGCTCCTTGCTTTGGCAATCTGGCATATCAGGCACCGCCAACCCCCCGGCGGCAAAACGTTCTCTGCACTATCTGTATCGTCACGGAATTCTATTGCTACCGGAAGTTCTGCACCCGGGAAATATTTCTCCCACAATTTTGTGAAACGGTCGCGAAGTATAACATCCATATCTAACTGATAATCGTGCAATTCTAAATAGATAACGTCCGGGATAATTTCGAGGCTAAAGCCGGACGTTACAGAGATTAGAAACCTCTGTATGCCAAAAAATATTGACAAAAAGCTTTAGATATAAAAATACGGGGAAGTCATGAAAACAATTGAACCTCTTTATATCGAAACGCCGCCTGCTGTTCTCCGTCCGTGGAAAAGGATTGATTTGAACTCACTAGTCAAATATGCGGACAATCCGAAAATTTCATCAAAAATGCGGGATGGATTCCCGCATCCCTACAGTACCGGGGATGCCTGCAGGTTTATTGAAATGACGGAGAATTTCGAAGATGGATTTATTCTTGCAATCGAGGTTGAAGGAGTTGCATGCGGGAGCATCGGAATACATATCCTGGATGATGTTTACAGAAAAACAGCTGAAATCGGCTACTGGCTGGGAGAGCCTTTCTGGGGAATGGGGATTGTCACAGATGCTGTGTCTGCCGTTGTTCCGGTTGCCTTCGGGATGTTTGACATTGCAAGGATTCAGGCGGGAATATTTTCGAATAATCCTGCATCGGCAAGAGTTCTTGAGAAATGCGGATTTGTCCCGGAAGCGGTTTTAAAAGATGCAGTTTCTAAAAACGGCGAGCTTATGGATGAGATTATGTATGCAAGGTTTCGGGAATAATATTTTTCAGGAATTCCTGTTCCTGCAAAACCAGCAATTGACAATATTTATCTTAATAATCATCTTCCCTGTCCTCAATCCTGATTTCTCTGTTTCTTAAACGACAATACAATAGTTCTATTCCAAGTGCAAGACCAAGCATGACTGCAAGGACAAGAATGCTCGATGGTGCGGTAAGAGCTGTATCATATACGAGAAATCCGACTGCTATCAGGCAGAGTAATGTTCCGGCAGCTGATATGAAACGGGTAGACCCGGTCTCTTTCCATAACCGGACGTTAGCATAATTGACCGCCGCAAATATGAGCAGAAATCCGGCCGAACCCATAGTTGAGATATCACGCAGGTTAAGGGTATTGGCAATTAAAAGGGTAATTCCGGTTGTAAGAAAAAGACCTTCGGGATGGCGATTCCAGATCTCCGTTTCAAGAAACCGGGGGAGCTCTCCCTGCTTTGCGATAATGTAGCTTACGCGTGCAGTGCCGTAAAATGTTGCATTAATAGCCGATGCGGTTGAAAGAAGGGCCGCAATAGCTATCATTACAAAACCTGCCTGGCCGAGAAAAGGCGTTGCCGCTTCCGCAAGGGCATAATCACTTGCGGAAATGATTTGGCCAACCGGGAGATTTCCTATTGTGACTATTGCAATAAGAGTGTAGAGTACTATTACAAACCCGGTCGAGATGAAATACGCCCGGGGGAGTGTGCGTTTTGGATCATGGACATCCCGAGCCGTATTTGCAATCAGTTCAAATCCTTCATAGGCAACGAATATGATAAATCCCCCTGATATAAGGGTAAGCGACGGAGACCACGTTGAAGGCGACAGTGAAGCGGTATTTACCGAAAGGAGACCCACACCGATGAATACTGTGAGGATAGAAAGCTTCACTGCAACAATAATGTCCTCTGCCTTACCCACTACATTTGCCTTCATTAAGTTCAAAAACATCAAAAGAAGAAGGACTGCACTGATGAGTACATGCTTCATTATAACCTGAAGATCAGCAGGGAAAAAAGTTGCCCCGTAGCTTCCGAATGCATATGCATACAGGGATAGCATAACGATGTAGCTTATCCAGATAAGGAGGTTCATGGTGCCTGAAAACAGGCCGTTCCCGTATCCCTTTATCAGAAATTTTACCGTCCCTCCCTGGCTTGGGTAGGTGACCGACAGTCGGGCATATGAATAGGATGTTAGGATCGCGACCAGACCTGCTAACATGAAAGCGACCGGTGTTCCACCTCCTGCAAGCTGAACGGCCAGTCCAAGAACGGCAAAAATCCCCCCGCCGACCATTCCTCCGATTCCGATGGAGACAGCTTCGGCAAGACCTATTTTATTTTTTTCACCGTCCATTATTCTTCAGTATTTCTTAAAGAGGATAAGAATCTATCTTTTGATCAAACAGAACCGGACATATACCGGCAGGGACTGGACTTCTCTTTGTTTTCTCAGAGGACAGTATGTGTATCAGATGTCCGGGTGCATAGTGTACACCTTTATCCTCCTTCAGACAGACATAAGAGATCACTGATTTTCCATGCATACCAGCGAGTATGGAATCCGTTTTTACCGTTTATCATGGCTCATTGTTCTGATTGTCACCCTTCTCATGACAGGGGGCAGCCTCCGGAACACCCGGCAGGAAGAGTCCACAGATGGTATGTTCCGGTGAGAAACAATCCCATACAGACACACTACTCTCCGGGTGAAATAACCCGCCTGAGTAAAATTGCAGAACAGACTGCAACGGCTTCGCTCAGCGCCATTGTCAAAATACCGGTGGATGAGAGCACCTTTGACAACACGGTCATCGCATTTGACGGGATTATGACTGAATATGCCGATGCAGTCAACCCGCTTATCCTGATGGGAAATGTGTATCCGGATGCAGGAATCGCTGCGGAAGGGATGTCATGTGAAGAATCTGCCTCTGTTTTCGATACCACTGTGTATACCCGCCGTGACCTGTATGACGCTCTCCGGGAACAGACCCCGCGAACGCCTGAGGAATCCCGGCTCTATGACGTGACCATCAGAGAATTTGAAAAGAACGGACTGAAGCTCTCTGAAGAAAGCCTCGCAAAGGTCAGGGAGATGAAAACTGAGCTGAGCGGGCTTGAAACCCGGTTTTCAGCCAACCTGAACAACGATGCCACCACGTTTGCATTCACTGCTGGTGAACACTGGAGGGGATTTCCTCATCATCAATGGCCACGTTCTCACCGACTCCCCAAGGTACATATCTGGTTACCATGAAGTATCCTGATTATCTTTCGGTTATGACCTATGCCAAAAATGGTGAAACACGCATAAGAATGTATGAGGCATACAACAACTGGCAGACGGATACGAATTCCGTTTTTCTTGAAGAAGCAATCATTCTCCGTCAGAAAATAGCATCGGAGCTGGGATACGCCACATGGGCGGATTACAAAATTGATGGCAGGATGGCGGAGAGCACCGTCAATGTCATGGAATTTCTCACATCAATGCAAAAACCCCTAAAGGAAAAATACTGTTGTGAGATGGCATTTTAATGTGGTTTATGCGAAATGAACTGAAATTACTAATAATATTCATTGGAACAGTGAATCATAGGATGAAATTAGATCCGAAAGTGTGGGATTGTATCTGCATTCATAAGCGCCTGAAATCTCATACGCTAAATTAACATCAAATACTACTTCTGGTTCATTTTGATGAATTTCTACTGAATCTATTTTCAGGCAACTAAGAATGATAAAAAGATTTTTGAAAGGTACTAAAGATTACAGAAGCAAAAGAAAACCGTTTCAAGTGGGAAGTGCGGGAAAAGGGAGGGGAGTAACTATTCCTGAATGGAACACCAGATGTGTGAAATTGATGAGAAATTTAATACAAAAAGATTGTATTTGATGGAGAAAACTCCTGTTTTCAGTTTTTAAAACTATGAATCGGTGCAGGGATTCTGCCGCCACGGTTGATGAAATTTTCACAGCCAAAGGGATTCACCCGCTGAATGGGTGCATGACCCAGAAGCCCGCCGAATTCCACCGTGTCACCGACATCTTTTCCTATAACAGGGATTAGCCGGACGGCGGTTGTCTTCTGATTAATCATGCCAATTGCCGCTTCATCAGCGATTATGCCGGAGATGGTTGCAGCGGACGTATTTCCGGGTATGGCAATCATATCAAGGCCTACTGAGCATACGCAGGTCATCGCCTCAAGTTTTTCGATGGTGAGAGCGCCACGGTTCACGGCATCGATCATACCCTGATCCTCGCTTACGGGAATAAAGGCACCACTGAGTCCGCCGACAAAAGAACTTGCCATGACCCCTCCTTTTTTGATCTGATCATTTAACAGGGCAAGTGCGGCTGTTGTTCCCGGAGCACCCACCGACTCAAGGCCCATCTCCTCTAAAATTTCTGCCACACTGTCACCCACGGAAGGCGTGGGCGCAAGCGAGAGATCAACAATGCCAAACGGAACTCCGAGCCGTTCTGAAGCTTCCTGGGCTACCAGTTGTCCGGCACGGGTAACCTTAAAGGCTGTTTTTTTCACCGTCTCACAGAGCACTTCAAAGTTCTCACCCCGGACTCCCTCAAGGGCACGCTTCACCACACCCGGACCTGATACACCCACATGTATCACCGTATCTCCTTCTGTTACGCCGTGAAAGGCTCCGGCCATAAACGGATTGTCATCAGGAGCGTTGCAGAAGACCACCAGTTTTGCACAGCCCATAGAGTTGTTATCTTTGGTTGCCACTGCTGTTTCTTTCACGATTTCCCCCATTAATTTTACCGCATCCATGTTGATGCCGGTCTTTGTGGAGCCGATATTTACCGAACTGCAGACCCGTTCGGTGGAGGAAAGAGCCATGGGAATGGAGTGAATGAGATTTTCATCAGCCAGGGTCATTCCTTTGGAAACGAGAGCAGAGTAGCCTCCCAGAAAATTCACCTCTGTCGCTTTGGCTGCCTCATCCAGTGTTTTTGCGATGGTGACAAAATCCTCCGGACATCTGCAGGCCCGTCCTCCGACAAGTGCGATGGGGGTGACAGAGATGCGCTTGTTTACTATTGGGATGCCATATTCACGTTCAATGTCCCTGCCGACGGAAACGAGATCTTTTGCGACACGGGTGATTTTATCGTATATGTTTTGGTTTAAGGTATCCAAGTCAGAATCACAGCAGTCCAGAAGACTGATGCCCATCGTAATCGTACGGACATCCAGCTGTTCCTGCTCGATCATTTTGTTTGTTTCATAGACCTCGAATATATTGATCATAATAGAAAATTCCTCTCAGATCCGGTGCATTCTGGTAAAAATATCTTCATGCTGGCATCTGATTTTGAGACCAATTTCATCGCCGATCGTTTCTAATTCATTTACCATCTCACCAAACGGTTTGGAAGACCTGCTGGTGTCAACGATCATCATCATGTTAAAATAACCCTGTATGATGGTCTGGGAAATATCCTCGACATTAACCTCATTGTCTGCGAGGTATGTGCATACTTTTGCGATAATTCCGACGGTATCTGTTCCTACGACAGTAATGATGGTCTTTTTCATGGTCTGTCTCATCCTTATCGTATTATTGGCATTCTTCGGGGATTAATACCGTCACAAACAGGCATCAGGGATCGATGGCACGTCCGGTTGCCTCCTCACCTGATCTTCTCAATTTCCTCGCCTGAAAACGGCCCTCCGTGTCCGGTATAGATCTTCTGCGGTCCCTGCTCCCGGACAGTCTCGATGCTTCGTATTACTTCATCTGGTTCATCCGCCCAGAAGGGCAGGCCGGGTTTTTCGGAGGGGATGGACGGGAAGATCAGATCTCCCACCAGCGCATCGCCGTTTGCCAGGAACACCGAGACCGAACCAGGGGTATGTCCCGGCGTCGGAATTACTGTCCCTTCAACTCCGAATTCCCGGAGATCGAGCGAATCTGAGATGAGAATGTCCGGTTCAAGCGGTGGGAACCGGGCCTTCTCCCCCCTGCCAAAGAATATTCCCATGAGCCTGCCGGTCATGCACGTCGCCCGCAGGGCCCCCTGGTTGCCGGATCTAAGCTTTTCGGCATCACCCCGGTGCACCGCAACCTTCGCCCCTGTCATCTTCCGGAGTTTTTGGGCTGAACCGGCGTGGTCGCCATGACCGTGGGTGAGAAGAATCAACCGGATATCTCCGGGTACAATTCCCATCTCTTTCGCCGCGCCAAGAATGGCCTCTTCACTTCCCGGATACCCCGTATCAACAAGGATTGTTCCCTCCTGCCTGATGATATAGGCATTTGCTATGCCGAGTTTGACCGTGTGCACCTCGATTGGTTTCATCGTTTTTCTCCTGTGGTGAGAACGGTCTGTATCCACCAAAAACATATTGGTGCACCGCCCCGAAGAACAGCTTTGCAATCGTCAGCATCCCGCCGGGACAGTGATGTGGCAGTATCTGTCGCAGCACCGAAATGGCTGCCGTGCCCGGATGATGCGATGATTTAATACGAGGTGTTCTCATTACAGACCATCGGAAGGAATCGGTGGGTGTGTGTGGCATCCCGGCATCCACACCATGTGGTGCGTGTGCATATCCGTCACTTCCGGGATGAAGAGAGAGGCTGAACAGGTATGGAGGAAAGAAGCCTGAAGAAGGCAACATTTGCCGGTGGCTGCTTCTGGTGTATGCAGCTGCCGTTTGAAGAGGCTGAAGGGGTCATTTCGGTCGTGGCCGGGTATGCGGGAGGAACGAAGAAAAACCCGACGTACAGTGAGGTTTCTTCCGGCAGAACGGGACATCTTGAAGCAGTGCAGGTGACATACGACCCCGAAACGGTCTCGTACGAAACACTTCTGGAAGTATTCTGGACGCAGATTGATCCGACCGATGATGCGGGACAGTTCGCAGACAAGGGTTCCCAGGTACCGGACCGCAATATTCTGGCACGATGATGAACAGAAACGGATGGCAGAAGCGTCAAAGAAGGCTCTGGACGATTCCGGGAAGTTTGCGAGACCCGTTGCAACCCTGATTTTGCCGTACACAGTGTTTTACCCTGCCGAAGAATACCACCAGAATTACGCAGAGAAAAACCCCCGGGAATATGGGTTATACAAGACCTACTCCGGGCGTGAGGAGTTCATTGAAAGAACCTGGCACACAGACGAAAAAGTCACCGTCTACTCAACACCGCAGTGCCATAACTGCAGGGAAATAAAAGCCTTCCTCGACGAAAAAAAGGTGGCTTATGAAGAGATTGACCTCACGATGAATGAACAGGCACGGGATCTGCTCGTTGAGAAGACGGGGCATATCGGGGCTCCGGTCGTCCAAATAGGCGACGAGTTTATCTTCGGGTTTGAACGGGAAAAGATGGAACGCCTGCTGCAAAAATAACGAGTTTCAGCAGGAGCACAGGATTTTTCAGAAGAAACGTCCCTAAGGGTGAGGGTGGAAAATAATCCTATACATGAGGTGAACAGAACAATGACGGATACCATTCCATATGAAATAACGGGTGAGGCAGGAGAGATTGAGTTCCGGAAATATCCCTCTTTGGTGCTTGCGACGGTTGATAGCAGTAAAGATAACGCCGGTTTCAATCTGCTCTTTGCCTACATCACGGGTAAAAATACCGTTCAGAATAGCATATCGATGACCTCCCCGGTGATCACATCCCGGCAGATCGCGATGATGGCACCGGTCGTTTCCGGTGCAACGTCAATGTCATTTGTCATGCCGCAGGGGTTGACCAGAGATGAGATGCCGGAACCGCTGGACGCCCGGGTGCAGATCACAACACTGCCCGTGAGAGAGGTTGCCGTCATCCGGTTTAAGGGGTATGCCCGCGAGAAAGAGGTGGCGGCAGCAGAGGTGCGGCTGCGGGAAGGACTTAAGGATGCCGGGATTTCATCGGTTGGAGAACCATTTTTGATGCGGTATAATCCTCCCTGGACACCCGGTTTCCTGCGACGAAACGAGGTGGGGCTGGAAATAAAGCGGTGAAATAAAGGGGCCTGATAAGTCGAAACCGGCAGCCGGACATGCTGAAACAATAGTTCCCGCTTTTTTCACGGTGACACTCTCAACACCTGAACACTCAATGATGAGTGCCCCTGAAACGTCCGGGAACAAGCAAAAAAGAATGAGAGAAGATGTGATCAACCGTTTTTCAGGGCCACAATATCTTTGACATCAACCAGTTTCCAGACCGCGGAACGCTCCCCGCTGATGATGATTTCGGGGGGGTCATCGGGACTGTAGCCCAGTGCAGAGAGAACACTGGGGGAGAGCCGGTGTCGTGCCATCATGGCCACGAACTGTTCCCGCACGTCCTTCTTTTTGGCCGGGTCATCCACCTCTTCGATTTTCCCCTGCAGGCTTACAAAGGTAAAAGACGACATGTCAGGCATGTACTCTTCGATTTCAACCGATACCTGCGGGTTTGTGGCAAAATATTGCATCTTCCTGCCGTATTTCGTGGAAAGGAAGTACAGGTACTTTTTGTCAAAGACATACATGAACGGTGCAATATAGGGATGCCCGTTACCGGTAAAGGCAATACGGGAGATATACTGTCGTTCAATAAGGGCATCATACTCTGGTTTGGTCATTCCGGGGATCTTCAGCGGGTCCATATGCATATTCTCCTAAAGACCTGCTATGGGTTTTAAGACTGATAAGGATGACGGCGGAGAAAAAAAAGGGGGTTACTTTTCAGCTTTGTGGATCTTCATCCACAGCTCTTTATCCACCGGGTCGATTTTATGAACTTCGCGGGCGTGCCGGACGATTTGTTCATCTAAATCCTGCACGTTGGCTGCGGTTGCCTCGAAATCGCATTTCATCCCGATATCCTTACATTTAAACGAAACCATGGTCTTTCACCAGCGGTTCATCTTGGCCTCTTTGTCCTTATAGATATGCCAGTCAATAACACAAATGACACCTTCTCTCTTTCCCCCTGTGTTATGAAATATATCATCCCCGGTTTTCCCGTGCATCCGGGACTCTGGTTCTATTGTAAAGGAAACTGAGTTATTTTTTTAAGTCTCCAAAGGGTATGCTTGCCTTGATCTGCTGCAGTTCAATTCCTAAAGGCAAAGGCACGTTATGGTGGTCTTTTTGGGAAATCACATCTGAGGGAGTCTGTCTGTCAGGTTTGAAATGAAAAGAGTTAGCACATTGCAGGAAGTGAAATAATGATTGTAGAGAAAGAATGAGAGTATAATGGAAGAATCTGAAAATATCTGCGCAGATGACTGGGTTGCCGAGGGAGATGCGCTCAATAATAATGAACAATACGAGGAGGCAGGTGAGGCATACGATATGGCGATAGCATGTGATCCGGATAATGCCACTGCCTGGTATAACAAAGGAAATACCCTGCTCTTACTCGACCGGTTTGAAGAGGCTTTGGCAGCATTTGACCGGGCGATAGCACTCGCTCCTGAATTTGCCTCTGCGTGGTACAACAAAGGATATGCCCTGGGGAAGTTGCAGCGATATGAGGAAGCTCTTGCAGCATCCTGTCAGGCAATCACTATTGAACCCCGAAAGATATCAGCATGGCAATACAAAGGATATGTCCTTGAAGAACTCCACCGGTATGAAGAAGCCCTTGAAGCATATGATCAGGAGATCGCAATCGATTCGGATTCTTCACCTGCCTGGTATGGTAAAGGGAATATCCTTGACAAACTTGGCCGATATGGGGAGGCGCTTCTGGCATATGGTCATGCACTCAAATTAGACCCCGATTACGCCGCTGCATGGTACAACAAAGGATGTACTCTGGAGAAGCAACAGCTGTATGAAGAAGCGCTGGCGTCATATGACGAAACAATCCGGTGTGATCGCGGTCATGCCTCTGCGTGGACAGGCAGGGGATATGCCTTAGAAGAGCTTGGCAGGTATGAAGAGGCGTGTGTTGCGCATACACATGCGATTCTTCTCGACCCGAATGATGCCGCAGCATGGTATGGCAAAGGGAACGCCCTCTTTGAACTAAACCGAAACGAAGAGGCGCTCGCGGCCTACACCCGGGCACTTGAAATTGACCCGGAAGATGCTTCGGCGTGGTACAACAAGGGATTTACCCTGGATGGACTGCACCGCTACGAGGAGGCGCTCGCGGCCTACACCCGGTTACTTGAAATTGACCCGGAAGATGCTTCGGCGTGGTACAACAAAGGATGTGCCCTTGATGAACTGCACCGCTACGGGGAGGCAGTTTGTGCATACAGGCGGTCCCTTGAATGTGACCCCGATGACACGTCGGCATGGAATTCCATGGGAATTGCCCTTCTGAATCTGGAGCAATATGAAGAAGCAGTCGGGGCTTTTGATCTGGCACTCGACCTTGATTCGACTATCGCATCTACATGGTATCACAAAGGATGTGCTCTTGATGAAATGCACCGCTATGAGGAGGCAGTTAACGCATATTGCCGGTCGCTCGAAATTGATCCGGATAACACTGCTTCATGGTTCAGCGTAGGACTGGCCCTTTATAATCTGGAACGATATGATGAGGTCATTGATGCCTGTGACCTCTCTCTTGCTCTCAATCCGGATGATGCACCTGTCTGGAACACTAAAGGAGATGCCCTGATGCGTCTGGAGAAATATGAGGAGGCACTCTGGGCATATAACCGGGTGCTTGCAATTAATCCCGATCATGCCCACGCATGGTATAACAAAGGGCTTGCACTGAGTAAGCTTCGCCGATGCTCCTGCTGTTAGAAAATGGCAAAAATCCGGTAATCCGGTTCTATGCCCTTTCTCCTCTCCTTAAATTTATTTTCGCCTGATGTCCAGAACAACGCCGACAGGCAGTGCTGCAATAGCGATTCCCAGTACGACAAAGATGACTGAACCAGGTGTTGCGGTGGGAGGGGGAGCGCTGCCGGAATGTGTGACGTTACTAAAAGGAACCGGGAGGAGACCCGCCTTTTCGAACGTCTGAATGCGGTTATTGAAAGTGTCAGCAACGTAGATGGTGCCGGACCCGTCAACGGCAATACCCAGTGGCGTGGTAAATTCTCCCTGTCCTGAACCACGTGATCCCCACTGTCCAAGGAACGTGCCGTCGGATGTGAACACCTGGATACGACCGTTATACATGTCCGTAACATAGACGGTGCCGGAATCATCAACAGCAATGCCATGAGGTAACGACGATAATTCCCCGATGCCTGAACCTATTGCCTGCCACTTCGTGAGGAATGTGCCGTCAGACGTGAACGTCGTGATGCGGTGAAAATATGAGTCGGCAACGTAGACGTTGCCTGAAGTATCGACGGCCACCCCGAATGGAGTATCAAACCCGCCATCTCCTGAACCTTTCGTTCCCTAGGTCGTGTGAAATTCATATCCCTCACTGTCCTGTGCTGTCACCACACCGCAGACAGAAAGCACTGATATTACCAGCAACCCCGTCAAAAACATCCTTTTACCAGATATCAAAATGTATCCCCCTGTTTTGTCCCATCCCTGCACCGATGTGGATGGGTCGTTGTTGAATCTCTTCCAGACAATACCTTAAACCTTAACTATTCCACACATAGGGATTAATTTCCGTTATGCTGCGCCATTTTTGAAGTTCACATGATTTCAGGGGAAAGCTTCATATATTTGCATTCCCTAATATTGGACCATGGATGAATGGGCAAAAAAGTGGCTGGAGGACCAAAGAAGTCAGGGAATAAAGTGCCTCGAAATCAAATATATTCAGAATAAACCGTATGTCTACCATTCCACAAGCACGTACAACAAGGAAACCAAGAAGACCAAAAAGATCTCCCGTTACCAGGGAAGACTCACCGAAGAACATGGGCTGCTTGTCAAAGGAGCCGACCGCCCGCCACAGGACAAATCTAAAAGAGAATCCGTGTCCAGACCAAAATCAGCTCATGAATATGGAAATGCTAAATTTCTTGCGCAGGAATTTGAAGAGCTGATCCCAATACTTGTCGAAGCTTTTCCGGACCACTGGGAAGATATCATTGCTCTTGTATTTACCCGCATTTCCGGATATCTTCCATTAAAAAGAGTAAACACATCCTGGGAAAAATTAGACAATTCTTTGAACATATCCCCCAAATGCTCTCCAAAAAATCTGTCACTCACATTACGCGAAATTGGAGATGACAAATTAGGACAGGACATTGTCTTCAAATATCTCCGCAAAGGAAATACCCATCTCCTCTATGATCTCTCCTTTATTTTTTCCCTTTCGGACAATTTGTCCTTTGCCGAATGGGGCCACAATGCTCAGGAAATGGCCCTCCCTCAGGTGAACTTAGCATTGTTTTGTGGACTTGAGACTGGCCTGCCGGTTATGCTTCGTCCGGTTCCCGGTTCAGTGAAGGACGTATCCACACTCCTACCTTCAATGGATGAACTCGATCTCCATGATGCAACAATTGTTATGGATGGAGGATTTGTCTCTGAAAAAGTAGTTGAAGGGTTGATTGAGCGGAAATGTTCGTTCATAGTGCCCCTTCGCAGAAACAGTAATCACTACAAGACCCGGATACACCTGAATTATCATTTTATGTATCATAAACGCCTTATCCGGGGTGGAAAAAGGGAGATCGGCGATAAAATATTGTATATGTTTGAGGACGAAGACCTCAGACTTGAAGAGAGAAAGACGATATTTTCAAGAATGGAAAATGGAAAGCTTGAATCAGACGAAGCAAAGGTCAAAGAAAAAAATGCTGGCAGAATTCTCTTTCTTTCAAACTTGGAGAAGACTCCGCAGGAGATCTATGAACTGTACAAAACACGGGATCTCGTTGAAAAGCATTTTGATACTCTGAAAAATGAGATTCAGGCAGACGTCCTGTATCTTGGCGACAGAAGCGCAGTTTGTGGCCATTTGTTTGTTGGATTTCTGTGTCTGTATCTCTATTGTAAGATCCTGAACGTCATAAAGAAAGCAGGGCTGACTTCTGAGTATTCCCCGAAGGATGTACTCCTGATCTTTTCAAAGGTCACAAAAATATCATATGATGGATTCGATCAAATTACAGAGGTACCAAAGAAAGTAAGAGCGCTTGAGAAGAAATTAGGTTTGGAGATATTCCCTAACTGAAAATCATAGTTTGCGCTTAAATGTGTCTCATGATCTGTTTCGTTCGTTTGTACAATCATCTTCGTGGATCTCTTTAAGCATATGATTTTATTTGCGGAATTCACTGATATCAAGGTCGCAGATTAAAAAATGCTGAATCTCATTGCCTCTCACTTTTGCCATTAGCATTTTACCGGATGTGAGAGAGGGATGGAACGACAACAACCTACTGAAGACGGGCGCTGTATTCCTCATAAAGCCGAATGGCATTGAGTCCCTCGGGATGGCATGATTTAAGAAAAATAAAAATAGAGTATTGATAACCACCGAATATCATCGGGGAGGCAGACGGGAATATGAAGATAGAATCGATACGGCTGAAGAATTTCAAGGCATTTCAGGACGCTGAGATGACTGATATTCCAAACTTCTGCATCATAGTGGGGGCGAACGGTACCGGAAAAAGCACCATATTCAGTGTATTCGGTTTTTTAAAAGATGCACTCGCAGGCAATGTCAATTCTGCTCTCTCCAAACTCGGCGGAAGCAGGGGATTTCAGGAAGTCAGAAGCAGAAACGCCAAAGGGCCGATAGAAATTGAGATAAAATTCCGGGAATCTCCAGAAAAACCGCTGACAACATATTTTCTGCAGATTAACGAAAAAAACGGCCGGGCATATGTAGAGAATGAAATTCTCAAATACCGCAGGGGCAGCTGGGGGAAGCCCTGGCATTTTCTGGAATTTTCAAATGGAAAAGGGAATGCCGTCACCAATGAACTCGATGAAACAACCGATGTGGGTGAGCTGCAACGGGAAGAACAGACCTTAAAATCCAATGACATCCTTGCCATCAAAGGCCTTGCCCAGTTTGAACGGTTTCCGGCGGTCGTCTCCCTCGGAAACTTAATAGAGAACTGGCATGTCTCTGATTTTCATATAAACAGAGCACGCCCGGAACAGGAAGCCGGGTATGCCGAGCATCTTTCTTCCGAAGGGGAAAATCTCTCAATTGTTATCCAGTATCTCTACCGGAACCACCCCGAAACGTTCAAAAGTATCATTGACCGGTTACGGGATCGTATTCCCGGAGTGACAACCGTCGAATCGAAAACAACCGAAGAAGGGCGTGTTCTGCTGAAATTTCAGGATGGTTCGTTTGAAGACCCCTTCCTCGCCCGGTATGTCTCTGATGGCACCATCAAGATGCTTGCGTATCTGGTTCTTTTGTATGATCCAAATCCGCACCCGCTTCTTTGTGTCGAAGAGCCGGAAAACCAGTTGTATCCCAACCTTCTCTGGGAACTGGCAGAAGAGTTCAGGAGCTATGCCAACCGTGGCGGGCAGGTCTTTGTATCAACCCACTCTCCTGATTTTCTGAATGCGGCACGGGTTGAGGAAGTATTCTGGCTGAAAAAAGCAGATGGCTATACAACGATACTGCGTGCAAAAGACGATGAGCAGATCGTTGCTTATATGGAAGATGGCGACCAGATGGGATATCTCTGGAGACAGGGCTTCTTTGGTGAGATATAGGTCATGATACAGACGCTAGTCTTCTTTCTCGAAGAGCCCTCCGCTCGGGAAATGCTGAAAGGAGTAGTTCCCTCAGTTATTCCGGCTGAAGTTAATGTGCTCTATAGAACATTTGCTGGAAAACAGGACTTGGAAAAAAATGTTGTAAAAAAACTCCGGGGATGGAAAACCCCTAATACCTTTTTTGTAATCATGCGGGATCAGGACGGTGGCAACTGCATGGAGATTAAGGAAAATCTGGTACAGAAATGCAGGGACGCACACGCCGAAAATACTCTCGTCCGGATCGCATGCACCGAACTTGAAACGTTCTATCTGGGGGACTTGGAGGCAGTGGAGCGGGGACTTGATATTCCCAACCTCTCTAAAAAACAGACCGAACGTAAATTCCGGGACCCTGATCTGCTGATGAGTCCATCAGAGGAGCTCAGAAAAATTACGAACGATAAATATCAGAAAATGAGCGGTTCACGAGCAATCGGTCCGTATCTCAGTATTGATGGTTCAAATCTCTCCTGCAGTTTCAATGTGCTGATAAGAGGAGTTCGGGATATATTCGGAACTGTGTAACAATACTGCTGAATGCAGTGAGGGTGAAATTGTGTGGACACTCTCATCCTCTCAAACATAATACCAAAATCCGCTCTGCCACAAACGATTTGAATCCTCCCGTTCGCCCGTCCCGGTGTATCAACCCATCAAAACCACCCGGATTACAACCTGGCACCCGATCCTCATAAGTCAGACAAAAACAATAATGAGATGATATTATGACCACACCTGTCACAACCCCAATCGACACAACCATCACCACAATCCATGCCCGGGAAATCCTTGACTCCCGTGGCAATCCGACTGTTGAAGCAGAAGTCACACTCGCCTGCGGTGCATTTGCACGGGCCGCATCGCCGTCCGGTGCGTCCACCGGCATCCACGAGGCTGTTGAACTCCGTGACGGAGATCCCGCCAGATACGGTGGAAAAGGGGTGAAAAAACCCGTTGAACTGATAAACACCACCATCGCAGTTCACCTGAAGGGACTCGATGCCTGCCGCCAGCAGGCAGTTGATGAGATGCTCTGTAAGCTTGACGGAACACCGAACAAGCAGAACCTCGGTGCCAACGCGACCCTCGCAGTTTCGATGGCGGTTGCCCGGGCCGCCGCTACGGCAGTTGGCCTCCCGCTCTGGGAATATCTGGGAGACGGGAACAAGGCTGTCCTGCCGGTGCCGGCGATGAACATCCTCAACGGTGGTGTCCACGCTAACTGGCAGGGCCCGGACTTCCAGGAGTACATGATTGCCCCATACGGCGCCCCGACATTCGCTGAGGCTGTCCGTTGGGGAGCGGAAATTTACCACGCCCTCAAGGCCCTCTTAAAAGAGAAGGGATTTTCCGCCAGTGTCGGTGACGAGGGCGGGTTCGCACCGGTCGTCTCCTCGAACACCGAACCCCTCGACCTCATTGTGGAAGCAATCAAACGGGCAGGCTATGTCCCCGGAGAAGAGGTAGGCATCTGCCTTGACCCGGCATCCAGCGCCTTTTACGAGGACGGCATGTACGTACTCAAAACCGAAAACCTGAAACTTGATGCTGCGGGCATGGTGAAGCGCTACGAGGAACTTGTGGCAGCATACCCCATTGTATCCATCGAGGACGGCCTCGGGGAAGATGACTGGGAAGGCTGGGCTCTCCTGAACGAGGCCATCGGCGACCGCGTGGAACTCATCGGCGACGACCTCTTTGTCACCACAGTCGCCCGTATCGAGCGGGGAATTAAGGAGAATGTCGCAAACTCTGTCCTTATAAAACCCAACCAGATAGGCACCGTGACGGAGACCATCGCTGCCGTCCGGCTGGCACAGAAGAACGGCTGGGGCGCCATGGTCTCCCACCGGAGTGGCGAGACGGTGGATTCCTTCATCGCTGACTTCACGGTTGCGATGCAGACCGGCCACCTCAAGACCGGGGCGCCGGCACGGGGGGAACGGGTGGAGAAATATAATCAGCTCATCCGGATTGAAGAGGCTGCAGGCGAGCGGGCCCGGTATGCAGGACGGGCCGGATTTGTTCGGTAGGGTTTCCGGCATTATGTCAAAGAACGGGTGTGCTCACAATGACGTCCGTAACAGGGCGTGATTTGTCACCTGTATGCAGCAGGCATCGACACAATGTGCAATACGGGGGACTGCCGATAATTGACGAGGAGACTGTATTTTCCTGCCGGTTTGCCGGTTCATTCTGCGATTCGGTGGAAGAACGGCTGGACACCCCCTCTACCCGATTTAGTTACACCTTTAATCGTATTTTGTTTCTAAATCTGAAACAAAATATTTCAGAATCGGAAACAAACTATTTCATTATCTGAAACAAAAAGGTTCACAATATGAAACACAGTCCCCGGAGTTCCGGGATGATAGCAGTTCTTCCCGAACTCCTCAGTTCTCATGAACGCATTCAGGTGCTTGCATATGTATCAGAGAATCGTGAGGTGACGGTCACCTCCGTTGCACGGGGAACAGGGGTTTCAAAACCGGTCGTCTCCCGGTACCTGAATCTGCTTGCTGAAAACGAACTGTGTCTGCTTCAGGGGAGGATATTTCAGTGGCAGGCAAACGCGACCGGAATCACACTCCGGCGGTTACTTAATATCATGCTTCTGAAGGATGCGGTGGACCTTCCCGAATGGGTGAAGGGTATTGGTGTGTATGGGAGCTGGGCAACGGGTCGAAATGATGCCGCAAGTGACATCGACCTCTGGATAATGGTTGAGCGGTTCACCGGTGCTGTTGAAATGGCAACTGCGAAGCTGGAGGCTCACTTTCACACCGTTCTCGGCAAGGAGGTTAATATCCTTATTCTTACACCTGAAAAAGTGAACAGAATGCGGGAACTGGACGATTATTTTTACCGGAATCTGATGACAGCATCGGTGACAATTGACGGGGTGCCCTTCGATGAAGCTTGAGGACTGTTATCAGGAGCGAAAACTGCGAAAAGCAGCACCATCGCAGGAAAAAGCACATGAATCAATTCGTCTTGCCCGGTTATTTTTAGACGAGGCTGAGTTGACTGTCCAAAGTGGGGCATGTCGTACCGGTCTGATGGCGACATACATGGGATGGTTTCATGCTGCCCGTGCCCTCCTTTACCAGGATGGAATCTTTGAAAAAAGCCATTTCTGTCTTGGACTTTATCTTAAAAAGTGCGCAGACGATGGTCAGCTTGAATCCCGGTGGCCACTTCTCTTTGGCAGACTTCGGACGCGGAGACATGATGAACGGTCCTCATTTGGCCCATCGCCTGGTCCGGAGGAAGTGGAGGTACTGATTGAGGAAGGGCGGCAGTTCACCAATACTATCGCATCACTTATTCGGTAATCTGTTTCATTCCCTTTATCCGGTCCTCTTCTCTCCCCACACAAGAGTTCCGACTCCCGCCGCAATCGCACACACCGGCCCTGCAAGAAGCCCTGCCCAGACAAAGAGCCCCACAATGCCGACTACGATCATTATATATCCGCTGTTCCTCCTCCCCCAGCCGGTACTTTGCAGGCCCTTTCGGAGAGCATACAATCCCAACAGGACGGCGACTGCGATGTATATCGCGGGGAGGAAGATCGCTGCGGTCAGGCCTGTTTTTGACAGTGCAAGCAGTGTCTGGACGAGAAGCATCATCCCAGTTCCGATGTAGAGAAGGCCCGCAGCCATGGCAAGCCATCCGAAGGGGCCATCAATGGCTATTCCTGTCTTTTCGTCTCTTCGTCCCTGCCAGAAAATCAGTCCGAACCCCGCACACAGGGTGATCACAAGCGGCCCGACGATGAGCACCCACGACTGCCCCTCCCACCGGTGGATGCCCAGAACAGAGAACGGGACAAGCAGCCACTCACGGAAAGTAAACTCCTCCCGGTATCCGACGGCAAGTCCGAAATTCCCGCCCGATGCAGATTCTTCCGGGGCATAGACGGCGACATACCAGATTCCAGGGGTCGTCACGTCATGTGAATAGTCTGCTGCGGGATAAAGGGCCGAGGGGGTGAAGGGCTCAAACTCTGCTCCGGCAGGGGCAGTTCCTTCGATGACGACAGCCCCATAGGCTGTTGCCTCCCCACCGGTTTCGTGCATCTCCTCCTCATGGATCAAATCCGTGTTGTCGTAGGTGCCGTCGTCCATATGGGGCATCTCAATAGACGGCGGGAGTGTCCCGTACGGGGAGAGTCCCGGCCCCATTACAACAAGGCCCGGCACGAATGTTGCTTTTCCTTCCGGGGTAAAGAGGCTCAGGCGCAGCACGTCGCCCGCTTCCATTGCCATCCGGTAATACCGGACGTCCCCGCCGCCGGAGAGTTCTCCGTAGACCACCCATGACTTCGTCGGATCGGTGACCGGGAAGGCGCTGTCGATATGGGTGTTGTCCCCGGAGGTGAGCGGGACATGGGCAGCGGCGGAGGATATGAGTAAGAGGCAGAGGATGAGAAGCCCCGTAAGAAGGAGAATTGTGGTGGCAAAGGGAGTTCTCCCTGTCTCATTGTGCATCTGGCAACCGCACCGCCTTATTCCTGGTGTCTTTTTCTCTTTCATGTGTATGTGGCCCTCCTTTCTATGGACTGTTCACCTCACCACGGGCATATGCCGTTCTGCAGGAACCGGTTACATCCCGGATGTCAGGCAATACGGGGGCATAATCCGTGTCAGGCTCCCCCGACAAACCGGACACCCATTTCGTAGGCCGCCTCGCAGTCCTGCGGGAAGACCTCTGCCCGCCGCTTTGCCTTCGCGTTCGGGTCAAAGATACTGCTCTCATACAGGCTATAATCACTGAACTGGTAGGTGTCGCAGCAGAGCAGCGACTCCGCATCGCCGAGCACCACCCGCAGAAGGTATTCATTCAGCTCGACCCTGCTCTGCAGGCCTATGTCGGCCAGCTGTTCCCTGTTCATGTTCATCGTGTAGATAAATCCTGCCCTGACATCTCTGGGAAATATGTTTGGGCCGTTGCTGTACGTGATGTAGGGGAAGAAGAGCCGCTCCATCAGGTTGCGCATCAGTCCGGTCTCTGCACCCAGATAGATAGGCGTCCCGAGGATGACTGCATCCGCCTCCTCCTCCACCTCCGCAAGCAGGGGCGTCAGGTCGTCATCGATGGCACACCTGCCGTAACTGTTTCCCCCCAGCCGTTTGCAGGCAAAGCAGCTTGTGCATCCGGAGTAATTCAGGTCTGCAAGATGAATGAGCCGTGCCTCTGCACCTGCGGATTCTGCACCCTCACATGCATGTTCAAGCAGTGTTGCCGTATTCCACGCTTTCCGTGGACTTCCGTTGATTGCCAGCAATTTCATTTTCCTCTCCTCCCGTCCCCCACGGGATTTGGTTGCTGATTGTCCGGTGTGGTATTGAGCCTTTCTGTGGTGTTTCATGATGGGGGAAGGCAGAGGAATGCCGGGATATTCTTAACTGTTCTTTCATCCCATCACTGTTTGATACAGTCAGATACCGGGGGCAGCACATATGGGGCGATATACCGATAAAAAATCTATTCTCATTCTTACCGGAACCATTCTTTTGATGATTGTGCTGGGAGCTGTCATCCCTGTCGTCATATTTGAAGGTTTATTCCACAACCAGCCATATCCGGAAGGGCGTCCGGACACTCCGCCTGCCCCGGAAGACTGTACGATGGAAGAGGCCGGGCGCATTGCTCTTATAAATCCCACTGTCAGTCAGGAGTTTGGCAACAGCACTCTGACGGTTGTCGGTGTGCAGGAGATGGGGGGCATGTCCGGGGAACTGTCTTTCCTGGTGACCCTCGGAAACAGTATCCCCACCGGGGGTTCGGGTAGCACAGAGGTGATTGTTCTGGTGAGGCATGATGGTTCAGTCGCAGGCATCTTCCCCGCTTCTTCTGCAGAACGGTGAGAGAAAGAGAAACAGTCATGTGCATTTCTGCATCCGGGTGCAATAATTGTTCATTCCTCATTCCGGTGAATATAATGCACCTGATTGTATGAACGGGAGAGATTGCCGCGCCCGTCCCGGAATGTTGCAGCGGGCCCCCCGGATAGGGAACACCCGGATATCTGAATAAAAAAGATCAGAGACTGGTGGTAAAGAATGTCACCATTTTCTGCCAGGCATCTTCCAGTGCCCGTGAGGATTTCTTTGATGAACCGCCGAAAATAAGGGTATCTCTTATCTCCGGTGCCGGCAGTCCGGGGAGTGTGGTGAGGTGCCCTGCCTTGTTGTACTTCAGATGAGTCACATCCTTCCCGGCCGCTTTCAGGGATGTCATCACGGTATCTGCCATGGTGCCGGAAGGCCAGACGCCATCCTCTGTCCCGGTGACAAGAAGGACCGGCCCTGCAATATTTTCGACTGGAATGCGGGCTGCTTCTGTCTGTTCCGGGTGCTTTTCTATGCCCTGTTCATAGGCCTCGCGGAATGCAATCGGGCGTCCTGCCATGAGTTTCAGGATCTTTATGCCCGAAAGGTGCATCCTCACGAAGGGAAGCGGCACCCCGCCTGCTGTCCAGGAACTCCTCGGTGCCCCTCCGTTTGGGCTCTGCCAGACGACAGACGATGGAGAGTATGCAGCCACCGCACGAATCCGTTCGTCACGGGACGCGAGGAGGAGTGCCAGTTCTCCGCCTTTTGAATAACCGTAGATGCCCAGTCGTCCGGTGTCAACTGCAGGGTATTTTTCAAGCCAGGCAACAGCACGGTCAAAAAACTCGAGCGGCACTTCACAGAGTTCTTTTTTGAGCGGCTCCTTTCCGAAGTAGGCCACCGAGAATGTTGCGATGCCATGGGATGCGAGCAGTGCCGGACGGGGTTCGGTGAACCAGCCGTCAGAACCGCCAACACAGATTACCACCGGAAACGGCCCGTCCCCTTTCGGACAGAAGAGGGTGCCCTGCAGGGTGCCATCCCTGACCTCTTCCCTGATTGTGGTCGCGTCATTGAAGACGTGAAGCCTCAGGCTGCTCCGGGCGGAATCACCGTTATGTGCCGTTGCCCGGATCTCAATCTGAAGCGGATTGGTCGTTGTCTTTGCGAAGGGCGGTACCGGCTCTTCTGAGTCATCAACCGGCCGCATGGTGTCAAATATTTCCCACGGGTCAATGTCGTCAAAACTCTCCCCGTCAGATTCCGCGGTGGCTATTTCCAGGCATCCCTGCGGGTTGAGGGTATACGGAGTTATGGCCCGCCATTGCAGACCATTGTCATCAACAGTCTCTGTTGTGATGGCAACCTTGGCGTGAGGTTTAAACCCCCGCACCCAGATCTCCGCTTTTCTGTCAACCAACACGTTCCGGGACGCAATCTCAATTCTTGGTCCCGGCATCTCACGCCTCTCCTGATCCATTCATACTCCTTTCTAACGGGAATCTCTGATCTGTCCTTGTAGGGTAAACGTAATAAAAGGATGGGATTGGCTTTGATGCAAAAACGGGTGATATTTATCCCGTTAAGGCCACCGTGTACTGGATCTCGGTCAGGAGTTCCTCTTCGGGTGTTTCAGACGGGTCATTCAGGTAGAGTTAACAGGGAGATTCCCCGTTGCAGGTGAGTCTGTTTTCCTCCAGATAGGTATACATCCGTCTGTGAGCAAGTCCGAGGTTTCGGTACGGCCCCTTGCAGAGTACTTGAGATCACTGTGGCCTCTGGCAGGGTCTTCACTTCGATATCAGGGTCTGCTATGTGGTCAGTTTCCCGGTGACCGGGAGTCTCACTTCGACAAGTCCGCCGGTTTCATCACAGTCATCCCCTGCATAAACCGATCCAATCGGGCCTGCAGCACGAATCCCGTTCCGGGTATTTTCGGGTGAGGCCATCTCAGCACAGATTCTGCCAATCAGGGTGCAGAGCAGTTCTTCATACGGTCCTTCCCCACGGATGGTCATCGCATGGATGGGGGGGATATCTTTTTTCCGTCCAGGTGTTCAGTTCCATTTTAAAGAGCTCCTCAAGCGGTTCGTCGGTTGCGAGGACCCGCTCGACCTTGGAGACAGCCGCTGTATCTCCACCCGTGTTTTCCGGAGGCGGTTTTTAAGAAGCGTCTGTACAGCCGGACTGTTTCGGTCCTCTTCTGAGAGAATCCCGGCTGTTTCGTCCAGTGTGAATCCGAGGGTGCAGCGACTGCCGATCCAGATGCCGCGTTCAATCTGTGCGGGAGAATAATCTCAGTATCCGCTGCAGAGGCCACGCTCCACCGGGACTAAGAGCCCTTCTTCTCATAACAGTACATTGCCTTCTTTGAGAGGCGCGTCACATCTGAGAACGCTCCGATGGGGATCTTCTCTGCAGTCACATAGTCACTCATATGATATTGTCTCTGCTGAAAAATATGGCAATGCAGTCTGCCCCGGGGGAGAGTATGTTTTCGGTAAGTCGGGCATACCGAAATTACCATGACAATTGGAGGGGAACCGGCATAGGGGGAGAGTATGTTTTCGGTAAGTCGGGCATACCGTCATGTCTGATGTCACCACACGGGGGGCGACCGTTTTGGAACGGATGGATTGTGATGAATTTGAGAAAAAAAGAGGGTTAATCGTTCCGTGAAAGAACGAATGCACCGAGAGCAACCAGTCCAAATATTCCCAGAATGGGGAAGGGGCTCTGTGTAGGTTCAGTTGGCATTTGTGTCACCGGGATCATCATAAGGTCTGCAGAGAGCTGGACAATCTCGCCTGATGCAGGGTACTGGGTTATTTTTCCGGTGTAGGTGGTGTATCCGGGCATCTCCACCTTGTAGGTGGTGTACGGGGTGCCGGTTGTATAGACATCAACTGTAAGAGTGCTGTCCTCACCGGTTACGCCCTTGAAGTCATTGTCAAAGTAGACATTTGCCCCGACGACATTGGTCGTGACCTTGTAATAGCCCATGTCGCCACCGATCATCTGTGGTTCGAGGGTGGCAGAGAGCTGTACAATCTGGCCTTTTGCCGGGTATTCGGTTATTTTGCCGGAGTAGGTGTCGTATCCCTGCTTCTCAACCGTGTAGGTGGTGTACGGGGTGCCGGTTACATAGATGTCGACCAAAAGCGTGCCGTCAACGCCTGTTACTCCCTTGTAATCATTGTCAAAGGTGACGTCCGCACCGGAAATGCCTGCATTCACGTTGTAATATCCGATGTCGCCGCCGACTGTCCCTGTCATGGCAGCTGCCACTGAAACAAGAAATGCGGCTGAAAGAATAATTGTGATAGTTTTCCGTATCATAGTAAAATATTTTTCTATCAATGCACTTATTCTTGGTGGTTCTGAGCGGTGCAAAGAGGGCACTTCTCCATGGCCTGGTTGCGGACACACTTCCTGATTACACTGCACCTGTCAATCCGGGAAATAACTCTGAATCCCCGGAATTTACTTCGTAGTTCCATTTTCCTGTTTCTCGGCTCTTTTCCGCTGCACCATACAGGCGAAGATAAAATACTCTGCCCCGAGGACTATCTGCACCCCTCCCATGATGGCAAAGGAAAAAAGATACATGACGGCCGGAGGGAATAGGGGGGTGCCAGCGCTCAGAAACGCGGTGATGTTCAAAACCTGGATGAGCCCGGCGGTTGCTGCTGCACAGAAGAGTGCCACAGTCACGGTCAGAAAACCTGCATAAGGGGCATAGTCTTTCTGTTCTGCGAGAATGAAGATGGGTGAAAGAATGATCAGCGGGCCTGAGAGGATAAAAAATATCGCAGCAAAAATAGAGGCCGGGCCCGTCCCGGAAACATTCCCCATCGCTGCAAAGATGATTGCTCCTGCGATGGCACAGCCGAGGGAGATACCTGCCTTTACCCATCCTTTGGCAGGTGTCAGGGTGAGGACAGCATAGAGGATGGCACCAATTACCGCTGCCATCAGGCCCGGCAGGAGGACCAGAAATACCAGGATAAATGCAGGGGATGAGGCAGACATCATGAGAGAATGGTCAGTGCGATATCCCTTCAGTCTTTTGACATGTGTGTGGCCTCTCCTTTGAAAAGCTGATGTCTGCTATCCGGTGGGACTACCTCATCTCTCTGGCAGGTGGTGTCTGTCTTTTTTGCAGGAGAGTGTACGCCTCATAAACACTGACAAAGAGTACCGCAGCGATGCACGTTTCGATGAATCCCCCGATAAGTGACGGTATGATGGCAAAATCAGTTCCGGCTGTCAGGGAGGACAGAGCCGTATAGAATCCCAACCCTCCCAGCACTGCGCTGAAGCCCCCGGTAAAGAATGCGGCTGAAAATACCATTTCTTTTCTCAGACAGGAGATATATCTGCTGAACCCGGAGATGACAAGGATGCCTGCCGCAAAGAAGAGGGGATGAATCAGAAATCCGGCTGCTGTGGTAAGAGGGGGTATCGGAACAAATGGTGTGGGGGGCATCTGAAGGCCGTAATAGTATTTGGCCGCACACCCACAGAGAAATACTCCCAGCCCTGCAGCCCTGCGGTCGATCGGAAGATACTGGGTTGCATACACGATGAGTGTCCCTGCAATGCCGAATATGAGGCCGAATCCCAGAAAGAGGAGAATATAGGAAGGGTCCATACGAAAGGTATCGTCCTTCCGGTGCATAAATATGTCCGGAAGGATTGTGCTGTGTTTTTTGTCCGTCATCCTGTCGCGATGGGGAATTTACTCCTTTAGATCCCGTGAGACGGGATCGGTGAACGTAAGTGCCCCTTCAACCGGGCAGACGTCAATACATCGCCCGCAGAGATAACACTCCGGCTTTCTTTCCCACGCCCCTGCTTCCCCGGTGGGGCAGACCTTCTCGCATTTCCTGCATCCGATGCAGGCGTCTGTCCGAACGATGCAGGTCTTTCCTGCCGCTGTGCAGGCTGAGAAGACTGCTCCAAACGGGCAGATGAACCGGCAGAGCGGGCGGTAGACAAACACCGAGACGATGAGTAGTGCCGCAAAGACAAGGAACCCTGTGGTAAGGGCGAAGGAAAAAAATGCCTCCACACCCGTATTTGCCGGGAGGTTCACGGAATACACGATCCCCGTGATGACACCGGCAAGCACCACCAGGCGGACTGCCTGCGGTACGGCACGGTTCTGCACCAGAATTTTCCTGCCGGGAATACGGGATGTGAGTTCCTGGATGGTTCCCACCGGGCAGATATGGGCACAGAATGTCCTGCCGGTGACGAGTGTCAGCATCACGAGGATTATGATGGCTGCCATGCCCGGCGCAATCACCCGTATGTCTCCCAACGCTGCCGCAAGGCCGTAGAAGTATACCGGCATAATGGGAGCGGCAAAGACAAACCCGAATGCGGTCGTCACCATGAGCAGGATAAAGGCTGTTTTTTTCGTCATCATATCCCTCGACCAGACATATGTGGCAAGGAGTGTCCCTGCGAGCATATACACAATGGCCCCTGTTGACCCGAGAGACAGGTCACCGGTCAGAAAGAAGACTGCAATGCCGGATATGGCAAGGGAGAGGAGGGACGAGAGGGCGATTGTTCCGGCATTCAGATCTTTTGGGAGTCCTGTTCTCCCTGAGTGAATGAACCAGAGAAAGACGGCGTTCATGCCAAGAAAGAGTATGGCCCAGAGAATAAATGGGCTTGTGGAAAGGATGTCCGCACCTCCTGCAAGAGCGTTTTCCGGTGATGCCGATGATATGGTATCGATGCCGGTTCCTGCCACAGACGTTCCATCTCCGGTGGATGCGGCGACGTCCTGTGCTGTGTTTCCTCCATCCGTCAGGGCGAAATCACAGAGCCTGTTGCCATCTGCATCGGTAAACAGCATGCACCTGCCGGGATACGTGCAGTTGCCGATGCCTTTCGGGCAGATAGCTGCACAGGCGGGGGCGGCAATCACCGCAGATCCTGCAATTCCTGTGGGGAGGATTCTTCTGAGTGAGGGGAATTTTATCATAATTCTATCGGGACTCAGCTTTTGATCAGCGTTTGATATGGTGTCATAAATATGTGTGGAATGCCACAGGTTGCACAGATATCAGATGGTGTTTATATCCTGTCAGGATATGTCTGAGGACAATTAATCTCTTCTGTTTTGCCTTCCGAAATGCCTGGTAATCTGTGTGTGTGGCTCAGAAAAAGAATTCTGGACAAATTAACGGAATAAAATGTGAATCTAAAAGGGGTTTAAAAAATCCAGAAAAATCTGTTAGTGGCGTCCCAAAAAGTAGACACCCACACAGATGACGCAAATGGAGATTGCCATTGCAAGCATGTCATAGGAGGTGGTAAACTCCATCGAGAGAATCCGCTGGAAGAAACTCACAATGAGTACCATGATTATCACCTTCACAATCTTGTTTTTGAGGTCATCGAGATTTTTCACTTCGAGAATATTGCCGAACTCCCCTTCCTCATGGGCGATATCAATCTTGGATATGAAGAGTTCATAGATGCCGAAGGTGAAAATTAACAGCACAAGTGCTATCAGGTAGAAGTCAATCGCGCCGATGATTGCGATGAGAATCTCTTCGTGGCTAACGTGGGCATCAGATGTGAAGATAAAACCCACGAGTGTATTGTAAATCTCAAGTGAGCCTGCCACAAAGAGGACGATAGCGCTCAGCGCGCCGAAGAGGACACCCAGAAGCACGATATACCGGATACTCCAGAGGCCTTTTTCAAATGTTCTTTCAATTATGTGCGGTTCCTTCCCGCTCCTTTGTCCGGGGATGTCGGTATTTTTCATTCTTTCTTCAGCCTCTCGTATCAGGTTGTTGTATCAGGTTGGTATGTCAGGTAATGGAGATGATGGATCTGCTCTGCCGTGTGGGTGATGGCAGGCTAATCTGCCCATATTCCCTCTGTTGCAGGTAATTGGTTAGTATTATACAGATATCTCCCTGGCCGTATATGAGCGTGATGTGTGCTCCGGACATGGCTGGGAAATGTGGGGGGCTGCACTCCGGGGGTGGCTGGATGTGCCTCTGGGGGTATGAACAGACGGGGTCTGCCACCATGCCTCAGGTATGGACGCTCACCCGCGCCGCTTCCTCATGATTGGCAGCAAAAAAGGAGGGGCGAAAAACAGTATGTCAGTAGGAGGATTCTGCTATATTAACGTATAATTGCCCGTTTTTCTGTATTTCTGGTGAATCAATGGTGTTGCGTCAAAAATTGATACGATGCAAATCTCTATTATCTCGGACGACATTTTATTATTAGAGTTTATCTCATGAACGACAGAAACAATTACCGGGGCGGTAGCCGTGGTCAGGATAGCGGACGTTCCTTTGGCGGTCCCCGAGAAATGCATAAGGCAACCTGCGCAGACTGTGGAAAGGAATGTGACGTTCCATTCAAGCCAACTGAGGGAAGGCCTGTGTATTGCAACGATTGCTTCCCAAAGCACAGAAAACCCAGATACTAATCTAATTAGTATCGCAATTTTTTCTATTTCTTCTGACAGGAGCGTTGGCTCTGATTTTTTTGCATTCTGAGTGGTATACTTATCTCATTCGTTTGGTAAAAAAAATAGTATTTCTGCTGCTGTTTTCTTTCCTGTATCTGAGCGCGGGCTAAAAAAAAGAGAAGACCTTTTCTGTGTGCAGGTGAGAGAAGAAGAATGCTGTTTCTCTATGACTGGTTATTTAAAGCAGAAGATACAGGCCAAATGCCGTGAGATGGATATACCCCTCTCTGGCATCGCCGATATCTCGCGATGGGAAGACTCACTTTTAAATCCTGACATGCCTGAGGCATTCTATCCCCGTTCAATCTGGCCAGAAGCACAGTCTGTGCTTGTTATTGGCCTTCCTGTGCACCTCCCCGCCCTCGAGACGTCACCTTCCATATGGTACCGTGAGGAGTACCGGACCATCAACACTCTCCTTGATCAATACACCTACCGGCTGGCAGAATTCCTCAATGGGGAGGGATATCCATCCGTCTCCGTTCCCCGTGACGGCTATGGGCACGTGAGTGTTCTGGTAAAAAATCCGGTGGCTTTCTTTTCGCACCGGCATGCGGCATATCTTGCCGGACTCGGGAACTTCGGCGTCAATAATATGCTGCTCACACCGCAGTACGGGCCGCGTGTCCGGTTTGGGTCTGTTCTCACCGCAGCATCCCTGCCGGCCGACCCGGTGATGGAAGGGATGCTCTGCACCCGGTGCATGCAGTGTGTAGCACAGTGTCCGGTGCAGGCGCTTGATGGTGATGATTATCCGGAAGGCCTGACCGATAAGGCGACCTGTGCCGGGTACAGCCAGACTCTTGATACGCAGTACCGGTCCCCCTGCGGTGTCTGTATCAAGGTATGTCCGGTGGGTGGGGACCGGGTGCATTACCGCCGGGAGGATACCGGGATCTACCGAAACCGTACCGGTGCAGAAAGGTGCCACCGGGCCTGGGATCATGTCCGGCGGTATGGGGTGAAGTAACCGGTGGCAGGTGCCTGTACCGGTTCTCCCTAAGAAACCAATATTGCAAATCCGATGTAAATGATAATTCATAAGAGAGAACTGTTCGTTCTCTTACGTGCTTCCAGGTGTAACAGCATATGAAATTCGCAACGCTCACTGAAACGGAAACTGCCGGCCAAACCGTACTCCTGCGCGTCGATTTTAATTCCCCGATTGACCCTGCATCAAATACTATCCTTGATGACAAACGGTTCCGGGAACATGCGCCGACGGTGCAGGCGCTGGGCGATGCGAAGTGTGTGGTCCTCACGCATCAGTCCCGGCCGCAGAAGAAGGACTTTACTACGCTTGAGGCCCATGCCGCACGGCTGGAACGCCTAATCGGCCGCCCGGTCACCTATCTGGATGATATCTTCGGGCGGTGCGCCCGTGAAGCGGTGGCAAAGATGGAAACAGGCGACGTCCTGATGCTTGAGAATGTCCGGTTCAATGCCGAAGAGAACCTGAAGATGTCAGGTGAGGACGCCCTCGGAACACATCTGGTGCGCAAACTCGCCGCGATGGGGGACCTCTACGTGAACGATGCATTCGGCACTGCCCACCGCTCACAGCCGACGATTGTCGGCCTCCCCAGGGCGATGCCAGCGGTGGCGGGGCTCCTTATGGAAAAAGAGATCGCCACTCTCTCGCGGGTTCTCTCCGGAGCACCGGGGCCGGTAACCTTCGTCCTCGGGGGCACCAAGGTGGATGATTCCCTTGATGTGGCAGCAAACGTCCTCTCGGGCGGCATCGCAGACCAGGTTATAGCCGTCGGCGTGGTTGCCAATGTCTTTTTTAAGGCACAGGGTATCGATATCGGATCCCCTTCTGAAAATCTCCTCATTAAACTCGGCTATCTCCCGGAGGTGGAGAAGGCCCGGGAGATTCTTGCCGCATACAAAGACAAGGTGATTTTGCCGGAAACAGTCGCAGTTCGTGACGGTGAATTACGTGATGAGTGTCCGGTTTTTGCCATTCCTGATCTCCCTGTTCTCGACTGCGGCCTTGACTCCATCGGCCCATTAACAGACATCATCCAGAAATCCGGCACGGTGGTCTTAAACGGCCCTGCCGGTGTCTTTGAAGATCCCCTCTTTGCAATCGGCACCAATGAAATCCTGCGGGCAGCCTCGGCCGCAGAATTCTCGGTGGTAGGCGGCGGACACACTGCAGCCGTCATCGAATCGATGGGTATTGATAAGAAATTCTCCCACATATCCACCGGCGGCGGTGCCTGCATCCAGTTTTTAACCGGCAGGACGCTTCCCGCCGTAGAAGCCCTCGCAGTTTCAAAGGCCCGCTTCTGGTAAGGCTCCCTCCCCTCTTTTTACCCGGAATGTTTATATCCTCAATTAAAGCATTGTGACATATATGGAGAAGAAAAATATTCTTGTTCTGCTCCTCATTGCTCTCGTCGGAGTCGCAATTGTGGGGTTCCTCCTTTTTCCCACCGAATCCGGGGGATATGTGTCGTCTGACATCTCATCAGAAGAATGGCTGGACGTTTCCTTCACTGATGCCCTCACGGGGGATGCCCTCACTCTGCAGGGCCTCCGTGACGGGGGACGGACGGTCATTGTGCAGACATTCTCGGTCTCCTGTTCCATCTGCACCTATCAACTTGGTGAACTCTCCCGTCTGCAGCGTGACCACCCTGATGAGATTGCCGTTGTTGCCCTTGCCCTGGACCCGTCTGTATCCGGCGGAACCCTGAAGGTTCATGCGGAGGATAACGGCCTCACCGTGATCATGGCTGCGTCCCCGACCTCTCTTACCGCCGGTCTTGTCAGTGGATGGGGGAGGGATATGCTTGTACCCGCAAATGCCCCGGTTGTTATCTTCTGTCCGACGGGAAACACCGCATATAAACTGAGAAACGGGCTGAAACCCGCAGAAGAAGTGTGGCAGTCAGTCTCAGACTCCTGTGCATGATGCAATCCCTCCTCCTCTCATGGCCCCTTTCTTTTCTTGCCGGAGTCCTCACTCCACTCGGTGCCGTCTGTGTTTTGCCGCTCTATCCCGGGTATCTGGCCTTTCTTGCCGGGCAGTGCGCAGCCGGGTCGCGGGCACGGCCCCTTTATCTTGGCCTGTGCGTCACCGGAGGGGTGCTTGCGGCAAGTCTGCTCTTTGGCTTTGTCGTTATCACCCTCCTTGGCCTTTCCGCCGATGATGTGACGTCTGTCATCTCACCCCTGCTCTTTGGAGTGCTCGCCGTGGTGGGAGTGCTGATGATCGCAGGTCTTGACTTCTCCCGCATCCTGCCGCATGTCAGAGTTCCCGGTGCCACATCGCCATATACTGCTGCCGTAGTCTTTGGCCTCTTCTTCGGCCTCATTGCCCTCCCCTGCAATCCGGCGGGTATAGTCGTCCTCTTTGCCCTCTCGGCAACGGTCACCGCATTCCTGGACAATTTCATCAACTTCATCTTCTTCGGGTTCGGGATGGCACTCCCCCTTCTCCTTCTTTCCCTTCTTTCAGAGGGACGTACCCGGCGTGTCACCGGGTTTCTCACCCGCCGGGCAGTCCCCATCCGTATCGGGTCAGGCATCTTCATGCTCGCTGTCTCCCTGTATTACCTCTTTGCCGTATTCCATATCGCCGGGTAGCGGGGCGATTGACGGGGCATATCTTTCTGATCATGGGATGGGGGGACGGGATCACAGCGGTATCGCAGAGTGCGACAGAAGGGCGGATGGCGGTAAAATGACGTTGTATGGCAGAACGATGTCGGGAAAGCAGGCCGTCAGGTCAGGAGATGACCAAATCGGCCGGTATTATCTATTCTGCATTCAGAATATCTGGTATTCTGTATATCTGTCCGGTGTATCATGAGAGAAAACACAAAACGTGAGACAAAGGATGTGCTCTGTGAAACCGCAGGGGGTGAGATGGTATATCGTGACGGGACGAGTATCGTGGCTGTTCTGCCGCCGAAACGAACAGTCCTCTCCACCTCATGGCTGAATGGCGGTTGCCACGAAGACATCCGGATGGTATTCAACCACCATCTTTCGGAGGGGGCCTGCCGGTCAGATATGCTGGAAGGAGGGAGCATCGAAGGATACCTGCGTCTCACCGCCGTTCGCCTTGGGTTTGATCCTGACTGCTCAACCGGGATGCTCACAAAGGCGGATATGTGCAATGCCGCTGTTGCCACCCACACGTTTCGTGACCTCACCGTGACGGCGGTCGTCACCGGGGGCATCGATGGGAACGGCGGGCGTGCCGGTGATCCTGCCTCATTTTATGAAGATAATGGTGACTTTGGTGACCTCGGGGGCACTATCAATACGCTCCTTCTTATCAGTGCCTCCCTCCCGCCGGAGACGATGGCCCGTGTCGTGATGACGGCCGCGGAAGCAAAGGCGGCAGCACTCCAGGAACTGATGGCTCCGTCCTGCTATTCGGCGGGCATTGCCACCGGGTCGGGAACGGATATGATCACCGTCGTAAGTGACCTCACACATCCGCTCATGCTCACCAATGCCGGAAAACACGCAAAACTGGGGGAGCTCATTGGCCGGTGCGTCAAGGAAGCGACGCGGGACGCACTGGCCCGGCAGACTGATCTTTGCCCTGAGAGCCAGCAGAATATGCTGGTCCGGCTTGAGCGGTTCGGCATCGGGGAAGAGGAGTTCTGGGAGGCAGCAGTCTCCCTTCCCGGTGAGCACTGCCGGGAGGAGTTTTGTGCCTGCCTCCGGGAGATGGCAGGTGACCCCGTCCTCGTTGCGGCCACCGCCTCTGTTCTCCATATCGCAGATGAGGTGGCGTGGGGACTGTTGCCCGACGATGCCGGGAGGCGGGCCGCTCACGCGATGATGGCGGGGCTACCTGCGGCTCTCGGGATGGATCTGCCGGTCAGTTTTTATGAAATCTGCACAGGTAATGACTCGATACCAGAAGAATGGGTCCGTTTTGTGGCCTGTTGCATTAAATATTGGCCGTGACTGAAGAATTGTCGTGCAATATAATATTCCCTGTAAAAAATGCATATTTTCCAGAAAGGATTTAAACCGTTCAGATAATTCTTTTTCAGGCCATAAGATCTGGGGGGGTCTGAAGAGGTATGGGGCTGAAGATAATGCTAATGACAGGTTTTGTACTTGTCCTGATTGTTGGGTTCTGCATTGCAGGTGCGGTGGCGGGGGAGGCCGATAATCCGGATAATACTCCGGTTACCGTGACTTTTTACGAGAGTTTCCACTCAATTATTGAATGGTTTACCGGAACAGACGAGAATACCGCTGTTCAATCTGGCCCGGATGAGGGCAGCTGAAAAAAAAATAGCTATACCCAGGGTCGTTGATTTTTCATGATTTCTCAGGCTCTACGGGCGGATATCGTAGGTGGCCCTGTGCTCATCACTCCTATCGGACCAATACGCATGATGGCACGACCTTTGGCTGTTTTATGGATGTGTTGGTGACCTTCCGGCCAGTCTATCTTTTTTTCTTCTTCTTTTTGTGTGTGTCTTCGCTTTTTCCCCTGTTTTTTTCAGTGTGAAAGGCAGGTGGTGCCTGTTTGCATTGTTCCTTCATTTCCGCAAAAATCAGGGGTGTGCTGCAGTGAGCGGGCAGCCTGTCAGAGATTAGGAGAACAGACAGTGGAGAGAAAAAAGAATATGAGGCCTGTCATGAGGGCCGGTCTGTAACGGATAAAAATCACTGATATGTGTATGAATGAAAGAATGAGGGCCTGCCTTTCGTTATCTGTTCAGAAAAAAAGGGAAAAAAGAAATTCTTGTAATTTTTTCAGTCTGTTTTATGCACTGTCGTACAGGTTGCTGATGAATCGTGCATAAAAGATGTTCAGGAACGGTATAGCGGCAAACAACAGTATCCATCCGAGGATCGGAATGAGCGACAGGATTCCCAGAATAAATGCTATGACGAACACCACAATGCCCATCACGATGAGTGCGATGATATAGTTAGCCCAGCCAATTGCTCCGATTTTATCTTTTATTTCGCCGAATGCAAATGCCTCGCCAAACTTCTCCATCCGTGCAAACCGGACAACGCCAATATAGGCAAATAGTCCACAGAGGATGGCAACGATGAATGTGACAAGGAGGCCGAGGATCATGCCTGCCATTGCCGCCGTACTTATTGTGTCAGGGGCAGATGCCAGTGCAAAGAGTGAACCGCCAACGAGAATCACACCCACAATGATCACAGGAATCATCCATATGAACATGATTATTGAATACAGGATCCCATCGACGAAAAGCTGCCAGTAGTCTTCCAGTTCAGGTGCCGGTTTTGTTCCCCGCATCACCCGTATGATGTAGCCATTCGCGATAAAATTCACAAACGGAATGATACTGATGATGATAAGGAGGATCCACCTGACCCATTTCCCGATAAGAGCTTCTTTTGTATACCCAAAAGATTCACTAATATTTTCGCTGATTCCCATATTGATCACCTTGTTTTAGTAATAATTAGCACTATCGTTCAAAAATAGTTATTCATATTCAATAATACTCTTTATTCTGATTTAAACGGAAAAATGAGCGGTCATTTGTTGCGATAACTGCTAACCTGTTCTGTATTACGGCTGCATTATTCTTTCTGTATCCCCGGTATGCCATCAGGATGTCCTGTGAGGTTTTCCGGTTACATTCAGGGACGTAATTTTTCAGTGCGGGTAGAATATTCTCCTGAATGAACAGCTCCATATTTTTCATGGGCCGATACCTGTATACAGGTTCCGGTTGCAGATGAAGAGCCTGAATGGTCTATGTTTGAGATAAATGCACTGTCCCTGGTCTGAGGAGTTACAAAAAAGGAGGGATTTTATGTCTTGTTCAGGCTGTGCCAGCGCTGTCGTACAGGTTGCAGATGTAGCGTGCTGAGAAGATGGCAAGGAACGGGAGCGCAATGAACATGAGCAGCCACCCGATGATTGGGATGATCATGAGAACGAAGTAGATGACTGAAACCACAATACCCATCACGATGAGTGCGATGATGTAGTTACCCCAGCCAATTTCGCCGATCTTATCTTTTATTGCGCCGAATGCAAATGCCTCACCGAACTTCTCCATCCGTGCAAACCGGACAATGCCGATGGTGGAAAACAGTCCGCAGAGGATGGCGACGATGAATGTGACAAGGAGCCCGAAGCCCATGCCTGCCAGTCCTGCCATCCCTAATGCATCAGAGCCGGACATCAATGCAATAAGTGAGCCTCCGATGAGAATGCCGCCAATAATGATTGCAGGGATCATCCATATGACTGCGATGATAAAATACAACAGCCCGTCGATAAAGAGCTGCACGTAGTCTTCCAGCTCCGGTGCTGGTTTTATTCCCCGCATCACGCGTAAGGTATAACCATATGTGATGAATTGCACAATCGGAATGATACTGATGATGATAAGGAGGATCCACCTGACCCATTTCCCAATCAGTGCTTCCTTTGTATACTCAAAGGATTCGCTTAGATTTTCGCCAATTCCCATAATATTCACCTTTTTTTAGGGGTAAATAGGACTATCGCTTAAAAATATTTAAAATTATTGCAAAATATTTGTAATTCTGGCGTAAACGGGTAAATGAAAGGTCATTTACTGCGAAAATTGCTAACCCGTTCAGCATCCCGGGTGTATTATTTTTCTTTGTATCTCTGGTATGCCATCCGAATGTTTGTGTGAGGGTGGCTGGCTGCATTCAGGGGAATATTTTCTCTTTGCGGGTAGTTTAGCTGAACGAATGGCCCGATCTTTCCGGTGGGCCAATATGTGTATGTCAGGTTTTAGATTGTGAATGAAGAGTCCGAACCGTGTCTGTGAGAAAAATGCACTATTCCGGTCTGAGCAGTAACAAAAGAAAGAAGGGGATTTTTGTATTTGTTCAGGCTGTGCCAGCGCTGTCGTACAGGTTGCAGATGTAGCGTGCTGAGAAGATGGCCAGGAACGGGAGCGCAATGAACATGAGCAGCCACCCGATGATTGGAATGATTGCGAGAACAAAGTAAATTACTCCAACGACAATATACATCACGATGAGTGCGATGATGTAGTTGACCCAGCCAATTTCGCCGATCTTATCTTTTATTGCGCCAAATGCAAATGCCTCGCCGAACTTCTCCATCCGTGCAAACCGGACAATGCCGATGGTGGCAAACAGTCCGCAGATGATGGCGACAATGACTGTGACAAGGAGCCCGAAGCCCATGCCTGCCAGTCCTGCCATTCCTAATGCATCAGATCTGGACATCAATGCAATGGATGACCCACCGATGAGAAGCACAGCAACAATGATTGCAGGAATCATCCATATGACTGCGATGATAAAATACAACAGCCCGTCGATAAAGAGCTGCACATAGTTTTCCAGCTCCGGTGCCGGTTTTATTCCCCGCAGCACCCGGATGCTGTAACCATACATGATAAAGTCCACAATCGGAATGATACTGATGATGATAAGGAGGATCCACCTGACCCATTTTCCGACCAGTGCTTCCTTCGCATACTCAAAGGATTCGCTCAGATTTTCACTAATTCCCATAATAATCACCTTGTTTCAGGAGTACGTAGCACTACCTCTTAAAAATATATAATGTTATTCCAAAATGTTGGGAATTATGGCGTGAATAGATAAACAAGTGTTCATTTACTGTGAAAATAGGCAACCGGTCAGGTATCCCGGTTAAAATTATTTTATGTACTGTTTTTTGCCGTCCGCAGGCTCTCCCGGCAGATTCGATTGCAATCAGGATGACCTGTTTTTATTCTGTGCATGCAGTCGTGAAAAAAACCGCCTGTTTTGGATGTAGGCCCATGCCTGTGTACCGGAGTGTCGGGAAAAAGCAATTGTTCTCTGTGCGGCCTTTCCCGGATAGCGTCTTGCCTGCCGTCCGGAATTGTTGAACAAAAAAAAATCATTAACTCTCTTCTTCAGGAGAAGAGAGTCTCTTCAGGCATTCAGCAGCCTCTGCATAGCGTCCAATAGCCATGTATGCGGCAGCCAGACGGGACCGTGAGGCGTCATCGGCCGGGTTTCCCTTGATTGCCTCCTCAAAGCAGGTGATTGCCTGTTCATGCCGGCCTGTTTCGGCAAGTGCCCGTCCTTTTCCATACCACGCTGCTGCTGTTTCTCCCTGAAGGGCCGTGAGCTGATCAAATGCCTTTCCTGCATCCTGGTATTTTCCTGCGGTCATGAGAACCGCACCGAGCGCTGCCCAGTAGGTGCCGTTCTTCCGGTCCGCCTCAATCGCTGACTGGATGGCAGTGACTGCCTCGTCAATTCTTCCGGTGCGTTCATAGAGAACTCCTGCCATAAAGCGGGCATAGGCCGATTTCGGTTCTGCGTCCCTGAATGCCTCTGCTGCAGAGAGTGCTCCCTTCAGGTCTCCTGATGCAAGCGCTGCTTCGCTGAGGAGATATTTCAGTTCTGCCTGGTCCGGTTCCGTTGCGGCTGCCTTTGAGAATATGGCGGCGGCGCCGGCATAGTCGCCGGAATGCATCAACATTGCGCCGAGACGCATCTGCATCAGGACACTTTCGCTGCCGGACGAGAGGGCTCTTTGGTAGGCATGGGCCGCCTCTTCATACCGGCCAAGCCGTTCCAGAGCTGATGCCTGATACTCCCATGCCTGGCAGTTCGAGGGATCAATTGCTGTTATATTCGCTGTCACGTCAGCGACCGTTGCATAATCACCGGTGATAAGGAGGCAGGCTGCAAGGGAGAGCCAGCTGTCGGTATCATGCGTATTGACGGCCAGCACCTCCTGGTATTCTGCTGCTGCGTCTGCAAACCGGCCTGTCTTCTCATAGGCATGGGCACGGAGCGTGCGTACAGTAATGTCGCCGGGGACAATCGTGAGATACGCCGTAAATCCTTCTGCTGCTTCATTTGCCTTGCCGGTTGCAAGAAGGGCTGCAGCCCGTTCCCTGAGGGCCGGTGCATGGTCCGGCTTCAGGCTAAGGACAGTGCTAAAAGACTTCAGTGCCTCGTCTGAGTTCCCGAGGGCAAGGCTGACTCTTCCGGCTTCGTAGTGCACCGCCGGATCTGAGGGCCTGGTCTTTGCAGCGGATATGAGACATTTTTGTGCGTCTTCCATGTCTCCCTTGCGCAGATAGGTCTGTCCAAGGGCAATCCAGGCATCCGTATTCTCCTGATTGCGTTCAAGAGACCGCTGGAAGAAGAAAATTGCCTCATCATACTTCCCGAGGGATGCAAGGGATTCGCCGAGACGAAGCGATGCTCCTGCCCGCCCCGGTTCGGCTTCAACAACCTGGATATAGACTTCGGCTGCCTCCTCCAGTTCGCCTGCCTTCTCTAAGAGGGATGCCTTCTGGGCAAGGAGGCTCATATCCGCAGGTGCAATGGCACATGCATCAGCAATCACCTCCAGTGCCTCCCGGTATCTGCCTAAATATTCCAGGGCAGATGCCATCTGCCGTTTTACAACAAGATCCGTCCTGTTCGTTGCGTCAACCGACTCGAGAGCATCGAGGGCTGCATCATACCGGCCCATTTCAATGAGGGAACTGGCCTTTAATGCGAGAATACCCGGATCGTTCGGGCGGTCTTCCAGAATACGGTCAAACATCGCAAGCGCCTTTTCGTGCTCACCGGATGTCTGGTAGATTTTTCCCAGTTTCCTACGTGCATTCTGGTCGGTGACTCCTGCCTCAATGGCCGCGGAATAGTATGCGGCGGCCTGTTTGGCGTTACCGGTGTGCAGGCAGGCGTCGCCCAGAAGAGTGACTGTGGTCCAGTCGTTTGGTTCAGCGGCGGTCACATGGGTGAGTACCTCAATTGCCCGTACGTAGTCACCCATGTGTATGAGTGCTTCCCCTTTCCGGCGCCAGGCACTGATGTCACTTCGGTCTGCATCAATGAGACGTGAGTACAGGGTGAGGGCCTCACGCTCACGTCCGAGATGCATGAGGGCATCTGCCTGCAGGGCTGCCAGAGCGTTCATCCGGACGTCAATATCCATCGGCCGGATGTCTTTATTTCGTTTATCACTGGAAAAAAGGCTGAGTTCAGTTTCTGAGCTGATCCATGAGACGGCCCTGTCACTGCCTCCGTCTGTGACCTTTTTAAGATTCTTATACGCCTCATCATACTGGCCCAGGTTAGAAAGGCAGATGCCGCGGTGATACCAGGCGAGAGTGTTCGTCTGGTCGACGCGGAGCATCGCATCAAAACAGTCCGCAGCCCGCCGGTAATCGCCTGTGTGTTCCAGAGATGCACCCATCAGGTACCAGGCCTGCACATCCTCCGGGTTCTTCTTTACCACGATTTCGAGCGACTGTGCACATTCACGGAAGTCTCCTTTCCAGAAGAGGGAGGCAGCCCGGTAATATCCGGGCACCGGGTTCTCCGGCATGGCCATCGCGGCTCTCCGGTAGGTATCTGCTGCTTCTCCAAACCGTCCGAGGGATTCATACAGTGCTGCAAGCCGCATCATGACTGCAACCGGGGCCTCGTCTCCTGTCAGGGCCCTTGCGTAGCTAGCTGCCGCCTCTTTTCGCCTGCCGGCCCGTTCCAGAGCGTCACCGATGAGGATGAGCAGTTCGGTATTGTCCGGGCTGAATTTCAGCAGCTGAGTGAGATAGGTGAGTGCGTCTGCTGTATTGCCGGCCCTCAGGTGCAGCCGTGCCGCCCGTTCGCGGAGGATGCGGTCATCCGGGTCGAGCGAGAGTGCTGCCTCAGCTGCTGCTGCCGCATCGGTGTAGCGGGCAAGCCGTTCGAGGCATTCTGTCTTTCTGAGCCATCCATTCTGTGCATCCGGTCGATGAGTGGTGACGACATCATAGCATTTCAGCGCCTCGGCATAACTGCCGGTCCGTATCAGTGCTTCGCCGAATGATTCCCAACCGGTGATGTCCTCCGGGTTTTTCTCAACAGATGCACGGAATTCCCGGGCCGCCTGCATCGGCTCCCCAAGGTAAAAAAATGCCTCCCCCCGCATGTAGTGGGTTGCTGCATCGTCAGATATCTCAAGGGCTTTTCCCCAATCCCGGGCGGCCTCTTCATACCTGCCCTGAGTGAAGTGATTTTTCCCTTTTTCAATCCAGGGATTCTGATCCCCCTGCCCGAATAAATTATCAAAAAGTGCCATGAACAGATCACCCACCGTGGTTGAGTACTCTATTTTCTGCTGTGGATTAAAAGGTATTTCTCTTCATGGAAATCCGGCCATACGTCCACACACATAATGCCCGGGCTGTCTCTCATGCAGGATGTCTGATAATTGTTTCAATGCACTGAATGCCCGTTTTTCCGGGGTACAGACGAAAATAAAATTTAATTGGGATATAATGAAATCTGCAGGGCAAAAGCTCCTGTTTGACATAATTTCTCAGAAAGAGGTATGGGTCTGGGGGGAGGTCAGTAATGCTATTATTAGAGCAGTGAATGAATCCGCTGCTTGTCCTATTTGGTGGCAGAGAGTCATGTCCGTGTTCCCCTCAGACCATATGTATATCCCCCGGGGGATATTCTCCTCTGTTTCATTTGGGGGGGTGTTGTTGAAGAGGTGAACAACGTTCCGTTAGGCCAGCCACAATGTTGGGGGGGGTTAGCGGCTGACCGGGAATTACTGAATGTTGTCCATATATGTTTTTGGATGGATCATCGACACCGAGGGAAAATGATCATACCTCTTTCCTGCGTCATCTGGACATGACTCTGCCATTCTTTAAGTTGCCTTTCAAAGGTATTTAACGTTTCGTTGGTGCGCTATGCACATTTGCCATGCAAAAGTGCTTAGCAATTAGAATCTTAATGTAAGAAAGAAAATACTCTCCTGTATGCTGCTTTCTGAAGCAATTGTCTCATTCCTGTCCGTTTTATGGGGTGATGATCCTGGTTGCCACTGAGAATACGGGGATGGCGCTTGAAGATGTCCTTCTGCGTACCGGGGAAATGGACCATATGGAAATACTGCTCCGCCACTGTGCATGTGATAAACCGGGGTTAAGCCCTCAGAAAATGCTTGAAACGGTTATCCACCCTTTGCTTGATGAACTGGAGGAGTATATTCTCTCTGAGGTGTCGGCTACGCAGGATCCAGTGTACCTGAAGGCCGTTGTCCATCAGTGGATTGCATCCCGGATTGGTGACTGATATATAGTTATCTCTCAAAAAGTCAAAAATTTGCATTAATTGGTCCATTGGCTATAGAATGGTGATAATACTATTTTTTAAAGGTAATTATTGAGGCATTTGCCAAATCAAGGTTTATTTGATATATATTGTTCTCGTCAAACACCATATTTTGGCATAGGTATATATGGGATTGTGTGATACTGACGCACAACCTCAAAGGGGTGAAGAAATGGAGAACATATATAAAAAAATGATTGACGAGGCCATGGGCGTCCAGTGGGCCGACGTCAATGTTCTGAAAGAGAAGAGGGGTACAGAATTCCATGTGACAGATGGAAGGCCGTACGTTGATGCAGTCAACAAGATGACTGTCGGAAGTGGGCAATCGAAGGCTGTCATTGATTTACACGTGAAGTCGGTGAATGCCCACTACGATACCCTTACGGGACTCACAAATTTCGTGAGACCTGAGGACGATCCATTTGTAGAGCACTATCAGACACCGGTGATGCTTGAGATTCTCTATGATCAGGACGAGAAATTCCACAAGAGCGTGGAGACGTTCATTGCAAAGATTGGGGATATGGAGGCGATGATTGGCCTTGAGTCTGCCCGCCGGTATGCCGGATTCTATGGGCCTACCTGTGTCGTTGACTTTGCGATGATTCCCGGTTCTACCAGCAATGTGGTGAACCAGATTCTCAAGAAGACTGATATTCCTGCAGATCACAAAAAGACCCTTCTTGCAGCCAAATCATGGGGTATGAACACTTCATATGGTGTGGGCGAGGTCTTTGCAAAGTCTGTTGAAGGCGGTGACACCCTTGCTGTGGCAGTTGATAAGGAGATTGCCATGTTAAAGGGTATTTATGAAAGCCCGGTCGAGGCGCAGGCTAAACTGATGGACAGTCTTGGCATGAACTCGTTTGATCCGCGGAAGTACATGGCGGAATATCGCAAAAAGATGGAGCCTGTCGTAAAAGCAGCGGTTGACGATGGCGTGCACTACGCCAATATCGTAACAATTCCTGCCTACTGTGTGGGTGACATCGCACACCACATCGCACAGTCGACATTCAACATGTGCAAGGATGACATGGTGATGGGTATCATCGAGGCGGTGACACAGGTAATGGACACTTCCCTGCGTGCCGCTATTCCGAAGTTCAAGAGCCCTGGTCAGGTGCTCGCGCTTGCCACCGGCAGTGGTGCCGCGGCAGCAGAGTGCCTGCTTGAAATGGACGGCTTCAGCGGGCCATCTGTTGTTGAATTCCTGACCCGGCGGTTCCACAACTATGTCCAGCTCTACCCGACACGCGGTGCTGCAGCAGAACTGCACAACTGTGACTTCATGGACATGGTCTACCGTGGCTGGGGCATCATAGACCGGGCACGCAAGATGAAGGCAGGGACTGAAGCTGACTTAAAACCGAATATAAGCGGCCTCCCGATTGACCTCGGACCACTCATGTCCCATGATGTGATCAGCAACCCGCAGCGGTACGTCTATCCGGCCTGTGCCATCACGGTCCGGTTTGCAGCAATGATGAGTCTAGCTGACTACCCGTGCCTGCTCACGTCAGAACCCGTCACGGCGACGATGATGACCAATGTCATCGCTCTTGATAAGGAAACACCGGCAGCACCGGTTCGTGCATGCAAGAACTGTGCTTCTGCTTCACTTGTTGACTTCCGGCACCAGTACTGCGAGTATCGCGAGGCGGTGTGAGGGTTTTTCCCCTCACCCGCGCTTTCCGGGAAGGAATCTGACCGGATGGAGTGGAATGAAATGAAGTGTTATGTATGCGCAAAAGAGGGCAGGGATTCTGATGCTGTCGCCGTATGTATCGTCTGCGGGATGGGGCTCTGTATGGACCACGCAATCCGGGAGGAAAATGATCTCTGGGAAGGTGGATATCCGTTCCCGGCAAAAAAGGTCAAACAGCAGCTCCCGCGTATCCTCTGCCCCGAATGTTCCCTTGCATTGAAGGGAGATGAGTGATATGGCCTCCCTTGTGAAACGTTCAGTAGCTGAACTGGTAGGTACCATGCTGTTGGTCTACTTCGGCTGTGGGGCAGCAGTTATTACCCTGACAACTGCAGCACGTGAGTCGGGTCCACTCCAGTCTCTGACAATCGGTTCACTGGGAGGTCTCGCCGACTGGCTGGCTATTGGTCTTGCCTTCGGTATTGTGATAGCTGCTGTCATCTATGGTCTTGGCCGCGTGTCAGGTGCTCACATTAATCCGGCGGTGACAATTGCCCTCTTTGCCTCCAAACGGTTCCCTGTCACTGATACAGTGGTATATGTTGTCGCCCAGCTGCTGGGTGGGCTTCTGGGGAGTATCTTCTTCTACCTCTCGGTAGGCATGGACGCTGTCACCATTGGCGGGCTTGGAGCAACCGCACCCGCAACGGGTATTACGTTCGGGATGGCAATTCTTGCAGAAGTCATCGGCACCTTTGTCCTGATGCTGGTCATCATGGGGGTGGCGGTCGATGAAAAAGCACCACCCGGATTTGCCGGCCTCATCATTGGCCTTACGGTCGCAGGTATCATCACCACCATCGGCGGGGTGACCGGTTCCTCCCTGAACCCTGCCCGCAGTTTCGGCCCTGCGGTGGGTGACCTTCTCCTTGGTGGGCCTGATGTGATGGGGGCGTTTCCCATCTATATCATTGGTCCCATCCTGGGAGCACTTATTGCGGTCTTCTTCTACGACTGGGTCGTAAAAGAGGAATGAATCCACTATTTTTTCGGGAAAAAAATTATTTATCTTCCCGCTGTTCTGCACAATATCGCATCAGCCAGGCAACCCCTTCAGACGATGGATGCACTTCAATAAACGACTCCATAGTGTCTACGCTGGCTCCATTATTGATAAGGTATGCAAGGTAGCCCGCCGCAGATGATGACTGTGGGGAAGCCTCATAAAATCCGGTCATCCGGCCTGTTGTTTTCTCTGTCATCAGGAGAGACCGGCCGGTATGGCGGTCCGGGACAAGCCAGAATGAACCCGGTCCTGCCGGTGACGGGATCATGGTGCCGTTCCCTTCTGCATCCGGGTGAAGTGCAATGGAATGTTCATGGCGGAGCTTAATTGTCTGCGGGATACAGGGGGGGGCAGGTTTCAGGGGCAGCCCGAGGATAGCATCTGCTGCGGTTCGTCCTTCCCGCCGTGCCAAAGGCGTGAGATAGGGGGGACCTGTTACATCGCCTGCTGCATAAACGCCCGGGACACTTGTCTCCATCCGTTCATTCACCCGAATTTCTCCTCCCGGCCCGAGGGTAATGCCTGAAATGCCGTCTGTCCGGGGGACAAGACCTACTGCAATAAGGACAGTATCACAGGGGATTGTCTCTTCGTTCCCGCCGGTTCTGATACGCACCCCGGTGACCGAATCTGTGCCTTCAATGGCAACCGCCTCTGTCTCCTCATGGATATGCACTCCTGCAAGATCCCGGCGGGCACCGGTGATCAGCTGGGTGGGAAACCCGCGGAGAAGTGTGCTCCGGGCAAGGACTGTCACATCGGCACCTGCGGCATGGAAGATGTATGCGTACTCGGCCGCTATGACCCCGCTGCCGATGATCACAATCCGCCGGGGTGTTTGCCTGAGGCGGGGGAGGGAATGGGCAGTATATACTCCTGCGAGTCCGGTTCCAGGGATGGCGGGAATACGGGGGACAGATCCGGTTGCAATGAGGACTGCCTCAGATTCATACTCAATGTCGCCTGCGTATACCCGGTTCCCCTCAATGCGGGCGTGATCACAGATGATGGTGACATTCGCTTCTTTTGTTTCGGTGTCAAGGACGCCTGCAATCGTTTCCTGAATGCCTGCCATCTTCTCCTGCAGGCAGGCATAGTCGATTTTTGGTGCGGTATCCGTGATCCCGGACCGATGGAGTGTCCGGACATCATCACAGGCACGTGCCGCATCATTCTGGGCACATATAACCATGCAGCCCTGATGCAGGCACTGACCGCCCAGCCCCTCTGCCCGGCTGTCAAAGAGGGTTACCTCTTTTCCGTGTGCAGCAAGGCGCATTGCTGCAATTCGTCCCGCAGGACCTCCGCCGATGACAGTGATCATGTATTGTACATCTCCTCCTCTTTCTTCAGAGGACCTCCACTCCGTCGTCCATCGGCATCTCGAGGAGGTCGCCGGTGAACGCGTTCACTTCAGCTATTCGGCTGCCGCGAATCTGCCAGACGGGAACATACACAATCTCGGAAGATATCGAAATCTTCTCCGGGTCAGGCGAAAAACTCCGATTTTCATAGGAGATGGTGTCTCCCTCGGACTGGCTGAAACGCACCGTCTGGGAGAGTTCTTCGATGAAGGTGGAAAGCACCCGCTCTTTGATGTCGTTTTTTGTTAGTTTTGGCGGCAGGATAACTGCATCGCCGGGCACTGCAGTTGTCTCGTTTATCTCTGCGTTGAAGTCCCCTTTCATGCCATTAATGGCGCTGATCACGCCATATTCCTCACGCTCAAAACTGATGATATGACTCTTGTATATTTTTTCCCCGTGGCTCTCTGCACGGTATGCCCAGTAGGGAATAAGCCGGAGCGTGGCAGTTCCTTTAATCCCACAGACAGCCTGTGCCCGTGAGGCGGTGATCGTCACCGGCAGGTGCGGAATATCGGGGCCTGGTTCGGGCTCGGGCTCGGGCTCTGCATACATCTGTGGCGCTGCACGGGATACGGTGGTGCCTGCTGACGGTGAAAGGGGGATCTCTACGATATCTCCCCGGATATAAGAGCCTGCGGCGCGGGCAAGGGTTTCGGTGAGCTCTCTCTCACCCCAGACGGTGCAGGACTGTACCGCAACCGGGGGGGTGAACGAGATCAACAGTTTTTTGCAGAGCACAGGGCCGGATTCAAGGCTTATCCGGTATTTCAGACGGTCAAAGTCCTGTATTTCACTGGCATCATCAGAACAGAGGATCACAACACACTCGTCACCGCGGAATGCAGAGAGGTCTATTGCCCCATCTCCGTCATCCACCTCATAGGATGCGGCTCTGAATATCCATCGAACGACTTCTTGGGCTCTTCGGGAAATCATTAAAGGAGATTGTTGGATTCCGGATACAACATACTTTCCGGTTCTATGGGTGGGTTGTCGTATTTTTCTCAGGGGATGAAGACATGTCCTTTGACAAAGCTCCAGTATCCGGTAAAAAGGTTCACAAACCCTGGTGATTCCGAGTAGAGTGCGTTGGGAATATCAGCATCATCATTCACAAATGCCATCACCCGCTGCCTGTCAACGATAATGATGCAGGGCGGCTTCTTCTCTCCGGGGAAGTTCTCGGGGTGTGGGACCATTCCTATAACCAGTTCTTTTGCATTCGGGGGTATGTCGTCACGAACACTGATGCCTGCGATAGCAATCTCCACGGTGATCTCCGGTCCAAGAGAGCTGATTGCCTCCCGGACGGGCGTCGTCAGGACTGTTGTGCCGCTTAAAATAGCCACCTCATATTCTGCAGACCTGATCAGGTCAACTGCCCGGCTGCCGATATTCTCTGCCCCGTGGATGTTCCAGATCATCTCCTGCCGTTCCGCATGGTTCATGCTGATCCGCTCTTCATAGATGGCAGTCAGTTCATGTTTGACAGCCGCGGAATCCTGTGTGATGCGCGCAATAAGGCTGTCGATGGCTTCATCCGGGGGGGTTGCCGCAAACCGTTTCGGGGAAGTGGTGGTGACATTGACCAGCTGTTTTTTGCTGAGTTTATCGAGCACTGGGTAGACGGATGCCCGTGGAACTCCGGAAATCTCGTGTATTTCGGTTGCAGTCGCACCGTCGACCTGAAGGAGAGCGATATAGACAAAGCTCTCATATTTAGTCAGGCCGAGGGATTTCAGGTGCTCCTGTATCATTGGGGTGCTGGGGGTGGTGTTAGCCATTGGCATAGGAATATATAATGAGAATGCAGATAAATGTTGTTACAAATACAACAACAGTGATATTATGAATTTTTCACGGACTGCAATAATAGGAATTGTCCTCATTCTGTGCCTCTGCGCACCAGTGATGGCAGCAGAAAAAGTGATCTCCGGACCGCCTGATCTGCGTGTCAGTATTGAGGGCAGCAATGAGTACTATCCCGACACGATGGTAACAATTCCGGTGAAGGTTGAGAACATCGGAACAATTGATTTCTCCTCACAGAATCCGGACAACGTGGCCCGCGAAGACCGCCCGAATACCGCAAAGAACGTTGTTGTCACGCTTGGCAAGGGTGATGCACCCGTCTCGGTAAAGACCGATTCACAGCTTGTGGGTGACATCAAAGGCGGTGCACAGGCTATGGCACCGTTCGATGTCAGAATGAACGATGCTGCACCTGCGGGAACCTATGTCCTGCCGGTTACGCTGGAATACACGTACCTCTATCAGGCAGAAGAGTTCAGCAACGACGCCCTGAAGTATGAATACCGGACAAAAACAGAGACCCTCTCCCTTGAGATTGTCATCAAACCGGATGTGCAGGTAACTGTTCTCTCCGCGGATGTAACCGAACTCAATGCGGGTACTGAAGGCTATCTGAAAGTGACCGTTCAGAACAGCGGGCAGGATACCGGGCGGCAGGCGACACTCATCCTGTCATCTGTTTCCGGAAGTCCGGTTGCCCCTACCGATGGCAGCTACTACATCGGTGAGTTCACCCCTGGTGAGACGGTAACCGCGAACTTTAAGGTGGCAGCATCAACAGATGCCTCCGGTTCATCATATCCGATGGGTATCACTGTTACCTACGAGAACAGTGACGGTGACAAAGCCACCTCAAAGCTGGTGACCATCGGTGTCCCTGTGGGTGAGGAAATAACCTTTGAAGTCGTTTCTGAGTCGTATATGATGTATCCGGCAGAGAAAGGCACGATTGAAGTGGTCTATAAAAATATCGGCGGCGCCACTGCCTATGATGCAACCTCCCGTATCAGTGCTGTTGATCCTTTCACAAGCAACGATGACACAGCCTATCTTGGCGATATGGCACCCGGCGAGACGGCCACAGCCTACTATCAGGTCAGTGTCTCTGATGATGCAACCATCAAGGTATATGGGCTGGACACCGAGATTCGCTACAAGGATTCCCTGAAAAACAGTGTCATCTCTGAACCGATGAAGACCGAAGTGACCATCCAGAGCAGAAGCGGCCTCGGGACCATGGTAACGAACCCCATCGTTCTCACGGTGCTTCTCTTTGTCATCCTCGGTGCAGGGTACTATCTATATCAACAGCGAAAACAGAAACAAAAGTAATGGAACTGTACCGGGACATCAACCTACCCGAACCACAGATACGAACAATAGACCAGATGCGTCCGGTCCTTGCTGAGGCAGGGTGCAGCGCATCCGGCCCCCTCTATTTTATGTACCGGAATCTTGCCAGAACGGCAGTAGACCGGGAATGGCTGACAGCCAACAGGATACGATTTGATTATACGGTCATCCCCCCGATGATCCTCTGTGGGGAATTTGCAAAGACAAAGGGCCATTATCACCCGGCAGCACCGGACGGTACCGGCTATCCCGAACTCTATCAGGTGCTCTCCGGCCGTGCGGAGTATCTGCTCCAGACACGGGATGCATCAGATGTGATTGTTGTACGGGCCGGGCCTGGTGATGCTGTCCTCGTCCCGCCGGGATACGGGCATGTGACCATCAATCCAGCAGATGCCGAACTCTGCATGGTCAATCTGGTCTCAGAAGAGTTTGAAAGCGAGTATGCAATGTATGAGGAATGTCAGGGGGCTGCATATTACCACTGCACTGACGGGTGGAAGAAAAACCCGCGGTATCCTGAGGTGGGTGATCTAAACATTCACGACGCTCCGGAGTTTCCGGAAGCAGGTATTGTCCACGGGAGGGAAATATATGACCTCATCGGCGGGGACTCTCTTGGATATCTGAATCATCCTGCAGACTACGCAGACCTGTTTCGTGCGCTTAAATGAGTATGGAACGATCTGGTTTCGTACTGGTCGGAAGAAAAAAATACACCCTGATTTTCATTGTGTAAAATGGGTTTTGTGGGTTTATACTGTATTTCATGCTATTTTATCTAATTTCCAGCAGGTTTGACGGACTCATGCGCTTGTGCATGGATGCCTGCACTTTCCCGAGGATGAGTTCTTCCTGTGCGTTTGATGCCGTCCAGTTGTTTACCTCAAGGGAGGCGAGTGCGCTGTCAATTTCTGCATAGGTGAAGCCAATATCCGCCTCATCACTCTGGCCCGGCCAGAGACCTGCTGATGGCGGCTTTTCGATGATTGGTACCGGCACGCCGACTTCCTTTGCCAGTGCATAGACCCGTGTCTTGTAGCAGTGCAGAATCGGCTGGATATCGGCTGCATTATCACCATACTTGGTACAGTAGCCAAGCATGTACTCTGATCGGTTGGAGGTCCCGCAGACGAGATAGTGCAGATGGTTTGCGTGGTAATAGAGCGTCGTCATGCGGATTCTTGCCATCAGATTTCCGCTCAGGTATGGGGTATTCTCAAACTTCTCCATGCCGGCAAAGGCACTGAGCATCGGTTCGATGGATATTGTTTTGAAGGGGATGTCAAACGCGGTGCAGAGGTCTTTCCCGTCTTTGAGGTCTGTTACCGGAGTGACCGGGGACGGGAGTGCGATGCCCAGCACCCGCTCACCGCCTACCGCCCGTGCACAGAGTGCGGCGGCAAGGGCAGAGTCAACCCCGCCGCTGATACCCACAACAATTCCTTTTGCCCCGGAGGACCAGAGTGTGTGGCGTATCATCTGTTCAATGCGTTCACATTCGCAGCCAATCTCACATGTTAGTTTCATTTCAGTTCTCCTGGCGCTGCTACACGGATGAAGGTTTTCAGTTCTCCCGGTGATGTTACACGGATAAAGGTTTTCAGTTCACTCCGGGTACCGATGACAATCACTTCGTCACCTTCCATTATGATCTGGTTTTTATCCGGGTGTATTACATATTTTCGGCGCCCGCGGAATCCGATGACCCGCACGCCGGTCCGTGCTTCAATACTCTCAACCGTAAGTGGCAGCTTATTCATATTATGTCTGGCTGCGATCTGCTGCCCCTGTACTCCAGGCAGGTCGAGAATGAGATGGATGAGGTCAGCAAGAACGATGTTTGCTGCGAGAATCGCCCCGTGGGTCGGGAGATCGACGACATAATCAGCCCCTGCCCGGTAGAGTTTATCAACCGACTCCGGTTCGGTTGCAACCGAGAGCACCCGCATCTTCTGATTGAGCGTTCGTGCCATCAGGGTGCTGAAGATATTAACATCATCATCAGATGTCGCAATGATACAGACCGATGCATGGCTGATGCCTGCTGCGATGAGGTCTGCTTCTGACTCTCCGCTCCCGTGGATGCCGGGCACCTCGGCTGCCACCGGATCGATGACCGTTGCATGAATGCCGATCTCCTCCAGTTCTTCATAGACAGTCCGTCCAATCCGGCCGAACCCGACGATCACCGCATACGCATTGGTCTTTCCGGGGGTGAGGGTCTCATCGAGCGTGGCATGAACATCCCCTTCCACCCCATGCACAAAGAGGATCATCGACTTGTCGATGACCTCGTTTTCATCCGGGTACATGATGAACTCGTGTCCCTTCCAGTAGGAGACAATCTCAATCGGGTGTTCGTCATTCCCGTTTATATCTCCGACCGTATGACCCACAAAGCGGAATCCTTCGAGTACAGGGAGCATGAATATTTTGCGTTTATCCTCTCCATCTTCTGTGGATTGTCCCTGAAGGGTGCAGTACGGGTTTTCGTCGTAGATGGTCTCGAAGAAAGGGCCGGGAACTGCATAGCGGGCAAGACTTTTTCCGGTCACATTTTTTGGGGAGAGGATATACTCAGCCCCGGCGTAGCGGAGGAAGCGGTCCTTGCTGATATCTTCCACGATCGTGATGATCTTGGCATCGGTCATACTGGCTATTCCCAGAATGATTTTTGCTGCGGTGTGCTCCTCCTCATTGATGATGACATAGTCTGCCTTTGTGATCGAGGCATTCTTCCACGTTTCCTCATCATTATATTTGCCCCAGATGACCTGCGGTGCATCCCGTTTCATCCCAAGTGCCTCATTTGCCCGTTCCTCGTCCTCCTCTACGAGAATGATGTCTTTTTCTGCAACCGAGAGCATGTGGAGCAGAGACCGGGTGATCTCATTGAAACCGGCCACAATGACATGTCCGTCCGGACGGATGGTGGTACGGCGGGGGGGGGCTGTACTGAAGGCCCGTTCCAAATACGGGGAGAGCAGGGCAGGGATGATGAAGAGCACTGTTGTGACCCCGGCGACGATGATGATGATGACGAGAAGATGGGTGAGATCACTTTCCATCGGAAACGTGAGGCCATAGCCAACGGTTGAGATGGTCATGACCACAAAGTAGAGCGATTCTATCGGGGTGAGGGTATAGCCTTCCAGTATCGGTATTAAGAGGTAGATAAGGAGTGCATAGATGACAATCTGGACAAAAAGAGCGGTGACAAAGATGCGCAGGCGCTTCTGCGGCACCACGCCCTGAATAAATTGCCGGAGACTTTCATGGGGTTTCATTCTGATTTTCCTTCTTCACTTCATTGAGGACCGCACAGGTCCGGCATGTGCCGAATGCCGGTTCGCCGCATTCAGGGCAGATTTCCGGGGCGATGGCAGGCCCGGTGCCCCGCCCCTGCATCTCTTCTCCCAACGCCCTGACTGCGTATTTTGTGGCCGGGTGCAGCCAGTTATACTCGTTTAAGAGCCTGCGCACATCCCCGCGGAGGGCATTGTGGGCATACGGGCACCCGTGGTCTGCAAGCGGGCCGACGTGCAGATGGGCGTAGAGGGCAACTTCCCGTTCAGGGATGATGGCAAAGGGCCGTATCCGAGGGATCATCCCCTGATTCTCCCGCTGCGTCATCGTCAGGCGTTCGGTGTCTCCCCGGAGGACATTCATCATCACTGACTGCGCCTCGTCGTCCAGGTTGAACCCGAATGCGAGCTTTGTGCACCCGGCCTCCCGAGCGATGCGGTTTACCAGCCGGCGGCGCAGCACCCCGCAGAATGAGCATGAGCGCTGGTCGGTCCCCTGGCCTTCCACAATTTCGTCCAGTGTTATGCCGTATTCATCTGCAAAGGATGTGGTATGCCAGGGTACCTCGTAGCGCCTGATAATATCTTCCAAATCCGTGAGGTCACGGTATCCTGCAATGCCTTCGTCAATAGTAATTGCGTGGATGGTGATGTCCGGGCGGTGGCCAAAGGTTTTAATAAGAAAATGCAAAAGAGAGGTTGAATCCTTCCCGCCCGAGAGGGCAACCCCTATCGTATCGCCGTGCTCTACCCACCGGTGTTTGCGTATCTCCCGTTTCACCCGGGACTCCACGCTATCGGTAAAATGGTCGCGGCAGAGGTGCATTCCTGAGTACCGCTGGTATATGATCGCCTCCCGGCGGCATTTTGAACAGTTCATGGGGGTGTCAATCAAAGATATATCATCTCTCATGTTAAATGCATACTACAATTATGTCCCTCTGTGCCGATGATGTGCGTGACCTCCACCGCTTCGAGATAAAAATCCTGCTTGCTCTGGAAGACCTGATGAAACGCTACCGCTGGGTTCCCGAGGATGTTCTCTGCCACCAGACGAAACTCTCTATGTCTGAAATGAATTACCGCCTTGGACACCTGATGGAACGAAACATGGTGAAGAGCAGTTCGGTTCCCTACAAGGGGTACCAGATGGTCTTCACCGGTCTGGATGCCCTCGCCCTGCATAGTGCGGTGCGCAAAGGGTCTGTCACCTCCATCGGGTGCGTCCTTGGCATCGGGAAGGAGGCGACGGTCTACGAGGCGATGGGTATGGGGGTCATTGCCCTGAAGTTCCACCGTGTTGGGCAGCAGTCGTTCCAGACGGTTCGCCGATCACGGACATATATGCCGCAGTACAAGCATTTTCCATGGATATTTGCCTCCTGTTTCTCAGCCCGGCAGGAGTATGATGCTCTTACTGCCCTGCACGCGGATGTCTCTGTGCCGGTTCCGGTGGACATCAACCGCAACCTCATCGTGATGACGTTCATCCGTGGATTACCCATTGTCCAGGCGACCCTGGATAATCCGGATGATGTCTTCGCAGAAGTGGTGGAGAATGTATCCAAAGCCTACCACCTTGGCTATATTCATGGTGATCTCTCGGAATTCAATATCATGGTGGACGGGAAGGATGTCTGGCTGATTGACTGGCCACAGTGGGTTGACCCAACACATCCGGCAGCAGATGAGATTCTTCAGCGTGACATCACCAATCTTTGTACCTACTTTTCCCGGAAGTACCGGGTCGACGCGCCGGTGGAGGAGATCCTTGCGCAGGTGGTTGGGTGAAGGTATTTGGTATCGATATTATCCATGGCTCAGTACGATCGCGGGGTGAGAGGCCCCGTTTTGCCCTTGTCATCCGTGAAGACGGGCAGGAACGGGAGACAACAGAGGTCTCGGTTTTCCGTCTGCTCCGCCTGATTGCCCGCGAAAAACCTGATATTCTCGCGGTCGACTCGGTGCAGGAGATTGCCCGTGACCAGCAGGCCCTTTTTTCGTTTCTTCAGTCTCTCCCTCCCCAGACGATGCTGGTGCAGTCCACCGGCGGGGAGAAGCAGCAGTCTCTCCCCCGGGTGGCTGCCCGCTACAATATGACGTTCAACCGGCTGGACCCGTATGCCGAGGCCCGCGCCTCTGCGGTGGTTGCTGACCTTGGCGGTGGTGCGGAGGTGGTGGCCTTCGAGAATACGACCGATGTCACGGTATCAAGGGGGCGGTCGCTGGGAAAAGGAGGGTGGAGCCAGAACCGCTATGCCCGCAAGGTGCATGGTGCGGTGCGGCAGACGTCCCGTGATGTGGAAGGGACACTGCGGGAACACGGACTCTCGTATAAAACAGAGGAAGTGAAGGCATTCGGCGGCCTCGGGCGGGTGCATTTTACGGTTTCGTCCCCGCGGGAGGATGTACCGGTGACGAATGCCCGGTCTGCTGATGTGCAGGTGAAGGTGGCAGGCCGCCGGCTTGATCGTATTCGCTACCGGACACGGGGCGGCGGGCAACGGTATCTCTTTGTGGGTATCGACCCCGGGACGACGGTAGGCATCGCTGCAGTGACTCTGGACGGCGAACCGGTGCTCGTAAAAAGTTCCCGGACGATGGCGATGCCTGATGTAATTGAGGCGCTTTATACTGCAGGAAGGCCGCTTGTGGTGGCAACTGACGTGCACCCGATGCCGGCTTCGGTAGAGCGTATCCGCCGGGCTTTTTCAGCGGTTGGCTATACGCCGAAGGCGGACCGGACGGTTGAGGAGAAGAAGGTCCTCTGCGGCGATATTCCCTTTGGCAATGACCATGAACGTGATTCCCTTTCGGCGGCGATGGATGCATTCCGCGCCTACCAGCCGAAGTTCAGGAATGTCGCAAAACGGGTGCCGCCCGGCCATGATATGGATGAGGTGCGGGCCGGTGTCGTCCGGGGGCTCTCCTTAGAACAGATCCTTGGGAAAAAAATGCCGTTCCCTGCCCCGGAGGCAGAAGAGGAGGAGTCTGTCCCTGCACCCGGGCCGCGGGATGACCGCCTCCTCCGGCTTGACGGGACGGTGAAGTCGCTGCGTGGGTATGTAGCCTGCCTGCAGGCAGAAGGAGAGGAAAAGGATCGGGAGCTTGCCCGCCTCCATGCTCTTCTGGAACGGGAACGGGGCGAAGGGAACCGTGCCCTGCGCAGGGATGCCGAGGTTGGAAAACTCGATGTGATTATTGCGAATCAGAAGAAGAAACTCAGGCGTGAGGAACGGCGGACAAAGCAGCTGAGAAAACAGGTGGACCGTCTCCGCCGGCTTGCAACGAGTCAGACGGGTGATGACCGTCTGCTGGTGAAGGCTGCAGGGTCCCTCTCCCGCGATGCCATCCGTCAGGTGGATTCTGAATTCGGGATTTTAGAAGGCGACATCATCGCGGTAAATACTACGGTTGGGTGGGGGAAGACGGTGCTTGACACCCTTGCAGAACTGCAGATTCGTGCACTTGTCGGCGGTGGGGACGGGCGGCTGAAAGACGCCTGCCTGGAACGGGGGATTGTGCTCCTTCGGCCGGAAGAAACCGGTCTTGAAGTCCGTGGGCCGGTCGGGAGTGTAGATGCCGGCCGGTTTGCGGCGGCAGTTGAAGCCTGGCAAAAAGAGATCGCTCTCTATGAACAGGGGAAGAATACTGAGATGATTGAGTCAATTTTCCGGGAGTACCGGACAGAACGGGAACGTGAGGTAAAGAAGGATGGATGACCGGGCCCTCGTGAAAGCGATTCGTGCGATTATCGGGACGGATGCAACGGATGACGACTGTGCGGTCATCGATGACGGTGAGAACTACCTTGTGATGTCGACTGACATGCTGCATGAGACTACGGACTTCCCCGTGGGGATGACCTCGTGGCAGATGGGATGGATGGCTGCTGCGGTTACCCTCTCTGATGTGGCATCAATGGGGGCTTTTCCCATAGCTCTTCTTTTGGCAGCAGGGGTGGACCGTGCCGACCGGGTGGAAGAGATTGTCCGCGGTGCAGACGACTGCTGCCGTGCATACGGCTGCCGCCTCGCGGGGGGTGATATGGATGCTCATACTGAATGCACACTGGTCTCAACCGGCCTCGGGCGTGTTTCGCGTGACTGTCTGGTAAGGCGGCGGGGAGCACGGCCCGGCGATATTGTGGCGGTGACCGGCATCCCCGGTCAGGCACAGGCAGGGCTGGACGGGTATGCTGACTACTGGGAGGCACTGGTTGTGCCCCGGCCCGGTGTCTTTGAGGGGCAGGCTCTCGGGCGTGCGGGGGCGACCGCCATGATGGATGTCTCTGACGGGCTTTCGATATCGCTGCACGACCTTGCCGAGGCATCCGCGGTGCGGCTGGATGTGAGGGAGGCCGCCATCCCCTGCCCGGAGGGTGTGCCGGCTGATGATGCGGCCCGCTACGCCCTCTTTGGCGGCGGCGACTTTGGTCTCCTGTTCACCTGCCCGGCGGGGGTGTTCCCGGTTGCAGGGGTGGATGCTACCTGTATTGGGCGGGTTGCTGCTGGTGTTGGGGTGTACCTGGACAGTGTGACACTTGAGAAGGCGGGGTATTCGCATTACTGGGAAAAATAGGTGAATTAATGGGGTCAGGGTCTGGCACTGTCCAGGGGTTTCTGTCGTGACGTTGAAATGCCTGATTGTTCGAGGAGTTTACTAAGCTGTATATCCTGCAGCTGAAACGATACGACCGCTTTTTCAAGACTTGTGATATCATAGAGAATGTTCGCGGCACCGATGATCTTTCCCTCATCGTCCCTAAGGGGGAAGAACCGGGTCTCGTAATCATTTATTTCCCCGAACCGCCGGACGGTGTAAAAGTCCTCGCCCTGCAGTGCCCGTGCCCATAATCTACGGACTTTCACCAGTTCATCCGGCCGGTGTGAGAGCAGTTCGTCAATTTTCCTGCCGGAATCAGGGGTTCTCCCGAAGACCCGCTCAAATCCATCTCTATAGGCAGAGTTTGATGTGATAAAAGTGAAGTTGAGGTCGATGGTGGCGACCATGCGGCCGCTTCCCTCGATAATGCCGTTCATGATGATGTTTGTGAACATGAGAGCAGCCTCCTTCTTTTTTTTGTCGGTTACATCGTTGATAAAAAGCACCCAGTGCCGGTCAGTGTCACCGGGGTGGTGTATGGATGTGGATGTTATTTCGGCGTACACCACTGTTCCGTCCCGGTGGAAAAGCCTGATCGTATTCTCTTTGCCGTCACCTTCCCGGGGCTCTGCCTGTACCTCCCGGAGCATCCGGACGCCCGCATCGTTGGTGAGGGTGAAAACAGAGCGGCCGTGCATCTCCTCGATGGCATTCCCAAGCATATTGGTCATGGCCTGGTTGGCGAAGGTGATGGTGCCATTGTCAGGGTTGAGAGAAAGGATCCCCTCGCGGGTGTGATGGCTAAGACCGGGGATACAGAAATGATCCTTGTGAATGTTCCACCTACTATCGACGATGTAGAATACCTGGGTTCAGCATCAGTTGACGTAGGTACAGTAGTGTCTTTTAAAGTTATTGCGTCAGATGCAAATGGACTTGATGATGTTACAGTATCCGCGATGGTGCTGGCACAGGGTCTTTCATTAGATGACGAAGAACACCGGGCATGGGAAAATCTTACTCTCACAAGAACTACAGAGAGTCCTGTAGGGACAGCAGAATACATTTTCAGCGTTACTCTTGAAAAATATGCTGCACCAGTTCCATGGGATTTTGGAGTGAAGGTATCTGATGGAGAATTTCAGGATTTCCGCCGTCTCAATTCTGCGTTTACAGTAAACACGTATACATCTTCTACAATTGTGGACCCAAATGTTATTCTGGACGGATTAAAACCTGGCCAGTTAATCACAGCCTGCGACACTAAATCAGTGTCTTATACTTCTAACACAAAATTCGACGCAGTCGCATGTGGTGCCCCGCTCCAACAGGTGGGTGGTTCTAAAGTGATTGGCCCGAATTATATCTATCTCACTCCAGCTGACCCTGCATATGGTTCATGCAGTGATTTAGGTCTGGCTCTCCCGGAAGGAGGTGCAGCTGGTTATGTTTACAGTGGTGCTTCTCAATTTGAAGATGCTGTTGGTGGATACAGCATGGGATGTCCATTGGATCTTAAATTTGGCGGTTGTGGTGTAGCTGCTCTCCCCGTTGGCCTGCCAGCTGGTACTTATAAGGGTGCCTGGTGTTACACGTTATATTCAGCATAAATATCCTGAATGAAACTCACCATTTTTTTATTTTCCCTTAATTTTTGCAATTAAGAAGAGGTATTCATATGGATGGAAAAGGATTATTGACATTTGCAGCGATTCTCACAGGAATTCTGGTGATTCCTATGTTTGCCTCTGCAAACGCAGGTATTGCTCTCTCCTCACCTGATATTGAGCTTCTGACTGTTACGAAGTTCCCTTATTATTACGAGAATCAGTTTCGGGTGTATAACACGGGGGACGAAGAGGGATTTTTTACCTTGGAGGTAAAGGCGGAATCCCCGGATGTCGAAGAATGGGTGACGTATGATTTGGATACATTCGCACTGGGTCCGGAAGAAAGCACGGATGTGTTGTTTTTTATCGATGTCTACGATGCATATTCAGGTGATTACCAGATTGAGATCATTGCAAAAACCCTTCCTGTGGATTTGGAAACGGTCTTTGATGGAATAGGAGCAAATGGATTCATCTCTCTTGCCCAGAGTTTTATCATTGACATAACGGTCCCTGATGGCAACCTTTATGAACGCCCTGACGTTACCGATACGACAACACCAGAGATCCCCGAAGAAGTTGAAGACGTTGCTGAGGAGATTGTTGCAAATGATGAGGGCGTAGTGGTGAAAGATGTTGGCAGGCCCATTTCGCTTGACATCCCGTCAAAGGCGGTGGAAGGCGAGGAAGTTGAACTCAGTGCCTCGTTCATCGGCGGCGGTGAACCCTTTGGGATGGGGCTGACGCTTGTCTCGCCCTTTGGTGAGTCATATGAACTGTCCCGAACCGCTATTTTCACCTTCGATGAAGTGGGGACATGGAGCGTGATGGTCGTCATCGATGACGAGGTGATCGTCGGCAAGTCGGTCAAGGTCGAAGCCGGTAAGTCAACCGGAGTCGAAGCGGTTAATTTGGCTGGCAACTCAGCCGGAAGTGCTCCAGGAAGCTCTGCTTCTTCACTGCCAATTCCGCTTGCCGTTCCGGTGGGTGCCCTGCTCCTTGCAGTCCCGCTGATGAGGCGGAGTATGAGGAGGTAGTGAGGTTGTGAATTCCTTGAATCTCACTCCTGTTTATGATGCGATAGAGAGAAGGGGCAGATGGTGATTGGGGTGATGAACGTGCCGCCGACAATTGAGGGAGTAAGCTGTTGGCTTGCACAGACAGTCCGTCCAATGGTGCCCACCTTTCCACCATCGGTGTGGATGTGATGGAGAACAATACCATCGCGGATCTGCATGCCGTATAAATAGAGGTCTGCCGGGATGAGACAAAGTGCGGGAGTCTCTTTCCTGTCTATCAGTTTATCCGGTCGCAGAATGACGATGAGGTGACTGACTTTTTTGTAACCGGAGATGCGTTTCTCACGGATAATATCGTGCCGGAACTTCAGGATATGGCCGGGGTGGAGTATCCTTTTGCCGTAACATTCCGGCCCGGGCGTGGTATGATATCATTGCGTGAGAGTGATGGATGGTGGCTGCGAGTCGCTGTTACCGACGACGGGAACCAATCAGGTTGTTTGCCTGGAACGTCTCTGTGACATTTCAGGGCCCTCGTGTGAGGTGTATGATGTTACTTCTACCGGTATGAAAGGCAGAATCGGCGATCATATCGTGGAAGACAACCTGCGAAGCGATGTCCTGTGTCATCTACGATACTGTGGCGCACGATGGTGCAGATGGCTATTTGCTCAGATCATATGATGTCATCTGTATAATCCGAACGATGAGGATGTGTTGTTCCTCAACGGTATTCAGCCTGCTACAGGGTATCATTTCCGTGTGGTTGCAAAAACAGATGCAGGTGAATGCACCATCTCTGAGGATATGGAATTTACCACCCGACAGGGTGCTGGTGTTGGTCATCATGGCTGGATGTGGGGCTGGATGCAGCGTTTGGGAATGGATGACTGAAATTTCTTCTTCCTCATCCTCCACCATCAGGTAACATGAGGTGATTTCGGCCTGTTTTTCACACCCGGAGGTGTCTTTCTTTCCGCAGGCAGTAAACTCACTGCGATTTAATACAGGCATTGGTCCGTTTCCGGTTGGATTTCGGCAGAATCCGGTCATTCCCAAAAACACCGATGTTTCTCGCGGTTGGCTTTTTTTTACCGTAACGGATATACATATCGGGCCTTTCCCAAAAAAGCAACACTCAAATATCACCCTGCACAACCGTCTGATACGAAACACAGGAGTCCCCCATGGAAACCCCCTCTGCAATAAAAAATCAAAAATTGCTGCTCTTTGCGATATCCATCGCTGCTTTTATGAGCGCACTGGACAGTTCCATTGTCAATATCGCCCTGCCGACCATCTCTGCCTCCTTTGACGTCTCAACAGGGATTGTCTCCTGGGTATCGACGATGTACCTCTTAGTTCTTACCAGCTGTCTGATGATCTTCGGAAAACTCTCAGACAGAATCGGCTTTCGCCGGATATTTCTTGCAGGGTTTTTGGTTTTTGCCGCAGGGTCGCTCTTCTGTGCCCTCTCACCTTCATTTCTCCTGCTGGTCGGCTCCCGTGCCTTCCAGGCGGTGGGCGGTGCGATGCTCGGTGCCATCAGTACCGCGATGGTGACTGTCTTTATTCCATCTGCGTCACGTGCGAAGGCAATTGGGTTTGTGGTAACGATGGCCTCTCTTGGTGTTGCCTTCGGGCCGTTTTTGGGCGGGATTCTCACCGGTATGCTCTCCTGGCACTGGATCTTTTTGATCAATGTCCCGGTGGGTATTCTCGCCTGTATCCTCGGTGCGGCCGTCATCCCCTCCCTGCCCGCCCGTGAGAAGACTGCGTCGTTTGACAGCCGGGGTGCCCTGTACCTCTTCATCATGCTCGCAGCCCTCATCTATGCCCTGAACATGGGTATTTCCCTTGGGTTCACCTCAGCCCCGATTCTCGCAGCTGGTGTCATCTGTATCGCTGGTGCCGTTCTCTTTGTCCGTCAGGAACGCTCCGCGCCTGACCCCCTGCTTGACCTGCAGCTCTACCGGAAGCGTGATTTCCTCTTCGCAAATATCGGGGCAATGCTGATGATGTTTGCCTACAGCGGTTCAAACTTCCTGTTGCCGTTTTTTCTCGAGTATGTGCAGGGGATGCCGACATCGGTGGCCGGCCTCTATCTGACCGTTCCCTCGGTGACCCTGATGGCTGCCGGGTATGCATCCGGCGCTCTCTATGGCCGCTTCGGGCCACGGAAACTTTGTATCGGAGCCGCTGCCATCTATATTCTCTCGTTTTTGCTGCTCTCGACCTTCGGGGTGGGGACATCAACGTTTGTCATCATCACCACCCTCGCCCTCCTCGGCTTCGGTCTCGGTCTCTACTACTCGCCAAACACCAGTGAAATAATGTGCCTTGCGCCACGGGAGAAGCAGGGCATGGTCTCCAGCCTTGCCACAACAGAGCGCAATGCTGGGGCCACGGTGGGCATTGTTATCTTTGAACTGGCCTTCATCCAGACACTCATCACCCTCAGCAGCCATGAGGGGCTGACCGGGGGAGCGCTTGTCAACCAGCCGCAGCTGGTGGCGCCCCTGATGGCGTCTGCCTTTGACTTCGCATTCTTTGTGGGTGCGATTGTGGCAGTTGCCGTGCTCATCCTTGCCATATTCACTCCAGAACCTCCAAATGCGGCAGAATGTGCGGGTGAAGAGGCCGGAATGATGGTGTAAAAAAAGGAAGAAAAACTGATGCTCATTCTTTTTTTGCAGTTTTCCGTGGTCTGCATGGTATCTGTTCTGCACCGTCTGCACTCTTTTACAAAAAAATATCTCTGCTGCAAAGGTGCGAGAGAGAAAACAATGGACTCGGCGGGATTTGAACCCGCGGCCTCTACGATGCGAACGTAGCGATCTACCCCTGATCTACAAGCCCGTTTTTGAAACGTTCCAAAATAGTATTAGTGTGGGGTAATATTAATCTACAGGATAATCTCGATGTCGAGTTTCTCTGCAAGTTCCTTGTAGCGGTTCCGGATGGTCACCTCAGTGACTCCTGCAACCTCTGCCACTTCACGCTGGGTCCGGCGTTCGCCGCCCAGAATGGAGGAAATGTAGATAGCTGCTGCGGCGACACCGGTGGGGCCCCGTCCGCTCGTGAGTTCACGTTCTCCTGCCTGCCGGAGAATTTCAACCGCACGCGACTGAACTTCTCCTTTCAGGTTCAGGCCGGAGCAGAACCGTGGGACATAGTCAATCGGTGAGGTGGGGAGCAGCTTTAACCCGAGCTCACGGGAGATGAACCGGTAGGTCCTGCCGATCTCCTTACGGGAGACACGGGACACTTCTGCAATCTCATCAAGGGTACGCGGGACATTGCACTGTCGGCATGCTGCATAGAGGGCAGCTGCGGCGACTCCTTCAATGGACCGGCCACGGATAAGGTTCTTATCGACTGCATCACGGTAGACAACTGCTGCTGTCTCACGGACGTTACGCGGCAGACCAAGAGCTGAAGCCATCCGGTCCAGTTCTGAGAGCGCAAACGCAAGGTTTCTTTCAGTTGCGTTTGAGACACGGATACGCCGCTGCCACTTCCGCAGCCGGTAGAGCTGGGCACGGTTCTTTGATGAAATTGCACGGCCGTATGAGTCACGGTTCCGCCAGTCAATCATCGTGGAGAGACCTTTGTCGTGAATGGTAAAGGTCATCGGTGCACCGACACGTGACCGCTTCATCCGCTGGTCATGGTCGAATGCACGCCATTCGGGGCCGCGGTCAATGACTTCATCATCGAGGACAAGACCACAGTTCTGGCATACCAGTTCAGCACGCTCGTTGTCCTGCACAAGCTGGCGACTGCCACACTCCGGACAGACGGTCTTCGTCATCTCTTCCTGCCGTGATTTGATCGCCTCCGCCGACTCCGTGGTTCTTTTCCTGAGTGTTTCCCGCTGGGACTGGAGTTGTTTTAGTTTTTCAATTTCCTGCATGATTCATCATCCTTATTCTGTATACAGTTTGTCGCCCACGCTGCATTCGCACTGACCTTTGCAGACAACAAGGGCATACGGTGTTCTGATATTTCCAAACACTTCTACCAGTTTTCCGACAGGTCTCTCTCGCCGGTCAACAACCTCACTGTGGAGGCGAGGCAATTGTCCTCCGTCAATAGTGATGACGGCACAGTTTTTGCCACAAATATTCTGAACTTGACCAACGATCTTCACGTTATAATACCTTCCAAAAATCTGGTGCCCTATGGGTTAGTAACTATTATAAATTGAATCAGATGGTATTTAATGGTTGACATTATTTTTATATATCACATGGGGGGTAGCAGGGCCAATGCATGCTCTTTCGCGTGCAAATGTCCGGTATATGCCTCTTGTGTTTCATTCCCGCGCACCTCATCCCGGACGGGAATCAGTCTATGCGCGCTTTATTTAGAGGAAAGGTAGCCTCTTTCCGGAGAGAATTGAGACACTCTCCACTTCGGTGAGGCCCGCACCCCGTGCGACCTGCATCCGTTCTGCCATTCCCATCAGATCGGATGGTGCGTGGGTATCTGAATTGACTGCGATCAGGCATTTCTCTGCTCTTGCCACACAAACAACATGGCCGTTGGTCCGGTTATGTCCTCCCCTCGCGGTGATCTCAAGTGCCACCTGGTTTTCACGGGCCAGGCGGGCATCAGCTATAGATATGAGGCCGGGATGGGCCAGTACATCGACATCAGCACATGCACATGCTGCGGCATTGGTTCCCGGTGCTACGGGTTCTGTGATTGTCTCGCCGTGCACAATGATGATGTCAGCCCCCGCATCCCGCGCCTCGCCGGCAAGGAGGTGGATCTCCGCTGGTGGCACATGGGTTATTTCAATCCCGACAAGGAGGCGAATCCCGTATGCCCGGGCTGTCTCATGGAGTGGGTCAAGAATGCGGACGAGAGAGGTGATGTTCGAACGGTCGGCGTGGTCAGTGATGCCAATCGTCTTGTATCCCAGCACTGCCGCCCGGCGAATAAGTTCAGCAGGAAGCAACTCACCGTCAGAGTAGATTGTGTGGGTGTGGAGATCGTACATGGTGCCCTTTTTCCGCCTCAGATTTTCTGTGCGATTTTTTTCAACAGCTCTTCTTTCGTTCCCTTCCATTCGACAATGACTCTGCCTTCCTGTTTTCCCCAGTATGCAGGGTGAGAGGCTCCCTCTTCAATCCGTGCAGAGAGGCCTGCCCTCTTTGCAGCCTTGTGTATTGCCTTGGCATGGGGTGTCTCCCGTGCCATCTCCCTGGGTACCCGGCGGCCCTGGCTGCGGGTGAGGGCACTGTCAAAGTAACACGGGTATAGTGTCCGCTCAGGATTCATACATTAGGTATGACATTGTGAAGGTATAAACGATACTTTGTCGAACCTATTACTATGCACCACATTGACGTCAGTATCGAAAAGGACATCTTTGAAGCAAACAACCGTCTTGCTGAGAAGAATCATGACACGCTTGCTGCAGCAGGCATCCGTGCCTTTGACCTTCTCGGTGCCATCGGGTCCGGCAAGACCTCACTCGTGGAACAGCTGGTACCTATGCTGAAGGAACGCGGGATGAATGCAGGAGCTATCGCAGGTGACGTCTATGGGGATGACGACTTCCAGCGGATTGTTGCAACCGGTGTTCCTGCGGTGAATGCAAATACCGGCAAGGAGTGCCACCTGGATGCCCACCTCGTTCAGCATGCCATAGGCCATCTCCCCTTAGATGAGATTGACATACTCTTCATAGAAAACGTCGGGAACATGGTCTGTCCGACTGACTTCCTCCTCGGTGCAGAGAAGCGCATTGTTGTGGTTTCCACCACTGAGGGCGATGATGTCGCAAACAAACATCCGATGATGTTCCGTGAGAGCACAATGGCAGTTATCAACAAGGTGGACCTGGCAGAATACGTTGGCTGTGACGTAGAGAGGCTGGAGTCTGATATTCACCGGTATAATCCGGAGATGCCCGTATTCCGGACCAATATGAAGACCGGTGACGGGATGGAAGCCCTTCTCGATGAGATCCTTCGATGATCAGTGGGGTTAAATAGATATGGAGGCTATATTTATAGACTTCAGCGAAGGGCCTACCCCCTTCTGAATACATTTCATACAATTCAGGTGTTTAAATGCAGTGGCATGGCAGATCAATTCGGAAAGAAACCGGTGGCAGAATCCGGTTCGCACGGAGTAAGAGGAAAAACGAGATTGGCAGTGCACCTGCTGACTCGCATATCGGTGAGGACCGCGTAAAAATTATCCGCACAATGGGTGCAAACCAGAAGATTCGGGTAATGCGTGCAAAGTACGCAAATGTGGCAAATCAGAAGAGCGGTGAGATCCGCCGGGTGGCAATTGAAACCGTTGATAAGAACACTGCAAACCCAAACTTCGTGCGACGAAACCTTCTCACGAAGGGTGCCATCATCAAAACAGAGATGGGCGAAGCACGTATCGTAAGCAGGCCTGGTCAGGACGGCGTCATAAACGCTGTTCTTATCTGATAATCTTTTTTTCCCCGTTGTTTGCAATGTCTGAGCGTATGCCTTTATTATGCATATAATCTAAAGACTGGTGTAATGCGCAGAATATACCATCGTTTCCCGATGAGAAACGATCTGGTTTTTACAATACAGCGCCCGTTCATTGACGTGGTGTCCACAATATGTGCCCTGCATGGGACACATGAGACCGGGAGGGCACCTGGGGGGGAGATGGTACGGATTGATTTTAGTGCAGCAGTAGCAGAGAAGAAGATCACCTTTGTGGCGGTGGACTGCATTCCCGACCTGCTCTTTACGATTACCGAGGCAGTTGATTTTCAGATAGAACTCAAAGAGACTACTCTCATGTCAGACCGGCGGCTTCCCCGTTCAAAGAATGTCTTTCTTCTTCATCTTGCAGAGGCAGGGATGGCTTGTGAGTGTGCGGTAGTGAAGACCAGTACGATGACTGGCCTGGATGCGATGGACCTGAAGGCCCTGCTTGAGGGTGCGGTTTAGGTGGCCCTGAAAACCGCTGTGGCAGCGCCCTTCCGGCATATGCACCGGGACCGGCTGCGTCGCCCGGAATTTATCTATTTTCTTGCAATTGATCGGCGCTGGATGAGTCGTGATCAGGCAGGTGCACTTATCGCGATTGCCCTTCGTGCGGGCCTTCTGCATGAGGATGGGGGTGTACTGGTGCCTTCCTTTAACCCTGCAGAGGTGGAGATCCCGCTGGGATTCCGCCCGTCAGAAGATATCTTTCTGCAGGGGGAGAATTATTGCGAGACGCTGATGGTCCGTATCGCAGAGGCGCGGGGTGTGTCGCAACAGGAGGTGGCTGCAGAGATAAATGGTCTCATCAATGACAGGTTTGATGGCCGCCTTCTCCCGGAGGCCGGTGCGGTAATCCTTGCCCGGAAATACATGGTGCCGTTTGAGGACCTTATTGAAAACCTGCGCGAATCACTCCGTGGTCCTGGCTGCTGAGTTAAAATCTGCGAAAAAAAAAGTATTTAAAATTCGTCAGAATTACTTTGCTGCCTCTTCTGCAGGTGGTGCGAAGTAGTCCTTCAGGCTCTTTTCGCCATATTCAACAACCTTTGCATTGATCTGAACGAAGTCTCCGTTGATCTCTGCGCCACGGATGGCCATTCTTCTGCGCTGCCCGGGGTAGGTAGGACGGAAGCCAACACCGTTTGCAAGGAGAATTCTCCTTCGGGTAAGACCAGGGAGATCCCGGCGTGCGGGAATTCCCGTCTTGTCGGTTGCTCCGGTGATTGCGATCTGGTACCCTGCAAATCCGAGTGCTTCGCCTGCAATGATGTCGCCTACGCTCTTGCCGATGAGTGCTCCTGCCATGCCGCCGGTCGCCTCAACCTTGTATGATATGCCCTCCTGTGGGTCAGAGAGAACTACTTTGAAGTCTGCCATATTGTAATGCTCCTTTCTGAAAGTGTCTATTATGTTTGTTTAGATGATATTAAAAATTGTGGAGTGTGTACGCATACCTGTTTCGGCATGTTACTTACCCCAAAATGGTCTTTCTTTCCGTCGGATTCGCGTATACTCCTCTAAAATGTCGATCATTCCTCCCGTGAGATGGCTGGTCATCTCCCCCTCCAGCACTTTGACGTGGTGCTCGGGTATCTCGACATAGAGGTCATCCCCTACGTTAATCTGGCGGCCGACTGTCGGGCCTTCAATGGAGATTGCCACTTCAGCTCCCTGGTTCGCCTCGTTGATATTCTCCTGTCCCATCTTCATCTGTTTGATCCGGCCTATCCTCTTCCCTGACGGGAGAACAAGGTTGACACCTGCCTGCAGTTTTCCGGCAAGTACGCGGACACCGACAACGGCCGGGTTGGACTGCCGGAAGACACAATCCGGGAGAATGGAGATCTTTGCAGGGAGGATAAGTTTCTCAAAACTTTCCTTGTGCATGAGACGGCGTGTCTCCTTCTCCCAGTCAATGTAGTCGTCGATGAGATGGTAGATGACGTCTGACTCAAAGAGGCGCACGTGCCCCATCGTATGTTCAGCGAGGGTGTCGAGTGCATCCGGGAGGATAGGGGTGTTGAAGGCGAGGATGATGGAGTAGAGCGGGTCTCTGATGGTGGATGCCTCCACGATATCATGCCGGGAAACCGGGCCAACCTCTGCGTGCATGATGGGGATCTTGTTATCTTCCAGTTCCTTGGAGAGCGCTTCCAGAGCCCCGATGGTGTCTGCCTTGATGAAGACTCCTTCGTCGGAGAGGTTCACCTGTATGTCCTGCATCTCGTGGAGGACGGAATCAACAATCTCCTCACGGTTGCCCCTCACCACACGGAGTGGGGAACCGGCGATGGCGCCTTCCAGTTTCGGGGCGGAGACCTTGATACCGGATGCAGCGGTCACCTGTTTTACCCGCTCAAACCGTTCTTCAGTGAGAATCTCCTGCATAGGGCGTGGTTTTAACAGGGAACGGACCTTTGTCTCGATGACACCGCGCTCTCCGCCGACTACGATTTCATCTCCCACGTTCAGCTGTCCGTCAATAAGGATAACGTCAAGGGTGGTTCCAAGGCCCCGTTCCTCTTTTACCTCAAGAACGGTGCCGTATCCAGGGCCGGTGGTGGAGAGGGTGAGGTTCTCTTTCAGATACCGTTGTGCAAGGCCGATCATTATCATCAGGAGGTCGGGAAGCCCCTCCCCGGTGATGCCTGAGACCGGTACTATTGCAATATTCCTGGCGAAATCCCGGACCCGGTCGAAACGGTCACAGTTGAACCCCATCTCTGAGAGCTCTCCGACCAGTTCATAGGTCTTTGTCTCAATCATTCCCTGGACCCGTTCGTTCTGGGCCGCATATGTCTTCATGAATGGTGCGTTCTCCTGCACCCGCCAGCCGTGGATCCGGTCTATTTTCGTGGCAGCGATGACAAAGGGTGTCTTGAAGGTTCTGAGAATCTGGAGCGCCTCTTTTGTCTGCGGCTGAAATCCGTCATTTATGTCCACTACGAGGATAGCCATGTCAGCAAGTGCCCCGCCACGGGAGCGGAGCGTGGTGAAGGCATGGTGACCTGGTGTATCAATAAAAAGCAGTCCCGGAACATCGAATTCCACTGCATCGCTGGTACCGCTCATCTTTCTGATTGAGTCCAGGGGCACAATGGTTGCTCCGATATGTTGGGTGATGGAACCTGCCTCCTGGTCTACTACAGATGAACCGCGGATTCGGTCCAGGAGTGATGTTTTTCCATGGTCTACATGTCCCAGTACACAGACCACCGGTGTACGAATAGATGATGTAGCCTCTGATACGTTCTTCTTCTTTTTTGCCATGCGTTCCGCCCTCCCTGTCTGGTATTGTTATATGAAAAAAAATTATCAATTCATCCGCCGCTTTTCTGGTATGCACCGTTGTGCGGCTTTTTCATATAAATAGTTCACCTGAAGTATTAATGGTGTTCGTGTGGGTGGCTGCTATGCAGACTTCCTGTGGGCTGTGCAGGTAGCTTTTTTGTGTTCCAGGGCTCTTTTCTGGTATCCCGTGAGGGGTGGGCAGGCTCCGGGCAGGTTCCGTGCCGCGGGTGATCGGTACGGCCAATGGGGGATGAAGGGGTGTTTCAGGTTTCTTCTGTGCTCAGTCCTCATGAGCCGCACCATGGGGGGCGGGGGTGTCTCTCTCATCTTCGGGTGTTCTTGTCGGGGTGGTGCATGCCGGTGGTTTTTATGTTCTGACTCCTCCACAGGTGATGGAAGTGAGTATGATTGACGGGTGGATGCCCTCCCTGTGTGGTTCGATGAATCGTCCGGAATTATGTATTCATTCGTGCAGGGGTGTTCCCATCGGGATTATTGTGCACTATTTCCTGGTCTGCTGCCTGTTGTCGTCATTATGTCCGTTCTTATGCCCAATTACGGTTTTTCTCCTCTCCTGTGCGAGAACAGATAAGATAGATTAAATACTGTTCGTGTCAAAATAAGAGAGGCATCTTGCCGGGGTAGGGTAGTGGTTATCCTCAGGGATTGTGGCTCCCTGGACTCGGGTTCAAATCTCGGCCCCGGCCTCTTTATTTTTTTGGATTCGTTTGGAATGCGTTATTTTGAGCTGTATCCATATATTTTGCTCTGGTTTTGTTTTTCCGTCTGCTCTAAATGCGATAGGGCACAATATCCAGTCCGGAAGCGGATGAAGGAAGATGATATGCGTGAAGATGAATTCTTTTCAGAAGTGCAGTGGTTTCGTACTCAGGGTCTGATGGTGGTGGTCTGGGGTTTGGCCCTTCTTGTCTGGTACGGATTTTACCTTCAGATTGTTGCTGGTGTGCCCTTTGGGAGCAATCCTGGTCCTGACTGGATAATGTGGGTGCTTCTGGCGGCATTTGGCATCGGTATGCCGGCATTCTTTCTTCTCCTCCGGCTTGAGGTTGTGGTAAGGGGCGGCCGTTTGTCCTACCGGATGTATCCGCTGCACCTGCAGTTCAGGGTGGTGGCCTCTCACGAAATTGCAGAGGCTGAGGCCATTTCGTACCGGCCGCTGCGGGAGTATGGCGGCTGGGGCATCCGATGGGGGAAGGCGGGGCCTGCCTATATCGTTTCCGGGAACCGGGGGGTCCGGGTATCTCTCACGGATGGCACGTCCTTTCTCATCGGGTCACAGAGGGCGGACGAGCTTGCTGGTGCGCTTTACGGCTTCATTTCTGAATAGGTCATGCGTCCGGAACGATGGATTTTTTTTTGGGCATGAGCCGGTATCCTCGCAAATGGGTGAGGGTCTGTGCACATTCCTGCCATCTGGTCAGGCGTTCTTCGTGGAGTTGCGATGTTGCGATGCTCTGTCTCCTGCATTTTGGGCTGTGCCGGAATACTAATGAATAAAAGTAGATAATCTCAAACGGATAAATACTGAAGCAGGAATCTGTCCCGGATGATGTACATGCGTGTTCTCTATATAGACGATGATGAGGAGCTCATATCTGCGACAGAAAAATGCCTCTCTGATGCCGGAGGGTTTCATGTTGATGTCTCGGTGTCATCTGCTGATGCGCTTCTCAAACTGCAGGAAAACAGGTATGATGCTATCATCTCGGAACATGTGCTCCCTGTCATAGACGGGATCGGGATTCTGAAATATCTCCGTCTTGCCGGTGATGCTATCCCCTTTATCTTTTTTTCTGCTTCTCATGGGGGGGATACTGCTATTGAAGCCCTGAATGCGGGTGCTGATTTTTACCTCCGGAAAGAAGGTGGATCATCTGCACAACTGGAGAACCTCGCCGGTACTGTCCGCCGGCTTATAGCGGGGAAAAGAGCCTGCTGTCCGCCGGTGCCACTCCAGTCTGAGCTGCGGATGATTCTTGACTCATCGGATGAACCGATAGTCTTCACCGGACTTGACCATGTAATTCTCTGGGCAAACAAGTCCTTTCTCGCCTGCCATGGGGTGGAGGGCAATGGCGCCGTCGGCAGACACTGTTATGAGGTTGCGTGGGGGAGGGATGTGCCCTGTGCATATTGCAGAGTTTCTGAGGTCATTTCCACCGGAAAAAGTGTGTCTTCTGAAATTGCTCATCCTAGTGGTCGGTATACCTGGATCACTGCCTATCCGGTAACGGACAATGAGGGGGAGGTATGTGGGTTTGTTGAGAAGGAGACTGATATCACTGCGATAAAAAAGTCTCAGGAGGCTGTCCGGCAGGAAAAAGAGAAATATACACTCCTTATTCAGTCGGCCAGTGATATGATCTATCTGTATGCGCTGCTGCCGGGGGGTAATCCCGGCAGGATTCTTGAAGTCAATGCCGCTGCGTGCAGAAGGATGGGCTATTCGCGGGAAGAATTCCTTCAGATGGTTGCCACTGAGATTGATGATCCTGATATTGAGCAGTTCCGTGACTCTCTTATCTCTGAGATTGGTGAGACGGGCCATTTTATCTTTGAATGGCAGCATGTGACAAAGGCCGGGGGGAAGGTGCCTGTCGAGGTCTCCGTGAATCATTTTATGCTGGATGGTGTGCCTGTCGCACTCTCTGTTGTCAGGGATATAACGGAGCGTAAAGAGGCAGAACGGGCCCTCCGGATGCGTGAGCAGGAGTATCGGGATCTGGTTGAAAATATCGATGAGGTTATTTTCCGGCTTGATCCTGGTGGGCATTTTACGTATCTCAGCCCGGCAATTGGGAAGATGGCGGGGGGGGTCGGATACAGTCCGTCAGAGCTTATCGGGAAGAATTTCATCGACTATATCTATCCTGCAGATCTGCCCCGGCTACAGAAGCATTTCCGGGAGCGTCTCTCCGGGATTACAAAAAAGTCGACATTCCGACTGGTGACAAGGGCAGGTAATGTGCGCTGGGTGCTGGAATCCAGCAGGCCTCTTCGGGAAGATGGCAGGGTGGTGGGTGTGCAGGGGGTATTCCTTGATATTACTGATCTCAAAATGATGGATGCCGCCCTGAAGAAGGCAAACAAGAAACTGAATATTCTCTCCAGCATCACGCGTCACGATATCCTGAATCAGATTACTTCGATGAATCTGTATCTTGAGCTTATAGAGGCTGATTCAGATAATCCGCAGAAAATGCAGGATTTTTTCGAAGCAGCGGAGGGGATCATGGGAAATCTGGAGCGGATCATTATATTTACCCGCATGTATGAGGATCTGGGTGTAAATGAACCCGAATGGCAGGATGTTGGTAGTATTGTTGAGCAGGAGATGTCTCCGGTTTCTGGCGGACTGATCCTCAAAAATGGGATACAGGGTCTTGAGGTGTATGCTGACAGCATGCTGGGAAAAGTCTTCTCCAATCTGATGGGGAATTCAGTGATGCATGGCGGGACTGCACAGGGTGTCACGGTCTCGTTTGAAGAGCGTGATGGTGGAGGATGCATCATCGTCACTGATGATGGTCCGGGCATTGCAACAGATATGAAAGAGAGGATCTTTTCGAAAGGTGTTGGGAAAAATACCGGATTCGGGCTCTTTTTGTCACGTGAAATTCTTGACCTGACCGGGCTTTCAATACGGGAAACCGGTGTGCCGGGCGATGGTGCCCGCTTTGAGATCCTGGTTCCGGAAGGAAATTTCCGGTTTGTTTCCGGTTCCTGAGGGGCTTTTTTGGCCGTTTTATCTGCCTTTTCTTCAGTATCTCTTGATTTCGCGTGCAATCGAACAGAAATACATCTCTCCGTCTGCCTTGACAAAGGTCCGTGAGAGGTCGACATCAAAGATGGCTCCGTCACGTCTGCGGTGCACAGATATGGTCCGCTCTTTTCTGCCGGGTTCCGGTTCATTCCATATCCGGTCCCATTCCTCCTGGGTGAGGGACGGGTTCACGTCAAAGACGGTGCATCCTGCAAGTTCTTCTCTCCGGTAGCCCAGAAGCTCTTCTGCGGTCCGGTTTGTCTGGCAGATGCTTCCGTCACGGCTGAAGAGAAGGATGGAGTCTGATGCCTGGTCAAAGGCGTGGCGGGTGAAGAGCAGTTCACGTTCAAGGTCTTCTTTTTCGGCAAGCACTGCCATGAGTGCCTGGTTTGCCTGCTGCATCTCTGCTGTCCGTTTCTGGATATTTTCTTCGAGATTCTGGTGATACTGGAGGACCTGCTCTTCGCAGTGCTTCAGCGCCGTGATGTCATGGCCGGTGGCATGATAGCCGGTAATGGGGCCGCCAACATCTCCGAGGGCCCGGATGGTCCATGTCTCCCATCCGGGGGATCCGTCTCGGCGGATGGCACGGATGTCTTCTCTCACCGGGCTGCCGGAGGGTTGCAGGGAAGCAATAAGGGAATCGAGGTGGCGGCGTTCATCAGGGTGGAATGCCGGGAGAAACCGGATGCCTGCCACCCGATCTGCCGGGCGTCCGGTATGACGGCAGAATGCTTCGTTTGCAAATTCAATGGTCATTGCCGGGGTGATACGGGTGACCCATTCGGTGAGGTCTTCGCTAAGTGCGGTGTAGCGCTCTTTCCAGGTATTCTGCTCTTCTTCTGCGGAGGCCTTCCCTGTGATGTCGGTGAAGGTGATGGCACACCCTCCGGTGCCGCTCGAAAAAACAATGGGGATGAGCCGGATAGCAAGATCTGTCTTCCGGCGGTTCCGGGTGATAGTGGTCTGGTGTTCTCCCGGTGTGCCTGCCACTGCGTTGCGGCATTTTGCGAGGAAGGTTTCGTCCCGGAAGAGGGGGGCAGGCACTGCTTTATACGGGGTGGAACCGGGCTCTTCCGGGAGGTGAAGGAGGGAGATTGCCTCCGGGGTGGCTTCTGCCACTTCCAGTCGGCTCGTCAGGCAGATGCGTGCGGGCGGTGTTACGAGTGGCAAAGCGCGTACCGGCACTCTCCGGGAAGGGAAGTATGCTTTTGCGGGTCCCATGCGTTTCCTGTCAATTTCTCCGGTGGCAACCAGCATATCCAGGTATTTGGCTGTGGTGTTGCGGTGCATGCCAAGGGTGGTGGAGATCTCAGTGATGGTCATCCCGGCGGGTGATTTCTGTAATAATTGTCGTATTGTCTCTGTTTCTTTCCAGTCTGGTGCCATTTGTTTTCCTCTCTTTTGCGGTCGCGGGGCTTCTTATGCAGTGCATATATGTTGTGCCTCAATAATATTAATATGCAGGTGCGCCAATATTGGTGTGGCAATGCACTGCATTGGTAGTTTCTCTCTCCTTTTTGGGTATTATACCTCTCAGGGAGGAGTCAGCACAGTAAGAAATATACATGATTAATCATGTAGGTGGAACGATATGTCAGGTTCATTTGATGTGAAACTCGAAGAAACGGTGTACCTTCCTGACCCTTCAGTCCGTGAACAGTCGTGGATAGGCGACTACGACACCGAGTACCAGCGCTTCCTCCGTGATCCGGATGGATTTTGGGAGGGGATAGCGGATGAACTCGAATGGTTCAGGAAGTGGGACCACGTAAAGAAGTGGAATCCTCCGTATGCGGAGTGGTTTACAAACGCACAGCTCAATATCACCCACAACTGTCTTGACCGGCATGCAACAGGTGAGCGGCGCAACAAGGTGGCCCTCATCTGGCGGGGAGAGAAGGAGGGGAATGAACGGGTGTTTACCTACCGGCAGCTTCACCGGCAGGTGATGCGGTTTGCAAGTGCCCTCAAAAAGATGGGTATCGAAAAGGGAGATACCGTCTGTCTCTATATGCCGCTTGTGCCTGAACACATCATAGCACTTCTCGCATGTGCAAGAATCGGTGCGGTCCATAACATCGTCTATGGCGGGTTCGGGGCGTCAGCACTGAACGCCCGCATCCGTGATTCCGGGGCAAAACTGGTTATAACATCAGACGTTGGATACCGCCGCGGCAAGCGTGTGGCACTGAAGGCAATCGTTGACGAGGCGGTGGTCAACGCACCCACCGTGGAGAAGATAATTGTCCTCCGCCGGTCTGATCCGGGCCCTGAACTCTTCAGTGAGATGGAGGTGGACTTCTACGAGGTGCTTGAAAGCGGTGACGCCATTTGTGAGGCTACCGTGATGGATGCGGAAGACCCCCTCTTTATCCTCTATACGAGCGGGACAACCGGCCAGCCGAAGGGTATCGTCCACACCTGTGGGGGATACATGGTCGGCACCTACTACACGACAAAGTATGTCTTTGACATGAAGGAGAACGACGTCCACTGGTGTACGGCAGATCCCGGGTGGATCACCGGTCATAGCTACATCGTCTACGGGCCGCTTGCCGTAGGGGCGACGGTCCTCATCACCGAGACGGTGCCGGACTACCCTGACCCCGGCATATTCTGGCGCATCATCGAGGACTTTGGGGTGACCATCTTCTATACTGCCCCGACGGCCATCCGGATGTTCATGCGGGTCGGCGAAGAGTGGCCGAACAAATACAATCTCGACTCCCTGCGGATCATCGGTTCGGTGGGCGAGCCTCTCAACCCGGAGGCGTTTGAGTGGTATTACCGGGTCATCGGGAAGAACCGCTGCCCCCTTCTTGACACCTGGTGGCAGACCGAGACAGGGATGCATATGATAACGACCACAGTCGGCGAACCGATGAAACCGGGATTTGCCGGCCGGGCCATCCCCGGTGTGGTCGTGGATGTGGTCGATGCAAAGGGCAATCCGGTCGAGCCGGGCACAGGGGGGCTGCTTGTTATAAAAGAACCCTGGCCTTCACAGATGCGGGCGGTCAATAACGACGATGCCCGTTACCGGGCCTACTGGGAGACGATAAACGGTTACTACACGGCAGGCGACCTCGCCGTGAAAGACGAGGACGGATATATCATGGTTCTCGGGAGGTCAGATGACATCATCATCGTCTCGGGCCACAACCTGGGAACCGCAGAGGTGGAGAGTGCGCTTGTTTCCCACGAGGCGGTGGCGGAGGCGGCTGTAATAGGCATCCCTGACCCGGTGAAAGGCCAGACCGTGAAGGCGTTTGTCATCCTCGTGAACGGCCACACGCCAACAGAGAAACTAAAGTCTGATCTGATCTACCATGTGCGGATGAGCATCGGTCCGATTGCGATGCCTTCAGCGATTGTATTCGTGGAATCGCTCCCGAAGACCCGCAGCGGCAAGATCATGCGCCGTGTCTTAAAGGCACAGGAACTAGGGATCGACCCGGGAGATATCTCGACACTGGAGGAGTAACTCCTCCTCCCTTTTTGAGGTGAATACGATATGAATGGCAAACAGATGAGCGGAGCGGATTTTCCTGCGGTGATGGTGGCAGGTATGGATGCCGTGAGGGGGCGTTGGCTACTGGTCGGAGTCGGTTTTCTCATCAATTTATGTCTGGGAAGCATCTACTCGTGGAGTGTCTTTGTGGGGCCTCTTGCGGCGCACTATACTCTCCTCCTTGGGCGTGAGGTGACCGCATCTGAGGTGCTCTTCCCGTTCTCGGTTTTTCTCGGGTGTTTTGCACTCGCGATGCCTCTTGCGGGGAGGTTCATTGATACCCGCGGTCCGCGTGCAGCGGTGGCTCTCGGGGGTATTCTAACCAGTCTCGGCTGGCTGTCCGCCTCGGTGGCGCCATCGGTCTGGATGCTGTATCTCATGTATGGTGTTGTGGGCGGCGCCGGTGTAGGTATCGCCTACGGGGTTCCGGTTGCCGTTGCCTCCCGGTGGTTCCCGGATCGCTGCGGTCTTGCGGTGGGTGTCACGGTTGCCGGGTTTGGGATGTCAGCCCTGGTGACAGCCACTGTTGCCGGCTATCTGCTGGAGACGGCAGGGGTGATGATGACCTTCCGCATCTTCGGCATCACCTTTGCGGCAGTTCTCCTCCTCTGTGCGGTTCCGTTGCGTTTTCCCCCGGACGGGTGGAAGCCGCCGGGCTGGCAGCCGCCTGCTGTGGATCCAAAACGTAGTGCCGCCGGTGACGGGCTGGGCCTAATGCTCCGCTCCCGCCGGTTTTACGGCCTGTGGATCTGCTACTTCATCGGCTGCTGCGCCGGACTGATGGCGATATCCATCGCAAAGCCGGTGGGGACTGAGGTGGTAGGGATAACCGGCGGACTTGCAACACTTCTGGTTGCATTCTTTGCCATATTCAACGGCGGCGGCCGGCCATTCTTCGGGAGTCTCACGGACAGTCTCCTTCCGTGGAGGACAGCGGCACTTTCGTTTCTGCTGATAGGTGTGGCCTCGCTTGCGATGTGGCTTGCTCCGTGGGCTCCGGTGTATATCGTTTCTTTCGCGCTTCTCTGGGGCTGCCTCGGCGGATGGCTTGCGATTGCCCCCACCGCGACGGCTGCATACTTTGGGACAACTGACTATCCGCGAATGTATGGCATTATCTTTCTGGCCTACGGTGCCGGTGCCCTCGCAGGGCCGCAGCTTGCAGGTTTCATCCGGACGGCAACCGGCAGCTGGACAGGTGTTTTCCCGTATGTGGCAGTGATGGCGGCTGTCGGGTGCCTGATTGCAGTGACCGTGCTCAGGGAAGAGTGAGGTGAATATCTTTTTTATCTCTCTTCCGTCCTCTACCCTTTTTTTGCACATTTCGGTGTTTGTCTCCGGATAGAAGAGGAAGGGCAGGCGTGGCGGCGTACCTTAGCGAGACGCCGCTGCTGTCCGGTTAACCGTTGGTTCGCAGACAATCGTCGGGGATGGGACAGGAATATGGGTCGGACGGACAGTCGGCTCAAAGGTGGGGGGCTGCTGGTATCCTCCCTCGTCTGTGTCCGGGGAAAAAAAGGAGGTGCACCCGCAGGTGGTGCAGGAGAGGATGAGGCATATGGCAATGGCTGTGGTGAGGATGAGACTCAGGAAGGGGGATGGGGACACTGTTTTTGCCATAGGGTATGAACGGATTTAGGGTGGTGGAGCATTTATGGGTGTTGGTGGGGCGAAGGGCATAGATTTCGATATTTAAAATGAGATGAATAATATGTGGATTCTGGTGTGAATGGCTTCTCCATTTACACGACCGGTTTCTTCTCCACCACTTCGGCGAGTTCATATCGCAGGCCTGATGCGTCGGCCGGTGGGTTTTCAACCTCCGTTACGTTCACCCGGAGCGTCCACACGTAGCCCTCCCCGTATGTAAACCCCTCAATCCGGTCATAGAAGAGTTCCCAGCCGCCGTCTTCTGCGGGCGGCATCTCACGGACGAGCATGCATTTCTGCGGGCCGGCCCCGGTGCAGTTCTCCGCCGTGGAAGCGATCTGGATGGTGATGGTGGTCACGTCTCCCTGATTATTCCAGCCTGCAGTATTTGCCTGCCCCGGACTTTCTGATTCGTTCTGGTATCCCTGGTATGGATTTACTGTTACGGTGCCCAAAAGCATGGTGCCGCCTATAATAAGCAGGATTCCCACAAATCCTCCGACAAGATACGGCCAACCACGTTTCTGCATAAATTTACATCTCATACATCGTTCACCTCACTGAACTCTCTGTGCATTGGTCTGTGTTCACTGGTTTATCCAATATCCGATATTTGCAACCCCACTGGAAACACGGGTATGTACGAAGCGGGACGCGTTTTCAGCCTCATCACAATGTCGGGGTGGTGTCGTCATCATTTCTGCTTTACGCCTGCCTCATGTGAGTGTCCCTTTCATCACCGTTATCGCATCTCCGGTGAGGATCACCCGTCTGCCGGCACCGCCTTCTCCGGTTCCTTCCTCGCCTCCACCTTCTTTAACCTCGACTATCAGTTCACCGCCGCGGCGGGATGCCTGGAAAGCGTGGAACCGGTTTCGGCCGGTGAGGCGCTGCCAGTACGGGCCGAGCACACAGTGGGCAGAGCCTGTCACCGGGTCTTCGGGTATCCCGATTTTGGGAGCAAAGAACCGGGAGATGATGTCATACCGTCCGCCGTCAGCAGCGCCGGTGAGGATGATGCCCCGAGGCGGCAGGGCGGCAATTGCTGTCATATCAGGTTCAGCTGCCTCAACCATCATCGCACCGCCGGTCCGCACCAGCCAGTCCATTGATGAGATGCAGAAGTCTTCCACCGGTACTCCGAGGGCTTTCTCCAGACCGTCCGGGACAGGTGCGGGTGCTGCCTGCAGGGCGGGAAAGGTCAGTGTTATTGTGCCCGTACCTGCCGATTTGCTTCCTTCCTCTCCGCGTGTACACAGTTCAGCAGCAGCCGTGAGCAGGCCGCCACGGGAAGAAAACCGAATTTCTGTCCCTGCTTCTTCCTCCCCCTCCTGCACCAGCACATGGGCGGCAGCACAGGTGGCATGCCCGCAGAGAGTGACTTCAACCTGTGGCGTAAACCACCGGATTTCCCAGCCTTTCTCTCTTTTGGAAAGAAATGCTGTTTCAGAGAGGTTCATCTCGCGGGCGACATCCTGCATCCATGCATCTGTCACCGGATGGTCCGGGATACAGACTCCTGCCGGGTTTCCGGCAAAGGGCCGGGAGGTGTATGCATCCACGATGTAGTATCTGCCTGCCATTGTGTGCGTAGTATGGCATGACCGGGTAAAAATGTGACGCGGAAAAAAGGTGCCTGCATCTCCTGAAATGGTCAGGGAATTTCAGATCGCAAACAAATTAAAACCGGGAACTGCCGTCATAACAGTAGACTTTCAGGCATACTTACGGTTCAGTTCCGTTGCCTTTCTGACCGTTTCCCCATCCTTTCTTATTTCCGCAAGGTAGGCGTTAAAGATCTGATCGGTCACCACATTCAGGCCCGGCTTATATATGTCCGCATGCATCCGGAGGTCAAATGACCGTGCCTCTGCCTCGGTCAGGTGCAGTGAATGATACTCCCCGGTATGTACGGCAAATGCCGGGTTCTCTGCATCCGGTGTCCGCAGGGAAAGGTTCGCAAGCGGTGTGCCGGGAATTGGTTCGGCAATGGAGATGAAAACATCGTCAAGGGCATATTGTGCGATGAAATTTTTCGTCTCTTCATATTCTGCTTCAGTCTCGGTCGGATATCCGACAATAAAACTGCCTGCGACATGCAGACCATGCGCCCGGCAGGCATCAATGGCTTCACCTGCCTGTGCTGCCGTTGCTCCCTTCCCCATCAGACGCAGTACCCGGTCGCTGCCTGATTCAAGGCCGAAGAAGACCCAGCCAATGGTGTAGTCGCGGATGGCATCAAGGACGGTGTCAGAGATACAGTCCACACGGATGTCAGGGGAGGAGACGTTCTTTGGCCCCATAATCTCTGCCATTCCCTTCAGGAGTTCTGCAAACGCATCGTCATTGAGTTTTCCGTCTGTATAGCCATAGAGTGACCCGGTCCCGCCGGAGACTGAGAGCCGCCGTGCACCGGCATCTTTGAATGCCTGCACCTCGGTGAGAATCTCATTCAAAGGCCGGGAACGCATCTCACGACCGAAGAATCGCGGCACCTGGCAGAAAGTGCAGGCACCGATACAGCCGCGGTGCGTTTCGATATACGCCGATGCTCCCCTGATATCTTCACTGCCGATATCTGCCGGAATGAAGGGGAGCGGACGGGAAACCGGACAGGGTGGTGCCGGACCGGAGAAGACGATACCGTCCGGCCCTGTGAATGCAATCCCCGGTATGGCTGTTGAGGCTCCGTCCCTGAGGAGGGCCAGTGCCCCTGCTTCTCCCTCACCACAGATGACAGCGTCCGGGGCAAGTTCGCCGAGGACCATCTCGGGCACGGCAGAAACCGGTCCACCAACATAGACCTTGCCTCCTGTTTCCCGATACCCGGAAATAAATGATCTGACACCTTCGTCCATCAGGTTCTGTGTGGAATACAGACTCAGAAACACTGTTTCTCCCGCCGGAGCCTCCAGTGTGCGGGTGAGTGTCACCTCATATCCTGCATCACGGACTATGCCTGCAATGACCATTGCACCATACGTGTACATTCCCGGGGAGATGACGAAGACCTTCATTATCACTACTTTTGTTCTCTGTATGATATTAACGATACAGATTCACGTACCGGGAGAAAAAAAGAGGGGATTATTCCTGTTTGCGTGCGGCAAAAATGACCGCACAGGCGCCGAGGGCACCGATCACTGCAAGCATGGGTGCCGGGCTCTGGGTGGCAGTAGGTGTCGGGGCAAGGTTTGCCGAGACAGTGGATGTTGCACCGCCGTTCACCTGAGCCACTTCTGACCAGGTGGTGTATCCGGAGAGTTCAAGAGTGACTGTGTAGCTGCCGGGGATCAGATCACTGAGGGTCACAGGAGTGATGCCCTTGTTCACATTGTTCAGGTAAACTGTGGCTCCGGTTGGTGATGATGAGATGGTGATTGCCCCGTTTCCGGATGCACCACCGCCAAGGTTAGCATTCACCGTTGTGGTCTGGCCGGAGTTGACGGTGACCGTTGAGACCGAGTCACTATATCCTGAGAGGGTGACTTTCACCGAGTGGCTGCCTGCTGCAATATTGTTTGCGATGAGGGCATTTCCCGGGTCGGTTGTGCCGTAGTAGACGCTGTCAACATAGACGGAGGCATACGACGGGTTTGAGGTAACAGAGATGGAACCGGTCGTTGCCTGTGGGTCTGCGGCGAGTGTCGCTGTTATATAGGACACCTGGTTTGAATGGATCTGGACGGTGTTTGACCATTCCTGGAATCCGGGCATGGTAATCTCAAGAGTATGTGCACCCTGGGAGAGGCCGCCGATGGTCCGTGGGGCTGTGCCCTTGTATGAACCGTCCAGGTAGATGTTTGCATTGGATGGGGAGCTTGAGACAGAGAGCGTGCCATAGGTCACTTGTGACTGCAGGGCAGCATAGGTGCTCGTTGTCTGTCCGGCGACAATCCTGATCGTGTCCCGATAGTCGTTATACCCGGAATAGGTGAGTTTCAGGTCGCTGTTTCCGGCAGGGAGGTTTCTGACCGTTTGTGGGGTGGTGCCATAGTAGACGCTGTTCACATAGACCGCTGCACCGGACGGGGAGGAACTAACCTGGAGATTTCCGGTGGTGGGTGTTATCGGGTTTACGGTCAGGTAAACAGTCTGGTGTTCTCCTGCACCTGGTGTTGCGGGCAGAGACTGGGATGCAGACGTGTAGCCGGACTTTGATGCAGTCACGGTGGAATATGGTGCTGCAGTGGAATAGACTGCGACACTCAGGAGGCCGCCTGTGGTCGTTCCCTTGTATTCGCCGTCAAAGTAGATGGAACAGCCGTCCACATTTGTGTAGATGTCATACCATCCCTGGCCACCGCCTATGCCGGGACCCAGGGGGAGCTCAGCCATTGCAGCAGGGACTGCAGCGGCGAGTATGAGCATGCTTATGATAAGCACGCAGAATTTTCGTATCATGATGATCAGTGAACGGTTATTTTGCCGGATATAAATAATCTGCTGTTTTTTGGATTGCCAAAATAAAAAAAAGTTCCCATTTTCAAAAAAATGCTGTATTGTGAGTGAAAAAGGCAGGAAAATGATGTGGTTTCAGTCTTTCCTGTGCTCCCTCCTGCAGAGGAAAAAACCGCCCAGTGCCATAAGCACACCGGCGGGCAGCAGGAGGGTGAGGGGTGACTGTGTGGGGAGTGGTGAGAGGCTTGCTGAGACATATGAGGTTGAACCTGCTGTCACTTCGGCGACTGATGACCATTCCTTGTAGCCTGAAAGCCGGACGGTCACGGTATATGTTCCGGGTGTCACCTCATTTGAGGTGACAGGGGTTAGTCCTGCCTTTGCGTTATTGACATACACCTCTGCACCGGTCGGGGAGGAGGTGACAGAAAGTGTCCCGTAATCTGTGCCTGATGGGGAGAGTTCAGCATTCACCGTTGTGGTCTGACCGGAGTTGACGATGACTGTTGATACCGAATCTGTATAACCGGAGAGGCGGACCATCACGGTATGGCTGTCTGCGGTGACATCACTGATAATAAGTGGTGTGCCGGGTGCTGTCTGCCCTTCATAGGTCCCGTCCAGATATACGGCGGCATAGGCTGGGTTTGATGTGACCGAGATGGCACCTGTTGTCGGTGACTGCACCGGCACCAGCGTCGGAGAGGTTGAGGTGACCTGACCTGCATAGACCCGAACTGACCCGGTCCAGTCCTGATAGCCGGGTTTTGTAAGTTCGACAAAATATGTTCCTGCGGTGAGGCCGCTTATGGTCTGGGTTGTTGTGCCGCGGAAATTACCATTCAGATAGACATTGGCTCCGGATGGTGAGCTGGATACTGAGATGGTTCCGTATGAGGTTGATGGGACGAGGGATGCACTCACCCTTGTCGTCTGGCCGCCGTAGACATAGACTGTCTGAGTGTATCTGTTATATCCACTGTGCTCCAGCCGGAGCGTATACTGGTTGTTTGTGAGGCTTATCTGCTGTGGGGTGAGGCCCTGATAAGCATTATTGACATAAATTGCAGCTCCGGTGGGCGATGAGGTGACAGATAGTGTCCCGTACGACGATGCAATGGATGTCAGAGTGAGGCTGACGGAGTAAATTCCCCCCGGTGAGGCTGTCGGCAGGTTTGCATAGGCATTGTTATACCCTGCACGGGAAGCCATCGCCTGCGTGTATGATGTGGGTGTGTTGACGGTCACCTGAAGATACCCGGCTGATGTTCTGCCCATGTATATGCCGTTAAAGTAGATTTCGGCTGCATCAACATTGGTATAGACATCATAGTGGGCAATGCCTGCAATCGGTTGTACCGGGATCACTGCCCCTGCCGGAAAGACTGCACCTGCAGCAATCGTGCAGGCTATAAGAAGAAGTGCAAACCATTTCATTCTGATCAGACCCTTCCTTTCCTGAAATGGTATTTAATTCTATGGCATGCCTGCTCACTGCAGGGCGTTCTTCTCCACCACGCCCATATACCGGTTGAGTGTGGCCATGCCGACAGCAAGAACTCCTGTCATCACGGCAAGAATCACCCAGTGTTCACTTCCTGCCGCTCCGATGGAAAGGAGGACAATGAGGTTTGCCGGGTTTGCAGGCAGGGAGAGGATACCTATCAGCACCACCACAAGAGCTGTCGAAAAGATGAACTGGGCACTCGTCCGTTCCCGGTAGTGCAGGGCTACGAAGGCGGAGAGGAGGATCATGAGGAGTGATGCCACGCTCACATGCAGAAGAATCGGTACAATGCCTGCCACATAAATGCCGTTTACTACCATCAGAGCAATCCAGACGGCTGCCTGCACTGGCACAATCACAAAGCAGGCGGCCACTTTGCCCCAGATCATCTCGGCGAAGGTGATGGGTGTGGAGATGAGGGTTTCAATCGTATTATGCTGGAACTCCTCTGTTATCATGTCGATAATCAGCGCCGCTGAGATAATGGCGGGCATGAAGATGAGGAGGGGGATGAGAAGCCCGTATACAAACTCATAGAAGTTTGTGCCCGGCACCTCCGGCGGCAGGTTCACCACGATGGGGTCTGATGAGATGCGGTCCCCCCGGATGGTACGCAGACTGTTTTCGTATGTGACAAAGACATCTCTCAGTTTGCTGTTCACAACCGATGACTGGATATCGTTTTTGATGGTATAAAGGGTGATTTTCACGGGTTCATCCGCATCCGGGGCTGTATCCGGCACCCATATAACTGCACTGAGTTTGCGTTCCTCAAGAGCGGTGACCGCGGTCGCAAGGTCCATCCTGTAAACGACAAAGTCTCTGCTCTCCCGCAGCAGCTCCTCCAGTGGTGAGGCTGATCCTGTGATGGCGACCGGATATTGCTGCCGGGAGTATTCCGAGAGAGCATTCGGGTCATACATCGCAGCGAGGCCGACGATGAGAAACGACGAGAACATCGCAATAAATAACTGCAGAAGGATTGCGAGGATAATGGTCTTCTCGGCATTGATGGCCCCAAGCTCCTTTTTTGTGATGACGTATATATGCCGCAGATCCATTTTCAGAAACCCCCTGTGATAAAGTAGAGATTATACCCCCCATGGACGAGGGATGCCGCAACCAGTGCCAGAGGGTATACTCTCTTCCCGAAGACTTTTAGCAGGGAAATCGTGATGAAGGCGCCGGTGAAGTGCAGGGTGAGAGGCATCCAGAGCACCTGCAGGCTGGTAAAGAGGGCAGCGCCGAAGATTGACTCTGAGATCTGGGCGAGGGTGGCAAAGAGGAGGAGTTTCTCACCCAGTAAGAATCCTGCCATCACCGCAAGGGAGGCCGTGATGACATTTCTCCATGTGAGAAATGCCGGCCGTTCCACGGAAATGGCATAGATGCCGATTGACTTTGCCCACTCCTCGATGAATGCCGCTGCAAAGATGAGGACCACAAGGGACAATGGCATCGGGAGATTGAAGAGTAAGACGAGGAGCATCAGCTGTGCCATCAAAACAAAGGGGATGGAGAAGAGGGTTATTCCGAAGAGTGAGGCAAACGGATGTTTCTCTGATACTGCACTTCCGATGTACTCCCGCACCTTTTCCCGCAGGGGGTGGAGGGTGAAGAGGCGCTCTTCGTTGAAGTTGACGATGCATATGGCAAAGAGAATCGCTGCTGTCACCCAGAAGAGGAAGGTGGAGTAGAAGTAATCTGCGAGTGTGAAGGGGGTGCCTTCAATCGCATATATGATCAGAGTCAGGGGAGAGATGAGGGAGATCACATGGATGTTTGCAAAGATGCTCGGGAAGAAGAGATACGATGTTGCAACCGTTGAGAAGAAGATGGAGATAAATGAGAGTTCCTTGAAACTCCGTGCGGCCATCCCGATGAGGAGGGCTGCTGCAAGGAAGAAGAGAATGACCGGGAATACGGCTGCAAGGACGACTCCTGTCTCGCCGGTGGTAAGGGAGAGGATGGCAGTTACTGCAATCATCACCACCAGATAGGGCAGCATCTTTCCGATGACAATGGCTGACGGCCGAAGCGGGCTTGAGAGAAGAATTTCTCCCTTGCGCTCTATCCGTTCGTTCATCACCGACATCATGTAGAACTGGGAGGTGAAGTAGAGGGGGAAGATGAAGACAAAGACCAGCACAATGGCATCGAAAGGCAGAGGCGGGGTGAGCTGGGACGGGGTTTTGAAGTCTCCCAGTGCTCCCTTCCCAGCGACCACATCGGTATAGCGTGCAACCGTACTGTCTTCGCCTTCTGATCCGACCAGTTCGGCCCTGAGCTCTTCTTTGGTATATCCAATGTCGGCTGATGGTTCGGCAACTGCCCGCACCGGACGATCAGGGGACGGGTTTCTATAGGGGTTTGGAGCGCCTGAAACACCGGTTCCCGCCTCAGTAGCGGTGAAATCAAGCTCACTCCTTACGTACTGGAGGTCAATCCAGAGGGGGTATGCGGCGAAAAGGTCGTCTTCGCGGTTATATTGTGCCGTCAGATACCGGTTATAATCGGTCTGGAAGGCCTTCAGGGCAGCATTGCCCCGATCAGTATCGGCGGACCATATATCTGGCGGGGCGACTGTCAGATCAGTCTCTCCCGTCGTCCCCACATACACGGTAAAGCGCGGGTCGCCGAGGATGATGGCACCGGTATCCGCAGAGTCCACGTCTGCCGTGTACATCCGGTCCTGCAGGTGAATCCCGCTATCCTGTGTGTAACCTGTCACCAGAATGAGAAGGATGAAGAGTGCCACTGCTACCGGAAGAACCTCACGCGGCATGGTGGTTGCAGACCGGCGGACCTCCCATTTCCCAACGGTCAGTATCTGGCGCAGTGGTGGCAGCATTCTTATCCTGAGATGGCAGTCAATCCTATTTTAAGTATTGGCACTTCCCATGGGGGGATATATACTGCCGAATTGCCAATTGAAAGAGGTGCAGCAGTCTGATGGGTGATGGTACCGCGTGAGAAAATATCCTGACCCGGGGGCTTAAATCATATAACTTCCAAGCACTCTATCATCGGTGGTTACATGATTGAGGCACGGGGACTGGTAAAGGATTACGGCACATTCCGGGCACTGGATGAGGTAAGTTTCTCCTTTGAGGATCCCGGTATATTCGGGATCATCGGACACAATGGTGCAGGAAAGACGACACTCCTGAAGTGTATGGCAGGTCTTATTCAGCCGACCGCAGGTGACCTCATCATCGAAGGCATTGATGTCAGGCGCAACCCTGCACGTCTGAAGGAGATGTTAGGCTACCTCCCGGAAGAGTCACGCCTGTATGAGACGATGACGGTAGACAGTTATCTCAGATTTTTTGGAGAAATATACGGTATATCAGCCGAAGAATGCGGCATAAGGGCCGAAAAACTGCTCGCATCGCTTAAACTTGAGCCCCAGGGGAAGCGTATTGGTGAACTATCGAAAGGGATGAGGCGCAAGGTTGCAATTGCACGTTCCCTCCTGCACGAACCTTCCCTTCTCATTTATGATGAGCCGACATCAGGGCTGGACCCGATGACCTCGCGCTACATCGTCGGCTATCTCGCGCACCTGCGTGACACCATGCAGAAGACGATCCTTCTCTCAGCCCATAATCTCTATCAGGTTGAGGAGATTTGTGACCGTGTCCTCATCCTTCGGCAGGGAAAGATCGCTGCCTTCGGGACGATGGAAGAACTCAGGGAACAGTTTGGTTCCCTGTCTTACCACATTCAGTTTGTCGGAGCTGATATTGCTGCCCTCCCGTCATCACTCGATTTTGAAGAGGAAAATGGGGAATACGTGGTCATTGCTGAAAGTATGAATGACCTCAATTCTGTGACCGCGGCAGTCGCTTCTGCAGGGGGGACTGTCCGGCGCATCGAATCGCGCTACCCCAGTCTTGAGGAGATGCTTCTCATGATCGGGAAGTGAAAAGAGCTGCCCTCTCCTCTTCCGGGATTGTATGGCACGCAGAAAATGATCATCCTGATAAATAATCTAAAATCTAAATTAATCTCTTAAAACCACAAAAGAAGTTGTTAGCGGGCCTGAAGGGATTTGAACCCCTGACCGCCGGATTAAGAGTCCGGCGCTCTTCCTGACTAAGCTACAGGCCCTTAGAAAGTGAACAACTAATGTGGTACGTTATCAAACATATACTTTTCTGATATCATTATTATTCTTATAAAAACAGAAATTATGGTATCATGCCGGAGAATCATCCTAACGGATCTCAGTCTGCGTCATCGGTGGATTACCTGATACTCGGGTGCGGCAGTATCGGGTACAATGTGCTGTACGAACTTCTCAAGGAGACCGATGATATCATCATCATCGATCAGGATGAGAAGAAGGTGCAGGATCTCCGTGACCAGAAATATGAGGCGTTCTGCAGGGATATCAGCGACAAGGATATGCTGAAAGACATTCCGGTTCCAAAAGTAGCATTTGTCCTCTCCAGTGAACAGAAGGCAAATCTCTCAGCGGTGCGGACGATAAAGGAAGTAAATCCCGCGGCCTACGTCATTGCACGTGCAGTGGATTCCGGGGGAAAAGATATCTATGATGCGGTGGGCGCCGATGTGGTGCTTCACCCGCAGGAGGTCTTTGCGAAAAAGGCCGTGCATCATGCACGCAAACTTCAGTCCTCGCGGCAGGCGCACAAACTCTTTGAGCTGCTTGCCTCATGGCGGGGCACACTGGGCATAGTGACGCATACAAATCCTGATCCTGACACCATCTCGAGTGCGATGGCACTCTGTGCTCTCGGAAAGGCGGCATCCAAGGGAAATCTTGCCTGTCGGATTCTCTATGACGGTAAGGTTGGTCATCAGGAGAATCGTGCATTTGTGAACCTGCTGGATATCCAGATGGACCGTATCTCGCCGGAAGCACTTGGAGATTGTAACTATCTTGCGATTGTCGATTCTCCGGGTCCGGGAATCAACAATGCACTCGCAAAAGATGAACGGGTCAATATTGTCATCGATCATCATCAGAATCAGGATACCAAAAACGGGTATGATTTCCTCGACCGGCGGCCTGATATGGGTGCGACGGCGAGCCTGATGGCTCAGTATATGCAGGAACTGGATACTCCGGTAGATAAAAACGTTGCAACTGCTCTTTTTTATGGCATTATGGCTGATACGCGTGGTTTCAGGCGTAACACATCCCCTCTGGATCTCAATTTGTCTGCTTTCCTTTTGCCCCTGACGGATAATGATCTTCTGGCAAAGATCACCTCCCAGTCGTTCTCTCAGGAGACCCTTGAGGTGATGGGTGCAGCAATCCGGAACCGGAAGATTGTCTCCGGGTATCTCTTCTCCAATGTCGGCTATGTGCGCAATCGTGACGCCATTCCCCAGGCAGCAGACATGCTTATTCAGCTGGAAGGGGTTAACACCGCAGTGGTTTACGGCATTACGGATCAGCAGATCTCCTTTTCCTCCCGCAATAAGGACCTGCGCCTCAATATCGGTCAGGCAATGGAGGAGGCCTTTGGTGAGATCGGTGAGGCAGGCGGGCATTCCGGTATGGGTGCTGCAAATATTCCCCTGAGCGTCTTTTCGATGGCGCGCAACAAGGATGTCCTGCTGGATCTTATTATCGAACCTATTCTTCACCGGTTCATGGAGATTGTCGGCGTGGAGGAAGAGGAATCGAATGAGGTTTGAGGACTGGGAACCTCACTACACCGCTGTCTGCGAGACATTTGGCTTTGACCGCGCAGGGGATGAGGAGGCAGCGCGTCTGCTTTCGAATCTTTCGTCTGTGGATGATTCCGTTCTGCTTGCAAAGCGCATAAAAGGAGAGATCGTCACGGTCTGCGGCAATGCCCCTTCCCTTCCTGGTGAGATCGGTTCCATTGAGGGAACGGTTCTTGCAGCCGATGCCGCGGCAGATGTGCTTTTCAATGCAGGCATCCTGCCGGATGCAGTCTTTACCGATCTGGATGGTGCGGAAGACTCGTTTTTTGAGATGAACCGCGGGGGTTCTGTGATGGTAGTGCACGGGCATGGGGACAATATGCCGCTCCTCCGGCACTGGGTGCCGCGTTTTGAGGGTCCGCTTGTCCTTTCCTGCCAGACACGGCCTTTTGGGCACGTGCATAACTGGGGCGGGTTCACCGATGGTGATCGTGCTGCCTTTGCAGCCGATGCCCTCGGTGCGGCAGAAGTGCGTTTTGCCGGATTCGACCTTGACGACCGGTCAGTGCCGCCGATGAAGCAGGGAAAACTTCTCTGGGCACGGAATCTGCTTGCCCTCATTGGTTATGACCTCTGAAATACCTGAAGCCTGGATTGTAGACGGCTATGTCGATGAACCGGCATGCCTGGGGGTCTCCCCCTACATATCTCCGAATATCCGGGCGGTGGCAGGCGTCTGCACCGAAGCCGGATATCACGTCCGCTACCTGACTATCGATCAGCTGAGGGCAGACTCGTCTCTCTTCACACCGCTTGACCGTGCGGCCCTTGTGGTGATGATTGCAGGGGTCACCGTGCCAGGCACCTATTTTGCAGGCACACCAGCTACCCTGACCGAGATTCGGCAGGTGGCGGCCACGCTATATAGCCCTGTGACCGTCCTTGGGGGCCCTGTCACCTTCGGTTACAGCCCGGGTGGTGGCACAGCCGCCGTCCGGCAGGCCATCTCAGGGTTTGATCACCTGCTGGAAGGGGACGTCCCGGCAGCACTTGCCCACCTTCTTGCGGGAGGCAGTCCTGAGGGCACCCTCTCCTATCCTGACTTCTCCCGCTGGCTTGTTGCAGGGAGCGGCATTATCACCGAACATCCACGGTTCCCGTGGCTCATCTGTGAGATTGAGACTGCCCGTGGTTGTTCCCGTGCGGTGACGGGCGGCTGTTCGTTCTGCACCGAACCGTTTTATGGCCTGCCGCAGTACCGCCCGGCAGCAGATATCCATGCAGAGATTGCCGCCCTTGCCGTTCACGGCGCGGTGCATTTCCGCCTTGGACGCCAGCCGGATATTCTTGCCTACGGGACGAAGGGGGATGGGGAATATCCGGCACCTGATGCAGCGGCACTCGAGGTGCTCTTCGCCGGTATCCGGGAGGCGGCGCCCGACCTCAAAACCCTGCATATCGACAATGTCAACCCCGGCACCATTGCCCGCAATCCGGACGCTGCCCGTGAGGCGCTTTCTGTTATCGTCCGTTACCATACTGCAGGAGACGTTGCCGCCTTCGGCATGGAGACCGCAGACCCCGTTGTAGTCGCCGCAAATAACCTCAAGGCAGACCCCGTGATGATGATGGATGCAGTCCGCATCGTAAACGAAGTGGGTGGCGTCAGGGACAGAGGTGTCCCTCATCTTCTGCCGGGCCTGAACTTTGTCTGCGGCCTTGCCGGTGAGACCGAAGGAACATATGATAAAAACGAGGCATTCCTTGGGGATATTCTTGCATCCGGCCTTTTGGTTCGCCGGGTCAATATCCGCCAGCTGATGCCTTTTGAGGGCACAAAGGCATGGGAGGAGAATACACTGGGTAAGTATGATGCACGGTTCCGTACCTTCCGTGAGCATGTGCGGCAGACGTTTGACATCCCTATGGTGCAGAAGGTATTCCCGGCAGGCACATTGCTCCGTGACATCTTTGTGGAGGAGTGCGGCAGGATCTCTTTTGGACGACAGATGGGATCATATCCCATTCTCACGGGTATGCCTGCAGAGATTCCCGAAAGGACCGTGCTTGATGCTGTCATCTGTGATCACGGACGGCGGTCAGTGACTGCGATGCCTGTCCCGGTCAATATCAACACCCTTCCGGCAGCAGCCCTCCGGTTTATTCCGGGCATCGGAAAGAAACGGGCCACATCCATCATTGCAAAACGGCCGTTTTTGTCCCTTGAAGCATTCCGGGAGATTGCAGGTGAAACGCCGCTTGACCACTATCTTACGCTCTGAATGGTGTGGTTTGAACACTCGGTGTATGTGTTTCGGACCTCCGGTAGTCTGAACCTATGGTTTATCCATGCTGTGGACGGTTTTTGTGCCGTTCACTTCCCGTATCTCCATCAGTTTGAGGATATCTGTTCTGGTGACAATACCTGTCACCTCTCCGTTCTCGACGACCGGTATGCGGCCGATGGTGTTGGGTGCAAGGATTTTAAGGGCATCGTAGAGGTCATTGTCGGGTGAGATGGTGATAACCTCCTTTGTCATGATATCACGGACCTGAAGGGCATCTCTGTCGATACCAGAGGCATTCTGTACGTCATGCAGGGTGACCATCCCTGCAAGGCTGCCGCGCTCCATCACCGGGAACCCGAGATGGCGGGTGGAGTACATCAGATCCATTGCCTCTGTGACCGGCATCTCCGGGGACACGGTGGTCACAGGTGTAGTCATTGCATCACGCACCGATACGCCTGAGAGCAGCTGGGTGTAGCGGATCATGGTTACCTCCTGCCCGGCGCTGATGTAAATGAAGACGGCGATCAGGATGAGGATGATATTGAAGGAAATCAGGCCCACGATGCCGAAGATGATGGCAACCACCCTTCCGATTTCGGCTGCGATCCGGGTCGCCTTTTCAATCGGAAGCCAGATGGCAAGAAGGGCGCGGAGCACCCGTCCTCCATCCATCGGGAATGCAGGCAGGAGGTTGAAGAAGAAGAGGATGATATTGAGCAGTCCCAGGTAGCCGAAAATATAGAAGAAGAGACCTGCAACTGCCGGATCAGGGATGGTTGTGAGGCTCGCGTAAGCGATGCCCTCGGAAACAACCCCGATAAAAAGACTCATCAGGGGGCCTGCGATGGCCATCGGGAGCTCATCCCGCGGCCGGGGGGATACCTCGTTTTCTATCTCTGAGGCGCCTCCCAGGATGAAGAGGGTGATAGAACTGACCTTCATCCCTTTGCGGAGGGCGACCACCGAATGGGCCATTTCGTGCAGAAATACTCCCACAAAGAGGAGAAATGAGACCAGCACGCCCAGGATATACGGCATGAACCCTTCTGTGATGAGTGATGTGTCAATCGGCTCAGTGAGGCCGAATATCTGTTCTACGAGGTTTACGGTCAGTTCAATCTGGGTTCCGATGATAATGGCAAAGATCGGAATGATCAAAAAGAAGGTATAGTGAATCTTTATCGGAATGCCTGCTAATTTTCCGATTTCAAAGGAACCGTCCATATTGATGGATTATATTTTTAATATTTAATGATTATACCTTCCATGATTACGATGAAGAGCGCAATAACCGAGTTGTTCGGGATGAAGGTTTATACCGAAAACGCCGTCTATGTGGGTGATGTGGACGACGTTATCATCAACGTCGATACAAAAAAGATGGAATCACTTGCGTTGGGGAACGTGAATCGTGAGGTGCTTGAACTCACCAATTACAAGGGTGTTAAGATACCGTATCGCATTATCCGGGCCGTCGGGGACATTGTTATTATCCGTCACCTCACGGGGATGTCCCGGTCTGAAATCATTGAGGACTAATGCTTCCGGACGGGTGGATGTGTATCCTTCAATCCCGATAACCCCGGAGGTGACGAGTATGCAGGATCGGGAAATATTCAGAAATCTTTCTATTTTTCCGCCATTTATCGTCCGGCTTGATGGACGGGCGTTTCATCGTTTAACCCACGATATGGAGTTTAAGAAGCCATATGACCGGAGGTTTTCTGACGCCATGGCAATGGTATCTGAGCAGCTGCTCTCATCATCCGGCCTTGAGCCGTCGTTTGCCTACACCTTCTCAGATGAGATCTCCCTCTTCTTTCCCTGTGTGCCCTTCAACGGGCGGGTGGAGAAGATAGACTCGGTTTGTGCCTCATATGCAGCAAGTGCTTTTACCCTTGCCCTTCACCTGAATGAACCGGTCGCGTTTGACTCGCGTGTTATTCTGGCAGATGTCCCTGCTGCCATCGTCTATATGGCAATGCGCCAGCGGGAGGCATGGCGCAATCACATCAACGGCTACTGCCAGCATGCACTCATTGAAGAAGGAATGACGGCAGTACAGGCGGCGCGTGCCCTCCGGGGGATGAAAGGCCCCGCAATGCACGAGATGATGTTTGAGCGCGGTATCAATCTTGCAAAAACGCCGGCCTGGGAACGGCGCGGCATTGCCTGTTACCGCACAGAAATGATAAAAGAGGGGTATAACCCGGTCACCGATGAGAAGGTTACCACAACGCGCCGTGTGGTTGTGCCGGATGATGATCTCCCGCTCTTCAGTGAACCGGACGGGGAGGCATGGCTGCGTTCGCATCTCGGCTAATATGAGGGTGATCGTCTATTCTCATTCTAACATTCTCATAAAATAATCGCCGGAAAAAAAGAGATGAAGCAAACCTGAAACACGTGTTTCAGGATTCTTTTTTCTGAATGTGGATGGTCATCGAGACCCCTTCCACATCCCATTCTGTTGTCAGGCCATCTTCTCCTGGTTCCCCTGCTGCAGGGGTGATGGAAAGTGAGGCGGCCCTGACTTCACCTGCAATGTCGTCTTCATGGATGCCTGTAAGAAGACTCCGCACACGGTTGTCTGTGATACCAACGTCTGCTGTGATGAAATCTTCGACATTCAGGTCAAGCTGGCGCCGCATCTCCTGAATTCTTCTCACCACTTCGCGGGAAAACCCAACGCCCTCCAGCGCGGGGGTGAGGGTGATATCCACACAGACAGTGGCCCCTTCCATCTCTGCTGCAAAGATATTCTCCGGCATTTTTTCTGAGAAGGTAATGTGCTTTTCGGTGATTGTAAAGCCACCCACTAACACCTCACCATTAGTCTCGATAGCTGCCTTCAGGGCTGCGGCGTCGGCCTCTTCGATTGCTGCCTTCACTTTTGGTCCGTCTTTGCCGAATCCAGGGCCAATGGCCCTCATTACCGGCTCTGCGGACCAGTCCATCCGGTCCCATGCACCGCGGACGATAGTGACGGCCTGACTGTTGGCCCGCTGGCGGGCGAGGTCATCCATCTGCGTGATGGCGTTTTCCACAGCATCGCTGTCTGTCAGGACAAAGGTCTCTCCGATTGGCCAGCGGAGTTTGCGGCCGCCTTCCTGCCGGGCGGTTGCCACTGCCTCGTCAAAGGAGCGGATCACATCCATCTCTGCTTCAAGAGTCGCATCGATGAGTGATTCATCGCCTGCAAACCATGGCAGCATGTGAATACTCTCGGGGTCTTTCTCTGTGCGGAGATTTGCATAGATATTCTCGGTGATATGTGGTGCGAACGGTGCCAGGGCTGAGCAGATGCGCCGCATGACGTAGTACATCGTCTCGTATGCTTCACGCTTCTCGCGTGCATCCTCTTCCAGCCACATCCGCGGCCGGACAAGCTGCACATACCAGCGGGAGACATCTTCCAGGATGCAGGTAAGGCAGGCGCGGGTGGCCTTGTGGAGCATTCCGTTATCTATGTCGTCACCGACCTGTGCGGCAAGGGTGTTGACGCGGGAGATGATCCAGCGGTCCTCTTCCGGCATCCCGGAGAGGTGTGCCCGGATATATTCTCCGTCCCATGTGCCGTCTGCCGCCGTTTCCGGTGCAAATGCATCAAGAATCATGTATGGCAGCGGGAAGCGGTAGACATTCCAGAGGATGTTGATGGTCCGGTTGGTGGTCTTGATACCTTCCCAGTTGAACTTCAGGTCGTCCCACGGGGCGCTCGCGGAGAGCAGATACAGGCGGAGTACGTCCACCCCGACCTTTGCCACCACTTCCTCAGGTGCTACCACATTGCCGGTGGACTTGCTCATCTTGCGTCCTTCTGCGTCCAGTGCAAAGCCGTGCATGAGGACTTTGTTGTATGGCGCCTGGTCAAAGGCGATCACCGAGGCGCCCAGCTGGGAGTAGAACCAGCCGCGTGTCTGGTCCTGCCCTTCGGTGATGAACGCCGCAGGCCAGAGCCGCTCGAACTCAGCGGTCTTCCGGGGGAATCCGAGGGTGGCCCATGAGGCCATTGCCGAATCAAACCAGACATCAAAGATGTCTGTGACCCGCCGCATCGTTCCGCCGCAGATACAGGGGATAGTCACATCGTCCACATACGGGCGGTGTGGGTCAGTGAGGTGTGTCCCTGCGGCCTCATTAAGTTCTGCAACCGTGCCGATGACCTTCCGGGCATCGCACGCATCGCATTCCCAGACCGGAATCGGGATGCCCCAGTAGCGCTGGCGTGAAATGCACCAGTCACGGGCGCCCGCTACAAAGTCGTGGAACCGTGCTGAACCGGCCCATTCCGGCTGCCATTCTACCCGGGCAATCTCAGAGAGCATCTGGTCCTTTATCTTCGGGATAGCGAGGAACCACTGTTCTGTTGAGATCATGATAATCGGGGTCTTGCACCGCCAGCAGTGTCCGTAGCGGTGGGTAATCTTCTTCTTTGCAAGGAGATTGTCTCCGAGGGCATCCATCACATCCTGGTCGGCATCCTTCACAAATTTCCCGGCAAAGATCCCGGCGTCAGCGGTGTAGATACCTGCGTTGTTAACAGGGCAGAGGCTCTCGAGCCCTTCTTTCTGGCCAACGAGTGAGTCATCCCATCCGTGGCCCGGCGCCATGTGCACAAGACCGGTGTTCTCCATGGTGACAAAGTCGGCATAGACGACCCGGTGCTCTACATCCTTCTGGATGGGCACCTGCTCCTCTAAGGGAGAGCGGTAGTGCATGCCGATGAGCGTATCGCCGGTGACTGTCTCAAGGATGGTGAAATCCTGGTACCGGCCTTTCCGGAGCACTTCTTCCACAAGCGGCTCACCTATCCAGAGTATTTCTTCTCTGCCATCTTTCACTGCCCTGACGCGGGCATAGGTGAAGTCATCGCGGACGGCGACAGCCACATTGGCTGGAAGTGTCCACGGGGTGGTGGTCCAGATGACGAAAAATTCGTTCTCACGGTCCTCTACCGGGAACTTCACAAAGATGGACGGGTCTTCCTCATCCCAGTACTCCACTTCAGAGTCAGCAATTGCCGTCTCACAGCGGGGGCAGAGGTTGACCACACGGTATCCGCGTTCAAGAAGACCCTTCTCCTCTGCACGCTTCAGGGTCCACCATGCCGCCTCAACGTAGTCCGGGGTGATGGTCTGGTAAGGGTTTGTAAAATCCATCCAGACACCCAGACTGCGGAACTGGTCAGACATTATTTCCTTGTGAGTGATAGCAAAGTCCTTGCACTTCTCGATGAAGCGGTCGATGCCGTAGGTCTCGATGTCTTTTTTTGAGGAAAAGCCAAGCTCATGTTCTACTCTTACCTCGATGGGAAGGCCGTGCATGTCATAACCTGCCCGGTCGATGACGTCGAAGCCCTGCATGCGGCGGAACCGCAGAATCGAATCCTTGAGTATTTTATTCCATGCAGTGCCGAGATGGATGTGGCCGGTGGTGTAAGGGGGTCCGTCCACAAAAAACCAGGGGGGACTGCCCGCATGCTGTGCCTTGACCTGTGCGTAAATATTGTCGGTATCCCAGAAGGAGCGGACTGCGGCCTCCACCTCCTCTGCGTTAAAACTGCTCGTGACCTCTCTCATACAATAATTCCTCGGAGTATCTGTCCAGAGATTTTGTATCTGCAGAAAGATAGGTATTTGTGTGGGTGTACATGTGTACGAACATACAGGTGATGATGAGAGATGGATGAGATGCACCCCCAACAGATTGCAGTCATCGGTGCTGCATCCTCTGATGATGAGGAAGAGCGTGCTGCAGAAGATACGGAAAGACTGATTGCGCGAGCGGGGGCCACTCTCATTTGCGGTGGCCGCGGCAGGGGTGTGTGCCGATGAACATAGCCCTCATCCATTCGGCAATCGACCCGGCGGGCTGCAATATCGCAGCGCATCTTGCCCCCCGTGTCGGTGCAGAAGGGAGTGATGGTGAGGAGTGCACCTGGGCGGGGCATACTCTCCGGTTTATGACCGCACCGGGGCGGCTCATCTATGAAGAAAATCTGGACGAACGGGCAGCAGCGGATCTCATCATCTTTCTCTCCCGTCACACCTCTCAAAACCCGGTGCCTGTCCTGACGGTTCATGTCACCGGAAATTATGGCGATGCGGCGCTTGGCGGGGATCCCCGCACCCTCTCTCGTGCCGCTCCTGCATGGATGCATGCGGCATTATGTGCCCTTGTTCCCTGTGCCCCGGAGGGTTTCCGCGTCTCCTATGAGGTGACGCACCATGGCCCGACAGGGCTTTTAACTCCATCGTTTTTCATTGAAATTGGGAGCACGGAGGCTGAATGGATCGACCCTGCCTGCGGGGCAGCAGTTGCCGAAGCGCTTGTGCATGTCCTCACTGAGGGGCCGTGTGAGGTCATCCCTCTCATTGGTTTCGGGGGCAACCACTATGCGGCACGTGAGACTGATATTGCGCTTGCGGGCCGTGCGGCGTGGGGCCATATTGCTCATACGCGGGAAGTGGCCGGCATGGATGCCGCGATGATCCAACAGATGGTGGCCATGACCGGCGCAAAAGCAGCCTATATCGACAGGAAAGCCATCCCAAAGGACGCTCTGAAGAGACTGTCTGTTCTTCTCCGTGAATGTGGTGTTCCCCGGATATCTGAGAGCGAACTGCGGATGATTGGGGCTCTTTCTCTTTCGGCATATCTTCGGATGCGGGAGATGGCACAGGCAGAAGTGCCCGGCGCTTCCCTGAGGGTGATGAATATTTCCGGGGATGATAATCCAGTTATGGTCCGTATTCCTGATGATCTCCTTCAGGAAACAATAAAAATTGATGAAACCAAATATTTGCATTATTTTGAGAAAATGCCTGTAGTATTGGCGATATCGTCCGGGGGCGCACCTCTGTCATTTGCCTTCACCTTTGCCCGGTATGAGTTACAAATACTGCATCTTTTAATATCATCATGCGTCAAAATCTTAACCAGCGATGGATCTGCTCGCGTCAGTGATGGATCTGCCCACGCCAGCGATGATGTCCTTATCATACGAAAGGTTAGTTTCGACCCGGAAAAAGCATGCAATCTGGGGGTTTTGAAAGGACCACTTTTCGGCAGGCTGGCGGCAGGACAGGAGATCGAGGTTGATGGCACAATAATCACGCCGGAGATGGTCTCTGTACGGACTGAGCGGATGATCCACGTCCCGGGATTGGAGAACTACCTATGAGATCAATCGTAGAAGAGGCAATTAAACGGACAAATGAGGGGTTCGGAGCTATCGTTGACGCGTCCAACGAACGTGACCTTGAGCTGGAGGAGATTCTCAGAGAACTTCAGACACGGATTGCGGTCATCGGGTGCGGTGGCGGTGGTTCGAACACAATGACACGAATGAGCGAGGAGGGAATCCATGGTGCAACCCTTATTGCACTGAACACCGATGCTCAGCACCTGATCCGAACGAAGGCAGATACCCGAATCCTCATTGGCCGCAAGCGCACGCGGGGTCTTGGTGCTGGTTCAGTCCCGCAGGTTGGAGAAGAGGCCGCTCTCGAGAATGCTGAGGAGATCAACCAGTGTCTGGTGGACTGTGATATGGTATTTATCACCGCGGGGCTTGGTGGCGGCACCGGTACCGGGTCTGCTCCTGTTATCGCCAAAGCTGCCCGGGATGCGGGTGCACTTACAATTGCTGTTGTAACCCTTCCGTTCACTGCAGAGGGTGCTATTCGGATGGAGAACGCCGAAGCGGGTCTCGAACGTCTCCGTGACGTTGCAGATACCGTTATTGTCGTGCCGAATGATCGCCTCCTCGAGGTCGTCCCGCGCCTGCCTTTGCACGCAGCCTTTAAGGTCTCTGACGAAGTCTTAATGCGTGCAGTTAAAGGCATCACCGAGCTTATAACTCAGCCCGGTCTGGTGAATCTCGACTTTGCCGATGTCCGGACCGTCATGGAACGTGGTGGTGTGGCAATGATCGGTATGGGCGAGAGTGACAGCGAAGACAAAGCCATAGATTCAGTAAAGAAAGCCCTGCGTTCACCACTGCTTGATGTTGATATCTCAGGTGCATCCGCTGCCCTCGTGAATGTGGTCGGCGGTCCTGATATGACAATGTGCGAAGCGGAAGGTGTGGTCCAGGAGGTCTATGCTCGTATTGATCCGGAAGCACGGATTATATGGGGTGCTCAGATAGATCCCGGGATGCAGGGCAGGATGCGCACGATGCTTGTCGTTACAGGCGTAAGTTCTCCTCAGATATATGGACGTAGTGAGATGTTCTCGTCAAAGAGGCCCTCTACGGAGTTTGATATAGACTTCCTCAGGTGAGAATAAATGGCTGATTTAAAAACAGTAAACGAAGAAATATTCAAAAAATACTGGCGTGTCCTGAAACTTGCACGGACGCCCACCCGTGACGAATTTAATAAAATCGCAATCGTTGCCGCAATGGGTATCCTGATCATTGGAATGGTTGGATTTATCGTATACGAACTAATGGCATTTGCTACCCTGTGATGACAATGGCGAGTGAGTTCGGAAATAAGATTTACGCGCTCAAGACGACGGCCAACAAAGAGCGGAAAGTCGTTGATGACATCGTCAAGGTCCTGGAGGATCATGATGAGTTTATCATCACCGCGATTATGGCTCCGGATGAAGTGCGTGGATATGTCTTCATCGAGACCCCGGATGAGTACGCCCGGATGGAGCAGCTGGTCCGCCTGGTTCCCAATGCGCGTGCGGTGGTGAGAGGTGAGACTGATTTCGCTGAAGTTGAGCATTTCCTTGAGCCGAAACCGGCAGTGAGCGGTATCGAAGAGGGCACAATTGTCGAGCTTATTGCAGGTCCTTTCAAGGGAGAAAAGGCTGTCGTCAGGCGTGTTGACGCAGGAAAAGAAGAGGTTACTCTCGAATTGTACGAGTCGATGGTGCCTATTCCCATTACTGTACGCGGGGACAATGTCCGCGTCATCGAAAGAGTAAATGAAGATTAGATTCTTCTCATTTTTTTGGGGCCTGCCCGTAGTTTTAAGTGGTTGTGCGCAGACCTGTACTGACCCACGCCAGGTGTGACCTGTCTACAGGTGGCATTGAGGTTTGGTGATATTACAATGGGAGAAGTAGTCGAGGTATTGGTACCCGGCGGAAAGGCAACGGCCGGCCCTCCATTAGGGCCTGCCCTGGGACCTCTCGGAATCAATGTGAAGGCGGTTGTTGATGAAATCAACGCCAAGACGTCTGGTTTTAACGGTATGCAGGTTCCTGTAATCGTTACTGTCGACGACAAGAAGAACTTCACCGTTTCCGTGGGTGTTCCTCCCACCACTGCCCTCATCATGAAAGAGGTCGGTCTGACGAAGGGTTCAGGAGAACCTAACGTCAAGAAGGTAGGAGATCTTCCGCTCGAGGCTGCTGTTCGCATTGCCCGTATGAAGGCAGATGACATGATATCATACGACCTGAAAAACCGCGTAAAAGAGGTTATCGGGACGTGTGTGAGTGTCGGTGTCACGGTTGAAGGGATGGATCCAAAGGAGATCTTCCCGAAGATCAATGCAGGCGAATACGACAGCATTCTCTGTGAATAGACTATGAAAACCTATAGAAGATCCGGATTCCGGGTCGTTGAACTATGGAGAAAATGAATGGTTGATAGGGTCCAGATTCTGGATGCCGTGAAAGCGGCAATAGAGGCCGCGCCTGAACGTAAGTTCCAGGAGAGCATTGAAATTTCAGTGAATCTCCGGAATATCGACATGGCGCAGCCAAAAAACCGTATTGATGAGACGATGATTCTTCCACAGGGCACAGGATTACCACAAAAGATCTGTGTTCTTGGGAAAGGAGATATCACCACTCAGGCGAAAGCTGCAGGTGTAGACCTCATCATCGGACCTGAAGAGATCGAGCGTCTGGGAGGAGAACCACGCGAAGCCCGCATATTTGCGGACGAGTACCGGTTCTTCCTTGCAGAGACCGCTGTCATGCCGATAGTCGGCCGCTGGCTCGGTACGCGCCTCGGTCCCCGCGGTAAGATGCCCACCCCTGTTCCGCCAACGATGGATGTCGGCCCTATGGTCGAACGTCTGCGCAAATCTGTTAAGTTCCGTTCAAAGGACAAGACCACCTTCCATGTGAAGGTCGGTAATGCCGGTATGGATGCAGATGCGCTTGCAGAGAACATCGAAGCGGTACTTCACAGGGTTGAGGGATCACTGGAGAGCGGTGCAATGAATATCCGGTCAGTGTATGTAAAGACATCCATGGGTCCGGCAGTGAGGATTATATAATGGCATTATATACGACAAATCTGCCACAGTGGAAACAGGATGAAGTAGCAGAGATTGTCTCGCTTGCAGGGAAATACGCACTTACAGGTCTTGTAGACCTGCATGGTATTCCTGCAAAACAGATGCAGGAGATGCGCCGTGACCTTCAGGGTAAGGCCGTCCTGCGCATGACGCGAAACACTCTCGTCGAGCACGCCTTTACAGCAATGGGTGAGCCAATTGATGGTATTACTCCATACATTGACGGACAAAGTGCACTGATCTACACGAACGACAATCCATTCCAGTTGTACCGGAAGCTCCGGCAGACAATGACCAAGATGGTGGCACGCCCCGGCGATGTTGCACCTGAGGACATTGTCGTTGAGAAAGGCCCCACTGGCTTTAAGCCGGGCCCCATCGTCGGAACATTCCAGCAGGCAGGTCTTCCTGCCGCAATTGAAGGTGGAAAGGTTGTCATCCGCGAGAGGAAGGTCTTCGTCAAAGCAGGTGAAGTTATCACTGCAAAGCAGGCTGATGTCCTGTCGAAACTTGACATCCGCCCGATTGACGTCGGTCTGAGTCTTCAGGTGGCCTTCTACGATGGCACATTCTATGAGCCGTCCACGCTGGCAATCGATGAGACTGAATATTACAACAATGTGGTTCTGGCAGCCCAGCAGGCATTCAATCTTGCTGTCTTCGCAGCCTATCCGACTGCACAGACAATTGTGCCTATCATTACAAAGGCTGCAGGCGAGGCTCGCAGTCTTGGTGTTGAGGCCGCAATATACACGAATGACATTGTTGAACTGATTATCGGACGTGCATCACTTCAGGCAAAAGCTCTGAAAGGGATGACTGAATAATAACATATTTGAGGTAAATAAGAAATGGAATACATCTACGCAGCACTTGTTCTGCACAACGCAGGAAAAGACGTAACTGAGGAAGCTGTTACTGCAGTTCTGGCAGCAGCAGGCATTGAAGTTGAAAACTCCCGTGTAAAGGCACTTATCGCAGCGCTCGATGGTGTCGATATTGCGGAAGCTGTCGCAAAGGCAGCAGCAGCACCTGTAGCAGTTGCAGCAGCACCTGTAGCAGCTGCAGCAGTTGTTGAAGAAGTAGTTGAGGAAGAGGAAGAAGTGGACGAAGAGGGCGGCATGGCTGGCCTCGGTGCACTCTTCGGCTAATCCTTTTTTTTATTTTGCATTCGTTTCCGGTTCTGTTTTTTCCCGTTTGCTCCTGCTCTTCAGCATAAATCGTGATCCATTTATGCACTCACGTCTGATGGGTACGAATGTCACGCATCAGCCGCGGGTTTCAGTTATGCAAAGAGACCTTTGGTATACTCAAAAAAGATCGGGAGATGCTTCTCTTTCCGATTCTCTCTGGTTTAGTCACTCTTCTGGTGGTGGGGACGTTTCTGTTGCCGCTCTTTTTCTCAGGGATTCTCTCAGGCGTGGGTACATCCGGTAGTTCACCTCTCGCGTATGTGTTCCTGTTTGTCTTCTACGTTGTGAGTTACTTTATCGTAATTTACTTCAACACAGCCCTTGTCAGCTGTGCCCTGATGCGCCTGGATGGCAGGGACCCGACGTTCATGGATGGTATTCATGCGGCCTCTGCACGCATCGGAAAGATTCTCTCGTGGACGCTTATTGCTGCAACGGTGGGTCTCATTCTGCAGCTCATCCGCGGTGACGGGGACAACTTCCTCGCATCGATTGCATCAGCCCTTCTCGGGGCGGCCTGGTCTCTTGCCACGTTCTTTGTTATTCCGGTGATTGTAGTGGATGATGTTGGTGGGTTTGCTGCGATTGAACGGTCATGGGCCCTCTTTAAATCGACCTGGGGTGAAACGGTTGTCGGCTCGTTCTCGCTGGGACTTATCTTTATCCCTGCAGTTCTCCTCCTGCTTGTGGGCGGGGCTGTGGCTTTCCTGGTGTCGTTTGAAGCGGGCCTCGTAATCGTTGCAGTGGCTCTGCTCCTCTTTGTGGTTTCTGCGGTCCTTTATGGGGCATTGCAGGGTATCTTTGTCGCCATCATGTACCGGTATGCGACCACTGGTGTGGTGCCGGATGCAATTAACCGTTCTCTTGTTGAGGGTGCCTTTGTACCAAAGGGGTCCCGCCGGTGATTATCAGGGATTTGGCTGCCTGTCCGGTCGGTGATGCACGGGATGGCACTCATCTCTGTGAACTGCTGCACCCCTTCCATTTCTCCGGTGCGGTGGGCTGCCGTTTCAGTCTTGCCCATGCATATCTTGAGCCGGGGGAGGTCTCGTTTCCGCATCGTCTCGTGGTTTCTCATGAGGTGTACTATATCCTTGCCGGCGCCGGTCTGATGCATATCGGGGATGAAACAGCAGGGGTGCATGCCGGGCAGGTGGTCTATATCCCGGCCGGTGCGGTGCAGCACATCGAAAATACCGGTGAGGGGCGCCTCGTGTTTCTCGCAATCGTTGATCCGATGTGGGCTGAATCAGATGACGAACGGGTGGTCTGAATCCGGCTCATCCGGGCTTCATCGTCATACTTATCTCCTGTATGACACAACGGCATACTATGGAATGGGGTGGTGATGGTGCCGGGAGGGGTGTTCGTCCGGCACTTTTCTCCCTCATTATTCTTTTCTTACTTCTTTCTGCAGCCCTCATTTCGGGTGTCTGCAGTGCTGCTCCTGTGGGTAATGATGCCTCTTCTGAGTATCCTGGTTCTGAAGATCCCGGTTCTGAAAATCTGACTGCCACATTCTTTTACAGTGAGCACTGTATTGCCTGCACGAAGGCGCTGCCGATCGTAGATGATCTTGCAGCGGAGCATCCGTTGGTTACTTTTGTGAAGTACAATGTCTGGAACAGCACGGAAAATGAGTCGCTCTTCTTCTCGTTTGGTGAGGCATATGGGAATCCTTATCCCCGGTATCCGACGGTATTTCTGAGTGATGGTGCTTTTTTTGAGGGGTATGGCGCTATCTCAGCGGATCTGCCTCTTCATTTTGCTTCCCTGGCTGAGGTGCCTGCTGTGACGGGTGATCCGGTGCCCGCTCCGTCTGCAAATATCTCTGTGGTGCCTGCCTCTTTTCCTCTCCCGCCGGTGGGGCTGGTTGTCACAGCTGGTCTCATCGACGGCATCAACCCCTGTGCAGTGGCAGTCCTCATATTTCTCCTGCTTGCCCTCATGGGTGCAGGGGGGAGGGTGCAGATGATTCGGTTTGGGGCTGCCTATGTGGCAGGCGTCTATCTGATGTACTTCATCTCCGGGTTTGGCCTTCTCGCAGCAGTCCGTGTGACCGGGCTCTCATGGTACTTCTCCGGTGCGGCAGGGGTCATTGCCGTTCTCCTCGGGATTGTGATGGTGGTGGATTCGTTCCGGAAGGATGGGGGGGCTCATTTTCGGATTTCTGCCTCCTGTCTGGCATCTGTCCGGAAGGTTGCACTGCGTGGGGGTGTCATCTCCGCGTTTCTTGCAGGTGTCGTCGTCTCTCTTATTGAATTGCCCTGCACCGGGGGTGTTTATCTTGCCATCCTTGCAATGCTCTCCGGTTCGGATGTATGGCCTGCGACAGGGCTCCTTGCTCTTTATAACCTGATGTTTGTTTTGCCGCTCATCATGATCATCATTGCTGCTGCCGCAGGGTTTCCCCCGGAACGAATGACTGTGATGCGGCTGGAGTACCGGCAGTTACTCCGGCGGGCAGGTGGGTGTGCACTGATTCTCCTTGGGGTGGCAGTTCTCTTCTGGTTCTCCGTATATTGAGCATCAGGGGCGCATGTGCTCATCAGTGCGACTTTCGGGGATATTATGCGGGTTTTTTGTGGATGTGTCGTCTGATTGAATCACATATTTTTGGGGGCGGTCAATGCAAATCTTTATCTCTGTGGTTGGCATATTTTGTGTAATGATTTGATATGCAATGGTGCATGTCAATTAATCAATGGCATGACCGGAAGCCAATTCTTGAGAATGGGCCGGCCAGCACAATGGGGGAGACAGAAATATGACAGAAACGGCCGGAAAGATCCTCGTAATGGATGATGAGGATAATATTCGTACAATCACCTGTATTCTGCTTGAAAAGATGGGATATGCTCCGATGGCAACTCCGGACGGTGATGCCGCCGTTGAGGAATACCGGAGGGAATTCCTTGCAGGCAATCCGTATGATGCAGTGATAATGGACATTACTGTCCCTGATGGCATGGGTGCAACGGAGGCAATAAAGAAGATGAAGGCAATTGATCCGGGTGTCTGCGCCATTGTCACCAGCGGCCTTTTGTCAGAGATGAATTACGATGAATTATATGAGCAGGGATTTTCAGGAGTGCTGAAAAAACCCTATCGCTCCACAAATCTCCGTGATATTCTCCAATCAGTACTTTCTCCCCAGATTTAACGTCGTAAATCCCTTTTTTCTCTTACTTTTCCCTCTGTTTCCGGACAGTGCCGCCCCAGACGCACTGCCCGTATGAGATACATCCGTCACCAAGGGGGTAGTCTGTATTGAGAATGTACTCATGCCCTGATGCCACGATGGTTTTTCGGATGGCGGATTCTATTGCATGGTTGTATGCCACACCTCCGCTCAGGGCAATGTTTTTATACTCTTTCTCTTCTGCGGCCATGACTGCGATCTCAGCAATGCCTGTGGCAAGCGTTCTCTGGAATGATGCGGCGATGTCTGTTGTCCGCTCATGCTTCATCCGGGAGAACGCCTCCCTGAGGAGTGCTGAGGTGGAGAGAATTGTCCGTTCGTTGTCCTGGATAAACTCACGGTCCCAGAGGGTAGCTTTCCCGGGAACGGCGGTGGTCTCCAGTACCTGTGCCGGTTCACCGTCGAAGGTGCGTTCCCGGCAGACACCGAGGAGTGCTGCTGCAGCATCCAGGACGCGGCCGGTGCTGGAGGAGATGGTGACATTGAACCGTCGCTCCACCTGTTTCTCCAGCACGCCAAGGGCAGTGGGGTCCCATCCACGGGCTGCGAGAAGTGCTGCGGTCTCTTCTTCGGGGAGAATGCCGTAGAGCATGCGTTCAGGATATCGGGTGGCAAGGTCACCTCCCGGCATCATCACCGGTTCGAGGTGGCCGACGCGGGTAAGGTCGGGAACGGTGCCTGCAAAGACTTCTCCGCCCCAGACTGTTCCGTCCTCACCGTAGCCGACTCCGTCAATTGCGATGCCGATGCATGGTTCGGTGGTGGCAGCAGCGATGTGTGCCTTGTGGTGCTGCACCGGCATAAGGACAGCGCCCGTCTCCTCTGCGAGCTCACGGGCATATCGGGTGGAGAGGAAATGCGGGTGCAGATCGTGGGCAATCACATCGAATTTTGCTCCCAGCAGATATGCTGTTCGTTCCACCGTTTCTTTCAGGTATGCGAGTGTCGCCGGATTGCGCACATTGCCTACGTGGGGAGAGGTGATGCAGTAGCCGCTCCGGTAGATGGAGATGTTTGCATTGAGTTCCGGGCCGGTGCCGAGGATGCAGTCATCCCCAAGGTCCCGTCTCTGCCGTTTCGGTGCGAGTCCGCGGGAGAGGCGGAGAATCTTTCCATCGCGCACCACAGAGTCATCACAGCGGTTCTGGATGACGCGGTTGTGCGTGAGAATGTAGTCCACGTGTCCGCCGAGTCTCTCGCACGCCTCACGGGTATCGGTTATCATCGGGTATCCCGGAGGGTTGGCGCTCGTCATGACGAGCAACGGGTGGCTGAGGTATGTGAAGAGAAGGTGGTGGAGGGCAGTATAAGGGAGCATGCAGCCGATGGTATGCAGTTTGGATATTTCTCTCATGGCCTCCGGGTCTTTTTTTATGAGGACGACGATGGGGTGGGCAGGGCTGGTGAGGCACTTTAATTCGTCCTCTGATATGATGGCCACCCGTTCTATCTCCTCTTCAGTTGCCATCACAGCGAGGGGCTGCTCAGGTCGCCCAAGAGTGCCCTTCAGGCGTCCGGCCGCCTCTGCAGTGCAGGCGATGTGGAACCCGCCCAGGCCGCGGATGGCGACGACAGCGCCGTTGTCCAGAAGGGATGCTGCGGTATGGAGGGGGTTACCCGGGACTGTGGTTCCGTCGGTGCGTAAAAGAGAGAGCGCCGGGCCGCAGTCAGCACAGGCAATTGTCTGTGCATGGTGACGGCGGGATGCGGGGTTGGTATATTCGTCTTCGCATGCGCTGCACAGGAAAAATTCATCCATCCGTGTTCGTTCGCGGTCGTAGGGCAGGCTGCAGATGATGCTGTAGCGGGGGCCACAGTTCACACAGGAGGTGGCCCAGTAACCTTCATATCTGCTGCCATGAGTAAAGATGTCTCTGATGCACTCGTCACAGGTGGCGACATCTGCCGGGATAAAGCCGGAAAGTGAGCCTTCTGCACTCCTGAGGATCACAAAGTCTTTCGGGACCGGTTCGTCTGAATCGGTTACGGTGATGGTGTCAATATGAGAGAGCGGGGTGCCTTGGGAGAGGCGGTGCAGAAACTCTTCAAAATTATTTCCTTCCGCAAGCACCAGCACTTCACTGCCAAGGTTACGGACAGTGCCCTGCATCCTAAGATCATGCGCGGTTTTATACACGAATGGACGGAATCCGACTCCCTGGACGATGCCTTTTATTGATATTTTCCCTCTTATTCGCATGTTTTATGTCTGGATAATCTTTATTGATTCATACGTTTAATATTAAGTGGGTTTTTAGTTTGACAGGGCATAATCGAATAGTTAATGATCCACTCGAATTAGTTCCACTTATTGTTACTTTTAACAACTCAAAATTCAAAAAAGCCTATGACCTCCTCACAAAACAATGGATGACTGAAGAAGAGATCTGTGCCGAGATCGGCACGGAATGCGTGGCAGAATGTCTCGGACTTCTGATGAAAGGAAATCTGATTGAGGAACAGTGGCGGATGCCGCAACCGGGGGAGCGGCCCTCTAAAGAATATAAAACAACATACAGCCGATTCAGGGCAGGATTCCAATGTTCCATGGAGGATCTTGGGGACATCCTTTATATCTCAACGTCTACGGATGAAGAACTACGGGGCATGGTTGACTGTCTTGAACAGGATGTACGGTCAGGAATAACATCGTACAATGACCTTGCACGTAAATACAAAGTAAGTCCGGTCTACATCAAGGGGCTTGCTAAGCGGATGCCAAATCTTGATGTGAAGGGCCAGGGGCTGGTGCTGCTTGACGAGTCACAGTGATGACCCGTACCACACTGTTCTTAAGAGCAAACGTGAAGCAACACGCTTTCAGATCTTAGTTGAGATTGCCGCCCATCAGCCTTCTGTGCGTCAGCAGGAGATTGCAGCAAAGATGGGCGTCACGCCACAGGCAGTTAGTGAATACATCCGTGAGATGGTGGATAACGGATTTGTGAACTCAAACGGCAGAGGCCGGTACAATGTCACAAAGAAGGGTGTGGAGTGGGTAACAAACACCGCTGAAACACTTGATACCTATCTTAAGTATGTAACGAAGGAGGTTATCCAGGAGGTTTCTGTGTGGACAGCCATCGCAAAAGAGCCACTTATAAAAGGGGATATGGTTGGTGTTTTTATGCAGGGAGGTCTCCTGTATGCCTCCAAAACTGAGCAGGCAGCTATGGGAGAGGTAATTTGTGCTGCCAAACCCGGAGAGGATGTCGGTGTATCGAGGCTCTCTGGTATCATCCCACTTGAAGAGGGAATTATTCGCGTATGCAAGGTCCCGCGTATCCAGAGAGGGGGTTCACGCAGTGTCTCTTCTGACCGCATCCTCGATGCCCTGGAGGGCATGGACTACATCGGTGCGGTGGGCATTGAGGCGATGGTGCTTCTGAAGAGTGTTAATGTCGCTGAGGATGCCTTCTTTGGCGCCCGGGAAGGGGTCCTTGAGGCATCATTCCACGGTATTAACTGTGCAATGGTGATTGTCGATGAAGAGTTCACCGGGTTTCTGAAGCGGCTTGAGAGTGCAGGTCTCCCGTATGAGATCTGCGATTTGAGCATCTCATGAGTATTATTGTCCATTCACGGCGGGGACCGTACCGCCTCTATTTTTATGACGGCCGGCGTGTCACGGGCGTCGGTGACCTGGAACTTTCAAAGACCGGCAAGGGTTGCCGTCCGAAAGAGTTCCGGTACTGTGAAACAGGCAGGCATCAGCCACGGCATGTCCCCACAAAGGACCTGATCCGGTTATTCCGGACGGAAAAAATATACCTCACCGGAGAAGATGAGACATTCCGCTCCATGTGCAGTGACCTGCAGATCCCTGTTGCCGTGACCCGGCTCTGCAGGATCTGTCTATTAGGTGACCGGATAACTCCTCTGAAACCGAAGAATGCGGTGAAGTCGGGGCGTGAGGAGATCTGCATGGACTGTGCCAAAAAGGAGCTGCGCCGTGAGGCGGGCTATCTGGGTGGGATGGGTCTTAAATCCATTGGCCATCTGGAGCAGATGCTGGTGATGTATCAGGACCTTGACCGGGTCCTTGGCATGCTGCAGCCGGAAACTGCCAAAGCCGAACAGACGCTTTTTGATAAGCTTGAGCCTCATGCAATTCGTAAAACACAGCTCATTACCAATCTTCCGCTTCCGGAGAATTTTGTGAAGGCATCCGGGGTAAAATACCTGATGCCGGTTCAGCAGCTCTGTGTCGAGGCGGGGCTTTTAAAGGGCAAAGACCAGCTGGTGGTGGCCGCCACCGCAAGTGGTAAGACCTTCATCGGTGAGATGGCGGGAATAAAAAACCTCAGTGAGAGTCGGGGGAGTATGCTCTTTCTTGTTCCCCTTGTTGCCCTTGCAAATCAGAAGTATCGTCGTTTCTCTGAAAGGTACGGTGATTTTCTGAATGTCTCACTTCTGACCGGTGTTTCACGGATTAATCTCCCAGGGAGCCGGGTGGATGCCCGGCGCAGCATGAAGTCTGATTTCATCGTTGGCACCTATGAGGGGGTAGATCATCACCTCCGGATGGGCAAACATCTGGCAAAGGTGGGGACGGTTGTTATCGATGAGGTGCAGATGCTTGAGGACGCTGACCGGGGACACCGGCTCGACGGGTTGATTGCCCGTCTGCGGCATGTTGCCCCGAAGGCTCAGTTCCTTTTTTTGAGTGCTACCATCGGGTCCCCTGGCCTGCTTGCGAAGAAACTGAGTGCTGACCTCGTCCGGTATGATGAACGGCCGGTGGGGCTTGAACGGCATCTCATCTTCACGGAACGAAAAGAGAAGATTCGTATAATCAAAAAGATGGTCGCCGAGGAGTTCCGGAAGACCTCGTCCAAGGGATTCCGGGGTCAGACGATTGTCTTCACCAATTCACGGGCCCGGTGCCATACGGTGGCAGAAGCCATCGGGAGTATAGCGATGCCCTATCATGCCGGGTTATCTCCCGTGGAACGGCGTAATGTGGAGAAACTGTTTGAGAAGGGGGACATTGCCGCAGTGGTTACAACAGCAGCCCTTGCGGCAGGCGTGGACTTCCCGGCATCCCAGGTCATCTTTGATGCCCTTGCAATGGGCATCTCATGGCTGAAGGTGCAGGAGTTCTCCCAGATGATGGGCCGTGCCGGCCGGCCGGATTTCCACGACCTGGGAAAAGTGGTTATCCTCGCCGAACCGGGTGGTGTCTATTCACGGGAGTCCGGCGGCGGCACGGAAGATGAGGTGGCGATTCGTCTCCTGAAAGGGGAGATGGAGGAGGTCGCCCCGGTCTATGATATTGAAGGTTCATCCGAGGAGTATGTCTCAAATGCGGTTGTCTGCGGCGGTGATCATGGATGCCTGAAAGAGATCTGCGGAACAATGGTCGGGGAACTTGAGGATGTCTGGCCTCTCCTGAAACAGGAAGGCTACATCAGCGAACGGAAAGGAAAGATAATTCTCTCTCCTCTCGGGAAGGTGATGGCCGAGCATTTCATCGGCGTCGAGCGTCTCTCCCGGATTCTCCGGATGGTAAAGAAGACAAAGGATCCTCTTGAGATTGTTGCTGAGCTCGACTGTGTCGAGGACCGGGATGCGTGAGGGGTCATCTCACCCGTCCTGATGGCCCGATTTTTTGCATCATATCTTTTTTTCTGCCCCCCTGACTGTTGGGGGGGAAGGGTGGCATTTTGGATTTGGCTGTGCCGGGCCTGATTTCCTGCCTGCCTGTGCGGCCGCAGTCTGTCCGGAACACTTACAGAAAAGGTAGTCTTTATCTACCTGTGCTCTTTACACTGACGTAATCGGAGTTTTACCCCATGGACGAAGACATCACCTTTATGCAGGCGGCGATTGACGAGGCAGAAAAAGGTCTCAACGAGGGCGGCATTCCCATCGGGGCTGTACTGGTGCGGGACGGAGTGATTCTCTCAAGGGGGCATAACCGGAGAATCCAGGATGATGATCCCCTGATGCATGCAGAGATTACCTGCCTCAGAAATGCCGGACGAATCGGACGGTATTGTGATACGGTACTCTATTCCACACTCATGCCCTGCTACCTCTGTGCCGGTGCCGTTATCCAGTTCGGCATTCCGAAGGTGATTGCGGGGGAGTCGGTCAATTTTGCCGGTGCTGAGGATTTTTTGCGGGAGAGGGGGGTTGAGGTGGTGAATCTCAGTCTGCCCGGAGTAACGAAGATGATGGCGGATTACATTGAATGCCATGCTGATATCTGGAATGAGGATATCGGGACATTATAATGCTTCACTGAGGCGGTAGTAACGGTAATTTCTTCCGGGGCTCCAAAAAATGGATCTGTAGCATGTTGTTCAGGACTGAACTGCCCGGTTGAGCGTTGAAATATCCGGTGAGACAATAATTCATATAAATAATCGTATTCTATTCTTTCCATGGAATATTCTGTGCAGAATCGGTATTTTTGTATAGGATATTCCAGTACAGGAGGTTACATACAATGGATGCAACAAGTCGGATGAAATGTAAGGTATGTGGGCATATTTACGACCCGAAGAAGGGTGATGAAGGGGTATCCGTAGGGACGGCATTCGCCGAAATCCCGGCGGAGTGGTGCTGCCCCGTCTGCGCCGCAGCGAAAGATAAGTTCAGTGAAATGTGAGACGGAAGGCAACAAAGCACAGGGGATTAGTCCCGGTATATCAGAAAGGGTGAACCCCCTGCCTGCTGTGGTATCCGGGATATCCGGTGAATAAAAAAAAAAAATTGAAGAATTATTTTATGGAATGATGCTGTATAACCTTTCATCAGAACGTTCCGGCAAAAATCCCGATTTATGCGGGATATTTCGGAACAGGAGATTATACTATGGATACAGCAACCCGGATGAAATGTTTGGTCTGCGGGCATATCTATGACCCGAAGAAAGGTGACGAAGGAGTACCTGCCGGAATAGCATTCGCTGACCTCCCGACGGAGTGGTGCTGCCCGGTCTGCGGTGCAGCGAAGGTAAAGTTCAGTGAGGTGAAATGACCGATGGTTGTTCGTGAGATTGTTCCCGGCATAGAGGCAGTGGGTGTCATTGACTGGCACCGGATGGCATTTGATAATTTAATGGACCTTCCGGACGGTACGACATACAATGCCTATGTCGTACGGGGGAGCGAGAAGACTGCCCTCATCGACACGGTGGAGGCAGAGTTTGATGAGGAGTATGTGACAAATCTCATCCGGGCAAAAATAGATTCTGTGGATTACATCGTGGCAAATCATGCAGAGCAGGACCACTCCGGTTCACTCCCCCTTTTGCTTGAACTGTTTCCCACGGCAAAGGTTGTCACAACAGAGAAAGGCAAAGAGCTGCTCTGTTCCATGATCTTAATTGAAGAAGAGCGCATTATGACCGTAGAGGAGAATGACTCCCTCTCTCTCGGGGATAAGACCCTCGTCTTTTATCCGATGCCATGGGTGCACTGGCCGGAGACGATGGTGACCTGGGTGCCGGAAGACCGCATCCTTTTCTCCTGTGACCTCTTTGGTTCGCACCTTGCCACCTCAGATGTCTTCTCAGACGGGTCCTGCCGGTTGCATGAGGCTGCGAAACGGTATTTTGCTATTATCATGCAGCCCTTCCGGGGGAAAATCCGCACGTACCTGGATGCAGTGGATAGTCTTAGTCCCGCTGTTATCGCACCAAGCCACGGGCCGGTATACCGTGACCCGGAGGAGATCCTCTCCCTGTATCGCGACTGGTCATCTGAAGAAGGAAAAAATCTCGTGGTCATCCCCTTTGTCTCCATGCATAACAGTACAAAATGGATGGTGGACCGGCTGGTGGATGCACTGATACAGCGGGGTATTCAGGTGCGCCCCTACGACCTTGGCACCGCTTCACCGGGCATGATTGCAATGGACCTCATCGATGCCACGACCATTGTGATAGGCACTCCGACAGTTCATTTCGGGCCGCATCCCAAAGCTGCACAGATTGCGTTTCTCACCAATATCCTCAAACCGAAGGCACGATATGCGGCGGTCATCGGTTCATTTGGCTGGGGCGGAAAGACGGTGCAGGCGCTTGGTGAGATGATGCCAAAACTCAGTGCAGAGATGCTTGAACCGGTATATATCAAAGGAAAACCTCAGGAAGAGGATCTTGTCGCTATTATAAACCTGGCAGACGAAATCTATAAGAGTCATCAGGATAATCACCTCGTCTGAAAAGAGGTGAATTATAATGGAGAAAAACCCCGTTTTTTTCAAGTGCCCCGGATGCAGCGGCACGGTTATGATAATGGACCCCGGCATGTGCAAGGCACCATCGACTGGTGCTCTGTCGGTCAGTTGTTCCGGAAATGAGATGGATATGCTCTCTGAACAGACGGCAGACTTTGCTACAGAGAAGCATGTACCCATCGTTAAGAAAGTGAAGGAAGGGATCAAGGTCATTGTCGGGTCAACTGCCCACCCGATGACAGACGAGCACCATATCATGTGGATTGCTGTGCAGGCGGGAGATGATCTGATGATCCATTACCTGAAACCAGGTGATGCTCCGGAGGCCATTTTCCCCTGCCCGGACACAAACGTGAAGGCCTACGAGTGCTGCAATATTCACGACCTCTGGGTCAACCGCTGAAGCTGACCTTATCCGACCCCTTTTTTCCCGAATTTCCCTCTATATCCTGCGATAACGGCAGGATTCTCTTCTCCGCCCCGTAACAAAAGCATAATACCTGCCCTCCTGCAATGTGTACATGAGTATGGACCGCCTTCATCAGTACCTGACGCTGACAACAGATATCGGCACGATTCTCCGGTATATCAGCGCCGGTACCTGCATTCCTCTTGCAGTAGCCATTATATTTCGGGAATTTGATATGCTCATTCCGATGGCATCCGTACCGGTGGTCCTCTTCTGCATCGGAACGATTCTTCTCCGGCTCCCGGCAACGGACCGGGAGCCCCGTCTCTCCATGTCCCTCTTCTCGGTGGCTGCCATCTGGCTTATTTGTGCTCTCGTTGGTGCGCTTCCTTTTGTCTTCGGTGCCGACATGCCCTACATTGACGGCTTTTTTGAGGCGATGTCCGGGTGGACGGATACCGGAATGACAATGGCTCCTGATGTGGACGCCCTGCCTCAGACCCTTATTTTCTGGCGGACCCTGATGGAGTGGTTCGGCGGTATCGGGATTGTGGCGTTCACCGTTGCTCTCCTGAACCGGTCCTCGGTCTCCCGTCTCCGCCTTTACAGTTCAGAACGCCAGGAGGGACGCAGTGATGCCTTCATGCCGAGTGTGGTGGAGCAGGGGGCACAGATGTGGCTGATATATCTGTTCCTTACCCTTGCAGGGGTCCTCCTCATTTTCTGCTCCGGTGTGACGCTCTGGGATGCCATAAATATTGCAATGACTGCGATTTCGACCGGAGGGTTTTCCATCCACTCCGGGGGTATTCCGTCCTATGATAACCGGCTTCTTGAACTCCTCATTATTCCTGTGATGATCGCAGGAGCACTTCCCTTTAAATTATATTTTTTGATGTACCGGAAAAAAGAAATTAGTCTGTTTAAAGATGAACAGGCACGCCTGCTCTTTTTACTGGTTCTTCTGGGCTTTGTTATTATAACCGCTGACCTGATCGTGTTTAACGGTCTGGATCAGGGGTCTGCACTTATAAACGGTCTCTTTATGGCAGCTGCGGCAGTCACATCCACAGGATTCCAGACCGTAGATCTGGCGATATGGGAACCGGTCTCTGTCCTCTTTCTCACCATGCTCGTCTTCATCGGGGGGTCATCCGGCAGTACGGCAGGTGGTGTGAAACTCTCCCGTGTCGTTATTGGTCTGAAAGGTATCAAATATTGGTTCCGCCGGTCGTTTATCAGCCCGAAGGCAATGCTTCCTCTGCGCTACAATGGCAAAACATATTCGCGGGCAGAGGCGGAATTCCTTGTTTCCCGCAATATGCTCACGTTTATCCTCTTCCTTCTGCCGATTCTCTTCGCCCTTGTCATCATCATGCACTTTGAACAGCCTGATATCGATACCACCCTTGTCATCTTCGATGTGGTCTCCGCAACCTGCAACAATGGTATCTCTACCGGATTTGTGACACCTGACCTGACTGTCTGGTCAAAACTGGTGCTCATACTTCAGATGTGGCTGGGAAGGCTGGAGGTGATGGCGGTGATGGTCTTCTTCATCGGCCTTATCCGCGGGTTTGACTGGTGATCCCGGGCAGATACTGTAGATATCATTATTGTGGCAAAAGATTATCTTACCCTGAGAATAAACGGGCTAAAGATGGTCTGGAAATATTTTACCAAAACCCGGTATCTGGTCATCATTGCCGTAGTTTCATCCCTTCTCGGGTCCGCGCTGATGTTTTTTATCGGTGTTGGAAAAGCCCTCTCGGCATTCGTTTACTATTTCTACGGTCATGCGTATCTCGCCGAAGATGCCCCCCTTCCTGAATACCTGACACGGGGTGATCTTGCAACCGTTTCACTCGCACAGTCTGTTGACGTCTTCCTCTTTGCGCTGGTGATGATGATCTTTTCCTATGGCATCCTGTATCTCTTTCTCGTAGAAGATAAGGAGAAAGAGCGGCCCAATTTTCCGGCATGGCTGCAGATTAAAAGCATCTTTCAGCTGAAGATGATCCTGGGGGAAGTCATTGTCTTCATCCTCTTTGTGCGTTTTCTTGAGGCAGTGACGAAGATCGGGTATGCCAACCTGACCCTCGAAAGCCTCATTCTGCCGGGTGCCATTCTTCTGCTCTCACTCAGTCTGATGCTGCTCCGGCAGGGGGAATGATACGGTCTTCTTGCGGAGGTGTAAATATCAAGCACAACAAAACTTTAGTCAATGAAACAGATCGCCCTCTACGGGAAGGGTGGTATCGGTAAATCCACCACATCGGCAAATCTCTCGGCAGCCCTCTCGGACTGCGGGCTTGATGTCATGCAGATAGGGTGTGACCCGAAACATGACAGCACCCGAATGCTGATGTGGGGGGAGTGGATTCCGACCGTCCTTGATCTTGTCCGCGAACGTGGTGATGCAGATATTACGGTCTCTGACGCAGTGTTCACCGGGTATGGGGGTATCCGGTGTGTTGAGGCAGGCGGACCGGAACCCGGTATTGGCTGTGCGGGCCGGGGTATCATCGCCACATTTCAGCTCTTACAGCGTCTGGAGGCTCTCTACGGCGATGTAATTGTCTATGATGTCCTCGGTGATGTGGTCTGCGGCGGGTTTGCGATGCCGATGCGTGACGGATATGCACGGGAGATATACCTCGTCACCTCCGGCGAGTTTATGTCGCTTTATGCGGCAAACAATATCTGTAAGGCAATCGCCCGCCTCTCCCGGCGCACACGCAGTGTCTGTTCCCTTGCGGGTGTTATCTGCAATGCAAAAAATATTCCCGGTGAGGAGGAACTGGTGCGTGAATTTGCCGAACGCGTAAATTCACGGATGGTCGCCTACATTCCCCGTGCAAACATCGTCCAGATTGCTGAGGTGAACCAGCGCACGGTTATTGAGTACGCACCGGAGTCAGAACAGGCAGAGGTCTACCGTCAGCTGGCCCGTACGATTATGGAAAATACCACCTTTACTATCCCTGTCCCCCTTGAGATGAATGAACTCGAAGAACTTGCACGGTCGCACCTCAAGGTATGAGGGATGTACGGTCATGGGTGTCCTCTCGGTCAGTGCCTTTCTGACAGACGCAGTGACCCTTATCCATGGCCCGGACGGGTGTGTCCATATCAATACCTCACTTCTATACACCACCCTCGCTGAGCACGATATATTCCGCATCCCGGAGATCGTCTCCACCGGCCTTGGTGAGAATGAAATTATATTCGGGGGCGAGGATGCACTCCATAATGCGCTGACTGCTGCCTGTGATGATGACCCTGCTGCGGTGGTGGTTGCAAGCACCTGTGTCTCCGAGACCATCGGGGATGATGTGGCAGGTATCTGCAGCCTGCCGTGGGACTGCCCGGTCATCTATGTGCCAAGCTCAGGGTTTCTCGGCGGCACCTTCACGGATGGATATACCAGCACCCTCACTACCCTCTCGTCTTTCATTACGCCCGGAGTGAAGGACTCCGGGTTAGTGAATATTGTGGGCGAAAAGAACCTCGAGTTTGAGGCGGAGGACAATTTTCAGGAAGTCTCCCGCATCCTTGGTATGCTGGACCTTGATGTGAACATCCGGTATGTGCGTGACATCACGGTTGCGGATATCGGGAGATTCGGGGACGCGGGGCTGAACCTCTTCCGGGAGGATACATATGGCATTCTGGGGCGGCATTTCAATGCATGCACCGGCATTCCCTCTCTCCCTGAGTTTCCGGTCGGGCTCTCTGCAACACTACAGTTCATCGGGGATGCAGGCCGTCTCACCGGGAGGGACACGACGGATGCGGTCCGTATCGAAGAAGAGCAGCAGGCTGCACTCACCGATGAATTTTCGGATTTGGCAGGAGAGTATGTGACCTTTGATTCATTCGGGTTCCAGTCGGCAGAGGTGGAGATGTTTGCCGAGGTGGCAGAGGCTGTGGGTATTCGTGTCTCTGAGGAAGGCACGGTTATTCCCATTCCCTTCTGTATGCCGGTGGGCACGCTCGGTCTGCGGCGGATGCTCCGGCAGTGGCGGAGGTTTATCGATGGCTAAACCGTGCACCAATCCCATCTGGCCATGTGCGATGGTCGGTGCTGCAGCAGCGATGGCCGGGCTAAACGGAGCAGGTGTCATCATCCACGGCGCATCCGGGTGTTATTTCTATGCTGATTCCATCATTCCTGACCCGGTGAACTGCACCTATCTTGTTGAAGACGAGGTAATCTTTGGCACCGGCGATCGCCTGCAGGAGGTGGCAGAGGCCCTTATGCCCTTCAGCGAGAAGATTGTGGTCATCAATACCTGTGTGCCTGCAACCATCGGTGAAGATCTCGCACCATACTGTGCCGGGTATGACGCACTCGTTATCGATGCGCCCGGCTACTGCGGCGATATGATGGATGGCTACCGGCTTGCACTGGCAGCGTTCCCCACAAAGGCTGACCCTGAACGTAAAGGGGTGAACATTGACGGGCTCATATCAACCGATCCTTTTGCCGCCGGCAACCGGATGGAGGCCGAACGCCTTCTCGCCTGTGCAGGCATTCCGGTTGCAGCAAGATACTGTAACGATACTCTGACATCAGCCCTCAGGCCGGCGGAGACGACGGTGACTGCACTTCCCGATGTAGCCTCCGGTATCGGACAGTCGGTTGGATCACTGTGTGGACTGGATGCCATTGAGAAGACCTTTTCTGTCCTGCAGGATGTGTTTCCCGATGCGAACTGTGCTCCTGTCATGGATATCTGTGAGGAGACCGAAGAACTGGTTGTCAAGGCATGTGACCGCTATCTCCGCGTCAATGATCCGCCGCGGGTGGCCCTCTTCGGGATAGCAGGCTATATGGATATGGCAGCGGACCTTCTCACAACGTTCATGGAAGCTGAAATATGTGGTGCCGGTGCCCGCAACCGGCCACCGGAAGGCTCCGTATGCACATGGGCTCCGGATCTGGGGGCGGTGAAACAGATTATTGCAGCAGGTGAGCCTGACCTTATCATCGGGTCCCGGTATGAAGCGACCCTTGCACCGGGTGTGCCCTTTGTGCAGACAACCATTCCCATCCGCAAACACTCCATGCTCTGCCACCGTCCGCTGATAGGGACAGAGGGTGTCCTCTGGCTCATCGAGTCTGTGGTAAACGCGGGAAAAAAAGGGTGCTAAAACCCCCCTGACATTATTTTACTCTGTCTTCCGGACGGATTTCACGTCCGCAGTGGGGGCAAATATCATATTCCGGTCCTTTTATGCCACATAATTCCTGATTGATTTTCTTTTTTGACTCCCGATCTTCCTTGATGACCTCAGAGAACCCCGATGCGAGAATACCGGCAGGAAGAGCAAAGAGGCCGATGCCTACAAGAGAGATGACAAAGCCCAGGACCTTTCCCTCCGCGGTTATCGGCACCATATCGCCGTATCCGATGGTTGCGATGGTGACAATACCCCACCACATTGCTTCAGGAATACTGGAGAAGACCTCAGGCTGGGCACCATGTTCAATCTGGTACATCAGGGATGAAGCGATGATAAGGACCACCATAATGATGAAGACAGTGCCCAGCAGCGCTTCACTGTTCCGCTTCAGTACCCGGATCATTACCTGAAATGAACGGGAATATCTGCCCAGTTTAAAGAAGCGAAATACCCTGAGCGTCCGAAGAAATGTGACATTGACACCGGGTATAAGGAGGGTGAGATAATACGGCAGGATGGAGACGAGATCAATGAGGACAAGCGGCGTCAGGGCATACCTGATTCTTCCGGTGATGGGTTTGTTATAGCGTTCATCAGCGGTGCATGACCACATCCTGAGTATATATTCAATGGTGAATACGACTGCGGTGACGATCTCAACCATGACAAACATCCAGAAATAGCGGTCCAGCATACCGGGAACGCTTGCAAGGATTAACTCCCCAACGCTGAGCATGATGAGGGCGATGATAACCATATCAAATAATAGACTGGTCCGGTCCCCCTCTTTTGCTGAGGATACGATCTCAAATATGCGCGCTTTTATCCGACTCATCTCTCTCGTTTTCCTGCGTTAGTATTTTTAATAAGATTTATTCAGGGTTTTGATCTGGTCATTTCCCGGATTCTTCTCCGGTATTCCTGTCATGTCGCCGTCTGCGGGGCAATTCCGGCGCATTTATCCGCAGGTATCACGAATACCGGGTAATGAATGAAGACTGCCGTCAGCTGGTGCATCTGGGATTTGGTGTTCTCATTGCCCTTGCGATTTTTGTCCTTGGCAGAGAGTATGCTATCATGGTGCTTGCCCTTGGCCTCTTTGGCGGTTTTGTGCTCATTGATCTTGTGGACCGCGGGTACCGGGTGCCTGTTGCATCTGAGATGGTACATAATCTTGAACGCACTGGAAGGATGCCGGGATACGGGGCGGTCTGTTTTGTGCTCTCTGCACTCTTCTGCCTGATCTTCTTCCCGGTGGACTATGTGGTGGCAGGGGTGCTCACTCTTGCAGTTCTTGACTCTTTCAGTACGATTGTGGGGCTGCATTTCGGTCGGCACCGGATCTTTAATGGCAAATCGTGGGAGGGCACCGCGGGCGGTATTATTGCAGCATTTATTCCTCTCGTATTCCTTCTGGCCCCCATCCCTGCAGCAGCGGCAGCAGTCGTTGCCGGTATTGCTGAACTCATCTCACCCATTGAAGACAATCTGGTGATACCTCCGGTTGTCTGCCTCCTCTTTGTTCTTCTCGCATGAGAGATTATCTTCCTTTTTTTAAGGTCTGATACAAAGGCATATCCCCCAGTAACCCGGATTCCCTGAGTGAATATGAAAGATCCTCGGGCCCGTCATGCTGAAATGCATCCTGCTTCGGCGTTTGATGTTGCAAATATCCACTTTTCAGCGGTCTATGACCCAACAATCCATCTTGTCATGCAGGCGGATGGTGCCTTTGATGCGTCTGCCCTGGAAACCGCGGTGGAGGCAGCCGGCACGATGGCACCCATCCTTGCATCGCACTACGGTGAGGAAAAGAACCGGGGATACTGGCAGTGCGGTATGGGTGAGAAACCCGCCTTCTCTGTCCATGAGACCACCGGGACGATGGACCCGAATCATCTCCCGCTTGTGTCAATAGACCCGTTCATCGGCCCTCAGCTGGATGTGCGCCTCTGCAGGAGTGCTGAAGGAGGGGGTGGGGATGTCCTCGTCATCTCCGGCCATCACGGGGCCATGGATACAAACGGTCTCTTTCAGGCAGCGTCCCTCTGTGCTGATGCCTACCGGCGGGTCTGTGAAGGGAGACCTCCGCTTTTTCAGGGGCCGTCCTGGGAGTCCCGTGGCACAGATGCTATCAGTGCACCATTCTCAGCAGAAGAACTCGAGGCCGTTTATGAGCGTGAATCCGTGTTTACCGATGACTGGTCGTTCCCGTACCGGGACGGTCCGTGCGGGCAGCTTCTCTGGGACTCGTTTACGATTGGTGCAGATGAGGTAACTCGCCTCCGGGCTGCCGGGAAGACTGCCGGTGTGACTCTCAATGACCGGATTATGGCAGCCTTCTTCTGTGCCCTCATACAGGTCTGCGGTGATGCGTATGCAGATGCGCCCTCTCTGGGCATTCTCGGTGCAATGGATCTGCGCCGATATCTCCCTGCTGCGCCATACCGCAGTATCAGCAACCTCTCGGTTGCCTACGGACTCTCCCTCCCTCCCACCTGCTGCGGGGGGATGGGCACGGCCCTGCCTGCCGCATCTCAGGCGATGAAGGAGATGAAAGAGGGGAACTTTGGTCTGGGATCGCTGGTATTCTATGAGCGTCTTTATGCAGGCGGCGCCGGTGCGGTGAAGGCATTTCTGGATGGCATAGCAAAAGAGTACCGCATCACCGGGAAGAAGAGTCCATTCATCAGCAATGTGGGTGCGATTCCTTCGACTGCAGCAGCATTTCAGCATGGGGAGGGTGGCACGCCCCTGCAGGTGACAGCGGCATACCTCACTACCCGGGAAGCATATCCACCGGGTATTGGTGCCTATGTCTCCACCTACCGTGGGGAGATGACGGTGACGATTCCCTTCTGCGCCGACGCCCACAACCCGCAGGATATCTGTGTTCTTGCGGATGCGATGAAGGTTCTTCTCTCAGAAGATGTCTCACACCTGTGACATTTTCTCATTCTTTTTTGGGCAGGTCTCACCCTCTCCGGGGTAGGATTATCATTCCTGCGGTTTAAGTATCGGGTAGATGAATGGTTTTCAGGGGGTTCGGGTCTCTCTTTGGCCTGCGGTTTGTATCTGGTGCGACATCAGATGTATCCGCAATGGCTGTAATCCGACCCTCTGCCGGCCGGAGGGCATTGCTTGAAAGGTCAGAGGAAAGCAGGTGTCGAAACCCTTCTCGGAGATCCGAAACCGGCCATCCGCAGCCTTGCCTGGCCTGTTATGGTCGGTATGGTCCTTCAGACGGTTTATAACCTGACCGATGCATTCTGGGTGGCAGGTATCAGTGCCGACGCACTTGCGGCGGTCGGATTCTTCTTTCCGTTCTTTTTTGCGGTATTCGGCTTTGGAAATGGCATGGGGGTCGGTGCTGGCGCTGCGGTATCCCGGCATATCGGCATGCGTGACCCCGAAGGCACAAACATCGTCGCCACCCACACTGCTGTTCTGGTCGTTGTGTTTTCGGTTATCATCACCATCACAGGACTTTTGATAACGGACCATTTTGGCCTGATACTCGGGGATACGCCTGTCACTGCAATGGCCGCAGGCTATGCGTATATTATCTTCCTGGGCACGTTTTTCATTCTCTTTCTTGCCATAGGGAGTGCGGTACTCCGCGGTGAGGGGGATGCAAAACGGACGATGTATGTGATGCTCATCAGTTCTCTTGTCAATATCATTCTTGACCCTATTTTCATCTACGGGCTGGGGATGGGCGTTCCCGGGGCGGCGTGGGCGACGGTTATTTCGTTTGTCATTGGCTCTATTCCGTTATTCTGGTGGATTTTTGTGAAACGGGATACTCATGTGCAGGTCTCATTTTCCAGGTTTTCTTTCTCCCTTCCTGTCACCCGGGAGATCCTGAAGGTTGGCATTCCCGCATCTGTGCAGCAGATTTCAATGGCTGCAACGACCTTCGCTCTCAACCTTATCATTCTCATGGTGGCAACAACAGATGGTATCGCCATCTATACCACCGGCTGGAGGGTGATAACTATTGGTGTCACCCCGCTTCTGGGTATTTCAACAGCGGTTGTCTCGGTATGCGGGGCTGCCTTCGGGGCAGGCATCATCCGTAAGGCGGAGGAGGGGCATCTTTATGCCATCCGTCTGGGGCTTGCCATCAGTATTGCGGCAACAGCCGCCGTCTACCTCTTTGCCCCCTATATTGCCCATGCCTTCACCTACAGTAATGATGCCGCACACCTTTATCCCGGCCTCGTCCTCTTTCTGCAGACGGTCTGCTTCTTTTTCCCGGCAATCAGTTTCGGAATGTTTTCTGCGTCCCTTCTCCAGGGATTCGGCCGGGGCATGGATGCTCTTGCCGTCACTCTTATCCGTACTATCTTCCTGACCATCGTCTTCTGTTATCTCCTTGCTGTTACCTTCGGATGGGGCCTTGCGGGTGTCTGGTGGGGTCTTGTCATCGGGAATACCGTCGGTGCGGGCATCGGATATCTCTGGGCTCGTTTCTATACCCGGAAGCTCATCCGGCAGAAAGACCGGTCGGAAGAATCGGTTTAATGTGGTGCGGCAGGCAATGCTCATACAATGGAAATAACGGGTGCACAGTTGGAGGCGATTACCCGGCGACAGGAGGAGAAGGCAGCGCTTCTCTCTTCTCATGCCTGCCGTGACGATGCGGCCATAAGGAGGGGCGGCGGTCTTCCGGAGGACTGGGTCATCCGGCCGCCGTTCTTCCGGGATGTTGACCGGATTATCCACTCCCGTGCATTCTCACGGTATATCGATAAGACGCAGGTATTCTATCTTTTGGACAACGAGCATATCACCCACCGGGCGATTCATATCCAGCTGGTGGCAAAAATAGGCCGGACCATCGGGCGTGCACTCTCCCTGAATGAAGATTTAATTGAGGCCATCGCCCTTGGTCATGACATCGGTCATCCGCCCTATGGGCACTTTGGGGAGTCCTGCCTTTCCACTCTCTGTAAAACGCATCAGATTGGCTCTTTCCGCCATGACGTGCAGAGCGTGCAGTTCCTGGACACGATAGAGGACACGAACCTCACTCTGCAGGTGTTAGATGGCATCCTCTGCCATAACGGGGAGGTGCATAACACCCACCTGACCCCCGACCCCATCACGGACCGGGACGGGTTGTCCCGGAAAAAGGAGCAGCTTTTGCAGGGTGGTGACCCCGCCCCCGGCACCCTTGAGGGATGTGTGGTGCGAATCGCAGACACCATCGCCTATCTCGGGCGGGACCTGCAGGACGCAATTGAGATCGGCTGTCTGGACTCCTCGCTGCCCGGCCTTGAGGATGAGTGCAGGATGTCTTTCAGCCTTACGGGAGACTATCGCCGGTACAATGCGTCGATCATCGACACTGTCTGCCGGGATGTGATCGCCGGCAGTTTTGATTGTGGAGATGTCCGGTTCTCACCTGAGGTGTCTGCCTGCGTGAAGACGCTGAAACAGTACAATTACGCGAATATCTATGAGAATGAAGTCCTCCACGCCCAGGACCCGCTCATCAAAAATCTCTATGAGGTTCTCTTTGACCGGTTCCTCAACGATGTTGAAAATGAGAGGACTGACTCGCTCATCTATCAGGATCTCATCCGTGCGGATTGGGTTTCACCCGCCTATCTGGAGAAGGCGGTGCCTGCAGAACTGGTGCGTGACTATATCGCAGGGATGACGGACAAATACTTTGAGTCAGTTTCCCGGGAGCTGTTGATCCCGAAACGGCACTTCCGGAACCATGGCCGGTGAAGGGACGAAGGATATCGTTTTTAGTATCCCTTCTCCTCACGTATCAGTTTCCCTGCCTTGCCTACCCATTTCCACTTCTTCTTCTCAAGACGTTTGAGACCAATATCATTTTTCTCCGCCTGAAACGCTGCCTCCTTCATGAGCCGCTGGTAAGAGAGGAGACGCGCTTCGGAGATGAGCCCCGCCGTCACCGCCTCCTTCACGGCACAACCGGGCTCTCCTTCGTGGCGGCAGTCATGGTACCGGCAGTCCACAGCATATTCGGTGATGTCTGCGAAGGTCTCATCAATTCCTGCGGCGGCGTTACCCAACTGGATTTCACGCACGCCGGGGTTGTCGATGACCATCGCCCCGCCGGGAAGCGTAAAGAGCTGACGGGCCGTGGTGGTGTGCCGCCCCCGCTCGTCATACTCCCGCACACCATGTGTCTCCTGCACCACGTTATCGAGGAGTGCATTGATAATTGTGGACTTGCCGACCCCTGACGAACCGACGAGGGCAATGGTCTTCCCGGACGAAAGAAACGGGTCAAGTGCTGCAAGTCTGCTCCTTTCACGGGCGCTGATCATGACAACCGGAACATCCCCGGCGACGGCGGCGGCCGTTTCAATGAGTGCATCGGCATCGTCCGCCAGATCGGATTTGTTGATGACAATGACAGGTTGTGCGCCGGATGCATGCACGACCGTAAGATAGCGTTCCAGCCGCCGGAGATTGAAGTCACTCCCTGCCGCGGTGACAATAAAGACGGTGTCGAGGTTGGCTGCGATCACCTGATCAAACCCTCCCTCACCCGATGCGCCGCGGGATAACATGCTGCGACGGGGAAAGATATCGACGATCATCCGTGTGCCCGTTTCGGGCTGGTTCAGGAGCACCACAAAATCTCCGACGGCAGGGATTTTTCCGAGTTTCCGGAGGGCACCGGATGTTCCCACCCGGACAGTTTCACCCGGAAGGAGCACGTCAAAGACTGTCTTGTGCCGGGATGCAACCCTTCCGGGAACATAGGGGCCGGTGTAGCGGGAGAATGCCTCTTCCTGTTTCTCGTCCCACCCGAGTTCGTGGAGAGCTGTGGTCACTGTACGATCTGTTCGGTCTGAAGACTGCTGCGGAATACTCATGATTACACTCTTCAATGTGATATTTGGCGCCGGATGAATAATAATTTGGCCGGAAGATCGGTTTTTTGTGCTACCTTGGCTAACCGTCCCATCGCATGAACTGCCTCTTTCCGTGGGGAGAGGAGGGGCCCGGCGTATGCCGGGGAACTGCTGATCCCGAAACGGCATTTTCGGAACCATGGGGGAAGAAGGGATTGGAAAATTTGAATATCGGGTGAGGTGGGGTGTATCCCACATGAATCAAAGATGTGCCCATAATCACAATGTTAACTATGAAAATAAAGAGTGATCAAATCAGGGTATCGCCCACTCCGCCTCCGAATGTGGCAAAGATGTGAGATAAGGTCAGGTTCTGTTACCTTGCCGGTTCGCGAGGGGTTAATCCGGAGGTGTGAGCATGGGAGAAGGTGGTTGGATCAATTGGGTAACCGGGCAGACTGTTGTGTGCCGGAAGGCCCGTATCTCACCATCTCTATACGATTCCATTATCTGTTGACACATTCCTATTCTGCGAAATTATAGTCTCGCACAATACTTTTATTAATTATCATGTTAAGTATAAACTATGTCTAGGTCAGAGCAGATCCCTATTGAAAGACATCTAACACCTGAAGGCATCAATCTTCGAATCAAATCCCTGGAAAAAGATACAAAGGTCTTGAAAAGATTATATTTTATAAAGTATCGATATGAAGGGCATGGCGTGGAAGAAGCAGCTCAATTAGTTTGTGTTTCACACAATACGGCCTATATCTGGCAAAGAAGATGGAATGAGTTTGGTTACGAAGGTTTAATTCCGAAATATGCTGGTGGCAAACCTTCAAAACTTTCAGATTGCCAAAAAGAACAATTGGAAAAGAGACTTAGGGAGCAAGATAATTGGACTACAAATGAAGTTAGGAATTTAATTTTTGATGAATTTAAAGTTGAATACTCCTTAAAACAGATCCGAATGATCTTGAAAAAATGTGGAATGAAATATGCGAAACCATACCCTCATGATTTTAGAAAGCCAACGAATGCCGAAGAGGTTTTAAAAAAACTTGGGCGAGATCGATAAAGATTCAGTAATTGGTTTTTTTGATGAATTCTCTCCTCAAACAACAGCAAATACTCAAAGACTTTGGTCTTTTTCAAAACCAACTATAATAAAAAACACAACTCGAATGAAGGCAAATACATTCGGTTTTTATCCAATTAATGGCAATCCTGTGATTGATTTTAAAGAGCATTCAAAAAAAGAAGATGTTTGTGAATTTTTACATAAGATTCAGGAGTCAAATCCCGGTAAACAAATTGTTCTTATTCTTGATAATTTCAAATCTCATCGGGCGAAACTTACTATTGAAACTGCAGATGAAATTGGATTAGAACTTATTTTCCTGCCACCATATTCTCCTGATCTAAATCCAATTGAATTCATTTGGAAAAGTATCAAGAGAATTATCTCAAGAGAATTCATTAAAGATCTGACTTATCTGAGATGTTTAATAGAACAAAAATTCTTAGAGTTTGCATCAGGTTTGGGATATGCAAACAGGTGGGTAATGAAGTTTATTGAGGAGGAACATAATTAATAATAGTTAGGTTCCTGACTATACTTGCAGTACGGACGGTCACACAGAACAGGGGTTACCCGCACCCAGAGTATTGATGGTTGACGCTGGATGCGCCCCTATTCGACAATAAACTGTTATTCGCTTTGATTCACTTGAAACCTGCAAAGGTACTGTAGATCCGGTTTTTATAGGGATTGATAATCTTCCCGAACCCGGCGGCTTCAAGTTTTTCTGCATACCCACTGACGGTATCCAGATATGCTGCATTATCCGTTCTCTTCTGAATCATTGCATCAGCCTCATCATCTGAAAACCCGTTCTGCAGCATTGCATTATGCCACCATGCCATATTGAGAAGTTCTTCTTTTTCGCTTTCAGCTGCAAAAACATCCCCGTTTATGAAAATTCCGCCGTCATTCAGGGAATGAGAGATCTTTTTCAGAACATGAGCCCGGTCCTCGTCCGGCAGATGATGAAGGCAGAGGGTAGTCAGGACCACATCGTAACCCCCAGTACCCCAGGACTCCCTGAAATCGCCGGTGATGAATTCAACACCGGACAACTCCGGTTTTTTCTTTGCTACCTCAAGCATTCCGGGAGAGAGATCGATACAGGTAATCTCTGCTTCATTGTTCTGCGCACGAAGCATCGCGGTTACAAAACCCGTTCCGCTCCCCAATTCAAGTACGCGGACGGGACCGCCGGGAATCAGCGAGAGAACAGAACCGAAGAAATCCCTGAAAGAAGGAACGATCTGCACGATCATCCTCTCGTATTCATTCTCAATTCCGTTGAAATGTTCTCTTCCTTTCTCCATATCAGCACCTGTAAATCTATCCTGATGATTGCTCATTCAATGACTCCTGAGAAATAATAATTAGAAATGGAATGGGAATTATTTCACACCCTTTCGTGCACAGAGAATAACACCAACGCTGATCAACGCGGATATAATGGTAAACCCTGGCGCCTGTGTTGATTCGGTCTGCTGGTCTTCCGGATGTGTGGGAACGTCTGTTGCAGAGGAACCGGCAGCAGAATCGGGGGTAACAAGGTTCTTGTTGTACGCCAGAACATCCGCGATGGAATCCACACCGTCAATGGACTTCGGGAAGTTGGTAAAGATGACGCGCTGCACTGCATATCCCTTATCGGTCAGTGACTCTTCAATACCTTTTCCCACCTCCCCGGACTGCATATTCTCAATCACGTAAACCACATCCTCGTACTGTGCCGGGTTCTGGTTGATCCTGTCGACGAGTTTTACCGCCGTGTAATCCCCTTTCATGTAAAATTCAGGGGCATAGATATCAACAACATCAAGACCAAGCCACTTTTCTGCGGCATCGCGCTGCCATATCATCGGGATAACCTTCTGACCGGGAATGGTATCTTTCTCTTCTGCGTTCAGCTGACCGACCTCATTGATCTCCCCGACATATGCTTCACACCCCTGGGTGTAATGCTCCGCGTGTGCGGGGTCTGCGGCGATGAGCCAGTCCCTTACCTCTACTGCCAGCGCGGTTGCTTTTTCAGGCGTATTCCAATCCATCAACGGGTTCTTCAGGGTCACCCATTCCACCGTGCTATAGTCATTTGCCTCCATGAATTCGTCGATATAGGGTATGACATACTGTTTGTCAACAGAACCGTTGTGAGCGATGAAAAGATCTGCCGAACTGATGAATTCCTTTTCAATCTGAATTCTGTTCGGGATGATATCGCCCTGCATGTGTGGGCAGACTGCTGGATCTGCAATGTAGATCACATCCACATATTCGCCGCCGATACTCTGTACCGGGTCCCACAATACACTCGTCGTCGATACAACATTCAGTGCCGTACATGGCGATGCAACAATGACCACGGCTGCAAGTAATGAGAGTATAACTAACTTTACGTCCATAATATGAATATTATTGAAAAAAGTATTAAAATTTCCTATTGGATATCCTTCTTTTGCGAGAAAATAATACAGAAATAATAAATATGACGCTGAACACGACAGCCGTGAGCGGCCCTACCGGCAGACAGTATTCCAGGCCGGTGACTGCACCAGACACACTGACGAGCGCAGCAACAACCGGCGCCACAATAAAAAGCCCTTTGACATCATACATGAACTGATAGGCAATCGCAGCAGGGGTGATCAGCCATACGTACAACAGAAGCCCTCCGACAATATTCAGGCTCAATGCCACCGTGAATGCAATCATGAACAAAAGGGCGTAGTATATTGGTTTTACCCTGATCCCCGATGCTTCAGCAATTTTTTTGTCGAAGATGATAGCGGCGATCTCTTTGTAAAAGACTATCACAAAGACAACCGCTAATAACGAGATCAGTGCAAGGGCATACACCTCCCCCCGGTAGAGTGAAATCACGTCCCCAAAGAGAAGCGAGCTTGCATTGAAGCCCTTTCCAACATACTGCATATATGCGATGAAAAAGATCGCAATAGCCATCAGTATTCCAAATAAAACACCAAGAATTGTGTCCTCGGACATTTTTGCCCTGTCTGACAACGGCCCGATGAGAAGGGCAATCAGGATACTGACCGCAATCGCTGAGATAATGGGATCATACCCAAAAAACATTCCGCATGCGGCGCCGGCAAAAGCGGCATGCGCCATAGTAAATCCAATGGATGAGATTTTCAACTGAGTTATGATCACGCCGAGAATACTGCATGCAATGGACGCAAAGAGCATCGCCTCAACGGCATGGCAGACGATATTATTGGGAATAATGCATTCGAGCATCAGGCAACCGCCGAAATTTTTCTGATATTGTCCTCGACTTCCGATGAATGACAGAACGTGTCGAGATGGATACATCCTTCATCCATGACGACAATTCGTAAATCTTTGTCAGGAAGGGCATCGAATGCATGAGAGACCATACATATCGTGCACCCCTTTGAAGAAATCTCCGTCATCACATCAGAAACGAACTCCCGGGTGAAGAGATCGAGATTGCTGAACGGTTCATCGAGTAGCATAATCTCAGGTTTTTTCGCAAGATTCTGGGCAATCAATACCTTCTGCTGCTGTCCGCCGCTCAGTGTGCCGATGGGTTTTTCCGAGAGATCTTCAAGACCCAGCATCTTTATTGATTCTTCCACCGCCCTATAATCCGGCTCTGAAGGATTCCTGAAACACCCGAGAATCCCATATCTGCCCATCATCACAACATGTTCAACGGTAAAGGGCGTCAGGGGATCAAAGGCAAAGCTCTGTAATACATACCCTGTCTTTTTTCTGACTTCGACTCCCTGTCTGGTGACATTAAGGCCACATACCCTGGCAGAACCATGGGTAATATGCAACATGCCATTTATGGTTTCAAGGAGTGTTGTCTTTCCGGCACCGTTTGGCCCGCCGATGATGACAAATTCCCCCTTGTTAATGCCAATGGACATGTCCCGTATGACAGGCAATTCGGCACCCATGTACGTGGTATAGACGCCGGAAAGCTCAATTTGAGGATGCAGATCTCCTGCCATAACTATTCTGACCGCGTGATTTCAAAGAGGGATATAGGGTCCATCGTGAATAATTCCTCAGCATATCTCTCAATTTTGAGCTCATAGTCATCATCCCGCTCAGGAAGCGGCGGCATGGATTTGGGCATCAGTGTTATAGCGGCGGATTCTGTACGGAATTCACAGCGGATAGTCTGGTCCTCAATTATCTCAATATTGCCCTTGCCAAGTGTGCAGCCGGAACCAAGCTGAACCCCGTCAACAATGCAGCTTTCCGGGGTTTTTTTCGGGCAATATACCACTGCCTTCAGGCTGAAGGGATCATTGCTCAGGTGTTCACAGGCATATTTCCCCATCATGTATCCGAGCACGATATTCGGGCCGAGATGGCCGTGAAATTTTGCAAGCTCCTCGAGAGAGTATTCTTTTGAGAGTTCCATGTAGTTGCATTTCGGATGCCATTTCATACAATTACATAAATTCTTATGATATTTAACATAGATTTTTTTAAATTATTGTGACTGAGTTCTACTAAAATATGTTTTGTTCATTGACGGTATTTTTGATGACTATAAAAAGAGATACAATGCATGCTGAACGATATTCAGCACGATAGCTGCAGGCATCCCTCCTGCTCCGGTTATCGCGTATAATGCGGCAGAATAGGGTAAAAATCAGAATTTCGAAATAACGTGAAGAGCCGGAAAAAATGAGATATTCAGAGCTGTTTCCATGTTGCGTGGAAACGCTGCAGGGCGGTGATGTGCCCGAGGACACCGAAGATGATGAGCATTCCGTCCATGACCGTGATGCCTGCATATACCGCCCCCGGAATGAATGCGGCTGCGATGCCGAAGATGATGAGGAGGAGCAGGCGGTCGGCCCTCCCGAGGATGCCGCCATAGACCCGGCCCACGCCCACTGCCTGTGCCTGTGTCCCGAGATAGGAGGACATGAGGACACCGGTGAGAGCAAAGACACCGATGAAAGGAGAGGCAAGAGGGCCTGCGAATATACCGGTGATAATGAATATGTCTGCATACCGGTCGATGACATGGTCCAGAAAGTCCCCTTTCACTCCTGCGGTTCCGGTGATACGGGCAATTGCTCCGTCCACCCCGTCAAAGAAAGCATTGAGGATGATGCAGACGACGCCCAATAAGGCCGCCTCAAAATAGAATGCAGCCCCTCCGGCGACCGCCACCATAAGTGCAATGACAGAGCAGGCGTTCGGGGTAAATCCGATTTTTGCCATACCCTTCGCTATCGGTTCTACAATCCATTGCACATGGGGGCGGTAATTATCAACGGTCATACACGTCTTCCCAGAAATTCTGACCAGTCAGGTACAGTGAGGGAATGTGGCGCATCACCACGGATAAATGCCTCGATTTCATCCGCAGTTTTCTCAGGACTCTGTTCTGTGGTGTCAATCACCGTGATATGAGTCTCCGGGTGCACTTCGAGTGCTTCGATGAGGATAGCATCCAGTGCTTCTGCCTCCGCATTCTCCTGCACCTTCTCATCAGCATAGCCGCGTCCTCTCAGCCGTGCGGCGAGGATATCCGGGCGGCAGCGCAGGACAACCACCCGGTCTGCCGGCAGAAGATGGGTGAGGTGGCCTTCGATGATGCCCTCAACAGGGACAAAGGCGTCCACCCATGCCTCATCGTCGATGATATCGGTGTCGCGCTCCGTGTCATGTTCAAGGAGATACGGCCCCATCGTCTCCTTTTGCGACAGAACCTCCATACCGCGTGCTTTGAGGATGGAGGCGATGGTTGATTTTCCGGTGCCGGGTGTCCCGGTAAGTGCAGTCATCATGGCTGGTATATCTCGCCGATAACGGTGATGAATGCTTCGTTCTCCCACGGCTCCCCGATGGATACACGGATGTAATGGTCCGGAAGGCCGGGGAAACTGGCACAGGACCGGACAATGACGCCCTTTTGTGCAAGCTCTGTCACGACATCCTCAGCTGTGTGGGGTGCGACATCCACCATCACAAAGTTTGCCCCGCCAGGCACGACAGGATACGGGCATTCGTCGATGAACCGCTGCCGCCACTCCTGTACAACCGATACTATTGTTTTCACATGCACGGTGTCTCTCAATGCCGCTGCAGCTGCCGCCTGTGAGACCATATTGAGGGTGAACGGAGTTGCCGCCCGCTGGTAAAACGGTTCGTACCATGCCGGCACAAAGGCGTATCCGACCCGCAGACCGGCAAGGGAATAGGCCTTGGACATCGTTCTCCCGATGATGAGGTTATCAAATTTCTTCATCAGGGGGCGGTAGTCGGTCCCGTCAAACTCAATATACGCACAGTCAAGGAAGAGAATCCCTTCATAATTCTCACAAATTTTCGTGATTGTCTGCAGGGTCTCCGTTGTGCCGGTCGGATTGTTCGGGGTGCAGAGAAAGGCAAGTTTTGTACCTGCCGCTTCCCTGCAGAACGCTGCCGGGTCAACGGAGAAGTCATCCTTTCGTGGTATGGATACGGTGACTCCTCCCTGTGCCCGGACGGCGAGCCCGTAGTAGGAGTATGTGGGTGTTGCCACTGCAACCCGGTCACCGTCTGATACAAGGGTGCGGATAACGGTATCGATGATGCCGTCCATGCCAACGCTTGCAACAAACCGGTAGTCACCGTGCCGTTTCTTCAGTGCGGCGATGAACTCCCGGTTTGTTTCGTCCGGGTAGCGGTTGGCGTTGGGTAATACGTCTGCTGCCGCTTTAATTGCCTTCGGTGACGGCGGATACGGATTTTCGTTGCTCGCCAGACGTGCAGGGCGGGTGTGCCCTGCGGCACGGGCAATATCTGCTGCCCGTGTCGCAAAGACATATCCTTCTTCCAGAAAGACCTTACGAATCAAGTGCTTCATTGATTACCCTGATCGCCTGGTCAATATCCTCGTCTGTAATGACGAGCGGCGGGATGAGGCGGAGGTTTCCGCTGGTGCAGTTGACAAGCACCCCGTGTTCCTCACGGTCCTGCTTTACCGGTGCACAGCGGTCCCCAAGGGTGATGCCAATCATCAGACCCCTCTGGCGGGGGTTGTAGGCAGCGAGTCCGTCACGGAAGCGCTCTCCCCTGCGTTCGATGTCATCGATTATTTCCTCAAGGACATCAAGGGTGGCGTTTGCTGCGGCACAGGCGAGTGGGCCGCCGTTGAATGTGCCGCCATGCTCACCGGGGAGAAACTCCAGTCCCTCACGTGCAACGATGCAGCCCATGGGAAATCCTGAGGCGATGCCCTTTGCCATTGTGATGATGTCAGGCTCGATGTCTGTGTGCTGGAAACCGAACCATTTCCCGGTCCGTCCGAATCCGGTCTGTACTTCGTCAATGATAAGGAGTGCGTCATTTTCGGTACAGATTTGGCGTACTTCCTCCAGAAACCCGTCGGGTGCGGGGATGACGCCTGCTTCACCCTGTATCGGTTCGGTGATGACAGCGGCAATGGTATTGTCCATTACCGCCTTCAGGGCCTCGATGTCGCCGTATTCGATGAATTCACATTCATATGGGAGAGGGCAGAAGGGGAGCCGGTAGGCCTCCTTGTATGTCAGGGAGAGTGCACCGCAGGTACGGCCGTGGAACCCGGATTTAAACGCGATGAATCTTTTCTTGCCGGTGCGGACACGGGCAAGTTTAATGGCTGCCTCAACCGCTTCCGTTCCTGAATTGGAAAAGAATACACGTCCGCCTTTGATGCCTGCCTTCTCTGCAATCCGTTTTGCAAGTTCTGCCTGTCCGGGGACATAGAAGAGGTTTGAGATGTGGATAAGCTCCTGTGCCTGACGGCAGATGGCCTCAGATACCTTCGGGTGGCAGTGGCCGGTGGAGCAGACAGCAATGCCTGCCACACAGTCGATGTATTCATTCCCTTCATCATCCCATACCCGTGCTCCTTTGCCCCGCGTGATCAACAGATCACGGCTGAAGTTGCGCATCAGGTATGTCTCACACATATCGCGGTATTCATTCTGTACCATTATTTTCGCTTCCTCTCTCTCTTTTCACTCGTATTCGATTGTTGCCGGTGGTTTTGGGGTGATATCATAGACCACCCGGGATACGCCCGGGATTTCTGCTGTTATCCGTGATGCGATACGGTGGAGGTTCTCCCACGGGACTTCAACCGGTTCCGCAGTCATTGCATCCCTGGAATAGACCGCACGGACCGCGACAATCCACCCGTGGAGGCGTATGTCCCCTTTTACACCGGTTCCAAGGCCGATGACTGCTGCAAGGCACTGCCATGGGTTGAACTGTTCGACAAGTTCTTCTTCTGCGATGGCGTTTGCCTCGCGGACTATTGCAATCTTCTCTTCTGTTACTTCACCCACACAGCGGACAGCAAGACCCGGGCCGGGGAAGGGCATCCTGTGCTGGATCTCAGTGGGCATGTTAAGAGCGCCTGCCACTTCTCTGACCTCATCTTTATAAAGGTCAACGAGCGGTTCGATAACGCCCCTGAAGTTTATGTCAACGGGCAGCCCGCCGACATTGTGGTGGCTTTTAATGCCGCCTTCACTCTCGATGATGTCAGGGTATATGGTGCCCTGCAACAGGTAGGCGGCATTTGTCTCGCGTGCTTCACGCTCAAAGATGCGGATGAATTTCTCGCCAATGATTTTGCGTTTCTGTTCCGGGTCGGTAACGCCTTTCAGGGCTGAAATGAACTCATCGCCTGCATCAACCATCTTCAGACTGATATCACTAAAGAGCTCACGAATCCGCTCACTCTCACCTTTTCGCATCAGACCTGTGTCCACGTAGATCGGAATCAGATGGTCCCCAATTGCCCGTTTTGCAAGTTCTGCACAGACGGAACTGTCCACGCCGCCGGAGAGCGCCATGACCACATAGTCACCGCCGGCCTTCTGCCGGATGTCCGCGATTGCTTCTTCGATAAATTTCTCTGCTTTTACCATGCTTGTCTACTCCTGGTTCTGTAATTTCTGTTCACGGCATGCCTGCACGAAGCCGACATAGGGGGGTGACGGGTGGGTTGGGGTTGATTTGAATTCCGGGTGATACTGGGTTGCAAGGAAGAATGTATCCTGATCAAGTTCGCAGGTCTCCATCCGTGGGCCGCAGGTGCCGGAGAATACGAGTCCTGCCTCTTCCAACTGTCCGATATATTCAGGGTTTACTTCGTAGCGGTGGCGGTGGCGTTCGGTGATGGTGTCAGTGCCATAGAGCGCATGCACCCGGGTACCTCTGCGGATATCTGCGGTGCAGTTTCCGAGGCGCATGGTCCCGCCCAGATTTTCCACGTCTTCCTGTTCCGGGAGAATGGCAATGACATGGGAGCCCGGTCCCATCTCCTCACTTGTTGCATCAGGAATGCCTGCCACATTGCGGGCGAACTCGATGACCGCAAGCTGGAATCCGAGGCAGAGGCCGAGGTAGGGCTTTCTGTGGGTCCGGGCATATTCAATGGCCCTGATTTTTCCTTCAATACCCCTTTGGCCAAATCCGCCGGGTACAAGGACGCCATCCACATCTGCGAGTTCGTCGCAGGAGAATGTCTCTGCATCCAGCCACCGGATATCGACTTCTGTTGAAAGAGCAAACCCGGCATGCTTCAGGGACTCCTTGATAGAGATATAGACATCCTCGATGCCGTATTTGCTCACGATGGCGATGGTTACGCGGGCGGTACTCTCCCGGTTGATGAGCGTGTACCAGCTGTTCTCCGGCACTCTTGCCTTCAGGTGCAGTTGTTCGGTTAATACTTCTGCAAGCCCCTCTTTTTCCATCTCCATCGGTACCAGGTAGATGTCGGGTGCTGTGATTGCGCTGATAACAGCCTTCGCGGATACGTCTGTGAAGGCGGATATTTTCCTCTTTGTTGAAGCGCTCATGATGCAGTCGCTTCTGCCGACAATCACATCCGGCTGCAGCCCCAGTTCCCGCAGGGCCTTCACCGAGTGCTGGGTTGGTTTGGTCTTGTGGTCACCCATATTGTCAGCCGGAACCAGGGTGACATGGACAAGGGCCATATCCTCTTTCGGAAGTTCGGCGCGCATCTCACGGACCGCCTCCAGAAATGGCATGCTCTCGATGTCACCAACGGTCCCGCCGACTTCCACCAGGCAGATTTCCGGTACTTCACCCGGTGCGACCTCTATTGTTGCGGCATTTGCGATGTATTCTTTGATCTGAGCGGTGATGTGCGGGATTATCTGGACCGTTGCCCCCAGATAGTCTCCACGGCGCTCCTTCTCTATTACTTCCCGGTAGACCTTTCCGGTGGTTATGTTATGGGCGGACGTGAGTTCAATGTCTAAGAACCGTTCATAGTTGCCAAGATCAAGATCGACTTCCCCACCGTCTGAGAGCACATACACCTCTCCGTGCTGGCCCGGGTTCATCGTACCTGCATCAATATTCAGGTACGGATCTATTTTTACCGCGGTTACTGCATACCCGCGGTTTTTTAGCAGACGGCCAATGGATGCGGTGGTGATGCCTTTTCCAAGGCCACTCATCACACCGCCTGTTACAACAATATATTTCACCTGATATCCCCTTCCCGACTGGAGTAGTAAGCCGACTGTTACTCCCTGCCTATATTATTACATGTACCCTCACTTTATCATTGAGGTTACCTCAGGTCGGTGCTCTTCACATTGGGGTTATTGTGAACGGGGTGGAAGGCTGGAAATCCCGGTGGTGCGCTGTGTGGTCTGTGTCAGGAGGGGGTGGTCCGGAAACCCCCCCAAAAAAGGTGAAACGAGAGGGTTATATCCGTTATGTGCGTGGGGGTTCTGAGGGTCCGACGGATGCGTCCAGATTTACCGGGGTGGTCGGGTCTTCCAGAGTCTTAATCTTTCTTTCGATCTCCCTCACATATTCGGTGGCATCCTCAATGCCCTCCTCTGCCGGAGACTTACCGAGGATGGATTCGTCCAGTTCAATATCCTTCCAGTCCTCGTCGATGAGTGCCTCGGCTTCTTGGCCGAGGAACTTGGCACTCTGTTTAATGAGGCCGGTAAGTTCGAACGGGAAGATTATTTTCGTTGCCTGGCCGTTAGCCATCTGCTTGAGGGCATCAAGGGAGAGAACCGTGATCGCCTTCCTGTCAAGCGCCCGTGATCCGAGGGAGAGGATGCGCAGTCCCTGCGCCTCACCCTGTGCCTGCAGGATGCGGGATTTTCTGTCACCTTCTGCCCGGAGAATTTTGCTCTGTCGGTCTCCCTCTGCTTCGAGGATCATGGACTGGCGTTTTCCTTCAGCGGTGAGAATCGCAGACCGTTTCTCACCGTCTGCCCGCAGAATTGCAGCACGGCGTTCACGTTCTGCTGCCGTCTGTTCGGTCATTGCCTGCTTGACGGCACCGACCGGGTCCACCTCTTTTATCTCGACCCGTTCGACTTTTACTCCCCACTGATCTGTTTCGCGGTCCAGAATGTCACGCAGGCGGGTGTTTATCAGGTCACGGTTATACAGAATCTCGTCGAGTTCCATGTCACCGATGATGCCACGCAGACTTGTCTGGGCAAGGGCCACAGTTGCCATCCGGAAGTCTGATACCTCGAAAGCGGACTTCTCCGGGTCAATCACCCGGACGTAGACGATGGCGTCCACGTTTGTGGGCGAGTTATCCTTGGTGATGACCTCCTGGCGGGGGACGTCCATCACCTGTGTTCTCAGGTCAATTTTGATGATATCGGTGATGAAGGGGATCACCCACCGGAATCCCGGGTTCAGCGGGCCCCTGTACTGGCCCAGCCGTATCTCAAGTGCCTGCTGGTATGGCTGCACAATTACTACACCTTTTGCAAAGATGAGGATGATTGCGAGCACGAGTATGATGGTGAAGATAGTGTTTCCCAGTTCTAATAATGCCATATCTGTTATATCTCCTCAACGACGACGTGCACCCCAACGGACTTCACGACGCGGACTTTTTTTCCTGCTGCGATACTGCCGCCTGTAGATCGGGCACTCCAGTCTACATTCCCGATGACGACCTTTCCTTTGATGGTGTCCTCATCCACGGTTGCTGTTACCATGCCGATTTTCCCGGCAAGCGAGTCTTTACTGATCGTGGACGGAACCTTGTCCGGGGTAATCCGTGCATACAGCCAGACACTGCCGCCTGCGGCAATAAGGGCGGTCCCAATGCCTATCAGAATGATCCAGGTTGAACTGAAGATCTCCGGGAAGAGCAGTGAGACAGCACCGATGATAATAAGAGTGGTGCCGGGGACTGCGAGGAAGAATCCCGGATTGAAAGCCTCAATTAAGAGCAGTATGACTCCGATTGAGATCAGAATCCATCCAAGAGCAAAAACTTCCATTATTACACTGCTAGATACAGGTTAGGATGACATAAAGATAATTGACCGGATGCCTTTTGGAAGGGATTTTTGCAGGGCTCCGGTGGTATTGTTCGTGTCAGGGACAGGTTCGGCTGCTTACGTGTCGCTGGAATGAGGGCATACTGAAAGGTATGGAAATCCTGCAGAAATACTCGTAAATCGCATCGAAAAAAAGTGAATAACTGGTGTATTGCCTGAGGATTACTGCTGTTCTATCACAGCAAAGGACGCCGAGGACTCGGCCAGTGTTTCGCCGTCTTCTCCCGGCCGCCGGACCACCCCTTTGGTGAAGGCAACTTTCCTGCCCTTCCGGATCACGATGCCCTCCGCAACAATGGTGCCGCCCTGTACTCCCCGGTAAAATGAGGTGGATTCACTGATGGTCGCCGTGATCTCGTTCTCCTTCAGGACAGTGAAGAGAGCAAGGGCCATCGCTTCGTCTGCAAGAGCGGTATATACTCCGCCCTGCAGCCATCCGTCGCCGTTCATCATATCCGGCCGTACGTCCATGGAGAGGACCGCCTGTCCCTCGCCGTATGATACAATATCAATACCCATCATCCGGAAGAAGGGGTTTGCCTCCCTGCCCTTCAGGGATATCTCTTCGAGGTAACTCATTATCTGCAGATTTGTGGTCTTTCCTCTTATGGATTAGGTTTCTCTGTATCGCACCGCCTGCGCAGACTTAATGAACCTGTGATACTGACCTTACAGTATGAAACTGCTCATGGTCATCGCACACGATAAGTTCAGGGATGAGGAATATCTGGTCCCTGCACAGGCCTTTGCCGAAGCAGGCATTGACTTTGATGTGGCCACTGATCAGCCGGGATCCTGCATGGGCATGCTGGGGGAGACGGTTGAGGTGAAACAGTCCATCAGGGAGAGCGATCCCTCTCTCTATGATGGGATTGTCATCGTCGGCGGCCCCGGATCGGCCGAGTATCTCTGGTCGAATGCAGACCTTCGCCCCCTTATCCGGACGATGTATGAGGACGGGAAGGTGGTGGCGGCCATCTGCCTTGCACCGGTTGTCCTTGCCTATGCCGGCATCCTTGAGGGGCGGCAGGCCACGGTATTTAAGACTCGTCTCTCTGAGAAGTCATTTGCCGATAAGGGTGCGGTCTTCACCGACATCCCGGTGGTTGTGGACGGTACAATAATTACCGCCAACGGGCCACTTGCTGCCGCTGCATTTGCAGAAGAAATCATCAACGCCCTCTCCTGCTGACCAGTATGAAGGTCAGTGAAGAGGACTGCACCATTGTAATTCCGGCCTACAATGAAGCGGGCCGGATTGGGGTATTACTGGACGTTTTTGCAGCATATCGGGGGCCGGTCCTTGTCGTCTGTGACGGCGATGACGATACCGCAGGTGTTGTCCGTGCCTTTGCACAGGCGCATCCGTCCTGCCGGATGGAGTGCAGGGAATACAAAGAGCGTCTGGGTAAGGGCGGTGGGGTTGCAGCCGGCCTGATGGGTGCAAAGACCCCGTATGCCGGGTTCATGGATGCCGATGGTTCAACGACTCTCTCTGAGATGAGACGACTTTTTTCTGCTCTCATCGATGCTGACGGGGCTATCGGGTCACGCTGGATAGAAGGTGCCTGTGTGCCGGTGCGGCAGAGCATGGGACGGCAGGTGCAAAGCCGCCTTTTTAATCTCTTTGTCCGGCTCTTTTTTTCCCTTCCCTACCATGATACCCAGTGCGGGGCAAAGGTATTCCGGAGAGAAGCGGTGCAGGCGGTCCTGCCGTCTGTGCAATCACGGGGGTTTGAGTTTGATGTTGAACTCCTGTGGGAGATGAAGCGGCAGGGATTTGTCGTACGGGAAGTGCCTATCCGCTGGGAGGACCAGCCGGATTCACGGGTTGGCAGCACGACCGGTTTTGGCATGCTGAAAGGGCTTATGATGATCCGGTTTGGACGTCGGTCTGAGTAACGAAGAGAGACACAGAGATCAGACACACGGGGAGATTAAGGATTATGGAGAAGAAGGATACCATTCAGTCAATCACAGACAGGGATCAGGTCGATGCCCCCTTTGTCATCAGCAATGCTGAGATTCGGGAAGGAAAACGTGGGCAGTACATCACCTGCACCATCAGTGATGCGACCGGTACGATGGCATGCAAGATATGGGGGGTAAACGGACAGAACGGCCTGGTGGCAAAGTCTCATGCGGTCATCCGGGAAGGGATGGTTCACCGGATCGTCGGGCAGGCCTCTCTTTACAACGGCGAACTGCAGATGAGCGTGAACGAAGGGATTGACCATCTCACCAGCGGTCCTGCAGATCATGCCCTGTTTGACCCCAATGACTTCGTTTTTTCTCCTGCTGACTGCACCAAAAACCGTGCCGAGCTTTTGCGGCTGGCAGCCGGTATCATTCGTCCGGGGCTGCGTGATCTGGTGGAGCAGGTCTTTGGGTCGCATGAAGCCTTCTTTTTGGTCCCCGCCGCACGGGCGAAGCACCATGCCTACCGCGGGGGGCTTGCCGAACACACGCTGGAAGTGGTTCGGTACACAGAAGCTTTCCTTGCCGGTGCGGAAGGGATTTCTTCAGACCGGGATGTCGCGGTTGCAGGGGCCCTCCTTCATGATGTGGGAAAGGCGGTCTGTTTTGCTGAGCAGGGCTTCTCGTTCTCCCAGCTTCCGACGTATTCCCTCCTTGGCCATATCAGCCCGGGCATCTCCATTATTGAACAGCTGGCTGAAGAGACTGCGGTGGACAAACAGGACCTCAGCCATCTGCTCCATATCGTCCAGACCCACCACGGTATATACGGGGATCCGAAACCCCAGACGGTGGAGGCATGGGCCGTCCATCAGGCTGACAACACGAGCGCTATTCTGCATGAGGTGGCTTCAGACGTGGAAGATACGGTTCCGGGGGAGAGCCGGTTTGGTACACGGTCAAAGGGGCCGGTATACCACTATCCTCCACCACCGATGATGCCGGAGAGGCATTCCCCCAAATCCGGCGTAAAAGTGGATGCGAAGGCAGACCTTTCCCGCTGGTATTAGGTATTCACCTGAATGGGTGCTCCTTCACAGATGGACCCTGCAGCCTGAACAGACGTGTCTGATTCGCAAATACCTGAAAAATATAGATTCCGGTTATATCCGGTGTATTCCGGCTGCTGGACGGCGGTGTGTATGCCGGTGACTTTGCCACGGGTGCGGTTACTGACGTGACCTTCACTGGATATGTGAGTGATGACGTCAGTGCCGGCACGTACCCGGAAGAAGTAGTGCTTGTCTACACCAATGAAAATGGTGAACCACAGGAGTCCGTTTCTGAGAGGGTTGGCATTTCTTTTGGTGAGGGAGCCTCCTTTGCCATTGTCTCCGGCCTTATTGCAATCGAGCCTGGTGAAACGAAGGCTATCCGGGTGACGTTCAAAAATACGGGTGATGCACCAGTCTATGACGCACGGGCACGGGTTGTGCCCGGTAAACCACTGGCCGCATCAGTGGATACGGCTCTTCCCGGTGACATAGCACCAAATGAGACAAAGACTGCCGATTTTACGATTACGCTGGCATCCGGGGCGCTTGAAGTTCCCTACGGTCTGAATTGTGAGATCAAATACCGGGACGCACGGGATACCCTTATTCTATCTGACCAGATTGTAATGCAGGTGGACGGGACGGCCGGTAATCCCCTCACAGATGCACTGGCGAATCCGGTCTCACTTGCGGTTATTGTGGGTATTGTGCTACTTGCGGGATATTATCTGTATACCGGCAGGCAAAAGAGCCGATAGTTTTCCCGGCGTTCGGTTCCTGTGCTGTGTTTGGGGCATGTCCCTCATGTTCCGCTTTTTTTGGGGAATTATGTGTGTGGTTCACCTGTGTGCCCGTTGCCGGTGGGGTTGAGTATGTATTTCATATTCTGAATATATTCTATGTCGATAATGTCTTTCTTAACAGGCAATAGTATATTCTGGTAATGCCTCCTTCTGAACACATCCGTCTGGATATGCACGTGCATTCACACTATTCGTCTGATGCCTCGAATACTCCAAAGACGATTGCAGACGGCTGGAAAAAATATGGAGTTCTTCCGGTTGTCTGCGATCATAACAGTATCCGGGGTGCTGATGAGACCTGCCGTCTCATCCGTGAGCAGTCGCCTGATGTGCCGGTCATCCTTGCTGAGGAAATTCTGACAAGCGAGGGGGAAATAATCGGCCTCTTTCTGAATGAGGAAATCCCGGCCTGTCTCACGGCAGCGGAGACACTTGATATCATCAACGATCAGGGGGCCATCTCGATTGTGCCCCATCCGTTCTGCACCTATCGCTCTACTGCCATCCGGCGTGATACGCTGATGGAAGTCGGCAACCGGATTGATGTTATTGAAGGGTATAATGCACGAAATGTGACGAATCTGGCTAATATTCAGGCACAACAGTTTGCACAAAAATGGATGAAGCCTGTTTCGGTGGGTTCTGATGCCCATACACCGTTTGAGCTCAACTCATCGTATGCGACAATTGAGCCGTTTGAAACGCCTGGTGAACTTGTCCGGAATCTTTTGACAGCAGATGTCAGGTACCGGAAGGTGCACTCTTCACTGCATAGGATATCGAAACTCATAAAAGCTGAGAGGCTGGCGGGTGGCTGGAATCCGGTTCTTGCGAGAGCTTAAAAAAGAGAATGCCTTTTTCGGTGATGAAGTGATATTTTCCTTTTTTTAAGCTCCCCAAAAAAATTTATGACTGTGTATGTGTATATACACAGATATGGGGACGAAAACCATCAGCGTATCGGATGAAGCGTATGAACGGTTGTCTCGACTGAAGGGAACAACAAACATGAGTTTCTCAGAAGTGATACTGAAATATACCTCTCCGAAAAAGAAGTTATCAGAGATTCTCCGTGAATTTGGGCCCAATGAGGAACTTGCAGAAGCAATAGAGGTTTCATCATCTGAAATGCGGCAGGCAAAGATGCGGAAGGTGCAATTCGATGCCGACGCTTGATACCTCTTTTCTGATTGACCTTATTCGACACAAACCTGAAGCCCTGATAAAAATTGATGAGCTTGAGGACATTGGAATCCCTCTTGCAACAACGGCAATCAATATTTTAGAACTGTATAAGGGAGTATATCAGTCAATGTCCATTGAACGCAATATGGTGGAAGTGAAAGAAATTCTAAGGGCCCTGATAGAATTGGATATTGATGAGAGTACCTATGATGTCTATGGAACTCTTTCAGCAGAGTTAAAGAAGAATGGTAATTCCATCGGGGATTTTGATGAGCTGATAGCTGCAATAACGCTCTGTAATGATGGGATAATAGTTACAAGGGATCACCATTTTAGTAAGGTTTCCAGTCTGAAGATTGAGACGTATTAGTGATTATTCGTTTTCAGGCCTTTATTGATGGGATAGATTATCTGGTTGCATAAGGGGGGCATGAGTCATCACAACACTGAAAAAATACCATAAAGCAGTCCGTGACCGCATTCCTGAGATTATTCGTTCTGAGGGAACGGACTGTAAAGTACAGGAATGCGATGACACGGCGTTTCTCCGGTATCTTGAATACAAGCTTATTGAGGAACTGGAAGAATATCTCGAATCAAAAGAGCCGGAAGAACTTGCCGACCTTCTTGCGGTCTGCTACCGGGTGGCTGAACTCCGGGGAGTTTCAGCAGAGGAGCTTGAACAGATTCGGCAGAAGAAGGCCGCCGAACGGGGTGGGTTTGCAAAGAATCTGGTGCTGGTGTCTGTTGAGGATGTTGGTGGAGAAGCGGCGGATGAAGCAGATGAGGCAGATAGCACAGAGAAGGCGGAACCTGAACGCAGAATGCTTCTGTGCACCTGTGGACAGGGCGACCATTATGTTGAGGATGAATGACTTTTATCTTTCTCTCTTGTTTCACAGAATGTGTGTCCTAAATCCTCTCCAGGAAATTGTTTATCCTTCTTCCAGATGAAAAAGGTCATAATGGGAGCTTATAACCGATATCGTTTTCAAACAGGCAGGGATGGATGACGGGGTATCTGAGAGTATCGGGACCATTCTCATGGTATTTATTCTGGTGGCACTCGTCGGTATCATGTTTGGGTTCATAATGGGTTTTGGGTCAGGAAGTCCCATAGATACCTATCGTCCCCAGTATGCCATTGTGGATGCGACAGTTGTCCCGGCACTTTCGGCGCCTGACACGTGGAATGTGGATTCGATAAAGATTCATTTTGCTTATGGAAACGAACCTGACCTGCAGTATGAGGAAGGGGTGTATACCGGTATGGAAGGCACCAAGTTCATGCTCATCGACCCAGACGGCGGGTCACATGAGGCAATGCAGTCAGTGACAATGAATGGACAGAAGATTAATCCGGGTGCGGAATTCTATTACTTCACGGTATCCTCAGATATTAGCGACCGGTATTATATCACAAATGCCTACTCCGGAATTGCAGATGACAGAACCTGGAGCGGGGCGCTGCCATACCCAAAGCCCTTTGCACCGGGAACATGGCGGGTTCAGATAATAGATGACAGTCATTGAGTTCTCATTGCCGACGAAAAGGGTATGGTGTGAATGCCACGGTGGTATTCAATTGAAAACAACCGAAGATCAGACGATTAAATATTGGTGCCTGAAATGAATGGTTCAGGCACTGGTGATGAAAAATCACGAGTGATTTGACAAGAGAAACGGAAGAGCTCTTTTCCGGATACCGGGAGAAGGTGCTTAAAACTCATACTGCGAGGCCGACGGAAATGGAACCCGGCTATCGTGCTGCCTGCCCGGGAGGCGCTCCATCGCAGGCAAAGTCAGGGCGGTGTTCTATCGCCGCCTGCATAATTTTTAGGCCTCTTTTCCTGCCTTCCCACCCTGAAAATGAGATATGATCGGGTGGTTGATGATGTGGCGAACGCCGGCCGGAAACGTAACCACTGCCCGTTCCGGCACTCAGCACCGGGGCACAAAAAAGACTGAAAAAGTCATTTATTTCGGTCACACCTTTTTTTGCGGTGTCTCCATGCCACGGAGGGCGGTAATATTGGTAAACGTGATAACCACTCCTTCAATTTTATTGTCCTGTGTCTTATATGGCACAATCCGCATAAAATACCCTACTCCGTCTCTGGTCTTCACGTTCCTCTCCTGAACGATGAGGGTGTCAAATACCTCCCTGGCGTCTTCAATCACATGATCATATGCAAGGGACGTGACGATGTCGCTCAGCGGGCGGCCGATATCAGATTCTAGCAGATTATACAGGGGGGGTATTTTGGGGGTAAACTGGGTTATTCGTAGGTCCTTGTCCAGGAAGAGCGTCGCGATATCGGTGCTGTTCAGCAGGTTTCTGATATCTGCATTGACCTTGCCAAGTTCATTGTTTTTGCTCTCAAGTTCGGAGTTTACGGTCCTTAATTCCTCGTTTAAGGACTGCATCTCCTCTTTCGAGGTCGAGAGTTCTTCATTTGTGCTCTGCAGCTCTTCATTGGATGACTGCAGTTCCTCATTTATCGACTTGAGCTCTTCCTCCTTGGTCTGTTTATCTTCCAGCACTCCGGCAAGGTGAATTTTGAGTCTTCGGAGTTCATCCTCATATTCGGATGAGACGCTCCCGGTTCCTTCCGATGATTTTTTGCCCTTTCGGCGTTTCGGTTTAGGGGGGAGATCATTGAATACAACCAGAATCCGGTCTTCAAGCGCTTTATAACCCTTAATTGGATGGATAACCAGATCGAAATGTCGCTCCTGCCCCCCGTTTTCTGAATGCAGTCCATGCACCGTCACCTTCTCCCATGCCTGCAGGGCCTGATCAAATGCCGTCCCGAAATCAATAAGGAACTCATCCTGCAACATTGAAAATATATTCAGATTTGGTTTGCCAGAAGCGGGTTCGAGATATTTGCCGGTTTTTCCATTGAAATAGACAATTTTCCCCTCTTTTGTGACAAGAACGGAGGACGGAGTATACTGCTCCAGAAGAATGGTTTTAATAAGATCCGGGACCTTCTCTTCAATCTCCGGAGGGGAAGCACGCGGCATAGAATTGTACGCGACAGGGACAAATCCAAACGCAGGTTGCGTCCCCGGGACGTGAGCGGCTGTTTTGCTGCGTTCGAAGATCTTCCATTTTGGGTTCAGGGGTTTAAACAGTTCGTCATCACAATTCAGGGATTCAGATGTACCCAGAAAGAGAATGCCGTGAGGCAGGAGGGCATAGTGGAATAACGGAAAGATCTTCCGCTGAAGTTCGGTGGTGAAATAGATCAGAAGATTCCTGCAGCAGATCAGATCGAGCCTGGTAAACGGTGGGTCAGATATGATATTCTGAATCGCAAAGATCACCGATTCCCTGATATCCTTGCGTAGCACATACGAATCGCCTTCATCAATAAACCATCTTTTCAGGCGGGCCTCTGAGATGTCTGCAGCGATGTTTTTTGGATACCTCCCTTTTCGCGCGTATTCTATCCCGTCATTCCCAATGTCGGTGGCATAGATCTGGAGGTGGATCTGATCCTGAAGATTACATTCCTCCAGGCACTCCCTGATGAGAATTGCAATCGAGAAAGCTTCTTCACCGGTGGCACATCCCGGACACCAGGCCCGAAAGGTTGTCTGGTGCTGGTGATGTTCCCTGAGATTTTGGATGATACTCTCTTTGAGATTTTCAAAGGCTTCCGGGTCTCTGAAGAAATTGGTTACCCCGATGATGAGTTCTTTGAAGAGCAGATCAACCTCAGCAGGGTTGTTCTGGAGGTAGTCATCATAGTCTGCCATATCATCAAAAGATCTGAGATTCATCCGCCTCTCCACCCTGCGGAGAATGTAGGAACTCTTATACTCTGAAAAATCGCTCCCGGTATGATCCCGGACCAGCACAAATAGCTTCTGATGATCTGTCAGTTCAGTCCGTTGCAGTGCTTTTTTGGAAATGTCTGCCGGACTTCTTTTGATATAGCTGATCATCGCCTCCGGCATTTTTTCCGGTGCAAGACTAAAATCAACCAGCCCGTTTCTTATTGCACTTCGGGGCATACTGTCGAATTTGGCACTGGCCGGGTCCTGTACCATCGTCATGCCGCCGACCTCCTGGATGGCCCGCAGCCCCAGCGTGCCGTCGGTCCCCATTCCTGAGAGAATGATGGCAATAGATTTATCTTTTTGGTCTTTTGCGAGGCTGCGGAAGAAGAAATCAATGGGCATTTTCACCCCACGTGTTCCGGTAACACTCATCAGCTGAATCGTTCCGTTAAGAATGGAGAGATTCTTTCCGGGAGGAATAATATACACAGCATTCGGTTCAACCGGCATGTTGTCTTCTGCTTCACATACCTTCATGGTTGTGCACCGCTGTATCAGTTCATCAGTGATGCTATTGTGGGTGGGGTCCAGATGAACAATAATCACAAAGGCAAGCCCCTGATCCACCGGCATGGCACGGAAAAGTGTTTCAAGTGCCTCCAGACCTCCGGCGGATCCGCCTATTCCGACGATATATTCGGGGTTTGGGGATGTCACCAGTGGTTGTTTTTTGGGTGTGGGGACGGGTACTGATGTTTTTACATCCTTTTCTTTAGCGGGCGGTGTGGCGGGTACTGGTGCTTTCGCATCCTTTTCTTTAGCGGGCGGTATGGCGGGTACGATGTTTTTACATCCTTTTCTTTAGCGGGCGGTGTGGCGGGTACTGGTGCTTTCGCATCCTTTTCTTTAGCGGGCGGTATGGCGGGTACTGATGTTTTTACATCCTTTTCTTTAGCGGGCGGGGTGACAGGTCTGATGCTTTCGCATCCTTTTCTTTAGCGGGCGGTATGGCGGGTACTGATGTTTTTACATCCTTTTCTTTAGCGGGCGGTGTGGCGGGTACTGATGCTTTCGCATCCTTTTCTTTACCGGGCGGGGTTTTTTTCGGGGCTACTTCTTTTTTTTTCATTCTGGCACCAGAGAGTTGTTGTAAATTCCAATTATAACTATACTGTTCCTCCCCTCTGCCAGGAAGGACGGGGCCGCCATTTTAAACCAATCGCACTGAACGGTGAGAACGATGGTATCGGCAGTGCCCGTTTCATCCGGTATAGATATCGCTTAGCACATCAGGATGGTTCTTCCCGGCACCTCCAGACTCCTACCGGGATATGCAATTCAAACCGGGCCCCCTTTCCCGGTGTTCCTGTTTCAGAGATGCTGATACCGGTAATCGCCAGAATTTCCGAGCAGAAGAAGAGTCCCAGCCCGGTGCCTTTCCCGACGCCCCGCACGAAGATCTGGTCCTTTATATCATCCGGAATGCCAATACCGTCGTCTTCTACCACAAGGATGCCTTCACGGCCATTTTGGTGAAATGAGACCGAAATCCTGCTGATGTGACCTCCATGCTGTTCGGCGTTTTGAAACAGGTTGGAGAATACACTGGCGAGCATCATATCAGCATACACCTCAATGGGATCCAGTGAGAGGTCAACGGTGACCGGAATCGCTGTTTTCTGCTGAACCTTTTCAACCGCAGTCCTGGCAGATTGCCATGCGGGTTTTTCCACTCCCATATTTGTATATCCAAGGGTGAACTTTATTAGACGATTAATCGATTCCTTTGCTGATTCACACTTGGCAAGGTCCGCATCGATAGGCGCACCCTCCTCTCTTTTCATTCGGATGAGCTCCAGACTCCCGGCAAGCACCATGACCTGATTTAAAATATCGTGCCGGGTTATGTTGGAGAGGAGGTGGAGTTTCCTGTTTACTTCCCCGAGGGCATCCTGATACTGGTGCAGTTCGGTTACGTCGCTGATGGCCACAATACAATGACGGTGATCCTTTTCTGCTTGAATACTCTGACCGAAAAAGTGCAGATACCGCGGATCTGAGAACAATGTGTGGCCTGAACGAGAGAAAAACTCATGGGGCTGGCTCGTTTCTTTGTTATAGCAGTTCTGAATAAACATGTTGAAGGCAGCAAGAGTCGTCTGGTCCAGAAACACTGCAAGGCGCCTTCCTTCCATGTGTTCCGGGGTGGTGCCGAAAAGATCGGCAGCCCGGGTGTTGCACCGAATAATCATACTGTTTTGGCCGATTACCAGATATCCGACCGGCGCTACCGTAAAGAGCGTCTGATACTCCCGCCGGAGTTCGTTTGCTGTCTGCTGTGTGGTGATGAGTTCTTCGTTCTGCATTTCCAGTTCGATCTGATGGATTTGCAGTTCCTGAATCAGTTTTTGCTCATCGGTTGCCCCGGATTTGCAGATGAGTTCCGGTTCTTTGCGGGCCAGTTGCTCTTCAGCGGCCTTTCGGAAGTGTCTCCCTGGATATTTCTCTTTGTCGGCTTTCATGTCACACTACTCGGAAGATACAATTTTCTATGATAAGGGGGGCCATGTTTTTTTTGACTGTACACATATTTAAGCAACCAAAGCAACTGCTAATATAATCAATCCTAAAACCGGATTTTTGTTCGGCAATAATGTCTCCTCTCGTTTTATCAGTGATAAGCTTATCTCTGCCATACTGTGATATTAATGTGACGGGGTTTTTAACCGGAAATGGGACGGGTGAGCAGGGATTCATGGTGTAGGTGTACTCTGTTCTCACCGTATCCGTCTGTATCCGGTCGGGCACGTTTTCCTGTCTCTTTGTATGATCAGGGCCTTCTTCTTTGCACACTGCAGCCGGTCTGTCGGAGAACCAAAGGACTGCGTTGACTGAATGATCCGGCCTTGCCCGTCGGCCCCGTATCGTTTGTTGACCGTATTTCTGACCTCAGGAAGGGTTCATCGGAAAGGCAGGAGCGTATTGGGCAGATAAAGGCTCTTAAACGGGGTGGTTGGTGAGGAATCTGGTGCTCACTCTCTTTGAACCGCATCGTGCTCCTCTTATGATGGCAATATCATATAGTCATTTTATATCCGTTGCAATAATCCACGTTTCATGAATGGATGATAACGGGGTTTCAGAGGTTACCGGAGGTATTCTCACGGTGTTTATTTTAGTGGCGCTTGAATCTGCCTTTGCATCAGGTCTTTTAACAGCAATCTGGCGCCGGTCCGCTCAAAAAAAAAAATAGAATCTGTTACTGATGAAGGGGATGTGTGACGCCGGGAGTGGAACAGATTCCGGCAAAAACTTCGGTGTGGTGCCGTTCGGAAAGCTATGAAATAAAATGAGTGAGGCCATTAGGATTTATTTCCTCATATTTTGCCAATATTTAGTATTATGTGTACATTTGGGATTCAATTGCAAATTTATATCCTTAGATATGCCAACAACAGTCTATAATGGATGATTCGGGAATATCAGAGAATATCGGCAGTATTTTCATGATATTTGTTCTGGTGATACTGGCCGGTGTTGTTCTTGCATATGTGATGGATATCGGGGGAAGCAATGCTGTCGCTGATTACACACCCCAGTATGCTATTGTGGATGCCAAAGTAGTGCCCGGACTTTCGGCGCATGACACGTGGAATGCGGATTCAATAAAAATAACGTTCACGTACGGAAACGAACTCGACCTGAAATATGAGGAAGGGGTGTATACCGGTACGGAAGGCATCAAATTCATGCTCATTGACCCAGACGGGGGGTCACATGAGGCAATGCAGTCAATAACAATGGAGGGGCAGAAAATAACTCAGGGGGATGAATTCTATTATTTCAAAGTCTCACCCGGTATCAATGCCCAGTATTACATCACTAACGATTATTCACGAATCGGCGATGACAGCACCTGGGGCAGCGGCTGGTCATACCTAAAACCCTTTGCAGGTGGGACATGGAAGGCTCAGATTGTAGATGACAATCTGGGCGTTCTCATTGCAGATGAAGAGGTGGCATTGTGAGGAACGATTCCGGCGTATCTGAAGTGATTTCTTCAATGTTAATCGTGTTTCTGGTAATTGCTGCTGCCAAATAGTTGCAGGAACCGGCGTTTGCCTATTTTTCCACAGAAATAGTCGGGGGACTGGGGGGCGATGGGCTGAAAAATGTCCCGGTTATAAAGATGTATCAGGCACATGGAGATACCTTAGAACAGCGGTACACTGAGGGTACGCACAGCGGTATTGAGGGTATGAAAATAATGCTGTATGATCCTGATGGGAATGGGCATGAAGTGGTGCAGTCCATTACGATGAAGGGCGATACCGTTGAGATTGCAGAAAATTACTACATCTTTTACTACGATCTGGCAGATTCTAATGAGGCAGATTACTGGATAACCAATGATCTGAGGCGTATATATGGGCCAGGGTATCATGTCCAGCCCTTCCCTGTCCACGGCTCATGGCGGATGGTAATCACCGAAGAATATCACCAGGACACCATTGTCGCGGATATCCCTCTTAGCCTCTGAAATATTCATTTTTCTGTGAATTATACTATTTATCGAACGGTCGGGTGAGGCTATATCTATCAGTTACTGTCAATGACCATCTGCAGCCAGCATCCCGCAGGGGAGTAACCTTTTATTTCATGACTACTGTCAATAGTTCCGTGTATGATACTCAGACACGCAGACGATGTTCCCCCTGAAGAAATTAATAAACCGGGATTTTCCAACGTAAAGGTCAGGTTTCTTTTGAGTGCCGCTGATGACAGCCCGCAGTCCGCCCTCTGGCTTCTGGAATATGGTCCGGGTGGGTCCACCGACTGGCACCGGCACCAGGAAGAGCACGCGATATATCTGCTTGAAGGGGAAGGGGTCGTTGTCGGTGATGACAAAAGTGAAGTTTTGGTTCGTGCCGGTGATGTAATCTATACCCTCCCCTGTGAGAACCACATGATCATGAATACCGGTAAGAGCACCCTGAAGATGATCTGCGCTGTTCCCATTCTATCCGGAAAGAGTGGGAGAATAACCTCACCCTGTGATGATTAGGTGTAAGGTTTTCTTTGTCGGATTCATATTTTCCGCTATGAATTCCGGGGGGTATCCGTGCCGTCAAAAGCAGGCGCTCGTAACAATAATCCCATATGATTGGCATACATGACAAGAAGTTATGCTTGAACTAAAATTTATTCGAAACAACCCCGATGTCGTCAGGGCGGATCTCACAAAGAGGGGTGATGCCGAAAAGCTCGCCTGGATAGACGACTTGCTGGAGAAAGATATTCAGTCGCGTGAGATGCAGATTGAAATTAATACCCTGCGAAACCGGCGCAATATAATCAGCCGGGATATAAAGGAAGCAAAAAAGGAAAAACAGGATATCACAGGGCTCCTTGAAGAGGCAAAATCCCTTCCTGCAAAGATTAAGGAAGACGAGGCAGCACTCGAGGAGATAAACCGGAAATTACACTTCTACCAGATGCGGATTCCCAATATCCTTCATGAGAGTGTCCCTGTCGGGTGCGATGATTCAGAGAATGTTGAGACAAAACTCTGGGGTAAGCCCGTCGTTCCTTCCTTCGAGCTGAAAAATCACGGTGAGCTTGCGGCCGAACGTGGACTTGCAGAATTTGAACGGGCTGCAAAAATCTCCGGTGCAGGATTTTATATGCTGAAAGGGAACCTGGCGCTCATGGACCTTGCCCTCCAGCGTCTTGCCATTGATGTCCTTGGCGAACGTGGTTATACGCCGGTAATCCCTCCCTATATGATGAACCGGGCCGCATATGAGGGTGTTACCGATCTTGGTGATTTTGAGAGCGTGATGTACGCGATTGACGGCGAGGACGAGTTTTTAATTGCGACAAGCGAGCATCCCATGGCCGCGATGTACATGAACGAGATCTTTGAAGAAAAAGATCTCCCGCTCAGACTTGCGGGTATAAGCCCCTGCTTCAGGCGCGAAATAGGATCCCACGGGCTTGATACACGAGGTCTCTTCCGGGTTCACCAGTTCAACAAGGTTGAGCAGTTTGTCTTCTGCAAACCGGAGGATTCGTGGGCAATGCATGAAGAGCTCCTTAAAAACTCAGAGGACCTCCTCCGGATGCTCGGTCTTCCCTACCGGGTGGTAAACATCTGTACCGGAGATATTGGAACCGTTGCGGCAAAGAAATACGATATTGAGGTCTGGATGCCACGCGAAAATATGTATCGCGAGGTTGTTTCATGCTCCAACTGCACAGCATACCAGTCAGTAAGGCTGAATATCAAGTGCAGGGAAGCCCACGATTTCGAGACCAAAAATTATATTCATACGTTGAACAGCACAGCGATTGCAACAACACGAACGATTCGGGCCATTATGGAAAATTATCAGCAGGAAGACGGCACGGTTGTCATTCCCGAAGTGCTGCGGCCGTATATGAACGGCGCAGAAACCCTCTAATACCTTTTTGCCAACCAAAGGTGCCTGCTCAGCTCCTTACTATTGCTTAAAATTTGGATAATATTTCTTAAAATCCTGCAAAGTCTGTTTTGTCCCATTTCTCAAAACCGCTTTGTATGAGATACCATGCGGGAATCAGGAGAAGAATCCCTGCAAAGGCAAAGAACGGACTAATGAACGTAAGGGTGATGAGTACGAGTATTGGCGGTCCGATGAGAAGCATGTAGGTCAGAAAAATTCTGGCATTATAAATAAGCGTGGTGGGAGACAGTCCGCATAACCGTACAAGGACAGAGAGTGCATAAAAGGAGACGCAAAGGGAGATTGCCAGTGCATGCGGGATGTATGCAGCAGTGCCTGAAAAAAGTGCAACACAGGCAAGAAATACCACCGGGACTGCCTGAAGCACGGTGAATGATTCTATCTTTGCTTTTATTACAGACGATACCCGGAGGGGCAGGAACATATACGATGCGATTGCATCGAATTCGGTCAGCCAGGTGTACATGGTTGAGGATATAACCCCCGTTACTACCGCAAACATCAATAATACCAAATCATCCGGCAAAAATCCTTTCATGAGAGAAAGAATCAGCCAGATAATGCCCAGCGGCAGAAGAAATGAGAACAGGATCTGTCCGATTCCGATTCCGCTCCGGTAGAGATCGATGAAATCCTTTGCGACGAGATCATGTTCCGGCAGCATGGCAAGTCTTTGGGAAAGCCTGAGATGCCTGTTTTTGTAGTGTTTCTCTGCACTCTGGTATTCTGATGTGAAGAAGATCATTGAAAGGGTAAACAGGATGAGAATGACTCCCAGGGATACTGCAAGGCTTTCTGCTGAAAATGAATAAAAGACTTCGAGTGGGGGGAAAAGAGCGGCTGCTCCTCCGTTAAACCCGAATACAAACAAAGCAGCCGATGCTGCCACGATTGCACAGACAACCGCAAACGCTGCCTTGCTCCGGGAATATCCCGCCGATAACAGGAACACTGCACACAGCCCGGTGAGAAAGGAGAGGGTGAGCGTTAACAGTGTCAGAAGCGGGTAGTACAGGCTCATCCCCATAAGCGGCGCTGCCAGGATAAACCCCATGCAGAAGGGCAGTACCCAGAGGATAAAGTAATACACGATGTCTTTGACAACGAAATTCAGAAAAAGTCGTTTTTCAGAAACCGGAAGGCTGCGTGCCGAATAGGCAATCAGGCTTGCCTGCCCAAACCTGCGGTTCATAATCTCTTTACCAAGGAGGCCGAATGAGCCGACCATTATTCCCAGAAGGGCAAAGTTTCCATGCATCAGGAATACCAGGACGGATACGTCCATCACGGTACCAATGAATGGTAACAGAAATGCACCCATGAAGGCGATTCCAAAGATAAGCACCGGAAACATGGCAAAATTCAGGCTGCCAAACAATGTGGAATGCATCCGCCATTCTTCTTTGAACATGCCGGTGAATAGTTCAAACATCCTTGTTTCCTCTTTCAACAAGGTCCATGAAAAAATCATCCAGATGAATATGTTTGTCTGTCAGTTCACTCACTGTTCCCGTGTGCAACAGTTTTCCTTTATGAAGAATGGCAAAATCGGTGCAGATCTCTTCTGCAATCTCAAGGATATGGGTGGATAAAAAGATGGTTTTGCCGGAACGGACGTAATCTGTCAAAAAGTGTTTCACCTTTCTTTGCATGACGGGATCGAGGTTTATCAGGGGTTCGTCTATCAGCGCAAGTTCAGGGGTGTGAAGAAATGCCTGGGCAAACATCAGTTTCTGCCGTGTTCCCCGCGAGAGATCCTTGCACAGTACGTCTCTTTTGTCACCAAAATCAAGGTACTCAAACCACCATTGTGATTTTTCCTCAATACCTTCGATATTCCGTATTTTCCCGACGAATGCGATATACTCAACTGACGTCAGAAAGCTCGGGGGAGTTTCCTGTTCGGGGATGATTCCGACAGCCTCTCTGACCGTTACCGGATCGTTGGAAGGGTCAATGTCAAGCACCTGAGCAGACCCGGAAGACGGTTTCATCTGTCCGGTAAGCATCTTAATCATCGTTGTCTTTCCTGAGCCGTTCTGTCCCAGAAGCCCGAAAAGACTGCCTTTTTCAACAGAAAGGCTGACTGAATCAACGGCTCTCAGGTCTCCAAAAAGCTTGGTATATGCATTGGTTTTGATGACAGGCGGCATGATACCCTCCGGTAATGATAGGAGTCTGATAAAATGGAATATATATGTGCTGATAAACGCATGTCGCGGTGAAAAAGCCGAAATTGTTCGCAAAATGACCAAAACTGCAGAAGAAACAACATATTTCTTTCAACCGAATATGAAAAAACCTCCGAGGCTTCTCAGGCAGGGGGCCTGTATAATATGCGATTCATGAAATCCGGAAATTGAGGTTGGTCTTCTGTCAGGGGCATATCTGTCGGTTTTGGCGGAATGTGAGGTTTCTCCTTTGAGATCATGGAGGCGCGTGATGTTAGTGTGCTTTGTATCGCATATTTATACAAGGAAGTACAAATGTGTGCATAGGTGATGCCGGTGGAATGGAAACCGCTATGCAACTGAACATATCTTTAGAAGAATTTGAAACGATTGCAGAAAAATGCACAAAGCCCGCAATAATCCCTCTTTGCGCAACCCTGCCGGAAGGCCCCTTTCCCGGGGCTGAATATGGGTTCATCCTTGAGTCCCTTGATAAGGAGAGACGGGATGCACGCCACTCGGTAATGGGGATGGAGCCAGTTCTCATCATATCGATAACTGGAGAGACTCTCAGCCTTACCGGCGATGAACGGTATGTTGCCTGTGCACGCCGGGCGGCAGTAAACGGGACACCGGTTGCAACAATCCGGTCGATTGTTGATGCCTTTACCATATGTGCAGAGAACACTCCGGATTTTACCGGGTGCTTTGCCGGATACTTCGCCTATGATCTTGTCTATGACCTCTTTGACAAGCTCCCGCCGCGTCGAAAAACTGATGGTGTGATCCAGAGTGATACGCCGGTGGCTGAGTTTATGCTCACCCGCGAGAGCATTGTCATCGATCACGATAAGAACAAAAGCTACCTCTTCAGCTATCCCCTGATAACGGAAGACTCTGTCCCTTCTGAGGAGTATGAGAGGGCAGCAGAGCGGATTCGAAAGATACTCTGCAGACCTGCGGCAATGAAGGAAGAACTGATTTACCAGAGCTCTGCAGAGATACCCCACACCTCAAACTTCACACAGCAGCTCTTTGAAGAACGGGTCGCACAGACAAGAGAGTATGTCCACGCGGGCGAAATCCTCCAGGCGGTTATCTCACGAAGGATGGATTGTCCCTTTACTGCACCGCCCATTTCCCTTTATTCAGCCCTCTGTTCCGTGAACCCGAGCAATTATATGTACTTCCTCGATTTTGGGAAGCGGCAGATAATCGGGTCCAGCCCGGAAATGCTGGTGAGAGTCGAGGGAAAAACGGTTACCACCGTCCCTATTGCAGGCACCCGCCCGCGGGGACGAAACGGCGAAGAGGACATCGAATTCGCACGGGATCTCCTTGCAGACAAAAAGGAGTGTGCCGAACATCTCATGCTTGTTGATCTCGCACGAAATGACCTTGGCCGGGTATCCAAATATGGCTCGGTGGTTCCGGAGACATTCATGAAGATTGAGAAGTTCTCCCATGTGCAGCATATCGTCTCACGGGTGAGTGGCGAACTCAGGGATGACTGCGACCGGTTTGATGCGTTCATCTCCTGTTTCCCCGCGGGGACCGTCTCCGGTGCGCCGAAGATACGGGCGATGCAGATAATCGATGAACTCGAAGAAGACCCGAGGGGCATCTATGCAGGAGCGGTAGGGTATATCGGTCTCAACGGGGACCTGAACCTCGCGATAGCCATCCGGACGGTGATTATTGAAGACGGACGTGCCTCTGTTCAGGCAGGAGCAGGTATCGTCGCCGATTCCGTGCCGGAAAAGGAGTATGCCGAGAGTGGGATGAAGGCCCGGGCCATGCTTGCTGCCATCAAAATGGCGGAGGGGCTCCTATGAAGGTGCTTGTGATTGACTGCTATGACAGTTTTACCTACAATCTTTGCCAGATTATTGGCCACCTGGGTGCAGAACCTGTTGTGGTGCGAAACGATCAGGCGCCTGAGACAGTCAGTCTCCGGGATATCGAGCGGGTAATTCTCTCCCCCGGGCCCGGCCGCCCTGAGGAATCCGGACTCTCTCTGCATGCCCTGAGGACATTTTCCCGGGACATCCCGACACTGGGAGTCTGCCTCGGGCACCAGGCGATATGCCAGAACTTTGGAGGAAAAATCATCCGGGCAGAGAATCTGATGCACGGGATGACCTCCCTGATATCACATAACGGAGCCGGAATATTTTCAGGAATACAAAATCCGTTTACGGCGACCCGGTATCATTCCCTCATCGTGGACGAAGAAACACTGCCGGAAGAACTGGTGGTAACTGCGGTCAGTTGTGATGACGGATATGTGATGGGTGTCCGCCACCGGGACTATCCCATTGAGGGCATTCAGTTTCACCCTGAAAGCATTCTTACGGAACAGGGTGTTTGTCTGATGGAAAACTTCCTCGGGGGGAAATGCCAGTGATACAGGAGAGCATTGCAAGGGCAGCAGTTCAGATTGACCTCACTGCGGGTGAGGCTGCCGATGCCATGAATCTGATGATGACCGGTGGTGCTACTGATGCACAGATTGGGGCATTTTTGATTGCAATGAGCATGAAGGGAGAGACGATAGCAGAGATTGCTGCCTGTGCCCATGTGCTCAGGGAGCATGCGGCATCCATTCACCCACATGTGGCGGGCACCCTCGTTGATACCTGTGGGACAGGCGGGGATATGCGGGGGACATTCAATATCAGCACGGCTGCTGCATTTGTGGCCGCAGGCGCCGGTGTTCCTGTTGTGAAACACGGAAACAGGAGTGTAAGCAGCAGATGTGGTTCTGCAGATCTGCTGGAAACGCTGGGTGTCGGTCTTTTCGTCCCTCCGGAACAGATGACTCGTATCATCGAAGAGATTGGTATCGGATTTTTGTATGCACCCTTCTATCACCCGGCCATGAAAATGGTCGCGGGACCGAGAAGAGAGATAGGGTACTCGAAGTCTCTTCAATATTCTCGGCCCGCTGGCAAACCCTGCGGGGGCAGAGGCCCAGCTTGTTGGTGTCTACCGCCCGGAGCTGACAGAGACGATTGCCGAAGCCCTGAAGATACTTGGCACACAGCGGGCGATGGTTGTTCATGGTGATGGCCTTGATGAGATCACAACGACCGGAACAACCCGGGTATCTGAACTGAAGAACGGGACAATTGAGCACTATGAAATTCGGTGCGGCGACTTTGGCATCCCGGAGGCAGACCCTTTGGCGCTTCTGGGGGGCGATGCCAGGCATAATGCAGACATTATCCTGAATGTTCTCAGAGGAACCGAGGGTCCGGCACGTGATATCGTTCTTCTGAATGCCGGGGCTGCTATCTGCATCGGCGGGCAGGCACATTCACTTGAGGAAGGCATCCGCCGTGCGGAGGATGCGATTGACAGAGGACGGGCAGAGGCTAAACTGGATGCTCTTGTGAGAATGACCGGGGGATACATACTATGATACTTGATGATATTGTCAGAACAACAGCGCTTCGCATCCGGGAGCCTGCACACGGCGGGGAGATAAACTACAGCCCGCTGAGCCTGAAAGAGGCGATAACCTCTGTTCAGGGCAGGCATGCGGTGATTGCCGAAATTAAATTTTCCTCACCTTCCCGTGGAGTGATACGGGAGCGGACCAGTCCGGGAGAAATTGCAGAAGAATACCAGAGAGGAGGATGTGCAGCGATATCGGTTCTCACCGAACCAGAATACTTCGGAGGATGGCCGGAAGATATTGCTGCGGTGAAGAGTGCCGTCTCTCTCCCGGTTCTCAGAAAGGATTTTATCATCGATATGCGCCAGATTGCGGAAACGAGGGCACTTGGGGCGGATGCCGTGCTCCTGATTGCGAGTCTCCTGGGTGAGCGTCTCGGCGACTTTGTCTGTGCTGCGTATGCCGAAGGGCTTGAACCCCTTGTCGAGGTGCATACACCTGCTGAGGTTGCGCTGGCCCTTGCATCCGGTGCGGAAATAATCGGCATAAACAACCGTGACCTCCGCACGATGGAGGTCAGACCTGAGACAACGGCTGCTCTTGCCGGTTCCATACGCGATGCCGGGAGAATCGTTGTCTCGATGAGCGGGATTTTGGGTCCGGATGACATCAGACGGCTTGCCCCCCATGCGGATGCCTTCCTCGCAGGAACGGCCCTGATGTCAGCAGAAGATCCACGGACGATGCTGGAGGAATTGGTATGCGCATAAAAATATGCGGCGTTACCTCGCCTGGTGATGCATGCTACGCAGAAGAGGCAGGAGCCGATGCTATTGGTGTCGTTGTCTTCAGTGATTCGCCGCGGTCGGTTTCCGTGGAGCGTGCAGGAGAGATATTTGACGCCCTTGGCCCGTTCATCACCGGTGTCTGTGTGACAGCAACGGAAAATGAAGAAGAGATTGATGAGATGCTTTCCCTCAGTCCGGCGGTAGTGCAGGTGGGGGCAGACGTCCCTGTTCCCTGCACCCGTGCCCGCATACTGCGCATGGTTGCTCCGGGAGAAAAACCATCCCAGAGCTGCGATGCGGTTGTGATAGATGCAAGCAGAGGGAAGGGACTGCCCTTCAATCGGGAGTTTGCCCGGCAGGTGCTGGAAAGTTCTTCTCTTCCGGTCGTTCTTGCCGGAGGGCTGACCCCTGAGAATGTCCGGACAGCAGCGGCCCTTGGGCCCTATGGGCTTGATGTGGCGTCAGGTGTTGAAAGCCGGCCCGGAGTAAAAGATCCCCGGCTGGTGCGTGCATTCATCAGTGCGTGCAGGAGGTTATCATGAGGAAAGGACGTTTTGGAAAATATGGGGGACAGTTTGTCCCCGAAACCCTCATGGCAGCCGTAACGGCACTTGAGGAGGGGCGAAATGCTATCTGCCCGACGAAGGAATTCAGAGACGAGCTTTCGTTCTACCTGAAGGAGTATGCCGGGCGGGAGACGCCCCTGACATTCTGCAGGAATGTCTCGGCAGATATGGGGTGCAAAGTATATCTCAAACGGGAAGACCTCCTCCACAGCGGGGCGCACAAACTCAACAATACCCTCGGGCAGGCTCTTCTTGCACGCCATATGGGCAAAAAGAGGCTGATTGCAGAGACCGGCGCCGGGCAGCATGGTGTTGCAACAGCGATTGCAGGCGCCGTGCTGAATCTCCCGGTCGAGGTGTATATGGGAGAGATCGACTGCCAGAGGCAGAGCCTGAATGTCTTCCGGATGGAACTGATGGGTGCGAAGGTCATCCCGGTGAAGGGCGGCACGGCAACCCTTAAAGATGCGGTCAATGAAGCGATGCGGGAATGGGCAGCCAGTAGTGAGGATTCGGCATATATCCTTGGTTCTGTCGTCGGCCCGCACCCGTACCCTGAGATGGTCCGGGATTTCCAGACCGTTATCGGAACAGAGGCACGCCAGCAGATCCTTGAGCGCGAAGGGCGACTCCCGGATACCATTGTCGCCTGTGTGGGCGGCGGATCCAATGCCATCGGCATGTTCCATCCCTTCCTGAAGGATAAAGTAAAGCTCGTTGGTGTCGAAGCCGGCGGCAGAGGCAGTGCACCCGGAGAACACGGTGCTTCGCTTGAGAGCGGCCGGCCGGGGATTTTGCACGGAGCCCTCTCCTACCTTCTCCAGGATGACGACGGGCAGGTCATTGAAACGCACTCTGTTGCAGCGGGCCTCGATTACCCTTCGGTCGGGCCGGAGCACAGCATGCTCAAAGATACCGGCAGGGTGCACTATGAGAGTGTGCCTGATGATGCCGTTCTGCGGGCCTTCCGCTACCTCTCACGCAGGGAGGGCATCGTGCCGGCCCTTGAGTCGTCGCATGCGGTTGCCTACCTCATGAGAGAGCAGGATCGGTTTGAGAAAGATGATATTGTCATCATCAACCTCTCGGGGAGGGGTGACAAGGATATCACACGGGAGGTTGTCCATGAACAGATTTGAAACAGTCTTTGAGCGGCCGGCGTTCATCGCCTTTACCGTGTCGGGTGACCCTGACCCGGCGACTTCACTCATGATAGCACAGACGCTCATTCGTTCCGGAGCAGATATTCTGGAGCTGGGCATCCCGTTCTCTGACCCGGTGGGTGACGGCCCTGTCATTCAGCGGGCCGATGAACGGGCGCTCGCTGCCGGTGCAACGACGGATTCGGCTTTTGCACTGATACGGGAGATACGAAAAACATCAGAGGTCCCGATTGTCCTCCTTGTGTACTGCAACACGGTCTATTCCCGCGGGCCCGCACGCTTCTACCGCGAGGCAAAGGAAGCCGGTGTTGACGGGATTTTAATTGTCGATATGCCGGTGGAAGAAGCGGATCTGGTGATGGAGTATGCAGCAGAGACCGGGATTGCACCGATATTTACCGTGACACCGACCACCCCGCCGGAGAGGGTAAAAAAGATTGCAGCGCTTGCCGGTGGATTCCTCTATATGGTCTCCCTTTCCGGGGTGACCGGGAAACGCACCACACTCTCTGAAGCTGCCCTCCCCCTGATCCGGAGAGTTCATGAACAGACTGAGATGCCGCTTGCCCTCGGCTTTGGTATCGCCACAGAAACCCATGCCCGGCAGGCGGTTGAAGCAGGTGCTGACGGTGTTATTGTCGGCAGTGCCATTGTGGAGATTATCGAAAGAAATATTGGTGATACAGAGGGGATGGAGCGTGAACTCTCTGAGTACATCACCCGGATGAAGGCGGCGGTGGTGGGTTCCTGTTAAATGGTGTGATTCTCCACCCGTTCCCTGCCTGTCACTGAAATCCGGGAAAGCACATATCCTCTTCCGGGAGAATATTATTTGATATGACCATCCCCCCCGGCAGTCATCCTGCACCTGCCTTTGATATTTTCAATGTCTATTTCGAGCGTATCTATGACCCGACGATGCATCTTGTCTTTGCGTTCGACGGGCACCTTGACGAAACGATTCTGCAGACGGCCGCCATGCGCCTGCTTGAATCAAACCCCTATCTCCGGTCACGGTTTGTAGAAGGAAACAACATGCCCCACTGGGAGGAGATTCCGGAAGCAGAGTGGGAGGGGGCCTTTGTCAGACTCCCACTCTATAGTGAGGACGGGAATGGGGGTGACACACCGATGCCTCCTGAGTTTCCTCCGGCACCTCTCGATGTCAGAAACGGGCCGCAGCTGAGGGTGAGCCTCCTGAGAGAAGAGAGTGGTGACCGCATCACGGTCACCTGCCACCACGGGTTCTGTGATGCAGGCGGGCTCCGTGATCTTGCACAGAAGCTCTTTGCTACCTATCAGGAAATAACACGGAACCCGGACTTCCGGCCCGCCCCTACCGGGTGGTACGGCCGCAGCACCGGTCCGGTTCTTGCTCAGTTCACGGAGGAGGAGATGCAGGCGGCCCGCGAGAGCGATGAGCCCTTTGTGGACCGGTGGCGGTTCCCTACCGAACGAATGGGGAGGGGGACACCCCGGATTGCCTCACGGACCCTTTCGCCCGACCGGCTCCGGCGGGCAAAGGCGTTTGGGAAACGGCATGGCGCCACGATAAACGACCTCATGATCGGTGCATTCTTCCTCGCCTTCCAGAAGATCCGGGACGACCCCGCGGATATCGGTGCGCCCCGCTCTCTTCTGACATCGGCAGACCTCCGGCGCTTACTTGATATTCCATGCGGTCTGGAGAAAAACGCATCCCGCACGGACACCTCTCTTCCCATGAACCTCTCGGTCGCCTACGAGGTCACCATCACTGCAGGAAAAGAGGCCGTTCTCGAAGATATCATCGGCCAGGTGACCGTGGTGACGAAGCAGCGGAAGGCAGAGGGTTTGGGGATGGGGCTTGGCTGTATTCTCTTCTACGAGGAGATCTGTGCAGGCGGCATGTCTGCGGTCAAAGCGTTCTTCGATGCGATGATGCAGAGATACGAAACGGCAGGCCAGAAAAATCCGGTCTTCTCGAATATCGGGATATTCCGGGCAGAAGACTTCCTCCCGCTAAGGGGGACGGACGGTTGCCCCCTCGGTCTCCGGGATGTATGTCTTCTCCCGTGTGTCTGCTGGCCGTACGGGTTTCTCATGGCCCTCTCCACCTTTCGCGATGCGATGACGATTGTCACGGCCTATGAGGAAGGACCGTATTCACGGGAGACAGTCGAGCAGTTCCTCGCGTATGTGGATGAGTATCTGCCGTGAGATAACTGAGCCGAATGGGTTATTCATGGCAGAATTACAGGAACTGAAGAATGGGATGGTCTGAATATTTGTGATGGAGTGGGCCATTTCCTGAAAACAGCAGTACACAATGGATGGGTATCATTATCCCCTGTTCATACAGAGTCCGGGATACGTGATGTTCTCCGAGCAAAAAAGAGTAAAAGGATCTTATTTTCGCCGAACCCTGACCGACTCAGCATGGGCATGCAGCCCTTCTGCATCGGCAAGCGTCTCGACAATATCGCCAATCGCTTCCAGCCCTTCCCGGTCGATCATCTGAATCGTCGATGTCTTGCAGAAGTGGTCCACATTAAGACCAGAATACATCCGGGCATATCCTGCCGTGGGGAGCACATGGTTTGTGCCGGAGGCATAGTCTCCGCAGGCAACCGCGGTGAAGGGGCCGGCAAAGATTGAACCTGCGTTTTCTATCTTTGAAAGAACGGCAAAGGTGTCCGCCACCTGGATGGAGAGGTGTTCGGGTGCAATCTCGTTCATCAGATGTACGGCCTCGTCCAGTGTTTCTGCGATGATGTAGCCGGAGTTGGCGAGTGCCTTTTCGATAATCTCTTTTCTTGGGCTTTGTTCAAACATCCGGGCAACTTCTGCTGACGCTGCCTCTGCAATTTTTGGATCGGTTGTGACAAGGATACAGGCAGCCTTTGGGTCATGCTCTGCCTGTGCGAGTATGTCTGCTGCGATATATTCAGGTATCGCGGTGCTGTCTGCGATGATGCCAATCTCAGAGGGGCCTGCCGGAAAGTCAATCTCTGCATGGTCACGCAGCATCATCTTTGCCGCTGTCACAAAGATGTTCCCCGGGCCGACAATCTTCTGGACCGGTGCGACAGACTCTGTTCCGAGAGCCATTGCAGCAATTGCCTGTGCTCCTCCCAGGCGGTATATCTCAGAGACGCCTGCAATATCGAGAGCCACCAGAGTCAGAGGATGGATGGGCGGCGGTGTGCAGCAGCAGATCTCTTTGACGCCTGCCACCCGTGCGGGAATTGCCGTCATCAGGGCGGTGGACGGGTATGCGGCCCGCCCGCCGGGGACATAGGCGCCGATACGGTGCAAAGCTGTCGTCTTCACCCCGAGAGTGATGCCGGGTTCGGTCTCCTGCAGCCACATCCCGGTGCGTTTTTGGAGTTCGTGGAACTGGGTGATACGGGCCTCCGCCTCGATGAGGCGTTCTGTTATCTCGGTCTCAACCTCATCATAGGCCGCCTCAATCTCCTCTTCTGTCACGCGGAACTGTTCTATTTTGATTCCGTCAAACCGGGCAGTCAGGTCACGGAGTGCAGCGTCCTTCCCCTCCCGCACCTGCTGGATTATAGCCTCAACCGGCTCACGTACATCATTAAGGTCAGACCGGCGGGACTGCACCCAGGCCCCGACCTGCAGCGGTTTCAACATATAGAGATGCGTTCGTCCCGGAATATCATAATAGTACGTCAGGCAGGAATTCCTGTCGGAGGAATGCAAGGCAAAACAGTCAGAAATTGTTAAACAAATGTTGTTACTATTTGTAAAAATGTAAAGAGTTATATTCAGATAAACCCGATGCTCTGATGAGGATATCTGAACCGGATGCCGAAGGCCCTTTCAGAAGGGGGCTTCGGACAGCAGGTACGGCGGCACACAGCACCATACCTCATGTTCTTTCGTACCTCCTGCTGATCACCAGGGTAATTCGGCCGTTTAGGGGATACTCGCCCAAACGCTCATTCAGAGCATCCCCCTCCTCTCTCATGCCGGTTTCTCCGGTGGTCTTCCTCTCCCTTCCGCCCTGCACAAACCCGTGTTCCCTGTCCCCCCTCTTCCAATGCGGAATCATCAACTCTCCCAAACGGGAGCAAAACCAATCTCATGGACAGGGATTTCACAGCCTGGGCCGTATCACAAGGCATGATCTCTCATATACCTTCCCTGGCTGGGACGGGCAGGAGAGGATCATATACCGCTCCGGTAACACCATGTTTCCCACAAACCTGGTGAGCGGCCCTGGTGGTTTGTTGGATTCAGGCAGAGTGTCTTCCTCTCAGTCTGAACCGGACACTCATTCCGGTATACTCTTATCCCTGGATAGGGGGCCTTCCGTCATACCGGGTGCATCTGACACATACTGCGCCTGGACGGCGGAATGCTCAGCCCTCTGTTATTCTTCTGTTTTCTCTTCTGCTGTTTCTTCTGCAGCACTGTTCTTTTCAATGTCTGTTTCGAGTCCTTTGCGCCTCAGGTACCAGACCCGTCCCCATGCAAGGATCATGCCTGCGATAAACGCGGTGGTGATGTTTCCTGCAAAGGAGACCACTGCCATGATGCCGGTCACCGCGAGAGAGTCGGTTTTGGCTGCATGAATACCCAGTTCTATGGCCACAAACAGGAGGAGGGCACCGAATATTCCGGTGGGGATGATTGATAGCACGCCTGCTGATGCAAAGAACAGGGCAAAGGCAAGGAGGATGATACCTGCGATGATATTTGCCCCGCCGGTGCGTGCGCCGAAGCGGTATTGTCCGGCCATGCCGCCTGCGCCGTGGCACATCGGAAATCCGCCGAACGGAACGGAGACCAGATTCATCACACCAATGGTTGCAGAGAGGCGGTCTGGTTTGATTTCATGGCGGAAAAGATCAATGGTGAGAAGGGATGTGGCGAGAATGGCATTGGTGATGGTAAGGGGGATCTGCGGGAGGACAAGATCGGTGAATGCCGGGAAAAATACCTCCGGTGAGGGCAGGAAGAATGTGGGGAGGGCAGGAAGGGCGAACTCCGGCATCCCTGTAATGAGAATGCCCGCTCCCACCCCACCGAAGACTACAATGAGTGCCGAAACATCCGGCAGCCGGGTATACTTTGCACCGATCCAGAAGAGTGCGATGATAAGCGTCGCAATTACAAAGGGCATGATATCCCCTGTTGCAAACCCGAAGGCTGAACGAAGCAGCAGGAGTGCAAGACCCGCCTGCACGCCCCGGATGACATTCTGTGGGATATATCTCTTCAGTGTCTCCATCCACCGCATCACGCCTGCCAGAAGAAAGAAAATACCGACGATGATGCCTGACGCGGCGATGATGTCCTGTGTGAGAGATCCAGCAATCACTACCGCCCCGATGGCCTTCATTGGTTCGATGGGCACCGGCAGGCGATAGTAATACCCGGAAATGATGAACCAAAGGGCGAAAAAGAAGAGGATATTGCTGATATTCATGTCTGACACAAGGGCTACTCCAAAGACAATCGGAAGAATGGTCCCGAAGTCTCCAACCGATCCTGCAGCCTCCCGCAGGGTAAATACAGGTTTTGGGAGTTCGTCTTTATTGTAAGGGTGATGGGTCAGAAGGTCCATGTTATCTCCGTCTCGGGTATATTCCCGGAAAAATCCGGATTGTATCGTTTTTTTATTACGATAGGTGTTGTGGTATCGTATTCTCTTTGCAGTATTTTGGATGCCTGAAATTAGGGTGCAGGGGTCTCATAATGAAGAAAATGCTTTGCCGTGAGTGCAGCGATGGTCCCTTCCCCCAGGAGTGCCGTTGCCTCATCAGACATTGATTCCCGGATAATGTCCAGGAAGAGCATGGTGCCCGCACCTGTCGTTGAAATCCCAACCCGTTCTTCTCTTTTGACCAGATGCTTTTCCTCCATCATGCTGAACACCGGGAGAACATAGTAATGGGGCACATCAAGATACTGAGCGAGGCGGCGGGTGGTGGGAAATCGTATTCTCGCTTCTCCTGCTGAAAATTCAACAGAAATACGCTGGTCTTCCCGGACAAGGATCTCAGCTGCTGCGTGGAAGAGTGCAGGAATATCAAGTGATGCCATATAAGTATGCGGTATTTGGCATTAAACAAAAAAAGGTTGGTGGTTATTCTTTCCCTTTTCCGGATTCGGTCGCGGACGGTTCGAGCATCACGATCTCTGCACCGACATCAGCAGCAATCGTCTCCAGCTCCTTTTTCCGGAAATGGCCAGCTTCCATTTTCAGCTTTTCCTCACCCTTTCCGGTGACTGCAACAACTTTGAACATGGGCTGATGCGCTCCTTCCCCGACTTTCTGCCGTGGACGTACGTATATTTTCATGTTTCTCCCCCTCTATTCCGCATATGCGGACAGCTAAAAATAGGTATTATATTATATATTTATTGCCGCCGGCACCAGTGCCGGACTCCAGATACACCAGTGTTGCACCAGCATCAGCAGCGATCGTCTCCAGCTCCGTTTTCCGAAAATGGCCAGCTTCCATTTTCGGCTTCTCCTCACGCTTTCCGGTGACTGCAACAACCTTGAACATGGGCTGATGCGCTCCTTTCCCTACTTTCTGTCGCGGACGCACGTATATTTTCATAATCTTTTCCCCCTTATTCCGCTTATGCGGACAGCTAAAATAGGTAGTATAGTATTTATTCTTTCTTGCCGCCGGCACCGGTGCCGGGGGTGGACTCCAGATACACCAGTGTTGCACCAGCATCCTCTGCAATCTGCTCAAGTTCTGATTTGCGAAGGTGTTTTGCCTGGAATTTTACCTTTCCTGATCCCTCGCCTGTAGTGGCGATGACTTTGAACATCGGCTGGTGAGCACCTTCGCCGACTTTTGTGCGTGGCCTTACATAAATTTTCATGTTTTTCACATCCTCCAGCTGGTTAACAGGTGTTATATCAGTTGATATAATTAATAAATATCTATCAAACTATATAATTACTTGTACCCTGACAGTTGATTTGCATGTTTTCCGGCCAGTATGGTGCCTTCTGCAGATGAAAAAAACAGGAAACCTTTATTGATATACGGTGAATCTCTGGTGAGTGAGTTCATGATAAAACGCCGGGAGATAAAAAACAAATTCCAGGGAGAGACACTGGTACGCAGATCTCTGGAGTATGGAGAGCATCAGGACAAGACAATACGGATTGCACCTAATCTGAACGTGGTTAAAATCGGCGGACATGGGACGATAGACTTTGGATCCACGGTGCTTTTGCCCTTGCTTGACGAAATCCGTCTTTTAAAAGAGCAGTATGATATGCTTGTCGTGGTGGGCGGAGGTGTCCGTGTCCGTCATGTGATGGACGTGGGGATTGATCTCGGAATGCCGACAGGGATTCTCGCAGAACTCTCGGGTGAAGTGAGCGTACAGAATGCAAAGATGGTTGCGGCATTGCTCGCAGAAGACGGTGGCATCCGCATCCCCGTCAGTGATATTATGGAGATCCCGATGCTGATGAAGATGGGCCTTCTGCCGGTGATGGCGGGCACGCCGCCATACAGCTACTTTGAAGAACCCTCACCCGGGACGTTCATCCCGCAGCACCGCACTGATACCGGGGCATTCCTCGCTGCAGAGGTCATCGGGGCAAAATCCTGCACCCTGCTGAAGAATGTCGACGGACTCTTCACCGAGAATCCGTTCGTTAATCCGGAGGCAGAACTCATCAAAGAGATCACGGCAGAAGAACTGCTCGCTCTCGATATGGACGATCTGGTTCTGGAGCGCAAGGTAGTTGAACTTCTGGTGAGTGCGAAAAATATCCGGAAAATACGGATTATAAATGGGCATGTGCATGGCAATCTGGAGCGTGCCCTGAAAGGCGAAAACCCCGGAACTCTTATCACGGCGGATTAATCCCGTCGTTCTCTTTTTTCCCTCCAGCTGCAAAAAAGTGCCTGCCTGAGATGGTACTGCAGATGTCTCCGCAGATTCTCTCTATCAGGGGCGGCCCTGCACCTTGTGTGAGTGGGCACCATCTCTTCTGCCGCAGCGTTTCCTGGTCCGTTATCTGTGTCTTCCATACCGTTTCTTTTTGATTCTGCCGGTTAAAAACGGGAAAAAGTGATGTGTTATACAAAGCTTCTCATGCAGGAGGACAGTGGGTGCAAAGAGGTGACTTTTACCATCTGCAAAGGACAATATACTGGCAATGAAGGTAACCGTCCTTGCGAGCGGCAGCAAAGGAAACTGCATCTATATCGAAGGGAACGAGGGTGCCCTTCTGGTGGATGCCGGCATCAGCAGCCGTCGCATCCGGTCATCTGTTGCGGCCTGCGGGGGGGATATGTCCCGTGTGGAAGGGCTCTGTGTCACACATGAGCACTCCGATCACATCCGGGGCATTGATGTATTCACCCGCCAGTGTCCGATGACAGTATTTGGCACCGGTGGCACGCTTGCCGGAGTAAAAGAGTCCCTGAAATCCCCGGGAACAGCCGCCCTGCACCGGATTATTCCGGGAGATACGTTTGATACCGGCACGTTTTTGGTGACCCCGTTCTCCACCTCCCATGACGCAGCAGACCCGACCGGATTCTGTATATCAGATGGGGAGGTGACCATCGGTGTCTGCACCGATACCGGGATGGTAACCTCTGTGATGATGGGATTTCTCTCCCGCTGCGATGCCCTCGTCCTCGAGAGCAACCACTGCCCGGTGATGCTTGAAAACGGGCCGTATCCGGTATTCCTGAAACAACGCATTGCAGACAAAAACCGGGGTCACCTCTCCAACCGGGCGGCATCCAATGTCCTGAGTGAGCTCTGCCCTGATCTCTGTGCAGCCGTCCTTGCCCACCTCTCAGAGGAGAACAATACCCCGGAGAAGGCTCTTCTGACCGCCCGTGAGACACTTTCTCTTTTTGAGCATGACGTGGAACTGGAAATTGGCCTGCAGCATGCCGTGACACGGACGATTGAGGTGTGAGATGCAGATGGATTTTCTGGAATTTTCCCACATATGTGAGGCACTGGAGGGAACCGCCGGCAGACTTGATATGACAGATATTGTCCGGGACGCCCTTTCGTCCCTGGATGAGGCAGACCTCCCGCTTTTTATTCGCTACCTGATGGGGCGGCCCTTCCCTGACTGGAGTCAGGAAAAAATAGGTGTCGGCCCGAACAGTGTCTACGATGCGGTGGCTTATGTGGCAGGCAGGGATCGCCGGGCGGTTGTCAGTGCAATCAACCGCAGTGGTGATCCCGGTAAATCCGTTGAGACCCTGCTCGGAAAAAAAGAGCAGATGTCCTTTTTTTCAGAGTCACTGACACTTGCTGACATCGGCCGTGACTTCACGCTCCTTGCTGCAACCGGCGGCAATAAGTCACAGAAAGAGAAGGACCGGGTACTGCGAAGGCTCTTTGCGAACGCATCCCCCCTTGAAGGCAGGTATCTTGCCCGTCTGCTTCTGGGAGAACTCCGAATCGGTATTGGCGAAGGGACGATGCGGGATGCAATAGCAGGGGCCTTTGGAGTCAGCCCTGCCGCTGTGGAGCATGCCTATCAGGCGGCAAATGACCTTGGTGAGGTGGCACTCATTGCGCGCAAGGGTGAGGATGCCCTGAATGAGGTTCATATCGAGCCGTTCCGGCCGCTGAAGATGATGCTTGCCAAACAGGGGACGGTGACTGATATGCTCAGCGAGGCAGGGGTTCTTGCAGCTGAATACAAATATGACGGCACCCGGTTTCAGTTCCATAAAATGGATGGTATCTGCCGGATGTACTCCCGGAAACTGGAAGAGGTAACAAATGCGATTCCCGATGTCGTAGCAATGCTCGATGCGGCCACACCGCATGATGTCATTCTTGACGGTGAGGTCATCGCCGTTCGTGACGGCCGTCCTCTGCCATTCCAGTATGTGCTCCGCCGGTTCCGGCGCAAACATGACATCGCCTCGCATATTGAGGAGATTGCCCTTGTCCCCAATATCTTTGACATTCTCTGGATAGATGGTGAGACACTCATTGACCTGCCCTTTGCCGAACGCAGGGAGCGTCTTGTTGCAGCCGTATCTGATACCTATGTGGCGCCACAGCTGGTGAGCGGAGATGAAGAGGAGATTGATGCCCTCTATAGGAATGCCCTTGACGACGGGCACGAAGGTATCATGATCAAAGATCCCCGCTCCCCCTATACACCGGGTGTCCGTGGAAAACTCTGGGTGAAAATAAAGCCGGCGGTTGACACCATTGATCTGGTTGTTACCGGTGCGGAGTGGGGTGAGGGGAAACGGGCGCATATATTCGGTTCATTTTTACTCTCCTGTCTGGGTGAAGACGGGTCGTTTATTCCGCTCTCCAAAGTGGCGACCGGATTTTCGGACGAGGCTCTGCAGGAGATGTATGTGGCCCTCTCCGATATTGTTGTCTCAGAGGAAGGAAAAATGGTCCATGTTGAACCACAGATAGTGGTGGAAGTGGGGTATGCAGAAGTTCAGAAGAGCCCCAGTTATGGTGGCGGTTTTGCCCTTCGGTTCCCCCGTTTTATTCGTATGCGGGATGATAAACGTCCGGAGGAGATTGAATCCCTCCGGATGATTGAAGAACGGTTTTCGGCGCAGTCTTCTAGGTGAAGGTGACAAGGCGATAAATCTGACGCTCCCTGTCCCCTTCGACATAGGCGTAATAGTCATCTTTCCTGCCGCGGAGTTTCCCAAAATCCACCTCTCCCATGGAGTCAGTGTACTTGATCATCATCAGGGTGCCGTCTTTTGTTTCCAGGCGGACTTTTCCGTCTGAGAGTGGTTCTCCGTTTTCCCATTCTGTGATGCTGAACACAAGTTTGGTGTACTCCACCTGTCCTTTGCTCACATCTCTGTCCATTTCAGAAGCGGACTGGATGCGATAGGACTCATCCGATTTATCTATTTTCACGAAGTCCCGTACAACGATCATCATGTAGAAACCGACCAGATAGAGCAGGAGGCCCGCTGCACCGACGATGATGATGCCAAAGACCATTTCAGGGAAATAATACTGAAATAACTGGACAACATAGGCGAATGCATCTGTCGCCGCATATGGTTCAATGAGCACAATGAAGTCTATCACCAGGAGAAATGTACCGACGATCAGGTAGAAGATGGCAAGAATCAGGGCAAGACTCTTTGTGACCTGATTCACTTTTGTCCGCCGTGCATGTCCCTTACCGATGAAGTAGAGGATGCCGATGAAGACGGCCACCAGGAAGAGCGCTGCAATCATAATCTGCAGGTACTGGTTTGCGCTCAGCCCGTCGTAGATATGCTGAACATCTGCTGCCTGAACAGGCACAGCAAGTGCTGCCAGAAGTCCTGAACAAAGCGGTGCAGCCAACCTAATATTCATATAAATTATGCTTCAGGTTAGAGGTATTTAACGTTCGTGTTTCATTCAGAAAAAATCAAAGAGGTTTTTCTGGGTGGCAATCTCCCGGAGAAGGGTGCTGTGACGTACCCAGGTATCTGCGCCAAGGATGGCGGTGGCATACCCTTTAGCCCCGGCGAGGTCTTCAAAGGATACGGGGGGCTTCATCATCGCCTGGCGTGCCGCCTCCCGGATGACCCAGGTGCCGAGCGGAGCCCAGTATGAATCAGCGACGCTCCTGATGACAATGGCCCGCCCTGACCTCCCGGTGGTGCAAAGATAGTCAAGGACGGCAAGACGTGCGGAGTAGTAGGCACCTGTGATAGGTGAATACCCGGATTTTCTTTTTCTGCTTTCCCCGTCAGTCATGACAGCACCCGTCGTGCCACCCCACATGCTGCCTGCCTGCCAGTGCTCGATCATCTCATAGCGGAAGTCGCCGGGGGTGAGGATGCAGACGATGGTATTTCCGTGGAGAGTGGCATGAAAGACAAGAAACTCGTCAATTGCGGTGTTCCGGGAGACGGCTGCTTTGCCTGCCTTTCCCAGCATGTCATCAACTGCGGTGATGCTCCACCGGGTCGGGACAACCTTTCGCTGTCGCCCGAGAAGGCCAGCACTCAGAAGCTGAGATACCTGGTGCACACCCACCCCGTCCCGGTAGAGATCCCATACCGCATCTGCTGCCTTCAGGTCGGTGTCGCCCACTGCTTTTTCGACCGGTCGGGGGGTTTTTGCATTATCCAGGACATCTATTTTTCTCATATCCCCCGAGAGGCCGACCGGGGCAATTGTCCCGTCAAACCTGAGGTCAAATGCAACCGGCCGGGTGAACGCGACCTCCACATCAAGAGGAACTGCAGAGAGGGCAATCTCCTGCATGGCATCTGCTCCCCGGGATGTGGCCGCGGTATTTCCCCGGATGGTGCGTGAACGGACACTGACAATATCATCAATGGTGTATGCCTTCTCCACCCATACTTCCGGGTTGTCGCTCTCGCCGATGAGAAGAGGGCCGCCTGTTACTTTCGGGTAGCCGTATGCCCCGACAAAGACCGATGGTGCACCGCCCATATAGGAGTCTGAAGGTTTTACCCGGACGGAGGCATGAAACCTCTCCATCACCGGGCAGCGGGGCAGACCGCACATCCCTTTGCCCTTGCACTGTGAACAGAGCTGGCCGGGTTTCACCGGGCATCCCTCACGATGCGTATGTCCTGGCGGGTGCACAGGGTGGATGAAACCCAGTGGTCCCAATGGCATGGTGTGGTAGGGACCGTCTCTGCAATCTCAAGCCCTTTTTCGTCATCTCTGCCCACTGTTACCTCCACAATAACAGAACCCCTGCAGCAGGAGTGGTCGACAACGGTATCTGCATCACCATCGGTCACACCGAAGATGGGGATGCCCAGGTGGGCACAGATGTGGCCGCAGACTGCTGTTGTATCGTCCCCGATGGAGAGAACACCGCAGGTGGTGGTATCGATCATGGCATAGATGTCACAGGCGGCATGGTCGATGACGGTAATACGCCCGGACGGGGGACGTCTCTCTGCCATCTGTGCACTATGTGACCGGACCGGGCCTGACTTGCACCATGACCGGGAGATGTCCACCGGTCCGTTTCGGATGAGTTTTTCGATGCCGTGGGCTTTGAGGATGATGCCGGATACGGCCCGTATCCCTCCCTTGTCTGTTGAAAGGACTGCGGTGTCTGCAGTGGCAGAGCCAATCACGATGCCATTGACAAAGACGGGCTCCCCCGGGATGCACCCACGAATTTCCCGAATACAGCCATCGGACACCCGGACGTCTGCAGTCAGGAACACTGCGGTAAACCCGAGGCGGTGTGCAGCCTCCTCTGTGAGGTGGGTGTCTGTTCCGTTCCATCCATAGACTGTCATGTTGCTGCATTCGATATGATACACCGGCTGGTCACAGCGTGACGCTACAATCCGTCCGAATTCCTCACCTGAAGCAGGTGTTTTGCCCCGGTTTAACAGCCATGCATCTCTTCCGGGGGGCAGATGCCGAAACACATGCGACGGTGGGCGGCTATTGAACCGGCAGGGAAATCCGGATTCCTCTGCTGCGGTCCGGGCCATCACCCCTGCTACGATGATCTCCTCCGGAAGAAGTGCAGCGCTGACCGTAACAATGTCGCCGGTATCAAAGACCTCCGGCCCGTGGGCGATTATGGTGCATCCTTCAGGCATTATTCTGTATTTCTCCACATAGCTGGGTATTTTCGTCACGGGGTATTTTTGGTCATGGGGGTTAGAGAAACGGTTCCCGTGTCTTCATCCCAATATCAAATCGTGAATGGCAGTCCGGGCAGATGAATATGATATCGTAACCGATGCCATCCTCTGATTTCAGAAGTGCGGTATGGAAGGCATCGGTGTATCCGCATACAGGGCAGATGCAGAATGCGTCTCCTGCGCCAATCCTGATTATCTTCTCGCGGTCCATACAGCACCGTTGGTTGACGCAGGAAAAAATGGTTATGGTGTTGCCTGAATCTGTTCAGATGATGGAATATTTTCCGATGGCAACCGTGAGCGTGCCGTCTGCCTCCTGCCATCCATCACCCTGACTGGTTCCTGTAAAAGTGAGTGTGTCTGTGAGGTGGTTCCCGGAGAGGACCGGATATCTCCAGGTGTTGGCACCGTCCAGGTGTACTGTGATCCCCATTCCCTCCTCTCCGGCCATGTCATAGACGGCATAGAGGGGGGCGGTATAGTGCGTTACACCGTTTTCATGCGTCATGTCTTCTTTCGGGCGCAAAATGCAGGTTTCTTCCCCCGGGTCTGCGGTATCGATGAGGCAGGGGGCAGAGACAACCGTCCCGAAGATAACAGGGCCATCTGCAAAGGAGAGGGTGGGTGCGGTGACTTTCAGGAATACGGCGTCTCCTGTTCCCACCTCTGTTACACCCCAGCCAGGCAGGACTCCTTCTGCGTTGCCGCTTACGATGGCGTCTCCCACCGGCGAGTAACCTGATAAAGACGGCAGAGGAATAATCAGGGTCACATTCTCTGCAGTTCCCGTTCCGGTGAGTGTCACATCATATCTATAATCACTCGTGATCTGAATTCCTGCCGCGGTAAATCCGCCGGGATAGTTCGTCCCGGAAATGAGGATCAGGGCATTAACTCCGATGCAGAATACCAGTGTGATTCCAATGAGTATCTTCCATCCATTATCCATGGTGTTATCTGTCTGGATATTTCACCTCGGATAATGTAAGGTTTCCTGAATCTCTTTCCATAGATGCATTCTCCCGTTCTCTGCTGCGTAGTGACGGGAGAAGTCCGGGACCGTGAGCCGACGCGCCTCTTCGATGGCCGCTTCCAGTCCGTCTGTGTCCGCCTCATCCCCGCGGATCATCACGCCCGCTCCCATCCTGGTGATCGCACGGGCATTATTGCCCTGCTCCGGGTGGTGCGGGTCGATTACCATCACTACCGGTTTTTGGAAAAAGAGTGCTTCGTGCAGGGTGGTAAGGCCGCCGTGGAGGATGGCGACTTCAGCACAGCAGAGATGTGAGAGAAGGTCTGGCACATAGCTGTGGGTGTGGAAGTTGTCTGTCGTGTCCGGCAGTCCCGGCACCTGGGCAAAGACCTCAAAGGAGAAGTCACGGCGCCGTCCGGCGATCTCTGCCAGGTGCTGGTAGAGGGGTATTTTGAACGGTTCGCCGCCGAATGATGCAAAGATGGTCAACTCTCTACACGGGTAATCACTACGGGATATGTCGATAAGAGGGCCGATGAACCGGTACTGGCTTTCGCGGCCGGGGGGTATTATGATATTGTAGTGGCTCACGGTCAGAGGTGGGGCAAAATCAGGAATGATGACCTTATCCGGCAGGGTGAGGTACCAGGAGACCAGCCGGCCAAGAGCCGCCCATCCGTTCTCTCCACCGCCTGCAAGAGTGGAGAAGCTGTTCTGGTTGGTGATAAAAAGCACCGGTACATCATCACGCCGGGCGGCCTCAACAGGCGCATACATCGTGTCCGCAATGACGATATCAGGCTGAATCTCTGCTATAAGGTCCCGTGCCTGCCGGTATGACCGGGCAAGGTCACGGGGCACGGCCTTTGAATTCCAGAGGGTCTTTCTGATGCAAAACAGGCCCCTGTCTCCTGCAAGGGTCACTTCCCGGGGGATGGTGTGAAGGCGTGGCCACCCCGATTTGGTGAGGAATGTGTGGGACTGGTCATATGCGGCAAGATGGCAGATGGCGCCCTGTGCCTCACAGTATTGTGCCGCCTTCAGGCAGCGTGAGGTGTGCCCCAGTCCTTCTCCGCAGACGAAGAAGAGGATGACCGGGTAGCCTGACTGTTTATCCGGGTGTTCCGGAGTATGGGGCTGATGGGGGGGGGGTGTCTCTGCCATACGCAACGCTCCTGTATAAACAATGAATGAAGAGACACAAAAGAAGAATGTATGGGCCCGCTGAGATTCGAACTCAGGACCTCCGCCATGTCAAGGCGACGTCATAACCAGCTAGACCACGAGCCCTTGTGCCTACATACCTTAGTTTGAGGATTATAAAAAATATTTGGTTTGTTTCCGGCATCGGCGTTATTTTGGAAGCCTGATGCCGGAATTATGCGTCAAATATCAGATGTGTGCGTAGCGTGCGGTGGAGACGCCGTCAATTTTGACTATCTGGTCCATCGCTTCCTGTGGGACTGCCGCATCCACGTTCAGGACCATGATAGCTTCCTGTCCGGGTTCGTTCCGGCCTACCTGCATGCCTGCAATATTGACATCATACTGGCCGATGATGGTTGCAAACTGTCCGATGACACCCGGCACGTCACGGTGGCGTGAGATGACCACATCGCCGCCCGGCGTCATGTCGGTCATATACTCGCCGATTGCAACGATGCGGATCTTATCTGCTGAAGAGACATTACCGGAGACAGACTCCTGTATTGTGTCAGTCTTCACTCTGATGGTCATGATGTTGGTGAATCCCTTTGATTCGGTGGTGATGCTCTCGCTCACACGGATGCCGCGTTCTGTTGCAACAAATTCGGCGTTTACGATATTGACCGGTTCCTGCAGGATTGGGTCAAGCATGCCCTTGAGGGCGAGGCGGGTGATGTACTTGGTATTCCGGCCGAAGTCTGCAGCCTTACCACCGTACTCGATCTCAATGGACTCGATTCTGCCGTCTGTAAGCTGAATTAAGAGTTTGCCCATCTTCTGTGCCAGCCGTGCATACGGCTCGATTCTCTCCTGCTGGTCGGCAGGTACCATCGGCGCGTTCACCACGAAGCGTCCGGAGCCGCCTTCAAGCACCTCAATGCACTGTTTTGCGACAGAAACTGCCACATTCTGCTGTGCTTCAACTGTGGAGGCACCGAGGTGCGGGGTAGTGATAACCTGCCGGAGTCCGATAATGCGCTGGCCCTCAGGCGGTTCGTTCTCGTAGACATCGAGCGCTGCGCCTGCAACCTTTCCTGCTTCGATGGCATCTGCAAGCGCCTCTTCATCAATAATGCCACCACGGGCACAGTTGATGATGCGCACACCGGTCTTCATCTGCGCGATGGTGTCTGCATTAATGAGGTGACGTGTTTCTTTGACGAGCGGTGTGTGAACCGTGATGAAGTCTGCCTGCGGAAAGAGTTCTTCCAGGGTGCAGACTTCGACGCCGAGTTCTTTGGCCCGCTCACGGTTGATATACGGGTCATATGCGAGACAGCGCATCTCAAGGGCATTTGCCCGAGTTGCCAGTTCCTGCCCGATTCTTCCGAATCCGACAATCCCGAGCACCTTGTTGTTGAGTTCGACACCCATGAACTGTGAGCGCTTCCACTCTCCTGCCTTGACCGATGCGGTTGCCTGCGGAATATTGCGCGACAGCGACATCATCATGGCAAGTGTGTGTTCACATGCGGCAAGCGTGTTGCCGGAGGGTGCGTTTGCAACGATTATTCCCTTTTTTGTTGCTGCATCAAGGTCGATATTGTCGACACCTGCACCGGCCCGTCCGATGAACTTCAGCTTATCTGCTGCTGCAAGCACCTTGGCGGTGACCTGTGTCCCGCTGCGCACAAGCAATCCGTCGTACGTCCCGATAATCTCAATGAGTTCTTCTTCGGAGAGGCCCGTCTTCACATCGACGTTGCAATATTCACGAAGTATATCAACGCCTTCGTCTGCCAGCGGGTCACTGACCAGGTACTGTAAAATCCGTCACTATTGTTCCCTGTTACTTGTTATTCCCTGCTGATATTCATGGTTTGCCCGCATCTTCCCGGTGTTCAAAGAGAGAAGGCATCTGATCTGCGTCGACAGAGGAAAACACGCAGTACATGTGTGTACTTCCGGAGAATGTGGGGGACATTAGTCGTTAACTTCAATAGGTCTCCGGGGGACACATATTAATCATCGTGGTGTTCCTCCACAGTGGTAGCAAAAAAATTCAGGTGACCCATGAGCATGACAAAAGTCCCCAATATTCTGTGGCTAGCTGAAATTCGGAAAGAGGATATCCCTTCCGTTGGCGGAAAAGGTGCGTCTCTCGGAGAAATGACCTCAGTCGGCCTGCCAGTGCCAAATGCATTTGTAGTGACTGCACAGGCATTCCGCCGGTATATTGAAGATGCAAAGATTGACTCCGAAATATTCTCCCGCCTCTCCGGTCTTGACGTCGAGAATTCGGACCTCCTGGAAAAGACGGCAGCAGATGTCATAAGCATCGTTATGAAGACGCCGGTCCCAGACGAAATCAGGAAAGATATCATCCATTCGTATGCAAAGATGGGAGATGATGTTGTGGTTGCGGTCCGTTCCAGTGCAACGGCCGAAGATCTTCCTGATGCCAGTTTTGCCGGTCAACAGGATACCTATCTGAACATCAAGGGCACAGAAGCCCTCATTGATGCGGTCCAGAAGTGCTGGGCGTCCCTCTACGGAGCGCGGGCTATCTACTACCGTGCCAAACAGGGATTTGACGATTCCATCGTTGACATTGCTGTGGTTGTGCAGGAACTGATCCGTTCAGAGAAGGCCGGTGTTCTCTTCTCGTCCCATCCGGTCACCGGTGAACCAACCTCTATCATCGAAGGTTCTTGGGGTCTGGGAGAGGCGGTTGTCTCCGGAACGGTCTCACCTGACAACTATGTCATTGACCAGCGGTCCGGACGGATTCTGGACCGGTACATTGCGACCAAGAAGGTTGAAATTCTCCCGGACGGGGACCACGGAACAAAGGAAGTGGCTGTCTCTCCGGAGCGGCAGAATGCGCCGGTGCTCTCGGATACCGAGATTGTGGCTCTGGCAAAGTTCGGAAAGGTATCTGAAATACATTACGGTGTCCCGCAGGATGTGGAGTGGGCCATTGTCGGCAGCACCATCTATATCCTCCAGTCACGCCCTATCACCACGATTGTCGGCAACACCGGTGCGGCAAAGGGAATGGAAAGCAACAGTGGAAAGATACTTCTTGAAGGTCAAGGTGCATCACCGGGGGTTGCTACAGGACGTGTCGTCATTGTCAGTGGCGTAAAAGACCTTGGACGGATTCGTGATGGTGACATCATGGTTGCAAAGATGACCAATCCCGACATGGTACCTGGTATGCGCAAGGTGAGTGCCATCATAACCGATGAAGGTGGTATGACCTGCCATGCAGCGATTGTCTCCCGTGAACTTGGTACTCCTGCTGTCGTAGGGACAAAGGAAGCCACCCGTGTCCTCAAAGAAGGAGATCTCGTAACCGTGGACGGCGAGAAAGGTCTTGTATATGAAGGCGCAGTCGCTTCCGCACAGGATGCTGGTGCCGCTGGTGCAGCACCTGCATTCGCAGCAGCACCCATCATCACCGCGACCTCCATCAAGGTGAATGTCTCCCTTGCTGAAGCTGCCGCACGGGCAGCCGCAACCGGGGCAGACGGCGTTGGCCTCCTCAGGATTGAACATATGATCCTCGGCCTCGGCAAGACGCCCGGATGGTACATCCGCAACCACCGCGAAGAAGAGTTCATCACTGAACTCCACGATGGCATCAAAGTAGTCTTAGACGCATTCCCCGGCAAACCGGTCTGGGTCCGCACTCTGGATGCCCCGACAGATGAGTTCCGGAATATGCCGGGCGGAGAGGATGAGCCTGAAGAGCACAACCCGATGCTTGGATGGCGTGGCATACGCCGCGACCTGCAGCAGACCGAGCAGTTCCGTATACAGGTTGAGGTCTTTAAACGCCTCTGGAATCAGGGATACAACAACATGGGGCTGATGTTCCCGCTTGTTGGCCACCCGGACGAGTTTATCCGCGCAAAGAAGATGCTTGCAGACTGGGGTGTGGATGTGGAGAACACCACCCTTGGTATCATGATTGAGATCCCGTCCAGTGCACTTATGATTGAGGAGTTCATTGCAGCAGGCATCAACTTTGCTTCATTTGGCACCAATGACCTGATTCAGTACACACTTGCAATCGATCGCAACAACGAGAATGTGGCGGACATGTACTTCCCGAAACACCCGGCTGTCCTGAAGCTCATAAAATATGCAATAGGAAAGTGCCGTGAAGGCGGCGTCGAGTGTTCCATATGCGGACAGGCAGGGTCTGACCCCGAGATGGTTGAGTGGCTTATTAAAACCGGCATTACCAGTGTTTCTGCAAACATTGATGCAGTGTCGAAGATCCGCGTAACGGCTGCCCGGACCGAGCAGCGGATGATCCTTGATATGGCGAGACGATAGATGCGTAGCCAGGGTTTATCAGAAGACGAACTCTTCTCTTTTCTTTTATCGGTCAAAGAGAATGACCGGCGGTACCGACATGTGCTCAGTTCAATGTGCACGCTGCCCCATCCGGTAGCAGTGCGGGCAATGAATCTTTTCATTGAGTCAAATCTTGGTGACCCTGGCCTCTTTGAAGGAACTGCCTCTCTTGAGGCACTCCTTGTTAACCGGCTGGGGTCCCTGATGCACCTCCCTGAGGCATGCGGATATGCGACCTCGGGCGGTACGGAATCAAACCTCCAGGCACTCCGGATGGCACGCAGGAACGCAGGTGTGCGCTCCCCCAATGTCGTTGTGCCGGAATCTGCGCACTTCTCGTTTGAGAAGGCGTGTGAAATCCTCTCCCTTGAGATGCGGATGGCGCCATCCGATGGCCGGTACCGGATGGATGCAGAGGCAGCAGCTGACCTTACGGACAAAAATACCATTGCTCTCGTGGGTGTGGCCGGCACCACGGAGTATGGGGTGGTTGACCCGATTGCAGCACTGGCAGACATCGCTTCAGACCGTGACATTGCGTTTCATGTCGATGCGGCATTTGGCGGGCTTGTCCTGCCGTTTCTGCCGGAAGCTCCCCTCTTTGACTTCCAGCTGGAGGGGGTTACCAGCATCTCGGTTGATCCCCATAAGATGGGGATCTCCACAATTCCGGTCGGCTGTCTTCTGACGCGGGATCCCTCAATGCTCTGTTCCCTAAATGTAGATACTCCATATCTGACGGTAAAGCAGGAGTTTACGCTTGCAGGTACACGGTCCGGTGGCGCTGTGGCAGGCGCTCTTGCGGTCATTGAACACCTGGGACGTGACGGTTTTACCGCCGTTGTGGCAGAGTGCATGCAAAATCACCGTCGTCTTATAGACGGCATGGCAGCCCTGGGATATCCGGTCATCGCAGAGCCTGAGGTAAATGTTGCATCATTTGACTGCTCTGCTGTACCGCAAGGCTGGCAGGTTTCCCATACCCGGTGCGGCCATATGAGGATTGTCTGTATGCCGCACATCACAACAACAATAATCGAAGAATTTCTGAAGGATATTGGCGATATGTATGTTTAAAAAACTGGTTTCTTCCCTTGAATCTTGTCCAATGGTAATGCGCGGCGAATACCACTACTTTATCCACCCGGTAAGTGACGGGGTGCCGCTTGTTGAACCGGCCCTCCTGAGAGAAATCGCTGTCGAGATGGTGCGGGTTCTGGACTTTACCGGAGTAAATAAGATCGTGGTGGCAGAGGCGATGGGTATTCACATTGGTGTCGCTCTCTCGCTTATCACCGATATCCCCCTTTGTATCGTCCGGAAACGGAATTATGATCTGCCCGGTGAGGTGGCTCTGCACCAGTCCACCGGCTACTCCAAAGGAGAACTCTACCTCAATGGCATTGATGCCGGTGACCGGGTAATTATCGTTGATGATGTGCTCTCCACCGGTGGCACGATGAGGGCCCTCCTTGCAGGCCTTGCGATTGCCGGTGCTGAGGTGCAGGACGTACTTGTGGTCATTAAACGCGGTGAATGCGATATCGGCCGTCCATATAAGTCGCTCGTAGAAATCGAGGTCGATGATGCCGGGGTGCATGTCAAAGATACTTTCTTCTGAAACGTGGGGGCGGCTTCGTTCGTCCGGTGCCCGGACGGTGGCCCTCCAGTTTCCGGAAGGGCTGAAACGGCGGGCCCCTGAGACGTCCTCTGCCCTGAAAGAGGCGGGGTATGGAGTCATAATAAGCGGAGATCCGTGTTATGGTGCCTGTGATCTCGCAACAGACGCACTGGCACTTGCCGATGTGCTCATCCATTTCGGTCATGCGCCGGTGGAGGACCGTCCCGGCGTCATCTATGAATATGTGCAGTTTGACTTTGACCCTAAGACAGCAGAAAAAGCCATTTCTCTGTTAGATCGGGATCAGCCGGTGGGTCTGGTCACTACAGTACAGCATGCACACCTCACAGACGCAGTCGCAGCAGTCCTTGAAGCACACGGGTTTACCATTGTTGTGGGTGACGGCAATGCACGCACTCCCTGCCGCGGGCAGGTGCTGGGGTGCTCCTATGCCTCAGCCCGCTCAGCAGGCACCAGCCAGTTTCTCTATGTGGGCACCGGTGTCTTCCATGCGATAGGCGTGGGGCTTGCGACCGGGGCACGGGTGGTGGCTCTTGACCCGTATACCGGGACAACAGAGGAGGCTGATGCCTCCCGTCTCATGCGCCGCCGGTTTGTTCAGATTGAGAAGGCGCGAAGGGCTGAAACGGTGGGTATTATTCTCAGCACCAAGACCGGTCAGCGAAGAGAGGACCTTGCCCGGCATCTGGCTTCCCTCTCGCCTGTGGCAGACATCATCTGTATGCAGGAGGTAACACCCGATTCCCTTCTGAACCTTGGATATGACTGTTATGTCAACACTGCCTGTCCGCGCCTTGCCTATGACGATCAGGTGCGGTTTCCGGTGCCGGTTCTCTCGCCTCCGGAGTATGAGATTGTGCGGGGCGTCCGTGACTGGGAAGACTACATCATAGACGAGATATAACCATGCGTATACGCCAAATTGAGATTTTGCTCGAGGGATGTGCCGGGTTTCCGAATCCGGATGCGGCCAGTGAACAGTATGCCACTCCTGCGGTGGTGGCTGCCCGCTTCCTCCATGAGGCAGATCGTATGGGTGATGTCAGGGGCATGCGGGTGGTTGATCTTGGCTGCGGAACCGGTATCCTCGCCTGCGGCGCAGCGCTCCTTGGTGCAGGAGAAGTCATCGCAATCGACCGGGACACGGGGGCCCTTGCCGTGGCCCGGGAGAATGCGGAGGCACTTGGTGCTGAAGTGACATTTATCAAAGCAGATATCACTCTTTCCTGTCCGGAAATACCTCCTTCTGATACGGTTATCATGAATCCCCCCTTCGGCGCCCAGCGGGCCCATGCAGACCGGCCGTTCATTGACGCCGGGCTCGCCTCCGCAGATGTGGTATGGGGTATCTTCAACAGCGGGTCCCGGTCATTTCTGGAGTCATACATCCGCGGTAGGGCGGATGTTGATGCCGTGATCTCTGCCACATTTCCCATCCGCCGGACCTTTGCCCATCACACCCGGGATATACTGGCAATTCCGGTTGATTTTATACGCATGGTGGGCAATGAAAAGGAAGAGCCATGACGAATCTTAGGCCCATTCTGGGTCTTTCTGCGGCTCATGTGGTGACGGACATATATTCCCCTGTTCTGTCTGCTATCCTGCCGCTTCTAATACTTGAATACGGGTATTCTTACTTTCTCGCAGGACTCATTGTCACGGTATGGAATCTGACGTCGTCATTTACCCAGCCGCTCTTCGGCTGGATGAGTGACCTCCGGGGCTTCGGGGTGCCGGTGAAATACACCATTCTCATCTGTGCGTTCTTTATTTCCTGTATCGGGCTGATCACGAACTACTGGCTGACGCTCCTCTTCGCTGCCTGTGCGGCACTCGGTCATGCACTTTTTCATCCGAGCGCTCTCTCAATGGTGTCCCGTCTTGCCTCCGGTCCGAAAAGGGGGCGTCTGACCTCATTTTTTGTGGTGGGAGGCAATATCGGATTTGCTATCGGCCCCCTGATCGCAGGAGTGCTGGTCACGCTGTGGGGGCTTCCCGGCCTTATTATGATGATTATCCCCGGTATCTGCATGGCAATCATCCTGCATGTCATTATCCCGAAGGGAAGCTACGCCCGGCCCGCTGTATCCGGCCCCGGCTCCTCTGTTCCTGAGCCTGCCCCTGTCCCGGTTCCTTCCTCATCTTCGTCATCTTCCTCTGCTGTCCAGGTGCAGAGCGGTTTTGGGAAATACCATGGCATATCACTTTTAATCACCGGTTCAGCCTTACGTGCATGGGGTATATTCGGATCCGTTGCTTTTCTGCCGACATATCTCAGTATGGTGCGTGGATTTGACCTCGCTATGGCAAATATCATCGTGTCCGTGCTGCTCATCGCCGGTGTGGTGGGACAGGTGATCATCGGCACCCTCTCGGATACGTATGGAAGAAAGGAGCTTGTTCTGCTCTTTACTCTGCTTGCGATTCCGTTTTTTATCGCTACTTTTACCCTGTCAGGCACCCTTTCTCTCATCTGCCTGATTTTGTTTGGCTTCTGTCTCTGGTCCACCTTCTCCACCACCGTTGCCATGTCGCATGAGATGATGCCGGGCAGTCCGGGTCTTGTCTCCGGTCTGATGCTGGGCCTTGCAGTGGGGGCAGGAGGCATGGGTGTAGCCGTGAGTGGATATATAGCTGATCTGGTGGGACTTACCACTGCAATGCTTCTTATCACCGTCCCTGTGGCAGTCTCTCTCGTATTTTTTGCGTTTGTTCCGTACCCATGGAAGCATACCTGGCCAAACAGGGAAACTGTTTAAAGTATAATCACCCCCTTATTTTTCGTTAGATGGTAAGCAAGCTTCGACGGTACAGCCAGATCGCTGATGTACTCATTACCTATGGTTTTGGCATTGCTCTTGAGCAGCTGGATCCGGGGAGCGTCCGGCGTCGTTTTTTCCGGAAAAAAACCCCGGTTAGCAACCTGTCAGACTACGAGCGTATCCGTCTGGCACTCGAAGAGCTTGGCCCGACCTTTATTAAATTTGGGCAGATTATTAGCACCCGCCGTGAGATGCTCCCGGAAGAGCTGATTACAGAACTACAGAAACTGACCGATAATGTTCCTTCCCTGCCCTTTGAAGAGGTGCGGTCTACAATTGAGGAATTCTGTGGTCCCATCGATGAGGCGTTTGAGTACCTGGAAGAGACACCAATCGCTGCCGCCTCACTTTCGCAGGTCCACCGGGGGATGCTCAAAGACGGCACCCTTGTGGCAGTCAAGGTCCAGCGCCCGGATATTGAAGCACTTATCGAAGTGGATCTCTCGATTCTGCATTCGTTTGCAGAACGAGTAGAGGCCCGGTATCCGGAGATGAAGATTTACAATCCGACCGGGATGGTGCGGGAGTTTGCGGTGCAGATCCGGCGTGAACTGGATTTCTCCAATGACGCAAGGAATGCGGATCGCCTGCGCCCGATTGTGTCAGAGGTGCCTCATGTTCGTGTCCCGGATATTTACTGGCAATATTCCGGAAAAAAAGTCATTGTGATGGAATATATCAGTGGTGTACGGATCGATGATGTTGAGTCAATCCGTTGTATCGGTGCAAATCCCCATGATGTGGCAAACCGGGGCACACGATGCTATATCAAACAGATCCTGAAATACGGGTTCTTCCATGCCGACCCGCATGGAGGTAACCTGCTCGTTGATATGGAAGGTGATCTGGTTTTTCTTGACTTTGGGTCGGTGGCTGTGATACGGCCCGAACGGAAAGATGCTATAATCACCCTGCTTCTGGGCATTATTGATGACGATGTGGATGAGATTGTAGATTCCTTCCTCCAGTTGGGAGTGAAAATTGATGACAAATTCATAGATGCGTTTAAGGATGATCTCTATGGTATTCTGTCAGAATATTCCGGGCAGAGTATCGAGGATTTTGATCTGTCCGGCCTGATGAACCAGATCCCCGGGCTTCTCAACCGCTATCGCCTGCAGGTGCCGATGAACCTGATGCTGGTTATCAAGGTGATAGCGATGGTGCTGGATACCGGGAAGCATCTGGACCCGAATTTCCATTTTTCCACTGAAGTCGGGCCTTACATCAAAGAGATGCAAATCGATCGGATATTCTCACGTGATACCATCCGGTACGTGGCAAAAGAGGCCCTGGATATTGTGGATGATGTGCTCTCTGTACCGAAATCACTTAACCGGGCGCTTACCAAGGCAACAGACGGCAGCATCAAAATCGATGTGGCAGCTACTGATATTCTGCACATGTCTCAGTCGATTGATCGTGCCTCGAACAGGGTGCTGATCGGATTTGTTATAGGGGCGCTTGTCATCGGGTCGTCGCTGATGCTCTTTCTCTCCCCGGTAGAGACATCTTTTCTGTATAATCTCGCGCTCTTCGGCTATCTCTCCGCATTTGTCACCGGTGTCTATTCTGTCTACCGGGTCTGGAAATTTCCAGGGGTATGAGTGAACCTTAAGATATGTCAGGATAAATGGAACATTCTGAAACATCCCATAATGGAAGAGGTGGGATGCACAGCAATCCCGGGGGGGGAATTATGCTGATTCAAAAATCTAAACATCAGAGGAGCGCGGATATGTCGAATGACTGGCTTCCGCCGGAAACATCCACGAGGGGTCTCTGGGAACGGACTCAGGATGTCATCGTAGAGCCTGCCTTATTTTTTAAAGCTGACGGGACGGTATTCTGGGCAAATCCTGCATCACTCTCATTTTTTGGGGTGGATGCAAATGACCTTTTAGGCCGGCACTGCCATGAGATGGTACACAGATTTGGGCTGAATTTTTCTGAATGTCCATATGAACGGGTCAGAAAGAGTAAAAGTCAGGAATCGGGGATGATGGAGTATGCCGGCAAGTGGCATATCAATCGTGTGGATCCTGTGCTGGGAGCGGAAGGTGAATTACAGGGTTCCATTTCCCGCATTCTGGATGCAGGTGATCGTGTCCATCTCCAGGAAACGACGGAACAGTTAAACCACCTGATGGCAACCACCGATAATGCCGTGGTGATAACAGGAACTGACCACAGAATTGTCAGATGGAATACCGGGGTTGAGCGTGTTTTTGGGTACCGGGCAGAAGATCTGGAGGGAACAGTGATTCACGACCTTGTCCCCCTCGCATCCCGAAAGACATTTGCAATGCATGCAGACCGTGTCATAAACGATTTGGGTATGCAGCAGTTTTCTATGCCAAGCCTCAAAAAGAGCGGGGAGGTGGTGAATGTGGCGGTCTTCATGAAACCCCTACATGACCCGGGTGGCGCTGTCTCAGGCATGGTGACACTCTCCCGTGATGTCACCCGGGAGCATGCTGTTGACATGCGGCTTGTTCAGCACATAGCAGATACCGCCGTGAAGATAAAAGGGCCGCTCTCACATATGCGAATCAATCTGGAAGAAACAGTCGCTGCCCTGCAGGATGGTATTCTCACAACAGAAGAGCTGGTGATGTTTTTGACGGTTCTGATGAAATCAATCGGTCATATCGAAGAGAATCTCGGAGAGATGAACAGGATTGTGATTGATGGCATTGATGAAGTTCCGGATGCATTCCGGAAATATCTCTCCCGATAAAAGCACCGCGAGTTCCTCCGGAATCATTATCTCCTGCCCCCACTTCTTTGGAGGTATCTAAAAAGAGGCGTTCGATGAAGATTGGCATTGTATACTACTCTCTTTACGGTCACGTCCACCGGCTGGCACAGGCAGTGGCCGAGGGTGTACGGGATGCGGGGGGTGAACCGATACTCAGGCGTGTGCCTGAGACCCTGCCGCCCGATGTAATTGAGAAGATGGGGGCAACGGATTTCCAGCGTGAATTCGCAACCGTGCCGGTCATCGGCAGGCATGAACTGGGGGAGTATGATGCCGTGCTCTTCGGGACGCCGACCAGGTATGGCAACATGTGCGGACAGATGCGGCAGTTTTTCGATTCCACCGGGTCACTCTGGGTTGAAGGCGCACTTATCGGGAAGGTTGGAGGTGTCTTCACCAGCACCTCCACACCTCACGGGGGGCAGGAGTCCACCATTCTCTCGACCCATATTACACTCCTGCACCACGGGATGGTGATCGCAGGTCTGCCATATGCCTGGCCCGGACTCTCGGTCATAGATGAGGTCACCGGCTGTTCTCCCTATGGTGCGTCGACGATCACCGGTCCGGGCAATACCCGGGAGATATCAGAAAATGAGCTTGCGGGGGCACGGGTGCAGGGCCGGTATGTGGCCACCATTGCCCGGCACCTGCATCCGGGGCGTGAAGATGTGATGGGTGTCTTTGCACCCTGATGGTGTCTTTTTTATCCGTTTCTGATGGCGTCTGCAATCCAGGCGCCTGCTTCACGGGTGCCAAGTGACCCGCCGAGGTCAAGGGTGGTCTGTTTTGCAGCGATGCTCTTTTCAATGGCGGTAAGGATCCCTGCGGCCGCTTCCGGTTCACCGAGATTTTCAAGGAGGAGCGACCCCGCCCATATGGTTGCAATGGGGTTTGCCCGGTTCATGCCTTTGTATTTGGGAGCGGATCCGTGAATAGGTTCAAAGAGTGAGGTGCCTTCCGGGTTGATATTTCCGCCGGGGGCGAGGCCCAGGCCGCCCTGTATCATTGCACCAAGGTCGGTGATGATGTCGCCGAACATGTTGGGAGCAACGACCACATCAAACCATTCGGGGTTTTTCACAAACCACATGGTGATGGCGTCAACAAAGGTGAACTCGGTTGCCACTTCCGGGTAGCGGGCAGCAGTCTCGGTGAAGACATCACGCCAGAGGCCGTATACCTCGGTTAACACATTGGCCTTATCGACACTGGATACCTTCTTTTTCCGGTTCATTGCCGCATCGAAGGCATACTTCATGACCCGTGACGACCCTTCGCGTGAGATGACACCAATCTGGTAGGCAATCTCCTCGCTGTCAGACTCAACATCCAGACCGAATTTTATAGAGTAAATGTCACGAACAACCTCGAGATCACGGTGTTCTTTTCCTTTGAACCGTGAGCCGATGCCGACGTAGAAGTCCTCGGTATTCTCGCGGATGACCAGGAAGTTGATGTCATCCGGACCTTTCCCGGCTAAAGGAGTCTGGGTGCCCGCGAGCATGCGCACCGGCCGGAGATTGATATACTGATCGAAATGGAATCTGAGGCCGAGGAGGATGCCTTTTTCAAGGATCCCGGGTTTGACGCGTTCGTCGCCGATGGACCCAAAGTAGATGGATTTGAATGTGCCAAGTTCCTTCAGATCCTCTTCGGTAAGAAGTTCGCCTGTCGCAAGATACCGGTCTGCCCCGATATCAAAGTCTGTCCAGTCAATGTCAAATCCATATTTTTCTCCTGCAGCATCGAGAACCCCCTTCCCGGCGTCCACGATCTCAGGGCCGATTCCGTCTCCGCCAATGGCGGCTACTTTGTACATATTTCTATCTCCGTGAGGTTCTTTGCATATTCAACAAGTCCGCCTGCATCGATAATTTTCCGCATAAACGCAGGCACAGGTTCGACTGCGAGGGTTCTTCCCCCGGCTGTCAGGAATCCCTCATCGAGGTGAAGAATTATTTCTTCATCCTCTGTGATGGTGTCTGCCTCCGGGCAGATGACCGGAAGGATGCCGGTCGCAATGCAGTTGCGGTAGAAGATTCGTGCAAAGGATACAGCAACGACCACCTGCACCCCGGCGCCCCGGATGGCGATGGGGGCGTGTTCGCGTGATGACCCGCACCCGAAATTTCTGCCCGCAGCGATGATGTCTCCAACTGCCGCCTCTTTTGCAAATGCGTCCCGTGTGCCTTCGAAGGCATGGGCTGCGAGTTCTTTTGGGTCATAGAGGGTGAGGTACCGGCCCGGGATGATGGCATCGGTGTCGATGTCATTGCCGAATTTCCAGGTGTGCATATTATACCACCTCCCGTGGGTCGGTGATTTGCCCTGTGATGGCACTTGCGGCAGCTGTTGCCGGTGAACAGAGGTATACTTCTGCCTCTGTGCTTCCCTGTCTGCCGCGGAAGTTGCGGTTCGAGGTGGAAAGCGATACTTCGCCCGGTGCAAGAATGCCGAATGCCCCACCCATGCACGGGCCGCAGCAGGGTGCCTCAACCATGCCGCCTGCCGTAACAAAGGTCTCAATGAGGCCTGCACGGAGTGCCTTTAAGTATTCGGTCTTTGAGGCGGGCACAATGATGACGCGGATTCCTGGAGCAAACTTACGGCTGCCTAACACTTCTGCTGCTTCTGCAAGATCTTCATACCGGCCGTTGGTGCACGAACCGATGAATACCTGATCAACCGGTGTGCCTGCAAAATTCGTCACATCTCCGACATTGTCTACATTGTGGGGGGCCGCTATCTGCGGGACGAGGTCTGCTGCATCGTACTCCCGTTCCAGCATATACGTGGCGTCCTCATCAGGTGCCAGGTCAAACCAACCGCCGTCCATGCGTCCGCCACAGTAGGCACGGGTCACTTCGTCCGGTGCGACGATGCCTGCCTTGCCGCCCATCTCGATTGCCATATTACAGCAGGTCATCCGGCCGGGGACTGACATTTCACTGATGGTGTCTCCGGTGAATTCCACTGCCTTGTAGGTGGCACCGTCCACCGTGAGGTCGCCGATCATCGAAAGAATGAGGTCTTTTGGACCGACGCGGTGCTGGAAGGTGCCGGTAGTGGTAAGCTTCAGGCTCTCCGGGATACGGAAGTGGAGGGCACCGTACTTCATCGCAAAGCCCATGTCCGTTGATCCGATGCCGGTGGCAAAGGCGCCGATGGCTCCGTAGGTGCAGGTGTGTGAGTCTCCGCCGACGACGATGTCGCCCGGCCTGACCCGGCCTTTCTCGACTGCCACCTGGTGGCAGACACCCTCGTGAATGTCGTAGTTTAAAATTCCCTGTTCGGCAGCAAATGTCCGCATAAACTTCTGGTTTTCTGCTGCAGGAATGGAGTCGGCCGGGACCTGGTGGTCAAAGAGCATAATAATCTTTGACGGGTCAAATACCGTTGTTCCGTCCATCTCACGGAACTTGGTGATTGCAAGCGGGCCTGTGATGTCATGGATCATGGCTGCGTCTATCGGGGCCATCATAACGTCACCTGCTGAGATCTCTTTCCCGCATCTGCGGGAGAAGATCTTCTCTGTGATTGTTGCTGCCATTTGCTATCCGTTATCATGTCTGGTATTTGATTGTAATCAATTATCCGTGTCATATAGGTATAATATAAATATTTGGTGCACATGCGAATTGTTCTGGTGCAGTTTTGTGTGGCAGGGCGCAGTGTCAAAAAATGGTTTGAACTAAAAAAAGGAAATACCGTCTGATTGATGAGAGAGTGAATCCAATACCTGCATGTAACCGGATGATGCACCAGAATGCTGGTTGATATACAGCGGTGCGGGTGACAGAAATACAACAGAACGGTTCATAACGGGGGGCCTGAATATGATAAAAAGGAGGACGCATCTGACGGCGGCGGGGGAACATGCCGTATATCCTGGTATACTGGCATGGGTGATGGTATGGGGTGTGATGGCTGCGGGGTGTTCCTCGCTGCCCATCAATACTACATTGCCATCGTTTGAAGAGGATATTGTGATCACTACCGGAGCGGGACAGGTCGGGCAGAATTTTGCGTCATATCCGGTCATGGTTGAAAATAAGGGGATTTTTTCAACGGCCGATATCCGCCTGCAGGCAGACCTTCTGGATGTGACCGGCGGAGGCGAGACGTTACTGAAGTCACAGGAAATTAATGCCGGTTCATTTGACCCGGGAGAGGTCAGGACGGTGAATGTGGATTTCAAACTGATCAAGCTCACCGGGAAGGATGTCGCCATCAGGGTGACGCGGGTGAAGTAACCGGGACCAATTGCTCCGCCCATCCCATCCGTTTCCGGGAAACACTAAAATCGTTGCAGATGAAATAGATTGAGGCACAGACAGAAACGTTGCTGTTCCTGTACATATGCACCCCCGTGGTGTAGCGGTCAATCATACCAGCCTTTGGAGCTGGTTACGGCGGTTCGAATCCGCCCGGGGGTATTCAACTATTATATTCGCTTTTTTTCTTCAGCTGCTCATGTTTATGTTCCTTCGGCTGACCTCTTCTTCTGCAGCATCAGGAACCCTGTCTTGTGTGGTTCTTCCCCGTTGGTCAGAATCCTGATGCATGAGTGAGAGGTTTCTCCTTTCCATTAAGCGTCCGGCCGGGAAATCTTCCTCCACGAAAATAACAGCTTTAATATGTTGTGAGCCGATTTTCTGTTGTTGTGAATTTTGATGATATATATCAGGCGCAGAGAGGAACTGGACTTTGGATATGAAATATTCATCGCCGCCGTTTCGATACTTTCAGTTCTCAATATGGTTCTCTCCTATATCCCGGGAGTTTATCTGGATGCAATTAATGTTATCTTCATCATCAACGCCGTGCTTACCCTGCTCTTCATCTACGACTTCATTCTCAGATTAGCAACAGCGCCGTCCCGTTCATCGTATTTCTTCCGCAATTATGGCTGGGCTGACCTGCTGGCTGTCATACCTTTGTTCCGCCTATTCAGGCTGTTCCGGATATACAAGGCATACCGGGTTGTCCACAAGTACGGGGCCAGGTATATCGTAACCTACCTTTCCAGGAACCGGGCCCAATCGGCGCTATATATCCTGGTTTTCATGGTTATCCTGATCATCGAATCCGGGGCTTTTTTGGTCCTGCAGGCGGAACATGCGTCACCATCCGCGAATATCATCACCGCCGGTGATGCGATATGGTGGGCGTATGTTTCCATCACCACGGTTGGCTACGGGGACCGGTTTCCCGTGACACCGGCTGGCCGGATGGTGGGAATCCTTGTCCTGACGACAGGGGTAGCCGTCTTTGCGACGTTCGCCGGCCTGATATCAAGCAAACTGTTAGCACCGCCGGAAAAAAAGGATGAATCTCCGGAACAATCTCCGGTGGAAGAAGATCAGGCTGCCAGGTATCTCGCGGAACTGAAACAGCTGATCAATGAACGGGAGAAGATTGAAACAGAGATCACCAGCCGCGTCGAAAAGCTGGAGCAGCTGCTGAAAAAGGGTCAAAATCAGGCTATTGAGGAGGATTAAAGGATCTGGTGGTATGGGACAAATTGAGAGGACAAAGGATTACAGAACTTCTCACTTTCATATGGGCAACCTCTTGCCTGGTGAGCGGTGTTGGAGTTCATAGTCACGATCAACCACAGGAAGATGATTGAAAGGGGGGAAATTAATTCAAATCCACATTTTATCTGAAATGATGATTGTAACAATCATTACAGACTGGCCTTACTTTTGTTGTTGAAGCCTTTTCTCCACAGATATGGCAGTATTTCTCCCGATATGATGGATTTTTATATTTTGCCCATGATGGATAACATTTCTCGCAGAAGGGTTTTTCAGGATTATAATCGGTCGTTTTCCCACAGCGGATACAATATCCGACTTCCCCAAATATGCTGTCTGTAAGTTTATCCAGGAACCCCTTTTTTGGTGGGTTTTTAAGTGCAGGGGACATCTTTTGCTGGGTTTTGTTCCAGTCTTGTTTTTGTTTTTGGGATTGGGTTTTCGTTGCGACGCTGTTAGTGGATTGTTTCGTGCTTGCCTCGACAATACGAATTATTTCTTCCCGGGTATCATTGAACAGTTTAGGATCCTCTGCCTTTGAGAATTTTACCCCCATTTCCCAATTACTTGTTTGGGAGTGTTCATACATGTTCATGGTAGAAATAACACCTGAATTTTCATTAAAATAACATTTGGCGTGCAAATCCGCACATGAATGGATAGTGACATTCTTTAAATCCTGAAGGAAGTTCCGATCTTCATCCTTTAATGGAGCATCAGCCCGATGAACGATGTTTATGGCGAAATCTTTCCCATCGCTATTCAGAATGTATTTCTTATTTATGGAGGTCAATATGATATACGGACTGATTAGGTAGAGTTCCTGTTTTGAATTTTTTATCAGGTTGGTGAGTTCCGAGCTGATCCCTGTGTTATCGAGAAATTCTGCCATACAATGCTCCTTCTATGGTGAATATTACGGCAAAGATATGAAATAGGTTCCTTTTTATTTTCGGATGTTCATTTCAACAGCTAAATATCCAAATATGTGCTCAGCTATCAGACCTGAATATTTAACTAATGGAAACCATCTGGTTACCATCTGCCATCCGGGAGTGAATATATGAGACGAAAAATAATCAGCATCAATGAAGACAAATGCACGGGATGTGGTGAATGCATCCCGGACTGTCCGGAGGGGGCTCTTTTGCTCATTGACGGAAAGGCACGGCTGGTAAGTGATCTCTTCTGCGATGGTCTCGGGGCCTGCATCGGCACCTGCCCTGAGGGAGCAATCACGGTCATCGAGCGTGAAGCAGAAGCGTATGATGAGAGCGCGGTGATGGCGACCATTGTACGGCAGGGAGAAGCAGTCATCCGGGCCCATCTCGAGCATCTTGCCGGCCATGGGCAGACGGAACTGTATAATCCGGCAATCGAGTATCTGATAGAGAACGGCCTTTCCATCCCGGATCATAATGCGGCGGGATGTTCTCCGAAACCCGGGCCGCACGGCAAAAGTCCATTTGGTGCATGTCCTGGAACTGCAGCACAGAACATCAGACGGGACAGGCATGGCGGGAATGGTGCTCCTTCAGGCGATACACCGTCCGAGCTGCGGCAGTGGCCGGTGCAACTCACACTCCTGAACGCATCAGCCCCGTATTTTGACAACGCCGATCTGCTTATATCTGCTGACTGTGTCCCCTTTGCCTACGCCGGATTTCATACGGAGTTCCTGCAGAACAGGATCCTCATCATCTTCTGCCCGAAACTGGATGCTGATATCGATGGTTATGTCACAAAACTGGCGGATATATTCTCCCTGCATACGATCAAATCAATCACGGTCGCCCGGATGGAAGTGCCCTGCTGTGGTGGTGTACGGTATGTCGTTGACCGTGCACTGGAGAAATCGGGAAAGACGATTCCGGTTGCGGAGAAAACGATCACAATTCAGGGTGGGGTAGAGTAGTTTTTTCCCGGACGTCCACCTTTTTTTATTGACGGGTGGGTTGTACAGGACAGCTTTGAAGATGGGAAGTGTAGGTGGAGACATACTCCCCACCCCCGCAGATATTCCTATGTTTTCTTCAGGCAGCTGGTGATGCAACAGTAACCTGTGTATAGGACGCAATCTCGTCTGAAAGTTCATCGCCCACCGTGAGCGTTACCACATTGGCATTGTAGCTGCCCATGCTGCTAATGACGTTCTATCACTGTAAATGTCTTCAAGCAGCAGGAGAAGGGCTGAAGTGTCGGGTTTCAGGGCTTCACCGATCAGTTCCAGTTCACCTTTCCTGATGGGACAGCCAAGGTATTTGCCGGAAACGCCACCGACGACTGCGCCACCCACCACCCATGCCAGAAATCCGACAGGACCGCCGACGAGGCTCAGGAGTCCGCCCCCAACCGCACCAACTGCCGCACCGAGTCCACCCCTGCCGGGTTCATGAAAATACATCTTTCCCTTCAGGTCCTGTTCGATCACTGCCTGGGCAATGATGTCGGCATTATTCAGCAGTTCTGCACCCTTGGCTTCATTCAGGATGTTTCCAGCAGTCCTCTGTCCTTCAAAACAGAGGGCCACAATGTTATAGACTTTGCATGACCGGGATGCCCGTTTCTCTCCCGGATTTCTTATTTAAAAGTGTTATTTTTGGATTTAGGACGCATAAATAAGCCACAGTGGCAGTCTGCATCCCAAATGGGTTGGTGATCTTAAAATTCTCTCATTTTTGTTATCAGGCATCACCAGATCCTTTTTCCGGTTTTCTCAGGAATCCTCTATAATAGGAACGTGATTACCGCAATTATTACAAAGATAATTACGAGCCATTTTGCGATATTCATCGAAAAACCAGCTATTCCCCGTGCCCCCATGATGTAAAATACCAGAGCAAGGACCAGGAAAATTACCGCAAGGAAAATTAAATCAGCCATTTTACTCTCCCGTTACTTTTATTTTGTCAGTCATTCTGTTTCCCCCTTCTGACCCTGATGATGCCTGCGCATATTAATCCTGAAATTAGCCATCTCAGAGCAGTCTGCGTATGGGTGGGTCAATATATATACCCTTCTCCCACGGTGGGGAAACGGTATGAATGCGACATTTGATGGGCAGTTCATCTGCCCTTATAGATATCGGTTCTGATACAGACGGTCCGGTACTCAGTGCCGCTACCTATTTATCATCTGCCGTGCCGATCACACACTATCTACATGACAGGGGAAGAAGAGAGCAGTCGGGCGGAGAAACCAGATCCTGAAAATACCCCGATTACAGCGATTATGCAGGTGGATTTTTTCCGTGTGCATCCGGAAACGCCGGTTGCCGATATTTACCGTTCATTTACCCGGAAGGGATGTTTTGATATCATCGTCTGTGATGAGGAATGCCGGTTTCTGGGCATCATCACCCGCATGGATCTGCTCTCTGCAATAACGCCGGGAATGGGTGTCCGGAGCCGGCGAAAACTGGGATGCCTCGAGTGCCTGCACAAGAGTGCGGCCCTCCATGCCGGGGAGCTGATGACCCGCAGCCATGTGACCGTGCCGGACTCCGCCACCATTGCAGAGACGCTTGTAGCAATGGAGAAGAACAGGCACCCGGATGTTATTGTGGTGGATGACGATGGTATTTCCATCGGTCTGGTGGAGATGTGTGATATCATTGCATTTCTTGTCCGGGAAGGGGAGATCTGATCAGGACCCTCCACAGGATTTTTGCCGCTATATATCCGGAATATTTGGAAGAAACCGTGTGTACGTGTGAAAATTCGTTTGAATGAATATCAGAAAATGGAGCTCATTCCTCACTCCCTGTTTTTATCACCCCGTCTCTCCCCTCTTTGACCCCCTGTTTTGGAGAATTTGGGGGTAAAATGGACGTATTTTACGCTCTTTTTTCATGCCGGAAATGTAAGGCTGTAATGTCTTTTATTTGCTAAAAATACGGCTGATTGCAGACTATCAGACGGTTACTGTTGATAGATATTTTGGGAGGATGTATGGGCTGTCTCCGGTTGAGACGGGTCTCTTCCGGGCTTCTGTGTGGGTGCGGTTTTTCCGAGGCAAATAACGCTTTGAATCACAATTCTGGCGAAAATATAGGTTAATATAACTATGTCTTCTCCTATTTTCTTTTATGTGAGATCTCTCTTTTCTCAGAGGATTACCACAAGGCCGTTTTTGTACTGTTTATCCTTCAGGGTGATTCCTTTTCTGCAATTTTTGCCCATTTAAACCCGTGTTTCATCAGAAGAGGGGTGATGATAATGGTTGCAATCACCATCACGGTTACTGCAGAGAAGAGGGCATTCACAATAACTCCTCCGACAAGGGCTACCTTGGCAACGACGAGAGCAATTTCCCCCCGTGGTGTCATCCCGAGACCGACAAGGAGTGCCTCTGCTTTGGTGAGGAAATGGAAGGAGCCGATGAAGCCGCCGATGATTTTGCCCCCAATGGCAACCACGATGATAGGGATGATGTAGGGGGAGAGGAAGGTCTCCCATGTGAAACTGAAGAGCAGGCCCACGGATGCAAAGAAGAGTGTTACAAAAAACCCAAACCCGAAGTCCATCAGGCTGTCGAAGAGCAGGCGGTCGCGTCTGATCTGGTCTCCGAGAATGAGGCCCGCGATGAATGCACCGATGGAATAGTGCAGTCCCGCTATGTGGGAGAGGTAGCCGCTTGCAAGGGCGAGGATGATGGCAACCGAATATACCATCTCGTGGGTTTCGGTCTTTCGTGCCAGGTTGAAGAGCCAGCGCAGCACCCGTGGTGCGATGAGGACGAAGAGCACCAGAAACCCGATGCCGATGAGCATGCCTGAAGTAAGGGAGTCTCCTGCAAGCGTGGTGCCCTGCATCGCAACCGCAGAGAGGATGCCTAAAAGGAAGATGCCGATGATATCGTCGAGGACGGCAGCGCTGACGATGGCAGTACCAATAAGGGTGTTTAACTGTTTGTAATCAACGAGAATCCGGACCGATACTCCAATGGAGGTGATGGAAAGCGCAATGGCGATGAAGAGTGTCTCTGACTGTGAAAAATTCAGCAGGTATCCCAGCAGTATTCCGCCTGCGAAGGGGACGATGACGCCTGCAAGGGCTGTGGTGACGGCGACATTCCGTCTTTCGAGAAACGATTTCAGGTTCATCTCGGCACCGCTGACAAAGAGGAGAACGATGATGCCGATATCGGCAAAGACCTCAATCGTTTCATTTGTGGTTACCCATCCCAGAAGCGAAGGCCCGAGGAGAACGCCTGCAGCGATCTCCCCGATAAGAGCCGGATAGCCCATCCGCTCCAGCAGCTCTCCAAAGAGCTTTGCACAGATAAGGAGGAGGATAATCTGCAGGATGACGTCCATTCAATGGACTATCCGTTGTATGTGGCAAAAAAGTGGTTGGGTATGGGAGTGTCGGGAAATGATCCGGATGCAGTATGAGGGTATTTCCTCCCATCTCCGGAGAATCGCGTTTTCTCTGGTCCCGGGCCCTACGGGATGTATACAATCGGATAATGAATATAATCTGACTTTTTTCCCCATCAACCCGGCCCCACATCAAGAATCATCATCACCACAAATCCAGGCATCGCCCCGAAGGTCGCCGCATTGGCATTGCCATTGAGCTGCGACTCAGGAATCACCTCTTCAATGACCACAAAGGTCATCGCTCAGGCGGCAAAGGCCAGGGCATAGGGCAGGATGGGCCGGGTGATGATGACTGCCGCTGATCCGATGACGACTGCCACCGGTTCAACAAGGCCGGAGAACTACCCATACCAGAAACTTCTCCGTGTCGAAAATCCCTCCCGCCGCAGCGGCATCGAGATAGCCATCCCTTCCGGAAAATTCAGGATGCCGATGCCAACCGTGAGGGCAACGGCTGGGGCCAGCGTTTCTGTCGATCCAATAGCAAGAGCACCGAATGCCACACCCACAGCAAGTCCCTCGGGATGTTGTGGATCGTTACTGCAAGGATGAGGTGTGTGATCCGGGGCCATGATGCCGGAATCCCTTCTGCCTACTCTGTGGAAAATCTGATTTTAGGGGTGAGGAAGGATCCGGTCAATGAAACCGGGGGCCACACCTCCCATGATGAATCCGATTGCAGCGGGGAGCCATGCGGGAATATCCAGTCATGTGGAAAGCTCGATTGCCGGCAGAAGGAGTGACCAGAAACTGGCGGCGATCATCACGCCTGCAGCAAACCCCAGCATCACATCGAGAAACTTCTGGTTCACCTCCCGTGTAAGAAATACTGTCGCTGCCCCGGGTGCTGTCATACCACAGGTAAAGATTCCTGCGAGGAGTGCCTGTGTCACAGGGTCAAATGTCAGAAAAAATTCCCACATCACCGAACACCTGGTGCAGTATAATTCTGCGTTTTGAAGATAATTCCGGTCAGAAATGCAATATACGAATGGAAAATGGGATCTGCATAAATCCGGATTGTCTCATGGTTCTGGGTGTGGTTCATAAAAATGGGAAAAACAATACCTTCTTTTCCTACCTCAGAAACTTTGAGACGAACGGTGATGTCACCCCCAACCTGAGGAAATGTCCGGACGGCCCTTTGCCAAGGAACTCTGAGAACCATGATTCGTGCTCAATCTCTTCATGCAGAATGGAGAACGCAAGGTCATAGGTACCGGTGGTTTTTCCCCGTGGTCAGGTTGCAGACATGAGTGTACTGCCTCACCGCACACTGTTCTGCCTGAAGGAGCACCTCCAGAATTGCCATCAAATCCGGTCGGGTCTGCGGGAAGAGGTGCCGGCGGGCACCCGGAGCTGTTGTGGAACTCCACCATGTCATCCGGATGTTTTCCTCCCGGTTCATAAATCCGGGGAACCAGCGCCTCGAAATGATCCGGTCCCCGACTCGGGCGGTTTCGGCGATCTCTTTGAGATTCTCCCCTTAAATACCAATCAGGTTGACCCGGAGAATCGTATAGTAATAAAACGTCGTCAGCTCTGCAGCTGCATTTTTACCAGCAATTCGACAAGGTGATCGACATCGACACCCGCATCCTCCACCACTTTCCGTGTAACTGTTGCCATAATTGTTTCACTCCCCATGAAACGGCGGATAGTATCTTTCAGGACTAAAAAAGGTATGTGAGGTATGGCATCCCGGCCCGGGTGAAAAGATATGTTCCTCTTTTTTAGACATCATCCGGCATCACCATGAGTGGCGCGAACGAAATGGAATGGGAATAAGAAACGGGAGAATGAATGCAGCAGATGACCTGTCTGTTCCTCCCGGAATGTGCGTCCCGGAGGGATATCAAAAAAACGCTCGTATTCTTATGCTGTATCCGGTTCTTTAGATGGCACTTTCCGTGAGCTGACGCCATCCTCCGGCCGGCACTATCAGTTCGAAGCGGGCGCCTTCCCCTGGCACTCCTGTTTCCCGGATGGAAATCCCTGTCAGATCAAGGATATCCCGGACAAGAAAGAGACCGTGGCCGTGCCGTCGGTTGTATGTTGGCTGCAGCATTGCCATCTTTTTCTCTTTAGGCACCCCCGTTCCGTCATCCTCAATGGCAATACAGAGTTCACCTGTCGGCGTCTCGTGGGTCATGGCAGATATCTTCGTCAGACCCTTGGCATGCACAAGGGCATTTCTGAAAATATTTGAGACGGCAAGTGTCAGCAGCTGGTCGGCATATATTTCGATGGGGGGAACGTCAATTTCAACACAAATTTCCATTCGGGACATTCATCTGCTGGCAGCCCTCCTCAATGACCTGTCTGATCATCTGCCATTCAGGGGGCCGGTTACCAAGTTCCTGATATTCCTGGGTGAATTCGACCTCACGTTCAATGCGGGTAATTGCCTCTTCCACAAAGGTGAGACAGGGTGTCACACTTGCGGGGTGATCGGCTTCATAGAGTTCAAGGTAGCCTTTTGCGGTTAACACATCGTTCAGGATGTCGTGCCGGGTAATCCTTGATAAGAGACTGAGTTTGTGGTTGGCAAGCCTGAGAGAATCCTCTGCACGCCGACGTATCGTGATATCCTCGACAATGCCCAAGATTCCGGTCACTTCACTGTCTTTAAAAAGCGGTGCTATCCGGTAGCTCAGACAGGGTTCGTCCCTCCATTTGCTCACATACCTCCGTTCGGCGTTGACCGGATGTTTTTCCCTGATCGCCGTCCGGATATCATTGCTGATTCCTGCTTCCTGGAGGGGCGGGTAATTGAGCAGATTGATCTGCTCTGTCGCCCCTCTGGACGGTGATCCGAGGATCCCGAGGATCTGCTCGTTGACATAGGTGATCTGTCCGGTGGTATCTGCCTGGATGAGGCCGATGGGGATATTTTCGACCAGTGTGCGGTATCGTGCCTCATTCTCCCGGAGGGTCTCCTCTGCCTGTTTTTGGTCTGTGATATTCCTGACGACTGAGATAATGTCGGCACTCTCATCCTCGAAGGGTCAGTGATGCTTCAAACCATCCATTTTCTTCGCCGATTGCAAGCGGATATTCATAGGTCTGCGGTTCTTCGGTATTTCGCAGGATGGCTGCAGCGGTGCTGTACTGCTCATAAATGAACTGTGGCAGAACGTCTCTGATGTGTTTGCCCAGGAAGTCCTCCGGCAGGGCATAAAGCTTTCCTTTGTTATGATGTACGCTTAGCAAACCGGTCCTCCCCATCGATGACAAGAATAATATCACTCAGGGAATTGAGGATGGTCCGGTAGTTCCCCTCCTGTTCTCTGAGCTTCTCTTCCATGAGTCTTCGTTCAGTGATGTCAATTACAGAAATCAGACCTGCCGGGCGCCCCTGATATTCTGTCGTACTCCCCATGAGGTGAACCCAGACTTCTTCTCCCGTTTTTCTCAGGATTCTGAAATCATAAGAATTTTCGACATCCCTCCCCTCTTCCCTTAGCTGTCCCCGTCTCTTCACCATTTCCCGGAATTCCGGTGCAACATATTCCCAGAATTTCATTGCACATATTTCCTCCGCAGAAAAACCGCACATCCTCTCAGCCGCCGGGTTTGCATAAATCCACCGTTCGTCCTGATAAAGGAGGATTGCCACTGAGGTGGAATTTGCGAGATTTCTGAATTTTGCCTCGCTCTCCTCGAGACGGCGGTTTTGTTCTTCGAGTTTATTAACGGCTTTCTTCATCTCCGCATAGGCTGTCCGGGCTTTCATCTCTGCCCTTCTCTTATCCACCGCATGAATGATTTTGGACGTCAGTTCGGCAAACTGGGATTTAGGGTCTCCTCCCTTCTGGAGATAAAAATCGGCCCCCATATTGAGTGCCTCGATGACAACCTCCTCGCGTCCTCTGCCGGTCAGGATAATGAATGGTATGGAAATTCCCTGTTCCCTGATACGGGAAAGCAGTGCAAGGCCGTCCATCCCCGGCATCTGGTAATCGGAGACGATGGCGTCAAAAGAGTCGTTTTCAAGTAATTCCAGAGCAGTATCTCCCGATAGTGCTGTTTCGACGGAGAACTGCGTGTCACGTTCCAGAAAGAGCCTCGCAATATCGAGCAGGGCCGGTTCATCATCCACCAGAAGAATCCGGATGGGCATGTATGAAAATGGGATAGGGCAGATAATAGAACTGCCGTTCTTGTCCTAGTTTTCTTAGTGATACATGTATTATGTGCCGGCATACTCTGGTGATATTCTCCTCTGCTTGTATCTCATTTTTGTGAAGGATTGCCTTTTCTCTGCTTTTCCCTATGGGTTATTGTTCTTCCCACGCATAAATCCAGTCAGCAAAACGAAGGATGAATTCTGAAGATGATTGAGATCTTATGGATTGATTGAATGCTGATGAATATTCTTCCTGAAATCCGGTCCCTGAAAGGAATACAAATATATAGTGGATTGTAATATTGTCCATCCTATGGCAGTTAAAGGGGAAGTCATTGAAAAAATTGCGGCACTCCTGACCGTGGCCTTCGGTCTGGTTGCCGCCCTTGCATGGAACGGGGCAATTCAGGCAATCTTTAAAGCAATATTCGGGGAGGCAGAAAACATTCCTGCCATGCTCATATATGCGGTCATTGTGACCATCATCGCGGTGGTTGTGACGATCTGGATTGGGAGGATGTCTGAAAAGGCCAAAGGGGAAGAAACCGCCTGAACTGCGTCTCTCTATCTCCCTCTCTCTCATTTTTCCATTAAACTGGAATGCCTGTAGGGAAAACCCCGGGTATTTCGTTTCATTAATCAACGTGTGAAAAAATGTGTCCGAAAATGGAGTGGATACGCCGTTTTTTTTCCAAATATCGGTTAATTCTCTCTCATTCACATGGCTATAAATAGCACTTTAATATGAAAAAACGGGTATTTATAAGGACGAAAATGGATTGTCAGATTATGTGGTGCCGGTATTTATATCCTGGAAAACCGGTGCCGGTGATCACTCATCTTCGGCAAACTCCTTCACCCGGCCAACCTGCCCGTCAGCCAGCCGCACCTTTATCCCATGCGGGTGAGATGAGGAGTTTGTAAGAATGTCTTTTACCATGCCATCTGTCAGTTTTCCGGTTCTCTGGTCTTGTTTGAGGACAATCCTTACGGTATCCCCCGGGGAGACATTTCGTTTCTGCCTGCCGTCACGTTTCTTCTCCATCTTCCTGTCTCCTCATATGGTGTCGTAAATTTGTGCCTGCTTTATTTTTGCGGTAGCAGGGGAAAAGAGTGCGGGCGCATGCAGATGAGGGAGGTATGGGGAATAATGAGGTGCTCGTGCACTTTGGCAGATCTGTCACAAGTGCCGGAGTGATATTCCCTTTTAGTATGGAGGGCTGCAAACATTTGCATTTAAATAACCTATTTTGTGTTGTGTATATAGTATTATTCAAATTCCGGGGGTGTGCATGGCAAAACTATTTATATTTTTATTGTATAGTATGTGTGTTGGCTTCTTTGCCTATCCGGGGGGGTTGGCAGGGAAGCCTCACTTTTTATGTTCTGTGTCTGATTCTGTTTTTGCGGATCTTCGTTTTTTTGCTGCTCTGTATCTTTCAGGTACAGGTAATCATGATTGTGCCCTGCCGGACTGAGGGTCTGAATAAGGATTGAGTTATGTTATTCCCGGTACGTCTGAAGTTTGATAATCGGTAGGGTGATATGGTTGTGTAGTTGTTTTCCTCCGCGTTTTTGTGCGTTCCGGCGGATCAAATATTAATACTATTCCCTCCCTAAGAATGGTGATGAAATATGAGAGCTATCAGAGTTCTCTGACCGATGCGAAGATACTCATTGTCGAGGATGAAGTCATCATCGCAATGGCTCTCGAAGATTCAGTCCATGACTTCGGGTACACGGTTGCAGGGCGGGCGACGACAGGGCAGCGGGCAATCGAACTTGCCATGGAGACACAGCCGAGTCTTGCCCTTATTGACATCCGTCTGGACGGGGATATGGATGGCATTGAAGCGGCAGAGAAGATCTTCGGACGTCTGAAAATTCCGGTTATATTTCTCACTGCCTATTCAGATGAGGAGACCCTCTCGCGGGCGATACGGACAAACCCGTATGGCTACCTGATAAAACCAATCCGGCCGCGGGAACTCTATACCACGATTGAGACATCCATCTACAAACACCGGGCATTCGTGGCAGAGGAGGCCCGTGTCGCCTGCCTCTCTGCTGTCACCAGCAAACTGGAAAATCCGGTGGAGCAGGTAAAAGCCAGCCTGCAGGGCCTTACCTCCAGCATACAGAAAGGTACAATGGATCTCGACGATGTGGAAGTCATCCTGCAGGCACAGGTGGATGAACTCGAACGGGTCAGGGTTAATCTTCACGAACTCAATGATACCATATTCCGGGCATAATATCTCCCATGCGGTATGCCGGTATCACTATCTATTTTGATGAGCCGCAGGGAAGGTACATGCAGGAACTATGAATGACAGGCAGACCGGGATGCGGGTGCATGTGGTTCGGGTGTATGAATCTGCACACCCGCTGAATCTGGACGCCACTCTCTCCTGCGGCCAGCTTTTCCGATGGAAGAAGGTGGAGGATACCTGGCAGGGAGTGGTGGACAGCAGATTCATCACCCTTCGCGAGGACGGGGTGAAGCTGCATTACACCGGCTGTTCTGAAGCATTTCTTATCTCGTATCTGCATCTTGACTGTGATCATGATGCTGTTGTATCCGGATTCTGCTGTGACACCCATATCACTGATGCAGTCTGCCGCACTGGTGGTCTGCGCATCGTCCGTCAGGACCCGTGGGAATGTCTTATCTCATATCTCTGTGCCCAGAATGCAAACATCCCGTTTATTACCCGGATGATTGAGAATCTGTGCCGGGCTGCAGGAAAACCAATCGCCGCACCGGACGGAACCGTGCGGTATGCCTTTCCCACACCGGCAGCCCTCTGTGCCCTCACCCTCGAGGAGAAACGCGGGTGCAGCCTTGGATACCGGGCGCCATATATCCACAAAACTGCTGCAGCCATCGCCGCTGAATCCGGATGGGCTGACCGTATCCGGGGTTTACCCTTTGAAGAGGCACGCCGGGCACTGCAGGCCTGTCCCGGCATCGGCCCGAAGGTAGCAGACTGTGTGCTGCTCTTTGGATTCCAAAAATATGAGTCCTTTCCGGTGGATACCTGGATGCGGATGATCATGCACCGCCTCTATGGCATCGGCAATCCGGATGTATCCTTTACGCCGGCAGAATACGAGCGTATCCGCCGGTTTGCACAGGAGCATTTCGGGCCGTATGCCGGGTATGCACAGGAATATCTTTTCGCTATCCGGGAATCCTATGCAGACGGAAAATCCTGAGGCATAAACCTGAATTATTCCCGGAAAATAGCTTAAAAAGGAGTGTTTATGTGCCTGCTGTCCAGGAATGCAGGTATGTATTCTGTTCTTCTGACAGTGCGTCGATGGAGACACCCAGAGATGCCAGTTTGAGGTATGCGACCGTTGCATCAATCTCGTATGGCACTTCATAGACGCCGCCTGCGAGGTTGGCCCCGTTTTTATACATGTACTCCGTGCAGAGTGCCTGCAGGGCAAAGGAGAGGTCCATCACTTCCACCGGGTGGCCCATGCCCTTTGTGGTGGCAAGGTTGACGAGCCGCCCTTCTGCCAGCACACTGATGCGGTTGCCGTTCACAAGATAGGTGTCGATGCTGTCCCGTACCTCTTTTTCCTCTGCATGTTCTTCCAGCCACGGGATCTCAATCTCCACGTTGAAGTGTCCGGCGTTTGCAAGAATTGCGCCGTTTTTCATCAGCGGGAAGTGCTCGCCTGTGATGATGGAGGTGTTGCCGGTCGTTGTCACAAAAATCTCACCGATGGCAGCTGCCTCTTTCATAGTCATCACCTGGTAGCCGTCCATGTGTGCTTCAAGGGCACGGCGGGGGTCTACTTCGGTGATAATGACCTTTGCACCAAGACCATGTGCCATCCGGGCCAGTCCGCGGCCGCAATAACCGTATCCTGCCACTACAAACCACTTGCCCCCGATGAGGGTGTTTGTCGTGATCATGATGGAGGAGAGTGCGCTCTCTCCGGTGCCATGGATATTGTCAAAGGAGCGTTTCATCGGGGTGTCATTCACTGCGATGACCGGAAACTCAAGGGCTCCTGCGTCTGCCATTGCCCGGAGGCGCTGGATACCGGTGGTTGTCTCCTCGCACCCGCCGATGATAGTCCCGAGCAGATCCCGGCGGAGTGTGTGAATCCGGTGGATGAGGTCCATACCGTCATCGATGGTGATATTCGGGGACGCATCGAGAACCTTGTCCATTGCGGCATAATACTCCTCTAAATCGCATCCGCGTGTTGCATAGCAATGCACGCCGGGCACCCTTCCGAGTGCCTGTGCCACATCGTCCTGCGTGGAGAGGGGGTTGCACCCGGTGATATACACGTGTGCCCCGCCGGCGGCCATTGTCTCGACAAGGACGGCGGTCTTTGCCTCCACATGGAGGGCCATCCCGACGATGGCCCCTGCAAGCGGCTGTTCTTTTTCAAACCGCTTGCGAATCTCTGCGAGGACCGGCATGTACTGCCGTGCCCATCCCATCTTCAGTTCTCCTGAGTCCATAGTCATCTTCACAATCCTGTCAATACCGTATGTTATGACAGTTTAAGGGACTTTTTATTATCTGAGAACAGGTCATGGGGGGCTGCTGTTCCCATAAAATTGGTGCAGACCGGCAACACCTGCGGTACGCAGAAAGGGTTATACCCGATTTTTTATTTCAGTGTGTGTATGTTCACCTTTCGGTATATCTCCCGCAGCCGTGCCGCTGAATGTGGGGTGATGCAGGAGGTGGGTCTGATACACAATTATCATTATACCCGCAGTACACACCATGTACCACGATGGCACTCACCAAACGTATCATTCCCTGTCTTGATTTAAAGGATGGCAGAGTTGTGAAAGGGGTTAATTTTCTGGGCCTGCGGGATGCCGGTGACCCGGTAGAACTCGCGGCCCGTTATAATGAGCAGGGTGCCGATGAGGTGGTCTTTCTGGACATCACCGCATCAAAGGAAGCCCGCGGCATCATCATCGATGTGATTGAGCGTGCAGCAGACAAGCTCTTTTTACCTCTCACCGTCGGCGGCGGCATCCGTTCCATTGACGACATCCGTGAGATTCTCCGGGCAGGTGCCGACAAGGTCAGTATCAACACCAGTGCCGTGCAGCATCCTGAACTGATATCAGAAGGGGCGGTGATGTTTGGGTCACAGTGCATTGTTGTCGCAATGGACGTGCGCAGAAATGATGAGATGCGTGGGGGTGCAACACCCATCACCATGCCGGACGGGTCGGTTGCATGGTATGAAGTGGTTATCTACGGCGGCAGCCACCCGACGGGCATCGATGCGGTAGAATGGGCAAAAGAGGTCGAACGCCGTGGTGCGGGTGAGATTCTTCTGACGTCCATGGAGACAGATGGCGTAAAACAGGGTTTTGATGTGGCGGTGACCGCTGCCATCTCCGATACCGTTGGCATTCCTGTGATTGCAAGCGGTGGTGTCGGTACCCTTGAACATTTCTATGACGGCTTTGTGGTGGGCCATGCTGACGCCTGCCTTGCCGCAAGCGTCTTTCACTTCGGTGAGATGAGCGTAAAAGAGGTAAAAGAGTATCTCAGAGACAGAAACGTCCCTGTACGCATCTGAGATCCATTTCCATTGCACAGACCGGAGCGTCCAGTTCAAAGGCCCGGATAACATCCGGGGTTAATTCCCCGAATACTCCCATCTTTTTTCCGTCCACGATAATCTCAGCCCGGCGTCCGGGAATGAATGCCGGATCTGCTGACTCCTCTATTTCATATGAAATATGCATTTCCCGCATCAGGGCGTCTGCGCATGCATAAATTTCCGAGAAGTCTGCTTCTGTGTGTATACTCACCGCAGCCACCTTCTGGAAGGTCTCTCTTCCCTCCACACAGTCACCGATGGCAAAGAGGCGCTGCGGCAGTTCACGGTGGTGGTTTATCTGGAGCGTCTCCACCAGCATCGGAAGAATATCAGTGCGCATGACCGTCTGCTCCTCAGAGATCGGGCGCTGCAGCCTCAGTAACCCGGGATTTGGATCGCGCTGCATGGCGGTGTAGAGCACCCGAACGTTCGTGAGCGTGAAGGGCATCATCTCTAAAAATCCGAGACCTGCGAGAATTTCACGCACACTGTCCATAAGCACCATCACCGGATGGGGTTTTCCCGTGGTAAATGACTCCGGCAGGGCGGCATCGAAATTTTCGAAGCCGTAGGAGATTGCCACATCCTCAAAGATGTCCCAGTCATGCATGATGTCAGCCCGGTAGCAGGGCACGGTTACCCGCACCTCTTCTTCTCCGTCTGCAACAGCCCCAAACCGCATGGTTCTGAGATGGGCGGCCATCTCTTCTGCTGAAAGGGGTATCCCTAAGAGGCGGCGGCACTCGTCTACACTGACCGTGCGTACCGAGGGAGCGAGGGAAGGCATCGGTGTGCCGTCCACCTCGACACTCTCGATGGTGGCACCGGCATCTGCAAGTGCGGTGCAGATGTTGTTGACCGCAGTCATCACGGCCTTCATCTCGGTCCCCGTGCAGTCGAGAAGGATATTCTTCGTTGCTGTTGTCACCTTTGTGCGTTCGCCGTTGATGACAGGCGGGAAGGAGAGGACATTGTCCTCTGCGTCTGTGATGAGCGGGAACCGCTCACAGTCCCGGACGAGGTGAGCATAGTCCACGCCCTTCGGGTGGCGCTCGAGAATTTCCTCCATCGTCATCTCTTCTTCGAAGTCGAGGGGCACGAAGGCACGGTCACGCGGTGCTGCCTGGTAGTAAAACGGCGGTGTGACGGTGTCCAGGTCATGCACACCGATTGCCACCTTGCTGCGGCCCCTGCCGACCGCCCAGTGCAGGGCCTCCTGCAGACCCATGAGGCTCTCGATGGCCTCCTCAGTCAATGTGACATTGCGGATGACAGCAGACCCCAGAAAGGGTCTTATCTTTGCAAGGCCTGGGTCAACCCGGAAGGTGATGCCGGATGGGGTTACCGGGTATTCATTGATGCCTTCTTTAAGCCCCAGAAATCCCTGCATCGCCCGTGCGACACCTTCGGTTGAGAAGAGGTCAGGCCGGTCAGGGAAGAACTCCACATCGACATGGTCCTCTTCGATACGTTCAATGTCCGAACCGATCATCGGCACCCGATTGATGATGGTCTTACGGTCTGTGCCGGTCAGTGTCTCAAGGTATTCATACGGAAGTCTGATGATTGGCATTAGTCTTTACCTCCCTGCATCATAGGTGTGTCACGTATCCATTCCACGTCACTCCGGTAGAGCTGGCGCAGGTCACGAAGGCCCATCTTCAGCATCGCAACACGGGAGACCCCGAGCCCCCATGCAAGCACCGGGTATTTCACGCCCCAGGGGTCGGTAACTTCCTCACGGAAGATGCCTGCTCCGCCGAGTTCAACCCAGCCGAGACCGTCTACATAGACTTCCGGTTCAACCGAGGGCTCGGTGTATGGGAAGTAGGCCGGGCGGAATCGGACGTTTTCAAATCCCATTCTCCCGTAGAACTCCTTTAAAAATCCCATGAGGTGGCGGAATGAGACGTCTTTGTCCATCACAATACCCTCGAGCTGCTCAAACTCCGGGGTATGGGTGGGGTCAATGGCCTCACGCCGGTAGACTCTCCCGATGCAGAAGGCTTTCACCGGTTCATCGGGATGGTCCTTCAGGGTACTGGATGGAAAGGCCGGTGGTATGGGTCCGCAGCACATTGGTCTGTGCTTTGGCGGGATCCCAGATGCCGCCCCATCCGACAGATGAGGTGGTGCCGCCGTGTTCGTGGATGTCACGGACCCGCTCCCAGCCCTCCGGCAGGGGTGTGGTGCTGTCCAGATAGAAGGTGTCCTGCATCTCCCGTGCCGGGTGGTCCTGCGGCTGGAAGAGGGCATCAAAGTTCCAGAACGAACTCTGCACCACATCCCCGTACATCTCAACAAATCCCATCTCAAGAAGCACATTGCGCATCTCGTTAATGAGGCGCTGGTAAGGGTGAATCTTGCCGGGGATGATGCGTTTCGGCAGTTTGTCTACGCTGTAACGCCTGAGATTCAGGTCTTTCCAGTCGCCCGAGATGATCTGTTCCCGGGTGAGGGTGCCCACTTCCTCTCTCAGGTCAAGACCTGCTTTGACAAGGGCTTTTCCGGTTTCTGTGATGGCAATCGTGTAGGTGGTGGCCTCGGTCTCTTCTGCAAGGCCGCGTTTCACCAGTTCAAGGACACCTTCCCTGCTCGCGGCAGGGTCACGGAGCGCTGTTTCATCAGCGCCTTCCGCTGCTTCGCCGGTCTTTATCACCTGCCCTTTCTCGATTATAACCCAGCCCTTCTTCTTCATCCAGCCGATGGCGATGCGGGAGAGTGGGTGTGCCTGCATCTCCTTCATGCTGATCTCATCTTGGAATGAGGCATAGACCTGCCGTTCCGGGAGGCCAAGGGTGGCATACTGCTCTCCTTCTGTAGTAAGGGAGTAGCTGACCGTAATGGTCCGGTCAAGAGTGGCAATGCCTTTATCGGCACAGAGGTGGGCAAACTGCACCACAGCTGCTGCGGTTGTATTCAGTTCGCCGGCAATTATGTCTGGTGTGGCCTCTTTTATTGTGTTTAACACCACCATCAGGCGTTTTTCATTATACGTCAGTTCTGCCATTATCGCTCATCCACCTTATGTTCCACTTCATCCATCCGTTCTTTAAAATCAGAGAGGAATTCTTTTACCCGTTCGTAGGTCGCCTTCTTGCAGGTACCGCACATCAGTTCACCTGCTTTGCAGGCCCGGCAAATTTCCGTGATTTCGTCGTCATCCTCAACCATGTGGAAGAGGTTCAGGAGATAGACTGAGCACTTCTCGGGCTCTCCGCCAAGGCGTTGCTGTTCTTCAAGAGTCATCCGGCCGCCGGTGAGGGCGCCCATGACCTTCTTTTTGACCGCTTTTTCCGTGTCGCAGAATCCGATGAAACTCTCCGGGACACTCGACGACATCTTGCCGCCCTGCAACCCCTGCATGAAGTAGTGGTAGGTGGAAGAGGGGGTGTAAAATCCGTATCCGCCGTGTTCAATCTCGATACTGCGGACTTTTGCATCTACATAAGCAAGACTGCATCCTTTGATGTCAACATGAGCCTCGTATTTCTTTGAACCGGGGAATGCCTTGTGCACTGCTGCGAGGGCGTTTTCGGGCGCGTTTTTGGAGCGTACACTCACATACCCGTCCCGCATCTCGACCGTGAAGAAACGCAGTTTGTATGCAACATCACGGGTGAGGCGTATATGGGGGTCCTGGTCAATGCCCACCGGGACGATTGTGGGTGCGGGGCCGGCTGCTGCCTGCGGGAAGAGGATGTCTGCAACCTGTGTTGCGACACTCATGGCATGTGCGAGGGAGGTCTCCTGCCCGAACCCGTATATTGCCTGCATGTCGGAGAAATTTATCTTGATGGCCACTTCAAAGGCGAGATCTTTGAGGCGGTTATTGGTGCTCTGGTAGTAAGTATTTCCTTCATACCCCAGTGCATAGAGGCAGGTGAGATACTCTCTGCCATATTCATTGCATTTGTCCCATGAGATATTGCGCACCGCATGTGCTTCGCGGTCAGCGACTGCCACATACCCGTTTCCACCCTGCTGCACATGCCAGACAACCTCCTTCATCACCATCAGATGTCCAAGGTGAGGGTGCCCGGACGGCATAAACCCGGTCAGGACATGAAAGGGTGTGCCATTGTTCATGGCATCCACTATCGGGCGGTAGTTGCGGTGCCCGATAACGATGCCCCGGCGCATAAACGTCGGGGGGTTGCGGATTTCCGGGAGCATGGGCTCAATCGGTTCGATTCCAAACTCCGTAAAGAGTTTATCCGTGTCGATGGACTGGTTTGCAGACCATGGGTTAATCTCCGACTGCATAGAAACAGATCACTCACAATTTGATTCGTGCAAATTCAACGAATTCAATACTATTTTGTTCGGCACATGCAAAAAGCATCTTCTTCCTCACGCTGTGTGCCAGCCTTACCGAACGTGAAATCACACTCATAGGGAGGGATGCATCGGGTGGGAGGGCGTGAACCAGGAGTTCGGAATGCTTCTTTTCTCCTGAGTAGACACGGAAATGGTGGCCGAATTTGTAGGCGGTACGGGGGACATGACCCCGGGTGCGCAGGTATGCATAGACCCGGGATTTTTCTTCCCATTCTGCGTCCTCTTTCGGAATGTCCTTCCGGATGGCCGCCCCGTTTTCATCTCCTGTCAGGGTGAGGCATCCTGTGTCAAGCAGATAGAGGGTCTCCATAGGGGAGAGCATCAGGTGTGCGGTGTCAAGTTTTGTGCCAAACCACAGGGATTCAGGGAATGCCCCGATGTCCTGGGTGATGACAGAATTCCCCGCACGGATGGCGGTTACCTGCGGAATGTCCGGTGCTATGCCTGCTTCCTTCAGGAGGTCGGTCTTTACATCATAGTAGGTGAGTTCGTCTTCGTCGTCGACTGCAGCGAGCACAAACTGTTTGCGCATATGTACCGCCGATTCCACTTCCACTGCGAGGTCACGGAAGGTGATGAGGTCGCGTTCCGAGAGAACGCGGATGAGATAATTTGTTCTCCCTGTACCGGGTTTCTCTCCCCGCCGGAATACGCGGAAGTCATGGGGGCCTGGCAGGATAACATAGCCTCTTTCCCGCATATCCCGGTAGACCAGAAATCTCCTCATAAACCCGGGCAGGGAAGAGAAACCTGTTATAAGTGACTCAAAAGTCTCGCCGGTGACTGTGATCTTCTGTTTCAGCACCAGATACAGGGACTCTTCCGGAGAGAGAGTGAGCCCGTCTTCTGTCTTCCGGCCATACCCGCTCTGGTCATACAGGGCATGTCCGTCCTTTCCGAGCACCACCATGGTGCCGTCCCGTCTCGCCTTCACTGTCTGTAAAATTGGGGGTGATATCTTAAATAGTTGGGTAGGAAGGCATTCGGGTACCTGCCTCTTTTGCACATTTCCGGGCACATGCAATATTCCCGCGGTCGTCCCGGCGATCATCCACAGGTGTCTCACAGATGAACGGAAGGTCCCGCAGTGCCGGGTGAGTGACCACTGACCGGATGCCTTCCATGCCTATTGTTCCGAGGCCGATGTGTTCATGACGGTCACGTTTTCCGTTGAGTTCAGATATGGTGTCATTGAGGTGGATGACCTTCAGGCAGGAGAGGCCAATCACTGCGTTAAAGTCCCTGATAACAGCGTTTGTGGTCTCCGCCGTCCTGAGGTCACAGCCTGCCGCAAATGCGTGGCAGGTGTCAAAACAGATGCCGACCGGTCCGTGCCTGCCCACTCCTTCCATGATGGCGGCGATCTCTTCAAAGGTGGTGCCTATGCTGTTTTTCGTCCCTGCTGTATTTTCGAGGAGAATCATCACTTCTCCTTCTGAGGCAGCAGCTCCCTTGCCGATGGCCGTTATTGCCCGTTTCTGTGCCGCAGCAGCGTCACTGCCGAGGCTGCTGCCCAGATGGGTCACGAGATAAGGGATGCCCAGCATGCGGCAGCGCTCTACTTCTCCCTCTATCGCTGTAACTGACTTCTCCCAGACATCCGTCCGGGGTGAGGCAGGGTTGGGGAGATAGGGCATGTGCGCCACAACAGGGGCGATGCCGCTCTCTTTTACCGCCACCCGGAAATCATCCGCTGCTTCTTCTGTAAGAGGAGATACCTTCCAGCCGCGGGGGTTTCTGGTGAAGATCTGGAAGGTGGTGCAGGTCCGTTCCTCTGCACGGGATACTGCCTTTGCGAGGGATCCGGCGATGGAGACGTGGCATCCGATTCTAATCATGGCTCTTCCGGAATGGATCTGTATTTTGCGGGCAAAAAGGGATGGCATGCCGTCCTGAAGAACCCCACTGGCTGCAGGGGAGGATGCAGGACAGAGAGAGGGGATGGAGGATGGAGGATGGAGGATGGAGGATGGAGGATGGAGGATGGAGGATGGAGGATGGAGGATGGAGGATGGAGGATGGAGGATGGAGGATGGAGGATGGAGGATGGAGGATGGAGGATGGAGGATGGAGGATGGAGGATGGAGGATGGAGGATGGAGGGTGGAGGATGGAGGATGGAGGGTGGAGGATGGAGGGTGGAGGATGGAGGGTGGAGGGTGGAGGGTGGAGGATGGAGGATGGAGGGTGGTACTTGGTCAGTTCAGTTCCGTTCCATCAACCGGCTGAGTCTGGTGATTATTGCGGCACCAGCCTCTCTGGTGGTTGCCTTCCCGCCGGTGTCAGGTGTCATGATGCCGGCGTCCGTTGTCAGGTGGATGGCTTCTTCGATGAGGACTGCCCCCGATGTGTCTCCCAGGTGGGAAAGAAGCATTGCTGCCGAACGGATGGCAGCGATTGGGTTTGCGATGCCCTTTCCTGCGATATCAGGTGCACTCCCGTGGACGGGTTCAAAGAGTGCGTGGGAATCACCGATGTTTGCGCTGGGGAGCATTCCCAGCCCTCCCACGAGGTATGCGGCCGCGTCAGAGAGGATGTCACCGAAGATGTTCGTGGTGACAATCACATCATACCGGTCCGGGTGCATAAGGACGTCCAGTGTCAGGGCGTCGATGAATGAGGTTCTCCAGGGGACGCCCTCCTCCTCTGCTGTTTTGATACAGATGTCACGGAAGAATGCGTCCGATTTGATGACGTTTGCCTTGTTCCCGATGACGAGGTGGTTTTTCCGCTCCCGTGCAATCCGGCAGGCGGCCCGTGCAATCCGCTCGCTCCCCTTCCGGGTGATGACCCGCAGGGTGCAGGCCCGGTCTTCTTCCTGCCATTCAATCCCGGAATAGAGGCCTTCGGTGTTCTCCCGCACGACCATGATGTCCACTCCGTTACCCCGGACGGGCCGAAGGTTGGCATAGAGGTCCAGTTCTTTTCGAATCTGCAGGACAACACTGCGGTAATCGGCCGCAGGCGGAGTGGTCACTGCCCCGAAGAGGATGGCATCCGCGTCCCGGAAGAGGGTGATGTCATCTGCAGTGCATGCGGCTCCTGTCTTCTGCCATTTTCTGTAGCCAATTTCCACCGGATAGAACTCATACTCCGGATGGAGGAGAGTAAGAACGTCCTGTGCCACCGGGACAACTTCCTGTCCGATACCGTCCCCAACGGCTATTGCAATCGAGGTCATTTATTCTCGACATCCTCCTCATTATTCTCCCGTTCTTCCTTCGAATTCCTCTGTTTCCACCCCTCACAGACGGCAAAGACTGCTTCAGCGATGGTCCGGGGGGTCGCCCCCCAATGGACGATCGATCCGTAGTATCCGTCCTGAACGCCGGTGCCTGTCCGTTCCATCCGGCAGCAGCGGGCGATAAAGGGTTCCTGTGCCACCTTGTTTGCGGGGCAGATGTCTGTTATCGAGAACGCTGCATTTTCTCCATAGCATTCGGCAAGCACCTGTCGTCCTGTCAGGCATCCTGCGACCGTCTCATTGCCCCGCAGCAGGTCGTTGTCAATCGTTCGTGAGAACCCTGCCGCCCGGCAGGGATATACTTCTGCTGCCGTCTCCCGGATATCTGCGATGTGATAACAGAACTGGACGCCGCATTCCTCAAAGAGGCCGGCATTTTCAAGGTCACGGATGGTATGGGCGAGATTCGGGCGGGGGGGTTCTGCGTCGTAGACATGAATCGTGAGGAGTTCCTCATCTGATGGTTCACAGACAATGGTCATGTGCTCATCAAGCCCGGTAAAAACGGTGCAGAATTTGCCTGTCTTTTGTGCCCGCCGGATGAGGTCCGAACGGTTGTGGAGGTTCACCTTTTCGGGGTACATGCACACATCTGCAACACCTGCAAACAGGCGGGATGATTTTAATTCCCTGAGTATGGTGCTCCCCTCTTCCAGCTCCACTTCCAGCACTTCATACCCGGTATCTGTCCGGCATACGAGGTAGCGTGAGAGGAAGTATACTCTGTTTCCGGCAGGTCTGCCTTCGGCATATCCGACGATTTTGCATGCTTCCGGGAAGATCATCGGTTCCTCCAGTATAAAACAAGGCCGCCTGCAGCGAGAATTTCCTGCATCCGGTTGGAGAGTGGGCGAATCGGGTGGCGCATGCCGTCTGCCTCGACCCAGCCTTCCTCCAGTGATATGGTGACGGGGCTGCCGTCTTCGCAGGTGACACCGTCACACTCGATGACCGGCAAACCGACATTGATTGCATTCCTGAAGAAGATCCGGGCAAATGAGGGGGCGATGACGGCGATGGCACCCGCCTCCCGTATCGCGACCGGTGCCTGTTCGCGGGATGATCCGCATCCCATATTATTGCCTGCCACGATGACGGCCCCCTTCAGCCGGGGGGCAAGTGTTGGGTCGAGGTCTTCGAAGACATGTTCGGCCCAGACCGAGGTGTCTTTTGTCCGGAGGTACCGGCCGGCGACGACAAGGTCGGTGTCGATGTCTTTTCCTATGCAGACGGCAGGGCCTGAGAGGGTCATAGAGCACCCTCCGGTGAGGTGATTTCGCCTGCGAGCGCACTCGCCGCAGCCGTTGCCACCGACCCCAGATAATATTCTGCCCCGATGCCCATCCGGTTTTTGAAGTTCCGGTTGGCAGTCGAGAGGGCTGTTTCCCCTTCCCCAAGGACGCCCATGTGCATCCCAAGGCAGGGTCCACACCCTGGCGGGCCGACCATACATCCGGCGGCAATAATATCTGTGAGAATGCCGGCCTCTGCTGCCTTTTGCATAATGGCACGGGATGCAGGAACGACGATGGTGCGGCATGCTACCTGTTTTCCACGGACGATCCGGGCAAAGCGTTCCAGATCTTCGTACCTGCCGTTTGTGCATGTGCCGACAAAGACCTGATCCAGAGGGATGCCTGCATAGTCTGTCACCGGGGCCACGGTATCCACCCGGTGCGGGACCGAAAGGACGGGTTCCATGTCTGAGAGGTCAACAGAGAGTTCACGGCAGTATGTGGCATCCTCTGGTTCCTGTCGTTCGACACTGTGGCCGTAGCGGGCGAGGTAGTCCTGTGTTGTCTTATCAGCATAGAAGAGACCGGCTTTTGCACCACATTCCACTGCCATGTTGCAGAGGGTGAGGCGGCCCGCCATCGAAAGTGTGGTGGCCCCGTCGCCGGTGTATTCCAGCGCACGGTAGGTGCCGCCGTCCATCCCAATCCGGCCGGTGACGGTGAGGACGATGTCTTTTGCCTCGCACCACACGGGCAGACGACCGGTGAGTTCGATATGTATTGTTTCCGGGATGCGGAACCAGGTGCTTCCCTCCGCCCAGATGGCTGCCATATCAGTCGCCCCCACGCCGGTTGAGAAGGCGCCAAAGGCCCCGGTCGTACAGGAATGGGAATCAGCTCCTACGACCACTTCTCCGGGCAACACCCGCCCTTCGCTCATCAGCTGGTGGCAGATGCCACCGCCGACATCGGTAAGAGCAAAGCCTGCGGCAGCGGCAAATTCGCGCAGTTCTTTCTGGAGCGTCGCTGTCTGTGAGGTGTTTGCCGGTGAGAGATGGTCGTAGATGATGGAGACTGTCTCCGGGCGGGCTGGTTTTGCGACACCCATCTTCCGGAATGCCTCCATTGCAAGCACACCAGTGCCATCGTGGGCAAAGGCCCGGTCAACTGCCCGGTCCACATAGGTGCCCGCGGGGCCGCCGAGGATGCGTTCAGAGAGTGTGCTCATACTTTCTCCGGTTTCTGTGCTTCACGCAGAAGGCCCGTGAGGACATCGTCTGTGATCCTGCATTTCCCTTCAGATATTTCTTTGACCTGACAGAGGAGCCAGTGCACCTGGTCAGAGGAGAGTGTGCACCCCTTCGAGGCAATGACATGTTCGATTGCCTTTTTGCCGGTATGTTTGCCGAGGATATACTGGCGCTCTCTGCCCACCATCTCCGGACGGAGATACTCATATGTTTCCGGGTCTTCGAGCATCGCCGCGATATGAATGCCGCTTTCATGGGAGAAGGCATTCTTTCCTACAACCGGTTTTGTTTCCATCATCGCAATGCCGCTGTATTGTTCAACCAGTGCAGAAAGTCCGGGGAGGCAGGTGAGGTCATAGCGTTCCACGCCTCCTTTCAGCCGCAGGAGGGCGAGCACCTCTTCAAGCCGGGCGTTCCCGGTCCGTTCCCCGATGCCGTTTATCGTGGTGTGCAGCTGAAATGCTCCGCACTCTGCTGCCGTGATGGTGTTTGCGGTGGCACATCCGAGGTCATTGTGACAGTGAATCGCGAGTTTGTTTGAAATGGTACTGCCGGTCTCTTTCATAAACTGCATCATCTCAACCGGCGTCAGGCATCCGAGCGTATCGGCAAAACCGGAATACTCTGCACCATGCTCTGCACCTGCTGCATACATCTTCTGCAGAAAGGCGGGGTTAGTCCGGGATGCGTCTTCTGCTGCGAACCGGACACGAAGCCCGTGGTCATGGGCATAGTCAACCATCCCAAGGGCCCGTTCCAGCATCTCATCCGGTGAACACCGGTATTTTACTTTCATGTGCAGGTCAGATGTCGCAAAAAAGATGCTCACAAGGTCAACTCCGCATTCAATGGCTGCGTCAATATCGCACGGGAGGGCACGTGCAAGACAGCAAATTTGTGACTCAAGCCCCATTCTGCAGATTTCCTGTACGCATTTGTGCTCATTCTCTGATACTACCGGAAATCCGGCTTCAATTACCTCCACTCCGGTTTCATCCAGAAGTGAGGCGATTGCCATCTTCTCTTCACAGGTAAATGACACACCCGGTGTCTGTTCACCATCCCGGAGCGTTACATCACAGATTTCAACATTCCACGGTTTCATGGTCTTCTCCCTCGGGGCAGGTGCCCCTGATAATCACACATTTCAGCCGGTTTTCCGGCACCATTGCGGCGCGGATGGCCTCACTGTCGGCTGCATCCGCAATTACCGGCTCAGCCCAGCTGATGTAGGGCAGGATGTCCGGTGCCGCCTGTTTCCCGGTCATCCCCAGGACGCCGTTTTCAACAATCACGACAAGAACAGACAACCGCTTCTCCCGGATGTCTGCAAGGGCACTCAGTCCGGAGTGCATCAGTGCATAGTCGCCCATCAGCGCTACTCCGGTGCTGGTGGCTGCCACTGCAGGAGCTGATCCCAGCCCGTATCCAGCAGTGCCCACCCCCCAGGGTGGGTTTTTTGCGAGGATGCCACAGCCGATGTCTAAGACGGGATGCAGTCCGGTTTCCTGCATCACCTGCAGGAGGGGGATGTATGGGCAGCCCCTGCAGAATGTGCGGGCCGACCCGCGTGACTGCATCGTCTCCGGTCCAGATCCATCCCTTTTCGGTGAAGCCACGGTTGAACAGGAGGGCACACTGCCCTGATGCGGCGGGTAGACAAGTGCCGGAATTGTCTTTCCCTGCGCCCACCGTACCATATCTTCGCGTACGGATTCTGCTGCCTCACTCCGTCCCCGCATGGTCAGTGATGGTGCTGCAATGGTCCCCTTTTGCTGGTCCCGTGACGGGGGGGTGCCGCTCGTCTCTGCTGCGAGGACCGCTGGTGTCATCCGCAACATTGCGATGCGGGAAAAACGTTCAGAGGCCTGAAATGCTGCTTCTGCAACAGCGGCAAGGTCATCTGCCACCGGGGCGAATACGGGTATCTCTGCAACCCTTCCGATACAGCGGGAGTCCTGTGCATTCTGTGAACCCCTTATTTCGGTATCATCCCCGACGACGATGACAAGACCCGCGGAAAGCCCCTGCACAGCGGCATTCATCAGGGGGTCCATGCAAGCGTTCAGGCCGACGTTTTTTAGGATGACACAGGCACGCCGCCCGGAAACCGCATCCCCAAGTGCATACTCAAGTGCCACCTTCTCGTTTACGGTGCAGACTGCTCCACAGGCCTCTCCAAGGGAGGTCATAGGGTATCCCGGCACGGTGTAAAACCGGTCAGCAGCCGCCCGGAGTGCTGCGGCGAGGCATGCTTCACCGGTTTTCCGGGTTTTGCCGTTATGCAGGGGTGGGTTCATACATCCCTCCCGGCCACGAGATCACAACCGCTACAAAGGGTGCACATGGTCTTTGCCTCTGTGGGGTCAAGGCCTGCATTATCCAGTTCATCCCGGGCACATTCTGCCATCCGGAGAATGCGTTCTGCCGATGGCCGTGTGAGCTCCGGCAGGCGGGGCGAGGAATTCAGGGGCCGGATGACAGGAATTACACCGATTTCGGTCAGGCGGTGAATGCATGCTTTCATTTCGGCATCTGTCTCTCCCAGTCCGAGGATGACATTGGAGAAGACCCGGTTTCTGCCGAATACGGATACAGAATCTTCCAGTATCGTCCATGTACCTTCATAGTCAAGGCCGGGGCACATCTCCCGGAAGAGGGCAGGTGTCGCTGCTTCAATATTGAACTTCACTTCACAGGCACCGGCGTCTTTGAGCCGCTGCGGGGTGCCGGGTATGGGATAGATGGAGACGCCCACCGGGATGCCGAAGTCCGCCACCGCATGAACCATGGCTATGGCTCTCGCTTCATCCTCTTCAACAGATCCTATCACCCCGCTGGTAAGTGATATTGCATCAATCTCATCTGCCACCGCTGCTATCATTTTTGTGACCTCCTCTCTCGTTTTGATGCGTTTGGGAAGGGAGGGCACTGCACAGTACCGGCAGGAGAAGATACATCCCTCCGAAAGAGTGATGAATGCCTGCCGGGGACAGTGGTATCCGGCATCTTCAATACAGCCACAGACATCAATTCCCGGTCCGGTGAGGCGTGCGCTGCTGTCTGCATCTGCGGTCAGCAGCAGGGGCGAGTGTTCATCAATGGCAAGCCGGATACGGCCATTTTTTGTCATAAAAAAGATGGATCCGCTGCCGCCTGCCCCCGGGCCTGCGGTAGACTGTTCCGGATGAAACCGGTAGGTTCCTGTCAGGCGGACGGTCCCGTGCGCGAGAATCCGGGCTTTCAGGGCTCCCCAGTGCATATGGATAGTGCCTCATTGTACCGGGTCGCAAACGGGATAGCCGCTGCAGCACCGATGATGCCCCGCCCGTTCAGGCGGATTTCAATGTGCTCACGAATTGCATTAAGGTCATCGCGTGTCACTTCACCGCGTTTTACCTTCCACCCATATTCGGTGAGAGGTGCCGGAGAAAACCCGCGGAATACTGCCATGCCGGTTTCATCTGAGAGGGTATATTTCCGGAGCAGTTCCTCGAATGCAGTCACCAGTTGTTCCGGTTCTGAGGTTGCAAACTCGCATGCCACACCCACGCAGTTTTTGGTCCGGTAGGGCACCGGAAAGAGCTGGACAATAGTGTGGGAGATATAGCGGGTTTCCGGTGTCTGCACTGCCTCTGCGATATTGTGTGCAAGCGTCCAGGTGGCCCCCTCCTCCGGAGTATCGGTGTCGTCCACGCCGATGATGACCCGTTCACGCCGGGGCAGCCAGATTTGGGCACCAGCCTCACGACCGCCGCCGCAGGGGTCGCTTGTTGACCGGATGACGCCTGCCGCTGTCGCCCGGCAGACGGTGGCACCAACGCCGCCGCCGCCCACACCGCGGTAGGTAATGCCAATTTCATCGCCGGTGACTTCCACTGCGGCAATTCCTGCCGGGAAGTAGGATCCCTCCAGCGGGAGCTTTGTCTCACCTGTGGAGAGCATGAAGCGCTGGGTGTTGCCGATTACCCGGACAGACCGTACCAAAGGACTCTTCTGGTAATTGTGGCCGGCCCACATTGCCCCACCGGTACAGGCAAATTCTTCGATGAGTTCTACTGTCGTGCCGTCAACATCCGCGACAGCGCAAATTTCCGGATACCGGATTGAATAGGGGTCAGAGATGTTCGCCATATAACCCGGCCGCTTCAATGCCTTTGTTTGCCCAGAGCACTGCTCCGAGTGCCCCGATTCGTCCTTTCCCTGCACAGGTGTCGATATACGTGATACCAAGCCGTGCTGCCTCTGCCTCACATTCCTTCTGGTTTAAGATCTCGGTCTTTACTTTTGTCAGGTAAGGCGATTCTTCCGGAAGACCGATGCCGCGGTATACGGCAATGCCGGTGTCATCACTGACTGCATTCTCCTGAATGAAGTCACGCACATAATCAAGCAGTTCTTCAGTTTTATCCGGGCGAACGGCGAAATTCAGGGCCGAACCGACACAGTTTGTTGTCTTGTCCGGGACCTTTGGGTTCAGCTGGATGAGGCGCATATTCAGATATTGTACTCCTTCAACCGGGCATGCCTCGGCACATTTGCTTGCAAGCACCCATGTGGCACCTTCCTCTTTGGTATCCGTGTCATCGATACCGATGGTGATCTTCTCATAGCGGGGGGTGACAATCCGGGACCGGTTGATACGGGCACCGCCTATTTTCAGGTCATCTTCAGATTCGTATTCGGTCCGGATGACCCCGGGTGCCTGCGGAAGGCATGCCGCAACACCCACACCGGCGCCGGCGATACCTGCCCAGGACGTAACAACTTCGTCACCCTGTATCTCCACACCCTCGAGAGCCTGACCGCCAAGTTCCTTATCAGCAGGGCCGAACCGGCCGGGATAATGACCTATTTTTGCCTGCATGGTCATCGATGTCCCCTCTACCGTGATGCCGGTGACTGCACCACCGGCACGCTTCCGGTTCATTACATCCCATTCAATGGTTCCGCGGCACCGGCACTCCTCCAGGATTTCTGCCCGTCCTGCGTCTTCGTCAACCATCACCAGGAGGCGCTGGGAAAAAAGGCGCCCGAAACGTTTCTGTATCTCGTCAGGTGTGAATACTTCCATAACTGTTTGTCACCGAAATTTTCGTTAACAGGATTATCGGCAACAAACGTATTTAAGGAATGCGCAGTGCACCGGAGAAAAAAAGGGGGGTTCTAGAGAATCTCAGAGAGCGGGAACTTGTATGGGCCAAGGGTGCCGCCAAAGTTACCGGAGGTGATCCGTTTGATGCCGGGCACCGTGACTGCTGCCTCAACGCCTGCCTTGGTAGCTGCTTTGATGGCTGCTTCATCGACACCGTCAATCACAATCTCATAGATGCATGTAACACCCTCGGGAACCTTGGTGTCTTCCACCTGGTCACGGATGGTCGGGCAGTATTTCTCATTGGTGGTGGCCACCATGAACTTGTAGGCATTTGAGCCAACCTTTGAACCTGATGCGACAACAGGGAATGAGGTGATTGAGCCTGCGCAGGTCTTTATTGCGTCAACTGCCTTCTCTGCTGCCTCGAGTGCGGCTTCAACGGTTTCTCCCATGATAAAGAAGTTGCCGCCTGCAATGCCTTTGACAATGCCGAACTCTTCCTCACCTATGTATTCGCCGTTCATGATGGGGATGGCCCAGCACTTGCGTCCGCCGACTTCCACTTTGTGCTCAAATTTGTCGCCAAAAAAGTGGAGTTTGACGTCGATGCGTTCCTCTGCCTCAGGCATGCCGTCAAAGACAGCTGCGGTGGGTGAGGTAAGAACACACTCTGCAAGGCGTTCGACAACCTGCTCTTTGAGCTTCTTCTTGCCGCCGGTAAAGAACATGACGGCAACGCCCGGGCGTCCGTCCGGTGTCTCTTCCGGAGTGAGGATACGCTCAATCCCTGCTTCACAGGGGCATCCGATTGCTGATGTGGCAAAGCCGGTTGCTTCTGTTGCTGCGTTCACTGCCCATTTCTCGTTAATTGCTGTGATAATGACACGGCATGCCCAGTTTGAGAATGCCTCTGCATACTCATCTTCGATTAAAACACCGTTTAATTCCATATTAAACCTCTCGATACTAATACAATATGTGGTGCATCTCTTTACTATAAGTTTTCTTTTTCGCAGTTATTTGCTGCAGATGGAAGGCGGCCGGAGGGGGTGCCGAGAGTATGGCTGATGGCATGTATGTCGGTATATCTCCTTTTATTTAAAAAAATACGGTTAATTTGTCCTTACTTTCGCAAAAATGTATGTCCAACAAATGAGATAGGTTTAAATTTGGTGAGATGAAATCTCATATTATAGAGGAGAGATTGGAACATGGGCGATTCCAGAGACGTAATGAATTCATATGTTACCCGTGACCTGAGAAAGATATTCTCACCGGGTGAAGGATGGAATATTGAGCGAGAACCTGAGTGCGGTGGTGCATCATTTGCATATGTCGTCTCAAGGAAGCGCTTTGGCAAAACCGCATACTATCCTGTAGATGTCAGCATGGAAGCAGTTGTCTCTTCAGAGAAGGCATGCATGATACAGCAGAAGTGTGATATGGCCCGTGAGGCAGGAGTGGCGCTTGAACCACTGATGCTCTTTGTGCCAACCGGTGCAGATGTTACTGCAGCACCTGCTGATATCATGATCAAATATCTGAAAGTGCTCAAAGTTGAGGACGGACAGGTTATCTGGTGGAAGAAAGTTCTTCCCGCAAATTAATTTTTCTAAAATCAAAAAATTTTCAGGGAATTCTTCTGATAATCCCTGTTTCTTCTGTACGGTATCCGCCGAGACGGTGCAGTGTCTCTTTGAAAGCAGCGGATGCCACCGTATCAAAGAGCATACGGATTTCAGGCATCGCTTCATAGGCAGCTGTTCGTGTCACCAGTTCATATCGTTCTGTTCCGATGGGAGTGAATGCAAGACCAAGGGCCTTTGCTGCACTAAATACGCCGATGCCTGCTTCTGCCTCGCCTGAACGGACGGCAAGGGCTACGGCAAGATGAGTGGTGGCCTCGTGATCATATCCTGCAATGCATGTTGGGTCGATTCCCTTCTCTTTCAGGAGATGGTCAAAGAGAATACGAGTCCCGGAACCCTTCTGGCGGTTGATGATCCGTTTGTCTGGTAACTCATCAAACGTGACCGGTTCGGGTGCGATGATGCCCTGTTCACGCTCTGCTCCGCATATGAGGGTAAGCGGTGTGTCTGGCAGGTACTTCTCCAGGTACCTGACATTGTAGGTTCCATCATCTGCGAGGAGATGCATTGGTGCCACGTGGCAGGTATCCTGTTTAAGGGAGAGGACGCCGCCCATGCTGCCGGTATGGGTGGGGTGGAGGGTTATTGCGTGTTCCTGAAGCATGTCGCCGAGATAGTCAATACACGGGTCATGGCTGCCGGTGATAAGGAGGGATTCCGCAGCAACGGACCGGGGAACCATGAGGGTTGCCAGTATTTCCTCCCCGGTCATAACTCCCTCTTTTCGTGCGGGAATTTTCATATAGGCGTTGGCACGAATCGCACTCATCTGCACTCCGGCACCACGGGACTGGGGAACGGCCACCCACTGTTCACTAACTTTTCCAACAGAGAGCAGGACGAACTCATCTGTTCCCCCTGCTGAATCCAGACGTGTAGAGAGGATAGCAGGGATGCTCTCCGGCACGGGTGGCTGCAGGCCATATGCACCCATCACCGGCCCGATTATTTCACGGATAATGGTGTATGCGGCAAGCGGGTATCCGGGTGTACCGATGACAGGTTTCCTGTCAATGGTACCGATTATCACCGGGCGTGCCGGTTTGATGGCAACACCGTGGATGAATACCTCGCCCAGATCTTCAATGACGGATGCCGTAAAGTCCCGGGTTCCTTTGGAGGATCCGGCAGATATAATGAGCATATCATTCTCCCTGACGCCACGTATGACAGCCTCACGGATTTGCTCAGGAACATCCGGCACAATGCCGTAATGAGTGGGCGTGGCGCCGAGGTCACGGAGGCATGCCGCCGCCATCTGCATATTGCTCTCGATGACCTGGCCTGCTTCCGGCCTGGTACCGGGGGGCACCAGTTCACTGCCGGTTGCAATGAGCCCGACCCGTACGGTTCGTACTGGGACTGTTGTCACCCCGTAGGCTGCCAGTGCGCCAATCTCATGGGGGCGGATGTGGTGGGATGAAGGAACAATCATCTCAGACTCGGCGATGTCTTCACCCACCGGCCGGATGTGCTGCCAGGGGGCTGCGGCCTTTCGGATAAGGTAGTGCTCCTCTGCATTCTCCTCAACATCCTCGATCATGATGACGGCGTCATATTCAGAAGGAACCACATTTCCGGTGTTTACCCGCCGGAAGTTCCGGAGGGTCACCGGGTGCTGTTCGTCGGCACCTGTTGTATCCTGACTTCTCACTGCAATGCCGTCCATCGCTGAAAGATGTACCGGTGGGACTGACTGGCGGGTAAAGACCGGTGCTGCCGTCACTCTGCCTGCTGCTTCGGAAATGGGGATTTCTACAACTGTGGGTGTGAAAGGAAACGATGAAAGTGTTTTTTCCAGAGCTTCCTCAAGGGAAACCAGTTCGAGATATCGTTTTACCACAGGATCACCTCAACCTCTGCTCCCTTCTCATACCCTTCTCTGCCATCAGGAACGCGGAGTAGTCCGTCACTTTCGATGAGCGTGTTGGTGAGGCCTGATTTTCCAAAGAGCGGATATGCGTCCCGCCCCTCAAGCCTGACCCGTATATAATCCTCCCGCCCGCGTGCAGACGGGACCGGGGCAGCACAGCGGGCAGGCACGGTTATCCGGGTTACCTCGCTCCCCGTCATGGCAGCAATAAGTACGTCGCAAAGTGCCACGAGGACCACATAGGCAGATGCCGGGTGGCCGGGGAGGCCAAGCACAGGGACATCATCAATGGTGCCGATGATGGTTGGTTTGCCGGGTGCAAGCGCAATGCCATGCGCATGGACCGTGCCGAGATCTGCAAGGATAGCCCCACACATGTCCCGTTCACCTTTAGAACTTCCGCCGGAGATACAGACCAGATCACACTCAGTGACTGCCTGCCTGATGACTATCTCAAGAGGGCCGCGTTCGTCAGGGATGATGCCATAGATGTGCGGGATGAGTCCCCTGGTTTGAGCATATCCGTAACACAGGTAGGTGTTAACGTCCCGAATCTCTCCGGGTCCGGGTACCTTATCCGGGCTGATGAGCTCATTGCCGGTGCTGATGATCCCTATAACCGGCTGCCTGCGGACGGGAACAGTGGTGATGCCGAGTGCACCAAGGACCCCGAGGTCACGGGGTGACAGGCGCCTTCCTGCCGGAAATACAACATTGCCTTTCCGGAAATCATCTCCGCGGAGAGTCAGGTTCTCCCCCGGTGCGACCGCCCGGTAGACGAGAACCTCATCACCTGTCTCCTCTGCATACTCGATCATTGCAGCAGCATCTGCACCCCCGGGGATGACTGCACCTGTCGGAACATACCTGCATTCACCTGGGGCAATATACCCGGCATCTCCGTCACCCATCCCGACACGGCCGGTGATGGTAAGCATTGCAGGGAGTGACTCTCCTGCACCGACGGTGTCAGCTGCACGGACTGCATATCCGTCCACTACCGTGCGGGTGAAACCGGGTATGTCTTCCTCCGCGGTTGCCGGCCGAAAGAGGACTCTGCCGTATGCCTCAGGAAGAGGTATGGTCTCTTCTTCCATAAGTGGTGCAATCGTCCTCAGTATTTCCTCTGCTTCAGAGACCGGGATAAGATCAAGAAAAATGCTCATTTGAAACAGCCCAGCTGGCAGCCCCTGATTTTAATCCGGGGATCACGGCTGTTGCAGTAACGGGCAATGTCTGTCTTTGAAACGTCATATTTCTCAGAGATCTCGAATGCCTGCATACAGGTGATCTCATTTTCAATGCCGTATTCCTCAAATATTTTTGCCAAATCGTCTGTTGTCATGCTAACATAAGATAGTCTCTTATTGAAATTAGGTTTACTGTGCGGAAATGTCAGCGTGCGGATATTATTTTTTCTAAAATACCTTTTTTTCTACAATTGAGTGTTCAATTCCTGAATCCTGCATTTTGGTTCGCAGAATGCTGAATATATGGGGGAATGATTAAAAAAATGGGAATTTCCCGTGTATTGGGAACTGTTGCTTAATTTGCAGAATCTAAGAAAATAGCATGATTATTTTTGATTATTATCGGTGGATGCGTCTCATCAGAATTAATGAAATAATATTAATTTTACTCAATTGTAAATGATTTTTATCAGAAAATACGGGTTGTGCTCCGTTTTTTTGTAAGCGCCATACTTCAATAGCTTTATCTATTCTTTTCAACAACTTTTCCTGTAATCGATTTGATCGATACTGGTGCGTGAAACCATGGCATTTGCATTGCATATTAACATGGAGCGGTGTACCGGTTGTAACGCATGCGTGGTTGCATGTCCTGTCGATGCACTGGAGCTGTTTACAGTAGATCCGGTGACCGACGAGAAGATCTACCAGGTGAAGAATGGCAAGGCCATTGTTCTCGATGTAGATCACGAACTCTGCGCCGGGTGTGGCGTATGTGTTGAGGCATGCCCGTTTAATGTGATACGGCTGGCAGGACCGTGGGATTCGAGATCCAAATCCCTGGCAGAAGGTATGGAGTGAGGTTTTAACATGGATACATTCTTCCCGAAATTCTCCAAAAAGAGAGACGGCGTTAACGTTATTATGGAGCAAAAGCTCCTCACGAGCGTTAGCAACCTGATTCTAAACGGACAGACATGTACTGGATGCGGAATCTGTGCAGAAGCCTGCCCGGAAGAAGCAATCAGTCTTGGACTGGTAGGTGCTGTCCGTCGTGGTGTAGTTGACTATGCAGAACCCATTAACATTGATGAGAAGAAGTGCTCATATTGTGGTGTCTGCGTTGTTATGTGCCCGTTCAACTCCCTGACTCTCAAAGTTGACGGCGAGGAAGCTCTTCCGATTATCGAGCGTGAAGGGTTCCCTGAATATGATATGGTCACAACGATTGACCAGGACAAGTGCGTCCGCTGTACCATCTGTGAGGACGTCTGTCCCCGCGATGCAATCAGCCGCGAAGTCCCTGCATTTGAGGGGACGGTAGATGGAGCACTTGAGAAGCAGTCAGTACTCACAGCAAAGACCACTTTCACCGTTGATGATGAAAAGTGTACTCGCTGTGGTATCTGTTCAGAACTCTGTCAGGCAATTGACGTGAAGCGCAAACCGTTCTCCGCAGAGTCCGGTGCAGTCGTGGGTGATGTTGTCTGGGATGAGGCGCTCTGTGATGCCTGCCAGATCTGTGTCGAAGCATGCCCTGAAGAGGCAATCATCGTTGAGAGGGTGGTTGAATCGGCAAAGCTTGAAGGCAAGGTCGAAATCATTGAAGAGAACTGCTGTACCTGCCGCTGGTGTGACATCAACTGTCCTGCCGAGGCAATTACCGTTGAGAAGATCTTCGAGGGCGACATTGAATTCAATGCAGAAAAGTGCCCATCCGGGTGTTCAACCTGTGTTGAGGTCTGTCCTGCAAACGCAATCTATCTCCCAACCCCGAAGGCCGCTAAGGACATGAAGGGCGAGATTGAGCCTGTAATTGCAGTCAATAAAGACTTCTGTATTCTCTGTGGTGCGTGTGTGAACGCATGCCCCGGTGAGGATATCATCACACTGAAGCGTACTGGCATCCGTGTGAAGGGCAAGGAGACTGATCTCTTCCTGAGAATTAAGGACAAGCTCTGCACTCCCCGCACCTCCCGAGTAATAGAGGCTGCAAAGGACGAGGTTGAACTCAAGATGATGGAAACCGCGTGAGGAAAAGGAAATGGCAAGAGTAAAAGAATACGGCAATGCCGAACTGGAAGAGAAACTCAGAGATACGAGTTATTATACTACTGATTCCAATCCTCAGTTTCTCAAAGATGTGATGAAACTCAGTCGTACGGCTGCCAATATGTGCTACCAGTGCGGAACCTGCACAGGTTCATGTCCGTCAGCACCACGCAGTTCGTATCGGATCCGTCTCTTCATGAGAAGAGGGGTGCTTGGACTTGAGCAGGAAGCGCTCAATGACCCTGACCTGTGGCTCTGTACTACCTGTTATTCCTGTACAGACCGCTGCCCACGGGACCTTGCACCGACAGATGTGATCATGGCGATGAGAAACCTTGCGTTCAAATACGATATTGTGCCACGCAACTTCCTCAAGACTGTGCAGCTTATCTATAACACCGGACATGGTGTGCCAAATAACGATGTCAACAGAGCGGCCCGTGTAAAGCTCGGTCTGCCTGCAGATCCGCCAACGACACACAGCTACCCAGAATTTATGCCGGCTATACAGAAGATCATAGACCACTACAAGATGAAAGAAAATGCAGATCGGATTCTCGCTGAGGAGGGTCAATAATGTCTGGAGATATGCATCAGTACGCATTCTTCCTGGGTTGTATTGCGCCGAACCGGTACCCCGGATGTGAGGCTGCAGCAATTAAGACCAGTGAGAAAGTTGGTATTGAACTTCTTCCGCTGAAGGGAGCAAGCTGCTGTCCCGCACCTGGTGCGTTCGGAGCAATTGACCTGAATGTCTGGTACGCACTGGCAGCACGCAACCTCGTGCTCGCAGAAGAGATGAAGATGGACATTGCGCTCATCTGTAACGGATGCTACAAGTCCATCTGGGAAGTCAACCACATCCTTAAGCACAACGACGAACTCCGCGACCAGGTAAACGAAGTCCTTGCAGAAGTCGACATGCAGTACAAGGGTTCAATCGATGTCTGGCACCTTGCAGAACTCTACTACGACCCGAAGGTCTGTGGTGTTGAGAAGCTTGCAGCAAGTGTGACACGGCCCCTGACCGGGACCAAGATTGGTGTCCACTATGGATGCCACCTGATGAAGCCAGCAAAAGAGCGCCACTTCGGTGACACCGAAAACCCCATGTGGATCGACGAGCTTGTTGAGGCTCTTGGTGCAGAGGCCGTTCAGTACCGCAATAAGATGCAGTGCTGTGGTGCCGGCGGTGGTGTCCGTGGATATGACATCACTCACTCACTGGATATCACTAATGAAAAACTGATGAACCTGCAGGAAGTTGGTGCGGATGCAATCACAGAAGTCTGCCCGTTCTGTCAGCTTCAGTACGACCGTGGCCAGATTGAGATTCAGGAAAAATTCGGACAGACCTATAATCTGCCTGTTCTTCATTTCAATGAACTCCTCGGCCTTGCACAGGGCATGACTCCACAGGAGCTTGCACTTGATCTGCACGGTATCGACTGTAAACCCTTCCTGGAGAAGATTCTTTGAGAGGTGAAATGAATGGCTGAAACTAAAGAAGAATCACGAATTGGTGTATTTATCTGTCACTGCGGTACAAATATCGCAGGTTCCCTCTCAATTCAGGAGGTTATGGATTATGCAAAGACACTCGATGGTGTCGTTGTCGCAGATGAATATCAGTATATGTGTTCAACTCCGGGACAATCAAAGATCGCTGACGCCATCAAAGAGCACAACCTGAACGGTATTGTCGTTGCAGCATGTTCACCGCGTCTCCATGAGCCGACGTTCCGTACTGCAACACAGGAAGGTGGACTGAACAAGTTCCGGTTCGAGATGGCAAACATCCGTGACCAGAACTCCTGGGTTCACATGCACGACTGGGAAGGCGCAACGGATAAGGCAAAAGACCAGGTCCTTATTGCTGTTGCAAAGGCCCGTATGCTCGAAGATCTCCAGCCGAAGAGTGTGCCCGTGGAGCACGCAGCACTCGTCCTTGGCGCTGGTGTCGGTGGTATGCAGGCTGCACTTGACCTTGCAAGCGCAGGGATTAAGACCTACCTTGTTGAGAAGCTCCCGACCGTCGGCGGACGCATGTCCCAGCTGGACAAGACCTTCCCGACACTTGACTGCTCACAGTGCATTCTGACCCCGAAGATGGTGGATGTCGGTCGTCACCCCAACATTGAACTCAGAACATACACTGAAGTTGAGAAAGTAGAAGGCTACATCGGTAACTTCAAGATCACCCTCCGCAGGAAGGGACGTGGTGTCCTCGACCCAACTGAAGCAGAAGCGCGCGGTATTATCGGCGGCGGCTGTAACGGCTGTGGAGACTGTTCTGAAGTATGCCCTGTCATCAAACCGAATCCGTTCGAGATGGGCATGGCACCCCGTAAGGCAATCTACATCTATCACCCACAGGTTATGCCTCTCCTTTACACTGTTGACTTCGAATCCTGTGTGAAGTGTGGTCTCTGTGTTGAGGCATGCGGTCCGGAGAAGCGTGCAATTGACCTTGACAGTGTCGACACATTTGAGGAGATCAAAGTCGGTACCTGTATTCTCGCCATTGGGTATGATTACATCCCAATCGAGCAGAAGACTGAATGGGGATACAAGCGGTTTGACAATGTCATCACCGGTCTTGAGTTTGAGCGCCTGATCTGTGCATCCGGTCCTACCACCGGTCACCTGATTCGTCCGTCTGACGGGCAGACTCCGATGAAAATCGGATTTGTGCTCTGTGCAGGTTCACGTGACAATACAGGCGGTGTGGCAAAGGCCTACTGCTCACGGTTCTGTTGTATGTATTCACTCAAGCATGCCCACCAGATCATGGAAAAGATCCCCGGTGCTGTGCCCTACATCTTCTACATGGATATTCGTTCGTTTGGAAAGATGTATGAGGAGTTCTACTACCGTATCCAGAATGAGGGTGCAAAGTTCATCCGCGGCCGTGTGGCAAACATTCTGGAAGACCCGATCACAAAGAACCTCATGGTCTATGCAGAAGACACGCTTCTTGGCAGGCCTGTTGCTATGGAGATGGACATGGTTGTCCTTGCTGCAGCAGTTCAGCCGAAGCCTGAAGCTGAGAAGATCCGCCAGATGTTCGGTGTATCCAGGTCACAGGACGGCTGGCTTCTTGAAGCACACCCGAAACTGAATCCGTGTGGCACCACTACAGCAGGTATATACCTTGCAGGTGTCTGTCAGGGACCAAAGGATATTCCTGATACCGTCGCACAGGCAGAGGGTGCAGCATCCGCAGCATCGATTCCCATCCACACCGGAGAAGTTCAGCTTGAGCCGTACTTTGCACAGTGTATGGATGAAATCTGTGCAGGCTGTGGTATGTGTCTGGGCCAGTGCCCATATGGTGCGCTCGATCTTATCGAGAAGAATGGCCGCACGGTAATGGAAGTTACCGAAGCAAAGTGTAAGGGCTGTGGTACCTGCGGAGGATTCTGTCCGGGTGGTGCAATTAAGATGCAGCACTTCACGTCACCACAGATCTGTGCTCAGATTGATGCATTCCTTCTGAAAGGAGAGGATTACTAATGACAGATGAGAACTGGAAACCTAAAATTATTGCAATCATCTGTAACTGGTGTTCATACGCAGGTGCAGACCTTGCCGGTGGTGCCCGTATTCAGTATCCGCCTGATGTCCGTGCCATCCGTGTGATGTGCACAGGCCGTGTTGATCCGCTCTTCATCATGAAGGCGTTCCAGGATGGTGCAGATGGAATGCTGATCTCAGGGTGCCACTTTGGTGACTGCCACTACCTTGAGGGCAACTACAAGTGTGCAAAGAGAATGTTCCTTGTAAAGAACCTCCTGAAGAATATCGGTCTTGATGACAACCGTCTGAGAATGACCTTCGTCTCTGCATCCGAGGGTGCAAAGTGGGGAGCAGTCATGACAGATGTTGTTAAGACGGTCAAAGAACTTGGCCCAAGCCCGATCAAAAAGTACGAGAGATAACTGAATCGGAGATGAAGGTGTGGCAGCTATTCAGATAAACCTGATTTCAGGTAGGACGATCCAGCAGGGCGTCTCGATGGAAAATGGCAAGGAGAAGCCTGCCTATCGGGATGCATGCGGGATCCTCGAACTCGATGACGTTGATTTCAAGCGTCTCGGGGTCTTTAAGAACACGAATGTTCGTGTTTCCAGTGAGTTTGGAACTGTTGTGGTCAAGGCAATTGGCGCAACCCAGGGCCCGCACCCCGGGCTTGGGTGGATTCCCATGGGACCATGGGCCAATGCACTTGTTGACCCCAATACCTACTCCACCGGGATGCCAACATTCAAGGGCACTCCAGTGACGGTTGATGCCGCTGAGGAAGAGAAAGTCCTTGACGCCATTACTCTGATTACAGAGGAGTGTTTATAGGCGGTGTGAAAGATGGCTAAAATAGTAACAGATGTCGTCTGTCCGTTCTGCGGGACGCTCTGCGATGATCTTGAGGTTGCCCTCTCCGACGACGGAGAGGAGATCCTCGAGGTTTACAATGCCTGTGCCATTGGAGCGACAAAGTTTCTCCATTCCCAGGCAGAAGATCGTTTAACCCGCCCCCGGATGAAGCAGGAAGATGGCTCCTGGAAAGACGTAACGTATGATGAGGCAGTCGACTATACTGCAAAGCTGCTCGTTGATGCCAAGAAGCCGCTGATGTATGGCTGGTCCTCAACAAGTTGCTCTGCCCAGAGTGTCGGATCCGAAATCGGCGAGGAAGTTGGCGCATGTATGGACAACACTGCAACAGTATGTCACGGTTCAACCCTTATTGCTGTGCAGGATGTCGGTGTGCCGTCAGCAACACTCGGTGAAATTGCAAACCGTGCAGATCGTGTGGTCTTCTGGGGATGCAACCCGGCACATGCTCACCCGCGTCACATGTCGCGGTACTCAATATATCCCCGTGGTTTCTTTACCGGAAAGGGTTCAAAGTCAAGAAAGATGGTCGTTGTCGACCCACGGAAAACTGACACTGCAAAGATGGCGGATATACACCTCCAGCTTGAGCAGGGTCGTGACTACGAACTCCTGAGCGCTATCCGTGTCGCCATCCGTGGCGAGAAACTCCCGGATGTTGTTGCAGGCATTCCCAAAGAGCAGATCTACGAAGTCGCAGATACGCTCAAGTCCGGTCGGTTTACGGTTATCTTCTTCGGTATGGGTGTAACCCATACACTCGGAAAGAACCACAATATCGACATTGCAATCATGGTCACCCGTGACCTCAATGATTACACGAAAGCAGCCATCGTAGCGATGCGGGGCCATTACAATGTGACCGGCTCCGGACAGGTATGGGGATGGCAGTTCGGATTCCCGTTCTGTCTTGACCTGACCCGTGGATTTGCCCGGTATAACCCCGGCGATTCATCATCCAATGATCTGCTTATCCGTGACGAGGTTGATGCAGTCTTTGTACTCGGGTCTGATCCCGGTGCACACTTCCCGGTAGGATCCGTGAAGAAGATTGCAAAGCTTCCGTCAGTCTGTATCGACCCGCACATCACCCCGACATCTGCTGTATCTAAGCTGCATGTTCCGGTGGCATTTGTGGGCGTTGAGGTCGGCGGTTGTGCATATCGTATGGACAATGTCCCGATTGAAACCAGAAAGGTTGTTGAACCCCCTGAGGGAATGCTCACCGATGAAGAGTTCCTCCAGCAGGTTCTCAACCGTGTACGGGAACTGAAGGGGGCAGCATAATCATGACAGATTATCTTATCAAAAATGGTTTTGTCTTTGACCCTGTTCAGGGAATTAACGGAGACAAAGTGGATGTCGCAATCAAAGACGGCAAGTTCGTCGATGCAGGCGATGTCACAAATCCGACAATCATCGATGCCACCGGCATGACCGTGATGGCGGCAGGTGTGGACATACACGCACACGTCGCGGGTCCAAAGGTGAATGTCGGCAGGAACTTCCGTCCGGAAGATAAGCTCTTCAATGGTAAGGCAGGCAGCGGTATAAAGCGCATGGAGGGCGGATTCTCCGTCCCAACCGTTCTCAGAACGGCATACCTGTATGCACGCATGGGATTTGGCTTCTCTATGGAGGCAGCAATGCCGCCTCTGTATGCACGCCATACTCATGAAGAGATCCGCGACACTCCGATCATCGACCAGGGAGCACTCCCTGTCTTTGGTAACAACTGGTTTGTCCTTGAGTACATCAAGGAGCATGAGATTGAGAATACCGCAGCGTATATCGCATGGCTTCTCCACCAGACCAAGGGATACGGCATTAAGTGTGTGAACCCAGGCGGTACTGAGGCCTGGGGATGGGGACTGAACTGTGAGACTGTCGATGACGTGGTCCCGTACTTTGATGTGACCCCCCGGCAGATTGTCTCCGGTCTCATCGAAGCAAACGAGTACCTCGGCCTTCCGCACTGTATGCATGTGCACGGGAACAGTCTTGGTGAACCGGGCAACTACGGGATCACCCTTGACACCCTGAAGATCGCAGAGGGCTTCAAGCCACAGAATGACTTCGGCCGTGAAGTCGTGCTGCACAACACGCACCTGCAGTTCCACTGCTACGGCGGTGAAAGCTACGCGTCCAAGTCGTTCGAGTCCAAGTCAAAAGAAGTTGTTGACTACATTAACTCCGTTGACAACATCAGCTACGACCTTGGTGTCGTAACCCTTGACGAGACCACCACGATGACAGCAGACGGTCCGTTTGAGCACCACCTCTCCCACATGAATAATCTCAAGTGGGCAAACGTAGATGTGGAGCTTGAGACCGGTTCTGGTGTTGTTCCGTTCATCTACAACCCGAAGACATTCATCGCCGGTGCCCAGTGGGCAATCGGTCTTGAGTGTGGTCTCTTCATCAAGGACCCGATGCGTGCGTACATCACCACCGATGCACCAAATGCAGGACCACTGTGCCGCTATCCGCGTGTCTACAAGTGGCTGATGAGTGCAAAGGCTCGTGATGACATGCTTGACAACACGCTCAAATACGGTGACTCTATCCGTGAGCGGTGTTACATCGGTGAAATCGACCGCGAAATTTCACTCTACGAACTTGCCATGATGACCCGTGCAGGACCGGCAAAGACTCTTGGTCTTTCCCACATGTTCGGTTCACTCAAACCAGGTCTCGAGGGTGATGTCGCAGTCTATCCGTACAACCCGGAAACTGACTCTGATGATCCTGAGAAGATTGAGTATGCATTCGGTAATGCAGCGTATCTCATTAAGGGCGGCAGACTGATCGTGAAGGAGGGCGAGATTGTCGACATGGGCAACAAGCGTACCTTCTGGGTCAATGCCAAAGTCAATGAAAACCCAATGGTTGAGCGTGATATTGCAGAGAAGTTCCGCCGGTATTACACGGTGACGCAGAATAACTATACGGTCGAGGGACATCACTTTGTGCCAAATCCGTATGTTATTGAGGTCGATGCAACAAAGTGAGGTGACGGAGATATGGCAAAAGTAATTCTTACCCCAACCCAGACCCCCACACTCTTCCTTGAGGCAGAGAACATCACACCCGATGTCTTTGCAGGGAAGAATGCAGCGGAGATTGCAGCACTGCACGGATTTGTCGGCAAGACCACAGTCACCCTTGGTGATTACTTCACCGTTGAAGGTGCTGGTGGCCAGACGGCAGCCGACACCACCGTTGTCATCAATGGCGATGTCAGCCGTGTGAAGTACATTGGCATGAAGATGTCCGCAGGCGAGCTGATTGTCAACGGCAGTGCAGACATGTATGTCGGCAGCTGGATGACAGGCGGCAAGCTTACCGTAAACGGTGACATTGCTCCATTCGCAGGGCTTGGCATGACCGGCGGTCAGTTGATCGTCAATGGCAATGCAGGCAATTATCTCGGTGCAGCATACCGTGGCGACTGGCGTGGTATGCAGGGCGGAGAGATTCGTGTCAGCGGCAATGCCGGCAGTGATGTCGGTACATTCATGCGTGGCGGTACGATTGTCGTCGGTGGCAACATCGATGTGCATGTCGGGACCCACATGGAAGGCGGCACGATCATCGTCAAAGGCAGCGCAAAGAGTCGTGTCGGCGGACAGATGGTGAAAGGAACAATTTACGTTTTTGGAGACATTGACGTAATGATGCCAGGGTTCCAGTATCGTAAAGATGCTGACCTTGAAGTAGATGGTCAGAAAGGACGATTTGCCCTGTATGAAGGAGACTTGGGCGAACGTCACCCGAAGCAGAAGGGTGAGGTCATCTATGGTCAGCTTTATATGAAATACTAAATCCTTTTTTTATGCGTTACTTTGGTGACGTAGTTTCACCGTGATACTACAGATTTTATTTTTCTTTTATTGCGTATTTTTATGTCAGACACCTGAATCTGCATGTTGGCTCTCCTGAGTCTGAGTTATGGCTGCATGTGCGGGTAATTTGTGTCGAAACGTATTTTGACATCATAACGTTTCATTAATTCATTGAAAATGTTAATTCATTCAATTGTCTCACACATGCCAATAATGGTTATAATTATTGATGTATTATACCTGTATCGTCTAATAAATCAACCTAACTCTTTAATGTGGACGCAGATGTATGTCGTTGGAACAAAATTTTGTTGGGAACGTGAATACTAATATGCTCGGGGAAGTATGGTACAGGTAATGAAGCAGTCGTTTGACCCTGATTCACAGAGCGGGGTAATAGTTGAGAATAAGGGGGAAACATACACCGTCAGACTCCGTATCCCGGCGGGCATTGTTACACCGGAACAGCTACGGCGCATTGCCGAAGCTGCAGAGAAGTACGGGGGTGATGGTCTTCATCTCACCACACGGCAGACTGTGGAAATTCCCCATGTGCCTGAGGAACATCTGGTGGCACTCGGCGATGCGCTTACGGATAACGGGACGCCTTTCGGTGCAGAATTCCAGAATGTGGTCAATATAACGGCATGCCCGGGGAATGAACGGTGCAGGCTCTCAAATATTGATACTATTCCGTTTGCCCTCCGTATGGACAAGAAATACTTTGGGCGTGAAATGCCGGTCAAAACCCGTATTGCTATCTCCGGATGTCCAAATTCCTGTGTGAGCGAACGTCTCTGTGAAGTAGGGGTAACGGGTCACTTAAAGCCTGTCCGCCATCCGGATAAGTGTACAGGATGTGGTGCATGTGTTTCATACTGTAAAGAAGACGCACTTTCTGTCATAAATGGTGTTATTGTCCTTAATGATGGGCTCTGTATTCGTTGTGGTGCCTGTGTTCATACCTGCCCGTATGGGGTTATAACGTCAGAAGATCCGGTGTACGAGATTACCTTCGGCGGCAGGCGCGGGCGCCATCCGAAGATTGGACAGCGTCTGGTGATAGTAAATACTCTGGAGGCAGCAGAGACAGCAGTTGATGAGGCGATGTACCGCATCTACCGTCAGGCGGTGGGCACCCATCTTCTTGCAGACCAGCTGGATGAGATTGGGTTTGACCTGATTGTGAAATCTGTCCTTGCCAAACTTCCGGAAGGTTCGGTTGTGAAACATCTGTAAGTGTCTTGTCGGGTGGGGGGGTAATTCTGGATAATTCCCCACTCCCGATATGACATCTACTGTTTTAAGCTAAATGCGCGTTATTTTTTGAAAAAAAAGCACAATAGGAGCGCATCATGCAAATGATAAAAAACTGTAATCTTTGTTGTATCTTGTGTTACGAATTAGTATGTTTCGTAATACCGCGTATGTATCTTGCCTAAACTAACGGTTGATTTGTTTATCTCTCACAGTTCAGGTTTTATTTATTTAAGATTATATTATTTTTTATTAGGAATACTTATATTCTGGCATTGTGTATATCTTTCTTGTCCCATGCGGGGACGTGCAGTAGTTACTATCATCGATTTCCGTCAGGATTTATTCCTGTCTTTGTTCAGAAAATGAAATGCATTGCACAAAAGGGTAATTGGAGGAAAATAAATGGCAAAATATTCCGACACTATCGATCTCTATTCAGATGACGGAAAACTTCTGAAGAGTGACGTTGCTATCAACAAGATCAGCCCACTCATCAATCCGGCATCACGGAAGATCATTGATCTCGCAAAGAGTTCAATTGCAGTCAACCTCGGCGGCATTGAGAAAGGCCTCAAAGCCGGTAAACTCGGCAAGGGTGTTATCCCCGGCCGTGAGCTTGACCTACCGATTATGGCCAACAAAGACGCAATCGTCGCTAAAATTAAAGAGATGGTTGACGTTGAAGAAGGCGACACAGTTGTTCACGAGTACAAGGGCGGCAACCTGCTCCTCGTTGACGTTCCAATGGCACGCCTGAATGCAGCAGGAACCTACGATGCAGCTATCTCCGCTGTTGCTGCAGCAACAACCTATGCAATTGTTGACCAGTTTAACATCGATGCATTCAATGCATCCACCGTTAAGGCAGCATGCTGGGGTGGATACCCACACACAATGGACATGCCAGGCGCAGGCGTAAGCTCTGTTCTCAGTATTCCACAGAACAATGAGGGTATCGGCTTTGCACTTCGTAACATTGGTGTCAACCACTTCGTTATGATGACCGGAAAGAATGCAATGCAGGGTGCAGCTCTCTCAGCAACCCTCGAGACCGCAGGAGAGTTCGAGATGGGTGGCGCAATCGGCCCATTCGAGCGCCACATGCTTCTGCAGTACGCATACCAGGGCCTTAATGCAAACAACCTCGTCTACGAACTCGTCAAGGAGAATGGTAAGTCCGGTACTATTGGTACTGTTGTCCAGTCCCTTGTTGAGCGTGCAATCGAAGACAAGGTCATCGTTGCAGGCAAGAAGGGCGGCTATTTCCAGTTCTACGACACCAAAGACCCCATGATGTGGAACGCATACGCAGCAGCAGGAACACTCGCAGCAACCATGGTCAACTGTGGTGCAGGACGTTTCGCACAGGCAGTCTCCTCGACTCTCCTGTACTTCAACGACCTGCTTGAACACGAGACCGGTCTCCCCAGCACTGACTTTGGTCGTGTAATGGGAACTGCTGTCGGTTTCTCCTTCTTCAGCCACTCCATCTATGGTGGCGGTGGTCCAGGTATCTTCAATGGTAACCACGTTGTAACACGCCATGCAAATGGCTGTGCAATTCCGTGTGTCGTTGCAGCATGTGCACTTGATGCAGGTACACAGATGTTCACTCCTGAGGGCACTTCCGCTATCATGGGTGAGACATACGGCCAGATTGACGTGTTCAACAAACCAATCCAGAATATCGCAGACAACGTCTGAACAGAGAACTGATTTGAATGACTGAAGCCGTCTTTGATTATCCCCAGTGCCGGATCACACCCCTCCGCATGCTCAAACCGGATTCCGCGGAAGCACTCCTCAATGAGGTAGTGAAGATCCCCGGGATACGCCGGATGATGATAAATGGTCCAAATCTCCCGCGTACGGTCCCTTACGGACCTGCACGGGGGAAACCCAACCCCAATTCCAATCGTAAAGTGATTGATGTCGGGGGGTCCGAATTTGAACTTCGTGTTCAGGTTGGAACCATTATCCTTGAGGTGCTGGATGACAGTGTCACTGAAAAAATCCGTGCACTCTGTGACCAGTTTTTCACGAAATTCCCGTATCAGCTCCAGACCGGGAAGAAGTACATGAAAACCCAGCCAACGACTGCAGACTATGCCAAATACGGTCCTGATGTGGATCCGAGCCTGATAGGTCTCGTTGACCCACGGAATAAAGAAGGGCCGATAATTATTCAGGGAAGATGAGGTATTCATGCCGATTGGTCGCATAACCCAGGTTGTTGACTGCCGTGAGTCCATGGGAATGGGTAAAGGCGGAGGCCTTGCTCAGCGTGGCACTATTTCAGAGTGCCGCCATCCCGATGTGATTGTCGTCGGCATGTCCCCCGGGAGGCGCCATGTGACGAAGCCGGTGTGTGATATTACGTCTGCCCTGAGGAGGGAGGGCGTTGAATTTTCGGTGAGCACTCTTGTGCTCAATGCCGGAAGTGGCGTCCCTGCCGATGCTCCAAAGATCGCCGGTTCTGTCCTGGGGGCTTATTTCGGCCTTTCAGGAAAAGAGGTGTCACAGATCGAGCAGCATAAAGTGGCTGTTCTGCACCACGGGAACGTACGTTCCCATGTGGTGGAGAAGGTGCGTTTTATTCTCTCACAGGCAAATGTCCGCGCAGTTGTTGTCTCACAGGCACCAATTGACTATGAAGATCTCGCAAAAATCGGTGTCAAAACCGCATATGTCATGCCGTCACCGGAGCACATCCGTACAAAGGGTGAGGTGGCTGCAATTGTCAGCGGTGTCACCAGAGGTCAGACCCCGTCGCGGGATAAATTGGCTGAAGTTGTTCAGGCAGTATTGAATGTAATGAAAAATCCTATTTGAGGTGAAAATAATATGGCATACAAACCACAGTATGGTCCGGGTACCTCCGTCGTCGCTGAGAACAGGCGCCGTCAGATGAACCCTGACATCGAACTTGACAAAGTTCGAGATGTAACTGATGAAGATGTTGTGCTGGTTCTCGGTCACCGTGCACCGGGTTCCGCATATCCAACTGCACACCCACCACTTGCAGAGCAGCAGGAACCTGACTGCCCAATCCGCAAGATGGTCGAACCGACAGCAGGTGCAAAAGCAGGAGACCGTGTCCGCTACATTCAGTTCGTTGACTCTATGTACAATGGTCCTTCACAGCCGTACCAGCGTACCTACACAGAATGCTACCGCTTCCGTGGCATTGACCCCGGTACACTCTCCGGTCGTCAGATCGTCGAGTGCCGTGAGCGTGACCTTGAAGCATACTCCAAGTGGCTCATCGAGACAGAAATGTTTGAGCCCGCTCTTACCAGCATCCGTGGCGCAACTGTGCACGGACACTCACTCCGTCTTGCAGAAGACGGCCTGATGTTCGACATGCTCCAGAGATGTATTGTTGGTGACGAGGGTGTTGTAACCTATGTGAAAGACCAGATCGGAGAACCTCTCGACCGTGCAGTATCACTGGGCAAGCCCCTTGACGACGCATGGATTAAGGCCCACTCGACCATCTTCCACTCACTCGTCGGTTCATCATACCGTGATGACAAGGAGTACATCGAATACATCGTCCGCGTCCACTCACTAAGAACAAAATACGGCTTCATGCCGGTTGAGGAGTGATTTGAATGGCAAAAATAGAGAGATCACAGAAGCTTTTCCTTGATGCACTCAAAGAGAAGTTCCAGGGCCAGGATCCTGAGTCCGTAAAGACCACGTTCTACAACTTTGGTGGCCTTAAGCAGTCCCCGCGTAAGCGCGAATTTATGGCTGCTGCAAAAGGCATCGAGTTGTCACGTGGCATTTCCATGTATGACCCCGAGCACTGCCACCTTGGTGGACTGCCAATGGGTCAGAGACAGCTCATGACCTACGAAGTCTCCAACACTGGTGTCTTCGTAGAGGGTGATGACCTCCACTTCGTCAACAACGCTGCAATGCAGCAGATGTGGGATGACATCCGCCGTACTGTCGTTGTCGGCATGGATCTTGCACACGCAACGCTCCAGAAGCGTCTCGGTAAGGAAGTTACCCCTGAGACAATCAACGAATACCTCCACATCCTCAACCACGCAATGCCCGGTGCAGCAGTGGTTCAGGAACACATGGTCGAGACCCACCCGGGCCTTGTCGATGACTGTTACTGTAAGGTATTCACTGGCGACGATGCAATGGCAGATGAGATTGAGCCACAGTTCCTGATTAACATTGAAAAGCTCTTCCCTGCTGACCAGGCAGAAGCCCTGAAGGCACAGGTCGGCAAATCAATGTACCAGGCAATCCACATCCCGACCATTGTCTCCCGTACTTGTGATGGTGGAACAACCTCCAGATGGTCTGCTATGCAGATCGGTATGTCCTTCATTGCAGCATACAGAATGTGCGCTGGTGAAGCAGCAGTCGCTGACCTTTCATTCGCCGCAAAGCACGCCGGTGTCTCACAGATGGCATCCATCCTTCCGGCACGCCGTGCCCGTGGTCCAAACGAGCCCGGTGGAATTAAATTCGGTGTATTCTCCGATATTATCCAGGCAAACCGGAAATACCCGAACGACCCAGCACGTGCATCCCTTGAGGTTGTCGGTGCAGGTACCATGCTCTTCGACCAGATCTGGCTTGGTTCCTACATGTCCGGTGGTGTCGGTTTCACGCAGTATGCAACCGCAGCATACACCGATAATATCCTCGATGAGTTCACCTACTACGGTATGGACTACCTGAAGGACAAGTACGGCTTTGACTACTCCAACCCGGACCCCGCAGCAACTATCACTCCAACCCAGGAAGTTGTCAACGACCTTGCAACTGAGGTCAACCTCAATGGTATGGAGCAGTACGAAGGCTACCCAACCATGATGGAAGACCACTTTGGTGGTTCACAGCGTGCGGGTGTCCTTGCAGCAGCCTGTGGTCTGACCTGTTCCATTGGTACCGGAAACTCCAATGCCGGTCTGAACGGATGGTACCTTTCCATGCTTATGCACAAGGAAGGATGGTCACGTCTTGGTTTCTTCGGATACGATCTTCAGGACCAGTGTGGTTCAGCAAACTCCCTTTCCATGGAGCCTGACCGCGGTCTGATGGGCGAACTCCGTGGACCAAACTATCCAAACTACGCAATGAATGTCGGTCACCAGGGAGAATACGCAGCTATCGTCGGTGGTGCGCACTACGGACGCGGCGATGCATTCTGCTTCGACCCACTGATCAAGATCTGTTTCGCAGATCCATCACTCACATTCGACTTCTCCGAACCCCGCCGCGAATTCGCAAAGGGTGCAATCCGTGAGTTCAAGCCAGCAGGCGAGCGCTCACTGATCATACCGGCAAGGTAAGATCAACCCAATTTTTTTTTCGTTAACAAAATGAAATGTGTGCTTAAATTACATTGTAGCCTGCATTCCGTTTATATCATAAAATAGTGATTCTCTTTTTTTCGAAACCTTTAATAAAATCCCTATCGAGGTTTAATTGAACCAAAAAGGGTTTGTGTAACGTGTTACTCTGGTGCTTTAGCATACAGGAGGATGCCTGAATGGAAGAAATACTATTTGGCATCGGTATCAGCGCTTTAGCCGGCGCTCTTGCCACCGTGGCTGGCGCTGCGGAGGATACTGAATCTGATATCGGATCACAGGGTGACCCGAACTCGCAGGTTCAGCTGGCTCCGCAGATGGGGTATGTTCACAGGATTTTCAATAAAGCTATATCCGGTGAACCCCCTGCATATGGTCTATGGGTGGCATTAGCTGCTGGAATTGCCTGGGCGTTGATGGCGATTCAGTACAATGCGATTCTTGCTCTTATCATTGGTTCTGCGGTCGCAGTCTTTGTGCAGGGCGTGTACGCCACGACTGCATATCTCGGTCTGTACGGCAAGTCTCGCAAAATTTGAACAGCCGGTTTATATCGATATTTTAAAATCGGTTACAACTGTGACTATGGCCCACGCATTCGTGGCGGTTTTCACCACTGTTACTATGTGCTTCCTTATCATCGAGGCTCTGGGACACCCGTTCCCATTACCATTGATGGGTCTCGTATGGGGAATTGCACTGGGAGCAGCAGGGTCTGCAACTGGTAACCCGTTCTATGGAAAAGAACGCCAGTATCAGAACTATCCCTTTGGTGCAGGCCTACCTATCTCCGCATCCGGTGACATCGTCCGGTATGCAGAGGCAGGACAGAGAAGTTCACTTGACAATGGATGGTTCACATCCAAGGGAGCAGGTCCCGCATCCGGTATCTGTTTCGGTCTTATTGTGTTCTTTGAGTTATGGCGCACCATTCTCTTCGAGCCATTCGCAGCAGGCTGGGGAGCAGTAATCTCAGGTGCCGTAATTATCATCGTCTTCATGGTCATCGACCGCTTAGTCGAGACATGGGCACGCAAGACCTACGGTCCATACACGAAAGAAACAGAAGAGGAGGCAACAGCATGAGTGCATTAGGTGGCGGTTCAGCTGGTGGAGAGGGCATTAACCCGACTGCATCACTGGTCGCACTTGTTATCGTTCTGGTATCACTTGGTATTGCCTTTGCTCTTGCCCCGTCAGCACTCATTCCCCTTATCGGCGTCATCATCGGCGGCGTGCTCATCTCCTTTGGTGTGCACTTTGTCCCGGTTGGTGGTGCACCAGCAGCAATGGGCCAGGCACCCGGTATCGCTACCGGTGTGGCAATGCTCGCTGCCGGTGGTGGCCTTGCAGGTCTCTTCGGAGGCGCATGGGCAGCTAAGATGGGTATCTGGATTGCACTCGGTGCAGGCGCAATGGGTGGCGGTCTCCTGATGGCAATTACCTGTCTGATGGTGAACGTTGTCTACGTCTATGCAATGGGTATCCCCGCTGCATCCGGAAAGGTCGACAAAGACCCAATCACTGGTGACACTTTTGCCGGGTACAGATCCCAGGGAACAGAGGGTCACGGACTTCCGTTCATCTCCTACGTTGGCGGTGTAATTGGTGGTATCTTAGCCGGTGCAGGCGGTACGCTCATCTACCTTGAACTTCTGTCCGTCTACGAAGAGGCACTTCCCAGTGTCATTGGCATGACCCCTGAAGGCATGTCAACACTTGCAGTATCCCTTGCAGGTATCTTTGCAGTCGGTATGTTCCTCGTAGCAGCAGTACTTACCGCGTACAACATTACCGGTACAATCGAAGGTCCTCACGACCCGAAGTTCAAGAGATGGCCCCGCGCAGTAATCGGATCGTCTGCAGCATGTGCAGCATGCGGTCTTGTTGCTATTCTTCTGGTGGTAATCTGAGGTGTTAGAGAATGTCAGTTAAAATTGAAGCATCAGAAGGCGGAATGGACCACAACACCATGCTTGGTATTGGGCTCATTGGCTCACTGGTCTGTATCTATCTGGTCTACCTCAACACCCTGATGTCAGTGGAAGTCTTTGCCTTCTTCGGCGGGCTTGCGGCTATCATTGCACTCTGGTGGGGTACTGACTCAATCAAGAACCTCTGCAGCTACGGTCTTGGTACTGGTGTACCATCCGCGGGTATGATTGCGCTCGGTTCCGGTGTTGTTGCTATGCTCTTTGCAACAAAACTCGCAGGAATCAGTCCACTTCTTGTGCCTGTCGGCTGTGTCGTCATTGCAGCAATCCTCGGAGCAATCCTCGGATTCATTTCAGACAAGGTTCTCAACATGAACATCCCGGTTATGACCCGCATGATTGCAGAGCTTACCATTGTCGGTTCACTGACAATGCTCGGGTTCACTGCAATGGTTGCAGGCACCTTCTCATTCGGAGACCTCATCACCGGTGCAACATCAGTCTTTGGCGTTGAAATTGCAAGCTACGCATCATCTGTTATCGGCGGATGTGTGCTCGCAACAATCTTCATGCTCGGCGCTATCGCAATCCAGCACCCCTTCAATGCATGTCTTGGCCCCAATGAATCATGGGACCGCACACAGATGTGCGCAATTGAGTGCGGTGCTTTGAGCATGATCGCTATTGCAATCATGTCATTTGCATTCCTCTCACTTCCCGCAGTTATCATCTCATTTGTCATTGCAATCATCCTCTGGGGATGGTCCTACAGTGAGTTGATCAAGCTCTCGAAGCGTGATGCATTTGCATGGCTTGACTCGCAGCCTATCCGGGAAGTCGGAGGTGAACAGTAATGGGATATATCCAGGTATTGCCTGAGTACGGTCTTGTTGCTGACCCTATCATCGGTCTTGTAACCACCGCAGGTGCATCCTTCGGTCCGGTTCTTGAGCGTGTCGAGAAACTCGACAAGGTTGCTGATGACATTGTAAACATGCTCTCCGGAGAAGGAGAATTCCTTGCATCGTTCCCTGGCAGAGGCCAGGCCCTGCTCTATGCAGGCGGTGTTACAGCAATGTGGTATGGTCTTGCGGTCGGACTTTTCATCGCGGGGATAATCGCGTTCGGATTCTTATGAGGTGATATGATATGGCAAATAAGAAATCACCGGCCTCAGGCTGGCCAACTATCCAGGGCGATTACATATCCGGCAGTGCAGAAAGCTGTGTTGCAGTCTGTTCGTTTGGTTCTCACCTTGACGAGCAGGGCATCTGTAACGCGGGAGCTGCTATCTGTGGTTCCTGTAAGACAGAGAACCTTGGACTTGAGAAGCTGATTGCAAACACTATTTCAAATCCGAACATCCGTTTCATCATCTTCTGTGGAACAGAAGTGAAGGGTCACCTTTCTGGCCAGTCACTGAAAGCTCTGCACGCAAATGGTGTCGAGGGCGGTAAAATTGTCGGTTCCAAGGGTGCTATTGCATTCATCGAGAACCTTGACGCAGCCGCAATCGAGCGTTTCCAGCAGCAGGTCGAAATTGTCGACATCATGGAAAGCGAAGATATGGGTGCAATCACCGCAAAAATCAGTGAGTGTGTTGGGAAAGACCCCGGTGCATTCGACGCAGACCCGATGGTAATCGTGGTCAGCGATGATGAAGGCGGTGCTGAGAGATACAGAGGGCGTCGAAGCTGAGATGTCCGCTGAACTTGCCCTGATTCACGCCCGGATGAAAACAATCCAGATGATGGTCACAGATATGGGATACCGCAACCGCTATGCAGCGGGTGTGTATTCCGGTAAAGTCGAGGGAGTAATGATCGGACTGATCATATCGTTTGTCCTTTTGGGCTTCCTTCTGATGGGGTGAGATAAGTGACAGATGAAAAACAACCCACAACAATCCGTACTGCAGCGATTGATGGCATGATGTCAGATATCACGTACAAAGGGCAGATTCTTGCACGTACCAACAAGCTTGACTCTGCAATTAGTGCCAGCGGTATCATGGGATTTGCTCTCGGTCTGATCATTTCCATCGTCCTTGTGATGGTTCCGGTAATGCTTTTTGGAGGTATCTGATATGGCAGCTAAGAAGTCCCCGGCATCAGGCTGGCCAACTATCCAGGGCGATTACATATCCGGCAGTGCAGAAAGCTGTGTAGCAGTCTGTTCGTTCGGTTCACACCTTGACGAAAAGGGTATCTGTGACGCAGGCGCTGCTATCTGTGGTTCCTGTAAGACAGAGAACCTTGGGCTTGAGAAGCTGATTGCAAACACCATCTCAAATCCGAACATCCGTTTCATCATTTTCTGTGGAACAGAAGTGAAGGGTCACTTATCCGGCCAGTCACTGAAGGCTCTGCACGCAAATGGTGTCGAGGGCGGCAAAATTGTCGGTTCCAAGGGTGCTATTGCATTCATCGAGAACCTTGACGCAGCCGCAATCGAGCGTTTCCAGCAGCAGGTCGAAATCATCGACATCATGGAAAGCGAAGACATGGGCGCAATCACCGCCAAAATCAATGAGTGTGTTGGGAGAGACCCCGGTGCATTCGACGCAGACCCGATGGTAATCGAGGTCAGCGATGATGAAGGCGGTGCCGGCGGTGCAGTCTCTGCCACAGCAAACCCCCAGTTCCTTGAAATTGAGGCAAAACTCAATGCTATCGAGAAGAAACTGGAATTCGCTGACGCAGAACTTGCTCAGCGCTATGGCCGAAAGGTCGGCCGTGACATAGGTATTCTTTATGGCCTTGTCGCCGGTCTGATTGTATTCATGATGTTATTGGTATTACTCCCCAAGCTAGGCGGATTTATCTGAGGAGGGATAAAATATGTTCAAATTTGAGAAAGAACAGACGGTACACGACTTTAACGGTACCAAGATTGGCGGGCAGCCCGGAGAATATCCCCGGGTTCTCGGTGCCTCCATCTTCTATAACAAGCACGAGTGTGTTATTGATGATGAGAAGGGCATAATTGACAAGGATCGCGCAGAGGCGCTCTGGAACAGGTGTCAGGAACTTTCAGACCAGACAGGTGTGAAACACTTTATCCAGATTATCTCTGAATCAGGAGAGGCATTTGAGAACTACTTCTCATGGTTTGACTCCATTGACTCAAAGACAGCATTCCTCATGGACTCGTCCATGCCTCCGGCACTTGCCCACGCATGTGAGTATGTGACCGAGGTAGGACTGGCAGACCGTGCTATCTACAACTCAATCAATGGTTCAATCCTTCCGGAGAACATTGAGGCACTCAAGAACAGTGACGTTAACGCAGCTATTGTGCTTGCATTCAACCCTGGTGACCCAACCGTAAAGGGCCGTGAGGCAGTACTTGCTGAGGGTGGCGTCGCTGGTCAGGCAAAGTCTATGCTTGCAATTGCAGAAGAGTGCGGCATTACCCGCCCTATCCTTGATACCGCAGCAACACCGCTCGGTCTCGGGTCAGGCGGTTCATTCCGTGAGATTCTTGCTTGCAAGGCAATTCACGGTCTCCCAACCGGTGGTGCATACCACAACATGACCGTCTCCTGGACATGGCTCAAACGCTGGAGAGGAACTGCAAAGAATCCTTCAGTACTTGTGAAACAGTATGAGGGCAAGGACCTCCTCCTTGAGCAGATGGCACACCACCACTTCGGTGGAATGGACGGTATCAAGCAGGCCGCATGGTCAGCTCCTGATATCGGATGTAACATCATGGCAGCAACCCTTGGTGCAGACCTTATCATGTACGGACCTATCGAGAATTGTGAAGGTGCATCTACTGCAATCGCATTCACCGATATCGTCCTTGCAGAAGCAGCAAAAGAGCTTGGTGTCAACGTCGCAACCGAAGACCACCCGCTCTTCAAGCTGGTCTAACCCAATACTTTTTTTTTAAATATTTCTGCGTGTGCGATTCTGAGAAAAACCGTGTGGAAGCCTTTGTATTCTGTAGAGTTGTTTATGCGAGATGGTTTCTCTCTTCTTTAGGGAGGCATCTCCCCACGCTGTTCAGCTGTTCTATGTGGGGACATAACGCTCTCTCTTTTCCTGGTGTATTCATACAGATGATTCAGGAGATCTACACCCTTTTTCTAAGCCCTGTGTATTGATGTGCCGGATGAATCACTCCGGGGAGAATCCAGTGGCAGAAGAATCACAGGGGTATCGGAAAAAAAAGGTTCTCTCTTCCCGTTCTTATGGATGTGTCAATGTCGATATTGATTTGCTGAAGTGGATAAAACGGAATTCAATAGGTTTATGTCTGTGTCTGTATGGCCACGTTATCCGGAAGAATTCCGGACACTGTGTCTGCATTTGGAACCGAAAAACGGGAAAAATAGAACCAAATACCCTTCAGAAAATTCTGACGGTGTTCACGGCACCTTTGATGTCAAGTGAAATATCAATGTTTTTCACCGTATGGGTGAGACTGCCCATACTTATTGTGTCTATTCCCAGCACCGCATAGGACTCGAGGGTGTCCGGGGTGATGTTGCCTGAGACTTCGATTATTACTGTATCCCGCAGAGTGTTTTCTGTGAGGAGGTCAAGGGTTCCCTGTACGTCCCGCGGGAGCATATTGTCAAGGAGAATGATGTCTGCCCCGGCACGGGCAGCGGCGAGTGCATCCTCTGCAGTCTCCACTTCCACTTCAACATTCACATACCGGCTGTAAGCCCGTGCCTTCCTGACAGCTTCTTCGAGAGGGACGAGTGCCAGATGGTTATCCTTGATGAGAATCATGTCAGAGAGGCTCATCCGGTGTGGGTCAGCGCCGCCGGTTATCAGTGCCTGCTTGTCACAGAGGCGCAGTCCGGGTGCGGTCTTACGGGTACCTGCTATCCGGACCTTCGGGTTTGCCTCTTCTGCTGCCTTTACTGCCCGGCGGGTTGCCGTTGCAATGCCGCTCATCCTGCTTATCAGGTTGAGCATGGTGCGCTCCACCATAAGAATATTTGCTGCATTGCCTTCGAGTTCTGCAATCAGGGTGCCTGCCTTAATCTCTGCACCTTCAGATACTCTCCGGGTAAATGTGATGCCGCAGTGATTGCAGAGTGCATCTGCCTCGGCAATGCCGGATATGACTGCGTTTTCTTTTCCGGTGATGCGGGCTACGCACCTGCGGTCCGGGATAACTGCCCGTGATGTGACATCACCAGACGGGATATCTTCATTCAGGTACCGGAGGAGGTCTTCCCGAAGTGTCATGTTTCTCTTATTCCTGCCGGAGTGCCATCATTCTTTCGATGGGAACGCGTGCCCGGTCCATTAGATGTGCAGGGAGTGTTACCTCATACTCTCCGGTGATGAGTGAATGTTCCAGCATATCGAGGGTAATTTTCTTCATGTCCTTGCACACGGCGTCTTCCCTGACCATGAATTTCTTATCCGGGAAGAGTTTTTCAAGCCGGTATCCAATGCCCTTTTCAGTGAGAAGCATCCATGAATCAGCATTCTTTGCCATCTTAACCATGCCGCCGGTCGATGCCACCACATCGGCACCTTTCCTGACCTCCCGGGGACATTCCGGGTGGCAAATCGTTGTAAAACCATTCTCTGCTGCTGCTATGACATCATCACAGGAGAACATTGTGTGGACATAACAGTGTCCGTTTTTTGGCAGGGGAATGATCTTCTTCTCCAGTACCCTGTGTGCGACATAGTCTGCCAGATTTGAGTCCGGACCGAAGAGAACCGTCTTCTCTTTGAGAGAGCGCACCACTGCAACTGCGTTTGCTGACGTGCAGACAATATCCGCCTCTGCCTTTGCCGCGGTGTCACTGTTTACATAGAGAACAACCGCCGCATCCGGGTAGGTCCTGCGTGCTTCCCGCACCATTTCAGGCGTGAGAAAATCTGCAAGGGGGCATCCTGCATCAGGTGCAGGGAGGATGACCGTCTTCTCCGGGTTGAGCACTTTTGCGGTCTCTGCCATAAACCGGACACCGCAGAGGATTATGGTGTCTTCTTTGACACTGCGAGCCTTCACGGCAAGTTCCAGACTGTCCCCGATGACGTCTGCTGCATCCTGGATCTCCGGGGGCTGGTAGTTATGGGCAAGTATGATCGCCTTTTTTTCTTTTTTGAGTTGTTCAATTCGTTTTAACTGGTCAGTATTCATGGTTTTAGGTCCCTATGTCCCTATCTGGATGGGGTTGTCGAGATTTCGTAATAATGAGAGGATGGAGAGAGCAGCAAGGTAACTGGTTGCCGGATTTTCAGGACTGGGGCGGTTACTTACTTTGATGGCAATGTCCCCAAATTCACCTTCGACAATCAGTTCATGAGTATTACGGTCAGTGCCGGGATCTGCCCAGAGTTCAACCTCTACCTCATGGCCTGAAGCCAGTTCAATTGCAACGGCAACGTTGATATTCTTCGGATATTGTCGAATACAGTCACGTGCGGTTCCCTTAAAGAGGAGTATTGGTTTGTCTGCTTCTATGCCCAGTGACCGGGGATTTTTGGTCGTCCGCAGCAGCACTTTGCTGACCTCCGCAATCTGGCAGACTTTCAGGTTGTCAAGGCCGGTGATGGCACCACTCGGGATATAGATCGTTTTGCCCTTTTCTATTGCACAGGCCTTCAGGTGGTCCCTGAATGGTTGATCCGTAAGGGCCCCCACGCTGAGGATTACTATGTCCTTTCCCGCGAGAAGAATTGCTTCTGCATGGGCCTGCACTGCAGAAACGGATGCAGCCTCAACAATGATATCCAGATCCTGTGCAAGGAACTCATCAAATGACTCGTATGCCTGTGCCCCGCACGCGTCCTGAACGGCCTGTGCTCTGGCATATACTGCATCAAAGAGGGCTGAAAGAACAAATCCCTCATGTTTGCGTGCGATGATTTCGCCGACATTACCGCACCCCAGTAATCCAATCCTGCGCATTTGTACCACAAAAATTGGTTTTAATTGTTTATCTTCTTTGCCGGGGGTGCCGGTGAAATATATACCGTTTTCATTCTTCCATCATCGGCACAAATATTTATATCTGAGATGTTCCAATGTCTTAACAATGTGTGAAGAACGATTTTTGCCCGTGATGGTTCTTAGTCCCGGCGCAGGCTCTTCACACTGCACATATCGTTATTATCAGTTCTTTTGGCCCTACCGTGAAGTGAGCGCAATCTTTAACCGATTTGCGTTTACTCTCTGAAGGTAGGTGCATTTTATTCTGTTCGGCAGGTACTGCCGGGAGAGACTTACCATGAGAGGAAAACAAATCAGACTGGAAAGAATCATGAACCGTGAGACGGGCACAACAGTAATTGTTCCCATGGATCACGGGGTATCGAGTGGACCGATTGCAGGCGTTATCGACCTGGAAGAGAGTGTGAACCTGGTGGCACAGGGGGGGGCCAATGCGGTCATCGGTCACATCGGGCTTGCCCTGCACGGCCACCGGAGGGGCGGGCCTGATATCGGCCTTATTCTCCATCTCTCTGCAAGCACGGACATGGGCCCTGACCCGAATAATAAGGTTCTGGTAAACACGGTTACCAATGCCCTGAAGATGGGGGCAGACTGTGTTTCGGTGCACTGCAATATCGGTGCTGAATCTGAGGCCCGGATGCTTGAAGACCTCGGCCGTATCGCAGTTGAGTGTATGGAATGGGGCATGCCGCTTCTGGCTATGATGTACCCGCGTGGCCCGAATGTTATCAATGAGAAGGGTGTCGATGAGGTCAAACATGCAGCCCGGGTGGCATCTGAACTGGGTGCTGATATCGTGAAGACCCCCTACACCGGTGACCCCGACTCATTCCGTGAGGTCACCGCCGGATGCCATGTCCCGGTGGTGGTCGCAGGCGGCGCACGCGGGGATGACTTTGCGACCCTGCAGATGATTGAAGGAGCAATGGAAGGCGGTGCTGCGGGTATCTCCATCGGCAGGAACGCCTTCCAGCACCCGCACCCGGACTTATTTGTCCGTGCAATGGCGCAGGTGGTTCATGAACGCCGCAGTGCAGAGGAGGCAGCAGAAATTCTCCAGGTAAGGAAGGTTGCATGATCGGAAAGGCCATTCGTCTGGAACGGATCATGAACCGGAATACCGGGCGTTCGGTCATCATCCCGATGGACCATGGTTTCTCAGTCGGGCAGATTTATGGGCTTCATGATATGCCGAAGGTCATCTCTGCAGTGAGTGAGGGTGGTGCGAATGCGATTGTCCTCCATAAGGGTATGGTGCGTCACGGCCACCGGAAAGCAGGGCCTGACATCGGCCTTATTGTTCATCTCTCGGCGAGCACATCTCTTAACCCTGACCCGAATGACAAGGTTTCGGTCTGTTCGGTAGAGGAGGCCATCTCCCTTGGTGCAGACTGTGTCTCCATTCATATCAACCTGGGAGCCCCGAACGAGTCAAAGATGATCGAGGAGGCAGGCGTCATCTCCTGTCAGTGCACGCGCTGGGGCATGCCGCTTCTCGTCATGATCTACCCCCGCGGTAAGGGCATTGACCCAACAGATCCGGCGGCAATCGGCCTCTGTGTACGGGTGGCAGAAGAACTGGGCGCTGATATTATCAAAACCAGTTACACCGGTGATCCTGAGAGTTTTGCAGCAATTACCGGCGCCTGTGCGGTGCCGGTCTTAGTCGCAGGTGGCGAGAAAGGCGGGGACCTGGAGACTCTTATGATGATCCGGGAGGCCGTAGGTGCCGGTGCGGCGGGCGTTGCGATGGGAAGAAATGCCTTCCAGCGTGACGACCCGGCACGGTTCATCCGTGCCATCACGCGTGTGGTCCACCAGGATGCGGAACCTGAAGATGCACTCGGGGGGAATGTATGAAGACATTCTGGGTGGATGTCCGCTCCTGTGGGAAGGACTGTGCGACGACAGCCATTGAACAGGGGGCAGACGCACTGGTGGCGACAGAGGCTGGCCCTCTGCATGCACTCGGGAGGGTGACGGTAATAGCACCGGACGGCGACCTGGTCCCTGGGACAGATGTATATGAAGTCTGTATTGACGGGAAGGAAGGCGAGGAAGAGGCGCTTCGTCTGGCAGGTGTGGCACCGGTGATTGTCACAACAACTGACTGGTCGGTGATTCCACTGGAGAATCTGGTCTCACAGTCCGGCCGTATCATTGCGGCCGTTCGCAACGCAGAAGAGGCACAGACGGCCCTGACTGTTCTCGAACGCGGCACGGCAGGCGTATGCCTTGTGACAGATGACCCGGCAGAAATAATCCGGACCGCTGCCTCTGTCCGTGCCATCACTCCCCACTATGACCTTGTGCCCTTTACGGTGATCGCCATTTCACCCGGCATCATGGGGGATCGGGTCTGTGTTGATACCTGTTCTCTTATGCAGGAAGGGGAAGGGATGCTTATTGGCAATACCTCGTCTGCCTTCCTTCTGGTGCAGGCCGAGACACTGGAGAACCCGTATGTCGCACCACGGCCATTCCGGGTAAACGCGGGGGCGGTGCATGCCTACGCACTGATGGCTGACGGGAAGACCAAATACCTCTCTGAGGTGACGGCAGGAGACAGGGTGCTTGTGGTCCGGGATGATGGATCCACCAGCATGGCGATGGTCGGCAGGGTGAAGACTGAACGGCGGCCCATGGTTCTTGTTGAAGTGGATCAGGCAGGAATGAAATCATCTCTTGTGCTCCAGAATGCTGAGACCGTTCGTCTTGTAGGTGCCAAAGGAAACGCAATTTCGGTTGCCGCCCTGAAACCTGGTGATACCGTCCTCGGGCACCGGCAGCAGGGGGGGCGTCATTTCGGCGTGGCTGTAGAGGAGACGATACGTGAAACCTGACGACAATACCGTGGGTATCATCGGCGGCCGGGGGGAGATGGGGCAGTTCTTCCGGGATGTCTTTGAGAAAGAAGGCTACCGGGTACTTGTCTCCGGGCGGACAACACCACTCAGTGCCCGCGTTCTTGCACAACAGGCGCGGATTGTAGTGGTCTCGGTTCCTATCCGGGATACGGTGTCTGTCATCGATGATATTGCACCTTTTCTCTCCGGCGGCCAGATTCTCTGTGATCTCACCTCAATAAAGCAGGGGGCAGTGGAGGCGATGCTTGCGACGCCCGCACAGGTTATAGGGCTCCATCCTATGTTTGGGCCGGGGGTCTCGTCCCTTGAGGGTCAGACGGTCATTGCTGTTCCCGCCCGATGCCTGCCTGCCGCAGGGGATGAGATTCTGGGTATTCTCTCCCGGCAGGGGGCACGGGTAACGGTTGCAACAGCATCTGAACATGACCAAATGATGGCTGTTATCCAGGGTCTGATGCATTTCTCCACGCTCGTTGTCGCAGAGACGATGCGTGAAATCGGTGCCGCACCGGAGCATCTGCTCCGTTACCAGAGCCCGATATACCGGATTGAGACCGGGATTATCGGACGAATTCTCGGACAGGATGCAGGACTCTATGGACCCATCCTGCAGGACAATCCTGAGGTGCGCAAGGTGGTGACGGCGTTCTCCGCTGCAGCAGCACGTTTGCAGGAGATTGTCTGCACCCACGATACAGACGGGTTTGCAGCGTTTTTCGAAGAAAATGCTGCATTTTTTGCACCGGTCATCCCTGAATCCATGGAGACGACAAACCGGCTTATTCAGGGACTGGTGGATAAATGATCCTCGGGTGTCTGGGGCCGGAAGGCACATTCAGTCATGAGATGGCACTGACCCTCACGGATGAAGAAACTATTCTGCTCTTTTTGACTGTGACAGATGTCTTTTTGGCGGTAACTGAAGCGAAGTGTGACGGCATTGTGCCGGTGGAGAACAGTGATGCCGGTGCGGTCGGCCCCGTGATGGATTGTCTCTCCCGTGCTTCCGTCTTTATCACCGGAGAGGCATATCTCCCGGTTGTTCACCATTTTGCAGCAGCCGTGCCTGCAGGTGAAATAACTGCCCTCTATGCCCATCCACAGGCACATGACCAGTGCCTGCGGTTCATTGAGAGTCTTGGTGTGCCGGTTATCCATACAGAGAGCAACAGTGCAAGTGCTGCGATGGCTGCCGCTCATCCCGGGGCCGGAGCCATCACGACAGAGGTCGCTGCCCGTCTGGCAGGGCTGCCCCTGCAGCAGCGCAGTGTCCAGAACACCGAAAATAATACTACACGGTTTCTGCGCATCTCGGCATACCGCCCCGAAACACGGCCGAAGACCGGCAAGTGCTCTCTGATAATCGATCCCGGTGCAGACCGGCCGGGTCTGTTGTATGAACTTTTGGGAGTGTTTGACCGGTGCGGCCTGAATCTCACCCGTATTGAGTCACGGCCATCCAAACGGGCCATGGGGAACTATATCTTTTTCATTGACGTAGAGATTGCTCCCGGCCTCCCGGAGGCACTGGATGCAGTCGGGGCACTGGCTCTCGTCAAAGATCTTGGCTGGTATGGCAGGCTGGAGGGCAAAGAATGAGCCTCCGCCTGCCGGCAGTTTCCGGTATAGAGGCCTGCATCCCGGCCCCTCCCTCAAAGAGTTACACGCACCGGGCGCTCATCGCGGCTGCATGTGCAGACGGCAGGTCTGTTATCCGTGACCCATTGGAGTCAGAGGACACAGGGGTGACTATCACTGCCCTCCGTCAACTTGGGGCAGATATTACCATCACCGGAACTGGTGATCTCGTAGTGGAGGGCACCGGAGGGAAATTTTCTCAATCTCAGGGGTGCACCATCGACTGTCGCAGTTCCGGGACGTCCATGCGGATGCTTCTCTCCCTTGCTCTTCTTGCAGATGCGCCTGTCTGCCTGACAGGAAGTCCCCGTATGCAGACACGGCCGGTTGCGCCCCTGGTGGATGCGCTGAATACCGCCGGCGGGAAGATCCGGTATCTGAAGGAAACCGGGTTTCCTCCGGTATGCGTGGATGGAGAATTCCGGGGAGGTGAAATGGAAATCGATGCCTCCGCAAGCAGTCAGTTCCTCTCGTCTGCACTGATGGCAGCACCGTGTGCTGCAGAAGATACGGTGATTACCACTCCTTTTGAGCCGGCATCACGGGCCTACCTCGATATCACAGCTGAGGTGATGGCCACCTTCGGTGCTCCGGTTGGAAGGGTCGGCTATCGTCGCTTCTCCGTATCTCCGAACGGGTATACACCGGCAGCGTATACCGTCGAGGGTGACTACTCCTCTGCCTCGTACTTCTTTGCAATCGCTGCTGTCTGCAGTGGGACGGTGGAGGTTACGCACCTGAATCCCGTGTCCTGTCAGGGTGACCGGGTGTTTCTCAGCCTGCTTGCAGAGATGGGATGTCGGGTCACGCAAGGAATCCATTCTGTTACGGTCACATCGGACGGCAGGCTCACGGGCATCACTACCGCAATGGGCGATGCGCCTGATGTTGTTTTGACGCTTGCAGCAGTGGCGCCCTTTGCAGACGGGCCGACCACCATCACCGGCATCCGTAATCTGCGGGTAAAGGAGAGTGACCGGATTGCTGCAGTAATCCGTATTGCTGCACTCGGTGGGGCAGCAGCGGATGTGTCAGACGATGCTGTTACTATTTATCCCGGAAGGCTTTTGGGCGGTGGCATCATCGACCCGGAGGACGACCACCGGACGGTGATGAGTGCTGCTGTGGTTGCCCTGAAGAGGGGTGATGTGGGCATCCTGCACCCGGGATGTGTGCAGAAATCCTACCCCGGATTCTGGGACGCACTCAGGGAAGGAGGAGTCCTGTGAGGATTGTTCTCATAGGGCCCCGGGGCAGCGGGAAGACAACCACCGGTGTCCACCTCGCAGAGCGCCTGGGCTATCGGTTCTTCGACACCGATGTGATGGTGGAGAAGGCAGAAGGCATGGCTATCCCTGCAATCTTTGCAGAGCGGGGTGAACCTGCATTCCGGGCTGCTGAAACCGCCGTCATCCGGGCACTGCCGCAGGACAGGGCAGTGGTTGCAACGGGCGGCGGTGCCATCCTTTTGAGTGGCAATGTGCAGGCACTTCGCTCCGGAAGCCTCACGGTGTTCCTGGATGCTGATGATGCCGTTCTTGCGGCACGGACAAAAGGCAGCAACCGCCCGTCGTTAACCGGTCTTTCCCACGCAGAAGAAGTGGCCGCAGTCAGGGATGCCCGGCTGCCTCTGTACCGGGGAGCAGCTGACTTCTGCATTGATACAGGCTCCCTCTCTCATGCTGATATCGTCGGCCGGATACAGGCATGTATTGACGAACGTTTGTCAGCTGTGGGCTGCCGTGAGTTTGTTGCATTTCTGCAGCGGACGCGGATGGAGAGGGCTGAATGGCAGGCAACGAAACAGCACCTATGTGAGGCAAAGAGAATGCCCCTTCACGGTATCTTTGCGGTCATCGGCAATCCCTGCCTTCACAGCAGAAGTCCCGAACTTTTCACTGGCCTCTTCACCGCCTGCGGGGTTGACGGCATCTATACCCGTATTGACTGGCCTGATCCCGGTGCCATCATGGCAGTGGTCCGGGCAGCCGGGTGTAAGGGGCTTTCGGTGACCATTCCGTTCAAGTCGGATGTCATGCAATACTGTGATGAAATAACAGCAGACGCACAGGCGATTGGTGCGGTAAATACCGTTGTCCGGTGCGGTGAGAGGTGTATCGGCGCAAATACCGACTGGACGGGTATCCGGCAGCCGCTTGCAGGGACTCCCCCTGGTCATGCGGTGGTCTTCGGGGCGGGAGGTGCCGCCCGAGCGGCAGTGTATGCCCTCCAGGACCTTGGGATGGACGTAACTGTGCTGAACCGGACGGTAGAGCGTGCCCGTATCATTGCCCGCCACTTTGGGTGTGAATCCGGCACGCCTGATGCATATGATCCGGAGACGACTGATGTGATTGTGAACGCAACGCCGGTTGGTATGGAGGGACACGGCGGCAGTGTCCTTGAGAAAGGCGACCTCCGGGCGCACCAGACAGTCTTTGATCTTGTCTATACCCCGCCGGAGACAGAGCTTCTCCGGCAGGCACGGGCCGCAGGCTGCCGCTGTATCCGGGGCACAGAGCTGTTTGTATATCAGGCACAGGAACAGATGCGGCTCTTTACGGGCATTACCGCAGAGGCTGCACTGATACGGGAGATACTGGGATGAATACGTTTGGACGATATTTTCGCTGTACGATGTTTGGCGAGAGCCACGGATCGGCACTGGGTGTGGTCGTTGATGGCTGCCCCCCGCAGATACCCTTTGATACAGAGCACCTGAAACCACTAATGGACAGGCGGCGGCCGGGCAAAAGCCCTCTCTCGTCGCCCCGAAAGGAATTGGATGAGGTGGAGATTCTCTCGGGGGTGTTTGAAGGGGAAACGACAGGTATGCCGGTTGCGATGATCACACGAAACCGGGACGCACAGAGCAGTGCGTATGACACCCTCCGCGATACAGCACGGCCCGGGCATGCCGACCTTGCCTATCACCAGAAATACGGGTGCCGGGACCACCGGGGCGGCGGCAGAAGTTCGGGCCGTGAAACTGTCTCACGGGTGATGGCCGGTGCCCTTGCGATGCAGGTGCTTCTCCAGCGGGGTATCCGTATCGAAAGCAGGATATGTGAGGTCGGCGGTGAGTCAGCACCGGAACGCTTTGAGGAGATTATTCTTCGGGCCAAAGAGGAGCATGACTCTGTGGGGGGGATTCTGGAAGTGACTGCCACCGGGTGCCCGCCGGGGCTTGGCGCCCCTGTAGCCGGGAAACTCGATGCTGAGATTGCCCATGCGATGTTCTCCATTGGTGCCGTGAAGGGTGTGGAGATTGGGTCGGGATTTGCCGCGGCCCGGATGCGGGGTTCGGCCCATAATGATGCCATCACCTCTGCGGGATACTTTTCCAATAATGCCGGTGGTATTCTTGGTGGTATCTCGACCGGTTCTCCCGTCATGGTGCGGATTGCTGTGAAGCCGACACCGTCCATTGCGCAGCCGCAGCAGACGGTTACGATGGATTTTAAGGACACAACGGTCACCGTGGAGGGCCGGCATGATCCCTGTATTGTGCCGCGGATTGGGGTTGTTGCAGAGAGCATGCTTGCTCTTGTCCTTGTAGACGCCCTCTTTGAACAGGATGGAATACTGGCCTTCCGGTCACCGTGAGGATGAGGGTGAAGATAATGCTGAATCCAGATGTTTTCATCCGGAGGTATACAGATGATGACTTTGCCGCCGCCTGTGCCCTGAACGGGATGGGACGTAACGAACCCTATGCAGGGGCGGTCTTTATCCGACAGGCAGGTGCCCTGTATGGTTCAACGTTTCTCTGTGCTGTCTGTGATGGCCTTGTCTGCGGATTTGCCATCGGTGCACCGGTCACCGGCGGGAGTGCGGCGGCATGGGTCATCCGCCTTGGCGTACTTCCATCCCACCGCGGCAGGGGAGTGGCCCGTGCTCTGATGCATGCCCTTGAAGAGCGGTTTGAGGCAGCAGGGATACCTGAACTTCTTCTCTCTGTACACCCGGATAACCGCCCTGCCCGCTCTTTGTATGATTCTTTGGGGTATATGGTCGCAGATACCGTTTGCGGATATTTTGGGGAAGGGGAAGACCGTCTGATTATGAAAAAGGTCCTGAATGCTCCCAAATCCTCATCATTATCTCCCTGCCGGTGAAACGCTACTCCGCGAAACGGAGCAGATATGGATACCCTGCGAAATAAGACAATATACGCCGAGTCATATGGCTGTACGTTCAATCATGCCGATACTGAGAAGATCATCGCTTTTGCAGAACGGCAGGGGTGTGTGCAGGTGCCGGCAGAGGAGGCAGAGTGTATCATCATCAATACCTGCACGGTTGTGGGGGCAACCGAACGGACGATGCTGCGCCGTATTCGGGCATATGCCGGAAAGGAGATTGTGGTTACCGGGTGCATGCCGGTGGTCCAGCGTGACATCCTCCTGGAGGCAGACCCGGACCTGCACCTGATTTTGCCGGAGGATATGTATGCGAGATGCCGGGAAGTGGGGGCGATGACCGATCCCCACACAGGTGTGGTCCAGATCGGCACCGGATGTCTCGGGTCATGTAGTTACTGCATCACCCGGGCGGCCCGTGGTCCGCTGAAGAGTTTTTCAGCTGTTTCCATTGTCGCTGAAGTGGAGCGGCTGGCAGCACAGGGGGCGTATGAAATTCAGCTCACCGGGCAGGATGTGAGTGCCTGGGGCATGGATGCCGGACAGGATCTTGCATACCTGCTGGAGCAGATTTCCGGTGCAAAGGGTGATTTTTGTCTCCGTGTCGGGATGATGAATCCTGCAACAGCCGGACGTATCATAGACCGTCTTGCACCCGCATTCAGGCATGAAAAGATCTTTGGGTTTGTCCATCTGCCAGTGCAGTCCGGATCTGATGCGGTCCTTGCGTCAATGAACCGGGGGTATACGGCAGCAGATTTTGAAGCAGTGGTGTCGGCGTTCCGTGCAGAAATTCCTGATGTGCGGGTTTCAACAGATATCATTGCAGGATTTCCCACCGAGGGGTGCCGTGAGTTTGATGAGACCCTTGAGATGCTTGACCGGGTGCGCCCGACCAAGGTGAATATCACCCGTTTCTCAACAAGGGAGGGGACACCTGCCGCTCTCCTCCATGAGCACCCTGACTGGGTCAAAAAGGAACGGTCCCGTGCCCTTACCCATCTCACTGACCGCATCTATGATGAGGAAAACCTCCGCTGGATCGGGCGCATACTGCCTGTTTTAGTCACAGAGCAGAAGAAGAACGGGACGGTCATTGCACGGGATGCCACCTACCAGAATATTGTCATCAAAGAGGAGATTCCTCTGGGGACCCGTCTTCAGGTGAAGGTGACCGGGCACCGCCGCCATTATCTGCTGGCTGAATCCGTCTGAGTTTTTCTTTCTCCCTCTCTTTTTCATTCATATCTCCCTTTTTTGTTTTTTTAGCGGTCCAATGCGTGCGAAGGGTTAATACCTCTTTTTGCATAACGATTCCATATGCAGGGTTCATGCGATCTTGAGAAGATTGAAGAAGGGTTTCAGGCAGCAGTTGCCTGCGCAAAGAAGAGCACAGAAGGGGTTGATGCCCTCTCCGCGGAGATTCATGCGGCAGAAGCGTCTCTGATCTCCCGGCTTGCGGCAGATGCTGCAGCGATTGTCCCTACAGCAGGCCTCATGATGATGCTCAGGGGAAAACAGGATGGGAAGGGTGTGCTCTATGATACTGTCTATTTTGACCAGAAGATGCTTATTCTGGGGAAAACAGATCCCCTGCCCTACCGGCCGGATGATACCACAAAGAAGGTGGATAACCAGTATCTCGTTCTGGGTGAAGACGGCATCTTCTCTGAACTGATGTACAGCAGTGACGGGTTTTTAATTGATGTGTACAAGAAAGATATCTCCACAGAGGATGCGGTTGCCCTGTACGGTTTTGAGGCAGCAGTGATGCTTTATAAGGCTGTGCAGCAGTATGCAAAGGATGAATCCGGCCTGCATGAGGCAATGGGGAAAGTCCTTGAATTTCTTCTTGCAGAAGAGAATGACATTCCAAACTGATTTTTTTAATTTTCCGCATTTTTCCTGCAAAAACGGCAGTTCTTCGCTGTTGTCATGAGTGCAGAGGGTATGTATGGAACCATCTGGTTCCATCACAGAACGTTTCCCGAAGTATAGTTTTATTGGCCGTCCGGGAGTATACCTTTTTCATATACATCTCCCCATGCCGTCAGTTTATGGGGAAGATATTTGAGGGTGTGTCCCTTTTGCTCTTTGAATATGCAGGCCTTTCTCTGGTTACCGGCAAAGTGGAGAGCGGGTGAAGGCTCCCGGATACTCATCTGTTGCGGGGTGAATAATCAATGCAGCCGGAGACGGCGCTGGTACTTATCCCGGAGCTGGCAGACTCACTGATTCAGGCTGCACACAAGGGATGACGAATAAAACAGTACGTTTGTTGTTATTCAGGCATATGATGTGGACAGGGAAGACGGGTGATGATATGCAGGACAAAGATATGATGAATGAGACGGTGGTTGTGGCAAATGATCCGGAGTACGATGATGAGCTCTCCGAATACCTGAATGCACTCTCAAATCCCACACGACTGAAGATCCTGAAGGTGCTGGAGGCACGACCGATGGATCTCCGGGAGATTGCCGGGCATATCGGGACCAGTTATGAGAACACAAAGAAGCACATGGTCAAACTCCTGAGTGCCGGTGTGGTGAAAAAAGAGGCTGGCATCGGGCGCTGTACATCAAAAGGCGCCCTTCCCGTCTGGAAATATTCACTTGTTTCTGGCGGGATGGAGGCTGTTATTCGAAATCTTGGTATCTTCAGCAACATTGATGTGAGAATTGCAGGAGGCGCTTTTGCAGAGAAAGTAGAGGAGACCCGCCGGATGGTAGCCACTGAGTATGCAGGTGATACACCCGTCCTCGTGATGGCGGAAGAGACTGAAGAGGCGTTTGTCTTCCTCCTTACCGATGTGGAAATTCATATCGGACGGGCCGATGCTGCCGGCATTGCAGGTACGGAAGAAGAAGGGGGGGATATTCCTGCACTCTATATTCCTGCCTCGCCGGCCCGTCCTGATGCAGAAATTGTCCTCTCCCGGCGTTATGATGCGGTGACGCGTGTGTCAAAACCCCATGGAATCATCAGGAAGAGTGAGTCGGGTTGGACGTACGAGGACCGGAGAAGCACCAGTGGTTCGTATATCAATGATCAGAAGGTTCATCCTGGTGTGCAGCATCCACTGAAAGACGGCGATGTGCTCGAACTTGCACGGGGCATGAAGGGGGCACGTTTTCTCTTTATTCTGGGAGATGCAGAGTTTTCAGAGGGAACAGAGAATTGAGGTATTCTGACGGGGGAACCTTCGGTTTCAGGTTCCTTTTTGTGTTGATTGTCATTCTTATTGCAGTTCTTTGCACAGCTGCCGGTGCAGCAACTGCGGGTGACCTTTCTGATGCCGGGGGGCATGGGAATGGGCTGAATCTGACCACGGATAACACTGCCCAGACGGATGATGATGTTCTTTCGCCTGAGATCACCAGCCGCAAGGCCCCGGTTGATAACAACCGGACGGGTGCTATGGGGCCGATGGATGCAATGCGGCGCGGCCTTCTTTCTGGCAACACGACAGTGATTCTGCCGTATGCCGAAGAAGATTCAGAGGGGTCTTTGCCTCTTCTGCAGCCGGATGATACAAACGGGACGAGCGAGACGAACCAGACGAGCGAGACGAACCAAACGAACCAGACAATTCAGGAGGTTCAGGGATCTACCCGGATAATTCAGACACCCCAGGGATCACCCGGAGGGTCCGGAGGTTCCGGAACGTTTGCATTTCTGAACCGGTATGGGATAGATCCGGTACTGCTGTTCATCGTCGTGGGCATTCTGGCGGCTGCAGGCGGGGCACTGCTGTACCGGATTGTTGCAGGGAAACGGCGCAGAACGGATGCCACCCGCAATCAAGATGCTGCCGGTGCTGCTGATGATACCGTTGCTGTGACATCGTCATGGTACAGCCAGTCGTTTCCCAATGAGGCAGCCGTGATGAACAGTTCACTTGGTTCTACGTATTTCCCTCCGCCGCTTACCGACCGGTATCAGGATGTCAGATTTGTTGGAAAAGGAGGTGTTGCACGGGTTTTTTGTGCAAAAAGGCGTATCGACGGAGAAGAGGTGGCAGTGAAAGTCCCTATCAGTTTTGATGAGGTGACGGGGAAGATGTTTTTAAAGGAGATGCGTATCTGGGAACGCCTGTCTCACCCGAACATTGTGACTCTCTTCTCGGTAAACATCCTGCCGGTGCCCTTTGTCGAGATGGAATACCTGCCGGGATCGCTTGCAGAGAAGTCCCTTCCGCTGGAACCTGCAGAGGCAGTACGGATTATCCGGGGCATTACAGAAGGCATTGCATATGCGCATGCAAATGGCATTATCCACCGTGATATCAAACCCCAGAATATTCTCATTACGGGTGACGGCGTGCCGAAGATTTCCGACTGGGGGTTAGGGACTCTGCTCTCGGATGGTCATGAGACTACCACACTTGGTTTCTCGCTGAACTACGCGGCACCGGAGCAGGTTGCCCCCACCCGGTTCGGGTCGCCGGATGAACGCACTGACATCTACGGGGTCGGGGTGGTATTTTATGAATGTGTAACTGGTGTCCGGCCGTTCTCTGAGACTGGTGTGGCCGAGATGACCGCCGCCATTCTGGAGAGTGTTCCAAAGGCGCCTTCTTCTTATAATCATTCTCTGCAGCCGCTGGATGCACTCATTCTCAGGTGCCTGGAGAAGAGTCCCGATGATCGTTTCTCTTCTGCAGACGAACTGCTGGAGGCACTGGATGTGGCAGGGAACGCATATCTGTTGGATTCCTGAGCCTGTGCCTGATTAGTCCCATCTTTTTATCTTCTTTTTCATGTGTGGAACTATCTGGTTCTCTGGTGGGAACACTCCCATTTTGATCATTTATGCATGATCGGGTGGATGTATGTTCAGGGAGCGGGGGGGCGCCTTCTGGTGGCCTTTTTCGCATCCGCTGTAACGAAACAGGAGTGATTTAGATGAAAATGAATTATAAGAAACTATTGGCAGGCCTTGTTGGGGCACTTTGCCTTTTTGCACTCGTCATATCCCCGGTGAGTGCCGGGATGGGCATGGGTGCAGGCAATGGATCTGCTGCAGACTGCGCCGGCGATTGTGACCAGACCCGTGATCAGATCCGCGATCAGATCCGGGATCCAACCTGTAACCAGACCTGCACCGGCGATTGTGACCAGGCCCGTGATCAGATCCGTGATCAGATCCGGGATCCAACCTGTAACCAGACCTGCGCCGGCGATTGTGACCAGACCCGTGATCAGACCTGCGACCGGACAGGCAACCAGCAGATTGAGACCCGTCTTGCCATGCTTGAAGAGCAGGGTATTGATGTGACCGATATCCGGGCTGCCCTTGAATCGGGTGACAGGGATACCGTCCGCACACTGATGGCAGAACCCCGTGGGGAATGCATGCAGGAAGGTGCTGAAAATTGCTTTGTCAAAGGGAATGGATCAGGTGCCGGGTCCGGATCCAAATTCCAGGGACGGGCATCCACCGAGTAAGCAATGAATGAATCCGGGCATGCCAAAATAGATGGGTGCCCGATTCTCCATATCCCGTGAATTCCTGTTGCAGTACCCTGATGTATACTACACTAGACCAATCCTCTTTGCAGCAGGTCTGTATTGCCACGGAAATGCCATATGAGGAATTATCTCCGGTATGCCGGAGATAATTTCCATATAACCGTGGACGAATTTTTCCTCCCTTTTTTCTTTGAAGCGTTGGGTACAAAATAGATAGTGAATATGTCTGAAAAAATCAGTCAATAGTCTCTGCCGGACTACTTTTTGACATCAAACATCGGAAACATAGGTGTAAGCAGGTCGTCCTCTCCTTTGCCAAGTGCGGAGATGCTGCTTTCATGGCTGAACGTATGTCCCATAGTATCCTTCCATGTGATGACAACCTTCGCTTCACGGATCATGGCATCGAGGGAATACGTATATTCATCATCTGCAGGAATATCTGCAATATCATATTCAATATCGAGAGGAACGACTGCAACATGAATCTGCATGGCACTGGTGTTGCCTGAGTTCCGGATGATGATATTTTTCGCGTTCGGGCTGAGTTTTGCTGTCAGCTCGGGGATGTCGCCGAGCTCTTTTCCAATCCTGGTCATATAGGCAGTCATGCCGATGGCAAGTATGATCATGACAACAATGCTTGCCAGGAACATGCCGTTGACTGAGAGATATATGAAGACTGCAATACCTGCAATGAAGACAGCTGCGACCTGTCGTATGTCCATACAGAGTATTGTGGGGCGCCCCTTATTAAGGAAATGAAATGATACGGATGACTCTCTTCATCGAAAAAATACGAAAATAGTGGGCCCGGTGCGACTCGAACGCACGACCTCCCGGTTATCAGCCGGGTGCACCACCAACTATGCTACGGGCCCGCTCATTGAATTACCTAATTAGATGGGGTAGGTGTGTAATTAAGAGTTTTGTTTTGGTTCCGGGGGTATTGCCTCCCTCTGTGTGAGGTGACTGGTGGCGAAATTGATCAGAATAGTATAAACCCTGTTTTCTCATACCTTTTGTCAGGTATGAATATTCGATATATGCTGGGGAATGAGGTGATTGCCCATGCGTGCCTGGAAGCAGAGATTGACTTTGCGAGCGGGTACCCGGGAACTCCTTCATCTGAAGTGATAGACTATCTCCGCCACCAGAAAAAGCGTGATTTCTACGTTGAATGGTCGGTAAATGAGAAGGTTGCCTTTGAAAATGCCCTCGCTGCGGCATGGACCGGCATACGCTCCCTTGTCACAATGAAGCACGTAGGGCTTAATGTGGCAGCAGATCCGCTTCTCACCAGTGCCTACACCGGTGTCACCGGCGGTTTTGTGATTCTCTCTGCTGATGACCCGTATGCCCACAGTTCACAAAATGAGCAGGACAGCAGGCGGTATGCTCTCTTTGCAAAGATTCCGTGCCTGGATCCCGCGAGTGTCCGCGAGGCGCATTCAATGATGAAGGCTGCCTTTGCGATTTCAGAAGAAGTGGGTCTGCCGGTGCTCTTCCGGCCAACAACGCGCATCTGCCACTCAAAAAGTGACGTTGAACCAGGTGTTCCCGGCACCGGGCACAGGACCGGCACCTTTGAGCGCAACCCACAGCAGTATGTGGTAATTCCCAAGCATACCCGGGTGCTGCACAAAAAGCTCAACGAGAAACAGCCGGCCCTTGCGAAGATGTTTGTCGACGGGGGGTTCAACACCGCAGAGGTGCGCGGAAAGAATGCCATCATCAGCGGTGGTATTGCAGTTTCCTATGCAAAAGAACTGATTTCAGAGGATGTCTCGTTTGCAAAGATAGGTGCCTATCCGATTGATGCCGCATGGCTCAAAGCGTTTGTGGATCAGCATGAGACGGTTCTTGTCATTGAAGAACTCTCACCGGTAATTGAAGAGGCAGTTCGCATGGCAGCGACAACGACTGTAGTGCATGGAAAGATGGACGGTCATCTTTCGCTGGAAGGCGAACTCTCCCCTGCTGCTGTGGCGCAGGCGATGATATCGGCCGGGTTCACTCCCACAAAGACCTATCCGGTGGTGACACCTGAGGAAGGCATCCCTGCCCGTCCGCCTCTCCTCTGCGCCGGATGCGGTCACCGTGCGGTATTCTATGCGATGAAGAAGGTGTTTCGCGACGGCATCTTCCCGAGTGACATCGGCTGTTATACTCTGGGTATCCAGCTCGGTGTGGTTGATACCACCATCTGTATGGGTGCGTCTATTACGGTTGGAAGCGGCATCGCGCATTCCGGTGAGACCCGCCCGGTGGTATGCACTATCGGTGACTCTACCTTTTTGCACACCGGCATTCAGGGTCTTTTGAATGCGGTGTACAATGGTGCCAATATGACTGTAGTCATTCTCGATAACCGTATCACGGCGATGACCGGCCACCAGCCCAACCCGAATACGGGGGTTACCGCTACCGGTGTTGCCTCTCCTCCTGTCTCTCTTGAGGCAATATGCCGGTCCTGTGGCGCACCCTGGGTCGAGACGGTCAGCTCCTATGATCTCACCGGTCTTCTGCAGGCACTGAAGACCGCAAAGGAGCGCGACGGTGTGAAGGTAATCGTCGCCCGGCAGGCATGCGTGATTGATGCACGCCGTTCCGGTGTCCGCCGGAAACCATATGTGGTAGACCCGGAGGTCTGTACCGGCTGTGGTCTCTGTGTGAAGTTCGGGTGCCCGGCAATTGAATTCCATGACGAAAAGGCGATTATTACAAGCCTCTGCAGCGGGTGCTCGGTATGTGCCGACATCTGTCCTGCAGGCGCAATTCATAAAGGAGGTGCAAAATGACCAAATCTTTTGATGTCCTTATTGTCGGTGTCGGTGGACAGGGTACAATTCTTGCCTCAAACATCCTGGGCGAGGCATGCCTGATTGCGGAGTTACCCGTCCGCGGAGCTGAAACACATGGAATGGCACAGCGGGGTGGGTCTGTAGAGACCCATATCCGGATTGGCGGAATATATGGGCCTCTGATCTCCCCGGGTACAGCAGATCTTATCATCTCATTTGACCTCTTAGAGGCACTCCGGTACCGTCATTTCCTCAAGACCGGCGGCACCATCGTCACCAGTGATGCAGTCATTATCCCGACATCGGCCTTCACCGCCGGCGCAGAGGTGCCGACGCCGGCTGAGATCCTCAAACGTCTGGAAAACGTTTCCTGCACAGCGATTGATGCAGCTGGTCTGGCCGCTGAGGCCGGTACCGTTCTTGCACAGAATGTGGTGATGCTTGGTGCGGCTTCACACGTGCTGCCGCTGAGTGTTGAGGCACTCAGGGAAGCCATCTCGCGGTGTGTCCCTCCGAAGACGGTTGAGACGAATATCCGGGCCTTTGAACTGGGCCGGGCATGCCTGGAACAATAATCCATATTCTTGCTCCTTTTTTTCAGATAATCCAGAGAATGACTTTCCCGGGTGCATATCCGTGATAATGAGATGATGTGTCGGCATACTATCCGACAGCCGGGCTGTCTCTGGCAGCTGTTGTCTTGCCTGTGCATGCAAATACCCTTTTGGGAGTATTTTTCACAGAGGGACGGGAGTGTTGTCCTTTCCATTCCTGCGATATAATCAGTCCTATCGGAATAATATGGCCTGAGTGTTTCCATTTTTACCATCACATATATAATGTCCGAATGGTATTCAGGGACGTATGAGAAGAGGTGTAGTGGCTGTGGGGGCAGTTCTCTTTATCCTCGTTGTCTCCTTCTGTTGCGGATGTACAGAGGAGTCGGCAACAGTAGGGGGAGAACTGACCGGGAGAGTCTGGATACTGGAAACGTATATGAATGCTGATGGGTCTATGGCAGAATCACTTGCCAATGCACCGGTCACCACAGAGTTCGCAGACGGGTCAGTGGGAGGGACGTCCGGGTGCAACAATTACAATGCGGCATACACCACTGACGGAGATTCGCTTGCCGTGGATATGCCGGTGGTGACACTGATGTACTGTGATGGGCCGGATGTAATGGTTCAGGAGGCCCGTTATCTGTCACTTCTTGGGACAGTAGCCGGATACACTGTCTCTGGTGACAAGCTCACCATTACTGATTCAGCCGGGCAGGAGATTCTCTTTTTCCGTGCGGTGGATCAGGAACTGAACGGGACGAAATGGCTGCTCACCGGCTACAATAACGGAGCTGGCGGATTTGTCTCTGTTGTCGCGGGAACTGCTGTCACGGCCGCGTTCAGTGAAGAAAACCTGTTCTCCGGAAATTCCGGATGCAACAGCTATTCCGGGACATTTGTGGTGACCGGCAGCGGCATCACAATCGGGCCTCTCGCCATGACTGAGATGTACTGTATGGACCCGGTCGGGGTGATGGATCAGGAGGGTGCGTATCTTGCCGCTGTGCAGACTGCTGCCTCCTACCGCGTTGGTCCGGGCGACCTTACCCTCATGGATGCAGATGGGAAACGGATGGCGGTATTTGAGCGGTATATCCCGACCCCGCAGGGGGAGAACTGGGAGCTGACCGGGTATAACAACGGACAGGGCGGTGTGGTTTCACCTGTTGCAGGCACCACCATCAGCGCAATCTTTGGCGACGACGGTCAGGTGACCGGCAGTGCCGGGTGCAACAATTATTTCTCCTCATATTCTGTGAGCGGTATGGATATCGCCATCGGTCCTGTCGGTTCCACGAAGATGTACTGTGAATCTCCTGATGGGGCAATGGAACAGGAATCACGCTACCTTACCCTCCTCGGTGAGGCGGCCATGTTTGAGCGGGCGCCGAAGACGCTCACTCTGCGGGATGCTGGCGGAAGCATTCTTCTGAGCTACGCGGTGGAACAGCTGAAACTGACGTCAGGAGAATGGCAGATGGTCTTCTATCAGGATGCGGATGGGAATACGGTACCCGCATTGGATGGCACAGAGGTGACGGCAGTCTTTGGGACTAATGGACAGGTGACCGGAGATTCCGGGTGTAACAGTTATTTTGGCTCATATACAACCGATGGGCAGACCATTTCGGTTGGTCCGCCGGGTCTTACCATGATGTACTGTGAAACGCCTGTTGGAGTGATGGACCAGGAGAGCGGGTATCTCGCAGCACTGGAAGGTGCAGCCTCGTATCAGATCAGCGGGAATGACCTGACATTACACACGGAAGACGGCAATGTGTCTGTCCGGTTTATGCAGGCACCCTGACCTTTCTTCTTTTTCCTTGTTTCAGAGGTCCTTTCTCTCTGTTGCAGGGTATTCATCAGTTTTGCATCCAGGCATCCCTGCGGTTCATAATCCGGCCCTGCAGGGGGAGTGCTCCAAAGTAGACACACGCACTCACTATAACAATTGTTGCACCGGACGGGATGTCAAAGGCATAGGAGAGCCAGATGCCCACGGTGGTGAAGACGATGCCCAGAAGAGACGCACCGACAATCAGCTCTTTCATACTGCGTGAAAAGAGCCGGGCGGTTGCGGCAGGGAGTGTCAGGAGGGCAATAACAAGGATTATTCCCACAATCTGGATGAGCATCACAACCGTGAGGCCGGTTAAAAGCAGGAGGATGACCATGATCCGGTCCGGGTGCAGGTCCATTACCGAGGCATACTCCTCATCAAAGGTGACGGCAACGAGGCGGGGGTAGAGAATGGCTACAATACCGCATATGCCTGCAGTAAGGACGGCCATCACAAGGAGTGTATCGCGTGGGACGAGGAGGATATTTCCAAAGAGGTAACTGAAGAGGTCAGGGGCAAATCCGGGAGTGATGTAGATGAAGAGAATGCCTGCCGCCATGCCGGTGGCCCAGACTGCACCTACAAGGGTGTCGAGGTGCTGGTTTGCCTTCATCCGTATCCACGCGGTTCCGGCAGAGGTGCCGAGTGCGACTGCCGCTGCGCCTGCAAGCGGGTCAATCCCTAAGAAATACCCCAGACCGATACCGCCGAATGCCGCATGGGAGATACCGCCTGCAAGAGATGCCATGCGTTTGACGACGACAAAACTGCCGATGACGCCGCAGGCAATGCTTGCAAGGAATCCTGCGATGAGCGCATTGCGGAAGAATTCAAATCCCAGTGCCTCGATCATTTTCTCCTCCCGAAAACCCGGTTCTCATGGTCAGGGATGACGCGGTGCGGAGCGCCGTGGGCGATGAGGTCCACCGGGCAGGGATAGGCGCCTGCAATCATATCATCGGTTATCTGATTGTCATGGTGAGTGAAGAGGCGGCAGTTGACACAGGAGATGTGGGTGACATCCGGTGAGAGGGCACTGATGTCGTGGGTGACAAGGATGATGGTCATCGTTTCCCGCAAATGGCTGAGAATATCGTAGAATCGTACCGCTGTCGGGCTGTCCACGTAGACAGTTGGTTCATCGAGGAGGAGAACAGAGGGCTTTCCTGCCAGGGCCCGGGCAATGATAGCCCGCTGACGTTCCCCGCCGGAGATATCATGGATGGGGCGGTTTTTCAGGTGGGTTATCTGCATCGTCTCCATAGCCTCTTCTGCGGCGTCCGTGTCTTCACGGGAAAAGCGCCGGAATGGACTTCTAAGGTGGCCGAGGCGGCCGGATGCTACCATATCCTGCACTGATATCGGGAACTGAAAATCAAATGTCCGGAACTGGGGCACATAACCGAGATGCGCCCGCATTTCATGGGGGGTGCCCCCCATCACCCTGACGGTCCCGGAGTCCGGGCGAATAAGGCCGAGGATCACTTTTAAGAGTGTAGTCTTCCCGCCGCCGTTGGGACCGATGATCGCATGGAATTCGTGTTCATTGATTGTCAGACTGATATCTTCCAGCACAAAATGGCTGTTCTGCCCGAGGTATACGTGGTCAACTTCGATGACCGGTGTTTTCAGACTCATACCGCCCACATCCTGAATGCGTTGGTGACTTCCACCAGATTTTCGATGTAATTCTCCGCAAGGGGGCTGATATAGATGACACTACCGCCGATTTCATCTGCGATGGCTTCAGCATTGCGGGTCGGTGACTCCGGTGAGGCAAATATGGCCGGAATACCAGCCTCCTCTGCTGAGGTGATGATTGCTTTGAGTGAGGCAGGTGAGGGTTCTTTTCCGTCTTCTTCAACCGACGTCATGGCAAGCCCATACCGGTCGGCATAATATCCCCATGCAGGATGATAGACCAGCACCGTCTTTTTAGCGGTTCCCGCGAAGGTATCATTTATTTCTTCATCGAGGCTGGCAAGTTTCTCATCGTATGCTGCAAACTCTGTCTCAAAATAGGTGGCGTCGTCCGGCGCATACGCGATATAGGCATCGGCAATGTTGCGTGCGATGATGCGGGCGTTTGCCGGTGACAGCCAGACATGAGGGTCATAGCGGATCCTGTCATCCACTGTGGCTGTTTCCTCCGTGTCTGTACTTAAAAGAGTGATGCCTGCAGACGTATCCACGACCTGCATGCCGTGATTGACTGAGGTGAGGCTTTCCATCCAGGCATTCTCAAATTCGATGCCTGTGCCAACTGCAAGATAGAGGGGTGTCCCTGAAAGTGCCCTCAGCTGACCGGGGTTTGGTTCGTAGGTGTGCGGGCTGGCACCGGGGGGCACCATGACCATGACCTCAACACGGTCACCACCGACTGCTTCAGCAAATTCCCGGTACGGCGGGATGGTGACAGCGACGGACAGGGGTCCAGAATGGTTTAATTCTTCGTTTTGAGGCGTAATGGATGTTGTTTCATTTATGCATCCGCAGCAGAAAACAGTACATACGATGATAATTATAAGGGTGAGTATGTCTCTTTGCCGCGGGCCTCGTGCCCGGACAGAATGTGCTGATATTTTGATATGTGGTTTCTGCGTGAGAACCCTCTCCCTGTCTCTTATTCCTGCTTTGTGTTCATAAATAGTTTGGTGGTAAGAATTCAGGGTTTATTGGCATAGTTGTGCAATGCCCGGTAATGAAGCGCGAAAAGACAGCCTGTGTTTCTCTGAAAGGAAAGGTCATGTATGGAAGAATGGAGTAGCAAAAACGTGCGTGCTGCAGATATGCTGTACCGGACAGATTGGGCGATGTTAGGCCCGCATCCTGCCTTTACACGGTTTTTCAGTAATTTCTGCGAAACCGGACACATATGGTCTGAACATTTTTTCCTTACATGGGTATTCAATTGTGCACGAATCTGCGGCGGATGGGTCCGGTCATATCCATCTGGTCGGATTATCCGCATCACCCATTGGTTGATTACGGGTGGTGTATCAAAGGTTCATCCATGGATCCCGTTTCTCCCCTCTCTGCTGGCTGCAGACGGAGAGTGTACGCAGTCATCCTACTCTTTGGCATTGTGTCCCTCTTCGGGGATATTATTTATGAAGGGGCACGGAGTGTGGTGGGCTCGTACATCTACATACTCGGTGGTAGTGCGTTTGTGGTCGCGTTTGTTGCCGGTTTTGGGGAGTTCGTCGGGTATGGGCTGCGTCTCGTCTCCGGGTATATCGCAGACTCCACCCGCAACTACTGGGCATTGACTTTTATCGGGTATGGAATGCTCATCGCGGTCCCATTTCTTGCTCTCGCCGGTTCATGGGAGATTGCCGCCGTTCTCTATATCATCGAACGGATGGGAAAAGGCATCCGGGCGCCTGCCAAGGATGCTATTCTCTCCAATGTAACGGTGTCCGTCGGAAGGGGGTGGGGTTTTGCCATCCACGAAGCGATGGACCAGGTGGGGGCCATTGCAGGGCCGCTTATTTTTTCTGCTGCATTCCTGATGCAGGGTGACTACCGGGGCGGTTTTGTGCTTCTTCTCATCCCCTTTGTCCTGATGATGGCTGCCCTCTTCATTACCCGGATGAAAGCGCCGGTGCCGGAGGAGATGGAGGTGGCATCAGGCATATCCGGGAAGAATCTCTCCTCGCGGGCACTGGTGCCCTATGGGGTGTTTACTGCGCTGACGATGGTGGGTTTTGCGGTATTTCCCCTGATTGCATTTCATTATTCATCCACTGATATAGTTCCGTATGCCCAGGTTCCGCTCTTCTATGCGATGGCAATGGGAGCAGATGCAGTGGTGGCGCTTGTGGCCGGACGGCTGTATGACCGTCACGGGCTCATCATCCTTGGTGCAGCACCGGTTCTGAGCTTTGCGATTCCCTTCTTTGCTTTCAGCACCTCATATGCCTCAGCCCTTCTCGCGGCCCTCCTCTGGGGTTCTGTCATGGGCATACAGGAGACGATTCTCAGGGCAGCGGTAGCAGACTATACTGCAGTTTCAAAACGGGGAATGGCATACGGCATCTTCAACACCATCTATGGGGCGTCATGGTTTGCGGGAAGCCTTTTTCTTGGCTGGGCCTATGAAGTTTCCATTCCGCTTGCCATCGGCTTTATGGCAGTGATGCAGTGCATTGCCCTTCCGGTCTTTTTCTATGCTCGGAGTATCATGGAAAAGGGTATCAAAAAGGCAGCTGTCTGATCTGTTGCCTCATCTTCCGGGTGGACGACAACGGGGGGAATGAGGTGCTTTCCACAAGCAGGGCCTGGCCCGGAACGCTGGTTGACTGTGGTGACCTGTATCTGTTCTGCAAATGAGAGAGCATCCCGCTCCTCTCTATTTATTCGTTGAAAAAATGTATCACGGAAATCGGGCACTATTTTGCCGATTTTATATTGAGGGCCGCAAGAGGGATATATGGTACCTGTGAAAGCACATCGCTTCCAATTTTGTCCAGACCAATCCGTTCAACAAAGCGTGCGGTTCTTTCGCCGGGGTTTGCCGTATCCCGGTAATAGGTGACAAGTCGCTTTACGAGGTCTTTGACCTCATCTGTGGAGAGTTCTTTTGCAATAACGTCCCCGATACGCGGCCTTCCGCCGGAATTTCCCCCGAATATGACGGTCCAGCCCTTGCCGGTGCCCAGCACCCCGACATCTCTCATGTAACTCTCGCCACAGCACCGTGGACAGCCGGACACACCCATCTTCAGTTTTGCCGGCAGATGCATATCGAGATGCATCTCCTCAAGTTCAAGCCCAAGACCCAGTGAATCCTGCAGCCCGTATTTACAGACCGCTGTGCCGGGGCAGGCCTGGACATAATGGACACAGGGTGATATCGCTTCACCGACGGTCATCCCGAGTTCGTGCCAGATATTCTCCACATCTTCTTCTTTGATACCAACAAGCACCATCCGCTGGCCGGATGTTATTTTTATAATCGGGATCTCATAGCGCCGTACCACCTTGATGATATTTTCCAGGTATTCCGGACTGACCATCCCTGCGGGTGTACGGGGGACAATTGCATAGGATTGTTTATCGCGCTGGAGGATTGCTCCTCTGGGATTTTCTTCCATCTTATTTACCTCTGTTCCGGCGCTGTTCGCTGCCGTAAATGATCCCGCATTACGGTGGCGGGATATAAAAAGATGGTGGCTCCTTCGGAGGTTTGGGATAATCAAAAAAAAGGTATGGTGGTTTGTATTTCTGTTGATTAATCACCGGAGAGGCACTGGCAATAGTCCTCTGTGGGTGCCGGTGAGGCACCGTCCGCCTGCAGGGGTGACGACATAGGTATTCTCTGTTCCTACCATGCCGATGCCCGGCATCCCTTTCTTGGGTTCAAGAGCGAACACCATTCCTTCCCGGATTGGTTCGTCAAAGCCCCGGGCAATGACCGGCTGTTCGTCAATGAGAAGGCCCACCCCGTGGCCGAGGAAGTTGACCTGCCGGTCTTTGAATCCCATGAAGTTCTCCCGAGATTCGGGGGAGAGGGATTTTGTGATGGTCTGGTAAATTTCTGATGGAATGGCACCGGGTATGAGCATTGCCGCCATGCGGTCCTGTATTTCAACGCACTGGTAATGTGCGAGGGTGGCCTCATCCGGCAGGTCCTTTCCGAAGACATAGGTCATGGTCTTGTCAGTGTGGTAGCCCTCAACCCCGCAGCCGGTGTCGACAAAGACCAGGTCGCCGTCCTGCAGTGTTCGTTCCCTGCTGCCAAGCAGCGGGACTGCCGGGCAGAGGCCGTAACAGCCCCCGGGGCCGTTGAATGCGGTGGGGTAGAGGCTGCTCTCTCCAAATGCAATCTGTCCCATGACAATCTCGGTATCAAACATGCCGAACCGGACAATTCCATGATGCCCTTCTTCAATGAATACGGGATACAGGAGACCAGCAAATTCTGCTTCGCTCATGCCGGTTCTGAGAAGTTCGGGCACCCGTTCTTCCAGCACTTTCTGGTGAATTCTGCCTGCTTCTTCCATCAGACTGAGTTCATATGGGCTTTTCACTGTCCGGACTGCAGCAAGATGGGGGTCTGCTGCAAGAATGGTTTTGACTGGGAAGTGTCTGCGGAAGCGTTCGAGAAGGGCCAGCGGCACAATCTCTGTCTCCAGATGGATGGTTGCCGGCATTTTGGGCAGGTCCTCTACTGCGTCACGGTAGCTTCGCATCGGTGCAATCCGGGGAAAAACCGATTCGTCACACGCCCGTTCATAACTGCGTCTGACACGGAATACCGGCTCCCCCTTACGGGGGATGAGGAGCATTCCATCCTGCATGGTGCCGGTGAAGTAGTAGAGGTTGATATTGCTGAATATCACCACACATTCCCAGTCCGGCTCTTTTGTGTCCATTATTTCTCTGAACCGTGTCATTCTCTGCTGCAGTTCAGTGATGGGGACAGGTGCACTCATGGCTACAGGTATGCCTTTCCCTTTGATAATGGGTGGTGATTGGCCGCAGATGGCAGGGAGGCACACTCTTCAGCAGATGTATGTAATATCCGGCGATGGCTGTTTCTCTCTCATTTCGTGTGACCCTGTGTGAGATTCTTTGCGTATTTCTCTGTAATCTGCGGTTTTGCAATGTGTGTGTGTGTGTGTGTGTGTGTCCGGATCATGTGCCCGACGATGCGCAAAATAATGGCTATAGCTGCGCTCCACCCGGGAGAAGGGTGCCCTGAGACTCTTTGGGATAAAAGTCAGACAGACAGAAGCAGTGCTCAAACCGGTATTTCCCGACTCCGGGATTGTACTGCTCAATGGTATCCCTTTCAGTTCCGGTGTGAAGGGATTTCCTGCTCACCGGAAAACAGTATATGAACCATCAGCATGGGTGTGAGTCCGGAGGTTCTATTGATCTATTGTATTACTATGCGCAACAATTTGATTGTTAGGTAATTATTATATATTGTGGGATAGAATCTTCCTTCCATCCCTTTGTATATAATGAGGGTAGGATGATACAACATGTCTACTAAATCACCATTCCTGATTCTGCTGGTTCTTATCTTTCTGGGAATGATCGTCAGTCCTGTTCTGGCTGCTGATCCTTCCGGGGAGATGACTCTCGCTGAGAATCCCAATGCACCACTCGATTTCATCTGGGTGCTGATGTGTGGATTCCTTGTGATGTTCATGCAGCCCGGCTTTGCCATGCTTGAAAGCGGGTTTACGCGGGCAAAGAATGCAGCGAACATTATGATGAAAAATCTGATGGACTTCTCTATCGGAGCACTTTCGTACTGGGCAATCGGATTTGCCATCATGTACGGCACTATGGAGGGAATGAACTGGCTGATGGGCTGGTCCGGTTTCTTCCTGATGGGGGATGCCTATGATGTGGTCACCATCCAGTCATGGTTCTTCCAGATGGTATTCGCTGCAACAGCAGCAACCATTGTCTCGGGATGCGTTGCAGAGCGTTGCAAGTTCAGTACCTACATTCTCATAAGCATCGTTGTCACGGCGTTCATCTACCCTTTCTACGGGCACTGGATCTGGGGAGGCGGCTGGCTTTCACAGTTGGGAGCGCTCGATTTCGCCGGCTCCGGTGTGGTTCATGCCCTTGGCGGATGGATTGGTCTGGCTGGTGCCCTTGTGCTCGGCCCGCGGTTTGGAAAGTACAAGAAAGACGGCACTCCGAACGCCATTCCCGGTCATAGTATCACGATGGCAACCCTTGGTGTCTTTATCCTGTGGTTCGGATGGTTCGGTTTTAACTGTGGCTCAACCCTTGTCGGCACCGATCTGCGCATATCGGTAATCGCTGCAAACACAACACTTGCTGCAGCTGCAGGTCTTGTTGTGGCAATGCTTATCACCTGGAAGTGGCATGGCAAGCCTGATGTAGGTATGGCAGGAAACGGTGCCATTGCGGGTCTTGTCGGAATCACTGCGGGCTGTGCCTGGGTGACGCCGCTTTCGTCAGTTGTTATCGGCGCTGTTGCGGGTGCTCTTGTGGTTCTGGGCGTGTGGTTCCTTGACTGGGTCCTGCATATTGATGACCCGGTTGGTGCGGTCAGTGTGCACGGCATCTGTGGTGCATGGGGACTGTTAGCGCTGGGGATATTTGCCGACGGCACATACGGCGGGGTATCAGGGCTTCTCTATGGAGATTCAGGGTTCTTCCTTGTTCAGGCTTTCAGTGTTGTTGTCAACTTTGCGTGGGCATTCGGCCTCGGTGTAATCGTGTTCTGGGTGCTCAAGAAGACTCTCGGCATCCGTGTCTCTCCTGAAGAGGAACTGGAAGGTCTGGATATCGGCGAACACGGTATGTCGGCTTATCCCAATTATGTCATGACAGAACCATTTGTTGAGGTGGAATAAATGCAGATGATTATTGCCATTATTCGTGGCACCAAAGTCGATGCGGTGAAGCATGAGCTCGAAACCCTCGGCATCGTATCACTTACCATCAGTGATGTGAAAGGTCGGGGTAAGCAGAAGGGAATAAAGCAGCAGTGGAGGGGGGCTGAGTATGTCCTCGACCTGATTCCCAAAGTCAAGATCGAGACTGTGGTCTCTGACGATGATGTTGACGCAGTGGTCAGCGCAATCTGTGAGACGGCACGCACCGGACAGATTGGTGACGGAAAGATATTCGTTGTTCCGGTCACGAGAACGATCCGGGTACGGACTGGCGAAGAGGGTGATACAGCGCTCTAATCATCCCTTTTTTGGTCAATCCGGGTGAAATATACTGCTCCATTTGTGACTCTCAGTCAGGTATGTCTCTTTCGAATGAGGCAGAAATGACGGAATGGCGGATGTCTGGTATGAAACTGCCTGATGGGGATTTTTAGAGATGATTTCTGTCTGATACCGGCCACATATACCTCGCACAAATACCTTGCACAACTACCTTTTGCTCTCCGCAGATATTGTGGTCCTGATTCATACAGGACCCATATTTCCTATACTTGTATGACCTGCGCAGGAACCCGGAATCATTTCCTGAAAAGATCTCCGGATCCGGTTACACCAAACCTGCTGTATATATATATCCTGATTTGTTCTGTGATTCCCGGTGAGGTTTTAGGGAGTAATATTTGATCACAGCAGCATACTGTCTGCCATTTTTTGTGAGTCGAAATGCTCCTTTTTATATTGAATTACCCTAAAGACTGTGATAACGGGGGCGACTCGTCTCCTTTCCGAAATCTCCTGCTTCTTTCTGCTCTTCCTCCCGTTCCTCCAAATACATATATGCTCTGCCGGGTATGTCAGGATCATGAACCAGTACAGATGCACGAAATGCGGGTATGTCTATCTCCCGGAGTCCGGCGACTATTCTCAGGGTATCCCGCTGAACACTCCGTTTGAAAAACTGCCTGCCACCTGGGTCTGCCCGCGGTGTGGTGCTGAGAAGAATAAATTTGTGATGATTGTATAAAGAGCAGGGCAGATTCCCGCCTGCCACCTTTCGGGATGCATTGTCCCAGCCTCTTTCTGTGGGAGTTTGGTGTCGGTTCCTATCCGACGGCCAAACCTTTTGATTACGGGCACGCTTTCCTTTCAGAGACGGATGCATGCTCAAACACTTATCATTTATTGTTCCCGGGCTGTATTCACCGGTGCCTCAGCACACGGTTCCTGATGCCGGTTTGATAATCCACAAAGATGTATAAGTGCCGTATTGAGAAGATAATCTTTGTTTTGCTATGAATAATGCGTCTATTTTTTATTGAAGAGTTCTGTGAGGCAATATAGGGAAAGCATTTTTATAATGGAAAACAGTGCCCTTGTAAAGCGTATGTGCCGGATGATGAGACCAAAGACAGACAGACTATCATATGGCGTCCTTTCGAAGAGGAACAGATGCCTGCAGGTGTCGGGTGCGTGTGATGCCTGAGATATCATCATTTGTTTTTGCGGCTCTTGTCGGTTTCTGCCTCTTTTCCGCCCTCATCACCTATAGTCTCGGGATCTTTGTCTATGCACAAAAACCTGCGTCGGCGATTCATCGCCTCTTTCTGGCATTGATGGTTGCCGCGACGTACTGGGCCCTCGGGGAGTTCTTCATCTGGCAGGCCCCCGACTATGGTTTGTTCATCTTCTGGCTGAAGGCAAGCTCCGTCTGGACCATCGTCGTCGCACTCACCGTCCATTTTATCATTGCCTTCATCGACGCCATCCCTTCGAAGGGTATGAAACGAGCACTTATCCTGGGTTCGTCCCTCTATCTGCCTGCTGTTCTGTTTACCCTTATCGGGATATTCACCGACTGGATCTTTATTGTTGCCTACGAACCGGGTTTCGGATATGTCTATTTCCCGGTATTGACAAATCCCGTCTGCCAGATAATAACCCTCTATTACTTCCTTCTCATAATCTGGGCAGTATCTGCCATTTTTCTTTCATGGCAGCGGGCGCCCCACGGGAGGATCCGTCACCAGAACTGCCTGGTCTGCGCAGGCATCGCCACGGTCATCTTCTTTGGCGCTCTCTCTGGTGCGATTCTCCCGATATTTGGCATCTATACCCCGAATCTGGTTTTTATCGGGATTGTCATCTTCTCCATGCTCATCGCCTATGCAATTCGCCGGTACGGGCTCTTCGTCCTGAGTCCTGAGACGGCAGTCACAGACATCCTCAGGACCATGCCCGACGGTATGATCCTCGCGGATCCTGATGGGCATATCATCGCGGTGAATGAATCTGCGACAGAGATCTTCAGTGATACAGAGGCGGGCCTTGTCAGCAGATCCATCGGTTCACTCATCCCGAATGATGCACAGAGGGACATCTGGCAGACTATCATCGAAGAAGCGAGTGTCTCGGATTTCGAAGTGATCCTCTCTCATGAGGTTCCCCGCGTTGTCAGTATTGCGGGGTCGATGGTCATGGACCGGGATGAAAAGCCTGCCGGCATCGTCCTTATCATTCGTGATATCACCGGGAGGAAGACATCGGAGACTGCTCTTCGTATAGCGAATGAAAAGATATCCATGCTCTCACAGCTGACCCGGCACGACATCAGCAACCTTGTCACGGCACTCTCCGGTTATCTGACCATCCTTGAAGATGACTGCGATGCCGAAGAAAGCGGGCGGTACCTCTCACTCTCCGTTGATATCGTCGATAAAATAATTCAGCACCTCGAGTTCTCCCGCGAGTATCAGGAGATCGGTTCGGAAAGACCCGTCTGGCAGGAGCTCGAAGAAATGATTGGCCGTGCGGTACACAGCCTCCCCCACGAGGGGGTCGACATAGATGTACGAGTGATCCCGGTGGAGATTTATGCTGATCCCCTTTCTGAAAAGGTGATGTACAACCTGCTGGAAAATGCAATCCGTCATGGCGAAACGGTAAAAAACATCCATATAACCATGGAAGAAGAGACTGATGGCTTTTTGGTGGTTGCATTCGAAGACGATGGCGTAGGTGTCGGTGCTGATGAGAAGGAGAAGATATTCCGTTTTGGGTACGGAAATAACACCGGATTCGGGCTGGCGTTCTCCCGTGAGATCCTTTCTGTCACTGATATGGGAATTACTGAGACAGGGACAGAAGGAAGAGGGGCCCGTTTTGAGATGCGCATCCCCCGTCCGGGATGGAGGTATCCGGAATGAATGTGTCTCCCTTCTTTTTTGAGAGGAGATGCCCACGCCCTTTGGATGCGGCATGGATACTATTTTTCACGTGTACTGTGGATGTTCTCCCTCTCTGATAAAAATCAGGTAAGGATAGTATCGGATGGGCTAACCACCCCGCAGATTCAACGTCGCCAGAGAATGGGATGCATGAGTCTTTTTCCTGTGTTTTGGCAAACCGTCTCAAAGGGTAAGGGATTGCAGGAATCGTACCGGGAAGTGTCCCCCCCCCTTTCAGGGAGAGGCGGTGATGTCACCGGGCTCTTCATCCGGATGCATTCTGAAGCTGAATCGTTCCGGACATCGGATGGGGCGATGATGGAGAGAATACGTGTCAGTTCCGGCGACTAAACGTCGATACAGATCTGAAGAGAAATAACCTGAAAGAAGGGCAGAAAATAAGAAACGCTGAGGGGGAGATTTGAACTCCCGAGGGGCAAGACCCCACAGGCTTTCCAGGCCTGCGCCCTACCAGACTAGACTACCTCAGCACAGCATACTGCTGCCTTACTATATTCGGGACAGCGTTTCTTAATGCTATGGGTTTTCGGCCAATGGATTGCTTCCGAAACGGGCCATGGACATGAGTTCTTTGCAGGGCAGGGGGGCGGGTGCGCAGATTGTTGTGAGAGAGGGGTGCATGCAGGATCTGAGTGTGAAGGCGGATGTGAGGATGTGTGTACAGAGATTTGTGTATATGAGAGTGAACGCAGAGAGAGTGGCCGGGAGTGCTGATGGAAATGCTGAGGGAAACCGATGAGAAGATGGATGAGTAATCGAAAAAAAGAGAGGAACGAGTCCTGACAGGTATTCAGATCAGATACCAGCGGGCTCACTTCTTTCGCTGGATTGATTTGCTCCCGCTATATTTGGTCTGGTCACTTTTCCCGCCACTCTTGCCTTTTGACGGTTTTTCCGCAAGACCCCGACGCCTGCCGTTTTTGGTGTTATTCAGATAGTCTTTACTGTTGTCCGGGCGTTTCTTCGGTCCGGGGCGTAATGATTTCCGCATATCGGGTCCAGTATCCTTTTTCTCCACTTTCTCTCTCCTCTCCTCTTTCCTTGAGGTGGGTGCTGGTTTTTTCTCTGTTCTCTCCGGTCTCGGTGCAGGAGGCTTTGTGACCCAGCCTTTTGGATAGGTGCCGGCCTGCATGATGACCATCTTCGGCCGGATGACAATGCCGGGTGTGCCGGGCACAATCGCGTCTGAAGCGACGGTGGCCGTGCCGATGCAGACCAGTTCGCCCTGTGCGGTCATCACGGCGACTTCTGCGTCCTTTTTGAAGGAATCTTTGGCTGTGATGCCCACTCCTGCAAGGGATGCACCATGGCAGAGGGCGTCAACCGCGGTGTCACGGATAGTGACTGTCGGGATGCCTTCAAGGACAGACTCCGGTGTTCTGATGTATGAGATCAGTTCTTCGGTATTTCCGTTCTTTGCCTGTTCTACGGCATCCCGTAGTGCATGCAGGGAGCAGCACATGGATTCGTCATATCCTCCCGACCGTATCCGCCGGAGTTCGACCATCTGGCCGCCGGTGCCGATGGCAAACCCGATATGGCGGCAGAGGGACCGGATGTAGGTGCCTGCCTCACAACGGACACGGAGGAGGACATCACGGCCGTCGATATCAAGCACATCTATCTCGTACATCGTCCGGATACGAAGTGCCCGGGCAACCGCACTTTTGAGGGGCGGGCGCTGGTAGTTCTTCCCGATAAATTCTCTTGCCGTCTCCCTAATCTGCTCTTCCGTTGCATCTCCGTGGAGCCGCAGGAGGGCAATATACTCCTTCTCATGACTAAGAATCACCGGTGCGAGGCGGGCAGCTCTGCCCACCATGACGAGGAGAACACCGGAGACATCCGGGTCCAGTGTCCCGCCATGGCCGCAGGGCATATCCAGCATATCGCGGACCCATGCGGCCACTTCATGGCTGGAAGGTCCCCGCGGTTTGTCTATCGCGATGATGCCCCCGCGTGGCATGTCTAGAGTTAGGACGGTCGAAGTGTCTCTGTTATCTTCCAGATAGTGATTCAGTGCAGCAAGGGTTCCCATGAGGGTTCCGTTTCCGACCACAACAGGTTCCGTTCCGTTTGCTCTCATCCGTTCTGCCGTAACTTCCCCTATTGCAAGTGGCAGAAGTCCTTCTTTCTTCTGGTATCTGGCATAGGTGTAGGAGTTGGCGCTCGTGAAGAGAATGGCGTCTGCATCCCCAACCTCAAGGTGCACATTTGTCGGTTCCAGCGCATAGACCGGTACCTCGCAGGCATCTCCTCCGGCGTCTGTGATGGCATCCATAAGCACAGGGTTCGGGACATCAGCGCGGGGTATTCCTATCTTCTTCCCTCTGATCCAGTCCCCAAGATAGGGCACAAAATCACGGGAGTAATGGGATGGGAGGGTTTCAGGGGTGATGTCCCCCTCTGCCAGATACTCTGCTGTCTGGGGGCCTATTGCGATAATACGTGCCGCCGTCTTCAGGAGTGGCCCGATGAGACGGGCGGGGAGGGCACTCGTGAAGAAGATGCAGTCATATGTCTCCTCATTTGCAGTGGTGACAAAGGCCTGAACGGCATCTTCGTACACCTGTGCCTTCATGGGGGAGACGATGAGGCATTCATGGCCGAATTCCCGGCAGAGTGGCTGGTCAGAGCCTGCCTTCTCCGGAAGCCTGGTGATTGCAATCTTCATGTTACTGTATGTATAGATCTGAGGTATCATTTCTTTTTGTGTTTCGGATCCTTTTTCCCTCACCACATGCCACAGATTATTTGTGGCAACGGAAATAATCGCAGGCATTCTCATTGGCACTCTTCTCGGCACGATAAGCGGCCTTATCCCCGGCATCCATGCCAATACCATGGCAGGCATACTTGTCGCCGCCGAAAGCGGGCTTCTTGCCGTCCTCGGCGCACCGGCCGTGGGGATTGCGCTTTTCAGTGCTCTTGTGGTTCATACCTTCACTGACTGTGTGCCCAGTACCTTTTTTGGTGTCCCGGATGCAGATACGGCCATCTCTGTCCTCCCGGCGCATGCCCTCTGCATGCAGGGCCGTGGGGAAGAGGCAGTCCGTCTTTCTGCCCTGGGAAGTGCGGTTTCGGTCGTGATGGTGATGCCGCTTTTTGCCATCTTTATGTTCTTTCTGCCGGGACTGCAGTCCTATATCGACTGGTGGCTGGGCATTGTCCTGATTCTCATTGCAGGTATTCTCATCCTCAGTTCAGAATCGCCGGAATGGTCTGCGGCAGTCTTTCTCCTCTCTGGCGTTCTGGGTGTGTTTGCATTCCGCTATGCCTGGCTCATCTCTCATACCTCAGGTGTCTCGTCTGTCCTGATGCCGCTTCTGACGGGACTCTTTGGCATATCAGTCCTGCTTCGTGCCTCCGGCGGGGTGATGCCGAAACAGGTGCGATCCCATCTGTCCACCGGGGGCCGCAGCCTTCTCCGGCACGCAGGTATGGGCACTGTTGCAGGGGCGGTGGTCGGGTGGCTGCCCGGTCTTTCCAATGCGACAGCCAATGCCCTCCTCACTCCGCTCTTTCAGGCAGGCAGTGAGGGAAAGGGGTATATCATTGCCACCAGTGCGGCGAACACGGCGAATGCCTTCCTCGGCCTTGCGGCACTCATCGCACTGGGGCGGATGAGAAACGGTGTGATGGTGGTTCTGGACACCATTGGTATGCCTTCCCCCCTGCTCATACTGGCTGGCGGGGTGGCCGCTGCGCTCTGCGGTTTTGTTATTACTCTTGTCTGCGGGCGGGGTGCACAGTTTCTGGGGGGCATCCCCGTCCGGGCGATGAGCTATACGGTGATAGGTGTTGTCACACTGCTGGCCTTCCTTCTGACGGGGCTTTTTGGCATGGTGATTCTGGTGTGTGCCACCCTCACCGGGCTTATTCCGTCACTCGTCAATGTCAGGCGTGTCACCTGTATGGGTGCGGTGATGGTGCCCGTCATTCTCTTTTCGCTCAATATTCTCTGAAGATGTAAACGAATTGCCCCGCACAGAAAATGTGGGTGTGGTCAGAACCCGATATAGAGGGCTACCATATAGGCGAAGTAGGCCACCACAAGAAAAGAGGCCCAGGCCCTGATGAAACGGGTTTTTCCTCTCACAATCGGGATGACTGCAAGTGAGAAGAGCAGCAGTATGATGACATCGGTATACGACGGGATTGGTAACGGGCGTATGAGGGCTCCTGTACCGAGGACGAGGAGCAGGTTGAAGATATTGCTTCCCATCAGGTTGCCTGCCGAGATGCCGAGATCGCCACGCAGAATGGCCACAAGGGAGGTGGCAAGTTCCGGGAGGGAGGTGCCGATTGCAACAATAGTCATGCCGATGACAAACTCCGGTATGCCAAATGCCCCGGCGATGGTAATTGCCCCATCAAGGACAAGTTGTGCTCCGATGATGACTGCAATAAGGCCTCCTGCGGTCAGCACCCAGTCCATTCTGCCATGCACCTCAATGCGTTCTACCGGTTCAGTGCCGAGTTTCTTCGATGTAATATAGAGGATGACGCAGAATCCGGCGAGCATCAGCACTCCTGAAATCCAGGTCAGAACACCTGTCAGTGCCAGCAAAGCAAAGAAGACCGTGGCTGCGATCATGAGGATGGTCTCGTTCTCGATTCGGCCCTTGCCGGACGGCCCGCATATGAACATGGCGGGGCTGATGATTGCACAGAGCGCGAGTACAAGAGCAATATTTGCAATATTGCTGCCCAGTACATTGCCGAGTGCAACACCCGAGTTGCCGGAGATGACGGCATTGACACTCACCACAAATTCCGGAAGTGAGGTGCCGAATGCAATGACGGTAAATCCGATGGTGGCTGAAGAGACACCATAGCGTGCCGCAAGGCCGCCGCCTCCTTTCACAAAATAGTCGGCTCCTTTGACAAGGAGAGCCAGGCCAAACACAAATAGCAGTACTGCAGCAACGATCATGGATATACTCTGGTGGAACACCATTTGCTCTCTTGCTTTAAGCCGGTTTGTGTCAGGGAGCCGTCTTCTCCAACCCCTTTATTAGTGCAGATATGCAATGGTAAGATAGATGCAGAGCTACTGGTTCGGTGACATTGACGACGGTGTATGCACGCCTGCCCAGGGCGATGAAGACAGGATCCTGGAACGGTGTGATACAATACAGAGGAAGGTGGATGCCGGCTTTGTACCGGTCTCTGTGGAGGAGGCCTGTAACTGCGGTTTTTTTGCAGATCGTGCGGAGTATCTCGCAAAGCTGCGCAATGTTACCATCCGGGATGCCCGGCGCAAGATTGTTGCGGCGTTCAGTGAAGGCGATGCTGAACTGATGCAGATGGTACGGATGCTTGATGAGATTGACGAGGTGGTTAATCTTCTGACCGAGAAGGCAGTAGAGTGGTATCTCGTCAGAAATCCCGGGTTTTCCCGCAAATACAAATCATTGAGTGCGAAGCGGATGATCGGGGTGATGAAGAAGGAGAAAGGCCCTCTGGGGCGCATCTGTGGGGAGATAGATGCTCTCTCTGATCAGCGTGTTGCCCTGATGCAGGATGTTTCAAAGCGGACCGATGCGGTGATGCCCAATTGCAGTGCCCTTGTAGGGGGGCTTGTGGCAGCACGGCTGATGGAACGTGCAGGCGGACTCTCAGTCCTTGCCGGTATGCCTGCGTCAACGATTCAGGTGCTGGGTGCCGAAGGGGCTCTCTTTTCCCATCTCAGGGCAGGGAGTCCTCCACCCAAACATGGTATCATCTTCCAGCACCGCCGGGTGCATAATGCCCCCCGCAATGTGAGGGGGAAGGTGTCCCGTGCGGTTGCCGGGAAACTTGCGATTGCAGCGAAGATTGACTACTATCGTGGTGAGACAGATTCGGCCTTCCTTGAACGTGCCCAGGACAGGATTGATGTAGTGGGTGAGAAGGAATGAAGGTAATACGCGGAACAATTGTATCAGAGGGGGAAGGGGGTGTCTATGGCGAACGGATGCTGAATGGCTGCCGGGTCTGGGATCCGCACCGCAGCAAGTTCCCGGCTGCAATCCTCAAAGGTGCTCCACTGGACCTTACGCCGGATATGCGGGTGCTGTATATGGGTGCGGCAAACGGCACGACGGTTTCCCATGTGGCAGATTACGTTGAGACGGTATATGCCATCGAATTCGCTCCCCGTCCGATGCAGGACCTTATTGAAGTGGCACGCCGCAGACTGAATATTGTACCCATTATGGCGGACGTAAACCGCCCGGAGGTTTATGGGTGCTTTGTGGAGGCGGTGGATATGATCTATCAGGATGTGGCACAGCCAAACCAGGCAGATATCCTTAAAAAGAACCTGCCGTTCCTCAAAACCGGTGGGATGGCGGTCCTGATGCTGAAGGCACGAAGTGTGGATGTCCGGAAACCGTCAGAGGAAATTGCAGAAGAGACCCGCATGGCACTCCGGGAGATGGGACTTACGATCACCTGGTCCGGCACACTGGATCCATTCCATAAGGACCATACCTGCATACTCTGTGTAAAAGAGGCATAGTGGCATATAGGGGGAAAACAGGGGGCATACGGGAATGAGGCAGTATTATTTCAATCCCTTCTCCTTCGTTCTCATCGTTATTGTCATATTACTGATCCTGCTTTTTCTTCCGCTGCTCTTTCTTGGGATCATCGGGGGGGCATTGAAGAGCCTTGGATTCTCCGGCTGGGAGATCTTCTTTTTAGTAATCGCGTCTGTCATCGGGAGTTTCATCAATATCCCGGTGACGCGGATAGCGGGTGTGCGAAACCGGGCATATCCGTTCAGGGATCGTTTTGGCAGGATGTATGCGATGCATGACGGCCCGGATACCACCGTTGCTGTCAATGTGGGTGGTGCTGTCATCCCGCTTTTGGTTGTGCTCTATCTTATGTACTATGTTACTCTCTTCACCTGCCATCTTCCCGTCACCTCTCGCCGTCATTCTGGGAGGTTTGGCAGGAATTCTCCTGGTGGCAGGCATTACGCACGGTTTTGCAAAGGTGGTTCCCGGGATGGGTATTGCAACTCCTGTCTTTATTCCGCCGCTTTGCGCTCTTATGTGTGGTATTGTCTTCTCCTTTGGTGACTCGCTGTCAGCCCCGCCCATTGCGTTTGCAAGCGGCACGATGGGCACATTAATCGGTGCTGACCTTTTAAACTGGCGTCATCTGGATAAAATCGGTGCACCGATGGTGAGTATTGGCGGTGCAGGGACGTTTGACGGAATTTTCCTCAGTGGTATTCTGGCAGCGTTTCTGGCCTGAATGGATGGCGCTTAAAAAAGAGATGGCACTGTATACTGACCACAGTACTAACAACCGCTATACTAACAGATGTTTGCCCCTTCACTCAAATTCCTCAGATTGTGGCGGAATATCATTTGACCGTTCCTGGATATCTGGAAAATTCATCTTCAAAAATCGCCTCTGATTGGGTTTGATTTTAAACGACACCTGCATTTGGGATATTGAGGTTCGCATTTTATCCACGGATTTAACTCAACTGTCAAAATCAATGCCGGTTGCTGGTGATTTAAGGGCCCTACAGCAACTCCACATGTCAAAAATGACAAACCCGGATACGAATCCGGTATGTGGAAAACGGATCTATGCCGGTAGTGATGTGGTTTTGTCCCTGAGTGTGGGCGTCTGGATATTTGTGCCTTCTTTGACCCTTTTGTTTCCCTCTGTTCTCTTCGTTCCTGTTTTCTGCCTGGTGGTTGCGCTGATTCGTGTGATATATACCGCATGTGGGGTGGGGTTTGTGGGGGTGCGGCAGAGTGGATGCGGGGGTATTGTGTGATTCATGAGGGGGGTGCAGTCTTCCTCTGACTGCGGGGACGATACAAAATCCCGTTCGTATTTGACTAATTCTGAGCGATTTTATGGTAAATATCTGTTATTCCCTGAGTATTTACTCTCGGATGTAATTTGTTAAAATAATTCGTAAAAGAAGAAGAATAGTCCGGAGCAGATTCGAACTGCTGTCGCAAGATCCAGAGTCTCACATGATTGACCGCTACACTACCGGACTGAGCAATGCGTTGTATTGCTCTCTTATGTTGGAGTTGTCAGTTAATTAAATTGACGATATTGTCGTGGGGGTTCGGGGCATTTAGGTGGCAGGTACTTAACTGTGTGCGGCCTTCCTGTTTGTCGGCGCGTATTTTGGAACGTTTTCGACCACTTTCCGCAATAGTCTTATATTTCACTCCCGGTGTGGCGGGAGGTGGGTGCATTCTGTTCGCCTGCCCGTTGGTGATGAAATAGGCTGGATATTTGTGTTTTGAGGGGAAATTCTGCCGTCCTGTCTATTTCCCAATTGTAGTTCAACCACAAAGGATATATTAAGTGTTTGTCAAATATTGTGGTATATTCCGTCGTTCGGAGTATGGAGCAAAGTGAATCGTTTTTCGTCATTTGACGAATACGAGTGGCTGTTCCTCAACTTAATCGTATGGAGGCTATCAATGAAAGCAAAAATTAGTATTATACTCCTTGCCCTCATGGCAGTGGCATTTCTCGCAGTTGCACCAGCAGCTGCAGATTTGACAGCTGTCCCTATGGGCGGAGTCGTATTTGTTGGTGAGGAAGGCCTCACCTTTACAAGTGTTGCACCCACTCTTGAGTGGTTTGCAGCAGGCGATAACCCATTAACAGCTTCACCATCCGCAACCTATACCACACAGGGTGCTGGAAATGAAGTGATTGATCCTGCAACGTTCCAGACCCGCACGGGCAACTGGTACGAAGCAGGTGGTCTTGGGGTCGTTGCTATCAGCGTCCAGATGCCCTCAATTGATGTGAAGGTATTCAATACCGTCACTGGTGAGGACATGACCAATCAGCGCGTCGTTAAGACTGGTACCTCTATGGTTTTCCGTCTTGACAGCAACCTGTATCAGGTAATTAACCAGCGTCTCCCCGCACTTGCGGGCCAGAACACTAACATCAAAGTTGTTGTTGTTGATTCCGAAGGCACTACTTACACGGCACTTGTCGAAAATGCTGCTGTACCAGCAGTTGTAAGTGGGCTCACAAATCTTGCTCCAACAAACTCTCAGTTCTTCCTGCCTGACTCCATTGGAGCTAGTGGAATTGCTGTTCCGAACTGGGATATTGAATCAGATCAGTACAAGGCTGGCGTCTACACATTCTATGCAGAAGTCAACCTGAACAGTGCAAAGGACAACGTAGGTACCGTCACTGGTGTAACCAAATCAGCAGTGAAGACCCTTGAACTCGGGAAAGATGACGTAAAGATCGAGTCAAACAAGGACACTGTTGTCCGCAACAACGACTTTGCAGTCACCATTACCGGACGCCCTAACGAGGACTACGTTCTCTGGGTAAAGGGTACCAGCAGTATCTCCGCACCTGACACTGTTCCGTACATCAAGGCAAACCAGAACGGAGTCACCGTTGCTTCCGCTCTTGCAGGAGCATACCGGTTCACCGGTGCCGCTGGTCTAACCCCAAATGTCTTAACTGATGTTTGTGCAGTTCCAGCACCATCAGGTGACTACTACGCAATGGTTAGGTTATCCAGCTCCGGTACCCGCACTGTCGGTTTCGGAACTGACGACACCACAAAGGATCAGACCTACACCCTTCGGACCGACCGGTATGTAAGCCCTGTCGGAGCATTCAGCCCAACCTATGACACTGTCAAGGTAAAGATCGAAAAGGGAGGCATCACAGTTACCGCATCCGGTGACAGTTCATACTACATCGGTCAGGAGATTATTATCTCCGGAACAAACACCGACAGTGGTAACACCTGGCTCTTTATTACTGGTCCAAATCTGAAATCCAAGGGTGCACCAATCACTGACCCGAAGGATGGAGTTGTCACAGGCGGCACTCTTGACTCCTCTGTAATCGCAGGATCATGGGCATCCGTGACTGTTGAGACAGACGACACCTGGGAATACAAGTGGGGCACTGCAGGTGTAAACCTCGATGCAGGTACATACACTATCTATGCAGTAACCACACCAACCAACAAGGACGACCTTGGCGCAAACAATGCGATCTATTCAACTGTATCCATTGTCATCAAGAAGCCGTTTGTAACAGCAACCACCTCCTCAGCAACTGTTGCCAGAGGCGATGACCTGTATATCACCGGTAATGCAGAGGGAGACCCTACACCCGGTATTGCAATCTGGATTCTTGGTAAGAACTTCGATGATCTTCAGACCGAAACTGTAGAGGACAACGGAGCATTCAGCTACAAGTTCACAGGCACCGATACCCTTGCAGCAGGTCAGTACTTTGTTGTTGTTCAGCACCCGATGTACAATGACCTGTTTGACCTCGGTCTGGCAGTAGGTATTCCTACTGCAGGACAGACTGCAGTTGTACGCTCAGTTCTTGACCCATTAACTCCTGTCTTCATTCTCAGAGGCACAGGCAGTCTTCAGGGATCTGATGCAGCAACCGCACTTGTTCAGGCAATGGACAGCCCGGACATCGATGACACCTACTACAAACTTACCTTCATGATTGAGGAACCCTGGATCATGATCGACGCAATTGGCGACAAATATGTCGGCGATACCTTCACCATCTCCGGTACCACCAACCTCGCAGTTGGCGACAGCCTGATTGTTGAAGCTACCTCCTCATCATTCAAGCCAACTGACAAGAGTCAGAGTGGTGCATTCTCCGGTTCATCCGGCACTGTCCTTGTTACCGCAGGTGACAAAGATGGCGTAAACGTCTGGGAATTCTCAGTTGATGCATCTTCATTCACTCCTGACGAGTACATTGTTACCGTTGAGGGAATCGAAGCAGGCCAGACTGCAACCCAGACCTTCAATGTTCTGAAGGCACAGGCAACTGCACAGCCAACCGCTACCCCGGTTGAGACCGCACAGCCAACCGCTACTGCAGTCCCAACCACAGCAGCAACCCCTGAAGCAACTGCAACACCTGGATTTGGTGTTCTTGTTGCACTCATCGGCCTTGGCGCTGTAGCAGCACTCATTGTCCGCAAGGACTAAATTAACCCAAATTTTTTTTAAGGCTGCATTTCGGGTGGCTGTGTTCTTTTTTGGTATTTTCTTCTATTACATCCAGTTCACAACCGCAGCAATCAGGTAATCTTATAATCCTGTCTCTGCAATTCTCTATTAGTTGAAAAATAGATGGCAGAGGCATTTTTCTGCCAGGTGAACTATATGCAGCTTTTAGTACAACGTGTTGATATTGCTGGCCGTGGCGGAGTTATCCATCAAGAGGATGCACGCCGCCTCGGAGTCTTTGATGGTGACCGTCTTCGTGTTATCCATCCGGGTACAGGGGTCTCTGCTCCAATGGTCGTTGACATTACGACATCAATCCTTACTTCCGGGACTGTTGCCCTCTATAATATGACGTGCTCTGATCTGGGTCTCAGTGACGGGGATATGGTTGAGGTGCAGACAGCGGTTCCTCCGTCCTCAATTCGTTTTATCCGTAAAAAGATGGACAAAGGCTGTCTCACTGCTGAGGAAATGATGACGATTGTCCGTGATATGGTGAATGAAAATCTTTCTCTCAATGAGATCACCGCCTTTGTCATTGCAAGTTACATCAACGGCATGGACCTTGACGAGGTGGAGTATCTTACCCGTGCCATGGTAGAGACTGGTGAACGAATTGAGTTCGTCACTCACCCGGTGGTGGACAAACACTCCATCGGTGGTGTCCCGGGCAACAAGATAACGCTCCTTGTGGTGCCTATCATCGCCGCTGCGGGTCTCACCATACCTAAGACCAGTTCCCGTGCCATCACCGGTGCGGGTGGCACTGCAGACTTAATGGAGGTCCTTGCGCCGGTTAACTTTACCGCAGAAGAGGTGCGGAAGATGACTGATCAGGCTGGGGGGGTGATTGTCTGGGGCGGGTCGACGAATATTGCACCGGCGGACGATCTCATCATCCGTGTGGAGTATCCCTTCAAGATAGACGAACGCGGTCAGATGATCGCCAGTGTCATGGCAAAGAAATTTGCTGTCGGGGCTGAGATGGTAGTGATAGACATCCCTGTCGGGCCCACGACCAAGGTGCACACCATGCAGGATGCCCGGCGTCTGGCACAGGATTTCATTGAGATAGGCAGCCGCCTGGGTATGCAGGTGGAGTGCGCTGTCACCTACGGGGATTCACCGGTGGGGCGTGCAATCGGGCCGAATCTTGAGGTGGCAGAAGCACTCTCTGTTCTTGAAGGGGCAGTGACACCAAACTCACTCATTGAAAAAAGTGTGGCAATCTCAGGTATTCTGCTTGAGATGGCAGGGAAAGCACAACGCGGCGGGGGGGAAGAGATGGCACGGACCCTTCTCTCTTCCGGTGCAGCGCTGGAAAAATTCCGTGAAATTATTGCGGTTCAGGGTGGTAAATCAGATGTCCGTTCATCAGATATCCTCCCCGGGAAATATTATACAGCTATACCATCTCCGGTATCAGGATATGTGGTCAGCCTCAATAACACGGGTCTTATAACCGTTGCCCGTCTTGCAGGCGCACCGCATGATAAGGGGGCAGGAATCTACTGTAATGCGAAAATAGGGACGCAGGTGAAGAAAGGTCAGACCATCTATACGATATATGCAGAAAGTCAGGAACACCTCGATCGTGCCCTTGAGGAGGCTCGCCGCCTGTATCCGGTGGTGGTGGAGGGAATGCTGCTCGACAGAATCCCCAAGGATTCCATTGATCTCGACCGAATGGACTAAATTATAGTAATATAATATTTTCTTTTATGAACTGGTTCCGCACCGTTTTTGTATTGCTTCTGCTGGGTGCGCTCTGTGGTTATGGGCAGGCTGTCATTCTGACGGTCACCGCAGTGGATGATACATCCGGCAGTCCGATTTCAGGTGTCAAAATTTATGTAAACGGGCTCTATGAGGGGGAGACGAATTCGGCCGGCCAGTATCTCTATGAGCATGGCCTCAGCGAATCGTTTCGTTTAGGGCTGGAGAAGGCGGGGTACATTCAATGGCAGTCACTGCTCTCTGAAACACAGACTGCTATCCGTGCAGAGATGTCCCGGCAGGCAACTACTCTGACGGTCACTGTCTATGATGCAGACACTCTTGAACCTGTTCCCGTTGCACTGGTGAAAGTGACCGGAGAGGAGTATGTCAACAGTGTCACTACAGGGAGTGGGGGAGTTGCCTCGTTTAACGTAAAAGCAGGCGCTATCTACAACGTAGAAGTTCGTGCAACCAATTATGATCCCCTGTATAAGACCGTCATGGTGGAAAATACTGCCAAAGCAGTCGACTATCGCCTGATTCGCGATGATGTATTCATCGTGGAAGTGAAAGACCGGGACACCAGGGCGGCTCTTTCCGGTGTGGATGTCTATATTGATGGTATCTTCTTTGGTGAGACAAGTGCGGAGGGGAAGGTCACCTCATATGTTGAACGGGAACGGACTCATACCATCCGTATCACTTCAGATGAATATCTTGACTATTCAGATGATGTCTATATTGCAAGTGATATGCTGGTATACAGTGCCGTGCTTTCAAAGACTCTCTATCCCGTGACGGTCTCTGTGTATGGTGTGGACAAGATGCCTGTGGGGGGAGCGACTATTCTTATTGATGGTAAGAATTCCGGCACCACCAATGATTATGGGAGGACAGGCATTGTCTACCTTGATGCGGGCCTCCATGAAGTGCAGGCAGCAAAAGACGGATTTACCACGGTCACAAGAACCGTAACTGCCGATAATACATTGCAGGATATTATCATTGAACTAAATTATGCCGATACTGCCGTTACGATTACAGTGCATGATTCGGATTTTAAACCGGTTTTTGGGGCCAGTGTTTCAGCCAATGATATATATCATGGTATAACCAAAGCGGATGGCACATGTGCAACACCTTTGCAGAGTAATGTAGTCTACCTTATTACCGTCCAGAAGGAGGGGTATACGTCTGTTGAAGTCACCCGGGAAATTCCTCTGGGTGCCACAGAAATAACGATTGATATTGAGCTTAATAAGGCTTTTAACCCTCTATTTTTTGTTGTTATTGTCGCTGTAATTCTTGTGGGGGCAGTATTTTATCTGAAACGGGGAAATGTTTCTCTTAAACGGCGGGGCAAACGTCCTCCCAAATCCCGGCATCTCTGACCCCGTTTTCTCCTTTTTTTCCAAAGTACCATTTTCTCTATGTTTAAATATATCGTTCTGAAATAGAATAATCAGAGTATGTGGCGGGTTACTGATGTGCCCGTTTCCTTTTGAAAATCAGTATAGTCGGGGGGGAAAACAGATGTGGAATTCATTCCGGATTCTGCTGGTGTTTGGAGTTATTATGGGGATAATTCCAATCGCTGCATCGGCAGGTCCAATTACAGACGCGGATATTTCCATCGATTTTATCATCGATGACGGAAAACCTGCAGATTTGCATGACGATAACGGCTGGCTTGTCGCAGGGAGCGGCATCACGTCGACGATCCGGGTTGCCTATACCGGCAGTGGGTCGCCTGATATCCATTTTGTGAGGTTTACCTCGGTCGAAAAGGATACGTATGGCGATATTGCAGGGGGTTATGTGACTGGTATGCCTTATGATATGACCTTTTCTGCATCAAAGAATACGGCCGGAAATGCACCCATAATGGTGCAGATCAATTATACTGCCGATGAGATGGGATATGACTATTATCGGACTGTGTATCAGCCGATTGATCATAATACTCCGATGAAGATCCAGAACATCGCATTTGAAAGTGAAGTCACTCTTGATGAGGCGATGGACATCACAATGACGATGGAGGATGCATATGGCAATACGGTCACCAGTTTCTATGAGGATGAAACGGGTGGCACGCCTGAGGGAGTGACATTCACGACCACATCGTATGCTGGTTCCGGATTTTTTGATGGCAGCGGATATAATGCAGATTCTGTGAGTGTACCTGTCACGGCAGAGGGCTCTGTTATTGCGGCATTTAAGGCAGGCACAGAAGCCGGCCCGAAATACCTGATTCATGTCGTGCCGGATATAGCCCTGAATGACAAATGGCTGACTATTACTGCTCTTGCCGATGGTGCACCATATATGATAACGGTCTCTGTTAGTCCGAATGTGCACGACCCGCCGTATATTCAGGCAGATGGTGAATCCAAATTTTATCTGACATACAATCTGTTTGACCAGTATGGGAATCCGTCCGGAAATCAGACCGTGTATTTCACGGATGATATTATTGGTGATGCGTTTACCCAGCGGACGAACAGTGACGGTCAGATCATGTTCACCTTCGGTCCCTTTGACTGGATGGGTACATACACCATCCATGCTCATGCAGTGGAAAATAGTTCGGTTGCCGTAGAACAGGTGGTTCGTTTCACAAACACCTCTCCTGCGGAGATACTTCTGACGGCAAACCCGCAGTCAATGCCGTCTGCTGATGTGATAACCGCAACGGGTGCAGATGTCCTCGCGAAAGTGACAGATGAAAACGGAAACGGCGTTGCAGGGGAGGAGGTATCGTTCTTCATAATATCGCCTGCTTCTGGATATTCTTCATCACAAACCATTGCTCCGTTCCTTCCTGAACCCGCAACGGAGCTCACCGATGCGGATGGCATTGCCACAATACACTTTACGCCCGGGGCATTTACTACTGACATCAGTGATGTAAATTATAGTGAAACCGCTGCGGATTCATGTACCGTGGTGGCTATATGGAATACAAAAACCAGGATGATCGATCTCGAGTGGAAGAACTATCCCTATCTCCGGGTGGAGACCGGGGTTGACCCGGCAACCGTTGAGGTGGGGGATACTGTGGATGTGACCATCCGGCTGGTAGGTGACGGGTGGGCGCTCTATCCCGACCCGATTGACGTGATGCTCTCTGTCGACCGGTCCGGAAGTATGCTGAAAGATAATCCTGACCGGATGGTCTCACTGATGAGCGCCCTGAAGGTCTTTAACGGAGAGATGACAGAGAACAGGGATGCAGTCGGGATGACGTCCTTCGGTGTCAAAGGGACTGCAAATATTCTCACATACTCCTATGATTACTGGGCAGGAAGCGACACTACTTCATCTGATGATAATTCCTATATCGGGACTCATTATACCGGCAACGGGAAATCCTATTCGGATTATGCAACGCTTGACCTTCCGCTCTCAACGGATCGGGATGCGGTGGGAAGTACAATTGACGGTCTGGTTCCGATGTCAGGCACGCCGATGCGTGGCGGGTTGTATCTTGCACTGAAACAGATTATTGAAAACGGCCGTGATGGTGCGGTTCAGGCGGTTATTCTCCTCTCAGACGGGGATTATAACTATTATGGTGATCCGCTTGCCCGTGGTACCGGGTATTCCTACAAGGATCCCGATGACTTTGGCACAGGGACATACACCTATTACCGGTTCAGTGACCTGACTAATCAGAATCTGGCTGTGTACGCTGCCAATAATAATGTCACCATCTACTCTATCGCGTTTGGAGACGGGCTCTCAAATGGTGGGGTGACAACCCTCAGGACGCTTGCTGAAACGACGGGTGGAACATACTATTATGCACCCACCGGCGATGACCTCGCGGGTATCTATACCGACATCGCAGGTGATCTGAAGACCGAAGCCGGTGTCAACACAAAGATGGATGTGATGTTTGAAAATATTGAACTCAACAATGTATCACAGATAAACGATCCCTCAGACCCGATACTGGAATATGAATACGAATACGGTGCATCAACTCTTGTGAAGAGCTGGAATGTCTCAGGTTCGGAAGGGTCACCCAATATCATTGGCCCCCTGACACTTGACCAGACCGATGACTGGGATGGCAACCGGGGTCTGAACTTTGACTCCGGTGAAATAGGCACTATCCGTCTGGGGCAGACCTGGCAGGCGGTATTCCGGCTGAATGTCTCGAAGCCGGGAAATATCAACATATTCGGAGAAGGGTCATCCATCATCTTCAATGATGGCGCCGATTCTCTGACCCTGCCGAAGACGTACGTCACCGCAGTGGCCAATCTGACTGCCACCGGCATCAACTTCAGCGGTCTGCAGGTCTATGATCTGGCATGTCCCGAGGCAGAGAGTGGTGACGTGATTGAAAACTACCTGACGCTGGACTGGAACCTGAATTACTCCGGTACAAAGACGGCCACGCAGTATCTGTATTACCAGAATATGGATGATGGCATCTGGGCCACCTTTGGTGAGATATCGGTGACCGGACCCGTGAGTGCGCTTGCCCATACCCGCCAGCTCTATGTTGCCGATTTCCCGTCGGGTGAGTATAAACTCAGGGTGCGTGCCATCGCACCGGATGCACCCGATTCAGTCATTGAAACCCCGTATACGATTGTCATCGGACAGGGCGGACAGTACTTCATCCGGCTTGAATAATTCATTTTCCATGGGCTGATTCCACCATGAATTAACTCCGGGTTCCCTGGTTAGTGCCCGGGAGGTGGGTTCCTCTCTAATTTTTCCCTCTGTTTATCTTTGACTGCAGGTTATTTACTCTGGAATGGGGACTGTTTCCCTCTTCTTTTTTGTTGCGAGGAAGCAGTTTTTACCATACAGGCATGCTCTCAGACGCAACCTGTATACAATGTGATTCTCTTTGGGCCAAATGATGTCGGAAACGGAATGAATTCGTCAATCTGATGGTGAAGCACCGTGGATACAGCGAAGAATTACCGTGACTGTCATCCTGTGTGATCTGTACCTGGCACAACGATGTTTGTCACAGACTCTGTTCTCTATTGAAGAGGTATGCACACGTTTTGCAGCTCATAGAAGATTTTGCAATTTCCCTGGGGGGTTACGTTCTTTTCGTCTCATGTACCGTTTTCCATTCGACAGGTGGGTGGGTGAAAAAAGGAGGTGACGGTTTTGCTGATCCCGGTTTTAGGGCGGGTATTTTGTTCCAGTGATATATAATGTGGTACAATGAAAGTGACTGGCACTTTTGCAATGCTTTTGAAGCGTTATTGGTTGTGGATTATTTATTCATGTAATTGTATGGATATATCTTAAATTTTACATTTACTGCTAATATTATCCACTTAAAAAGAATTAAAACATGAAACAGGGATGAATAGAAATTAGAATCCTTTATTAGTTGTTTTATTGTTGACCCTGTTCTGGTGTTTGGCTGTATTTAATTTGAATATTTGGTTTTATTATGAAAATACGGGTTAATTTGGCACTTAAATCCTGTTTTCTATGACTAAGGGAAATCATTTTTTTCTGTTCGTTATTGAAAAATTTATATATGATTCAAAATTAATACGGTATATAATAGTACGCGTGTTTGATGTACGGCCTGTCGTTTGGATAATTGGAGTGTGACGTTATAATATGAAGAATTTATTACGGATTCTGCTGGTGTTGGGAGTTATTTTGAGTGTGCTTCCAATCGCGGTGTCGGCAGATCTAATCAAAGATACGGATGTTGCCATCGATTTCATCATCGATGATGGGAATCCCGCAGATTTCCATGATGAAAATGGATGGCTTGTTGCAGGCAGCAGCACCACAACATCGACTATCCAGGTCGCCTGTGCCGTCAACATGTCTGTAATCCATTATGTGAGGTTTACTTCACTTGAGAAGGACACGTATGGCGATGTTGTCGGGGACTGTGTGACTGCTGCGCCTTATAATATTGTTTTTTCTGCCTCTAAAAATGTGGCAGGAAATGCACCGATACAGGTGCAGATCAATTATACCGATATCGCAAGTGGCATCGGATATGACTATTACCAGACTGTGTATCAACGGATTGATCATAACATGCCAACGAAGATCCGGGACATTACGTTTGAAAGTGAAGTCACAATTGATGAAGAAATGGACATTACCATGGTGATGGAGGATGCATATGGCAATACGGTTAACAGTCTTTATGAGGATGCAACCGGAGGCACGCCTGAGGCTGTAACCTTCTCAACCACATCGCATACCGGGTCGGGATTCTATAATGGCACCGGGTATTATGCAGAATCGGTGACTGTACCGGTCAATGCCGAAGGTTCGGTGCTTTCAACATTTAAAACAGGCACCGGAGCGGGGCCGAATTACCTGATCCATATTGTGCCGTGTTCTGCCGTGTATGAGAAATGGCTGACCATCACCGCTCTTTCAAATGCTAAACCGTATGAGATAAGAGTCTCTGTCAATCCGAATGTGGCCACTCCGCCGTCTATTCCGGCCGATGGGAAATCAAAATTTTATCTGACATATAACCTGTTTGACCAGTATGGCAATCCATCCGGCAACCAGGCTCTGGACTTCAGTGAAGAGGTCACTGGTCGTACGTTCACCTGGTGGACAAACAGTGACGGCGAGGTAAAGTTTTCCTCTGATACCTTTGGTATCTTTGATACCGCCACCACCCTAACGGTTCATGCCGAAGCGGTTGAAAATCCCTTTGTTGCTGTCGATCAGAAGCTCCGTTTCGTCAGTACTGCCCCTGAAGGGATGTATCTGATGGCAAATCCACAGTCTATGGCGTCTGCCGATGCGGCACCTGAATTTAAAGCACAAATTCTTGCGAAGGTAACGGATGAAAGCGGAAACGGCGTCCCGGGAGAAGAAGTCGATTTCATATTGTTGATACCGGATGGAGGGTTTTCTGCAGCACAGGAGGTAAGTCCCTCCCTTGATGCTTCGACGGCATTTACAAATGCTGATGGCATTGCTGTGGTGAACTTTACCCCCGGAGAATTTATCCGGGATAGCAGTGATGAAAATTACCTTGCGACTGCATCAGAATCATGTGATATTCTGGCAACATGGAATGGGACATCACAAAAGATCGAGCTCACATGGAGAAACTATCCCTATCTCCGGGTGGAAACTGAGGTCAGTCCGGAAATCGTTGAGGTGGGGCATTCGGTGGATGCGACCATCCGTCTGACAGGGGATGGGTGGGCACTCTATCCCAGCCCGATAGATGTGATGCTCTGTGCGGACCGTTCGGGAAGTATGCTCGAAGATTATCCTGACCGGATGGTATCAGCGATGGATGCCATGAAAATATTTAATGGAAAGATGACAGAGGGCAGAGACCGGATTGGGCTGACATCTTTTGGGGCCAAAACTGACACAGCAAATATCCTCAATTATGGCAATGGGTATTGGGCAGGAAATGACAGTTACGAGAAGTATTGGGTAGAAGGGTATTATAGACAGCATTGGGTAGAAGGGTATTATAGACAGCACCGGGTAAATGGGAATTGGGAAGATGGGCATTATGAGGTGCAGTATAAGAAAAATAATCCGCAATATCAGGATTGGGTAAATGGGAATTGGGAAGATGGGCATTATGAGGTGGAGCATAATGGATATAATAATCAGCAATATCGGGATTGGGTAAATGGGTATTGGTATTATGATAACTCTGAAGACAAAGCCTATATTAGTGCTCATTATCTGGGTAACAATATTCAGGAATATCCAGGCTATGCCACTCTGGATATCAGCCTTACCAAGGAAATAGATACGGCGAATCAGACGATTAGTCAGCTGGTTCCGATGGATGGCACACCGATGCGCCACGGGCTGTATCTTGCGATAACGGAGCTCATTGAAAATGGGACTTCAGATGCGGTGAAGGCGGTAGTTCTGTTATCGGATGGGGATTACAACACGGGTGGTGACCCGCTTGCCCGTGGTCTCTGTTTTTCCGAGGGGAATCGTTATCGTCATGGTAACTGTTATGGTAACTGTTACGGCTGGAGTTGCAGCAGTAATTATCCATATGATTATTACTATTATGAGGATCTCTCATCTGATGACTGGCAGAACCTGAGTGTGTATGCCAGCGATCATGACATCACCATATACTCGATCGCATTTGGGGATGGGCTTACAGAAAATGGCATTGGCACCCTCGAGACGCTTGCGACAAGTACCGGCGGACTGTACTATCATGCACCCACTGGTGAGGATCTTGCACGCATTTATACCGATATCGCAGGTGAACTGAGGACCGAAGCCGGTGTGAATACAACCATGGATCTGATGTTCACTGATATTGAACTGAACAATGAGACAAAGGAAAATGGCCCGGATTTCCGCATACTGGAGTATCAATATGTGGATAATTTATCAACCCTGATAAAAAGCTGGAATACTGTGTTGTCTCCTCAATGGTCTGAATATTCAGACAATGTAGTGCGTCCCCTGACGCTTCTTGACCAGACTGAGGACTGGGAGAATGGTAATCAGAAACTGACTTTTAATGCCACTGAAATCGGCACCATCAATCTGGGGCAGGTCTGGCAGGCAAAATTCAGGCTGAATGTCTCGAAGCCTGGTAATATTAACATATTCGATAATAGGTCACACGTGACCTTCAATGGTGAAGACACTCTGGACCTGCCCAAGACCTATGTCACCGCAGTGTGGAATCTCACCGGCATTAACTTCACCGGGCTGCAGGTATCCGACCTGGTATGCGTTGAGACTCAGAATGGTGATGTGATTAGCAATTATCTGACGATGGAATGGAATCTGAGTTATTCCGGTACAAACACGGTCACCCAGTATCTGTATTACCAGAAGGTGGATGACGGTATCTGGACTAACTTTAATGAACTGACTGTGACCGGGCCGGTGCCTGGCAGTCTCCAGACGGGTCAGCTCTATGTGGCTGATTTCCCGCCGGGTGAGTATAAAATCAGGGTGCGTGCTATGGCAGATGATGCCCCTGACTCGGTCATTGATACATTAGATACGATAGTAATCGGCCAGGGTGGACATTTCTTCATCCGCCTTGGATAACATTTTAATTTAGTCTTTTAATAGTGCACGGTTTCAGTGAGAATCGAATCCGCACTCCTTGTTTTGAAACTCGGAGGCTCCTTTCCTCAGTGCTGTTTTCTTCCTCCTGGCAGGGAATGGCAGATTTTCACACAAAAAATTCTCTGCATAATGTGATTCTTTCAGATTCAGGCATCTGTACCGCATTGTGTCAGGCAATCTGGTGGCAACGCTGTAGATATGCACCGAAGGATTGCACATCGGGCATTTTATAGCCACTCGCATATTGATCACCAGAAAATAATCTCCCTTGCAAAAAAGGGGTGCGCACACGTTGTATCTCGTAATGGTTTTTCCTCTTCTCTCATGGTGCAGGCCTTCTCATGTGCTTTTCGTCCTTATTCTGACGTGGTATCCTTATCGGAAACGTGTTTATGGCTTTCTGTTTTTGGATCCGTTTTTTTTGTTGTGATATGTGGTATTGTTAATCATAATCGGAATGCACATTTGCAATACTTTTGCAGAGCAATGTGGTGAACATTATTTCCATCCGGAGAGGGGGGGTCTGTACCAGGTAATCTCAGATGTGAGGGGCACTAATTTGAAATTCAAATGACGGATGATTTAGAGTTTAATGAATTAATAAATCCATTATTTATCGTTTTATTGTTGGTGATATTTTGTAATGGCAGTATTTTTTATCTGACACAAAGGCACTGTTTCTTTGAAAAACAGGGGTGATTCATCAAAAATTATTCGACATTCATCTGTTGTTCTTTCATTTTTTTCTCAGAATCAGTTTGTAATAATAGTTAAATATATCGTATCATTATAGACAGCTATAAATGCAACGATTGGCGTGTGCGCCAGTTGCATTTTGTGAAACGGTATGTTGGGGGGATAAAAATATATGAGGAATTCTGTCTGGATTCTGCTGGTGCTGGGAGTTATTGTGGGGATACTCCCAGTCACTGTATCGGCAGATACAATTACTGACGCGGATGTCTCCATCGATTTCATCATCGATGACGGGAACCCTGCAGATTTGCATGATGAAAACGGGTGGCTTGTTGCCGGCAGCGGTGTCTCTTCGACTGTTCGGGTGGATTATATCGGGGACGATACAGGCTCAATACCGCCGGATGTCCATTTTGTGAGGGTTGCCTCGCTTGAGGTGGATACTTATGGCAAGGTTAAGGGGAAGGATGCAACCGGTCTGCCCTGTGAAGCCGTCTTCTCTGCATCGAAGAAGACGGCAGGAAATGCACCGATACTGGTGCATATCAATTACACCGCAGATGGCATAGGCTATGACTATTTCCGGACTGTGTATCAACCGATTGATCATGCGGAGCCGAATAAAATCCAGAATCTCGTCTATGAAAGTGAAGTTACTCTGAACGGGATGATGAATATCACGATGACGATGGTGGATAAATATGGCAATACGGTAACGAGCCTCTATGAGGATGCGACAGGGGGTGTGCCGGAGAATGTGACACTCGAAACTACATCGTATGCCGGGTCAGGATTCTATGATGGCACCGGATATGATGCAGAGTCGGTGACTGTACCGGTCAATGCAGAAGGCTCGGTGGTTCCAACATTTAAGGTAGGTACCGAGGCAGGGCCAAAGTACCTGATCCATCTCGTGCCGGGTATTACCTTGGATGATAAATGGCTGACCATCACTGCTCTTGCAGATGCCAAACCGTATGCGATTGCACTTTCTGTTGTTCCGAATGTGGACACTCCGCCGTATATCCCGGCTGATGGTGAATCTAAATTTTACCTGATATATAGCCTGTTTGACCAGTATGGCAATCCGTCCGGTAATCAGACTCTGCACTTCAATGACTCTGTTTTCGAAGATGAGTTCACCCGGCGGACGAACAGTGACGGTCAGGTAAAGTTCACCTTCGGCCCCTTTGACCGCGTGAATCTCTTCACCATTCATGCCTATGCAGTGGAGAATACCTCTGTCACTGTTGATCAGGTGCTCCGATTCACCAATACTTCTCCTGAAGATATGCTTCTGACGGCAAACCCGCAGTCAATGCCGTCTGCTGATGTTGCAGCTGAATTTCATGCCGATCTCCTTGCGAAGGTAACCGATGAGAGTGGAAACGGTGTCCCGGGAGAGACAGTCCAGTTCTTTATCACACCGCCGGGTTTGTGGGATGATGCGCAAGCACTGGATCCCTACCTTGATGATACCACCGGCGTTACTGATGCAACTGCCACGACGGATATTGATGGTGTAGCTACGATGCACTTTACTCCCGGACGATTTGTTACCAATATCAGTGATGATCATTACAATGCGACTGCATCAGAATCCTGTACGGTTGTGGCACGCTGGGGCACCCCACCCAAAAAGACGAGATCGATTGATCTCGTGTGGAAGAACTATCCCTATCTCCGGGTAGAAACCGAGGTAAATCCGGAAACCGTTGAAGTGGGTGATCCGGTGGATGTGACCATTCGGCTGATTGGTGACGGCTATGCGCTCTATCCTGATCCGATTGATGTAATGCTCTGTGTGGATCGGTCAGGGAGTATGACCTCTGGTTCTCCCGATCGGATGGAATCACTGATGGGTGCCTTGAAGATATTTAATACAGAGATGACAGAGGTCAGGGATCGGGTCGGGTTGACATCGTTTGGGAAAAAGGGTAAAATCACCTATGTGTCCGGTGCCTCCTATCTCTATATTCTCCCCAAAACCTATTCCGATTATGCCACAATGGATCTTAACCTCAATTCCCTGAACCGGAATGTGGTAAATCAAACGATTGATCATTTGGTTCCAGATTCAGGAACTCCAATGCGTTATGGGCTGTATCTTGCGATTAATGAAATTGTTGGAAAGCCTCGTGTTGATGCAGTGCGGTCTGTAATCGTCCTCTCAGATGGTGATTACAACTGGTATGGAGATCCGCTTGCCCGCTGGGCTGAAGGTGAACGGACCAAAAATCCAACGGACGGAAAGTACTTTTATGATAGGACGGGATATTATTACAAATTCGATATTTCGAAGGCAGATCAGAACATGAGTGTTTACGCTGCCAATAATAACATCACTATCTACTCAATCTCATTTGGAGGTGGTCTCTCGCAAGGAGGTATAGCAACTCTCAGGACGCTTGCTACAAGTACCGGAGGAAATTACTATCATGCACCCACGGGTGATAAACTCGCAGCCATCTATACTGACATCGCCGGTGAACTGAAGACTGAGGCCGGTGTGGATACAACCATGGATGTAATGTTCACCAACATTGAGCTGAATAATGTATCGGTGGAGAACGATCCCTTAGATCCTATTCTGGAATATGAATATGAAAATGGTATATCAACCCTGGTAAAGAGCTGGAATACTACTGGGTCTCCTCCAGGGTCAGAAGATTTACCAAATGTTCTGACTCCCCAGACGCTTGACCAGCGTAACGACTGGGCAGCGAACCGGAGTCTGAACTTTAATGCCACTGAAATTGGCACCATCCACCTGGGGCAGACCTGGCAGGCGGTATTCAGGCTGAATGTCTCGAAGCCGGGTAACATCAATATCTTCGGTGAAGATTCAGCCATCTTCTTCAATAATGGGGAAGATTTCCTCCTCCTGCCAAAGACCTACATCACTGCAGTGCCCTACCTGAATGCCACCGGTATCAACTTCACCGGTCTGCAGGTCTCGGATCTGATTTGTGTTGAGGCAGAGAATGGTGACATGATTGAAAATTATCTGACGATGGAGTGGAACCTGAATTATTCGGGCACCGATATTGCCAACCAGTACCTGTATTACCAGAAGGTGGGTGACGGCATCTGGATCAACTTTGGTAAAGTGCCGGTGACAGGGCCTGTGAGTGCGCTTGCCCATACCCGCCAGCTCTATGTTGCTGATTTCCCGCCGGGTGAGTATAAGCTCAGAGTGGTTGCGACGGCGGATGATGCGCCGGACTCGGTGATTGAGACATCAGCGATAGTAATCGGCCAGGGCGGGCAGTTCTTCATCCGGCTTGAATAATCCCATTGAACTGCAGTATGGTAAAATTGGACGGTTTCCGTGCGAATTGAATCCCCGTGGGTGCAGAGCCACGGGGAATATCCTCTCCCCTATGGGTCTCCCCATTCCCCCCGATACCCACCACAATAAAACAGGGGATGATTTTATTTTTCCGGATGGTGGCTTTCTTTTTCCCCTGCTCTCATCCCTGTTTCTGGCAGGAATCGCCTTTTTTGCGGAACGAAAGACACTTTGTGTATGATGATTTTCCCGGGGTCATACCTGTGTGACAAAATAATCCTGTCGGGTCTCTGGTGGCACCAATCGCATGTATACTGCGATGAATCACCCCGTCGGGTGTTTTTTGACCTTGTGTTTATCCAGATGCCTGTCTCACACATCAGAACGGGGGTTCATATGGGTGTCGTGAACGGCCCGAACGCTCGCTGATGGTGCATCAAACTTCATATGTACCGTTCGTCATGTATCGGGCGTGATGTGTTCATCGGCAACAGGTTTGTGACTCTCTGTTTTCGGGCGGGCAGTTCTGTTTATAATATAAATACATTTCGCTTATACTGATTTGGTGTGGGGTGTGCACCCCCTTTTGCAGAACAAAGGCTTGTATTTTTTTCATCCGGGAGGGTGGTTATGTGGAGGTATTTTCCATCCCGGAATTATTCAGGGGGGTGTCTGAAATAACTCCTGTTTTTTGCTTTGATAGAATTTTTAACCCTTTATTGTGCTTTTTAAGAAGTTTGTATTGTTCTTTTTTGTGCAGAGATGCCCCTGGGATGGGGTGTGTGTTTCTTTGAATCGGTGGAAAAATCCCTTCCCAAAACCTGAAAACGCTGAATTTTTCGCCTGAAATTATTTTTCATTTTTCCGGGTACTAGTTATTAAATATTTCGTGTTTGTATAGTCGGCTATAAAACTGATGACCGGCTGGGGGGCCGGTTGTCTTTCGTGAAACCGTCTATCGGTGGGGAAAACACATGAGGAATTCTTTATGGATTCTGCTGGTGTTGGGAGTACTTATGGGTCTACTTCCAGCCATGGTATCAGCAGATCAAACAGATCCAATTACAGACGCGAATGTCACCATCAGTTTTTCTATTGATGATGGAGGTTCTGCAGATTCGCATGATAAAAACGGGTGGCTTGTTGCAGGCAGCGGTGCCACTTCGACGATTTTGGTTGCCTATAGCGGCACTACAACCGGTCCCACACCGGATATCCATTTTGTGAGGTTCACCTCCCTAAAGAAAGATATGTATGGTGACGTTACGGTGAAGGAGGTGACCGGTGCTCCCTATCAAACGGTCTTCTCTGCATCAGAGAACCGGGCGGGAAATGCACCAATACGTGTGGAAATCAATTACACGCTCAATGGGGTAGGTTACGACTATAACAAGACGGTGTACCAGCCGATTGACCATACTACTCCAAAGAAAACCCGAAGCTTCGCATTCGAAAGTGAAGTCACCATTGGTGAGGTGATGAATATCACACTGGTGATGGAGGATGCATATGGCAATGCGGTAACAAGCCTTTATGAGGATGCAATCAAAGCAACACCGGAGAATGTGACATTCGAAACCACCCGGTATGCCGGTTCGGGATTCTATGATGGTGACAAATATGGTGGAGAGTCGGTGGCGGTTCCGGTCAATGCAGAAGGGACGGTGGTTGCGACATTTAAGGTGGGCACCGAGGGAGGGCCGAAGTATCTGATCCATATCGTGCCGCCTGCAGTAGTGTATGATAAATGGCTGACCATCACTGCTCTTGCGGATGCCAGACCGTATGCCATACGGGTATCCGTTGTTCCGAATGTGGGCACCCCGCCATCCATTCCGGCAGATGGTGAATCTAAATTTCACCTGACGTATACCCTGTCTGACCGGTATGGCAATCCGTCCGGAAATCAGTCCATTCACTTCACGAGTAAACCTATTGGTGATGAGTTTACCTGGCGGACGAACAGTGACGGTCAGGTAAAGTTCACCTTTGGTCCTTTTGATGACGTTGCCACATTTAATATCAGTGCCACAGCGGTGGCAAATACCTCTGTTACTATTAATCAGGAAATTTATTTCGCAAGCATCTCTCCTGATGATATGATCCTGACGGCAAGTCCACAGTCAATGCCGTCTGCTGATGTGCCAAACGCAACGGGTGCGGATATCTATGCGAAGGTGATGGATGAGTGTGGAAACGGCGTATCGGGGCAAAATGTCAGTTTCTGGATTGTAGGTGTTTCAGATTCTGAAACAACGCCGGAAATTCCCTCTCTTAATGCCCTATCGGCTGTGACCAACGGGGATGGCATTGCCACAGTGCACTTTACTCCAGGTGCCTTTGAAACCAATGCGCCCACATCAGAATCCTGTACGGTTGAGGCCAAGTGGGGTTCGAAGTGGAAATCCATTGTTCTTGAATGGAAGAACTACCCCTATCTCCGGGTGGAAACAGAAGTCGACCGGGAAACTGTCGAAGTGGGGAAGCCGGTGAATTTGACCGTCCGTCTGATTGGGGATGGCTATGCCCTCTCTCCAAAACCGATTGATGTGATGCTCTGTGCGGACCGATCCGGAAGTATGTCCACTCGGACGAATGATTCTGCTCCCACCAGGCTTGACTCACTGAAGTATGCCGTGAAGGTCTTTAATGGAAAGATGACAGGTGAGGATCGGGTTGGGATTTCCTCGTTTGGGGGGGATGTGTTTGGGGGGAATTCTAAAGTTGATCTTTCCTTCACCAATGATATGGATAAGGTGAACAGCACGATTGAAAAGCTTAATCCGAACGGGTTCACCCCGATGCGTAAAGGGTTATATCTTGCAATAAAGGAGTTCAATGGAAAGCCCCCTAATGATGCGGTGCAGGTAGTGATCCTGCTCTCAGATGGGGAGTATAATTGGTGGGGAGATCCTCTTGCCCGCGGGACGGGTTATTTAAATTCTCCAGATATTTTTACTGAAATAGATTCTCCATATAGGAATTCAACCCAATTTCCGGTAAATAAAGACTCGGAAACTTACTCCATTATCAGTGAACTTACGAACGTTGAAGAGCAGAATCTGAGCGTGTATGCCAAAAATAATGATGTCATCATCTATTCCATTGCGCTTGGAGATGGGCTTAAATCAATTGGAAATGAAACCCTTAAAATACTTGCAAAAAACACCGGCGGGAAATACTATTATGCACCAACCGGCGATGACCTTGCGGGGATTTACACAAGCATCGCAGGTGAACTGAAGACCGCAGCCGGAGTCAACACAAAGATGGACTTGGATATGTCGAGCATTGAGTTAAACAATGTCTCACAGCTGAATAACAGATCTGATCCGATACTGGAATATGAATATGTGGTGGGTGCATCCACTCTTGTGAAGAGTTGGATGGGCTTAGAAGGCTCGTCCAATAATATATATAACCTGACCCTTAATCAGAAAACCGAGTGGGATACGACCCGGTGTCTGAGCTTTGATTCTACTAAAATCGGCACCATTCAACTGAACCAGACATGGCAGGCAAAATTCAGGCTGATTCCCATGAAGCCGGGCAATATCAACATCTTCGGCAACGGATCATCCATCTCCTTCAATGACGGCGCGACTCTGAACCTGCCGAAGACCTACATTACCGCAGAACCTGACCTGAATGCCACCGGCATCAATTTCACCAGTCTCCGGGCCTATGACCTGATGTGTAAGGAATATGAAGAGAACAAGACCTGTCCCATGATTAAAACCGATCTGACGATGGAATGGTGCCTGAATTATTCCGGTAACAATACGGTAACCCAGTGTCTGTACTACCAGAAGGTGGATGATGGTTTCTGGATTCTGTTTGACAGGTTTGATAAGCCCGGCCCTCTGAGCAGGGCTCCCGATCCCTCCTTTACCAAACAGCTCTATGTCGCGGACTTCCCGCCGGGTGAGTACAAACTCAGGGTGCGTGCAATGGCTGACGATGCGGCGGACTCAGTCGTTGAGACGCCCGCGATATTAATTGGCAAGGGTGTACGTAACTACATTCTCCTCGAATAATATCTTTTAAAACGTATCCTGAAAATGAATGGATCCAGCGGGAATCGAACCCGCGTCCTTGGGTTCGAAGCCCAAGAGGATATCCTCTACCCTATGGATCCACCCATCTTATTCGTGATACAGGGTGATAATCATTCTGGATTGGGCTGTTCTTTCTCACTGTTTTCTTCTTCGTGTCTTTCACCGGCAACAGCAATTTTCCCCTCACAGACACAAACCTACATACGATGATTCTCTCAGAGTCAGATATCGGTGAACGAATCGCGGCAGGCAATCTCGTGATAACGCCATACAGCAAAGATTCGCAGCAGCCGGCGTCTTATGACCTGCGATCAGCAGAAGACTATCTTCTCCGCAAAGGTGAATGCACGCTTGTCGCATCCCTGGAGCGGGTGGAACTCCCCGCTGATGCTGCAGCAACCCTCATGTGCCGTTCATCATTCGGCAGGCGTGGTGTCCTTATCGGCGGCGGGTTTGTGGACCCTGGTTTCCGGGGGCAGCTGACCCTCTGCCTCGTCAATGTCGGTTCGGAGGATATCACCCTCTCAGCGGGTGAACGGGTGGTGCAGATAATCATGCATGAAGTAAAAGCAGGCACGCGGGAGTATGAAGGGCGGTACCAGGACAGCAATGGTGCTGTTTCGTGCCGGTAAAATGGTATTGAAAAAACTTATTTAATCCAGAAGAGGTCGTCATCCGTGTCGTCGTCTTCCGGTTCTTTCTTCTTTTCGTAGCCGCCCGAAATGGTCCCTTTTTTGTATGTTGACTCTTTCTCCGGCTCTTTTGCCGCTTCCTGTGCTTTGCTCATCCGCCGTTCTGCACGGGTGAGAAGGTCATCTTTTGGTGCAGGGACTCGTGCAGACATCTTCAGGTCCCCGTTGAGACTCTCTTTCGTTTTGTGAGGGGCACGTGACAGGCGTACCGAATCACCGGTAATTGTACTGTCATTGGGGCGTATTCCGGGTGATTTAACTGAGACCTTCTTCCCCATGAGTGCACTGTCGTTCGCCTTTTGGGGAGATGTAACAGAGAATGAACGTCCCAAAAAAGCGGAATCGTTTGGCCCTTTGACAAATGAAATGTCTACTTCTTTTCCGTTAAAAGAAGCATCATTTGGACGTTTATCCTGTTTGCCAATACGAATGGTCTCCCCGACAAGTGCCATATCACGGGGTCCCCTGTTATCGGAGGACGGGATATCTTTCAGGCCGAATATAGAGTCTTTTGGTGCTTTATTTTCTCCCCCGTCTGTCATCCGTGTGATGTCAGCGACCGTTCGCTCCTTCCGGCCGGGCATTGGGAGCTGCTCATCAGTATTTTTCTTTTTCGACTTCATCTCGACGGAGATCGTATCGTCCTGTTTATTCCCTTTTGTTTTCTCACTGCGTGCCACACCGCCAAGGGTAATCATCCCGTCATTCAGTACCTGTTCGCCGTCTTCTGCTGCCATGGTTCCCTCCGTGCCTGCTCTGTTCTGCAGGTATTCTCCTTCCGTAGTTGTATAAGGGGAGTACTCCCCGTTGTCCTGCCAGTCGGTATATTCTTCTACATATGTTCTTTCTGTTTCCCGATCCTGATTGAATCCGTGTTCGGCCGCTTCATCCTCGAAGAGGTCTGTGATGTCAATGTCTGACTTCTTTTCTTCTCCCGGGGCGCTCTCCGGCTGAACTGTTTCAGGAGCCTGTACCTCCTCTCTCCTGCGGGTGTCTTCTTCCGGCTTTGGGATTGTCTTTTTTTCAGATGGATATTCCTGCTCATATTCATATTCGTGCCGGATTTCATTGAGTTCTGTTACCCGGGGAATATTTGTGATGCCGGCGAGGGCGATGATAATGCCAACAAACCGGGTATTCATCACCGGGTAGTCGCCTGACCGCATCTCCAGACCCGAAATACTCCTGTCAATCCATTTCCTGACTGTCTGGAATCCTTTCATGGAAAGTTCATGTGACGGCCCTGCGATGAGGACAAGTGCCTTATCTGCGCTGGTGAGATCGCAGGGGATGGAAATTTCTTCATATACTGCGCGTTTGGCGAGCGCCACTATTCGCGTTGCCCGTTTGTGGGATGTTTCTGAGAAGTATGTATCCGAACGCCACTGTTTGAACCTGTCCTTCAATGAGTTATGCAGGGGTTCTGTGGCATATCCGATTGCAACAAGGCCGTTTCCTTTCAGGGTGTTTAAGACCTCACCTGCATCAAGGACGACCTCTGCTGTTTCAACCCCCGTTTCGCTAAATTCACCCGCGCGGAGAAGAAGACCTATCTGGCGCGCAATTTTCTCATTTAAGATAGCATAAACATCACGCGGATTATCCGGGAATACTTTATTTCTGTATGAACTGGTGGCAGTATCCTTTGCAACACTATAATGGCCATACTCTGCCTTCAGGCGTTCCTGCCAGGTCTCGTTATCAAAGAGAATCACAGCGTCAAGGGTGCTTTTTACCCGTTCTAAGTCATCAGCGGCCTTTGAAGAACGCCGTTTTCCTTCATTGCGGGTAGGAAGAATACACACCCCGAATATTGGCTCTATAAATGACTTGCGCAGTTCCTCTGTGAGCTGCGGGATGGCGTCAATTACACTGCCGCCCAGGCCCGCAAAGATCATGATGGAGTCTATTTCGAAGTTGTCCATCTTCTGGATGAGATTCATCACCTCTTCCACATTAATCGTGGAAGTCACGTCAAAATGAATCTCGGGATCAAGTGCAGGAAAGTGCATTCGTGCATTATCGGGGATATTTGAAAGCTTTCGCAGGCTGTTTCCGTCTATATCGACAGCTATCGCTGAAACACATCCCACTCTGCTTTTCATGTCGTGGTTATACAGAAGATCAACAATACGTGTGCCCGCCCCGCCGAGCCCGATTGCAAGTATTCTCATTATTTCTCCCCTGTCCTGTACACAAATGTGGGTGCTGCGGGTTATAATGCAGACCCATTGGTACCAGTATATACACTCCTTCTGATGTATGATAAGTTCATGTAAATAATAAAATCTGTGAATGCTCGTCTCAAATTGGCCGGATTATAGGGGGCAGGTTAAATTTTTAACCATAATTTCGGGTTTTGACAGATGATGGCAGGGAAATGCCGATACACTCTCAATTAAATGATAACGTATATTAATCTCGGTGTGTTATATGAAGTTAAGGTGAAAGACCTATGAGTTATGGTATCGAATTTGTCCCCGGAAATATCACCGTGAAACAGGTGGTAAATTACTGTAAACTTGCAGAGCAGAAAGATATCGACTTTGCATGGATCACGAATCACTACAACAACCGTCACTGCTACCCAACCCTTGCCGCTATTGCAGAGGCAACTGACTCCATTAAGATGGGTCCGGGTATCATGAACACCTTTACCGACACACCTGCAGCAATTGCTTCCTTCATGTGCACCTTAAACGAGATCTCTGAAGGCCGCGCTGTTCTTGGTATCGGACCTGGTGACCTTTCCACACTCCCAAAACTTGCAATTGATGCAGTAAAGCCTGTTGCACGCCTTGCAGAAGGTGTCAAGCAGATTAAGGCTCTCTGTGCAGGAGAAGAAGTTAAGAAGACCGGTACAATGGAATTCTTCGACTACGACGGTGCAAAGCTCACCGGCGTTACCCTGCCCGCAAAGAAGAAGCAGATCCCTATCTACATCGGTGCGCAGGGTCCAAAGATGCTCTCACTTGCTGGTGAAATCGGTGATGGTGCACTTATCAATGCATCCAACCCCAAGGACTTTGCAATTGCAATCCCTCTGATCAAAGAAGCATGTGATGCAGTTGATGAGAAGAAGTTCAAGAAGTTCGATGTTGGTGCATACACTGCAATGTCCATCGACCAGAACGAGAAGAAGGCACGCAACGCAGCAAAGATTGTTGCAGCATTCATCGCAGCAGGTTCACCTCCTGCACTTCTGCAGCGCCACGGACTTGACCTTGACAATGTTGGCAAGATCAAAGACGCACTTGGACGCTTTGACTTCGGTGCAGTCGGTGGCCTCGTTGGTGACGCAGAGATTGATGCATTCACCATTGCAGGTACCCCTGACATGGTTCAGCAGAAGTGCGAAGACCTTACTGCATCTGGTGTTACCCAGATCATCTTCGGTTCTCCACTTGGTCCTGACATGACCAACTCTATCCGCCTTCTTGGAAAGTTAATCTAAGATATTGCGGATCAATATCCAAACCATTTTCCTTTCTTTTAACGTTTTATCGATTACGCTGTATATATTCCAGGTGTTGGTGAAACCGTTTTCTCCGGGACGCGTGTTCAGTGAGTCCGGCCTGAACGGATATGTCAGCGGGTACCGAAAGGACACACACACATATAGCAGTGAATGAGATGAATGCATTATTTCAGATCGAGGGGTGTGACTCTGAACGTGGCGTCCTCCAGTACCGGAGGGACCTTCTGACCGGTCTGCAGTGCCGCATTGCACCCGACAGGACCCGACGCAGTATTAATGTCCCGCTCCGGCCGGACCTCTCTCCCGACGAAGTTCCCTGTGTATTCTGTCCGGAACGGGTTCATTCTGAGACGCCGGTCTTTCCAGACGGCTCCCGTATCACTGTGGGTGAGAGTGTCACCTTCCCCAATCTCTATCCCTTTGCACGGGAGCATGTGGTGACGGTCATTACAGAGGCGCATGATCCGGCAGAGATTGCGGCAGGGCAGATTGAAGATGCTCTCCGTGGACAGATTGCTGCCCTTTCCGGTGATGAGGGGTATGTCTCCTGCAACTGGAATTATCTGCCCTCGGCCGGTGCCAGTATGCTGCATCCGCATATGCAGGGAATCGCAGATGCAGCCCCGACATTTCATGCAGGGATTGCTATACGGCAGTCGGCAGCCTTCTTTTGCAGGACGGGAAGGATGTACAGGGATTGTCTGCTTGAACAGGAAGTGGGTGGTTCCCGCCATCTTTTCGGCGATGAACTGCCGTTCTTTGCCCACGCTGTCCCGCTGGGTGAAAAGGAGGTGCGTGCATACCTTCCGGTCCGGTGCATTGATGAGCTTGAACCCTGGTGTGGTCTTCTTGCAGAAGGGATTGGGCATGTGATCTCTCTCTACCGGCGGGCAGGTCACTATGCGTTTAATATGGCACTCTTCTGTGATGCAGCCGGACGGCCTGACGGGGGCTTTCGTGCATTCTGTTCTCTTATAGCCCGCATAAATCCCGGTGCCACAGGGATGGGCGACTCTGCGTTTATGGAACGGATGCACCTTGAACCCATTGTGCTGACTCTTCCTGAAGACCTCGCGGGTTTTCTGCCCTGAGGTGTGTCTGCAGAAGGAGTGATTGGTGGTGTGGTGTGCCGCGCATACAGCATCCGCTCTTATTTTTCGATTGTGTTTTCAAAAAGGTCTCTCTTTCTCATACGCCATCCACTGCCGGAATATGGTGCTGCACACCCGGATGGTTTTGCAGATGGTGGTTGCCTGTATAATGAGTATCTGGCGTTAGCACATTGCCGCAGCACATGGTGTTCTGTACAGGTTATTGTGTGTGCGTGCGAGGTTCGCCTGAAGGCCGGGAGAAAAAAAAGGGTATTTGGATTTACTCCGGTTTGGAGATAAGGGTTGTCTTGGAGACGATTGTGCCGTCTTTCTTGTGTGGCATACGAACGACGCCGTCACAGCCCTTCTCAATCTCGCGTGCTTCTTCACAGAGGAGCATTGCGGAGCGCATCATTTCGTGTGCAGATGCAACGATTGGGACGTAGTTCTCGAATCCCTTGGTCATGAAACAGCCCTTCACATTGACCATTGCGACCGCTGCTGCAATCTCAAATGCTGCACGTGCTTTTGCGTATGCATATGGGTTGGTGAACTCGTCTTTGACTGCCTTGTCTGCGGTCATGACGATCTTAGGGAGTTCAATTTCTGCGCCGGATTTACCTGCTTTGACCTGGTCAATCACTGCATCGAGTGCGATCTGCATCTTGCGGAATGCGCCGGTGACGGTGAGGACCTTAACCAGGTTGCCGTTGTAGTCAGACATTTCTGATGGGTCAAGGAATTCACGGCGTGCACCAATCATGGAGTCTGCCTTCTGGATGATGTATCCGAAGTCGCTCTCCTTAAGGTCTGCCCATTCTTTCTTGGTGGTGACATCATCAGTGATGACGACAACAGGGATGCCTGCTGCTTTCAGTGCTTCACGTGCACCAGTGGGGCCGGGAAGGACACCATTTGGTGAAACAACGATTGCAAAGTCTGGTTTGTATGCGATAAGGTTACTAACAACACGCTCGACATCCTCTACTTCGAGTTTTGTTCCGCTTGTTGCCATAAATGTCTGCATATCCTCACGGTCTGCACGCTCGTCGAGCAGAAGCTCGACCATAACACCGCTTGCGATGTTGCCCAGTTTTGCAACTCCAACTTTAACTACCATAACTAAACCTCTCAAATTTGAGAACATTTTACTATCAGAATGTTCAGTAATAAACATTGTGAATTCCTTCGTCTGTATGGATGCCTGTTGAGTGGTTAACGAAAACTGTTTAAGTTATTGGATTATATATTGATGTTAATGAAACAAGGTCTTCTTACTGGGCGACAGAGAGAGGTGCTTAGGTACCGGAAACAGGGCCTGACTCAGCAGCAGATTGCAGACATCATCCATACCTCAAAGGCAAATGTGTGCACCATTGAAAAGGCGGCATATGAGAATGTTGAAAAAGCAAAGGAAACGCTTGAATTTCTCTATACGCTCGATGCGACTCATCTCTGTACGATCAAGGTCGGGACTGATCTCTTTGACGCTGTCGGCGAAATCTATAAAGAAGCAGAGAAATTGCGGATAAAAGTTCGTTATGACTCCATCAATCTCATCAACCGTCTGAAGGAGGCCAACCCCGGTAAGTTTAAGGGCCGGTTTGTGCGCGAAGATGTTGACGTATATATCAACGAAGATGGAGAACTCTGCTTTGGGTGAATGTCTCTGCTGAATTGGCTCTTTTTTCAATACCTTTATATCCCTTTCGCAGAAACATTTAGGAAACATATATGATGATTTTGCGGGCAGGTGACGCAGACTTTCTGCTTCCTGTCCGGCGGATCATTACTATATGGTGACTTTCCCTGCGGCGTGCTGCAGGGAAGGGTACCGGGATGGTTGTGTTCATACACACCAGGGTGAAAGACGTAGGATCTGATGGAACCGTACGGGTGGACGTTTTGTGGAACGAGCCCACATCTGGCGCATTATTTGTGCGCGCAGAAACGGGAACTGTCAGGATCAATTTGAGAGAATGAGTATTTCCGGTCCACGCCGGAAGAATCTTTCAGATATGTGAAGGGCCCGATGCCTGAATGATGGTGGATGAGGATCTTCTTAATCCTTACCGCAGGTTCAGACATGCATCAATCGGCCCATCAGACCACATCGTCAGCTCAGACCTGAGTTGAAAACCAATTCATTCTCGGAATGTATTTCTGTTCCGGAGTCTCCGGCGCAGAAATGAAGCATCAACTGAAAACCAAGATTTAGGATTGATACATCAATGTCCGAGATACACAGACCTCGCAGAGGTTCACTTGCATACAGTCCCCGCAAGCGTGCAAAAAGCCAGGTGCCGAAATACCACTCCTGGCCGCAGCATGACGGGGAACCCGTGTTGCAGGGTTTTGCCGGTTACAAGGTTGGCATGACTCACATAGTCATGGTCGATGATCACAGTAAGAGCCCTACAGAGGGTAAGGACATTATGGTCCCTGTTACCATCATTGAAATTCCGGCGATGGTTGTAATTGGCATTCGCCTGTACAGAAAGGATACCTTCGGCAAGCGTGCATACGCTGAAGCCTGGTCAGAAGAAGGTCTTGAAGCACTTCGTGAAGTAGTAGCATCCGGTAAAGTGACCGATGTCTTTGCAATTACAAAGACTCAGCCAGCTGTACTCACTGGTGTGCCAAAGAAGACTGGCGACACTATGGAGATGCGTGTTGCAGGCGGCAGCATTGAGGACCGCGTTGAGTATGCAATATCACTCCTCGGCACTGAAGTCGAGCTTGATTCCGTTCTCAAAACAGGCCAGTACATCGATGTCACTGCAGTTACGACCGGAAAGGGAACAAATGGTCCGGTAAAGCGCTGGGGCATTCAGACCCGTAAGGGAAAGCACTCCCGCGGCGGTAAGAAGCGTCACATCGGTAACCTTGGTCCATGGCACCCTCACCACGTCAGGTGGCAGGTTCCACAGATGGGTCAGCTGGGATACCAGCAGCGGACTGAGTTCAACAAGCGTCTCTTAAAGATCGGCGAGTCCGGTGAGGAAATCAACCCTGCAGGCGGATTCCTCAACTATGGCCTTGTCAGAGGCAGATATGTTGCAATTAAAGGCTCAGTCCCTGGTCCATGCAAGCGTCTTATCAGAATGCGAGCTGCAGTCAGGCAGAGTGAACATGTCGAGCGCATACCGGCAATCCAGTACGTGAGTGTTGCCAGCAAACAGGGGTGAACTGAATGAAGGTACAGATTTCAACAATTGACGGTAATTCAGCAGGAGAAATGGATCTTCCTGCAGTATTTGAAGAGAGCTACCGTCCGGACCTCATTAAAAACGCGGTTCTTGCACTCCAGAGCGAGCGCTACCAGCCACACGGCACCGATCCACGGGCAGGGATGCGTACATCCGCTGTCTCCTGGGGTAGTGGCCGTGGTGTTGCACAGCTTCCACGTCTGAAGAATGGTTCACGTGCAGCACGTATTCCACAGGCAGTCGGTGGACGCGCAGCACATCCTCCCAAAGTGGAGAAGAATCTGGTACGGAAGATCAACAAGCAGGAGAAGCGCCTTGCTATCCGGTCTGCTATCGCAGCAACCGTGAACGAGGAACTGATCACCGCACGCGGACATCTCTTTGAAGGCAGAGTCCCTGTCGTCTTTGAAGATGCATTTGAAGGACTGACCACTGCAAAGGATGTCGTAGCAGCACTCTCTGTTGCAGGCGTATACGCCGATGTAGAGCGCTCTGCAGCAAGCAAAAAAGTGCGTGCAGGCCGTGGTAAGTTACGTGGCCGCCGTTACAAACAGCGCAAGAGTGTGCTGATTGTCACCAGCGAAACACCTCTCCGTGCAGCACTCAACCTTGCTGGTGTGGATGTAGTTTCTGTTGGTCAGCTGAACGCAGAATTACTCGCCCCAGGCACACAGGCAGGACGCCTGACCGTATGGACTACAGGTGCACTGAAGAGACTGGAGATGATGTGAGATGACAATAAAGACTCCGTACGTCTCAGAAAAAGCATCCATGATGCTCGAATCTGACGGCAAACTCCAGTTCATTGTCCGCGATAATGCAGACAAAAAGAAGATTGCACGTGCAGTCGAGGAGATGTTTGCCCACAAAGTAACATCTGTTACGACGATGATGACGATGAAAGGAAAGAAGAAAGCCATTGTCACATTTGCTGACAAGAAAGCTGGTGAAGAGATACTCTCACGGCTGGGAATCCTCTGAAGGTGGTTTGAATGGGTAAACGCATTATATCCCAGAACCGTGGCCGTGGAGGCCCCACGTACCGTGCACCATCGCACAAATACAAGGCTGAACTCAAGCACCCGGGCACTAACAGTGAGACCATCAGTGGTATTGTGATCGATATTGAACACGACCCTGCACGGCACGCACCAATAGCCAAGATCGAGCTTGATGGCAGCAAGACGAAGATGTTCATGCTTGTCACTGAAGGTGTGGGCGTTGGCGACATGATCGCATGGGGTCCTGAAGCCCCGGTCAAAAACGGAAACACCCTTTCCCTTGCAGCAATCCCTGTCGGTGCATACGTCTGCAATGTCGAAGCACGCCCCAATGATGGTGGCAAGTTCATCCGTGCATCCGGTGTGCAGGCACAGGTCATCGGCAAGGACGAAGGCCGTGTTGGTATCAAGATGCCCTCAGGCAAACACAAATGGTTCAATGAGAACTGTCGTGCAACCGTCGGCATTGTTGCCGGTGGCGGACGCAGTGAGAAGCCGTTTGTTAAGGCAGGAAAAAAATTCCACAAGATGAAGTCCCAGGCACAGAAATGGCCGCGTTCAAAGGCAGTCTGTATGAATGTCGTTGACCACCCGTTCGGTGGCGGTGGACACCAGCATATCGGCAGGCCAAAGAGCGTTGCCCGTGGTACATCACCTGGACGAAAAGTCGGACATATCGCCTCGAGGAGAACCGGAAGGAAATAGTCGGGAGTGAACAGATATGGCAAAAAAGACACAGAAACGGTTGCCGAGGCGGAAAGAGGAATTCACCTACCACGGCTTCAGCATTGAAGAACTGCAGCAGATGGGCATGAGTGAACTCCTGCCTGTTATGCCTGCACGGATTCGCCGCCGGGTAAACCGCGGCCTTTCCCCGGGACATGAGGACCTGATGCATGATATCAGGGGTGGCAAAGAGCGTATCCGGACTCACCTCCGTGATATGATCATCCTCCCGGATATGGTTGGAAAGACTATCGAAATCCACAACGGTAAGAGCTTCCTTGCAGTGGAAATTCAGCCTGAGGCTGTTTTTCACTATCTTGGAGAGTTTGCGCCCACCCGCGGACGTGTGAACCACGGCAGTGCCGGTATCGGTGCAACCCGGTCGAGTAAATTCGTACCCCTGAAGTGATGGAAATGGCAAGAACAGCATATTCTATTAAGACAGAGGGCGAATGCGCCCGCGCAAAGGCAAACGAACTTCCGATTTCACCTAAGCACTCAATTGAGATTGCCCGTGAAGTCAGAGGAATGAAGACCAAAGACGCAATTGATTTCCTTGAGGATGTTGTTGCGCTGAAGCGTGCAGTACCTTTCCGCCGGTTCAACAGAGATGTTGCCCACAAGCGCGGTCTGAAGGGCTGGGATGCCGGCCGGTATCCCGTCAAGGCATCTTCATACTTCATCAAACTGATCAAATCAGTTGAGAAGAACGCAGAATACCTCGGTCTTGATACCGAAAATCTCGTAATCGACAAGATCTCTGCGGCCCACGGCCGCAGACTGAAGGGCATATTCCCCCGTGCAATGGGGCGTGCCACACCGAAATACGCAGAGTCCGTCAACATCGAGATTGCAGTGAAGGAGGCCTGAATATGGGAATCGAGAAGAGATTTGTAGCGGATGGTGTCCGCTCAGCACGTGTTCAGAACTTCCTTTTAAAGGAACTGAAACGTGCAGGCTACGGCGGTATGGAAATGATCCGTACCCCGCTCGGCACTCAGATCACCATCTATGCTGAAAAACCCGGTATCGTCATTGGAAAGGGTGGAAAGATTGTACGCCAGCTGACCGCTGACCTCCAGAATGACTATGGTATCGATTCACCACAGATTGAAGTCCAGCAGGTGGAAGAACCAAGTTTCAATGCTCAGATTATGGCAGAGAGACTTGCAAACTCACTCGAGCGCGGCTGGTATTTCCGCAAGGCAGGGAACAGTGTTCTCCGCCGTGTGATGGACTCCGGTGCACTCGGCTGTGAGGTAGTTCTCTCAGGGAAACTCACTGGTGCCCGTTCCCGTGTCCAGAAGTTCACTGAGGGCTATGTAAAGCACTCAGGTGAACCATCTGTGACAATTGTCGATCACGGATTTGCCCTTTCAATCAAGAAGCTTGGAACTATTGGTGTCCAGGTCAAAATTATTCCGCCAGATGCACACCTCCCTGACACCTTCGAAGTGCTTGAACCTAAAGCAGAGGTTCCTAAAGAGCCTGTATACGAGGTCGAGGATATCGATGAGGATATCATTGGTGCAGATATCGACGCTGAACTCGAAGCATCTGAGGATGTTCCCGTACAGGAGGTATTCTGAAAATGGCAATATTTCGTGCATCAGAAGTCGCTGACTTCAGTGACGTTGAACTCCAGGAGCAGCTTGCAAAGCTCAGGCTTGAACTGGTTCAGAGTAATGGAAAAGTGAGTGCAGGAGGCGCACCGGAGAACCCGGGACGCATCCATGAAATCCGGAGAACAATTGCCCGGATTGGCACTGAGCAGAACAAGCGCCGCAACGCCTGATTCCTTTTCAGGCACGTAGAGAATAACATATGATCACCCCACAGAATGTCTGCAGGCATGAACTCATCGGGCTTCCAGTACGAGTCCATGCCTCCTCAAACCCCATCCAGACCGGTATCACCGGTGTGGTGTGCGGAGAGTCAAAGCAGATGATTGATATCTGTGCCGGTGACCGTACTCTCCGGGTTGCAAAGAAATTTGCAACCTTTGACCTGCACCTTCCCGATGATACCCTTGTACGGGTTGATGGGTCGGTGCTGGTTATGCGGCCTGAAAAAAGAATCAGCATGCGAATCAGAAACTGAGGTAAATAATGGCTAAAAACACAGGATTGAACGTCCCCATTCCGGAAAAGGAATGCAATGACGTGAACTGTCCATTTCATGGCACTTTACCGGTGCGCGGCCAGGTGATTACCGGTAAGGTCGTGAGTGACCGGATGCAGGGATCAATAGTAGTCGGACGCGACTACCTGCATTATGTGAAGAAATACAAGCGTTACGAAAAACGCAGTTCACATATTCATGCACACCATTCTCCCTGCATTGATCTCAAAGTAGGCGACATGGTAAAGATTGCCGAATGTCGCCCGCTTTCTAAGACCAAGAAATTTGTCGTTGTTGAGGTGATGACGGAATGAAAGCAAAACAATCGCGTACACCCCGTGCACTCGCAACCGGCAGCCGCCTTACATGCGTCGATAATACCGGCGCACGTCAGGTGGAGATTGTTTCTGTTGACCTTTACCACGGCGTACGACGCCGCCAGCCCAAAATGGGTCTTGGAGATGTGGCAACGGTCACGGTCAAAAAAGGCACTCCCGATATGCGTAAGACGCTCGTGAAGGCAGTCGTCATCAGGCAGAAGAAGGAGATCAGGAGAGTTTCCGGCCTTCGTCTGTCCTTCGAGGACAACGCTATGGTAGTGGTGAACGAACGTGGAGAACCTAAGGGAACGGAAATTAAAGGCCCTGTTGCTCGTGAAGTGGCAGAGCGTTTCCCGAAGATCGGTTCAATGGCAACGATGATTGTCTGAGGTGAAGGAAATATGGTACGTATTGCAAGCACACAGCCGCGAAAGCAGCGCAAATTCCGCTACAATGCACCCCTTCATGCAAGGGGTCGTTTCCTGAATGCTCCACTGTCATCAGAACTCCGGAAACAGTACAGCCGCCGCAGCGTGCGTATTGTTACCGGTGACACAGTCCGTGTCATTCGTGGAGATTCTGCAGACCATGAAGGCATCGTTGACATGGTTAATCTTGAATATTCAAAGATCATTGTCCACGGTGTTGTATCGACCAAGGCAGACGGAACTGAGGTTCCGCGCCCGGTTGATCCATCCAATGTATGCATCGTGAAACTGAATCTGAAAGACAAACGCCGTGAGGAAAAGCTGGAGGCAAAGAACTAATGTCGAACCATCTAAAGAGGCTCAACAGCCCGGGTTCATGGCGTATTGCCAAGAAAACAAATACATTTGTGACGAAGACCGCCGCAGGTCCTCACAATGCAAGCGCAATGCCTATGGCAGTGTGGCTGCGTGACCACATGGGAATTGCACTCACGATGAGTGAGGTCAAGCGTGTCCTCAAGAGCCGTGCAGTGATTGTGAACGGTGCTGTCTGCACTGACCCTAAGATGGGTGTCGGTGTGTTTGACATCATCGCTCTCCCGTCTGTCGACAAGTACTTCCGCATTCTCCGTGCCAAGCGCGGTGATATTGTCTCTGTTCCAATCACCGCTGAGGCAGCACAGAGCCGTCTCTGCAAGATTGCAGACAAGACAATTGTGAAGGGCGGTAAGGTTCAGCTGAACCTGCGCTACGGTGCAAATATCATCGTTGCTACGCAGGACTACAAACCGAAAGACTCTATTGTCCTGTCACTGATGCCCGAGAACAAATTCGAAATCACCGGCCATTTCCCCTTCGCAGAGGGCAACACAGCAATGGTCATTGGTGGACGCCACTCCGGAAAGATCGGCAGAATCACAAAGATTGATGTAATCCCCGGAAGTCTCCCAAACCGTGTCACTCTTGCAGAGGATGGCACCAGTGAAACCTTCGATACTATTGAGAATTATGTCTTTATGGTAGGACGAGAGGAGTCTTTAATAAGCGAATGGGGGATTGAACAGTGAATTCAATGCAGGGACTTTATGTCGATAAGGTTGTCGTTCACATGGGTGTCGGCGAAGCCGGTGACAAACTTGTCAAGGCAGAGAAAATCGTCAGAGATATCACCGGACAGTCCACGATTCGTGCCTTTGCGAAGATGACTCAGCCCGCTTTCGGTGTCCGGAAGGGACAGCCCCTTGGATGCCGTGTTACCCTTCGTGGTGCCCGTGCAGAGGAATTTGTTCGCACTGCACTTGAAATCAATGAGAATTCTCTTGCAGCATCTCAGTTCGATGCAACCGGCAATTTCTCATTCGGTATTGAAGAACACACTGACTTCCCAGGCCAGAGTTATGATCCGATGATCGGTATCTATGGAATGGATGTCAATGTCGTTCTTGAGCGCAAGGGTATTCGCATTGCGCGCAGATCAATCCAGAAGAGAAAGCTTCCGACAAAACAGCGTGTCACCAAAGCAGACGCAATGGCGTACATGGCTGAAGCATTCAATGTGGAGGTAATCTAATGGCAGAACAGGGAAAGAAGTCCGATGCATCACCGAAGAAATTCGGTCGCGGTGCAAATGAGTGCCAGATGTGCGGAAGAAAGCAGGGACTTGTCCGCCGGCACAATATTATGCTCTGCCGTCAGTGCTTCCGGGAAAATGCCCCCAAAATTGGCTTTAAGAAGATGAACTAGGAGGCAGAGGGTTATGGCACGATTAAATCCAATTGCAGATGCAATGAGCGCAATCAAGAACGCCTCCGATGTTGGCAAGACGAGTTGTATCGTTGAACCGGCAAGCAGGCTTCTTGGCTCAATGCTCGGCATCATGAAAGAGAAAGGCTATATTGCAGAATTCGAACTCATTGAAGATGGCCGTGGCGGTCAGTTCAATGTGAAGCTGAACGGAAACATCAATAAATGCGGTGTTATTTCACCGCGATATTCCGTGAAGGTTGCAGAGCTTGAAGAATGGGAGACACAGTACCTTCCGGCAAAGAATTTTGGTCTTCTGATCATATCCACGTCAAAAGGCGTGATTTCACATGAGCAGGCCAGGATAGCAGGCGTCGGCGGGGAACTGCTCGGGTACGTTTACTGAGGTGTAATAAATGCTAAGTGAACGTTCTGTTGAGATTCCTGAGGGTGTAACTGCAGCAATGGAAGGCACAACCTTCGTTGTTAAGGGACCAAAAGGAACACTCACCCGTAATATGCGTTACCCGGGTCTTGACATATCCTGTGATGGAACTGTCTTTACCATTAAAACTGCATCGACACGGAAGAAAATTACCGCAATGGTCGGGACCTATGCGGCCCATGCACGCAACATGTGCGGCGGGGTTACAGAAGGATATGAATACAAGATGAAAGTGGTCTATAGTCACTTCCCTATCCAGCTCAAGAAGACCAACACATCTCTTGAGATTGTCAATTTCCTTGGCGAGAAGAAACCACGGATTGCACGGATTTCAGAGGGAGTGACTGTCGTTACAGGAAACGACGAGGTCACTATCACCGGTATTGACAAAGAACTCGTGGGCACCACAGCCGCTCGTATTGAACGGGCTACGCATGTGCGCAATCGTGATCCCCGTGTGTTCCAGGATGGAATATACATCGTTAAAAAGGCGTGATCTGATATGGCTGACGAAAAAATGAGACTTATCCGTGCACGCAATGCGAAGCGGGCAACGTTTAAGCGGCAGTGTATTCATCAGAAGAAGAAACTTGATGATGTATGGAGACGTCCACGTGGTCTCCAGAGTAAACAGCGTATGCTGAAACGTGCAAAAGGCCGCCACCCGGGACCCGGGTTTGGAGGACCAAACGCTGTTCGTGGACTTCACCCCAGTGGATATGAGGAAATACTCGTATTCAATCCTGCAGATCTTGAAGGGCTCCAGTCTGAGACACAGGCAGTCCGAATTGCAGCAACCGTCGGGAACAGGAAACGTGAAGTCATTCAGACGAAGGCACTTGAGCTTGGGCTTAAGGTATTCTACCTGAAGGACACATCCGTGCAGGCTGCAGAAGAGCCTGAGGTTGTGGAAGAAGACGTTGAGGAAGAGGTGGATTCTGATGAGTGACCTTAAAAATCAGCGTCGTATTGCAGCAGCTGTTCTAAAGTGCGGTGTCAACCGTGTCTGGCTGAACAGTGAGCGTGAGGATGACATTGAAAACGCTATCTCCCGTGAGGATATTCGCGGCCTTATTGAGGATGGCGCAATTCGTGCAAAGCCGGTTAAAGGCGTCAGCCGCGGCCGTGCACGTCTCCTCACTGCAAAGCGCTCCTATGGCCACTGTAAGGGTCATGGACGCAGGAAGGGAGCTGCCAATGCACGAACCCCGTCGAAAAGGGTATGGATCAAGAAGATCCGTGCAATCCGGCGTGAACTCCGGGTACTCCGTGATGAAGGTACTATCGACGTTACTCTCTACCGCAGAGTATACCGGAAGGCAGCAGGCGGACAGTTCCGCAGTGTGGCACATATGAAAGCACAGGTTGAGCAGATTCAGGGGAGGATGAACTAATGGCATCCGGACCACGATATTTTGTCCCGTTCAGAAGAAGACACGAGGGCAAAACAGATTATTACTCCAGGATGCGGCTTCTCCTCTCCGAGAAACCGCGTATGGTCGTACGCAAGACCAACCGGCAGATCATCATCCAGCTGGTAGACGCTACCCTTGAGGGTGACCTCACACGTGTTGCAGCATACTCTCATGAACTTGAGGGATACGGTTACACCGGTGCTATCGGGAACACTCCCGCAGCATATCTCACTGGCATGCTCTTTGCGGTGCGTGCACAGAATGCAGGCTATGGAGAGGCAATTCTCGACATAGGTCTGAACCGTTCAACCCCTGGAGGAAAGGTGTTCGGTGCACTGAAAGGCGCTGTGGATGCAGGCCTTGAAGTCCCGCACGGTGAGTCGATTCTTCCTGGTGATGACAGGATAAAGGGCGCACACATTGCATCATATGCACCTGAGCGTGCAGCGGATCTTGTTGCAAATGTGGAAAAGGCAGCAGAAGCAATCATGAAGGAGCTGAAGTAACATGGCCTATGAACGGGAAGAATGGGTTCCTATAACAGGTCTCGGAAGACAGGTTGCTGCCGGCGACTTTACAAGCCTCAAAGAAGTGCTTGAAATCGGCAGGCCCATTAAAGAACCTGGTATTGTTGATTATTTCCTTCCTGACCTCGAAGATGAAGTACTCGATATCAATATGGTTCAGAGAATGACCGACAGTGGCCGTCGTGTCAAGTTCCGTGCTGTTGTCGTTGTGGGAAACCGTAACGGCTACATTGGATATGGACAGGCAAAGGACGCACAGGTCGGCAATGCCATTAAAAAGGCAATTGCAAACGCAAAAATCAATGTCATCGCTGTAAAGCGCGGATGTGGCAGCTGGGAATGTGGCTGCGGTGAAGGGCACTCCATTCCGATGCGTGTTCAGGGGAAGGCTGGCAGTGTGACCATCACATTGATTCCGGCACCTCAGGGCATCGGTCTTGTTACCGGTGACATCGGAAAGAAGGTTCTCATACTTGCAGGCATCACGGATATCTGGACGTCATCGTTCGGACAGACCCGGACGACCATCAACTTTGCAAAGGCTACCTTTGATGCATTGAATAATTCGAATCTCATTCGAACAGGAGTGATTGAGTAATGTATGTGGTAGTGCAGGTACGCGGTGTCGTTAACTGTAGCAGGGAGATTAAAGATACCCTGAAGATGCTCCGTCTTCACCACGTCAACCACTGTGTCCTGATACCCGACACCCCGGCATACCTCGGTATGATCCGGAAGGTAAAGGACTACGTGGCATATGGTGAGGCTGACCCTGAAATTCTGGGGAAAGTCCTGACCACCCGTGGCAGGCTGACCGGAAACATACGCCTGACTGAGGAGTATGTGAAGGAGAACTCAAAGTTTGAGGACATCAATGCGTTTGCAGCCGCACTTTGTGCAGGCGAGGCATCCTTTGCTGATGTGCCGGAACTTAAGCCAGTACTCCGGCTTCACCCCCCGCGTAAGGGATACAAGTCCATTAAGCGGACTTACCAGCAGGGCGGTGCACTCGGTAACTACGGAAGTGAGATTAATTCACTTCTTTACAGGATGCGGTGAATCAGATGCCAGTAAACAAACGCTCAAAATATCGCGGTTCACGGACCTGCGGTGGCGGAACACACAAGAACCGTCGTGGTGCCGGAAATCGTGGTGGCAGAGGTCGTGCAGGTCATCGTGACCACCGTTTCTCCCATTTCCTTCTCCTCGGGGAGGTTCACAACGGAAAGCACGGTTTTGTGAACAAGAACCCGTCCCCTGTTGATGCCGTTGATATCGGTGATATTGACCAGATGGCAGATGCTCTTGTGGCATCAGGGGACGCAGAGATGGATGGGGATACCATCGTCATAGATGCGAGCCAAATCGGTATTGATAAAATACTTGGAGGCGGACAGGTTACTAAGAAGATGAACATCTCCGCTGTGTCATTTACTGACAGAGCCCGACAAAAGATTGAAGAGAACGGTGGCCAGGCACTGGACGCCTGATTCTCTTTTTTTTCAGGGAATTGTAACTATGGGAGCGATGCTGGATCGATTAGAACCACTGCTGGCCGCAATGCCTGCAGTGAAAAGTCCGGAAGGGCACGTTCATTTTAAAAATAAGTTAATTTGGACTGCTGCTATTCTGATTTTGTATTTTGTACTGACCAATATTCCGGTGTTTGGGCTTGATCCGGGTTCACAGGATATTTTTTCGTTCTATCGTGCCCTCTTAGCAGGGGCGAGTGGCTCAATTGCCCATCTGGGTATCGGGCCGATTGTCACTGCGTCCATTGTGCTTCAGCTCCTTAAGGGTGCTGATCTGCTGGATCTGGATACCAGTGACGCACGTGGACAGGTCATGTACATGGGCTTACAGAAGCTCCTGATATTTGTCATGATCGTGCTAGAGGCACTCCCGAATGTTATCGGTGGATTTCTCTCCCCTGACCCGGTCGTTGCAAATGCATTATTTGGCGGAAACCTCGGTGTTGTGACGTTCCTCATCTTCCTGCAGATCTGTATCGGTGGGGTACTGATCTTCTTTATGGATGAGGTCGTTACAAAATGGGGGGTCGGCTCCGGCGTCGGTCTCTTTATCGTTGCTGGTGTTTCCCAGGGTCTTGTCAACGGGTTCCTGAACTGGGGTGCTGTACAGGACGCATATCCTGTCGGGTTCTTCCCGCGGCTCTTTGCAGTAATCATGGATGGTGCGCCATTCCTTGAGTACTTCGGCAAAGATATGCTCGCTTTGGTTACGACCGTTGCTATCTTCCTTGTAATTGTCTATGTAGAATCTACACGGATTGAGATCCCGCTTGCACACTCGTCTGTACGTGGTGCCCGCGGGCGTTTCCCGGTGAAACTCATCTATGCCAGTGTGCTGCCGATGATTCTCGTCCGTGTTCTCCAGGCAAATATCCAGATGATGGGTCTTTTCCTGAACAACCTTGGGATAACATTCCTGGGAGCGTTTCAGGGAAGCACCCCGCTGAATGGAATCATGTACTACCTTGCACCCATCAACGGGCCATCTGACTGGATGTGGTGGGCCTATGACGTTGGTCACCCAATCTGGCAGATTATTATCCGTATGGGTCTGGATCTCATCGTGATGGTGGTCGGCGGTGCAGTCTTTGCACTCTTCTGGGTGAAGACTGCAGGGCTTGACTCGTCCCATGTGGCACGGCAGATCCAGATGAGTGGCATGTCCATCCCCGGATACCGGAGATCTGAGCAGGTTCTGGTCAAATACCTGGACCGCTACATTCCGCGTGTAACCGTCATCGGTGGTGTATTTGTTGGTCTCCTCAGTGTGATTGCCAACTACTTTGGTGTCATCGGCATGGTCGGAGGAACTGGTCTTCTGCTGACAGTCAGTATTGTATACCGACTGTATGAAGAGGTTGCAAGTGAACAGATCATGGAGATGTACCCGTTCATGCGCGGGTTCTTCGGAAAGGAGTGAAGTGTAGAATGGGTAAAAAAGTAGTAATTACGGGTGTGCCCGGAGTCGGCAAAACGACAGTCATCAATCAGGCAATATCTGAACTCGCATCTGAGGGTGTCGAGTATCAGAATATTAATTTTGGCAGCTGCATGTTTGATGTTGCATCCAATCAGGGCATTGTCAGGAGCCGTGATGAGATGCGAAAGCTTGAACAGGCAAAGCAGCGTGAACTCCAGCGCAATGCGGCGCAGTTCATTGCGAAGACTGATGGCAATGTCATCATTGACACCCACTGTACCGTGAAGACTCCGAAGGGATACCTGGCGGGTCTTCCTGAGTGGGTGCTCAAAGAACTGATGCCTGATACTGTTGTTCTTGTTGAGACAGATGAAGACCAGATCCTGATGCGGCGTATGGGAGATGAGACCCGTGTACGTGATGCAGAAGGATACCGTGCCCTCTGTGAGCACCAGCAGTTCAACCGCTCGATGGCGGCCTCATATGCGATGCTGACCGGTTGCACGGTCAAAATCGTTACCAATGCTGATAATCTGCTTGAAAAGACAGTAGAAGAACTCAAAGAGATTCTGAGGTGAGGGATATAACAAAATCCGGCAAACCTGCAGGAAAAGGAGTTATGGGTGGCATGACCACTTTTTTCATTGTCATGCTGATTGCGATGGGGGCTTATTCAATACCCCCTGTTCGTGACGCCATTGGATATGGCGCCAATTTTATCTTTGGACCCATGGCAGCAGCCATCGGCGTTACTGACAATCCCCATCTCTGGGTAATTATGATTCTCATTCTTGCATCGATTACCGGCTGTTATTCATCCCTTCTCCAGAAGTATACTATAGATTATGAGAAGATGCAGGCCGTTCAGGCAAGAATGAAGGAATTCCAGAAAATATACCGTGAAGCACAGCTTGCAGGTGATGAGAAACAGCTGAAAAAGCTCAATGACAAGCGGACACGGATGATGGAAGAGCAGATGCAGATGTCCCAGGAACAGTTCAAACCGATGGGATGGATTCTGATTGTGACGGTTCCCGTCTTTATCTGGATGCTCTGGACGATTACAAATATACAGACACTCTTTGATGCCGGAACTCTTACTGTAATGCCGACAATTATCTTCCCGTATCTGGGAGAGGTTGTAATTAATAAGATAGTCTTCTTCCTTCCGGCTTGGATTCTCTGGTATATGATCTGCTCTATCTGCTTCTCGCAGGTAATCAGGAAGGCCCTCAATATTGGAGGGCTCTGATGCGGATTACGGTAAGCGGCCCACCGGGAAGCGGAACGACGTCACTTGCCAAATATCTGGTAAAGAAACATCATTTCAGCCTGATATCTGCAGGGGATGTGTTTCGTGGGCTTGCTGCGGACCAAAATATGGACCTGGCGGAGTTCGGACGGCTTGCAGAGGAGGATGAATCTGTGGACCGGATGATTGATGCCCGCCAGAAGGAGATTGGCGAGTCACGGGATAATATCGTCATTGAAGGACGTCTTGCGGGCCACATGATTGATAATGCTGATATCAGCATCTGGGTGGCAGCGTCTGTTGAATGCCGTTCTGTGCGTATCTCTGACAGGGAAGGGATCGACCCACAGACAGCTGTTGAACTCACCATTGAACGTGAGGACTGTGAGGCTGGCAGATACCACAAATACTACAATATTGACATCAATGATCTTTCCCCCTATGATCTCGTGATTAATTCCGAGGTCTGGGGAGTTGAGGATATTGGCGCCATCGTTGATGCGGCGATTGCCGGTATCAAAGAATAATTCTTCTTCTCCTTCTTTCTGTTTTTTTCCTGTTGTTTTGCAAAGTCTCTGTGTGGTTTATCTCCTATAGGCTTCATTCGGTCCTGTAGGATCGATAGACATGAGATGCCCTTCGGGGGTATGCGACCACCCGGTATACCGCTGAATACTAATATCTGATGAAAACAACTGCAATGTGTGTGTGTGAGAGACAGAGAAAGAGTCCTAAGGTATATGCAGTGAGTCTGTTATTTCACTATGTGAACATCCAATATACCTATATTTGAGGAAAAATCAGATTTATCCGGAAATGACTTTAGCAATTCACATTCCATACCCTTTTTCCACAGATGAGCTAATTGTTTTTGGTGACCTGTATTCACCGTCAATTCAAACAGCGGATGTTGAAAATGCTGACGGAATACTCAACGAAAAACTGATTAATACCCAAAAGAATCAATTTTGTAATGATTACTGTGGAAAGCAAAATCAGTGAGCCAGACATTGGTTTACTCCATGGTTTTTATGATTCCGATACTCCGGATTTGTTCTGGTTCTTTGGTGAATCGGTAATCATTCAGGTCCCGGGGTTTCTCCCAGGGGTAAGGTAAATCCATCTTTATTGTGGGAAGGGAGTCTAACAGACCAGTCCAACTCTCCATGCTCTTTTAATCAGATTTTATGTGGTCTCTTCTACAAAGATTCCTGAAGCTTCCCGGCCAAAGATACGGTATGCCAGCAGTTTCACCCGGTCCTGGAACAGGAACATGATCAGGGTGTAGAGCAAGACTATCCCGGCGAGTTCCCAGCCAATGGGGGTCATAAATACTCCGTACACCGTGATAAGGATGGCCACTAACTGTGTCCCGATGACCGCAACGAGCAGGATCCGAGCCGGGGGGATAGACCAGAACGGCCCCCTTGTGCGGGCGACGAACACGGTCAGATGCCCCCCGACAGAGAGGTTCAGGTACACCATTGTCTGGACCATGGCCGGGGTAAGATGCAGTACCGAATCACTGATATAGAAAATGCCAAACGACCGCAGTACCTGCGAAGAGACCGATGGCCGAGGCGATGCTTAACACGAACCGCATGTCCCAGGCCTCCGGTTTATTGGAATACTGCACGTTGTCGTAGGCGATGGAGAGGATCGCGCCGTCATTAAGAATTGCCAGGAGCACGATCATGATCGCGGTGACCGGGTAGAAATTGAAAAGAAGGATGACCAGTGTGATGAAGATCAGGAGCGCGAAGGTCTCGGCGATACGGTAGATAGCGTAGTTAAGCATACGCTGGAAGATTTTTCTGGCCTCCTTGATGGCATCGATGATCACCGAAAGGCCGGGCTCTAAAAGCACAATATCGGCAGCGGCACGGGCTGCGTCTGTTGCCCCCGACACCGCGATGCCGGCGTCCGCCTTCTTCAGGGCAGGGGCGTCGTTGACTCCATCCCCGGTCATGCCCACGATGTGCCCATGCTTCTGGAGCACGTCTACGATGTGGTATTTATGCTCCGGGAAGACCTGTGCAAATCCATCTGCCTTCTCGATGGCATCGTCCATCATGCCCGTCTCGTAATATTTCGGGGTATCGAATATGCTGGCGTCCACGATGTTGGTGGACAACCCGAGTTCTTCCCCGATCTCTTTCGCGATCGCGATCTGGTCCCCGGTCACCATTTTCACATGGATACCCAGACTTTCAGCAGCTTCAACGGTCTCCTTCGAGTCCTTCCGCAAAGGATCGAACAGAGGGACTATTCCGATGAATTTCCAGGTATCGCCGTCGACGGTGCGGGCCACTCCCAGGGATCGGTACCCTTTCCCGGCAAACTCGTCCACCACCCGGTTTATCAGCGGGCGGATACTTTCGGTATCAGGATCAAGGGCCAGGATGACCTGCGGGGCTCCCTTGGTCGTCTTGAATGTTGTTCCGTCCTTTTTCTCGACGGTCGTTTCTGTGCGCTTGTGCACCGGGTCGAATGGAGTGAAATGGGTCACCCGGTAGGACTTCAGCTTCTCCTTCTGACTGTCGTCCATACCGTGGAGGATGGCGAGATCGATGGTATCCTGGTTCTCCTCCCGGGAGGCCAGGGCAGCGCAGAGTATCACCTCCTTTGGATCCACTCCTTCCCTGGTGAAGTGCTCGCCCATGGTCAGCGCATTCTGGGTCAGGGTGCCGGTCTTATCCGAGCACAGGACATCGATCCCCGCCAGTTCCTCAACCGAGGTCAGCCTGGTAACGATCGCCTGCTTGTGGGCGAGCACGCCTGCCCCCAGGGCCATGGTGACAGACAATACTGCTGGCATGGCCACCGGTACAGCCGCGACGGTGAGCACAAGACTAAACTGCAAAACTTCCAGGAACGGGTCACCCCTGAAAAATGATACTGTGATAATCACGATGGCGAGGCCAATGGCGATAAAGATCAGGTAATCAGCAATCTTTATCACCGCTTTCTCCAGGTGGCTCCGGGTATCTGCCTCCTCCACCAGTTCGGCGGTCTTCCCGTAGTAGGTGTGCATTCCGGTGGCGTACACCAGGGCATCAGTCTCCCCCTGCCGGATGATCGACCCCGTGTAAAGGACCTCGCCTTCCTTCCGTTCCACGGGAAGCGATTCGCCCGTGAGCGCGGACTGGTCCACCTCGACCTGCCCGCTTTCCATGATTTTTGCATCGGCGGGGACGATATCCCCCAGGCGCACCCGGATGATGTCCCCCGGCACCAGCTCCCGCCCGACCACTGTTGTCCAGGCGCCTCCCCTTTTTACCCTGGCCTTGATTGCGAGCGTACGTTTCAGTTCCTCGATCACGTTGCCAGCCTGGTACTCCTCGCGGAACCCCACGATGGCGTTCATCACCAGCAGGGCCAGGATGACCACAAGGTCTTCCCAGTGCTGAAGGACACCGGAGAGGATCGCGGCCACCATGATCATCCAGGGGATCGGGCCCCAGAAATAGGTTAGGAACTTGAGGATCGGGCTGCCTGTTTTCCCAGGGATCTCGTTATACCCGTATTTCCCGAGACGGGATGCGGCCTCTTCCTGGGTCAGGCCGTCGGGAGTGGTATCGAGCCGCTTTTCCAGTTCCCGGATGGTAAGCGTCTCTTCATCACTGGTCCTCGTCGTTTTTTCCTGTGCTTTTGATGGTTTTTTTAGGCCGCTCATCCTGTCCCTCAGGGTTATTTCAGGTTCCTGTCTGCACTCCGGCCTCCGGGGAGCATGTGACAGGTCTTCTTAGGGAAAAGCCGTCATTACTTTTCGGATTTCCGGATTTCCTCGGTTTTTGCGACACGGAGGGTGATCTTTAACAGGGCGTCGGGGTTGACGGAGATGGAATCAATCCCCTGCTCCACGAGAAAGTCCGCGAACTCGGGGAAATCGCTCGGTGCCTGGCCGCAGAGACCGCTGTGTCGGTTATTCCTCCGGCATCCCTCAATGGCCATGGCTATGAACTTTTTCACTCCCGGGTCCCGCTCGTCGAACTCCTGGTCAAGCACCGCGGAATCCCGGTCCACTCCAAGGGTGAGCTGGGTCAGGTCGTTAGACCCGATGGAGAACCCGTCGAAGAACTTTGAGAATTCGTCGATTTGCAGAATATTGTTCGGGATCTCACACATCAAGTAGATCTGGAGCCCATTCTCCCCTCGTTTCAACCCGTTCTTTTCCATCTCCGTGATCACTTTTTCTGCCTCATCCACCCGGCGGCAGAAGGGTACCATCAGGACCAGGTTCGAAAGCCCCATCTCCTCCCTTACCCGTTTCATGGCCCGGCATTCAAGGGCGAAACCTTCCCGGTAGCGGTCGTTATAATACCGGGACGCACCCCGGAACCCGATCATTGGGTTGGCCTCCTCGGGTTCGAAGTCCTTTCCCCCGATGAGAGTGGCGTACTCGTTACTCTTGAAATCGCTCATCCGGACCACTACAGGGTGAGGATAAAACGCTGCGGCGATGGTACCGACCCCCTGGGAGAGTTTCTCGATGAAATACTCTGACTTGTCCTCGTAACCCCGGGTCAGCTCCTCGATCTGCCTGCGGGCCACCTCATCCCTGACCCGATCAAAGTGTACCAGGGCCATGGGGTGGATCCGGATGGCGCTGGTAATGATGAACTCCATCCGTGCCAGGCCAATCCCGTCGTTCGGGATGGCTGCAAGGGAGAAGGCCTTCTCGGGATTGCCCAGGTTCATCATCATCTTGGTCTTCGTCGATTTCAACTCCTTCAGTCTGATCCGCTCCACGTGGAACGGGAGTATCCCCTGGTACACGTGGCCCTCCTCACCTTCAGCGCAGCTGATGGTGATCTCTTCCCCGGTACGGATCTTCCCGGTGGCGTCCCCGGTCCCCACAACCGCGGGGACGCCCAGTTCCCGGCTGACGATCGCTGCATGGGAGGTACGCCCCCCGCTGTTGGTGACGATGGCCGCAGCTGTCTTCATCACCGGCTCCCAGTCGGGGGTGGTGGTATCGGATATCAGGATCTCCCCGGGGTGGAACGAGGACAGCTGGCTGACATCTGCGATCACGTGCCCTTTCCCGGCCGCGATCTTCTCACCAACACTCTTCCCGGTTGCCACGAGGGATCCCTTCCCATCAAGATGATAGATCTCCAGTGTGTCCTGCGATCGCTGCGACTGGACGGTTTCGGGCCGGGCCTGGACGATGAACAGCTCCCCTGACTCTCCGTCCTTAGCCCACTCGATATCCATAGGCACCTGTTTTTTAGCTTTTGCGGAGTAATGGTCCTCGATGGTCAGGGCGTAGCCGGCAAGTTTCAGGATTTCCTCATCGGAAATGCAGAACTTTTTTTGCTCCGCGTCGGGGACGTCTACGTTCCTGGTGGGGTTCTTTGCCCCTCCACGGCCGTAAATCATCATAATCTTCTTGTCCCCCATCACTTTGCGCACGATCGCCCTGTGCTCCTTCCGGAAAGTCGGTTTGAAGACGTAGAACTCGTCGGGGTTGACCGCACCCTGCACGATGTTCTCCCCAAGACCGTAGGACCCGGTGATGAGGATAACGTCCCGGAACCCGGTGTCGGTATCCAGGGTGAAAATCACTCCGCTCGCGGCAATGTCTGAGCGGACCATCTTCATGATCCCGATGGAGAGGGCAATATCGAAGTGGTCGAAATTGTTGTCTATCCGGTAAGAGATCGCCCGGTCGGTGAAGAGCGACGCATAGCACTTGCTGCAGGCCTCCCGCAGGGCCTGCTCACTGCTGATATTCAGGTAGGTCTCCTGCTGCCCGGCGAATGAGGCGGTGGGAAGGTCCTCAGCCGTGGCGGAGCTCCTGACCGCCACGTCAGTATCCGACCCGTATTCCTCGCAAAGCAGGTTATAAGCTGCCCGTATTTCGGCCCAGAGGTCATCCGGGATCCCTGCGCCGATGATTAGATCCCTGGCCCGTTTCCCCCGTCGGGCCAGGTCTGATACATCGGTCTTGTTCAGGCCTTCCATCGTCGCTTTCAGGTCTTCGAGTACCCCGGCAGCCGCAATCGTGTGCCAGTACGCATCTGCGGTGGTCGCAAATCCGTCCGGGATCTTCACCCCCTTTGCGGCGAGTTCACTATACATCTCCCCCAGCGAGGCATTCTTCCCCCCGACAAGAGGGACGTCCTCGTTCCTGATATCCTCAAACCAGCGGATATATTTGGCGTTCTGTTTCATGTTCCACTCCTACCCGTTGTAAATGATCCCCTCCCTTCCGGGCCGGGGCATCCTTTTCCGCGATGCAAGGTGAAAAAAATCATCCAACGGCATCCGGTGCATACTCGCAGCAGATCTTCTGACGGCCCGAAGCAGGGGAAGGAAAACGGCTATGCCATCTTCCTTTCCTGGGTTTTGGGGGGCCCGGATAACCACTGATAGTCGACCGTTGCTTCTGGAAACTCTCATTCACGTGTTTTTGTAATGAACTGGATGGGTCTTTGTTTCAATTTTTGTTATCATTGTGAGTAGATCGGGTGACTATATATAAAACTTCCTCTCACTTCAACCAATATTCGTAAACAACCCTGTCAGAGAGCGGTAAACCTCATATTCACCGAGCTAAAAGTTCATTTTCATGCGACCATTCCAGCGGGAAAAAAAAGATGCCCCCAGGAGAGTTATGAAAATTGTGAGCTAAGCATTTCTGTTAAGCTCACGGGAGGTTAATCGGCTTTCAGATGCACCGACGCATCGACATTGAAGATCAACCCAAGGACTTCGTCTTTCTTTTGTTTCATGAGGGCTTCGCTGTCCGCTTCGATATTGAGCCGGATCACCGGCTCCGTGTTTGACGGCCGGAGATTGAACCACCAGGTATCGAACTCGACCGTCAGGCCATCAAGCCAGTCAGTCTTCCCGTCCATGTAGGCAGCCGCCAGGGAAGCTATGATGGCATCCTTTAAAGAGACCTGCAGGTTAATTTCGCCGGTCGAATAGTATTTCATGAGGGGGCGGACAAGTGACGAGAGCGATTTTCCGGTCATTGAAAGAACGTTTATCATCGCAATCATGGCCATGAGGCCGCAGTCGATATAACCCATATCCCGGAAATAATAATGTCCGGAAAGTTCGCCGGCAAAGAGTGCACCTTCTTCCCGCATCTGCGCTTTGATGAACGCGTGGCCGACCCGGCAGCGTTCTCCGGTTCCGCCAAGACGTCGGATCGTCTCGGCAACGACCCGTCCCGAGCGCAGGTCATACAGGATCCGGGCGCCCGCTTCCCGTGCAAGGAAATATTCTGCAATCAGCGCAGTCACGATATCGGGAGGGACCTGCCTGCCCTGTTCATCGACAAAGAGGCACCGGTCGGCGTCCCCGTCAAAGGCAACTCCCAGATCGGCTCCCTCTGCAGGCACCCTGTTCTCCAGTTCCCTTGCAGCATCATGGGCAAACGGGTTGGCGCCATGGTGCGGGAACCTCCCGTCCGGTTCCATGTTGAGTGGGATTAGGTTCCATAACGGGAACAGATCAAACAGCCTTCCAACCTCCGGCCCGGCCATGCCGTCTCCGGCATCGACGACGATTGTCAACGGTTGTTGCCCCTGGGCAAACCCGGCCAGTTTCGCAAGGTACCTTTCGGTCATCCCGGTTTTTTTGAGAGGGCTGCTAAGAGACATGGCCAGGGAGGCCGGGGGCAGGCCTGTGGTTATGCGCTCGAGTTCGGGCAGTCCCGTATCACCGCTCACCGGAACTGCATTGCTCCGGCAGAGCTTGAACCCGTTCATCTCGCAGGGCAGGTGGGATGCCGTAACCATGACGCCCCCGCCAAAATTTCCCTCGATTATGGAATAATAAAGGAGGGGCGTGCTGACCATCCCGATATCGGTGACTGCACCACCTGCCGCGGCATATCCTCCGGTAAAAGCCCGGGCGAGGGCCGGCGACGAAAGGCGTGCGTCGCGGCCGATCACGATGTGGCTGCAGTCCAGCAGCCGGGCAAATGCATACCCGATCTTTCCGGCCGTTGTATCGTCAAGTTCGCCGGGGTATGAACCCCGGACATCGTATGCCTTGAATATTCCTCCCATAACTCACCTTGGATCCTGTGTCTTTTGTTAAAAATCTTCCTTCTCCTTCAAAAGGCTCCCTTCTTTTCGGTCGCCCGTTAGATCTCTTCAGGATCCCCGGATAATAATGGCGCACCGACCGCAGCTCTCCATCGAGCTCGCAGACCAGCGGGATACCGGGATCGCTGCACTCCTTTGAGATAATCGCCTTCCAGGAACCCGGGCCCGCCGGCATAGGACGGCAGGGAGCGGTGCAGCCCGTATTCTGCCGAAAAATACGCGATCGACAGGAAGCAGGAACCGGTGATCTGCATTGAGAACCAGCCCCTTTTCTCTTCCATATCAGACCAGAACTGGCTCATGATGGTGGAATATTGGCTGACACATACTCCGGGTCGTTTGCGGCAGCCTGAAAGACTCCCTCCCCGAAGATTCCGCAGCATCTTCACAGGATTATGCACGCTCTCTTTCTATTTCAGGCCAGCTGAGCATCTTATATACAGCATCCTCGCGGACGGATGCCAGCTCCACCAGAGGTTGTAGGCACGTTCCCGGATGCCTCCGATCTGCTCTGGAATTTGCGGGAAACGATCCCGTTCTCTCGCCATACTGTTCCGACTAAGAATCCGGATACTAGTACAAAGCAGTATGCCGAATATTCAGTTTTGGTACAGAAGATATTTTTCCGGGAACGAGAGAGATTGCACCCCGGCCAAATAATTAATATATTCAGGGGTGCTGAAGCTATGTCCTAAGGTCTGCGGTCAGGACCAGGAATCATTGTATGAAGAAAAAGACGGTCAGGGAGATCGATGCTGCAGGGAAACGCGTCCTCGTCCGGGTGGACTTCAATGTACCGCTACGGGACACCGGGGAGATAGAGGACGACTCCCGAATCAGGTCATGTCTCCAGACGATCCATCTTCTTGTCGGGCAGGGTGCCCGGGTCATCCTCTGCTCCCATCTCGGGCGCCCGAACGGGCAGGTTGTCGAAAATCTCAGACTTGCGCCGGTCGCGGACCGGCTTTCCCAATTGCTTGGGATGAAAGTGCAGGCGCTCCGGGACTGCATTGGTCCCGAAGTCGAGGCTTCAGTATCTGCGATGCGCGACGGGGAGGTCGTGATTCTCGAGAATCTCCGGTTCCATCCTGGGGAGGAAGATAACGACCCGGCATTCGCCGCATCCCTTGCCCGGCTCGCGGATATCTATGTCAACGATGCGTTCGGGTCGTGCCATCGCAGGCATGCATCAATCGTCGGGATAACCCGGTTTCTGCCCGCCGTCGCCGGTCTTCTTCTCGAAAGGGAGTTGGTGATGCTGGGGGGACTCCTTGAGAACCCGGGACGGCCCTTTGCTGCGATCGTTGGCGGCGCAAAGGTAAGCGGGAAACTGGGAGTCCTTGAGAATATTATTCCGAAGGTCAATATGCTCTTCATCGGTGGGGGAATGGGTGCGAGCTTTCTTGCGGCCAGAGGCTTCTCGGTCGGGAATTCCCCTGTCGAACAGGAGAGGCTGGAGTACGTGAAGGGGCTTCTGAGAAAGGCTGAATCCTCTGGTGTCAGGGTCCTTCTGCCACTCGATGTTCTGGTAGCGTCAAATGCCCACGAAAGTTCCGGTTCGCGGACCGTTGCTGTATCAACGATCCCGGATCATACTACCATCGTGGATATCGGACCGGAGACAATTGCCCTGTTTGTTCGGGAACTGAGTGCGTGCCGGACGGTATTCTGGAACGGCCCGATGGGAGTATACGAGGTCCCCGAATTCTCCACTGGCACGCGCACGATCGCAGGATTGCTTGCGGAACTGGACGCAGTCATCGTTATCGGGGGCGGATCTACTGCCTCCATTGTAACTGGTCTCGGGTTCGTGGACCGGATGAGCCACGTGTCTACCGGGGGGGGTGCATCCCTTCGGTTCCTTGCGGGCGAAGTTCTCCCCGGTGTCGCAGCCCTCGAGGATGCGTAAATAACCATGATTACCCGTGGAAGAGCCGGAACCGGGAATCGGCGGTGACTTTCCGGATCTCCCTGTCGTCATGGACCTCCGGTACCGGGTGGGATCCTGCAACCGTTGCAGAGGTCCTAGGTGTATTGTCTTTTACCATCACATCCGGTCCCATGTTACGGTCTTTGCCAGTTTGTACAGGGAGGGGTCGACGGTCTTCTGGCGCCCGGCAACATCTTTAAGCGGGACACTCGTAATCGTGTTCCCCCTGAGTGCCACCATCTTCCCGAATTCCCCGGTCCTGACGAGTTCGATTGCGGCGACACCGAACCTGGTAGCAAGAATTCGGTCGAACGCCGTCGGTGAACCACCTCGCTGGACGTGGCCGAGGATCGTGACCCGGGTCTCGACGCCGAGGCGGCGTTCCAGTTCCTTCCCAAGCAGGTTCCCTACACCGACGAACTTTTCGTGGCCGCACTCGTTTCGTTCGTTTTCCGGGACGGGGTGGGCACCGATGTCTTCCCGATAGGCACCCTCCGCAATCGCCACGATCGAGTACTTCTTCCCGGCTTCATACCGTAACCTCAGATCTCGGCAGACCACATCCATCGAGAAGCGTACATCCGGGATCAGGATGATGTCGGCACCCCCGGCAATACCCGCCATGAGCGCGATCCATCCCACGTCCCGTCCCATCACCTCGACCACCATGATACGGTGGTGGGATTCGGCAGTGGTACGCAGGCGATCAATCGCTTCGGTCACGATAGAAACTGCGGTGTCAAATCCGATGGTCACATCGGTCCCAAAGACGTCGTTGTCTATAGTCTTGGGGACACCGATAAGGGGGATCCCCTCTTTTGCCATATCACTGGCCGCTGCGAGCGTACCGTCACCGCCAATGACAATCAGCCCTTCGATTCCGTAGCGCTGTATGTTGTTTCGTATCTTCTGGATGTCTCCGGCCTTTTTTAGCGGGTCCGTTCTGGAGGTGCCGAGGATCGTACCCCCTTTCTCGAGGATACCTGAGACCGAGAAATCGGTGAGGAGCTCGATATCGTCTTCGATGAGTCCGAGCCACCCGTTCCGTATACCAACAGTATCGATCCCCACCTGAATCCCAGCCCGGACAACGGCGTGGATCACCGCGTTCAGCCCCGAGCAGTCCCCTCCGCCGGTCATTACCCCAATCGTCTTCATCCTGAATATCCCCTTAGCTCTCTCATAGAATAGTTATTACCTCTTGTAACTTCTGCTCAATCAACGTCCTGGCTAACCATTGATATAAAAGACACATCAAATTATTATAGTTAATTGAGAATAACTGCAGGAGATCAGGATACAATATTTAAAACCTGAATTGTGTCTTAAATGGCTTTTAGACAAATGAATATTTGGGTCGTGTAGTAAAACCGTCTGATTTTTTGAAACCTCTGTCGGGAAAATGACATTTATATTTGGATTCTGGCGGGGTTTTCCAGTTGCCGGACAGGACATAACGAAGTGACGTAAAAAACCTCTGTTTCAGGGAATTGGGCGGAAAACAGGAGCATTACCTGATTCACATGTAATCCTGTTGTTGTGGATCCGAATTTAATCATGCTATTCTTTAAGTATTATAAAAATCCGACTTCGCAAAAGGTAGGACGTGGGGCGGTTATTACGTATTGACGATTCGGAGTATGCCAGGGAGCTACTGAAAAATAAAATCCTGCCGGTTCAGCAATTCTCCTACTATTTCTGATTCCCTGATCATTTGACCCCAGTGGTTCCGGGCTTCGTTATAGCGGATGCTTTGCTATCTTGTCGCACGTTGACCCAATATTTCCGGGACTCCATCTTCTTTATTGACGATATGCGCGGGAATCTGGGTTGCCTTATATTATTCTGGTGAGAAAACGGGGATCACCGGTTTCTTCTTGCAGTTCTGTCCATCAATTGCTCTGGCTCGTTGGACAGGCTCTTTTAACTCATTTTAGTAAGCCTGATATTATTAAGTGGTATAAATATCTTACCTGTTATTTCAAGATCTGAGATTATCCGGAGTTTCCGGTGTGGACCTAAAATTAACGTGACACTATACTCCCACACGATAGGTAACGGATATGCCCTCCGAATACTGCCAATGAGATATATCATGGGTATGAGGAGTTTTTTTTTCGGGCTCTGGAGAAATCCTGTGTTCTCCGAAATAACCAACTGACCAAAAAAGCTAAAGTACGGTATATCCCTACCTTTTATTAACGTGCATGTGGTAATTTGAAGATAGCATGATGCAAAAGAAGCATAGCTTAATTTTGATGGTAGTCGGAATTTCGCTTCTGGAGGGACTGGTTATCTACCTCAATATCGTGGTGCATCCTGACAGTCAACCCGCCCTTACTATCGTTATCGTCATTCTTTTTGCCATCGCGAGCGGACTCTCGGTATGGTATAGAACCAGAGTTCTGGGTATGACATACTCCTGACGAATGCAAGGATCAAATTAACACGATTATATCCTCAATTTTTAGAGTCCCTCGCCACGAGTTCAGGAACCGGGCTCCGGAAGGCCGGGACCGCGTGTATCAATTCGTTCGCGTCGCTGGGGAGTTTCGTGGGACCGGTGTTGTTCGAGGTGTTCGTGGAAAGGTCGGGCGGTTGTTGATGACGTTTTTGGGATGGTGGTGCTAGGCGGGCCCCTGGTGGCAGGGGCGGTGTTGTTGTGGGGGAGGGGGAGGGGGTGGAAGAAATCGCTAAATATTCGTAAATTACGAGGAGTGAATATTTTGTATATTATCCAGATACTCTTATCTTCAGTCCTGAGAATGGATCCTTTACTGATTTTATGGGTGACGGACTTCGAGCGGGTGAAGTGACCAAAGCTCAACAAGATAAGACTGTAGTATGGAAAAACAGGGGAGACGCCCTGTTTAAACAAGATAAATTTGGCTCTTCGCTGTTTTCTGTGGGTATTCAATTAACCAAATCGAAAAGCAAGGGAGGGGTGCCCCCTCCCTGCATGACCCACCCCGCCAGATGAGATAGGTCGCAGGTGGGATAGGCAAGTATCCCACCTGCTCGTTGTTTTTGTTCAGAGAATATGACATTAATGGGATATTTCATCTGGATCAGAAATCATAAAGGGACTTTTAAGGAGTATGTGCCTGTCAAAAAGAATTTTACTCCCCCTGTATTTCTGTGTTTTTTGGTAAATGGTGTGAATACTAAAGTTGTGTTTCTGTTCATAACCAAAGAGAATTTCCAGGATATTCACCCACACGGAATAGCGAAGAGCCTGATTTCTCTGTCCCGTTCTCCAATAATCTGGCTGAACGGGATATCCGGATGATGAAACTGCAACAGAAGATTTCTGGTACGTTTAGGAGTGAAGAAGGAGCTGACTGGTTCTGCAGGGTCAGGGGGTATATCTCAACGGTGAAAAAGAATGAGATGCCTGTGTTCGCGTCTCTTCTGAACGTATTCGAGGGATATCCCTTCATCCCTTCTGCCGCTCATAGGGTGGGCTGAACAGTTACAATCCTTTTATGATTCTCCTCACGCCCCAAGTTCCACCACGACCTGGTGATCTTCCCGGTCATCTACCAGATGAATATTCTTATCATCCTGATCAATCCCGTCAACGACAACGGATCTGACACCTGATCCCGTACCGGAATTCTGCACTACGATATGATACGGCGTGGACCGGTACCGATAATCAATCTGATATAATCCCCAGATCGACGGGATACAGGGCTCGAACCTGATTCGATCCCCTGAGAGCCGCACCCCGAGGAGCGATTCGAGGATGAGCGTATACATCCATCCTGCTGACCCGGAATACCATGTCCAGCCACCCCGTCCGGTATGGGGAGGGGCAGCATAGATATCAGAAGCAACAACATACGGCTCGACCCGGTACTTCCTGACATCCTCAGGCGTTTTGCTATGGTGAATCGGACTTAAGAACGGCAACAGATCCCACGCTTGCTGAGGGTTCTTCAGAGCTGCAAAAGCCATCACAACCCAGACAGCAGCCTGGGAATATTGCCCCCCGTTCTCCCTGATACCTGGGGGATATCCCTTGATATACCCGGGATTAACAGGAGCGGTATCAAATGGCGGGGTAAAAAGGGTTATCAGCCGGTTATCCTGTAAGATGAGGTGCTCATTTACTGCCTCCATAGCAGTTATTGCCCGCTCGTCTGAAGCAGCTCCTGAGAGGACCGCCCAACTCTGGGCAATAGAATCGATCATACACTCATGGTTTACAGAAGATCCAAGTGGTTCACCTGAATCAAAATACGCACGACGGTACCATCTCCCGTCCCATCCGTCTCTCTCCAGATTTTCCCGTATCCACTCAGCGTTCACTCCGCAGAATTCTGCAAAAGAGGGATCACTGTGGAGCTCTGCAATCTCACGGAACTGCATAAGAAGGTCAACGAGGAAAAATCCCAGCCATACACTCTCTCCCTTACCCTCTGCACCGACAAGATTCATCCCGTCGTTCCAGTCGCCTGTCCCCATCAGAGGAAGACCATGCCTCCCGAACTTCAATCCCCACCGAATAGCTCGTATACAGTGTTCATACAGGGTTCCGGAAGTTGCTGACTGGTCCGGCAGATCATAGTATGACTCTTCCTCCGGGAGCACCATTCGCCCTTCGAGAAACAAAATCTCCTCATCCAGAACCCCGGTATCGCGGGTGTTGAGCACATATCTGCAGGTAGCGAATGGGAGCCATAAGTAGTCGTCAGAGCAGTGGGTCCTCACCCCTCTGTTCAATGGCGGGTGCCACCAGTGCTGGACATCACCTTCACCGAACTGGTGTCCTGCACAGAGAATAAGTTGTTTTCTCGTCAATTCAGGTCGGGAGTGGATGAGTGCCATTACATCCTGCAGTTGATCCCGATATCCAAATGCCCCTCCTGACTGGTAAAAACCGGAACGTGCCCATAACCGGGAGGCAATGGTCTGGTATAAAAGCCATCCATTGACGAGCAGATCCACCGACCGGTCAGGAGTTGTAATGGTAACTGCACCAAGGGTCCGGCTCCAGTATTCCTTAACTGCTGTGAGTGCTGTACGTGCAGGCTCTACTCCCCGGTTTTTTAAGACAAGCATTCTTGCATCATCACTATCCCGTCCGACACCAAGGGTAAAGATAATCTCACGTTCTTCTCCGTCAGTAAGTTCACAGTGGATCTGCATTGCAGCACACGGATCAAGGCCAGCTCCGACTTTATTTGAGAGTCTGATATGTTTCATCGCTGCAGGTTTGTCGAGCGACCCGTTCCGTCCGATAAATTCATACCGGTCACCGGTCACGGTCCGATTCAATATATTAGAGTCAAGAAACGCTACTCTCCCGGGAAATTCACTGTTATATGGATTTTTAGCAAAAATTGCTCCGGATATCTGATCAATTTCAGTGATCACATGCAACAGTGATTTTGACCTGAGTTCAGCGAGCACCCATTCTACATATCCGGTGACAGACAGATGTCTGCTACGACCCGATCTGTTCCTGATCCGAAGAGATATGAACTTCACCGGATTGTCGATGGAGACATATACGGTCAGTTCGGTGCTTATCCCATGCTCGCAATACTCAAAGACAGAATACCCAAACCCATGCCTGGTCACGTACTGATTTGCCCCTCGTACAGGCAATGCAGTAGGAGACCAGAATATGCCGGTCTCTTCATCCCTGATATACAGAGCCTCCCCGGAGAGATCCTGAACCGGATCGTTCATCCAGGGCGTGAGTCTGAATTCATGAGCATTCTCACTCCAGGTATAGGCACTGCCACTCTCTGATACAACTGTCCCGAAGTTCTCGTTCGCGAGGACGTTTACCCAGGGTGCAGGAGTTACCTTCCACTTTCCCGTGATGATGACATACTCCCTGCCATCCTGAGAAAATCCACCGGTGCCGTTGAAATAGAGTAGTCCTTCGCCCGTCTTATCGGGCCCGGCGTTCGGTTCAGGATACGGAGTCCGGGTGGGGCGCAGCTTTGGGACTTCAATCTCACACCAGCCTGCCCGTTCCATCTGTTCGGACAGCGTACCTCCACTGTCTGAAATAATCACCCGTGCCACAGTCTGAATAAGGATACGATCCTCATCTGACATCTGTTCAGGACGCCGGATAAAAATCCCTCCTTTCTGGTTTAATAATAGTGAATCAGACCCCGGGGGTATCTGACGCATGATCTCATCCTGCAGTTTCTGCCGGTATCCTGACAGATCCTCATTCCAGATCACTAAATCGACCATTAGTCCCTTCATTCGCCAGTATGAATGAGCCTGCACCATCTCTTTGATGAGATTGATCCGATTCCTGCTCTTTATCCTCACCAGCACTATCGGGATGTCTCCTGAGATGCCATACCCCCAGAGACCTGACTGACCACGGCTGTTCTTCAGAAGTAAATTCTGGCCTGCACGCCAGCAGGGATTTGGATAGATGACCGGGGAGGCGAGTGCACAAAACAACTGCGCATCCCGCTCAGTTGTGTTCTGTTGTGCGAGCATCACCTGGGTATGAGTCCAGGCCAGCTCTGAGACCCGTTCTGCGATGTATCCTTCATAGTACTTCTCGATCAGTGCGACTGATTCATCACGACTCTCACTGACTCCGGTGAAGATAGTCACACCTGCTGTCTCATGAGGATCTAAGATAATGGTACATCTGATAGCAACCATCGGATTGAGAACTGAACCCGCAGTATCAGAAAGAGTTGAAGAATCGGTCATGGCAACCGGCCTTGAGAGTGAATTTCCACGCCCGATAAATTTTGACCGGTCTGTCTCAAATGATTTCTTTCGTGCCTGAGTGCCATGAACGGTCATCAGATGAAACATCCAGGGGGGGCGTTCACCATCTGATCGAGGTCTTCTCGTCGCGAGGATTGCATTTTTCTCCCGTACGAGTTCGGTCTGGACGAACAGGTTGCTAAAGGCCGGATGGGTTTCATCTGAGCCCTGAGGCGCCAGTACCACTTCAGCATAGCTGGTAAACTCTATCGTTCGTCGCGTCCATGACCGGTTTGTTACTCGTATCCTTCGAAGTTCCACATCGTCTTCAGGAGATACACTAATGTCAGTATGGGTATCAAACTCCCGGTCCCTTCGGAGAAATTCAACACGAGCCTGCTGAAAATCCGTCTGATAGGTATCAGGGATCTTTCTGGTGGGCTGATACCCATTCGACCAGAACTCCCCACTCGCGAGATCTCTGATATAACAGAAGGTGCCGCTGCTGTCTGCAGTCGGATCCTCCCGCCATCTGGTCACGGCAAGATCGTTCAATCTGCTATACCCTGATCCGCTGTTGTTTATCATAACATGGTACCTGCCGTTCGAGAGGAGTTGCACCTCAGGTCGTGGAGTATTTGCGGTCTGGAAAGTCCGTATCGGGGATTCTGCTTCTTCGGTTATTTTATGGACTCCCTGGACCTCCCATGTATGCGGATAGAACGGTGTGTTCATGGGTATTTTCTCCTGGAGCAGCATCACGGTTGCCCGAAGATATGGATCAGACTCAAATCTCCTCTGCATAGGACGATGTAAAAGTACATAGGCGAGAGAGAGCAGAGTCATTCCCTGGTGATGTGCCATGAATGACCGTACTATCGTGTGTTTCCGGCCTGGAGGCACCCGGGACGGGGTGAAATCTACGGCTTCATAAAATCCATACTCACCTGCATACCCCAGAGATTTCATCTGCTCGAGATTAATACAGGCCAAAGCCGGATTAACCATCAGTCCCATCACCGCAGCATACGGGGCAACGACCAGATCCCTGGCAAGTCCAAGTTTGAACCCAAGACCTGGAATACCAAATGCCCGGTACTGGTAGTTCAGGTTTGTATCAGTAATATTATACCCGGATTCTGATATTCCCCAGGGAATACCCTTTTTGCGACCATACTCTATCTGTCTGGCTACGACTGCATGATACGTGTAATCGAGAAGGGTATTCTCATACGTCGGCATCACGAGGAGTGGCATCAGATATTCGAACATCGATCCACTCCATGAGATAAGGAAGGGTTTCCCTTTTCCGATAGTAGTGAGCAGACGCCCTAACGCGAACCAGTGCTCCTGCGGAAGCTGATCATGAGCTATGCCGATAAAACTGGTGAGTCGTGCCTCTGATGCGAGCAGATCATAAAAACTGGCATCCTGCCGGAGATCAGTCACATTATATCCGATTGCGAGGAGATTACTCGCCCGATCATACAGAAATTCATACTCGATTTCGGAACATGCACTACACTGATCTGCAAGGAGCGGTACCGACAGGATGAGTTCTTCTGCCCGCTCGCTTGAGCATTTCATCTCCTCAAGAGTCCGAATCAGCCAGTGATGACCAGAACCGGAGACACTGTTCGCATCCCCGTGTGTATCAAGCCAATCCATCAGCGGACCAATCCGGAGATGAAGATCCTCCTTTATGCCCGCGACATCTCTGATAGATGGAATCTGATTATTCAGCGTCTCAAGCTTTCTGCAGATCAAAGAGAGATACGGTGTCAGATTCTGCGGGACCTCATCCCGGAGAGTGTCAGGAGGACTGCCTGTGGATTCCCATGCCGTAAATGATTTTAAATCCTTTAGATGAGTCCCGATCTGTCGTTTTGTCGCAGCAGCCCACCATCTGACTTCATCATCCTGACAGGTATTGAGTGCAGCCAGTAATTCTGATGCAATCCCATCAAGATGTATGAGATGGTTCAGAGCTTCGATAGTCGAGTCTGGCATCCGGGCTGCACCGTCTTTAAGGTCTGCGATCTTTGACCGGACTGATGTTGGCACCACTCCCTTATTCTCTTCTGTGGCAGCATCTATAGCGTCAGAGAGGAGCGAGAGTGTGTCTGATAAACCGTCTGCAAATTTATTCGAAAGGACCTGATTACAAGGGAGTTCATAAAGTCCCTGTCTCAATACGAGCAGTGCTCCGACAAGGTTACCACTGTCGACGGTGGAGATATACTGCGGGAGGCTCGGCTCCAGGGTGATGGTATCATACCAGTTGTAAAAATGACCCCGAAATCTCTTTAGCTGCCCCATGGTAGTCAGGGTATTTTGAGTACGCTCAATCAGTTCACTCATCGGAATATACCCAAAGTCGTACGCGGTAAGATTTGCGAGAAGCGAGAGTCCGATATCTGTTGGTGATGTGCGGTGTGCAACAGCCAAAACCGGCTGTTCCTGATAGTTGTCCGGGGGAAGGTAATGATCTTCAATAGTGACAAAGGTCTCAAAGAAACGCCAGGTCCGTCGTGCAATAACCCGTAAAAAACGTTCCTGCCCGAGGGTAAGACTGGTGATCCGGGTTCTTACTGGCTGACTTATCCACCACGCGATGGCTGGGGATAAGGTCCATGCAAGAGCAAACAAGGCGATAGCAGGACTCGCAAATGGGAAAATGAGCGCCATTCCAAGGAACAATGCGGCCCCGGTTACCGGTCCCGGCCACATAATCAGGTATGTTTCTGAAACGCTGTATTTTCCCGTCCGTCCAGCCTCCTGATGAGTAGTCCATTCTAATAGATTACGATGAGAAAATACCATTCGGCAGCAGGATCGAAGTAGTGCATCAAGGGAAATATATGCTTCATACGGGAGGAAGGCCAGGGAAATGAGAGTCCCTGCCAGCTGGTCCTGGATAATCCGGGGCATATTATGGAGATGCAGTACCCAGGTCTGTGCTTTGGGCTTTTTTATACACTTCCAACCGATGATAGTTGTTGGTGGAATCAGGTAAAGCGATACGATATAGGCCGTCCAGAAGTGAGGATCCGTAAGGCAGGTCCATGCCAGGATGAGGAAGAAAAACGCCATTGGCGCTATAAGGCTTCTTCTCAGATTGTCAAAAATTTTCCATCGTGAGAGGAGTGAGAGCGGATTTCTCTGCTTTTTTGAAGAGTTGTCCCGGACGGACGGAAGCAGCCACGGCATTACCTGCCAGTCGCCTCTGATCCATCGGTGCCTTCGTTTGCTATCAGCCAGATAACTGACGGGATACTCCTCAAAGACCTGTACATCACTGACGAGGCCTGCCCTGGCATAACATCCTTCCAGCAGATCATGACTTAATATGAGGTTTTCAGGAAACCGCCCCACCACTGTTCGTGAGAAGACTTCAAGATCATAGATCCCTTTTCCAATAAATGACCCTTCATGAAAGGCATCCTGATACACATCAGATACTGCACGGGTATAGGGATCAATACCCTGCTCACCCCCAAATAGTGATACAAACCGTGATATTCCTGATTCTGACAGAGAGATGGCGACACGGGGCTGGAGAATTCCGTAGCCTTCCCTGATCACCCGGGTTACCGGATCCATTACTGGTCGGTTGAGTGGGTGTGCGATTGCACCGATAAGTTTTCCTGCACTATTTCGTGGGAGTTGTGTGTCAGTATCAAGGGTTATCACATATTTGATATCAGTCAGAATCTCATAATTGCCAACGATACGTGAGAACGGGTTTTTCCCTTTGTTGAACAAAAAGGTACTGAATGCCATGAGGATCCCTCTTTTCCGCTCATACCCCATCCAGACCCCTTCACCCGCATTCCAGGTCCGGGACCGGTGCATAAGGAAGAAGGTATCCGGCTTCCCGCCCTGGTATCTCTTGTTCAGATTTTCAATTCCGGCTGCAAGCAGATCGACTGTCTCCGCATCTTCCGGCAGCTCCTCTGCATGTGCGTTCCGAAGATCAGTCAGCAAAGTAAAGTACAGGTTATCGTTCCGGTTTGCCAGGTACCGGATCTCAAGTGAATCCAGGAGTCCCTGAACGTCTCCGGTTCCTGAGAGGACTGTCGGGATTACGACGATGGTTCTTCGCTCCCCTGGTATCCCTTTTGAATAGTCCATCTTCGGGAGTGGAACAGGAGTGAGCAGAAGCGTAACAAACCAGTTAATAACTGCTATTGCACCCTGACTGACCGGAAACAGGAGGAGGACCAGGAAGGGCAGAGCAACAAACCATTCGTAGGCAGTAAGCCTTGTATACCCCAAATAAGCCACGATGGAAGTTATGAACAGGATCCCGCAGAAATACAGGGCAAGGGAATGTGTATATACTGTTTTTCTGATCCGGTCCATAACAGGAGGATGAAATGAGAGTGCTTTTTCAAGAGAGCCTCTTCCTTCGGCTATCAGATAATATCCTACATGAGATGCCCGGATTTTCCTATCCTTCCTGTCCCGACTCTCATTGGCAAGTTCCACTGCTTTTCCTGCAACAGCATCTTCGGAGAAACCTCCCTTTTTTGCGATCTCCTCAACCACATGCCTGTAGTGGTCGCGGGTTGCAAAGTCCATCGCTGCATAAACATCTGCAGGATCACTACGAAGGGTGTGTTCGACAAGACTCAGCCGCTCTACGAACTCACGCCAGTCCGTCGTATCAAGGAGACGAAGGCTGGTTATGCTGTTCCTGAAAGATACCTGATCAGCAGCCTGTGCCTGTGCCTCTGCATTGATCATCTGCTCAACGGTCAGGTTTCTCCCGGAAAGTTTGTGTTCTATCCAGGTGAAGGGGAATGAGGGTGCCCCTGACCTGCTCTGCAATTGTCGGGCCATTTCCGCGACAAAAGCACTGGTCATGGGTGGATCTGACCGTGCCATATCTGCGATAACCAGGATCAGACTATTTGTATCTTCTCTGGCAACTTCGGTCATCCGATCTACCCAATGGCCTGCAGAGTCGCGTTCACGTATGTTTGTGGAGATAACCTCGGCTATCCTGCGCAGATTCTCTATCAAAGAGAGTCTGAACATGATTGGTATAGCCCAGAGTTCTCCGAGCAGCAGAGGAGTGACACTCTGATATGCATCGATAAAACCAAAGAGGCTCTCAGTATCAATCCTCCCGTCGCTATGAATAATTAATTCTCTGGCGATATGGTACACCCGGGGAAATCCTTCAAGCGGTCCATTTTCCAGGTGAGGAAGTCCTTTACTGTAATCTTTAGGGAGATGGCAGCGAGCAGTCCTTATCTGTTCTTCAATAAGGTAGAAATTATCTAATAGCCATTCACCTGCAGGAGCAATCCGGCGATTCGCCTCGATGGCGGCGTACAGCAGATCGTGAGTTTCCAGCAGTATCTTCTCGTTATCAGCAAGTCGTGGAAGGAGGAGATCATACCTTTTTCTGGTATCTATCCTGTGCGAGTAGGCAGTCTCCTTTGCATGATGAGCCAGATGGTCCCCACTGAAGAGTTCATCCCGGAGTGGGTCAGTAACAATCTGCCCTATTTGCGGTTTTTTGTCCATGGTCGCATACGATATTTTTTTCAGTATTCAAACTTTGACAGTTACAGGAAATATGTGTGTTTTTAGTCATGTTAGTTTGACCAACATGCAAACAAAACTAAGAACTTATGAGATCAGTCTGTTTGAAACAATGAGAATTCTTCCTTGTTCTGTGATCTTGATCGCTTTCTTTCATCTCATCTGCTACATGACAGCGGGATTATATTAAAGTAGGGGTGTCTGGAGGGGAACATTCAGGTAACATCTCAATATGCTGTAAATTCGCAGAGCCCTGTATCCGTATCTGATCATCCGTCTCCATCGACAAATCCCTTCTGTCAGTCATCACTTCTCATTCACATCCATCCGGATGAACCTGACCAGCCTGAGGGGCGACTCTTCATTTGGAAAAACTCCTGCAATCCTGTTTCTCTTTTTTTTTTAAAGTTCCTTATTGACCCGCTCCATCATGTTCGTTGTTTGGATCGCTTCCAGTGTTGTTCACGGAAAATACGCAGTATTTTCCTGCCAGAGCTTTGATTTCCCGTATTGAGAATGCGGTATACCTCATAGACCCCGGGACGAGTCTCCCGATAGTATGCGCTGCTTTCCGGTATCTTCGTTCACTCATGTCATCTGCGACTGCGTGGAGTTTCTGCTCGTTTCTATACGCCTCTTTCAGGGACTCAAACGACCTCTTTCCGGCGTTTCCCGGGAACACATTTTTCAGAACCGCCTGGCTCGCGTCGAGTAGGGAGAAGGCGTTGCCATCTCCTTCCCATTTGGCTCAGGAATCGAAATGTCTGAATACCATGTAAAACCAGCATGGTGCCTGTGGCTGTCACACAAAAACCGATAAAAGTCAATCCGGATGTTTGACGTTTATATCAAATTCTGAGGTATGGGGCGTTGAGGATATTGGTGCCATCGTTGATGTGGCAATTGCCGGTATCAGGGAATAATTCCTCTTTTCTGTCTTTCGTTTTTTGTTTTGGGTGCGGGCATTCATTCGTGAACTTTTTTGTCGACCATATCAAGCCCCGTTCCAACCCGCAGATGGTGAAAAAACAACCGGAATCTTCATCAAACAGAGTGATTTATGCACAAAAAAAATTAAACACTGAAATGAGTAATGTGGAAGGTAAAATCCGTGTTCCAAACCTTGTTGTAATCCATGGTTTTTATGATCCCGATACACCTGACAGGTTCAGTTTCTTTGGTGAATCGGATTATTGTTCAGAGGGGATACCAGCAAAACGCGGACGGAAACCAAAACATCCCCCTGTCTATCCACATCCAAATACTGTATCAGCCAAAGAGCTGCTGCGTCTGCTGACTATGGTTTCAGGCAGCAGCGATATACCGTGGCATGAGGGTGTGCAGACCGCAGTCTTTCCGTCTGAAGCTGCAAACCCTCTCACGTCATATCTGCCTTCAATGGCTGCCTTTGCTGTTCAGAAACCATTGCAGCAGCTGTTGCCGTGGGAATTCGCGACACTCTCGTGCAGCCTCTCTTCACTGGCCTGCCTGTATACCCGGCTTTTTTCTCTCTTCTCTTCCGGTGTCAGGGTTGGCGATTCATTACGCTACTGGCTGTTTGCCATTGGTTTTTCCGTGGAACTGGTCACACGTGAACGCTTTATTCCTGCATTTTTGAATGCGGCAGATACCCTGCCCGTATGGAAACCGCTCATCGGCAGCGATGATGAAGACAGGTATGCCCTGCTTGCCGGGGGAATGCCCTGTGTATGTGAATCGTGCGCAAATGGGTATGATGTGGATTCGGGATATGTCCTCAGATATAATGCAGGTACCATACTTGACCGGTTCGTGTCCTCCATGGTTTCACAGATTGTGGCCGATGCCCTCTCTGATACGCCGGTTCCGCTTAAAATCACCAAAAAAATGCAGACGTCTGAAAAAGAGGCACTCATCTGCTTTCTGAAATTAACCGGATGCCCCGCGGATCACCACCATTCCGGTGCACTTTCTGAAGCGTTTATTGCAGAGATGAAGAGCTGGCTTTCGGGTCAGTCTGAGGAAGGCGAGGTCCACGAATTCAGAACCTGTTTTCGCCTGGAAGAACCCGATGTTGGGAGTGAGGATAACCGCTGGAGTATTACCTTTCATCTTCAGGCACATGACGATCCGTCCCTTCTCATTCCTGCAGAGGAGATCTGGAAAAAGAGAACCGCGGAGCATACGTATCTGTTCAGCAGGTCCGGTCATCCCGAAGAGGAGTTTCTGGCCGATCTTGGGCGGGCGGTCAGGATATTTCCCGGACTTGCGGCTGGTCTGAAGACTGCATGCCCGACATGTCTTGCAATTGACACTGAAGATATCTACCCGTTTTTAAGCGAGACCTCACCAGTACTTCAGCAGGCAGGTTTTACCGTTCTGTTGCCGCCATGGTGGAAAGAGGAAAAAGTCAGACCAATATTAAAAATTGATTTAAAGCCCCCGGAGAAACAGAAGAATGCGGGTTCCGGTTTTTTCACCTTTAACAGTCTGCTGGATTTCAACTATTCCATCGCACTGGGCGGGGAGACGTTCTCTGTTGATGAGTTTATGAAACTTGCGGACCTGAAGCAATCGCTTGTTCAGGTGAGGGGCAAATGGGTCGCCTTCGATTCCCAGGAAATAAAACGGACTCTGCGTGCGTTTCAGAAGAAATATGGTGACGGGAGTATCGAACTGGGTGATCTGTTAAAACTAGAAACCACCCGGGTCTTTGATCAGGAATGTACGGTTGAAATATCATCCCCGGGCGGGCAGGTGGGGGAGATACTGAATAATATCCGGGGGGTAACGAAACCGGAACCGATTGATATTCCTGACACATTTTTCGGGCAACTTCGGCCATACCAGTTGACAGGTGTCTCCTGGCTCTCTTTTCTCACGCGGCAGGGGCTGGGGGCATGCCTTGCCGATGACATGGGACTAGGCAAAACCCCGCAGTTTATTGCGTATCTGCTTTCCGAGATGAAATATTCAAAGATGCCTGCAACGCCCGTTCTTGTTATCTGTCCGATGTCAATTGTCGGCAACTGGAAGCGTGAGTTTGTCCGGTTCGCACCGGGCATCTCCGTCTATATTCATCATGGCGCGGAGCGTGTTACAGGGGAGGGCTTTGCAGAGGCGATATCTGCATATGATGTGGTCATTACCACATACAGTCTCGCACACCGCGATATCGATACACTCTGTCTGATCCGGTGGGCATGTCTGCTGCTGGATGAGGCACAGAACATCAAAAATCACCTGACCAAACAGTCCCGTGCTATCAGAGCAATTCCTGCGGCCCGGAGAATTGCACTGACCGGCACACCGGTAGAAAACCGGCTGACTGAACTGTGGTCGATTATGGATTTCTTAAACCGGGGATATCTGGGTTCATATGGCAGTTATTATAAGGAGTTTGCCGTGCCCGTTGAACGGTATCATGACCGTGATACGGGCGCTCTCCTGAGAAAGATGATCGGCCCGTTTGTTATGCGGAGGGTAAAGACCGATCGTTCCATCATACAGGATCTGCCTGACAAGACTGAGCAGAAGGTATTTTGCACACTGACAAAGGAACAGGCGACGTTGTATCAGGCAACGGTTGACGGGATGCTCAGGGCGGCTGATGAATGTGAGGGTATTCAGAGAAAGGGTGTCATACTGTCTGCCATTACCCGGCTAAAGCAGATCTGCAACCATCCTGTGCTGTTCACCGGCGATGGGTGTGTTGATTCCGTGAGATCCGGTAAACTGGTGCGTCTCTTTGAGATGCTTGACGAAGTCATCGATAATGGCGACAAGGCGATTGTGTTTACTCAATATGCCACATTTGCAGTGCAGCTTCAGGCATTATTGCAGGAGAGGTTTTCAGAGGAGGTGCTGCTTTTGCACGGCAAAACCCAAAGGAAGAAGCGTGATGCGGCGGTGGAATGGTTCCAGTCAGAGAATGGGCCGCGGCTGTTTGTAATCTCACTGAAGGCCGGCGGTACGGGGCTGAACCTGACGTCTGCGAATCATGTGTTTCATGTGGACCGGTGGTGGAATCCGGCGGTTGAGGATCAGGCGACTGACCGGGCATACCGGATAGGGCAGACGAAGAACGTGCAGGTGCACCTTTTGATATCTGCGGGTACGCTTGAGGAGCAGATTGATGCGATGCTTGAACAGAAAAGAGAGCTGGCAGAGGAGATTATCGGTTCCGGGGAGGACTGGTTTACGAATCTCTCTACTGACAAACTGAGAGAACTGGTCTCACTTAGTACAGATGCGTTTGGAGAGTTCTGATGGCAGCTAAAAAGAATTCTTCGGATTCCGGCAACGGGGTTTTCCTGAAAAAATCCCCGGTTCTGAAGAGCAAACGGGGTGCGGTCGGTGAGACGTGGTGGTCAAAGCGGTTTGTTCGGGCACTGGAAGAGATCAGTGACGCCCCCCGTCTCTCCCGTGGCAAGAGTTACGCCCGAAATGGATATGTATCATCTATTCGGTATCAGGACGGTGTGGTGCAGGCGAAAGTCCGGGGGTCGATGAGAACCCCGTATACTGTGACCATTACCTTCAGGGATTATAATTCAGAAGAGTGGGAGTCGGTTGTAGAAGGGATGGCAAAACAGGCAATCATTGCGGCCAGGCTGTTGTCCGGCGAGATGCCGGAGGAGCTTGAAGAAGTGTTTGCATCAGCGGGTCTGTCTCTTTTCCCCCAATCAGATGATGATATTGAAACTACCTGCTCATGTCCGGACTGGGCGAATCCCTGCAAACATATTGCGGCGGTCTATTATATCCTTGCAGAGTGGTTTGATGAAAATCCGTTTTTCCTTTTTGGTCTCCGCGGTATGGAACGTGAAGATATGCTTGATGCATTGAGAAAGAGGCGGAGTGCAGCAGCCGGTGCAGGGACGGATGTTCCTGCTGAAGATGTAGTGGAAAATGGGGTGGAAGATGCTGTTTGTGCACATCCCGCTTTCTCACCTGAAGATTATCTTCAGAATTTCTGGAAGACAAGATCAGATCTTGATTCGTTTGTGTTCCGTTTTCATGATGCATCTGTTCCTGCGATACAGCAGCTGGGACGGTCTCCTTTTATGCTTGGCGGGAAAAATCTGTCCGATCGGCTTGATCCGGTATATCCGGCCGCACGAAAGTATGCCCTTGGTCTGACAGAGATGGAGAATGGCAGGTAGCGGATGTTGTGATTCAGTTGCCGGGTGGGCTCAGCATGTCGGGTTCCGTTCCTGTGTGTTATGCGAAGCAGGAAAAAAAAAGAGAAAACAGAAAAATAAAGACCGGTTATTATTCGGTGGATTGATCCGTCCTGAAATTCTCCAGTATTTCCTGATAACTGCCCACCGTCTTTTCATAACTGCCCATTATTTTGGTTACCACGAACGGATAGACGAACGGATCAATCTCAACGGCTTTCTGGTATGCTTCAACTGCTTTTCTGTTTGAATTAACCGCCGACATGTCCATCTTTTTAACGGATGAATCTCTTTTGGACGGTGTTCTCCCCAGCTCTTTGTACATATCCTTTAACTGGCCCTGATCGTACATGGATTTGAAGAGGTATGCATCTCCAAGACCAATCCAGGCAGCTGCATTTGACGGCTCCAGATCGACTGCTGAATTATAGCAGGCGATTGCTTCATCATATCTCTGCAGTTTAATCAGGAGGGCACCCTTTTCTGAGTATGAACGCATCAGACTGCTTGTTTCCAACGACTGTGCATCAGTGGGTGAAAGATCGTACATGGTAACAAGTGTCTCATAGGCATCCACGGACTCCCCGAAATTCCCTGCTTTTGCATGCAGTTTTGCAAGTTTCGTCCAGTCCTTTATGGTTGTCAGGGCCCCTTTGTCTGCCACGAGATATTTCTGGATCTCTGTTGCATTTTCATACTGTTCAAGGCCGGCCAGTGCATCAACCTTCTTTTCCCATGCATCAATATTGGAAGTATTTGTCTCAAGAACCCAGTCGCTCGTCATAATTGCAAGATCATACTGCTCCATCTCAATCAGGATTTCAGAAATACCATTCCCTATGCCTGACCGGACATCGGTCTCCTGGTATACGTCAGGTGGAATTAAAATATAGGCAATTGCAATTGCAACAACAATCGTAAAAATAATCTTGAGTTTCATCGGGATTAAAATATATCTTAATGCGAAGACATTTAATCCTGTTTAATTAGTCCATCCGGAATCAATCCGCTCAAAAGACTGCCATCCGTATTTCATCCATCTGAAACACCGGAAGCAGGAATCCCCCAAAAAAATGGATGATTCATTGGTATGATCTCCTGTTCACCACTGTTGTCGCAGTACACACACACAAAACGGGGTTTTCCCTTACCTCCCTGTCATCTGTGTGCGGGGCTGCATCACGATGAGGCCTTCAGGACAGACAAAAGAACACAGGCCGCATCCGTCGCACCGGTTCCCGTCAATCGCCACATGCCGGTCTGTGAGTGATATTGCATGGTATCCCCCGTCGCGGCATGCGATGACACAGCGGCCGCAGGACGTGCACCGGTCCGGGAATGCTGCACATGCATAATGGGGCGTATCCCGGGAAAGGGACGCATGCGATGCAATGCGGGGGAGAGCACGGCACCTGAGGGCACCGGGATTCGGGATGTGCTTTTCTGCAAAGTATCCCGAAAGCCCCCCGGTCATGTCCCGGATGATGCCGGCCCCGTTCCACATAACCGCTGTGCAGACCTGGACTGCTGATGCACCCACCGCGATGTACTCGGCAGCGTCCTGCCAGCGGGTGATGCCGCCGATTCCCATGAGCGGGACGGAGAGTTCCCGGGCAATCTGCGAGATCACACGGAGCCCGATGGGTTTCACCGCAGGCCCTGAGTATCCCCCGTAGGTGCTGGACCCGGCTACCGATGGAAGGGGTTCAAGGGTTTCGAGATCGACGCCCATCAGGCACTGGACGGTGTTTATCGCAGAAAGGATGTCCGCCCCGCCAGCCACAGCAGCCAGCGCAACCGGCACGATATCTGTCACATTGGGCGTGAGCTTGACGATGAGGGGAATACTGACAACGCCACGCACCGCATGTGTCAGTTCCCGGACAAGACCGGCATGCTGTCCGATTGCAGCACCAACCCCCTGTTCGGGCATGCCGTGGGGACAGGATACATTCAGTTCAACTGCATCAGCGCCTGCGTCCTGCACTGTCGCGGCAAGACTCTGCCATTCTGCGGGTTCAGGCGAGGCCATGATGCTTGCTATCAGGACCCGGTCCGGGTATTCTTTTTTGATGGCGGCAATTTCCCCGGTCCAGTATGACAGACTCCGTTTGCTAAGGAGTTCGATGTTCTCAAAACCGAGGAGCCCTGCATCCTGTCCTTTCCATGCCGCAAAACGGGGGGAGACATCCTTTATCTCCATCGTATCCGGGACAATCGTCTTGGTGACCGCACCTGCCCAGCCGAGCCGGAATGCATGCCGGATCTGTGTACCCGAGGCAGTTGGGGGGCCTGACGAAAGCAGGAACGGGTTGTTAAGCGAAAGGGTGCCAACAGTGGTTTTAAGGGGGGTTTCTGTCGCAGGCATACGGTATTTCCTTACCAGAATATCGCCGGGATTCCTTATGATATGTAGTACGGGAAAAAATAGTCCTGCAGCAATCCCGGGAGATGGAATCATACCGGGGTGAACCCGGACTGTCCCGTTCACCCGTCCGCTCTCCGGCGTCATCATTCTTTTAGATATAATTAAACGGCATCGCCTGTTACATACTAAATGAATATCTATGAAAGTTGCCGCATTATTTGTCACTATCCTTGTTTTTGCCATGCTGGTCATTCCTGCAGCAACCGGTGCAGAACCGGTTGTGACCAACGAAACGAACACTCAGGGGGTAACCCTGGAACCCACCACGGTACCAACGACGGTACCAACAACGGTAGCCACCACGGTGCCAACGACGCCACCAACGACGGTACCAACAACGGTAGCCACCACGGTGCCAACGACGGTACCGACCACGCAGCCGGCTACAGCAGTGCCGACTACAGAGAAACCGCAGCCACAGGTTGGATGGCTGACCATTCTGTCCTCGCCTTCCGGAGCAGATGTCTCTATTGATGGGAAAGCGGCAGGAGTCACTCCCATCAACAGCAGGGAACTGGGAACCGGTTCTCACACCATAGAGGTCACGATGACGGGTTATGAGCGTTTCACAGCCCAAAAGGATCTCCAGACCGGCGAGCAGGCTGCCATTGATGCAACGCTGAAGCTTGTACCCGTAACGGCAGTGCCCACAACCGTACCAACCACCCCGGTAACAGCTGTTCCCACAACCATACCAACCACCCCGGTAACAGCTGTTCCCACAACCATACCAACCACCCCGGTAACAGCTGTTCCCACAACCGTACCGACCACCCCGGTAACGCCGGTCCCGACAACCCATGCGCCCGTCGGCTCTGAGAAGGGATGGATACGGGTGAACTGCAACGTGAACGGGGCTGTGGTTACCTTTGACACATCCTCCGCAGGAGGCACCATTGCACAGGGATTCTGCGATACCGAGGTAGGGACTACCAGTACGCCATACCAGACGTTTACCGTCCGAAAATCCGGCTACCAGACCTTCACCGGCCCGGTGACGTCGTGGCCTGCGAACGGTCAGACGGTTAACCTGTATGCGACCCTGAACCCGGACTCCACACCGTCGTATGGAAATATCGAGGTTATCTCCCACCCTGCCGGTGCTATTGCAACCATTGACGGCGGCATCTGGCAGTATACTCCCACAACCTTCTCATCCGTGAGAGCGGGAACCAGCCATAACGTCCGGATTACGATGAGCGGCTATCAGGTGTATGCGACATCGGCATATGTGACCGCAGGCCAGACTGTCACCGTGAATGCATACCTTACTCCCAATCCTCAGCAGACCGGTTCACTGAATATCAATACCGTCCCCAAAGGTGCGGATATCTATGTGGACGGGAGCTTTATCGCAGAAAGCCCGTTTGTCGTCACCAACCTTGCTCCCGGCTCACACACTCTCCAGCTGCACAAGGCAGGCTACGATGAGTACCTCTCGACTGTCAGTGTGAATGCAGGGCAGCAGGTGCCCGTCACCGTGACGTTTATCAGCCAGCAACCGACCATGGGGTCCATTGAAGTGGGATCCACCCCGGGAGGCTCATCCGTCTACCTTGACGGGAACTTTATGGGACAGACTCCGGTGGCGAGCTATTTCGATCTCACGAGTGTTCTCGCGGGATCTCACACCATTCTCATACGGCATACGGATTACCAGGACTACACCCAGACCGTATACGTGAAAGGCGGAGCTATCGTGACCGTGAACACGCAGCTTACGCCGAATGCACCGTCGCCCACGCCGGACACGACCGGACAGATAATCGTTTCCTCAACACCGTCCGGTGCCGAACTGTTCCTTGATAATACGTACCGTGGAGTCACCCCGGTGACCCTCTCAGACATTCCCGCCGGATCGCATGTCGTGACGGTTAAGCAGACCGGATATGTCGATTCGTCCCAGACCGTAACGGTAACGGGGGGCCAGAGCACACCGGTTGTCCTTGGTCTTGAAGCTGTTCCCCCGACAACAAAGAGTCCCGCAGCGGTTGTTCCCGTAGTGGCGGCCTTTGCCATTATTGGTGCGGTTCTTGCTCTCGGGCGCAGGAACGACTGATCTCTTTCTTTTTTTAGAGGGATTCTACAAGGCCGAATGATTCTATTTCTCTCTCTTTTTTTGTTTATTGCATCATCCTGTTGCCTGACTTTAATGCGTTTCATCTCTGGAAGTCTGTACCGGGCCGGACAGATGTTCCTGTGGGGAAGATGAAGCAATTCTCTTAGAATTTTAGGTTCTTCGCTCCTCCATGTGGGGGATTAAAAATGAGTTGAATCAATGTTCCTGTAAGACAAACTGTCCTGTCAATGATTTCGCATTTTTTGATTATCTCCTGTTTCTGACGAAGAGCAAGGGAGGGGGTGCCCCCCCTGCAGACCCTCCCCCAGGTGTGATAGGTCATACAGGATAGATGGACAGTTTGGTATCTTCTTTTATTTTTATTTCAGGGGATGTTGTGTGTGCTGCAACTGTGCTCATGTGGGGGAGGATGATGCAGTTCCCTTTTGGAGTTTTTCTCAGGATGACTGCATCTCTGTATCTTCTTTCAGGTGTCCATTTGTGGCATCCCGGAGTGCATATCCCATTGTTATCGCCATGATGAGTATCACGAGATATCTGAGTCCAATATCGGTGAACCAGGTACTGGCGGAGGAGCCGGAGAGTGGCAGGAGGATGGCGATATCGAGTGCCCAATTCATGATAAGCCAGATAATGCCCACGTTTACCCCCTCTCTGAGGTATTTTTCATGCACACCCCTGAACCAGAAAACAAGCAGGGTTGCCCCGACGCCTGAACCCACGACAATCATGATGCTCTTGAAGAAAAAAATGTCGATTTGGGAATAGAGGGGGATGGAAATTGCGAAGGGAACAAGCCAGGTGAGGAGACCGTACCCAAACAGTGTTGCCGTTCTGTTCTGCATGTGATTATCAGGCTTTTTTAGCAGGATAGAACTTTTGGTTTTGAGTAGCTGATTTTAAAAAGAGATTAATTTTAAAAAGGCTCTGTGGCTGCACACTGCAGAAATGCCGGTGAAAGTTTCTCTATTTTTTTTCTTCGGCCTCGTCTCAAAACGAGTAATGGCCTGATGGATCTTACTCATCCGTATCTTTGATACCGGCATCAACAAAAAAAGAAAAAGAAAAAGAAAATTCACCCCAGTGTCACCACAGCCCCGACAACACCAAGGGCCACAATGAGCACCGCCAGCAGGTAATCCGGTGTGCCGAAGGGACGGGCAAGGCCGGGTGTGCGGGACATGGTCCGCAGTCCGCGGAGGTCAATGGTAAGCCCGAGGACATTTGCCTTGCCGAGGGCATTGGAGACGAGGGGGATGATGATGGGTGTCAGTTCCTTTACTTTGCCTTTGACACCTGCACCGGGATTGTATGCCCGGGCCCGCTGTGCTTCCTGGATGCGTTTTCCCTCCAGCTGAAGGCTTGGGATGAACCGGATGGCAATTAACAGCATCAGTGAGTAGTCAACCGGGAGGTGCATCTTCTGCAGGGCGGTGACAAGGTCCCGCGGCTGGGTGGAGATGATCATCAGCTGGAATGCAAAGAGCATCACAAAGAACCGCAGTGAGAGGATGGCGGCAAAGTTCAGCGCCCCGGTAGTGATGGGTATATGACCCCCGATGAAGGGCACAGCCGTTGGTATCAGGTATCCTATTACATCACCGCTCTGCATGGTAAGAACCGTCAGGAGGATAAGCCCGGCACTCAGGAATGCGAGCATCGGCACCTGGGAGAGCAGTTCACGTGCAAACCGTCCGGCTACTGCAAGGATGAGTACCAGGAGGATGATACCGCCGAGTACTAAGGGATTTGTCGAGAGGATGGCAAGCACGATGACTACGATAAGGAAGCATATCTTCGTGAGTGCGTTCATCCGGTGGAATATACCGTCAATTCGTTTATACTGAAGAATTTCTGCCATTATGCCTCACTTCCGCTGATGCGTGTTCTGTCTGATGTGATAATGCCTGCATCCATGTGGATGATGCGTTGTGCATGGCGTGCCACCATGGACATATCATGGCTGACCATGATAACCGAATGCCCCGCCTCTGAGAGCGACCGGAGGATGGCCATGATACGGTCCGCCTCCTCAGGGTCAAGGCCGGTTGTCGGTTCATCAAGGATGATGACGTCCGGTTTCATGGCGACCACGCAGGCAATTGCCAGACGCTGGCGTTCCCCTCTGCTCATCGCACGGGGGAACTGGGACGAACGTCCGCCGAGTCCTACCGTTGCAAGGACGTCTCTGATGCGTTCCTGTGCATCTGCCGGGTCGATACCGATGTTCTTCATCCCGAACTGCATCTCCTTTTCAACCGTGTCTTCAAAGAGCATGGTGTCAGGGTTCTGGAATACCAGTCCCGCTTTCTTCGCAAGGTGGGTGACACGCTCATCTGCTGCATTCATGCCGCAGACGGTCACCGTCCCGGACGTTGGCCGCAAGAGGCCATTGAAGTGTTTGACAAGCGTTGTCTTCCCGGAGCCGTTTTCACCGATGATGGCAACAAGTTCACCGGGATAGACATCCAGGCTGACTCCCGAGAGGGCACGTGCCTCTCCATAGGTGTGGACCAGATCCCGCACTGCTACCCGGGGTTCGCCCTGCCGTGCAACGGATGTGGTATCCACCATCTCTCCGGGTATTTCTGTTTCATCGGTATAGGTCGAAAAGAACTCCTCTGCGGTCTCGTCTTTTACGAGGCGGCCGTCTTTGACGGTGATGACGCGGTCGGCAATGGATTCGAGTTCACGGGGTTTTTGCTCCACCACGATGATGGTCTTGCCTGCGTCTTTGAGTTTGGTGAGAATGGCAACGATGCTCTCTGTTGCAGCGGTATCCAGTTCTGCTGTAGCCTCATCTAAAATCAGGCATTCTGTACCGGATGCAAGGGTGGCTGCAAGGGACACCCGCTGTTTCTGACCGCCTGAGAGCGTATGGGGCGGACGATGCCTGAGGTCGGTGAGGCTGGTGAATGCAAGCATATCTTCCAGCCGGGTCCGGACATCTTCGGGCTGGAGACCGCGGTTTTCAAGGCCGGAAAGAATCTCTTCTTCAACCGTGGTGAATATCAGCTGTGCATCTGCATCGTCAAAAACGACTCCGATTTTACGTCCGATGTCCCCCATGTCCTCATAGCCGTTTACATCGCGTCCGAATATCGAGAGTGTGCCATTCATTTTTCCTTCGTATTCATGGCAGAGGATGCCTGCTGCCGCAAGACAGAATGTCGTCTTTCCCGCTCCGGTGGTGCCGTTCACAAGGACGCACTCTCCCCGGGGAATGGCGAGGGAGATATCGGTGAGTGCAGGGGTCGCCCCCTGGGGATAGGTATACGAGAAGCCGGTGAACCGGAATGCCGGTGTCTCAGGATCATCCGATTCATCTGTCATCATCTCTGACTTTACCTCTCTTTCCTCTCCTTTTGCCCCCCGCATCAAAATCTTTGAAGACGGGATATAGAGCACCTGTGCAATGACAGCATTTGCAATGGCGGTAAGGATAATGACGGGTGATACTACGATAATAAAAGAGCTCACGGTGAACCCTTCTCCCCCGGGTGCAGAGATGAAGCCTGCTACAATGACAATGATGCTGACGGTAATAAAGGAGAATCCGCTTACCAGCGTGGCGCCGAACGTGGCCACCGTGGGTGCAACAGGGATGTGTTTTCGTGTCGCTGAATACAGGGCCATACAGACCAGTGCCCCCAGTGGTTCAGAAATGAGATTTGCCGGCGGGAATATGGAGTGGCTGATAAGTGCGGAGATGATACCTGCCACAATACCAATACCAATCGTGTCCCGTACATTCGGGCGGATGAGAATTATCGCAAGACAATACAGTGCGATGATGGGGTTTGACACGATTGCGGTGGGAATGATATTTAGCAGGTACCGGAGAATGGCGCCGATGGCAAGGAGAATCCCCACTATGGCAATGTCACGCGATTTTATGGTAATCTCCTCCTGTGTGTGCTCCTTGGCGGTTTTCTGTGAATAAAGATGTGATAATCATTAATGTATATATTTGTACATTGGTGGTTAAATATGTGTTGGCCGGAGCAGCCACACAAAAGAGTCTCATCTCGTTCTTTTCAGGGGGACAATCTCCGGTTTTTCCTCCCGGACCCCATCTTTCGGGAGAGTCGGTGCAGTGCCTCGATTCGGCTAAAAAGACCTGTGAAAAGAGAACACAAAGAATGTGTCATGATCGGGTGGTGAGCATCAGACCCTGCTCATTTTGCACGATACTTCACAAAACAGGAACAGACCTGACACCGGGAAAGAACCATACAAAAAAAAGGTTAGCGTGCCATGAAGACCGGCACCTGCAGGTCACCTAACAGTTTTGGTAAGAGACTGCTTCCGCCGGACCTCGGGTTTCTTCCGTATCCACCCATGACAACCAGGCCATATTCATTGTCCTGCACTTCTGTGATGATCGCTTTAGCCGCGGTTCCTTCAACGACCTTTACTTCCGTCTGAATGCCTTCCCGGTTAAAGAAGAGAAGAAGCTGTGCCATCTCATCATTGATGTTTTTGCGTAAATCCCGCCAGATCTGAGATTCATAATTCTCAATTTTGCTGCACATATTTGACTGGTTGCAGAAATTGAATGCCATTGATTTTGAATCCCGTTTGTCGAGTACTGAGAATAAGACAACATCTGCCTTCTTCTTCTTTGCAATCCGGAGTGCGTAGAGCGCTCCCTTGTGGCTCCACATAGAGCCGTCCAGTAATACCAGTATTTTCATTTTATTCATCTCCTAGAGCATTCCGAACATGGCATAGAGCATCAGAAGGCCGACTCCGACGGTGACCAGCAGCGTGAGCATTCCTATTTTCAGGAACTGCATAAACGTAATTGCTATTCCTTCCCGTGCTGCAACACCGAGCACCACCACGTTTGCCGATGCGGCAATGGCTGTTCCGTTTCCACCCATACACGCACCCAGAGAGAGCGCCCACCAGAGCGGATAGACGTCCATCGTGGCACTCATGTCATGGATGAGAGGGATAAGTGCTGCCGTAAGGGGGATATTGTCCACAACTGCCGAGGCAAAGGCTGAGAACCAGGCAATTACAAACATTGCCTCAAACTGATTTGAGACCATGCTGATCATGAACTGGGAAACCATTTCGATTATTCCGGTGTTCACCAGTGCACCAACGATGACAAAGAGCCCTGCGAAGAAGAAGAGGGCTGTCCATTCAATCTTCTCAAAGATTTCATCGGGCTGCACCCTGCTCCATATCAGGATGATGGCAGCACCGATGAGAGCGACTTCCGCCGGTTCAAGGGCGAGGGCGGGGTCGACAAACGGGAAGATCACGTTCAGGTAGACACCGATTGAACTATGGATGAAGAAGAGAACGACCACAAGAAGAATGACGGCGACTGCCTTTTTGAAGAGCCTGATGTCTGCTATCGCACCCTGTTCATCCAGGCTGTTGATGGTCTTCGTGATGATTCCCTTTTCTTCTTTTGTCACCTTCATCGATCTGCCGTAGACGGCAAGGAAGATAATGAGTACAAGCACCATGTCGACTGCTGCAATCGGTCCCATGATTGTGATGAATTCATTGAATGAAAGACCCGCAGATGAGGCGATCATGATATTCGGAGGGTCACCGATGAGTGTTCCTGCACCACCAACATTTGATGAAATGATTTCTGCCAAAAGGAACGGCACCGGATTTAAGTCCATCAGTTTGGTGATGTAGAGCAGCATCGGCGTCAAAAGCAGGACTGTTGTGACATTGTCCAGAAAAGCACTGACGATTGCCGTCACAATAGAGAACAATATGAGCACCATGATGGGGCTGCCTTTGGCCATCTTTGCAGTACGTATTGCGATATACTCAAAGAGTCCGCTCTGCCGGGCCACATTGATGATGATCATCATTCCCATCAACAGGAATATGGTACCAAAATCAATATGCTCAAGCATCGAATCCCAGGGGACAATCCCGAGGAAAACGACCACTGCGGCACCTGCCATGGCAGCAACAGCACGATGGATACGCTCATCGATGATGAGGATATATGTCGCAATGAATACGACCAGTGCAAGGAGCTGTATCGTTGTTAACATGAGATCACTTCAGAATATTATTGTCGGCTGTGCCAGTGACTGCGCCAGGAGAATAGCATCTCCGCTTACTTCACAGGAATCGGGATGATTGCTCGCATAGCATTTCGGAAGGACGACCATATCAAAGTCTGTTGACAGTTTCAGGACGTCCTGCCGTTTGTTCCCCAGAAGCATGCGCCGTTTGCAGGGAATGCTGCGTGAGGTGAGGCACTGCTCATAGTCATCAAGGAGGCGGATGGCGTACTCCTCCTTTTTCCGGAGAAATTCATCGCCTGCGGCTTTATCCAGAGAAGCACAGATGATCTCGTAAATTTGTGCGTCAGTGATAAATATCAGGGTGACCGTTGCATCTTCGTATACTGAAAGAAGGTCACAGAGGGACTCTGAGACTTCTGTGATCGAAAAGTCCAGGGGAAGCATGACTTTCCTGATATCGTGGGGCCGCATCTCTTCTTCAGTGAGAATATATTCACTGTACTCCTTCTGGATCGCCTCGTATTTTGAGCCGACCAAATCTTTGAATTTACGTTTGATGATTCCCTCATAATATGGCATTTCTCATCTCCTCTGGCTATAAACTATGACGAACTGAAAGGTTATATTGGTAATTCTCCCCGGGCATAAATAAGCAGGTTGTTTCTATTGCAACAACTCAAAAAAGATTCAAAAGTATTTCTTTGCCGCTTCCAGTTTCTTCTGGCATGCCGGACAGAGAGTCTTTCGTTTCCGGTCAAGTTCGTCCAGGGTCGTCGGGCAGAACATAATACATTCGCCGTTTTTACAGTGGTCAAGACCAAGCATATGGCAGAACTCGTGGGTGCCTTCCTTTACCACACGGTCAATGGTGTCGTACAGGTCACCTTTCCGTTCGTAATACCGGTTATCGAGACGGGTTGTCGAGACGATGCCTGCACGGACAGACGGGCGGGCCAGGCCAAAGACAAAATCGCGCCCCGGAATATAGAGATCTTTTCCTGCGACAATGAGGATATAGTCACTTATTCCATGCTGTCGGGTATAGACGTCCTGCATGCCGGTAAGAATTTGTGATGCATTATACTGGCCGCGTATGCCGTCAAACCCACGCAGCATTACTGGATTTTCCTGAAGCTCAACGCGTGTACCCAGAATTGCCCCGATTGCCTGTGCCACAGGTGTCTGAAGACCCTGTGGTGACGTTGAATCCCAAAATATAAGGAAACTCATCCGAAATAACATTGTCAATGGGGAACTATAAGCATATTGAAGAGTGTTTTTCCCGTTATATCATCGGGAATTACCAATCCGCCACAGAAGTCGGGGTCGGCAGGAATTTCACGGTGGCAGAATTACTGGCCTGTTCCGGCGTGGCAGTCCGGACAACTGATATTTTTCCCCGGCAGCCCCCGGAGGGAATTCCCTTTCTCCGGGACGATGTATGCACGCCCGATACCGCATGGTACCGGGGCACTGAACTCATCTATGCGGTCAGACCGGGGATTGAGATGGTCCCCTGCATCATCGCGCTTGCCCGGTCGGTGAACGCAGACTGCATCATCTGCCATCTGGGAAATGAGATATATGAGCGCGGCGGCCGCATCATTGACTGCGGGGTCGTGCTCCACCAGTATTATACCCGAACCTGAATATGAACCTAAAACCCGTCAAACAGGGTCTTCTGTGACCGGTCCGGCACTGGTTCGGGTTCTGAGGCGGGTTCCGGTGCCCTCGATGCCGCTTTGGGAGGGTCCTCCGGCTCCTGGCGGGGCCGGGGTATCTCTTTCTGTGCTTCAGGTACTGCTTTCTGGCCCGCCTTCAGTTTTTTTCGTGTATATCCAAGCTCTTCCTCACGCCGCTCTTTTGCCAGGTCTTTGATGATTGCCGCAGCCTTTGTCTTATCTCCGATAAAGAATTCCAGTTCATCTTTATCGAAGTGCAGAACACGGGCGTAATCTTCCGGGTCTGCCTGGATGAGTTTTGTTATCGGAGTGAAAAAATCCTCCCGGAGTGCGTTTCCGGGAATATGGTAGGATTCTCCGAGTTTTCCTATGATGCCGCTTCTGAGCGCCTTCTGCTTTCTTCCGGTACCCATTTTGCGCCAGCGGGAAGGCGGCATGATGCGTGCATGTATGCCCTGTCCTCCTGCCGCTTCTGCAGGGCCCATGACCATCAGGGCGGATGCGTATTTCCAGAGCGTGTAATACTGACGCCGGTAGGTCCGGCCGATGAACCGGTCAGCTGTCGCAAGCGTCTGGTAGGCATATGCCTTCTCCCCGGTGCCCTTCACGGCAGATACTGACTCCTCAATCCACTGTTCGATGGTGTCAGGAGTGTCGTCCACCTCACGGGCATAGCGCAGCAGGGTGTTGTCGTCTGCACCTGCGTGAATAGCTGCGATGAGTTCAAATATTGACGTACGTTCGTCTTTCTGTGAGGTATGCACATCACCGCTGCCGACATGGTCAGCCCCGATTGCAGCAGCCTGGAGACTGTTGATGGCAGAGCGCATATCCCCCCCGGAATTATCTGCTATATGCTGCAATGCTGCGGGATCGCAGTCCGTCCCTTCTTTTACACAGAGATACCGCAGATGGGAGGCGATGGTCTTTGCAAGGATGGCCCGAAACGGGACGGTATCACAGAGGCCACGGATAGACGGGTCAAGACCGTAAAGGTCGTTTGCAATGAGGATGATGGGCTGGCGGGAGGAACGGATGACATCAGCGATGGCACGTGCGCCGCCCCGGTCGGCATTGCCGTGGATATTGTCTGCCTCGTCAAAGATGATGAGGCGCCGCCCGGTGCCGGTTAGACTTGCTGTGGTGCTCCCTGCCCCTGCAATCTTCTCTATTATTCCTTTTGTGCGCTGGTCACTGGCATTGAGTTCAATGACGTCCCAACCCATATCACGGGCAAGAGCGTGGGCTGCGGTGGTCTTTCCGATTCCTGGTTTTCCGTAGAGGATGAGCGGTCTTGCGCCGGTATGCCAGGTCTTTCCCCACTCTGCAATCTGGCGGATTGCCTGGCCATTGCCGATGATATCCTGCAGACGCTGTGGTCTGTACTGTGCAGCCCAGTCCATTGGTATATTCTCTGTGGCTGAAGGGTGAAAAATGCAGTGGTACTGGTTGGTGTGCCTGAGAAAAGGTCTTCGTCTTTCGTGGTGGTCTGCTCATTTTCGGGAGTGAACGTGCGGTAGCTTCAGGGAGCAGCATGGTTTGCCATTGTACCGGTATCCGGGAGATATATGCATATTATTAACTAAACTAACGCTGATATTTTGATCAACGATGGTGTTATTGTGGTAGAATGTTCCACAGACGAGATTGCAAAAGCTGTACGCGATTACGATGGCGTAACACGCAAACGTGCAATCGGAGAAATAATTAATTCACTCCGTATTGTAACACCAAACGTGCCGGTCTCCTTCGGGGATGACGCGGCACTCATACAGAACGGAGATACCGGCCTTCTTCTGGCAGCCGACGGCATCTGGAGTCGTCTTCTGGATGCTGATCCGTACTGGGCAGGTTTTTGTTCAGTGCTTGTTAATGTGCATGATATTGCTGCGATGGGCGGTACTCCTCTTGCTATTGTGGATATTCTGTCTGTTAAGGATTCAAATGTCTGCCATGAGGTACTGAGGGGGATGTATGACGCATCTGCGAAATTCTGTGTTCCGGTGGTGGGAGGGCATCTTCATCCGGACGCAGATATGAATGTGATTGATGTCGCAATCCTTGGTACGGTGAATCCTGCCAATGCAATTTTTTCTCATACTGCACAGGTGGATGACCGGATTGTCGCAGCGATTGATCTTCATGGGAGAATACATCCGTCCTGCGCCCTGAACTGGGATTCTGCCACCCTCAGGACGGCAGAAGAGGTGCGTGCACAGATAATGGTGATGCACACCCTCGGCGAACGGCACCTGGTGAGCGCCGGGAAGGATATCAGTAACCCTGGTGTCATCGGCACGCTTGGGATGCTGCTTGAGACCAGCAGGAAGGGGGCTATCGTCTGTCTTGAGAACATCCCGCGGCCTGATCTGGATGCCCTTGGTATCACCTTTGAACACTGGGTGCGCATGTATCCGGGCATGGGCTTTATCTGCTCCGTGCCTCCTGAGGCAGTGGACTCCGTGACAGAACTCTTCTCCGGTGTCGGGATGGCCGCAGCAGATATCGGTGTTGTGACAGATTCGCAGAAACTTATTATACGCCACCATGAGGATGAGACCATGGTCTTTGACCTGAAGGAGCAGGGGATCATGGGGCTTCCCATGGACGACTAGGGAGGGATGAGCGGTGGTAATTGGGATTGGTGCCGGGACTGACCCGGAATCTGTCCGGGCGACCATGGAGAAGCTTTCAGGAGTTATTCCCCTCCGCTGTTTTACCCATCCTGATAATCGGGATGTTTTTTCCGGCTTCGATGCAGTGTATGACTCTGTTCCGGAAGTGGCGCTGGTTCAGGCGCTCTTCTCAGGTGAAATAGATGCAGCTGTCCGCGGCAGTCTGCCATCCAGTTCCACGCTTTCGGCGCTGAAGCGGGTGGCGGGTGTCCCCCGCCTGGAACGAATTGCCTTTCTTGAGACAGCAGACGGGGTCCGGTTTCTGCTGGCACCGGTCGGGGTGGATGAGGGATGGACTGTGGACGAGAAGATTTCCCTTATCGCACAGGCACGGAAGATGGCACCTGCCTTCGGTGTGACGGATCGTGCTGCGGTACTCTCCGGAGGGCGTCTCGGTGATGTGGGGCGCCATCCGGTGGTGGACAGAACCATTGCCGATGCAGAGGTAGTGGCTGCCCGTACTGGTGCTTTCCATGCCGAAATTATGATTGAAAGTGCTGTCCGTGATTATGGGGTTATCATCGCCCCGGATGGCATATCGGGAAATCTTATTTTTCGTACGTTATGCCTCCTTGGCGGGGGCGTTGCCCATGGTGCTCCGGTGGCAAATATCGGCAGAATTTTCGTCGATACTTCGCGCGCCTCAGCAGATTATTCAAATTCCGTATTCATTGCCAATTCTTTGTTTAAAAAATAAATACGAATTGTTGCACAATTGAAAATCAATATTATTTGTAATTTTTCGTTTATTTCGATCCAAATCCGATTTGCTTCGGGGGTTTCAAATATCCTGAGATTACTCTTTATTGTTGATTCCATAAGGCATATTATCCCGGATTTCCAGAAAGTTTATATATTAACTTGCCGATTTTCTTTCTGAGGTGGAATTGATATGGCGAATGATCTACCAATCGCAGCAGTCGTGAGGATTGCAAAAAACAACGGTGCTGAGAGAGTTGGCAGCGATGCCGCACAGGCAATCGCAGATGCTTCCCAGGAATACATTGCAGAGCTTACAAGAGAAGCAAGCAAGTATGCTAAGCACGCAGGCAGGAAGACCATTAAGAAAGAAGATGTAGACCTTGCGGTCAATGAACTGAACGTATAATACATCCTTTCTTTTTTAAAAAAATTAAATTTCAGATTATTCCTTTTGTACTTGGTATCTCGGTTCGCCCGGGAGTCACGTCTGCTGCCATTGAAAATGCAATACCGAATGTTTTGAAGAGTGCCTCACAGATGTGGTGATCGTTTCTTCCGTCGGCTTTCATATGTGCCGTTATGCCTGCGTGGGTACAGAGCGTGTAAAAGAAGTGCTCAAAGATATCGGGAGGGATACATCCGAATCCGTTGGGCGAAAATGCAGCATCATACACAAGATAGCCGCGGCCACCCAAATCCAGTGTTACAACAGCGATTGCCTCATCCATGGGCACTGCCATGTGCGCAAACCGCCGGATGCCCCGTTTTTCACCCAGCGCTTTTGCGAGAGCCTCTCCAAGGACAATTGCCGTATCCTCAATGGTGTGGTGGCAGTCAATTTCAAGGTCTCCTGCCGCTGTTGCAGTCAGGCTGAACCTGCCGTGGCGTGCGCAGGATTCAAGCATGTGGTCAAAGAACGGGATGCCTGTATCTACTGCAATGTTTCCTTCTGTATCAAGATTTACGGTCACAGATATTGCGGTCTCGTTTGTTTTCCGGGTTACTTCTGCCTGTCTCATCTCTCTGCCTCTTCGATTGCTTCTCTCAGGGTGATGGTGCCCCTGTACAGGGCTGATCCGAGTACTATGCCCTCTACACCTATTTCACGCAATTTACGCACGTCCTGTGGCGTTGTGATGCCTCCTGAGGCTACGACCGGGATGTGCACGGCCTCTCTCAGGCGCCGTACCGGTTCTTCCGCGATACCGCTGCACAATCCTTCCACATCAACATTGGTGAAGAGAAGTGATCCTGCACCCCGCTCCTCGAATAAACGGGCCATCGTTATGAAGTCACCTGCGGTCTTTTCCCACCCGTGAATGACTACATTCCCGCCGCGGGCATCCACACCTGCCATCACCGCATCTTTTCCGTATTCATCTGCAATCTCGGTGATGGCCTCAGGGCGGTCGGCGGCGAGTGTGCCGATGATGACGCGTTCGACACCGGCGTTTAGCCAGCCGGCTGCATCCTCAGTGCTCCGGATGCCGCCGCCCAGTTGTATCTCAGCGCCGGTGGTGCGGATGATCTCTTTGATGAGACTGACGTTTTTGTCTGCGGCACCGAAGGCTCCGTCCAGATTGATCACATGGAGGGCACAAGCACCCTCGCGAAGCCACTCCTGTGCCCGGGAGACCGGATCCCCGTAGGTAACGCTGTTCTTCCGGTTGCCCTGCACCAGCTGCACACAGGTGCCGTCTAAGATGTCCACTGCGGGAAATACCTTCATGGTCAGATCACCTGATGAGCCGGTCAATCGGCATGACGAGGATGTCCCGTGCACCGGCATTGCGCAGACGGGTAATAAGCTGGTACACCCGTTCTTCATCAACCACCGCATGAACGGCGACAAGGCTCTCATCTGATGCGACGTCCATCACCGTAGGGCCTCCCAGTCCGGGCAGCACCTCTTTCACTTCACTGAGTGCGTCACGGTTCACATTCATCATCAGGTAGCACTTGCCGCGGGCCGAGATTACGCTCTCCAGGGCAAGGGTTATTTCATCTATCTTCCCCCGCCTGTGCTGCATTGCCGCATTGTTCCCGATGAGGATGGTCGTTGAATGGAGAATCTCTTCGATTACGACCAGATGATTGGTCTTAAGAGTCGTGCCGGAGCTCGATAAATCCACAATCGCATCGGCGACACCGAGATAGGGGGTTGCCTCGCAGGCGCCGCTGACGGGGAAGAGACTTACTTTTATCCCTCGTTCCCGGAAGAACTCCTCTGTCGTGTGCGGGAATTCGGTTGCAATGCGTTTGCCTGCAAGTTCAGCCGCCGTCGTGATGCCGGAATCCTCCGGTACCGCAAGAACAAGAGTGGCACCGCCCATCTTCAGGTCCAGTATCTCTGTCACCGCAGTTCCCCGTTCCCGGACCATGTCGCGCCCGGTTATCCCAAGGTCGGCGGCACCGTTTGCCACATATTCGGGGATATCTATCGGCCGGGCAAAGAGCACTTCGACAGCCGGGTCACATGTCGGTGCGATGAGCTTACGGCTGGATGAACTATGGAGATGGAGCCCTCCCTTTTCCAGGAGGTCAATAATCGGGTCTGATATGCGTCCTTTGTTCGGGATTGCCAGTCGAATGTGCTCGTGTGTCTCGTCTGTCATAAGCGTAGTTTCCGTTCGGTTTGTTTTAGAAGGTCTTCATCTCTCCACGGATGACCCGCTCGGTGATTGAGGTGATGTCTGCAAGACCAGCATCGATAATCTCTTCGATTCCACGGCTGATAACGGCAACATCTGCCCCGTCCGCTGCAACAAACTGAGCCCCTGCGACGAGCGGCTGGTCAATCGGCCGCCCAATCTGGGAGAGAAGTCTGATGTAAAGGTCTTCGATGCCGTCAAGCTCCTGTGCACACTGCTGTGCGAGTTCGGTGGAGAGGAGGTTGTAGATTTTACCGATATGGTTTATCGGGTTCTTTCCACTGGTGGCCTCCATGCTCATCGGACGGTTGGGGGTGATAAGACCGTTTGCACGGTTGCCCCGGCCAACAGACCCGTCATCTCCCATTTCAGCCGAGGTGCCGTTCACCGTCAGGAAGATGGCTCCTTCCTTCTCGTAGTTGTCGCCGGTGTTGATGTCCACCCGCACCCGGCGGTCAGTGACACCGGAGGCGACCCGCCGCACCTCTTCGCCAACCCGGATGACTGCCTCTTTGTAGTCGTTCATGTCAGCACAGAACCGGTCAACCATCGGCACACAGAGGGTGAGGGATATCTCTTCTTGCTGGCGCAGACCCATTATTTTGATATCTGTCCCGATAATCTTGTTTTTTGGCCGGTATACATTGTCGATGTGGTCACTTACCGCAAGAATAACATTCTCAAGGTCAGAGAACGGTGCATGCCCCACCCCGAAGGACGTGTCGTTTGCGTGCGGAAGGTGTTCTCCGTTACAGGCACGGAAGACATCACGGAGATCAGATGACCCGGCCCCCATGCGGCAGTCAACGATGACATCCTTGTTCATGTTCAGGAATTCCAGCGTATTTGAGATGTAATTCCGTGCAGCTTCAACGGCAATGGCATCGGTGGGGACGGTTATGCCGTCAAAGGTCTTTGTGGCACGTCCGGTAAGAAGCACATATATGGGTCTGGTGATGGAGCCTCCGCCGAATTTCGGGAGTGACTCTCCTGCCACAATCTCGCCCTGATCGGTGTTGTGGTGAAGCACTGCGCCGCACTCTTCCAGGTATGCCCGTGAGAGGGCCTGTGAGACAGCTTCTGCGATGCCATCTGCAAGGCTGTCGGGGTGGCCGATACATTTGCGTTCTGCTAGTTCCAGTTTCTGCTTGTTCAGTGGTATTTCCCTGAGTGTCTCAACTGCAATATTTCGTCCCATTGATATTCACGAACTCCTGATAGATAACTAAAAGGTGGATTCATTGAAACTTAAGAATTTCCTTTGGGGTAAAAAATTACTCTGAGTAATTTTCAGTTAAAAAAAGATCAGTTTTTAATCCGGACGTCAGATCGGACCGTGAGCCAACACTCGCCGTTTCGGAAAACACGGACCATTCCGCCGCTTTCTGAGATGGTGACTCCTATCACAGGAATGATACGGGTAATGGAGGCTGTTGCCCGGTGCCTGCCGCCCATACCGTGAGGGAGGGTGAGGTCCTCTCCTCTGACATCGATATACCGGCCGGCTGCCTGAATGGATCCTGTGGTGTCCACCACAAAGACACCGTCTAACTGGGCAAATTCCTTCACACTCTCCCAGTTCTCCCGGTCGGTGATGTCACGCACCTCTTTTCGGTGTCCCTGGTAGGGGTTGATGATGGCCGAGTGGGAGTGGGTTAAAATTTCCTCCGTGTTGCCGATGATAAATGCGGTGCCAATCGAGCGGCCTTCACGTCCTTCAACGGCAATTTCAAGGGCAAGCTGGAGGACCGCGGTCATAACGCCCCGTGGTACCAGATCATCAAACTCCTGGACGCTGATGAACTCTTTTTCCTGGTTTATGTCATAGATTAAGATGGCATACGGGAAGACGCCGATAACCTTGCCGGATTCATACTTCTGGGAGATGTATATCTGAACAGCAGCATCGTGCAGGTGGCGCTCCGAAATTTCCAGGATGTCGTGCATCGTGAGGTCACGCAGGACATCGAGCTGCAGGTCCTGCACCCATATGACGGGGATGTCGCAGGTGAAATCCAAAGGTTCAATAAATGAGACGATTGCCTTTGCACCGACCTCTTGTGCAAGTGCCGCGGCTGCATTCAGCATCGTATGGGTCATACCAGCTCCCGCACCAGTGCCGGAATATCGGAGGGTTTTCCTGCGACCGGGATGCCCAGTCGTCTGAGGCGTGCAATCTTGGATACAGCATCGCCTTCTCCGCCTTCAATGATGGCGCCTGCATGGCCCATCCGTTTCTCCGGCGGTGCGGAGACGCCGGCGATGTAGGTGACGAGCGGGAGGCAGGTTGAGGTTGCTCCCTCCTCCTCGAGGTTTCCGCCCACTTCTCCAATCAGGACAACTGCCTTTGTCTCCCGGTCTGCCTCAAACCGTTCCAGCACCTCAGTGAAGGTCTGGCCGATCACGGGGTCGCCGCCGATGCCGACGATGGTTGACTGGCCGATGCCGGCCCGCGTGAGTTCGTTGATGACTTCATAGGTAAGGGTCCCGCTGCGTGAGATGATGCCCACATGTCCGGGTATGGCAAGGTGCGGGGGCATGATACCCAGTTTCAGTTCGCCGGGGGAGAGGATGCCGGGGCAGTTGGGGCCGATGACTGTGCATCCTTCCATCCGGGCAAAAGCAAGGGCCCGCATGGTGTCGTGCACCGGGATACCCTCGGTGATGGCGACCACCAGTTCAAGCCCTGCACTTGCTGCCTCCATGATGGAGTCGCCTGCAGCAAATCCGGGCACAAAGAGCACCGAGGTTGTTGCATCATGCTCATTCATTGCTTCCAGCACGCTGTCATAGACCGGGACACCGTGCACGTTCTGGCCGCCTTTGCCGGGAGTGACGCCTGCCACTACACCGCGGCCGCCTGTTTCCCGTGCATACTGGTTCATGAGATTGATGTGGAATGCACCCTGATTGCCGGTTGCTCCCTGGACAATAATGCCGGTGGTATAGTCGCCGTATATCATGCTGCTGCCTCCTTCACTGCCTGTTTCACGACATCTTCCATGGTGTCAAGCATCTGGTAACCGTTCTTTGCCAGAAGCTCCCTGCCTTCGTCTTCGTTTGTCCCTGCAAGGCGGGTGATGACAAGCTGGTCAATGCCCGCATCGATGATGCCTTTTGCCACCTCATCACACCGGGTGATGCCCCCGAGGAGATTTACGACGATGACCTTTACATCCGGCATGCCTGCCACCAGACGGACGGCCTTCATGACGCGTTCCCGTCCGGCACCGCCGCCGACATCGAGGAAGTTTGCCGCTTTGCCGTCATAGTGCTCGATGAGGTCAAGGGTGGACATGGTCAGGCCTGCACCGTTTCCGATGACACCGATGGAGCCGTCCAGTTCGACATAGGAGAATCCGTTCTCCTCTGCCTCGCGTTCCCTCGGGGTTAAGTCGCGGTTTGCCGTGATTCCCTGGCGTATCAGGGCATTGTCATCGATGATGAGTTTAGCATCTGCCGCAAAGACGCCTCTCGGCGTCGTCACGAGGGGGTTTATCTCTGCTAACAGGGCATCTGAGGCACAGAATGCCTTGTAGAGATTGTTTATCACCGGGCCGAGTTCTTTCGGGGCGGTCCCTAAGATCTGCCGCATTAAAAATCCGGGGACTTCAGAGAGAAGCGGTGAAAATCCGGCACGCCGGAGGGTTTCCGGTCCGGTCCGGGCGGTCTCCTCGATGTTGACACCCCCTGTCTCTGCAAAGAGAATCATAGGCTGCCGTGTCGTCCGGTCGATAGAGATGCTCACGTAGTACTCGTGTTCTATTGGCAGCTTCTCCTCGACAAGGATGGCCTTCGGGATGAGGCCTTTGACGGGGAAGGAAAAGAGATGTCGTGCGGACTCCACCGCGTCTTCTTTCTTTGTGAGGATGATGCCGCCCGCTTTTCCGCGTCCGCCCACGTCTACCTGCGATTTGACCACGACCTCATCGGAAAATCGGTTCAGCTGACCGCTGAGTTCATCCGGGCTTTTAATTACCACACCGTCCGGGACCGGGATCCCGTATCTTTTGAATATTTCTTTTGCTTCAAATTCAAGGAGTTTCATCTGTTATTTCCTCACTTCGCTCTTTTCCAAGTTCAAAACCGAGGTGAAGGGCCTTTAAATTCAGGTCCTCTGTTCCTTTTGGGACACTGTCAAGCACTGCCCGTTCGATGGCATCTTCCGAGACCAGACCGGTGGCGGTGACCAGTGCACCGAGCATGATAATATTTGCAACGATGACCCGGCCCAGGGTCTCCTTTGCCTCCGTTGTTGCCGGGATTTCCGTGCAGGTGCATTCCGGCCGCGAGTGGACCAGTTCTGAGTCAACAAGCATGAGGGCCTCTTTTGATGCGGATGCCCCGTATTTCTCGAATCCCTGCTGTGACATGATGACATAGATATCCGGGGAGGCGACCTTTGGGTAAAGAATCGGTTCATCGTCAATGACAACAGCACTCATCGATGCACCGCCCCGTGCCTCCGGCCCGTATACCTGCGTCTGGACGGCGTATTTATTGCCGTAGAGGGCTGCTGCCCGTCCGAGAATGACAGCAGAGAGGATGACTCCCTGTCCCCCGAATCCGGAGAAGAGGACTTCGTGCCTCATCGTTTTACCCCCATTGCCGGGCGGTGCCGGTGCACGAATTCGCCGACAGCAAAATGCTCTTCAGGAATGGGTTTTCCTTCCTGCTCCAGCCGGCGGACCTTCTGGAGGAGGATGGCATGCGTCCGCATCCACTCCACCTGGTCTGTCACCGTGCGGAGTTTGTTTCTCCTGCCGTATGCGGTCGGGCACTGCACCATCGCTTCGATAAATGAGAGCCCTTCGGTGGAAAGGCCGGTTATGATTGCCTTGGTGAGTTCTGCCGTGTGATAGGAGGTCCATCGGGCCACATGGTTTGCGCCGGCTGCAACCGCGAGCTCTGCGAGATCAAAGACCGGCTCTGTTGCTCCGTAGGGAGTGGTGGTGGATATTTTCCCTACCGGCGTGCAGGGGCTTCCCTGTCCGCCGGTCATGCCGTAGATCATATTGTTCATGCAGATGACGGTCATGTCGATGTTACGCCTGCATGCGTGAATGAAATGGTTGCCGCCAATGGCAGAGAGGTCGCCGTCACCGGTGAAGACGACAACGTTTAGATCAGGGTTTGCCATCTTCACACCGGTTGCAAAGGTGAGAGCTCTCCCGTGGGTGGTGTGCAGGGAGTCGGCGGATATATACCCCGGTGCACGGGAGGAGCAGCCGATTCCGGAGACAAAGACGGTGTTGTCAATATCCCACTGCATGGCATCCACTGCCTTGATGGAGCAGTTCATCACGGTGCCGTTGCCGCATCCGGTGCAGTAGATATGCGGCAGCCGGTCTTCGCGGTACCACTTTTCAAAGACACGGGTACTCATCGCTCTGCCTCCACTGCTCGATAGAGTTCTGCGGGTGTGTGAATGAGACCGCCGATCTTTGGCATGGAGAGCACCTTCTCGCCGGTTGTGTGGCGGGCAACTTCACGGACCATCTGGCCAAGGTTTAGTTCGGGTACGATGAAGGTCTTTGCATTGGGAAAGAGTTTCATGGTGTCCTCCGGGAAGGGCCAGACGATGCGCAGGTTAAGGTGGCCGATGCACTCGTCCGGGTGGTCGTGCAGCACCTGCCGGACAGTGCGGGTACATGGGCCGTAGGTGATAAAGACCGTCTCTGCCTCGGTATTGACTGCATCATAATCGGCTATTTCGTGGCGTTTTGACTCCACTTTGTTATAGAGACGTTTCACCAGCTTTTCGTGCGTTTGCGGGTTTGTTGTATCCGGATACCCGCGCTCGTCGTGGGTAAGCCCGGTGACATGCACCCGGTGGCCCTTCCCGAACTGTGCAAATCCGGGAACGCCGTCCTCATCTGCCTCGAAGGGAAGTTTTCCCTCGAGGAGCGGTTTTCGGGGGATGATGTCGACCGAGTCCGGGATGAGAATTCTCTCCCGCATATGGCCGATGGTCTCATCTGACATCACAAAAGTCGGGACACGGAACCGGTCGGCGAGATTGAATGCCTTCGCGGTGAGTTCGTACATCTCCTGCACGGTTGAAGGGACAACGGCAATCGTTGACATGTCGCCGTGTGAGCCGAAACGGCACTGCATCATGTCTCCCTGTGCAGACATCGTCGGCTGGCCGGTTGAGGGTCCGCCCCGCTGGATGTTGACGATGACACAGGGAGTCTCTGTCATCACCGCATAGCCGATGTTTTCCATCATGAGGGAGAATCCCGGCCCTGATGTGGCGGTCATGGAACGGGCGCCGGTCCACGATGCACCGATGATGGACCCCATGCTCGCGATTTCGTCTTCCATCTGGATGAAGGTGCCTCCCATCTTCGGGAGCCGCAGTGCCATAAGTTCAGCAATCTCGGTGGAAGGTGTGATAGGATACCCGCCGAAAAAATTGCATCCGGCAGCAAGCGCTCCCTCGCAGCACGCTCTGTTTCCCTGCATGAACTCAATTTTGCTCAAAACTCAATCACCACGCTTTCTTCAGAATATGGTTGTTCTTCGACCCAGCGGATGGCCTGATCCGGGCAGATCATCTGGCACGCACCGCATAACTGCCTGCCGTAAAGGTGTCTCAGCCGGCAGTTGGTGCACCGTTCCGGCCTGTCAAGGATGGGGATAATGATGCCCCGTTCATTGAGTTTTCTGCCTTCCTGAAATATTTTATATGGGCAGACGGTGGTGCAGAGGTTGCATCCCTTGCACCGCCGTTCATCGATTATCAGTTTCATCCGGCACGTCCTGTTTATTTATTGGTCGGTACTTTACTAAAGGTATCTACAGTCGCATCTGTTTACCCATCCCGGGATAAAATCAGAACATTTTGTCAAAGATATGTTCTGCCCGCAGGCGGACGTCACGGAAGAGGTCATTTCCCTCTGCATCGATTGCAACCGTAAGGGGGAGCTCCCTGCATTCAATGGCCCAGACGGCCTCCGGCATCCCCAAATCTTCGAAGAAGACTCCCTTCAGGGTCATCCGTGAAGCCGCAAGGGCCGCACACCCGCCGGTGAAGGCAAGGTAGACTCCCCGGCCCCGGAGCTGCTCCCGCACCGTGTCGCCCATGCCGCCTTTGCCGATGAGCGCCCGGACGCCTGCATCTAACAGAAACCCGGAGAGTTCGTTCATCCGTGCACTGGTTGTGGGGCCTGCGGCGATTATCCGGTTGTCCTTTACCACCGGCCCGCAGTGGTAAATGGCAGCTCCCTTTGGATCAAAGGGAATGCCCTCTTTTTTCATGCGGAGGTGGGCCTCATCGCGGGCGGTGTAAATCATACCTGAGAGCGTGACCCGTTCGCCTGCTTTGAGGGTGAGGACCTCATCCCCCAGGGGGGTGGAGAGGTCTGTCATGGGTAGTTCACCTCAACCGTGGCACGCCGTGCGGCCCAGCACTGGACATTGAGTGCGACCGGGAGGGATGCGGTGTGGCACCCTCCTTCGCGTATCCGCACGCCGAGGCAGGTTGTCTTTCCTCCCAGCCCCATTGGCCCGATGCCAAGGGCGTTCACAGCGTCATATATCTCCTGCTCGAGTGGGTTCATCTCTCCGAGGGGGATGAGGAGTGCCTCTTTTGCAAGCGATGCGGCCCCGTCTGCGGTGGAGCCGATGCCGATTCCCAGGATCACGGGTGGGCAGGGCTTTCCGCCGGCACGCAGCATGGTCTCGGTGATGAAACGGGTGATATTTCCTGTTTCAGATGGCAGGAACATCTTCAGGGAGGAGACATTCTCTGAGCCGGCACCTTTCGGGAGGACGGTGAGGGTGAATGTCTCCCCCGGTGTGATATGCACCGCAGGCATCCCCATGCCGCAGTTGTCGCCCGTATTTTCCCGGGTGAATGGGGAGACTACGTTGGGGCGGAGGGGAATCTCTGCTGTTGCCTGCCGTACTCCGTCCTGCACGCCTTCGGTGATGGCGTCGGTGAACGGGACGTCCGGCGGGATGGTGATGTAGACAACAGGGACGCCTGTGTCCTGGCATATCGGGACATTCTGTCTCTCTGCGGTTTTGATGTTTTCAAAAATAGCTTCCAGTTCACTCCTGGCAACGGGGTTGTCTTCCGCGGCATATGCTGCCTGCAGTGCTGCTTTCACATCATCAGGGAGGTGTATCTCTGCCTCTCTCAGCGCTCTTGTGGTTGCCTGTGCAACAGCGGTGCGCAATCTCTCATGATCTGTTAATCCGGGCATGAATATCTCCCATATCTCTTCTGATGAGATGTGGAATGTGATGGTTAAAAAAAGTATATACCCCCTGTGGGGGAATATGGAAATTAGTTCTGCATTTCGACAATGACTCTGCCGGGAGTTGGAATCTTGTAGATACCATGTTTCATGATATTCTTTACCTTTTCAGCATTTGCTTCTGCTGTGTAGCAGGTAAATAGTCTCTGGTCTACTTCTACACGTGCTGCTGTGCCCACTGGTTTGCCGAATGCCATTCTCATACCCTGTGAAACACGGTCAGCACCGGCACCGGTTGCCTGCTTGTTCTCACGAAGAACATGGTGCGGGAAGGTGCGCAGCTTGAGGTGGAAGTTCATTCTGCCAAGTTCCTTGATAAGCTTCCTGTTAAGGCTGATACGGGCTGCTTCCAATGCTGTGTGGCGAATCTGACATTTCTCATCGACGGTAATTGAGACAGCAACCGGGAACTCAGCCTGCAGATTGCCCATATCGTACTGCACAACTTTGCTTCCGGGTACACCGCCCATATATTTTCGGCGGGTGTATGCCCTCTTTTTAACCGATCTGTACATTACTGCTGGTTTTCGGACCATTGCTAATATCTCCTCTATGAATAGATGCGCTTTAAAAAATGGAAATATATCCTTATATAACTTACCGAATTGTTGCGCTCTTTTCCATTGATTCAAGGATATGTTTGCGAAACTCGCCAAATTTCGGTGCGGTACGGTCACGCATGCGCGGGAGGTCAACAGAGATGACCTCTTCAATTCTACCCGGACGTGGGGAGAGAATGACGATTTTATCCGCAAGAAATACCGCTTCGTCCACGCTGTGCGTCACAAAGATGATGGTCTTCTGCGTTTCTGCCCAGATTTCCAGGAGTTCGCGCTGCATCACATTCCTTGTCTGTGCGTCCAGTGCACCGAAGGGTTCGTCCATAAGGAGCACCTTTGGCTCGTTTGCAAGGGCCCGTGCAATAGCGACACGCTGGCGCATCCCTCCGGAGAGCTCGTGCGGGTAGGCGTCTCTGAACTGCTCAAGGTGGATGATTTTCAGGTATTTCTCTGCTATCTCTCTGCGTTCTGCCTTGGGGATGCCCTTCATCTCAAGGCTGAAAGCGATGTTGTCGATGACACTCTTCCACGGGAAGAGTGAATACTCCTGAAATACCATGCCGCGGTCGGTATCGGTCCCCTCAACGGGCACTCCGTCGAGGAGAATGGTGCCTTCCGTGGTGGTCTCAAGCCCTGCAATGATCCGCAAAAGGGTGGTCTTTCCACAACCCGAGGCACCGACGATGCAGACGAACTGCTTCTCTGGTATTTCCAGGTTCACGTCTTTGAGCGCGACGGTAGGTTCTCCTTCATCGCGCAAAAAGAGTTTGGTTACATGCTGAACTGATACAACTACCATCCTGTATGTGTCACTCCATATGGTTCTGCCACCGGACAGTCTGTTTGTTCACATAATGCCGGAAGAGGATGTCAATTACAATGCCGATGACACCGAGGACCAGCATATAGACGACCACGCTGTCCATCTGGTGCAGGTTGTAATAGGTCCAGAGGTTCTTTCCCAGCCCGGATTTCCCGGTGCCTGCGCCGAAGATCTCGGCACCTACAAGGCACATCCACCCGATGCCCATAGAGACACGGATACCTGCTGTTATTTCGGGGATTGCTGAGGGAAATCCTATCTTTCTGATAAGAGAGAAGTCCTTCGTGCACCCGAGCACCTTCCCTGCCTCAATGAACACCTTCGGCACATTGCGAAATCCGGTGTAGGTATTGATGATGACGGGGAAGACGGCACCGATGAAGATGATAAATCCCGCAGCGGCATGCGTGAGGCCGAACCAGATGATGGCAAACGGGATCCACGCTAAGGGCGGTATGGGGCGGATAATTTCGACAATCGGATTCAGTGCGATGTCGATATCGCGGAACCAGCCCATGCAGATGCCGGTCGGTATGCCTACAAGGAGTGCTGCAGCCATCCCGATGAGAAAGTGATAGATGCTCACCACAATATCTTCCGGGAGGGTGCCCCGCGGACCGAACATGTCTTTTATGAAGGCGGCGCCAACCTCGGTGAAACTGGGCAGTTTAAACATGCTTCCGACTATATAGACGGCAACAATCTGCCATATGATGATGACTGCCGCTACTGAGGCGAGTGGTATCAGGATGTTCCGGTAGGTGTTTTTTTTCTTTGTTCGCATTGGTCGGAGTTCTCCACCGTGTGTGCCGGGACATACTATTCCCGGTATGTTCTCATGAATTGTGCAGGCAGGGGAAAAAAAGGTTAGGCTTCTGTTGCCTTCTGGTAGAAGGACAGGTCAAAGATTTCATCTTCCGTGAGAGGATGGTCGATGTAGCCGAGGTCTGCCTGAACCTTGGTGTAATCAACAACAGATGTGATGATGATGGATGGATCAGTAATCCAGCGTCCGTCCCAGGTGGCAAACGAGTCTTTGATGACTGCGATGTCGACCTTGTTCATGTCGTAGTAGATTTGTGCTGCCTCGTCCTGGTTTGCGATAGCAAAGTCGGTCGCTTTGATGTGGGTCTTTACAATCTGCTCCACAATATCAGGGTGGTTGCGGATGAGGTCGCCTGAGACGACAAGGACACAGCATGCATGGTCAGGCTGCATCTCGCCTGAATGAACGGCAATGTATCCGTTTCCTTCAGCAACAATGGTGGCGGGTGCCGGGTGCGGCAGGAATACTGCGTCAACAGCACCCTCAGATATGGCAACGGTGGCGTCCCCGGATCCCATCGGGCGGATGTCCACATCGGTGTCGGGGTCAATGCCGTTTGACTGGAGCCAGCTGCGCAGGATGGTGTCCTGGATGGTGCCTGCCGGGAAGGTAGCGATGGTGAGGCCTTTCAGGTCTTCAGGGCTTGTGTAGGTGATTTCAGGCCGGATAACAAGGTCTGATCCCTGTACCTGCACGGCCGCAACGATTTTTGCATCAAGGCCGGTGGCAAGGGCTGAGATCACCGGGGCCGCGCCCACATATGCGACATCGATGTCGCCTGCGAGCATGGACTGCATCTCAGGTGCACCGGTCGGGAATTTGTGGTCTTCAATGGTGGTGATGCCGAAGGGTGCGAGGTCTGCTTCCCACCATCCCTTCTCCTTTGCAACCATGTATGCAATCTGGTGGGTTGACGGCTGGTAGCCGAAGGAAAGGGTGTCTTTCTCGGTTGTCGTGGTGCCGGTGTCCGTGCAGCCCGCCACAAGCAGTACCGCTGCGACGGCGCAGATGGCCAGAATAAAAAGTCCTTTTGATTTCATTGTATGTTCTCCTGATGTATGGTTGAACATATAATCTTTTGCTGGCAATTATTAAAAATATACCATTTATTCTATTTAGTTGCCCGTATACGTCAGATCGTTAAATAAATTGGACAAAATGTAGGTGACCGGCGGGTAGGTGAGGGCAGATTTCTTTGAAAAAGCATTGCTTTAACATTTTTCGTTTCGTATATAGTAGACAGGAGTAAACTGAAAAATGTCGAGCGATCCGGTGAGGAGGGGGCGGCTAACGGGCGGACGGCCCGCTGAAGTGGCTGCCTTCCTCTCGTCAATGGATGCAGACCGGTGGATTGCTGATGCTGATGTCAGGGTTGATATTGCCCATCTCCTGATGCTGGACCGGCAGGACATCATCGAACGGGATGCGTCGTCAGCGGTCATGGCCGCACTGCTTGGAATGTATGAAAACGGTGTGCCGGAGACGGTCTTTGATGATGAGTACGAGGATGTGCACGCCGGGATTGAGGCATGCCTTATCGCTGCTTCAGGCATGGATAAGGGAGGCCGGCTTCACATGGGGCGGTCGCGCAATGATGAGGTGGCGACCTGTATCCGTATCCGCCTGCGTGAAGAGCTGCTGAAGCATCTGGAAGGGTTAACCTCCCTGCGTGCGGCGTTTCTGGAGCAGGCAGCGGTCCACACAGAGAGCGTGATGCCGGGATTTACTCATCTCCAGCATGCCCAGCCCACCACGCTCGGGCATTACCTGCTCGCATATGAACAGGCACTCTCCCGTGACTATGAGCGCCTCGTCGATGCCTACATCCGGGTGAACCGGTCGCCTCTCGGCGCGGCGGCGTTTGCCTCCACCGGCTATCCGATTGACCGTGAGATGACAGCAGGACTCCTTGGGTTCCCTGACCTCATGGTCAATACGATGGATGCCGTATCCGCCCGTGATTTTGTGATTGAGACCGCTGCTGCATGCACGATTCTCATGTCCACGCTCTCCCGGCTGGCAGAAGAGATTGTCCTCTGGAGCTCTGCGTTTGTCCGGTTTGTGACGCTGGACGATGCATACTGCTCAACGAGTTCGATTATGCCGCAGAAGAAGAACCCGGACACCGCAGAGATCATGCGGGGCAAAAGCGGCGTTGTCGCCGGTGCCTTCACCGCAGCGTTCACTGCAGTGAAAGGGCTTCCGATGAGCTATAACCGTGACCTGCAGGATGTGACCCCCTCCCTCTGGCGGGCGGTCTCTGAGTCCGGTGCCTGCATCGGCATCGCAACCGGCATTATCAGCACCGCCACTTTCAATACAGACCGGATGCGCGAAGAGGCAGGCCGGGGCTTTTCAACGGCCACCGAGCTTGCTGATGTCCTGGTGCGGGAGTTTGGTCTGCCGTTTCGGGCAGCCCACAATATTATCGGTCGTGCGGTCAGGAGCGGGGTAATTGATCTTGTGGTTCTCGAAGCAGCAGCACAGGAACTCTCCGGCATCTCTCTTGTGGAACGCGGCCTTACGGAGGAGAGGATTCTCCGGGCGCTGGATGTGGATGTCAGTGTGCGCATGCGCAGCGCACCCGGCGGCCCTGCACCGGAAACGGTGGCATGGGCGATATCCGTGCGGAATACGGCACTCGAAGAGGATCTGATCTGGGTCCGGTCAGAACAGAAACGCCTGCGGGATGCAGAAGATACAATGATCCGCGAAGCACGGAAACTGGTTGACGAATTATGATGGAATCAGGAACACAGGTGACCTGCAGATATGCGGGTACTGACCTCGAAGGCACCTATATTACCGACCGCGACGGAATGGCGGTCATTAAACTGAACAGCGGATACAATATCGGTGTTGACCCCGGCTGCCTCACGGTGGTCGCACCGGCAGAAGTGATGGAGGGGGTGGGAATGGTCGTCAGACAGGACACATCTCTTCCCCGGCTCTCTATTATCTCCACCGGCGGGACCATTGCGAGCCGCGTGGATTATCGGACGGGTGCGGTGACAAGCCAGTTTACAGCAGATGACATCATGCGGGCCATTCCCGGTCTTGCGGATATTGCACAGTTCCGCTCCGAGGTGCTTGCAACCATTCTCTCTGAGAATATGACGCCCACGATATGGCAGACGCTTGCAAAAAGCATCTGCGCAGAGATTAAAAACGGTGCGGAGGGTGTCATGGTGACGCACGGCACCGATACAATGGCCTACTCGGCTGCCGCAGTCTCTTTTATGCTGGATACTCCGGTGCCGGTAATCTTTGTCGGGTCCCAGCGGTCTGCTGACCGGCCTTCAAGTGACAATGTGATGAACGGCCTTGCGAGTGCTGCTGCAGCGACATCAGACCTTGGTGAGGTGGCAGTCGTTATGCATGCGTCAACGAACGACGACACCTGTGCCATTCACCGGGGAACACGGGTGCGCAAGATGCACACTTCGCGGCGTGACGCCTTCCACAGTATTGGTGTGGCACCGATTGGGTCGGTTGCATACCCTTCGCTTGATGTGACGCTCTCAGCGGATGCGGTGCGCAGGCGGCCGGAAACTGAACCGGTCCTTGCTGCCACTCTGGAGGAGAAGGTCGGGCTTACCACCTTCTATCCCGGTATGAATCCTGATCTGATTCATGCATTTGACGGATACCGCGGCCTTGTAGTCTCCGGCACCGGCCTCGGGCATACCTCTGCTCCGGTGATTGAAGCGCTCTCCTCTCTTATAGATGCAGGGACGGTCGTTGTCATGACCTCGCAGTGTCTCAACGGCCGTGTCTGTGACCGTGTCTATGACACCGGGCGTGATCTGCTGTTTGCAGGGGTTTTAGAGGGTGAGGATATGCTGCCTGAGGTGGCCTATGTCAAACTGATGTGGGTCCTCGGGCAGACAAATGATACCGAAGAGGCGGCCCGCCTGATGGCGACTCCTCTCCGTGGTGAGTTAGGGAGGTGTTCTGATAATGGATTTTGATTATGCGGCACTGGGCCTGAAGGCAGGCATTGAAATTCACCAGCAGCTTGACACCCGTGAGAAGCTCTTCTGCCACTGTCCGACCGTCCTGAGGGATGTGGGAGAGCACAACGGTGAGTTCTTCCGCTATCTCCGGGCAACGGTCTCCGAGATGGGTGAGATTGACCGGGCGGCCCGTGAGGAGATGATGGTCATGCGCCCGTTCTCCTACTACGCGTATGACACCACCTGTCTCGTCGAAAACGACGAAGAGCCCCCGGCGCCGCTGAACCCCGAGGCGCTCGCGCTCTCCCTTACCGTTGCAAAGATGATGGGCATGACGCCGGTTGAACAGGTGCATGTGATGCGCAAACTGGTCATCGACGGCTCCAACACGAGCGGGTTCCAGCGGACCGCCCTTGTGGCACTCAATGGCTCCCTTCCCATGGGAGCACGGATTGAGTCCATCTGTCTTGAAGAGGAGGCCGCCCAGCGGGTCGAAGGCGACTCGTTCTCCCTTGACCGTCTCGGTATTCCTCTGGCTGAAATCACCACCGCTCCTGACATGCACACGCCTGAGGCAGTGAAGGCAGTGGCTGCCTACATCGGGATGCTGCTGCGTTCGACGATGAAGGTGAAACGCGGTATCGGCACTATCCGGCAGGATGTCAATGTCTCCATCCGTGAGGGTGCCCGTGTCGAAATAAAGGGTGTGCAGGAACTCCGGCTGATTGATGAAGTGGTCCGTCGTGAGGTGCAGCGGCAGGTGAACCTTGTTGCCATAAGGGATGAACTTCTTGCACGCAATGCTTCGGTGGACGAGAAGTCCCATGATGTGACTCCCCTCTTTAAAAATACCGGTTCATCAATCCTGAAGAAGGCAAAGACGATTCATGCGGTCTGCCTCCACGGGTATGCCGGTCTTGTGGGCCGGGAGATTCAGCCCGGGAGGCGTCTCGGAAGCGAGATGTCTGATTATGCAAAGAAATGCGGTGTGGGAGGGCTCTTTCACACCGATGAACTGCCTGCATACGGGGTCACGGCTGATGAAGTGGCTTCCCTGAAGGAGGTCGTGGGTGCAGGGCCAGATGACTGTGTGGTGCTTGTCGCCGATGCAAAAAAGAAGGTCGTCTGTGCCATTGAACAGGTCCGAAGGCGGGCAGAGATGGCTCTTGACGGGGTGCCTGAGGAGACACGCAAGATGCTCGAGGAGGGCAGTTCGGCATATATGCGCCCTCTCCCCGGTGCGGCCCGGATGTACCCGGAGACCGATGTTCTGCCGGTTCCGGTGACAGATGCGTATTATGACGCTCTTTGTCTTCCGGAACTCCTTTCAGAGAAGGCAGACCGCTATGTGCGGGATATGGAGCTGGACGCATCGCTTGCCCAACAGATGGTCTACTCCCGCCGGTGCCGGTTCTTTGAGGAGGCTGTCAGCCGGGGTGTAAAGTCCACGCTTGCGGCGCGCACCCTTCTGGGAACGATGAAGGAGCTTTCCCGTGACGGTGCTGATGTCGCAGCAGTGCCGGATGAGGCGCTCATTGACCTCCTTCTCCGGGTGGAGGCGGGAGCGGTTGCAAAGGAGGCCATCCTCCCGGTTATCCGTGCCCTCTCGGAAGGGGCGGATATTGATGCTGCCATCAGCGCAGTTGCACCATCCGTCAGCAGAGAAGAGGTGCGTGCCGTTATCTGTGCCACGATTGCAGAGCGTGAGGCATTTGTCCGTGAACAGGGCATGCGTGCGGTGGGGCCCCTGATGGGGGTTGTGATGAAAGAGCTTCGTGGACGTGCAGACGGCAAAGTAATATCCGAACTGCTGAAAGAGGAAGTGGGGAAGGTAGTCTGAGAGGGGTGATTCCTCTCGGTTACATTTATCCGTTTTCCTGTGTTAATTAGTAAGGAGTTGTTCTATGGGAAAAACTGGTACCACAAAATGGACGCAAATTAAAAGCGTAACGGGTCAGGTCAGACTTGTCCCGGCAAAGGAGACAAATTATAAGAAACCCGGTCCAAACCAGCGGTTTAAGACCGGAAATCAGCTCAAGAAAGCCCTGAGGGCATCACAGGATGATGGCCGCCGGGGTGGACGCGGCGGTGCACGTGGCGGACGCGGTGGAGCACGTGGTGGCAGAGGCAGAGGGCCTGAGGTCGATCCACGGTTCCGCAGGAGAATTCGCCGTTCCACAGCTTCCATCAAGGGCTCCAAATAGATAATATTGATAGTGAGGTGATTTGATCACCTCTCCCATTTTTATATGAGATTGTCGGTAGGTTTTGTGATGAATGCAAAAGAAGCAGTTGCAGTGTATCAGTTTTCTGAGCGGTCAAAGTCTGAACTAATAGCCGCATCACAGATTGTTGCAACATTATATGATTATAAAGATGCAGAGAAGGCCGCTGCAAAACGCGTGACGACGAACTTCCTGGAGCTCTTCCGGTCGAATCTGTTGCTTGGATTCAATACGACAAAGGACCTGAATTTCAGGAAGGCAGCAGATCGCGTAAGTGAGGCCATCTCCCGTATTGAGGCAGACGAGTTTGCGGAGGCATCCCAAAAGCTTGGTGATGCAGTAAGCCTTACCACGACTCCTGCACAGGAAGCGTGGGAGTTCCTTTCTGAACATGAATTCATCTGAATTTTTCGGGTTTTTACGGACACGCTCATCGGTCCGTGAATATTCGGACGAAGAACTTACGCCTGAAGAGATAGCATCAGTCGTCCTCGCGGCGGAACGGGCCCCTTCTGCGGGCAACCGTGAGTCGTGGGACGTTGTTATCGTAACGGATGTGAGTGTCAGAGAAGGTCTCTCTGACGCGGCGTTTCAGCAGCAGCATCTCGTTCAGGCACCCTGTGTGTTTGTGGTCTGTGGAAATTATGTGCGCTCGATGACGCAGTATGGGGAAAGAGGCATTCTCTATGCGGTGCAGGACGCAACGATTGCTGCGACATATATGATGCTCGGGGCGCATGCGGCAGGTCTCCAGACCTGCTGGACAGGTGCCTTTGATGAGGAAGCGGTGCGTGAGGCACTGGCGCTTCCTGAACATGTCCGCCCGCTGGTCCTCCTTGCGGCAGGAAAGGGTCATCTCCCCCCGTCAACCGCCGGCAGGATGCCCATCGGTGAGCATGTTCACGAAAATGTCTGGTAAAAAGAAGAGGTTATAAAATGAGTGATTACCGTGTTACACTGGAGTCCGGATGGGTTATCCGCGATGTGGAGACCCTTGACGATGCCATAGGCATTGCAATATCCGAGGCTGGAAAACGACTGAACCCACGGGCGAAGTTTGTTGAGATTGAGATTGGGCAGGCAATCTGCCCCTTCTGTGAAGAAGAACTGAATAATGCCCTTATTGTGGCAAATATTGCACTGGTGGGACTCTCGCTTGAGATGAAGGTCTTCAAGGCAGAGTCTGAGGCACACGCAGTAGGCATCGCAAAGTCTGTTATCGGACAGTCACTACGCGACATTCCGCTGAAGCTCCTTGAGGTTGAACTGATAGCATGATCTCGGTTGTGGGTCACACCACCACTGATCATCTCTTTACGGTTCCTGAACTGATTGCAAAGAACCATTCTACGTTTATTACCGGGCACGAGATATTCTACGGCGGCGGTGCGGCAAATATTGCAGCGGGCATTGCCACATTAGGTGGTGTCGCAGAACTCGTGACTGCCGTCGGGGGCGATTTTGCCGGGAGTGAGTATGATCACTGGCTGGCGAAGCTCGGGGTTCTGCGCCGTTTTATCGTGAAGCCGGAGATGCACTCTTCGACCTGCTATCTTTTCAATGACGGGACAGATGACCAGATTACCTACTTTGAGTGGGGAGCATCTGTGGCACTCAACGACGCCGAGGCGCCGGTCCTGGACCGGGTGCATCTCGCGCCGGGTGAGCCCGATTTCTGTGTCCGTGTAGCAGAGAAGGCGTCCTGGGTCTCGTTTGATCCGGGGCAGGATCTGGTGCGTTTCTCCCGTGACCAGATATGTGAAATTCTGCAGCGGACCGATCTCCTCTTTGTGAACCGGCATGAGGCTGACCGTATCTGTGATATCGGGGGATTCTCCCGCGAAGCACTGATTGCGATGGTGCCCCGGGTGATTATCACGATGTCGGGTGACGGCTGTCTCCTTTACCAGAATGATGAAGAGGTGCATGTGCCGGCGGTGCCGGTGACGCTCGCTGACCCGACCGGTGCAGGAGATGCCCTCCGTGCCGGGTTTCTGACGGCAGAAACACAGGGATATGACCCGGTGACAGCAGTTCAAATCGGGACTACAGTGGCTTCATTTGTGGTGGAAAAAGCAGGGTGCCAGACGAATCTGCCAGACTGGGAACGGATGGCGGCACGCTACCGGACGCACTTTGGGGAGCTGTCTTCGGTGCCTCTTCCCTGAACATATACCAGATCCAATAAATAGACACTGAACAAACTTAGGATATTATCGTCCGGGGTGGAAGAATCTGACAGAAACAGGCGGAAATAATGCACTGGAAGATCTCTCCCGCTACATTTTTTCAGCACCCGCATGGCCGCGTTCGGTGGCGATCATGGTCCTTCTGGGGATTGTCATCGACGGCGCCGGGTTTATCGGCGGGCGCAATTACCTTCTTGTATTCGGCTTTTTGGGGTATGTGATACCTGCGCTCTTTGCCTTTGTCTTCACGAAACCCTGTGTTGAAGTCGTCGGCGGCAAGATTACGTGGAACCGTTCGGCGCTCTTAGCGATGGCCTGCATGGTCTTTCAGGTGATTGTGAGTTTCCTGCTGTTGTTTTTGCCGTATCCGAATCTCTATCCGGTGGTCTTTGCCGTGGCGCTGGGTGTGGTCTTTGCGGTCCGGCTGATTGTGCTCGCCGCCATTGCTGATTACCGGATGAAGCGGATGGTGCCTGCCGCAGCCCTCCAGAGCATTGCGGCGGCAGCGGCGGGAGCGTTCTATTTCGGATTAGATTTCCTGTATTTTGTGCTCGCTCTGCATCTGTTCTTCGGGTGCGGGGTGCTGCTCTTTCTCTGGCTGGTGGAGCGGCCCCTGAAAAAGAACTTCCGCATCAGCGCCCTGCATTTTATCAATGCGTTCATTGCGCACAATACCGATGGCGACAAGGCGCTGGATGAATTCTTTATGGAGATAGGTGAGGCTGCCTATGTCCAGCAGGTGTCTCTGTTTTTTTCCCGTACGGGGCGGGGGGACATCACGTTTACCGTGCCGAACCTGCATCCCGGCCCGATGGGGGAGATTGGCGGGGCGAATCTGCCGAAGGTGCTCCACGATATGCTTGGCCGTGACACCTTTGTTGCCCACGGCTGTGCGACGCATGACTTCAATCTGGTGTCAGAGAACGAAGTTGTTCTGATGGCGGATGCGGTGAAGGCGTCCCGTCGTGATGCGGTTTTTTTTCCCAAAGCGACGGCTTCACAGCGGTATACCTATGGATCGGTTGATATCTGTGCGCAGGGGTTTGGCGATACGCTGCTTCTCGTGGCAACGCGTGCGCCGCAGAAGACCGAGGATCTGGAGTATGCCATCGGCCTTGCGGTGATGGCGGAGTGTAAGGGTCATTACCGGCATGTGGCGTTTGCAGATGCCCATAACTGTATGGTTGATGTGACAGAGCCGGTGTTTGCCGGGTCTCTTACTGCCTATGAATACTGGAAGGCGGCGGCGGCAGCAGCCGAAGGGTGCGCAGCAGAGTCTGTGTCTGCCTTTGAGGCGGGGGCGGCCCACCGGGCGGTGCCGTATACCCGTGAGGAGGGGTTTGGCGATCTGGGGATTATGGCGCTTGCTATCCGCGTGGAAGGGCAGGTGACGGCTTATGTGCTCTTTGACGGTAATAACGTGGAGCACGGTGTCCGCGAGGTGCTGCGTGACCATCTGCTTTCGGTGGTTGATGAGTGTGAGATTCTGACCACCGATTCCCATGTGGTGAATACGCTCTCCGGCAGAAATCCGGTGGGCTACCGGGTCACAGCCGAAGAGATTATTCCGTATGCAGAGGACGCGGTCCGGGCGGCGGTGGCAGACCTTGCACCGGCAGAGGCGGCAGGCGGCACCGGATGGGTGGAGGGTGTGACGGTCTTCGGGTCAAACATCATCTCCCGGCTGGCAAGCACGGTGAATGCGATGCTCACCTATATTGCTCCGCTGGGCTTAGCGATTCTTTTGTTTGCGTTTATGCTCTCGGTTGTCGCGTACCTGGTGCTGTTGTAATATATCCTGATTGTTTCTCTTTTTTATCCGTAGCAGGGCTAATACCCCGGTGTGATTTTTTCGATGAGGAAGGCGACGGAGGAGTGTGTGATGCCTGATGGGGATTTCTTTTCATTATTTTGTGGTGTGTATGTTGGATATCCGTTTGCGATCTCATGAATTGGCGGTACAAATGCTGTTTTGGCAGGGTCGGGGATGAGGAGCGGTCTGGTGTCGGGTATGGATTCCCGTATGAAAATGACGGGCACATCTTCTATTCCTCTGGTTTTGGCTTCCGCGTCAATGATGGCATAGATGTCGTCCCGTGTTTTTTTATCTGAGTCAGCGTCTTCCCAGAGGCCGACGCAGATCGTTCCCAACAGATCGTATCCATAGGTGATGACCGGCCCGTTCGGGAAAAAATATTCCACCATGTCGAACCGGGTATGGTTATAAATTTCATACGTCTTGTACCGTCAGTTCAGCATGGCCCTTTCATCAGGAATGGTTTCCATGAAGCCGGTCGTACGGGAGCGAAACCGGGACAAACCTCATCATTGACCTTTCATCAGGAATGGTTTCCATGAAGCCGGTCGTAATGACGGTTCCGTTTTGACTGTACACCGGCACGTTCCCGTATCCTTCGATGAGGTGGTCTGTGTAACAGGCAGAAACCACCTGATATGATCGCTCGCTCATATGGTATCCGGAGACGGTGCCGGACAGGCTGACCAGTAAAAAGACTGCGAATACGAGGGACAGGGTCGTTATTTTTCTTGGTATCATTCTCTCTTTTTCCGGAATATGATGGGCGGGTATCTTCTCCCTCTCTATTATGTTCCCTTTGGTGGAGACGCCAAAATATTTGTGGTGTGTTCAGGAGGATTGGTATCTGGTCATGAGGATCATTCGGGTATGTCTGATGGTGTGGGTATGTGGTCGGGAAAACGTAATTTTCCCGTTGGACGTGATTGCTCTGCACAATTGTGTTCATCGCGCTAAAACAGTCGATATTCAATTATTCTGGATAATGCGGGTGATTTAAAGGCTATTCTTCCGGTGATCAAACCCTTTAAATATTTTGTCAGACATGATCGGGTTGTCCGTGCAATATCCGGCCGGTATTAGGAGCGTCATTTTAGGAAAGCCATGCCGGTATGGCAATGTGTCGGATATGCAGGGGAGAGGTGAGTGTAAACATGATACGAAGACCGTACAGATGGTCATTCTATGACGAGTTTGAGGAAATGAGGCGACAGATGAATCAGCTCATGGGATGGATGTCGTCTTCCCCGCCTTCCCTCGCCCTGCCTGAGGCAGAGCGGGGTCAGGAGATGGTGCCCTTCTTCCGGGAAAGGGAGATCGGGGGGTTCCAGGTAGATGTGACCCAGGATGAGAATGAGGTTATTGTCACTGCAGACATGATTCCGGGTATTGAAAAGGAGAATATCTCGATGGAACTGCTCTCTCCCAAGGCGCTTCAGATCACCTGCGAACGCAAGGAGGAGCGGGAAGAGAAGAAGGGAGAGGAGGGAGAGACGGGGAGATATTACCTCCATGAGCGGAAGTACGGCTCAATCTCCCGCGTTGTGCCCCTGCCCCATGCAGTTACTCCCGAAGGCGCCAGGGCTTCGTTCCGGAATGGTGTGCTTGAGGTCAGGCTGCCAATCAGTTCTCTCGAGACGAAGCGGCAGATTGCGATTGAGTGAATGGGGGGGCCCGATAGCAGCCAATGGTGACCAAATGGTGACCCGATATTGGTCCGGTGGTGACCCAATGCTGACCAAATGATGACCCGATATCGGTCCGGTGGTGACCCAATGGCAATCTCTGGCCGCTCACCTGGTGGCAGCCTGAACGGGTGGCCCGGTGAAGGAGTGATGACGGGGGGCCGTGCGCTGGCGGGCATTCATTTTACACGTCTCTCCTTTTCCCTCCGATTCACTCCACCACATTTTTACCCCTGAACGACAATGTGTACTATCCAGTACTCCGTGATGGAGTGCACTGGACGCATTGAGTGCATTGGACGCACTAATGCTTTGAACGCATTGAAATTCATTCTCCGGACGAAAGAGGCATGTAGCCAGGTGTTTTCTGAAAGGTGACGCGGGTGATGTGTCGGCGGCCCGGTATCCGGTATCCGGCTTTGGTCCCGGTTCGGGTTTTTCTGTGCGAGGGTAGCCAAGCCAGGCCAAAGGCGCTGGACTT
>CAVXFW010000022.1:0-145391 GCA_963761105.1 uncultured Methanomicrobiaceae archaeon | reverse complement strand
CCCCGACCAGCACATTCCACCCATCCACCAGCGTCTCCACCCACTCAGTGTTCTCCCGCAGCGTAACACAGGGCACCTTCAGGATATATGCCTCCTTCTGCACGCCGCCGGAGTCGGTGAGAATCATCTTCGCATGCCGCATCAGATGGAGCATGTCCAGATACGCAAGGGGTTCGGTCAGACGGATATTCTCCGGCAGGTGGTCATAGAGCCCATACTCCTTCAGGTACTTCACCGTCCGCGGGTGGGCCGGGAAGACGACCGGGCTGCCTACCTCCCCAAACGCCTCAACAATACTCCTCAGATTCTCTTCCGTGTCCGTATTCGATGCCCGGTGCACGGTGGCAACCGCATATGCCCCCTCCGCCAGGCCAAGATCCTCAAGAACCGTCGAGGACTGCTCAGCAATCTCCCTGTTGTAGAGCAGCGCGTCGACCATCACATCGCCGGTGAGGTGCACGCCCGCTGTGATACCCTCGGCGACGAGATTGTCAACCGCCGTCTGGGTTGGACAGAAGAGCAGCGCAGACACATGATCGGTGACGATCCGGTTAATCTCCTCCGGCATCGACCGATCAAAACTCCGCAGGCCCGCCTCCACATGGGCAACCGGGATATGCAGTTTCACAGCCGCAAGGGCTCCCGCAAGGGTGGAATTTGTGTCGCCATAAACCAGCACCATATCCGGCTCCTCACGGATGAGCACCTCCTCAATTGCGGCAAGCATTCTGCCCGTCTGCTCACCCTGCGAACCGGACCCGATGCCCAGATGATAGTCCGGTGCCGGGATGGCAAGTTCAATAAAGAAGACATCCGACATATTCGCGTCATAATGCTGCCCGGTGTGGACGAGTATTTCTTCATGCTCTGTTCTGAGTGCACGCGAAACAGGCGCACACTTGATAAACTGGGGACGGGCCCCCACGATGGTGACGATCTTCATACTCATTTCACATCTTCTATCGATTCAATCGCAATTATTCAGTTATCGGATGCCCGTTCTTATCCCCGCGGCCAATCCCCTTATACACAAACCCTTCCGCAATCCACGCATCCGGCTCCGCAACATTCCGTCCGTCCACCAGCACCGGATGGCTGCATCCGCAGCGTGCCTTCACTTCTGCCGGGACAAGAGCCCGGTATTCCTTATGGCCCGCAAAGATGACAACAGCATCGGCGCCACTGAGCACCGCATCAAGGTCATGGGTGATGGCTGCACCTTCCGGCACATCCGGTGCAGTCTCCGGGTCAACCCACGGGTCATGGATGCAAACCTCGGCACCTGCCACAATGGCCGCCTGATAGAATGGTTCGGCTGGTGTGTTCCGGGCATCGTCTGAGTCATTGAGAAAGGCCCAGCCAAGGAGGCCAATCTTTGCGCCCGCAATCGGTTTACCGATTTGCCGGAGGGCCGACTCTGTCAGATGGAGCATATGCGAAGGCATAAAGTCATTAATCCCGCGGGCAAGGACAAAGAGCGACTCACGCCCCTCCGGGTAGTCAAGCGGTTCTGCTGCCACGACAGAAACACCCCGCTCGAGATGATACGTATCCTTCGTCAGACAATGACCGCCGACACCCGCACCGGGCCAGAGGATGGCACGGGTAATTCCCTCCCCCTTCAGAGAGTCAACACCCGTCCGGACATCATAGACATTGATGCCCATCGCCTCACAATAGAGAGCAAGCTCGTTGACCGCGGCAATCTGCAGGTCGCGGAAGGTATTCTCCGCAGTCTTCGTCACCTCTGCTGCAGTCGCACTCATCGGGATGAGCCGCCCCTTCGTTAAGACGGGACCATAGAGTTCGCAGGCACGCCGGGTGCACACGTCATCAATCCCGCCGACAATCCGGTCATGTTCACGGATGTTTTTAAGGAGACGGCCCACCATCACCCGCTCCGGCGCATGGGCAAGGCCAAAGTCCTCGCCTGCGACGAGCCCTGACTCCTCTTCAAGAATCTCCCGGGCCATCCCGACCGTGGTGCCCGGGGTAATCGTTGACTCCAGCACCACCAGTGTGCCGGGGGTCAGATAGCGGCCAACATTCCGGATGCCGTCTGTGAGCGGGGTGAAATCAGGAATCAGGTCTTTCGGATTCTTAAACGGCGTCTGTATGGCAAGCGTCACCGCGTCACATTCTGCAATCTTCGAAAAGTCTGCGGTGCATTCAAACTTCCTTTTGCCGCCGTCTTTGCCCACAACCTTTGCAATCAGGCCCTCAAGCCCCGGCTCCTCGCCTTTCAGGGGGCTAACACCTGCGTTGAGCATCGCAATCTTATATCCGGAACTCTTCGATTCACGCTGGAATCCAAAGACAAAATCAAATTCCGGTGCATCCGCAAAGAGCACCGCTGCAGGAATCCCCACATATCCCATGCCGATGACACCAATTGTTTTGACCGGGCCGCGTTCCCGGAAGAGCTGCTGAAGTATCTCACTCATCGTCAAATCGTTCCTGTTATTTTCCACATCATTTTGGATATTTCCATATTGGTCCGGTTCTTTTTCCGCAACGTTTTGATCATTTCCGCATCGCCCCAGTTATTTCCTCGCATATACGGACATTTTCCACAGCCTGCTCCGGCGTCACGGGAAACGGCGTTCCCGTCCGGGCACAATCGATGAATGTCAGAAGCTCTGTTCTCAGAGGTTCAACCTTGCCCACCATCACCTTCTCCGTGATATTCTCCTGCACATAGCGCTCGGCTTCCTGGTGATAATGCTCCGGCTTCCGGTAGACATAGACTTCCTGGCTCATGAAGTCGCCTTCAATCGTGAAGTCCTCCTCCTCGATCCGGATGAGCCGAATTTTCTTTGACGCCTTGCGCGAGGCAGAGAGATACACCGGTGTTTCGCCGAAATTAAAGAGAGCCCCGCATACATCAAACGAGCCGCAGGCATTCACCGTGTATTCACTGCCAAAGAGGGCATTGAAGACGATGTCGATGTCGTGGATCATCAGGTCCTCCACAACAGACGACCCCGTCACGCGGGCAGATGCCGGGTTGTGCCGATTTATCTCCACATAGAGAGGGTCTTTGATTATGTGTTTTATTTCAGGAATGATAGGGTTGAACCGTTCAATATGCCCGACACCCACCACACAGCCGTCCGGAATACTCCCCATAAGTTCGGCACCCTCTGCTGCAGTGAGACATATCGGTTTTTCAACCAGCATATGCACCCCTGCTGCAAGCACTTCCTTTGCCGTATTGCAGTGATACGGCGTCGGCACACAGAGACTCACCGCATCAACCGAGTGGAGGAGTTCTGCCATCGATGACGCATAGTTCACATTATTCTGCTTTGCCACATCCCGTGCCACAGCAGTGTTCATATCATACACCCAGACCGAGTCTGCAGCCTTCAGTTCAGAGTAGACACGGACATGGTTTCTGCCCATGACGCCCGTTCCAATTACACCGACATCCATTTTTACCACTCCGCCCCGTTGATGGTCTCAACAATATAGGCACAATTCTCTTCGGTTACACCCGGATGCACCGGCAGGCTCAGCACCCGGCCGGATACGTCATCTGAAACAGGGCATATAACGCCCGGGTCACCCGCATACAGCGGCTGGCGGTGCACCGGCATCGGGTAATGGACTGCAGTTCCAATCCCCTTCTCGAGCAGGAAAGCCATAAAAGGCTCACGGGATGTAGGAAAATCATCGGTGATCTCAGTTACATACTGGTGGAATACATGGGTGCACCCCGTGCGGATTGCAGGTGTCATAAGCCCTGAAGCATCCAGATGTTTCGTGTAATACGCCGCATTTTCCTGCCGTCTGCGGTTCATCGCATCCAGCTTTCTGAGCTGGACCCGCCCAATCGCCGCACCAATGCTCGTCATCCGGTAGTTATAGCCGAGTTCGGTGTGGAGGTACTTGTCACTCTGGCCATGGTTTGCAATCCTCCGGCACCGGTCCGCAAGCACGGCATCATTCGTGGTCACCATCCCGCCTTCCCCGGTTGTCATATTCTTGGTCGGGTAGAAGGAGTAACAGCCGGCAGCACCAAACCCGCCGACCTTCTCTCCCTTGAACATTGCCCCGTGCGCCTGGGCACAGTCTTCCACCAAAAACACATCCGCATCCTCACAGATTTCAGAGACCGGCTCCACAGCAAACGGCTGGCCGAAGAGATGAACACCAATAACAGCCTTCGTCTTTGCATTCAGGTGCTCTGTGATCTCCTCCGGATCGATGGTGTATAAGTGTTCGCCCACATCCACCATCACCGGTTTTGCCCCGCACATGCTCACGCTTGTTGCTGTTGCAATGAACGTAAAAGAGGGGACAATCACCTCGTCACCGGGCCCGATTCCAAGCGCCAGCAGAACCGCATGGAGTGCTGCCGTCCCGGAATTCATTCCGACCGCACGGTCCACACCGCAGTACCCGGCAAACTCCTCTTCAAACTGCGTCACTTCAGGCCCTGTCGCCAGCATGCCGGTCTTCATCACCGCTGCAACGGCGGCAATCTCTTCTTCCCCGACCGTGGGTTTTGCAACAGGGATCATTGCCGGGCCCCCACGGGCAGTTCACGGAACCGTGCAGGTGAACCGATGGCAAGCATGCGGGGCGGCACATCATGTGTCACGACCGCACCCGCCGCGACAAGCGCCCCTTCGCCCACCACAACGCCGGGGAGAATCGTTGCGTTCGCACCGATGGAGGCACCTTTGCGTATCACCGGCCCCTTGAGGTTATCCCCGCCATGCGGCGGATAAGGATCATTCGTCAGAACCGCATTCGGGCCGATGAAGACATTATCTTCTATCACCACCCCTGTCGGAATGTAGACCAGACTCTGGAGTGACACATTGTTCCCGATGCTGGTATTCCCCTCGATGATGGTGTTTGTTCCGATGGATACACCTTCACCGATCGTTGTCTTCTCCCGGATCATCACATTGTGTCCGGTTGAGAAATTGTTCCCGACCACAACATCAGAATAGATTATTGTCCCTGACCGGATGAACCCATTGTCGCCGATTGTCGTTCCCGGAAACTCCGCTTTGCCCATATACTCGCGTGAAGGAAAACCAAGCACGACCCCGTCTGCAATTACAACATTTTCCCCAACCACATTTCTTCCGTATATTATGATACCACCACCATGTCAGGATCCACCCGATAACTCGTGTAAAGGTATCAGATGTTTATATAAATAACCAATGTTTACCTCATTTTGTCTCAGGCAATAACGGTCCGAACCAAACATTCCGGTCTGTATACACTGCCGTGGTGTAAGCCGGTAATAAATACTAAAAAAGCCGGGGTGGAATAATCAATGCACGAAAGAACGGAACTGAATAAAGAGATATTAAAACAAGGGATCTTTGCTAAATTGCATGGGCATAGATAACAATATATCTCATGCAAATACTTCTCATACCAATTCTTCTCCATCTGTCCAACCCTTACGTCCGCAATCTGTCTCCCAAGGATATACCTTGCAGGATACCTGATTGCAGGACACATGAAATAAAATACAAACGGAACAGGGGAAGGATGCCCACATATCCCTCCTGTATACAGTGTGTGACCTGCCACGAATGAGTGGGGATGCAGGGAAGGGGGCCCGGCGTGCTATTATCAGATAGAAAACGATTGAAATACAGGGTCGTTCAGGACAATATCTTGTGTGAGAGATACTGATTCAGCTCCCGTTTTACGTAATCGCCTGAAACAACGATGAAACCAAAAAGCGAATGCTAAATAACGTCCTGAATAAGGCAGGAAAAAAGAGGGGAAAAACCACTCCACCCGGTTTCAGGCAGATGGCAGATGCTGTGATGCAGCAGACCATGCAATCGTCCGGGAAAGGCCGTCTGTCAGACTGCATTCTGCTACCCTGCCAATGGTCGCCTCAAGCCTCCTGGTATCCGCGAGTGAACGGTGGATGTCTCCCTCCCGTGGTGCATCATACCGGATATCACAGGAATTCCCGGTGCACTCCATAATCACTTTGGCGAGTTCATTCAGAGACGTCTCCTGTCCCCCGGCAACATTCAGTACACCGCAATACTCTGATGCCATCGCCCGTATATTCGCCCGGACAACATCACCCACATAGATGAAGTCCCGCGTCTGGGTCCCGTCGCCGTAGATGGTGATGGGAACTCCTGCAGTGATACGGTTGATGAATATTGATATCACGCCGGAATACGGTGATGAAGGGTCCTGACGCGGCCCGTATACATTGAAGTAGCGCAAACAGGTTGTCTTAAGCCCGTAGAGGTCGGTAAAGAGGCGTGCATAGTATTCGTCCATCAGTTTCTGCGCTGCATACGGGGACTGCGGGCGAGGCTCTTCTGTCTCCTTCAGAGGAAGGTTCGGGTTGTCACCATAATTTGCGGCAGACGAGGCGAGCACCACTTTGCGGACACCTGTGTCCCGTGCGGCAACGAGTACATTAAGGGTGCCATCCACATTGACCGCATTCGACCCCACCGGGTCAGCCACTGATTTGGGCACCGAAGCGATGGCCGCCTCGTGAAAGACGCCGTCCGCACCGGCACATGCCTCACGCAACAAGGTGATATCCGTGATGCTCCCGTCAAATACCGTCACCCGGTCAAGGGCCTCTGCCCACCGGAGATTCTCTTTATTTCCGGTGGAGAAGTCATCGACAATCACGACTGCATGCCCCTCATCTGCCAGTGCCTCTGCAAGGTGCGATCCGATAAACCCGGCCCCGCCGGTGACAACATACCGCATACAAAAATACCTATATCTTTCATCCTTAGAATATATGTCGAAATACCCCCCGCCCGACAGAGATCCACCCCTTTTAATCCGGGAGGCACCCAATATCTTTCTACTATGTCCAGAGTAGTCCGTATACAGGAGGACGCCATCACTATCGCCCTCTCCTACGGCCCCAGTATATCAGAGGGCATCCGTGCAATGGAAGTACGGCTGAAACGGGCCGAACGAAACCAGCTTGATATTGAGACAGTCCGTATAGCCGTCCGCGAGGAACTGGAATCATTTGGCAGGTATTAGAGGGGAAAATTGCCCATGGCGGGGCAGTGGATAAGACCACACACCTCAAAAACCCCTCAATACGAAAATAAATAACCGAATGACCCGGGTCTGCCCCAAGTTGCAGATTGTAACAGCCTATTTCGTCCCCCATAGCACAAAAAATAACAGCCTATTCCCATGCAACAGAAACTCCCTGAACAAGCAACCGCCTGCCCACTCTTTGCCGAGTGGAAACTCATCGATGCGGCCCGTGAATTCAGAGAGACCATGGACATCCCGGGTATCTGCCCTGTCATACGAATTCCCCTGCCTGACGCTCTCACGGATGCTATTACGGCCGGTATCACAAACATCACCACCACGATTCCCACGCAAAAGACCTGTCCCCGATATCTCCCCCTCACCCTCACCGGCTGGCGGCGCACCCGTCGTGGCTGCCGTTTCGTCTTTGGGATTGAGGCCGCCACAGGATACGACCCCATCGCAGCATACGGTTCACCCGCAGAAAATAATCTCACCACAGATTCCGAACCGGCCAGGGGATATGACATCACCAACCATTCCTCACCTCGTACAGCCATACCGCAGACACCTGCCACAATCCCCGTCACCCCGCCTGCCGGATACCTCACCACCCTCTGGCGAATGCACCGTCACGGCCTTCTCCTGACAGGATACGAATCCCTCATCGCAGGAGCCCTTGCAAAACTCATTTACAGAAAAACGCAGAAAAACCACCGTTGCCGCCCGCTCCTCCTCGCCACCGACGTGACCCGTATCACCCTCCCGGAGGGGGCCATATATGACCTCCCGCTCGGCCGTTGTCTCACGCCGGAAGAAGCCGTATCAGAAGATATCCTCAGGGAGTCACACGCTGCATACCGGAGAGCCCGCGGCTATGAATGCACCGCACCGTCCCATGCAGCAGAACCGGAGATATACCTGACAGCAGACCTCCACCTCGGCCACCGCAATGCCATCCACTACTACTGCCGGCCGTTTCTTTCGGATGACCCTGATACGATGGACCGCGTCCTCACCGAAAACTGGAACCACACCATCAGCCCGGACGACTCTGTCATCTTCGCCGGAGACTTCACCTACAAGGCAGAGACGGCAACGACAGAATACTACCGTTCGCACCTCAACGGGACAGTCACCTGGATAAAAGGAAACCATGACACCGGCCTTGAAGACACCTGCCCGTCCCACACCCTCACGGCAGGCGGCCGCACCTTCCTTGTCATCCACAACCCAAAACACGTTCCCGCCCCATACCGGGGCTGGGTGATACACGGCCATACGCATAACGCCCGCCTTGGTGACTATCCATTCATCAGTTTCACCAGAAAAACGGTCAACATCTCAACAGACGTCACCGGCTACCGGCCGGTCCCCTTAACTGAGATTCTCACCCTCATCCGGGAGGGAGAGGCAGCCGGCCGGACGTCCCCTATTCTCATCCGAAAAGTGCCCCCCGCAAAAGATATGCAGCTTTAACCCCATCTTCACCGGAAATCACCATTCTGACGCCATCCGCAACAGTCATCACAGCCATGACACTCCATCCACAACAGATATTACGACGGGTGCTCCATCATCATATCATGACTGACGCCCCGGGGATTATGAGTGAACCTAAGAGCTATGCACTCCTGAAAGGGGTTGGCATCACCGTCCCCCGCCACGCAGTGGTCCACACCACTGACGAAGCAATAACGGCAGCAGAGAGCATCGGCTACCCCTGTGTGGCAAAGGTCCTCTCCCCCACCATAACCCACAAGTTTGACGCCGGCGGTGTGCAGACAGGCATACACACCCCGAAAGAACTGACGGCAGCAATTGAGACCATCAGACAAAATATCCGTGAGCGGGCACCGGATGCAGTGATAACCGGTTTTGTCATCGAAGAGCAGGCACCCCCGGGCCTTGAACTCTACATCGGCGGGAAACGCGACCCGACATTCGGGCCGGTTATTACCTTCGGCACCGGCGGGACCCTCGTCGAACTGGAACACGACATCACGATGCGGATTGCACCCGTCTCACCGGAAGAGGCGGAAGGCATGGTCCGCTCCATCCGCCACTACCCGCAGATTGCAGGCTACCGCGGCACCGCTCCCCTTGATGAAGCGGCACTCACTGATGCCATCCAAAAAATATCCGCCCTCTTCACCAGCCGCCCGGAGATGGCAGAACTGGACATTAACCCTCTTGTCCTCTTCAAAGACGGGCTCTGTGCGGTGGACGCCCGGATCCTCATACGCCCGCCGGTACCAGCACCGGCACCATCCCACCCCCCGCTCCCGAAAGACCTCTTTATAGTTTCACGCATCGCCATTGTCGGTGCCTCGGCAAACCCGGAGAAGATTGGATACGCGGTCCTCAGGAACCTCCTGACCTTCACCGGCACCGTCTACCCGGTGAACCCGAAAGGAGGGGAGATTCTTGGAAAGACCGTCTATCATTCACTTGCAGATGTCCCAGAACGGCCGGATGCGGTAATTATCACTGTCCCCAACACCATCGTCCCGCAGGTGATGAGAGACGCGGGCATTCGCGGCATACCGCTTGCCATCATCATCACCTCAGGCTTCCGGGAGGCAGGAAAAGAGGGTGCACTTCTGGAACAGGAGATAGAATCCATTGCACAGGAATACAATATCCGCTACACCGGCCCCAACTGCCTCGGCCTGCAGGTGCCCCGCCTCCGCCTGAACGCAACCTTTGATCCGAAATCGCCAAAAATCGGGCATACCGCCTTCATCTCACAAAGCGGCGCCATCATCACCACGCTCGTTGACTGGAGTCTGTCGCGTGACATCGGCTTTTCGGCGGTATTCTCGGTCGGCAACCAGACCAATATCGACTTTGTCGACTACATCCATCTTGCCGCAGAAGACGACTACACCCGCACCATCGTCCTCTACATAGAAGAGATTCGCGATGGCAGACATTTCTTTGAAGAGGCAGCGAAGGTCACCCGGAAAAAACCGGTCATTGCAATCAAGGCGGGCCGTTCTGCGGTGGGACAGAAGGCGGCAGCCTCCCACACCGGCTCCCTTGCCGGCAGTTATGAAGTCTACGAAGCCGCCTTCCGGCAGGCAGGCATCATCTCAGCAGAGAACCTCTCGGACGCCTTCAGCCTCGCGATGCTGCTCGGTTCAGAAGGCTACCCGCAGGGGAACCGTGCCGTGGTGGTATCCAGTGCCGGTGGATTCTGTGTCCTCGCATCCGATTATGCAGAGCAGCATGGCATCCGGATGGTTCCTCTCTCAGATACCCTGCTCGCCGAGATGAACGCCTTCATGCCAGAGGGCTGGAGCCGCCAGAATCCGGTCGATATGATCGGAGACGCGGGCGTCCACCGGTTTGCACGGGCCTTTGACGTCCTTATCCGGTATCAGAATGAGTGGGACATCGCCTTTGTGGTATCAGTACCCACCGCAATCATCGACCCCGCCCACCTCGCAACCGAGATGGCACGTTTCTCCCGCCACACCGATAAGATGGTCGTCGGATGCCTCTTAGGAGGAGAGAGCATGGCAGCAGGTGTGCGGCTCCTCCGGGAGGCAGATATCCCGAACTTTGATGAACTGGAAGATGCGTTCCGGGCCGCAGGGGCAGCCGTAAGAAGGGAAGAAGAGCTGAAAAAACACCTGTAATAGCGGTGTGATTGCGAGGATGAACAGACAGCCGAGTATGGTATATCCATTACAGACCAGGGACATTACCAGGGAGGAACACAGAAAGAATGCCTGTAGAATTCGGGGGGCCCTGTTGCAGATGAAAAAAGGAGTGAGGGAAAAAACCATCCCTTGCCACAAAAAAAATACTCAACCCTTCACCAGTCCCCCTATAATCACTCCTGCATGGCAGCATCCATAAGATATCTCTTTACCTCCACCGCCCGCGACTGCATGGACGAGGGGGTGAGACTGAAGAAATCACAAATCTCCCCAACCATACGGGACAGTTCTTCAATCTCATCGATACGCCCCGCCTCCTCGCATGCAACATAGACAATGGCCCCACTCCATAGTTCCGCAGAACCCCGCATGAGGGGATTGTCTGGTTGGGAAACAAGGACACGCATAATATCCACGCACCGCTCATCAATGCACTCATCATCCATCCGGGCACAGAAATCCTCACATTTATCAGCGACCGAGAAATTCCGGGCATACATTTTTTTCATTATACCGGGGTCTTCGTCCAGCAGGTTCTCTAAGGATGTCCGAAATTTCGCAGATTCCTCGATACCATCGGTCTTTTCAATGATATCCGCCATCGTTGATATCATAAGGTCGGTTAAGGCATCCCGCCCACCAAAATTCGCCCCTGAAAGACCCGCATCCTCCACACCATCTTTGGAAATCCGCCAATGCCGGCAGGCTGCAATCCTCCGGAGAAATTCCGGTTCTGCCTCAAGGAGTGCGGGGAACAGCTCTCCGGTATCAACATCCCTCCCGGCAGACTCCGCGTATTCGAGGAACCGGCATAGGACAGGGACGAACTGCTCCGCCCACTCCGGTCTTGCATGCGGATTTCGCACCACATTTTCTATAAGCGTTCGCTCTAAAAGTGCTGCATCCCAGTCATCGATACCAATCTCATAGATTCCATACATGATGGTGCAGAATGCAGACACAATCTCCTTTGAAAGATTGACATCCTTCCCAAACTCCTCCTCTTCGAGAAGGAACCCATCGATCTCATCCCCGATATCATCACGGGCCATCTGTTCCATCATGACAACCGGATCATCATCACCGAAGATGTCCCTGAGGTCTACACGTTCATCAGGCATCTCCATCGCCATCCCGAGAATTTCCTGCATGTCCTCTGAGACAAGATCGTCCATCTCCCATCCCGGCGGATACCATGCAAGTGCACCCTCATAATCGTCCAGACTAAACGTTGCACACGCCCGGGGAGAATTTACGACAGGAGAGATGATGGCACTGTCAAAGTCCATGAGACAGTCCCGGCAGTAGTAGCGCCCACCGTCCATTTCATCACAGGGATCAAACACATCCGGGTCAACTGCCAGAAACTCTGCCTTATCCCCGCACACAGAACATTCGGGCAAGTCAGGGGTATTACGGGCAACGAGACAACACGGCCCTTCCGGTGGCATCACGGGCGTCATACCCACCACCTTGAGCTTGACTTCGACTTCCTCCGGTGAATGAGCATCATAGAGGTAGGAAAAGATCTGCCCCTCCGTTATCCGGTCGGCAAGCGGGACACGCTTGTTCGTTTCAACATCGATGTATCTCGTGCCCCCGATGGTGAAGGAACTACTGTCATCTTCTTTCCCCATCCAGACATCTGTTAAGAGGGTGTCAAGGTCACTGAACATCGCATCGTGTCGTGCAAGAACGAACATCCAAAAGGACGAGGCATGCCGGCCATCTATTTTGAGAAGGAATGAAGGTCGGGGACCTTGTGGCCATCCGGTTGACGCGAGACAGTCCTCCAGATGCCGCTCTGCGCCTTTTTTCCCCACTGGTTCTCTGCAGAGAAGACAGGTGCCGGGGTGCTTCCGCGGTTTCATTATGGACATTATTCTCATGGAATAATTTAAGCAATCCGCTATGCGATCCTTCCGAATAATATGGGCGACACCGGAAAACCGTCCCGGCTCAATACCATTTAGTATATACACGGCCCTGTGGAAAGAGGAAGAGAGATGGCAGACACAAACAGAACCACACCAGCCACCCCCCTCCTTGATTCACTCTCATTGGAACATATGCGATTTGTCCTCTTTCATCTGGTCCGTAATGACCCCGCCATCGCTGCCAGGGCGGAAGATATTGCACGCACAATCCTCGGGGGCGTTGACAGTGAAAAGGTTGCAGACATGCTTGCAGAAGAACTCTCCTGCCTCGCAATCGAAGACGTCTGGGATTTATCGGGAGGACCCGTGACGGTGACTACATCGATACGACCGAACGTGCATGGGAAATGATGGACGAGGTGGTGTCATCCTACACAGATGAGATGATGGCCTACATCAGCCGGAGTATGCCTGACGAATCCCGCCGCTACTGTCTGGGCATTCTCCTGGGACTCCGGCATATCAGGGAGGAGGATGTACCACTCTGTGCAGAAGTGCCGGACTACTGCAGCGAGACCTTTGATATCATCCGGGAGGAGTGGGAGGAGGCTGCTGGCGATGCCGAACAGATACGCCTGCTTGCCTGCTTCCTGGAAGAAAATGAACTAATATGAGCGGGGAGACAATTCCTCCACAAACATTGAACTCCAGAGTGGAGATCTAAAGAGAGAACGTGTATCGTCAATACGTACAGGCCAGAAAAATATGCCGTTCATTTACTATGTGATCAGGGTGTGTCCGGGTATTATGAGGACTTTCTTGAGCGCCTGATGTCCCATCCTGCTCTCGGGGAAACAGAGATCACCGGGGAGTCACGGCAAAGGGAGAGAGCAGTTCAGGTTTCGTGCACCTTCCTTTCTGACATATTCCCACGATTTCATTTGTGAGAGTAGGTCAGCAGATCCAAATTCATCTCCAGGCACATATTTCACTGATTGTTACGATGATCTTCCGAGCGCCTCAGAAAATCCCGTACAAGAGAGAGGTATTCATCCGTCATCTCAATGTGATGCATGTGAGAGGCATCCTCGAATATCATCAGTTCCGACCCGGGAAGCATGCTCTGATAATATGCAGTCGATTCCGGAGTTGCCTCATCATATCGCCCGCAGGTGAAGAGAACGGGAACAGAGATTTCATGAAGATGCAGACTCTGGTCAAAGTCCTTCAGTGTCCCTGTCATCGTGAACTCACTTGGCCCCCACATATAATTATAGACGCCGGCACCCATCTTTTCAAACGTCCGGTTCATGGAATCGGGCCATTCCTCTAGACGGCAGAGATGCAGGCGGTAGTACGTCATCATCGCATCCTGGTATTCCGGTGAACTGAAATTTCCGGTCTCTTCGCATTCAAGGATGATGGTTCTCTCTTTTTCCGGCAATTCTGTAAGATACTGCCGTTGATCTGCTTCCCACCGTTTAACCGACAGACAGGGTGCAGAAAAAATGAGGCTCATGACCCCGGCAGGTTTTCTTGTAATCATATATTCAGATACGAGCGTCGTCCCCCATGACTGCCCGAGAATATGGACATCTCCGGGGGCCAGTGCTGCCCGCACCTGTTCAAGTTCATCGACGAACCGCCCGGTTGTCCAGAGGGAGGGGTCATCAGGGCATGCCGAATTTCCACACCCAAGCTGATCATAGAATATCACCGGCCGCTCATCGGCCAGCGCTTCAAGTGGCTCCAGGTAATCATGCGGTGCTCCGGGCCCTCCATGAATAACGATGAGAGGGATGCCGGGACTGTCAGCACCTACGATCCGGTACCACACCTTCCCGCCCGTAACATTGACGGTACCCTCCTGCACCTGAGAAGATGCAGATGAAGACGTTCCTGATGCTTTTCCGGAATGAGCCGTGCATCCCGAAAAAACAACGAATAGAGACAGGATAATACATACCACCAGATATCCGGGCAGGCGGGAAGGTAATCGGGGAACCATAAACTGAGATCATTTGTTCGGATGAAAAATCTGCCGAAATGGTCAGGAACAGAATGATGATGGGTTAGAAAAATTCTTCAGCAGTGAAATGGTCTCCGATGCAAAAAGCAGAACGTCAGACAAATAACCGTATTTCCTTCAAAATTCCCGGAATATCATCAACAATTCCCGGATATATTCGCCACACGAGATGAGTCCCCGCCTATCCTCTTCGGGCCGACGCTACCGCCTCTGCTGCCGCATCCCGGAATGCCCGCGAGACATTCCCCGGCCCGATTTTGATGCCGCCGAAGATGCGTGAGACAACAATGAGATGCGACGAAGACTCCTCCCGCTGCAGCAGCTGCAAAAGCACCTGCCCCGGCCGTCCCACCTCACCGTCACTCCCGAACGGTTCCCAACAGCCTTCCGGCAGACTGAGCCGGGCGGCATAACAGTGGTGGGCGGCCTTGCGGTAGACCTTCCGGTGCATCTCCCGGATCTCCTGCACATCCTCAACAGATGAGACCCAATAGAGGTGGGCATAAAACCGGGACTTTTTCACGACCAGAAGGGAGGTACCCTGTTCCTCCCACATCCTACCGTCCGGCCTGCACGGCACAGAGGGTACGCATGCGGTTGATTGCCATTAACAGTTCAGGAGAACGGAATGCTGCATAATCCCCCCGTTTCCACGGGGAAAGCGTATCAAGCCCCTGCTCTTCGAGATCTTTCATCACCCGTGCAATCACATCTGCTGCGGTGGCAGACCCGTCCATATAGCGGACCGCATACCATATGGCATCCCCGATGGCACGGGTCTGGCTCTCAGAGACAATCTGTTCGACCGCCGTGCAGTCAATATCAGTCATCCCAAAGACAATCGTCCCTTTGCCACGAGCACGGATATATACATCCCGTTTCCCTTTGACAGGAGAGAAGGAGCGGGCATCAAAGATACGCTCATGAAAACAGGGAAAGGGCTGATCGGTCTCAGAGACCCGTCCGGTCGGATATTCTTCCGCAACCTCATGGGCTGCTTCGGTGATCAGATATGGTCGGTAGGCATACATGCAGATGACCGTATCTGCCACATCCAGATAGTCACCCGAACCACCGATCACAATAACTGAGGAGACACCGAATTCAGCGAAGAGTTCCCGCACCCGGTCGATATAGGGAGTAATCGGCTCATGCTCCTTTGCGATCAAAGCCTGCATCCTCCGGTCGCGGATCATGAAGTTCGTGGCACTGGTATCCTCATCAATACAGAAGAGGCGGGCGCCGGCTTCGAGCGCCTCCATGATATTGGCCGCCTGCGATGTGCTGCCGCTCGCATCCTCTGAAGAGAAGGAACGGGTATCTTTTCCGCCGGGAATGCCGGTGATAAAAGGGGAAATGTCCACAGCCTCCACCCTCCGCCCGTCTTCGGCACATATTTTCACCGATGCAGGGTCACTCACCACATATTCGCGCCCGTCACCAGGGATGTGGGTATATACCCCGGCCGTAAGGGCATCAAGGAGGGTGGACTTGCCATGGTAGCCGCCGCCCACAATCAGGGTTACACCGGAAGGAATACCCATCCCGGTGAGTGTCCCTGCATTGGGAACGTCGATTGTTACCCGCAGGGCAGACGGTGATGCAAACGGTATTACATCGACACTCTTCATCGGCCGGTCGCTCGCACCGCTCTCCCGCGGAAGCACAGCACCATCTGCAATAAATGCGACAAGACCCCGCTCCCTCAGCGCATCGCGGAGAACATCGGCATCCTCTGCGACTTCAATATGGTGATACAACTGCGGGATGTCATGGGCACGCAGAAGAAGAGATGCCGTGACCAAATCCGGCAGACGCTCAAAAAAGACATTTTCAGCCTCACGCCCGGCAATCCTGCGTCCAAAGGCAGGCAGACCCACGACACAGCGCCCTTCAACACCGGCGTCACTGATACGAACCGACGTCCGCTCCAGAATCTCCTGCCCTGGCTCATCCATTGCGATAAGGCCGCTCTTCCCGCTGCCGGACCGGCCACTGCTTCTCCCTGCCGCCTGACAGAAAGCCCGGGCGAGATAATCACAGAGCCCCCGGCGGCGTGAGGACGTATGCCACATATCACGGGAAAAACCGGCCGCTGCAGAATCGACCAGGACCCGCACCCCCGATGGTGAGGAAAACGGGTCTTTCTGCACATGATCAATGCAGAGTACAAAGGACTCAAACCGGTACCGGCCCCGGATGTCACCATAAAACCCATAGCCCTTCCCGTCAATGCGGCGAAGAAGAGAGCGAAGAGTTTCTGCAGGCTGAATCACGGTCATAAACAAAAAAAGAGTCGGCCGGAGGGACAATAAACACTCCCGTCTTCAGCCGTTATCCGGGCACACCATATGGACCAGGTACGGATATGAGAAAAGATAGACCGGGGAAACCATCACCGGGCCATTACATGTACTGCTTCCGGATGAAAAGAGACCCTGACCGGGTCCCCCGGCTTCACCTTCACCCGTTCGGCAAACCGCCATCCGACGACCAGTTCCAGCTGAATGCCGCAATCAACCATCACATGGTGCTTCGGACCTATGAGGGTGATCCCGGTGACCGTGCCATGGAGATGATTTCGTATTCTGTCCGTGTGCCCAGTAAACTGCTCCTTCATATGGAGGTGCATATCCTCGGTGCGGATGCACCAGGTGACCCGCTCACCGGGAGAAAACGGGGTTTCTCCATACATTTCGGTAGTACCGGACCGTATTACCGCTATCCCGTTATCATTCCTCTTGATCTCACCCTCAAAAACATTATCAAACCCGACAAACCGGGCGATATCCCCGTTCGTCGGCAGAGTGAAGATCTCTTTTGGAGTTCCGGACTGCACGATTCTTCCGTTCATCATCACCCCGATACGGTTCCCCATCCGCTGGCCCTGCAGCATATCGTGGGTGTTCATGATGATTGTGGTGTTGTAGGTGTCACGGGTATAATGGATTATTTCCTCTATTTTTTCGGTGGTGACCGGGTCAATATTGGACGTCGGCTCGTCAAGGAGAATTATTTCAGGCCGGGTCACCATGGTACGGGCAAAGGCGACACGCTGCTTTTCCCCGCCGGAGAGGCTGCGGGCAACCCGTTTTTCGTAGCCCTCAAGCCCCACCTCCCGGAGTGTCTGTGATACCCGTTCATGTATCTCCCGGGAAGATATTTTCCGGAACCGGAGCCCGTATGCCACATTCTCAAAGACTGTTCCCTGGAAGATGGCCGGGTTCTGAAAGACCATCCCTATTTTTTTCCTGAAATCATGGTGATGGGAATCGTCATGGGCATAGAGCGACTCATCCCTGATTCGTACATCCCCGGATGTCGGTACTTCAAGCATATCGATAATCCTTAGCAGGGTGGATTTGCCCTGCCCGGAGGGACCAATGATGACATAGATTTCACCCTCAGACACATCGAGCTCTACGCCCCGCAGCACCTGAGTGTCTCCGAAATCCTTCTTCAGGTTCTCAATTGCAATCATTTCTGTTAGTCCCCCCTTCGTATTGCAGTCATGACAAAGTTCACAACCAGGGCAATAAGGAGCAGAATGATTCCCAGTGCCATTGATAACTCAATATTTCCCATCGATGTTTCGAGTGATATGGCGGTCGTGAGAATCCGGGTAAATCCCTTGATATTCCCACCGATCATAATTGCTGCTCCGACTTCCGAGATTGCCCGCCCAAACGCCATTGCAATCGCCGCATATATCACAAACCGCACTTCCCGGAGAATCGACACAAGAAACTGAAGGTAGTCGGCACCCAGCGAGATGATCGTGTCTTTTACAATCGGGTCAAGGGATGTGACAGCAGAGTAGGTGAGCCCCACAAGAATCGGGATCACAAGAATGACCTGCCCGATGATCATACCACCAGGGGTAAAAAGCAATCCCAGAAAACCCAATGGCCCCTGACGGGAGAGCATGAGAAACACCAGCAGCCCGATGAGGACAGTCGGCAGGGCATAGAGGGTATGAATAAGATTAACAAGGCTCGTTTTCCCCCTGAAGTCATGAAATGCAAGATACAGCGCGACAGGAATAGACAGGGCGGAGGCGATGAGCGTCGCTGAAAAAGTGATATATATGCTCCTGAATGCGATCTCATAGACTTGCGGATTCAGGGTCACTATCAGGGTGACCGCAGTTACAAATCCATCGATAATCTCATTCAAGAAGAAGCACCTGCAATTTCATTCATCCGCAAAAGAAGTTAAAGAATTCGGAAAAAATGGGTTATGCAGGGATTGGATCCTCTGCTTCAGCCTGGGTGATACCCATTACTTCAAAGTTACCACGAGACTCAAAGAAGAGCGGCTGGCCATACGTGTCAACACCAAATTCGCCGATGAACGTCTGTGTCTCCGGGGTGATGAGGTAGTTGATCCATGTACGTGCCATGTCACTGTTCACATAGTCATACATCTCAGGGTTGATCATCATTGCACTGTAGACATTCAGAAGAGAATCTCCTTTGTCAACGAGCGGTACCAGGTCAAGGTCAGTCTGGTAGGAAAGGTATGTACCGGAGTCAGAGAGTGTGTATGCCAGTTTCTCATTTGCATGAGTAAGGGTTGCACCCATTCCCTGACCGCCTTCGACATACCAGTCACCGGAGCCTTCAATATCTGCCGTATAATTATACCCGGCAATGGTCCAGAGGGACTTTTCCTTGGAATGGGTTCCTGAGTTGTCACCACGCGAGATGAAGACGACATCCGGGTTTGTCTGCGCAGTTTCGTAAATGGTTGACAGTGCATCTTCTGCTGTCATCCCGGTAATACCTGCGGGGTCTGACGCGGGTCCAACGATAATGAAGTAGTTGTATGCAATGCCGCGGCGGTTGATGCCGTAGCCGTCTTCCATGAAGGTGTTCTCGCGGGGGCGGTCATGAACCATCAGGACGTCAACGTCTCCTCGCTGTCCGTACTCAAGTGCCTTACCGGTACCTGCTGCAATTATCTGCAGGGTAACATCGTGGTCTTTTTCAAACCGCTCTTTGAGGGCTTCAAGAAGGCCGGTGTTGTCAAGACTTGTTGTTGTTGCAATCCTGAGAAGTTCGGGATTTGCCACTGCAGATGTCCCTTCCGGTGCAGTTGTCGCTGCCGGAGTTGCGGTTGCAGTGGCCGTTGCAGTATCTGAATCTGTCCCTGTGCACCCGGCGATGAGAGTTACACTGAGAAGAACAAGTAAAAGGAAAATGATTCTTTTCAAATCCATGTTAACCAGAACTAAATATAGCATGTTTCTAATATAAAGATTGTTAAAAAGAAAAAATATATATGGGCATATGAGTACTAAAGGTTTTTCAGTGCCACGATATCTGCCACTCCTGTGAGTTTCCAGATATTGGAGCGCTCCTCATCGAGAATTGACTCAACCGGTTCTGACGGATCATGACCGAACGCCGCAAGGATATTATGGGAGAGATGGTGATCACGAATCAGGTCTAAAAACATCTTTCGCACTTTCTTCTTGTTGATAGCATCCTCTTCATGCACCAGCCGTCCCTGCATGGTCACAAAGGTATAACAGGACATATCAACCGAATAGCGTTCAACCTCAACTGAGACATACGGGCTCTTTTTGAAGAGATCGTTCTTTCTCCCATACTTCGTCGAGAGGAAGTAGAGGAAACTTCCGTCAAACACGTACATAAACGGTGCAATGTAGGGATACTTCTCTCCCTGAAAGGCAATTCTTGAAACGCATCCTTCGCGGATCAGTTCGTCATATTCCTCTTTTTTCATCTGCGGAATTTTGATGATTTCCATCTAACACCTCACGGTATCCACACCGAAATTATGTATTCATAGTAATAAAAGAATTGTATTTTAATCGGAAACAACCTGAGAAAATTTGTTTTCTGCTGTCCCAACCCACATAATACATATCTGTCTGCCAGTTAAATTAGATGCAATCAACCTCTCCAGGGAGACGGGCATGAACCAGGTATATATCATCGGGCACAAAAAACCGGACACAGACAGTATCTGCAGCGCTCTTGCGTATGCGGCATACCTGAACAGAAAAGAGCCAGGAAAATACATTGCGGCACGCTGCGGGCCGATCAATCCTGAGACGGCCTTTGCACTGAAGAGATTCGGTTGCAAATCCCCGGAATACATTGAGAGTGTCGTCCCGATTGTCTCGGATATGCCGTTTACCTATACCATGAGTGCTCCTGCAGATCTCCCTACCATCGATATCGCAGATCTGATGACCACCCATGATGTGCGTAACTATCCACTCACCGATGAAAAGGGACGGTTTCTGGGCATTCTCAGTGAGTATGGCCTGGCACGCACCTATGTTACCCGCCAGAAGATAGAACAGCTCTCGTTTTCTCCGATTACCCTTGAAAATCTTAGCAGAATACTAAACGGCACCATCGTAGTTCCCTCTGACGACCTTCTCGAGGGAAAGGTCTACACCGCAATTGATGCCCTGCACGTCACCCTCTCACGCCTCACAAAAAATGACATTGCAATTGTGGGTGACAACGAACCTGTCCAGCTTGCCCTGATTGGAGCAGGCATTGCCGCCCTCATCGTTGCTGATAATGCACCGGTGGGGGAACGGGCCATCCGGGACGCCAGAGAACGGGGAGTTGCGGTTCTCTCAACAAGTCTCGATGCCTTCGGTGTCGGAAAGATGATCAACCTCTCCCTTCCCGCACGCAATGTCATGGCAACCGACTGCCCGGTTATCACGAGAGACACCACGGTTGAGTACGCCAAACACCTGGTCTCAGAATCACGTTACCGGACTGCCTGTATTGTCGGAGAGGACAACAGGTATCTCGGCATGCTCTCACGAAATACCTTCCTTCAGGATGTGGCAAAGCAGGTTATCCTCCTTGACCACAATGAATATGCCCAGGCAGTTGACGGCATTGAGACGGCAGAAATTCTTGAAATAATCGACCATCACAGGATTGGCGCCATCACAACTCTCAGACCAATACGGTTTTTTAACGATCCGGTCGGCTCAACCTGCACCATCATTACCGGGAAATATATGGTATCAGGCACTGACCCTGACACCAGTACGGCAGGCATACTCCTCTCAGGCATTCTCTCTGACACTCTTGTCCTGCGCCTCTCCACAACAACAGACCAGGACTCTGCTGCGGTCCGGTACCTGGCAGAGTTAACCGGCATCGACCCGGAGGAATACGGGACTGAGCTTATAAGGAAAGCGATGGACTTTGGCGATGCCCCCGTGCGCGATCTTTTGACAGCAGACATGAAGGCGTATCAACTCTTCGGGAAATCCATTGCCATCTCACAGGTGATGGTGCCAACGTATGAATTTCCGGTAACACACACAGAAGAAATAATGAAAGAGGCAGATAACATCCGCTCAGCACAGAATCTCGACATGTTCCTGGCGCTTTTCACCAGTGTCTTTGAAGAAGGAAGTATACTCTTTACCTCGGCACCTGCTGCCCTTCTCGAGACCCTGGAGCTTGCGGACAGTCCGGTCACGATGAAAGGAGTGATGTCACGCAAGAATGACTTCATCCCGTATCTTGGAAATCTGCTGAAAAATTGTTGAGTGTTTTCAGCCAAAATAAACCATTTTATCCGATTTATATAATGACAGTGTGACCGGACACCATCCGGGAAGGATGGACTTGATCCGAACATTTTGGTATTTTTTTTGACTCTTCGCTGAATTGCGTGGGTAGATGTCTCAATAATTTTCGTACTCATTATTCCGGTTTTCCTTCCCTTACGTCTGCAATTATTATTTCCCTCTTTTGTAAGAGGGAATTCAAATGCATGAAACACAAAATACCCACGGAAAAACGTAAACAGGAGGTATGAGACTGTAGCATCCCTCCTGTATGTGACCCGTCTCTCACATATGGAGGAAGGCTGCAGGGAGAGGGGGGCACCCCCCCTTGCTCTAATTCAGAAACAGGAGACAATTAAAAAAAAAATGCGAATTCATTGACAGGACGGTGTGATTTAGGGGAAATTTTATTCAACAAAATCTTAACACTCCCTACAGAAAAGTGAATAACCATTTTTTCCCAAAGGGTTCGTATTCTGATGAAGGAATGACTGAACGCGAGATTTCTGTCTGAGGTAAAAGAGTTCAGGAAGGATGGTTGACCCCATCATCCTGATTCAGGAACCCTGTAAAAAAAGATTATTCGTCAGAACGGCGCAGGAGAAGAACAGCAGCGAAAACCAGCCCGGCCAAAACCGGCAGGAACCCTGCAGGAATGGGTGTTGAAACAGGTGTTGTGGCGGTCATCTGTGCAACTACATTGACAGTGTCCTCCGGAAGGAGATCTATCGTCGTTGTCCAGTCTTCATAGCCATCAAGACGCAGCAGAACCTGATACTGCCCCGTCTTCAGGGGCAGAATCACCGGTGTAATCCCTTTTACCTCATTATCGATGTAGACAGATGCACCCGATGGTGCTGACGAGAATGAGAGAATACCCTCCACATCCGGGTTTACCTGAGTCGGGGCAGGGGAGGGAGTGGCGGTCTCTGCCGGGGTTACCGGAACACCCTGTATCGGGAGAGAATACAGATACAGTTTGCCGTCAGATGAGGCAACCGCACATACATCGCCGGAGGGTGAGAGGGAGACGCCGTTTACCGTCGCAAAGGCAGACACCTGGGTGACTACCTTTCCCTCTGTGTCATGGATGGTTGTGATACCATCCCCGCGTCCCAGTGCAAAGTATGCCCCCTGCAATGCGGTGGAAACAGCATTGACCTGGGATGTCAGCCGTAACTGTGTCACAATTGTACCGGTACTATCAAAGACATAGGTATAGGCGTCATTACCGCCTGCAACAAGGTATGTCCCGTCCGGAGACATGTCAAGGCCAAACACCTGCCCGTTTATCTGGTAACTCCATACCTTCTGCCCCCCGGTGTCCAGAACGGTTATCAGGAAACCCATGGTCCCGGCCCCGATGAGGCTGCCATCCTCTGTCACAGATACGGAGAGAACAGCCGAGTTCATTTTGTACGCCCAGACCTCGGATCCCAGGTTTGTGTAGCGGTAGACCTTTCCATCGGCACAGGCCACCGCAATAACAGACCCGTCTGCAGAGATATCCACTCCGCTTATTTTGCCCTTGAACCGTTTGGTCCAGAGCAGGTTCCCTTCTCTGTCATATACCAGAAGATCCCCGACATCGGTGCCTGCCACAACATATTCGGCACCCCGGGAGACGGCCACACCCCAGACCGGAGAGGCTGTATCAACCGTCCAGAGATGTTCTCCTTCAATCGTAAGGAGGAGCAATTTCCCATTGTACGTCCCGCCTGCCACATATTGCACATCAGGAGAGATGTCACAGTCATACATGTTCGTCGGCTGGGAATATGCCCATACTTCTGTTGCAGCGAGCGACGCTGCCGCTGCACTTCCGATCATTGCCCCACATCCAACGATGGCAATGAGCAGGATCACATATACCGGTGCATGCCTGAAGGAAGACATACACGCATCAAACAGTCTCATATCAGTCACCACTGACACAACTGCGTATCATTTACCAACGATACAAAACAGCGTATCATATACCTGAGCCTTCGTGATACGACTATTTAAGATTGTGTGAGGCGGGATGCACCCTATGCAATCCTCAGGCGCCCCGATTCCTCTGAAAGGAGGCATTCACCCACCAGTTTCAAAATAATTTTGTGCGTGCGTTTGGCATCATCACCGCAGGCGGCAATGACAGCATCCTCCGGTGAAGGTCCTTCATCCAGCAGATACCGCAGGATGCGCCCCCTGATCTGTCGGTCAGACCCGTCAAACGCAGCCTGAACCGTATATCCATGACTCCTTCGGTTCGGGTTTTCCACCACCTGTTTTAAGATTGTGCCATAGTCCATCAGTGCATAATACCATTCCCGGGGATTGATCCAGTCAAGAGTCTGCCTCACAAGCGGCTGGATTTGAATGTCATGGACCTTCTCTTCGGTTGGAAAGAAGAAGTGAATAAAAACCCGACGAATATTGGTCTCGATAAAGACGACCGGTGCGTTATACGCAAACGCTGCAATGGATGCGGCGGTGGCAGGGCCAATACCGGGGAGCGTGACGAGCTCTTCAGGTGTCTTTGGGAGGCAGCCCCCAAATGTCTCCATCACCATCACGGCTGCATCCCGCAGCATCCTTGCACGCCTGTTATACCCCATCCCCTGCCAGACACGCAGCACCTCTTCAAGGGGTGCTGCCGCAAGTGTGGCAAAATCCGGGAATGCTGCCATGAATACGGGGTATTTCGTTGTGACCCGTGCCACCTGTGTCTGCTGGAGCATCACCTCTGAGACAAAGATGGCATAGGGGTCTGTTGTCTCCCGCCATGCCATATTTCGCCGGTGAGTATGGTAATACTGCCAGATAAGCTTTCGAAACTCTGATACAGCCTCTGATGAGAGAAGAGTATAATCAGAATCAGCGGCAAACGGCGTGGAACTGCGTGCAAAAAAAGGGGATGACACCTGGTTACCGGAATTATCCATGATAGTGCGATAAAGGCTCAATCGTGATAGAATCCTTCTTCAGGCTCCTGATTGCCTGGGCTGCAGCATTAGCCGCCTGGATAGTAGTTATATATGGGATATTATAATCAAGGGCTGCCCGCATGATACGGACATGATCCTGCCGCGAGTATTTTCCGGCGGGTGCATTGATAATCAGCCGCAGTTCTCCCCTCCGCATCACGTCAATGACATTGGGGGAGCCTTCCTGCACCTTTCTCACGAGGCTTGCAGGAATGCCATTGGACTCAAGGAATGCGACCGTCCCCTCTGTCCCGAAGATCTTCAGACCAAGTTCATGCATATTCTGTGCTGCGGGGAGAATGCCTTCCTTGTTATCAGTGCCAATTGAGATGAAGACATTGCCTTCCAGCGGCAGTTCATTGTCTGCTGAGAGGCAGGCCTTGTAGTAGGCACGACCGAAGTCATAATCAATGCCCATCACTTCACCGGTGGACTTCATCTCCGGGCCGAGGACCGTGTCCACGCCAGGGAGTTTGTTGAAGGGTAAAAGAACCTCTTTTACGGCAACATGCGACAGGACAGGCTCAGTATACCCAAGATCTGCCAGTTTCTTCCCTAGCATCACCTTTGCAGCAATCTTTGCAAGCGGCATGCCGGTTGCCTTCGAGACAAAGGGAACCGTCCGGCTGGCCCGGGGATTGGCCTCAAGGATATACACAACCTCGTCTTTGACGGCAAACTGGATGTTGATAAGCCCGACCACGCCGATGCCCACGGCAAGGTTTTTGGTATACTCCCGCACTGTCTCAATCACGTCAGCCGTGAGAGACTGAGGCGGAATTACACAGGCTGAGTCACCGGAGTGGACACCGGCTTCCTCGATGTGTTCCATGATGCCGCCTATCAGGACATCTGTTCCGTCACAGACGGCATCCACATCTATCTCGATTGCGTTCTGAAGGAATGAATCAAGGAGGACCGGATGCTGCCGGCTGACCCGCACCGCTTCACGGATATAGGTCTGCAACTCAATCTCGTCATGCACAAGCTCCATCGCACGCCCACCAAGGACATATGACGGCCGTACAAGAAGCGGGAATCCAATCCTCTCTGCGATTGCGAATGCCTCCTTTTCAGAGTAGGCAGAACCATTCGCGGGCGACGGAATGTGAAGTTCTTCCAGAAGCTCGCTGAACCGCTCCCGGTCCTCTGCCATATCCATCGCATCAGGAGACGTGCCGAAGATCCGGGTCTTCAGGTTTCCGGACGCAACAGCCCGCTCCAGCGGCAGAGCAAGGTTAACGGAGTTCTGGCCGCCGAACTGCACCATCACACCGGCATAATTGTCCGACTTCAGGATATTAGTCACATCCTCAAGGGTCATCGGCTCAAAGAAGAGCCGGTCTGAGGTATCATAATCAGTCGAGACAGTCTCGGGATTATTGTTGACGATATGCACCTCAACCCCTTCCTCCCGGAGAGCCTTCACCGCATGCACCGTGCAGTAATCAAACTCAATGCCCTGCCCGATACGGATAGGTCCAGATCCGAGGATGAGCACTTTCTCCTTTTCGTCAGGGACAATTTCGGTCTCCTCACCCCAGGTCGAATAGAAATAGGGAGTGGTCGCCGGGAACTCTGCAGCACAGGTGTCGACCATCTTATAGGAAGGCATGCCGCCCACATCCCCAACCATCTCTTCTGAAATTCCGGAGAGTGTGGCAATCTCTTCTGAGGTAAACCCGGACCGTCGTGCGGCCCGGATAGTCTCTTGTGTTGGATTGCCTGCCGCAAGTGTCTCTTCCATCAAAACAATATTTCTTATTTTCTCCAGGAAGAAAGGTGCGATATAGGTCAGTTTTGCCACTTCATCAACAGAAAAACCAACCCTGAACGCATCAAATATGCATCCGAACCGTTCATCGGTCGGGTTTTTAAGGAGCATACGAATTTCCGACTCAGATGTATGGACCTGCACGTCGGTGTCAAGAGACCGCAGTGCTTTCTTGAAGGCCTCTTCAAGCGTCCGTCCGATGGCCATCACTTCACCGGTGGATTTCATTGCGGTGGTGAGGGTACGGTCTGCGTTCGGGAATTTGTCAAATGGCCACCGCGGCACCTTCACAACTACGTAGTCTATTGCCGGCTCAAACGATGCCGGAGTGCATCCGGTGACAGTATTGGTAATCTCGTCCAGATTCAGACCGATTGCGATTTTTGCCGCCACCCGGGCAATCGGGTATCCGGTGGCCTTGGATGCAAGCGCTGAAGAACGTGATACCCGCGGGTTCACCTCAATAACACGGTAATCTCCGTCCTGGTATGCAAGCTGGACATTACAGCCGCCCTGAATGTCAAGTGCCCGGATAATTTTTATGGATGCCGTCCGCAGTTTCTGGAACTCATCGTCCCTGAGAGTCAGAATCGGTGCAACGACCACACTCTCACCGGTGTGGATACCCATCGCATCGACGTTCTCCATCCCACAGATAATGATGCAGGTATCAGCAGCGTCACGCATCACCTCAAACTCAATTTCCTTCCAGCCGATGACACTCTCTTCAATGAGCACCTGGTGGATACGGGAGCGCTGCAGACCCATCTCTACAATCCGCTTCAGGTCGTCTGCGGTGTAGGCCACACCGCCGCCGGCACCACCAAGAGTGTAGGCAGGGCGGATGATGGCAGGAAGACCGACAATCTCCAGTGCCTCATCCAGCTGGCCCATATCCCTGAGGATCATACTCCGGGGCACCGGTTCACCGATGGAATTCATCAGGTCACGGAACTGTTCCCTGTCTTCACCGCGATAGATAGCCTCCAGGGGTGTCCCGAGGATCTCCACACCCTCAAGGGCACCCATCTCGGCCAGTTCTGCGGTCATATTGAGGCCGGTCTGACCGCCCATCCCTGAGAGAATGCCGTCCGGCTTTTCCTTTTGAATAATCTTTGCGATGATGTCCGCCCGGATTGGCTCAACGTAGATGATATCTGCCGTCTCCGGGTCTGTCTGAATGGTTGCAGGGTTGGAGTTGACAAGCACAACCTTCACCCCTTCCTCACGGAGTGCACGGCATGCCTGTGACCCGGAGAAGTCAAACTCTGCGGCCTGTCCAATCTGGATCGGACCTGATCCAATCAGCAGTACTTTTTTAATTTCAGGTCTTAATGGCATCAGAGAATCCTCCGGTACATCATATCAAAGATCAGTTCCTCAGTATCATAGGGACCCGCATGGGCCTCCGGATGGAACTGAACCGTGAATATATTCAGGTCTTCAGAACAGAATCCCTCCACCGACCCGTCATTGACATTGGTAAAGAGCATTTCACAACCCTCCGGAAGGGAACAGCCGTCCACCGCAAAACCATGGTTCTGGGTGGTGATGAATATCCTGCCGTCACGATAACGGACCGGCTGATTTGACCCGCGGTGCCCGAACTTCATCTTGTAGGTCTTCCCACCAAGTGCAAGAGCTGTCACCTGGTTGCCCATGCAGATCCCGAAAATGGGGATCTTACCGATAAAATGCTGGATTGTTTTTATTGCATCCGTTGCACGCATCGGATCGCCGGGGCCGTTTGTGATAAAGAGAGCCTGGGGTTTTATTGCTTCAATGACATCAGGGCGGGTATTATAGGGGAATACATACAGGTCAGCACCACGCCTCTTCAGGCTTGTAAGCATATTTCTCTTCACACCGAGGTCAAGGACTGCGATACGCTTCCCGGTTCCTTCCAGGCGGTATGCTTCTTTGCAGGAGACCTGCGGTATGAGTTCAATATCTGTTATCGGACGCTGATTTCGTGCACATTCGACTGCATACTCACCGTTGTCATCCCCGACAATCAGTGCCGCACCCAGTGTGCCGTTCACCCGTGTTTCAATGGTCAGTGTCCGGGTATCAACTCCGGAAATTCCCAACAGACCATTGTCTGCAAAATAGTCACCCAGGGAGGGCATGACTGCAGGGGCTTTACATAGCTCCCGCACCACGCACCCGAGGGCATGAACATTACTGCTCTGGAAATTATCGGGATGCACCCCGTAATTTCCAATAAGGGGATATGTGAACATCAGAATCTGACCCTTATAACTCGGGTCGGACAGTGCTTCCATATAACCGCCCATTTGAGTGGTAAATACTAATTCACCGGCAGAGGATCCTTCAACACCGAAGCCCTCCCCGACATAATATTTTCCGTTTTCAAGACCCAGAACCGCCTTCATTGAATAACCATATGTATTGAGGGGGATTCCTTATTAAAAACTCGTAACGGTCTATGTGAACCACTTGAGCCATCCGGTTTAAAAAACCTGACGGATAGGATCTGCATAATGACATACGGATGAACCATGAAGAACCGGTTCACTTCCGCAGAAAATAAAAAGGCGAAAGGATATACGCTTACGGCAATGGCAGAGATGACTGAAATTGAGATCATCGGGTTTTCAGACGGTGCATGCGGGCCGTTTCCCTGTGACGACACACGCACCTGCGAGCTTTCCACATGTGCCCCCTCAGAAAATCTGGTGAAGGCATTTGAAGCCCTTAAAACAGAGCTGGAATCACGCTACCCGGGCATCACCCTGAAACTGACGCTCCTGGATGATGGAATCCCGGATTATGTAGTGAAGATTGTTGAAGAGAAACAGCCACCCCTTCCAATCGTTCTGATTAATGGCACCCTTGCACCGGTCGGCCGTATTTCACTGCCTCTTATTACCGAGCAGTTAGAACGCCTCACCCGCTAAGATCGCCTGCGGGAACGAATCACATCTTTTTTGGCCTGAATGGGAGAACAACTGCCGCACGGCGCTCTGACATATTCGGTATCGTTCCCTTCCGTATCATCACAGGAAAAACAGTTCCTCCTTCAAAAACTTCAGGCATCCCCGCTGCGCGGAATGGCATGCCGGATTACAAGTGAGATGCATCGATATAAAACCACCATATCTCACCTGCATACGCATGGGCGTCTCCTCCAAATCCCGGAGTCAAAAGAACCCTACCTGTGGTCACCACCCCCTTAACCTGCGAATTGTTTATTACTTACCAGCAGGAGTATAGTCCATGCCACCCAGGAAAAATTACCGGACTCCGGATGTAACCCCGAGAGCAAAGAGGACAGTCCATGGCATCAGCCAGGACATGAAACGGAAACGCCAATTATACCGCCATCACCCGTATGACCACCTACACCCTCACCCCGCCCACCACCCATGGGAGCACCAAAACCTTCCGCCGGACCACGATGCGCACACTCATCTCCACGAGGAGGAACTGGGCCCCCATACCAATCAGCCCGGCCCCATCCGTTTCAAGCTGCGGAGAACACAGACCGGCCGGAAAAAACTGAGATCAGAAGAAGTCCAGCCTATTCTAGGCCAGAAGTAATATCATCGGACACCCCGCCAAACAGCGGAAAAAAAGGATAATTATTCTTTTTTCAGGACTGCACCCCGGTCTGCCTGGCAGACAGCCGCTGCATACCGGCTGAGAACACCGGACAGGGGTTTTTTGGGGATTTCCAGATGCTTCCTGCGTTCATCGAGGACATCCTGTGAAACGTCCAGATCAATCCGGTTTTGGGAGAGGTCAATCGTGATATGGTCACCCTCCTCAACAAGCCCAATCGGCCCGCCTGCCGCTGCCTCCGGAGCAACATGGCCGAAACACGGACCTCGTGTACCGCCGGAAAAACGCCCGTCGGTAATGAGGACAACACGAGTGAGCCCGCGGCCCATGATGGCTGAAGTGGGAGAGAGCATCTCCGGCATGCCGGGTGCGCCCGCAGGCCCCTCATACCGGATGACGACTACATCATCTTCTACGATAATGCCTGCGAGAATGGCCTTCATTGCCGCATCTTCAGAGTCAAAGACACAGGCAGGGCCGGTGTGCTGCCACATCTCCTCACTGACGCCTGCCGCTTTTATGACGGCACCATCAGGTGCAAGAGAGCCACGGACAATCTTCAGACCGCCAAAGGCATGCACCGGGTCTGAGAGCGGGCGGATGATTGCAGGGTCACCTGCCGAAGCATTTGCCGCAAGCGCTGTGACACGGGTACCGGATACGGTCAGTGCATCCTCCAGCAGAGGTGCAAGTTCATGCAGCACTGCAGGTATACCGCCTGCATAGTAGAGTGTCTCCATCGAGTGGGGGCCTGATGGCTGCATATAGCAGATATGCGGCACGGTAGCACTTATTTCATTGAAGTCATCCAGGGTGAGAGGCACGCCTGCCTCCTCTGCGACTGCCATCAGGTGGAGAACGGTATTGGTCGACCCGCCCAGCGCCATGTCCACCCGGATTGCATTGCGCATGCTCTCCTTCGTGATGATGGTACGGGGTGTTGCCCCTTCCCGGACAAGGCCTACCACCCGTTCGCCGCTCATCCGGGCGATTGCAAGTTTCTCTGCATGCACCGCAGGGGTTGCGGCACACCGAGGAAGAGACATGCCGAGGGCCTCGGTCATGCACGCCATCGTATTTGCTGTGTAGAGGCCCTGACAACTGCCGCAGCCGGGCATCGCACACTTCTCAAGGCGGGTGAGATCTGCTTCATCCATGGTGCCTGCAGCCACTTTGCCGACACCTTCAAAGACGTCGATGAGGGAGAGTTCCTTCCCGCCGCATTTCCCGCTCAGCATCGGCCCGCCGGTCACCACAATCGCCGGGATATTGCACCGGGCGGCAGCCATCAGCATGCCCGGGACGATTTTATCACATGTACAGATACAGACCAGCCCGTCAAACCGGTGGGCCTGAATGACAAGTTCAACAGAGTCTGCAATCGTCTCTCGTGACGGCAGGGAATACCGCATCCCCTCATGCCCCATCGCAATGCCGTCACAGATGCCGATGGTATTGAACTCAAAGGGCACACCGCCGCCGGCAGCAATACCCTCCCGTACCCGTTCTGCCACCTGGCGGAGACCAACATGGCCCGGCACGATGGTATTCCAGGAGTTGGCAATCCCGATGAACGGCTTCGTCATCTCATCATCTGTAATGCCGAGAGCCCGCAGAAGAGATCTGTTCGGCGCACGGACATACCCTTGTTTCACTTCATCGCTGCGCATGGATACTCGTATATTGAAGAACCTGAAGCAATAAAAAATGAGATGGGCAGGCCAATTAGGTTCATATATCTGGTGCACCTGCCTGGTACACACAATCCTGGAATAAGACGATGAAACACGAAACGAGAGTATGTATTGCAGCAGCAGACATCGGGGCCACGCATGTCAGAAGTGCGGTATTTGCCGGAGATTTTGCCGAAGGATTCACCTTGAATGCTGCAGAAGAATTAGCCGGGGATGCACAATGTGTGGCATGCCGGAAGGAAGCGCTCTGCCGGGACGGGCCGGACGGCATGGCCGTAACAAAGCAGGTCATTTGTATGATACAAAATGTCTGCGCAGAGGCAGACTCTCTGCCGGATGCGATCGGCATCAGCACCGCAGGCCCACTTTCAGCAGGAAGAGAAAGCATCCGGATGAGCCCGAATATGCCTTATCCGGATATTCCGCTGAAAGAACCGCTGGAAGCAGCCTTTGCCTGCCCGGTCGCCATCCTCAACGATGCATCGGCAGGTGCATACCATGCATACAGGAGCGGTGCCGGGAAGAATTGCCCGAACCTCGTCTACCTGACCATCTCAACCGGCATCGGGTGCGGAGTCATCTCCGGTGGCCATCTCGTCGAGGGGCCGGACGGGAATGCAGGAGAAGCGGGCCATTTCTGTGTGGATACGGCCTACAATCTGTCCTGCGGATGTGGGGGGCGGGGCCACTGGGAAGCATATGCTTCGGGGAGCAAGATGCCGCAATTCTTCCGGGCGTGGTATGAGCGGCATGGTTCCGGACTTCTCACCGGGGAGACGCACACCCCCAAAACGCTCTGTGCGGCGGCCCGTGCGGGGGACCCGGATACCACCGCATTCTTCCGGGACCTCGCGGTGATCAACGGACGCGGGCTTTCTACCATTATTGCCGCATATACGCCAGAGAAGATTATTGTAGGTGGGCCGGTGGTGACCGAGAACCCGGATATTATTTTTGCACCGGCACTTCGGCATATCGACTCATATCTGCCCCGTCCCAAAATTACGCTCAGCAGGGTGGACGGCATGGCACCGCTCAGAGGGGCGGCGGTTTTTGCAGGGGAGGGTTTGAGGGATTGAACAGATTAACAGCATTCTTCAGATGATTTATACAAAGCCGTATTTTGAGACCATTCTGAACAGACTGAAACAAAGTCCTTTACCCATATTTCCCCCCAGAACGGGGGGGGTAATGGGGGGCAGCAGGGGATTAACGGGATTACGGGGCCGGGATATATTTTTGCATGGCCGCAACCGGCATTACGGCACTGCCTATATGGAGAAGAAAGAGATGGAAGAGGTGAGTGGCATCACGCATGAGGAGGAGGAGGTAGAGAGCATGGCTCCGGTTGCTGGTGTCTTTCTTTTTTTCACACTGAAAGCAAGTATCCCCTAATGCCATCGCCTTTCGTGTTCCCTCCCTCGCCCGTACTATCCTGATAACCCATCGTGATCGTCATCTGCCCCCGGAACGTGCTGGTGACAAAACAGGTGGCGGGCATGGATCACCCCGGGTAGCAGACATAGGCATCGGTGAGCCCTGCCATATCCGGGAGGATTAATGGCCCGGGATTCGAGATGAAGATATCCGCGAAACCGGATTTCTGGAGGGCTGCCATCTCCTCAACCATCTGCTGAATTTGTCTGCCTTCCGGGTCGCAGGCCATGTCCATTATGACCTGTTCACTGATGCCGATGGATGTTCCCTTCAAAAGCTTTGTCTCCCTGATTACACGGGGAAGAATCTCTTCCATCCCTTCTCCCACCCTGCATTCAAGAGTAAAGCAGACATTGGCGGACTGGTTGCTCATCACCCTGGATCCGTCGTTTTTGTGCTGGCGCAGGTTGACGGGAAAGAAAATATCAATTGGCCCCATATGGCCTGTGAGATCACTCATAGAGAGAAAATAGGCCGCCATTAACACATCATTGATAATGCCCCCAAGCGCCCGGGCACGGCTATGAATTGCCTCCACTACCGGGGAGCTGACACATTCCCGGTGAAAATCCGAAGGTTCGCGGGACGTGCCGAACGGATCGGGCCACAACGGGTTGATCACGTTCATATCCGGAGAGACCGGCGTTCCTTTTGGACTGATTCCTCCAGCCCAGAGCGTGTCACGTTCCGGGATTCCCCCTTGTGCGGGACAGATGCTGCCGGGTGTCTGATATTCCTGCAGCAGCTGGGACATGAGCGTGTGCAGACCGAATGCATCAGCGGCAGCATGAGCAAGGTTGATAACAATAACATCCTCCACAGGTCTGCGCAGCAGCCGCATGCGAAACTGCAGCGTCCCGTAGGGATCAACCGGCCCGATAACATGGGAATGATAATTCTCCGGACATTCCTCCACCTGCACCGGAGGGACCCTGACAACATCCGCCATCTCCCAGACTGCCGGGCCATCTCCCCGGATAAGCCGGCTGTGAACCACAGGATGAGCCATGAGACACGCCTGGAAAGCCTGCTCCAGAGCGGCAGGATCAAGGCTTCTGTCAAACTCCATCACCGCACACAGGGTGGCATCGCCCATCAGCCTGATGGAATCAGTGAAAAGGTCGAGGGACGAGGCCCCACGGGTGTACATGTCCAAACGTGCAATCTCCGGATTGATAAATTACATCATAAGGATATGCGAACGTAAAAATGATTTCTAAACGGGGATTATGCGCCTGCATTCCCGTCCGGGCAGTGAAATTGTCTGAGTGGAGTTGGCCGCTACCGCCAGGCCGGCCCCCGGGGAGGAGAAGAATCCAGATAAAGAACGGGACTGGTCTGGTGGGAAAGAAAAGATAGCCATTTATTCCGGTGTTTTTTTCGACCATACATATTTTTGCAGTTCATCTGAATCAAAACAGTGCTTTACTGAATCACATAGAACAACAAACCATAAGACAGGATCATTTTCCTTAACAGCCTCTGACAAAATATATATTATTTTTAGATTGCGGCACAAAACATAACAATACTATGAAAGGAAAGGTAAAAATCGGGATCCTCGTTGTTTCGTTTTTGGTTGCAGTAATCGTTGGATCTCTTTTTTTCCTGAATGTCGGGAGCCCTGGATATGGGTATCCCATAGAATCCCAGGTGTATACAACCATTGACAGGACTGTTGTTCCGGTTCCTGTGCCATCGGACTCCCCTGTGCTGGATCCGGATCAGGTCCAGGACTTTGCAAAGTATGGCTATGGCATCTGGGAGTTCGGTGAGGGACAGGGATATGAAAAACGGCTGGACCTGATGCCCGAGGGATATTCCGGTACATCGGCAGAGAATACGACACGACTCCTGCATATTTTTACCATGAGCGACATCCATATCACCGACAAAGAATCTCCCGCTCAGGCGGTTTATTATGGTGATAAATGGGGGATGGTTTCAGGATATTCCCCGGCAATGTTGTATACAACCCATGTTCTTGATGCAGCGGTTCAGACGGTAAACGCCCTTCACAAAGAAAAACCATTTGACCTGGGCATTTTTCTGGGGGATGGAATCAATAGCGGCCAATATAACGAACTCCGGTGGTATATCGATACCATAGACGGCAAAACGATCAACCCGGATTCCGGTGTAAAGGATGATCCGGTCCCCGGACCACTCAATGATTACCAGGACAGTTACAAGGCAGCAGGCCTGGACATGTCGATCCCATGGTACCAGGTCCTCGGCAACCACGATCATTTCTGGATGGGGTTATACCCCCCGGACGATTACATAAACAATACCCTTACCGGCAATTCAATTCTCAACATTGGCAATGTTATCACTGACAACCTCCGTATAAAAAGCCGCGGATTATATATGGGGGCAATCGATGGCCGGACGCCTTATGGTACCATTACCGGTGCAGGGCCTGTCAGCGACTTCCCGTACGGGCCTCCGACGGTACCTGCCGATCCTGACCGCCGTTTTCTTCAACGAACAGAGTGGATAGGTGAATATTTCAATACATCATCAGAGCCGTCAGGGCACGGGTTCAGCCAGTCAGATATAACAACGGGATTTTCCTGCTATTCGTTCGAGCCGAAATTGGATGTGCCGGTCAAGGTCATCGGTACTCGATGACACCCAGAATGACGAGAATACCCCTGATGGCAGCAGCAATGGGCACGGGTCTCTTGACCAGGAACGGTATGACTGGCTGATAAATGAACTCGATTCAGGTCAGGCAGAAGGGAAGCTCATGATCATCGCAGCGCACATCCCGATTGGCGTCGAACTGTCGGAATCCGGTCTGGGTTCTTTAATGGCCTGGGACAAATATGCTGTGGTATCAGATACGACACTCATTGCCAAACTTCATACCTATCCAAATCTCCTCCTGTGGATCGCGGGACATCGTCACCTGAATACCGTTACTGCCTTCAAATCCCCAGACCCCAAACATCCCGAACTTGGCTTCTGGGAGGTTGAGACAGCATCACTGCGGGAGTTCCCCCAACAGTTCCGCACGTTTGAGATCATCCGTAACAGCGATAATACGGTTTCCATATTCACCACGAACGTTGACCCGTCAGTAAAGGAGGGGTCACCTGCTGCAACAGCACGATCCTATGCTGTCGCAGCCATGCAGATATTTAATTCTACAGTGGCCCCCATGCCCTCCGGTTCGTACAATGCCGAGCTGGTCCAACAACTGAGTCCGGAAATGCAGGTGAAAATCCAAAACAGCGGAACCCCCCTGCAAGGGTAACTTTTTTGGTATTTTCCCGAATATTTTTGTCAGGAAAATATCCGTTGCGGTAGGCGGCCTGGTTAGTCATCACCCGTGAACCATCGTTTTTGTGCGGGCGCAGATTGACCGGGAAAAAAATCAACCGATCCCATATTACCGGTGAGGTCACCCACCGGGAGGCTGCAATGACAACATCATTAATGCTGCCCCCGGGCAATCGCTGAGGGCATCGACCCATCAAAAGGGTCCGTATTCGGCCCCTGACGGAATAAAAAAGGTTACCAGATGACCGGTCTCATGCTCTCGTTCCGGTACAGGGCATCATCCGGCTGGATCTCCGGAAACGCGTCATAGAACTCAGGGACATTGAACAGGGGGCCATTCACCCGGTACTTTAATTCGCTGTGGGGATCGGTATACACCAGGGTGCGGGTCAGATCCTCCCGGTAACTGCCCTGCCAGGTACGGGCGGCTGTGTAGAAGAACTGCCGGTCCGCAGCCGTACCGGAACCTGTACCCGGTGACGGTTTTTCCACGGATTTCCATGCATGGTAGGCCAGAGTCACACCGCCGAAATCAGCAATATTCTCACCCAGGGTGAGGTTCCCGTTGATATAAAGCCCGGGGAGAACCTCAAACCGGTTGTACTCGTCCACGATGAGCGCGGCCCGGTTCCCAAAGTTCTGCACATCCTCCTGTGTCCACCAATCCTGTAAGGTTCCGTCCTTGTCAAACTGCCGCCCCATATCATCAAAGCCGTGCGTCATCTCATGCCCGATAATAAAGCCCAGCGAACCATAATTGACGGCAGCGTCTGCGTCCGGGTCAAAGAACGGCCGCTGAAGGATCGCTGCGGGAAATATCATCTCATTCTGGGTCGGGTCATAAAAGGCGTTGACGGTCTGCGGGGGGACATACCAGACGCTCCGGTCAACGGGTTTGCCGATCCTGTTCAGTCCCCAGGGGCCATGAATCAGTTCAAACGCGTATGCAGAACGGACATTCCCGATATAGGAGTCCGAAAGGACAAGACCCGAATAATCTCTCCAGGTATCCGGGTACGCGAGCTTCTCTGTCATGACAGCCAGTTTCTCCCGGGCCTTTTCTTTTGTGGAGTTGTCCATCCAGCTCAGATTTTCGATCCGGAGATCCATGGTCTGCCGGATTGTATGAAACATATCCACTACCATCCCGCGGGTCCGGGGATCCACATATTCGGCCACATAGACCTTTCCCACGAGATCGCCAAGGCACATGTTCCCGGTCGTGATGATACGTTTCCACCGGGGTTTCATCTCCTCGGTGCCGTAGAGACTGGTATCGTAGAACGCGAAATGTTCCTCTTCAAAGGGCTGGCTGAGATAAGGGGCTGCGTTGTCGATCAGGCGATACCGCAGGAACACTTTCCAGTCCTCCAGAGGAGCACTCTCAAGCTGGGTATTCAGTAGGCTCACATACTGCGGCTGGTGGATATTGACCTTCGTCACCGGCCCGGATCCCGGGATGGCAAAGAGTGTCTTCCACCCGACCGCGGGATATTGTGCTTCCAGTTCAGCGGGAGTTACCAGGTTGGTTGTTTTTTCCGGGTCCCGGTTCTCCACATTCGTGAAATGGGCGGCAGAAAGTGTCTCTTCCATGGCATACACGGTTTTGGCATGGGCCGCAGCCGTCCCGGCCGGTTCTCCGGCAAGCCGGAAGACCGTTGCGATGTGCTTTTGGTAGGTCTCGCGGGTCTTTTGGCTCTCATTGTCCGTCCTTACGTAGTAGTCGCGATCCGGCAACCCGAGGCCGCCCTGAACAAGGCCGGGGACTATCTCGCTGCTGTTCCGGGGATTGACCTCCGCGTAGTAGTAATATAACGGGCCGGTTCCCACCCAGCCGGGTCCGTGCCGGAGGAGGGTGATGGTGGCATTGGTCAGATCAGATCGGGACTGAATTGCATCAATCATTGCGAGATCTTCTGATAACCCGGTGAGCCCTTCGCGGTCGATTGCTTCGGTATCCATACCCGACCGGAAGAACTGCCCGAGAAGGGTGATATTCTGGTCTGTATTCCCTGTCGATGTATTTTCTGCCTTCTGATACAGGGCAAGAAGACTCGCTTCCACCGTGTCATCGATCTCATCGAATACAGTGTACTCTGATTTATCGGCGGGAATAGGATGGGTGCGGATCCATTCATCGTTCACATGCATATAAAAATCGTCGCCCGGCCGGATGGACTCGTTGAGACCAGATCCGGCTTCCGGTGCCTGCGTTGCCGTCACCACTGGTTTTGCGTCTGCGTTATCAGGAGCAGTGCACCCGGCAGCTGCGAGACAGAGAACAAGGATGAGGACTGCGGCTATCTCTTTCACAAGGACAGAATATCAGTTTTCTGCGGGAATAAGAATTCTGATTTGGACATTTTGATCCAGGGGATAAAGGGCTTAAGGTGGATTACCGTATTCCTGCCGGTGATCTTCGCGTTGGTGATATTAGGCATCCTATCAGAAGATTCGATACTGAACCGATGAACCCGGGTAATGTTTGAGAACCATCGCCATGATGGCGCGGGAGCGGCTGATCTGCTGGTGGATCGTCCCTGAGAGAATGGAATATTCACTAAAACCCTCCGTTGCATTCGTGAATACACCATCTTTATCGGTGGAAAAACCCGATTTAAGAAGATGCACAAAACGTCGATCACAGTCCTTTTTTATGCTTGTTCTCGGCCTGTTTCTTTTCACAGCAGGCTGCATACAGGAACAGCCCGACATCGTGACTCCATCACAGGGAATGAACGATACCCTCCCGCAGGAAACCTACACCTCCAATGAAACGCTCGTCGCCTTCGTTGACAGCGCGGCCGCCTATGTAAAAACATACGGCAAAGAGAAAGCCCTCGCAGAATTTAACAACCCGAATGGTTCGTTTATCAGGGGCGAACTCTATATCTACGCCTATACCTTCAACGGCACAACCCTTGCCCATCCGGTCAGTCCGGAGAAGGTCGGAGTATACCGTCTGGATGAAGGAGACACAGGAACGTTTCTCAGGGGATACATCGAATCGGTGAAAAATGGAAGCGGTTTTTACCGGCTCAATTATGTCAATCCCACACATGACCGGACGCTCGAATTAAAACTGGTGTATGGTGTGAGAATCGATGATGACTGGCGGCTGGGTTCCGGGATATACACCGGCCCCGCAGAACCGTCACCAGTGCAGTAACTCTTTCTTCCCGCAGATCATACCGGCATTTGCCCCGGACACATTGTCTGATTCCGGGACGGAATAACAACCGGGACATCCATTTTTAACTTTGATGACAGGCTGCTTTCCAATAATAACACGGAATATTCTCATGTAGCACGCAGGGTTCGGGTGGCCGGTCGCACCAAAGGATCTCATTTATCTCTTTCCGGGCTTTATACCAGGATACTATGAAACTGAAATCTATCCTGTGTGTGGGTATTCTTCTCCTCACCGTGCTAATCTGCGGGTGTACAACCACCCCTCAGGAGAGCAATGCTGCTGTCGAGACTCCCGACCTTATCGGGAACTGGACCGGTACGATGACAGGTTACGAATATGGAGTAGGCTACACCAACTATGCCGGTGCACTCATAACCCTCTCAATCACCGAACAGCAAGACCGAATATTTTCAGGAGAGATCTCCTACACGAACCAGAGCGGCTATGCCATCTGGGAAACCACCCCATGCGCCGGAGTGATCGGCCGTGACAGCAGGACGCTGACTCTGGTCGAGGAGGGGGGAGGGCATTCTTCCGGCTCCCTGATCGCTCCTGACGAGATAGAGTTCATTTACTCGGATGGGGCCGAGCCTTTCAGCATCGCAATCGATTCACTAAAACGGAGTTGAAAGAGGCTCCCCCTTTTCTTTTTTGCACCTGTTCAGAACACCCCGAATTCCACGGTGACAACTCCCTTTCGTAAATAGTTCCCGACATGATATACCCGGCGACGCCAGAAAGCCGGCTCTGAGGGAGAGGAACGCACGCGGAAACGATCGGGTCTGAGCCCGGCAAAGCCGTCCTCCCCATCAAACCGTCGATCCGGTCCCGGACGCAACGATCGATAGCGATGGACGGCGACCGTCCCCCTCATCTCAATCGGTGGCTTTCTGCCTGATTTATTCCTAAAAACCGGAATGGGTATATATCTATTAGAATTTTTTAAGTATTAATGATTGAACAATTGAAGAACATTCCTGCATTGAAATTGTGCCTGTTCATTGCAACTCTCCTCCTGCTTGTCGGTGCTGTGGGCGCTGCTGCCCCTGAAGCGGCGTTCAGCGGCACCCCAATATCGGGCACAGCTCCCCTGGCCGTAGACTTCGCTGACGAATCGACCGGCAGTCCAACCGGCTGGGCATGGTTCTTCGGCGATGAGTCGTATACGCAAGCCTGGACAGAACAGACTGCGGGTGCCGGGTGGTCGGGAAGAGGCGGGTTCAGCATGGTAGCAATGCCGGACAGCAGCATCATACTCATGGGAGGGATTAACGGTTTTGACAACACGAAAGAGGTATACCTGGAGAACGATACGTGGCGGTCGACCGATTACGGGAACACATGGACACTCGTGAACGCACATTCCGGGTGGCCCGCACGATACGCTCACAACAGTGTCGTGACCCCGGATGGCATGATTGTTCTCATGGGCGGAATGGGCTTCAATGAGAACATTACCTTTTTTAACGACACGTGGCAATCGGCCGATTACGGGAACACGTGGACACAGGTGAATACAGATGCCGGGTGGTCGGCACGATATTTTTCTGCCAGTGTGGCAATGCCGGATGGCATGATTGTTCTCATGGGCGGCCGGGATGACTCCGGCACGCTAAAAAATGACGTGTGGCAGTCAGCCGATAACGGTAACACATGGACGCTCGTGAACGCAAATGCCGCGTGGTCAGGGCGTTCTGTTCATACGGCAGTTGCGATGCCGGATGGCAGCATCATACTCATGGGTGGCTGGGATGACACCTCTGCACTGAACGACATCTGGCGGTCAGCCGATAACGGCGCAACCTGGACGCTGGTGAATGCAGATCCCAAGTGGCCGGCACGACAGGCCCCGGTGGCAGTCACGATGCCGGACGGCAGTATTCTGCTCATGGGTGGATACGCTGACAATGATAATTATCTAAACGACCTGTGGCGGTCGACAGACGACGGCACAACATGGACACTGGTGAACGCAAATGCCGGGTGGCCGGCACGAAGCCACCAATCCGGCGTCGCGATGCCGGATGGCTCCATTGTCCTGATGGGCGGCCAGGATGGCAACTCTTCATATAACGACACATGGCGGCTCCAACCCGCAGGATCGACCGATCCGAACCCCACGCACACCTATACCGCTGCGGGTAGCTATACGGTAACATTGCAGGTATGCAATGCCGACGGATATACACGGACGACCAGGGACATTACGGTCACTCCCCCGCCCCCGATCACAGCGTTCAGCGGCACACCGACGTCAGGCACAGCGCCCCTGACCGTCGCCTTCTCAGATGCATCAACCGGGGCGACCGGTCGGGCATGGTTCTTTGGCGACGAGACATATTCGCAGGCGTGGACAGAGCAGAATGCGAGTTCCGGGTGGTCGAAGAGAACATTACACACCAGTGTAGCGATGCCGGACGGCACCATTGTCCTCATGGGTGGCTGGGACGGCAGCAGTGGTTTAAACGACACATGGACATCGACCGATACAGGCGCTACGTGGACGCTCGTGAACGCGAGTGCCGGGTGGTCGAAGAGAACAGTACACACCAGTGTCGTGACGCCGGACGGCAGCATCATCCTCATGGGTGGTCATGACGGTACCACCTACCTGAACGACACCTGGAGGTCGACAGATGATGGTGCTACATGGACGCTCGTGAACCCGGCTTGCGGATGGTCAGCAAGAGCCGAACATACCAGCGTCGCGATGCCGGACGGCAGGATCATCCTCATGGGTGGCTGGGACGGCAGCAGTGGTTTAAACGACACATGGACATCGACCGATACAGGCGCTACGTGGACGCTCGTGAACGCGAGTTCCGGGTGGTTGAAACGATTCGGTCACACCAGTGTCGTGACGCCGGATGGCACCATTGTACTCATGGACGGTGCAGTTTTTGACCCTGATTTCGAAGGATACACTGGAATCTATGATGTGTGGACATCGAGAGATGACGGCGCAACGTGGATGCTCGTGAACGAGGATTCCTCACCAGATCCCAGAGAGTCTAAACCCCACCGTGGCACTCTGGCGATGCCGGACGGCAGCATCCTCCTTATGGGCGGTGACGGAGCAATGGGAGCCTGGAACGACCTATGGCGGTCGACAGATGACGGTGCAACGTGGACGCTCGTGAACGAGGATTGTGGGTGGCCGGGAAGAACGCATCCCTGCAGCGTGGCAATGCCGGACGGCAGCATTGTGCTGATGGGTGGTCGTTCCCTGAACGACACATGGCGGCTCCAGCCAGCAGGATCAACCGATCCGAACCCCACGCACACTTATACGGCTGCGGGCACCTATCCGGTAACATTGCAGACATTCAACACCGGTGGGTACGACACACTCTCTCAGACCGGGTACATTACGGTCACTTCCCCGGCACGGGGTGGAGATGATGGAGACAGTGATGGCCCATCCATTGCACCGGCAGCGCAATTATCCACTGCAAAAGACGTGACGGTGAACGGGAAATCGGCCGTGAGCCGGGTCAATGTCACGGGCACCGGAATATCCCGGCTCATCGTCACCGGGACAGTGCTATCCGCACTGCCCGATGGAGTCTCCCCGGCACAGGGCAGTGTATTCCAGTACATCGACCTTATCCCGGCCCGGTACACGAACATCACCGGGGCAACGGTCACCTTCACTGTCCCTGTCTCGTGGCTGGAGGAACAAAATCTGTCTCCGGCGGATATCGTGATGTACCACTACAACGGCACAGAATGGACAGCCCTGCCGACAATGGCCGGGAACACCATAAACGGGCAGGTTACCTTCACAGCAATAAGCCCGGGTTTCTCCCTCTACGCGGTCTCCGGAGTAGCACAGACTCCGGCCGAACCGACAACAGTTCCAACTCCGGCGGAGACGGCCCCACCTGCAACCCCGGCACCAACCTCAGAGCAGACCACGGCCGTACCGATCTCTCAACCGGCACCCGGCCTCCCGCTTTCGATGATCGCGATTGGTGGCGTGGTCGTTCTGGCGCTGATCGGCGGTGGATACCTGGTCAGGCGCTGGTGGATACAACGGTAACGGCGCTGTTCCGGGACGGTGATTAGAAGAGACAACAGACAATTCAACCATTTTTTTGGGGAGATAATCTTTGCAGATTGATTAAATTAGCCTTTTTTTAATAGCTCAGGTTTTTTGCTCTTTTCAAGCCTGATTACTCTTCTTCCTGTGAGGTGGTGCCCTGCATATGCCCCTACCTCTTATTTCCACCCGGCGCCAACTTTTCTGCATCATGGAGAGCAAAGAAATTGAGAAAATACTGGCCTATGTTGAGACCTGCTTCAGGCAGTCGGGAGCCCACGATCTTGACCACGTCCTCCGTGTCACCCGCCTCTGCGAGGAGATAGGTGTTGCCGAGGGTGCGGATATGCATGTCCTCATCCCGGCCGCCCTCTTCCACGATATTGCCCGTCCCCAGGAGGATGAGACGGGCCTCCCCCACCAAGAGGAAGGGGCGCGAATCGCAGAAGCATACCTCAGGTCAATCGGCTACGACGCAGAACGCATCACGGCAATCGCCCATGCGATACGCACCCACCGCTACAGTACCGGCCCCGAACCTGAAACCCCGGAGGCAAAGATCCTTTCAGACGCCGACAAACTCGACGCCATGGGGGCGGTCGGGATTGCACGGACGTTTCTCCAGGCAGGCGAACACGGGGACGGCATCGCGGACGCCGCCGGTCACATCCATGAAAAACTGCTGAACCTCCGGGGTCTTATATATACGGACACCGCAGCAAAGATCGCCCTAAAGAGGCACGCACTCCTGCAGCAGTTTGCCGACAGTCTGGAGGATGAGACCGGGTCCGCCCTTACCTCTCTGGCAGAACCTCCCGTGTAATCGGGCAAAAATACATCATCTCCCCGAACCTGATGAAGATTCAGGGAGACTTTTACCCCGGGAGCGGGCAAAATTGTCTCATCTCGCAATACATAAAGTGTAGCCCGGGTGAGTATAATATATGGATATTAAAAGGCTCGAAAGAGCCACGCTCCTTTGTCTTGTGATTGCCGCCCTTTTTGCAACAATCGCAGTCCCGGTTGTTGGAGCAGCTGCATCACATCCCTTCACTGCCAATGATCTGGTGATGCTCCAGAGAACCGGTGCACCGGCCCCGTCACCGGATGGGACCTGGATCGTTTTTCCCCTGCGCAGCACCGATCTGGCCGGGAACAGAGGGCTTACCAGCCTCTGGATTATACGGCCCGACGGGACCGGTCAACACCAGCTGACATTCCCGCCGGGAAATGATGGGGAACCCTGCTGGGCGGCGGACGGCTCGGCAGTGTATTATCTCTCGACGCGCTCAGGGAGTTCGCAGGTCTGGAAAACGTCTCTTTCCGGAGGAGATGCCATTCAGGTAACACATCTCCCGCTGGATCTTGCGAACCTGAAGTGCTCTCCCGATGGGAAGACTCTTGCATTTTCCATGGAGGTTTTTCCCAATACCAGCTATGAAGAGACTGCTCGATACCTGAAAGCAATAGAAGAACAGAATTCATCCGGGAAAGTGTATGATACCCTTCCAATCCGCCACTGGGATACCTATGAAGACGGGCGGCGGAATCATATCTTCATGATGCCCTTCTCCACCGGCATACCGGTCGATATCATGGAGGCGATGGAGGCCGACAGCCCCTCAGTGCCCTTTGGCGGTGCAGAGGAGTATACGTTCACACCGGATAACTCGGGTATTGTCTTTAGTGCAGCCGATACCGGCAGGGAAGAGATGTGGAGTACCGAATACAATCTCTATCGGGCCTCTCTCTCCGGCACGAATCTGCCCGTTAATCTCACTCCTGCCAACAAGGCGCGGATTACGCAGCCCGTCTTCTCGCCGGATGGCAGCACGCTTGCGTATCTTGCCATGACCCGTCCGGGATATGAGTCCGACCGGTACCATATCATGCTCCGCTCATGGCCTGACGGAGAGGAACGGGAGATTGCACTATCCTGGGACCGTTCCCCCTCATCCCTCATCTGGTCACAGGACGGGAAAACACTCTATGTGACCGCCATGGATTTAGGGAACAGCGCATTGTTTGCTATTGACCCGGTCACGGGAGATGTTGAGACACTGGTCAGGAACGGGTATGTCTCTTCGGTCAGCACTATCGGGAACGGCCTTGTTTACAGTCTGGCAAACCAGACATCCCCGGCCGATCTCTACACGATCGACTCTGATGGAGGTCATGCGAAGCGGATAACACAGGTCAACCAGGATCGGCTGGCAGAGGTACGGATGGGAGAGTATGAGCAGTTCTCCTTTTCCGGCTGGAACAATGAGAGCGTATACGGCTACGTGGTAAAACCTGTGGATTTTGACCCGGCAAAGAAATACCCGGTTGCTCTGCTTATTCATGGCGGCCCGGAGGGTTCATTTGCGGACGACTTCCATTACCGCTGGAATCCCCAGGTCTACGCGGGAAGAGGCTACGCCGCGGTGATGATTGATTTCCACGGGTCAGTCGGATACGGACAGGCATTCACCGATTCGATACAGGAAGACTGGGGGGGAAAACCGCTGGTGGATCTCCAAAAAGGGCTGAATGCAACGCTTGAGAAATATCCCTGGATGGACGGGGAACGGGTCTCAGCACTCGGCGCCTCGTATGGAGGGTTCATGGTCAACTGGATAGAAGGAGCCTGGCCCGACCGGTTCCGGTGCCTGGTGATGCATGATGGCGTATTCGACACCCGGTCCATGTATTTCAGCACCGATGAACTCTGGTTCGAAGAATGGGAAAACAACGGCACTCCCTGGCAGAACCCGGAGGCATATTCCCGGTTCAATCCGGCTGACCATGTGGCTGACTGGAAGACACCCATGCTGGTGATCCAGGACGGGTGTGATTACCGCATACCCGATACGCAGGGATTCGGGGCGTTCACCGCCCTTCAGCGGAAAAACATCCCAAGCAGACTTCTTTACTTCCCTGATGAAAACCACTGGGTGTTAAAACCGCAGAACAGTATCCTGTGGCACGACACGGTTCTCGACTGGCTGGACCAGTGGACCTGAAATACCCTGACCCACGGCGGTATCCTCTTTTACCCGTGAATACAACAACCGGGACATCCATTTTTACTTGTGATTACGGGCAGCTTCCGGATAATTGGAAATATTGTCATGCAGCACGCTGGTTCCGGGTGGCCGGTACGAGGTTATCCCTCCAGGGATTGCGATGCATGACGGCTCCATTGTCCTGATAGGTGGCCAGCCGCATCAAAGGATCCTGTTTATCTCTTTCCGGGCTTCATCAGGATACTATGAAACTGAAAGCCATCCTGTGTGCGGGTATCCTCCTCCTCGCCGTGATGATCTGCGGGTGCACAACCACCCCTCAGGAGAGTAATGCTGCTGTCGAGACCCCCGACCTTATCGGGAACTGGACCGGTACGATGACAGGCTACGAATATGGAGAAGGCTACACCAGCTATCCCGGTGCACTCATGACCCTCTCAATCACCGAACAGCAAGACCGAATATTTTCTGGAGAGATCTCCTTCACGAACCAGAGCGGTTATGCCATCTGGGGAACCACCGTATGCGCCGGGGTGATCGGCCGTGACAACAGGACGCTGACTCTGGTCGAGGGGGGAGGAGGGCATTCCTCCGGTTCCCTGATCGCTCCTGACGAGATAGAGTTCATCTACCTGGATGCGGGCGAACCCTTCAGCATCGCAATCGATTCACTGAAACGGAGTTGAGAAAGAGGCTCTCCCCTTTTCTTTTTTATACAACAGTAGCGGCCCCATTCCAGGACCATAAGTAGGAGAGAGAAAAGACAACTCTACTCTTTTTTTGGGAGGAAATCTCTGCAGATTGATTGAATTGGTCCTTTTTTTTATGACTCAGGTTTTCCCAATCAAGGATACGCTCATACAGAGCATCGTGAATCCAAAAACCGCCCTGATTACGCAACAGGTCCATCTCCTCCTGCAGTGAAGCAACATGTCCTTCTTTCTTTCCCTGCATTAAGAGGCCAATAATTCCTGACCGGAATATTGTAGAGTCCTGCGATACGTCTTGCTTCTGCTTCATCAAGGAGGATTACATCTGGTTTGGTTTCAATGGCAAGAACAATACTCTCTGCTTCGCCTGCATGTAGATCCTGTTCAAGCAGACGTACTAAATCAGTGTTTACCGGTTCCCTGACAGAGATCCATCCGGAATCGCGGGCTTGCCTTATTTCAGCTGCTCCCGGACGTGTACCTCCTTCTTCAACAACTTCACGCCATACAGCTGGAGGCATACATATCGATGAAAAACGGTGGAGTATATTTAAACGACCAATTGACAAAGAGATAGATAAGAGGCGAAGAATTACTGACCGCTTGTGGCATATGCAATATCCTGATCCAGTTCATCATCTGCATAGTGGCGGGGAACCTTCCGTGCTCCAAGCAGCGCCTCCCATTCCCACCGAGTCACTCCTGCAAGATCACATGCTTTCCCGGAAGAGAGAATCCCCCGCTGGTAGAGTGCCAGAGCGAGTTCCTGTTGGAGTTCGGCCTGGATAGTATCAGGAGGGAGACGGAGTGCCTGGACGATATCGAAAGGCACCTTAATTGAAATGTCAGACATTTTTACGTCACCTGATGAATAGGGGTTGGGCGGAGAGATCATATAATACCCGCGCTGCATCTGTTTTTTTGCCACGCATGGTAATGCAAATCACGCACCGGTAATATGCATCCGCCCCTCAGACCCGTCCCGGTACAGCGTCGCCACTTCACCAATCACCACAACCGCAGGAGGCTTCACTCCCTCCGCCTGTGCAACCTCAGCAATCGTATCAAGAGGAGCACAGGTCACCCGCTGGTCGGGCCGCAGGCCGCGTTCAATGATGGCCACCGGTTTAGCCGGGTTCATGCCGCCTGCCACAAGAGCCTCGGCAATCTTCGGGAGATTTTTTACACCCATTAAGATGACAATCGTCCCGGTTGTCTGCGCCAGCCAGTGCCAGTTGAGAGCAGACTCCCCTTTTGTGGGGTCTTCATGCCCGGTGAGAATCGTCACCTGGCTTGCCCACTTCCGGTGGGTAACGGGAATACCCACACATTCAGGAACGGCAATGGCGCTTGTAACACCTGGCACCACCTCAACCGGGATGCCATGCTCCCGCATCGTCTCCATCTCCTCACCACCGCGGCCGAAGAGGAAGGAGTCGCCCCCCTTCAGGCGGATGACCCGGAGGCCTTTCTTCGCATACGCGACCATCAGGGCTTCAATCTCATCCTGTTCGAGTGTGTGGGACGAGCCGTATTTCCCGACATCCACACACTCAGCTGTTTTTGGCAGGGAGGCAATGACCTCAGCGCCGGGGAGCTGATCATAGAGAATGACATCGGCCGAGTCGAGCACCTCGCGTGCCCGGATGGTCATCATGCCCAGCCCGCCCGGGCCGGATCCGATAAGATACACTGTTCCGTTCATTATTGTTCCGTTCCTGATAATCCCAGAGTCTGCCGGGCCTCCTCAATCAGATCCCAGCCAATATTACGAAGTTTTTTGCCGACGAGACGGCCTTCCTCCACCGAATCGCCGTTGTCCTCAATCCGTTCGTAGCGGCTGCCGTCAAGGGACAGGACTTCCGCAAGAAGGAATCCGTCCTGGCAAAAGACGCCCTGAGGCGTGAAACACCCGCCGCCTATCTCCTCCATCACCGCCCGTTCAACTTCTGTATCCTTTCGTGTCTGCTGGTGATCTAAGAGAGAAAGCTGTTCAATGAGCGCCGGATCATCCCGGCAGACCACCGCAATCGTGCCCTGATTGGGGGCGGGCACAAACCACTGCGGCAGAAGCTGTGTTCCGGGAAGATCCATCTTCAGGCGCTGCATCCCTGCCTCTGCAAGGACAATCGCGTCATACTGGCCCTCATGCAGTTTCCGCAGGCGGGTGTCCACATTGCCGCGGAGCTCACGGATTTCAACATCCAGACTGCTTCTCATGAGCTGTGCACGCCTTCGTGTGGATGACGTCCCCACGATGCGGATGTCTTCGATATCACACTCATGGACGAGGAAATCTGCCGGCGAGTCGCGTTTGAGAATTGCCGCCGTGCAGAGCCCGTCCGGCCGGAATGCAGGGATATCCTTCATGCTGTGGACCGCAAAGTCAATCTCGCCTGCAAGGATGGCATCGTCGAGGGCCCGGACAAAGATGCCCTGCCCGCCGACCTCATGCATCGGCACCTGCGTCCGGGCGTCACCCACCGTCTTTATCTCGGTGACCGCAGTCTCAATGCCCCGTTCAAAGAGCATCCCGCAGACACGGTCCGTCTGTGCCATCGCGAGGCGTGAGCCACGTGTCCCTACCGTCAGAGACATTCGGAATAAGCCCCGGCAATTGCTGCCACATCTTCCTCCGTGTGCGCCACAGAGAGGAAATTGGTCTCAAACTGCGACGGCGGCAGGAAGATACCTGCCTTACGCATCTTATTCCAGAAGACCGAGAATGCCTCTGTGTTGCTCTCCTTTGCCTCGCGGTAATCCCGGGGCGGTGTATCCCTGAAGAAGAGTTTAAACATTGAACCAAGGCTGACAAACCCATCTGCCCTTGCGGAAGGAATGGACTCACCGATGACACGTGGGTTCTCTGCAAGCGTCGAATAGAGGCCCCGGTTGTCACGCAGATGCTGCAGACAGGCAATACCTGCGGAAAGAGAGAGCGGATTGCCGGAGAAGGTCCCTGCCTGATAGACAGGACCCGCCGGTGCGGTCATCGCCAGGATATCACGCCGGCCGGCAAAACACCCGATGGGGAGCCCCCCTCCGATGATTTTGCCAAAGGTTGTCAGGTCAGGAGTAATCCCGTACTTCACCTGCGCACCGCCGATGCCCAGCCGGTAGCCGGTGATGACCTCATCTAAGATTAAGAGGACATCATGCTCACGGGTGATTTTCCGTACTTTAGCGAGGTAACCCTCATCCGGAAGAATCGGGCCTACATTGCCAAGCACCGGTTCGAGGATGAATGCCGCCACATTGTCGTTATGTTCCAGCAGCTCTGAAAGGGCTTCGCTGTCGTTGTAAGGCATCTGCAGCGTGTGGCGCACCACATCGGGAATGACTCCTGCAGAGTCAGGCACGCCCATTGTGGTCGCACCGGAACCCGCCTTGATGAGCACACCATCATGGGCACCGTGGAAGCCGCCCTCAATCTTGATGATGTCCTCACGGTCGGTAAACCCGCGGGCAAGGCGTATCGCTGCCATCGTTGCCTCCGAACCACTGGAGACAAAACGCACCATATCAACGGACGGGTGATCGGCAATGAGCATCCGGGCGAGAATAAGCTCCTTCTCCGCCGGGGTGCCGTAGAGCCAGCCGCCTTCCGTGCAGGCGCAGATGGCCTCACGCACCGTTGGGTGGGCATGCCCGAGAATCAGGGGACCGTAGCCGAGACAGCAGTCGATCAGTTCCTCTCCGTCCTCGGTTAAGAGGCGTGAACCGGAGGCACTGCGGGTATAGAAGGGATACGGCTTTATCGCACGCACCGGACTGGAGACACCGCCGGGCATCAGAGTCTGTGCCTCAGTAAAGAGTTCTTCGCTTCTCAATTGAGCCACCTCGCCGCATCCATCGCATAGTAGGTGATAATAAGATCCGCACCGGCCCGCTTTATGGCAAGAAGGCTCTCCAGTGCAACCGCCTTCTCATCAATCCAGCCGTTTTCTGAAGCCGCCTTGATCATCGCATATTCACCGCTCACCTGGTAGGCTGCGACCGGCAGACCAAGAGAACAGACCGACTGCAGAATGTCCAGATACATCCCGGCAGGCTTCACCATCAGGATATCAGCACCTTCCTTTGCGTCCATCTCTGACTCAAGAAATGCTTCACGCGGGTTGGCAGGGTTCATCTGATAGGTGGTCCGGTCCCCAAACGAGAAACCCGAGTCAGCTGCGTCACGAAACGGCCCATAGAGTGCACTCGCAAATTTGCTGGAATACGACATTATCGCCGTATCCTCATACCCCCCACAGTCAAGCTCTTCCCGGATGGCCATCACCATCCCGTCAAGCATGCAGGACGGGGCAACAATATCCGCACCGGCTTTGGCATGGGATACCGCAATCTCTGCCATCAGTTCCAGGGACGGGTCATTCAGGAGATCAGGCCCGCAGGTGGTGTCCCCGACAATACCGCAGTGCCCGTGGTCCGTATATTCGCATGCACAGACGTCAGTGATGACAACAAGATCAGGCACCGCCCGTTTTATTGCCCTGACGGCCTTCTGAATGACACCCTCAGGATTGTATGCCTCTGTCCCTCCGGCATCCTTTCGTGCAGGGATACCGAAGATGATGACCGCCCGGATACCTGCTCCAGCAATTCCCCTGGCGACCTCTGCTATCATCTGAAGCGGAAAGCGGTACTGCCCCGGCATGGAGACAATTTCAATGGGTGTTAACGCGGCCTCGTCAACAAAAAGCGGGGCCACCAGATCATCTGTACTCAGCACAGTCTCCTGAAACAGGGGCTGCATCTTCCGTTTTCTTAGTCTTCGTAATCGTCTTTCCGGAAACATTTGTCATCTCCTGTAGTTACTGCGTGCACCAGGGCCCGTGCAGTTTCAATCTCACCACTCTCTGCGCACCGTCTCACAGAAAAGGTTACATCATTGAGAAGTTTCTTCACAAGCACCCTTGACAGGTCATCCAGTATCTCTTCAGCTGATGCACCTGATGACCGGAGGCGTATAGCTGCTTTATCCCGTTCACGGCACCGGATCATCTCTGCCCATGAATGGAGGTGGGCAAGGAGGTCACTTGCGCCGGCCCGGTTGAGGAGGGTCACAAACTGCGTCAGTTCAGCATCCAGGAATGCATGCGCCTCCTGGGCCTCCTCTTTCCTGTTGTTCAGATTCTTCTCACTGACGATGCGGAGATCATCGATCGTGAAGAGGTACACCCCATCGATGTCACCGACCGATTCTTCCACATCCCGGGGCTGCGCGATATCGATTATTACAAGCGGCGTTTTGATTTCATCGAGCGGCCATACGCGGTCCCGCATTGCATCACATACTGCATTATACCGGATGATGGGGTGCGGTGCAGCCGTGCAGGAGATGATGACATCGGCAAGGGAAGCATAGCGGAAGAGTTCATCCAGATGGACCGCCTTTCCTCCCACCAGATTCGCCAGTTCCTCTGCGCGGGCAAACGTTCGGTTGGTGACATAGATGGCGGTCAGCTCTTTTTCCGCAAGCGCCTGGGTAACAAGCGTTCCCATCTCACCGCCGCCCACCACAAGGATATGCCGGCCTTCAAGGCTCCCCAGAAGGTCCTCTGCCAGTTCGACCGCAGCAGAACCGATGGATACTGCCCCCTTGTTGATATTCGTCCGCTGGCGCACTTCTACGCCGACATGCACAGCCTTTGTGATACAGCGCTCAACAAGCGGGCTGCAGGTATCATTCTCACGGGAGAGGGCAAGGGCCGTTTTCAGCTGCCCGAGTATCTGGTCTTCCCCGACGACCATGGAATCTATCCCTGCAGAGAGACGGAGGAGATGACGCAGTGCGTCCTCCCCTTCCAGCGTCAGGAATCCATCCCGCCCGTGTTCACGGAGGAATGCCTCTGCCATGCAGGCACTCCCTTCCACCAGAAACTCGATCCTGTTGCATGTCTGGAGCAAAAGTGCCCCTTTAAACCGTCCTTTAGCTTCTGAAAGAAATGCTGCTTCATCGGGAAAGCGAAATGACTCCAGTTCTGCGATATCGCTTCCGTGATGGCTTATGCCTGCGATGGCAACTGATGGAATAAGTCCTTTTTTCATAGATATTTCCTGAGGGCCTCTTCTTTTGCCTGATCTGTGCCGTGACGAAGAGCATCCCACATCGCGGGGTCATCCAGTACGGCATTGAGAATCCGCGACCGTGATGGCTGATCGTTGACCGTCTGTTTCAGGTCTTCCCGCAGCGCCTCCTGCAGACGGACCATGCCATCGAGGTCCCCGCAGTGCTCTTCAATGCAGAGGCGGAGATGGCGTGCCATGGCTGGACTGCGCCCATGGGTGGATATTCCGATACAGTACGTCTCCCCCCGCACCACAGACGGGATGATGACATCACCCCCCTCTTCTCCCCCCGCATCATTCACATGCGCACCACACCGGCGGGCCAGAAGGCCAACTCTCAGGTTGATGTCTGCGCGTTCAAGGGCTGTTATCACCAGAAAACTGCCCGAGAGAAGGGGGATTATCTCATCGTCATGCATCTTTGCCAGATCACACTCAACCGTCTCAACAGGAATCTCTGCAAAACCCGGATGAAATGAGCGACTGAGGACCACTACATGCGCCTCATGAGCAAAAAAACGTGCCTTGCGCGCGCCGACTGCACCGCCGCCTGCAATTACAACCTTCGCACCCCTGAGGTCCATCATCAGTGGTATCATGCCTGATTATGATTGATGCTGCACGCATTTAACGATATCACCTTTCATTTTTCACCATGGAGTAACCGAATAAATCGGCGGGATTTGGCTCCACAGGCAGCTCCACCGGAGAACAAATGAAAACAAATCAAAAAGGTTATAAATTCCTCAAAATATGGCAGGAATCAGTAAACAAAGGATGAAAAACACAATTCGATACTATTATATTCTCCGGAAGAGTATATTGTAGAGCACTGAGATGCGCCAGCATCGCAGGGTGAATTGTGCCGATAGTGTAGTGGTTATCACTAGGCGTTGCCAACGCCTAAACCCGGGTTCGAGTCCCGGTCGGCGCACTCGTTTTTACATATTTGTTCATCAGAACGGGACGTTTTTTTCCCAGATACAGTTCAGATTGAATAGTGATAACGATATAGAATTGATTTCTGCCGATTTTGATGGATGAAAAGCCTTATTCGTTTTTTAAACCAAAGGAACCAGACGACTTTCCAAATCCGGAGAGGGGAATGGGGAAACAAAACACACACGTTCTTTCCGCACCATCCGTGCCTGAGAGTCGGGACTGACTGGAGTGCAGGGGTACAATAGATTTGAGGCTGCCACAAATGGAATCAGACACAGACAAACAACAAAAAAAATAAGAAAATAGGTCTCTTCTGCAGGAACACACTCACCAGCGCCGGGAGAGCAACAGGAGAGCACCAGCACCAAGAACGGCACCTGCCACGGGAAACGGTGTCTCTGTCGATTCGGAACCGGTATCGGCATTCGCCTCTGCAAAGTGAAGGTTGTCCTGTGCCCGGGTATCAGAGGGGTCTATTTCAAGGGCCCGTTGTGAGACAGCAATCTCCTTATCATACTCACCAAGCTGCCCGTAGGCAGTGCCCTGGATGATATATGCCTCAATCATATCCGGGTTGAGCGTAATTGCGGTCTCTGCCGCCTCAACTGCCTCTTCATACCGCCCGAGGTTGAGGAGTGCATCGGCACTGACGACCCACGCCTCCGTCTGGTTTGCATTCAGCGTTGTTGCCTTCTCTGCTGCTGCGAGTGCGCCGGTATAGTCACCCTGTGCAGAACTGATGCCTGCCTTCGTCACCCACGCAAGCGTGAAGTTCCCGTCAATTGCGAGTGCCTCATCAACATAGGTCATCGCAACAGTGTAATTCCCGACAGTTGCCTCATCCACTGCCATGTTGTAGAGATCAATCTTCTGAGTACTCTGAACAGAAATCCCCTCTGCAGATACAGCAGGAATTCCTGCTGTGAGGAGGAGGGCTATCATGAGCAAGGACAAGGTGTATATTGTGTCTCTTCGTGCCATCCATCTGAGGTTGCCCCCGGGAGCATATAACCTGTTCGCGAGTCTGAATTGATCCCATTATGCCATCTGACCGCTCATATCGTCATGTGAAGATGCTCTTTGGAGTCGGAAATACGATGCTGGGCGATGACGGCATCGGTCCGTGGGTGGCAGAGCGCATGAGAAACTGCCCCGGCTGGCACACGGAAGACTGCGGAACTGCGCCGGAAAACTTCACGGGTCTCGTGAGGAAGATGCAACCCCGCCTCCTTGTCATCGTCGATGCTGCAGACCTGAACCTTAACCCCGGAGAATTCCGAAGAATTCCCTTTGATGCTGTCGGCCAGGCAGGATTTGATACCCACTCCCTCCCCCTCACGCACATCATCGAATACCTTCGTGAGAGTGTTTCGGAGATGCCGGACATCATCCTCATCGGCATCCAGCCGGGCCCGGTTACATTCCATGATGAGGTATCAGAACCCGTCATCCGCGGGGGAGAGGCGATAACAGAAATGCTCTGCAATGGGAAAGAAGCACAGATTCCCGAATATATCCCCGCCAACACCGAATAAACAGGACACAGGAGAAAAACCACTATGATACGATGCCCACGATGCAACAGCAAAGAAATTTACTCTGTTGCAGGCGGATATGGCGGGTACTATTACCGCTGCAAAAAATGCGGTTATGCAGGCGCACTGGTGATTGAGTATGAGGATGATACCACACCCAAAGAAGAACGGGAACTGCAGAAAGAATACCGCGATGAGGTAAGGGAATATGATACAAGACGCCGCCCCCTCTTCTGGATAGCCCTCATCCTTCTCATCATCATAGCTGTTTTTTTCCTGTTATACCGGTAGCCTCCTGTCCATCCTCCGGAAGACACCGGACTTTTATTCCATCTGTCGGAGTAAAAAAACACCACTTCGAAGTCAGAAGATGAAGAACTCCCTCTAAAATATACCAAACATCTTCAGTGCACTCAAAAGCAGCAGCCCGACAAACAACCACTCGAGATGGCGTGAAGAGATGCTGTGCGAGAGGCTGACACCGACAAAGGACGCAGGGATTGAGGTCACCACAAGTATCACCCACTGGTGAAGATCAACATATCCCAGGGAAGGAGACGGGATGCCGGTCACCCCCCACCCGAATATGATATACGCTAAGACACCCCCTGCAGAGGCAAAAATAAGAAACGCAGTCGATGTCCCGACCGCACGGTGAATCTCAAACCCTGAGACAAGGGTCAAAAAGAGCACAATCAGGTACCCGCCACCGATACCAAGAAGCCCGGAGAGAAACCCGAAGAGGGCCCCTGCGGCAATAAACACATAGAGCCCGGTGTCGCGTTCATTATCTGCAGCATATGACGGCTTAAATGCCATCTTGACAGCCGCACCAAGGAGGAGGGCAGCAAAGATATACCTGAGCAAGTCGCCCTGCACCGATGTCGCAACATATGCCCCTCCAATTGCTGCAAAAAATCCAGGAACACACATATGTTTCACCGCATCCCATGCCACAGCCCCCCGCTTTGAATGCCCTGAGGCAGTTGCAATCGCCGTCGGGAGAACAACAGCAAGGCTTGTTGCAAAGGCCACCCGGGTTGCGAGCGTGGGGTCTGTCGCAAGCAGATCGGTTAAGACCCAGTACTGCACCGGGACCATCACAAAGCCCCCGCCGACGCCAAGAATGCCTGCTCCAATCCCGGCAAGTAACCCGGTCAGCCCGAGTATCAGCACTGTCTGAAGAAAAATATCCATACTATTTCTCCCGATGCCGGCGGCGTCAGTCACCGGCGCGGTGGTTACCTCCAGAGATGACCCGAACGCATAAAAAAGAACCGATGAGAGTAATCGGTTTTACTCTACAATCAGATTTTCCGAATAACGGTCCGCATCTGCCACGAGGAACTCGTCGCTCATGTGCAGGCATGATACCGGGCAGGCATCATTGCACTGGGAACAGAAGATGCACTGGGTGACAAAGATACGCACCGTCTTTGTCTCCGGGATGAATTCAATCGCATGCGCCGGGCATACACGGATGCAGAGTTTACACCCGATACAGGCATCCCGGTCATAGGTAATCTTCCCCCGGAAGTTCATTGGAACGGCAACCGGGGGGTTAATCACAGCCTCACCTGCAGCGACCTTCTCCAGATATCCGGTGATGCTCTTCGGGAGGTAGCGTGCCGGGAAGAGATTGGTTGCAGGTTTCTTCAGGAACTGCCGAAGCACCTCAGGGAACGCGGGCAGGCGGCTCATGCGATGACCCCCATTCCAAGCACTGCATCAAGGACGAGGAGAATCATGCCGACAAACCCGATGAGGGTGATATACCCCCAGTAGAAGGTCACCAGATGATTGATACGGAACCGGGCCATGCCCACCCGTATCAGACTCACCGAGAAGAATACGACCAGAAGCACCTTTATGACAAAGAATGCCAGGTCTGCGATGATACCGGCTGCACCTGTCAGGGGAACAAACCAGGTGACATTCCACGGCAGAAAGAGCACGACGGCAAGTGTTGCCATCGCAACCGTCTTGACCGCTCCGGAAAGGGTGAAGAGGGCGAGGTTTCTGCCGGAATACTCCACAAGAATACCGCCGCAGAGTTCCGTCTCCGCTTCCGGGGTATCACAGGGAACCCGCGAGAGCTCTGCCGGAGTCACCCATGCAATCGCAATCATGAGAAGGAGCATGCCGATCGCGCCGGGGATGCCCACGACACTCCACACGGGAGTCTGTGCGAGGGTGACAAGAGAGAAGGGGTCTGCCACGCCTGCTGCATTGAGGCGCCATGCAATTGCAATAACGGCAATCGCAAGCGGCAGTTCGTAGGCAATCATCGTTACCATCTCACGCTGGGATCCGACCGTCGCATACGGAGATCCGGATGCAAGACCGCCTGCGACCATCGCAAGACCAGGTACGGTCAGCAGATAGAGCACAAGGATGATGTCGCCCCACCCGCCAAGGACCGGCGCGAGACTGCCGATGGGCAGATAGAGAAGAATCGTAACTGAAGCAGCAAGCGCAATGATGGGGGCCGCATTGAAGACTGATTTCACCGCATTTTTGGGGAGGATATTGTCCTTGCAGAGGAGTTTTGCAATATCAATGAACGGCTGGTGCAGAGGCGGGCCGTAGCGTGCCTGCATCCGTGCCGCACACTTCCGGTCAACGCCCTGCAGGACAAGCCCGAAGAGGATGCCATACGCCGCGATGCCGATACATCCGAGAACGGCGGCGGTGATCATTGCAATCATGCCTGGAGCCTCCGCGTCTTCTCCACCGAAAGGCGATGCAGTGCATCCCCTGTCATGACATCCAGCCGTCCGTCACGGATGACAGAAACGCGATCAGTGCATGACATGCACGGGTCAATGGATGCCACAATGATGGGAATGTCTGCTATCTGTTCGCCCATCAGAATCTTTAGCCACGACATCTGGTTCGAATACGTGGATGCCTTCACCTTCCATGCCTCCGGAGCCTCGGAACGGTTCATCCTGACATAATGGAAGCACTCGCCACGGGGTGCCTCCACCCGTCCGATGGCCTCACCCTCTGCCTTTTTGCAGGTGGCAAGGATTTTGGCGTATTTTGTCTCCCAGAGGACCGGTCCCGCAGGCATCTGGTCCATGCATTCCCGTATGATGCGGATGGACTCCACCACTTCAAAGAGACGGACGACAATCCGGTCATACACATCGCCGTGAATCCCGTCACTGTACACATCAGGAAGAACGGGTTTCACATCAATGTCACCGTATGCCGCATAGGGGGAGTCAGCACGCACATCCAGTGTCAGCCCGGATGCACGGGCAGTCGGGCCCACAGTGCAGAGTTCAAGGGCGTCCTTTTCAGAGAGGACACCGGTGTTCATGCACCGCAGCTTGATGGTGGTATCCTCCAGAAAGAGAGTCACCAGTTTCCCCACAAGCCCTTCATAGGTATGCAGGGCCTGTTCAATCCGGGGAAACTGGTCATCGGTGAAGTCACGCCGTACACCGCCCACCTGGACGATGCCATAGTTCACCCTGTTTCCGGTCAGATACTCGATGACATCCATCGCCTCTTCCCTGACCCGCCATGCGAGGTGGAAAAGGGTATCAAATCCAAGTTCGTGGGCAGCAACACCGGCCCAGAGCAGATGGGACTGAATACGCTCAAGTTCAGCGATAATAGTCCGGACATAATGCGCCCGTTCCGGCACCTCAATCTCTGCAATCTGTTCCACCGCACGCGAAAAGGCGAGGGTGTGAGAGACACCGCAGATGCCGCAGATGCGGTCACAGAGATGGGCAATCTGCACAGGATTTCTGCGCATGCCCATCCACTCAATCGCACGGTGCGTCTTTCCGGGGGCAAAGTCAACACCTTTGATAACCTCACCCTGGATGTCAAAGGTGAAGAGAATCGGCTCTTTGAGGGCAGGGTGAATTGGGCCGATGGGAATATTGTACACAGGCTTATTCGTCATTCGTGTTCACCTCCGGCTGGGGAGCAGCGGTGGTTTCCGGTTTGTCCGGCGTGGGTGAGGGAACAGGAGCCGCCCCTTCCGGTGCGGCCACCTCAGCTTCGGGATCCTTCGGTTTTCTCTCCTTCTTCTCCTTCGGTTTCACCAGTGGGAGAGGTCGGTTCTCCGGCCTGCCTGAGGCATACAGGAATTTCACCATATCTTCGGTGATACCGGTCTCATCCTTTCGCCACGGGTAGATGCCTTTAGGGAAATCAGCCGGGAGGAAGAGACCACGTGGGTCAGGAATGCCTGCGACGGTCACCCCGATCATCTCCTGCTTCTCGCGTTCTGTATAGACAGCACCCGGAATGAGGTGGGAGATAGTCGGTATCACAAGGTTTGTTTTAGGGACCGGAACGGTGATGGTGATGTTGACCTCTGCCTTTGGGATACCATGGAAGACCTGCATATGGTAGAGCAGTTCAACGGCGTCACCGGTATCAACCCCTGATATAACCGCAAGGTGCGGGTAATCAATATCAATGACTGCCTGAATTGTTGCAATGAGACCATCGGGTGTTGTCCGCAGCCAGATACTCGCCACCGGAGTCTTTTTCAGGCCTTCAGCCCAGGTTTTTGTCCGGATGTCGTGAACATTCTTCGGACACCTTTTCTGTAATTTTTCAGCGATCTTTTCTGCTGACAGTGCCTCTCGTGTCATTTCTTCTCCTCCTCAAGGCGTTCAAGTTTCACAATTGCCTTGACAACTCCGTCGATAATTGCCTCGGGGCGTGGTGCACAGCCCGGCACATAGATATCCACCGGGATGACATCGCCCACAGGGCCGTCCAGATTATAGGAATCATAGAAGGCACCACCGGACTGCCCGCATGAACCGATGCACATCACGACTTTCGGGTTTGGCATCTGGGCATACACCCGGCGCAGGCGGTCCGCCATATCGTGGACCACAGGCCCGGTCACAAGCAGCACATCTGCATGCCGGGGTGAACCGACGAGTTTTATCCCGAAGCGTTCGGGGTCATACCGGGGCGTTAACGCCGCCACGATCTCGATATCACATCCGTTACATGACCCTGAGTTGAAATGGAATACCCAGAGCGACCGGTTGAATGATGGTGACAGTCGCATCTTAGATCACCCCGATAAAGATGAAGAGGAGGGCAAATGTGCCCAAAAACCAGAGCACATAGTCCGTGAGGCAGCCTGTATGCAGGGGAACAACCCGTACATAATAACCCTTCATTGCCTCAGTGAACCCCCAGTAGAGGTTTGAACCACCGATATGGGTAGCTTCCGGAGTTGGTTCGTCGTTACCACAGAGATATGGTTTGCCGGATTCCCCGTCTCCCAACACATCCGGTTCACCAAGCCGCCGCACAAACCATGCAAGGAGGAGAGCAACCCCAAACGCGATGAGCCATGCAATGGGATTCCATGCCCCGAATCCTGTGTATAATGTATCTGCTATCATCATACACCTCCGAATACGGTGGCCACATACGCACCCTGATCAATGAGTGCGTTTGCGGCAGGAGCAATTACTGCTGAGACGATCTGTTCCGGGAAGATGCCCATGAGAATCGTGAGGAGCGCAAGCACACTCATTGCAACAAGCATCGGGCGGGGCACCTCCACGACATCTGCATACTTCGGCTGCTGTGGCCCCATGAATATTGCATGGAAGACCTTCACAAACGAGGCGAGAGTCAGGATAGAAACAACCATCGCGATGACTGCTATCACCGGGCTGAACGCAAAGACAGACTCATAGATCATCAGTTTTGAGGCAAACCCGTTGAACGGCGGAATGCCTGCGATGGCGAGGGCGCCGATAATAAAGAACAACATCGTCCACTTCATCGAATGCCCGAGTCCACCCATTTTGTTGAGGTTCCTCGTGCCTGTCTGCAGGAATATCGCCCCTGCCGTCAGGAAGAGGAGGCCCTTATACATCGCATGGTTCACGATGTGGAAGATGCCGCCCTCCATTGCCGTCCGGCCGAATGCATCCATTGCTGCGGCGTCTCCGAGGACGACGAGGCCCACGCCCACACCAAGGAGCATGTAGCCGGACTGCGAGACCGCATGATACGCCATCAGCCGTTTCACATCTTTCTGCGGGATTGCCATCGTGACACCGACAACCATCGAGAGCACACCGAGTATAATAACAGCCCATCCTACGGTGACATAACTGAGCGTGAGCCCATAGACACTAAAAAGGACGCGGAAGAGCCCGTACAGACCTGCCTGGCTTGCAACAACCAAAAATGCGGTTACAGCAGCCGGGGCCATCGAGTAGGCATCCGGCGTCCAGAAGTGCAAAGGTACTGCGCCTGCCTTCAGTGCAAGTCCTGCCACTAAAAGGGCGAGGGCCACCTTGTCAAGCATGGTGTAGTCAATCCGCGACGCGATGACTGCCATATTAAGAGAGTCATACTGCCCGTAGAGAAGGGCAATCGCATAGAGGACCATCAGGCCCGCAAGGGTTGAGAGGAAGGCATATTTCAGGCCCGCCTCGACCGAAACCCCTTTGTCAATCCTGTATGCGACAAGCGCCGCACCCGCAAGGGAGTTGATTTCCAAAAAGACAAAGAAGTTGAAGAGGTCTCCCGTGGTAACCATGCCGAGGATTCCGACTAAGAGGAGGAGCATCAGTGCATAATATCCGTCTTTTCCGGATGAGAGACGCTCACTTGCAACCGAATACAGGGCGGTGATAAAACCAATGAAGGCAGCAAAGAGTGCCATAAAGGCACTCATCGCATCAACCGTGAAGATGATGCGGATGGGGATGCCGCCGGAATCCGCCGGCAGTGCATCCGCAGGAGACGCTGCACCAAAGGTGTAGAGCACCGGCCCGCCCGTGAGAACCGTCCATGCAAGGAGGGCAGCGATGACGGCGGTGATGAAAGTCACAGCAAGTATCCAGCCCGTGCGGGGAGTATCTCCCAGTCTCCCTACAAGCGGCAGGGCAAAGGCACCGAGCATCGGGATAGCGATAAGAAGTGCCGGGGCATTTGCCATGATGAAGTTCATCATTCTTTGAGCCTCCGCATTTCCGTCACATCACGCGTGCCGTATTTTTTGGAGATGACCATCACAAACGAGAGCAGGAGGGCTGTCGTTGCAATGCCGATGACGATATTGGTGAGGGTCATTGCCTGAACGGTCGGCATCACCATCGCAGTCGATGGGGCGTTTGTGAAAATCGGTGCCACACCGCCGGAAATAAAACCGGTTGCCACGAGAAGCAGATTTACTCCCGCCTCAACGAGGGCAAGGCCCATGACCATTTTAATCAGGTCTTTTTTCGTCACAATGACGACAAGGCCGATTAAGACAAGAATTCCGGCACAGAAGTACGGAGCATTCTCAATCATTCTGCATCACCTTTCATTCCCCCAAGCATCGCAAGGAGGAGAAGGCCCATCGCGCCGAGGACTTCAATGCCCACGGCAATATTGAGTACCGGAATGATTCCACCGGTATTGATGTCACCAGGATTGATGCCGAATGCGACAGGTGTCCCGAAAAGGGACCCTGCGCCAAGGAGCCAGTTCCCAAAGAAGGCAAGCCCTGCAGTAAGTGCCAGAAGGGCTGTCCCAATAAAGAGGAGCAGCCCCGCGGTCTCACTGTTCTTCAGGACATTCTTTGAGATGGATGCAAACACGTCAGCACGTGAGTAGGCAACCATCAGAAGAACGACCGCAGTTGCAATGACCGCACCGCCCTGGAATCCGCCTCCGGGAGTCAGGTGCCCATGGATCACAATATAAAAGCCGAATACCAGAATAAACGGCATCAGGATATTCGCCCCTGACCGGATGATATTACTCATATTCATATTCTTCCTCCTTTTTGCCCAGACGGCGGAAGACAAGCCCCGCGCCTAAGACAACGGTGAAAAGCACCGTCGCTTCGCCCAGCGTATCAAATCCACGGTAGTCGAAGACCACAGCAGTGACAATATTGTTGCTGCCGGTTTCTTCCTGCCCGTGGGCAAGCATGTAGTCATCCATGTCCGTGTAGGCGGGCTCCCCGAAGGAAAGGCCAAGGCCTGCCAGAAGAAATGCCACCGCACAGACAACAAGGATACCAATCTGAAGGGCGCTCTTCATTCGGACGCACCCCCATCCTTATCGGTACCGCGTATTGCAATCACAAAGATTGCTGTGGTGAGACCGGCACCGATACCGGCCTCGGCAATTGCCACATCCGGGGCCTGCAGCATCAGAAACTCTAACGAGAGCAGGAAACTGAAGGCACCAAACGCGATGGCGGCGGAGATCAGGTCGTCCATATACCAGACCATGCAGGCCGAGATGACCAGTCCTGTCAGAAGCAGGATGTGTATGGCAATTTCAATCATTAGATTCTATCTCCTTCATCCGGTCCACCACTGCAGGATCGGGACGGATGCCCGACCGGTATGCCGCGCGGCCGATGGCGTGGGCGCCAAGTGCATTGGTGAAGGCCAGCGCTGCGAGGGCCAGCACCGTATGGAGCACAAACACGACGTACTGCATGTCACCTGATGCCAGATAGGCACCGATTTCTGTGATAATTACTGCAATACAGATGAAAATCGCACCAAGGGTCGTCATCTTCGTTTCTGCATGCAGGCGGGTATACACGTCAGGGAACCGCAGAATGCCCACGACCCCGAGGCCGATGGCGAGAAGTCCGATGCCAACACAGATGGTCACGAGAATATCAGCTGCCATTTTACAGGTCACCCCCGATGTACTTGGCCAGCCAGAGAGTCCCTACAAAGGAGAGGAGAGCGTAGACAATGGCCACATCCACATAGACCGTCTCGTTGAACGCAACACCAAAGACGATGATACCACAGACCGTGATCGTGTTCACCGCATCCAGCGCTACCACACGGTCCGGTGCAGTCGGCCCCAGCCAGAGGCGCACCATAGCGCCAAGGACAAAAATGAGCAGGAGGCCCAGTACCAGAACCCAGATATCAGTCATTCTGCAATCCTCCGGACCCATTCATGGATCTTGAAAAATGAAAAGATCTCTGCCGCATCAACGGTCTCTTCTTTCACCATTTCTCCGGGGACACAGAGCATGTGAATGTAGAAGTCCCCGGTTTTTTCGTCAGCCTCAAGCGTCAGCGTACCGGGTGTCAGGGTAACTGAATTTGCAAAGAGAAGCTGACCAAAACCGGTCGAGAGACCGGGATTGACCTTCACAATACCGGGAGAAATCTTCCCGGTTATTATTCGTATTGCCACATCGATATTTGCCCGGACGAGTTCCAGGAAGAAGGGAATACAGAGATACAGACCTAAGAGCACCCACCTTACGGGGTGCCCCATGCGATAGTCATCACCCGGACAGAACCATTTCGCAGATGCCGCAGAAACGACAAGCGCAATGATACCGCCTGCGACTATCTCAAATGCCGACCAGAGCCATATGTCACCAGACCCGGCTGTCAGCACCAGATACGTGCAGAATGCACAGATAAACGTCAAAAGATACCGAATCATTCAGAACCAATACTCCCGGGTATCATTACCCAGTATGAAGAAGGGATATCAGACCACCTAATTCCCAGGGAAGAGAGATATTCATTAAAAGTTTCCAGTTAACCACACAGATTCGTAGTACAGTTTGCTATCCAATAAGAATAACTCTTTTGAATAAGGAGTGGCGCGCGTTGCAGAAACCTGCCATTTTTTTATCATACAGAAGAAATATTTGGTGAATGCGCCTTTCATATCTCGGAAAAAATCACCTGCACTGGTGTGATACCTGTGGAACACCAGTACTGGGGAAAAAATGCAGCTGCGGCACACAGACACGGGAGGTGGCCATCACCCCTCCCGGCGATATCCGGCCGGCATTTGACGATGACATCAAACACATCAATCAGGTCTACCGCGATCATTTTGGTGCAGACCTTATCCCTGAAGGGCACATCGCCATCCTCAACAAAGTCCCGGATAATGACCGGATGGAAGAGATCGTCATGGGCGGCGCAGTTGTTGGTGCCATCCGGTTCTACCCGGATGAAGAACGGTGGGAAGCCATGCCACGCCCCGCAGCCGGCCTCTATATGACTCCGTCGAAACGGTATATTGTGGTGGACCCGGGTGCAGAAACCTCTATCCAGACCAAAGGGGCATCTGTTCTTGCACCCGGCCTTATTTCGATTGAAGAACATACCGAGACTGGCGATGAGGTCTTCATCATGATACCGGATGGGCGCTGTATCGGTGTCGGCAGGGCAAAGGTCTCTGCTGCCGAGGCAGAGACCATGGAGCGCGGCACCATCGCACGGACACGGAAGAGTAAACCGGTCACCTGTCTCCCGAAAGAGAGAACATGGGAGGATGTCCTTACCGCCAATGAAGAAATTCTCACCAGAATAGAAGACGAGGCAGTCCTCTTTGTCCAGCGCACGATGGAGTCAAATCCACTGCCGGCAAATGTATCCTTCTCCGGTGGAAAAGACAGCCTTGCAACACTTCTGGTGGTCATGAAGGCGACAGGGAAACTCCCTCTCCTCTTTGCCGATACCGGCCTTGAGTTCAGGGAAACCTACAAGAATGTCCAGGATGTGGCAGACCACTATGGCCTCGAGGTGCTCCGGACGGATATGACGACGGAGTTCTGGGATGAGATGGAACGGCAGGGCCCGCCCGCAGTCGATGCACGCTGGTGCTGCAAGGTATGCAAACTCCAGCCAATAAAAAAACTGATTGAAGATACATGGGGGGAGTGCCTCTCATTTATCGGCCAGCGAAAATATGAATCATTTAAACGGATGAAGAGCCCGCGTGTCTGGCGGAGCAATTTTATCCCCTGCCAGCTTTCAGCAGCACCCATTCAGCACTGGACGGCACTGCATGTCTGGCTCTATATTTTCCGCGAGAATGCGCCGTATAATGTCTTATATTCACGCCGGATTGACCGTATCGGGTGCTTCATGTGCCCATCGTCAGACTGGGCAACATTCCGGATGATCATGGAGGACTACCCGGATGAGTGGAAGCGGTGGGAAGATGCACTGAATCAGTACAAAGAAGAGCACAACCTCCCGGATATCTGGGTAGAGAAAGCGCTCTGGCGCAAACGGGGAGACACAGACTATGACGACGAAAGTAGCTATACTTGATTACGGAATTGGAAATCTCCGGAGTGTAAGCCGCGGGATGGAGAAGGCAGGGGCGACACCGGTAATAACAAAGGATACCGCGGTGATGATGGAGTGCGACGGTGTTGTCCTCCCCGGTGTCGGCGCATTTTCCGAAGGGATGGATAAGCTGGGCATCCTTCGCGAGGCACTCTGCCACTATGCAGAAGACCGTCCGGTATTAGGTATCTGCCTCGGGATGCAGATGCTTCTTGAACGAAGCACAGAATTCGGTCTGCATGAAGGGCTGGGACTTGTTCCCGGAGAGGTCCTCCCCTTTGAAAAGACCCCCGGGATGAAAATTCCCCACATGGGGTGGAATACCATCAACATTGAACAGTCTTCACCCCTTTTTGACGGCATCCCGCAGGAAAGCTACGTCTACTTTGTCCATTCGTTCTATGCAAAGACCAGTCCGGAACACACTCTCACAACAACAGACTATATCTGCAGGTTTGCATCCTCCATAGGGAACGGAAATGTCTATGGCGTGCAGTTTCACCCGGAGAAAAGTGGCGACACCGGGCTTAAAATCCTTAAGAATTTTATTTCCCTGCTCTAAAACGGGCGGGATTTATTTATATCCTTTTTTTATTGCATCAGAGGGTAACGCATTCAATACGATATCCCCCCTCATACGTTCACGAAACAGTAACCCCCCACACCCGCACGCCCACGGACGTGCTCCTCCTCCCCCCTCCGTGGGGAGGCAGTTCAGGTGATAGGCGGTGTACGGGTTGCACCAGGAATTTCCTGCAGGACTAACTCACGTTAATTCTCAATATGGAAAAAACAAAATCCCCCTCCCTACAAGGCACATCCCCTGAAGGGGGCTGTCGGGGGGCAAAGCCCCCCTGACTCTGGGGAACCAGTAAAACCCATCACCAATAACAGAAAAAAAACAAGCAAGAAAAGGGGAATATTACTGTCTGCGATACATCGCAACCAGTTCGATAAGGAGCATGAGGAAGATGACCACAAACCCACCACTGAAGAACATTACCGCGAGGATGTTCGGGGCAATCTCCGCTGGCGCATACTCCGCTTCAGGCGGTGCACCAAGTGGTGCATCATGCGGTGTTGCTGCAGGGACAGATTCAGGCGCTGTAACAGCACCACCTTTCTCAGCATTTGCTCTGTCGTCTGCTTCTTCAGCAGAGAATGCCGCCACCTGTGCTTGTGCATCGCCAGAACCTGCTGTCAATTCATATGCAGGCCCGCCATCGGGCAGGAAGGAAAAGGTTGGCGCCATTGCAAGAAGCACCAGCGATGCACAAATGATCAGCGCAAACAGGGACGTATATTTCAAAAGCACAGACCGGAGATCTGCCTTTCCGGGAGACATGATGACAACCTGCTGGCGCACGCCGTAGACCTTTACCACCCGCCCTTTCTCACTGTAGCGGGTGCGCACGATATCAACAAGACCTGCATCCAGCAGATTTTCAATCTGGTATTTCAGTGTCGTTATTGGCTGGCCGAGACGTTCGGATAATTCAGAGAGGGTGAGCTCCTCCTCAGAAAGCGCGGAAAGGACGTCACTTGCCGTATTACTGGCCATCGCCTTTCCGATCTTCTTTGCCCGTTCGTCACCGGGCTCAAGGACAAGCACCCCGTCTTCTGTCATCCCAGCTGCTCAACTATCATCTGGCGCCCGACAGCCAGTGCCTCATCAAGAGACTCTGCCGAAGCACCGCTCCCCTGTGCAAGAGACGATTTCCCGCCTCCTTTTCCACCGAGTATAGCACTTACACGGCGTACAATCTCTCCGGCATTCACGCGATCCACGCCGGATGCAACCACAACATGCACACGTTCTCCTATGCCTGCGAGAAGGGCAACGCCTCCTTCGTTTGCATACGCGGTTGCCATCGTGACGACCTCCTTGGGAGAGGCGGTTACGGCATGTACTGTAACACTGACACCTGCAATCTCCTCCACCGGAATACTCGCCATCTCCAGTTCAGCAATCTTCTTCTGCAGGCGCTCGACATCCTTTCTCTGCTCCTTCCACTCGGTGAAGAACCGGTCAACAGATGCCGGGAGATTACCCCGCTGGACACTCAGGGTCGCAGTCGATGCGTCAACCAGCCCTTCCAGCCACTGGTTATATGCAACAGCGGCCATACCTGCAGAGAATTCAAGGCGTTCAATACCGTCCTGCACATGCTCGAGACGCATAATCCGCACAGACCCAATCTGACCGGTACTGATGCAGTGCGTACCGGCACAGGCCTGCACATCGCCTGCCACACGAACGATACGAATGCGGGCACCCGGCGGTACACCACCCTGGTACAGGTCAAACCCGTATTTCTGCTCTGCTGTGGTCCGGTCTTCCCAATTGATATGGACCGGAATGTCATTCAGGACCAGCCGGTTTGCGGCATTCTCAATCAGCTTCAGTTCTTTCTCAGATATGTGACGGAAATGACGGATATCAATGCGTGAACTCTCAACTCCTTTCTGGGCACCGGCCTGGTGGATATGCGGGCCAAGCACCTCTTTTGCGGCGTGCAGCAGGACATGGGTTGCGGTGTGATGGCGCATCATCGTCTTCCGACGTCCCTCATCAACCGTTCCCTTGACGTTCTCACCGCGTTTGAGGGTTTCGCCGGTTACATGATGTACAATGACGTTCCCGATTTTTGCAACATGGTCAACCATGCTGATCCCTTCTTCAGAGACAATTTTACCGAAATCAGCCGGCTGACCACCACCTTCGGGGTAAAAGAGTGTCTGATCAAGCACCAGATAATCATTGAACTGGTCCAGCACAATCGCATCAAAATTGGTCACGTGCGGAAGGTCATAATACAGCATCTTTGTAGCAGGCATGGCCTCAATCCTCTCACGGATTGCGGCATACGGATCTTCTGTATTCCCGGAGTCATCAGATTCTGAATGCACATCTGCAATCAGGGAATAGAAATTATCCGGCAATTCCACGCCGGTTCCTTCTTCTTCCGCGATGTCACGCACGATTTCAGGTGGGATGCCGTGGGAGTCATAGAGGGTAATCAGTTCATCGAGAGGTATGGGCAGGTTTTTCTGTTTATAGGCAATTGCCGCCTTCTGGACGATTCTGCCGCCGCGCTCCATCGTGACAGCATACTTTTCCTCCTCATTTTTGATGATTTCCCGAACGACACTGATCTCCTGTTCAAAGGAGGAAAAGCCTATTTTCTGCATCTGGTATTCAATGAGATCAGCAAGATTTTCGGCCATACCAATCTCATTCATCATCCGCAGTGTCCGCCTGAGTACCAGACGGGCCAGATAGCCTTCCTGTGCATTGGACGGTACAATACAGTCGCCGAGCATATAGGCAAGACAGCGGGTGTGGTCAGCAATCGCATAGATACGCTCGATGGGAGCAATTATTTCCTGCAGTTTCTGATAGGGAACACCGATATTCTCTGCCACGGTCTTTCGCATCTCATAGAGATTAGAACCGGTGATGTCCATGAGCCCTGCATACTTTGCATTCAGCGCGAGAATACGGGCACAGTCTTTGGTTTCAAGGAGATAGGTGAGGTTTGATGACTCCATCAGACGGCTTATCAGTTCAGGGAAGACTGCATCATAGACCGTAGGGCTACCCTGCGATGCCCATACCATACGCTCCAGACCATATCCGGTATCAACAATCCGGAGGTCCATCGGATAATAGGGAACACCCTCCATGTCAATGGGTTCCCTGCCATTGTCGCGTTTTGTCATGCTCATAAAGACGAGGGTTGCCACTTCGAGCCCCCCGATGAGCACCTCCACGCTGGGACCGGCATTGCCGCCGCCTATCCACGGGTGCTCCTTGTATGTCACCCGGTTCAGGTCAGCTCCGACAGACGCGAGAAACCGGTCACAGAGGCTGACGGTCTCGTCCTTCCAGTATATGTTATTCGCATCCGTGTTGAACGCATGATGCGCCATCATCTCAAACGTGGTCAGATGACGGCCTGACCGTCCCACCGAATCGAGATCATTTAACCGGATACAGGGTTGGGATATGGTCAGAGGATTTGCAGGCGGAGGCACCTCGCCACTGGTCACATACGGCTGGAAATCTGCAATGGATGCAATTGTCAGATATATATCATCACGCCAGCGGGCGGCCACCGGATAGCGCCCGATGCGGGTATGCCCATTCTTTTCAAAAAAACTGAGGAATGCTTCACGCATCTCGTCAATGGTATGAGGAGAGAAGATGGGATTCCCAATGAATGAATATGGTTCACACGGTGCATCGCCACAGTATTCACGCTCAGGGTCCCGTGTCCAGAACGCTGAACCACAGGCCTTACATATCTTCCTGACCAGACCGTTCTCTCTGAAATATTCAAGCTGGTATTCTTCCTCGAGCATGGGTAATCACAATATCCTGAGTATAATAGTCATCACAGGATTTCATATAGTGTTTGTTTCTCCCGGTTTTCAGATAAGATCATGGTACCACTCATCACGCTGTACAATCGTCCCCAGCGCTTTTGCCGTCCTGTAAGCAAGAATATGCCAGCACTGCGACCCCCGGTAGGTGAAATCACCACAGGTGCAGAATTCCTCATCCACGACATAGGTGTCTGTGGTGCCAACCACCACGCAGAAGTCCCGATACTGTATCACCTGCCCGTTTTTTGCAGCCAAAACCGCCTTACTTCCCTTGGCGTCATAGAGGCGGCAGACCTCGGCGACCACCCATTCTGCGTCACTGTCGCTCATCAGTGCTGCACCATTGGGGGTATTTCTTCAATAAACGTCCAGCCCATCCGTTGGGAAAGCATCCGCATTCCCGGCGCTTCGGTGGCATAATGAGTGGATTCAATAAGGGGAATGCCGGAAGAACGGATGACACTGTGTTTCAGTTCAGCCGAGAGGAATGCCTCTGCACCCTGTGCCTCAGCCTCACAGATATGTTCATAGGAAAAACCCGAACCCCCGGCAACGGCAAGGCGGCAGGGCACAGGGACATCCCCGTACACACGGAGGGGTGCACCTAAACGGTCTGCCACCTCATCCAGAGAATGAGTAAGTGTCCCGATGACACCCAGTGAGAGAGGAATCACATCGGTGAGATCGAGTGTCTCTGCCAGTGCATCATTGATGCCGCCCTCAGCATGATCAAAATTGGTGTGCATCACATAGACATTCAGCCCTGCGGCAAGGGCCGTACCAATGACCCGCCCTGATTCACCCCCGATACGGGTGAGGGGACTCCACAGAGGAGTGTGATGAACAACAAGCATATCGGCTCCCTCTGCAACTGCTGCCCTGACTACAGAGAGTGTCGCATCAAGAGCACAGCACACCGTATTCACCTCTTCACGCCCTTCAATAATACGGCCGATCCTGCCACTATCGAACTCCTCTGCAAGCTCCGGTGGTGCAATCTCTTCAAGCATTGCAATAAAATCAGCAATCTGCATAGCGAATACGTAGAGAAACAACCGGGAATAAAGGTATGGATTGCGGGGCGAAGGAAGAGCATGGAATACCATCAGACGGAAATATATATTACTGATAGTGATAAATGCAAGCATTAATTATGCATTATAACTCATCATAGATTATGGAAAAGACCATTGAACTCATCAACACCCGCATTCGTGACGGCAATGCCCGGGCAGTCAGGGCAGATCAGATGCCGGACATTGTTGATGAACTGGGCGTGGAGGGCGCACTCAGGGAAGTCGACGTGGTAACGACCGGCACGTTCGGCGCAATGTGCTCCTCCGGTGCATTCTTCAATTTCGGCCATTCAGACCCTCCGATACGGATGGAGAAGGTGTGGATGAACGAAGTGGAGGCATATGCCGGCATTGCGGCTGTAGACGCCTACCTTGGTGCCACCCAGAAATCAGAGACACAGGGCATCTCATACGGCGGCGCCCATGTGCTCGAAGACCTCGTCGCAGGAAATTCAGTCCGGTTACGCGCACAGTCAAAGGGGACAGACTGCTATCCCAGGAAGACACTGGAAATTGATCTGACCCTTGAAGATATGAACCAGGCCACCATGGTCAATCCGCGCAACTCCTATCAGTCATATGTGGCAGCAGCAAACACCACTGACCGGACTCTCTATACCTATATGGGCACCCTGCTCCCGAATGCAGGAAATGTCTCATACTCCGGTGCAGGATGTCTTTCTCCCATCCCCAATGACCCCGGTCTGCGCATCATCGGCAGCGGCGTCCCCATATTTCTCTGCGGCGCTGAGGGCATGATCATCGGGGAAGGCACCCAGGCATCACCCGGCAATGGTTTCGGCACCCTGATGACGACAGGGAATATGAACGATATGTCCACAGATTTCCTTCGGGCTGCCACATTCAAGGGATACAACAGCACGCTCTATGTCGGCCTCGGGGTCCCCATACCCGTTCTCGATGAAGACGTGGTGCGAAGAACAGCAGTCCGTGATGAAGACCTGAAGACAACAATTGCAGATTACGGAGTCCCCAACCGGAGCCGGCCGATTCTGCGTGAAGTCACCTATGCCGAACTGAAGAGCGGGCATGTGGAGGTGGATGGTGAGGAGGTGAAGACGTCATCCCTTTCTTCATACAGGAAAGCGCTTGAGGTTGCAGATACACTGAAATCATGGGTTGAGAGTGGAAAGATGGAGCTCGCCCTCCCCACCCGCAGAATAAACGCGGAAAGAACCTCACACCCGATGCGCGACCGGGCACGTGCACCCCAGGTCCGTGACATCATGAACACAAGCCTCATCACCATCAGCGAAGACGAGAGCATCCGGACGGCGGCAAAACGACTGCTCAGAGGAGAGACCAATCACCTCCCGGTGCTTGACGATGCAAACCGGCTGGTTGGTATTGTCACCACCTTTGACATCTCCAAGGCTGTGGCATCCAGCGGGAAAGGGGAGACGGTGCGTGACATCATGACAAAACGGGTTGTATATACATCCCCGACAGAGGCAGTGGATGTGGCCACCCACAAACTGGAGAAAAACAATATCAGTGCCCTTCCGGTTGTAGACGAAAACGGCAAACTGGTAGGAATTCTTTCGGCAATTGATCTGAGCAAGCTCTTTGAACGGAGGTGGAAGCAATGAAACTGCTGATCACATTTTCCAAAAAAGGCGGCAAACAGCCCCTCATTGCACAAACGGTTAAAGATACTGGCGTGCTTATTAATGTAGAGCGGGCATTTATTGATTCAAACGAAGGAGAAGTCCTCATCGACATCCCTGACAAGGATACGAAAGTAATCTCTGATGCAATGGAGAAGGCAGGCGCACGGGTGAAACAGATGGAAGACTCAGTCATCAGAGACGAGTCTGAGTGCGTACACTGCGGCGCATGCATCAGTGTCTGCCCACAGGATGTGCTCTCCTTTGATGAGACATGGACGCTCTGTGTTGACGGTTCAAAGTGTGTCCTCTGCGGCAAATGTGTGGATGCCTGCCCTCACCAGGCACTCTCACTGCTCCCATGATCCGGGAGCATTTCCAGTACCGGACAACCATCACCACCATCCTTGCCGAAGAAGAGGCGCATATCGAAGCTGCCAAAAAGGCATTGGTGGACTCCCGGAGTGAACTGGAGCGCGAGATACTCCGGGACCCTTTTTTTGGGTCAACCTATGACCCGTACCCGGCAGAGATATCCTCACCGGTGGCACAGCGAATGGCTGCGGCATCGAAACCCGCCGGAGTTGGTCCGATGGCTGCAGTTGCAGGGACGATTGCATGGTATGGTGTGGAAGCAATGCAGGATGCAGGCGCCACCTTTGCCGTGATTGATAATGGCGGTGACATCGCCCTCATTGCTGACCGCAATGTCACTATCGGGATTCATGCAGGCACCTCCCCTTTCTCCGGGAAACTGGCCTTCCGGATTCCGCCACAGGATACCATCCTCGGCTGCTGCACCTCTTCTGCCACAGTAGGCCCGTCAGTCTCATTGGGAACAGCAGATGCGGTTACCGTATTCTCCCGGAATGTATCCCTTGCAGACGCATGGGCAACGTCTCTGTGCAATGATTTTACCGAATGCTCTGATGAATTTTTTCAGGCACGGGACTTCAGGGGAGTCTGCGGCATCTGCGCCATCGCAGGGGACATCCTCTGCCGGTGGGGCACACTCCCGGAGATAGTGAAGGCAACGGTCGACACCAGCATGATTACGGCAGGTCGATAATAGGCAGATAACAGAAAAAAATACGGGAAATAACAGATAGATCAGTTATTGTCCACCCATTCTGCTGCATCCCGGTATGCGCCCTTCCCCCGGAAGGTCACGAGCACTGTTTCCCCATCTGTGACAAGCATTTCAGGAAGAGCATCTGCGACACGGAACCATATTTCATAAATGTCGCGCTCTTCAATCAGCACTCCCACAGAAAGTGAGGCTGCAGACGAGAGAATCAGGCGTTCTGCTGCAAGAATATCAGGTTCATAACGGAAGAAATACCAGAATACCTGATAGGCATTCAGAAAATCAGAGACCAGCAGTTCGTTTCTCACGCCTTCTTCAAGTTCATCAAGGACAGATACCAGTTTTGCCGCATCCTCCTCACTGATCTCAAGTATCCTGTCGGCAAGTTCTGCCAGTTCAAAATAATCAGTCATATGTCACCTGCCTTTTCCGCATAAATATCTCCCTTCTGTTGTTGTTGCACTATGAAACGGTAAAAAACTATATGCCCGCGTCCGGGCAACCTTTCAATGTGCGACCCGAAGACAGAGACTGGCAGATATACCATATTATCGCAGAAAAATCCGAAATAACCGTGGATGAAATCTGCAGAATGGCAGGCAGAGAAGAACACATTGCAAAAGAATCACTGGAACGGCTGGAGAAATACCACCTGATTTCACGAAAGGGAGAGACCTGCGCCCCAAAATCCATACAGGAAATTCTTATCTCCACAGAACTGGAACGGACAATGAAGAACTCACCCATCTATATGGAAAACGGTGTCATTAAAGTCCGAAAGGAGAGGGGGGACGAATAAAATGGTGTCAGACGTACGGGTCCTTCGGCTGGGCCACCGGCCGGAACGTGACCAGCGGGTAACAACCCATGTGGCTCTCACTGCCCGGGCGCTGGGGGCAAAAGCCATGTACCTTGCAGCTGACGACAAAGGCGTGCGCCAGTCGGCAACTGATGTTGCCAATCGCTGGGGCGGCGACTTCTTTGTTGAGAATAATGTATCATGGAAGAAGGTCATCCGCGAATGGAAAGAGGCAGGAGGCATAGTCGTCCATCTGACAATGTATGGCCTGCGGATGACGGATGCCATCGGTGAAATCAAAGAACACGACAAAGTGCTTGTGGTTGTCGGCGCAGAGAAGGTTCCTTCTGAGATCTATGACCTTGCCGACTACAATATTTCGGTCACCACACAGCCCCACTCAGAGATCTCAAGCCTGGCCCTTATCCTCGACAGGCTCTTTGACGGAAGTGAACTGAACCGCGAATATCCTGATGCAGAGATGATAATAATCCCGTCTGAACATGGTAAGAGGTTTGAGGATTGAAGGGCCGGGTCCTTGTGGTTGGGTTTGCAACCCGCCATGTGGTCAGGTCTGCATATGCCGCAGGGTATGAGGTCTGTGCCATCGACCATTTCTGTGATCAGGACCTGACCTGGTACACAAAAGAGCACCAGACTTTCGATGAACTGGCCGAATTACCGGATCTCATTGCAGATATCTGTTCACAGTATACATTTGATGCCATTGTCACCTCCTCCGGCGCAGAGGACATAGACATCGGGCGAACTGTCTGCGGGACACCACGGGATGTGGCTGCCCGGTTCTGTACAAAGAAGAGCATCCAGCAGTTCTTTGAGGAGCATGAATTTCCGGTGCCACCCATTCTTCCCATGGGGGAGTATCCCGCATTTATTAAGCCTGACACCGGCGCGGGCGGCTGGCGCAATGCCCTTGCCGCCACACCGGACGATGAGGCAGCATGGACGGAGTGCTGGCCGGACACCCCTTATATCCGGCAGATGCCGGTAGAAGGCATTCCCTGCAGTGTCTCCTGTATCGCGGACGGGACGTCTGCACGGGCCCTCAGCCTGAACCGCCAGTTTAACCGTGGCGGGGAAGGGGAGCGCAGGTTTGGATTTGCAGGAGCTGTTACACCCTTTCTGCCGGAAGAACGCGAGAGTATCCTCACCCTTGCAGAGGATATTGCAGCGAAAAGCGGGTGTATCGGCTCACTGGGGATTGACTTCATGCTGACAGATGACGGCATCCGCACTATTGAAATCAACCCACGGTTCCAGGCAACGCTTGACATCGTGGAGATGAGGTACAGGTGTAAATATCTTTGAGATGCACCGGAATGCGACACAAGGCATTCTTCCCGCATCCAGACCGGCCCAAACAATGACGGTTGCCCGCTCCATCATCTTTGCAGAACACGACTGTGTGGTAAAAGATGACCTTAAATCACTTCATCCAGATATTGCAGACATTCCCTGGCCCGGAACAGAGATTGAAGAGGGGAACGCAGTCCTCAGCGTCTATGGCCGCGGCACGAATGAGGATGAAACGCTCGCTGCCTTGGATAAGACTATTACCAGAGTATACAGATATATGAGCAGATGGTAGAGGAGACTGACGTGCTGGATAATCCTGCAGTCCGGGCATATTTGATCCGGATGGTGGGAGAAGAAGGGCTAACCCTTCTGGAAAAATTTGACCGTACAATCGAAAAGACCGATGAGCAACTGGCTGAGGAGACAGAAATTAATCTCAATTCAGTCAGAAATACGTTGTATACGCTCTACGGAAAGCGTCTTGCCCAGTACCGGAGGGAAAAAAACCAGGAGACCGGGTGGCTCACCTATAAGTGGAAACTCAGGCTGGACAACCTGAACGATGCCCTCACTGAGGACATGGAGAATGCATTTGATAAACTGGATGCACGGGAGAAGTATGAAGATGAAAATGACTTCTTCATCTGCAATACCTGCGGCATTGTTTATACGTTCAATGACGCCATATCAGTCGAGTTCACCTGTCCGTGCGGAACCCAGATGGAGCATTTTGATAACGAACTTCTCCTCAATGCACTCAAAATACGCGTTGCTGCAATGAGGACGACCCTGGGCAAAGTCTGATGCTCCCATCAGAAGACCCATTTTTATTTCTTAACCGGGCGGGGTGTCCGGATAATGTGATCGCCCACTCGCATGTGGTGCATGACCTTGCCTGCCGCTATGCAGCATCGCGGCCGGTGGACAGGGAACTGGTCTCATGGGGTGCAGCACTTCATGACATCGGCAGGTCACAGACCCATTCGTTAGCTCATGGACAGATAGGGGCAGACATCTGCCGTGAATACGGTCTCCCCGAAGAGGTCGCACGCATTGTAGAGTGCCACATTGGCGCCGGCCTTACCGCAGAGGAGTGCAGGGCAGAAGGCCTCAAACCGATTGACTGTATCCCACATACACCGGAAGAGAAGATTGTGGCCCATGCGGACAACCGGGTCAGAGGCACCACGATTATTTCCATTGAAGAACGGCTGGAAACTGCCTCCGCCACACTCCCGAAGACCATTGTGAGGCGTATCGCTGCCCTCGCAGCAGATGTGGACCATCTCTGAAACGTGTCTGTGCCGCCCCCTCTTTTCCTGACCTGAAGGTTCATGTCACCGTGGCACTGGCCTGCAGACGTACAGGAATCGACAGGGAATGCCACAGGAAGTCACCACAGTCTGCGGCATTCGTTTTTAAGAGAAAGAAGACAGTAATCCTTCAGCCCTGATGAAACCATCATTCACAGGGGCAATGGCGGCGTTTCACCACCCTGCTCAGGAAAGACCATATCTTTTTTTGAGACATTAATTTGCCTGCCGGGAACGACACACACAGTTCCCGGGTTTATCACGTGTGGCGGATGATTTCGGGAGTGCGAAACGAAGCGGACAGAAGGCAGCCGACAATTCCAAAATAGTTCAGCAATTCCAAAAAAAAGTTTTTATTCAATAATGAGTTTTCTGACCTGCGGGAGAGCACGCAGGGCTTCATAGACAGACGACGGAAGTGCTTCATCCACTACAATGACGAGCTTCGGGTCTTCTGAGAGGTGGGAGTCGGTGACAAAGATCTGGCGGATAGAAATGCCATTGTCAGCAATGACCTTCACGGCCTCACCCACCACACCCTTCTGTGCCGCGTCACCGGGCATTACTGTTATCACCGTAAGTCCAAGTGACTCTGCGATACGGCTGACATCCGGTGTGGCCCGAAGCTTGAGAAAAATATCCGTAATGTCAGGAAGGGATAAAATACGCTTCACGGTGGCGTCGACGACCCGGCGGTCAGTCCCAATCTCCTTTGAGAGATGGGTTGCAGGAATTTCGATGTCATTTACCGTGACACGGCCCCGAACATTTATTCCAAGACCATTTTCGAGAAGAAACCGTACAACCCGCGCCTGAGAAGGTGAATCACTGAATGCATCCAGTATCTTTGCCCACATTACGATAGAATTTAACCTGATTGATAAAAAGACCACTCATCTTCACCAGCAGGAATCACTCCATTTATAACCGGACAAACAGGAGCCTGAAAACCAAATCAAAACATATATGACTCCGGACATCATTCTGTATAGAGTAACATGGCGCAGTCGCCTGAACTCCCGAATTCGGTTGTTTCAGTCGGTGTCGATACCATGGAACCGGTCCTGGCTGTTTCTCACATTCCTGTGCGGGGGTTGCCGAGCCAGGTCAAAGGCGCTAGGTTGAGGGCCTAGTCTCGTAGGAGTCCGAGCGTTCGAATCGCTCCTCCCGCATTTTACCATTTTAAAGTAAAGAGCTGAAAGCAGCTTTCATTCAACAGTATTCTGTAAGCAGTATGATAACCAATTTTGATTGTGTGAATCTTTGGTTTCACTCCAGGTGGATGCCTGATAATTCAGATTGAATTTGGCGGAGATTTTTTCACAAATTAGATAAGACTCAACCCTTTCGATATCACGTTCTTCATCTCCTGAATTCAGATAAAATTCCGGGTCAAATTTAATATCATTCAATTTTGATTGAAATTCTGAATCACATTTCATTTGAGAGATACATTTTTCGATTTCATATGATTCCGGCCATCCGCTTTCGTTTGGTGAAAGTGAAAAAGTTCCGCTTTTTCCAACAACCCGCATTTCAGAAAAACCAAAATATGCAGCTCCAGCAAGGTCTCTTTCAGAAAATGAATGATCAGAGGAATGATTATGCGTTAAAATTTGACCGATTACCTTCTCATGCACAGTTATAGGCAATATCACAACTGTTCCTATTCCAGGAACATATTCCCCTTCCTGTTCATGAATCAGAATCCCTTCTTTTGAGAAAATGCCAACCATTTCTTCAGGTTCTGGAAGATTGCGAATAGTCTTTTCATATTCAAGGACAGTTTCATTTATTGTAGGCGTTGAGCAATAATAAGAAACAAACATAAATATATATTATTACTATATATTATTTATTTTTATCCACTAAAGATAATTCATATGCACATATATTAAGGACAAACCAATACCGCTGAATTCACAGACATCCCGGATTGATTCCAAATTGACCCGATTTTTACACCATAATCTGCAAAATGCACCCCCTTTCAGGCAATCGGGATCCCTTTTGACGTACATCTGTGATAATTGGCACATTCAGGGCTCACCGCTGAATTGCGGGAGAAGAAATTTCAGGAATTCTCCTTTTCGCTGAGATGGATACACAATCCAATATCGCACAAATACTCACAAAAATTAGCGGAACAGGAAGTATGCCTACCCATCCCTCCTGTATGACTCATCACATTTGGGGGTGGGTCTTGCAGGGAGGGGGGCACCCCCTCCCTTGCTCTTCCTCAGAAACACAATATACTAAATAAAAAACTCAGGGAGGGGGCAACCCCCCTTACTCTTTTCCTCGGAAACACGATATACCAAATGACAAACTCATTGACAGGGCAATGGCTTATGTGAAAAACCCGCTTATTTTTTGAACCTGCAATACTTTTCAGGAATCTTAATCTCAAAGCGGGCCCCCATTCCTTTGGTTCCCGTCTCACGGATGGTCATGCCGGTGATGGAGAGGATCTCCTGCACCAGGAAGAGTCCGTAACCTGTGTTTTTGCCAATCTTCTTCCAGAATATCTTCTCCTTCATATTCTCCGGGACACCGCATCCATCATCTTCAAAGATAAGAAGACCTCCCCCGTTCTCTTCACGGAATGAAACCGTAATCCGGGTCACCCCTTCCCCGTGGCGCACCGCATTGTCAAACAGATTGAAGATGACACGCTTAAAAAGCGGGTCAGCAAACACCTCGAGACTATCTGTCGTTATCTCTGTTGTGATTTTGCGGAATGCCATCTCCTCTGCCACTTCTGTTATCAGAGAGCTGACATTCATCCATTCTGCGGTCTTTGATCCTAAGAGCTCATACTCACGGGTGAAGGTTATCTGGTCCTCCATCGTTGCAATCACATCGTCCATGATCCTCAGAGGCTGCTCCACTTTCCCATCCTCACCTATTTTTTCTTTGAGGAGAGCAGATATCATCGAAAGGGCCCTAATCTGGTTGAGAATATCATGCCGGGTAATGCCTGAGAGCAATCCCAGTTTCGTGTTTGCACTCAGCAGTGATTTTTCCGCTTCCTGTGTCCGTCTCAGTTCAGAATCAAGATCGTTCGATGTCTTTTTCAGCATCAGGATTTCAGACTTCAGGCGCTCCACAAGAATATTCACACTCCGCCTGAGGATTTCTGTCTCCGCGGACCGCGCCTCCCGTATCGGGTGATCCAGATGTCCTTCTGCAATATAGTCAATATCTGATATAATCGCCTTTAACGGCCGGGTCAGGAAATGGGAGATATAATATGCAAAAAATACCCCAATACCAATCCCAAGCAGACTGAGGACAATTACATTGAAAAGCAGCATATTGAGCGAATCACGGAGGGGTTGTGTTGAGAAGACAATCTCACCGACGAGGTTCATCTCGGAAGAAGATGGATAGTCATCGTTTCCCAAATCAATATAGATATACCGGGTGATGGTTTCATTCGTTTTATCAACTACATCAAACGTCAAATGGTCAGCATAGACCTGCTTTACATGCGCAAGAGACTCACCTTTTGCAGATGCACCATGGCCTGCCACCCTGCGATAGTTGATATCAAAGATGGAAACCGCACGAAGGGAAGAGTCGTCCTTTATCAGCATATCCGATATGGCGGTGTAGGGAAAGTTCTTGCGTCCCTCCATAAAGGACTCAGACGTAAAACTCAGTTCCAAGAGATACCGGTGGTCCGGCGTGGGCATATAGGCATATTTTTTCCCTCCTTCCGGATCAGAGAGGCTGGCAGAGACCCGGTCTGCATAAAAATAATCTCCCTCCCTGATTCTGGTAATTGACTCATAAAACCCAGTAAAACCCTTAAAATCAAATCCCCTGTCAGGCTCAAATGTGGTATATTCAATTACACCACTTTCATTGATGATGTAGAGATCTATATCCCAGTCAGAATACAGCTGCATCCTGTTTTTCAGGGCATCAAGATCTATTTGGGACGGATTTCCATCAGAAACTGCATATGCCTCAAGAAACGGAGTGAATGCATCCTCCAGCTGCTGATCATAAGCCATTTCATAGAGAATAAGCCCTTTGTCTGCAAGAATGGCAGAATGGGTGACTGATATCGCCGTCTGATCCATCTTTTCCTCAAACTGGCTGATGATGTTCCCTTCAACCGAGGAGTAGAGGATTGCAGAAACACAGATTGTCAGAATGATAAATACAAGGAAGATGACAAGAGCAAAGCTTGACTGAAGGGACGGCTGTTTCCTGTCATCTTTTTTCATTGTACGCTTTTTAGGAATGGTATACCTTTAATATATCCTTTTAATGCACATAAAAATAAAAAAACGATGAATCAGGAATTGATCCATTTTGGATCATGCACCCAAAAAACAGCCCGGGTTGAATTATTCCCCTATTCTTTACCTGCGCCACAGAGGAATCCGAACCTTCATTGATAAGCAGGCCAAAAAATCTGAGTATGAAAAGTCCCTTCCATGTGATGCTGATACCGACCCTTGGCTGTCCTTCAAACTGCCACTACTGCTGGAGTTCAGAAGAAAACTCGCCGGTGATGAGCATGGAAACCATCCGGGACGTAGCCACCTGGCTCAGGGATTTTGACGAACGGCAGGTGACAATAACATTCCATGGAGGAGAACCTCTGCTTGCAGGAGCTGAATTCTTCCGTGAGGCACTCCCTCTCCTTTCTGAAGAACTCGTACACATGGAACCGGCGTTTGCAATTCAGACCAATCTCTGGCGGATGACACCTGAACTTGCACAGATATTTGCCGCATACCACGTCCCGATTGGGTCCTCCATTGACGGCCCGAAAGAGATAAACGATCTCCAGCGGGGGGAGGGGTACTTTGAGAAGAACATGCACGGCTACCGGATTGCACGGGAAAACGGTCTTTCTGTGCGGTTCATCTGCACCTTCACCTCACAGTCTGTTGAATACCGTGAAGAGATCTTCAATTTCTTCATGGAGAACGGGTTAGTGCTTAAACTGCACCCGGCGCTCCCGTCCCTCAGGGGGGACGATCCGGAGAAATGGGCACTGGCACCGGAGAAATACGGCGAACTCCTCATTTATCTCCTCGACAAATATCTGGAAAACCTGAACACTGCCGAAATAATGAACATAAATGATCTATTCAAGTGTGTCTTTACACGGACAGGGACGGTCTGTACATTCAATGACTGCATGGGAAACACCTTTGCCGTCGGCCCTGAGGGCAGCATCTACCCCTGCTACCGGTTTGTGGGCATGCCTGAGTGGGTAATGGGCAATGTCTCCGACCACCCGACAAAAGCGGATCTGGCAGAGTCCCGTGCATGGAAAGTGATGCACGAATTCAAAGACTTCGTGGATAAAAACTGCAAAGACTGCTCACACATCAGATACTGCCGCGGCGGCTGCCCCTACAATGCCATCACCCCAACCGGTGGCAGAGTGGAGACCGTCGACCCGCACTGTCCTGCATACAAAATGATCTTTGACGAACTCAATGACCGGTTAAACAAAGAGCTCTATGGTTCAGGAGCGATAGGCATGGGAATGGGCGGTCCACGACGCCGGCAGCAGAATACAAAAGCAGGCATAATGGATTTAATGCAGAAAATGGTGTCAGAATAACCAATATCATACGATTCCGTTTTTTTAGACCCCCTATAGTCATTTCATGGTCAATGATAAAATCCGGTCTCACAAACCCCGTTCTCGAAATATTTCGACATCCTCCGTTTGTCTTCTGTGGACGGCGGGCAGGAGAAAAAGCCGGGCCCGCGCATCCGATGTCAATGACCGTGTCCCCCTCCAAGATGAACCGCCCGACAATGCGCTCCGGCGGATGAATAAGACGCCGCACACAATTATCGGGATGGCGGGCATGAGAAACAGGGCAGACACGGTCCTGCTTCATTATCGGTCTCGTTTCTCGCTGATAATGCAAAAGAATTTCGGCAGAAAGGGAACGTATTACGCCAAATTACCAGCGTTCATTTGATGAGTGCCCCCCATTCCCCTCATCTCAGACCAGAACAGCTAATACAAATCCTCAGCATCATCTTCGGCATCTTCTGCCAGACGAAGCGTAAACCGGATGGAAAGTCCTTTGCCAGGACGGCCGGGAATCCGGTCACCGGGACTTATTTTACCCCCATATCTCCGAATCAAAAGGCGGGTGATGTGCAGCCCAAGCCCACGTCCACCCCGTTCAGCTGTAGATTCCTGAAAGAGCGAAAAGATCTGCATTTTTTTATCATCAGTGAGGCCCGGCCCGTCATCCTCAACGGATACGGTCACTTCATGATCTGTTTCCTCACTATTGATCCAGATGCGCACCCCCGGCCCGCCGTATTTGATACTGTTTCGGATAAGATTCGTGAAGACTACTGAGAGAAGACCGTCTGCCCAGACCGTACATCCGGTTCGCATAAAGGAAATTTCTGTCTCCGGAAACTGGGAAATTTCTGCTGTGATGAGTGCATCAAGATTAATGGGAGTCAACTCAGTTGACTCATCAGTGATTCTCCTTATAGTGGTCACATTGTTGAGAATATCAGCGATATGATGAGTATGCCACTTTACTTTTGTGGCGTACCTACCCCCTTCCTCACTCATATGATCCATCAGACGCTGGGAATACCCCAGAATGGCAGCATTCGCATTCTTGATATCATGGAGCATAATATCCAGATAGAGACTTGCGTCACTGTAGGCATCCTCCAGTCTGTCCTGCAGGATTCCACGAAGAATCGTACTCCCGATTTCATTTCCTATCATCTCCAGCGTCTTCTTCTCAAATGAGGAAAAGGAGTGGCGTGACCGCCTCCCGACGTAGAGTGCACCGACAACAACCGAGTCAGATATCAGCGGAATACCTGCATATGAGAGTGCATCAATCTCTTCTAACATCTTTGAATCAATCGGTCCTGGGGGATTATTCGGCAGATTATCCACATAATGCTGCTGCATAGCAAAAAAGACCAGATTAAAAGGATAATCCAGAACATTCTGCCGCATCCTTGCCTCTATAAATTGTTCGGGAACCCCGGATGATGCAACAATCGTTGCCCATTTTGCATCCGTATCACGCAGGTAGATCCAGCCGAAATCAAAATTCATCTCACGGATAACTGTCTGAAGAATCTCTTCAAGCATTTCGTCTAAGGTATCGACTGAATTTGCCACCTTCATGACCTCATTCATCATTAAAAGCTGGCTGTTACGTTTCAGAAGTTCTGACTCAGCATGTTTCTTCCGGGTAACATCACGGAATACCACCAGAAGATTCCGGGAATTATCCCGTAAGGGGACAAGCAGAACCTCCACATCAATGCTGCGTGTTTTGCTGATGTGAAGCCGATCCTCAATCATCAGGGAGGGCGAGGGTGATGAACCGGCATGAGATTCCATGGCATCTAAAAGTTCTGAAAAATCGTTGTGTACAAGACGGATTTTAGGAAAACTGCCCTTCAGAAGCGAATTTTTCCCCAGCAGTTTGTGTGCCTCCGCATTGTAATACCGGCATGCCGTATCATAAAGAACAATGACTGGATGAGGATATGAATCAAATATTTCAAACGGAATTATTCCGTCATCCCCTGCAGAATGTATCATCTCACCCTGATGAAAGCCATCCGGCGACGGACTGACAGAAAAACCAGGATAAATTGTTGCGGCAGCAAGGGAAGAACCCGGGATTTCTGAAACTGAGATCAGGGAAGGGACAGCTGTTCCCTCAGAACCGATCACACGGGCGCGGATGAATGTTCCGGGCCTGAATTGATCACAAATCCCCCCTGCCATATCAGAATTCCCCTCCTGGGGATCACAAGGATAGAGTATTTCACTGAGATTCGGTGATCCGGCCATAAAATCCTCCGGATACTGGTATTTGTGGTGAAATGCCTTGTTTGCAAAGATGACTCTACCCTTTTCCCCGATAAAAAGGACAGGGATTTCTGAATGACGCATATATTCATAGTACTCATGAATATCCGGTTCAATATATTTCGTTTGGAATGATGGGGGGAGTTCATTCTCTGCTGAGTTGTTCGGCATGGATAGCAGCACCCGGGATCAGGTGTAACAGATGAAATGTACCTGTCAGAACAATTGAGAGTTTGGATTTATATATCCATCCCTAAACCTAATTCAGCAGATATATCGTGCCGGTCAATATCGTGGCAAACGATACCCAGGCAAGATACGGGATGAAGAGATATCCTGCCCATTTGTTGATGCGGTAAAAGCGTATTGTCACGGCAAGAATGAAGAACCAGAGAATGATGATCTCAATTAGCCCATAAAAAGGACTTTGCAGGGTGAAAAATGCATATGACCAGAGAATATTGAGACCAAGCTGACAGCAGAAAAGTGCCGCTGCAATTTGGACGTCAGCCCGCCCGGTCCCTTCCACCATTACGAGATACAGGGCGATACCCATCAGGATAAAAATCGTTGTCCATGCAATAGGAAAAACCACATTTGGTGGAACAAACCATGGTTTTACCAGAACATCCGCGTACCATGATCCTGCTCCTGTGACCGTGAAAAACGACCCGGCAAATCCGGCGATATTTGTCAGAATCACACATCCAATGAGAAGCACCGGATTTCGGATATGAAATCCCTTCTGTTCCATACCTGGTTTCATCGTACACGAGAGAGGAGGAAGATACTGATAAACCTTTTCCATAATTACCGCAATACCAAACCAGTTATCTGCACTCAGCAAACCATTATACACCAGACAAAAGGTCTCCTGAATATGGCTGATACAGTGAGTGAAAAACTACCGGAATACGTTCTCTTTGACATGGATAATACCCTTTATGACTTCTATTTCGCCAAAAAAAAGTCATGTGAGGCAGTCGTACATCTCGCGGGCAGCGGAGAGGGCTTGGAACTCTTCCGTTATTTTATGAGTGGAACTCATGGATATGAACACCACGACAATATCCGTGATTTCCTGGAAGACCGCGGTATATTTGAACCCCGCCTGTATGAAGAAGCATGCGCGGTTTACGAAGAGATAAAGCTCGCGTCACTCGTCCTCTATCCGGAAGTGACAGAAACCCTCCGGCTTCTTGCAGATGCCGGGGTCTCGATGGCAATTATCACCGATGCAGAGAGCAGTCAGGCGGAAAAACGCCTTGCCGCAACCGGAGTCAGAGAATATTTTGAAGGGATTATGACGCCTGACCGGTCAGGAGTCAGAAAACCAAAGCCGGAAATATTTCATGCGGCAGCAGCCATTCTGAAGTGCGGCGTCCATGAGGCATGGATTGTTGGCGACAGCCCGAAACGGGAAATTGAACCAGGCAATCTCTTAGGGATGACAACCGTATATGCAAAATACGGCGACTGGATTGGCATCCCCTATCCCCGAATAAAACCAGACTACACCCTACAGTCCTTCGGCGATTTGCAGGACATAATGCACCTGAAAAAATAATCACAGGAGAGGGGACGGCCCCTTTCCTTCCGTATAAGGCAGCGCATGCCCGGTAATCACCACAGGAGTTTCTGCAGACGCAATCTTTGCAAGCACCACTTTTTTTCCGGCTCCGGTCATGGCAAATATCGGGACTGCTTTACCGCCCTGCAAAAGTGCCCGTTTTCCGGCAATTTCATACATCGCACGGGACGCACATGGGAATATCAGGTCACAGGATGCGGCAAATTTCTCTGCATCTTCATCATTCGTGCCGGTGGTATGAACTGCTACAATGAATGCAGCAGGGCATGCCTTCCTCAGGGAGACGGCTTCATCTGCGGAGGCGGTGGTAACAGCAGGTGCAAGGAATCCATTTTCCAGAGCTATACGTACACCATTTACTGCACTGAGTGCTGCATCACGGGGAGACACCACAATACCGCCGTTTTCATGGATACGATCAATCACCGCAGGAATCGGTGTTGTCGATACCAGACCGGACATCTTCCCTCCAATACCCTGGATAAGGCGCGGAGAGGTCGCAATAACTGTCCCTGCACCGTCGCAGGCAATCACTGCTGCATCAATGATGCCGCACCTGAGAGCAGAGGAGAGCAGTTCAGATGCCCCAAAGAGCACGAAGTCATCATCAGAAACCACAACACGTTCGGAAGTGCACATGCCGAATGCCGCAATGCGCCCCTCAATATTTCGCCGAATCTCCTCTTCACTAAAGGTTCGTACCGGCTCACTGAACCGTGCCGCAAGCGGGCAGGAAGTAATCCGGGCCGGACCGACCGATACCACATGCCCGTCCCTTACAACAACACGTGCACGGCCGGCTGCCTCAATAACATGCTCATCACCCTGAGTCATCACACTAATGCGTATTGCACCCCCGTATTATAATGAAGACGAATGGAGCAGGAAAAAGAGAAGCAGAACAGACCCACCATAAGATACTGGGAGATTGATGCAGTCCGCGGTATTGCCATCATAATGATGGTCATCTACCACCTGCTCTTTGATCTTGTCTACTTTGGTGCGGTAGACATTGCTGTTACGAGTGGATTCTGGCGTGCATTTGCCCTGACCTGCGCCTGCACCTTTGTATTTCTGGTCGGCCTGTCCCTGCACATCAGCAGAGAACGTGCCATCCAAAAGGGAGTAGAGGGGCAAGCCCTCGTGCAGAAGTTCCTCATGAGGGGTCTGTTCATTCTTGCACTCGGGTGCGGCATCACCCTTGTTACCTGGTATGCGATTGGAGGAGGATACATTCTCTTCGGCATCCTGCACCTCATCGGCCTCTCCATCTGCCTTGCGCCGCTCTTTTTTTCTCTGCAAAAAAAGAACCTCATCACCGGCGTGATTGTCCTCGCACTGGGCCTTGTGGTGACAGGGACTGTGGGGCCACTCTGGCTTGCATGGCTGGGCATCCATCCGGCGGGATTCTATTCTCTGGACTATGAACCGCTCATTCCATGGTTTGGCCTTGTCCTTTTGGGACTGGGAGCGGGAGCATACCTCTACCCCGGCGGGCATCCGCTGCGGCAGATTCAGCAGCCCTGCCCTCCGGTTACGAACCTTCTCTCAGCGGCCGGCAGGCATTCCCTTCTGATATACATCATCCATCAGCCAATTCTGATACTGGTAATGGTAGTGGCGGGAATAATACCTCCCGGCACCTTTGGCATCTTTTAAATTCCCCCATTATTCAGAACATCTGTTTTAGACCATTTTTGCAGGATACTCACGACAAACTACACCGGACACATAGGAACCGGGGAGATAATCAGGATGGAAAAATTGCCACTCACTCACTCACTCACTCACTCACTCACTCACATCCCCAATATGACTCATCCCACATGGGGGTGGACTGCAGGGAGGGGTGGGCACCCCCTCCCTTGCTCAGAATCATCCTTCCTACTCTGAATGAAATCTGAGATAATTCAGCGAAGACCAAAAAAAAATTATTTTTCGCGGGAAGAGAAGAGGGGCACATCGGCAAAGGCGCCCACATCAAAGACTCCGCGTTCGGTCACCCGGATTTCAGGAATAACCGTGAGTGCGCAAAAGGAGAGATACATAAACGGATTTTCGATACACCCGGTTGTGCGGATGCATGCTTCAAGTGACCTGAGTGAGGCTGCCACTTCATCATACGGGAGAGATGACATCAGGCCGCCGCATTCCAGCGGCAAAAAGGCAGATGTGTCTCCTGATACTGCTGCCATGCCGCCATCTGCTGCAATGACCATATCTGCGGCGCGGATAATGGAGGCATCGTCACTTCCGACTACAATGAGATTATGGGAGTCATGAGCTACACTCGCCGCTATGGCACCGTCCCGGATGCCAAACCCTTTCACAATCCCGACACCACAGCCGGCACTGCGATAGCGATCACAGACGACTATCTTCAGGAGATCCCGTGACGGGTCGGGAAGGGCTGCCCCATCAGCCTCAACAGATAATGCATGGGTGAGTATCTGATCAGGCACCAGACCGACAACACGGGCTGTCCCTGACCCGTGGATGGCAATGGACTCCTCTGTCAGAGGGGCACACGAAAAGGGCATATGGAGGACGTCAGGACGCTTGTATCCGGGGTCCGTCCACCGGACTCCACGGATATACGTATCCGTCACGCTACAGGGCCCGGCATCGTCCAGCACACAGAAATCCGCCCGCCGGCCGGGTGAAAGAGCACCACGGTCATTCAGACCGAATCGTTCTGCAGCAGAGAGCGTGGCCATCCGGTAAGCCGTCTCCGGTTCAATGCCTGCGGCAACGGCCCTGCGGATACAGTCATCGATATGCCCGTCTTCTGCAAGCAGATCTGCATGCCGGTCATCGGTTGCAAAGGAACACCTCGGTGCAGTCGCGGGTGTCACGACCGCAGAGAGTGCAGTGAGATTCTTCTCGGTTGAGCCCTCACGCAGCATGATGTACATCCCGCGCCTGAGTTTTTCTCCAGCCTCATAAGCCCCCGTGCATTCATGGTCACTCTGGATGCCTGCACCAATATAGGCACAGAGTGCTTTCCCGGAAAGGAGCGGTGCATGGCCGTCCACAACGGAAGACAGGCCTATTTTGCAGCAGAGGTCAGCGTCTTCTGCGAGCACCCCCGGCACATTCATCACTTCACCAAGGCCGGCAACTCCCTCTTCACCGGCAAAGGCTGCGAGATCACGGCAGGAGAGGACAGCTCCACCCCTGTCCAGCGGTGTCGCGGGCACACAGGACGGAAGCATCAGCCTGATGTCAAGTAAGACTTCTGATCGCTCCCGCAGCATATACCTGAGTCCCTCTGTGCCCGCAACATTCGCGATCTCATGGGGGTCAGCAAAAACTGTGGTCGTCCCGTGCGGGATCACGGCCCGGGCATACTCTGCCGGTGTCAGAAGAGAGCTTTCAATGTGCACATGGGCATCAATCAGGCCGGGGATGACGCGCTTCCCCCGCAGATCAACGGTATGTTCTGCAGAATACGCCCCAAAACCTGCCACACGCCCGTCTTTTACCCCAAACGAGGCATTCTCTTCCCATTCCCCCGTAAATGGACAGAATACCCTGGCATTGACAAAAACCATATCGCATGGTTCTTTCCCTGCGGCAGCCTGAATAAACGAAGCCATATTCAGACCTCAAGATCCTCAATCACACAGCCTAACCGCTCTCCGCCTTCCATCATGTAAATATAGAGACGATACGGGCCCGGCTGCAGGTCTGCATCAAATGTGACATCATTTATTCCGGCATCCAGATGCACGGAGCGCACAATTTTATCCACTTCCACCTGTTTGAAATCAGAGAGAGAGAAGACCGTAATCTGCATCGCAGCATCCCTGCCTTCCGCTTTATTATCCACAGAGACGTGCACAACATCACCATCATACGCTACTGTACCAATGGAATATGAGAGGCATCCGGCAGAGACGGCACACACAGCCAGAAGGAGGATAAGACCAGTTACTACACCAATCCTGGACATAACTGATGTAAGTAAAACCCGGAACAAATTATACTATTTGCTTTGAGCCGGGGTGCTGTTCAGAAATATATTTCAAGATATTCACGCAGTGCATCTGCAGTATTGCAACCGGTTATAGCGGAAATCTCCGGTGAAAAGACCGTCCCTGTCACCGCATGGTAGCGATCAGGACGTGAATCCTGATGATCACATTTGTTCAGAAAAACGGCATAGGGATACCCGGATACGCTGAGGGCATTGCATATTTGCTCCGTTAACCCGTCCATATCACGCGTGGTATCAGCCACGACAATTGCCCCGTCCATACCGCGGGAGATAATGTCACGGACAAATTCAAACCGTTCCTGTCCCGGTGTACCAAATAGGAAGATTTTCCGGTTATTGATCACTATCCTGCCAAAATCAAGCCCGACGGTTGTCGGAATGTCACCGTTATTTGCTTCGATATGGTGGGAATCCGGATCAATTGCCCGTATAAATGATGATTTACCTGCATTATACGCACCGAAAATCACAATTTTAAGTCTGGAACGGTCCATTAATACTATCTGTTTGGTTTATGCCTCATATAAGATTTTCAGTTAAAACAGGACATTTTCGGGCCGGGAACAAACAAAGTGTTTTTCCCCTGACACTGCGAAATTCCAGTTAACGACTGCAGATGGGAGAAACCTGATGCCGGTAATAACATTTACACACCACAAAGGAGGTACCGGAAAAACCACATCATGCCTGAACAGCGGTGGCTTTCTTAATAAAGATGAACAACGGGTCCTGATTATTGATTGCGATCCTCAGGCAAATGCAACAACCGGACTTGGACATGACCCGCAGGGAGAACAGAACAATATGTATGACGTCTTTATGTCAGGGACAGAAGGATTTGACCCTGTAAACCTCAAAGACATCATCGTCTCAACTGAATCAGGCATTGATCTCTGCCCCTCATCACTTGACCTCGCAGGTGCTGAACCATACATGTATGAACGGGAAGACAGACTCTTTATCCTGAAAGAAGCGATAAAGCCAATTCTTGGAGAGTATAGTTACATTCTGGTTGACACCCCGCCCAGTATGGGACAGTTTGTGATTAACGGGATCGTCGCAGCAGACCATGTGATTGTCACCATGGACAATGGGATGTTTGCACGTACAGGGCTGAATGCACTGCAGACCATCTTCTCAGATATTGCAGAGATTACGGGGACTCCGGTCCCGGCGGACATCGCCGTTATCACCCGGGGACGGATGATTCAGGAAGAGATGACACCGGGAGAAGAGATATCTGACGGATTCCGGCGCCTGTTAGGACTGAAAAAAGAGGAGACCTCCTCACGTGAACAGTTTGAGGAGATTGTTGCATTCTGCAAGGAAACCTTCTCGCAGGTATTTACCATCCCCTATGATATCAGGGTTCATGAAGCACAGAAACAGGGGTTGCCTCTGTCACAGTATGCCCCTGAGAGCAGGGCAGCCATCGTTTATGGAGAGCTAGCCGCAGCTATTGAAAAATGGAATTAACAGGAGCTGAAATTCGTATGGCAGATGAAATGAAGAGACCGGGACGAAAGGCACTCTTCACCGGAGTGCAGAAAGCAGGAATCCAGCCGAAAGACACAGGTGAAACCGTCACAGCGGAAGAGAAAGACAAGACACTCTCTGCTGCACTTGAGAATATCATATTAAACCCAAAATCCGGACTAATCTCTCCGGAAACCGTTGACACCTCACTCGGTGAGATTGCTTTCTCGATCAATGCCGCCATCAGTGCTGTGCGTCATGCAGCAGGTGAAGAGCTGCAGGCAGCACGGGAAAACGCAGAAAACCTGGCTGCACAATCCGCTGAAGATGAAAAGAGGATTGCAGCCCTGAATACAGACCTTGAAAATAAGGAGAGGATTTTCGGGTCCCTGACGGAAGAACTCAGAGAGGCAGTCAACACAGAGAAACGGACACGGGAAACAGACAGAGAGCAGCTTTCAGCAGACGTCAGAGGAAAAGACGAAGAAATAATCCGGCTCGGGAAAGAAATATCTGCCCTCAGGGAGGAGATTGCAGCACTCGGAAAAGAGGCGGAAGAGGCACCTGAACCAGAGAAATATACTGACCTGCAGCAGCAGTTCGAAGAGCTCACGAAACGACATGCAGACCTGACTGCACAGCACTGGACACTGAACCGAAAATCAGGAACTGAAATCACCGGACTCAGAGGAAAGCTTCTTTCAGCAGAAAGTGCGAAGAAAAAGGCAGAATCTGAAATCTCATCTTTGAATATGAGAATATCCGTTCTGGATGCCGATAAGCATAAACTGCAGGAGAGACTGGCGGCACAGAGAGCTATTGAAGCTGCTGCCCCGCAGGACAACGAAACAAAACGTATCCTCAGGCAGAAAGAGCGGGAGACGAAAGCACTGGTCATGAAAAATCCCATCCCTGTGCTCATTACAGACCGTTCATTGTCAATAACAGGTGCAAACCCGGCATATGAACAGTTATCCGGGATTCAGCTTTCAAAACTCAGGAAAATGAATCTCAGGGACTTCTCCCTCATTGACCAGAAAGGGGAAGGTATCGGAAAGACAGTAAAGACGAAAGTGCGGAGTTCGTCAGAAATTAAAATCAACCTGCCTTCGGGAACCTATGTCCTTGAACAGTATGGCATCCCCGTTCTGGGAGAAGACGATTCTGTCGAATCGGTATATATCTTCTATAATGATGTCACGCAGGAACGAAAGAAAGCAGTGGAGAGCCTGGAGCGGATGGCAGAAAATGAAATCCTGAGGAAACGCTCTGATATGATGATCGAAGAGAATCCGATGCCCATCCTCTATACGGACAGTAAATTTACCATCCTGCTCGCCAATGAGGCATACGTCACGATGAGCGGTATTCCACGCAAAAAACTCATCGGGATGAATGCCCGTGATTTCACCATCAAAAAACAGGAGGGTGACGGACTTGGTCATGTCATCCAACGGAAGGAGAAGTCTTACGGTGTTGTCACCGTTGACCTGCCGACAGGCACCCATATTCTGGAACAATACGGGATTCCGGTCATTGGCCCTGATGGCGAATTAAAAAATATTTTCACCGTTTACAATGACATCTCTGATTCCAGGGAAAAAGAATCCGAAATTACCCGTATCATGGCACAGGTGCAGGAAGAAACAGAAACTCTCGCAGACAGTGCTGAACTCCTGACCATACAGATGGAAGAACTTGCATCCGGAAATCTCATGGCTGAAACGGCAATTTCTGACGGAGACCCCCTGAAACTCCTGAAAGAGCATTATAACACTTCAGTCACCTCTATCCGGTCAATCGCAGAGAATGTTGCAGAAACAATAGATACCATTCGACACACTGCAAAAGAACTTACCGCAAGCAGTGATGAGATAAGCAATGCCAATGTGAAGATGGCAACAGACACCCAGACCATCACCGAAAATATGGGCATCCTGCAGGGAGAGATTGAGGCAGTAAGTTATGAAGTGGCAAATCTCTCTGCTTCCATCCAGGAGATAGCAAGCACCTCCCAGGAAGTGATGCGGCAGGCAGAACTTTCCTCAGATGAAGGTGCGAAGGGTGCTGAAATCGGAAAGGATGCATCAGAGAAGATGGCACTGGTGGGGAAAATATCTCAACATAGCGTGCAGGACATCACTGCCCTCAATGACCAGATGCAGAAAATTGGAAAGATTGTGCGGATTATCGCCGGCATTGCCGACCAGACGAACCTTCTCGCCATCAATGCTGCAATTGAGGCAGCACGGGCAGGCGAACATGGCAGGGGATTTTCCGTTGTTGCAGGGGAGATACGCAACCTTGCAGTGGAGTCAAAGGAAGCGTCAGCAACCATTGAAGATCTTATTGGGACGATAAAAAATGAGACTGAACAAACCGCTGATTCGATGCGTTCAGTGGATGCTGAAATTCGCCACGCCATTATCAGCGTGAATGCATCCATTGATGCCATTAACACCATTGTCGATGTAGTTAATCTCTCAGCACAGGGAGTTGAAGAAATAACGCATGCCACCGAAGATCAGGCCAATGCCACCAACCGCCTGATGGAGAAGGTGGAGCGTGTATCACAGATGGCACGAAAAACCATGCATAACAATGAGGATATGGCAGCGCTGGCAGAAGAGCTGAGTGCCTCAGCCGAAGAGGTGGGCAGTGTTGTCCATGAACTTGATACTATGGCAGAACGCCTGCATTCCCAGATAGACCGGTTCAGCTTTGAACGGGTCAGTTAAGAGACACATCACCATGGAAACCAGAGAATTTCAGACGATTCTGCGCACGATAGAATCGAAATTGGGCATACAGTGTGCTAACTACAAACCTGATTATCTTCAGCGGAGAATTCAGTCCAGAATGCGTATGAACAAGACGGGTTCATATGCTGAATACAATTCCCAGCTCATTTCAGACACAACTGAACAGGAAGCGCTCAGGAATGCCCTCACCATTAATGTGACTAAATTCTGGCGGGACCGGGAGGTGTTTGATCTGATTAAACGCGAAGTAATTCCGGAAATAAAGCGCAGGAAACAGAAAATCAGGATATGGAGTGCCGGGTGTGCCACCGGCGAAGAGCCATACACCCTTGCGCTGATGTGCTATGAAGCAAAAGTGCTGTTCCCGGATGTGCAGATTACCATCTTTGCATCTGACATTGACAGAGAGGCCATAAAAAAGGCCGAAGAGGGTACATACCAGAGAAAAGCACTGGAAAACTTATCCGAATCACAAATCCGCAGGCATTTTGATGAACAGCAGGACGGGTCACATCAGGTTAAGCAGCACCTCAAAGATCTCGTGAAGTTCTCCCACCATGACCTGATGAGCGGACGGGCGGTGACCCAGTATCTGGACATTATTCTCTGCAGGAATGTGACCATCTACTTCACGGAAAAGCAGAAGGATGAACTCGCACGGATATTTGCACCGGCGCTTTCAGAAGGCGGATACTACGTTATGGGAAAGACAGAGTATATGGGCAGGGATGTCGAGCACCTGTACGAGCCATTCAATCCGATTCAGAAGATATACAGAAAGAAGAGCGCATAATCACCGTTTCTTTTCCGGAAGAGGTGCAGCGTTCACCACATCACCCCCATCGTTTCTCTCAATATGAGAAACTTTCTCCATCAGTTCTTTCTTTTTTGATGACTCTTTCACCTGACCGAGCATAAACATGAGATTTATTCCAATCACCACGATGACCATGGTGAGGCCGACTCCCATCAGGACTCCTTTTGACGTCAGAAACACAGAGACCAGCAGTACCACAAACGAGATCAGATAAAAAATAATCCAGGTTCGTGCTTCACACAGGTCCATAAACTAACAAAAATTGCAGCCCGATGTTATTTAACTGTGTGCGTGTGCGTGTGCTTGTGTGTAGGTGGGGCGGGTGAGAGTAGACTGAAATCCTGTATATCCTCCCCCACTGAAAAAAAAACAGAGAAGAACAATTATCAGAAAGGCTGAACAAGATTATGATGTGAAACGGGCAGATATCCTCACCTTCGCTGGTGCAATCATCATTGTTGTTATCATCGCAGTGGCCTCCCAGGGACTTGACAGCATTCCGGTGATTAACGGATTTTTCCCGCCAGACTCACAATCTGAAAACCCTGCAGGCGAATTTCCTGTTTATACCCCACAGGCAAAACCACAGATATGGAATATTCCAAAAAATACTGACCTGAATGCCGTCTATGTGAGGGGGGGAGGGGGATACCCGATCACTGATTTTCCGGCTGACATGACGCATTTCGGTGCATCAGACCCTGAATATACAAAGATATGGATGCCGGGAGAGATTGTTCCGTTTGCAACCTATACCGGCCCGGGCAATGGATTTTCAGAGATGTTTCATATTCCGTTTGGATTCTGGCGGATAAATGCCAGCATGACTGCAGTTACCAAACCGGAAAGTTCTCAGCTGACATGGATACTGGTCGATGGTGAAACCGGCACCATTCTCACCGGCAACCAGCAGCGGTATGGAGAACACGTGACAAAGACAGTCCAGGCATCAGGTGACGCATTTTACTTCATCGTGAGCGCACAGGACGTCAACCAGTATAACTTCACTCTGGAAACAACAAAAGCACAGTATGGTGACAACCTGATACAGCCCGCAGTCCGAAGACTTACAGCTTTCCTGAACGCAGAATAAAAAAGAATCAGTCATCTCACCCATTAAGGGCAAGTTCGATTGACCGTTCAAGAGAGGTGATGAGCCCGGCAAAATTGACATTCAGGGCCTTTGCCTCAGTAATATCAAAACGCATCTCTGTTGGAACCAGGGTCAGATTAATTCCATTCATGCGGGTATCAGAGAGAGAGAGTTCAGTACGGGCAAGGGCAAGATTGCCCTGTGCAGCGTGCATCTCAAGAGACCAGGCGCCATACTGGTAAATTTCTGCTGCGTCACCTGCATTCAGGATATGAATCTGGGCTGCTGATACTTCCCGGGCAGCAGAAACATATGCCATTTTTCCAAAAATCAGTTCACGCAATGCATACGGGGCACTGGGTTCAGCGGATTCAGGATCCGGCTGTATCGCATCCACAATTAAAAAAGCCTCGTTCAGGTCCACCTCTGCTCCCTGAAGTTTCGCATCAGTCAGTTCAGGTGGACTGGTATCCCAGTTAATTTCACGGATTTTCATATCTGCATTCCCATACAGAGCCAATGCCGAAGAATATGCATCCTCATCGGTAACACACCCGCAGATACAGATACCTGCAAGGAGAAACAGGAGAGCACCAGATATGGGCCAGGATGGAGTCATCGTTGTTATATATCCGTGTGAAGTCTTAATTCAGGGCCGGATGACACCAGAATATCAGTCTCTTCCGTTAAATCGCAGAGTATTACACTTTCTCAATATGGATCCGGATTTTGTCACCGGTTTTCAGCCCGTGTCCTTTTGGCACATCAATGTTATACCAGAGACCAAGCGGATTGCCTTCGGTTACCGAGGCCTCGTCAGACTGGGTACCCTGGTTCATAAGACAGTCTTTATTTTCATCAATATTTGCAATGAATTCAATATCAGATACAAATTCTATGAATATATCAGCCATGTAAAAGAAGTTTCCCGTAATCAATTTAATGCTTTGGTTTAATGTAACCGGAACAAGGGTGGAAACAGTGAAAAAATTGCGAAATTGATTCAGACACGAGGCCTGAGCATTACTGATAAATTACGCAGATCGTGGGAGGACGCGCCACGTAGTGCTGTTCGAGTAACTCCAGCGGGAGATATCAAGTTCGTCACAGATACCAGAGAGAATAGCCAGGTTTGTACCGACTTCTTTCGACGACAGACCGAGGTCTTTTGCAATGTACTTGGACTTAAAGTAATGTTTCCCCGCTTTGAGACCCTGCACCAGATATGACAGGATTATACCCTGTGTTGCAGTATACTGGTCAGAAATACGGTTTTTACGGTTCATCATTTCACTCCGGGAGCAATTTTCATTTAGAGATTACTATAATATAAATGTATCTGGAAAATGTACCTTTATTCCCTCAATTCGGAAACATTCGATGATTTTTTTTGATTTAAACCTTGCAAATTGACCAAAACAGAGTATTATATCTGATATACAAACATATCAGAAATCAAAGGGTAATTTTCTAAAATAACCCTTTCATTATTATTGTTATTCTACAGGAAACGCCTCAATCTTTGCAATGAGGCTTTCAATTACTGTTTCCCGCATTCCTTCAACGAATTTTATGCTTCCAACGACAAGATGGCCTCCACCGTTCACTCCGCCGCCAATAACCTCTTCTCTGAGTTCACGTACCATCCTCGGGATATTCATCAGGACACCACGCGACCGGATAACCACAAAGTCAGGCCCGACACCCAGTGTCACAACCGGTGCACCCACATTGCGCCTGCAGAGAATGTCGTGCACTTCGCCTGAGGTCTTGCCGGGCGGTGGGAAGGTAAAACGATGAGCATAGATTTCCACATCCAGCATGAAGAGTTTTGCCGTGTTTCCAAGTTTTTTTTCAACAACATGCGGCATTGACGCACTCAGCTGTTCTTTGATTGCAAGATTTGCTTCCTGTACGAGGAGGGCAACAAGGCGATCATGGCGATCACGGTTCCCGTTGACACCAAGAATATCTTTTACAATCTCACGCCCATCGTTGAACCGAAGCCAGAACTGTTCGTAATCAAGGGCAAGAGCGATATCTTTGCAGTGTTCCTCACTCCATTCATCGCTGACAAGATCCAGATACTGCTGGCGTTCCGGTGCTTCACTCCGGTCACCTACTGCAGCAACAGCGGGGAAGTAGCGAATTTCATTCTCTACGCCCGGGAAGATCATGCGGGCAAGTTCAGCGCCGAGCATACCTGCCGTCACACCAAAGTCTCCGCCGACGTGGTAGGGATTCACATGTGCGTCGAGATATGCATCGGTGCTCTCATCGGGGTGGTGGTGGTCAACAACCACAATCGAAATATCATATATCTTTGCCATCCGGTATGACGGTTCATCCTCTTCGGTGGAACCATTATCCATCATGACAATGAGCGGCAGTTTCTGACCATACCTGACAAAGTCTTTCAGGGCAAAGTCAAGATCACGGGTGATATCCTCGATTTCATAGAATGGCGCTTTTGACGGAGCCCGCTTGAACATGTGGCCCTCTGAGTCAAGGTCTCCGCCATTCTCCCGGATAAGGTGTGTGACGGCACGTTCAACAGCCACTGCAGCAGTAATGCCATCTGCATCAGCATGGTGGCGCAGCACAATCGGCTGGGCAGTAAAGATAGCCTTCCGGATTATCTTTGCAACCTTCTGCATCTCCGGTTTGAGACGTTCCAACACCTCACTTTCAATCATGAACGGGATGTCTTCCGGTTCGGCACGCAGATCAAGGGCCTCTGCAATGCGTTTTTTCACATCCTCCCGTTCCTCACCGGAGAGAACCCTCATATTTGAGACTTCAATCTGAAGGCGGTTATTCCTGAGCATCACCTCACCCGAGACTGATACCATATCTTCCAGTTCAACCTCCGGGTAGGCACGTACCCCTGCCTCAATGAAGGCTGCAGCATCCTCTGCGGCAGACTCATCAACGATGGTGAATATGGTAGGCCCTGAAGTCTGCTTAATTTGCGCAACTTCTGCTTCAATGGTAACATGCCTGCCGACTTTGTTCGGAAGGTCACTCAGTCTGATGCTTGAGAGTTTCTTTGCAACCGTCTCTGTCCGGTAACCGGTCGGGACAATTTCCTCGAGATCGATGTTGCCATTTTTGCGTATTTCCCGTACACGAACGAATAACGACTCCCCTTCCTGATGATTGGTCTTCACATTCGATTTATGTATCAGACCCTTAATCCGGTCATTAAGATACACAAATGTGCCAAAATCAGCGAATCCCTGCACACGCACGGCATATACTTTGCCTTCTTCCACATCACCCAAATCACATGCGGGTGAGAGGCGGTAAACAATCATTTCTCCATTCGTCATTTTATTTTTCACACTCGGCTAATTTATTCTAAATCGGTATATTCACGTCCCGCGGGAGAGATCATACAGACGGCACTCTCCGTCCCGTCGCCCTTTGGCTATGATAATATCTCCGGAACGTAATTTTTCATCCTTTCTGGGACGGTATTTCCATTTATTCCTGTGCCTGACAGCAAGGACAACCATACCGGCCACCGTTGTCAGTGAAGCTTCCTTCAGGCTTTTTCCAGCAAGTTCAGAACCTTCGTGCACTTCAATCCGTGAAATAATTTCATCAGACTCACGTACAATCTTCTTAAAAACCGGCGGAATTTCGATGTCCCGTAAAATGACATCAATAATAGAACCTGCAGCGTTTGTAATATTATCTGCAAATGATGACATATAGAGTAAACCACGCAGGTACTCTACATTTGAGATACGTTTTGCGGCTTCAAGAATCCAGAGATCCAGGTTATACCGCATGTCATCCATCCGGGTGCCAAGGGAAACCACTTCATCGGCCACTTCTCTGTTGTTAAAAAGCAGCGATGTATACGCAAGGCCGACTGCAAGCTCAGAGAGATCCTTCATCTTGACAATCAGACGGACGGCCCGGTCAAGGTCTGTCACAACACTTCCTTCAGGAAACTCATCGGTTACCGGAATCTCTGCCCCGCAGAGATCATACAACGGGATAATACCGCTTTCGGGGCCTTTTGCAATGATGATGTCACCGTCAAGAATCCGGGTGTCGCGCTCCGGGTCATAAATCCACGAGACGCCACGCCTGATTGCTATGACACGCATTCCGGTCATGCTCTGGAGTTTCTGCTGACCCAGAGTCACACCATCAATGGTGCTCTCTTTCGCCACAACCACACGTTCGGTAACTTCTTCAGCATCCGGCATCGCAATACGGAGTTTTGCAGGAAACTTCACATCTTTCAGGATGATGGTCGCAATCTCAGACGCAGAATTTGAGATTTTTTCTGCCGCTTCACTGACCTGCAGCATCCCGCTCATTGACTCAGCTTCCTCAACCCTCCGGGCCCCAAGGATACTCTGTATCCGTGCCTGGTAGACCAGTTGGTTCATCCGTTCTTCGAGGGTGATAACTTCCTGGGCAATCTCCCGGCTTTCAAAAAGAATCGCAGAATAAGCAAGATCAACCATCAGTTCCGAGATGTCCTTCATCTCAATAAGCACATCTTTGAAACTGACCGGCTGGTACTCTAAATCACTCATGGGTCTATAGTCCTTGTATGATACACTTTGTCGTATCTAATATTATCGTATATCTTTATATGAGTATATTAATAACGGCAACAAGGATACCTGCACCAACCAGATCTATTGTACTTGTTATCACCGGAATTCCAAAATTATCCGGGTCAAGTCCGTACCGGAAGGATAAACCCGCGGTTGCATAGGCTATCAGGTTTACAATCGTTATGACAACAAAACCGGATACGCTACAGATGCCCATGAGTGCAAAAAGGCCGGGGGATGCAATGCCCATAAGGACGGATGCTTCCTGGGCAATCAGGCCAATGAGGGGGAACACAAACAGTGCATAGAGATATGACCCGCCAAACTGTTCCAGCACCGAGCGTTCGGGAGAGAGTTTCACATCAATTTCACCCATATGCATGCCAGTTGCAAGCCGGGAACAGAGAATACCTCCAATCGAACCGCACAGCCCGGTAAACGGGGGGATAATGATCAAAAACACGGCAAACTCCACGAACTGTTCCAGATCAAGCGTGTATGTCAGCCCGGCAAGTGTTCCGATAAAGGACAGAATCAAAAGAAGGGGCAGAATTTCGCGGTTTATCTCAAAGACCGGTTCATCAAGGTACATTGTATAGACAACACAGGCAACGCTCACAAGAAGCACTGCAGCAAAGAGGACATAGAGCAAAACGGGTGCCAGGGTAACAAAGAACAGGGTTGTTACGATAAGGACCGGCAGGGTGACGATGTCTCCTGCTGTTGTAACAGATGGTGCTGCGATCATATCAAGATCCAGGCCAAAGCGGTAACTGATAAGCACCACAATGAGCGTGATACCCATTACAATGAGCCCCGAAATAATTCCGGACACAACGGAAATAACCACATAATCGATAACACTGAGACCTTCAATGCCAAACACAGCACATATGCCGGAGACGATGAGGCCCAGCCAGAATCCGATTATTACCGTTGACAAAAAAGAGGCCCGGAGATTTGATCCCAGCACAGACTTACGGGAAAACTCTACTTCAAATGCACCCAGATGCATCGATGAGGAAAGACGGGATGCAAGCACGCCGGATATACTCCCCCGCATATTAATGGACGGGGGTACCATCACCATCAGTCCCGGAAGAAGATAGATGACGTCACGTGCTGAACCGAGATAGATACCGGCGGCACTTGCAGCAAACGCACAGATTAAGAGAGCGATAAATCCGGTTAAAAACAGACGGGTCCGGGTGGATATCTGCAGCACCAGTGTCATCACCTTCCCCTGTCATTTTTTTATCAGCTCCGGTATGGTATCTCAATTATTTCGAGATCATCAGGTGCAAACACCTGTCCTGAGTAGTGTTCCCCTGCATCCCGTATATGCGTTATTGTATTGGTATAGCGGGAACTGGTATGAACAAGGGCGAGACGGGCAGCGTCAATCTGGGCTGCAACCATCCCTGCCTCTCCTGCAGTGGAGTGAAACACCTCCGGTGCACGATCTCTCTCACTCTCATCAAAGGTGGCATCGTGAATAAGGAGGTCAGCATCCATGCCCCATCCCAGCCAGGAGCGCACATTCGGACGCGTATCGCCGGTGTAGATGACTTTCCGGCCGGGCCGCGAGGGGCCAACTACCTGGTCTGCGGCTACAAGTGTCTCTTTTCCGTCAGTTTCAACGGTAACATCCTCTCCGCGCTGGAGTTTCCCAAATAAACGCCCCTCCGGTACACCAAGCCGGATTGCCTCCTCGCGGTTGAATCTGCCCGGGCGTGCATCCTCTTCAAGGATATACCCCAGCCCCGGAATTCCGTGCTGAGCCGAGAACGCACGAACCTGGTATCCGTCAAATGGCACCACATCTCCGTGATTCAGGGCCCGGGGTTCAAGTTTAAATCCCGGCGGCTTCTTTGCAAGTGCCAGAATCCCTTCAACAAATTCGTCCACCCAGCGGGGACCGTATACAGTAAGAGGCTCTGTTCTGCCCATAAATGAGAGCGTATGAATCAGGCCGGGAACCCCCAGGTAATGGTCTGCATGCCAGTGGGAGATGAAGATGGCATCGACCGTAAAACCGGTCCGTGCCCGCATCATCTGCTGTTGTGCGCCCTCCCCACAGTCAAAGAGCAGGGAATCCGCCCCACGCCGGATCATAATGCACGCCGGGTTTCTGTTCGGCGTAGGAAGAGCACCGGCTGTTCCGAGGAAATAGACCTGCAACGTTTCACCTGCCATCAGAAACACCTCCTGAAAACGTCTCTGCTTATACCTGCTTCGTCCAGATTACGCCCTTCCACCACACAGATGCCATGGTAAGCGGCACTGACACGGGCACCGACATCATCCCAGTCAATGGTGCCTCCCCCCAGAGGAAGATGTTCATCCGAACCCCTGTGATTGTCATGAATATGCAAATGAGTCGCCGTTCCGATGCGGTTCAGGTAGGTCTTCATCTGCCCGGTGGTGTTCGCATGCCCCAGATCTACGGTTGCATAGATGCCGTCCACTCCCTCTATCATCCCGTAGTGTTCATCAGCTTCCATACAAAGGAAATCAGGTATTTTTGGCATATTCTCAAGACAGACACGAACCCCGGTATCAACACCGGTTGCTCCTATTTTCCTGAGTGCCTCCTTGTGGAGATCCCAGACCTTCTGTGGCACCAGGCGTCCATGGGGTGATACATAGCCCGGATGAATTGTCACTATATCTGTTATTTCTGCAGCCTTTGTCACACAGAGCTGCATCTGACGGATAGATTCCCGGTAGATGGGATCATTCAGAGATCCTATATTGAGATCCGTGAAAGGCGCATGGACGCTGATGGCAAGGCCTGTGGTATCGATAATCTCTTTTATTGCATCAAACGTCTTCTGGTTATCCAGCCGGTAATTGCCGTCAGCTGAAATTTCCCAGCCATCATACCCACATTCTTCGATACCATATACCCACTCGGGCGATGACCACACCTTTGAGGATGACGCGAAATAGAGAGGAAGTGTCATGTACGGCCCTCCAGACACTTACGAAGCAGTGCCCGTACTGCAGTCTCATATTCCTCTATGCTCCCGTCATTGGTAACGGTCACATCAGCCAGACCAAGCGCTGCATCCAGCCCCCAGCCACGTTCCCGCTCGTCACGGGCAATCAGTTCAACAGCTGAGGTGACATCGTCCTCCCTGCCGCGGCTAAAGATACGTCCCAGCCGAACCGTATCGGAGCATTCGACACCAACCAGATAAAAATCAGGGAAGTGACGTCTGAAGAGCACGACTTCTGCTTCACTGCGTATCCCGTCAATGATGACGACCTCTGCAGCGCACGACTCCACACGGGGAATGGTGAGCTGTGCTATTGCATCACGCCCCATCTCTGCACGAAGGTGCGCTGATGCTTCACCCATCGAGAGATCAGACAGGGTCTGGCCTGATGTACGGACATATTCACGGATTGAATCTCCCATAACCACAACCGGGATATTAAGTGCTCCTGCAATACGCGAAAATTCACCTTTGCCGCTTCCGGGAAGGCCGACAACTCCAATTACTCTCATATTGTTCTTTTTCCTCATTTCAGTAATTACGGCGGGCCTGCAGAATGTCTGTTAAGACAATTGAATCAGCAATGATAATCCGACCATTATTATAGGTGACTTCACCATCATCACGTGTTCGTATGCGGACAGGACGCTGTATTTTGTCCGCAAGGCATTTTAGTTCATTGAATGAAAGGGGTGTGAGATCGCCGGAAACGCCCTGATTTAATACAAAGTCAACATCAGGCACTTCCCTCGAGATATATGCCACATCATCCTCGCAGCCAGGGAAGAGGGTGACTACGACCTGAAACTCTGAGAGCGTTCCTGCGAGATGTGCCTCTCTGCAGAGGGCAAGTGAACGCTGCACCTTTGCCGTCACCTCAGGTTTCACTTTCAGCAGTTTGTGGTAATGCTCCCACCGGGTTTTGATATCCAGATGAACGAGATCAATGAGGGAATGCTCAATCAGTGCTTCCAGGGTTTCGGGAAACACGCCATTCGTCTGGACACCTACAGAGAGGCCCATTGCGCGGCACCCTTCAGCAAGAGCAATCAGGGCATCTTTTTGCATCGTCGGTTCGCCGCCGGAGAAGATAACACCTGAAATGAGCATCCGGGATGAATTAATCATATCAAGAATCTCATCCACAGGACGGAGGTCCGATCCGTTCTGAATATTCGGATTATGGCAGTAATGGCAGTGAACCGGACATCCACGCAGAAATACCGTGCAGACCGCCCGCCCTCTCCAGTCAACGGTACTTATCGGAACAAATCCTCCAAAATTTACGTTCAACAGACCACCAGATAGTATATATGTACGGGCGGAACTCATTTGAAGGTTTCAATTCTCTCAATGCAGATGTCCACATGCAAAAGCACACCGGTCTTAATATACCACCCGGGCACACATTTTAAAGACGGAAAAAACAGTCATGAAGACGGTTGTGGCCCTGACAAGTCCGGCAGATATCGATGCAGCTGCTGATTCCGGGGCGGATTATATTGAACTGCGCATCGATCTCTTCCATGCGGAGCCGGAGGCCGTCTGCAAGAGAGATGACGTAGCTTTTATTGTAACCCTCAGGAGCGATGCCGAGGGAGGAAAATTCTCCGGCAGCCCGGCTGAGTGGTGGGAAATTGTTGAGCGGTGGTGTCCGTACGCGGCATATATTGACATCGAACAGCAGTTTTCTGCGTATGCCCATGAGGTCCGTACGCGCGGACCGGATGTCATCGCATCCCTTCACCTGCCTGACACGCCGGATACCGATACGCTCTGCGCCTGTGAGAAGAAACTCAGGGCATACGGCGACATCCCGAAAATAATCACGACACCCCATTCAAAAGAAGATCTGCTGCGCCTCCTGGCCATCACCGCCGGAACCCGCAGCCCGATATGCACAGGGACGATGGGAACGGAACTGAGGTTTGGCAGGGTTCTTACCGGTCTTTTTGGATCAGAGATGGTATACTGCCACTTTGGCACGCCTACAGCAGTGGGCCAGTACCATATCAAAGAGATGCGGGAAATACTCCGTCTGCTTGAATAAACGGCAGTTAAGGGCGGGACATCGTTTTAGCAGACCCACATTCCGGATACCATCCGGCATACAAAATATATACAGGACACATACACGCCATGAACCCAATCGTATCCACTAAAGAGACACTGCGCCAGGCACTGCGTCTGAAGAGAGGAGAGATATCACCAGAACAGTATGCTGCATGGAGCACAGAGATAACAAAACGCCTTCTGGAGATCTTACGCCCCTTTCAGACCATTCTTGTCTACGTATCAAAACCGCCGGAAGTCGACACCCAACCGCTCATCGCCGCACTGCTTGAGGAGGGAAAGGATGTTATTGTACCCATCATTCAGTGTGAGGACTGCAGCCTCAGACTTTCATATATCAGAACACCGGATGTGCTCGTGCCAGGCACATTCAGTGTGCCTGAACCTCTCGGGAATGAAATCCCCGCAGACCCTGCGAAAATCGAGGTGGCACTGATTCCGCTCCTCGGGTTTGACGCCGGCGGGAACCGTATCGGGTATGGCGCCGGATACTATGACCGGTTTCTTGCACAGCATACACATTTTCCAACCGTGGGTGTCGCGTTTGCCGTGCAGGAATGCGACTATATCCCCCATGAACGAACGGACCAGACGCTTGATGCTGTCGTGACAGAATCGGTTTATACCATATACTCAAAACACCGGGATATGCAGCCGTTACCCAAATAAAACCCAATAATCTTCCGGAAATAGCCAAATAATGCCCCACGATCTTCACCGGATTGGACGGGTATACCCACCCGTTCTTCTCCAATTTTTCCAATATGGCCTATCGCACCCAGGGAGGGTCGGCAGGGAGGGGACACCCCCTCCCTGTTCTGAATTCCTATCCTTACTTGTAATCCCCCCACTCTTCGTCCGTACTCCTGCGCACACCCCCTCCCCTGTTCTGAATACCGGCAACTGCTCAAAAATCCCCCGTATGCTCCGAGTTAAATGCGTAAACAGGATGAGATGCCATTAATCCCCCCATCAAAACCCCATTTTGTGTCTCAGACATACATCCCCACACGATGATATTTCACGGAGACTGCAGAAACATATAAATAATATTGTACCTTTACTATTGGTAAATATACTTGAGGAGATTACTTAGATGACATCATTATCACCCGTAGAAGTTACCGTTAAAGAGGCAGCACATGAAGACGCCGGGCGCGGCATTGCACGCATCAGTACGGATGTAATGACTGCCCTCGGGCTGCGGAGCGGCGACGTGATTGAGATATGCGGCCGCGAGAAGGCCGCAGCCATTATATGGCCCGGATTTCCGGAAGACCGCGGGAGGGCCATCATCCGCATTGACGGGAATATCAGGGGCAATGCCCATGCAGGCATTGACGAGAAGGTCAAAATCAGGAAGGCTGATGTGCATGAGGCCAAAAAAGTGGTCATTCAGCCAACACACCCGATCCGCCTCAGTGGATTTGAACAGTCATTTGCACGGATGATTGCCGGGCGGCCGGTTGTCGAAGGCCAGCAGTTCCGTGTCGCCCTCCTGGGCACGACGCTCACGTTTGTGATCTCAAAGCTCTCTCCGAAGGGCGTGGGCATTGTGACGCAGAACACCGAAGTGGAACTCAAAGAAGAGCCATACAGCCCAAAGGAAGGGAAGAAGACATCAGATATTCCTGATATCCACTATGAGGACATAGGCGGCCTCGGGCGTGAACTCGATCAGGTGCGTGAGATGATCGAACTCCCGTTGCGTCACCCGGAAATTTTCGAGCGCCTGGGGATTGAACCGCCCAAGGGTGTGCTTCTCTACGGCCCCCCGGGGACAGGCAAGACCCTGATTGCAAAGGCGGTCGCAAACGAGGTGGATGCACACTTCATCACCCTCTCAGGCCCGGAGATCATGAGCAAGTATTACGGGGAATCCGAGGGAAAACTCAGGGAGGTCTTTGAGGAAGCGCAGGAGAATGCACCGACCATCATCTTCATTGATGAAATCGATTCAATTGCCCCCAAGCGTGCAGAGACAAAGGGAGAGGTTGAACAGCGGGTGGTAGCGCAGCTCCTTTCCCTCATGGACGGGCTGAAGGGCCGCGGGCAGGTCATTGTCATTGCCGCAACAAACCTGCCGGATAATATTGACCCTGCACTCAGGCGCGGAGGCCGGTTTGACCGGGAGATTGAGATTGGCATTCCTGACAAGAAAGGGCGGCTTGAGATATTTCAGGTCCACAGCCGTGGTGTCCCGCTTGACCTTGAGTCAGTTACACTCACTGATGAGGATCATGTGGCCGAGGGAGAAGGAAGTACTGATGAGGAACGCCGGCGAAAGAAGTTCCTGAATCCCTACGCGGCAGCCACCCACGGATTTGTCGGTGCCGACATCGCGCTTCTCGTGAAGGAAGCCGCGATGCATGCCCTGCGAAAGAGCATGGTTGGTATTCAGATGGATGAGGAAATTCCGCTTGAAATTCTCGATACCCTGCGGGTAACACGGGAAGACTTTGATGAAGCCCGCAAAAATGTCGAGCCCTCTGCCATGCGCGAGGTGCTTGTTGAGATTCCGGAGGTCACCTGGGATGATGTGGGTGGTCTTGAGGACGTCAAAGCCGAACTCACTGAAGCTGTTGAATGGCCGCTGAAATACCCGGAGATATTCGCCCGCCTTGGCACACGGCCGCCGTCCGGCATCCTGCTCTTCGGTCCGCCCGGTACCGGAAAGACCATGCTTGCAAAAGCAGTCGCCCATGAGAGTGAATGCAACTTCATTTCCATAAAAGGCCCGGAGCTCCTCTCAAAGTGGGTCGGGGAATCTGAGAAGGGAATACGGGACATCTTCCGGAAGGCACGCCAGGCAGCACCGTCTATCATCTTCTTTGATGAGATTGACTCACTCTTACCGAAACGGGGCAGTTACGAAGGTTCGTCCCACGTCACCGAGGGTGTGGTCAGCCAGATACTGACCGAACTCGACGGGCTGGAAGAGCTCGTCAATGTCACCATCCTTGGTGCAACAAACCGGCCGGACATGCTTGACGAGGCAATGATGCGGCCCGGACGGTTTGACCGGATAATCTATGTAGCCCCACCCGACAAAGATTCACGCAGGAAGATTTTTGCTGTGTACCTGGATGGCGGATGAATCGGTCCTTGCAGGCGATGTCGACACTGAGACACTGGTGGACGCAACAGAAGGGTATGTCGGTGCAGATATCGAGGCACTCATCAGAGAGGCGAAACTCGGCGCAATGCGGGAGTTCATCACGGCAATGGCAAAAAAGAACGAAAATGAACGCAGCGATGCTCTCGCAAATGTACGGGTGACAAAAAAACACTTTGAAGGATGCGATGAAGAAAGTGAAGGCAACGCTTGACAGGGAAGCTATCGAGAAGAATGAGCGGCTTGCATGGAGCATCATCTACCACGAGGAAGACCGTTCAGTCCTCGAAAAGGCAGGGTCTGTCCTTACCCGTGCAGGATTTGGCCACCAGGATAATGCGGCAGTTCAGGAAGCCCGAAAAACACTCCGAAGCGCTACATTCGGGAAGACGAAAAAGGACATTCCGGCAATAAAGGAACAGACATTAGCCCTTGAAAAGCTTTTGGAATCCTGAATATAACGGTGAAAGTATCATGACAGAAGAATCGGACGAACGAGTCCGTCAGTTCACTGAACTGATACGCAGACTCTTTGAAGAGGCAATGGATACCGGCGAGATGCTGTCAGGAGAGATTAATATCATCATCGCTGCAGTAGCCCGGCCGGAAGACATGGAAATGGGGGAACTGGGAAAGAGGGAGAAACCGCATATACGCGAACCGGTATCTGAACGGCATGAACACGAGGGCTATGTTACCATCACCGCAGATCTTCCGGGCACAACCCCGGAAGATATTCAGTATACCCATCACAGGAAGGTGCTTTACCTTTCCGCACGTGCAGATGGCATCATCTACCGCGCGGTATATCTTATTGATGATATGGCAGCAGGAACCCTCACCCACACATTTAAAAACGGCGTAATCGAGTTCATGTACAAAAAACAAGACCCAAATCATGGAGAAGTGCTCCCAGACGCCAGTACAGGTGATGGTGCCCCCTCTCCATGAAAATAGGGGAACGGATAATTACCACGGAAGATATATCACGATGCATGAAGACCCTGCGGCAATACCTCGATGAGACTGCATGTGAGGAACCGCTCAAAGACCTCATTGAGCTTATCGCGTATCAGTCCATTCCTATTCGGGATGCATTCATTGACAACCAGTCGTATGCAGGAACGGAGAACACCTATGGTGAAGAACAGGCTGCCCTTGACAAATGGGCAGATAGTCATCTCATCTCCGTTCTGGGCAAATCCGGTTTTGTAAAAGCAATCGCTTCAGAGGAACAGGCGGATATCGTCCATTTCCCGGATGCATTTGGTGATTACGCTGTGGTGATGGATCCCCTTGACGGATCGTCCCTGATTCAGGTTAACCTCGCCGTCGGTACGATTGTTGGCATCTACCGGGGAGGGGAAGCCCTGCAGAAGGGGGAGGACTTAGCCGTTGCCATGTATATGCTCTATGGCCCGATGATTGTCCTTACCCTCACGGTGGGAGACGGGGTATTCACCTTTGCCTTGAATTCAGAAGGCATTTTTGTCCTCATGAAAGAGAATGTTCAGATACCTGAGGGAAATCTCTTCGGAAGCGGCGGCATCCGGAGAGAATGTCTTGCAGGACACAACGATTTCATCACCCTCTGTGAGCAGAAAGGAGGGAAGGTCAGATATTCAGGTTCATTTGTCGCCGATTTCCACCAGATTCTGACATATGGCGGTGTATACTGCTATCCGGCAGCTCATGGAAAACCTGAGGGGAAACTCAGGCTGGTCTTTGAGGCAAACCCCATCGGGTTCATTGCAAAACAGGCAGGAGGAGCAATCAGCGACGGAACACGGGATCCTCTCACGGTCGTGCCCAAAAAACCGGATCACCGCACACCTATTTACGTGGGCAGTAAAAACGTCATTAAATCAGCAGAATCCTGCATGAAAGGGTGCTAAATACCAACCAAAGATGATTGCACTGAATAGGAAGGTTCCCACATAGCAGGCAAAGAGAGAGATTTCTTTCATCCTGCCGCATAGTCCAAAGAAAAGTTTAACTATATTATAACACCACTTAAATGAAGATGGTAAACAGCATAGTCCTCCCGATCAAAAAAGTATTCGCTCTCGTGGATTCTCAGATTACTGTAGAAATTAAAGACGACCAGCGTATACTACAGGGGCGGCTTGTCGCAGTGGATGAGCACCTCAATATTCAGATGGACCAGACAGGCGAATATACAAACGGCCAGAGAGGAAGGACGCTGGGGACAGTTGTTATCAGGGGAAGCAACATTCTGACAATAGCACCAGTCCTCTGAAAGGCAAGCCTATGACAGATCTTGCACAAAAAGCACTCAGGGAAATTCAGTCACAACCGGAGGGAGTACTCCAGAGTGAGCTCTGGAAACTGCTTGAAATCGACAGCAGGAAATGCTCACGTGTGGTAAAAGCGCTCCTTGACGACGGAAAAGTTGAACGGATTGAATACCGGAGAGACGGCCAGAGGACCTATCTCCTGAAAGCGAAAAAACCTGCAGTAGACCCGGCACTTCTGATTGCAGGGGGAGAACTCATTCCCTGCATCTGCTGTGAAGAAGAGTGCGAAGTGCTTGTCTGCCCACTCATCCTTGACTGGATGTACCAGCTCGCTATCGAAGATTACGAAGAAAAATAGAAACATTTTTCCCCTCATTTTTCTTTGATTACAGTATGAAGGATGACAGAGAGAGTGCAACGTCACAGGTCACAGGGACCCTGTTACTTGTCGCAATTACTGTCATCCTCGCTATTCTTCTCCTGTTATGTTTCCATTTGCCCAATTTTGACTGGGAGTATACCGAACCTCCGGTCATCTTCAGCATTACCTCCATCACGAGTTCGCCGCCGACCTATGAAAGTCAGGTGTTCCTGAGAAATGTTGTGAAAAAAGATTATAACAACCAGGAGCTCTCAGCAAAGATATACCGCAATGATGTACTGCTCCCCTGCACTATTCAGACACTCAATACGCATGAATTCATCCCCACTGCCCACTATGGGGTAAAAAACCTCAAGGGGGAGGGAGGATGCAGCGAAACGTGGAATTATAACCAGATGCTGCGAATCGACCTCTCAGACGGATTCATTCACCCTGGGGATGTCATCAGAGTGGACATTATTAAAACAGCAACCGATACGGTAATTTCACGGGATTCCATGGAAGCATAATCTTTCCTCAAAAATGAGATTCATATAGATTCAGGTTCAAGGTTTGCGCAATGAAGGTAAACCTCAAACGGTATGGGCTGTATCTTATCAGATGGCAGTTATCCACGCCAATTCTTGCAGGAGTGGGCATAATACTGGTATCCATGGGCGCTCTTGTGTCAGCAATTGTGGCGAACCTGATTGGCGGCCTCATGTTCTTCTGGGTTGACCGGTTCATCTTCACATCAGAGGCGCTGAATGCACAGTGGGAAGTAAAGGAGAATATATGCTGTGTTGACTGCGGAAAGGTGACACGGGGATACCGGCTGGTCAGAGCAGAGTCCTATGACCGCTCAGATGATCCGGAGCCGGAATTCAGGTGCGAAGAGTGTTCCATTAAAAAATCAGAGGATCTGAAACGAAAAGGGCATAACCACTGATCTTTTTAGAGTATTTTTTTTCTGACGGCATTTTTCTCCCGCGACGATAACGTCGCGGGGTTTCCTGCCTCCTTAGAGTGTGATCACCGGAACCTTCTATACTATAATAGAGTGGAGACAAAATCCATATATCAGATCGGGACACAACCCCTAAAAAGTACATTATCCTATAAAACCCAAGATATGGTAAAGGAATCCTTAATGAAGGATTCCATGAGGTTATTATGACTCAGATGGATGACTTAAAACCATACAATCCGGGACCGAATATGCCCTCTTTCTTCTGAAGAATTTGTTCCGGCCGATCATGACGCACGCATTATCAGTATCATTGTGGATAAGATAGATCTTTCCGGACACGATGCTTTTTATCAACACCCACGGGAGAGCGAAATACGATACGAAATCACCGTTCTGTTATGACGAAGAAAATGACATTTATTTCTGTCCTGCCGGGAGGAGAATAGCTTTTGTCAGAATTCAGAAGGATAAAATGAAACAGTCACCGGAGCTCTGTCGGGGAAACTGTTTCTGGTGTCCTATCCGGCAAAACGGTACGAAATCATCATCAGGAACGATCAAACAGCATCCAAAGGAAGCACGGAAGGATGTCATATGAAAAGACTTGCGACACCTGAGGGGAGAACGGAATATGCCAAACAGATTACGGTTGCAGAGGGGCATTTTGGGAATTTAAAGTATAATTACCGGTGGAGTCACCTGAGTCACAAAGAACTCAGGAAGGGAAAGGGTGAGTGCCTGCTTCATGTAATCGGGCATAATCCGGGTGTCATCTGCAGAAAAATACCGATTGAGAGGGTTGAAAATCTTAGCCTGATCCGGGGTTCACCCGAATCTGTTATGGATTCTGTAGGTGGCGGATTGTCCGTATCAATTTCACCTAAAACAATAGGTGCGGATTGTGGCTGTTTTGTCAAAAACGAATTAAAAACCATTGGATCCGGATTTGCGTTGTAGGAAAAAATTGGGGGAAGCTGGGTTCTTTCTCTGCCTGCCGAGGGAAATTATTCTATCACCCTGAACCACGCGTCCCGCAGTCCCACATTATACTGGGCGATGAACATCGCATCGCCAACATCGACAGCACCGTTCAGGTGGACATCGGTCCGTTCAAATTCATCCGTATTCTTCGCAGGCGGGTCCATTATTCCTACAACCTCTTTGAGCACACGCAGGGTATCAGCCTGGTTTACCACACCATCACCATTGGCATCCCCGAGAAGGACTCCTGAAGTGACCCTGATATAGTCAGGCTTCGTAAAGGTATCTTCACCCCCGTTAATCGAGAGCGCAACCGGATAGCTGCCGGGCGTAGTGTAGACATGAACCGGGTTTTGTTCGGTCGAGTTTGCGCCATCACCGAAGTTCCAGAACCATGAGGTGACATTGCCGGTGGATGTGTCAGTGAACTGTACCGTAAATGGGGTATATCCCTGGAGAGGTCCGGCAGTAAAGTTTGCCGCAGCAGGGATGGTTATTCTGACGGACATCCCATTCAGAATTGAGAGAAGGTTGTCCTGCCATACAACACCCCAGTTGCATGACGTATTCGTCTGAACCGAAAACTCAGATGCATCCGATGGCAGCATATATGCAGGTATTTCTGCCTTATTCGTGACTCCCAGATCTGCGTTCCCATTGTTCTGACCTTCCCAGACATATGCTATCGGTTTGTGCATCACCGCGGTTCCATTTGGAATAATGGTTGTATCAAACCTGAAGTAATACTCTGTTCCTGTTACAAGAGCAGATTTGTCAAGTTTCAGGTGATAACTTCCGTCTGTCAGAAGAGGCGTTGAAAGAGGTGCATTTGTCATAAACGACGAGTTGATAATTTCAGTAGTCAGATTGTGGTCTTTTCCTGATGCAAACCCGACAAATACTGACTCAAAATCAAGGTCATCCAATACTAACGTGATATTTGTCTCCTGAATTCCGGGTGATGCAAATGTTACCTGACTGCAGTTTCGTGTCAATGTATGGGTGAATGATCTAAACTCTGCAAATGAGGTGTCTGCCCGTGTATCAAACCCACTTTGGGGCCTGATTACATAATCCGACGGGAAATTCCACTCTGCATAGGTTGAGTTCCACGTTGCATAATCATCATACTCAACTGAGATGATATTTGCAACTCCTGCAGCATACGTAAGATTTCCAAGGGATACTGTTTCATCCAGATTTTCGGCGTGCAGCCTGTATGTCTGGAAAGAAGAATAGTTTCCGGGGACAAATGTGTCATTCTCAGTTGATGCGGCAAAGTTACGGTTCAGATCAAACCTTGCCTCTGGTGCAGGGGCTGTAACGGTTATCAGGTTCACCTTTGTTATGGTGTCCGAACCGCCTGCACTGGAGACGTTCAGGCTCACATTGAAAATGCCTTCCATTGTGTAGATATGCGAGGGGTTCTGAACGGTTGATGTGTTCCCGTCACCGAAGTTCCATATCCACGATACCGGATTTCCTGTAGACGAGTCGGTGAACTGCACGGTAAGGGGGACTGTTCCGTTGGTGGGTGTTCCCGTGAAGTTGGCGACCGGCGGTGTTGGGGTATCGGTTACCGATATGTAATCCTCTTTTTTTTGTGTGCTGCTGCCATCGGTATTTGTTGCATTGAGTGAGACGGTGTAGGTACCCGCAATTGTGTAGGTCTTCTGTGGGTTCTGCTCGGTGGAATTGGTTCCGTCACCAAACTCCCAGAACCACTCTGTCGGCCCTCCCGTCGAGAGATCGGTAAACTGCACCGCGAGTGGAGCAAAACCGCCTGTGACATTAGCAATAAAGGCGGCAACAGGAGAGGGGGCTGGGCTGTGTAATCTGAACACCTGTATCCTGTCATTGTTTCTATCTGCCACATAGACATTGCCGTCACCATTGACTGCAATACCAAACGGTTCCGAAAACTCACCATCCCCGGAGCCCGTGGTCCCCCAGGTGGTGATGAAGATACCATTGCCGGTAAACTTCCGGACATCAGAGCCAGTCACATAGACATTTCCGGCAGCATCCACTGCGATACCGGCACCATACGAATCCCATTTGGTGATGAAGGTGCCGTTTGAATCGAACTTCTGGATACAGCTGTTTCCTGAATCTACCACATAGACAAAGCCTTCAGCATCTGCCGCGACACCACCCGGACTCATGAACTGTCCGTCCCCGGTGCCATACGATCCCCATTTGGTGATGAAGGTGCCATTGGCATCGAACTTCTGGATACGGGCAATTACATAATCTTCGGCATCTGCCACATAGATGAAACCGTCCTCATCCACAGCGATGCCACGCGGACTGCTGAACTGCCCATCACCATAGCCAACCGGCCATCCTCCCCATTTGGTGATGAAGGCGCCGTTTGAATCGAACTTCTGGATACGGTTATTGCCCGAATCTACCACATAGACAAAACCTTCACCATCGGTCGCGATTCCTTTCGGGAAGGAGAAGTTTCCATTCGCTTCGATCACCGGAGGAAGCTCACCGGGTAAAGATGGCGATTCCTCGTGACCCCATGTTGTGATAAAGGTGCCATTGGCATCGAACTTCTGGATGCGGTGATTGTTCGTATCTGCCACATAGACATTGCCGGCATCATCAATCGCGACACCCTCCGGGTATGAAAACTCGCTGCCAGCGGGTGGCTCAGAGCCCCATGTGGTGATGAAGATGCCTGTACTATCGAACTTCTGGATGCGGTTATTATAGTGATCTGATACATAGACGTTGCCGGCATCATCAAACGCGATGTCACGCGGCTCTTCAAATTCTCCGTCGCCGGTGCCCCGTAGGCCCCATGCGATGAGGAATGTGCCGGTGCTGCTAAATTCCTGGATGCGGTTATTGAGAGAATCAGCCACGTAGACATTACTATCTGCATCCACTGCGATGCCTGTCGGAGAACGGAATTGCCCGAGTCCCGCCCCATATGATCCCCATGTGGTGATGAAGGTGCCGGAGCTATCGAACTTCTGGATACGATTATTGAAGCTGTCTGTCACATAGATATTACCGGCACCGTCAACTGCGGCATCATCTGGTCCCAACCCAAATTGGCCATCGCCAGAGCCCTGAGAGAAAACAAATTTCTCAATGAAAGTGCCGGCACTATCGAACTTCTGGATGCGGTTATTCCAGAAATCTGATACATAGATATTGCCGGAACTATCCACTGTGATACCAAGCGGCTCATTAAATTCCCCATCACCGGTGCCATACGATCCCCATGTGGTGATGAAGGTGCCGGAGCTGTCGAATTTCTGAATCCGATTATTATAGGTGTCTGCCGCATAGATGTTGCCGGCAGCGTCCGTCGCAACGCTATACGGTCCACTCTCTAAATAGCCTGATCCAAATTCCCCGTCGCCCGAGCCCGGAGATCCCCATGTGGTGCTAAAGGTACCGGTACTGTCGAATTTCTGGATACGTTGATTATAGGCATCTGCCACATAGACATTACCTGCAGCATCAACCCCTATGCCCATTGGACCGCGGAGCCGTCCATCGCCATATGATCCCCATTTCATGACGAATTCGTAGTCTTCTTCCGGAGGACTCACGGTAATGTAGTTATTCTTTGTATCGATGTCGCTTCCAACTGCATTTGTTGCTGTTAATGAGACGGTGTAAAAGCCTGGTATCGTATAGGTCTTTGTTGGGTTCTGTTCATTTGAGGTTGTACCGTCCCCAAAAGTCCATTGCCATTCCGTTGGTTCTCCGGTTGATTCATCGGTGAATGTGACTGTCAGCGGAGCTGTGCCAGTGGTTGGTAAGCCAGTGAAGCTGGTGATCGGCATTCCTTCGGGAATGGGTGCGAATACCTGGATGCGATGATTCCGTGCATCTGTTACATAGACGTTGCCGGCGCTATCCACCAGGGTATCCCACGGCTCGTTAAACTCCCCTTCGCCTGTGCCATACGAACCAAATTCTGTAAGGAAGGTCCCATTGGTGTCAAATATCTGTACGCGATGATTCAGGGAATCTGCCACAAAGACATTTCCCCTCAAATCCACCGTAATACCTCTTGGTACGTTGAACTGTCCGTCGCCTGAGCCTGCAGTTCCCCATTTCGTAATGAAAGTGCCGGTGCGGGTGAATTTTTGGATATTGTTATTCCCTGCATCAGACACGAAGACGTTACCGTCTGCATCCACTGCAATGCCATGTGGGCTATTAAACTGTCCGTCGCCCGTGCCATCGGAACCCCATGTGGTGATGAAGGTGCCGTTAGAATCAAACTTCTGGATGCGGTGATTAGCATTATCTGCTGCATAAATGGAGCCTTCTGCATCAATGGTGACACCCTGTGGAAAGTCAAACTGTCCGTCACCGGTGCCATATGATCCCCATTTGGCGATGAAAGTGCCAGTATTGTCAAACTTCTGAATGCGGCTATTCCAGGTATCTGTCACATAGACATTGCTGTCAGAATCCACTCCAATGCCATGTGGCATGTTGAACTCCCCATCTTCCGAATATCCAAAAGAGCCCCATGTAGTGATGAATGAACCAGTGCTATTGAACTTCTGGATGCGGTCATTCCCGGAATCCACCACATACATGTTATTGGCAGTGTCCCTGACGATACCGTCAGGATACGTGAACTCTCCGTCAGCTGTGCCTCTGGATCCCCATTGTGAGAGGAATCTGAAGTTTGCAGGTGCCGGAACATCGGTGGCGTTTACGTAATTCACCTTTGTGACGGTACTGCTTCCCTGCGCATTCGTTGCGTTGAGTGAGACGGTGTAGGTTCCAACAGTTGTGTAGGTCTTCTGTGGGTTCTGGGTGGTTGAATTGGTTCCATCGCCAAACTCCCAGAACCACTGTGTCGGCTCTCTTGTCGAGAGATCGGTGAACTGCACGGTAAGGGGGGTGATTCCGGTTTTTGGTGTCCCGGAGAAGTTGGCAACAGGTGATACCGGATCATCAGTGACCGTTATGTAATTTTCTCGTGTTTTCGTGCTGCTGCCGTCGGCATTTGTTGCATTCAGTAAGACAGTGTAGGTGCCCGCAGTTGTGTAGGTCTTCTGTGGATTCTGGTCGGTTGAATTGGTTCCGTCACCAAACTGCCAGAGCCACTGTGCCGGCCCTCCGGTTGAGAGATCGGTAAACTGCACGGTAAGAGGAGCTGTTCCGTTGGTGGGTGTCCCGGAGAAGTTGGCAACAGGTGATACCGGGTCATCAGTGACCGTTATGTAATTCTCTTTTGTTTTCGTGCTGCTGCCGTCGGCATTTGTTGCGTTGAGTGAGATGGTGTAGGTGCCCGCCGTTGTGTAGGTCTTCTGTGGGTTCTGGTCGGTTGAATTTGTTCCGTCACCAAACTGCCAGTGCCACTTTGTCGGCTCTCCCGTCGAGAGATCGGTATACTGCACCGTAAGAGGGGCTCTTCCGTTGGTAGGTGTCCCCGTGAAGTTGGATATCGGTGATACCGGGTCATCAGTGACCGTTATGTAATTCTCTCTTGTTTTCGTGCTGCTGCCATCCGCATTTGTTGCATTGAGTAAGACGGTGTAGGCGCCCGCAGTTGTGTAGGTCTTCTGCGGGTTCTGGTCGGTTGAATTGGTTCCGTCACCAAAATGCCAGAACCACTCAGTTGGCCCTCCCGTCGAGAGATCAGTGAACTGCACAGCAAGGGGTGCTGTTCCGTTGGCAGGCGTTCCCGTGAAGTTGGCAACCGGTGGTATCGGGGTGTCGGTGGCTGTTATGTAATCTGCCTTAGTAGCAATACTGCTCCCGTCGACATTTGTTGCATTGAGTGAGACGGTGAAGGTACCATGGGTTGTGTAGGTCTTCTGCGGGTTTCGGTCAGTTGACGTTGTTCCATCACCAAACTGCCAGAACCATTCTGCAGGACCTCCGGTAGAGGTGTCAGTGAACTGAACGGCAAGGGGTGCTCTGCCTGATGCGGGTATTCCAATAAAGTCAGCAACGGGAACTATTGGGACATTGGTGACGTTAATATAGGATTCCTTTATGGAACTGTTGCTTCCACCATCATTGGTTGCATTGAGTGATATAGTGTATAAACCGGGTATCTCATAGGTTTTGAGCGGATGCTGAAGTGTTGAGGTGTTCCCATCACCAAAGTCCCAGAACCATTGTGTAGCGTTCCCGGCCGAGGTGTCGTTGAACTGGACAGTCAGCGGAGCAGAACCTATGGTAGGATAACCAATAAAGCTGGAAACAGGAGGAATCTGAAGTACTGTGATACAACCTTCACGGGACAGAACATCACTTAAATTCCCGCGGTTGACAAAGAGCACTACCATATATTCCCCAGGTGAAGTAAAAGTGTAAGCCGGGTGCTGCACCGTTGAATTACCAATCTGTTCTACTTCTGAATCATAAAAGACCCACAACCATTCATCCGGGGGGGCGAGACCTCCGGTTGAGGTGTCCTGGAACTGCACGGTAAGTGGGGTAGGCCCCTGGGTAATATTCTGGGTGAAGTCCGCTTTGACCCAGTCAAGGACGGTGATGTAACCATTTTTCGTTGTTGTGTTACTACTGACTGCGTTCTCCACAGAAAGTGACACATTGTAGACACCAGGTACGGTATAGATGGAGAATGGGTGCTGTTCAACAGAGAAATTCCCATCCCCAAAGTCCCATGACCATGAAGTTGGTGATCCACGGGATGTGTCGGTAAAGTTCACCCGAAGAGGGAAATTGCCTTCTCCTGGCTCTCCGGTGAAGTTGGCAAATGGTAGCGATGAGAACTTCTGGATGCGGTGATAATCTCTCTGTGCCTCGCCGTCTGCCACAAAGACATATCCGTTACCATCCACTGCAACACCCTTTGGATACTGAAACTCCCCATCACCTGAGCCCCGGTATCCCCATTTGGTAATGAAGGTCCCGTTAGAGTCAAATTTCTGAATGCGGTACAGCAAGCCGGAGCCGGTATAATACTGCCCTTCTGCAACGAAGAGGTTGCCCTGATCATCTACCGCAGCACCGCTTGGTGGGTAGGTAAACTGACCGTTGCCCATGCCTTCTGAACCCCATTTGGCGATGAAGGTGCCGTTCGCATCAAACTTCTGGATGCGGAAATTCTCATCACCCACAAAGATGCTGTTATTCTTATCTGCTGCAATGGCCAGGGGAAATTTGAACTGCCCATCGCCTGTGCCCTGAATTCCCCATTGTGTGATGAAGGTGCCTGTTGAATCGAACTTCTGGACACGATGATTGACGGTATCTGTCACATAGATATTGCTGGCATTGTCCACCGCAATACCCCCGGGCATGTTAAACTGGCCTTCACCTGATCCTAAGGTACCCCATGTGGTGAGGTAGGCACCATCTGCATCGAACTTCTGGACGCGGCTGTTTGTCTCTTCGACGACATAGACATTGCCTTCACCATCCACCGCGACACCTTTGGGATACGAGAATTGACCGGTACCGGTGCCGGGGGCACCCCATTTGGTGAGAAAAGCACCGGTGTTACTGAATTTCTGGATCCGGTTATTGCCTGGATCCGTCACATAGACGTCGCCTTCGATGTCCACCGCAATTCCCTCCGGCCTGATGAACTGCCCATCATTATAGCCGTACGAGCCCCATTTTGCGACAAAGTCATATGTTTCAGCAGCCTGCACCCCGGCTATGATGCCGGTGCAGAGGATAAGCAGTATAAGGATTTTTACCATATATCTCATTCTTGTCATAATCGATTTACCTCTGAGAAATAGTGTTAGAAGACATATGCTCGAATATGACCGAACATAATGAAGTATGTTCAATGTTTTTTTGTAAATGTATAAGATAATTTATGAATAGGTATCCTCTGCAAAGAAGGCGACAATCTTATTTCTGTGATGGATAATAGCAAAAAATAAGGATTATGGACGGCAATGACCCTGACAATAAATCAGAGGGTGTGAATTTATCCCCCACAGAAGTATGCAATATACGCTGCATCTGCATTATCTCATCTGCCATCCATCTTTCAAAGACCGGGCCCTCCGGCACATTCCCGGGTCGGGAGAGACCCTCCCCTGTGAGAGAAAAAAAACGGAATTAAAAGTATTTATTGAATGTTAGGGTTATGCCGGAAACGGACACCCACAATAACCAACGAAATCACCCTGATTGATAAAATAATGGATATTCACCGGAGATACCAGGTGAAATACTGGGCGGTGATCAGAGGATGATGGAAACCCTCACCCCGGAGAGAAAAGCCGTCTGAGAGCATATGTGAAGGTGGCAATTCCGGCAGAACGGAGCGAAAATACTGGCATTTTAATGTTACTTAACAGGCTGAGCCCTTCAGCCGGCGCCGACGTACAGGGAATCTCCCCCGTTCAGCATACCGTATATTTCCCTTTCAGGATTACTGTTATATGATACCATAACTGTCGTGCTGCACATTTTTTATGATCAGCTTCGTTCACGGAGAGGTGGTGCACCTATGATATCAGGGATATTCCGGGTCAGGACAATGTGCAGAGATCTTTGGATCTATTCCGGCTCCCATTTTAATCTGAGAGAATGTGTATCACCGGAACCTTCTATACTATAATAGAGTGGAGACAAAATCCATATACGATGGTTATTGACCGCAGCCAGGTCTGTATCTTTATTCCCACCCTGAACGAGGAGCCGACAATCGGAGAACTCATTTCCCGGTTCAGGGAACTGGGATACACCCACATTTTCGTAATGGACGGAAACGGTCCTGACAGGACTGCAGAGATTGCAGAAAAAGCCGGTGCTGAAGTGGTTCTGCAGAAGTCACGCGGCAAGGGTAATGCAATCATCGAGAGTATTGAGCTGTTTCGGCTTCCGTATATCCTGATGCTGGACGGGGATATGACCTATCTCCCGGAAGATGCGGAACGGATGCTGGAACCTCTCTTTGCAGGATGTGACCATGTCATCGGAAACCGGCTGGAGTTTCCGGAGAAAGGTGCACTATCACGCCTCAATTTCTTTGGCAATAAGGTCATAAATGATCTCTTCCGGATGGCTCATGGCTCCTATCTGGCCGATATACTCTCCGGATACCGTGCATTCACGCTTGCAGGCATCCGCCGGATGAATCTCCGGGAGGAGGGATTCGGAATAGAAACTGAAATTTCGTCTGAGTCTATCCGCAACCAGCAGAAGATAACAGTGGTCCCGGTTCATTATGTGAAACGACCGGGGTCAGCAACAAAACTCCGGCCGCTCCATGACGGGGCAAAAATAATCTCAACCCTCTACCGCCTCGCAAGACGCAGCAATCCCATGTTTTATTTCGGGATGATAGGTGGTGTCATCACGATTCTGGGTGCACTGACAGGCGTCTATGTCCTCTATGAATGGCTAAGAGGTATCGAGCACCTCCCGTTAACCATCCTCACGACCCTTCTCGTCATGGGGGGATTGCAGGTTTTTATGTTTGGCATCCTGAGCGACATTATGCTTGCAAACCAGCAGGAACTCAGGCGTGAGATTCAGAGCCTCAAAAATCAGAGGCCGCCGAAATAAACCAGTATCCGTGCGGCATGCTCGGCAACAGCCGTCAGAATATAAGCATTTATGAGGGTATCTGCCCGTGCAAAGGTCCCGTGGCCCCGTGCAATGACGAGAGGGGAAGAAACAAGTGCAGCTGCAATCATTTCCGCAAGCTCATCTGTGCCTGGTTCCCCGTCAACAACAGGGATCTTTGGCAGGAGCATCTTTCCCTCACTGTCGACCGGAATAATGGTGTCGCAGGAGAGCGAGAGTGCCACCGCATACGGCGGATGGGCATGGACGATCGCTTCTGCATCTGTTCTCCTATAGGCCTGCAGATGGACACGGTATTCACTGGATGCACCAGCCTCTGCTACACCCTCATCTGAGACAAAGACCAGCCGGGAAGGGGCATCCAGAAACGAACCTGTCGGGGTTATTTCAAATCCGCCTTCCACACGCCTGGAGAGATTCCCGAAGACCGACGCCACCAGTCCTTCCTGATGAAGCCGTGTCCCTACATTCAGAAATTCTGTATTATGCATTTTTCACACCTCTTTTTCACACAGTAATTTTTCGCATATTCAACAAACCAGGCATGGCACTGCCGGTGGGCCTGGTATTCTTCGGGCAGGAGACGCTGGAAGAGTGCCTGCAGATCAGCCTCTTTCCGGGAGATTTTGGCACACGCACAAATCCGATGGGTATAGGCATCAACAACAAAGACCGGACGGTTAAATCCATAACAGAGAATGCTGTCAGCGGTTTCCGGCCCGACTCCCTTTATCCCAAGAAAAAAAGCGCGCAGACGGGGCGTCGGATACTCCCCCAGAGATTTCATCCCGCCGCCGGACAGAACCGTGGACGCCAGACATTTCAGCCGTTCTCGTTTTATCCGGTAAAACCCGGTACAATAAACCGCGTCCTCAAGGGCCTGGTCAGAGGCCTCTTTGATTCCCAAAAGAGAACATATGCCTGCCTTTCGAAGACGTTTTAGTGCAGTTTCAACATTCTCCCAGCGGGTCTGCTGGGTCAAAACGGCACCAATAATCACCTCTTCAGGGTCGCCCGGCCACCATGTAATATCGCCATATAACCCCTGAAAAAGGATGATAATCTGTTCTGCCTTCTCTTCATCCGGAATCATACCAGCTTATTCTGTCAGGGGTTCAAGCATACGCCTGAGCGTCTCAGCCGGAGTCACGCCTTCCAACCGCTGCTTTACCTGCCCGTCCTTCTCGATAATAAGCGTCGGCACAACCATAATCCCGTATTTTTGTGCAATGTTGAGGTTGTCATCCACATCAATCTTTTTTATCTCAACCGCATCTCCCATCATCTCTTTGAGTTTTTCAAGTTCCGGAGTCTGAAGTTTGCAGGGTCCGCACCATACTGCGAAAAAATCCATTAATACTGGTTTTGCCATAAAAATTCCTCATGCACTTGTGAGAATAAGAGAAATATAAGTATTGTGATGGGAGGCCACTGTTTTTTCAGTGGTCACCCGGTTTTTTTGAAAGGATTGCCATAATTATTTTGCCATAGGCAGGTCGGGTGATGACCACACCTATCAGCACACCCAGAATGGTGATAATGGCAAAACCACGAAGGTTTGCAAGATCCATTACCGCTAGAGGCAGCATCGCGATGATTGTTGTACACGCCGCCACCATGATAATACCCAGGGCGCGGTTAAACCGTTTCATATACAGATTCTGTGACGGGACGCGGCCTTCAAAGATGACCTCATCGGTAATAACCACCAGCTGGTCAATACCGGTTCCAAGAACCGCAATAAGACCGGCAATACTTGCAAGGTCCAGCTGCTGGATATAAACTGCAATGCCCAGCAGAATAATAATCTCTACAACAGTTGTTCCGATCATCGGAAGCACAATTGCCGGTTCACGATACCAATAGTATACCGTGGCAGCGACAGCCATAAGGGCAAGAATACCTGCAATAACAGACATTACCTTGAAGTGCTCACCCAGGGTTGCAGAGACGGTCCCGGATCCGGCAATCTCTACATCGACCGGCAGTGCACCGGCACGCAGATGAATTTCAAGTTTCTTTGCGGCATCAAGCCCTTCCTCACCGGCACCTGTTGTTGCACGAAGTTCACGGACAGGAGCGGCCTTCAGTTCTGCGGCCAGCTGTGGGTTCAGGCTTGCGCTGTAGACGGTCGCATCGTCTAATAGCATCATTATCTCATGTGCATCCGGGTTATTCGTTGCACCATAGGTATTTGCAGCCTTTTGGAATGCGTCAGCGCCTCCCTCACTGAGAGTAAAGCCGACTCCCCATACATTACTGCCGGGGGGACTCTGTGTCGGTGTTGAGACACTCTTGATTGAATCCCCGTAGAGCACATGTTCAGACTCGTTTCCGATGGTCTGAATCCGTATCTCAAACTTACCCTGTGCACCGACTATTTCCTGTGCGGTGGTAATGTCAACACCGGCAAGCTCAAGCCTGATATACTGGGTCACACCATTGAGACCGGTGATGGTATTGATCCGTGCATCCTTTGTTCCGAGATTATTGACCTTATTCTCTAAAATCAGCTTAATCTGGTCAGCAGTATCCTTTGAGACACCGTTTTCATAGGTGACAACGGACCCGCCGTTCTCTGCAAAGACCAGTTCCAGTTCTTCACGGGTAAACGGCGCCCGTATCTCCAGCCGGTCTTCTTCAAAGAGGAAGACCTCAGCATCCAGTGCATCTCCGATGCGTGCCGCAAAGACTTCCGGGTCTTCATCCGTTTCAAACCGGACAACTTCTGACTGGAATGATAACTGAATCCATGAGCCACCTTCAAGGTCAAGTCCAAGCTGAAGGTTTCCCGTCATTCCGTTGGATATTCCCGGCGGAATCACATAGATGCTCACAATCGAGAACACCACCAGAAGAAGCATCAGGGCAACACGCCAGTCTTTCAGCGTTCTGACCAGATTGCTGTCATTATCGTCGCTCATCTCTTGTCACCCCCTGCATACCACGTTAATATTCCTGCATTCAGCATCCAGGTATTCATCAGGTCAACGAATAGACCGAGTAAAAGAACGGCTGAAATATCGCGGATAACATCAATCTGCCCAATCCATGAGACAACAAACATGAGCGCAACGGCACTGATGGTTGTGGACGTCATGGTAAACCCGGTACGGAATGCACCCTGCATCTTCTCAGAAAACTTCCCTTTTCGTTTCAGAACACGGGTTGTTAAGAGAATGTCACTGTCTACCGAGTAGCCGATAAGCATCAGAAGGGCAGCTGTCGTCCCAAGCGTAAGAGTAATCCCTACTGCATCCATGAGTGCCGCTGTGATGACAATGTCAGAAAATGCGGAGAGTACAACAGCAATGGACGGTACAAAGTTTTTAAAGACAATGAACACGACGATGGCCATCCCGATAAATGAGAAGAGAAGTGCCCAGAGTGCCTGTGCCTGCAGAGTCTTTCCAAATGTCTCTCCAATCTGGTCAACCTTGGCATCAGGATAATGTTGATTAATCACTTCAGACAATTTCAGGAAATCGTCATCCGGCATATACTCAAAGACAACATAATATCCTCCGTTCACCCCTTCCCCAACACTTTTCAGAGGGTATCCGGAGAAGTATCCCTCAACGACTGCCTGAGAATCTGCTGTCGGCGGTATTGTCACGGCAACACCTCCTACAAAATCAATTCCCGGGTCAACAGGCATCCCTGTCGTGAGAGTATTGAATCCCAGGAAAAGAAATGAGACTATCAGTAATGCGATCGGCAGAGCAAGCAGCTGCCGGACCGTATATCTACTGATATCATAGGTTGGAAATTTCATACAGAGAAATATTGGGAAATAAAGAGATTAAATATGATGCATCACCGGGATGAAGTCAGGCGGATTCATCACCTTTTGATAGTATAATTATGAGGGTGACGCAGATTTCATCGATCATTTTTGGTTACGGCCTATTACAGGCAATTTATCACGATTAATCACGAATAATCCGATAAAATTAAATACCATTCATTCAAATGAGCGTGTATGCGATCCGCGGCTGATCTGAAGCATGAGATTGAGCGTCGTTTAAAAGGATATCTTAAACGGGACACATCAGGTATACGGCATGAACTCCTGAGTATCTTTATAAAAACCAAATCAGTTACCATCCCGGAAGTATTTGAAGAGCTTAAAGCAAAATTTACCATCACGCTCCAGTCTGTTGCGTCAATGATTGGAACTGTTGCGTCACGAATCGGTATTCTCAGTGTGCAGAAGAGAAATGCCAATTCCGCCAGTATCTATGTCCTAAAGGACAAGTATACTGACATGGTCCGCACGCTCATTCAGGCGGTATAATCTGCTGCCTCATCAAAACCTATTTTTACCCCGGTATTCAACCAGTTAGAGATATGGAAAATTGTGATGACATGCGTGTCGCCGGGCATGACATTGTTGTCTCTGATGACGTTAAATCCTATATTCTTCAGAGAAATATTGATTTCAGGGTATGTACATCCTGCGGAGGACCGGTTCTCCTTTCCACTACCGTTAAACCCCCCAAACCATCAGATTATGAGATATATATCGGAGACAATATTATCTACGTCTCCATATACCAGGCCAGGTATCTTGACAGAATCGATATGGATATGGTTCCTGTATACTGTGATTATCTCTAAAGCCCGGGAAGACAAAAATGCCATTTTCTGAACGTGAACACACCGCAGACGTCCTGATGCATGTCTGTGGTGCAACAAAAAAAGAACTCTTTGAAGAAGCGGCACAGGCTCTTTTTTCAGTGATGTTCCCTTCCTGTATAGACGGAGAGGTCACGATTCGTTTTACTCTTCATGAAGAGGACGGGGAACGGCTGCTTCATGAATTTCTCTCAGAAATCCTTTTTTACGCTGAGGTTGAATGTGTGGCACTCTGTCGTGCGGAAGTTACGTTTACAACGTCCGGCCTTTCAGCAGAGCTCTTCGGGGAGCCGTACCGCAGGGAAACGCATGCAGGGGGGACCGAAGTGAAGGGAGTGTCGCTTTCAGGAATGGAAATTAAGAGAACCGGCGAAGGATGGTGTACGTTGGTTCTCTTTGATGTGTAAAACGAGAGGAGACAGATAAGAGAATGATGGAAAAAATTATACAGAGGGGAGAGTACGAATGGGAGCTTCCCATTGGTACCGTTCCAAATATGCGGGTACCGGGCCGGTTTTTTCTCTCACAGGAGCTGATGGGAACGCTGGAGGAAGGAGCAGTGACGCAGCTTGCAAATATCGCAACACTGCCCGGAATCTGTAAAAATTCCCTCGCAATGCCGGATATCCACTGGGGCTACGGGTTTCCCATCGGGGGTGTGGGGGCCTTTACCATGGACGAGGGAATTATTTCGCCCGGAGGGGTTGGATTTGATATTAACTGCGGCGTGCGCCTTCTCGCAACCCCGCTGCACCGCAGTGATTTAAAAGAGGTAAAAAAGGTGCTGCAGAAGCTCTATGATATCGTGCCAACGGGTGTCGGGACAAAAAGCTGCATCACCGCAACAGACCGTGACCTCAACAGAATAATGACAGAAGGGGCGAGGTGGACTGTCGAAGAAGGCTATGGGACAGAACGCGACCTCCTCTGGTGCGAGGAGCAGGGCTGCATCGAGGGGGCGGATATCTCCCATGTCAGCCAGAAGGCGCGCAAACGCGGCAGGCCGCAGTGCGGCACCCTTGGTTCAGGCAACCACTTCCTTGAGATTCAGTGTGTGGAGGAGATATTTGATCCGGAGGCAGCGAAGGCATTCGGTATTGAGGCAGGGCAGATATGCATCATGATCCACTGCGGATCACGGGGACTTGGCCATCAGATATGCACCGACCACCTGCAGATTCTGGAGGATGCGTCAAAGAAATACCACATCCCTCTTGCAGACAAACAGCTTGCATGTGCGCCTCTGACAAGCCCTGAAGGGGAGGCATATCTCTCCGCAATGGCGTGCGCTGCAAACTATGCATGGGCCAACCGCCAGATGATCACCCATCTGACACGTGAGGTATTCTTCCATGCATTTTCCCTGTCGGCAGAGGAGATGCCGCTCGTATATGATGTGACGCACAACGTCGCAAAGATTGAGGAGCATATGGTTGACGGAAAACGCACAACTCTCTGTGTGCACCGGAAGGGCGCGACCCGGGCATTTGGTCCGAACACGCATGACCTGCCGCCGGGCTGTGAAGCGATTGGTCAGCCGGTCATTATCCCCGGAAGCATGGGGAGTTCATCATATCTCCTGAAAGGGACGCAGGGTGCTATGGAAAAGACCTTCGGCAGCACCTGCCATGGCGCGGGCCGGGTTCTTTCACGGTCACAGGCAAAGAAACTGGCCACAGGCGAGAGTATTCAGGAATCCCTTGGAAGAAACGGCATTACCGTTCTCGCACCGTCTGCCGGCTCCATCGCAGAAGAAGCACCGGATGCCTACAAACCGTCAGGTGAAGTTGTTAAAGTGGTCCATGAAGCAGGGATATCAGCGCGGGTTGCACGCCTGAATCCCATCGGAGTAATCAAAGGATGATACAGAAAACAGGACTGGCATGGGAATGTGCGGTGCCTTTTATCAGATATATCGAAGACACCGGCATCGCATGCGAATTAATAACACCGCAGATGATAGGAGCACCGTATTACCGGGGAAAAATGGTATCTCTCATCATCCCGACAGGATTCGGAAATCCGGCATATTCAGGACTTCTTCCTGCACTCAGGGCATCATCAGGAAGAATACATAAATTCCTGAAGAAAGGCGGCCGCGTCATTGTCTTCGGGGCAATGTCTCCGGAAAGAGATCGCTACGACTGGCTTCCGGTTCCGGTTACGTATGTGAGTGAATACTTCGCGAGCCCGGTGCATGTTGATGCGGCAGGCCCTCTGGCAACGATTCTTGAGGACTTTGATACCAGTGAAGTTGACTGTGACGGGTATATACTGAACCCCGGGGGTGAGGTCCTGGCACAGACCGATGACGGGAAAGCTATCATGGTCTCCTACCCTGTAGGGGAGGGGACAGTTATCGTGACAACAATACATGAGTATCCCTCACGAGGGTTTTTGCGCCATTTTTGCACCTGTGAAAGCGAAACATTATTTTAACATTCAGTCATTCTATTTTTTTACGTTCCGAACCTTCAGGTGTTTTCCATGAGTGACTATATCATCTCCGCAGATTCAGATGCAGGCGACCTTGTGGGGGTTGCCCTTGCAATCCATGAAATCATTAACCGCCTGCCTGTGACAGCACGGTCCCTGAACAATCCCGGAGTGAGGATTGAGGAGGGTGTGGTAGTTAATGATGCATATACCGGACCGGTTCTTGAACTGGCGATGGAGAAGAACCTCCTTATAAAAACCGTTCCGAAGACCGGGGCGTATGCAAACGTACCGGTTGTGGTTGCCCCGGTCCGGGACAGCAACGGAAAGGCGATAGCTGCCATCGGACTGGTGGACATCACCGGCATCTTTGACCTTGCGACCCTTATGGAACACCAGTCGGCAATTTTAAAGCAGGTCTGCGGCAAAGATCCCTGCCCTCTTCCCACAGAAGCCGTGGCCGCAAAGAAGTGATAATAATATGAATACGACCGCAAACCAGATACTCAGCATTCTTGAAGAAGCCAAAACATCAGTCTCCGGTGAAGAGATTAGTAAAAAGACCGGTGTGACACGGTCAGCAGTCTGGAAGAATATCAAAGAACTGCGTGAACTGGGGTATGAGATAGAAGCATCCCGGCCCGCAGGCTATCACTTAATCAGACGCACAGAGAGGCTCGTCCCATACGAAATAAAACGGCACCTGAAGACAGATTTCATTGGAAAGAGGATTGATTATTATGCTTCCGTTCCTTCCACGAGCCTGATTGCAAAGGAACTCTGTGCAAAGACACCTGTTGCAGAACTGAACGGGACCGTGGTGATAGCAGAGGAGCAGTCCGGTGGTACCGGGCGTCTCGGACGCCGGTGGGTATCTCCTCCCGGCGGGATCTGGGCGACCATTATTCTGAAACCGGAGATTCCGACAGACCACGTATTTATGGTGACGATGGCCTGTTCCATCGCACTTGTCCGAACCATCCGGAAACTCTACCAGATAGGGGCTCTCATCAAGTGGCCCAATGATATCTACATCGGCGACCGGAAAGTGGCAGGGATACTGCTTGAAATATCAGCGGAAGCAGAGGATGTCAAACACTGCATTCTGGGGATAGGTGTCGACGCAAACGTTCCCCCACAGTCCCTTCCGGGGGACATTGAGACACCTATCACATCGCTTCAGGCTGAGCACGGTGAACCCATTGACCGGGCAGTATTCCTTGCGTACCTGCTGCGTGAATTTGAACGGCGACTCCGGCTGATTGAGGCAGGAGAGTATGAATCCATTGTGCGCGAATGGAGGAGCCTCTCACTGACACTTGACAAACGGGTAAAGATTAAAACCCCCCGCAAATCCTTTGAAGGCGTTGCAATTGATATTGACGAATATGGCGCCCTGATTGTACGGCGCGATAATGGCAAGGTTGAGCGGATATTCTCCGGGGACTGCACCCCGGCCTGAATCCTTTTTACGTCAACCTGCTAATATCATTAGGTTGACATGTACGGCGATGAACAACGAAGCCATCTGGTAGCCCTGACGGCAGCATTTGTAGCCCTGATTGCCGTGGGCGGATGGGTGTCCCTGCCCATCCCTCCGGTACCCGTTACTCTGCAGACGTTTTTTGTTCTCTTAGCGGCCGTTGTAATGGGGCGGTTTGCCGTCCTGCCGGTCGTTGTATACCTGCTTTTGGGAATCATGAATATGCCGGTCTTTCACAACGGCCTCGCAGGGATTGGCGTCCTTATGGGTCCGACAGGCGGATACCTGACTGGATTTATCCCGGCAGTCCTTCTGGCAGGGCTCGCATACGAACAGGAGAACAGAATTATCCGTGCCGGAGGAATTGCTGCAGCCACTCTCACCATCTACCTCTTTGGGATCACATGGTTGTCATACTCGACAGGGATGGCACTGGCACAGGCAGTACTTCTTGGTGCGGTGCCATTCATTGCGGGAGATGTTCTAAAAGGGATTGCCGCGTTTATTATCGGAGAACGTATCTGATGATTTATGCACAGAATCTGTATCACCGTCTGCTGGCGATTGAGTCCCTTCGTGTCGGAGAGGGACATACTGCCATCATCGGCCCCAACGGGAGTGGAAAGACCACATTCCTGAAGCTCTGTGCAGGGATTGAACTCCCGCACCGGGGGACACTTACCATCTCCGGCAAAGAGCCGCGTGCAGTGCATACCGGATGGGTCGGCGAAGTTCCGGACAATAATCTCGTATTCCGGACCGTTTATGACGAAGTGGCATCCGGTCTCCGGTTCCGGAGAACTCCCGTTGATGAGATTGAACCGGCTGTCAGTACGGTGCTTTCTGATATGGGCATTCTGCACCTCTGCTCCCGCGCCAGCCATACGCTCTCCGGGGGGGAGAAGGTCATGGTTGCCTGTGCCGCAGCCCTTGCCCTCTCTCCTGAATTACTCATCCTTGATGAGGCAGACACCCACTTAGACCGCAACGCAGCAGATAATCTGGAAACGATTATACGAAGGCGGCCGGCACCCTGCATTCTGCAGTGTACACAGGATATGGATACCGCAGCCAGTTCCGATTGGGTGGTGTTTTTTGACGGCGGTCACCCCCGGTATTCCGGCACCCCTGAAGAGGTATTTGGACAGTTGTCTGAGACTGAGATGTACCCGTCGTTGTGGAGGATTGCAGGATGCATCTGAAAGCAGACAAAATCACCCTTTCGCACGGGGAGTGGAGTCTTCGTGCCGACGGAGTCTTTGGACAGGGTGTGCATCTTGTCACCGGCCCTGTCGGAAGCGGGAAGACGACGCTTGCATCTGCTCTTGCCGGGATATTGGAACCCGCATCCGGACACATAGAACGCGAAGGAGTCTTTCGCCTCACCCTCTCGATGCAGTTTCCTGAGTATCATGTGACGGGATTCCTTGTAAAGGACGAGATCCGGTCCTGGCACCTTCCGGTCACAGAAACCCTTCAAAAGACCGGACTTGAAGGGAGGCGGGATGCAAAGACGCTTACTCTTTCACGGGGAGAACTCAAACGTCTGCACCTGACCTGCCTTCTCGGGAATCCCTGGGATGCTGTCATTCTGGACGAGCCCTTTGCGGGGCTGGACTGCAGGGAGAAGAGACGGGTTTGCGCCACTATCGAAGAGAGGAGCCACCCGCTCGTAATTATCTTCACCCATGAACAGGCAGTCCTTCCGGCAGCAGATGTCGTCTGGGAGATTGAGAAGAGTGAGCTTGTCTGCCGGGGGAGCGTGCCTGACGCAATTCCTGCATGGAAGGGAGCTCCGCGGTATCTTACCCGGGCCCTTGAAGAGGGCGCACAGCCAAAAAATATCAGACTGGAGGATGCAATGGAGGCCTTATGCAGGATGCACGACTGAGAATCGGGGCAACGCTGCTTCTTTCATGTGCCGCCTTTTCTTCCGTCTTCGGTGCTGTACTGGCAGCACTCTGGTGGGGAGTTGTTGCCCGCGGCGAACGCAACCTCCCGGGGAGGCATGCTGCGGCAGTGATATTCGGTGCAATCATTCTTGTGGCAGGGTTTACCGAGATGTTTGGCGGTGACGGCATATCATACGGATTCCGGATGACGGTCGTCACGCTCATTGCATTCTGGGCATTCGGACACGGACGGGAGGGGGATCTGATGAACACCGCAGTCTGGGCCTTCGGTAACCGAACAGGATTTGACCTCGGGCTGACCGCGGAGATGGCCATCTCCTCTCTCAGGCGTATCGAAAAAGATATACGCGACATCAGAAATGCCCTGAAACTGAAAGGGAGCCGGGGATCTTTCCATGATCTGATACCCCTTGGCTTCACCCTCACAATTATGCAGATCTACCGGGCACGGGAACAGGGGATAATACTTGCGACGCGGGGTTACCAGGGAGGGGGGACTTTGGCCCCTGTATTCCACAGTTCCAAAACAGACAATGTCGCCTTTATTAGTTCTATTCTCATAATTGTGGCCGTTTTCGTTTCTTTCGCTGGGTATTTATAGAGTCAGAAGTAACTTAGTAAAGGCTCGACAATATCAATATCCGGCCCTTTAGAGGTGTTTAATGAGTACTGCCAATCCTGTAAAAATTACTGACACGACCCTCAGGGATGCACATCAGTCTTTGATTGCAACCCGTCTCAAAACGGAGGACATGACGGAACTGGCGCATGCCATAGATTCTGTCGGATTCTTCTCTGTGGAAGCATGGGGGGGCGCAACATTCGACAGCGCGATACGGTTCTTAAACGATGACCCATGGGAACGCCTGCGCACCTTAAAGAAAGGGCTTCCGAATACCCCGATACAGATGCTCCTTCGCGGGCAGAATCTTGTCGGATACCGCCACTACCCGGACGATGTGGTGGAGAAATTCGTTGAGGCTGCGGGCAAAAACGGTGTAGATATCTTCCGGATATTTGACGCCCTCAATGATGTCCGCAATATGGAAAAATCAATGGAATCGGTGAAAAATATCGGTGCACACCTCCAGGGCACAATATCATATACCACCAGCCCGGTGCACTCCACCGAGGGTTTCATTGAACTGGCACGGGACCTCTATGCACACGACTGTGACTCCATCTGCATCAAGGACATGGCAGGCCTTATCATGCCGGAGGAGACAACGAGACTCATCACCGGGATAAAACGGGAGATTGACATCCCGATAGATCTCCACAGCCATTCAACGAGTGGCATTTCACCGATGAGTTATCAGGCGGCTATAGTTGCAGGCGTTGATATCCTGGATACCGCAATGTCGCCGTTTTCGATGGGCACATCACAGCCCCCGACCGAGAGTATTGTGGCAAGTCTCATCGGAACTGAGAGAGACACAGGCATTGACCTGATGAAACTCCGGTCGGTGAGAAATATCTGCCTTGCCATCCGGGAGAAGTATGAAACATTGTTAAACCCAATTTCTGAACGGGTTGACAGTGATGTCCTTATCTATCAGCTGCCGGGCGGTATGATCTCAAATCTGGTCTCGCAACTCAAGGAACAGGATGCGCTTGACCGGATAGATGAAGTCCACAAGGAGATACCACGGGTACGAAAAGACCTCGGGTATCCCCCGCTTGTGACACCCACGAGCCAGATTGTGGGAACACAGGCGGTCCTGAATGTCCTGATGGGCGGAGAACGCTACACGAATGTGACAAAGGAAGTCAAGGATTATGTGCTTGGCCTCTACGGCAAACCACCGGGCCCCATCTCAGATGAGATTCGTACGCTAATTATCGGCGATGAGGAGCCATTCACCGGAAGGCCCGGAGATCTCCTTGAACCTGCGTATGAGAGGATGGCAGCAGAGGCCGGAGAAGAGGGGATTGTCACGAAAGAGGAGGACATCCTCACCTATATTCTCTATCCGGCGATTGCACCGTCGTTTTTGCGTGGTGAACGTGTTGCCGAAGTAATTCCGCGGAAAGTGGATGCCGGCGCTGCATCCTGCGGGGTTATTCCCACCTCAATGGATGTCGAGGTGGACGGTGAGATTTTCGCTGTCCGTATTCTCTCGGTCGACGGCGGCGAAGTACGGGATGCCGCATCCACCGGAACAAAGCAGATTCCCCGGACAGCAATCAAAGGGGGAGTCAGGTCAAACATTCAGGGTATGGTCCTGAAGATAGAGACCCGGGTCGGAGCGGTGGTGAAGAAAGGAGATCCTCTCATCGTCCTTGAGGCAATGAAGATGGAGAACCCCATCTCCTCTACGAAGGATGGAAAGGTTGCCAGCATCTTTGTTGATGTAGGTGACGCGGTCCAGAACGGGGATGTTCTGCTGGTGATTGAATGACGTATTTTGAGAGGGTGCTCGTTGCAAACCGTGGAGAGATTGCAATCCGCGTGATGCGTGCCTGCCGTGAGATGGGGATTGAGACGGTCGCCATTTACTCTGAACCGGACAAACATTCTCTCCACGTCAAGTATGCGGATGAATCGTTTCTCGTCGGAGAGGCGCACCCGTCAAAGAGTTACCTGAATCAGGAACGGATCATCGATATCGCAAAGAAGAGCGGTGCTGAGGCAATTCATCCCGGATACGGATTTTTGGCGGAGAACAGCGGATTTGCCCACCGGTGTGAGGAGGAGGGGCTGACGTTTATCGGCCCGTCCTGGCGCTCTATTGAGGCGATGGGGTCAAAGCTTGGCTCGAAGCACCTGATGGAGAAGGCAGGAGTTCCGGTGCTGCCGTATACCCCTGACGGGGTCACCTGTGTTGACGATGCAAGGAAGATTTCCGCTGCAATAGGCTATCCGGTCATTGTCAAGGCATCGGCAGGCGGCGGCGGTATCGGGATGCAGATTGTGGAGGATGAGGCAGGTCTTGAGGAGGCAATCGAGAAGGGCATGCGTATCGCTGCATCTGCATTCGGAGACTCCACGGTCTTTATCGAGAAGTATCTGGTCAAGCCGCGCCACATTGAGTTTCAGGTGCTTGCCGACCAGTCCGGCAACCAGATTCACCTGTATGACCGTGAGTGCTCCATTCAGCGGCGTCACCAGAAGCTGGTGGAGGAGGCTCCCTGCCCGATTATGACGGATGAGCTCCGGGAACGGATGGCGGATGCATCTTTGAAGGTGACGAAGGCCACCGGCTACTATAATGCCGGTACGGTGGAGTTTCTCTACGCAGACGGTGAGTTTTACTTCATGGAGATGAACACCCGCCTGCAGGTCGAACACACGGTGACCGAGATGGTGACAGGGGTTGATCTGGTGCGCCAGCAGATTGCAATTGCTGCAGGGGAAGATCTTCCTTTTGAGCAGAGCGATATCGCCCTGAACGGCCATGCGATAGAATGCCGGATTAATGCGGAGGATCCCCTGAATAACTTCCAGGCAGACCCCGGCAAGATTGTACGCTACCGCTCTCCGGGAGGGCCCGGAATTCGTGTTGATTCCGGTATTCACATGGGCTATTCGATTCCGCCGATGTATGACTCGATGATCTCAAAACTCTGCGGGTGGGGCCGTACGAGAACGGAGTCCATCGAGCGCATGCGGCGGGCAATCTTTGAATATGTGATTCTCGGGGTGAAGACAACCCTGCCGCTCCATCACGCCATCATGAATAACCGGCACTTTATCGCAGGAGATACCCACACGCATTTCCTGCAGGAAGAGCACATGAAGGAGAATCTCGGCAGGTATCTCAGGGAAGAAGAAACCCGCATGCAGACTCTTGCAGACTCGCTGCGCCACGGCAAGGAAGCAGCGGCCATCTCTGCTGCGGTGAGTGTGTATATATCGCAGAAGCATACCCGGCCAGAGTAGGCCGGGGGAGTTCTTTCCTTTTTTCTCGTTCCCTTTCTTTCTTTCTTTCTTTTCTCCCATTATCCCATTCTCCCTTCCTCCCTCCCTATTTTCTCCCTCCTTTCCTCCTTCCCTCCTTCCTACACTCCACGTTGAAAGAGCGGCGATTGGTCCTGTCCTGAAAGTAATTATTTTTATAGCTCTTCGCTAATCGGTGTGGGTGAATCTCCGGGAAATTCTCCTTTGGTTAAGAACGGAAACACACCTTTCGTATTGACAACAGTTACCAAAAAAACATACAGAAAAACAAGGGGAGTGAAACTCTTTTTGACAGGCACATACTCTTTAAAAGTCCCTGAATGATTTCTGTTCCGGATGAAATATCCCATTACTGCCACATATGCTCTGAACAAAAACAACGAGCCGGTGGGATACCTGCCTATCCCACCTGCGACCTCTCTCATCTGGCGGGGTGGGTTTCGCAGGGAGGGGGCACCCCTCCCTTGCTTTTCGATTTGGTTAAATGGATACCCACAGAAAACAACGAAGAGCCTTATTTATAATTTAGATTTGTATTATGTACCAATATCCAGAAAGATTCACAGGAAGTGATCAGATGATAACAGTTGAAAGTATCAGCCAGATTACCGGATTATCCAGAGAGGAACTAATTCATAGAAGTTTAATATCATTTATTGAAATTGAGATCCGTCTTGCAGAAGAGGATATTGCAGATATCAGGGAGAGATATCATGTGGTATCAAAAGATGGGCTCTATGAGGCAATAAAATCCGGAAAAATAATGAGCCATCCTGCATGGGAAGACTACATTGTATGGAAAAATAAAGAGAGATATATCGATGAGCTAAAAAGGCAAGGGCAAGGGCACATTCCAGGCGATCTCATTTGATATTTACGACGAAATCATCTTTAAAGATGAAAAAAAGACCGTCGGCCACCTTTCATTATAATATTCCTCAGTTACTGCTCAAATTCAGTTCTGGAAACTCCGGACTGACGGATGATACAGACATCTTTTTCGGAAATAATGCAAATTTTACCCAAAAGCTACCTCCACCTGTGTTATGTATACCTCTCTGTGAAAACGCTTCTGAATTTCCTGAGGTGATGCCGTTTCGAAGAACAGTTCCAAAGCTTCCCGAAGGTTTTTGCGGGCTTCCTCTACCGTTTCACCCTGACTGACGATATCATATTCAGGACAGAATGAAACGTATCCGGATTCTTCCCGCTCAATAATTGCTGTTAATTGTTTAATTATAGTCATCGTATCGGTTCCATTTTTTTTGTATCATTTTTGGCATACCAGTCAAAAATCAACGTTGACTTTTATCAGTGAAGCGTAAAAACCTCCTGGTCTTTAGCCAAGAGGATGTAAGCGTTTGTTTCATCGGTCTAATTCAAATACCTGTGGGGCACTGTCAGGCACTGTCGGATTTTTCAGTGAGAGAAAATTACGAAATATATTGTCTCAGTTCAAATCAGCTGAAAAAGTAAAATTGCTGCTTAAGGATGATCAATGATAACCGGATTTTCCGACAGTGCCGTTTCTGAAGTTGAAATGATGCATATATTTAATATTGGGTAACTTAAAACTGAATTTGTAAAGGCGCCGAAAGGAGTGGTGAATATGGTTTCAATTACGGTAAAACCAGAGACAAGGGATTCCCTGAAGGCAATAGGCAACAAAGGGGACACATATAACGATGTTGTTGATATGCTTTTACGGTATTATTGCATCCAGAAATTGAATAAAACAGTTGAGGACATCCTGGAGAATGAAGAGTTTGTGCCGCTCGACTGGGATAAAGTATGACCTTTGATGTCTTGGTCAGTAAGCGGTTTTTGAAAGAACTGAAAAAATATGATGAACCTATAAAAAAAAACTCTGGATTGCTACAGAAGAACTGAAAAAAGATCCTTATACGGCCCGCCCGAATCTTGATATTCTGCAGGTAAAAGGCACAAACCCACTACTATACCGGCTGAGAGTTGGAGAAATAAGAATACTCTATACAATCCAGGAGGGAAAGATCATACTGCTTTTGCGTATTTTTGACCGGGAAGTGGGCTATAAAAAATTTTTAAAGATATATTAATTCTGATTCTTCTCCAGATTTCTGATCTCTGATTTTCCCCTTTTTTTATTGGAATCAACACAAAAAACAAAACAGGCAGGGTGCCTGCCCATCCCTCCGGTGACCTTCAGCCACAGGCACTACACTGCAAAGGTGGAACTTTGAGGACGGGGTGACCGGGAAGACGGGGAAAACAGAGCACTTTCCGTTCGGTTCCGCTCCATTCCCATCCTGCGCCGACGAATATATCGGGACAACACCTGAGGACGGGAAACAATGTGAGGGTCACAAGTGTTAAATCCAAAAAAAAGCTAAACAGAGAATATTAAAGGCTAAAGTAATGACTTCCTCCAATCTGAAGATTCCACAAAAAAAACTGGCTGAGTTCTGCAAAAAACACCATATAAAGAAACTCTCCCTTTTTGGATCAGTACTGAGAGATGACTTCAGGCCGGATAGCGACATCGATTTTCTTGTTGAATTTGAGGAAGGGCACACTCCCGGATTTTTCACCATGTATGACATGGAAACGGAACTTTCCGGGCTTTTTGCCGGAAGGAAAATTGATCTCAGAACAACAGACGATCTAAGCAGATACTTCAGAAATGAGGTTTTAAGGAAGAGTGAAGTTTGCTATGGAACGTGATGATCGCGTCTATATTTCCCATGCCATTGACGCTGCCAAAAAGGCTATGGAAATATCCAACAGGATAAACCGTGATTCTATGGACTCAGATGAAATTTATGCACTTGCACTTGTAAGACTTCTTGAAATAGTTGGTGAGGCAGCAAATCTCGTATCTGCGGACTATAAGGAAAAAAATCCCAACATCCCCTGGAAACATATGATCGGCATGAGAAACAGGTTAATCCATGGTTATTTTGATATAAATTATGATATTATCTGGGATACTGTTAAAAATGATCTCCCACCGCTTGTGAAGCTGCTAAAAGAAGTTGTTTAATTCAGTATATATATTGTTCAACAACAACAGACATTAAACTGCATTTATTATCGGGTGTTGTCGAGGTAAATGTATGATTTATATCTTTTTACACCGAGATACCAGCAGTATACTAAAAAACGACTCATCTCTACTTTACTGATCTCTATATTACTGATCTCTGATTTTTACTATCCTCTGTCGCAGTACACAACAAGTACACACAACAACCAAAACCAAAAACAACAAACCAGTCAGTCAGTCAGTCTGTCAGTGACCTGAGTCAGAGCACCCGGGGCACCACACACCTTCTGCTGCCAGTTCCCTACTGCACCAGCGTGTAAGTGCCACGACGCCCCGAACGGCGGGGTGTATAGTGTCGTCAGCTTTTGGGGGCCCGGGAGTAGGGGGCCTGGGTGCCGTGCCGTCCCCGATATCATCCTGCGCCCGGTGCCGATGAGCATATCATATCGGGACAAAGGCTGAGGATGAGAAACAGGGATGAGGATCGCCGGGTTGATTACCCGGGAAAATTTTTATAAATTGAGCGTAAAACCCCTTGGTCTTTAGCCAAGGGGATGTAAGCGATCTACAACATATTAACACAAAGTATATTTTGTTAGAACTAAATTGAATGTGCATGTTAAGAGCCTACAAATACCGAATGTATCCTAACAAAGAGCAGGAAAAACTGTTCTTTCAACATTTCGGTGCATGTAGGTTCATCTATAACTGGGGTTTAGAAAACAAAATCCGAACCTATGAATCAGATGGTAAATCAATATCGAGATTTACATTAAACAAAATGTTGCCTGATTTAAAATCAGAACATGTTTGGTTAAAGGACATTAATTCGCAGTCTTTACAGGGTGCAACATTAAATCTTGATAATGCATTTACTCGCTTTTTCCGAGAAAAGAAAGGATTTCCTAAATTTAAATCCCGGAAAAATCCCATTCAGTCATTCTATGTCCCACAAGGGTATGATGTCAATTTTGATACTCATAAAATCAGATTACCTAAGATCGGATGGGTTAAAACAAAATTACACCGGAGATATGAAGGAATTGAAAAAACCGCAACGGTATCTGTCACATCAGCGGGTAAGTTTTTCATCAGTATTTTGATAGATGATGAGCAGGAACAAACTCCTGCACAACATTTCGATGAAAATACAAGCATGGGTGTTGATGTCGGCATCAAAGATTTTGCAATACTATCCAACGGAGAAAAGATCAATAATCCAAGAAATTTGAAAACATCTCTTCTCCGCATGAAAGTGTTGCAAAGACGGTTAAGCAGAAAACAAAAAGGTTCAAACAATAGAAACAAAGCCAAAAAGACAATGGCAAAACTCCACGAAAAAATCCACAATCAACGCAATGATTTTCAGCACAAACTCTCTTTTAGATTAGTATGCGAGAACCAAGCAATTGCACTGGAAACATTGAATGTTGAAGGGATGTTAAAAAACCATAAATTAGCACAGCATATCGCCGATGCATCATGGAGTTCATTTGTCACCCAATTAGAGTATAAAGCACAGCAGTATGGTAAAACTATCCTGCGGATAGGGCAGTTTGAACCATCTACAAAAATATGCAGTAAGTGCGGTTACTATAATCGGGATTTAACATTGGCTGACAGAGATTGGATCTGTCCAGATTGTGGCACACACCACGACCGGGATATTAATGCCGCGATAAATATCAAGAAATTCGCTCTTGATAAACAAAACCTAATTGGAATTTAATAATAATATACACCTTCGGTACGAGGGGAAGGGCCTGTGGACTCATGGACATAAGTTCGGGGAATGAAGCAGGAAGCCTCTGGGTCTTTAGCACAGAGGTAGTTCACCCTAAAAGTTCGTCTATTGAACCCGAACAGACATCCCCGGATTCATAATTTGCTATTGCTTCTTCTGCCCTTTTTTTTAAAGCCGTCCGTCTGGATTCTATTAACCTTTTTTCTATAACTGAAATTAGATATTCCTGATCTTCCAGAGAAAGGATTTCTATATTGTGTAGTACCTGTTGTATCTGAACTGATTCTGTAGCCATCAAATATCCTTATGAAGTGTCTTACATTAAAATTTTTTTGTTGCAGAGGTTGTCCATCCGGCACTGTCAGAAATTCCAGTGATTAGATTATTAGTGTGGAAAAATTAGCAGTAATCTCCTTGTTGTGAACTACCACGCTTTAAAGGGCGTGGCTTCCTGCTTCATTGACAACACTTGCATCATACAGAAATGTGATGGAGAGGCACTGTCTCCACAGGCATAAAGGGCTGTTCCATCCCTATATGACAGATATTTACTGCCGCATTATAATCCCGGTTGACAACGAATCCACAATTTGGACATTCATGGACTCTATCGGATAACGTCTTTTTAACAATTTGACCAAATACATATCAATTCCCTGAAGAAAATATCC
>CAVXFW010000021.1:0-299927 GCA_963761105.1 uncultured Methanomicrobiaceae archaeon | reverse complement strand
ACCCAAACATGGGAACACAATCGGAGTCGAGACAAAAATGTGTGTGAATTCAGGGAAGTCAGTTGCGTCGCCTGGAAAGTTCCTCCAGAACATCACCCAGGTCTTCCCCGGAAGCGCGCAACGCCAGGAGGATATGAAACAAGAGGTCGGCGGCCTCTTCAACCGTCCGTTCAGACGATCCGTTTTTCGCCGCGAGAATAAATTCAGTCGCCTCTTCCCCCACCTTTTCAAGGGCCTTATCCAGCCCCTTCTGATGAGTAAGGATGGAAACAACGTATGATCCTTCCGGGCACTCCTCCATCCTCTGATTTATCGTATCCCATACTTCAACAATTACATCGGCATCCATTTTATTCACCTTCCGCCAGAATATCGGCAACCTCAGCATTATACATGCGCCGGCACAGCAGTCGCACTTTTTCCGCATTACAACCGCCCCTGCCTATTGCAATACCAAGATCACCCTTCTTTTTGATCACAATTCGTATCTTTTCGGTATCCGGATCTTTTTCCGTCTTCAGCACATCAATCGGCCGGAGAATATTTCTGACAAATTCATCAAGAGAACCGCCCTCCTCAACCATCTCAATACGTTTTCCGAGAACCTTCTGCATCCGGTGTATATTATCCCCGTTTTTACCAATTGCGAGACCCATATCGCCTTTTTTTACCACATAGATGATCCGGTCAAATCCATCATCCACAATACAGTCAATTGCAATCGATTTGGTAAGAATGCGAAGTTCTTCAATATATCTGCGCTCTTTAAAGCCTATGATATTATGCATCAATCAGTCGTTTAGTACTTTTTCTATGATACCATATAACCTCTCGTTTCATCCAAAATTATAAAATTACGGCCGAAATCCGCAGAAAGTTTATTATTCCGCATAAAAACAGTTATTCTATGTACGGGAGATACGAAATTCCGTTTGAATACTCAGATGAGACCATCAAAATCTCCATAACAGAAGATGGAGACTTTTTCCGCTATACCCGGGAAATGGCAGGGGAGGAGACAGTACAGAAAACACTCCTGACAACAGGCAGTGCTGTTGTTGCAGTCAACCCCATTGAACCGGTAAATCTCCCACAAAGAGTCACCCATTACCTGGAGATTGAATTCACGCCCATTCTCATAGAACCAGAAGGAATAAAAATTATATATCTGATGTTTCCGATAGAAATCGGAGTCATAGTATTTGGCAATAAAAAAATGGAAGCAGTAGACACCTTCTCTTTCTGCCCCCTGAAATATTCACTCTATGGGCCATCGGGAGGAGGAGTCATCACCAAATATTTTGCAAGTGACATTTACTCATCCCCACCGGAATCAGACCGTTACTGCACCGGCATACTCCACCTGGAAATCCAGAATAAGACCCCAGAATGGGCCAATATCAGCAGAATAGTCCTTGACGGATATACCATGAAAATTTATTTCGGCCCATATGTATCGATGCTTGCACGCATGAAAATACTCACCGCAACCACTGCAGAAACTGAATTCATCCGCAACCCTGCCTCATCAGATTTCCAGAAATCAGTAGAAGTCTATCACACCCTCAACATAGCTACGATAAAACGCACATATCTCATGCAATGGGGGTATTCCGATGATTGACATCATCAACGCCACCGAAATTTTTAAATCATCCATATTCGCAACCCAGGTCTATGGCGAGACCACTTTTGGCAGCTTCATCTGGTTCTTCATTATCCTCATTGTCGCAGCCATCATCGCCAAAATCATCTCTCTCAACCTCAGCCGGTTTCTCAAAGACCGTGTCCGTAAAAATGACCAGAACCTCATCGCCAAAGCCACATACTATGGAATATTTAGCATTGGGTTTTTAATAGCCCTTCCCAACCTTTCAGTAAACCTTTCAGGCCTCCTCGTTGCAGGAGGGATTTTTGGTATCATCATCGGATTTGCCGCACAGAGCGTCGTTTCAAATCTGATCTCAGGCATCTTCCTCATTTTTGAGCAGCCACTTAGGATCGGGGATAATGTACTCATAGAGGACACGCTTATGATCGTGGAGGACATCCGGATCTTTTCCACCATTGGAAAGACCTTTGAAGGCATCTATGTCAGAATACCCAATGAGAAAATATTCACCACCACGATTACCAATTATGTTGCAAATACCGCCCGTCGATTTGAATACGACGTAGAAATCCGCTATCAGGACGATGCATCCCGCGCGATACAGATCATTGAAGCACTCATTGAAGCCGAACCATTCTGTCTGAAAAATCCGGGCCCCTCCGTTTTTGTTGATCAACTGGCAGCAGACGGGGTTATGATCAAAACACGCATGTGGGCACCTTCAGAGGTCTGGTGGAATGTCAGAACAACCATGCTCTGGAAAATAAAGTGCGCACTCGAAGCAGACGGAATGGAGATACCATTCCCCCAGCGCACATTATGGGTCAATCCGGATGCAGGTAATACAACCCCCCCCAAAACAATTCCGGAAAACGATCACACGGCTGAACTCCGCATACACACATGCAAACCGCAACCATCGACTCAGGATAAAAGCCGCCCGATCCCAATCCGTCCACATGATGAGCCGGACGAACCCGTAGAAGAATTAAATGAATGATACATTCATTAATTCAGTTTCGGGCAGATAATATCTAATACACCGTTTTTTATGCCATATCTGCACTGTCCCTGATGAATGGGAGCAGAAAGAGGCACATCATAGTCATGGCCATCTATGGTTACCCGCACTTCCTGATCCAGGAATACTACACGGGGTGCAGAGGATTCCTCGCCGGATAATTCCAGAGTGATATAAAAAAAACCGGAATCCTCGACAAGGTCATAATCGAACTCATCTTCAAAATCATCCATGTGGAAGATGCGACCATCATCACCTGAACCGGATATGATCGTACAGCCGATAAACCGGGGAGGTTCATCTCCCGGCAGGTTGCGAATCATCTCTTCCATTGCTTTTGCAAGATTTCTGAAGACGTCGTCGTTTGGTTCATTTGCCATTTATTTCACGCACCGAATATTTTTGTCCATGACGCGTTACAATCCCCCCTCCCTCAAGCTGTGCAAGTGCACCCTCTATGCGGGAAACAGGGATATCTGTTATCCTGTGAATTTCAGAAACAGACAGATCACTGTTACATAGTGCGGTTATAAGATTGATTTCTGTTTCCCCAGCTAATATTTCTTTGCTCGTAGACACAAGATCATCCATAGCTGCACTAAGATCTCCCTCAAGATACTCCAGCGTCTCAAGGTACCTGTTGCGGGCATCCAGGAGAGACCGAAGATTACGCACAGAACGCAGAAACAGATCATGAGGTGAGGTAAACTGCTGCTGGATCACGCCCGGTGGTTCTGCCACTTTTATATCGATACTGATGTCACGGACAAGGCAGTAATATTTCCGCCTCCGTGTATCTGTGCGTGAAGAAAGAAACTCTGCGCGCTCCATATACTGGAGATGGTCAATCACTGCCTTGGGGTTCAGCGTCAGCCGCTCAGCTATCTCAGTCACATAACATGGCTTCTCCCGAAGAAGCCCAATGATACGCCTCCTGTTGCGGTTGCCAAGAATATCAAGAAGACCGGAGCCCTCATCATCACCGATCATACTTACTAAAAGTAAATGTAAAAATAATATAAGTATTTTTTGTTTATTCCATCACACGGTAATTGGGAGCCTCATCAGTAATGAGAATATTATGCGGATGGCTTTCGAGATATCCGGCCGAGGTAATCTGAACAAATCGTCCGTTCTTCCTGAGGTCAGCAATGGTCTTTGAACCGGTATATCCCATTGCAGATTTCAGGCCACCGGTGAGCTGATAGAGTACTTCAGAGACGCTGCCCACATAGGGAATTGCCCCTTCCACACCCTCGGGAACAAATTTATTCTTCCCAATGTCCTTCTTCTGGAAATAGCGGTCACTTGACTGCCCGCCGCTCATTACACCCAGGGATCCCATTCCCCGGTACTGTTTGTAGCGTCTCCCTTTCATTGCAATAAGACGGCCGGGGGCTTCATCTGTTCCTGCAAGAAGGCTTCCGACCATCACCGAATCTGCACCGGCAGCAATTGCCTTTGCAATGTCACCGCTGTATCTGATACCGCCATCTGCAATAACAGGCACATCATACTCCTGCATTACTTCTGCAACATTTGCAATAGCAGTAATCTGTGGCACCCCAACACCTGCGACAACACGGGTGGTACAGATTGATCCAGGGCCGATTCCAACCTTAACTGCATCAATATCTGAACCAAATTCCTCCGCAGCCTCTTTGGTCGCAATATTACCAGCGATGACATCTGCAGAGACACTCCCCACAATATCACGGACAGCTGACACAACGTTCATATTATGAGCGTGGGCACAGTCGACAGCAAGTGCATCCGCACCGGCCTCAGCAAGCATGACTGCACGTTCAAAATCAAACGGCCCAACTGCTGCTGCAACACAGAGATTGCCGTCCCGGTCACGCAGGGCATTCGGATTCTGGTGGCGTTCCAGGAGGTCCTGCATGGTGATAATTCCCATAAGGGTGCCGTCTGCATTCGTGACCGGCAGGCGCTCCACCTTATTGGTGTACATCTTCTCAAGAGCCTCCTCCAGACAGATCCCATCTTCTGCGGTAATGGGTTCGCGCGTCATGACATTCCGGATATTCTCATCACCCCGCCTTCCGACAATACCACGCAGATCCCTGCGGCTGACAATGCCGATTATCACATGGTTGTCCATCACCGGCACACCGCCAATGTCATGGTAGCGCATCATCCTGTCCACCTCACTAACCGTGGAGTCAGACTGAACGGTCAGAACTTCACGCTCAATGATATCTTCTGCCTGCTTTACAAGCCGGATCTCTTCTGCTTCGCGCTCTGCACTCATATTGCGGTGAATAACTCCGATACTGCCCTCCCGGGCAAGCGCGATTGCCATACGGGCTTCAGTGACAGTATCCATCGCTGCCGAGATGATCGGGCTATTGAGTGCTATGTTTCGGGTCAGCCGTGATCGGGTGTCAGCTTCTGAGGGTTCAACATATGACTCGGCAGGAACCAGCAGAACGTCATCAAAAGTCAGGGCAAGTGGAATATTCAGTTTTCCGGCGTACATGCTAATTACCTCACCAGAGACATTGCCTTTTCAACAAGTTCTTCCCGGATAACACTGCTGCGATCCCCACCGCAGACCATTCCGCGGACACCGATAATATCCGGATTAATCCGCCGCAGGGGTTCAAGATCCTCAAACTTCAGGGAACCTGCAAGAGCAGTCTTCTGCTTAAGACTGCGGTTAATATCCGTAAACTCTCCGAGAACTGATTCGTTCATGAAATCAAAGAGGCTTTTCCCGTCCTTAATACCTGTGTCGATCATGGCAACATCTGCACCATTCTCTGCTGCAAGGGGCGCCATATCCAGCGGAGAAATCGTACCCATCCGTTCATAATCCGCATACGCTGCAATAACAACAATTTTTTCGGGGTACTGCCAGTGTACAGCCTTTGCAACAGCCGCAATCAGTTCTGCAGCACGCTCAGCACCGTCAAATTTCAGACCTACCTTGACATAATCTGCACCGGCGGATGCTGCACCATATGCAGCCAGGGAGGCACCCCCCGGAAGAAATGAAAAATCACCAATTGCAGCACTGACAGGCTTGCCTGACAGCTCTTTTATTGCATGAATAACCCATGGAAAATTGGCACCGAGTGAACCTTCCGACGGTTTTTTCACATCGATGATATCAGCAGCGAGGGCACTGCATGCCTCCTCAACACTGCTGGGGCTGACTAATAGTTCCATACTTATTTTTGGATTCTCCCCATAATAGTGATTACGTATGAACAGATCCAGACAGACAGATTCAGGCCCGTTTTTCCCCGGTTTTTTTAAGAAAACGAGATGTGGCACGCGGACTGTAATGCTACGAAATTCAGTACCGGACACAGCGAGGAGAGAGACACCATGCTGATTACCATAGAGGGAATAGACGGAACCGGCAAATCAACATTAATCAGGCATCTCAGTCTCGTTCTGAGCGACATGAAGCCTATAATCACCCGGGAGCCAGGATCAACATGGATTGGAGAACAGGTCAGGAGAGGTATCGCCGAAGAGATTGATCCCATTGCAGAGGCACTCCTCTTCACGGCCGACCACGCCGCGCACATTCGTGATGTTATTCGCCCGGCCCTTTCTGCAGGAAAACTGGTCATCTCTGACCGGTATAGTGATTCACGCTATGCATACCAGTCCGTCACTCTGGATTCCATTCTGCCGGATGCGCCACGCTGGCTGGAGGCAGTCCACCACGGGTGGACCATCGTCCCTGACCGCACCTATCTTCTGACCATCCCGGTTGAGGAAGCAATGAAAAGACTCTCTGCTGACCGTGATGACACTGAACACTTTGAAAAAGCAGAGATCCTCACCCGTGTCCAGAAGAATTACCTGATGGCAGCAGAACATGATCCGGAACGGTTTGTCATTGTTGACGCGATGCTTGAAAAAGAAAAAATAGGGAAGTTTGTTGCCGAAAGTATCAGACAGTTCGTGAAACGGTGACAATGACCCCATCATTCAGGGTCATCACATCCACCTCTTCTCCTGCAACACGGAACGAATGAACCAGTTCATAAGCTCCCTCCGGGACTGCCACCTCTTCCCCGTCAACAGTCACATGGGACACGCCGGTGGTGAGATCCTCCTCAGAGAGGGCACGCACCGCATCCATAAACCCGCGGGCTTTGTTTCTCAGCGCAGGTCCGATTACCGCAAATGAAAAGTTCACATCGGAGATTACCCGTTCAAGTTCAGGTTTTTCCGTAGTCCATGTCACCGCTGCATTCAGCGCACGGGATGCATCACCGGCATCATCAATCTCCCTATCGGCATACACGAAGACAGAGCCAAGGGGGGCATTGAGTGCCATTTTATTATCATGCTTGAACCTGCGCACCTCAGATACCACTTCTGCAAGCAGGGCACCGTTACGGTCTGCATCCACATCGGTAAACGAGAGGTCCGGCCATCCTGCGGCATGGACGCTTCCGGCATCAAGATATGAATAACACTCCTCAGAGAAGAATGGTGTAATCGGTGCAAACATCCTGCATATGGTGGCAAGCGCTGTCCTCAGGGTATAGAGGGCACTGTCACGTGCAGGCCCTTCTTCTTCGTACAGCCTGCCTTTTACCAGTTCGATATAATTGTCCGCAAAGATATCACGGGAGAACTCACGGATGCCGCGGATGGCACGGTCAAACTGATAGGTTTCCATTGCCCCGGTCACCTCTGCAACCGTTGCAGAAAGACGGCACATCAGCCATCGGTCAGCCAGGACCGTCATCGAATCTGCAGTAAGGGAACCGGAGTCCCCTGCCTGCATCAACACAAAGCGTGCGATATTCCAGAGTTTGGTCTGGAACCTGGACCCGGCTACCACATCATTCCAGGTGAAGACAATATCTGATCCCGTTGCTGCACCGATGGCACTCCACTGGCGGAATGCATCTGCCCCATAATCCTTGAGGATATCCTCCGGAGGGATGATATTGTCACGGCTCTTGCTCATCTTAAAGCCGTCTTCGCCGAGCACCATCCCGTTCACAAGAATTTCATCCCATGGTTTGGAGCCGGTCAGGGCAAGGGAGCGCAGAATGGTATAGAATGCCCACGTCCGAATGATATCGTGACCCTGCGGACGGATTTGTGCAGGGAAGCGCTCCGGGATATCTCCCCCGTCCCAGCCGGTGACATTTAAGACAGAAATGGAGGAGTCCATCCAGGTATCGAGTACATCCTTCTCTCCGGTAAACGATGTCCCGCCGCAGACAGGGCAGGGATGCTTCGGAGACACTGCAGTCGGGTCAATCGGCAGATCTGCCTCTTCGGGGAGAATCTTCTCTCCGCACCCGTCACAGAACCACACCGGAATCGGGGTGGCAAAGACACGCTGGCGTGAGATACACCAGTCCCATTCCATCTGTGATGCCCAGTTTTCCAGACGGGCATACATGTGGTCAGGTGTCCATGTGATCTCCTTCGCCGCTTTGATGATGTCTTCACTATGAATCTTCACAAACCACTGGCGTTCACTGAGGATCTCAATCGGAGTCTTGCAGCGCCAGCATGCACCTACACGCTGTTCAAGATTTTCCTGCCGGTTCAGAATACCCTGTTCCTTCATATCAGCAAGAATTCTCTCACGGCACTCTTTCGAGGTCAAACCGTCATAGGGGGCTGCGGTGGCAGTCATCCTGCCGGATGAGTCAATTGCTTTCCTCAGCTCAAGATTGTGCTGTTTCCACCAGTGCACATCCTGCTTATCACCGAACGTACAGATCATCACCGCACCGCTGCCAAACTCCGGATCAACTGCCGTATCGGTTATAACCGGCACATTGTGGCCAAAGAGCGGCACAGTCAGGGTCTTTCCTCTTGCCCCTGCATACCGTTCGTCATCCGGATGTACAGCAACGGCCACACAGGCCGCAAGAAGTTCTGGCCGGGAGGTGGCAATCTCAACACCATCAAAGTCAAAAAAATTCAGAAAAGTGCTGCGGTCCTCATAGGCCACTTCTGCAAATGCAATGGCTGTCTCACAACGGGTACAGAAATTGACCGGATGCTCACTCTGGTATATATCGCCTGCCTTAAACATCCTGAGAAATGAAATCTGTGTCTTCCGGTAATATTCCGGCATCATGGTGATGTATTCATTACTCCAGTCAGTTGAGAATCCGCACCGCCGCATCGTCGCGCGCATCTTCTCAATATTCTGAATCGTTAAATCACGGCACATCTGCCTGAACGTATCACGGGACACGTCATTTTTGGTGATGCCGTGAATCTCTTCAACCTTCACTTCGGTGGGAAGACCATGACAGTCCCACCCCTGGGGGAACATAACATTGAACCCGCGCATCCGCTTATACCGTGCGATAAAATCGATATAGCACCAGTTAAACCCGTTTCCAATGTGGAAGTTACCAGTAGGATAGGGAGGAGGTGTGTCGATAATAAACTGAGGTTTCGTTGAGACGGGATCAAAATAATTGTCCTCATCTTTCCATTCCTGCAGCCAGCGCTCTTCCACAGAATTTGGATCATACGTCTTCGGAATTTCCGTTGATGGAGACATTTTGTGAATATTGGTTGTTTTTTCTCTTAATAGTAATCGGAGATCGGGCAATAAAATGATATCAATCCGCATTAGCTGAACCAAAAAAGCAGGAGATTTTCAGGAAATCAGCATCCATCGGGGATAAACCCATTAACCATGAATCACAAAAATAAAAACAATGGAATGGGAAACAGAGATGTGGGGAGCATCAGTTCTTGCGCTGATATGCATTATCATTGCCCCATATGTCTCTCCACCCTGGCTTCTCTCACTTTTTGTTGTGCTCATCTGTGCACTGTTTTTTCTCATTAAAAAATCCCGGTACACTTCCGTGTCCATCGCAGTGATAGCGGCACTTTATGGTCTTGAACTCATACCGCTGGTGGTTTTTTCAACCACGTTTGCGATAGTCATCATGGGTGAAGCTGCCTACCGTATCGCAGGAAAGGGCACAAAAGGATATATCCCGTTTACGATTGTCGCCTTCATCAGTGCATTCCTGGTAATGGTGTATTCCGGCTACACCGTCCCGTTTGTAGCCGTCACCGGGGTAATCGTTGCTCTGATGCTTCACTCAATTCTGAGCGACCGGCAGGATAGTATCTTCATTGAGACACTGGGTGTTGCGATGACAATGCTTCTCTTCTATGACATTGGCTATCATGTTGAGGCAACCATTCTTCTCACTGCTGTCATCATCGGATTCGGATTTGCATTCTCCTCGTACAAACTGAAGGCAGCAGACATCTCGGGTCTCTTTTCAGGAGCACTGATGGGCATTCTTCTCATTGTCTTCACCGATGTGCGCTGGTTTCTGATTATGCTCGCCTTCTTCATTCTGGGTGCAGGCACTACAAAATACCGGTTTGAAAAGAAGACAGAACTGGGAGTGGCAGAATCACACGGGGGTGTCCGTGGATACTTCAATGTCTTTGCAAACGGCCTCGTCTCACTCTCCGGGGCTATCCTGTTTGGAGTCACCCAAAATCCTCTGTTTATTGCACTCTTCCTGGGAAGCGTCGCCTGTGCCACATCTGATACCCTTGCAAGTGAAGTTGGCGTTGTGGGAAAGACACCACGCCTCATCACTACATTCAGAGAGGTGCCCCGGGGAACCAACGGGGGCATCACAATGATAGGAGAACTCGCAGCAATTGCGGGTGCCATCGTCATCGCCGCGTTTGCATATGTGCTAAACGTTGCAGACCCGGCACTCGTCGCCGTCACCATACTTGCCGGATTTTTCGGCACAAACATCGACAGTTTCATCGGTGCACTATATGAAAATAAAAACCTCATCGGAAACGCCGGAACAAATTTCCTCGCCACGCTACTTTCCGGCATATTTGCGATGGCAGTGTATTATGCATTCATCTCTTTTTGAGAATGGGAATCAGGAAAACCGCTCATTCCCTGCTGCCTTACTGGTTACGCCCGCCACCCGTTTCTAAAAACCACGGCATCCGGATTATTTTCCCGGCTCATCGCTGAATTGTATGGACAGATGTTCATTAATTGTCATACACATTTTCCGGTTTTCTTAACCGGATGTGTCCACAATAATTGCACTCCCTTTCGCAGAAGGAGTTGCCATTGCAGGACATACAGGATACCCTGAAAACGTAAACGGAAAGTCTGAGACTATATACTCCCTCACATCCCTCATCTGAACTATCACATATGGGGAGGGCTGCCGGAAGGGGAGGCACCCCCTCCCCTGCTCTTCGTCAAAACCAGAATACAACAGAAGTCCGAAGATATTGACAGGACTTTCGTTCATATGAAAAAGGATTCACTCATTTTTAAAAGCCCACATGAAACAGCAAAGAACTATTATTTTTTCCATTCAGAAGACAGAATGTCTCTCACATCTCCATTGATGAACATGCGTTTTAAAAAAAAGGGGAATCACTAATATTTGTACCAGCGTCCCTTCTCATCATAGACACCTTCCTCTATTTTTGCCTCCTGCTTCTTTTCAGAGATGCCCACCACGTGCCGCCGGTAAAATACTGCTTTAAACGGAAGAAGAATGACGGTAAAAATACCTGTCACCACCGCATACAGAACAATGATAAGGGACATCCCCTCCTCTCCAAGCAGATTCTGCTGTTCTTCAACAGTCATATTCAGAAGTGCATTTACGTCCAGAGACGGATCAAAGACCATAGAGCCTGCAAGGAAAATGGAGCCTATGAAGGCAACAGCCACAAACAGCACAATAAGAAGGATAAAACAGGCGCAATAAAACGCCATAACCTCAAAAGGGCGGGACCGAACAAATTCCACACTTCGCAGCAGTGATGTAAAAACCTTCTTCTCTTCCAGAACCGCTGCGGTATCATAGAAGAAAAAGAAAAACACTAACGGGATGAAAATCCAGAATACACCGGCAAACACCAGAATTTCACCCTGTTCCCCACCAATTGCTCCAAGGATAACCGTAAGAATCAGTGCTGCAATGGCACCAAAGAAGGTAACAAATGCTCCCGGAAGCAGAACCGCAAAATACCGGGAAATACCGCCCGCCCTATATGCAGAGAGCGATCCGTCATCCCTGCGGATCATTTCATAGGATGCCCCCACAAAAAACGGTAAGATGATGAGTCCAAAGAAGCCAATGGTCTCTCCATAAAAATCCAGACCATTGAAGAGACAATATTCGAAAGCTCCAACAGCACATCCGGCCCAGACTCCTGACAGGAGAATGAGAGGATATCGTATGATACAGCGGAATGCTTCCCTGAGTGATTGGAATACCATGGTGTATATCTCTCAGCGGTTCCGTGGCATGGCTACGATCTCACGAACCTGCAGATCAAAGTACCGGGCCGTATTAGCGGGGAGTACCACACAGACCGTGTCAGCTCCCTGTGCCGTGCCGCCCACTACAATCACTTCTTCCGCCACCGGAACCTTCCCCTGGTCTGCAGCAATAAGCGTGCACTCCACAGCCACCTTCAGCCCTATTGCAATCGTCCGGCGAAGGGTCTCAGCTACGGTATCAGTCCGTGATCCACCGCCAATCTTCGGGTTGGCTGACAGTGCGCGTTCAAGACCTGACAGGACATGGGTCCCCATGATAACATCTGCACCCTGTTCTTTGAAATATGGCAGATATGCCTCGTCAAACTCCCACACTCCCGGTTCACGGAACCCGACCGCATGGGTCACCACAACGAGGTGAATTCCCGTGCCTTTCATTGTCTCAGCAAATATCCTCGCCGTTTCCCCGGTGGTGCTTGCGACAACAAGAGTATTAATTCCGAGTTCCTGTGCACGTTTTACTGCAATTTTTGCAGCATCGTGTGAATTTTCTTTTCCCGGCTGGTCAAAGTAAAATACCGATTTTTCAGAATAACTCATGATAACATTTTTTGCATCTTATCATTTATACTCTGTTACGACGATCAGAGACCATATACAAAGGCATCACATAATTGCCGGAGATATGAATCAATACTGAAAGACACTAACAAGATAAGGAGAACATAATGCTGACAATTGCTATTGCAGGAAAACCAAACTGTGGGAAATCAACGTTTTTTACCGCATCCACACTCGCACCTGTCGAGATTGCAAATTATCCGTTTACAACGATTGATGCAAATACAGGCGTTGCCTACCTGCGTGTTGCATGTGCGTGCCAGGAACTGGGCATACAGTGCGGCCACTGCTCAAACGGTGTCCGGTTCGTTCCGGTGGGACTGATTGATGTTGCGGGACTTGTCCCTGATGCACACCAGGGCAAAGGGCTGGGAAATCAGTTTCTGGACCACCTGAAGGATGCAGATGCCATTATTCACATCATTGACGGCAGTGGCGGAACAGACAGTGAAGGAAACCCTGTTGATGCAGGTTCTCACGACCCACGCGAGGATATCGGATTCATCGAACATGAGATGTCGATGTGGGTCCATGGAATTCTCGATAAGAACTGGTCAAAGATGCAGCGTTCAACCCAGCAGCGGAACTACGACATTCTTGATGCTATGGCTGAGGCACTTGCAGGGCTTAAAATAACCTATCAGCAGATCCGCGATGCTGAACGCGAGGCAGACATTGATCTGAAAAGCTGCACGAAGGAAGAACTGATTAAATTCTGTTCCATCCTCGTGCCCCTGAGTAAACCGATGGTAGTGGTTGCAAACAAGGCAGACCTCGCATCAGAAGAGATGCGCAGCCAGCTGAAGGATCTCGGCATCTCATTTGCCTCTGCAGCAAGTGAACTGGCACTGCGAAAGGCGGCAGAAGGCAAGTTCATCAGCTACCTGCCCGGGGACCCGACTTTCACCATCGCACCGGACTCAAAACTGAATGAGGCCCAGAAGAAAGGTCTGATGGCAATTCAGACCCTGATGGACAAATTCGGTGGAACGGGTGTCCAGCAGGCGATCAACGGATCCGTCTTTGATCTCCTGGATATGATCGTTGTCTACCCGGTGGTAGATGAGAACAAGTACTGTGACGCGAAGGGCAGAGTACTCCCGGATGCGTTCCTCATGAAGCGCGGTTCTACCCCCCATGACCTTGCCTACCGGGTTCACTCCGATATCGGGGACGGATTCCTCTACGCGGTCGACGCAAAGACAAAGATGAGAATCAAAGAAAGCCACGAATTGCAGACAGGGGACGTCATCAAAATCGTCTCAACCAAATAAAAAATCCATTTTTTCCACAAAAGATATAAACTATCAACAAAAAGATTCTGTTTACTATGGGCGGAGAGATATATCAGGCTCAGGTGATCAGAAATTTCTTCGAGACTGTCACCGGTCCTGACCGGAACATGACACGAATCTTCATGTGCGTTGTCAGTACGGCAAAACTCCGGATGGAACCGCCTGAGAGAATTGCATTCCTTGTGGAACAGATTAAAAAATCCAAAATCAAGCGTGAACTCTCCATTGATATCATCGATTATATGTGTGAGGCAGCAATCGACATCGACGTCACATCCGTGATGACGGCATTCGGGACACAGGAAGTGGCGGGAATTGCTGATGAAATTGGCGGCATCAGTTTTAACTCCCTCTGACATCCCCAAAAATACCCTAAATCGTAATATTTCTCCATTTTCCGGACCGAAACATCAGGTAGAGTGCAACGGTCTGAACGAGAATACCAATCGCCATTGCATACCACACTCCCACAATGCCTGTTCCCGTGAGATCAGGGATAATAAGCGCAAGCGGCACTTGTATAAGAAAATATGACAGTACTGTCGCATACATCGGTTTTTTTGTATCACCTGCACCGTTCAGGGCAAACGAGAGGATAATCGCAACAGCAATCAGCACATAAAACGGCGAAACAATAAGGAAATACGAGACGGCATAGGAATTCGACAGACCACTCGGGTCAAAGAATTCAGTGAGCCCGGCACCAAACATCAGGAATAAAACGGTGATTACTGCCATAAAACCGGCATATAATTCCAGTGCCTTCCATGCAGACTCTTCTGAGCGTTCCGGGTTTCCCGCACCGAGATTCTGCCCGACCATCACCGCAGCGGCTGTTGCCAGGCCAAACCCTGGCATCAGGGCAAGCATCTCTATCCGGCTGACAATACCAAACGCTGAGAGGGCAAGGGTCCCATATGATGCGATGATGATGTACATGATGAGATAGGACACACTCCGCACACCGGACTGGACCATATTCGGAACAGCCACCCGCAGGATTCTGCGCATCAAAGAGAGATCAACTTCTGCCTGATAGGTAAACTCCATCTGTGCATTCAGACGATACAACAGCACAACCCCGATACAAAGCCCCACAGCCCGGGTAATGACGGTTGCCGTCGCAGCACCGGAAACCCCCATCTCCGGTGCAATCCCTATCCCGAATATAAGGACAGGGTCAAGGATGATGTTGAGCAGATTAATGACCAGAATGATAAGAAGGGGTGTTTTTGTGTCACCAATACTCTGGAAGAATGTCGAGATAATCCAGAATTCAACGAGTGTCACAATCCCAAAGGAGAGCACCCTGAGATATGCTGCACCTTCAATGACAACCTCTTCCGGCGCCCCGAACAGTGCCAGCAGATCTGCTGCAAAGAGAACTCCCACAACAGAAATAATCGCCGAGAGAATGAGCCCGAGGATTAACGCCTGAACCATTACACGACCGGCATATGGATAATTTCCCTCCCCATAATAGCGGGAGACAAAGGCAGTCGTACCCCCGGCGAGCCCGATAATGAGGGTCATCAGAACAAAGATGACAGAAATCGAAAGGCCCACCCCGCCAATTGCCGCCGGGCTGAGCCGCCCGACAAAAAAGAGATCGGCAACCTCCACCAGAGCCTGCAGAATATTGCCGGCGACAAGCGGTGCTGCTATTTTGGTAAGAGAGGAGGTAATCGGACCATTTGTCAGATCAATGGGTTTCATGTCTCGTCAACCGGCTGAGCCCGGCACCGGAAAAAATAATCCTGACACAGTCAGGTAAAATCGGGTACCTGAATGAGGCTGACATGGACGCCCTCTCCTGCCAGATGTTCAAGATTCAGCCTGAGATTTTCCACCATCTCAGGGGCTGAAGCACGAATCTCATCGGTGATGTCCTGAATGTCGTTTAACTGTGCAGCATTGGCAGCAATATGGTCCGTTAACACAGAAATTTTCTCTTCCAGTTCCCTTTTTTTTCCAACAAAGGGAAGATTCCTCAGCTCATCTGCCACCCGCGCACTCTCTGCATCCAGTTCTTCGGTTCGTGCAATGACATCTGTCAGGGGAACAATAAACGCGTCCTGTTCTGAGAACAGAGACATCTCATCCTTATTTTTTATCAGGGAATCATTCTCACGATACATCCGGGCAAGGTGGGGAAAGAGGGACGGATAGGCGGCAAGTCCGCTGGCACGTTCAGCAGAAGACGGAGATTCAAGTCCGTTTCGGACCGCCTTCAGAAGGGCAGTCGTCTCTTTGTCCCCGGAAAGTTCACAGATATGAATCGCCTTTCTGAATACATTTGCAGAACGGGAGAGTATCCGTTTATAGTCAGCATCTGCCTCACGGAGTTTACCCTCACAGACTCTCTTCTGTGCCATTAATTCATCATACTCCCCAGATTCCGGGCCCTTACTATATGCCTGAAGATCGCGTTTCAGCGTGGAAAGCTCTGCCATCATGACATCGTTCATCTCATCAAGACGGACAGCATGAACCTGATCTTCTGCAAACTGATTCTTCTTTTCTGAGATGAGAGCATGCGCTTCAGCCGCTTCATCGACCCACCCGGACTGTTCCCGTGTTTTTCCAAGAACACCGGACAGGGCATTGATTTCACGCCCGATGACATCAGTCTGGATTCGTATCTCTTTTAACAGTGCAGGGAACACATTTCCAATATATCGGCCCGGCCCTTTGGTATTCTTTGCAATCTGTGAAATAAGTTCGACACAGTCATCATAATACTCACCCGGCACATCAGAAACAGAAAGAGAGAGCGTCTTCTCCATTGCCGCTGCATAGCGGGGCACACCCTGTTCAACGACACGGAGCAGTTTGGGATGGAGGGGGACATTCTCCTCGGGTTTTGCACTTTTAAGTGCATCAACCGTCCCCTGCATCTCCCGGAGCGCAGCACAGACACGGGGGCGTGATTCCCGGACCGCGTTGTCTGCCTCTTCATGAATAGCGCGTTCCTTTTCCGATATCCACGCAGGAATATCCGGAAATGCGAGTTCAGTCTCTTCCGCTTCCGGACTGCGCTTTAATAATTTGTCAAGAAAACCCATCTTAGTCCCACCTGTAATTCAATCCGTTTCTCTCTCTTTTTTTTTCACACAGTGCACAGCCATATACCGTTTTAGTCGCTTCCCGACACATCATACAGGCGCCTGACGCCATCAGTTTCATTAATGACATCTGATACCACCGGCGGAACAAGCGATTGCCAGTCTTCTCCTGCAAGCATACGCCTGCGGATCTCTGTTCCGCTGTAATTCTCCCGTTTATACATCTCCGGGGAGATGACTTCAGTCCCGGCTTCACGAAAGAGACGGACAACCAGCGGATTTGAAGAATACACGGCATTAAAGGGAGGAGATATAGACCGTGCATGTGAGACCCAGAGCGCGTTTCGCTGAATATCCTCAATAGGTATTACATAGAACGGCAGCGAGACAGACTCCTCCAGCGCATGGGTGACCATCAGCACCCGTTCACCGGCAGTAAACGGATTATTGGGAGTATGACTCATCTGGGCACTACCGATGCCAATCACAATCTCATCCACCTCATCAGCGATGTGTTTTATGACAGACTCGTGGCCATAGTGGTATGGCTGGAAGCGGCCGATGTAAAAACCCCTAATCTTCTCCATTCTGTGCACCCCGTGCAATCTGCGCGGCAAATGCGCCCGCGGTAAACCCGGCATCAATATTAACGACAGCAATCACTGAACACGACTGGAGCATACTGCCAAGCGCTGCTTCTCCCTGTCCCATATATCCATACCCGGTGGATACCGGAACTCCAATCACCGGACGGCTGACAAGCCCTGCGACAACAGCTGGCAGTGTCCCTTCACGGCCGGCGGCGACAATATAGGCATCAGCGCCCTGCATCTGCCTGAGTGCGGGAAAGAGGCGGTGGATACCCGCCGCACCGACATCATATGCCGTTATTACCCGGCATCCCATCTCCTCGGCGATGATTCGCGCCTCCTCTGCCACCCGGATATCAGACGTGCCTGCAGTGACAATGCCGACGATACCCCCATGGAGAGACGGCGCCGGGAGGCGGTATGCCACCAGCGCCCGTGCGGCAGGATGGTAGTCACAGGAAAATCCCTCTTCTGCTGCAACCCTCCTGATTTCATCACTGACATCTTCCGGCACCCGGGTTGCAATACATCTCCCGGTCTTCCCGACCAGCGTAAGAATTATCTGTATCAGGTGATTGCGGTCCTTTCCTTCCCCCAGAACAACCTCAGGAATTCCGCACCTCACCGTACGACCGGTGTCAATCCGTGCAATCTCTCCAAGTGCTTCGATCTGAAAGCCCTGGATCTCCTCTTCAGCGTGACTGAGAGAAATATCCCCGGATTTATAGGCGTTCAGAACATCCCTGAGTGTCGGATGCGGATTCATGGCTGATAGATATCATATTGGTATACGTGAAATAACTACGTATTGCATGGCATCAACATACCTTCTCTATGTAACCATCTTCGGAGTCATCGGGGTGGCATTCCTCTGGCTGCGTGATGCACGAATTTTTTACCGGACCGGCGACCAGACATATCGGAAGGCTGCTTATATGGGGGTATTATTCACCGCATTTGCTTCGATGGGGATCTATTTTGCACAACAGATCGATGAATTCCTTGGAATGGGCATCGTCCTCATTGCATTTTATCTACAGGGCAGACTGGAGCGGAATAAACTCTTTAACCCTGGTGCCACCGCAGCAGACCGGTTACTGGGTAAAGTGCCGATAAAAATAAACAGGGGTTCTGCCCCAAAAAAAGGAGAGAAATAGACACATGATACAGCGACCACGAGGTACACGGGATTTTCTTCCCGACGAGATGGAATTCCGCCGGAATACCGAGATGAAGATGCGAAAGGCAGCACGGCAATGGGGGTACCGTGAAGTCTGCACACCCACATTCGAGACACAGGAGCTCTATACCATCCGTTCCGGAGAAGGAATCATAGGTGAGATGTACACCTTCGAAGACAAGGGTGGGAGGGCAATGGCACTACGCCCGGAAGGTACCGCTGCCGTCCTGCGGATGTATGTGAATGAAGCGAAGGTGCTTGCAAAACCCCTCCGCTGGTGTTACCTCTCCGACTGTTACCGCTATGAGCGCCCCCAGAAAGGGAGGTACCGTCAGTTCTGGCAGTTTGGTGCAGAACTCATCGGTGCAGACACCGCAGAAGGGGATGCAGAGGTAATTCTCCTCGCAGATGACATTCTGCGTGCAGCAGGCGTCACCTATGATCTCCATGTCGGCCATCTCTCCCCGATGCGGGCCATCCTCAGGGATGTCTCAGAAGACCGGAAAAGGACTATCATGGCCCTTCTGGATAAGAAGAACATGGAAGGACTGGAAGAGACTCTTGATTCATGGCACCTGGAAGACCTCGAATCCTCATTGAAGGGGCTGCTTGAGGCGGACACAACAGACGAAGTATTTGCCATCACCGGCCCCATCCCCGAACAGGAGCGGATTGAGTCAATGATCAATGTGCTGGAGAACGAAGGTACCAAGTTCCGCCAGAACTATGGCATCGTCCGTGGGCTGGATTACTATACCGGCATGGTCTTTGAAGGATTTGCAGAGAATCTCGGGGCGGAAAATCAGATCATCGGCGGGGGCGCATACCGCCTCGCCCACCTCTTCGGCGGCGACGACGTTGGCTCATGCGGATTCGGTATCGGGTTTGACCGGGTAATGGTTTCCCTCGGTGATGTGCCCCTCCCTGAGGATATTGTTGTTGCAGTGCTCTATACCCCGGAAGCACGTGAATATGCCTTCTCTCTCTCACGAAAGTTCAGGGATGCCGGATTCAGAACAGAGATAAACCTGCTCTCCCGTGGCATCGGTGCACAGATGAAACATGCGGCAAAGACCGCCCGCTATGCCGTTCTCGCCGGTGAACGGGAGATGGAAGGCGCCACGGTAACTCTCAGGAACATGGTGACCGGAACTCAGAAAGAGTGCAGTGTTGCAGAGGCAATACATGAGGTGAGCCAGGGGTGGCAATAGCTGAGAAGCTGGCATCACAGCAGAAAAGCATCAGTGTTGCAGAATTCTTTGAAAAAAACAAACACCTGCTGGGATTTGACTCACCGACCCGCGGTGTCATCACCACCATCAAAGAGGCGATAGACAACTCTCTGGATGCCTGTGAAGAAGCGGAAGTACTTCCTGACATCTGGGTATCCATCACAAAACTCACGAAAGAGACACTCCGTATAGCAGTCGAGGATAACGGACCGGGCATTGTCCCGGACAATGTCCCGTATGTATTCGGAAAACTCCTCTATGGGTCACGGTTTCACCAGATACGCCAGAGCAGGGGGCAGCAGGGCATAGGGATATCAGCAGCAGTCCTCTTCGCCCAGCTGACAACAGGCGTTCCCGCACGCGTCATCTCACGGACCGGTGCAGACAAACCGGCCTACCTTTTTGACCTGATGATCCGGACTGAGAAGAATGAACCGGAAATTATCAGAAAGGAGGAGTATGACTGGGACCGGACACACGGCACACGAATTGAGCTTGAATTCACCGGATCACTTGCTGCCAAACGCCGGCTCGTCGATTACCTGAAGTATACGGCAGTGGTGAACCCACATGCCCGGATACAGGCTGACATCGATGGTGAACGGTATTCATTTGAACGGGTCAGTGACGAGATCATTGTTTCACCACAGGCAATTGCCCCGCATCCTTACGGTATTGAATTTGGCACCCTGAAACGGATGGCTGCCACCTCGACAGACAATGTGCACGACTTCCTCGTGAACGGATTTTCACGCGTAGGCACGAAGAGTGCAGAGCAGATGGAGAGGATAGCAGGCATAAAGGGCACACGGAAGGCAAAAGGCCTCTCTTCTGAACAGCTCAAGGCACTCATTTCGGCAATGCAGGAAGTGGATGTCCCTCCACCCCCCGCATCCCTCTGTCTCTCTCCGATAGGAGAGGAGATGATCGTGCAGGGACTGGAAAAGGAGTTTCAGCTGGACTTTGTGAAGGCACGGACCAGAAAGGCACAGGTCTTTTCCGGCCATCCGTTCATTATTGAAGCAGCCATTGGCTACGGCGGAAAACTGGATCAGGAAGGGCAGGCACAACTCCTGAGGTTTGCAAACCGGGTGCCGCTGCTGTACCAGCAGGGTGCCTGTGCAATCACGAATGCTGTTGCAGGAATTAACTGGCGGTCGTACAACATATCCCAGCAGTCCCTCCCGATTGGGCCTGTTCTGCTGCTGGTCCATGTGGCCTCGACAAATGTGCCCTTTACATCTGAATCAAAAGATGCGGTCGCAGCCATACCTGAGATGGAAAAAGAAATAACACTCGCCCTCCAGGACCTGGGAAGGGAACTCAAGAACTTCATCAACAAACGGGACAAAAATAAACTTGCGGAAGACCGTGCCCGTGCGGTCTGCTCCATCATTCCGGATATTGCAGAGAAGGTCGCAGAAATCGTTGAACTCCCTCCTCTTGACATATCACCGATTGAAGGCCAGATAATGCGCAGAGTGGTGGCAAAGAAGAAGACAGAAGACGGGATGGTTGGGATTTCTGTTATGAACTACACCAGAAACCCGATTGAAGTGATGGTCTATAGCCTCTCTGAAGACAATCCGGAAGATGCTGACCCTAAACCGGATTTCATCGATACCATCGGTACTGAATTCAATGCAGTCTGGCGGACGGCAATTGAACCAGAGTCCGGGTGGAAGACCTCGTATCCCGGAAAAGGCAGAGGGTCAATTGATATCCGCGGTGTGGATGAGAAGATGAAAGTGGTGGTGGATCTCGATGGTATATACTGAAAAGGACAGAATAACACAGGAGCGGCTGGTATCAATCGCTGCAGACTGGTACGGGCAGATGACAGATGGCCAGGCCCCCTCAATCACGCTTCCCACACGGACGAAGGCAAACATCGAGTATGATGGAGAAACCGAGGCCTGGAAGTACGGCAGCAAAGGAACAACGCGGACGGCAAATTCTGCAAAGAGCGCACTCCATATCCTGAAGATGGCATATGTCATCGGGTTTCTGAAACAACAGCTCAACGAGTCCCGCTCATCGACGCTCAGGGAGATGTATTACATCTCAGAAGGCTGGAAACGGGCAAAGTTTGCGGCACAGGACGAGAGTAATATGCTGATAGAGGACCTGGAGATCGTCACCGAACTCTCCCGGGAGGCATTCCATCTGCGCCCGGAGGAGGATGGTGCGTCCATCTACGGGCCGCTGCACCTCCGTGAACAGACCAAACGGGGGAATCGGGATATCCACTGCCAGGAGAATGTGGGAGAAGCAGGATACCCTATCCCTTCAAATGTTGAGAATATCAAGTTTCTCGACCATGACGCCTCCTTCATAATAGCAATGGAGACCGGCGGTATGTATGCCCGGTTAATGGAGAACGGATTTGATGAGGAGCATAACGCCATCCTTCTTCATCTCAAGGGACAGCCGGCACGCTCGACCCGGCGTATGCTCAAACGGATGAACAATGAACTGGGCATTCCGGTTGTGGTCTTCACGGATGGTGACCCCTGGTCATACCGCATCTTTGCAAGCATCGCCTATGGGTCAATAAAGGCAGCCCACATGTCAGACCTGCTTGTCACACCAGGAGCGCAGTTCATTGGTGTGCAGCCGAGTGATATCAGTGACTATAACCTGCCATCAGACAGCCTCACCGAGGGCGATATCGCTGCCCTGAAAGCAGAACTAACCGACCCGCGGTTTGAGACTGAATACTGGAGAAAACAGATCAAACTTCAGCTTGAGATAGGCCTGAAGTCGGAACAGCAGGCCTTTGCAAGCAGGGGACTTGACTATGTCACCAAAGAGTATCTCCCGACCCGTCTGAGTGAGATGGGAATTCTCTAGGTCACCCCTTTTTTTTGAATTTTTTTTCCCTCTTTTCGTTTCTGTCATATCATGATTCGTTTCTTTCATAAAGATGCCATGAAATACCGTATTTCAGGGTGAAACGCTGCAAGCTCCGGCTATACAGGCCCGTGATACAGAACACTGCCACAAATACCTGTCACGAAATGTGAAACGGCATAAAAAAACAAAGAAAAAAGGGATAATATCCGAAATTACGACACAGCAAAAGAGAAAAAAAGAGGAACCATTATTTCCCTTCAATCTCACATATTGCATCAACCGTCTTCTGCAGAAGTGCCTCTTTCCCCTCAATCCGTGCCACGTCACGTATCGCCTCAAGGGTGTGCACACTATCCTCCAGAAAACTCAGAATGTCGGCAGGGTAAATCTCCACCCCGTAATCGTCCACCAGAACTTCACTTATTTGCCGGTGGTCAAGTCCAAGGCTGCGGAGCTCAAGAATCTTCAGGGCGAATTTTCTCTCCGGGCATCCGCACTGGGGCGATTCTTTGCATCCGCATTCAAGAAAATCTTTGTAAAACTGAATAATCTGTGACCGCAGTATGCGGTCAAGGGAATCATAGTCCAGAGATGAGATCAGAATATCCATGAACGCCCCGTTAAAGGCAAATTCAGGGACACGATATCCTGCTATCCTCTGGAGTTTTTTCGCGTTCCTGAATCTGGCCTTCGCGGCGATCAAATTCCTTCTCCAAACTGCTCTTCAAAATTCTTGAGTGATTTGAGTCCATTCCCGATATCATCTACCTCAATCAGCCAGTCATCAAAGAGCGTCGGATCATCCATCTCGCCGCGGAGATATTTCCCACAGCACGAATCGCCCTGGATGACAAGCGCACAAACAGTCGCAGCAGTTTTAAGGGCTTCTTCTGCCTGGTCATCCTCAAGGGTTCTGCCGTATTTTATGAGATCTTTTACATCACCGGTGGCAGTGCCATCGATGACTGCCTTGCATCCGGCAAAGAGCACTAAAAAGCGCATCTGGACACCAGAGATGATATCAGCAATGTCGCTTTCAGGCAGCGGCCCCATGACAATCTCCTCTACTTCCTCAATCTTCTTTTTGGCAGTCTCACCGGTATAATTGCCAAGAAGGAAGAGTTTGATGATTTTCAGGACAGATACATTGATGTCTTCAGTAAAGTTATTGAGCGACTGCAGTCCTTCCGGCATCTCTTCGGAATCTTCGTCATACTCAAAACTCATCTCCTCAAGCGTCTTAATCCAGTTCTCCCACCGCTCCTGTGTATAAAAATAATACAGGACTGACTGTGGTTCCACTTTCTCCTTCTTTTTTGCCATAGCTAGTACTCAATTGTATATCTGCGCTATTAGTGTTTTCGCGTTGCCCTTTTTCTGACCCTTCCAAAAGTAACAATCTACTTTGCCCGTTGGTGCCAATGTATGTCAGGTTATTGCCGGCCGGCAGACAGCCGGAAGGGAAGAAAATGATGGAAGGAAATATGGAGACAAACGAGGCTGTGATGGTACGGTATGGTGAGCTTTTTTTGAAGAGCGAATCTGTCATGAAATACTATATCAATATCCTGACAAGTAACCTGAACGCAGCGGTTAAAACAGAAGGGCTGGAGTGTTCAGTTAAACCGTTCAGGGAGAGAATTATCATAACCGGAGATGATCCGGAGAGGATTGCACAGGCTGCATCACGGGTATTTGGCATTGTCGGAGTCAGCAGGTGCATTATGACACCGCCGGACCGGGAAATAATCGAAGAAACCGCTGCCCGGCTTGCAGCAGAAAAACTTGCTCCCGGCATGTCATTTGCGGTGCGTGCAAAACGGTCCGGGATAAAAGGGTTTACCAGCCGGGAACTGGGGGGTTCGACCGGCGCACGAATCATAGACCGGTGTCCCGACATTCGCGTCGACCTGACGTCACCTGACTATGAGGTCTTTGTGGAGGCCCGGGTATTCGGGGGAATCGTCTATGACAGCCAGATACCCGGGCCGGGGGGTCTTCCTCTCGGCACACAGGGCAGGTTCCTCTCGCTCCTCTCTGCAGGAATTGACTCTCCTGTTGCCACATGGATGATGATGCGCCGCGGATGTGTCCCCGTATTTCTCCACTGTGACGGCGGCCGGCATGCCGGTGCAGATGTCCGCAGTACTGTAGATAAGAATCTGGCTGCCATCTCTGCCTGGTGCCCGGGACGGACACTTCAGATGACGGTAGTTCCCCTTGAACCATTCTACGATGCCCTTCTCGCTTCTGAAATACTCAGGACCCGTTGTATCCTCTGTAAACGTTTCATGCTCCGTGTGGCCTCAGAATTTGCCCGACAGGAAAATATGGCCGCCATCGTGATGGGGGACAACATCGGCCAGGTGGCAACACAGACTCTCGTAAACCTCGGGGTGGTCCAGGAAGTGATGACTCAGGAAATACCCCTCCTCCGTCCGCTTCTGACCTATGATAAAGAAGAGATCATCACCCGTGCACGGATGATCGGAACATTCCGTGACAATGCCGGAGATCTCGGATGCTCCGTCGTTCCAAAGCACCCATCCGTTGCAGCAAATTCTGAAGCGATATGTGCAGATGAAGCACACATTGCAATCGATGAGATTCTAAAAGATGCCCTGACGCATGCAACCATTGTTGAGGCACGGAACGGGAAAATCATTGACGGCCCGTTTCCATAATATCACACACTGAAATGCTGACCACCGGAATACTGGGTTCGGAAAGCAAAATCAGATCCTTTTCATTTTTTATCTGACCGCCCCTCAAAGAGGACAGGTCACCCGCATTCTCACATATCGTCTGCGATGCGGGGCGTGACGTGCGGTCATGAGATAATCAGTCTCATTTTTCTTTTGCGGGCAACGCGGGCACACGATATTTAGATCTTTAAAAAACAGTGAAAGGAGAGGAACACAAAAAACCGGAACGGAAATGAACACACAAAAATCGTTCGTTTTCTGAAGGGTTTTACACCCTCCTGAAACAGGAATAGTATAACGCAAACAATCAGGAGACAGTAAGCCCGTTTTCCCGGGCAATCTCCTGAAACGCATGGCAGACATGATCAATCTGAGCATCGGTCAGCCCATAGGTATTAAATTTCCAGACGCGGGTTGAACCGGGGATAACGCCAATAATTCCCTTCTTTTTTAGCTCCTGTGAGAGGAAATAGCCCTTCTTCTTATGGGTCTGAGCCACCGTGTCAAAAGAGTCCGCCGTATTGATCCTCGTAAGCGTGTGTTCACGCGGCATGTTACTCTCCACCCGGGTGCCCTCGATGGCACTGAGTGCATCTACTACCGTGTTACTGTTTTTTACTTCACGGTCCCAGTGAAGAACACGCTCTTTTACGGCAGGGAATGATGCCATAAGGCCGACTACCGTCACACCCATCAGTGAGCACCCCATCATCTCCACTTCCTTGATGCCGAATGTGCGGCCGGTGATGTCCCCCTTTACCTGCGTTGTACGAAAGACAATGTCAGCATACTCACTGGTTGTCGCAACAAGCCCTGAGGGGGCCGGGGCAGCCATGCTCTTATGCCCGGAACCGATGACAAAATCCACGCCCAGTGCCTTACCGTCCACTGGCATGATACCAACGCTGTATGCGCCGTTCAAAAGCACCGGGACGTCATATTGGTGGGCCACCTTTGCTATTCCTGCTATCTCATGGATATTGCCGTACTGGTAATCCACATGTTCCACAAAGAGAATGGACGGTGTCTTTCCGGTCATGCGGGTAACATCTTCAATCCGTGCCGCAGCGTTATCAGCGGTGATATGATTGTGTTCATCCTTCGGGATCTCATGAATGTCAGCGCCGGACTGTTCCAGGGAGACAAATTCTGTGTAATGGGAAAGGGCTGTCACGAGGACAGGGTCTCCTTTCTCGACAAGTGAACTTGCCACCGCCTGAAACCCGCGCCGGGCCCCGGGGACCAGCCGGACCGCATCCATGTTCAGCCATTCCGCGCAGTCATGGTGAAAATCCGCAATCGGAGGTTTATTGATATAATCCAGGCGGAACGGTTTCCGACAGTTGTCACATACCGAATATCCGTCCGCATATGCAAGTGCCGCTTTCTGGGCATCAACAGTCAGACGGCCGCCTGCCTGGATAGGGTCGATATTAATATAGAGCTCTTCCACATCACGGGTATCGATATCAGCGGTGCATTTCATCGGTTCATTTCCTCCTCAAGAATGGTCACCTGTTTCTTCAGTTTTTCAATCGCCGTTCCGGCACGAACCTTCTGCTCATCATTGAGTTCGTGGACAGGTGCTGTCTCCCGCAGAATAAACCGAATATCTGTGAGAAGATACAGCGCCTGAAACAGGGCATCCACCGCACGTCTTGACATCTGCTAACCTGCCTATTCCTCTTTTTTTAATGCATAATAAATCAGACACAAAATATTAAACACATCTCCTGGTACTAGAGAGACTATACCTACTGCAGATGCCGGAGAAAGAATGCATACCCTTAAGGAATATTTACAGGAAATTATCCGGCAGGAGAAAATGTACGATGCGAACAGTTCAGATCCCTTCAATGCTCAAAGATCTCGTCTCTTCAGCGATTCTGTCAGTTGACGGCATCACATTTACCCGTCTTGATGCCTGCCCATACTGCGGCGGACCGGTAAAAGGACATGACATGCGCCGCAAACGGTTTGCAACTGTCCGAAACAAAAACGGGAAACGGACGGTTCATGTGTTTGTGAAGAGATATCACTGCGAACAATGCAAAAGACTCTGTTATGCAGATTCACCATTTTATCCGGATACACGATTAGGAATACCTATCGTTGACCTGTGCAACGCCCTGATTGAAAAACACCCATATCATCATGCCGCCCGGATTCTTGCCGCTCTTGAGATTGTGGTCGACAGAGGAACACTCGGAAACTATGCACAGCGCCCATTTCCGCTGCCGGATGTGATTGAGATGTATGGTGTGCCGATTCCCATTTCCATCCTAAACATGAATGAACAGTCATTCAGAGGACACGAGAGCGGTTCCATCCCAGGGGCAGAACTCTTCGGCGCCAGTGGTCTCCCACCCGCAGCACGGGCATTTCTTTTTTCGATGGGGGGAAGCGGCAAACGGAATCAGCGGAATAAATAAGAGAAAGAAGAAAAAGGGATACCCTGCCATATAGCACACCAGAGTAACGGCAAGAGAGCCTCCAAGCAGAATGAGGCTTAGAATTCCCCGTTTCGTTTTGCCACCTCGCGGACCGCAAACGCGGGGAAGGCATCAGTCATTGTCCCATAGATATCTGAGAGGTCCCTGCCGCCGAATGTCTCTGCAAGGAGTGCTGATCCAATCCCCGCACAGATCAGGTCCGGCATTGTCTCACTGCGTGAGGCCCGCAGAATTTCCTCTTCAATAAGTGACCGCTGCTCGTACCAGAATGCAGAAGCCACCGCATACGCATTCTCTTCTCCGATCTCTGAAAGATCAGAACAGACCATCCGCGCAAGCCGCTGCAGAGATTCAGTAATCATGACGCCTGCACCATCCGGTGTGGGCACTGCATATTCTCCCTTTCTGATATGCCCCATCACGAGATGGACATCAGCACTGATGGCAAAGAGTTCGTTTGCAACCAGTGTTCTTGTGGCACCCTCGTCCAGGTATACTTCCCGTAACAGTGAGGCCACCGGTGCACGCAGAAGGCCGGTATAGACCAGCATTCCCCGCTGCAGGCGGTCAAGGTCACGCAGGGAGCACAGGCGGTCAAACGAAGAGAGGGGTATGATATCTGTGGTAGTGCTCCCCATGTCAACAAAGACTGAGTCCGGGAACTCGTTGCAGAGATAATCCGCTGAAGCAAGCCAGTTGGCTGCCGCAAGAGACATGCAGGGATTTGTATGAAATTCCCCGTCTGTCCCATAGAACCGGGCATCCGGAATAGCCGCCCTGACAGCATTGACAATATAGGCAATGCCTTCTTCCTTGGAAGAGAAGCCATCTGCAAGTTCCCCGCTCATCACCACCGCGGCCTTTCTCCCGGCATACCGCTGCAGGTATTTTGTGATTGGTGATTCCTGCCAGAGAGGACAGTAATGAATAATGACATCATCCCCGTCCACAATTTTCAGGTTTGCACCCCCGACGTCAATGCCTATCACAGCAGAGTCACCGTCCCATCCTTATCATAACGTGCCCGTCCCCTGAGATGGACGGATTCAGGTACATCCCCTTTCGATGCAGCAACCAGAATATCGGCAATCTCTTCTTCCATCACCGCAGCGATACCGGTCAGACTGGAGGTGGGCCGCGGATTGACATCCACAACATAGACCTCATCACCAACGATCACATCAACCCCTGCATACCCCTGACAGCCAAGGACGGTGGCCGCTTTGATGGCGGTTGCAACGATCTCATCCCCACGCGGATGGGTCGCACCAACCTCACCACCCTCAAATGTCACCAGACCATCATCAAAACAGATGAACTGACGATTCAGGGAAAGCACCAGGGGCGGACGCCCGCTAAAGTATGAACAGGCATCTCCTACATACCGGCCAATAACAAGGCTTACGCTCATATGCTCGCCTTCGATGAACTCCTGACCAAACTCACCTGGCCCGGGCTCTTCATCTGCAATACGCATATTCAGAGCACCTGCCCCTCGTTTTTCCTTAATTACCCGGATACCTTCTGAGATCTCTTTTGGCACAGCAATACCCTGTGCAGAAAGAATAGCTCCTGCATGCGGCTTATTTGAGCAAAGAGCACAGTTGAGACTTCCGCACCCGATATTATGGCAGTTGTCTTCAAGAATCTTAGTATATTTTCCAAGCAGATGGTCCGGTGCAATAACAAGCCCTACATCAGCGAGGGGGGAGAGGCGCCTGAGCTCTGCTTCGAAATCCCCGGATTCAGGGGTTATCACATCATATCCTGACCGGAGAAAGCTCTCTTTTAGGACAGAGAGCATTGCATTTCCCTCCGGCGCAAGTGCAGGAGTGTGGAATACGGTATATTCTGCGAGAAGTGCCAGCATTGGTATTATATGCACCTCAGGAAATTATGAGAGTGCCGATCGAACTTTTTTTGTAGCCACGACACACCATCTTCATCCAGACAAATGAGACCTAAAATACTCCTCACAAATGATGACGGCGTCACGTCAGAAGGGCTGTGGGCAGCCTATGATGCACTCACCCCTTTTGCGGATGTGACCGTCGTTGCCCCCTCAACCCAGCAGAGTGCGGTTGGGCGTTCCATATCAATATTCGAACCAATCAGGGTCACCAAAATTCCGATGCACAACACGGAGGCCTACTCTGTTGGCGGAAAACCGACTGATGCAGTTATAATCGGCATCTACTCACTGAACCTGAAACCTGACCTTGTGGTAAGCGGCATCAATATCGGGGAAAACCTCTCCTATGAATCTATCATGACATCAGGCACTGTCGGGGCCGCACTTGAGGCAGCCAACCAGGGAGTGCCATCCATTGCTTTCTCTCTTGAAGTGGAGGATCAGGGAAAGAAATTCGACGACCCCCGGTATTCTGATGAGAATTTCGGCGCGGCAAAAACGGCGATCACAGACATCTGCAAGCGGTTGTTAAAAGACGGGTTCCCCCAAAGCACAGATGTTGTCAACGTCAATATCCCGGCAAAGATCACCGGGGGCTATGAAATAACCCATCTTGCGGAAAAACTCTTCTTCACGGGTGTTGAAGAACGCGCCGACCCCCGGGGACGCCCATATTACTGGATCAACGGCCCCCTTTGTTCGGATGCGGAGGAAGGCACTGATGTCCATGCAATCCATGAAGGACGCATTTCAATAACCCCCATCACCCTGGACTGCACCGCGTATTCCGGAAAAACCGGTCTTGAAAAAATGTTTTATGATGAATTGTCCTGAGATTCCTCAGGAACACGTTCATCTGTTTCACCAGCACTGGGAAAGAGGGTGCCTGACCATACCAGCCAGCCTGCCACCAAAAGCACCGGGACACCGACAGGGATGGCAAACCCTCCGCTTGATGAAAACGATGGCCCATACTGGGCAATGAGAGCCAAAAGATAGAGGATACCTGCACCCATGATGCAGATGCCACCCCTGCGGGGAGAATACATACCCTGCATCCGGGGCGGGATGGCAACAGAAACAAGCCCTGCCATCCCGGACAAAATACCTGCTGTCCAGAGAATAGACCTTAATGCACTTCTGCCGGTGATGGTGCCTTCCAGCACATACTGAAGATCACGGACTATCGTAATACTGTTTGTACCCATATAGGTCTCCTGATACCGGAAGAGGGGAAACTGTATCCCGGCACCCATCATCGGGCCAATGACATAGACCGAGACCGGCACACAGAATATGAGGGCAGCGAGGCCCGCAAGAGTCCAGCCATGGTTTCGGAATGCATCGGGATTCATACGACCACCTATCTGTCTTTGCGAAGGCATATCAGAACCTCTGCCATCACAGCACGGGTCTTTTCATATTTTTCCCGCTGCAGAGCGTCCTCGATAAACGGTGCATATGCCATAAGATTCATCTGACCGAGAGAACGGGCCGACGATGCACGGACAAACTCATTCTCATCATCCAAAAGAGAGGCCACTGCATCAGCGGCCTGGGTCCATGACGAAAGCCCCAGCCCTTTTGCTGCCATGTATCTCACATGATCCCTGCTATCATGCAGGGCAGGCACAAGAAGGTTACATGCCGCACTGCCCCCGATCATACCCAGAGCTTCTGCAGCACGGTACCGGACCGTCCATTCCTCATCCCTTAGCAGCACTGCAAGGGAAGGGACAGCAGCACTACCAATACAGCAGAATACTTCCATCCCCCGTTTTCGGATGCATTTATCGGGAGAACGTAAAAGAACTGAAATACCCGGAAGCACTGTTTCGGCAGAATAATCCTTCAGAGAGGATTCAGCCGACCGCCTGAGGACACCATCTTCTGAGAGCAGGTCTGCTATGATTTCTTCAACTGACTTTTCCGGCACCATATTCAGATAAGGTTTGAACGGGGGGGCAAAAATACCTCGGTTCCCGTACGCAAAAACATTATCACTATATATTTATTTTTACAATACTATCCAAAGGCATCTCAGATAATATAAAGGGGAATGGGGAAAATGAAACATCAGAAAATAAAACAGATAATCCTGATATTTGGAGTGATTGCAGTTATCCTTTTTTTAGGGCTTTCATACGAAGGGAAAACAGGGATTGCACTTTTTAATAACACATCACATATTGCCGAACAGTCTGAGACAGGAGAGCCAATCACATATCTCATCTCTAACCTGACCAGACCGGCGGAAGTCGAGATATCAGAAGAAGACATAAAGCGTATCCCAAAAGTGGAGGGGATAGTGCAGTCCAATGGTATCGGGAATTCCTCTGAATATGAAGAAGCGGTGCTTGGCTCATTCCTCCTGGCTGCAGAACACTTTTCCGGTGCAGGAAAAGGGATGGAAACCTATAAAATCGAGACATTTGACCTGCTCACAGACCCCGACTTTGCAGAACCACCCTTTCTTGGCCGGGAAAAAGGGGTAAAAGCGTCGATTGTCTATAACAATTCACCCAGCGTACTGGGTGAGACATACTGGGGCCACCTGACGGACGCCTCTGCCATTGCCTCAGAAATATATGACAGCACTGCCGGGCCGGATACCGGATATGTGACCGTATCCTATATGTTCGCAGGGAAGACATCCCCACGGTTTCAGGTCACCCTTACTGCAGAAGATGCTGAAACATTTGCCGGAGAGTGGACAAAAGATACCTATCTTCCTCTGTCGGCATGGTCCACGGTAACCATTGATTCATCCGCAGGTATTGTTCCCTATGAGAATATTGACACTGCCCTCCCGGGACCCCGGGGAATAAAAAGCCTCTCCTCAGATGCTGCGTCATCCGGGGGTGTAACCAATGAATTCAACCTCTACATATCCAAAAATGACCTGAAAGAACTTATCGGGAGATACAGCATTGAGATGCAGGATATCATCCAGACAATATCCGGTCATTCGACAGACTCTGATTTCCGGAGCATGGCAGATGCCTCAAAACAGATGATATTACGGGCAATAAAGATCGAAGATGAGATGACACAGCTTCCGATTTCTCCACAGTATGCTGATGTGGCTGACAACTTCCTCGAAGGTATGAGAAATTACCAGTATGCAGGATCCTATTTCTGGTATGGCGCAACATTTATCGAGATTGATCCCATAAAAACCGGCAACACCTATGTCCAGCGGGGTTTTTCAAGCAATAACAATGCACTCGAAGCACTCGATATGGAAACCATTGAAACAGAAGTCTCTGAAATACCTGACAGAGAACTCTTCCCCGATGCAAAATATATCTATGAAAACTATGAGTATCAGGACAGCAGTAAGAGAAACGATATCTCAGTAAAACTCAGTTCAATCAGCATTACGAATACCTACACCCTGAAAAAGGACAGCAATACAGAGAGGAATGTCGCAGGATACGGGTACAAGTATATATTCCCGGTTGTAGAATTCCATCACCTTGGATACCGGGGCACCGGGTCCTCCCGCATAACCACCCCGGACGCAGATGATTTCATTATCATCTACAACGGAGAGGAATACACAAGCATCACCCCTTCCCCCTACACCGGCAGGACACTGGACCCGACAGTCTATATTGAACCGGTAGGATACCCATATTATAAGATGAATCTGAACCGAAAGGAAGCATATGAAGGCGTCCTTGTCTTCAGAGTGCCATCTGACTTTGTTCCGGCGAAGGCATACCTTAAACTTGACCTTGGCAGTGAGGAAGCAGTCTGGCACATGATGCCACGCTAATCAATTCATTTTGTGATGCCATTATTGGTGGTGTGGCATAGCAGGGTGCCTGAAGAAATCATGGTCTCCACTGTCATTTACCGGGATTTGGTTTCCGGAGTATACAATGTTCAGACATCAGGACAAATCCGCCCCAGGTCAGTCGATATTTCAATGTGAAATAATCAGATTTTTAATTAAGCAATATGGTTAAATTCATGTTTTATTGAAGAAATCGTGAAATTTCACTCACGAACTACTGATCGATTCAGGATTTTAAGAACCATTGATTTAAGAGAACTATATAGAGATATCCCCAAAACAACGTAAATTATTTATTTAAAAACAAAATAGGCACCTGATCATTCATCGGAAGGACTTTTAGTGATTAATCACACCAAATAATTATTACTGTTAAGCCAATGACAGGAAGTCCTTACTTCTTCTCTTTGTGTGAAGGGTTGATACATGATAGAAATCAAGGTTGACGAAGATGCCTGCGTTGGTTGTGGCCTTTGCGTTAAAGACTGCCCGATGGAAGTACTTCAGTTACAAAATGGGGTAAGTTATCCGGCACATCCGGAAAACTGTATGGGATGCCTGTCGTGCCATGAAATTTGCCCGGCTCAGGCTCTGGAACATAAAGGTGCTGTACCATCCAGAAGAATGTACATCAGCATGAAAGTCTGCAACATGCTTCGAAAGGTGATCTAAGAATGCCTGCAAGTTATATTGATGAAGCAAAAAAGCAATTCAGAACGGATCTTGTCTTTAAAGCAGAGGATGTGCCACTGAGGTGTGACCCTCCTGCTGCAGAATTAGAGGTCACTCTTCATGGCCTCATGCAGATGAACGGCTATATCATAAAATCTCTGGAAGAAATCGCTGGCCGGGGAGCAAATGCTGTTACATACCGGGCGGGTAAAAAATTCGGGCATGAAGTTGCGAAGTATTTCGAGAAAAAGGATGATGTGGAAGATGCACTTCGTGAACTTTCCTATATTCTGCATGGACAATACTCCTTCGAACCATGGAAACCCGAGGATAAGGATGACTACATTGTAGAGGATGAAAACGGGACTTTCATTTACCTGGTATTTCATGACTGCATTGTCCGCCAGACTCTGAGAAGAATAGGAGAAGAGCAGGGTGGCCCGTTCTGTCAGACACTGTGCGGATATGTCGTTGGTGCTGTTGAAGAAATCACCGGAAAACGAGGCAAACTGGAAATAATTCACACCGGACCAAATGCCTGCCTTAAAAAACTTATTCTGAAATAATGGAGAAAACTATGAAGATTGCAATAGAAGAACTGGCCGGATGTTCCGGCTGCACCATTGCTGTCCTTGATCTCCATGAAGCAATTCTGGATCTGGTTGAAGTAGCAGATATTGTATATTCGCCGGTAATAATGGACGTGAAAGAACCTCCTGAAGATATTGACATTGCATTTGTGACAGGAGCAGTGAGAAACGAGGAAAATCAGGAGCGTCTGAAAAAAATACGGAAAAATTCCCGCGTTCTTGTAGCACTTGGTACCTGTGCATGTTATGGAGGAATATCAGGGCTTTCTATGATGAGCGGCAGGGAAGAACTCTTTAAAAAAGTGTATAAAGGTGTCGATACCGTCAAAGCGGATGGCATAATCCCTCATGATGTTCCGGAATTCCTGTACCGTGTTTTTGCCGTTGGAGATCTGGTAAAAATTGATTATTATGTTCCGGGATGTCCCCCAAAAGAAGCACGGCTAAAAGAGATTATTCTTCCGATGATTAAGGGGGATAAAATCAATCTCTCCCGGAAATCAATCTGCTCAGAATGCGACCGCAAAATGGGTGAAGTAAAAAACTGGTCACTGAAACGCCGTCATGTAGGAATCCCGGAGAGGGAGACCTGCCTTCTGGGTCAGGGATATCTCTGCCTCGGGCCGGTAACATTCTGCGGATGTAATGCATCATGCCCAAAAAGTAATGTACCCTGCCACGGATGCAATGGGCCGTCTCTCGATATTCTCAGAGAGCCCTGCAGGGACATATATAATCTGATGGTCAGGAGAATTGCTGATCTGACAGATATCCCTGAAAAAGAAATTAAAAAAGAACTCTACGATGTTGGACATACAATGTATGCCTTTACCATGGGAAGTGAGGTAATGGAAGATAAACAGATCTCAAAAATCCGTGAAGTCATATCCCAGGAGGGAAACAGATGACGCGGATAAACATCAGTCCGGTCACCCGTATTGAAGGCCATGCAGAAGTAAGAATCGATCTCAATGAGAGTGGAGGAGTTGAAAGCGCACATTTCAATGTTGTTGAACTAAGGGGATTTGAAAAATTCATGGTTGGTGCTGCGGTTGAGGAAGCTCCCAGAATTACCCCACGAATCTGCGGAATCTGTCCGACAGCCCATCATGTAGCTTCAGCAATGGCATGTGATCAGATATTTGGTGCTCAGATTCCCGATACTGCCAAAAAACTGCGCGAACTACTGATGCATGGACAGTACGTGCACTCACATTCCCTGCACTTTTTTATGCTGGCAGCCCCGGATTTTCTCATCGGTCATGATGTACCTCCCGAAGAAAGAAACATCCTTAGCCTTGTAAAAAAAGAACCGGAAATCGCAAAAAATGCGATTAAAGTCCGTAAATTTGGTCAGCGGCTTACAGAGGCTGTTGGGGGAAAACCAATTCATCCATCATCTGCGGTTCCTGGCGGGATGTCACACCCAATTACAGAAACCCAAAGAACTGAACTGCTTGAAATGGCAGAAGATGCCTGCTCAATAGCTCAAGGATGCTGGAGTCTTGCACGTGATATTCTGGATAAAACAGATCTCTCTTTCGGAGCAGTTGATACGGCATTCATGGGAACAACTGAAAATGGCAGATATTCGGTATGTGGTGGCACGACGAAAGTCATTGACACCAATGGCTCCCCAATTGCATCATTCTCCGGGAAGGAATATGCGAATTTAATTGAAGAGTATTCAGAAGACTGGTCATATCTCAAATTTTCCCGTCTGAAAGACGGACGATTTTACCGTGTTGGCCCTCTTGCACGCCTGAATATTGTCGATTCAATGGGAACACCTGCTGCAGATGCGGCTCTTAAGGAGTACAGGAAAAAATTCGGGCGGCATGTCCAGACAACACTGGCATATAATCCGGCACGATATATCGAATTCCTCGCATCCTGCGAACGTGCTGTCGAAATTCTCAGCAACCCATCGATTACATCAACGGATGTCCGGACAGAGGTGGATAGTGTGGTCAATAACCGTGGAGTTGGGATCATTGAGGCCCCGCGTGGAACGCTTATTCATGACTACACCGTTAATGATGAGGGATTTATTGAAAAATGTAATCTGATTGTTGCAACCTGCCAGAATAACTGGGCAATGGATAAGGGGGTCGAGAATGTTGCACGAAAAGTCATTTCTGACGGAAAAATTTCAGATAGTGGTAAAAATCAAATCGAGATGATTATTCGTGCTTACGATCCCTGTATCTCTTGTGCAACCCATGCAATCGGCAAAATGCCGGTTAAATTTACTATCATACCAAAAAGAAAGATTATTAATTCAAACGATGAGAAAAACAGAGTTGGGTGTTGAAGATGCTTAAATCTATATTGACAGAATTTCTCAGACTGGATGGGATTACCGCTGCAGTGGTTGTCGGAAGAGATGGATTTGTTATAGAGAGCGCAGAAAAAGGGGATATTGATACTGAGGCACTTGGAGCAATGGCTTCGACCGGAATGGGGACATCCGAAGCAATGGGCGCCGAACTTGGTCAGGGGGAGATGATCCAGATGCTTGTGGAATGTGAAAACGGCCCAATTCTCCTTTCGCCGCTATCTGATGATGAACTCATTGCAATTGTCGCGGAAAAAGATGTAAATATTGGACGAATTCGGTATGAACTCAAGAAAAACCGTGAACGAATTACCGCTGCGCTGTGATATCAATGCTTCCGGAAGGCAGGCAGGTTGCAAATATTCAGGGTTCATTTAAGGAACTGATTGAGTTCACCGGACAGATTATTGCCGGAGTTTCAGCAAGGGGGCCGAATGGAGAGGGATATCTCCTTATCGAGAAAGGAGTTCCTGCAATCGCCCAATATATTGAAAATGGAGTGGAACTGAAAGGAAATGATGCAGTGATTTTCTTTAGAGAACAGCCGTTTTTAGAATATACTGTCTCCTCCTACAATGAACAAGAGCTAAGGGGGGTGATTACCCATTCAATCCGGAAGAAATGGCTTGTCGATCATAAGTCCCTTCCATCTGAACTGGAGAAAACTCTTTCAGAAGAAGAGAAACTTGAGAGGATTCTTCGGCAGCCCGGAGTGATTGCAGTCTCATCCTTTTTTGAAGGATTTCCCATAAATTCGCGGGGAGAGGGTGATTTTGAACATGCTGCAGCAATCGCTGAAGATCTTCTTCGTGCAGGCGCCAAGATATCAGATGACCTCGGGATTGGTCTCCTTGAGCAGATAATTCTTGAAACACCTCAGGGGAAATGTATACTTGCACCGTTTGAAGATCTTTACCTGGTTGTACTAACCTCAACAGATGCAAATCTTGGCCTGATCCGTCTTGCAATAAAAGGGGTGCAGCACCTTTGATATAATCATGAAAAGGGGGATGGTGAGAGAAGATGAATATTGAAAACGACATAAAAAATGTGGTCGAAGATGCCCAGTATGCCGGCGAGTATGAATCTGAAGACCTCATAATAAAAATGACAGCATCCGGTAGGTCCGGACTTGCAGTATCTATCGGGGGAAAAGAGCAGTATTTACTTATTTTTGTCGATGGGGCCGTCGAAGGTGCCGCCGTTCTGGGAAATGGAGGGAACCTCTATGGTGACAAAGCAATTTATCTCTACGATAAAAATTTAAAATTTAAAATATATTTTACAGAAAAATCTATTGCAGAATCAGTTGCTGCCGGGTGCAGGATATACGACAAGGGGCACATACAAACCAGGCACCTTGAAGAGATCCCGGAAATCGGTGAGCCAAAAAAGGGGAGGGGTGTCATCAGACTGACGATAATCTCAGGGAGTGAACCACTTGCCGGGGCAAGAGTCTCCATGAGAAAGGGCAGACAGCTTCTTCTGAGTGAAATTACCGGACCAGACGGAATTGTAGCATTTAAACTCACTTTTGGTAGCTATGACTGCATCATTACGGACAGAGCAGGGGCAGTTCACAAGTACCGGATTGAGTTTAATGATGAACTGATTGATACCGTAATTGAGATTTGAGGGTGAAGAGATGAATGAGAAAAAATCATTTTTTGGGGGATTGCGTCGTGGAAATAAATCAACAGAAATCAGTGATGCTGTTACTCCTGAAGTAAAAACGGAGCAGGGGTTCCCTGCCGGACAGGAAATAGATCTGATACCGGCTGATGAAGAAAACAATTCTGAAACAGAAAACACCCCGGCTAAATCGTATGACAAAATTATATCCGATTATTCACGACCAAATGAAACTCTTGGAAGTATGCTGGCTGATATCCGGAAAATGGATATAAAAACAGAAAACGTTGATGACAAATCAGAGTTGGGTATATCACAGACAAGCAATTCGATATCCGGCAGCATTGATTCAGAAGACAAAAGGCCTACACTCAGGGACATCATTGCAGGAATCCATAAAACTGAACCCGAACATTATTCAGCTCAAATTGAACTGAAACCAGAAGATAAGAGTGCCCCTACCGGATTCGGGCCTGAAAAACGTGTTGAAAACACAACCGAAAACACAGAAGAAGAAATAATCCCTGAAGGAGGGGAAGAAGAGCCCGTTGAAAGACCAATCGGTCAGGATATGGAAATATTCATCCATGAAAGGACAGATGAAATCGATATACCCGAATTCAGAGAAGAAACTGATGAAGAGGATTTTACCGGAGATGACGAGACCAAACCAGAGTCCACTTCACATCTGAATTCACGCATCCGGTCACTCCAGAATGAATCCCCGGAAGATATTCCACATGAAATACCTGGGGACACTATGGATGCACAAAGCAGTCACCTTGATTCACTGATTGCTGACATACAGCAGAATACAGATTCTTCAGAGTTGCAGGATCCTGACAGTGAAACTGAAAAGAAAATTGATGGAATCATTAGTGAATTGCTTAATATTAAAGAAGAAAGTCTGACAAAAGATTATTTTGGTGAAGAATCTGAGATATCCCAAACGGGAGAGATCCGTTCAATTATCAGGGAAATCCAGAATTCAGAAAATTCTGATAACAGTGTTTCTCTCCAGCGCAAACCAGATGATATTATTACCGATCTGGTTTACGCATACGATGAAGCAGAACTTGTTTCCGGAATAAAGCAGTCCCACGACTCAACAACGAAAATTACACGAATCATTGAAGAAATTTCAAGTGAAGGCAACAAAAACATCCGCAAAGAACGAATAGAAATCAAACAGGAAAATGCAGAGTCTCATTCTGAACCGACAGGTAGGAAAAAAAGGCGAAAAGATGGAATCATTAGTGCTGAAGAAGCAGCAAACTATTCAGATCAGATTCTCTCAGGTGGCGCTGAACTAGACCTTGAAGAATTCCACATCTCTGGCAGTACACACAATTTTGAGATGAATAACAGAAAAGAAATCTTAGCTGCTCTGGATGGAATCGTTGAAGGGGATCTGGAGAAGCTGGACTTTTCAAAGTTAAAGCCATCTGAATTAATACCTGAAGAAGATACTCGCCGGGAAGAAAAGAAGAAGAAATTTGGTCAGGGTCTTTTTGGTAAAATTATGGGCAAGGTTGTGGAGTATGACCCCGCAATCCATGGATCCCTCGTCGATCTCTCGCACGATAGTGGTGAAGGAATCGAAGAAATCGAATTATATCCGGTAAATGAACCATATGCTTACGTACGAATCATCTTTGACCATAACAGTCATGAGTACCTCTACACGGTAATTGAACCAGAACTCTCCGAGGGAGAAAAAGTTCTGCTGAAGGAACTGACACAGCGATTGTTTGAAACGCTGGACATCAACACTAAAGATCTCACAAAGGAACGGGCATATTCTACCCTGACACAGGCAGTTGACCATATTGTCTTCGATTACGGGATAAAACAGGATCCTGTATCACGGGAGAGAATGCTCTATCACATCCACAAAAATTTCATTGGAGACGGACGTATTGATGCCATCATGCATGACAAATATATCGAGGATATTTCCTGCGATGGTATCGGTGCTCCAATATTTGTATTCCACTCTAATTATGAATCAATCCAGACAAATATCTCATATAGCCGTGCTGACGATCTTGACTCATTTGTAACAAAACTTGCACAGCGTGCAGGAAAATATATCTCAATTTCTGAACCGATGCTTGATGCAACAATGCCGGACGGGTCACGTATTCAGATGACTCTGGGGCATGAGGTGACAGCCCATGGTTCTACATTCACCATCCGAAAATTCAAGGATGAACCGATTACTCCTACAGATCTCATAGAGTGGAGGACATATTCCCCACTCTCCATTGCATTCCTGTGGCTTGCTGTAGAAAATGGAAAATCCTGTATATTTGCAGGAGGAACCGCTTCAGGAAAGACAACATCTCTGAATGCGATATCACTGTTTATTCCGCCTATTGCAAAGATTGTCACGCTCGAAGACACCCGTGAACTGAAACTTCCGCACAAGAACTGGATTCCTTCCATTACCAGAGAATCGTTTGACAGTGGCGGGAAAGGTTCAATAGATATGTATGAACTGCTGCGTGCAGCACTCCGTCAGCGTCCCGAATACATCCTCGTTGGTGAAGTACGTGGCAAAGAGGCACAGACACTCTTCCAGGCCATGAGCACTGGTCACGTAACCTATGCAACAACACACGCAGATTCTGTTGCCAGTGTTGTTCACCGGTTTGAAAACCCTCCAATGAATGTACCCCGGAATATGCTCAGCGCCCTTGATCTGGTAAGTGTGCAGGTGCAGGCACGGTTTGGCGGGCAAAGGATTCGGCGAAATAAAACACTCATAGAAATTCTCGATATTGACCCCCGGACGAATGAACTTATAACCAATGAAGTCTTCAAATGGAATGCGGCCACAGATGAGATTCGGTTCTCCGGAAAATCCTACATTCTTGAAGATATTATGGAAGGGAAAGGATGGAGTGACAACCGCATGAAGGAAGAACTCAAACGGCGTCAGGAAATTCTTGAATGGATGCGGTTAAAAAAGATCCGTCATTTCCAGGAAGTCAGTAAAGTGCTGCTCTCCTATTACCGTGATCCGGAGACCGTGATGGAACTTGTCAGGAGCGATCTCTATGAATAGTTATCAGAGGCTCTGTTTCAATATTCTCGGAGATCGCCTGAAAGAAAAACGGGACGACTATCTCTTTCTGCGCAACGATATGATGCGCGCACGAATGACCGTTCCCTTCGAAGCATATCTTGCAACAGCCTACGTTACATCAGTCCTTGTCGGATTAATCTTCGGAGCCCTGATTGGTTTTGCTACATACACATTCCGCCTGCCGGATCTTCTGGTCTATTACGGGCAACTGCCTGATTTTATCATTGCCTTAAATCCGTTTAAGGCATTAATCGGTGGAGTAATCGTAATGGTTATCTGCCTTATTGTGTTTGGAGGGATTACCTACGCAATATTTCTCATATATCCGGGAGTTATGGCCGGAGAACGAAAAAGAAATATCGACGCAACGCTTCCCTATGCAATTAATTATATCACCGCTATGTCAACAGCAGGAATCACTCCTGCAGAAGTATTCCGGCTTCTCGGACAGAGCAAAATATACGGGGAAAGTGCCGTTGAAGCGCGATATATAGCACGGGAAATTGATATTTTTGGAAAAGACCTGCTTGATGCACTGAGAATTGCCGGCCAGTATACCCCAAGCAGCAGAATGCGGGAATTTTTTCAGGGTGCATCTGCAAGTATTTCAGCAGGAAGTAATCTGACGGAATATTTCCGTGCCAAGTCAGAACAATACACCCGGGAAAACCGCATGGAACAGAAAACATTCCTGGAAACCCTGGGATTAATCTCAGAGTCGTATGTGACAGCACTCGTGGCAGGAACCCTCTTCCTCATAATCCTTCAGTCTATCATGTCAACAATCAGCGGCGAAACAGATCCCCTGTTTCTTTATGCGGTGATTTATGCCATTATCCCACTGGGTAGTGTGATGTTTGTGATTCTTATCAGTTCAATGACTCCGGAGGTGTAAAATGAAAATATTTGATACAAAAAAACCGGAAAACAAAACCTACGACGCACAGACAGAAAGCCAGACAGATGACGATATCCTTGCACGGGTGGAAGAGATGCACCGTTCCGAAGAGGGAATGGGAAAATTCATGAGGCATCCTGTTCAGATGCTCACAGAAAAACCAATAAATATTTTAATTCTCACAATTCCTGTAGCAATTATTGTCTTTGTTATTGGACTGATACTCCAGGTGAGTAAATATGGAGTATTTCTTGCCCTGACAACGACAGGTATTGATGATTATTTCCTTCTTGCAGTACTGATAGCAACGACTCCTCTTGCATTTCTGGATCTGAAATACTCAATGAGAATGAGAAATCTCAATATAACACTGCCAAACTTCTTCCGGGACGTCGCCGGAATGAATGAAAGCGGGATGACTCTGCCAAATGCGATTCACGTTGTTGCTGAGGGTGAATACGGTTCCCTGACCCCTTATATCAGGAAACTTGATGCAGAGATGTCGTGGAATATTCCATTTGTCGATGCAATCTACCAGTTTGGAGAGCGGATAGGCACATCACTTGCGCAGAGAAGTGTTGATCTCATTGCAAAAGCAAGTCGTGCCGGTGGTGATGTTAGTGAAGTCCTGCGTGCTGCTGCAAATGACAGTTTCGAATTTGTCAATCTTGAAACAGAACGACGCAACAATATGCTCATCTATGTAATTATTGTACTCATTTCCTACCTGGTTTTCCTCTTCGTGATTGCAGTGATGACGGGTACTTTTCTGGAGACGATGGCACAGGCCGGCGAGGCTGTGTCACAGTCAGGAAGCGGGGGAACAACATTTGGGGGATCCATCGACATGGATTTCTACCGGCGGCTTTTCCTCCATGCATCAGTCATTCAGGGCTTTTTTTCCGGCCTTGTTGCTGGACAGATGGGTGAAGGTCGTGCGATTGCAGGACTGAAGTACTCTGTGATAATGGTTGTCATTGGATGGGTTGCGTTCAGACTATTTATCTGAAAAATACCCTAAATTTTAAAAAAAAAATTAACTGATATTATCGATCTTGTATCCTTTATCAAGAAGGAGTTTCTTCACCCGTTCGCGGTGATTCCCCTGAAGCTCAATAGAATTACCTTTCACTGTACCGCCACAGGCAAGCTTCCCTTTAAGGTACTTCTGCAGTTCATCGAGGTCAATATCATAGGGATCAAGACCATCAACAACGGTAACCTCTTTGCCATAACGGCGGCGGTTTATCTTAACACTAATCTGCTGCTGTTCTTTCGCTACTTCTTCGCAGATACAGAGTTCTTTGGGCAGTCCGCATTTTGGACATATACCTCCAGTCATTACCATGTACCTTCATGCTTTGGTTATATATTTGTTGGCATGAACCACTGAATCTTTGCTCATTGATTAGCGAATCAGATTCGTTTACCAGATTGCCGGAAAGAGATCAAAATAATTTAACCCCAAAAAAAAGAAGTATCTATCATATATGTCCCTGATGATTCTTGGAACTGCATCCCATGTTGGGAAAAGTATGACGGTAACTGCAATATGCCGGATTCTTTCAGATTATGGGTATCGTGTTGCACCATTCAAATCCCAAAATATGAGTCTGAACTCTTATGTAACCGCAACCGGAGATGAGATTGGTGTTGCTCAGGCAGTACAGGCATTCTCTTCACGCACCACACCGACTGCAGAGATGAACCCCATACTTCTGAAACCAAAAGGAGATGGTGAATCACAGATTGTGCTTCTGGGAAAACCATTTCGTGATGTCTTTATTGGAGAGTACTATACCGAAACTAATTATCTCCTTAACATTGCTCTTCAGGCATTCTGGAAACTTCAGGACGGATACGAGATGGTTGTTATTGAAGGTGCAGGCGGTGCCGCTGAATGCAACCTGTATGACCGCGATATTGCAAACATACTCCTTGCAAAAAAGCTCAGTCTTCCCATTATTCTCGTTGCAGATATTGAACGCGGAGGAGTCTTTGCACAGGTGCTGGGAACACTGATGCTTCTCCCTGATGACGTCCGCAAAAACGTAAGGGGCATTATCATTAACAAATTCTGTGGAGATTACCGGCTTTTTGAAGACGGAAAACAATTTCTGGAAGATAAATCCGGCATTCCCGTCCTGGGAGTAATCCCGCATTTTGACATACCCCTGCCAAGTGAGGATTCCCTCTCCATAAAAGATAAAAAGGCAGGCAAAACAGGAATCAGAATTGCAATAATCCATCTGCCGAAAATATCAAATTTCACCGACTTTGAACTGCTGGAACGGCATGCATCTGTTGAATATATTCAGCCCGGAACTGTTCTCTCATTATTTGACTGTATCATCATCCCGGGCACAAAAAATACGATTACAGACCTGCAGTATCTGTATGATTCAGGGTGTGCAGACCAGATCTGTGCCGCATATAAAGCAGGCATCCCTGTCATAGGTATTTGTGGCGGATACCAGATGCTTGGAGAGACAATTACGGACTATGGTCACGAATCAACCAAAGGGACATATCAGGGACTGGGACTCCTGAATGTCACCACAACATTCTCAGGATATGAGAAAACAACCGTTCAGGTTACCCGCACTCCTCTGAACCATTCTCCCATCCTCCGGAGAATGGGCAGTGTCAGCGGATATGAAATACATACAGGAGATACTTCACTCAGGGACTGCAAAAATGCATTTGATGGTGAAGGTGCGGTTTCTGATGACGGTCAGGTATTCGGGACATACATGCATGGCCTCTTCCTGAACCGAAACGCTGTACATGCACTTCTGTCCTGTCTTTCTGAAAGAAAAGGGAAAGAATACGTCCCTGCTGAATCGACCAATCCCATATACGATGATACCGCGTATGATACCGTGGCCAGGCAGTTTGAACAGTCACTGGATGTCCGGACACTTATTGCCATTGCAAAAGATGGCATTCCGGATACCAAAAGCAGACCATCAGCTGATGATGGAAAAAATACTTGAAAAACCCTCACTACCCATATCATTGCAGCATACAGCAGACACCTGGCTGAAATCAACATCCGTTGTTGCACGTGAGGCAAGACAGAACGCCCGTGCAGGTGAGGCTACCCATCTGCCGTCTTCCCTGAACTGTTTGGAATGGATGCAGAACCTGCACCGGATGATCTCTTCCTTTTTTTTCGGCAGACACTGAACCATGCCATCGACAGTATCTATTAAACGGTATTTTTCCTTAGTCATACCAGACCACCCTTAGTCATACCAAACAGCCCGGTATCCTTTCCGTTCCAGGAGGGATGAGGCCTTCTCTTCCCAGTTCTCATCAGAAAGAACAGCAATCGTACTCTTCCACCATTCTGAAAATGCGTCATCATCCGTAAGTATTGTTCCTTTTCCTTTTACCCGTGCAACCGGTGTACCTGCCACGTCAAAAACCCTCATTTTGCAGCACAAAAAATCTCTGCAGAATTGTGGAGCAGAGTCAAAAATGACACAGGGATACACACCATTCTCTTCAAGAAGAAAGGGGCACCACCCTTCTGTTACTGATCGTGCCTCGCTAAAATCAAAATCGTCGCGGTATTTACGGGAAATTGTTGCATAACATGTTTCACCCGTAATCTCATGTCTGACAACGACCTGATTCGGGCCCATCTGGCTAATAGCCTTTACATATTTACCCATTCCAAAGCAGCACCTGCCACACTTTGTGCAGGAAAAATCCTCATGCTCCATATCTGGTGAATGGGAGGAGTCCTATGTTATTCTATCGATTCTGTCAAAATCACATGCATCACATACCGACAGGATTTAACCCGAGGTACAACAACATATGTTGTATGAAGGTATGCATAATGTGCGGCGGAGAGGGGACCCGTCTGCGGCCTTTGACCTTTGAACGGCCAAAGCCTTGTATCCCAATTGTCAATACCCCTTCAATTATCCATCTTGTAGATCATCTGTCCAATCTCGGATTTACTGATATTGTTGTAACACTCGGCTACAAGGGTGATGATATTCAGGAGACACTCGGCGACGGTTCACTCTTCGGTGCAGAAATTACCTATGTACGGGATCCGGTCAAACTGGGTACTGCAGGGAGTGTTAAAAATGCTGAGGAATACCTGAATGATTCACCATTTCTGGTGGTCGGCGGGGATCATATCACTGACATCGATCTCCTCCAGTTTTACCGGGAACATCTCCGTGGTGACGCAATAGTCTCTATCGGCCTCATATCCATTGATGAACCATCAGAATACGGTATCGCAGAAATCGATGTAAATTATGAAATTATGCGATTTACCGAAAAACCGTCCCCTGGCCAGATTTTTTCCAATCTTGCAAGTACCGGGATGTATGTATGTAATCCGAAAATCTTTGAATACATTCCGGAAAATACCAGGTTTGACTTTGCCAAAGATCTCTTCCCTGTCCTTATGCAAAAGCCGGAAACACATATTTCAGGCTGGCTGGCGCGCGGAAACTGGTCTGATGTAGGAAGTCCGCGTTCCCTGCGTGAAGCGGAACACTGGAAACTGCAGGAGATGTCATACACCAATATATCGGGTGACATCACAATCAAGGGAGCAACAGTCCATGGCCCGGTTCATTTCGGTGAAGGTGTGGTTATTGGTGAGAATTCAAAAATAATCGGGCCGGTATCCATCGGTTCCGGCACCGTTATCGGAAACAGGGTTATCATCGGCCCGTACACATCTCTTGGAAACAATTGTGTCATTCGCGAAGGCGTGAAAATATTCTCATCATCAATTTACAACCGGGTTCATATTGGAGCAGATACCACCATCAGCGGCAGCATTATTGATAATGAAGCGGCAATACGCGAACGGTGCAATATAGAGAATGACACCGTAATCGGGCCCCGTTCTGTAATAAAACAGGGCAGCATCGTTCATTCAAAAACAAGGATATGGCCGGAAGCAGTCATTCCGGAACAGAGCGTTGTGACAGAGGACTATCTCAATCCGGACTATGATACCCATTGTTCAGGTTCCTAACCCTGCCTGACCAGGCGATGTGTCAATGCACCAAGGGGATGCCGGGCAATATCCAGAATTTTGATATCATCAAGGGTTGAAAGGTGCATCTCACGTGCAGTCCGTTCAAGACCGAGTTCAATATCCTCCTCAATTTCAATAATATAGGCATCCAGCTCCTTTATTCCAAGTCGATGGGCTGCAACAGCACGGTGATGTCCGTCTACAAGCACAAGCCTTCCGGGACGTCGGACTACAATAAGAGGTTCGGCGAGTCCCTTTTGTATTTCATACATTCTTCCTTCAAGTTCATCCTGATAAATTTTTGACTGAGTAGGAAGAAGACTTTGTATTGCAACTCTTTCCCTGACAAGTGTAGGTTCAATATCATGCAGCTGACGAAGCGTATCAATAAATTTAAACACCTTATCAGGCGAAACATGCTCAATCTGAGACCTGATAACATCTGAATTTGAGATAATACCAATGAGATTGTTGTCATCGTCAACTACAGGAAGTTTCTGGATACCGGACCTGAATATCACACGTGCAGCGTCATTGATGTCCATATCGGGACCTGCGACAATCAGGTGACGGGACATTATCTTCTCTATTGGAGTATACGGATAAACAAAGAGGAGATCACGGGCAGAAACATAACCGACCACCTTCCGATCATCAATTACCGGAAATCCATCGTGATGCGTATCACGGATTGCATTTATAACATCTTTTGCGGTCCCCTCTGCATTAATGGAGACAACATCATACGTCATATAGTCGCGGACCTTTTTTTTGTCCATTCTTCACACTATTGCATCGGAAAATTATTAATAACTAGGGAGGAAGCCACATATTAACCAAAAAATTAGTCTATTGGGATGACGCTCCCCGACTCGGGGATCGCCTTCCTGAGGCGGACTTCCAGCACTCCGTTACGGAATGTTGCACTGGCTTCCCCGTCAATTACTTCTGCCGGAAGGGACACAATACGATGCATGTCTCCTGAAAGGCGCTCACGGGTATAATAATCATATCCTTCAGTTTCGCCCCCGTGTTCCGCAACACCTGCAACTGATATTTCCAGATTCAGGGGATTCATCAGCCGGATGACAACATCTTTCTTATCAATCCCCGGGAGGTCCGCAACGATGATCACATTGTCCATCTCTTCGCGTACATCAACCCTGAATTCCCTTCTTAAGGCTGGTCTGACCATTGAAGGAAGTGATGCTCCGACAGCCACTGTGTTCTGCACACGCGACTCCCATTCTGCTATCATTTCATCAAGCTCATTCCAGAGAAGAGCAAACGGATATCTTCGTCTTCGAATCATACAATCTTCTCCTTTTTCCCACGATCCATTGCCATCGCCGCGGATCGACAGATACAGATACCGGCATTAAGCAGTATAAATGTTTCCCTGGTATAATTATCGGTGCGACTACTCCGGTCAGACCTATGCCAATGTACATATTTAATACAGAAAAGAGTTGAAATAATACTAATGGCAAAAGAGAAGAGCGCAAAGAAAAACGATGACCGGACAAAAACCCTCACACGGGTATTTGTTGTCATCATTCTGATATCATGTGTGCTCGGGTTTACCCTCACAACGGGTTTTTTCTCGATATTTAAAACAGCAGCAGATGGATCAGGCATTGTTGTCAGTTACACAATCCGTGACGACACCGGCGTGCCCGTGCTTTCGTCAGACCAGACTGTTATTGAAAACGAAGGCGTGGTAGCAGGTGTCTCACAACCCCTGCAAATGGTCATCGGTCAGAATTATTCGGACTTTATTGTGCCGATTGATGTGTATATGTACCCTGTCGGTTATACATCCTATGCTTTCTTTGAACCTGAGCTGACAACCATCGCTGATGAATCAATTGGGATGCATGAAGGAGATACGAAGACCGTTTTATTCCCATTCGCAGAGACAATGACACGGGAGATGACGGCAGAGCAGTATGGCCTCATCGGCGGCAACTATTCTGAAGCTGCAACCGGAATGTGGATTCCTCTTGGATTTGCACCGCAACCGGAAATTGTACTCGGCAATGAAACAGCACCCGAAACTGTTGCTACCAGAATGGCAAAGATAGTTGCAAAGAATAACGATACCCTGACAGTCCGGTATGGATATGCCTCTGCAGACATCGCTATCACCCAGCTCGTCTGAAACAAACAGTTTCATATATTCTTTTTTCCTTTTTACCAGTATATGTCAGTAGAAATACTGTGTTTCCATCAGGACGGGTGTCCTGGTTGTGAAGAGCAGATGTCAGTCAATCATGAGATTGAAGAAAAACGGGGAGTCACGATAAAAGAAATTGATGCAGTAAAAACAGAGGGAGCCATCCAAAAATACACACTCCATGTCACACCCACAATTCTGGTTCTGGTTAATGGAAAAGAGAAAGAACGACTGGAGGGGATAACACCCGCCCCGGTTCTTGAAGAAATTCTAAAAAAATATGTCTGGTTATAGGCGGGTGCCATACACTCGGCGGATTTTCCGCGCATATGCCTTCCATCCTTCTTTTCTCATCATAGACCCGTTTCGCAGTTTGATATGTGTTATACGGGCATTCATACCTTCAATATTCTCAATACTCCCAATTTCAAAGTCACGCTCACCATCACAGCGAAGATAGCATGGAACTGTGCGCATGCCGTCATGAACAGAGATTTTTACAACTACGTTGTCAATGAGCCGTGTCCAGAGGGCAGTAATATCTGTGGCCTGTGCACGGGACGGGCGACGTTGTCCCACCTCGATGCCACACACCTCTACCGTATAGATGTCTTCTCCTGCTTCAGCAACAAAAAAATCCCCAATAAAACATATATCCGATTCATTTAGTTCGATTGTCCCGACTTTAGAGCTATCTTCATCACTGATTATTGTCCGGACAGCAACCGGTTCAGGAAGTGAGGGGCGCGGCACATGATGGACATGGCTGCACACTTCGCACTGAACCAGAAGGTCAGATGACTCCTTCAGGATACGGTGAGTTGTCTCTTCCCCACAAATGGGACAGAGTACTTCATACGTCATTGGCTATGTTATTGGCACTATACGAAGATTAACCTGAGCCTGAAAGCAGGTAACAATTTGAATATACCGGTCAAATACTATTCCTGTCAATGAACAAACGGCACTGCGAAAGACTGATCTGCAGCGGTCATCCAAACATAAGGGGTCTGCATCAGTCCACATTTGAAATCACAAAAGAAGAAAGTCTCACACCCGGTGGAACGTGCATCATTGGTGTACATGCAGACAACGGACTATGTGATTTAAATCCGGAATTCATAAAATTACTCGCTTCAGACACCGCACTTCTGGTGACGACTCTTTCTGCGGGAAAAGAGACGTGTACAATTACTGCGCGGGGAAGCAGCAGGCTGACACTGAATCATCCAACGGATATGGTCTGGAGAAGAAGCTCATATATCGACAGCAGAACCATTGCAATTCACGCTGATTTCACCGCGAAAACAATTCCGAGGGAACTTATTGCTGCAATAATTGAAGAAGGAAAAATGACAGTGGATCTGGAAATATTCACGATTCCTGAAGAAGAACAATCTTCAGCTCCGCAGATTCAAGCATTTTTTCACAGGTTTTTATAAGCTCCATCCCGCGTTCATAATAGGTGAGCATCTCTTCAAGCGGGACAGCACCTGATTCAAGCGTCCGAACTATTTCTTTGAGTTCCTTTAAATTTTCTTCATATGTCTGTTTCATACGTCACCTCATTGATATGGGCCCGTGCAGAACCGTCTCTGAAACTGAGTGAAACCTCATCATCAGGACACAGAGATCCTACTGATTTTACGAGCATTCCGTCTTTTTTGACGAGCACATAACCCCGCCGTACGGGACCATACGGATCAAGGCTTGTTATTTGTGCTTTTTCTGCTGCAAGAATCATACGATTACTCTGACATTCACGACTAACAAGCGTTAGGATACGCTCACTGATTTCATCCATATACTCCTGCTCGCGGGAAATGTGGACCCGGAGTCTGTCAGGACGAAGTCTAAGGCAAAAATCCTCTATTTCTGAGTGGAATCGACGGAAATAACGCCCAGTACTCTCAGATAAACGCTGGTTGAGAGTTCGAAGCTCCTGGTTCAGTTCAATTTTATCCGGAACAACAAGCTCTGCTGCTGCAGACGGGGTTGGTGCCCGGACATCTGCTGCATAATCAATGAGTGTTGTATCAACTTCATGACCAACAGCACTGACAACCGGTGTCCGGCAGGCACTAACAGCCCGGACAACCTCCGGATGATTAAATGAGAAGAGATCCTCAAATGAGCCTCCTCCCCGCCCGACAATGATCACGTCGGCCTTCCCGTCAAGAGCACGAATGGCGTCAGCAATTTCATGTTCGGAACCTGCCCCCTGGACACTGCATGGAGACAGGAGAAGAGTTACCGGAAAACGGCGCCCAATTACCTGTTCAATATCCCGGCGGGCAGCACCATTCTCTGCTGTCACTACCCCCACAATCTGTGGATAACGGGGCAGCACCTTTTTCTTTGACAATGCAAAGTGCCCTTCTTCTTCCAGTATCTGTTTCCACTGGTGTACCAGGCGGTACATCTCACCGCGGCCTGCCTCCTCCATTTCTCTCGCAATAAATTTGTACTCACCACCAGGTTCATAGAGATCCACAGACCCGTACACCCGTACCCGCATTCCGTTTACCGGGGTAAATGTCAGTTCGCGCCCATAGCTTTTCCACATTGCACAACGGATCACCGAGGGGCGTGTACCGGGATCCTCAGACAGGGAAAAATACCGGTGACCCGAACGGTGGTGAATATAGTTCGTGATCTCTCCTTCAACCCAGATGTTTTTGATACGCCTGTCATCAAGGAGTGATGCAATTACTGCTGTCAGAGAAGAAACGGAATATATGCCGGAATCGCTGAAATCTCCGAACCCCCCATCTTCCATTGGTCGCATGAACACCATTTATCCCATTTCCTTATGAATACCGTGTATCAGGTGCCAGGGTAAAAGGCAAATATATGGAAGATGAAAGAGGAGAGTATGGCAACGGTTGGCGCATCAACCATGTTTTTCCATGAATATACTGTTGATGTAATCTTTGACGCCCTCACAGACGCCGGATGTGATGCTGTGGAATTCTGGCTGGAAACCCCTTCTTTCTGGCTAAAAGGCTTACCAACAGATACTCTTCAGAATGCCATCCATACTCACCCGGATATTCATACTGTCAGTGTTCATGCGCCGGTACTCGACCTGAACCCCTGTTCTGTAAACCCTGATGTAGCAGAAGTCTCCATCCGGTGGGCCTGCCGGGCAGTTACCATCGCAGAGCAAATCAGTGCCTGCGCGGTTACCATTCACCCGGGCAGAAGAACAGCAAAGCGCCCGGTATCCTTTGCTGATAAAAAACGACTGGCGCGTTATCTTGCAGAAGTCAGGGGCTGTGCGGCATCTGCAGGTATACCCGTTGCACTTGAAAATATGGAAAAAAAGGTAAATTCCCTTCTTCCTGCACCCTCTGACTTCATCTCACTCTTACAGGCAGAACCATGGCTCTCTTTTACGCTTGACACTGCACATACTTTTAACGGAGGAAAAGGGGAGGCAACAGAGTATATCGAACATCTTCACAGCCGTATTGCAGTAGTTCATGTCAGTGCGTTTATTGATGGCAGAATGCACTGCAGGGCAAAGGACAATGCTGAGGTGGCAAATGTACTCACTCTTCTTGCCGAATATGGATATTCGGGACCTCTCATACTTGAAATCGAGGATCTAACATTTCAGCCGGAATTGCCCCTCAGGAAAAAAATAGAAATTATATCTGATGAAACTGCCTGGGTCCGGAATTTTTTTGAGTGAACGTTGCTTTTATCAGGGAAAACGTGCAAATCAGAGAGTAACCCATATATGAATCCGAGTACGTCAGTGACCGCCGGAGGCGGCATAGTGCAATGATAGCATACAATTTTGCACTGATAATTTTTGTTTTGTGTCTTATCTTCTCCGCGTTTTTCTCGGGGTCGGAAGTTGCATTGATCTCGATTAACCCTGCAAAGGTGCGCACCCTTGTTGAACAGAAAAAGACCGGTTCAGAGGCACTGGAACACCTGAAAGCTGATCATGATCGCCTGCTCATCACCATCCTCATTGGCAATAACCTGGTTAACATCGGCGCTGCTTCAATTGCAGCAGCTGTCGCCATTGACATCTGGGGGGAAATCGGAATTGGTATTGCGACATTTGTAACAACCATCCTGATGCTGACATTTGGCGAAATCCTCCCCAAAACCTATGCATCCCGATCTTCGGAACAGGTTGCTCTCGCAGTCTCCCGTCCGATATTGTGGCTTTCATATCTCCTCCATCCATTATTCTGGGTAATTGATATAGGGAAACGCATCTTTTCAGGCAACCGTGAAGTAAAACCAACGATCACAGAAGATGAAATAAAGCAGTGGATTGATGTAGGCGAGGAAGAAGGCACAATCGAAGAGGAAGAACATGAGATGCTATACCGGGTTTTTGCATTCTCAGATACACGTGCCAGAGAAATAATGATGCCGCGGGCGGATGTGGTGATGATAGACCGGAAAAGCACTCTGGAAGAGTCAATCAATATTTTTAATGAAACCGGATTTACCCGCCTTCCTGTCTATGAAGAACAGATTGACAACATCATTGGCATATTAAATGTAAAGGACGTCTTCAGCGTCATATATTCACCCGGCCAAAATGCCCCCACAAATACAGACCTGGCAGACCTTGTCTACGAAGCCCATTTTGTTCCTGAATCCAAGGAAATTGATGATCTCCTTCGTGAAATGCAGAAACGTAAGGTGCACCTTGCAATCGTTGTGGATGAATACGGAACATTTGCAGGCATTGTCACGGTAGAAGATATTCTTGAGGAACTTGTCGGTGAAATCATGGATGAATTTGATGAGGAAGAACCCGACATCCAGAAAATCAATGACTGGGTATATCGCATCGATGCACGCGCATGGATTGAACGTGTCAATGAGGAATTGAAAATTACCCTTCCCACAAGCGAATCCTATGAAACAATCGGAGGCCTTATAATTGACCATCTGGGCCATATCCCCCATAAAGGTGAAGTCGTTACCATTTCTGAATCAGGAATTCGCCTGATGGTAATGAAAATGAATGACCGCCGCATCGAAAATATCAAACTCATATTCCCGATGGACAGGGGCATGCACACGAATCGTTAAGAGGAAAATCTGCCAACATATTGGTATGAAACGTATTGCAGTGCTCGCATCAGGAAGAGGCTCCAATTTTCAGGCAATAATTGACAGGGTCTGTGACGGAACAATCCCGGCACAGATTGCCTGCCTCATCACTGATAATCCATCTGCATATGCGATAAAACGGGCAGAGAAACACAACATTCCTGTATCTGTCATCAATTATTCAGATTATCCGGATCGTGAATCATATAATCAGGCACTTGAAAAAGCAATGAAGGAATGCAGGGCAGACCTCTTTGTCCTTGCCGGTTACATGCGCCTGTTAAAACCTGAAACCGTACGCGTTTTTGCCGGAAAAATGATTAATATTCATCCTGCCCTGCTGCCAAGTTTTTCCGGTCTCCATGCGCACCGGCAGGCACTGGATTATGGCGTAAAAATAGCTGGATGTACAGTGCATTTTGTCGACGAAGGTATGGATACCGGACCTATTATTCTCCAGTATCCGGTTGTTGTTCTCAGTAGTGATACGGAAGAATCACTTGCAGCAAGGATTATGGAATTTGAGCATCTGGCCCTCCCTCAGGCAGTGAAACTTTTCTGTGAAGAACGCCTGGAGATATCAGGAAGAAAAGTAATAATCAATGGTACTCCGGATGAGTGAAATTCATCATCACAGAAGACAAAATAAACAGAACAAATGGGTGGAAAGAGACGGCAGCAGAGATCAAGGAGCCCTATTGCAAAAGAACGGATTGAAATCCTCTTTTCAGAGGCACAAAGTGCTGCGCGCGGCAATCAGGATCGGGCACGGAGATATATAATGCGGGCGCGCCGTATTGCAATGAGGGAAAGAATTGCAATCCCTCTGGTGTGGAAAAGGAAATTTTGCAGAAACTGCTCATCATTTCTTATTCCCGGAATAAATGCACGAGTCCGAATTCACCAGAGCAGAATCATCATAACCTGTCGGGCATGCGGCCACCAGTGGCGCTGCCCTGTTGGGAGGGGATATCATCGATAAAATAGCAGCATCACAGTTAAAAGCGACAATCTGGATAGGAAAAAGCGGAGTCACGGAACAGACATATGAAGAAATCAAGCGCCAGATCAGAGATCGTGGGATGGTAAAGGTAAAGTGGCTCAGAAGTACAGAAGTGGATCCTGAAGGAATTGCTGCTGCCTGTGGGATAAAACTGGTGCAGACAAGGGGCCGCACCATGGTTCTTACCCGACAAAAAAAATAACAATCCCGGCACATACATTCTCGGAATATTTAAATCAATACCTGACCAATATGTAAAGACTGCTAATAGGCATACTAGAGAGTGGTAAACAGATGACAACCGTATATGATTTGCCTGCAGACGTTCTGATCCATAAAGTGGCTGAAGAACTCAAGGCAATGGAAACAGTGGAAGCACCGGACTGGGCAGCATTTGCCAAGACAGGTGTCCACAAACAGGCACCACCATTCGATGAAGACTGGTGGTACACCCGTGCGGCAGCAGTGCTGCGCCGAATCTATGTGGACGGCCCGATTGGTGTAGAGAGACTGAGATCATTCTACGGCGGAAAGCAGAACCGTGGCTCAAACCCAGACAAATTCAGGAAAGGATCCGGATCAGTAATCCGTAAAGTGGTCCAGCAGCTTGAAAGCGAGGGGCTTATTGAGAACGTTGAAAACGGTCGCAAAATCACCGGAAAGGGAAAATCATTCCTTGATGGTGCTGCACACAGTCTCAGAGCAGATGTCGTAGAGCAGATACCGGCACTTGCAAAATACTGATGGGGGAACAATAGATGGGAGACGACGAGCTGAACGAACTCCGCCGGAGAAGAATGGAGGATCTCCAGCGCCAGCAGCAACAGCAGGGCGCAATGGACGAGGAGATGGCACGCCAGCGGCAACAGCAGGAAGCGCAGATCCACATGATCCTCATGCAGATTCTGGAACCGGAGGCACGGGAGCGGTTGAACACCATCAAATTGACCCGTATGGAATTTGCAAAAGCTGTCGAGCAGCAACTGATCATCCTCGCACAGAGTGGACGCCTTCGTGGCAAGATCTCTGACGAGATGCTCAAAAAGATTCTCGCACAACTTACGCCGCAGAAGAAAGAGTACAAGATTACCCGGAAATGAAAGCAGGAATACTCTTCTCCGGAGGAAAAGACAGCTCTCTTGCAGCCCTCATGCTCTCCAGAGATTATGAGGTCGAACTGAATACATTCGTCTTTGATGAAAGCAGAACAGTTCCGGAACTTGAGAGTGTGGCAGACGCCCTTGGATTTCCCTTCGTGATGAGAGTATTTGAGCCGGATTTTCTGGACACGGTTGTCGAAATGATGGTATCAACGGGATATCCCAATGATGCCATCAACCTCGTGCACAGGAACGCCGTCAGGACCCTTGCAGGGTACTATGACGTCATAGGGGATGGAATACGGCTGAATGACCGTGTTCCAATGCTCAGCCTATCAGAGGTTCAAAGCCTTGAAGCGAGGCATGAGTGTTCCTACGTGCGCCCTCTGTTCGGATTCGGAAAAACGGAAGTGGATCGCCTGGCCAACAGGCATTTCACCATTTCTTATGGTGAAACAGGCTCGATCCACAACGGAGACTATGAACAAGAAATCCGGGCAGCATTCAACGCACGAAGTATCGATCCGTATACGATATTCCCAAACCACCACCAGCAGTCCCTGGTGACCGGGTTGAAGAATTAAATAAACTGGTGAGTAAACCATGAGTAAACCAACAAAAGGCCGAAAAATCCGGCTTTCAAAGGCATGTGAACAGAACCGCCGTGTTCCGGCATGGGTAATGGTAAAGACCAGACGTAGTGTGGTCAGTCACCCCCGCCGCCGTAACTGGAGACGCAGTTCCTTGAAGGTGTGAGAAACAATGGCTAACATTCTCAACGAACAAATATACATCATCCCCCTGAGGGATGTTAAGAAGGTTCCGCGATGGAGACGGAGCCAGCGCGCAATGAAAGATATTCGTTCTTACCTCATGAAGCACATGAAGAGTGATGACGTGAAACTTGACCAGACAATCAATGAAAAGGTCTGGGAACGGGGATCAGAAAAACCTCCTCGCAAGATTCGCATCCGTGCCATGAAATTTGAGGACGGACAGGTTCAGGCTGAACTTGCGGAAGAGTAAAACAATGACTGAAACGATCGATATCGCAGGCAACGAACATATCGGGGTATATTGCAGAGCATTTGATGATGTGGCTTTTGTCACACATGATGCTCCGGACCAGTTTATTCAGGTAGTCAGAGAAGAACTCTCAGTGCCGGTTGTGCAGACAACAATACAGGGAAGTTCGATTATAGGATCACTTCTCGTAGGGAACAACCACGGATTCATCGTAAGCGGCATGGTAACACCAGAAGAGTTAGCAGTACTTCAGGAGTACCGTGACGTATTACTGCTTGAACGTGGCATGAACGCTGCCGGAAATATCATTCTCGCAAATGATGACCTTGCGATAGTCCACCCGGATATGCCTGAACGCTTTGCGGAGGAGATCGCAGCATTTCTTGACGTTCCGATTCTTATGATGTCAATTGGTGGTATACCTACAGTCGGAATGACTGCAGTTGCAACCACCCGGGGCTTTCTTCTTCCTCCCAGAGCATCTCAACAGGAGATAGAGGCAATCGAAGAATACACTGACTTACCCGTCGGTACCGGGACTATTAACATGGGAACCAATCTTGTTGGAACAGGCTTGATCGCGAACAATTTCGGCTATGTGGCCGGAAGTGCAACGAGCGGTTACGAGCTTAGCAGAATTGAAGATGTATTTAGATTTGTGGAGTGATGGTGATGACAGACCTGAATTTTGAGATTACCGGTAAATACCGGGAACGCAAAGTATGGAAACCATTTACAAAAGTAATTGTGGCACCGAACGAGAAAGTCGCTGAAGAGCGGGCATTCACAGTCATTGGTAGTAAACACCACCTGATAAGATGCTATATTAAAATTAAAACAATTACTCCAGTGAATGGTGAATAATATGGAGAATGTTGACGCCCGCGAACTTCAGATGCTGGAACAGTATCTTGAACAGTTCAAACAGCAGGTTGAAGCATACTCCCGGCAGCTTGAAATGCTGGAGAACCGACGGATGGAGACTGCTACTGCAGTCGAAACCCTAAAAACTCTGGCTGACCAGGAAGGACCGACAGTACTTCTCCAGATCGGTGGCGGCGCAAGCCTGAGAGTACACGTGCCTGATACAGATACCGTACTCTTAAACATCGGTGCCGATGTGGTTGTTGAGCAGACAAACACTGAAACGGTGGCTTATCTCGAAGAGCGTATGACCGAAATGGAAGCGCTTGCCAAAAAAATAGCTGAGTCCATCGATCAGGTCCAGAAGCAGGCCCACGATGTTGTCAAAAGAATGGAATCGGCATATTCGCAGACCCAGTCCCGGATGAATCCGGGGATTCAGGGTTGATACGGCATGTTTGATTCTCTGAAATCAAAACTGAGAGGAGTACGCAGTAGATTTTCCCGTGAATTCGAGGACTCTTTTATTGAAGAAGTTTCAGGGGAGAGAGAGATCACATCTCCTGCCCCGGAAACAGCCTCTGAAGAGATCTCAGCAGACGAACAATCATTGCGTACAGCTAAGTTTCCGGATGAACCAGAACTCCCTTCAGAACCAAAGAAGGAAAAAATAGCCTTTTCTACGAAAATACGCTCCCTGGTTAAAGATCGGGAAGTCCACATCTCTGAAAAAAATATTAATGGGCCACTTCAGGAACTTGAGATGGTGCTGCTCGAGAATGATGTTGCACTTCAGACAGTTGATGCAATATCAAAACAGATGCGCAGTAAGCTGACCGGAAGTACCAAAAAAATAGGTTCATCCATTGACAATCTGGTATTGGATGCGCTCAGAGATGCCCTCCTTGATGTCCTTGGTGATGGGTTCTCACTCACCGCATACATCGACACTCATGATCATCCGGTGAAAGTCCTCTTTACCGGTGTCAATGGTGCAGGAAAAACAACATCAATTGCAAAGGTAGCTGCCTATCTGAAAGCAGAGGGTTATTCAGTCGTAATTGGTTCCGGCGATACATTCAGAGCCGGTGCAAACGAACAGATGCAGACCCATGCTGACCGTGTCGGCATTAAAGTCATCCGGCACCAGGAAGGCGGAGATCCATCTGCAGTCCTGTATGATGCTGTTGAATACGCAAAGGCTCATGACATCGATGTAGTTCTTGCAGATACCGCAGGACGATTCCATAACCGGGCAAACCTTATGAACCAGCTTGCGAAGATCCGCCGTGTGTTCAAACCTGACATTGTGGCATATGTCGATGAGGCCGTTGCCGGGAATGACGCTGTCATCAGGGCAGAAGAATTTAACAATGCTGTAGGAACAGATGTTGTTGTACTGACAAAAGCGGATATGGATACCAAGGGTGGTGCAGCAATATCAATTGCGCACACAATCGGCCGACCGATAATGTTCCTTGGAACAGGACAGGAATATACCGACATCATTCCATTCGATCCTAAAGCCGTGGTCAGCGACCTCCTCGGAGATGAATAACAGTATGCTGGACAGATTTGGTACCGGTCTTAAGGATGCGGTGAAAAAACTTGCAGGGAAATCTGTCATCGACAAAGCAGCAGTCGATGAACTGGTTCGTGATCTGCAACGGGTGCTCATCCAGTCAGATGTAAATGTGAAGCTCGTCATGGAGCTCACAACGACCATCAAAAAGCGTTCTCTTGAAGAAGAACCACCAAAAGGAATGGGTGCACGCGAACATGTACTGAAAATAGTATATGATGAGCTTGTCCACATGATGGGAGATGAGGTCGATCTCAGACTTGAATCTCAGACTATTCTCATGGCTGGTCTTCAGGGAAGCGGAAAAACAACAACAACCGGCAAAATTGCACGATATTTCCAGAGAAAAGGGCTCCGTGTCGGTGTTATCTGTGCTGATGTATTCCGGCCCGGTGCATATGATCAGCTCAGCACACTCTGCAGGAAGGTCAATGTTCCCTGCTATGGAGAACGTGGGGAGACAGATGCCATTGGCATCGTCACCCGCGGAATGAAAGAACTGACCGGCACAGAAGTGCTTATAATTGATACCCAGGGGAGACATGCGCTTGAGGATGAACTCATCGATGAGATCATTGCACTTAACGAACTCTCCCATGCCACGCATCGATGGCTTGTAATTGATGCTGCGCTCGGCCAGCAGGCACGGGAGCAGGCACGCAGGTTCCACGAAGCAATAGACATTGACGGCGTTATCATTACCAAAATGGATGGTACCGCAAAGGGAGGTGGAGCATTATCTGCCGTTGCAGAGACTGAATCAGGCATTGTGTTTGTCGGAACCGGTGAAACGACAGATGATCTTGAACGCTTTGATCCGGATGGCTTTATATCCCGCCTGCTTGGGATGGGAGACCTCAGGGCACTTATCGAGCGTGCTGAAGAGGCAATATCCCCTGAAGATGTGGATGTCAATGCAATGCTCAAAGGGAAATTTACCCTTCGTGACATGTACAAACAGCTGGAAGCCCTGAAAAAGATGGGGCCCTTAAAGCAGGTAATGAACATGCTTCCCCTGGGAAATGTCGACCTCCCCCAGGATGCTTTTGACGTAACATCAGTGAAGATGGACCGATTTAAATATATCATGGATTCGATGACAAATGGAGAACTTGACAATCCTGGCGTTATAAGCGGTTCACGAATTCAGCGAATATCAACCGGGTCAGGCACCACCCCTGAGGATGTTCGCGAATTAATCAAATATTACAAAACAATGCAGCGTACCCTTAAGGCGATGCGCGGTGGTCAGGGTAAGTTCAACATGCAGCGCATGATGAAAAAATTCGGCGGGATGTAACAGTTATGAAACAGTTTATCGTCATCGGGCACCTCGCCCGGACAGACGGAGACTTTTCCCTCAATGATATGCCAGGTGGGGCAGGAAGAATCGATGTTCTCTGCAGATGTGTAAATTCATCGTTTTTCCTGTCACATGATCTCAGGCGTGATACGGAGTGCTATCTTGTGTTATTGGGTGAACCGGATCCCCGGAAGACCATTTTATTCAGGGGAGATTCTCTCAGGTATCTCAGCCCGGACGAACGTAGTGCAGGATCACTCATCAAAAAGGCCCTTGCATTACCATGTGACGAAGAATTCCGTGAATCAACACCCGGAGTGTATGTCCGCAGGGGAGGTCTGAAAGAGATCCTTGCAGAATGCAGCCCGGTTCTTCTTGATGAAGGGGGCACAGACATCCGGGATATGCAACAGCTTCCGTCAGCCTACCTCCTCTCAGACCATCAGAATTTTTCCGGGAGCGAGGATGCAATCACACACCATCTACCACGTGTTTCGGTCGGCCCGACGGTTCTTCACGCCGACCATACCATCACTGTGGTTCTTAATGAAATGGACAGGAGGGAGAAATCATCGGAGTAATCGAAAACACACGGGAAATACTTGCATATGGTATAATATGCAACCACTGCCTTGGAAGATTCTTTGGCAAACGTTCATTCGGACTTGCCAATGAAGAACGGGGCAGGGCATTACGTACGGCACTTGCACTTGAAGACAACTATCCGTACACAGAAGAGATGAAACCCTGCTGGATCTGCGGAAATCTGTTTGATGAAACAGATGCATGGGCAGAAAGAATCGAAGAGAGCGTACGGGGCATTGAATTTTCAACGCTTTTAGTCGGCTGCCGGGTACCCCCCATTATGGCAGAGAGCGAAGAGATGGTCTGGAGTGACCTCGGTCTTACATCTCCGGAAACACTGAAGGCACAGTTTAATCGTGAAGTGGGTAAGGCCTTCTCTGCCAGAACCCATTCAGAAGTTGATTTCAAGAGACCGGATCTTGTTGCGGTCTGCAATCCTGCTGACAACACGGTTGAAATAGAAATCAACCCGATCTACATCTACGGAAGATACCGGAAATACGAACGGGGAATTCCACAGACCAGATGGCACTGCCGTGAATGCCATGGAGAAGGCTGTGAACGATGTCATTTTACCGGTAAAATGTACGCTGATTCGGTTGAAGAACTCATTGGGCGGCCTGTCACTGAATGCTGTGACGCTGAAGACCTGATTCTTCATGGTGCAGGCAGAGAGGATATCGATGCCCGTATGATCGGTACGGGAAGACCGTTTGTCATGGAAATCGTTCATCCGCATATACGCAGCATTCCCCTTTCTGTACTCGAAGAAAGGATTAATTCCACCGCAGACGGCCGAGTAAGCGTTACTCTGGATCACATCAGTGACCGGCGCGAGGTGGAAACAATTAAATCGGGAAAAGCGCATAAGAAATACAGCATTCTGGTAGAAGTAGACGGCGTTTTCTCTGATGATGACGTCAGGTTATCCCTGTCTGCCCTAAAAGGGGCGTCAATATCGCAGCGCACCCCTCAGAGGGTAGCTCACCGAAGGGCTGACAAGGAGAGAAAGCGGGACGTCATTGATATCAACCTGAGAGGCGTAGAGGACGGCCAATACAGAATTGAGGTCCTCGGAGACGCGGGCCTTTATATCAAAGAGCTCATCTCAGGCGATGAAGGGAGAACAAATCCGAGCCTCACTGAATGCATTGGGGCACCCGCAAAGGTAACAGCCCTCGACGTTATCATGGTCGAAGGTGTTGTTCCTGAAAAGGTAAACAAATTCCAGGAGGATTAGAGAAAATGGCACATCACAACGGTCCACGTAAAAAAACTCGCGCTAAGTTCAAGAAAGCACTGAGACGCCGCGGCATGGCACCAGTAACCACCGTAATACAGTCATTTGATGAAGGTTCGAAAGTTCATATCGTTATTGATTCCAGTATTCAGAAAGGAATGCCACACAGGCGTTTCCATGGAAAAACAGGAACGGTTATCGGGAAACAAGGACGCTCATGGGTTCTTGAGATAAATGACGGAAACAAAACAAAAACCGTCGTCTCGAAACCACAACATCTAAAACCACAAAAACAATAATTTTCACAAGGACGGGATTGGCATGAATGTTAAAGGAATTGTCGATGAAGAGAGAATTACATTATCAGAAGTAAGGGAAACACTTCTCGCTGTAGAAGCATCCAGACTTGAATCCGGCAGTGAACTTCCGTACGAACTCCGCAGGAGTATCGAGCATGCCAACCAGTTAGCAAAAACAAGTACAGAGAACGCACGTTCACTTGTGGATAAACTGCTGACACTCGAAAAGATTAAACCGGACATTGCATACCGCATTGCAAATCTCATGCCACGAACCAGGGATGAACTCAGGGCTATCTATGCAAAAGAACGGTTTACTCTTTCCGGTGAAGAACTTGATGAGATAATTGAACTGGTTATCACCCATTACTGAGGGAAACCCCATATGCGATCTGACAAGAAAGAAATCTATGCAGTTGTTATTGAGTATCTTCGCCATGGAAGGAGTGATACAGGCAGCAGGCAACAATATAAGCATGAACCAATTGTTCAGGCTGTTGGGAAAAACCAGTTCAAGCTTCTTGAGCTTATTCCGAAAGTAGATACCATCTCAATCAATGATGAGATCTACATCGGCGATAAGGAACGCGACAAAATTGAACGGGTGAAGCGTCGTATCGGGTATTCAGATCTTACTCAGACTGCAAAAGTTGAACTGCCATTTGCAATCGCAGGTATAGTAAAAGGCGATGAGGAACGATATGTTGCCTTCTACAATGATGCTGTACCAATTTCAATTAAACTCCATATGCTTCACCTGCTACCTGGCATTGGAAAGAAACTGATGCAGGAAATTCTTGCAGAACGACAGAAACGTCCTTTTACAAGTTTTTCTGACATCAGTGAACGTATCAAGGCGATTCCCCACCCTGAACAAATGATCGTAAAGAGAGTGTTAGAGGAGATCAAAGAGCCGGATATTAAATACCGCCTCTTTACATCACAATGAAAGCACCTCGCGATCAACATTTTTTAACGGACAAAAAGGCAATTGAGCGGATTGCCTCCGCAGCTGACGTTTCCGGGAAACAGGTACTGGAAATAGGTCCGGGAGAAGGGCCACTTACCCGTGCACTTCTGGATCATGGCGCTACCGTTACAGCAATTGAAATTGACACTGGTTTGATTGATTACCTGAAAAACCGTTTTCACCGTGAAATAAGGGCTGGTGACCTTACACTAATTCACGGAAATGCAGTGAAATGCGTTTATCCGCCATTTGACATCTCAGTTTCAAATCTTCCGTATTCTGCATCTTCAAAGATTACCTTCCGGCTTCTTGAGGCAGGGTTTGAGGAAGCTATACTGATGTATCAGAAAGAATTCGGACAACGGATGATTGCACCGCCCGGCACCCCGGGAGTTGGCAGACTTTCTATCATGATGCAGACCTATGCAAAGGCAAAACCAATAATGCAGCTTTCAGCACGGGCATTTACTCCTCCGCCTGCTGTGCAGTCCTGGGTCATGCGCATTGTTCCGAGAGAGCCACCACACCCGATTGATGACCATCAGTTTTACGCTATTGTAGTGCGTGAACTGTTTTCGTACCGCAGAAAGACCATAAGGAAAGCCCTGCAGACATCAGCGGGCATTATCGGAAAAGAACGGATTGCAGCAATCGAAGATACCATTCCGGAAGAAATTCTCAGGAAAAGACCCGAAGAAATCCAGCTGAGTGATTTTGCAAAAATTGCAAATGCAGGGTTTCAGAAAAAAGAGATCTAACCACTTTTTAGCGTGCTATGAGCACCCTTTTTCCGGCAAACCCATCGATAAAAATGGTTTTCTCCCCTGTGGCTGATGCAACTTTCACTTCATACACCGGACAGGAGAACAGCTGGCACGCAATAATTTCAGCTGTTGGCTGTGTTACTTTCAGGATAGTCCGGATATCCTGTTCATGTACGGTTCGTTCAAGGACTGTACCTCCTTCCAGTAATTCAAGTGACGCCGGAAGTCTTACCGTCCCTGTACCCAGGCGCGGCATCCCATGGCGGACAAGCGGCACCCACACTTCCCTGTCCCCTGCCATATGACTTGCAGTAATGAGTTTCTTTGTGCAAAGCTCTGAGATGGCATCTTCAATCACTTCAGGGCCAAGGCGTGTCTGTGCCTCTATTTCTGCTGCTGTCTCACCCGATATGGAAAATGCATCCAGTACACGAATCGCATCCTCAGAAAGGCCGATATAATCACTGAAACAGGCGCGGAACCTCAGACCTTCGGAGATATCCGCACATTTCCCATGGGTTGCATCAATGATAAACGATGTTTCCTGGGTAGTCTTCCTGATTTTTCCGCTGATATAGCGCACCTGAAACAAACAGAGTGGCCAGTAAATCAGTTCAGCTGAGACAAGACGTTCATTTGTTCCGAAGAGAAGACCTTTCTTCTTCATCCCCCCTCCCACAATATTGAGCGCCTCATCCCTCTCAATTCTGATCGGAAGTGTGCGTTCTTCAAGAAGAGATGGCGTTTTCTTCCTGCGGACATGGGGGCGCGGTTTCGGTTTCGATTTATTCTCTTTGGGTTCAAAAGAAGGCAGGGACGCTGCATATTCGGGTTCATCATGGGGAATTACCATCTCATTCTTCAGTGTCGACGGAACCTTCGGCGCTTCAGGAGCATTTACATCAGGGAAGTCATCCGGATTGTTCTGAACAGGGTCAGGAGTTCTGGGGGTAAGAACGGGGGTGAGTCCGCGGTGTTTTGTCTCCCGCTTCCCAAACCTCATCCGCGTCTTCTCCCGGGTAAGTCCACCCATGATAAAGAAATCACCTGGGTTCAGCGATGATAACTCTTCAACCTCCCGTTTGGATCCAAAGAAGAGATCCACTGCCTTCAGATCATTTTCAATAGAAAGCTTCCCTATTATCTGGTTATTACACTGGGAGAGGACATTTTTTGTGACGATGGCGGGCCGCTGGGTTGCCACCATCAGGCCAAGCCCACGTTTTCGTCCTCTGCGTGAGATTTCCTCAATTTTTTTGATCGAATCACGGCTCTGAGGAATGAACTTATCCGCTTCCTCAACGATCAAAAGGTATGGTTTGCGCTCTTCGGTTGCAAGGTCATAGAGAATGTCAGCCAGACGGGACACTTTCTCTGTCATCTCCACCTCTGATACGTCATAAATCACCGGAATTCCTGAGTGCATTGAATCACGAAGAATCTCCTTGAGATTATCAACCCGCTCAATATCATAATCACATTCATCATCTGCGCCGATCCATGTCAGTTCAAACCGGTCTTTCAGCGAAAAATACTCCCCTTCGGTGTCAATGATACAGAATCCAATATGATAGCGGCAGAGCTGTTCACAAAGAACCGCGATTGTCCAGCTTTTCCCTGCCCCGGACTGTGCAATGATGCAGGTTCTTCCGGTGACCAGTTCCTGACCACTAATGCTAAAATCCCGTCCGTTTGCCTTCCCCACGATGATATCCATAGACTAATGTAATGTAGCATCTCCTCATGTTTAACTGTCATGGAATATCCGGGGAAAGAACCCTTATCAGGTAACATACAATGTGTATAGAAAGAGATAGCAGGAATGAACCAAAAATCACCTGAATTTCATGAGCAGGTATATCAGCCGGAGGCTGACACCTATCTTCTTCTTTCATCGGTCAAAGATGAAATCAGGAGCAGTGACACTGTCCTGGAAGTAGGAACCGGAAGCGGTATCATCGCACAGGCATGCAGTGAGCGTGCCCGATGTGTTGCAACCGATGTAAACCCCCACGCATGCAGGATGGCCCATACGTTGGGTGTGGAGGTCATACGTACTGATCTCTACGCCGGACTGAAGGGACCCTTTGACCTGATAATATTCAACCCGCCCTATCTCCCTACAGCAGAGAACGAACGGTTAGACGACTGGCTGGAGTATGCTCTTGACGGGGGTCCGGACGGCAGGGAAGTCATCCGTCGATTTGCATCCGGACTGCACCGTATCCTTCACCCATATGGGCGTGTGCTTCTTCTGGTTTCATCTCTGACAGGCATTCAGGAGACACGTGAACTCTTTGCAGAGCAGGGTTTTCTTTCTTTTATCGTCGGAGAGGAGATAACAGAAGGTGAACATCTGGTTGTTTTCCGGATAACCCATGACTTCTGCAGCATATCTCAGAAAGACTGAAGCAATAAAAAGAAGAGATGCGTGACACCTGTTTTTTAGGAAGGGATGGGATTGGTCCCCTATCAGGTTCGGTGAAACATGCGGTCCAGTTCCTTGTGCGAATAGGAGAGGATGACCGGACGTCCATGCGGACATGTGTAGGGTTCACTGGTGTGGGACAGCTGAAGAACCAGACGTTCCATCTGTTCCTGCGAAAGGGGAGAACCTGCCTTAATCGCTCCCCTGCATGCAATGGTTGCAGTGATGCGGTCTGATTTTTCATCAGCTGATTTCCGGCTTTCCACTATCAGGTCAGCGACAATATCATGGATCATTTCCGTTCCCAGCCGTTTGCCAAGAACCATGGGAACAGCCCTCACGGCAAACGCATCAGACCCGAATTCATCAACAATGAAACCCAGTTCCAGCAGAATATCAATATTTGCTGAAAGAGCAAGTTTTTCTGCAGCATTCAGTTCAACAACAAGCGGCACTAAAAGCTCCTGCCTCTGGATACCTGCTTCCCTCCTTCTGCACAACTGGTCATAGAGTATGCGTTCGTGGGCAGCATGCTGGTCAATGATCAAAAGCTCATCATTCTCAACCGATGCAGCCAGAATGTAGCCATCAGCAACCTGTCCGATTATCCGCATCGATGGCAGGAGATTCACACCGGTGTCCCCGTCCATATTACTCGTGAGACGAAGCTGTTTATCTGTGGTCGCATACCTGATATGAAGCTTATCCGGCTGAGTATCCCGGGAAGAGTTTCCAATGATAACGGGAGTCGCCTCAGAAATCCTCCGCGTATTTTCAGGGAGATGATGGTATGCAGGTGCCCGGCTGCCTGTTGAGCCTGCAGGTGTATCAGCATGAGTCTGGTCGGTTGTCTGAAGCGTATCTCTGATGGCATCGGATATATCACTGATTATCTCTTTTTTCCGGCTCAGATGAATTTCCCGGTTACCTGTTGAGGCTGCAGGTGCGTCACCATGGATCAGATCAGTTGTCTGAAGCGTATCCCTGATGGCGTCAGATATACCCGTGAATATTTCTTTTTCCCGACTCAGACGAATTTCCCGCTTTGCAGGGTGAACATTCACATCAACAAGCGACGCGTCAATTTTGAGACTCAGATACGCCATGGGAAACCTGCCTTTTGGAATGAGAGTGCCATATCCTGCACGAATAGCCCTGACAATCTGTGGCGACGTGACGGGACGCCCATTCACACACAGATGCATTTCCCCGGCATTCGGACGACAGGCCTCCGGGCGCACAATGGCTCCGTCCACCCTCATCACCGGGGTTCCTGCACTGAGGGAAATTATCTGACCTGCTATCTCGGTTCCAAATACCTGTGCAATGGTCTGCGCCATCGTAGTTGTACGCTGAGTTCTCAGTTTCTCTTTCCCGTTTACCCTCAGGCGAAATGCAGATTCCGGATGTGCAAAGGCCTCTGCCTCAACCACACGGTAAATATGGAGCAGTTCGGTCTGTCTGGACTTCAGAAATTTCCGGCGGGCAGGAGTGTTAAAGAAGATGTTGTCGACCCGTATTGTTGTGCCCTGTGGTGCTGACACTTCTGAAACGGAGAGTACCTCCCCGCCTTCGATGACAATTTCTGTGCCCGCATCGTTGTACTCTGCCCGTGTCGTCAGCGTTACCCGTGATACTGCAGCAATACTGGCAAGTGCCTCACCCCGAAAACCCATGGTGTGAATTCGTGCCAGATCGTCCGGGCCGCGAATCTTACTGGTCGCATGGCGGACAAAGGACATCCGTGCATCAGACGCCTGCATTCCACACCCGGTATCAGACACCTGAACCGAGCTGATATGCTGCGTCCCGACGGTAATGTCTACTTTTATCGTATCCGCACCGGCATCCACCGCATTTTCCACCAGTTCTTTCACCACAGATGCCGGCCGTTCAATCACTTCACCGGCAGCGATGGTGTTGACCGTCTCATCGTCTAACAGGCGGATTACTCCCGCATCTCTCTTTTCAGGCATCAGTAAACATCCCGTTATACCTTCTTCCGGAGTTCATAGAGCTTCACCAGTGCCTCACGCGGTGTCATTGAATCCGGATCCAGATTTTTCAGTTCGATGAGAGCCGGGCTTTCCGTGGCACAACTACCCCCGGGGGCATCCATAATTAACATCTGGGTATACCGGGGGGCACGTTTTCCTTCATTTACCGGTACACGGCGGCGTTCTGTTTCAAGCACTTCCCCTGCCCTCTGTATAACCTTTCCGGGAATGCCCGCAAGGCGTGCCACATGAATACCATAACTTCTGTCTGTTGCGCCCGGTATCAGTTTCCTCAGAAAAACCACATCACTCCCGGTCTCTTTCACCGCAAAATGACAGTTTTTCACCCGTTTCAGGTCTGCTTCGACCTCAACAATTTCATGGAAATGGGTTGCAAAAAGAGTCCGTGGACCCCGTTTACCGGTCCCGTGCAGGAATTCAAGAACAGCGCGTGCAATTGAGTACCCGTCAAGAGTTGATGTGCCCCTGCCAATTTCGTCAAGAATTACGAGGCTCTTTTCGGTCACATTATTGAGAATATTGGCCAGCTCCACCATCTCAACCATAAATGTCGACTGACCACTTGCAAGATCATCAAATGCACCGACACGGGTAAAGACACGGTCAATGATGCCGACGACGGCCCGGTCAGCAGGCACAAAACTACCCATCTGTGCCATAATGCAGATAAGAGCAACTTCACGCATGTAAGTGGATTTTCCTGCCATATTGGCACCTGTGATGATGATGATTTGATCCTTTCCTGTATCAAGCTCAGCATCATTCGGGACAAATCCGACAGAGGAAAGGCTCTCTTCTACTACCGGATGACGGCCGTTCGTAATCAGAAGACGTCCGGAATCCTCAATGACAGGACGTGTATAGCCGTTTTCAGCAGCAGCATCCGCAAGGGCAGAGAAGAGGTCAAGATGAGCAATTGCCTGTGCAGTTGCCTGTATTGAGGAAACAGCCTCTTTCAGACGGCAGATGACGTCTGCATAGAGCTCGTCTTCAAGGGCACTCTGACGCTCTTCTGCATGCGCAATCTTCTGCTCCATCTCCTGCAGCTCAGGGATGGTGAACCGTTCGCCGTTAGTGAGGGTCTGTTTTCTGAGATACTCCGTCGGCACAAGCGGAATATTTGCTTTTGTCACTTCGATATAATATCCAAATACCTTGTTATACCCTATCTTTAGTGATTTTATACCTGTGCGGTCCCGTTCCTGCTGTTGGAAGGAGGCAATCCACTCTTTACCATTGCGGCTGATATCCTGGATTTCGTCGAGTTCACTACTGAACCCTTCCCGTATTATCCCACCGGTTCGTGCCAGCACAGGGGGGTCATCAACAATTGCAGCACGAATCAGGGAGACCTGATCTGTGTGATCAGTGATGTTGGTCTGTATTTCTGAGAGAAGAGAAGGAATCGTGGTGTCATCTAAAGACAGCACATCCCGGATTCCCGGTAACCGTTCCAGTGAATCACGAAGGGTGAGAAGGTCACGGGGGCCCACATTTCCATACGCAATTCTGCCGGCAATGCGTTCTATATCAGCAAACCGATGAAGGTGATCACGGATTATTTCACGTCGGAGCGGTTCATTCAGGCAGTAATCAACAGCATCCAGACGTGTTTTTATTCCTTCAATATCGGTAAGAGGACTGGTGATGAACGTGCGGAGAAGACGACCGCCCATTGCCGTCTTCGTCCGGTCAAGGACTGAGAGAAGAGTGTGACCCGTCCCGCCATCACGAATATTTCGGGTCAGTTCAAGATTGCGCATCGTGATTGCGTCAAGCACCATTCCATGCTCAGGCAGTCGTGTATAGAGTGTACTGATGTGCCCCAGATCGGACTTCTGTGTCTCTGTGGCATACCGCAGACAGGCACCGGCTGCCGACACCGCTTCATCCATATCATTACAGCCGAATCCATCCAGGGTTGATACACCAAACTGCCGTGTTAACCGGGAAAGCGCCTCGTTATGGTCAAAGTATTCTGGCCCGCGGGATGTGATAGCTATTCCCCGGCCTTCTAGAAGATGCTGTACTGTGAGAGACAATGATTGAGGGAGAAGGCACTCCCGTGGACTGGTCCGGTCTACTGCAGAAAGAAGACCGTTCCCTCCGTCATCTGCCCTGCATGTGGTAACAAAGAAATCACCTGTGGTGATGTCCAGAAACGCAAGGCCAAAGGTGCTCTGTTTCGAATCAGGGACGACTGCCATAAGATATGCCTGCCCCTCAGAAGGAACCATGGAAGAGTCAATGACTGTGCCTGGGGTGATGACACGGACGACATCACGTTTTACAACACCCTTTGCTTTTTTTGGGTCTTCAACCTGATCACAGACAGCCACACGGTATCCTTTCTTTACCATGCGGGCAATATATGCCTCTCCTGCATGAATCGGGACACCGGCAAGGGGCATACGCTCTCCATTTTTATCCTTACCGCGTGACGTCAGGGTTATTTCGAGTTCACGTGAGATAAGTTCGGCATCCTCCCCAAACGTCTCATAGAAGTCCCCCATCTGAAAGAAGAGAACACATCCGGGATACCGGGATTTCATCTCGTAAAACTGCTCCATTGCAGGTGTGGGTCCTTTGATCATCTCGATTCATTATAGGAGTCTACTTCTGGTGATATGAGTGTTATTACGTGAACATGTGACGGGAAAAAAGAGGATTATGATATGGATATCGTGTGACTGATAACCGGAATCTCTATATTGTCATAGAAATTCTCGGTATACCCGTCAGGGAAGACAACTGTTGTCTCAGCGGGAGATAAATCAACAGAGATGAGTGGAGCAAACCAGTAACCCGAAAGGATTTCACTGGCACGGGTAAATGATAGCGCCGGTGTTCTATAGGTTGTTTCACCATCGCCAGCATTGACATGTGCATATCCATTGATCATAAATGAAGCCGAATTTTTCGTCACTTCACGTACGGAGACTTCCTTCCCGGAATTGCTCTCCAGTGCCTGTTTTAATTCGTTGGCGGGATCTGCGATACGGAAGAAGACAGCGATTTGCTCTGCCCAGCCGAGGTTGTAGGCAAATGTGACCGTCGCATTCCCATTCTCTAAAACGTCAATAGAAAGAGACTCAGCAGTAAATGCTGATGCCGGGGCTGCCATGACTGTGAGGAGACAGAATATGGTAAGAATTGTCAGTTTGGATCTCATATATTCACCTGTTCTTCATTTTGCTTGTGGAGTATTTAGCCCTTTGTTGCACCCGGCAGAACACAGTCGATATTCTTATTTATCAATGAGATTAATTTTATATATATAATGGGTGTTACAACACGGGCGTATTCTCTCCTGGCCATTTTCCTCTGGATGCTTATCATCCTTGGGTTTATGGCACTCGCCCAGGTAGTAAACCTCGAAATATTCTTTGTATTATGGCTGATAGGCATGCTTGTAATCATTGAACTTACTGACCCCCCTTTCATCGAACCCAGAATGATCAGATACTCGAAATACCTGGCAGCAGGAGGCGTAATCATCTTTGGAATAATTGTGCTGCAGAAAATTATGGAGATTATCGGTTCATGAACAGGTACACCGCCCCGGCCATCTTCATCGGGCTTACCATACTTTTTGCAATCCTCTTAATGCCATACACAGCAGAGCCTGAAATTTATGCGATAGGAAATGTGGAAGAGGCAGGTATTTTTAAAAACCCAATTGCCTTAAAACAGATCTCACAGGAGAGAACAGGCGACCTCCAGCCACTGATGCAGGACTTCTTCAGCTCCTCCGGAACCATTGTCCTGAATGTGCGCCTCAAAAATTTTGAAGATGCACAGGAGGATCTTGCTGAGTACCGCAGGGCGGCATCACAGTTTGACCGTCTGGTAATAAACCTTGATATGAGTGAGTCTGAAATCGGTGAATTCAGGAAGAATAATGGAGAAAACATCCGAAATCTCGAAGAACTCATCAATGATTCTGTCGCATTCGATGAACTGAGCAAACTTGAAATCCAGTATCGGGACACGGACAATCCTGATATGATGTATTCCATCGCATACGAAGGGGAAGGACTGCGCGAAAAAATCACACAGGAATTCGGGCAATACCAAAAGAACACTGCTGCAATGGCACCAACAGGCAGAACCGTTGAAGTTGACCCTGAACCCATGGAATCCTCAGTTGCCGTCTTTGAAGAATATGTCAATGAAATTACCGGGAAGCAGGAAGAACGAATCACAGAGGCATCGGATACCGCCACACGAACACAGATTACATTCCGGGAAACTCTGACGCTTACCATAGATCCTTCTGTTGGAAGATATAGCGATGAATTGCATGCAACAGGAGTATATTCACGGACAGGAGATATTCCCGCAGGAGAACCTGTTACCCTCTATATCGACAGCAGGAAATATGCAGACTCGTCCTGCACCAGTACAGGAGAATATGACATCCCGGTTACGATACAACGGATGTATCCAGGGACACATCTTGCCTATACGCGTGCAGGCGATGTATTTTCTCCCATTATACCCATCTCCGTTACCGGGACAGACGGGATACTGACACTCAACGTTTCTGTACAGGGAAATACCATTTTTTCTTCAGGGAGACTGAGTACGGAAGGCAGAGATGTCTCAGATGCACCGGTGACCATCTACTTCAGGGGCCCGGATACTGAGAACGTGACAATTGTACATACAGACGGTACAGGCCTGTATTCCTGTGCAACTGAGCTCGAATCAGGGGAATATACCATCCAGTCTGTCTTTTCAGATCCAACGTTTCCGGTGAATGAGTGCAGAAGCGAGGAGTATAGCGTTTCAGTTGGCCAAAGTAACCTCTATCTCTATATGATACTCTTCATGATCTGCGCAGGGGGTGCAGGGTACCTGATACTCCGCCGCAGACAGAATGACAGAGAACAGGAGCCATCTTTCAATGAAACGGATAAAACGGACAAATCAGCAGAGTCCCTTTCCAGAGACAGCATGGCCGACACGGGAGATGAGGGGGGAATAAACAACCTGCTATCAGACGCCGCTGTAATACAGGATTTCCGCAGCAGGTATATTTTACAGAGAACTCTGATCCCACCCGCTGATGCCACACGGATACTGGGAGAAGGATTTACTTTCGCCATCGGGTCTCATACCGGACAGAAGTGCAGACCGTCTGAGACAATGCGTGAACAGGCTGTAAAACTGGAAGAGAAATGCCACAAACGGGCATCCGTATTTGTAGCCTTGTATGAAGCAATGGTGTATGGCAAAGACTACCAAAAGGGAGACGAACTCCTTTCGGCATGGGATGAAGCAATCCGGTGCATGGGTGCTCCATGAAACAGACCACAGGAGCCATACTGGTAGTCGCAGCCCTGGTTCTTGCAGGCATCGTGACACTCAGTTATCTCTCTTCAACAGATGCTGAGTTATCCCGCTATAACAGCGGGTGGAATGGAACCTCCGCATTCTATGACCAGCTTGAAAGAACCGGCAGTACTGCCATTACATCCTATTCGACTCTCCGTTCAGCACCTCCGGACACGCTTATTCTGGTTGAACCGCACAGCCTGCCTGAAGAGGAGGGGGAAGACAGTATCAGGCAATTTGTCAGAAACGGCGGAACAATAATTCTGATTGCAAAAAATGAATCGGCAAACGGCATTCTGGAAGCAGCAGGAAGTACGATAAGAATTCACGAATCTGCCCTTTCAAGCATTGATATGGAATATGCTGACCCACGTATGGTTATTGTCTATCCGGCACAGGACCACAGACTCCTCAAAAATGTGGAGAGCATTGCCATGAATCAGCCATCTACACTGACCGGAGGGGAGACACTGCTTGAGTCATCTGTTATCTCATGGATTGATAAAAACAGCAACGGGAGAGCAGACGGCACGGAGACATTCGGCAAAGAGCCTGTTATGGCACGTGAATTTCTTGAAGACGGGGAAATCATCGTTCTGTCAGGCAGTGGAATTCTCATCAACAGCATGGATTTCACGGTATCTGAACGGGAGAACGCACAGTTACGGGAGAACCTTGTAACCGGTATGAATGCATCATCCTATGATACCATTATCTCACAGCCATTCACAACAGCAGGTATCCTTCAGGCAGTTACCGGCGCAAAAAGCACAACAGTTATTAAAATATTTGCCGCAATGCTAATTACAGGCATTGTATGCGCCGCATATGCACGGAGAATACTATAATAGCATAACAGGGGGTCCAGAATGACAGAATACATAAAAACAGAATCAGTCACACAAATATCAGAGAATTCCATCCGGATGCGGGATGAAATAAAAAAGCTGGTTGTCGGAAATGATGAGCTCATTGAAATGATCATCATCGCCATTCTTTCAGAAGGGCATATCCTGATAGAAGGGGTGCCTGGCACTGCCAAGACGACCCTTGCAAAGACGAGTGCAATTCTTTCAGGGTGTGATTTCAACCGGTTTCAGTGCTCTGTAGACAGCCAGCCGGCAGATGTCATCGGCATACAGTTCTGGAACGCTGAGGAGAAGAGATTTGAGCTGAGGAAAGGACCGATTTTCACCAATTTTTTTCTAATCGATGAAATTAACCGTATGTCGCCCAAAACCCAGAGTGCATTTATTGAGGCACTCTCAGAGAAGCAGGCAACAATTGATGGGATAATATATTACCTCCCAGATCCTTTTTTCAGCATAGCAACCCAGAACCCGATGGAATTTGAAGGAACATTCCCCCTCATCGAAGCACAGAAAGACCGGTTTATGTTCTCAGTCAAAGCAACACACCTTTCCGGAGAAGAGGAACTTGAGGTCGTCCGGCGGGAACAGGATGGCACACTTAACTGGAAAACGTTTTCAGAAACTCTGTCACCGCTTTTTACCAAAGAAAGCATTCTTAACGATATAGAATCTGTTAAAAAAATCCACGCAGGAGAAGAGATCCTTTCCTATATCAGAGATATTATCATAGCGACACGTGAACATGCAGATATTGCACTGGGTTCGAGCAGCCGCGGGTCAATTGCACTTCTCCGTGGAAGCCGTGCAAAAGCAGCAATAGAGCGTCGGAATTATGTGATACCTGATGATGTGAAGGCAATAGCTCCAAAAGCACTTCAGCACAGGATCATTCTCAGACGTGAGGCAGAGATCAGCGGAACAGACAGTGAAACCGTCATCCGGCAAATCCTTGATTCTCTCGAGGTGCCCTGAGGCGTGCACCCAACACGTCTCTGCAGAGCATTAACACTCCTTGGAGGAGCGTTCGTGGTTTCTGCATGGGTCTTCGATGATCCGGCATTTTTCTTCGCAGGAGGTGCTCTGTGGTTGTTTCTCCTCCTTTCCCTGCAGAGTACCATTTCTGCTGCCCGGAATGCGGCACACCACCTGACAGGAGAGCGGCAGACAAAAGAGCGATTTTCCCGCTCAGGTACCCGGATACACATGGCAACGACTCTCACCAGTCAAATCCCCTCAGGATATCACCTGGAAGCAGAAGACATCCTTCCTGATTCTGCCACGGATATAACAGGGGAAACAACTGGCACCATCCCTGTTGGCGGAACGTGCATCCTGCAGTATTCTTTCCGGCTTCTTGCCCATGGCACCATTCATCCCGGCGGTGTCATCCTCCGCTGTTCGGATGCCTTCTTTACTATCACAGTCCCGGTCAGGAGATCCCCGCTGCAGGATCCGGCTCTCTTTGTATTTCCGGAAAAAGGGCAGGGATACGAAGGCACAGGAGGATACGGCGACCAGGAAACGATGCGAAGAACCCCAATAAAAAGCCACGGAATTCGTTCATTCCGTGAATACCGGCAGGGAGACAGTGTAAAAGCCATTGACTGGAAGATGACAGCCCGGTACGGAACGACATACATACGGGAATATACCGGTAGTGAAGGAGGAACAGCAGCGGTGGTTATTGATCTCCCCGATGATATGAAAAACAGTAATGAAGAGATATTTTCGAGCGTACGAAAAGCAGTCATTCAAAAAGTTGCAGAGATACAGGAACGGCGTGAATCATCCCAGATGATTGTTCTGGCAGGGTATGAGATTGTGGCAGTCAGGGACATTTTGCCGGGAGCTGATATACTCCATGAACTCTCCGGGTTACTCGCCCCAAAAAAACGTACGAAATCACTATATCGGGCATATTCTCCGGTAATGCTTGCAATGAGTATCAGGAATGCAGGAGAACAGATGCCACTCACCCCCATGGCACAGACAGCCACAGAGACATTTGCCAGGTCAGCAGACCGTATCGAATTCGAAGAGAGAATGCATCGCGTCCTGCTACCGTCCCGTGATACAGAAATTCATTGTTATACAACCGGAGCCGGAGATCTCAGCCACATCTGGGCCATGGCATCTGCTGCATATGCACTGCACCGCCCGGTGAGAATATTTCTCCCAAAAGATGCACTCAGAGAAGGTATCAGAAAGAAAGCAGAGTTCTTTAATGTACACTCAATTGAGGCGATACAATGATGTCTGATCGATGGAGGACAGGATGCATCTGCATCGCAATCCTTGTTGCCTTACTCTCCCTTGCTTTTGGAGGAAGGGGGGAGGTAATCATCACGGGAAGTATTCTCCTGACAGCGATGGAAATTCTGTGGAAAAGAGAGGATACTGACCTGTATATCCTGGCTGTGGGCCAGCTGCTGGTCTATGGTGCAGCCTACGGATCATATATCATAGCTGTCATCTGCGAAGTATGCCTTTTTGCTGCGGTTGCAGGGAATACACGAATAAAATTGCTAATTGCAGCCATCATATCTCTCACCATCCTGGGTACAGCAGCACGGATGATGTATCATACCGGATGGTGGATTGCAGGGCTGGTAATTCTCTGCGCAATTCTTGTAATTTCAGGATATGCCCGGGAAGAAGCTCTCGCACGAACCATGAGGAGTAATTCAGATGAATAACAGAATCCCAAAAGAATATCAGTCACCGATAATTCTGATTGTAATCGCAGTATTTCTCATTCTCCCGGTATTCATCACCGAAAGAACAGACCTGCCGGCAGCAACACTGGTTGTTGCATCTTGCGCCTGCTTTTTTGGTGCAGTATTCCTGATGGTGACCCGACCCGAGGAAGGCATTCCGGCAGATGTGGCATCATTCTTTTCAACCGGCCTTATGATCAGCTACGCCCAGGTTGCAGCTGAACTGGGGGCATCAGGCCCTGCTCATTTCGTTCCGGATGATACCGGAATACGTCAGTTTAATCCGGCAGCGGGTATTCAGAGAATCCCCAAACCGGGTCTCACAGCAATCGTGCCTGAACCGGAAAGCGGAGGTATCTTTTCTGTACCTTCCGGGATGCCTGTAATGGAGCGGCTTTGTCACTCAGGCAGACTTCAGATACCTCACGACATCACGGATATATGCACAGCCATTTCAGAAGCAGAACGGGATCTGGTATATGCAGCAGACGATGTACAGGTGACAGAAGAAGGAGAGAGTATTGTTGTCAGGTTCTCCGGATTCAGGTTTATGGCAGCGTGTGAAGAGGTCCGGTCTGAGTCTCTGAAGATCTGTGAAATTGCACCCTGCCTCCCATGCAGCCTTGCAGGGTGTATTCTTGCTGCGGGAACAGGGTCAGTGTGGAAAATTGAGGGAATCGCTCCCTCACCGGAAAAAAATGAGATGATACTTACGTTTGGTCGTATGGAGAACGCACATCCACCCAGAGATGAAGGTCCCGGTACGACGCGTTGACCCGCTCAGCGCCGGAGACAGATTCATCAGGCACCGTATCCATGAAGAGAAGGAACTGAATCCGGTTTGTTCCTCCATCGGTTACGGTAAAGTTGTAGGGAATCTCTACCGTCTCATTGTGCAGCACTTCCACCGGAATGCGATTCATAAGTTCCATAGAATAAATATATGACCTGTTCTCTTCAGCGTCCCATGTCTGATTCATTTCCCAGGTTTCAATGATATAGTCAACGGGTGCGTATTCGTGGTTCCCTACTCCAATGATCACAGGCTGTGGGGTGCCCACAGTAAACCGGTCGGGATAATCTGCTGCCATCCCTCCGTCACCCAGAATATAAAATTCCGTAAAATGCTCGCCTTCCTTCGGCACAACGATCACGTAAACTGTTGTGATAACTGCTGCGAAAATCGCAATGATGAGGATATATGAGAGGGCACGGTCAAGAGAACTCTGGTCATCTGAGAATAGTTCAGTTTTTGTCTCATCATACCAGTCCCTGACAGGCAGGGTAAACCGCTCTTCCGGGAGAAGCATTGCACGGCGATAATGCGCGACCAGCACCATAATGACCGTGAAGAGCACAAGGGAAAGAACAATCGGGTCCAGCCGTATTCCCCATGGCGTGTAATTCAGTGCAAGTCCAATCAGCGGCACCACAGCTATTGAAAGCCCAAATGAGAGTGCAGTTCTTTCAAGAGTATCGATTTCTTCTTTTCCGGGGAACAGTGCTGCAATAAGTGCATATCCTGGTATAAAGAGCACTACCGGAAGCGCAAACACTATTCTCAGCGGACTTTCATTCAGATACGGAACATATATTGTGAGAACAGCAATGCCTAACCAGAGCAGGATGCCTGCAAGATCGCGAAACCAGATGCCTGTTCCAAAGGCCGTGTAAAGGTCTTCTGTTGTCGGAGATTTTGTCATAAATACCTGAGGAGAAAATATTCAGATGGCTGGAATGCCTGCTGCTGTCATTTTACTGCTTATCATAAACACACACGGGGAGACAGCGGAGTATGTGATACGGGGGGGTACTGGAGCAGCAGCAGATGTGCCGGTCAGCACTCTAGCCGATGCAGACATAAGCAGAGTATAATTCAATACAGCCGGAGAAATGGCTACATCTTCGTTGATATAAGATATTGCAGACTCACCGGATATTTCTGTCTGTTGTGGCATTCGTGCCGGTATCATTGACAGAATATCATTATTGAGATATGACCCGGTAGTTTTTAGAATCATCTAAAAATATTTCACAACAAAAATATAAAAATATATAGTTTTAAAAAATGATTGAAACCCATCGTCAGGATACAAAACTCATAACCTTGTTATCTGAACTCTGATATTTACGGTTTTAATCGCATTACACACAAGAGAGGGAGAGAAACAGAACTGATATTTCCCCACCCTGTAAATCTGAATCAGGAGACATGCTTAGGGTCCAGATTATGAAACCTGAATCAAAAATCCAGACGCTGCTCTATATCCTGTTACCAGTTTGGGCGTGTTGATGAATCTTTCATATACCGGATTTGTCAAATCAGATCAAATAAATCACAAAAAATCTCAAAATGTCAATTCATTGTCCGTCTGGTCGTCAGAGAGAGTCATACCGGTAAAAAAAGCGGTACAATGAGAACTATTTTTGTGCAGTTTCTGAAAAAACAGAGAAATCTGGATATTCGCATTTATATTTACTCTTTTTTTTTTTGTGAAAGGAGCGATCGTCTGAGCTGGACCATTCCCAGTGCTCTGATATGAGAAGTGAACAAAAAAAAGATTATTTGGATTTATTATTTCTTCTGCTGCATGTAGTAATATCCAGCGCCAATTACGGCGATCATAACAATTACTACAATAAACCAGATCCACGGGAATCCGCCGGTTTGAGTACCCTCGCCACCTGTTCCGGTGGGCACCGGTGTTTCTGTCGGGATAGGTGTTACTACAGAGGTCGGAGTTTCAATAACCTGCTTGAAGACGGCAAATGTGCTGAAGTGAGTGATCTCACCGATAACCGTGTGGTTGATCGGATCAACGGTGGTTGGAATGTCCACCCAAACATTTGCTTCTTCGTCGAACCACTTAACGGTAAACGATTCGCCTGCCTCAAGGTTATTCCACTCTTCTTCTGTGAACTGGAAGGTCAGTTCTATCGCCGGACTAAAGGTTGCTCCTGAGGGTCCACATTCCACTGCATGGCCTGCGAATGAGAATGCGGATGACGGAACATTGTCAGTTGTCTGGATGTTAATATACGCAAGAGGTTGTCCGTTGGCATCAAGTGCCTGCACACCTTCTCCGATATAAACTGAGGAGAGACCATCAGCTGCAGAGATCAATACAGGGTTCGTGACAACACCATTGGAATCTGTCTGGAGATATCCGGTTGATGTGTATTTCACAGCCGGCTTCGTAACTACCACTGGGCTTACATAACCACCACTGCTACTACCGCCGCCGCCACCGCCGGAGGTCTTGGTCATGAAGGTAGAATCACTGCTAACAACCATGTTGCCGGATGCGTCAACAGAGATTATGCGGAAATGATAGATCGTGTTAGACGTAAGATTGGTGATACCCAGACTGTGTGAAAGAACAAACTGAGCATCAGATACAGAATTACCATACGCACTGGTACTGCCATATTCCACAGGTACCTGTTTGCTGCAAGATTGGTCGTCCAGCTTACAGCTGCATTGGTATAACTCGTAGCGGCGGTAATATCAGTGATATTCAGACTCTGAGAGGATGCAATTGTCAGGTCATGAACACCAAATGCCTGTACTGTCCCATTGTTGCTGAGACCTGATAGCACTGCTTTGTAACTGCCTGCATCAAGACCGGTCACATTGAATGTCAGCGTGTTGGCATTCTGAACGGCGGCATACTTTCCTGCACCAGGGGTGATGTAGATGTTATGCCAGAGTTTCTCTGTGGCCGCCCCGCCTGCAGACAGGTCTATCGTTGCCATTTCAAAGTTGAGTTTCGAGAAGTCAACCATCGTTGATGCATTGTACTCAGTATCGCGGTAGAGCATCACTTCGAAGTATTTACAGCCGGAACTGAAACTGGCATCAAAGGTTCCGTCTACTGCTACGGTGTTAGCGGAGAGCGTACCCTCATCTGCTGTCTCAAGGATAACAACAGGCATCATCGCAATAACACCGATACGGTCACCGTCAAAGGCAAGTGCTGCGAGAGCATAGTCACCAACATCCGGCGTGGTAGTTGCGTCGAATGCGACACAGTCAGTGCTCATGCGGAACCCTGATGAAATATCCACCTGGTTTGCAGGGTTCTTCATCATATCGATGACAGTACCTGATGCGGTAAGGGGATTTCCTCTCTGGATATCCTGTGTATACGAACCATCAGGGTTGACAGTAATCTTGGTCCATCCTCCATCGATGAAGATGTAGGCACTGCTCTTTACCAGCTGTGTATAGTTGAGACCACTTGTTGATTTTGAGTTTATGAGTTCATTGAGGTATGATTCATTTGCCTCCATCATCACAACATTTGCGCGTGTGATAGCAGGAGCAGCAATCTGGAAATCAATGATATCCGAGGGCTCATATACCCAGAGAGTCTGGTATGTGTCAGTGCCGGCATATGTTGCATTCGCACGGTTGTCAACAGTTACGTACGTGTCACTCGTGACCTGACCAACATTTGCTACCTGCCGTGTGACCGTTCCTATTTCAGGTGCAGAAATACTGCGACCGTTGTAGAGCGTGATCATACTGGTTGCTGTCCGGTCCATGTCAACCATTGAGGTAAACTCAGTGTCCAGTCCGGAAATAGTGCCCATCCTGGTTGAGTTTATCCAGGCAACATAGTTGTTGTAGAGATGGAAATTATAGGCCCCATAGTTCCCGGCATTGTCATATGCACGGAGTGAAAGGTCACGGTTTCCGGTAGTAATAGTCTGTGTTCCAGAGCTAATCGGATTATTATCTGACCACAGAACAACTCCCGTGGATGGCTCAAGAAGTGAGACATTCTTGAATCCGCTGACACCTGGAGAACTTACTGTCCAGGCAAAGGTCAGAACTTCATTCGCTTCAATATACCCGTCACCATCAGAATCAGTGATGGTCGCAACAAGTGTCGGAGCGGATGTGTCAAGGGTATACGTCCAGTTGAGGAAGTAGTCCTGAGCGGGCAGGATTGAGCCAGTACCGGTGACATTCACCCAGTATGTCCCATCACCAAGGACTGGAATAGCCCCTCGTGCATAGTCACCGACAATTGTGACAATAAGACTTGTTGAAGAAGAGCCATCACCAAGAGTCATGGTCACCGGAAGGGTGGTGTCGATCTGTGACATGAATACAGAAGCTTCAGTAGGAGCGGTTTTAACGTAACCTTCAGGTGAAGGGTTCGAGAAACCAACATCCTTGACATTAATTACTGTCTGCTTCTCTACTGCGGGATTTCCTGCTGCATCTACTGCATTGACAGACAGCGTAATCCCATCCTCAAATACAGCCCATGATGCACCAGCGGTGTATGAGTAGACACCATTGCCCAGGTTAGTCAGAGTGAGCGGATAGTTCTCTGTCACAGATCCTTTGGCCACTGTTGCAGTGGCTGTTCCCATACCACCGACTTCATTAATAGTGCCGGTAATCTGGAAGTTTTTGCCAACATTAGCTGGTGTTGTAATGCTCACAATTACCGGGGCCACCTCATCCTTTGTGGTGAAGGTGCCATTTGCAATGCTAATAACTCCAAGCAGATTTGTTGGAGGAATGTTAACATCCACAGCGGTAACAGGTACAATACCAAGCTCCGTGCTGCTTCCGTCGTTTTTAAGCGATGTAAACGTAATATTGAACAGATTTGCAGCACCATTGGGTATGCCGGATACCGTGGAGACAGTAAATGTCATCCCACTTGCCAGAGCAACCGGGGCCACACCTCCATTCGCAAGAGTTTCAGTTGCAACAGCAGTTGCAATCGTCCCATCATAATATACCCTATAAGTCAATGCTCCGACTTTCGGAGAAAAGTCATTTGTTAAGGTATATGTCACAGTGCCATTCTCACCCAGTGTCACATCGGTGACATCAGATGCGGATAGCACACCTGTTCCAGCTGCAGTTACCCCGGTTACGCATAATAAAAGGGCAATTAAAACAGCCAATAACCTTTTTTGTTGTATCATCATCTCTCAATCCTTCTTTCAGTACATGAAATTCAGTCGGAATTGTAGCACAGGAATCATTTTTTCTTTTGAAGTATAAATATGCTCCCTATTGAGATTAATACAACGATAATACTAAAAGGGGACTTCGTTGGAGGAATTTTTTCTGCATTCGTTTCTGTAACTACCGGAGAGTCAGTATCTCCAACGGGTGCGGGTGTTGCAGATGTTGTAGACTGAACAATAGTATCAACAGGTGCTTCTGTTGATGTCAGAGTAACTTCCGGTGGTGTTGCTGTTGAAACTGGTGTTGCTGAAGGTACGCCATGGGTCTGTGAAACAGTGATTTCGGGAACCGTTACTTCATTTCCGGGAACCGGCGTCGGAACAGTCCCGGTAAACACTTCATTTGTATAAGAAATAGGATCTCCTTTCACATTTGCGAGTTCCCTTACATATACATTAATATCTCCTGTACCTGTTGTACGAACGGAAGCGACCGGAATATCACCCGTCCGTCCCTCTGTTGCTATCCCTGCAATAAATGTCTGAAAATCCTGATTCAGGATGTTTGATGCAACCATAAAACCTGGCTCACCCTCAACAGACAGGACACTTACATTTCCGGTGTATGCGAGGACGACGCTGAAGGCTCCAAGACCAATGCTGTCATCGACTCCTTTTACTACAAGGGAATTATTCTCAAGTACTACGTCTGCTGCTCCTGCTACTGTTACAAGACATAAAAGAACAATAAGCAGTGAAAATGTTCGCAAAAAAAAGGTGTTCATATAGTGATCCTCTCACTGGTAATATTCATCAAGATTGCCAACAACTCTGTGGCTGATGTATAATGCATCGATAGCATTAATCGTCTGACTGTTTCTGTCGTAAACATCCGGATACCCGTATGTATCAAATCCAGCGATATTGCCCACCACAAAGTGGAGAATATACAATGAATCAATTGAGTTTACAGCTCCGTCGTTATACGCATCTCCCCATACATCGCCATCAAACTCCATTCCAATATAATTGGTTCCTGAAGGTGCGTTATACACAACAAGTGTTGCATCGGTGGTGGTGTATGCTCCGCCAGGTCCGTATACAAACGTACCCGGAGTTAACTCATACTCATCAGCTCCAAGCACAACGCCATTCAGTGTTACAACCGGGTTGTTGACGAGATATCGCTGTGGGAACTGAAGTGCAACTCCAAGCTCTCCACCATCTCCCATCACTGAGACGTTGTATATGTTTGACTCAACCACATTGGCATTGAGCTCACCCGGAACATTTGCCACACCTGCAATACTGCCCGAGCCGCCCTCTGAAAGAATCAGGACCGGTTCGGTCATCGTCGTGGGCAGGGTCACATTGTACACCGATGTCTCACCATAGTTGACCATGACCGTTCCATTTATATTTGGATATCCGGTCTTGGTGACACTGAACTGATAGGTGTCCTCTAAGAGATCGTTGAATTCCCAGGTGGACTTATCTGTGACTGTGATACCGTCAAAAGTCATCACGTCTGCGGTTACCGGCACATAATTTTCATCCTGAACATAGATGGTCACATTGCCGGTTCCTGTCACATCGAAGTCATGGCTGGTGTATGCAACATTGCTGTCATCATATAACGGAATGATTCTCAGGGACATGTTGAGCGTTCCATAGTTTTCCGGAATAATTCCGAATGTGTACGAGTATGGGTTGTTCATTACCCAGCTTTCCGGTTGAATAAAGATTGAATCCTGATCCTCATTTGCTGTACTGTTGAGCACTTCATAGGAAACAGCAGCACCGTTGCCATCTCTTATGGTTGATGTGTTGTCAAAGGAGAAGTCTGCAATCGGGACTTCAATCATTGGTGAGAACAGATCTGCATCAGAGATCACGCCAATACTGACATCTGCTGGTGTATCCACCACCATTGGGGAAGGATCTGAAGTAAGCGATAGCGAGAATCCTCCGACAGCTAAGTCAACTTCCGAAAGGATGTCGATATTTGTGTTAATCTGGGAGATTTCAAAGCTGTTGTCATCACCCTCCATCTGGATTATACGGGAGTTTCTGATGGTACTGTCAATTTCATTGAGAGGTGACCACTGGCTGTTTTCAACAGAGAGAACAATAGGCCCGTCTCCTGCGGTAAGCTGGCTTTCCACTTCGTGTGATTTCACAATGCTGTAGCCGTCACCGAAGATATCTCTGGTCTCAGTGCCGCCTGCCATCATCGTTGTCATCTGAGCAGAGGTAAGTGCGTACTCTTCACGTGGATTGGCTGCATTCATGGTGAATGTGTGAACCAGTGCCCCGTCAACATATACATCAACTGTTCCGGTAGAGATCTCACTACCCTGGCATACAATCAGTGCATCAATTGCCGCCTGGCTTGCCCAGGTGTATCCCCAGCTTCCACTGTTTTCATAGGTGTCAACGAGCCATCCGACACCATTGGTAATTGTTTCGTTGTCATTCGAAACGCCTGTTGCATTCAGGGCAAGAATGGCATATGCTGTTGTCTCAGAATCACGGCCTGTGTCACTCCATCCATAGTAGGTATTTGCCGACCATGAACCATCCGCTGCCTGACTTTCAACAAGATAACCTGCAGCTTTCTCTTTTGCATCCGTGATGTCTGCTTCCGTTAAAGTTCCGGATGGCAGACCGAAGGATTCCAGACCCCACAGACCAAGGGCTGTTGCCATGGCCTTGTCACTGCCGGATGAGAATGAACCGTCAGCCTGCTGGTTGCCAATGATGTAGCTGGTCGCATTCTGCATGTTCTCTTCCATGTAGCCACGGTATGGCTGCTCTACATTCCCGCTCTGGTTGATCATGTCATGGATGAGCATGACAAATGCGGTGTTGGACTCCTTTGTCCATGAGTGGCAGACAGGAGCACTCCATGACCACGTACCGGATGCCGGATTGTCGGGGTTTTCATGGAACCACTCAATAAGTTTCTCAAAATTCGCAGTTCCGTAAGTAACCGTCTCGCCGGTGGAAATCTTGCCTGTAAGAAGGCGATTCAGGTCTTCGTCTGTTTTATTGATCTTTGCAAGAGTAAAGCTTGCATATGAACTGGAAGATGATTCAGATGGATCTCCGCCCCAGAGGCTCCACCCACCGTCACTATTCTGACCACGTTCTCCGCCATTCACAAGTTTGTCAATACCACTGCTGACAGAATTGTTTGCCTGATCACGAATTGCTGCAAAGTTTGTCGGCGGGTCTGCACGACCCAGATAGTAGTTCTTCACATTGAGGGAGGCAAGCATCCTGGAAGTGGTCTGCTCGACACAGCCATAGGGGTACCCAACCAGATAGCCAAGCCCGGAAAGAGTCCTTCCCTGTGCACCTGACTGTGCCACAATCTTTGTGACGTTGCGGTTGGTGTTGTTGGTATGGATGGTGTTAAACTCCATCGTTACCGGAGTAGTTGTGGAGGTAATCCTTGCTGAGTCAACCGAAGTCACCTGAATTGACGGAACGTAGACGGTTATGTCTTTTCCGTGAACTGAAGCGCTTTTACCATTCGCAGATAGGTTGAAGGCAAAGTCATTCCCATTGAAAAAGCCCGGTTCAGTTGAACGCATCCAGATGTAGATATAATTCCACTGGTAGTTGTAGAGATATGCGGTCTGTTCGCTGCCGCCCCAGATTTCGAATGAATCCGGGACATCAATACTGAGATTTACCTGACCTGCCTTATTTGCTCCAACCCGGACATAATGGTAGAACCAGTTGCCAACCTGCACACGGTCTGCACCGTAAACCAGTCCATCCGGGTAACTTAGCTGATAGTCGATTGCGGTGATAGTCTTTTGATTGGTAGGACTGCCCCTGACCGCATCATTGGAGGTTACAGTAATGTTAACCAGATACGTGCCATCTGCTGCCGGTGTCCATGCTATATCCTGTGAAAATACTTCTGCCGGAAGGAGGAAAATATCAGTATAATTCTCACTTTGTACAATAGCACCATCTTTTGCAATGGTTACGTTGATATTCAGAGAAGAAGTTTCGAAACTGCGCTGGTTTGCAACGCTGGCCCGTATCAGTGTCTCTTCACCAACAGGGACCTGCCTGTTCGGAATACCAATACGTGCATCGATGACACTTGAAACGATTGTCGTGATACTCCCGTTTATGATCGCATCAACCGGAATATCCTCTCCGGAGGTTGAGTTTAAAAATCCGTAGTTATTTACCGTTATCGCAACAGGTGAAGTTTCACCATTGTCACCCAGTCCGGTGAAGGAGAGATAGCATAAATCAATTCCACTCCCGGATAATCCTTCAAGAGTCGAGTTCAGGCCTGCAATACGAACACGGCCGCTCTGAATATTCTTCTCAATAGAATTAATTGACGGACCCGCCGTTACATCTGATAATGATACCAGCAACGGATTCCAGGTAATGTCAATATCATAGCTTCCAAGCCTTTCCACATCATCTGCCATCACTGCAAGCTGTACACTCTCATCCTTATTCAGTTCAGTTGCTAAAGGATCAATAGAGAGAACAGCCGCCGAAACAGCACTACACAGTACTGCAAAGCAGAGGAGGGCTGTAATACATAATTTCATGTTTTTCATCTAAACCACTCCCTAAAATCAGCGGATATTGAAGTAATCATCCCTCAATTCCGCATTATACTGGGCGATAAACATTGCATCACCCACATCCACATGGCTGTTCTTTGTGACATCGGTCTGCAAGAGGCGAGTACCCGTTGTTGGTTTATCTGCGTCAAGACCAACAACCCATTTGAGCACTTTAAGAGTATCTGCCTGACTCACAACGCCGTCATTGTTCGCATCTCCATACAGGAGGAGCGTTGCACTGCCATCAGTGACCGTAACAGGTATAGTGAAACCATTTATGTCCCACAGCCCTGCAGACAGGTCAAGAGGTGTCTCATCGCCAGTGCTTCCAATAACATCTATGACAAGTGTAGCAACAGTCACACTGCCGCTTTCACTGCTTGTCTGTGCACCATTAAAAATCACGTAGCCGTCCTGCGCATGCAGCAGGTTTTTCCCTGTCAAAGCGATGTCTCCTGAAAGAACATCAGTAACAGTAATCACTGAAGCGTCATAGCTGAAGTTCATCTGATAGGCTGCAAGTTCAGTGGCATCCCCCACGACAATGGGGATTTTAATGCTTGTACCCGGAACAAACACGCTATTCTGAGGCAGCATAATTGATGCCTGTGCCTCTGCATAGGAGATAAGAGTTTTGGTGACGACGTTGTTTGTGTATGACGTCTCATAGTCGGTTACATGACCGGGATTGACTGTGGCGGAAATATCATACGTCCCTGCTGAAAGGGTTTTATTTCTCCAGACAGTGGCGGATTCACCAGGTCCCAGAGTGATTATGGAAATACCGTTTTCAGTCTGAGTGCCGGTAATTTCATAGCTCAGGGTGGTTGCCACACTTGCGACTTCCCCTGCATTGGTGACCTTCACACCGATTGGTGTTACGGCTAACTGAGTCGTTGTTGAAGGTGAGATGATCTCTGTCTTCAGGTCCGGAGCTGTGACCCTCAGATTATGGTTGTAAACATTGTTGTCATAGCGGAGTTCTTCAACCACCCGTGGTTCCGGATTGACGGTCACTTTTACCGTTTTATCCTGCGGAAGGCTGGTATCCTCGGGATCAATTCCATAATCCTGAGCAGACTGCTCAATGTTGATGTAGAGCACCTCTGCAGTCTCACCTTTCAGAATGTTGTAATTGAACAAGGTATCTTTTCTAAAAGTGGCTACTTCTGCCACTACTTTCACATCTGTACCGGTGTACACGAAATCCGTAGTTCCGACATTTTTCACATAGAGGCCAAGGTTATTAACACTGACCGAGTCATCACGGTTAATTTTTACTACATGCGGTGCATCCACACTCGGCACGAAGTCCGGCAGTTCTCCTGCAACAGGCATGAAATAACCATACCCTGAGGAAACGAGCATATCGTCATGGATACAGATAACCTGATAATTCACTGAGCTGGAAATGCCGAGTTCTTCGCGGTATGCCTGCTCAGAAGCTGTCGGTGCAACAAACGTCAGAATCAGCTGGCCACTGGCGTCTGTGTACCCGGCATAGGTCTGGCTGTAGGGGTCAGGATATTCACCCAGATAGGTCCAGACATTCTCATATCGTGGATCTCCATTTACTCCAAATGAATACAGGTCGTATCCTGCTGCAGCACCCAGCCTGAAGAGCACTTTTGCACCTGAGACAGGCATGCCGTTGTGATCCGTGAGCGTGAAGGTTACCGGAACAGATGCACCGACAAGCACGTCATCCATTATTGGATATGTCAGATTGTATGACGTGTCCGTGAACGTCGTGCCGGAGTAGTGCATGCTTCCCTCAACAGGGTTTATGAGCCCAAATTCTGCTGAGTAGTATCCTGCTTCGGGTATTTCTACTGATTTGCTGTATGTTCCGGTAAACTCCATGGTTGAAGCATCGAATGTGCCGGAAGATGAGAAATAAGCTCCTAGCTGATCAAAGGTGAACATACCTTTTTCAAGGATTGATTCATCATTCGGCCCGGTGCTTGTGATGGTTATCGTGCGTGTATCATTTTCTGCTGCAACCGAAACCTTACGGCTTACACCATCCGGTTTTAAGTAGGAATGATACGACGGGGCCATTGGTTCAGCGGTTATCAGATCTGCTGCTATTCTTGAGCCTGAATACGGCGATAACGGATTAGCTCCACCATAGATCCAACCCCACACATCCACACCACCGGTCACTGCAAGATATTCATATCCTGCAGCTCCAACCTCACCGGGTGTGACGGTAAAACTGCACGTGCCTTCTGCATCTGTTGTGTTGCTCATAACGCCGTCTCTGGTGTAGAGATAGACGATACGACCTGCTGCAGGTTCGCCCTCGTAGTATTCGGAATTATCATCAAGAGTATAAGTATACACCGTAAATCCGAGTTTTGCCTCATCTGCCGGTATACTCTTATACTCCTCCTGGTCCCATGTTGCAGACCATTCTGATGATGTTTTAGTGATGTATGTGATTTCATCGAACGGAAGAGGAAGGTCGAAAGAACTCTCAGTGGTCCTGTGCTGTATCCACGGTGTTAATTCACCATAGACCAGAGCTGCATTATTATTTCCTTCCGTTGAATACGGCGTCGTAACATAGACCAGTGCGAGATACGCACCCTCAGGCATGGTCAGGTTGTAGACACCAATACCACTATTCATGTCAAAATTTTCAGAGAATTCAGTGACATCCATCCCCTGAATCTCAGATTCGAGGTCAGCAAGAGACAGGATCTCTCCTCCGAAGAGCGAATTCTGAACCTCTGCAGTAAGGGAGTTTATCTGAGTCTCACTAAATGCTACCACTGTTGCAGTAGCAGTAGTGCTGGTAGATTTTCCGTAATGTCCGGAAGAGATGACTGCACTGATATCAATCGAAGAGCCGGGACTGCAAATTGAATATTCCGGAGAAATCGATACTTCATAATAGTCATCCTCCTCGGAATTGAGAGAGCCTACCTGTACATCATTCAGATAAATTGAATAGTACCAATAATCTCCAACAGCATCAATTATTGCGCTGAGGTTCAGCTCTGTTGCCACCACTCCGGCAACAGGGGTAATTGTCTCAGTATAAACTATCGGCACTGGCGAATAGTTTCGAATTGTCAATACCACATCATCGGTGTATGGTGTCCCGTCTGTGTTTAAGAGGGGATACTTAATGGACAACGTGTCGTTCGGTGCTGCCCGGTAATACTGTGATTTATAGATAAAGTCACCAGCCGGATTTTGTGACGGAGCAGCAGCCTTGTAGAAAGCCTGTTCTATTTTATACTCATTCCAGGTAATACGTAGCATTAGGCCAGTATTATCGGCATACGTGGAAAGATCCATCGATGTCAGGGCATTGCCTGACGCATCGGTAACAACGGTCTGATTCACAAAGTCATAGGGAGGAGCGTAAGAGTTTCTCCCGACAGAGAATTCAACTTCTTCGCCTGCCATCGGCACACCGCCGGTGACATTCCATGCGACTGCAGTAACGGGCAGCACATTGCCATAGACAGTAGTGCCTTCTGAAACACTGCCGCCAAAGAGTTCATAGATAACACCGTCGCCAATCGGGGTGTTACCCAGACCACCTGTTACATTGACAGCTTCATAGGCGTTCACCCTTCCGGCACCATAGACACTGTTTTTCACCATCGTGTCTTGCACAGCACCATTCTCGTCAATATGAACAGCTGAATTCATCAGGGCGTCTTTGATATCTGCAGAAGAGAGACTGCTGTTTCCTGCAAGCATCAGTGCCGCTGTTCCTGCAACAGCAGGTGTCGACATGGATGTTCCGTCAAGAATTGCATATCGCCCATCCTTATATGAAGAGATAATACCCACACCCGGAGCAACAACATCGGGTTTGAAATAGGTATCCGTTGAGCTCACAGGCCCCATACTGCTGAATGTCGCCAGATAGTCCATCATGTACTCCGTGGCACCTACCGTGATGACATCCTCTGCTGTACCCGGCATGCCGATGGTACCGTGGCCGAATTCACCATCATTTCCGGCGGAAACAACAACGGTAGTATCGAGGTTCATCACGTTGTTCAGTGTTTCAGAAACGATGTCACCACCGTTGGACTGATAGCAGACGGCTATCCGGATACTATCGACACTGATGCTCTCATTCCCATTATTTGTCAGGGTAGCTTTCCAGTTGCCTGACCATGCACCTGAATTGTCTGCATACGGTGCCTTGAAGAAGTAGATATTTGACGGCGTGTCAAATCCAAGCCAGTCGATTTTACTGCCTGTGGCAGTGTTGCCATTTGCATCAGTTACCGTAAAGGTCACATTGCCGCCATTGATTATTTCATCAATAACAGAACTGCCTGCATAGCCTCCGTACACAGCACCGAGAATAAACTGTGGCTCAAAGTTCGTATCATATGAGGGAGCTGCCTCAACGATTACTTCTGCAGAAGAATTGGCCTCAAGCGTTCCGATAATTGTTTCTGAACTGAATGCCTCATGCCAAGGTCCCAAAAATGCTCCAAGACTCATGGAGATAATATCTGCTCCATTCTCAACCGACCACTCAATACCATTCAGGATATTGGAGAAATCACCGCTTCCGGCTGCATTCATGACCTTTGCACCCATCAGGTTTGCACCGGGTGCCACACCCAGCACCACATCAATTATGTTGCCAGCATATGTCGTTTCCACAACACCTCCGGCAGATGTGCCTGCACAGTGCGTCCCATGGCCATTGTCATCATATGGCGTCTCATTGTTACCATTGACAAAATCAGCCCAGGCAACAATCCGGTCGCCAAAGGCAGGGTGACTACCATCGATACCGGTATCAATAATTGAGATATTGACTCCGGCACCGAGATTTCCCGTCTCCCACACTGATGGAGCTTCGATAAAATCCGCACTCCAGACCACGCCACCTTCTTCGGTTGAATACTCAATGGAATCCGGAGACACCTCATTCATCGTCTCTACGACAGGATCAGTCACCGTCACCGTAAAGTCATGTTCAATGTGATCCACTCCGGGCAGCAATGCAAGCCTTTCAAGGTCTGCCGGATATGCCTCCACACGAATGGCATTTACAATCCAGTAAGACTGTGCAGTTTGTGCGGCCAGAGGATCAAATCTGGCAAGTGCACTCATTGCCATCTTCTGCTGTGACACAGCAGTAGCTTTCATCGTCTGTACAGACGTAGTTCCGGTCGGTTGATCACTCATGATCAAAAAAACCGGAATACGTTCCCCGCCATCGTCCTGTGGCGGGTCTACCATCACATATTCGCCAGTTCCATCACCGTCAAATTGCGCTGCCGACCCTGACGCAATAAGAACGAGTAATGCAAAAGACAAAAAAATGCATTTTTTCACAAATAAATCCATAAATCTACCTCTCAGTAAATAATATTGAAAACGTTAGGAAAATATAATAAATTTGTCATCCCGGCATGATTTTTGTGATTTGCATATCAGTAATGTTCATATATATGATTTGAGTTTAAAACAATCAAGTTTATTCATTTAAACATTGTTTTCGCCACAAAAATGGATTATTTAAGTTATTTCGCCATAATTTTGAAATAAACAGGAACTATAAAATTATATCCCAATCTGACAGACCTGTGACTGGAGCAGTCAGTGACGAAAAATCCATACAATATCCTGAAAATTCCAATTCAACAATTGTATGACCAATAAAAATATCACACCCCGTTTTTTTGGATTTGGAACCCTGCATTGCAATAGTGCAAACATAATCCCATGCAATATAAGAAAATCCTATATTTACCTATTTAGGAAAAATCATTCGAAACCCATCAATTTTAGTTCAATTTATCCATAAAATGGGGGAAAATCCGGCCACTAAAAGAGTATCGGTATCAAGGAAATTCGAGCCTGAAGAAACATATGACAGTAATTTCATATCATATAACATTGCATATTCATTCGGAAATCGCATGACTCAAATAATTTACAGAACATTTCTGTGTATTCTGATTCTTGCAGTTCTTGCAGGAGGTGTACAGGCACTTTCGATAACTGCAGGGCCTGACCGGATTGAAGAAGGAGGACAAATAACCGTAACGATTCAGGGGCTTCAGGACAGTAGTTCTTTTTCCATGCACATAGGTGCAGACATTGTGCCTGAAGACAGTCAGGAGTTTGCATTCTCATCCAACAACCTGAATATGCCATTTACACTCTCTGAAACAACAGTCACAGTTCAGGCAAAGCCAGTCATATGGACAAATTTCAGGTATCAGCAGGATCCTGACAGCCCGATTAAAAGCCTTGGATTCGGAAGTGATGAACACCCTGTCAGAGACGGTATTATAAGTGATCAGGAAAGTTTCGGAACAATAAACAGCGGTTCTGAGATATCAATGCTTGAAATTACAGGAAAAGCTTTGTCGGGTACAGATCTGGTTTCAATTTCACTCGAACTGAATGGAGTAAAATCAGGAGTTGACGACGCATCAATATCGTATACAATTAATAAAATGCACCAGGGAACTGCCATTATTATTGTGTATGTTGACGGAATTGAAGCTCTGAATAAAGAAATACAGGTCGGCGAGGCAATCCCGACTGCAGTTCCAACAAACGTCCCGACAGAGTCCTCACCAGACAACGGCGACGTTGAATATTCACCTAACCCCACAGCAACACCCGAGACAGAATTCTCACTATCATCAATTGACGGATATGCAACCCTTAATGCACTGAAGGAAACGATTTCAGGAGCAGAGTCTGCAAATATCGTCATTATGGAGAATTCCCATCCTAAAAACATACCAGATAACTGGGAACTTGTCTACGGTGCATATGTAATAACACCGGCAACACTCACTTTCAGTGAACCTGCAGAATTTGCAATTACCGGTGATGACGGCATGAAGACAAATGCACGATTTATTGCTGAATACAAAGACGAAACATGGACCATGCTCCCCACAGAACTGAGAGGGGATGCACTTGTTGCAGAAATATCAGAATCCGGGACATATGCACTCATGACCTTTGGAAATACAGAGTCCGTTCCGGGAACAACTGTTACTCAACAAACACCGGACTCTACTGATGCACCTACAGCAACATCTTCAGCCCCAACACCCACAGCGTCAGGACTACCTGTGTATGCAGGTTTATTCACAGCTCTTGGAGCATTATTCGTTGTCCAGAGACTGAACAAATAATCCTTTTTTTTCTGTCACATCACCATTTCTCTGAACGGTGATTTTCATCATTTACTATATGCTGCAGCACCATGGAGCATGTGCGTATATCCAAAATCAACTGAATTCAAACTGCTGCTATATTCCCCTTCTTCGGGGAGATTTTTTCATTCCTGATTCCTTTGTGCCCATCAGTTTAGTGCCATATATACTTGCATACAGCCCTAATTTCATCCGAATACATTATTAGAGACTTTTTAGAAATCCTATAAGAAAAATTGCCAGCAACCGGAAGATCAATCACAAAGAAATCCAGATTCATTTTAAAATAACAATCCCCGAATCAGAAACCATATGGTGCTCAAAAATAACACTCTTCGTGGACCTGCGGCCGGGGAAAAACAGATCCCCACAGTAGCCAGGAACGGGCAGTTCTCAGTCAGGACAGACAACAACATCACCCAGTACTATCCGCCAATAGAGACCCCATATTAGTTTGCAATTAATCGTCATTTTAGTAAATAACCGGAAAAATTGCCTTATTTTTTTGGGAACAAATAAGAAACCAAAATACGACAATTTCACCCCCTAATTCCCAACAAAGGAGATTAAAAAAAGGTGAGTAAGACAGCTGCAAAACGGTGGTGAGGTATTACCCCCATTTCCACTATTCAGTCGGTTGTTTTTCACATTTATTCAGGTTTTATTTGCTTCATTTACGAGTAGATAGTGGAAATAATCCCATAAGTGGTCTTAATCAGACAATTCCGGCGTGCATGTATGATTCACTCCTACGTGTACATCCCTGCCGGATTTGCAGAGAGTTATACCCATCACCCTGCAAAATAATCAAAAATGCTGTGTGTTCCCCGGATGCAGGTAAACTTCCTCTCCTATCTGTTTACCTCTCTTTATACTGCACTTCTTTAGAAGAATACGCCCAACACATGCCTTATCTGGCCCTCTTTGTTTCTTATGTGGGCGTAAACCGGGTTAAAAGGGGAAAACATCGGGATCAAAATAATGGTTCAAGACTAATTCGCCGCGAGCACCTACCGGAACCAGCCGAACGGGATGCGGTATAATGTGACCTCTCCTTGTTGTGACAAAGTCCGATTAACCCTGATGGGCGGGGGGACAGTTCATTCTCTATAGATTTGATACTGAGGTAGCATTTTTACAGAACCGTTTTTTCGAAATTTGGAACGGGATTTTTACCAAGGACTCCATATTCTGGGTACATTCCATCCACATTACCGTCTATAAGATGGAAAAATAGTATCCTGGCCTTTGATCAAAAATTCATACGCCTTTATCTGCAGATTACACAACCATTGAGTGTCACATGACATCCCCCATCCATATAGCAACATACGGTTTATTGCAGAATAATGGTGGGCCGATTAATTAACCCGGAACACAAAAAAATGAAAGTATCGGCATTTTTAACCATAATAATTGAACAGACATACCAGAGAAAGAGGAAAAAACCATACTGTCGTCACAGCCATGCACACAACCAAACCAGGCAAAGAAATGAAGATAGGACAAAAGAATCATCAGATCAAAGATAATGGCAACAAACCCCAACACTTCGAAAATCCTGTTATCCACCCAATTTATCCAAATACCTATGAAAATGGCATATCCAGAACCAACACCGAAAAACCACCTCACCCATAAAACACCTGTTACAATAACCAGACTATTGACAAATCTCACCAATCCGACAGCAGAACATACACCAGCGGAATTAAAATCCCCCGATTTAAAATAAAAACTATTTGACCCAGACTTCTGTCTTTGTCAAATTGGGACACAGGATTGCCCCCCGCACCCCCTTCTCAAAATAAAGCGTGCGACTTTCACCACACTTCGCTCAGCCACCTCATAACCCGGATTTCGGGCAGCAATAGATGAAAAATAAGAGTTGTATTTTGATCTATTCAAGATTCCATTTTACCAACCCTTACGCCTACAATCTGTCTCCCAGGATACCATTGCAGGATTACCTCTACAAGACACACCACTACAAAAAACACTATAAACAGAACAGGAGGGATGCCCACACACCCTCTTGTGACCTGTCACGCATAGGACAGGCTGCAGGGAGAAAGACTTCTCCTGCTCTTATAATCAGATGAGATATTAGTAGAAATCCAGGATCATTCCAGGACAATGACTTACCCGAGAGACTGTTTCAGCAATCCTTTTACTTACCCTCGTAAAACAGCGAAGACTCTGCCCATATCGATTACAAAATATCGAGATCAGGCCAAAGAAAGGCAGATCAAACAAATCCCTCAAAATCTCACAACGGCATTTTATCATTCGTAATCATCGTTCAAATTTAATAAAGAACACAATCACTCAAAAAAATAAATACCTAATCATGCCGTGAAAGAGGGAAATACTGCTGATAAACAGTCCTTCTTTCATCAACATCAGTATGCAGATATATCTCAGTGGTCTGGATTGAGGAATGACCAAGATTCTCCTGTACAACCCTGAGATTTTTTGATCTCCGGTAGAGTTCAGAAGCATAAGAATGACGAATTTTATGGGGTGTAATCCCTTTAGGTGCCCATTTATTGAATATATACTGGACAGTACGGGGGGAAATCGCATGCCCCATCTGTCCCACAAACAGAGGACCATCTATCCGCCCACCAATAAATTTCAGAATTTCTTCAAGAGTATCATCATCAACAAAGACAATCCGTATTTTCCCACCTTTTCCCAGAACACGAATAGTATAATCATCAAAATCGATATCAGAGAGCGTTATCCCACACAATTCAGAAACACGAACTCCGGTAGCATATATCAGCCGAATAATCAGTCTGTCGCGGGGATCAGTATCGGGAATTGACTCCAGCAGTCTCATCACCTGATTATGCTTGAGATATTTGAGTTCTTTCTCCTTAATCCTGGGACGGCCCACTGCCGGTAGAGGATTGGATTCGATGACACCCTGAGTATACAGATACCGGTAGAACGACGAAAGTGACGAGAGAATCCGGTGCAGGGTTTTAGCCTTATAATCACGCAGCGACGTTAAGAAAGCCAGATAGTCATCAATTACTATCGGAGTTGTATTCACCGTCGTATCAAGGCGGCCATGTGCCAGATCCTGCCAGTATACCACAAGTTTTCCCACACCTTTAGTCCGGCAGATCCAGAGATAATATCCAAATTTTCGAATCACCTGGCCATAGCTTGCTACCGTACCAGGCGAATAATTTCTCATTCTGAGGTGATGTAGGAACCGTGGAAGCCACTCTGAAAAATAGTCGCCCTGCATTCTTATTTCTTTATTTTAACAATTTATATGCTTTTTGCGCAGAATAGTCATTTCGCGCAAAAAAAGAGACCCACAGAGACACCAAAAATCTACCACAGACACCAGACATATGGAAACCAAAAAACCAAAAAAGGCAAAAAAAAGACCGAAAATGGCAGAGTTATGCCAGTAACAAAATGTAACTCGAGACATTATGCCGGAAATGAAAGCCCATTTCACCCATTCTGATTATGATTATCCTCATTAAGATAATCACCAGACCCAAAGCAGATACTGAAAAATGCAGCCTTATCCCGATAAAAAGAACGTATCAATAATTATTCCTTCAATAATTGGATTCATTTCACCTTTCAGATTTGAATAACACTCCTATGGAGAGCAAAAAGAACGGAAGAGATGCAGAAAATCATGATTTTATCAACGTAACAAAATGTAACCTGACATTTTCTGTTGAAAATGAAAGCTTATTTTATCCATTCTGATTCTGATTATCCCAGGTAAGGCAGCCACCAAGACAAGAAGAAAAACAAACAAATACAGTTTTTTCACGCTAAAAAAGGGTGACAATAACTATTTTTTCGAAAATTAGATTCACTTTCCCCATTTAGATTTATAATATACTCGTAAAACAGCCAAAAAGACCCGAAAAGATACAGAATAACCTGGTCCCACCAGAGTAACAAATAGTAACACAGATTCTTTGTCTGAAATGTGAAGCTTCTTTCACCCATCCTGATTCGAATCATACCCACACATATCATGCAGGAAAATCTGCAGTTCCCTGAAAAACACATCAGGGCAAATATCAATTTATCCCCTCAGGAAAATCTGATTGAATATCTGATACCCGGAGGTAAGGGGCATATTGTTTATTTACCACAGTATGTGCATAAAATAATAGAGGACAGAAATGGACAGATCAACGGTGCGCCCAACCTGACAGGCCAGGAAACAGCCGCGTAGTGGCCACTCATTTGCCATTTATTCCACAAAGACCCCTTTACCCATGCCTTTTGAAATTGTAAGATTCCAGGGTCGTCCCTGCAGTTTTCAAAATAATGCCCTCTGCCACAGCAAAAAAATCAGACGATGAATGCCCCCACCCCATTCCACTAACCACATACCAAAAAACAGAAGGAAGAGATCATCCTACACCAGAAAATTTAAGAATACGCAGGGCAACCCCATGGGAAAAAAGAAGCGAACATGCAGGAATCAACCCTGTTGGATTTCACAACTTTAACAACGAACATGACGATAAAACTGCCTTCGTAAGGTTATGGAGAATCAATTTAATCCTGATCTCCCTGATCTGGCACCGATATTTTCTTGTTTTCAGATCATCTCATGAATCCTCTTTTGATAACTGAGAATGTTGTTTCGAACGCTATTTCTTTCATGATGACGATCATCATCAAAGGTGGAACACATTCCTGTCTCCATTTTTCAGAATGAATTATCCCATTCCATTTTCTGACGGGCATCACCAGATTAGTGCCAGTTCCTTCCCTGATCTGGTAATGAAGTTCACCGGAATTATATCTTCACCCACACTCCTGACGTTCAGTCTGTCCTGGTATTCTCGAGTATGTCTGAGCCGTGATTCAGCGTGCTTACACTGTCGTGTACTGGTTTCAAAGATATCCTGGATGAATTGTATCGTATCTTCCCCATCTACCACAAGTCAAAAGTAGTGACTGTTGTAAGGGCAGGCAGGCTCCGGGAAATTGGTGAGAAACATTATGTCACAACAATCCGGTAGCAAGGGTTTCACGAAAGGAGAGAATGGCCATGAGTTGATTCCCGGTATGCGTTTTCTGGAGAGTATGTGCAGGATTAAGCGGCAAATGGGATGATTGTAGTGCCTGCTTGTGAGGGTTGCACTAATTCATTTAATCTTGTGAAAATTTCGATTAACCTCGATCAGATGAACCCTATATATAAACAATTTATATGTGGCATGCGTCGGGTATGGAGTTTTTAGAAATCCTCTTTTGACTATTCTTTGACGCTATTTCTGATTTTTTTGACTTGTTTGGTTGCTTACACAAGGAGCAGCAATGGTATGGAACTTTCCCATAGAGTATGATCGTCCGAAGACAAGGCTTCAACAGAGTCAAAAAAGAGACGTTCATCATAGAATATGGAGATCCCACACACAACATAATGACCTCCCGATTCTGTCTTTCAGGAATAAAGCAGCCAAAAAGACGGTGCAGAATTACATAATCAGGCACCATATCAGATGCCCAGTCATTCGTTAATTGCCTATTTTGAGCATTTCATAACAGGAACTCGTGTATCCAGCCAATACAATTCATCCCCTTCCATCACGGCAGCAATTTTTAACACAGCATAGGTCAACCCCGGAAACAGCACCGACAATAACAAAATTATGCCATTATTATGGTTGAATTCTGATAATATCGGGAAATACTCATTTATTTTTGACTCGTGAAGTTTTAAGACACCACCTCAATAAACCATATGATGCTATACATATGCGAGGTATGATTGCGACCTTTTCTGCTCAAAATACCCCTCATCGCACCAGTGAAGAAATTGTATAACTCCTCCAAGCCCTAAAATACCAATTCCGGCACCAGTATAACCCATAAAATGGGGAAGCTATTCCAGCCCTGCAGATATCAGGACCCCCTGCAATAGCGGAATTTCACCCTTCCAGCCACAAAAACAAAAGAGATGCACATTTTTCACGTTTCTCCCGGGCATCACACAATCAGGCACAAATTCCTATACTGGAGAAAGGAGGAACTGTTGTACTTGAGAGTGAGAAAGATGCAATTTATTCCCTCGGGTCAGGAAATCCAAAAAAATATTCATTCACATGAACAAACCGGGCATATCCGGGTATAGCAGTTCAGAGACATGTGATAACCAAACGTACCGGGATGATTTGGGAGGAGTATATGCCCTGAATATTCAGGGAGAGAACAATAATAATTGCAAAAATAAGCAATTCGACAGGCATTCAGAGATAATGCCAGAATCCTGTAAAACCGCCCTCATCCACTCAAAACCGTATGTTGCTATATATTTCAGCAAAATAACTAAAAATATCCCATAAGGTTGATGAATGGGACAAACCCATATTAATTGATGGTTGTTGAAGGAAATTTCCCGGAAAACGAACACGGGCATAATGTATCTTCTGAGCCAAAGGAAACAATGCCCCGGGAAGAGCAGCATGAACCAGCCGTATTAACCGATACTGTCAAAGAAATATCCACAGAAAAATCAGAGAAACAGAATACTGACAACGAAATCACAGGGGAAAAACGGGAAGAAATGCCTGAAACAACCCCTCCGGAAGGCACACCCGGGCCTTCAGAACTGTCGGATGATTCCACCATAGTTCCATCAGATGAATCTTATTTTCATATACAGGAAGAAGTGCAGGCCATCCTCGGGTTTAACCCTAATCTGCCCGCCCTGATGCCAGGGCGAACACCCCTTTCTCCTGAAGATGAAGAACGGATTAACAAATACCGTAAGTTTCAGAAGGTGGATGGTGCAGCATATCGGCGGGTAAACCAGTTTCTCCGGAAACATACCTATGTGACGGCACGTGAATGGGCCATTGCACGTCTGTGTGCAGACTTTACCACACGTGGCGGCGCAGAGATGACATTTATTGGAGAGAATCTTCCGGATCTTGTCCCCTTTATGACAGACACCTATTCACCACAGGCAGTCAATCAGGCACGCAGTTCTTTCAAACAAAAAGTTCGAAAATCGGGTGCTACCTTTTTTTATGGCGCTCTCTGTGGATTTTTTACCGCAGATGAACTCGATGATATTCTCTTTGAATCCTCAGAAGTAGCCCGCTTCCTCCTGGAAGTCGAGGGCACATCCATCGACATTGATGATGAAATCGATATTGAGGATCGCATCACCGATGTCATGCGCGAGGTTGCAGAAGCGGCATCTATGATTAGAAACCGTGAGCCACCCGTTCCTGACGAAGAGAATGAACAGGAAGAAGAAACACGGACAGACGGAGAGAAAAAATGAGAGTTATCCATGTCGTGGGCAGGTCAAACAGCGGAAAGACCACTTTTATTCATTCCCTTATCCCCCTGCTGGGGAGATGCGGAAAAACAGCAGTGATAAAAAATCTTCATTCACACTATTTTGAACTGACCCCCGGCAAAGACACAACAACCCACTATGAACACGGAGCAGACATTGTCATCGGCACAGATCCGGAAAAAGCAATTGCTGCTATACGGAACGGTTCACTTCATGATATGCTGAACCTCCTTTCAGATCAGGGAGTGGAGTTCACCGTCATTGAAGGGCATAAAGCAGAATCATTTCAAAAGGTGGTCATAGGCGATCTGGAAATTGATAATTGCATACTCAGAAATCCGAAACCAGAAGATGTCCTTACCCATATCAGCGAGTTTTCTGAAGTGTTTACCCTTCAGGGACTGATAGAGGAACTGAAACATGACTGCATGTCAGATGATACCGGATGTATCGCGGCATTTAACGGAATTGTCCGAAAGGTTACCGGCTCTGAAATAACAGAATCGCTGGACTTTTCGGACGCAAAAACAATACATACACTCTCAGAAGATATACGAAAAGATATGGAACAGATACCTGGTGTCCTTGGTGTGCGCTTCCACCACCGGACAGGCATCATTCCTGCAGGTGATGACCTCACCTATATTGCCGTTATCGCCCGTCACCGCCAGGAAGCCTTTGGAGCACTGATGCAGGGAATCGACCGAATGAAACATGAATTACATGATGCAGGAAAAACACTTGTTGGAGAATACCATGGAAACGTCTGAAAAGCAACTGTTCGGAACAAACGGAGTCCGGGGTATCATCGGTGAAGAGATGAACCCTGAACTGGTGATGAAGATAGGAATGGCACTTGGGACTATGAGAAAAGGCCGTATCGGCGTCGGACGTGATACACGTACATCGGGCCCTGCACTTTCCCGTGCAATGATAGCAGGACTCCTTGCAACCGGACATGATGTCGTTGACCTCGGGGTGCTTCCTACTCCTGCGGTTCAGTATTTGGTGCGCGAACACTTTGATGCCGGTGCGGTCATCACTGCGTCCCATAACCCACCCGAATATAACGGCGTGAAAATAATCGAAGGTGACGGTACAGAGATGGATGATACCCAGACAATCTGCCTTGAAGGGCACCTCTTTGCTGAAGAATTCACCCTTGCAGGGTGGGAGGCAATGGGCACCCTCACTTCCGCACCAGAAATGATATATGAGTATGTCAATGCGGTTGCCGGATACTGGAAAGATATCAATGCTGACGGGATGACCGTCGTTGCCGACCCGGGCTCAGGCCCTGCCTGTGAGAGCACCCCCCGGATTCTCACAAAGATGGGATGCCATGTGATCACGATAAACGGCATGATGGACGGGACATTTCCGGGCAGAATGCCGGAACCATCACCAGAAGGTCTGCAGCCTCTTTCAGAACTGGTTCGGGAAACAGGTGCTGCCTTTGGTGTCGCCCATGACGGCGATGCAGACCGTGCTGTGTTCGTTGATGAAACAGGAAAATACCTGGAGGAAAATGAACAGTTTGCCCTTGTTGAACGGTTCATCTGTTCAGAAACACCCGGCATTGTCGTAACGCCGGTCAGTACATCATTCCTTGCAGAACGTATTGCAGAAGAAACAGGATCAGTCGTTGATTACACACGGGTTGGAAGTATCTCTGTCGCACGGCGGATGCTTGCCCTGGCAGCAGAGGGAAAAACGGTTGTCTTTGGCGGGGAAGGAAACGGCGGTCTCATTCTTCCGGGCCACCAGCACTGCCGTGATGGTGCTATGACTGCTGCAACGATGGTGGCACTCCTGAAGTCGAGCGGGAAAAAACTCAGTGAACTCAGGGCGACTCTTCCGCCCCACGCAATGCTGAAAGATAAGATTCACACAGATTCACCACAGGAACTCCTGAAAACAGCAAAAAAAGCCTTTTCGGGGGACACCCTTGATTTAACAGACGGCGTCAGAATTAACCGAAAGGGAATGTGGGCACTTCTCCGACCTTCAGGCACAGAACCATTTATGCGCCTCTATGTTGAGGCAGAGACAGAAACAGAAGCGGAGGCATTCAGGGATGAGATTATCACAATCATCTCACCCTGAATTCTGCTGTCACTTTTCATTCACATTTTTCCCGTAATCCTTCTGCTTCTCTTACCGCTTGGATAAATGCACGAATTTTGGTATGATCTTTAATGCCGGGGGACAGTTCAACTCCGGTTGCCACATCCACACCATCCGGACGAATGGTCATCACAGCCTCACCGACATTTTCCGGTGTCAGGCCTCCTGCGAGATATACCAGGACTTTAGCCTCTTTTCTCACTGAAACTGAATATTCAGGGTTATACCGTTTTCCCTTTCCCATACTCGCATCGATTATCACTCCATCACAATCATCCGGTACAGACATCCCGGGTGAGATGACCCGAACAACACGAATCGAAGAAGGCACCATCGAACGGGGAAACGGATGACTCATCTGAATTTCATCAGGACATAGCGCACAAACAGCCCGGAGTTCATCAGGGTCAGTCGTATGGGTGACGATGGCACGAATCACATCAGAACCAACCACTGAATATATTTCTTTCACTCTCTCATCCGACAGGTTGCGCCGTGATTCAGGGGAATAGCAGATCACACCAATAGCGTCTGCGCCGGCAGAAACCGCAGCCTTTACATCCTCTGTCGTGGTGATACCACAGATTTTGATCCGCATATACTGCAACCTCTGCAGGTAATATCCATCTCCAGATGAATATTCATTCCCCTGGTATTCTGATCGATGTATGCCCGTTTTCTAAGCATTCCATATGGAACGTTCAGGAAACTGAATATTGCCAACTATTTTTTTCATGACCGTAACACCCCTCCTTCAAGCTATAGCCCCCCTAATTGGAAAAATTTTGTATCTGGCAAAGGTTTAGAGTAGTTATTTTCAACCGATACAATTCTTCCATTTTTTCATGAACACGTCCATGTTACATTCGTTATCCACATGTTGCATGTGCCATGATAATGAAAAACATCATTTCAGGTTTAATTGGAAATGTGAGCTCCGATTAAATAAAGATACAATTATATCAGATTGCCACCTCATTAGAAATTATTATGAAAATAGGAATAATTGGAGGAACAGGTGACATCGGGGAGGGTTTGGCCCATCGCCTTTCACAAAATCATCAGATTATCATAGGATCGCGTGACAAAGAAAAGGCATGTGAAAGCAGTGAATGTACTATTAAAGCTCTTTCTGAAAGGGGAATCATAGCCAGATGCAGTGGTGTCACAAATCAGGAAGCGCTCGACATGGGAGATATTGTTGTTCTTTCTGTTAATTACCGGCATCTGGAAGCAACAATCAGTTCTCTTTCAGGGTTTGAAAATAAAATTGTAATTACACCAATAAACCCAATTGGTAAATCTGACCACTTCTTTTATGACCCGCCTGAGGAAGGATCCGCAGCCCTTAAAATCAAACGAATGCTACCCGAAAGTGCAAAAATTATCGCTGCCTTCAACAACATCTCTGCACAGAAATGGAAAAATCTTGACGAAAAACTGGATTATTCGGTTGCAGTCTGTGGAGACGACATGAACGCAAAAAAAATAGTAATGGGACTTGTAGAAGAAGTTTCAGAACTTACCGCATATGATGCAGGCCCCCTCAACTCATCATCAATAGTCGAGAGTATAACACCACTCATACTCAATATTGCAAAATTTAACAAAATGAAAGACGTAGGAATCAGATTTTACTGAAACCTTTTTCTTTTTTTTCGATTTTTTCCACACTATATTAATACACGTGGCCCACCCGATTCCTATAGAGTATATAGAAATATTTATACCCGTTAGAAGGAAGATGTCTGTAAGCATTCGTAGAAATACGGATGATAAAGGCATGTCTGGTGAGATGCCGCATTTCAGGATTAAAACTCCTGTCATTTCAAATGGTATACGTATTGCAGGGCATTTGTTAGTTATACTGACACTCCTGCAATACCAAAAAGATCTGGTGATAAATTATGGCAAACCTTAAAACACCCAATTCGGATGATGCTGTCCACACATTCAATCGTTCAAAAAATGTCGTGCCTATGTCAGGCATGTGTTCACGATGTGTTGACGGATGTAAAGGAAATTGTGATATCTGGCTTTCATCGTTCAGAGGCCGTGAAGTGCTCTACCCCGGCCCATTCGGAGAAGTAACTGCAGGTGCAGACAAAGATTACCCGATTGATTACTCACATCTCAACATCCATGGATATGCTGTAGGTGCCCGCGGACTTCCCACGGGCGTACAAGCCAATTCCGATACTGCAGTATTCGAAGATGTAGATACTGAAGTGGAGTATGGATGGGATGTTAAGGTCGCAATGAAAGTCCCTATCTTTACCGGAGCACTCGGATCAACCGATATTGCACGGAAAAACTGGGAACACTTCGCAATCGGTGCGGCAATTTCAGGAATTACCCTTGTCTGCGGTGAAAATGTCTGCGGTGTCGATCCTGACCTTAAACTCGACCAGAACGGAAAGGTGGAAAGTTCACCTGAGATGGACAGAAGAATTGAGACATATAAAAAATTCCATGATGGATATGGAGAACTTCTTGTTCAGCTCAACGTTGAAGACACACGCCTTGGTACAGCAGAATATGTATCCAGCAAACACAACCTCGAAACCATTGAACTGAAGTGGGGGCAGGGTGCAAAATGTATCGGCGGTGAAATTAAAGTTGGCTCCCTTTCACGTGCAACTGAACTAAAAGAGCGTGGATACATCGTCCTTCCGGACCCCACCCGCCACGACGTCCAGAAAGCCTTTGAAGACGGTGCAATAAAGGAATTCGAACGCCATTCCCGCCTTGGATTTGTTACCAAAGAAGGATTCCTGGAAGAAGTGGATCGCCTTCGTGACATTGGCTTCAAGCGTGTTACCCTCAAGACCGGCGCCTATTCAATGAAGGAACTTGCAATGGCAATACGCTATTCTGCAGAAGCAAAGATTGACCTTCTTACCATTGACGGTGCACCGGGCGGAACAGGAATGAGCCCGTGGCCAATGATGAACGAATGGGGTATTCCGACATTCTATCTCCAGTCTCTTGCATACGACTTTGCAACCCAGCTTGAACAGAAGGGCTACCGTGTACCTGATCTTGCTATCGCCGGCGGATTTGCAGATGAAGCAAATGCGTTCAAGGCACTCTGTATGGGTGCACCGTACTTTAAGGCAGTCTGCATGGGCCGTGCACTCATGATCCCAGGCATGGTCGGAAAGAACATCGCCAAATGGCTTGAGAATGACGAACTGCCAAAGAGCGTTTCAAAGTATGGAACCTCAGTCGAAGAGATCTTTGTATCCTACCAGGAGCTCAAAGAAAAGTTCGATGGAAGAATCGACGAGATTCCTCTTGGTGCAGTCGGTATTTACACCTATGCACAGCGTTTCAGAACCGGAATGCAGCAGATGATGGCAGGAAGCCGCAATTTCAGCTTCAGTTCAGTTTCAAGAAACGACCTGATGGCACTTACCCCTGAAGCAGCAGAAGTGTCAGGCATCCCCTACGTCATGGAATCATACCGGGACGAAGCACTCGATATTCTTCTCGAATAATCCTTTTTTTTCCCGCCATTATTCCTGCAATCCGGCCTGAAACCTGTATATTCATACACATCCACTATTGTTTCTTCAACAATTAAAAAAGAAATGAACCTCGGGAAGTCAGGTCAATATGACACAGCAGTATTAGCATCTGATGCAGAAATAAATCGCTCCCAAACCAGGCAGACTCTTCTTTGAAAATCTCAGGAAAATGCAAATGTCTGACAGGTGGGATTACAGCCGGAAGTAAGATACCGGGCTTATTAAGAATAAGGCTAAATATTGATGTGGATAATTTCAGGCAGTTCCCGAACCGAACTGATAATCCTGTAAGGGATAATTCCACTGTTTTCCAGCATTTGATTATTAAATTTCCCTGTTCTCACAAGAATTCCCTTTATACCGACTTTCTGTGAACCACCAATATCACTGTAAATATCATCTCCGACCATAACTGCTTCAGAAGAACCAATTTTCATCGACTCAAGTGCTTTTTCAAAAAATGCAGATGAAGGTTTTCCGATGAGATGAGCCGACATTCCACTTGCATATTCAAGGCCATACACAAACGGTCCCGCAGAGAGTGAAAGTCCTCCATTATCCATCCAGTACCGGTCTTTTTCCAGAGCAAAAAACGATGCGCCGTCTATTAGCAACCGGAATGCCTCATTCAGGGAGGAATAATCAAAATTATCTCCGGCATCACCCACAATAACAGCTTCGGCACCGGAATTACACTCCGTTATTCCATCAACAAGCATATCCCTTTTCACATCGTTACAGGTCAGAAAAAAGCATTTTTTGATGTTTTTTTCCTGTAACAGGGAAACCAGAGCTGCTGCAGGAGTGAAAATGAACTCTTCCGGGATTTCAAGACCATACCGGTTCAGTTTTTGGGAGATTGAAGCCCGCGATTTTCGTGTTGTATTTGAAAGACACCTGAACGGGATATGATTATCTTTCAGAAACCGAATCGATTCCAAAGCCCCCGGGACTGGAGAATCTCCGGTATAAAGAACACCATCTATATCGAGAAGAACTCCTTTGATGCACTTCATTACATTTCACATTCCCGAACAATAATTATGAATTTATGCACTTCAGTGATAAAAGATACCATAATTCTCCATCAGCCCCCACACCTTAGCCTCCGCAGGATTTGTATGAATGATGCCCCATGAAGATCCATAAATGGAGAGGTTTGACATCTGATGAGAGGCCAAGAGGCGACGCATAAAACCAAAAGACAGAGCACTATTGCAGAAAAAAGAAGACTAAAAAGAGGACAGATGAAAAAGGCACAGAGTGAGAGAGATGTGCGTTCTTGCTTTCGTTGAGGAATTCGGGAAAGCGATATGTCTGACAACGCCATTTCCTGCCGATGGTTCAGATGGGATAAAATATTAACGACAGGCTCCTTTTATTTCCAAAATCAGATCCTGAAGGATGTTCAGGAAAAGAAAAAATGAAAATCAGTCGGTCAAATACCATATTAACCCTTATTAAATACCCATTCTCAAATTGATGTCAGAAAATCTACCCTGATTATCGGAAAAATTCATCGTTTTTCCGGAAGAATTCTCCCATTCAGATGGATACGTTCATAGATGGTCTTCCCATATCCACATTATATTTAATATTTTGAAAAATATCACGTTCAAAGTTAAAATGGGACAAATATTCAATATTTTAATTAACATGAAATATTATTAAATAAAAACCAATCCGCTCATTTTTTGGAGAATATTTAAGTATCAATTTATCTCATTGACAGTGTGGTCAGAGATGCAACATCCCACCAAAACCAGTGAAGAAGAAAATCCTTCAAAAGAGGATTCTGAAAAAAAAAGAAGAGATGATATACAGAAGCTCATCGAGTACCTCAAAAGTGACAATCTTACATTCAGATGGAAAGCAGCTGAAATATTAGGAAATACGCACGCCAGCGAAGCCGTCGAACCACTCATCAAAGCCCTTTCGGATGAATATGTTGACGTAAGCTGGATCGCTGCCAGATCACTGGGTAAAATTGGTGACAAAAAGGCAATCCTTCCACTGATACAATGTCTTGACAGTAAGGAGCAATGGCTGAGAAAAGGGGCGGCAACAGGTCTCGGGATGCTGAAAGATACAAGGGCAGTTGTTCCACTCATCAGACATTTAAATGATGAGAAAACCAAAGTCAGAATTGCTGCTATAAAAGCGCTGGTGTTAATCGGGGATAAACGTGCAGCAGAACCGATTATCCGATGCTTAAAAGACGAACAAAAACAAGTTAAAACCGAAGCGGTGGATGCACTTGCGACGTTTGGAGGGAAAGAAGTTCTCAAAGCGCTTAAAGAATCTCTTAACGACCCGGAGATACGGGAAAAAGCTGATTGGGCGATCAAGCGAATCGAAAGCAATGATGAAATGAAAAACAAACAGAAATTATTGATTGCCTGATACTAAAAAAACATACCATATCCGGATTTTCCCGGAACTATTCACATCATCCTTCTCCTGACTCATGATGTTTCCTGAATCGGATACACAAAAATCGTGAACCGGATGAAACGTATATCACCGGATAAACGTTCCCGGTCATAGTCTCTGCAACTGCATCTTTCATTCCAATATTGATTATTTCTTTGCAGACTGTTTGTTTGCCGGTTTAAGAGCATCAAAACAAAAAAATCGGAAAAAAAGTCTTCAACGGTGATCAGATATTCTCGTTTTTGGTTAGCAAAATCTATACAATAATTTAGGGAATTGCATTCATCAAATCAAAATCTCCCTGATTTAGCCCAAATAATATCAGATATACGCTATCAGAAATTGGGTAGATGTATATTCACAATTCCTTTCCATGAAACAAAATCGGAAAGATTCAATCCGAGAGAGATTTTTGTACTGAAAATGTGCCATATTGGCTAAATTATCTTTCTTTGTTCCGAAAAGCAGCATTTCGACTGATTTTCAGAAAAATATTATTTCACAATCATTACCGGACATTTTGCATGATGGGTTACTTTCTGACTTACACTTCCCAGAAATACTCCTTTAATTGTACCAAGGCCGCGACTGCCAATGACAATCAGATCGGCTTTTTCCTTTTCAGCTACTTCAATTATTTCAGCTGCCGGATCACCTATTGCGACCTTTAACGTATATGCCAGACCTTCCTCTTCAAAAATATCAAGAGTATCCTTTATATCGGATTTTGCGTCCTCTTCAAGAAGGGAATGTACATCAAAATTTGCCTTTACCATTCTGGATTGTGAAGGAGGATTATTTACGATATATACTAAAATCACATGGGAGGATAATTCCCTGACAAAACCTGCTGCCTCATTAGCCGCACGTCGTGCATTTTCAGATCCATCTGTTGCAAGTAGAATTTTTTTGTACATGATATACTATTTTACTCCGGTACAATCCCTTTCACAATTCCATAGGCAATATCCGGCATGCTATGCCTTTTTTGATATACTCAAAAACCCGGGAAAGGAGAATTATTTTGTCTTGCCTGAAACGAACAACGTCTTCCGTTTCATGGCACTCCACGAACCCGCGATAGGTTTTCATTTACCCTGTATAAAGAAATAACGATCCGGCACATTGACTCGGCAAATCACTTCTCGGTTTTTCATCAAAACGTGTTATAATTAAGCATCCTGCACGGTTAGACTCAAATTATTCAGGGAAAACTCATTATTTTCGTCAATATAATTTGTTAAAAATCATCCCGGATATGTAATAAAATGTGACAGCAGGTTTTTTTTATAAATGCCATCTATGCATCACAATAATTTTTACCCTGCGGAATTATTAACCGTTTAGATAGCAAGTGTTATTGACATAAGGGAAAGCTCGCACCGAGAGATTTTTTACCATACCTTAGACCAATTATCAGAATTCAAACGGATCCTGACTAAAATAAATTTTTAAATTAAAAATAAATAGCCATTATAATCCTGAAAAATATGCAGATAGTCAATATTTAAATGAAACGGGGAAACATTTCTTGAGCGCGCAAACGATAAAAGAGGAATGGTTATCAAATATAAGAGGTGACGTACTTGCCGGAATTACCGTTGCACTTGCACTTATTCCTGAAGCAATTGCCTTTTCAATCATTGCCGGCGTTGATCCAATGGTCGGCCTGTATGCCTCATTCTGTATTGCAGTAGTAATATCTATTGCAGGCGGGAGGCCAGGCATGATTTCGGCTGCAACAGGTTCGATGGCCCTTGTAATGGTTATTCTTGTAAGGGATTTCGGACTTGAATATCTCCTCGCTGCAACCGTCCTGACGGGAATTATACAATTTGCCCTTGGTCTTTTGAAAGTAGGACGTTTTATTTCATTTATCCCGTATTCAGTAGTTCTTGGGTTTGTAAACTCCCTTGCAATTCTTATATTCCTCGCCCAGATTCCGTTTATTATTGGTGCCTCACTTCCTGTTTATGTGATGACCGCAGCAACAATCGGAATCATCTGGTTTTTACCCCGTTTTACAAGAGCAGTGCCGGCACCCCTTATCGCCATTGTCGTTATGACGGCAATCGCAATCGGGACGGGGTTACATGTGATGACGGTAGGAGATTTAGGCACAATCACAAAAGCACTACCTCTGTTTCATCTTCCGATGGTGCCTTTGAGCATTGAAACGCTGCTCGTTATTCTGCCGTATTCTATAACACTTGTTATCGTAGGTATTCTTGAATCGCTTCTTACGGCATCAATTATTGATGAAATGACAGGTACTAAAAGTAATAAAAACCGGGAAGTGAAGGGGCAGGGCATTGCAAACTTCATCACCGGTTTTTTCGGAGGTATGGCTGGTTGTGCAATGATAGGGCAGTCGGTCATTAATGTGACGTCCGGAGGCAGAGGAAGACTATCTTCCATGACAGCAGGGCTTTTCCTGATATTTTTAATCATTGTTCTCGGCGATCTTGTGGCACAGATTCCCATGGCAGCACTGGTCGGGGTTATGATCATGGTTGCAATCGGGACGTTTGAATGGGATTCAGTAAAAGAGATTGCCAAAATACCAAAGAGCGATGCATTTGTCATGCTCACGACAATTGCCATCGTTGTGTATACCCATGACCTTGCAAAGGGTGTTTTAGCCGGTGTTGTCCTTGCCGCCCTTGCAATGGCATGGAAAATGTCAGTCATTTCCGTTTCAGACATTGAAAGGGGAGACGGAGTTAAAATATATACGGTAAAAGGACAGTTGTTCTTCGGGACAATGACAGACTTCATTGACCTTTTTGATTATACAGGGGATCCCAATAAAATTGAGATAAACTTTCAAAATTCCCATATCTGGGATCACTCTGCCGTTGAGGCAATTGCCCGGGTAATTGACAAATATCAGCAGGAAAACAAGTCGGTTTATGTCACTGGTCTTGATATTGAAAGCCAGAAGACGCTTGACAAAGGATTTTCCTGAATGTATGCAGCAAAAAAAAGGAAATATGGGTACGTTCCCTGAGATTCTGATTATTGAAAATTATATCAATCAAAGAAAATGCAATATTCGAAAACAGATTGAACAACCCAACTTCCAAAACTATCTTTAAAAATGGATTTTTGGGTATATTTTCAGCAGGTTAATTCATCGTTTCGCCATGCTGAGAAATATCAAGTCCGACATATTCCTCATCTTTTGTCACACGAAGGCCAAATACCAGATCAACCGCTTTTGCAAGGAGAAGCGTCCCGAAAAACGCGAATGAAACGGCAGCAAGTACACCAATAATCTGAAGAACAATCTGGGAGGTGCCCCCCACAATGAGGCCACTTATTCCACCAATTGCAGGAACAGCAAATATGCCGATTGCAATTGTGCCCCATACTCCGCCAACACCGTGTATTGCCCATGCATCCAGTGACTCGTCCCAATGGTGTTCAAGTCTAAACAGAAGTGCCCCATAGCATAAGAGTCCCGATATGGTTCCGATGCATATTGCTGACATGGGCCCCACAAATCCTGCAGCAGGTGTTATTGCACCAAGACCTGCTATTGCCCCGGAGATCATACCCAGTGAACTTGGTTTACCATGAATCCAGGATGCAATCATCCAGGAAAGTGCACCTGCTGCTGCGGAAATATTTGTTACCACAAATGCATTTATTGCAATCTCATTTACTGCAAGAGCGCTTCCCGCGTTAAATCCAAACCAGCCAAACCAGAGCAGAGAACCGCCGAGCAGAGTCAGGGGAATATTATGAGGCTCGAGATTATGTTCCCCAAAACCAAGCCTTGCTCCGATCACAAGCGCAAGGGCGAGAGCAGCAAATCCAGCCCCGATATGAACTACAATTCCCCCTGCAAAATCCAGAATTCCAAAGGTCTGAGCCCAGCCACCGCCCCACACCCAGTGAGCTAATGGATCATAAATAAACGTCGTCCATAAAAGCCCGAAGATAATGAAAGAACTGAGCTTAATTCTCTCTGCAACAGCGGATGTTATAATTGCAAGCGTTATTGCTGCAAATGAGAGCTGAAACATCATAAAAAGTATATCCGGCACAGGCTCGCCCGACATACCTACTCCCTGGAGCATGAAATAGTCAAGGCCGCCTATGATGCCTCCTATATCAGGCCCGAAAGCGAGACTGTAGCCACATACCACCCACTGTATGGATACAAGTGCTAATGACACAAAAGAGAGCGTCAGCATCGATATCAGATTCTTTTTCCTGACAAGGCCGCCATAGAAAAATCCCACTCCTGGCGTCATCAGGAGAACCAATGCAGTACAAATGAGTATGAATGCCGAATTAATCATAACAACGTCCGTTTCCATAATATTAAATCCTCATTCTAAATCCAGGAAGGAAATTTGAATCCGTCGCAATAAAATGGTAACTTAAAAAGGTCGGGAGACACTCAATAAACAATAGAGAGAAGCTTACAATCACTATAGTTACAAAATATTCCGGGAATTCCTCAAAAAAAATATCTGAAATATGTTTAGCTCCCTACCAGTTTAGCTCCCTACCGACTACAATACAACAAGATCTCCATCCTTCGGTAAATATTTTCCTGAACTCAAAATTACAGGAAAAGGATAAACAGAACCATTGAATCAGTATAATGTATTGCCGATAAAAATGCACAGAAAGAGGGCCTGAAAATGTCAGGTTTCGCAGACTTAGATGGAAAATCCCGAAGTGATTTCTCAGGTAAACGAACCAAAAATCGACTTCATAATACGATTCCAAATGGTGATGTGGCGTATTTCCCTCTCAGATTGGATGGAATGATACGTGAATGGAAAAACTCATTTATTCCCTTCATTCCGTATTTTTTGACATGAATTGGGGAATTTTTTTATTCTTCTCTTATTCCTATGCAGTTTTCAACATCAGAAACGAAGATCTTACCGTCACCGATTACGCCGGTGTGCGCCTCTTCCTTAATTAATGCAATGACCTCTTCAACTTCCTTGTCTTCGACAAACATCTCAATTTTTACCTTAGGGATGAGATCCACCATAATTTCCTTGCCCCTGAACTGAAGGGCAATTCCACGCTGCTCTCCCCTGCCACGTACTTCGGAAACGGTCATTGCATGATAGCCCTTCTCAATAAGGGTACCGGATATCTTATCAAGCTTCTCAGGGCGGATTATTGCTTCAATCTTCTTCATTTTCTTTTTACACCTCAAATATAGGAGGATTCACCGTTTTTTGCGATATCCAGTCCGACACGACATACCATGCATCTTCATCCATTCGAAGATAGATCGTTTTTCGGAAATCAGTGCCAGTATGTATGTCACAATAAAGGCATAAACATTGCTGAAAAAGCCATCATTACCATAATCAAGAACTTAAAAGTGCTTTTGCAGAGAGGGCGGCTTCCCCCGCATTGTGCAGCAGTGCATAATGTATTTTTACAGGTGCTCCCAAAAAACCGACCCAGCCATGTATTGCCCGGGTACATCAATTGTCATATACATCAGTCTCTTTCTTCATACTGTAGGCACATGTTTGCAGATCAAAGACAATTCCTGCAACAAGATCTATTCCAAAAGGGACATTTGTTAACCTTTTTTTAACAATTCAGGCGAATCTGATACCACTGAATGATACGTTCGAAATTCACAGAACCGGAATCAATCTGCCAGTGAGGCAATTTCCAGAGCAATCGACAAATATCAACAGGAAAATACGTCGGTTTATGTCACAGGTCCTGATATTGAAAGCCAGATACCCTGATCATGAATTATCCGGTAAAAACCATACCGATCTCATTTTCTGAGACAATGCAGGAAAAATTCATTTCATTCATTTTTTCCTGAAACAGGCAAGGCATAAAGACTCCTGTATTTATCACCCTCATTCAGAATGTGTACAGGCAAATACGCCAGATTGCCTGCACAAATCATATAGACAAAAATAGTGGCGGGTTATTCACCCAGTGCAGCAGCAATACATTCCCCGGTAGAACCAAGAACAGCTTCTGCACCACACATATTCGGCACATATGCAAATGCCTTCCCGGAATTGACCATTATCGTACCAAAGTGATCCATTCCGGGTGAAACAACGATACAGGTATCCTCCCAAACCTTTGCACCTGACATCTCAATTGATCCCACAAGATGGGGGTGGGCCTGTGCCACGCCTTTTGCAGCAAAGATATAGAGAGGTTTTATCACCTTTTTCCCTTTCAGGAGATCGGCAATCTCCTCCAGTTCATCCTCTGAGCAGTGCGGGCACCCAATTGCCACTGCATCAACGGTTCGCTCCTCAAAGATTGCCTCAATCTCCTCCCCGGTGATGGTGATCATTTCAAGGGTGGAAATATCTGCCCCCCGTTCCTGCAGCACGCGGGAATCGGGAGTGATATCCTCAACATGATACAGTGCCACCGCACCACTGGCAGCCATTGCGGCCCCAAGTGCCTTAAGCTGGTCCCGATTTGGCCGTAATCCATAAAAGAACGGCACACGGTTTCCCGCCTCCTTTCCGGCAAGATAGCCGATGGCACCATAATGGCCGGCATGAAGCATCTCATCCGCTTCAACCCGGAATGCCACCTGAGGCATCCGGTTCTCCCAGAGATGCAGACCATAGTACGGGGTCTTCCCGATAATTGCAGCAGCAAGGGCAGAAGGACCTCCCTCACGATTTGTTCGTGCACCGATGACAGAGTTCGCATAACAGACAGCAGACGACTCTGACCATGCAATATGTTCTCCATAGGATGTCCGGTTGATATAATACGGCGTGCAGGTACACTCCAGTTTAACCCCAAGCTGCCGGTATGCATCCAGGACTGCGTTCTGTTTCTCCGCAAAATCGGATGGGATACCCATCTCCTGCCAGCGTTCACGCGGCATCCCGATTGGATTTAACACAGATGGGACTGCCACCCGTGCATCAAGACTTCTCAGCCACTCAAGTCCCCATTTACCTATCGTTTTATATGATGCACCAGCCACCTGCGCACTCTTGATTGGAACGAACTTCTCTGCCCCGAACACCTTTCCAAGAGCAACGAGAATCTCCATCATCTTCCTGCGGGTTTCTCCATATTCCCCCGCAAGAACCTTTTCATCATCTGGATCAAGGTACATTATATATTAGTCCCATTCTGCCCGGATAAACTTCTCTTCTTCTCCCATGACCATTGTTGCATCAATCCCCATCTTCACATTAGTCCCGTCACCAATACGGCAGGGGTCCAGAGAGGAACCACGGACTCCAACAATAACCATCACATCACGGTCCGCACGTACGCGGGTTGCAATGGCATACTCCACATCTTCCATCCGGAATGGATTGATGTCCTCGTCAACCACCACAACATGTTTCAGTGACGTATGCGCAGCAAAGGCCGCCATAATTGCATTTTTAGCATCACCCTGCGTGCTCTTTTTAATCTGAACAATGGCATGCAGATACCCACACCCCCCGGTTGTCAGAACCACATTTTTCACTCGTGTCACCCCTGCAACCGCCTGGAAGATCCTTGGTTCATAGGGCATGCCCATCAGAATTTTATGTTCATTTCCGGCCGGAAGAATCCCGTGATAGATTGCATCAGGTTTCATATACATCCCGGTAATTTCAATCACCGGGCCCTGCCGAACCGGATCATAGGTGCCGGTGATATCCACAAAAGGACCTTCTTCGGTGGTTTCACTGCCAATATACCCTTCCAGTACGATCTCTGCATCCGGCACGCGCACCCCGTTTGAACAGGTATTCAGTTCAATCTCACCGCCCAGAAGTTCAGCAGCGTAGTGCATCTCCTTTCCCTGCGGTACACGGGTGCATGATGCAAAGGTCACTGCCGGATGAGTACCGATGGTTATTGCAACAGGCAGGCGTTCTCCATCGGCAAGGGCATCCTGAAGAAGAGAATGGGTGTGCCTCCCTTCCACCAGCCGGGCTGCAAGCCTTCTCTCATCTAAGACCTGCATACGGTGAATGGATGCATTTTCCACACCACCATATTGCGAGAAGACAACCGCTGATGTCAGATATCTCCCTGCATCAAGAGGGAAATGTTTCATCACCGGAAGCATGCGCAGATCCGGCGTACCCATATTCAGGCGTATCCCTTCAGTAATCAGACCATTCTGTTCGGTTGCTGCCAGACGAGGCACAATATCAGGTTCTGGAATTCCCAGTGCACAGGAGAGGGACGCACGTGATGCGGTCACGTTCATCACACCCTTTTTGTCACCGTCCAGTTTATGGAAGAATATCAGATCATCGGTCTCACTGGCCCGTTTTGGGGCTTCAAATACAGTTGAACAGGGACATTCAATATCAATGACCCGACCTTCCTCCCGCATTCTCTCAATAAAATTTCGCATTAATATTCACCTCTCCATCGTGTACTGAGTGTATGGTCAACATCCATATGATCAAGGACACGGGCCACAACCATATCGACCAGATCCTCAATAGACTGCGGCCGTGTGTAAAATGCCGGGCTGATGACCATGATGGTAGCACCTGCCTCATCAAGGGTGAGCATATTCTTCAGGTGAATCCGGGAGAGGGGCATCTCACGCGGCATCAGAATACATCGTCTTCCCTCTTTCAGGCAGACGTCTGCTGTTCGGGTAATCAGATTATCCGAAAATCCGGACGCAATGGCAGCAAGCGTCTTCATGCTGCACGGAATTATAACCATACCATCATACCGGAATGACCCGCTTGCAAGGTCAGTAAACATATTGTCATTATCTGCATAGACAACATCAAAACCCAAAAAATCCACCCCTTCATACTCTGCAATACGATGTCCAATATCTGAGATGATGAGATGAACTTCCGCTTTATCCTGGAGAACTTCCAGAAGTCGCCGTGCATACACCATCCCGCTTGCACCGGTAACTGCCACAACAAATTTTTTATTCATATCAACAACTGCCTGCCTATAGAATTAGTCTGTCCTGCTTAGTTGGTTTTTTGATTGTTAATACCCTGCCTGCTGCATCCGCAACAGCATTCTGCTGCCCGGGTATGGTATATATTCCCAGACGCCACTGCCTTCTCCGGGCTTGATTCAGGGCTGTCAGAAGGGGAGACAGTTCTTCAAGGGATTTCAGGTCATAATGGTTCTCAACCCTGACACCCATCCGCATCTCTGATGGAAAGGCCGGAATGTCCACAAGAACAGTGATTTCATCAACCCCTGCTTCTGCAGCTATCTCTCCTGCAATTTCGCGTGACCGGATAACCGTGATTCCCTTCCGGTATTCCTCTGCATTCACCTGATCCTGACCCACATAGAGTGCACGTTTATAGAGCCGGCGATCAAGGACCCGCTGTGTCAGGGTGACAGCCTCCTCTGATGGTGATGAGAGAAGGGCAGCAATAAAGGCGAAATCATTCATCCGCACCAGTTCAGGGTATGTATTACCCTCCATCGCAGCGGCATGTGCCATACTTGCTAAAAGAATCATTGACTCTGCAATCCGGGACACATGATGAAAATAGACAGAGGGGCGCATGAGTGTTCGTGCAAGAAGAAGAGATTCTGCGGAGTTGATCCCGTTTTCCCGAAGATACAAGCCCGATTCTTCATTTATTGCACTGCTGTGAATCAGCCGGTCAGGATCCACCGTCCCGTATGGCACTCCGGTGTAATGCGCATCGCGCATCAGATAATCCATCCGGTCAACATCAAGGTCTCCATGGATAATTCCTGCATACCGGTGAGTCCCGTTCACCATCGCCGCAATCTCCTTCATGTCAACCCCTGCGCCGGAAAGAACGGACCCCAGATCCTCAATCAACAGGGGTGCGATGTCATCATGCCCTCTCCCACAGAATTCGGCAAGCAACGGTTCTGTTGCATGCGAAAAAGGCCCATGCCCAATATCATGAAGAAGACCGGCTGCTTCTGCAAGAAGACAGTCATCGGCATCTAAACCGAGTTCATGGGCCATGGTGCCTGCCAGATACATTGTCCCGACAGAATGTTCAAACCGTGAATGATTTGCACCAGGATATACCAGATGGGAAAAACCAAGCTGCCGTACATACCGGAGGCGTTGAACATGGGGTGCATCAAGAAGAGGGAGAAGGTCGTCGGATACACGCACATGACCATGTACAGGGTCTTTTATTGTCTTCATCTCAGCCTTCAGTTAAGAATCAACATATATTTAGTGATAAAACTATTGTGTCATACATGATAACTTTCCTCTCCGGCGGGACCGGCACCCCAAAACTGATGCGGGGATTCCGGACGATTATGGAAGACCATAAGATGACAGTCATTGTAAACACAGCAGAGGACATGTGGTTCTCCGGCAGTCACCTCTCACCAGACCTTGATACCGTGATGTACCTCTTTGCAAACCTCCTTGACACAGAGAGATGGTGGGGCATTGAGGATGACACCACAGTCACCAGTGATTTTCTGGAAAAGATAGGGTATCCCGAACCGGTTACCCTTGGGGATAAGGACCGTGCAGTCAACATTGCACGTGCAGAGATGCTCCGCTCAGGGATGACACTCACAGAAGCAACACGGCACCTCTCATCCCGTCTCCAGTGTGATGCGACAATTCTCCCGATGTGCGACACGGAAGTTACTACCTGTATCCAGAGCGATGGTACTGAGATGCATTTCCAGGAATACTGGGTCAGGAAAAGGGGAGCTATCCCTGTTGACGCCGTTATCCGGAGATGCAGCGAATCACCCCGAGCAACAGAACAGGTATTAAAGGCAATCCGGGATGCCGATGCAGTTATCATCGGACCTTCAAATCCCGTTACCAGTATCTCACCGATTCTTGAATGCGAAGGAGTAAAAGAGGCGCTCAAAGAACAGTTTGTAATAGTGATAAGCCCGTTTATTGGTGATGCGCCGGTGAGCGGTCCTGCTGCAGAACTGATGATGGCCTGGGGTATGGCACCAAACGGGCAGGCAACCTATGATCTCTACCGGGAATTTACCGACATATTTGTACAGGACATCCGTGACCCAGTCGCAATAGAAGGGGCCGTCCGTCTTGATACCCTCATGACAGACACAGAAATTACACTGGCACTTGCAGAAAGCATTCAGCAAATAATTGACACGAAAAGATAGACCACAGGAATTCATGACAAAGGAACACTACGCATTTCGTGAAATTGACCGTGCTGTTGCAATGACGAAATCCATCCTTATTCCATTTAATATCGGAATTTGGCTTCGTCTGGCACTCATCGCCCTCTTTGCCGGAGGTGCAGCAGGGGGTGTGCAGTTTTCATCAGGTACTCTCTCTCCTGAGGATATCGGAGATGGTGAGTATCTCAGTTCTCTGATGCCGCAGAACACGGATGCCCTCCTCTCAGTCCTGCTGCTCATTGCAGGCATTCTGCTCTGCATTGGCCTTGTCTACCTCCTCTTAAACGGGATATTCCAGTTTATCTTTATCAAGGCACTGGGTGCAGGGAATATCAGGATACGAACATATTTCCGTGAGAGTACAGGATCCGGCATCCGGTACTTCGCATTCCTGTTGTTTGTCTCAGCGCTTTTCTTTGGCATCTGTCTGATACTTGCATATATCCTGTTTGCTCCCCTTTTGGGTACTGTCAGTGCTGAAACCGCACTTCCGGGAAAGATTCTGGCATTTGTCATACTGACATTCCTCCTCCTGATTCCATATCTCATCATCCTGATGTTGACAACGGATTTTGTGGTACCCATCATGAACAACGACCGGTGCGGGATTACTGCAGGATGGCGCCGGTGCCTGCATCTCCTCAGCACAGAGAAAACAGAAGCAGCACTTTATATCGTCATGAAACTCATCCTCGCCATCTGTGTGAGTATCATCCTCTCCCTTGTGGTAGTAATCGTAGGAATTGGAGCAGGCATTCCCCTGATGGGATTCCTTATTGCCGCAGGTGGACCACAAAACATCTCTCCGGCTGCAATGGCACTTCTGTTCGCAGTATATCTTGCAGTAGTTACATTCTGCGGACTGATGGCAAGCGTACCATTCGTGACATTTTTACGCACATATTCACTCTACGTCGTCGGAGATTTTGATGAGAGGTATACTCTTCTGCCATACCTTTCATCGCCTGACATAAGGGAGGCACCTGAAGAGGCATGATCACCTTCATCTCAGCCGGGAGAAAGTCTGCCCGCCTTATTGCAGGATTTCGTTCATTCATGGACGATTCATCAATTACCGTCATCACAACAGCTGCAGATGCACAAGAATCACCATGCGGCTGTTCTGCTCCCGATCTTGATACCCTGACATTTCTTTTTGCAGGCATTCTCAACACAAAAACATGGCATGGCATCCAGGGCGACACCTGTACAACACACCGTGCCCTCATTCGCCTTGGCACAGAAGAGCCACAGCCAGTGGGAGACCAGGAACGTGCCCTGCACATCACACGGACACAGAAACTAAAAGAAGAGCGCCTCACTGATGTGACAGCTGCTATCAACCAGACCTATGGAATCATGGCGCATATCCTCCCGGCAACTGACCGTATGGGAGGATGGTCGGTTACCACCCCGTCCGGACGCATGCCCCTCACCCGGTACAGAACCACATATGGTGACGACACACATGCATGCGCAGTCCATGCTCCACCAGGCACTATCCCTCATGCAAGCAAAGAATCTGTTGAAGCAATCCGGAACAGTGACATCGTGATCATCGGTCCCGGGAGACCGGTCACCGGCATCATACCTGCACTGATGTGCAGAGGAATACCAGAAGCCCTCAGGGATGTTCCCGTCATCTCATTTGTCCCGTTCACCGGAGAAAGGAGTCTGGCACCTGAGACAAGAATTTATACTCCGGATACCCCGGCCGAGTGCCCGGTTTATGACCAGTTCACCGACCTCTATCTCATGGATACCCGTGACCCCCTCGCCTTTGATGGTGCCCTCCATGTTGATACACGGATGGGTTCGCGCAGCCGCCGGGAATCACTTGCATGGGACATAATGGCACTCGCAGAAGGTCTGAAAAAAGAGTGAAATCATTCCGGTTCCTGTTTTTTAATTACCAATTCCTGAGAATGCTTCAGATACATTCTGGATTATATCAGCCAGGCTCCGGAATCCATCAATAATGACCTGAAAGAAGGTGATGGTACCTCCGATATCAATTTCCCCGGAACCCTCTTCTCCCCCAAACTCCATGAAGTCCGGCAATGATAATATCTGAAGAGGTGGGGAAGGAGATGCCTCAAAAGAAGACTGAGGGCTGGTTGCACCAGCCGTATAACCACTCATTGTCAGTCCTGCCTTTGTATACATGCCCGAAAGATAAACAATTGCATCATCGGCTTTCTCATAGGCATCTTCTGCATACTGTTGTGCACCGGTATCATCCCCGGCGGAATTTTTTTCATCTGCCAGTACAAGAAGCATCTCAGCATTATCACGGTATGAGAGAACAACGAGAATTCCCTGTTCATCAGCACCGCCGGCATCCCTGTACTCTGTTATCGCCGGCTCAATCGCTCCTATCCTCTCGCGGGCATCCTGAAAATAATCATTTGTTACAGAGTCCGTAAGTGTTATCAGTTCAGCAGTGAGGACGGATGTTGCTTCAGAAAGGGCAGTATAGGCACCTTGTAGGTCCATCTGACGGGATGCTTCAATAAGATCACGGACATCTGCAGCAGCCTCTTCTGCTGAAGACGTATCGGTTCCTGCACTATATGCAGCATTGATTTCTTCTTCAAAACGAATGAGATTATTCTCCGTTTCTGTCCGCATTGCATTGACTGCCGTCATGTCAATGATTGGAATCTTATATGAGACAGAATCAAGAATGGTTGAACCATCCCCGGCAACGTGTTCGAGGGTTAATACTTCTGCTTCACCGGCACCTGCCAGATACTCAGGCACAACCCCTTCAAGATGAACCTGCAGTTTCGTAACTGACGAACCGGGGTTATATAACTCAAAGCCCGTTACCGTCAGATACCGGCCACTCCGGGTACCAAGCGGCATCTCACGCCCATCCTCAATGATGACAGCATCCCATGATGCGGACCCAAGATCAGTATAAGCCGTAATATACTCACTCATCGACGAAACGTCATACATAATTTCAATATCAGCAGTCACTGTCTCTCCCAGTACTGCCTGCTCATCCGGTATGAGGGAGGGGCCGGAGGTAACCGTGAACGCAGCTGCAGGGAATATACAAAACCAGCACACAATTAAAACCAGTCCTGCATACACCACTCCTGTGGGTGATGTTCTTTTAGGTAACATTTTTACATCCATATTATCTCCCGTCTTCAATTTTCCGGATAATCTTCAGGAGGCGCCGCTTCCTGGCATCCTCCTGTGACGCAGCAGCTTCACGAATGAAAGGCACTACATCAGCATCCATCTCCTCAAGCGATTCTGCGGCGGCATCAGAAATCCCGCCGGAATCGCCGGATACAATCTGAGCCAGACCGATAACACCATCCCTCCCACGGATAGCAGTGAGAACATCTACAATCGTATTCTGCACAGAGAGGGGCATCGCGCTCACCATTCCGGAAAGAACCCGGGCGGCACTGTCTCCGCCTTTTTTCAGGTCAGCAATTTTCCCTGTTGCAAGCAGAAAGAGCACCTCTTCCTCACTACCTGCAGGTGACCAGCCAATCTTTGACAGAAGAGTCGCAGCATGCATCGCAAACTCCCGGTCACTTCCCTTCATTGCAGAGATAAGATCTGTTTTCAGACTACTCTTTTCGTCATACAGATCGACCAGAAGAGCAGAGGAGAGAGACTCTTCCCCTCCCTCAATACGAAGCACCAGTTCCTCACAGGTGCGGGAATCCATACGGATATTTGATACGTCAGGGATCTCATCGGACAGTTCACCGGCCGGCCGGGGGGAAGACACAGATACGGTATCCACCGGTTTCGCCCCAACGCTGGCAGAAACACCCGTTTTTTTTCGGGAAAAGAATGAACGGGCAGGAGAAACGGTTATCGCACCGAGGTTTTCTGCTGCTCCAAGCGCTTCTTCGAAAATACGGCTGTCTGCACCGCTTTCTCCTGCAAGGTCCGGGTTAATCTCATACAGTGCAAGGAGGGCAGCATTCTTTGCGTCACCATCGGCTTGTGCAATGAATTCCTGCAATGGTTCAATGGCGCGGTAATCATGCTGCACAATTGCTGCCCGTATTGCATCCCTCACCAGTCGATCAGGTTCATCGAGGCGAGGCAAAAGGAACGGCAGCGACCGGATATCACATATCTCCCCCAGTGCTGCTGCCGCAGCAATACAGATATCAGAGTTTTTTGTATGAAGTGACCGGAGAAGAACAGGAAGGCCAAACGGCCCATATGTTGCTGCTGCATGCGCCGCAGCATCACGAACCATCGCATCCTCATCTGAGAAGAGGTTTACAATGTACGGGAACGCACGCTCGTTATTCATCATCTGAAGGGCCCTGACTACGGCAAGGCGGACATCAACCGAAGGATCCTTCGAAAGAAGAGAGAGCACCTTCATCATCGATTGTTGTGCAGTAAATCCAACAGCATCCGCAACTGCTGTCCGCACAATCTGACTCTTATCATAGGCAGCTTTCATGATATACGGATGGCCGCGTTCCCCTTTCATGGACAGCACATCAACTGCCGCAGCACGGATAGCTTCGTCCCTGGAGGAAAGGGCCGCAACAGCCATCTCAAAGGAGATATTATGGACCTCCACTCCCTCGCGTATTATTGCGTAAATCTGCTCAGTTGCAACTTTTTGCAGCCTCAGCCACTTAAACCCTTCCATAACCCGTTTCTGGGCTTCCCAGATCTCGGAATCTGATGGTCCTTTTGATTCATCAGCCCCGGAAATATTCTTTCTCTTATCTTCCTGTTTATGTAACTCTATTTCCTGCTCTTTTTGAAGATATTCACGTTTTAATCGATGTTTTTCTGCAGCTTTTCTAAAGACACTGACAATCTCTTTTTGCTGCGAATCCGGGAGTGACGGCAGAAGAATCTGCAGCCCCTGTGCCGCATCAGGTCCCAGTCCGGCAAGGGCATATACTGCACCCATCCATTCATTATCACCAGAACGCACAATCCGGATGAGATCGGGAATGAGCCTGTCACCAAGCCGTATAACTGCATCCCAGTTACCATTGGCGATTGTATAACGAATTTGTTCGCCCTCTGTCCGGGGAACCCATCCTTTTCGTTTCAGAGCATGCGCTGCATCAATACGAATCTGTGAATCCATATGGTTCAGGGCACTCACAAGACACCGTTCCGTCTCAGGAGTGTCAAAATGTATAAGTGCAGATACTGTTGCAATACGGACTTCCTGATCACAGTCATCCACATACGGCAGAATGACAGGCACTGCCCGGCTATCACCGATTTCCCCCAGCGCCTGTATGGCGGACCTTCTGATAGTCGGATCATCCTTCTTCACCAGAGAGAAAAGAAAGGGGAGGGCTCTTTCTTTTAGCCGGACAAGCTCCTTCCAGTCGTCACATAAGAAGAAAAACATCGCTTTTTCATCAGGATTTTCTGGTATCCATTCAAGACGCTGAAGACATCTGGCTGCTGTACGCTGCTCTTCCCCATCTGCACGATACACAATCCCTTTCAGTACCGGAATTCCGGATTTTCCGATAAACCCCAACAGAAAGATAGCCCCAAGTCGTGCATTTTGATCTTCATCGCCAGCATGGGCCACCAGAACATCAAAGGCATCCTCACCACATCGTACGACAGCACGGCCGAGTGCGCGGCCCAGTTCAGTCCCGGCATATCTGGCCAGGGCAAAAACAGCCGGATGTCCTGGCCCCCCGGACTGAACAATGGCCCGTGCCACATTCATCAGATCATGGTCATTCAGACTACCCAGTACGTCAGCAACAGGCTGCGGATCATTCTCACTGAAGAAGAGAAGAGCACTTATTGCCGCTGCAGAATCATCTCCAACACCTTTCAGGTAAAACCGAACAACACACTGATATTCGCGTCTTTCAATACACTGTTCAAGTGTAGGTCCGGACCGCCTGAAAAAACCCATTTCCTGTTATTCCAACCCATTTCCTGTTATTCCTTCCCATTTCCTGTTATTCCTTCCCTTTTCTCCGTATAATCATCGTATTCGTGCGGGCATGCATCACAACTGCAGAACTTACGCTGCCCAGCAGGAGTGCTTCAATACCTGTTTTACCGGTTGACCCCACGAAAATGCAGTCTGCACCGATCTCTTCTGCACAGCGGAGTATCTCTTCTCTTGGGTCCCCCCATACCGTGTGTGGTGTTACAAGGATACCAAGACTCTCTGCTTCTTTCTTTGCATCTTCGAGTGCTTTCTTTGCCTCTTCAGCCATAAATTCAGTTATCAGTTCATAATTCACATCAATAGCATCTGCCTGTGGGCTTACAAACATCGACTGCACCGGTCCCGGATTTGTGACACATATCGTATGCAGAACTGCATTATGCTGCAGTGCTTCCTCTGCTGCGGCACGAACCGCTTCTAAAGAATCGGAAGAACCATCCGTTGCAACTAGAATTGTAGAAAACATCTATTTTATCAATGCATTTCTCTCAGAGATGGCAAATTAATCTTTGTATTGCTGAATGTAATCTGACTTTATCGAGAGAAAAATAACTTACTCTTTAAGGACAGATGTTATACCAGATTTGCCCATGAGATTACCAATAAAGGATGTAACACCGGAAACTGAACGAGCAGTAGTTATCGGATGGATTAATGAAGTCCGTGACCTCGGAGGTCTTGCTTTTTATATCATTCGTGACAGAACAGGGTTCCTTCAGGTCACAATTGTAAAAAAGAAGGCATCGGAAGCAGTAATTGCTGCTGCAAAAGAGGCGTCACGTGAGTCAGTTGTCCGCGTAACCGGCACCGTAAAAGCAACGGAAAAAGCCCCCGGCGGCCGTGAACTAATCCCGGAGACCTTTGAGATCGTCTCACGCGCGGAGAGTCCGCTCCCGCTGGATGTCTCAGAAAAAGTCCCGGCAGAAATCGACACACGTCTCGATAACCGCTACCTGGACGCACGGCGCCCCCGTGTTGCTGCAATATTTCAGATCAGAAGCACTGTTACCCATGCAATTAACAACCTTCTCTTTGACGAAGGATTTACGAACATTACTACTCCCAAGATAGTTGCAACAGCAACAGAAGGAGGGACAGAACTCTTCCCGCTCGCATATTTTGAAAAAGAGGCATTTTTAAACCAGAGCCCACAGCTTTACAAACAGATGATGATGGCAGCAGGGTTTGAAAAAGTATTTGAAATTGCCCCGATATTCCGGGCCGAGGAACATAATACAACCCGCCACCTCAATGAGGCCACATCCATTGATGTGGAAGTTTCCTTTGCAGACCATCATGATGTGATGGAACTTCTGGAACGGGTAGTTGTCCAGGCGTATACCTCAGTTGCAGAATCATGCGGACCCGCACTTGAGGCTCTTGGGATAGAATTGGAGATTCCGAAAACCCCGTTCCCCCGCATATCCTATGGTGAGGCTATTGACATTGCAGCACTCTCCATTGAAGAGCAGATAAGCTATGGAGACGACCTCTCAACCGCTGCCGAACGGGCTATTGGAGAAGAGATGGGAGTTCACTACTTCATTACCGACTGGCCAACAGAAATAAAACCATACTATGCCATGCCCTATGGAGACAACCCCACAGTATGCAAGGCATTTGATCTGATGCACCCGAGAATGGAGCTCTCAAGCGGGGCACAGCGTGTCCACGAATATGACCTCCTTATCACCCAGATTGCAGCAAAAGGCCTCTCACCGGAGAGTTTTTCGTTCTATCTCCAGCCATTCAGATATGGAATGCCTCCGCATGCAGGCTGGGGTCTCGGCATGGACCGGCTTATCATGACAATGCTTGGTCTGCCCAACATCAGGGAAGCAGTCCTCTTCCCACGTGACCGTCACCGCGTAACCCCATGATGCCTGAACAAATACTCCCGACCACTGTTGTCGGGAGTTATCCTGCAGTCGTGTCAGGCGGCCTTCGGGCCCTGTTTGACCCGCTAAAACCTGCACGTGAGACTGCAGTATCCGACCAGATATCTGCAGGGATTGATATCATATCAGACGGACAGGTCGGCAGGGACATGATTGCGCTGATTGCTGACTTCCTGCCGGGCGTAAAGGGACAGGATGTCACAGGACAAATTCATCCGGCAGGAAAACCGATTACTCTCCCCGGAGTGAAATATGCCATTTCACGGCATCCGGCGGTAAAAGGGATCCTCACCGGACCAACAACTCTTGCCCACGGACTTGCTCTGAAGACACCGGTATACCGGGACAGGAATGAACTGATTCCTGATCTGGCTCTGGCACTGGCTCAGGAAGCACGGTATCTGGCAGATGCGGGCGTAGCCATCCTTCAGCTGGATGAACCCATTCTTTCCACAGGAACTGCAGACATGACGGTTGCACGCGAAGCAGTGAAGATAATAACCAGTAAAGTGTCCGTTCCGTCCTGCATGCACGTCTGTGGGAATATCAGAGGATGTATAGATGATATCCTTCAGTTTCCGGTTGATATCCTGGACTTTGAATTCGCAAACAATCCGGACAATTTAGACGTTCTCTCCCGCTCAGACCTGAAAGGAAAGAAGATCGGATTCGGATGTGTGGACTCTGCAGACCAGAAAGTCGAGAGTACTGCAGTAATTGCGGATCGCATCACAAAAGGAATTGACATATTCGGTGCTGAAATTATGCTTCTGGATCCGGACTGCGGTCTGCGGATGCATTCCCGCGAAGGCGCATATAAAAAACTGGAACATCTGGTTCTTGCAGCACACCAGTGCAGGCAAGAACTCTGAGAATATTTCATTCAGACAACACGTGCCGTTGTTGAAAGGTCTATTCCCTCACTGGTAATGTTATAGGGGAAAAGCCGATTCGGCACATTGGCATTTTTGATCTTTGCAATCTCCATTCTTCGCTCTATCTCATTTCCATGACGCTCGTCAGTAAGGTGAATATAGACATCCGCATACCGTATAACTGCAATTTCATCTTCTGCCAGATGAACACCGTCATATAGTAAAAACAGGATAGTCCCCCCGTCCTGTGTGATCATCCCCCCATTATTTTTAATAAGTGAAATAGCGGAATCAACACCCTCCCTGAGTATAACACTGGAGAGTGAATCAACCACATACCGCTTTCCGTGCATCTCTGAGAGAGCATCACCCATCTCATCCGGAGTCACCGGCGTCATACCGACGGACGGACTGCTGTCTGAGATCAGATACCAGCTGTCATATCCACCGGTCGTCTCAACATCTGCTTTCCAGAACTGTTCGGCGATCTTCTCAATTCCCGAAACAGGAGATCCCTGAATGACTATAATGGAACCCTCAGGAAATCCGCCCCCCAATTGATAATCCAGACCAATGATACCTGTTGATATCTTTTTATGACCGATTATTTCAATCTCTTCAATATCCGCAGGCATTTTCAAAAATGTAGATATTCAAAATTATTTAAACTATCTCATATGTCAATCGGTTTTTAGTTCATTTTTATGTCATTTCGATATTATAAAATTCAGGTCATTTTGACATTATGAATTACATTCAGGCCCATATCTCTCACGAAGTTCCCGGCGCAGCAGTTTCCATCCTCCAACACGGGGGAGTTCATCGACAATAACCATCTCCCGCGGCACTTTATATCCTGCCAGGTGCTCACGGGCATATTCCTGTAGATCAGACAGGGAAAGAGATGTACCGGGGAGAAGTGCCACTGCTGCAAAGGGAATTTCACCACGGTGAACGTCCGGCACCCCAAAGACTGCCACATCATCAACCGATGGATGCTCAATAAGCACCTTCTCCACCTCAGTCGGATAGATTTTCCAGCCTGACATTACAATCATGTCCTTCTTCCGGTCTGTTATTGAAAGCATCCTGTCTTCTGAAAGATAACCGATATCTCCCGTTAAAAACCACCCGTCAGGGAGGAAAACTGCCCTGGTCTCCTCTTCCATCCCCCAGTATCCGGATGCAACTGCAGGCCCTCTCAGTGCAATCTCACCTATTTCTCCGGATTCACATTCAATAGCCGGGTCTTCGGTGTTGACAATCTTCACTTCAGTAAACCCAATCGGCATACCAACACTTCTGAACTCATCTGCAGACACATAGTCCTCAGGACGGATGGCAGTCCCGGTGCCTACTACGATTGTCTCAGAAAGGCCGTATGCATTAACAACCGGTATTGCAAACCGTGAGAAAAATTTCTTCCAGATACTGGGGTGAAGGGGCCCGCCACCACTGATCATCTCCCGTGCTGACTGCATCCTTTGTTCTGTTCCCGGAGGGGTACGCAGAAGAGAATGGATGACAGGCGGCATACCTGCGATAACAGTGGCCTGATACGTCTCTGTGAGACGGATATACTCATCAAGAGAGAAACGATCCATAATCACCCATGTAGCACCGGCACGCAGCGCTGAGATGCCCCAGGAAACCCCGACATGGGCCATCGGATAAATGCCGAGGTATACATCATCTTCACAATACCTGAGGACTTCGCGTTCATTATCCATCGCGGCCATCCAGTTTCCATGAGTGAGCATCGCCCCTTTCTGCTTTCCTGTGGTACCGGATGTATACTGAAGCTGACAGAGATCATCCGGTCTGCAATTACGGGCACGGGAAATAAACGGAGCAGAGAGACACTCCTCCTCAAATGATGCAGTGCCTGTTATTACCACGTCAGCCGTGATTCTGCCCATACTGACATATGTTTCAATCTCTGCATCTCCTGATGAGTCGGTAACAATGCAGACAGCACCGGAGTCTTCCATCAGATAAGCGACTTCCTCTGCCCGGAGGACATTATTGAGCGGAACTGCTACACCACCCATCCGCCAGATTGCAAAGTACCAGAAGAGATACTCGGGCGAGGGAGGGAGGTAAATTCCTACCCGGTCACCGGCAGCAATTCCACGGGCGACAAGGCACGATGAGAGTCTGCAAACCCGTTCCAGGAGGTCACAAAAGCTGAATTCAGTCCCCGATACCGGGTGTATAAGAGCTCGTTTGCCTCCCAGACGGGCATTGACATCAAGAAATGTGGTACAGTTTGGCATTCACAAAAACCTCAGATGATCTACAGCGTATTATTGTATACATCAAAGAATAATCATTCTGGTTTAAAAACAGGCCTGAAACGAATGTTTCAGGCACTGTTTGATAAAAAAACCACAAATTATTTTTAAATTAATTTACTGGTATTCAGGCAGGTGTACCTGCATCTGCTGGGGAAGACCACCCTTGAAGTACTGCTGGATACGGCCGTACTGTTCGCGCACGCGCTCATTCATCATCGGACGGACCTTCATAAGTGCCTTCTCAAAGTGCTGCATCCCCACCGCTGCGGCATTATCCCGCATCGCAAACATCGCAGCCTCACGGCAGAGCAGATCCAGATCAGAACCCACATAATTTTCTGCCTTTCCTGCAATTTCCCGAAGGAGTGCATCCCGTTCCGGATCTTCAAGTTTAATTTTGTGTTCTTCTATCAGGCGGGCCACTGCACGGCGCCGTCTTCCGGATGAGACTATTTCGTCACTGACATTGATATCCGATATTTCGGTTGCCAGTATCTCATCTGCAGTCATTTTCACAGGACCATCTCCCTCCTTTCGGTGTGCTGCAACAGCAGCGCCAAAGAGCACTTCAATCCCCCCTTCATCATAGGATGCAGTCCCGTTTACCAAGGTCTCCACTGATGAATTTTCAATCGGGATGCCCCGGGAATGTATGGAAAGTATCTGGAAACGGCCTTTTATATCCGGTTCATGGATTGCAACAAGACGATCAAACCTGCCCGCTCTCATCAGGGCCGGATCGATGATATCGGGTCGGTTGGTCGCCCCCATCACAACAACCCCTGTCATATCCTCCAGACCATCAAATTCTGTCAGAATCTGGTTAACAACACTCTCAATAACATGGTTGTCCTGACCTGAGCGTGCGGGCGCAATAGCATCCAGTTCATCAAAAAATATGATGGAAGGAGCTACCTGGCGTGCCCTCCGGAAAATTTCACGGACCGCACGTTCACTCTCACCGACCCATTTTGACAACAGCTGTGGCCCACGGACCGGAATAAAATTTGCTCCGCTTTCATGTGCCACTGCCTTTGCAATGAGAGTTTTACCTGTGCCAGGCGGCCCATACAGAAGCACACCATTCGGAGGTTTAATGCCCAGATTCAGGAACTTTTCCGGCCGGGTAAGTGGATACTCAACTGCTTCACGCACTTCTTCAATCTCACGTTCGGCTCCTCCGATGTCATGCCAGGTCACATGCGGCACTTCTATAAGCACCTCACGCATTGCACTGGGGCTGACTTCCCGGAGTGCATCGGCAAAGTCACGTGACGTCACCTCCATCTTCTTCAGTAGCTCAGGGGAGATTTCATCATTTTCCAGGTCAATTTCGGGCAGATAACGCCGGAGTGCACGCATTGCCGCCTCCCTTGCCAGTGACTGCACATCAGCACCGACAAACCCATGGGTGCGGGAAGCAAGGTCCTGCAGAAGGCGTTCCCGTTGACTCTCGATCTCTTCAACCGCAACATTATATCGTTCATCTGCTTCTTCCCGTAATTCATCAGGAATGGCATCGAGGGCCTCCTCCATATATATCCTGCGCACTTCTCCTTCAAGCGGCATACCGCAGGTGTGAATCTTCAGGATCTCAAGGCGTCCAATCTCATCAGGAACACCTATCTCAATCTCCCGGTCAAACCTTCCCGGCCGTCGAAGTGCCGGATCGATGGCCTCAACACGGTTCGTTGCTCCAATCACAAGCACCTGCCCCCGCTCCTCCAGGCCGTCCATCATGGTGAGAAGCTGAGCAACCATCCGGCGTTCAACTTCACCAGTCACATCCTCACGGCGTGGAGCGATGGAGTCCAGTTCATCAATGAAGATAACAGACGGTGCATTGGACTCCGCCTCTTCAAAAATTTCCCGAAGACGCTGTTCTGTTTCACCATAATATTTTGAAAGAACTTCAGGACCGGCAATTGAAATGAAATGGGCCCCGCTCTCATTTGCAACAGCCTTTGCAATAAGGGTCTTTCCCGTTCCGGGAGGCCCGTACAGGAGCACACCTTTCGGCGGTTCAATGCCAAGCTTTCTGAACAGTTCCGGGTGGCGCATAGGCAGTTCAATGGTCTCCCGAACATTTTTCAGCTCATTTTTCAGGCCACCGACATCCTCATAACTGATCTCACCGAAGCTATCAAATCCTGATGCCGGTTTCTCTGAAAACTCAATGATGGTGTCCTTGGTGATGATGACAGCATCCTCCGGTTCAATCGTCACCAGTTTAAAGGGGATGAGCTGCTGCTGCATAAATGGAAGACCGGCAAGCACCGGGACAGTATCCCCTTTTGCAACAGGATAACCAAGCAGGCGCAGCATCGCCTGGTTGAAATTAATAGGGGGCTGATTTGAGAGGTCTTCCGGTGGTGCAAGAATGACCCGGGACGCATCAGTTTCTGTTTCAACCTTAGCAATCTCTATTTTATCCCCACTGCTTACACCGGCATTTGCACGGGTGAAGTTATCTATCTTAACTTTTCCCTGATCCCAGTCATCAGCAAGCATCCGCCATACTTTAGCCACGGTCATGCGTGACCCGGTAAGCCATACAAGATCTCCTGGGACAAGTCTCAGGACGTTCATAGTTGCAGGGTCCAGTCGGCATCGCCCGAGGCCCCGATCCTCAGGATATGCGCTCTCAACATTCAGTAACATGGCCAATGGTCACCTACCTTCATATACCCTCTCGGGGTATAAGTACTGTATCTATGAGAGTGCTCTGTTTTGACCCATTTTCCGGCGCAGCCGGTGATATGGTGACAGGTGCGCTGCTTGAATGCGGCGCCGACAGGGATGCGGTCACCCGTGCAATGGCATCGGTCGTCGCCCTCCCTTCATTCACATCGGTTGAGAGATGTGGTATCCGGGCACTTCAGATTGAGACACATGCAGGCCCTGCATCACGCACATTCCATGAGGTCTGTGACATTGTTTCAGGTGCCGATGCTCCTTTCGCAGCAAAGGAGATGGCTGTGAGGGTATTCACCCGCATCAGGGATGCAGAAGAAGAGATACATGGAGCCCACACCCATTTCCACGAAGTGGGAGCTGACGATGCCATCGCAGATGTCATCGGTGCGTGCACAGCATTCCTCACCCTTTCACCCGACGCGGTCAGGACTTCAGCAGTCGCTCTCGGGACAGGAACGATAGAAAGCGCCCATGGCATCTACCCGCTCCCGGCTCCGGCTACCCTTGCAATCCTCAGAAAAGGGCACCTTCCTGTCCGGTATACCAGTGAAGAACGCGAACTCTGCACTCCGACAGGAGCAGCACTTCTTGCTGAATTCATGGCAACAGAAACAGATGAAATAAATACCGACACCGGGCATGTCACCGCCGTGGGATATGGTGCCGGTACACGTAATCCATCTCACATGCCAAATGTGTTCCGGGCATCAGTCTGCGAATCCGGAACAGAACAGGAGGGAGATACAATAGATATTCTTGAGACAAACGTGGATGACACAACAGCAGAGGTCATCGCCTACACCATCGAACGTCTGATGGATGCCGGTGCACGGGACGCATCTGCATTACCACTTATCATGAAGAAAGGGCGTCCCGGCACCCTGATCCGGGTCATCTGCACCCATGCACTGGCAGAGGATCTTACCCGAATTATGGCAGAAGAAATGGGTACACTCGGTGTCCGGTGTATTCCATCTGTTCACCGGAGTGTCATCACACGGTCTGTGGAACCGGTTGAAATCACTCTCGGCTTCGGAACCGTTTCCATACCTGTTAAAACCGGCTGGATTGGAACAGAACCTGTCTCATGCAAGGCGGAGTATGAAGTGGCCCGGAAGGCAGCTAAAGCCGCACATGTGCCGTTGCGCGATGTTACGCGTCGTGCCGAAGAGAAACGCTGGAGAGAACTCCGGGGTGAATGATCACAATGGTAAAACTGAAAAAGAAGAGCACAGGCATCCCCTGCCTGGACATTCTGATAGGCGGCGGACTTGAGACAAGCATTATCGTTCAGTTTTACGGTGAACCTGCCGCAGGAAAGAGCACAGCTGCAATGGCAGCATCAATTGCCACCCTGCGCAATGGAGAAGATGTAATCTACATCGATACCGAAGGATTCTCCATTGACCGGTTCTGCCAGCTTGCCGGAGATGAAGCCGAGTTACTTGCAGAGCGCCTCATGCTGTATGAACCCGCAGATTTCACCGGACAGGACCACGCGGTTGCAGAATGTGCCCGTCTGCTTGCTGACAGACCGGGCATTGGCCTCATTGTCCTGGATTCTGCAACCGCACTGTACAGGACCGAAAACGGGCCATCCGGAGAGGCACAGAAACGCCTGGCACGTGAACTCATTATGCTCCTTGGGTATGCACGTCGGTATGATATCCCGGTGATTATCACAAATCAGGTTTTCACCGACATACGCACAGATAATCTCCGTGGCCTTGGCGGTACCAGCATGCATCACATGTCCAAAATTATCGTACGCTTCGAACGCAACGATACAAAACGGTGTGCAGTACTCGAAAAACACCGGTCACGCCCCGAAGGAGCCAAAATAACATTTACTATTGAAGAAAAAGGGTTCAAAGAGGAATAGTTCCCTCAAATACGGTAACAGCCGGCCCTTCCATCGTTACCGTTTCGGTTATCCTGATTGTCAGCGGGCCGCCCCGTGTCTGGACATGAACGGTGGAAGGCATCTTACCAAGATGGTGTGCCACAGCTGCGGCAGCTGTTGAACCGGTGCCACACGAATAGGTCTCATCCTCCACACCACGTTCAAACGTGCGTATCGTGATACTGTCTGCATCGTCGCACTGGACGAAGTTAACATTCGCGCCCTCAGGAAATACCGGGTGTGAACGGATACCGGGTGCCACTTCATTGATATTGACTGCTGCAACATCATCAACAAAGACAACGGCATGTGGAACACCCGTATTTGCAGCATAGACGGTAAAACCATTAAATTCCATACTGAATTCACCCTCCCCTTTGGCAGGGATTTCAGCTGAGGCAAATTTTGCAGGACCCATATCAATTGTTGCGGTAAAATTGCCCTCATCATTGTAGGCCATAGCAACTGCCATTACTCCTGCCTGTGTTTCAACGGTGCACTCTTCCCCTGTGTATTCAGAATCATACACATATTTGGCAAGGCAGCGGATACCGTTCCCGCACATCTCCGCTTCACTCTCATCCGGCTGGAAGATGCGCATCCGTACATCACATGACTCAGAGGGAGACGTGAAAATAATACCATCCGCACCGACACCAAAGCGTCTGTTGCAGTAAAAACGGGCAAACTCTCCTTTCATTTCATCGGGAATCACTGATCCTCCCATCTCATCGATAAGTACAAAATCGTTACCATTACCCTGTAATTTGACAAATGGAATTTCCATAACACATCTCTCCTGATATTCTCATCTTTGTCACAGTGCTGTAAAACCCTCTACAGGAGGGGGGGCCAAACGCAGCATGGGCAGAAGAGAGAAGTACATACCACCCTGTTTGTCACCGAGGGTAAAATTTCCATCGATCAGGAAGCAAAAAAGCAGGATTATGATGTGCCCCAGAGTTCCAGAGCACGTTCAAGTTCAACATGATCTTTTGCATATTCAGATGCCGAAACCCCTTCAAGGAAGGCATCCACTGCCTGGCGCATTGCACGGGCACCTGCGGCAGTACCGTCCGGGTGGCCGTGAATACCCCCGCCTGCCTGCAATACAATCTCCGTTCCGAGTGTTTCCAGCTCGGCGTGTATTTTTCCGGGATGCAGACCGCCGCTTGCCACCGGGAAGACCGGCCGGAATCCATACCACGCGTCAGTCAGTGCACGATTATCCAGAATAAGCTCTTCAGCGTTCCCTCCCATCTTTCCGCTCACCGTTCCGGTGTGCAGCTGGTCTCCTCCCATCATCCGTACGAGGCGGGCTATCGGGCGCATCGCAATGCCATGTTCAGGATTTCGTGTCATCGCAGCGTGCATGGTCCGGTGCACATGAATGGGAACAGAGATTCCGGGCTCCTCTGCAAGGGCTTCCAGTGCTGAGTATCCACAGGTTATTACATCAACCATGAGGGTGTTTGCCCCCCGTTCGATTGCCTCCTCCGCCCTTTCAACGATTCTGTCTGCACGATCTGAGATATTGACTGCATAGAGTACCTGCCGGCCGGTCTCATCTTTTGCCTCATCAAGGCGTGCCATCACTGCCTCAACACGGTCCTTCATCGGGCAGAATGCCTGGTTGGTGAGTGTTTCATCGTCCTTGATAAAATCAACGCCACCGGATGCTGCTTCATAGGCAACAAGAGCAGTATCAGCGGGAGTAAGGCCAACTTTTGGCTTAATGATGGTCCCCACATGCGGCCGGTTTCGGGTTCCAAGAAGCCGCCTGACACCCTCGATGCCAAAATTCGGCCCGTTGAACCGGACAAGAGATTCAGGGAACTCAATATCAGTCAGGCGTACGGCTTCAAGCCTCCCGAGCCCAAAAAGATTGCCTGCTACAACAGAGAGATACTGGGGCACATTGCCGGGTTCAAATATCTCATACGGATACCGGATTAAAGTGAGATACCCGCGGCCGGATTCTTCCACGCTCTCAACAGTGCCGTCAAGCCTTCTTACGTAATCCTGCCGGGTTGTCAGAGCAGTCCAGGTACCGGTGGTCTCTTCCTCCGCAATTGCCTGTGCAGCCTCCTGCGGGGTCGTCCTTGTGTCAGGACGGAAATAATAATGCGCAATGACGTCTTCCATCTCTCTCATTCTCCATAGTGGTGAGTAAATGCATAGTCCTTTTGGAATTCACTGATATCCCACCCAAGGTGGTCACGGATGACAAACGGGGCATAGGAGGGGGCAAATGCTCCGATCTCTGTTACGATGAGATCCACATAGGCAGGGGGTGTTACATCAAATGCAGGATTAATCACCGTGACATTGGGGGGGAGTTGCCTCTCACTTCCGATCACTTCTTCCGGAGGACGGTATTCAATGGGTATACGTTCACCAAGAATCGTGCGTGGTGCAAATTTGTAGGTCTCAGCAGCAACGATAAACGGTTTTCGGGCTTCATGCGCACATAGTGCAATCTGTGAGGTCCCGATTTTGTTCACCACCGCTCCGTTTGCTGTGACCGCATCCGTCCCGGTTATAACCAGATCAACCTTCGGCATAAACATCCGCGCGGCAGAGTCAACAATAAAGTTCACCGGAATGCCGGCATCAGAAAGCATCTGAATGGTAATATACCCCTGATTTCGCGGGCGCACTTCCGTTGCATACACCTCACGCACTTTGCCCTGTTCATGAGCCCGGACGATACAGGCAATGGCCGCTTCAGAGTTACAGTGCGTCATAATGACAGCGTCATCCGGAATCTGCCGTGCAGCTATTTCTGCAATCTTTCCCACCGCAGCAATTGAATCACGGATAAATTCTGCAGCACGGTCATTGAGTGCACCCTGTGCCCCTTCCAGTGTGGCTGCACCCCGCACACCCTGCATCACATACCGGACAGCATTCGGCAGAGAAACAGCAGTCGGACGTGTGCCACAGAGAATATCTGCCGCTTTTCCCATTTCATGGATAAATGCTGCAAGCGTTTCACAGTCAAGTGATGCCCCATACTCCTGAAGGGCGTGAGCAGCCGTGCGGGCAATGCGCCCCGCTCCCCGTATCCGCATTGAGGAGATATCATCAGCAGTCTGTGTGAGAACCATCGTATTCATTTACTTCAATTGCACCAATCAGTATTAATGCGACTGTTTGCGGGTGGAGATAGGTGACAACAGCAGTTGTCTTTGACAGTGCAGGCACTCTTCTGCGCACATATCGTGTGCTGAAAGATGTCAGGAACGGCACTGTCCAGAAGGATGTGGAGACCATCACGCTTACTGCATCCTGTAAAGAACGTGCACTTATTTTGCTCTACCTTCATTCCCGTGATATTATCGATGAAGACCCCACACGCCTGCTTTCCGGGTACCTGAGTGAGAACAACATCGATTTCGGCATATCATGCACCTGCAAGCCGGTTACCGTCGATTATATCCGTGATCTCCTGTACAACGATACCTACGCAACAATTGGTGACCTGCAGGGATGTATCCGAACCGTCTGGAGTGCATGCAAAAAAGAGACCGTAGTAGCACTTAACTCAGGAGTGATGCTCAATGGAAATCTCGGGGGCATAGAATTTGTTATAACTGCAGGAGGTCGCCCCTTTTCAGGTGCGCGTGAGACAATTCAGGATCTGCAGGCGATGGGTATAGGTACTTACATTGCATCAGGGGATCGGACGAAGAAACTGATGAGAATGGCAGATTATCTCGGTGTGCCGCAGGACAATACGCATGGTGTTGCCACCCCTGCTATAAAAGAACAGGTGGTTGAGGATTTGAAACGCCAGTATGACACGGTTGTGATGGTAGGTGACGGAATTAATGATTTACGGGCCATGAAAAAGGCAGATTTTGCCATTCTTTCACTGCAGCAGAACAGAAAAAAACCGGAACCTCTGATGAAGGCTGCAGATTTTACCATTAATTCAGTGCATGAAGTTGTGGATATTATTGAGAGGCTCAAGAGTTAATTACTCTTATGCGCAATATTATGATAGAATAATAACGTTTAAACCACCAAAAAATGATACTGTGAACGGAAATTATGGTGCCTCTACTAACAGTTGAAGACCTCTCCATGAAATTCGATGGAAACGTCGTCCTCAACAATATCAATTTTCAATTAGCAGAGGGTGAGATACTCGGCATCATCGGACGAAGTGGTGCTGGAAAGACGGTGCTGATGCATCTCATCCGTGGTGTGGATACTCCGCCGACAACAGGCAGAATTATCTACCATATCTCGGCCTGCGACAAATGCGGATACATTGACCTCAGAAGCAAAGAGGGCAGTAAATGCACTAAATGTGGCGGATATATGGTTGCCGATGATATCGATTTATGGGCAGATGAGAATAAACAAAAGAAACGCAACATCATGGTCCGGACCGCTATTATGTTCCAGCGGACGTTTGCTCTGTATGGTGATGACCGCGTTATTGAAAATGTTCTCCATGCACTCGCCGATATCGGGTATCCTGGTGAAAAAGCAGTCAACCGCGCCGCAGACCTTCTGGATGAAGTTCGCCTGTCACACCGGATGATGCACATCGCACGTGATCTCTCCGGCGGTGAGAAACAACGTGTTGTGCTTGCCCGCCAGCTTGCCAAGGAACCATTCCTCCTCTGTGCTGATGAACCGACAGGAACACTTGATCCCCGTATTGCATCCATTGTCCATGACATGCTGCACAGTTCCGCGGTCAATAACAATATGGCAATGGTTGTTTCATCCCACTTTCCTGAGGTTATTGTTGATACCTGCAACCGTGCAATGCTTTTGGAAGAAGGTGAAATAAAGGTCATTGGTAAACCTGCCCACGTCATTGATGCCTTCATGGAAAATGCCCATGAGGACAGCGGATACAAAGCAGCAAAACTTGGAGAGCAGATTCTCCGGGCACGGGATGTATCCAAACGGTATCTTTCTCTTGACAGGGGTGTGATCAAGGCTGTTGACGGTGTTTCATTTGCGGTCTCAGAAAGGGAAATCTTCGGCATTATCGGAACATCAGGTGCAGGAAAGACAACCCTTTCAAAGATGATTGCAGGCATAATCGAACCGACAGACGGTGAGTTGAACATTCGTATCGGTGATGAATGTATCGATATGACTAAGCCCGGTATTGAGCAGCGTGGCCGGGCCAAAAAATACATCGGTCTTCTCCATCAGGAGTATGATCTCTACCCCCACCGGAATATTCTTGACAATCTGACCGACTCCATTGGACTTGAATTCCCCAAGGAACTTGCAATGCGCAAGGCCATTATCACACTGAAGATGGCTGGATTTACCGAAGAGAAAGCAACAGGAATACTCAACCGCCGCCCGGACCAGCTTTCTGAAGGAGAAAAACACCGCGTTGCCCTTGCTCAGGTTCTCATTAAAGAACCAAGAATCGTTATTCTTGATGAACCAACCGGAACTATGGACCCAATCACCAAAATTGATGTCAAACACTCGATTATGACGGCCCGTGAAGAAATAGATGAAACATTTATTGTAGTCTCCCACGACATGGACTTTGTACGCGATATCTGCGACAGGTGCATCCTCATGAGAGGCGGTAAGATCGTAAAAATGGGACCGACCGCAGAGGTGCTCCAGGAACTCTCAGATAAAGAGCGACAAATTATGACAAACGTCTAAGTGGAGTACGATATAATGACAGAGATCCGCCTCGATGGCGAGAGGCTGGAAGTACAGGAAGGAGCAGTGCTCGGGGACATTATTCCCGGACATCCCCTGGATTGCAGTGTTGCAGTTATTCGCCCGGCGGATACCACATCTGCAGCCACACGCAATATTCGTGTTACAACGACCGCAGGAGAGGCAATCATCGAGCTGACCGGTGATCTGCCTTCTGTTTTACAGGAAAGCATCTCTGCGGGTGCTCTCGATACCAGTACACATCCAGAGATACTGATATTAAAATGGGCTGACCGACAGGCAGCATCATTTGGCCCGTTTCCTTCAGATATCGTACCGGAACGGTCCACCCACCGTTATGCCCGCGGGGACGTGATCCTTGGCTGCGGCGGATATGATCCGAAACAATCATTCCTGATCTTTTCAAAGGCACCCCACATCGCAGACCACGGGGCAGCAAAAGGAGGAGGGATTATCGGCAGAGTAGTCTCAGGGATGTCCGTTCTGGAGGAATGGAAACCAAAAGATGCAATTACAGCAATGGAACGAATCGTCCAGAGTGCAGACGCATCAAATGCCTTTGCCACCACCAGGCGGGATGTATTACTTGAAGATGGCATGAGCATCATCACGTATGTCCTGGTACGTGCTGCAGGATACCGGGATGAAGATATCGACACCACACGCGCACAGAGTGTCGAACACCTGCTCCTCACATACAGAACAGGACGATACAACGTATCCCTGGACGCAAGCACTCACATCCGCGATGATCGTATGCATGAGAGTGAGGTGTTTTACGAGGGCGAACCACACTCCCGGTTCGAAGGCACCGTAACCGTCCGCGTCAGTGGAAAAAACCGGGGATCTGTATATATTTACACCGACGATATCGCCGGAAGCCCGAACCATACGGTCGTCGGCAGTGTGGAACATGGTGTTGAGCTTGCTCATATCGCGGGCGCGGGTGAGACGTTTCTGTTTCATGTGGAACCGGCACAGTTTGATATCCGTGGCATGGCACTCTCCGATGCGAAAGCCTCTGCAGAAAACCGGGGCATCACCCTCGTTTCAGATGATGACACAGGAGATCGGGTAATCATTTCACAGACACCGGAGACCACTCTGGAAATCCTGGCTGAAAAAAAGGTATCTGTCACGACAATTCCGGTTTCTCAGGTAATCTCTGTTGAACTATTTAATTCCGAAGCACCACTGAGCACATATATATTCCGTTCGGTAACCGGCCTTAGATGGCATGAAATCGGTGAGATGCCGCTTCTCATCCATTTTGATGATGTTTCACTATTCCAGCCGCAAATCAAAAAAGGCACGAATATCAATAAAGAAAATACACCGGAGGGAAGTGTGCCTGCGAATTACCTTGCTATCACCAATGACTCCCGAAAAAGTTCTGGCCTCATTGGTTGCAGAACCACAGAAAATAGTGAATTCGGCCCCACATCAGAGCCCTTTGAAGGGACAAATATCATCGGCCGTGTATGTGAACCAGAGAAACTGAAGACCCTGAAAGAAGGAAGTATTGTCTATATCCGGGAGTTGACCCGATGAAAGAGAGGGAGTATATTCCCACGTATGTGGGCACGATAACCAAGTACGTCTTCATTGATTCACCTGATATCACACCACAGACACTTGCGATACGGGCGTATGAAATCTCAGATGGGCTGATGATCAAAGAGACGTGTTTCGGACTGCAGATAACGGGCGTTCCGGAGAAAGTTAAAAAACTCATCACAGAGCTGCGCACGGTTGACCCTGCCCATATTTTTGTCAAAGACCGCGGGTTTCCTCCCGGAGACCCACGCCGGTGCCGGGCAAATCTGGGTGGTGCACGCCCGGGATATTATGGCCATGAATTTGAGAGCGGGCTCTTCCGGTACATCTCATATGGGCTTAAAGAACTGGAAAAGAACACAGCGCCAACAGTCACGCAATTAGGGAAGAAAAAACTGGATGAAGGAAAGATACCCCTGAACAGATTAATTGAGATCATCAGAAACGAGGAGGCATAACAGAATGGCAAAAGTGTTTATTTTCCCTGCAACAAGTCTCATTCTCTCAGATATGGTTGAAAGATGGGGCCATGAGGCACTGGGGGCAGCGACCGGTATCCGGGAACGAATCCAGACCGCAAGTCTGGACTCCCCACCCCTCCAGATGACACCGGAAGACCCGAAGAAGGGCCTGAAATATGCCGCTGTCGAGGTGCCGTGCGGAGTAAGGGGACGAATGGCCATCTATGGGCCCCTAATTGAGGAGGCCGATGCTGCTATTATCATCAATGATGCAGACCTCTCCTTCGGGTGCATGGGATGCGCACGCACAAATGAACTGGTGATGTTCATGGTGCGCCAGCAGAAAGAACTGCCTGTACTCGACATAAAATACCCGGAAACGGATGATGAAGGAGTCGCATTTGTAAAACAGATTAAAGAGTTCCTTGCAGGACTTGAAGGTGACAGTGATGACTGATCATCCGGTCCGTATTGCACAGCTCTCCTGCGGGCCCGAGCACAGTGGTGTACAAAAGGAAATTTATGACGCTGCTGCAGCAGTCAATGCCGAGATGTTCTTTCCGGATGTGACACTCGCTGACATCCGCCGTTCCTATGACGCATTCGGTCTTGAAGCACGCTCAGGCGACCTTAAACTCGCCATTGCCCGTGCGATGGCCCTGGTTGAGGGGAAAGTCGAGGCAGATGCGGTATTTATTGCCACCTGTTTCCGCTGTGCGGAGGCGGCAATTGTCCGGAATGAACTGCGTCGCTATATCCATGAACACTCTGACCTTCCGGTTGTGAGCTACTCCTTTACTGAACGCACCACCTCAGGGACACTCCTCACGCGGATGGAGGCACTCACCACCATAGCCCGGAGAAGGGCACTACTCGCACGTGAAGAACAGAAAGGAACGACGATGGGCATTGATTCCGGGTCTGCAACAACGAAAGCCGTCGTCATGCGGGACAATGAGATCATCGGCACCGGCTGGTTACCTACCACTGAGGTCATGAATAGCGCCAATGGCGCCATTGAAGCCGCCCTGAAGGAAGCAGGCCTTGAAATGGCAGACATTGAGGCTATCGGCACCACCGGATACGGCAGATACCTGGTAGGGGAAAAACTGGGAGCCGATCTCATTCAGGAGGAGCTGACTGTCAATTCCAAAGGTGCGGTGTACCTGGCTGACCGGCAGCGCGGGGAGGCAACGGTTATAGACATCGGCGGAATGGACAATAAGGCAATTTCAGTCCAGGACGGCATCCCCGGCACGTTTACCATGGGCGGCATCTGTGCCGGTGCGTCTGGACGGTTCCTTGAGATGACTGCCAAAAGAATCGGTGTGGACATCACTGAACTCGGTCCGATGGCAATGAAAGGCCGCTCAAAGACCGTGCCCATGAACAGTTACTGTATCGTCTTTGGCACCCAGAGTCTCGTCAATGCACTGGCAGAAGGGAGCTCAAGAGAAGACGTGGCCGCAGCGGCGTGCCGGAGCGTGGCAGAACAGGTCTTTGAGCAACAGCTTCAGGAAGTCGACATAAAGGAACCGGTGATCATGGTTGGAGGGACATCACTCATTGAGGGACTGGTTCATGAGATGGGAGAACTACTCCAGACCGAAATTCTTGTGCCGCACCACTCACAGTATATCGGAGCGGTAGGAGCTGCCCTCCTTGCGTCCGGGTTTATTGAGGAGAAGTGAGACTGCCATGAAAGGAATGGAGTATTTTGAGGTGGAATGTACAGAATCGGTGGGTGCAGAGACATACGCTCAGATTGCAGATGATATTCTCTCGGATCTCAACCTGAATCAGTCCATCGGAAAGCTTCACATCTACATTGACCCGGAAACCCCCCTCTTCCTTGCAGTCGGGGTCATTAAAAAGATGCCGGGACTGGTCCATATCCGTGACTTTGCAAGTGCCCTTGGAACAGAGGAGGGAGTGCTGCTGGACATCGGTGCTGAAACCTACCTTTCACCGATGCTTTCCATTCTCTGGGATACATACGGCCGGGATCTCATCATTCAGCCAGACCGGTTTACGGTGAAAATTCTGGTGCCCGGCCTGGACCCACGGGAGATTGAGGATATGGTGGTGCTCGACCCGAGTGGAGGGATGTTTCATGATATCATCTACGCACTGCAGTGGATTGCACCGGAAGGGTTCAAAATCCGGCGTCAGACAATCGGGGAGGGATATTTCAGCTATGTTGCAAGTGAAAACATCCTTGACGAAGAGGAAACTGATATCCTTCTGAAAGAAAAATTCACTTGTGTCGGGGTGACCGTATGACCGTCCTTGTCCCCATTACCTATAAAGGGGGAGTATACCGCCATGATATCGTCGTTGACCTGATTGATGATCTCGGAGGATATATTGTCCAGAAACATATGATTGCCCAGGAAGTGGTGCTTCAGTCCCTTGTGCCAAAGGACGATATTGAACTGATACGGAAAATAAGCAGGCCTCTTGCAGGTATCGTATATGAAGCTCCGCTCGTTGGCACAGAGATTGCCGTCGTAAGCCCCAGTCTTGAAATTCACCACCTGCCTCACACTTCGTGTGATGTGGCAGAGTATCTCAGAAGTGCCGGTGCAAAGACCAATATGATAGGCCTTGCACGCGGATTTGGCAAACGCATTGCCAACCTCAATATCGAAGAACGGGACATCATTAATGAACATGACTGTGCGGTATTTATGCTAGGCAACTTTGAATCCTGCATTGAGTATAAAATGCCCGCTCTGCGCAAGGGAATTACTGTGCCCATCATTCTCACCGGCCGGCCTCCCACAGAAGCCCTGCAGCGAATAATTGACCCACCTGTTGATGGATATGTCGGAGGAATCGGGAGAATCGGTCACCGGATGAAACGGCAGGAAGGCGAAATAGATCATCTTGACACACTGATAGAGGAAGTAGCCAGGGTCATTTCCCAAAAACGTGAAGAAGTGGCAAAAGATCCTCTTTCGGTAAATCCTGCACGCCTGATGGCAGTTCTTGATGACGCAATGGAAATAACCAAAGGTTCAATCCATCCGACACCTATAGTAGTTCAGATACGTGCACTTCGTGTTAAACTGCCGTATGACACCTATGCAGACGCAATTGGAGCAATTGAAATTGAAAACGGAGTCATAATTGCTGATATCACACAGATCTTCCCTTCCCGGATGCGGGATTATATCCTGATTCGCATCAGACCGTTTTCAGAGACGAAAATCATGGTCTAAATACGAAATTATATCCCTTTTTTCTGACAAACGTCTGTTGATACATTAATGGCACATACCGTGGATTTTGAGGACACGCTTCAGGAAATTCTGAAACGCGGGACAGAGGCAGCGTCAAAAGACTGGCTTGAGGGGATTAAAGAGGAATATGGGAGTGTCCCCCTGATTTACCAGAAAATGTCCAAAAAACCCGAGGTTCTTCTCTCGCACCTGATGTATAAGGATGCAATTTTTGAGACATCGTCCATCGATCCAAAGACGATTGAACTAATCAGTATTGCTGTCGGTGCTGCACTAAACTGCAACCACTGCGTGGAATACCATATGAATTCTGCCCTCAAAAAAGGTGCAACAAAGGATGAAATCCTTGAAGTTGTCCTTATTGCAGGGTCAATTGCACAGGCGGCTGTTCTCGCAGATGCCTACCGTATCATTGATGTCAGTTCAACAAACGGATGCGGTGCTTCCTGTGAAGTCAATAGTGTCAAACTAAAAAAGAACGAGAACTAAAATTCCCGGATAGCATCGTCTATTTTTTATTTTTCAGGAATGTACAAAGCAGGAAAGACAGAGCAATACCTGCAGCACATAAACACGAATATGAGAAAGACCCTGAAGTCGTTGGCACAGGCGCTGTATCCTCCGGGAAACGCGGCGTTACTTCCGGTTCATCACTGGTATTGTTCAACGTTCCCTTATCTCCGACAGATATCCCATCGGGAATCCGGGTGATCTCTTCTGATGCCTCTGCTGCAGTCTGTTCGGTCGTCTCTTCAGTGCCATCACTGCCGGCACTTCCGGATATTTCTGCCGTCAGCACCGGATTTTTCAACAGAACGCTGATCGTTGCATATGATGTTCCACGAAGATCATAACGGCCCAGAGGCTGGCCCACTGCCCAGACCAGATAGGTGCCGGGATCCAGTGTCCCCCCCGTCCTGCCGGTGTCCCATTCATATTCCCAAGCGCCGCTCCTGACGGGGACACGGGTGAAAGAAGCATCATTTCCGGAGACAACCTGACTTTTGATACTATCAGGCCTGACACCACCGGGTGCAAGATTCGGACCTGTCAGGAAGAGATATATATCATCGTATCCAGCCCCCTTTCCGGAGAGATGAACGGTTTCCCCCATCATTGCTGTTGTCACCGCAGATACCGGCAACACCGACCAGCAAAGAAGACAGGTGCATATGATAGCTACAGAGATAAAGCCATTATTCACCATTTGATTCCCTCACTATTTCGGTACTCCTTTCAATCGTTTTCATTTAGATGTTTCTCCGATTCTTTTCAATAATAATTAATGCACCAGAATCCATACATGGAAGAATATGACAGGGCCACGTGTACTCATTGTATATGCCACAAAATATGGAACAACAAAGGAAATAGCAGAAGAAATACAGGAAGTTCTGGCAGAAAACAGCATTGAGAGCGATCTCACCAATGTGATGGAGACAGGAATCATTGATTCCTATGATGCAGTGATTCTCGGAAGCCCGGTATATATGGGAAAAATGCTTGTTGAAGCACGTGATTTCTGCCAGCAGTACAGACCATATCTTGCAGATACCTGGCTTGCCATATTTGTTGACGGCATCTCATGCTGTCCTATCGGAGACACGGATACATCACCACTGATTGCCGCAATCGATGAAATGTATGAATATGTAAGGCCTGCGATGAAAAAAGGATTTGCGGGCGCCTTCAGTCCCACCAACCTCACAGAAGCAGATGCCCAGATTGCTGACATGGTACACCCTCCTGTTGGGGATTTCAGAGATCATGCAGATATCCGCACCTGGGCACAGGAAGTTGCTTCAGCAATTTCTGAACACAGTGAATCTCGCTAAAATGTGAGGATTCTTAAAGAGAAACGATATACATTTGATATCTTCAGACTTCTTTCAGTTAACCCGCAGGTGAACATTTGAAACAGCCACCGGAAGAGAGAATACCATGAACAATCGGATACTTGTCATATACGCCACCAAATACGGTGCAACAGAGGGAATTGCCACAGCAATCGCGGAAGGCCTTAAAAAAAAGGGTCGTGACGTCGATGTACGAAACGTGAAGGAAGTTTTTGATATTTCCGGCTACAGTGCAGTGATCATCGGAAGCCCAATTTATTATGGGAAAATACTTCCGGAACTGGTGGCATTTGTCAGTCTTCAAAAGAATATGCTGCATGAAATACCCGTAATAGGCTTTCTCTCAGGATACTCTCTGCTGGATATTTCCCCGGAAAAAAAGCAGGCTGCATCTGTTGCCTTTGACCAGGTACGGGAAGAAATTGAACTCAGGGATATCGGATATTTTGCAGGCAAAATATCAGAAGAATTGTTTTCATTCAAAGACAAAGCTGTAATAAAGATCATGGGTATAAAACCAGGTGATTACCGCAACAGGGAAGCAGCATTCATCTGGGCACGGGGCCTTATTGATCTCTCTCTGCTGCAACTCTGATCCATTTCCGGTGAGGAGACTGAGGCAATCCATCCCGAATCCGGTTATCACCATATAGACTATTGGATTAGATATATGCCATCACCTGAATAATTATATGTTCCCTCTGGGATTGTAATATATCACAGGAGGTGGGAACCGAATTAAAACAGATAGGACGGGCACAAAACAGGCATCCAGTCATGTCAGAATACCTTCAATGCAACAGGTCATACTGCACAATACTGTTGTCAGAAGCACGGTAACTCAAACCATTATCAGTATGCCGGTGAACACTGCCTTAACTGTTGCATTGACACTTCCTTAAAAATAACACAATCATAATAATGACCCAATTATTTTTCCCATATCCCCCCGTATTTCTGCAGGAATTATATGGATTTTAAGAGGATTAATTTCTGTAAAATCAAATTCCAGTGAAGAACACTTTTTATATGCAACACATCAGCCCGGATGCCATGGAGACTCCTTTGTGTGAGTGAACGCATAAGAAGACATAAGAGACATCTCCGGGACCGGTGCCGATGAATTCATCCACCTAATCCATCCCATGAATATAGGGTATATTCCGCCGGAAAAACTGCACCAGAGATAGATGCCGGACAAAAACCGATGGTTCCCCACCTGATGGAGATCCCGCAGGAGATCTTTGGGGAGGAAATCTCTCTCACAGATCAGGGAGAATGCCTGAGCAACCGGGACACACATAAAAAAAGGGTTCAGAAGAAGTCTGAAAGCGTCGTGTGTGACGGGTCCATCTCCTGCCATGTCCAGCCAACTGCCTCAATAATACGTGATATTGGCTGTTCGACCGACCGGTTCAGCATCTTTTCAATATCAATTTCAAATTCCGGCGGGATCTGATCCGGATATTCAAAACACACAACGTCGGTCTTTGGGTATTTTCCGGTTACATTTCTTATATACACGCGTTTGGGTTTACTCCCTGAGACAAAATCAGTCCCCAGATATTTGTTGGAATATTCTGCCCCCCTTACATGTGCATCCTTGTTTTTGTAACTGTCCAGGGATTTATTAATACCACCAGGAGTCCCTATTTCATCCAGAGAATATACCCCTTTTCTATATTTTTTGATCACATCACCAAGATATGATTTAACCGCAGCCCTGCCGGCACCCCGGAGAATGAGTTCCATCACATGCTGCTGGACCTCTTTTGTCACCTGAGAAGAGTCGGAGCGTTTCATTTCAAAACCGACGATATCAATCATATCGACCTCTTTTCCCTCTTTCCAGACCAGATGTCCCGCATACCGCTTTTTCTTTCCTGCCTGGAAGAACCGCCGGTATATCTTCTCAAATTTGATGGAGAAGTAATGTGTTTCAGCGCCAAGCACGTCACGCGCAAAGTCCCCATAACTCGTGTTGAGGCGTGCCTCAATCACCCGTGCCATCGCGATTGTCTCTTCAGTATCTGCAGCAGGGAGTTCAATCATACAGGAATCCGTGTCCCCATAGATTACACGGTATCCCATGCTGATTATCACGTCACGAGTATGGGCAATTATTGCCCGTCCCACTGAGGTGACCGCCGATCCTATGTCCCGATCATACAGGCGGAACCGGGCATAGCCGGAGACACCATAATAGGTGTTCATTATAACCTTGAGGACATTCTGCTGGATATCGTACAACAGGTAATCAGGTGAGCCATATTCAAAAGTATCCCGTAGTGCTTTCTTCTCATCACGTTCATTGAGAAGGTCAGCGATAATACTCCGCGTTAAACCGTCCGGTGATTTTCTGAACCTGATACCATTGGGTGCATGGAGTTCCCCTTCCGGATCTTTTGTCTCCATTGATGCATTGATGGTCATCATACACATCGGATACAGGGACTTTAAGTCAAGCACAACAACATTCTCCTTCACTCCCCGTGAAGGGTCAAAGACTGTTGCACCCTCAAATTCATCGCCTGCTGCAAATCCTTTTGAAGGGAGTATATATTTGCCAAATGCCTTTCGGAGCACAAAGATGTCAATAACATTCGAGGAGTTGAGTGTCCGGTCCAGGGGACAGCCCACATACCGGGCAATTTCACGGTAGAACCCGATGATTGTACTCTTCGCATCAATGCCCACGCAGATTTCCACGTCACGGAGATTATATGTTACCAGGTTCTGCGGATTATCACGCCAGAGTGCACTCAGGGTGCCCGTATACCGGATCTTCCCTTCACCGAGTTCCTCTTCTCCAATGGCGTCCAGGCGGTATGACTCCTTACGTGAACTCTGCATCTTCCGGTATCCCATCAGAAGATCAAAGAGTGCTCTTCCACGAAGGGGATTTCTGGCACCGGCACCAGGTATCCGCGAGAGGGAATCAGGTTCAAGCCCAATAGCTTCCATGCGTTTTGTGATATAACTGATATCAAAATCAACAAAGTTCCACCCGGAAAGGATATCGGGATCTTTCTCACCAATATATGCGGCAAGACCCCTCAGGAGGTCACGTTCTGAGGTATAGGTGATTATGTGATGATTCGTACGGACAGGGAGCGGCGCCGGATCATTTGCATGTCCCGGGGGCTGCAGGTAGAGTGTCACATAGGCATCATCAAATGAATCGTGGCAGGTGATACAGACAATGGCGTCACGTTCCGGTTCCGGAAATCCGCGTTCATCCTCACACTCAATATCCATCATACAGACACGTGCCGGTGCATCCACCTCTGCAGGAATCACGTCACGGTAATCTGCAGGTGTGCCGGGGACGATGGCCCCCCCGGTCAGGCCCCTGTCTATCAGGTAACGGGTGGCAAAGGGAATGTCCGCCTCATAATGCGGCTCATAATAATCACGGACATCGCGGACATCACCAGGTAAGCGAGTATATATTCTCCGAAGCGCTTCTCCGCGTATGGAGGTATAGACAGCAGTAGTATCAACCTCTGTCTTCGGATGAGAAGGGAGCGAATCAGCTTTCTCCAGAGGTGCATAGAAGTACGGCTGAAAACCGGTCACGTCTATCTGGTGGGCTGTGCCTGCTGAGTCACGGCCAAAGATATAGACCACCGGCCCGTCAGGAGTGTTTGCATACTCAACCTGGTTTATCGCAAGGCTGAGCCCACCATTTTTACTCATCTGCCCTCCTGCAGAGTGCACAGGATGCCACAGCTGCCTCCATGAATCGTGCCGTCTCCCAGGCGTCAAGGTCCCATTCAATAATCTCTTCAATCCCGCTCTGCCCAATCCGTGCGGGTACCCCAAGAGAACAGCCGGAAACACCGTATTCACCGTCCAGGACACAGGATACCGGCAACACAGTATGAGTATCTTCAGCCACATTACGGATCAGGCACACAATATGCCATGCCGGCCCGAATACTGTCCCTCCCTTACCCCGGATAACCTCCATACTTGACTGGCGCATCTTTCCCAGAATTTCATTGCGTATATTTTCCGGGACATCCTCCGGCAGGGATGAGAAAATGGGTACCTGATGTTCACCATGCTCACCAAGCACCCATGCATCACCCGGAATACCAGATTCTTTCAGATACCCGCCAAAGCGGGCCGCATCGAGCTGACCCCCGAATCCGATGCACCGTTCACGAGGAATCCTGCAGCGGCGATGCAGGTAATAATTATTTGCATCCATCGGATTTGTGATCGTTATAAGAACACCGGAATACCCTTCCAGAAAGCCAGCACATTCGTCAGCTGCAGGAAGATTTACCGAAAGCAGATCTGCACGGGTTTTAATATCAGGCGTCCGCGCTGCGCCTGCAGAAAATACTGCAATATCAGCCCCGCTGATATCGTCGGGGTCAGTTGAGACGGAGAGGTCAATACCGGTATGAAGAATATCAAGCGCCTGCGCACGGGAGAGTGCAGCATTGCTATCATAGAGACAGATCTCATCTGCAATTCCCAGCACTGAAGCGAGGTACGCCACCTCACCACCAATCTTTCCGACACCCATCACCGAGAGGCTGGTCATGGATCAGTTATGGGTATGCTAATAATAAATAACTACAATTTCTAACCAGATGGTGACATTAACTCCGGGAGAGGTAACAGTAGGCGGTGTCAGGCTGCAGAATCACTGTATTCTTGCAGCAGGAGTGCTGGGAACAACTGGTGCATCCCTTGCACGGATGCTCAAATCAGGAGCAGGTGGCGTTGTTACGAAGTCAATCGGTCCGGAACCGAAAGAAGGGCACAAAGGTCCCTGTGTAGCAGTCTATGACGGTGCCATAATGAATGCGATGGGTCTTCCTAACCCTTCCCGTGATTTTATCGGGGAGCTGGACGGGCTTCGTGGTGCGCCGGTCATCGCATCCATTTTCGGCGGCACTCCTGAAGAGTTCGGAGAAGTTGCAGACTGGTTTGCGGGCAGAGTGCAGGCGCTTGAACTCAATCTCTCCTGTCCCCATGCAGAAGGGTATGGCGCTGCAGTGGGGGCAGACCCGGATATGGTTGAACAATGCACACGGATGGCCAAGCATTCCGGCCTTCCGGTATGGGTGAAACTCACCCCGAATGTTACCGATATAACAGAGATAGGTCTTGCTGCCGAGCGCGGCGGGGCAGACGCCATTGTTGCGGTAAATACCGTGAAGGCCATGCGGATATCAACAAATTTCAGGCGCCCGGTGTTGGGAAATGGGATGGGCGGACTCTCCGGCCCAGCCATCTTCCCGGTGGCCGTCCGGTGTGTATGGGAACTGTATGAGACATGTGAAATACCCATCATCGGGTGCGGCGGCGTTTCAAGTGCGGACAATGTTGTGGAGATGATGATGGCTGGTGCGTCAGCGGTTGAAATAGGCAGTGCAGTCATTGAAGATGCGGATATTTTCCGGCGGATAACAGGGAGTCTGTATCGCTACGATGGCGGGGAATGCCCTGAAGATATTGTGGGGTGCGCCCATGTATGAGATACCCTCTGTTCCGGTTGTAATCACCGGGATCATTGAAGAGTCACCGTCCATCAGGACATTTGTATTCTCCCGCCGGTTTCCGGCAGAACCTGGCCATTTCTGCATGGTCTGGGTGCCCGGCACAGATGAGATACCCATGGCATTTTCCGCACAAAATGCCATCACCGTGCAGAAGGTTGGACTTGCTACAGAAGCACTCTTTGCCCTCAGCCCCGGCGATCAGATCGGAATCAAAGGACCGCTCGGGAACGGATTTTCCCCGAAAGGCAGAACACTCGCAGTTGCAGGCGGTGTTGGGGCGGCACCCCTGCGCCTCCTTGCCACATCCGGTGCTGCAGATGGTTTCATTCTGGGTGCACGGACAGCAGATGAACTGCTCTTCCCGGAAGAACTCTCCGGTTGCACCAATCTTCAGTGCGCTACTGACGATGGAACACGCGGACATCATGGGTTTGTGACAGACCTTTTGCGTGCGGCAGACCCGGCATCCTATGATACTATCTGTGTCTGTGGCCCTGAAGTGATGATGAAGGCGGTCCTCGCCATCCTCATTGAGGCAGGTTGTCCGGAGAAAGGTCAGTTCAGCCTTCACCGCTATATGAAATGTGGTGTCGGGATCTGCGGGTCGTGCTGCATTGACCCCTCCGGACTGCGTGTCTGCCGTGACGGGCCGGTATTTACCGGAGATGTTATTGTAAACAGTGAATTCGGGTCATACTCACGGGATGCGGCAGGGCGCAGGAAGTCCCTCTAGCATTTTTTGTCCCGTCGAAACCCACCCCCAATTATTTAGTCTCCGCCCGCCTTTCTGATTGGCATGAAAGATTAAGTCAACTGCAGGGCAAAGGAGCAGGTGCAGAAAATCCGGGGATTTTACCCATTTTGGTATATACACCCTCATCAATACCCTCTTTTTCACAGTTAATGCAGTGACCGCCCTGGAGGAACAGGTGGTTTTACCAGGCAATGTTCTTCCGGGGAATCGGCATTATGATACATGCAGGATCTGTCCGGAGAGGACATCATTTCCTCGGAGAAGAATGGGAAGAGAGGAAAATCCAGCAGATTATTGAAAAAGAGAAGAAGCAACGAATTTTCTTTTTTTTATGGATACATTTTTACCGGTGATACTGCCGGCCGGCATTGATCATCGCAGCACGATAGACCTGCTCTGCAAGAATCAGCCGTGCCATCTGGTGCGGAAATGTCATCAGTCCAAACGAGAGCAGCAAATTGGCCCGTGAAAGCACCTCCGGGGCAATGCCCAGACTTCCGCCAATGACAAACGTAATTCTGCTGTTTCCTTCGAGTATTGCATCATTCAGGTATCCGGCAAATGCCTCTGACGTCATCTGTTTCCCTCCGACGTCAAGGACAATGCACCGGTCATGCGGACGGATATGGGAGAGAATCCGGCTCCCCTCTTTTGCAAGGATACGGCCCAGTTCGGCTGTACCGGCATTGTCCGGGAGACGCTCATCCGCCACTTCTGTTACAATAAATTCCGCCATCCCGGTCAGTCGTCGGGCGTACTCTGCAACTCCGTCCCGATAGAATGGTTCCTTCGCTTTTCCAACGGCAATGACCTGAATACGGACCATTAATCATTCCTCCGGGAAAACAGCTCGGAGGCGGGAGAGATCATCGGCATTATTGATATTGGTAAACGTCAGGAGGCCGGGATCATACTGCCGGAGGAGATTGCAGTCCACATAATGAACCGCAAGGCCGGCCATGAGATCCCGCATAGACCGTGCTTCGGCGCCCGCAAAACGTTCAACCAGTGCCTGCCGCCGGTATACCGCATGAAGGGGTTCTGTCATCCCGTTCTCCCAGAGCGGGATAGCAGCGTCAAACCCCTCTGCGGCACGGAAGAGATAATTCAATCACCGCACCGCTGACACATGGCATATCACAGGCAACGGCAAAGATGAAGTTCCCTTCTGCCTCACTGACACCGGCATGAATGCCACCGACAGGACCATGACCCGGGTACCGGTCAGAAATAACTCTGACACCTGCGATACCGGAAAACCGCAGGCACTGATCACTGTCACGGGCGACAATGATGACTTCGTCAACCACATCATTCAGGGTGGAGACCAGACGCGAGATGAAAGTTTCACCGCAATGGCTGAAGAAGTATTTTTCCTTTCCTCCCGCCCGGCGGGCCTCTCCTCCTGCGAGAATAATACCTGAACGCATGGGAATATATCACGAATCTCCCAATGATTCCCGGAACCGGATGAGCCGGGTGATGAACGCATTTGCAGGGGTGGGTATGCCGTGTGCCTTCCCCTTTGTAACCAGTGCCCCGTTCATAAAGTCAATTTCTGTGCGTTTCCTGGCTGAAAGTGCCTGATACATGGACGAACGGTGACTGGCTGTTGCAGGGATCTGCACATCGTGAAGATAGTTCAGATACGAATCTGCATCAGGATGCTCCAGTGCAACTCCTTCAGCACCTGCTACAGCATAGGCTTCCTGTACAATGTCTGTAATCACTTCCCAGGCATATGGATTCAAAAGGGCACCGTATGGCACCCCCATCACTGCACCAAGCGGATTTAACGCCGCATTGTAGATGGTCTTCCCCCAGATGGCGGAACGTATTGTATCCGTTGCGATGGCGACGATCCCTGCCTTTTCTAAAAGACTGACGAGGGATGTAACCCGGTCATTACATCCACCCGGGAACAGGCCGAATTGTGCATCCCCTCCAATAACAGAGACATTGATGTCAGCATCACCCCGCCACTCAAACCCGGTGATGATCATGCCGCCTATCACATTGGGAGTATATTCACTGATTATTTCCTCATTTCCTATCCCATTCTGAATGGATACCACAGCGGCATTCCCGAATCGGCCCCCGAACTGTTCGCATATCTCCCGTGTCTGTGTCGCCTTGGACGTGATAAGGATGTAATCATATTCATCATCCGGAAGATCTGTGGTGCAGGGAAAAAAGCAGGTCCCGTCACCCCAGAGACCGGTAAGCCGCAGGCCAAGGCGTGTGACAGCATCTGCATGCCGTGGTCGCGAAACTGCATGAACCTCTGCCAGAGATGAGAGGCGGGCTGCAATGGAAAGCCCGACTGCACCTGCCCCAAGTACTGCTATCTTCATAATCTCCCGTAGATGATAGGTATGCCCTCAGTACATTTAAATGGTCATTATTTCAGTTCAGGATACATCAGGATCCAGACTGGTGCCGACGAGTGTTTCATCTCCCGGAGAGCAAAACAGGAGATTTGTCGACATTTTCCGGTGCCCTCACGAAAAAACAGCCGGACAGGGATTTATCTCAGATAAAAGAAGAATCCAGGACGGTTTAATAGGAAGAGCACAGTGTATCAGAAGGGGCACGGGAAATCATCAGTGAGAGCATCAACGATTCCCAGAGGCTGCATCCACTACGGAAAATACATTTTGACAATACTATTTCTTCTGTTCCATTGCAAGAAGAGCACATTTTATTGAGATGTCCGGAGTGAAACCACCGGGCCCGTTCTTTGCCACAACACGATGGCACGGGACGATAAGTGGTGTAGGATTTCGTTTCATTGCCATTCCCACCGCCCGCGGTGACGTGCCACACTCCCCTGCAATCTCCCCGTATGTGGCAGTCTCTCCATATGGAATCCTGCAGACCGCACGATACACTGCAGCATAGGGCGCATCGTCTTCCGTTGCAACAGACTTGAGGGAAGGAGTTTCACGCAGAATTCCGGCACAATAGGAACGGAGGGCTGGCGGCACCGGCCCCTCCTCACCAGTCTTTGCAAAAGACACACGATGAATGCGGTCCTCTGACCAGTCCACATGAACCCACCAGAGACCAAAGCGGCAGGCACCGGTCCTCAACGCCACCCTTTTACCTCCTCAGCAAACGAGGAGAGCGTACATGGTATCATCTCTTCCTGCATCCAGGGAGGGAGACCACCATGGACATCGGACTCCAGAAACCTGCTCTCCCCGATCAAAAGAACGCCCCGGTCTTCCGGTGTGCGCAGCACGCGGCCCAGCGCCTGCAGGACACGATTTATGGCAGGCATGGTGTATGAAATAAACTCACCATCCCGCCCGAACTTATTTTTGAAATACTGGTTCGTCATTCGCCGCACTTCAGTGAACGGTGCAAGAGGAAGCCCGAATACCAGAGCACCGGAGAGAAGTTCCCCCCGGTAATCCAGCCCCTCACTCCATTTGCCGCCACAGACGCCAAAGAGAATACCATATTCTCCCCGCGACGGGAGGGACATAAACTCCCGGAGGTCTCCTGCAGCATCTGAGGACGAGGATGATTCAATAAAGACCTTCTTGTGGTTTAGGCGTGACGGGAGCCCTGCTGTGAACCGCACCAGCAGTTCATAGGAGGGAAAATATACCGCCAGGCTTCCGTGGAGAGTGGCAAAACTGCGGATATACCCTTCAATACGCTCAGTGTTTCCGGCATCGCGCCGCATCCGATAGGTGGATGTAACATCCTGTGCACAGAAGAGTGCACGGTTCTCCTCAGGAAATGCATTCGGAAGGCTGAGGGTCCGTACCGGAAGGTCTTCAAAGTAGAGGCGCCGGTAGCTTTCCACTGGAGAGAGCGTGCCGCTGATAAAGATGGCGCAGGCATGATAGGAGGCGATGTCCTTCATGGTCGATGACGGGTCGATATTGCGTACCTGAAGAGAGATCTCCTCCCCCTTCTTGCGATATAGGGTGAGAAATGCAGGGTCATCAAGCGCCCGCATAATCCGGTAAAAAAAGGCAGTCAGCCGTTCCACCGCACTCTCTTTGAAGTCTCCCGCCTGTTTCTGTGCTTCATGATAGGTCTCTTCTGCCCGGAGAAGGTCATCTACGATATCATCGATACGCTGATACAGGCTGCCTGCGAGCACAAAGCGGACAAAGGTTGCAGGGTCAAACCAGTCCTCTTCCTTGAATGAACGCTGCAGGGAGTCCATGAACTGCCCGACACGGGGCAGCATATTCAGGAGCGCATCGGCTCCGGTGACACGCCCCCGCATTCTCCCAAGTTCAGTCATTCCCAGATCAAGGGAGCCACGGATGAGCGTGACGGACTGTATACTCTCAACAGTATCCCCACAGTTGTGCGCCTCGTCAACGAGCAGAAGTGCATTTTCCGCTTCAATGCCCAGAGACTGATACAGCTGGTCGCGGATCTCTGCGTTAAAGAGGTGGTGGAAATTGAGGAGAATCACATCAGCGTCCCGTGCTGCCTGCAGCATCACCTCATACGGACAGAGTCCTTTACTAAATTCATGGAGCCGGTCCGGGGCAACGCAGGTCCGTGCCACCTGATCTGCACGGGCCCTGAGAGTGCCTGAGGGCACCATCCGCAGGCCATCTGCCCCCTCTGTAAATACCCGGCTCCGGATAAAATAGGGGCACAAAAGGGGATGTTCCATATCCTGGAGCCGAATTTGTTCACTAATTATTTTGTCGTTGGCAGGTACATGTGCACCTTTCCGCGCACGTTCGCGCATCAGTGAAGAGGAAAATGCCTTCAGACCCTCACATACGCGATATGTGTCCCCCTCACCTCCCATCGGGCACATCTGGCGTTTCCCCACAAGATAGGAATAGCGCAGATTCTGTTGTTTTTTTCGTATGAGTTCAAGTTCACGCACAAACGTATTGAGCTGGCTGACCGTCCGTACAGCAACAATGACCTTTCTGCCGTTTGCCTCTTCAAGGAGGGCTGCAACTACACTTGATTTCCCACTCCCTGTCGGGGCATCAATCATCCCGATACCGCCTTCCCGTGCACAGGAAGCCGCCATATCCAGCATATCTTCCTGGTGGGGACGGTATGACCCGTACGGAAAATAGTCACCTCTGACGCCCATTATCCCCATATTTGTATGTGGGGCATCATCTACTCTTGGGTATGGACTGGAGGGGTTCGTGTATATACAAAAAAGAGTGCAAAGAAATTTTATCAGTCGGCAAAAGATACATAGAGTATGGAATCATCACGCCGTTTCGGCCGGTCTGCTGACAACCGGATGCTGGGAGGAGTCTGCGCAGGCATTGCCGGCTACCTGCACGTCAGTCCCACGCTGATCAGGATTGTCTGGGTGGTGCTCACGATATTCACGTATTTTCTGCCCTTTATCCTGCTCTATATCGTCCTCTGGGCCCTGATGCCGGAAGAGAGTGACCCGATGATCATTGATGCACATTACCGTATCAGAGAATAACATCTGCTCTTTTCACGCATTTTCTACAAACCATTTTTGCGCATCCGGCCGCATGTAATGAGTACGATGGCAATCCACCCCATCGACTTCCGATACGGCACTCCGGAGATGAGAGCTGTCTGGGATGAAGATAACCGGTTTCGCTGTGTAGTCTCAGCTGAAGTCGGCCTTGCTGTCGCAGAGGCAAAGGCAGGAGTTATCCCCCGGGCTGCTGCGGATGAAATCGAGGCACACGCACCAGATGCATCCCTTGCACGCGCTAAGGAAATTGAAGAAGAGATTAACCACGACATGATGGCCATCGTAAAGGCTCTCTCAGAAGTCTGCGGCGGGTCTGCACGATGGGTCCATTACGGGGCCACATCAAATGATATTCTCGACACGGCAACCGGCCTGCAGGTGAAAGAGAGTCTTGGCATCATTGAGCAGAAACTCAGAACACTTCTGGGCGTGCTCCTAAAGCGCAGTCTCGAGACAAAAAACCTGGTCTGCGCCGGGCGTACCCACGGGCAGATTGGCGTACCCACCACCTACGGTCTGCGGTTTGCCATCTGGGCATCTGAAGTATCCCGGCACATTGAGCGGCTGGAACAGCTCCGCCCGCGGGTAGCTGTCGGCCAGATGACAGGAGCGGTGGGCACACAGGCATCGCTCGGAGATGCCGGCACTGCGGTCATGGCACATATGATGGAATATCTTGACCTGACCCCGGTGGACGTCTCCAGTCAGGTCATCCAGCGCGACCGGTTTGCAGAGTACATCATGTTCCTTGCAAATGTGGCCACTACGCTTGACAAGATTGCTCTTGAAGTACGGTTGATGCAGCGCTCTGAAATCGGTGAGCTGGAAGAGGCCTTTGGAAAAAATCAGGTGGGTTCTTCCACGATGCCGCATAAGCGCAACCCGATTAAGTCAGAACAGGTTTCAGGCCTGTCACGTATCGTCCGGGCCATGGTTGAGCCGGCCCTCGCAAACAACGTCCTCTGGGATGAGCGCGATCTCACAAACTCTTCCTGCGAACGAATCACCTTCCCTGAGACAAGCATTCTCTGTGACCACATCCTCACGGTCATGACAACAGTGCTCACCGGCCTGCGAATCAGAGAAGATAATATCCGGAGAAACCTGGATCTGCTTCATGGCGTTAACATGGCAGAGTCCGTGATGATTCAGCTGACAAAGCGCGGGATGGATCGGCAGGACGCCCATGAGCGGGTGCGTATCGCATGTATGATTGCCCTGGAGGAGAAACGTCCGGTTGCAATGGTATTTTCAGAAGATGAGACCGTTGCCGCTCTTATCACCTATGATGAGATTGTGGCGCTCCTGAATCCGGACAACTATATTGGAACCGCTGTAGCCCAGGTTGAAGCCCTCGCTGAAAAACTGGGGCCGCTTTCCCTATAGCCGGGAATACATTTTTCCCGCACAATCTATTTTTAGAAAAATAATTTCTCAGATTTATATCAATGCATACACCGAATGGCCACGACACGGCCGGCACTGAAAAGGAGGGTGAAATATGACATTTCCCGTTGTCCGGATCTACTGGGCGGTAAGCCTTACCATCGTCACGTATGCGGCTTTCGTGGATGCTGAACAATAAACGGGAGTACGGATCTGCCGCCCTCGTTGCCATCTACGCGGACTATCTCGCCGCATCACAGATCCTCGCCGCACGGGCGGTGGAATTTGATATTGGCATCTATGTATTCCTTGCACAGGCGGCAGTGTTCATCTACCCGTTCATCCCTCAGGCAATTGGTATGATCAATGAAGTCTACGGGTTAAAACGGGCCCGGATTGTCATTTTCATTGCATTCATAACGCAGGTGCTTCTCGTTATCTTCTTTTGTCATGACAAAATTCCCTCACACCGGCCCCCTTCTTTGCCTATGAAGAGGCGTGCAGGACATTTTCACTTTCGGCATCCGCCTCACCATCGCGTCATGGATTTCATTTCTCATTACTCAGACGATTGATACACGTATATTTGCCAGCCTGTAGAAGCGCTATGAGAAGAGAGTCATCCTGCGCATCCTGCGGTCTGTGTCCAGTGATGCCGTCGGCCTGACTCTTGATTCCATCATCTTTGTCACCATTGCGCTTGCGGGTGTAGCCCCCCTCCTGCCGCTCATTATCGGCCGGATTGTCGCAAAAAATATCATCGGGTTCCTCGACACCCCATGGTTTGTCTGGTACAAGAAATGCTTGAAAATAAACCAGCACCACCCGAAGGTCAGACCGAATGAAGAGGAGGCCACACCCGGTTTTCAGGCAGAACTTCGGATATTTCAGGTAGGAAAACAGGTGATGCCATGCCTTCCCAAAAAGGAGGGGGCAACATCCTGCTCCGGCACTCTTTTTTAGTGGCACAATTCAGATCCTTTTTTAGTCAGTGAAGAGATGGTACTTGATTAACCGGATATATCAGGAACGGAACAGAAGAAATGGCATCAAAGATTGGCCTGAAAGGCTGGATAGAAACAGACGGTACCCTGCTTACCACTGAAGAGATTGCCTGCCGCCTCTTTGAAGGGACAGAATGGCTCACATCATGCGGAGGAGAGTTCTGTCTTACCTGGAAAGATGGCTGTGCCCGTGATCAGATGGGTATTGTTCCCGGTATATGTGGTGCGGGAGTTGTTATGGAGAAGGGAAGGGTGACAGGTCACATAAGGCCGAACCCTCCTCTTATGCCACTTGCAGATGCCATTGAGACCGCCGTTTTGCTCAGAAATTCGGAAGGGATTGTCGCATTCTCCGGCGGGGTTGATTCCGCTCTTATTGCAGCAGTTGCAGGACTTCCCTGCGTTACGATAGGTATTGAGGGATCACACGACATATGCCATGCAACAGAGGTAGCAGGTGTTCTTGGCCTTGACCATACCTGTGTCATCATCTCCCCTGATGAAGTCGAGGACGCCCTGAGGGCAGTGATGAAGGTTATTCCCCGTGTCACCCCGGTCGATGCATCGATTGCAGCAACACTGTTTTTCGTTGCACGATGGGCGGGCGAAAACGGATATTCCCGCATTCTTGCAGGTCAGGGGGCAGATGAACTCTTTGGAGGATATTCACGATATCTTGAATCAGAGGATCTTGAACGTCTCTTTCAGGATGACTTTGCCGGCCTTGCGGTGCAGAGTGCACGCGACCAGGCAGTGGCAGGCCTTTTTGGCTGCCTTATCTCCTGCCCATTTCTGGATATACGGGTTGTGCGCGCTGCAGAAGCAATTCCTCCGGATAAAAAGGTATTCGGGGGAGTGCGAAAACATCCCCTCAGAAAGGTCGCATGCAGCTATATGCCACAGGAAACAGCCTGTTATGAGAAGAAGGCAATGCAGTACGGAAGTGGCATCTGGAAGGTCATCCAGCAGGCCGCACGCAAAAACGGTTATAAAAACTCAGTACAAGGGTACATGAATCAACTCTGAAGGCGCGATATGTATGGTTTTGGAAAACGATGTTGAAGGAATTGCAAAACTTGCAGATATCCATATACAAAAAGAAGAACTGGGAGAGTTTACCTCTCAGTTCAATCATATACTTGAATATTTTGATATCCTGGATACCGTTAGTGACGGGGAAGAGGGCGTTGCAGATCTCGTGAATGTCCTGCGTGAAGATGAGGTTACTCCTTCGCTGACGCAGGAAGTAGCATGTGCCAACGCCCATGAGACAGAAGATGGGCATATCAGGGCACCACGGGTGATGTGAAAATGGTAAAAGAGTACTTCTTTGAGGAACCAGACCGGACGAATGCATTTATCACCCGTCTGGATCTGGCCATCTACGAAGAGACAGACGGCCCGCTTGAAGGGAAAGGGATTGCTGTTAAAGACAATATCTCGACAGCAGGAATTCCCACCACCTGTGCATCCCGTATTCTTGCGGGGTACGTCCCGCCCTTTGATGCACATGTGATAACACGCCTCCGGGAAGCAGGGGCTGCTATCGTAGGCAAGACCAATATGGACGAGTTCGGGATGGGGACCACCACTGAGAACAGTGCATATGGCCCCACCACAAACCCGCACGATGCATCACGCGTCCCCGGTGGATCATCCGGGGGAAGCGCTGCAGCAGTCGGTGACGGCATGGTTGACATGGCACTGGGGAGCGACACCGGCGGGTCAATCCGCTGCCCGGCAGCATTCTGTGGCATTGTCGGCCTCAAACCAACCTTTGGCCGTGTTTCACGCTACGGTCTCATTGCATACTCCAACTCTCTGGAGCAGATAGGACCTCTGGGACGGACAGTAACTGATGTCAATACCCTGATGTCTGCCATTGCAGGCCCCGACCCCCGTGATTCAACAGCCTATGACCGACCGTATACCCATACACCATCCGGTGACATTGCAGGCATGAAGATCGCTGTCCCTGATGAATTCTTTGGCGAAGGCGTGGACCCGGCTGTTGCAGAGAGTGTGCGTACTGCTATCGGAAAACTGGAAGATGCCGGTGCTGAGACGATGACCTGTTCTATCCCCTCCATGGCATACGCCCTTGCCGCATACTACGTGACATGCACAAGTGAGGCATCTTCAAACCTCTCCCGCTTTGATGGGGTGCGCTTTGGCCCCTCCGTTGAAACAAAACGCTCATGGCACGATGAATTCCGTGACCACCGCGGCACATTCTTTGGAAAAGAGGTGCAGCGCCGTATCCTCTTAGGGACATTTGCTCTTTCTGCCGGATACTACGGGAAATACTACGCAAAGGCACAGGTGGCACGGGAGAATGTACGCAAAGACTTCCTCAGAATATTCAAAGATGCGGATATCATCGCAGGCCCGACCATGCCACAGATTGCATTTAAACTCGGCGAGAAGAGTGATCCTCTCTCCATGTATCTCGCAGATATTCTGACTGTCCCTGCAAACCTTGCAGGAGTACCTGCAATATCAGTTCCCTGTGGAAGGGTTGAGAAGATGCCTGTCGGCCTGCAGTTAATCGGCCGCCACTTCGAGGATGAACGGGTTGTGGATGCTGCGTTTGCCTACGAGATGGAGGTGCTCTGAATGACTGACAAAACCGTCATCATCGGCCTTGAGATTCACTGCCAGCTCAATACAAAGACAAAGCTCTTCTGTGGCTGTTCTACTGATTTTCAGGGAGATGAACCAAACACTCACGTATGCCCGGTGTGTCTGGGACTCCCGGGTGCGATGCCGCGCCTCAACAAACAGGCGGTGCTCTATGCCCTGAAGGTGGCAAAGGCCCTGAAACTGACCGTACCTGAAGTCTCAGAGTTTTCCCGTAAGAATTACTTCTACCCCGATCTCCCCAAAGGTTACCAGATATCCCAGTATGACAAGCCAATTGCAGAGAAAGGCATCATGGAAGTTGATGACGACGAGGGGCACCCCAAAGATATCCGTATCACCAGGATTCATCTTGAAGAAGATCCGGGAAGACTTGTCCACAAGACCTCACGGGACCGGGCAGGCTACTCCCTTGTTGACTATAACCGAAGTTCCATACCCCTGATTGAGATTGTGACAGAACCTGATCTCAGGTCCCCAAAAGAGGCACGCCGCTTCCTGAACAAACTCAGATCAACACTGGAATACCTTGAAGTCTTTGACGGGGAACGGGAAGGATCCATCCGTGTTGACGCAAATATCTCCATAAAGGGCCATAACCGGGTGGAATGCAAGAACATCTCATCGTACAAGGGAGTGGAGAAGGCACTCAATTTTGAGATCACCCGCCAGCGCAACCTCATCCGAAAGGGACAGAAGATTGAGCAGGAGACACGCCATTTCCTGGAAGGACGGGGCATCACCACATCTTCACGCAGCAAAGAGGACGAAAACGACTACCGGTATTTCCCCGAACCGGATCTCCGCCCCCTGAAAGTCTCGGGGTGGGTGGATGATATTGTTCTCCCCGAACTTCCGGATGCACGCCGTGAACGGTTTATAGCACAGTATGGCATCTCAGAAAATCATGCCCGCACCCTTACCGGTGACCTGAGGGTCGCTAATTTCTATGAATCAGTCGCAGATGCTGACCCGGCCATTGCGGCCATATGGGTGGCGGACATTCTCCTTGGGGAAATAAACTACCGCTCAATGCGCATTGATGACGTGCCCACGATGAACATCGCAGACCTCATTGCCCTCATACGGGATGAGACCATCACCGACAAATCCGGTGTTGAAGTGCTCAGAGTGATGCTTGACCATTGCATGGGAGAGGATGAAGAAACCTGTGAGATGCCTGCTGACATTGTAACCCGTCTGGGCCTTACCAAGGCTGCAGGGGATGATTTCACTGCAGTGATAGTTGAAATCATTGCCGCAAACCCGAATGCCGTTGCGGATTATCGGGCAGGAAAGAAAGGAGCGGTAAACTTCCTGGTAGGTCAGGTCATGAAAGCAACACGCGGACGGGCTGACCCCAAAGAACTCAATAATGCGATGGCTGCCGCTCTGAAAGAAGCGGAGGATTAAGCACATATGCATCTTATCATTGCAGAAAAGAATATTGCAGCCCGGCGTATTGCAGAGATTCTTGCTGGTGCCAGTTCAGTCTCCTCTGAAAAAGGTGGTGCAAAGGTCCATACAGGCAAGGAGAATGGTGTCAACACCTACCGGTTTGATGACGCCATCACCCTGGGGCTGCGCGGTCATGTAGTGGAGATTGATTTTGAACCGGGATACAGCAACTGGCGTTCAGAGATTAATACACCCCGGAGCCTCATTGACGCCAAAACCATCAAAAAACCGACAGAGAAAAATATTGTCTCCCTGATAAAAAAACTCTCCAAAACGGCGACTCTTGTCACCATTGCCACCGATTATGACCGGGAGGGAGAACTCATAGGGAAGGAGGCCTTTGAGATAGTACGGTCCACAAATACAGATGTACCGATCCAGAGGGCACGGTTTTCTGCAATCACCCCACAGGAAATTACTGCTGCCTTTCAGGACCCTGCTGAGATTGATTTTGATCTCGCAGCGGCAGGTGAGGCACGCCAGATAATTGACCTCTTATGGGGTGCATCTCTCACACGGTTCATCTCAATTGCCGCCAAACGTGGTGGAAAGAGCATTCTTTCCGTCGGCAGGGTACAGAGTCCGACACTGGCGATGATTGTCGACCGGGAGAAAGAGATTGAAGCGTTTGTACCGGAACCCTACTGGATGCTCTCGGTTGATACGGAGAAAAACGGAACGCCGGTCACCGCACGCCACACCACCGACAGATTCCAGGACAAAAGGGAGGCAATTAAGGCAGAAAAAAACACTTCCGCACCGCTTGTTGTCACAAGTGTTAAGGAAGGAACCCGAATTGATCGGGCACCGGCACCCTTTGATACCACATCGTTCATTGTTGCGGCAGGCCGCCTCCATTTCTCTGCGGCAAATGCGATGCGTATCGCAGAAGATCTCTATATGAACGGGTACGTCTCCTATCCCCGTACGGACAATACGGTTTACCCGACATCACTGGATCTCGATGATGTCCTGAATGAACTAAAGAAGACCAGTTTCTCACGGGCCGTACAATGGACGCAGGCAAACCGCAGGAAGGAGCCAACCCGCGGCAAGAAATCAACCACTGACCATCCTCCGATTCATCCGGCAGGTGCTGCGAAAAAAGAAGCCCTCACCGATGATCAGTGGAAAATCTATGAACTTATTGTCAGGCGGTTTCTTGCGACACTCTCACCGGACGCACACTGGGCAACACTGAAATACCTCTTTGACGCCGGAAAAGAGACCTATACTGCCACCGGATCGCGTCTTACAGAGGCGGGGTACCGGGAAGTCTATACCTACAGTGAGGCAAAAGAAACCATCCTTCCGGAGATGCTGGTTGGGGACCGTCTCCCTGTCCTTGCCATCAACAATGAGGAAAAACATACCACACCGCCCCCACGATATTCCCAGTCAAAACTGATTCAGCGGATGGAAGAGCTTGGTCTTGGGACAAAGTCTACCCGGCACGAAGTGATCGGTAAACTCATATCGCGCCGATATGTGGAGGGGACACCAGTCCGCCCCACCCTCGTCGGGAGGGGCGTGGTGGAGGCAATGGAGAACCATGGCGTGCCCATCACGAACCCGGAGATGACAAGCACCATTGAACAGCACATGGAGGAAATAAAGGGGGCAAAACTTACCCGTGATGAGGTCATCTCCGAATCACAGACGATGTTGCGCCACGTCTTTGACGCCCTCGAAGCAAATGAGGAGCAGATCGGACGTGAGATCATGGACCGAAACGATGAGGAGAGGATCATCGGAAAATGCCCGGTCTGTGGGCATGACCTGATGATACGCCAGACTAAAGGGATGTCACAGTTCATCGGATGCACAGGATACCCAAACTGTACATTTAATATCGGCCTTCCCGGTGCGGCATGGGGCACAGCCATTCGTGAAGACAATGTCTGTGAGACACACGGCCTCAATTTTGTCCGCCTTATCCGAAAAGGGGCACGGGCATGGGAAATCGGCTGCCCCCTCTGTAACCACATCAACTCCAACCAGGAAGCGCTCATGATGATGCCCTCTTCAGACGAGGAGATGATTGCACGCCTGCATGCATCCCATATCTACAGTGTGTATGAAGTGGCAAACCTCGAACCGGAACGACTGACAAAAGCCCTCAATACAGATGCGGCAACCGTGGCCTGCCTCCGGGAAGAGGCTCAGGAAGTACTCGAAATCCTCAGAAAACGCTCAGAACTAAAGAAGTTTGTCCGCAAACATGTGGTGCCCCGGCGTGGCCGCTCACCCGCAAAAGTGGCTGCAGCTCTCGTAGATGCAGGTGTGGGTGACCTGGGAGGGCTGGCTGCAATGACACCTGAGGCACTCACAAAGATGCACCTCTCCGCAGCAGAGGCAGAGAACCTGCTGAATGAGACACGTGCGGTCTACAACCGCAGTGCACTCCGTGAATACGGAGTGCCTGCAGTGAGTCTGAAGAAGTACTTTGAGGCAGGCATCACGACCCCGGCAGACTTCTGTGCCCTTCACCCGGCATATCTCAGCATCGTTACCGGCATTAAACCGGAGACTGCCTGGAAGCATGCGACAGCAGTCTGCAGCGGAATGGGTGTTGCACCACCCGAAAAGGTAACCGCAAAGATAGTAGAGACAGGGCGTAAAAATCTCCTCGACATCCCCGGTCTTGGTGAGACGATGCTTGAACGCCTTTACCGCGCCGGGGTTATTGACTCAGCAGGACTAAAGGCTGCAGATGCCGGGCACCTCGCAAAGGTGACCGGGATACCAACAGAGAAAATCCGTGCATTTCAGGATGCATGCAAATAAAACAGAATGATAACGATGGATGAAAGCTGGAAGGACTGGGTTCATATCACAAAACTGGACCCGGACAAAGTAATCGACAACGATGCAGTCGCAGAGATTGCGACAAGTGGAACAGACGCCCTGATGCTCTCAGGGACACTGAATGTAACCCAGGAGAATATGAGGGAGCTGATCATACAGGTGAAAGAGTATGATCTGCCCATCGTTGTTGAACCTGCAGGTCCTGAAGGAGTGGTCCTTGATGAAGTGGACGCCCTCTTTGTACCCAGTGTACTGAATACGTCTGACATGCGCTGGATGGTCGGAAAACACCAGTGGTGGGTTAAACATAACCACATTGACTGGACAAAAGTAATTCCTGAGGCCTATATCGTCCTGAATCCGGCATCATCGGTTGGCAAAGTGACGGGTGCAATCTGTGACATCTCTGCAGCGGATGTTGCAGCTTATGCTGAGGTGGCAGACCAGTACTTCTCATTTCCCGTAGTATATATCGAATATTCCGGAACATATGGCGATCCGGCAGTGGTGGCTGCTGCAGCAGAGGCTGTATCTGACGCCCGCCTGTTCTATGGCGGCGGCATCAATAATGCACAGAAAGCTGCTGAAATGGGACAGTATGCCGACACTATTGTCGTCGGTAATGCCGTCTATGACGACGGTGTCTCTGCACTCAGGGCGACCGTGAGGGCAGTGCAATAACAAAAAAAGAGAGGAGACATACTTGCACATGCCAGAGGTCGAAATAGTCCTTGTAGAACCCCTGTACGAAGGAAATATCGGATTTACCGCACGGGTAATGAAGAACTTCGGATTTACCCGCCTTGTCCTCATCAACCCGCCGAAGATGGGAATTGAGGCATCCACCCGGGCATCGCATGCAACAGACGTGCTGGAATCAGCGGTGATTGCAGAATCACTGGATGATGTGATTGCAGAGTCAAACATGCTTGTTGCAACAACCGGAGAACTCTCAAAGACGATATCCCATGCAATGCGGATGCCATATTATACCCCCAACGAACTTCGGGATATTGTTGCTCCTGTTGACGGCAGAATATCCATTCTCTTTGGCAGGGAAAACTGGGGTCTGTCCAATGAAGAGATGCGACAGTGCGACGTTATCTGCACAATTCCCACATCACCAGAGTATCCGATTGTAAATATCTCCCATGCAGTAGGTATTGTCTGCTATGAGCTTGCACACCTCCCGCGGGGAGATTACATCACAGCCTCACGGCGCGAGATGGATGCCCTCTACGACCATATTGACACGTTTCTCGACCTCGTCGATCACCATGAATACAAACGGGCAAATACCCTGACCATGATGCGGCGAATCTTTGGGCGCACCCTTCTAACCGGGCGGGAAGTGAGCACCCTCCAGGGGCTCATCCGGCGTGCCGAGTGGCACATCAATGGAGGGAAAACGATCAACCCGGATAATTCAGCCACAGGGGAAAGCGAGATGCCCCCCGAAAGGTTGTGAAACGGGCCGGCAATTTATCAAGATAAAATAAATACCGCTCACAACCCATTTTCTATCAGATATTATGATTCTCGTTGACTGGCAGATACAGGATCGCATTGATCGGGGGTTTATAAAAATCGACCCGTTCGATCCGAAGTTTATTCAGCCCAATTCAATTGATATCAGGCTGGGGGACCATTTTGTGTGGTATGAAGAGTCTGGTGACGTTATCGACCCGTATGAACAGGATTCAATAATATCCCACGTAGACGAGAAGCATGCAGAGTACATTGATATTTTGCCCGGTATGTTCCTTTTGGCAGAGACACACGAGTGCGTCACACTGCCGGACAACATCGTTGCGACCATTGAAGGAAAATCAAGCATTGCGCGTCTGGGCATTGCCCTGCACCAGACCGGAGGATGGATTGATGCCGGATTTTGTGGGACAATTACCCTTGAGATCTCAAATGCAAACCGCCGCCCGGTCCGCCTCTATGCAGGAATGCCAATCGGTCAGCTTGTCTTTTATACAACAGAACGTGCAGAGAAACCATACGGTTCAAAGGGGGATGCCAAATATCTCAACCAGCGGCAGGCAACCCTCTCACGCTACCATAAAAATGTCCGGTGAACCGGTCCGTACCGGGAATCCATACCCTAATTATGGAACAGATCAAAACGGTACCTGCGATATATATACCATGGAGTATCCATTATGCGAATTTTGCTGATTCATTCCGACCAGATAACATATGAAGCCCAGAAAAAAACACCGGTAGCAGAAGAGAACATTGTGCCGGCCGACGGACTTGAAGAGGCACTGACAGCATTCTGTGCTGTGGAAGCGCCGGACGAAGAGAATATCCCGGGTGTTGCGGCAAAGACCGCAGCAGAGATTTTGGAGACGGCTGAGAAGCTCGGTACGACAAATATCATGATTTACCCGTATGCCCACCTCTCCAGTGACCTCTCAAACCCCAAAGCAGCGATTGAAGCACTGACCACAATTGAGAAGATCTGCTCCCGGAAAGAAGGAATGACCGTCAAACGTGCACCGTTTGGATGGTACAAGGCATTCACCATCTCCTGCAAGGGCCATCCCCTCTCTGAACTCTCCCGGACAATTACCCCGGAAGATGCTGAAGAGAAGGCAGAGAAGAAGAAAGTCACCCATACGTTCTTTGTCCTCACCCCCGAAGGCGCACGGGAAGATTCCACGAAATATGCAGATGACACTCCATTCGGGAAACTGGTCAAAAAAGAGACAGGAATTGCTGCAGAAGGAACCGGCGATTCAGTCCACTGCGAACTGATGCGGGCAAAGGAACTCGTTGATTATGAGGCTCTCTCTGATGTTGGAAATCTCCGGTGGATACCCCGTGGAAAAATAATCCGTGATCTCTTAAGTGATTATGTCCTCGGACTGGTGCTCGACTACGGTGGCATGCCGGTTGAGACACCGGTCATGTATGATCTGGACAACGCTGCTATAAATGAGCACGCCGGAAAATTCGGTGAACGCCAATACAGGTTCAAGTCAGGCAATCGTAACATGATGCTCCGGTTTGCCGCCTGTTTCGGGATGTTCTCCATCATGCACGATATGCATATCTCACCAAACACGCTCCCGATGAAGATGTATGAACTCTCCACCTACTCCTTCCGGCATGAGCAGAAGGGTGAGTGTATCGGTTTGAAGCGCCTCCGCGCATTTACGATGCCGGATATGCATTCACTCTGCCTTGACATGGACCAGACACTCTCCTGCTTTGAAGAGCAGCTGATGATTGGCTGGCAGACCGGCCGGGATCTCGAGACTCCGCTTGCCGGCGTCTTCCGGTGCACGGAAGGGTTCTACGAAGAGCATGAGGAATGGGTCAAAGGCATTGTCCGGACATCCGGTGTGCCGATGCTCATTGAACTGCTATCCGACCGTGTGCACTACTGGGTGGCAAAAGTGGATCTTGCGGCAATTGATGGGCAGGGTCGTCCCATTGAGAACCCAACCGTCCAGATTGATGTGGAATCATCAGAGCGGTTTGATATCAAATATTTCACTGACGAAGGAGAAGTCCATCCACCCATCATCCACTGTTCACCAACAGGCTCCATTGAACGGGTCATCTGCGCCCTCTTAGAGAAGACCGCAACGCAGGATGTCCCAATGCTTCCTGTATGGCTCTCTCCGACACAGGCACGGATTGTGCCGGTGGCTGAGCGCCACATCCCCTACGCCACAGAGGTATGTGAAGTCCTGACGAAGGCAGGCATCCGCTGTGATGTTGACGACCGCGAGGAATCGGTCGGCAAAAAGGTCAGGGAAGCAGGCATGGACTGGGTGCCATACGTGGCAATTGTCGGTGATGCTGAGGCTGAATCCGGCACACTTACCGTAACCATCCGGAAAGAGTCACAGCCAAAGAAACCATACAAGGAAGAGATGACAACGGAAGCACTTGCAGAGAAAATCTCCGCGGTGACGGCAGGCAAACCGGTCCGGAGAATGTACACACCAAAGAACCTCTCTGTTAAACCCCGGTTTATCTGAATTTTCCCTCCATTTTTATCCCATTTTTGACCGTCCTTACACCAGATACAGTGGGGCGTCACCGGTGAGACCGAAGATTACACTACTGTGTCTGCCCAAGATTACAGATACGAGCAAAACGGAGCAGAATGATGAAGCAGCCAGATTCAGAACACCGGATATATCAGACGAGTTTTGCCAGTGACAATAACACAGGAGTCCATCCTGCGGTAATGGAAGCCATCAACGCCGCAAATGAAGGGGATGTTATTGCATACGGGGATGACCCGTATACAGAAAGGGCGGTAGAAGTTTTCCGGAACCACTTCGGTGCAGACTCAGAACCATTCTTTGTCATGAACGGCACCGGGCCAAATATGACGTCCCTTGCGGCTGTCACACGACCTTTTGAGGCGGTCATTTGCACAGACTGTGCTCACATCAATGTTGACAAGTGCGGAGCACCGGAACAGGTGGCAGGCTGTAAACTTCTCCCGATCACCGCACAGAACGGGAAACTGACACCTGCGGACATTGCATCCTGCCTCTCCGGGCGGGGGGACGAGCATAATGCACAGCCGAGGGTGGTCTCTCTCACCCAGGCAACCGGGAAAGGGACCATCTATTCCCAAAAAGAAGTGTGGGCAATTGCAGAGACTGCCCATGCAAACAGGATGCTTATCCACATGGACGGGGCACGAATATGCAACGCGGCAGCGGCTCTCGGGACACATCCCTGCGGGAGATTACGCGTGATGGAGGGGTTGATATTCTCTCTTTCAGCGGCACAAAAAACGGCCTGATGCTCGGCGAGGCAGTGCTCTTTTTTGATCCGGACTTTGCCGGAGATTATCGGTATTACCGCAAACAGGCAACCCGGCTTGCATCAAAGATGCGCTTTGTCGCCGTGCAGTTCACCGCCTTTCTTGAAGGGAACCTCTGGCTAAAGAATGCACTGCAGGCAAACCGGATGGCTGCTCTCCTTGCAGAATCAGTCCGGGACATCCCGGGTGTGGATATCACACAACCGGTGGAGGAAAACGCGGTCTTTGCCGCCATCCCAAAAGATGCGATACCCTCCCTGATGGAGCATTCATATTTCTACGTGACCGGCAGTGAAACCACCACACCTGTGGCCCGCTGGATGACATCATGGAAGACGACAGAAGAAGATGTGCATGCGTTTGCAGCGGTCATACAAAAGGTAATGGAAAACAGGGATAAGAGAGGATGAACGGATCACATAGATGCTGTTTTTCGGGAAAACGATACATGAGACAGCACAGACTCCATCCCCTGTCACCCGAACACATCAAACGTCATCTGCCGGTCGCAGATCATCCGTCCATTCTTCCACACACTGTCATGTTCAATAGAGAGGTACCGGCCGGCATACGGCCATATCACATCCAGATATGCATCACCGGGACGGGCCAGGATTACAATGCGGTTTGCACATGACCATGCATACTCCCGCAGTATCGCTGCGACACGGGCTGCGCTCTCCTCATCATTCTCATATATTTCCGGGTCATGCACGACCACAAACAGCGGTGCATTTCGCGTCCGGACAAGGGAGGTCAGCTGTGACGGAGTACCGGCGCAAAGGGCTGAGGCACCGGAACGCCCTGTTGCTGCCTGCACAAAGACCCCGTCACGCACCCGCCCGCAGGTAATGACCACTGCAGCGCCGGATTCACGCAGAAGCAGGGCGGCAAGTGTCTCTTCCAGTACCGGCCGGGGCGCCGTAACCACAGTTAGAAGGCCGCGTTCACAGTACTCCGCCGGCCGTATGGCATTCTGCTGCATATGCACATATGCGGGTCCGGGTGCATATGAAGACGCGTCAGAGACGGGGTGAAAGTGTAAGTCACTCATCAAAAGGAAAGACACGGGAGGAACCAGAGGGATGATAAGTAAGAAAGTCGCCGCCCTGCCCACCGTGCCTGTCTCTTCAACGGTGATACCGGTAAGCTCCGGTATTTCCCGGATGAAAGAGGATCCATGCCAGGTATTTTACCCCGGACCCTACTCAAAGATCGGTTCATTATTCTCAACAGACACCCCGAAACCGTTATCCGCAAACATCAGCATCACAGCAGGAGATCCATCCGGCTGAAGGATTCCGGTATCCTGAACGTGATACTACGAGAGGTGTACTCTGGGACAGATCATATACAGCAAACGGCCCTGATAGTGTTTTTCCGTAAAATTATTTCAGGGATAAACCCTGTTCAGCTATTTTTTTAACGGAAATCTCAGGAAAATAAACTCAGAATAGAATTGAAAAATATTTGAGAGGTATTACAGTGCCCCGCAATTGCGGTATATCTCATCCTGCACATCTTTTCCGAGCTTTCCGATTGCATCCGAGCGGCAGCGCTGGCAGTGCCTCATCTGGCGAATATACGGAGCACATGCATCATGCATTGCCTTCTTGTCTCCCGGGGAGGGTGGAGTGACATCGGCAAATTTATACTGCGGAATGACCGGGATGATATTGAAGGTATAGACACCCATCTCCCCCATCTTCTTTGCGATATCAACGATATGGTGGTCATTGACACCGGGAATAAGAACCGTATTTACCTTAACGAGCATCTTCCGTTCCACCGCCATCTCAATGCCTTTCAGCTGCTGTGCAAGAAGGCGTTCTGCTGCCTCACGCCCATGCAGTTTCTTTCCTTCCCACGTGACGAATGAGTATATTTTCTCTCCGATTGCCGGGTCAATCGCATTGCAGGTCACCGTAATATTTCCTACATCATATTCTTCGAGGAGGTCAAGTGACTCGGGAAGCATCAGCCCGTTGGTGGACAGACACTTGATGGGAACAGGGAATTCTTCCTTTAACAGACGCAGTGTCTCAAAGGTCTCCTCATTTGCAAGTGGATCCCCCGGCCCTGCAATGCCTATGACCTTGATGTAGGAGATCTTCTCCATCACTTCCCGGACCAGCATGATGGCCTCCTGAGGGGAGAGCACCTTACTGCAGACACCGGGGCGGCTTTCATTGACACAGTCAAAGTCACGAACACAGTAATTGCACTGTATATTACATTTTGGTGCTATGGGAAGGTGCATTCTCCCAAACTTGTGACACGCTTTTTCACTATAGCACGGGTGTTCCTGGATCTTCCTGAGGACTTCTGGGTCGTACGGGATCTCCTTCCCGTTAACCGTTGCAGTGGGATATTCGCCGGATGCCATTGAATAGCCAATTTTGTTACAGATAAATAATAAACGTATTGAAACAACGCAACAGATCCGGGGAAGGCCAACATAGTATATATTCGATGGTGGATCTTCTACTATGAATCAGAAAGGATCAGTCACCCTTGTTATATTCGCACTTATCCTCGCTGCACTGGCGTGCGGATGTGCTACGACAGATGAACCTGCAAAACCCGCCACACCGGTCATCACACCGGTCCCGACCGCGGAGGAGACATGGGATGTTACCGAACCCATCTTTATCAAATCACCCAATGTGCCGGACTACAAAACAAAGATCCGGGCAGAACCAATTAACAATGTCCTCGGTGTCTATGTCAGTCTTGACATTGATGCCACCGGGACAGGGGGCAATATGGCTAGTGAGGGGGACAATCTCTTCATTGTCGCGTTTGCCTACAATTATGCAGCAGTACCGAAGGACTTAACCATAACATCCTATAACGACGTCATAGCCTCAGGAATTCCCTATAAATCAATGACAGACCGTATCTTCCCCATGAATGTAAAGACATATCCCCTCGAGGTTGTCGGGTTGAAAAACGGGATGCAGATTAATCCCGCTGAACCCTATAATTATGGCGTTATCATCATGCTCAGGGATGAAGTGTAAAAAACACACCCTCATGGATTCTCTTTTTTCGGTGCACGTGTTATCATCACATCAAGATTCGGGACAATCATCCACACCGGGAAATATCCGGCAAACGCCTGATCATCTACCTTGAACATATGCAGCCGTGTATACGCCTTACTGATGGTCTCGAGGTCTTTCTCAGCGTCCTCACCATACGTCTCAGGGAGTGCCTCAAGAGAACTGAGCATGGTGTCCTGCATAAGCCCGCGGTTAGAGACAGAGACATCAAGCACCAGTTTTCTGCTGTATATCCCCTGAAAGTAGCGTACAACCAGAAGTTGTGAAAGAAATACCAGAAGAAGAGGAATGGCATTCGGCCCGAGGGCAACAAATCCTTCAATTCTCATCACACTGGATAGCGACTGTCCCGGAAGGAGCAAAACACCCAGTATCAGTACGCCTGATATGGCTGCGAAGAATGCTATGACAAGGATGAATTTCATTCCATTTGCAATTCCCTCATTCATGGACCGTGATATGTCAGTGCGAATTCCCAGAATTCCGGAAAAGAACCCGGGAGAATAGGGTTTGATTTTCATTATCCCTGAGTAAAAAGCAATAATCGCAAGAGACTGGACAATAAGAATCACCGCTGACTGAAGTTCAAAGAACCCGGTTATAAGTCCGACAACAGCAAGGATGATGCTTACAGTAAAAAGCAGAATAAAACCCGGGGCTATTGGCTGGCAGTTAATGAAGAAGAGGTTCCAGAGTGTCTCTGCATAGAGCTTGCGTTCATGCTTTACCGCCGTGCCGGCACTTGCTGCCGCATCACGCAGAAGATCGGTGAAACCCCCCTTATCTTTGCCTGAGGGAAAGGCGACATCTGATTTTTGAGTCGGAAGCATCAGAATAATCGGGTTAAACATCAGAAGAAGGAAGGATGACACCACCCAGAATAGACTGTAATTTGGCAGTTCCAGAAAGAAAATGACGTTCATAATGAATGCAAAAAAAATCAGAACCATTGCATATTTTCCTGCCCCGTGAACTTTGCTGTATTCCGAGATTTTCTGGTCGATATCGATAATTTCTCCCTTTATCTCATCAATAAGACGCTGGCGCTTCGCTGAATAATTGTCACTCATTCTTTAAACTCCCTGATACCAGCTGTGCTCCCTGTCCGGCTCTCTTCATATGCTGGTATGTACTCTCCCTGTATTGAAATTACTTCGGGAGAACACATGATGCAGGAACTTTTTTGAGGAAACATCCGGATTTACTTCGTGAAATCAGTTTGATCCAACTCACCCTATGGATGCACCGTTCAATTCAGGAATCGGTGCATTTTCCCACTATCCTTCTTTACTTTCAGCAGTAATTCAGAATGATGCGGTGCTGCACCATACCAAATTCACAAAGGGACCAAAATTCTTTTTATGTCCTTACTATCACAGTAGTTATACTAGCGGACGGGGAGAGGTTATGCATACCATACAGGAGATTTACAGGATGATACGATATGTGTGCGTGCTCTGCATCTGCATAGCAGCACTGGCAGGAATTGCAGCCGGAGGGTTGTATGAACCGACAGTCATGGCAACAGAGAGCACGGTTACACCCGCAGTTATGATGCCAGGGGATACCGGTATGATCACCATAGTTCTGAAGAACACAGCACAGACATCGACGGCGACGATGTCTGATGCGCAGATCACGACACAGACAGATGTAAATCCGACGATAACAAGTGTGTTTCTGGACGGCAGAAATGATATAAGAGTCCTCGGCGGGAATTCACAGTTTACGGGCGACCTTGGGCCGGGACAGGAAGTCACCCTCTCCTTTCTCATTCAGGCTCCTGAGGAGGCCGGCATCTACTTCCCGGTTCTGCGTGTCAGGGTTCAGGGTGCAGAAGGGCTTACCTACCCGGTGCCGGTGAATGTGAATATGCCAATATCAACCCTCAGCACGGCAATGCTGGTTGTAACACAGGAGGAGAACGGATATGTGGTGCCGGGAGAGACCGTCCACCGCAATGTGACGGTCACAAACAGCGGCAGGAGTGCTGCCTCAGATATCCGCATCCGGATTGCAGATGACAACCCCTATGTAGGGCCTGTACAGACAGGGACCTTCTACCTGAAGACACTGGCACCAGGTAAATCTGAGACCATCACAGTCAGTCTTATTACCAGCCGTTCGCTGGAGAACAATGTGCAGGAGATACCTCTTGAGATTTCCTATGCGGTGGTGGACGGAGTACCAGTGGCACAGACGGACTCCCTCACCCTTGATGTCCACGGGCATGCAGAACTCTCCATCGCATCGGTACGCACCGATCCGGCCAGGATTTCCGGGGGGGAACCCTTCGAGATGACCATCCGGCTGGAGAATACGGGAACAGATGAGGCCATCTCGACCACAGCAGAGATAGACCTGCCTTTTGGAGGGACAAAAGAGGCATTTATCGGAAAGATTAAGCCGAATAACGATGGTCCTGCAGTATTCTCCCTTGACAGTGGGAAAGGCGGGAACTATCCTTATACCATGACAGTCACCTGGGAGGACGACTGGGGCCTGCATACCGAATCATTTGACCTCACCCTCCCGGTGAAAACGAATGACTCAACCGCAGCAATCGTAGGATTTCTGATCATCCTGATTCTTGCAGCCGGCGGCGCCTATTACTTCCTCATATACCGGAAGAAGAACGGGCAGGCGTAGGTAATGCTTGACGATCTGAGGGTATCTGCCTTTCTTGCGGCCCGGTCCATCCAGCGGGGCGGCAGGGGCAGGAATGCCATGAATATCATCATCATCGCCCTCGTACTCACCAATATGATCTTCCTCCCGTCGGTGATTATGGGGGCAATGAACGTCTACTATGTGCAAACCGTCGATTACATTTCATCAGATGTTATCATCAAACCCCCGGAAGACGTCCGGTATATCGATGATGTGGAGACACTGCTTGCAACAGTCAACCGGGTACCGGGTGTGGTGCGGGCCTCCGCACGTTATCCCATGGCAGGGTCGATAGACTTTGAGGATAAGACAGTTGCGATGGAAATAGATGCTTTTGATCCGCGGGATGAGACCGAAGTCACCCTCTTTCACAAACACGTAAATGAGGGTGAGTTTCTTGGCAGCGGGGACCGGGATCAGATCCTCGTCGGCAGTCTTGTGGCTGGCTCAAAGGATGACGCAGGGGAGTTCTATGCCTCCCTCGGTGGTGCCACAGTCGGGGATTCGGTCGTTGTCCGGTATGCAAACGGTGTTGTGAGGGAATACCGCATCAAGGGAGTATTCACCACCAAATCATACCAGGCAGATTACATGGTCTTTGTGACAAAAGATGAGATGGATGCTGTCACCGGGTTTGGCGGGGCACGGGCAACGGAGGTGCTTGTGAAGACTGTCTCAGCCGAAGATGCAACGGTTGTAAAAACGCGAGTCCTTCAGTTTGGTGTCGGAGAGGATGTCCAGACATGGGAAGAAGCCCTCCCTGATGTCGTGAGTGAATCGGTTGAGTCCTTTGCCATCATCAACATGATCAGTGTCCTTGGAAGTCTGGTCATCGCCGTGGTGCTCATCTTCATCATGACCACGATTAAGACATTCAACAACCGCAAACAGATTGGCATCCTCAAGGCAATCGGCCTGAAAAAAAGCATCATCATCAATTCATATGTAATACAGGTAATTTTTATCTGCCTGATAGGCGCCATCGTAGGATCTATTCTCATCGGCATGATGGTCCTCACCTTTACCACCTATCCGATTGAATTTCCGGACGGGGATGTAACACCCATCGTGACGTGGACAATGATCATCGAGAATACCGCACTGCTCTTCATCTCATCTGCCATCGCAGGGTTCATCCCTGCATGGCGGGTGACAAATGAAGGAATTCTGGAGGCGATCCGGGGTGGATGAATACATCCGGGCAGAAGGCCTCAGAAAAATATACACCATGGGAACCGTTGAGGTCCGGGCAATCAACGGGGTAACGTTTTCTGTCAGAAAGGGAGAATTTTTGGGTATTACAGGCTCATCCGGGTCCGGAAAATCCACGCTCCTCCATATGCTCGGCCTGCTCGATCCGCCGACCGAAGGCACAATCACCATCGCAGGCAGGGATGTCGTCTCCCTCTCTGAAGCAGAAAAAGGAATGTTCCGCCTCTCCCGGTTCGGATTTATCTTTCAGGATTATGCACTGGTGCCTGAACTCACAGCAGAGGAGAATGTTTCCCTTGTTGCAATGGCACGGGGGGAGGAGAGGGAGTCGTACTCCCGCCGTAGCAGGGATCTCCTCAGCCAGGTCGGTCTGGGTGACCGGGTCGCACATCTCCCGTCTGAGCTGTCAGGAGGAGAGCAGCAGCGGGTGGCAATTGCCCGGGCACTCATCAACTCCCCCGAGATACTCTTTGCAGACGAACCCTGCGCCAATCTGGACAGCACCAATTCCCGGGCAGTGCTTAATTTATTCCGGGACATTAACCACAAAATGAATCTGACCATCATCATGGTCTCGCATGAGAACTGGCATAAAGAATACTTTGAGCGGATTATTCGCCTCCGTGACGGAGAGATGGAGGAGGATTTCCAGCCGGAAAAAACAGATGCCGCACCGCTCCCGTACGACCCCTGAACTTTCACCCCGCACGGCTCGAATGTAAAAAGGATCTCCTGAAACCATATCGCAGTCAGATATGGCCCGGACAAAACAGGCAATCGAACTCCAGCGCAGTATCTTTTCATTCCAGACCGGAGGCACCCCGCCCTGCAGGGACATCCCCGGTAAAAACGCCTACCGGCGCCTCTGCTATTCCTGCCCCTATGCGGAGCGCGACGGAGGGACTCTCTTCTGCCACCGCCATACCATAGCCGTCACCGTGCGGGACAAATACGGGCTGAAGGAATGGAAACAGCTCAGGATAGTCATTCTGGCACGGGACGGCCACCGATGCAGGCTCTGCGGCACTGAGGACTATCTCCACATCCATCACCGGGACGGCGACCCGACCAATGACGGACCGGAAAATCTCGTCACCCTCTGCGAACGGTGCCACTCCTGCATCCATGCCCGAAGGGGGTTATGATGGGTGTCAGCCCGATCTTCAGAAGAGACGGACCATACAGGACCGGGGTGCCGTTGCCGGTGGTGACGGGGAAGAGCTGGAAACATACCACATGCAGTAAGCCCTTTCGGGATTTGGCGCCATCCGTTCTTCACTATAATACAGTTCTCTCCCGGCCATATCCGGTATCCCGGGAAACCATAATACTAATAGACAATACGTCAATGTCCCCCTGATAGCAGGCACCAGATTATAGGGACGGTGACTGTCACACACCGGATTACCGGGCAAAGGGGGAGTTCGTTATTTATCATTTGAGATTGGGGATATGGGGGTCCATAGCAGTATTCATTTTTATTCTGGCAGGCATTTCAGGCAGCTGGGCTGCAGAGATTACCGTTCCGGCAGACGGTGCCGCCATTCATGGCGCGGATTACTATGCACAGGCAGACGGCATCATCACCGTCGATGATGATAACGCTGACATTCCGGTTCCGCCTGCAGATTTTGCAACTATCACCGATGCGCTCGCCGCATCAACGGACGGAGACACCATTCTGGTGTATGCGGGCAGTTACAGCGGGTATCATGAAGTCACAAGCAGGGTCACCCTGACCGGTATCGGATGGCCGGTGGTCGCCGGGAACGCAAATGACCCCACCAACCAGATTGGCGATGTCTTTGCATTCCGTGCAGACGGATGCACCCTCGAAGGGTTTGATATCCGTGACGCAGAGTGGAGAAATGCGACCATCTCCTCGGCACAGGATTCTGCAGGTGTCAGAATCGGGTATGCCACAGGCAGCATAGCCTCGTGGAGTTTTGGTGATGCAGACAATACCATCATCCGCAACAACCGAATTGAGGACGGATGGTATGGCATCATTGCCACACAGGGATCAAATGACAATCTCATCTACAGCAATACCATCAATGCCACCCGCTACGGAGTATGGTTCCGGTATGCAGGAAACAACAATTTCACCAGCAATACCGTGACAAACACAGTCTACAATCCTCTCAAAAACACCTATCGCACCAGTTCAGCGGACAGTTATTCAACCAATAACCGGTTCACAAACAATCTCTTTGATACTGACGACTGGACACCATGGGGGCCGGATGACAGTTATGGACGTGAGATTCTCATTGAGGACACCAGCGGAAATATCTTCACCAACAATACTCTGCTGAACCGGACCTATATCCTGATTGCAGGTGACGGGAACACGGTTTCGGAGAATACCATTTCAGGCCCATCGGAATACCATTTTGCCGGAATTGACATCAGTGAGGACGGAAATACGGTCCGGAACAATACTGTCAGAAACCACAAATACGGCGTCCTGCTGAAAGGGAGTGCCGACAATCTCCTGATGACAGGCAATACCATTGAAGACTGCACCTACGGGTTCGGGTATGCAGGCGATCTGAATTATGCCTCCAGCAGACCGTCACGGAATGTGATTGACACGACAAACACCGTGGAAGGATTACCCATCTACTGGATCGTGGGGGAGACCGGCAGGACATACAATTACTCCACCCTCATCCCTGCCCCCGCTTATCTTGCCCTCATCGGGTGCAGCAACTGTACGGCAGAGGACTTTTTTCTGGAGAAGAATGCCCAGTCTCTCCTCATATACCGGTCAGACAACATCACCCTGAACAGTGTCTCTGCCCACGGGAATGGCTATCAGGGAATCCTCATCGGGGAATCAGCAGACATTATAATCGCAGATTCCCACGCGGATTCAAACGGACAGGATGCGGTGAGTAACAGTGATTATGCCGGCATCTTTGCAACGGACACAAAACGACTGCACATAATCCGCTCTACGGCAACCGCCAATAATCCGACCGGTATATTCCTCCAGTACAGCTGTCAGGACGTTTCTGTTGAAGACTCCACATTCACCAACAACGGCCACTCCACCGAGGCTGATGAATCATACGGGATACATAACTCCGGGTCAGACAATGCCCGCCTGATGGTGACCGGCTGCACGATAGGCAATGATTTTACCTCCCGGCAGGGAATTGGAATAGCGAACCACGGCCAGGATGCACTTATCTATGACAACCGGTTCTTCAGCCATTCGGTTATTCACGCACAGAACTGGGGCGCAGACACCCGCTGGAATGTGACACCCGCATCCGGCACGAATGTCCTCGGCGGGCCGTGGATTGCCGGGAACTTCTGGGACGACTATGCGGGGGCAGATACCACCGGTAACGGGCTGGGGAATACACAGGTGCCGTATACCACCGGCGGGGGAACACCGGGAGAGGATTTCCACCCTCTGGTTGACACGTTTGTCCCGGACACCGATCCGCCGGTGATCATCATCCATGCACCGGTTGAGGGCAAAAACTACCCGGCGGCCAGCGTGCCCCTCACCGTATCCAGCTCGGACAGTGATGTAGCTGCATGGTGGTATGCCCTTGATGGCGGGGCGAATATCACCTTTGTCCCGGATATTATCCTGCCGCCCCTTACCAACGGCTCTCACAGCCTGCTCGTGGGTGCACAGGATGTCTCCGGCAATGAGAACAGTTCGGTTGTCACATTCACCGCAGATGTGGACACCACCGCACCACACATATCTGTTATCTCACCATTGGAGAATGCCACCTATACCACCCATGACATCCCCCTCCAGGTCGTTTCACCCGACACCGATCTCTTCTCCTGGTGGTATACCCTCGACGGCGGTGCAACATTTTCATTCACCCCGAATACGACGCTCTCCTCGGTTGCAAACGGCACGCACCTGCTGCGTGTCTTTGCCGATGACATCACGGGCAATGTAAACAGCACCGCAGTGAACTTCACGGTGCTTGCCACCGGGCCGGCCCCCACTCCTACCCCAACTCCCACACCTACGCCCACCCCCGACGACGGAAGCGGTGACAGTATAACGGCAGATGCCTACCCCTTCCCGGTGGTGGAGGAGCCGGCCTTTGGGATTACCATTCTGACACCGAAGCCGGTCCGGATGACCGAACGCTTCACCGAGGTCACCTACACCTCACCCCGGCCCCTCTCCCGTGCATACTACAAACTGGATGAACAGGAAATGGTGCTGGTGGCACCCGGTGCACCCATCCCCCTCGGCCGCCTGACTCTCGGCACCCATACCGTCACGGTGACCGGTGTCGATTTCTTTGGCCGCTATGGGGAAGGGACGGTTGTCTTCGAGACAATTCCCCTGGCACTGGGAGAGACGGGCACCGTGGGCACCACTGCGTACCCCGACGAGGCGGTATTCAGCTTCACCGGCAGGAACGTGAATTATACCCTCACCTTTGAGGCGCAGACGGCCGCAGAAGAGACCACTGATGTCTTCATAAACCGCCGGCTGACCGGAACCGCAGGTGAGAATGCAGCGGTCACCCCCTCCGCTTCGCGAAACGGACAGGTGGCAGTTATTGCAAATCAGGGGACAGAGTGGCGAACCTACACCGTGGCAGTGCCGGATGAGATGGTGGTGCCGAATGAAGAGAATCTCATCTCCTTCATCCAGCAGAACAACCCGTCCCGGACCGAAGATTTTGCCGAGTGGCATGTCCGCAATGTAGTCCTTGCACCGTCCCTGCAGGCATCCGCACCCTCCATTGAGATATTCACGCCAAATCAGGCATGCGGGCCGGAGGAGGAGATGATGGCGTGGGTAAAAATAGCAGGCATTGCGCCGGATGACCGGTATACGGCAACCGTCTGCCTTATTGCACCGAACGGAACAGAGCTGCCGTTTCCGGGAGGGGTCGGTGAGGTGGCACCCCTTGCCGCAGGCTATGTCACGAATAACCATCAGGGACGTCTGCCGGGGTCATTTGTCTTCACGGGAGGAATGGAGAACGGGACATACCTCTTAAGAGCAACCCTCACAGCTGAGGGGAGCGACCGGCTGGTATCGCTCTCATCCGTTCCGGTATACTTCAGTACGACACCTTCCGTGAATATCTACCAGAACCGTGCAGACCTCTCAGACGGGATGGCGCTTCGTGTCACCGCTGCGGTCACCAGAGGAGAAGAGAAAAGGAACGCTTCACTGACTGTGCTCATCGAACCACCGGAAGGGCCTGTTCTCTACCTGCCGGCGGGAACCGAAGAGTATGCCTCCACCCGGATGGAGCCCCTTACCTCAGAGTACATGCTGCTCTTAGATGAACGCATAACCGATGCGTGGCAGGACGGCACCTATACCGTCCGTGCCCGGCTCACCGGTGAAGACGGTGCACTTCTCGCCGAAGATACAATCACCTTCTCGGTTTCCCGCGAGGACGGGACCCTTCAGCTGGTATTCCCCCGTGATGCCAGAGCGAAAACGGTCTCCGGGAGCAGAATCAGGCTGACGGATACGTCCACACGGGAAATCGTGGAGGACTATACTACGGGCGGGCCGCATACCGGGGTCACCCTGACCGTGCCTGCAGGCACCTATCTCATCAGCGGTGACATCACTACGGCTGACGGCAGCCTGTGGATCATTTCCGGCGCCTCTGCCAACCAGGCTGTTGTCCGTGCAGGAGAAACAACGGTAACTGAACTCTCCCTTATGCCACCGATGACCGGCATGGCCATGGAGATGAGCATATGAACATAAAGAGATGCCTGCTGGTCTTCATTCTCCTCGCCGTACTCTCTGCACCGGCTCTCGCTGAAGCAGACATGTGCTACGCACCGACCGTCTATGTGCCGCAGATCACCGCAGGGGACAGCATACCGGCAGAAACAGCAGCACTCCTGAACCTCCGCTTCACCCGGACCCTGCAGGGGGCAAACCCGGGCGTCCGCATTAGTTCAGCAGCAGAGATTGGTGAACTCCTCCGGGACGAACAGGAGAGGATGGCTGCCGGCACCGATAACGGAGATATCGGAGTCTCCATCGGACAGAAGGTCAATGCAGAGTATGTGGCTGCACTCTCTGTCAGTCAGGTGGGATCCCGGTATGTGGTCACCTTATCCCTCACTGACGCCGATCTCTTCATTGTGGTGGCGCGGACATCTGCCGAAGCCGCTTCAGCAGATGGACTGGACGGTGCGGTGTCACAAGCGGCAGCAGACCTCGGCGATCTATCAGGCCTCATCCGGGCGCATGAAAAAACCCATCCGGTCCCGCCACGAGGTCCGTCACTCTCTGCTGCAATCAATCCCACATCGGTCACGTCGGAAGACATACGCGAGACCACGACGATAACCGTAACCGTCACGAACTGCGCCGGGGAGCCGGTGCCGGGCACCAGGGTCTATTTTGAGGCCATAACCTCGAGAGGCCAGGTAATAGGCGAAGGGAAATCCGAAGAGCCCGGCTGGTACGGATGGCAGTATGCCGTCACCGGCCCGGACGGGGAGGCACGGGCCACCTATCGACTGGTTGCCTCGAAGGGCACTGGTGCCGGGAAGGACACCGTCACCATCGGAACAGACGGACGCGGCGGAAAGGACACAGCGGCCCGCATGGATATTCCCATCACCGGTGTGATGCTTGAGGCACGCCCGGCGAAACCGGAGATCCCGCCGGAGGGCCAGACCGACATAACCGTCACCCTCTTTGAACTGTCTCCGGACGGAGACCGCCGCCCGCTTGCTGACCGGGGCCTCTATCTGGAGAAATTCCGGCTCTCTGACGGGGTCCGCGTCATTGTGGCCGGAGAAATGGATACAAAGGGGAACCCGGTCACCGATGCAAACGGTGAGGTGCTCCTGAAGTTTATCGCCGGACCAAAGGAGGGCGCAGAACAGATGCGCATCCTCTTCCAGGATGTTGGAAGGGGATCTCCCGATGCGGTGGAGGCATGGGTGGAGATTCGTGTGAAAAAGGATGAGTATGCAGGCACCGTGAACTGGAAAGAGTCCGGGCAGATGGTGTATGAATACTCGTTCCAGAGTATGCATGATTCCATCGCCTATGATTATTCATTCAGCCTTACCGGACACACCATCAAGGAGAAGAGCACGGGAAAAGAACAGACCGATGCCTCATATACCTTCACGGATTCTTCCGATATCTTCTCCTCCGGCTATACTCCCTATGAGACCTCCCCCACCGGTGACCACTACGACATCGTGCCGTTTGAGGAGGAGTGGCTGGTGGACTCGTCCATCCGGGGCCGGGTTAACGATTACCCGACCATCAACAGCGTGATGAACGAAAAGTTCTCATCATATGAAATTCCGGTCAGCCCCTATCCGGTACCGCTGCCTGCAACGGGCACCCATTCGTATGATGTTACGGTGACATGGTTTGTCCACGGGACTCCCCACACCGGGACAGACAGCGGTACGATTCCCGCAGCAGGAACACTCGCGGTCGGGGGGGCAAAGCCGGTGACTGCCATCCGCATGAAGAGTCTGCCGAACCTCCTTTCTGACGACCCGGACAGATGGGTCCGTGACACGCTCATGCGGCAGGGGGACGGAATTAATGAAAAGATGTCTGCACTCAGCGATGCAAAGATCACCGGCCTGATGAAACAGACCGGGAAGAACGTCTTTGAACAGTCATGGTCAACACGCGACGCCGGGTCATACCATGACACGCTCTTCACGTTCCTCGATTCTGATGCGAGAATGGATCTGGAGCAGTCATTTACGCGGGACGTTACCCTCAGGGTGGTGAAATTATGAACGGAAAAACGACAACTGCGGCTGTCATTCTTCTGCTCGTCCTCTTCGCGGTTGGATGCGTACAGGCCCAGACCATCTCTGTCGCCCCCGCCGGAGGAGACTATCCTGACCTCCGGCAGGCACTTGATGCAGCCTCATCAGGTGATGTGATTCTGATTGCGGCAGGCGCCTACCCGGGAGGGGTGATTGTCAATATGCCGGTCACCCTCTCGGGCGAAGACGGTGCCACGGTAGGGACCGATGCTGACACGGTTTCCCTCTTTGTGAATGCAGATGATGTTGTCATCCGGAATCTGGCCTGTACCGCATCGGGTGCCGGTATCATCGCAAACCAAACGGACGGGCTGCAGGCAGATGGATGCCGGGTCATCAGCGATGACACCGGAATTCTCCTTACGGGCTGCAGTAACAGTACAATCACCAGCACTGAAGTCACTGCCAAAAGGACGGGTATAGAGGCGGCATTCTGCAATGCGACAACTATTTCCAGGTCCAGAGTTTCTGCCGGCAGTGTGGGGATAGCCATAAAAGACTCCACTGATGCGGCAGTGGAAGAAGTACGTATTCTCGGCGCTGACATCGGGATTCTGACGGAAAGCTCCAGAGGGTGCAGACTGAATGCCAACACCTTCGCAGGGGTGGGTGGTGCGGTCCTCGGGATTGGTATCAGTGAGTGCACAATAACCGGTTCCACATTTACGGATGTAACCCAGTATATTCAGTTCTATGCGGCATCCGGATGCAGTGTTGAGGCCCCGTCTCTGCAGGGACCGGCGTATTTCGCGGCAGACATCTTCTCCGACACCGGGTACCGGTGCGGCCCGTATTCCGTTACCGGGCGGGACTTCGGTCTCCTGTATGATTCATATGAGCCGCCTGAAGGCTACCAGCTCTTCGGGGACGCGATGAACATCACATTCATTACCGCGGCAGAATCACCGGAACCGTCTTCAGTCACCATCACCGCAGACCTTCCGGCGAACACGACCGGATTTGCAGAAAATACCTATGGACTGTACCGCACCGATGGCACCGCACCAGTACTGGTAGCAGCCCCGGAAGTCTCAGACGGAGGGCAGGAGATACTGCGGATGAACGTGACAAAACCCGGACATATCGCCCTGATGGCCCGAGCACAAGCAGAAAAGTCACCATATTATATCATCTTCCTCTGGGTGGTTGTTGCCCTCGGCGTGCTGCTGCTCCTGGTGGTGTGGCGGAAGCGATAACGGCATAAAAAAAAGCAGAGAACAAACCTCCTTTTTGCAGATGGCAGATATGAGTGCGAATGAGTTCGAAACTATCGCTTGGTTTATCAATCTGCCCACCCATATTCCACTGAGCGCCTATGAAACCATTATACGGAATTCTTATGGCAGTCGCCCTCGCAGGCATTCTCTGTGCGGCAGGGTGCACCACTACGGATACAGCAGGGGGAGAGACACCGACACCCGTTGCAGTGCAGGACAAAATCGTCCTTGTTGCCCAGGAGAACAACAGAGACATCATCCCTGTTGACATGCACACAGAGATCACCCTAACACTCCCGGAGAACCCGACAACCGGCTACTCATGGAATGTGACCGGTGCTGACGGCCTCACCATTACGGGCGACACCTTTGCTCCGCCCGAAAAACAGATCCCCGGTGCAGGCGGCATGCATGTCTGGACGCTTGAACCGAAGGTGACCGGCATTGTGACATTCAGCGCCGTATACGTCCGCCCGTGGGAAGACGTCCAGCCGGATGAGACCTACACCGTCACCTTCTACGTTGCTCCTGAGGGGACGGCTGTGATGGATGTTATCAGCGCGAATAACGGCAGCACCATCTCTGTGTCAAAGGGCGATGCCGTCCTTGTGGCACTGGATGAGAACCCGACAACCGGATACCAGTGGACAGCTGCGGTCTCGGGCACAGCAGAGATTACCATGGACTCCTTTGTTCCTCCCTATTCGGAAACACCCCTTGTCGGTGCGGGCGGCGTTCACAAGTGGCTCGTGACCTTCACCGGCGATCCGTCCGGCACCTTTGACGCGGGATACGCCCGGCCATGGGATTCAGCAACATCGGATGGAAATTCGTTCACCATCACCTTTGCCGGGGTTTAATTCCCCGCCACCCTCTGTTTTTTCACATACACGTTTCCTGAAGAGGAGAATTCCCACAGTGGCAGATATGTCAATACATCCCTGTTGCAATCAGCCCTTCAGTCGCCCCTCACTTTCATCCTGCCGGGCCAATACATAAATAGAAAATCCTGCAATTCTTCGCACGAGGACCATGACAGACATAACCATCACTGAGATTGCACCGCAGACCGTCATTGGCATACGCCGCCAGGGATTCTATCAGGAACAGATCCCTGCAATGATTATGGAGCTCTTTCTCTACGTGGAACAGGAAGGAATTGAGATTGCCGGCATGCCGGTCTTTGTCTGCCACGAAACGTCCCCGGAAGAGGCGATGCGGGCAGCAGAGGAGGGAAACGCCGACATTGAAGTGGCACTCCCGGTGGCTGCACCAGTCACTATCACGGCCAAAGACCAGAATGACATAACCTGCTATGAACTTCCCGGCGGGACGATGGTAAAAGCCATCCACAAAGGCCCCTATGAGACGTCCGAAACGACGTATTACGAGATCTTCGCGTGGCTCGAACAACAGGGAAAGCAGGTCACCGGCCCGATTCGCGAGGTGTACCTGAATGACCCGGGAGAGGTGGAAGAAGAGGAGATTATGACTGAGATTTATGTTCCAATAGAGTGAGAACAGATTGTATCAATATTAACCGTTCAAAAAAAGGAAATCAGAAAGGTAGTATTACTATTCCGGATTTAGGAGTCCCACATACACAATATTCAATGAATTTTGTCTCAGATACATCATTCAAAGAGAGCCACCATCAAAAGAAAATGGATAGCGATGGGATGGGGATAGTATATCCAAAATTTCCTCATCAGACAGTTTCTTTTTATTAAATTCAAAGACATGACCAAAAAGTAACGTTTTTGCCTTTGCTTCAACTCTACATTTATCACTGCCCTGAACAAAAAAATTCTTTTTTAGTCTGTCATTATCCATCGGACTACTGATGACATCTAAATCAATGAGCCGTGTGATTCCTTCTCTTTGCGATAATAGTATCAGAAATAAACCTGCTAATGCGTTAATAGTATTTTGCTGAGTGGCCTCGGTGATGTTCAATGACCTGTCATGCTTGACATTATTGTATGCCTTCCACCAACAGAGGGAATTATCTGAAGCCCACGCTGAGAACGGACCTATTATTTGGGGAGAATCATGAAGATAAAGTATTTTTTTAGAAGACAGGTTATTCTTTGCCTCATACAATTCGCGATAATGCCTCATATTTAAATCATCCCTCTTCAGATTATTCATAATTATTTTTTCTGAATCAGGATAATCCGAAGTGGAGATCGAGTCCCGAAATACAGAATCCAGCACCGTTCCAATTTTCAAAAGCAGGTCTGCATAATGTAGTGACCATACATTGGAATTTTCAGGCAATACAGGCAAATACCTGACAGATTCTTTAAAAGATGACTCAATTTGACAGAAATCGTCCCATACGGATACAATATTGTACTTTCGTTCTTTTGATTTCATCCTAAATCTTCCTTTTCGGAAGAACTATTAGAATATTACGAATTAAAAACAGCGATAGCAAAAATATCCTTAAAAAACGAATGGGCCTGCCCGGGTTCGAACCGGGGATCTTCGCCGTGTAAAGGCGATGTCATAACCAGCTAGACCACAAGCCCTGCATGCACGTTGTGCCTTAATTTCATTTTTTTCAAAGATGTTAAGCCTTGCGTATTCATTCGGCCTGGAAGCCTGAAATGTGTAAGAATTCTCCGGTTTTGTTCCAATTTCACCTGTGCGTCTAAATTCACACCCTCTCTTTTCCCTTTATCTCCCTTTCTTCTCTTTCTCTCACCCCATCCCTCTGCAATTATTATTCCATATTTTTCCCACCGCCCCCCCTCAGCCCTCTCCTTTCTGCTGCTAACCGTTCTCATGTATATATATGAGGTGTAGTTTCATACATCTACCATAAGAGAAAATATCGGGAACGAACGGAATACACCCGTTTCGGGCCATCTACACTAACCTCCGGAAAAACGAAAGGAACACCCCCCATGAATAACCTCATCATCATCGCGGCCTGCTACGTCGCGGTAAATATCATCGCATTTCTCGTCTACGGACGGGACAAGCGTAAGGCGGAAAACGGTACGTGGCGTACACCGGAAAATACACTCATCATCGCAGCATTCCTTGGGCCGTTCGGGGCATACGCCGGCATGCGACGATTCCGGCACAAGACCCAAAAACTGAAGTTTAAGCTGGTCCCGTTCTTTCTTATTCTGCACTGCGGTGCGATCATCTGGTTTGGATATCTCTTTCTCACCGTGTGGGGATTGTGAGAGACTATAGACAGATACCTGCACCCATATGAGAAAGGTGGAGGTGAAGCGACCACTTTCCTCCCGTTCGCTTCCATCTTACCATTCCCGGATGTGGATCCCACACATTTCTCTCCCGGCAGTTTTCAGTATTATTCCCTCCCCTTTTTTCCGAAGAACATCCATTCTTGATCTCCGGATCCTATTCCCCTTAGCCCGTCTCCATACTTTCCACCCCTGTTGATCCATATCCGGTATCTGACAGTACACGGAAAGGAGAGAAACTACAGACGGAACCTAAAAAGAGAGAACAAAATAGCTCCCGATCTGCAGAAAACTCATTAACATAATCAGACCGACTCAAAAAAAGATGCAGATTAGAATCCCCAGAGGGACCAGATAAGAGATGCACTCACCATCATGACAATAAAAAGAGCTGCCACGATCTTAAACCAGCAGGACGTGCAGACCCCGAGGGGACCCATGCAGTCATCGCAGCAGCCGTCTTTACAGGCGGAACAGGTAGCGGTTGCCGGGACATCAGGATGCTTTTTGCAGTCTGTGTGCGTCATTATTTCAGAATTAGAGCGCAAAGCAAAAAAGCTAACGAAATCGTTTTTTGACGAATTCGATCTCTCTCTTTTTTGCCAGCAGAATCCCGCTGGAGAAAACATACAAAACGGACAACAACCGTTCACCTGCATGCAGAAGAGAGGAAAACGTGCATAGTAATACCTATGCAAAAAAGAGTGAAAACAACCAGAAACACCGGGAAGAGACCGGAACCAGAAAAAGGGAGATATTCAGAGGTAGCCAAAGGACTGGAGTGTCACTTCGGCGTTTACCGCACCGCAGCGATAGACCTTACCTTCGGAGACTTCGTTGATGGTGACCTCAGCTGGTGCAAACAGGCCCTGATCGATCTTGAAGAAGTCAAAGTTTGCTTCCTTGAACGTGTCGTAGAACGGCTTGCCGTAGGAAGAGGAGGTGCTGGACGGAATCTTATCGACATAGTCTGCAATGTCAGCACCATCAATGGTCAGGTTAATCTGTCCGTAGTAGATGGTGGCGTCATTGGTGCATCCCATTGCCCTGGTGGAGTCTTTCTTCACCGGAGCAATCGGGGCTGAACCGCATGCACATATGACCTTCTTCGGATCGTAGTGGAGCTGTTCGAGGCGGTAGATTGCTGTCTCAACACAGCGGCCGGCGACCTGAATAGATCCGACCACTGATGCGGTAGGTGCAACAACTGCACAGACGTTTGCAACATCGACGTGGCATGCATCTGCAATCTTCTGCATCACTGCCTCATTGGGGAGTGAATCAGATTCGAGGCAGATTACTGCAAATTCAAAGTCGTCCTCGTAGTCAATGAGCTCGTAGCACTCCTTTGGGTTGCGGGAGAGCGCACGGGCCGGGCCGCTGCCCATCGCGAAGTATTTCTCGTGGGTGATTCTCCAGCCTGCTTCCTGGGCACCAAGGCATGAAATTGCCGGGAAGTCGGTGTTGACTTCAATGAAGGGCATTGGGACGTGGTTAATCTGGCCCATCCGGAATGAGACCTCTGCAAGGCCGCCCATGCAAATTTCAGTGAAGCGTTTTCCAGCGGCATAGCCGCCTTTTGCCTGGACACCACAGTCAACGATGCGTGCACCGTTGTCGAGCTGGTGGAAGACTGCGTTGAAGTCTTCCGGAAATTCTGCAAGCTCTTCAAAGAGCTCAAGTGCAAGTTCATTTATGCTGATCATGAGAGTTAACTCCTACCGCATACATTGTCTGAACAAAATAGATAAGGATTGTCAATTGGAAGAATCAACAGTTATCGATCTCTTCAATAACGCGATCCGGATCATACCTGAGCGTGATCAGACGGGTCCTCCCCCGTCCCTCCCGATAGTGCAGATTGATAAGCCGCATTGAGTCAATTTTTGTAACCATCTCATAAAACCGGGTATAGCCCAGTTTCATCGAAGATTCCTTCACCGCCTCGTGCACCTTTCCTGCGGCCATCTCCTTCTCTTCACGTGAACGTTCGGCAATCAGGCGCAGGAGGGCCCGCTCCTCTGGCTGGAGGGCACGGATGGTCGCCATAAGATGGAGATATTTTGAGACCTCATAGGCACGGCAGACATCATCGCGCTCCACACTCCGGCGGGCATCCCTTTCCGCATTGAGGCCTGCCCGTTTCAGGAGATCGATACCCACCCGGAGATCCCCGCCTTTCAGTGTCTGCTCGGTGATGAGTGTCAGCACCGCCTCACTTATGACCCCCGGATAGAATCCCTGCTTCACACGCTGGCGGAGAATCTCCTTTATTTCCTCCTCGTCATAGGGCGGAAAGTAGATATCCGTAGGCTGAAAAACAGATGCCACACGTGCATCCACTGTCTTCATGAGGTCAACAGACATATCGGAGATCACGGTTATTACCCCAATCCTTGTGCCGGGGTATGACTCATGGGCCCGCAGGAGGATGTAAAGGACCTTGTTGATCTCGTTTTCATACATCAGATAGTTCGCATCGTCAAGGCAGACAAGCAGAATGGTGTCTTCCTTGGCTAAGAGACGACACACCCCATCAAATACCTGTTTAAACGACGTCCCGGAACCAGGGGGCAGGTGGCCGGAGAGGCGCCGGAATATCTGGGAGAATATCGCAAATTTGGTATTGTCTATCTGGCAGTTAATATGCACCGGCACAATCTTTCGGGTGTGCTCCTCAATCTCAGTGAAGAGTTTCCGGATACTGGTTGTCTTCCCGGTGCCCGGCAGACCGCGGCAGATGGTATTCAGGGGGCGCCCGCCACGGAGAGCGGGTTGTATCTGGAAGGCGAGCTCCTGCTCCTGAGTGTCACGAAAATCGAACTGCCCGGGGACAAAGTCAAACTCAAAGACCTCCATGTCCTGAAAGATTGACTCGTCCCACATCAGCAGGTTCTTCTTCATACCAGAGAATCTCACGGCGGGATATATAAGAATAGGTGTTTGTTACGTCCAACCCTGCACACAGTCAGTGCTGTGCCTTCTGCAGGGTTTCAAGACAGGCCCTGCAGAGGGGGCGGTCCACAAAGAGGCGGCCCAGTTTGTCTTCCTGTTTGGAGATGGAGACGCCACAGTCCGCACATAAATAACCGGTTCCGGCCGGTACAGGCACTACAGGTGTGCAACCATCAGATACCATAACTCCTCCTGTTTGTGTATCTGACTGCACCGGTGTCCCGGCGTGTACATCCGATTCTTTGACTCTGTCTTCCTGTTGAGACAGAATCACGTCATCCGCCGCATCCCCCCTCCCGGGCAGGACACGATACCGGTAGTTTGCAATCTGTTTCTCGGTTTCAGGATCATTTTTCCCGAATCCGGCAAGGACATCGTCAAGATACCGGGCAAGATTATCTGCATCCTCTTTGGTATTGACATCTCCTTCCACTGCCACACGGAGATTTTCGTACCGTTCAAGGTTCACAGTCACGCCAATTGTCAGTCGTTTTCCCGATGTCATAGTGCTGTCAGGTATAAGGTATGGCTGCCCTCTGTAGTTATCTCTTCCCCGCAGGGGGCGTGAGTATTTATCACCTGATGAAAAGAAGTAGTAATGCAAACGGCAGGCGGTTTCATGCCGGGCAGATGATGACAGTTACCCCCACTGACAAACGGATGATGATGCTGGGGTCTGATGCCCATATCACATGACACCCGCCGCATTCTGCCGTCAGTTTTCTCCCAGGATGTTTATCGGATTATTCCCGCATACTGTGGCATAATTTTTGCACTATTTCAGTTTCCCGGTCAGCATCAGGATAAAGTCCAGGGCATCCATCAACCCGAATGAACCCTTTTCTGCCGCATTTTCTGAGTAAGAGTCCACATCATCAGTACCAAGTCCTGTCACCGCAAACGGCACGGGATCACTCGTGTGCGTCTTCAGGGCAAGTGGTGTCGGGTGGTCCGGCAGGAGCGCGATTACCCCATCCATATGATCAAGAATGTAGCCCACCGCCTCGTCCAGCCGTTCGATGGCCCGGACCTTCTCTTCAGCACTTCCGAGATGGCCCGCCTCATCGGGCGCTTCCACGTGCATATAGACAAGGTCAGCCGTTTCAAGGGCCGCAACTGCATAGCGTGCCTTCGCCATGTAATCCGTGTCCAGATACCCTGTTGCGCCGGGGACGGTGATGACATACATGCCAGCACACCGGGCGATGCCGTTGAGGAGATCAACAGCAGATATCATCGCACCACGGACACCATAGCGCTCTTCAAACGATGGAAGCTGTGGTTTTTTCCCACCTGACCATGGCCAGATCTGGGTCGCAGGCACCTTTCCGTCTGCAATGCGCTTTTGATTCACCGGATGGTCTGCAAAGACCTCACGGCTCACCCGCACGCACTCCTCAAGCAGGGAAGCGTCCCCACCGGAAGGGAGGTGTCCTGCAATATCCTCATCCACAATATCATGCGGAGGGGTTGTCTCTGCGCCCGCCCCGCCGGGCACCACCAGCAGGTTGCGGTATGAGACACCGGGGTAGAGCGATACGTCCGGCAGAGCGGCATCAAGGGATGAAAGCAATGCGGCACCCTCCTCCGATGAGATGTGACCCGCCGAGAAGTCCCGCATCACCCCGTCTGTCACCGTCACCAGGTTGCAGCGGTAGGCAATGTCATCGGGACGAAGGTCAACCCCCATCGAAACTGCTTCAAGGGGCCCCCTTCCGGTATAGTACAGGGCCGGATCATACCCCAGAACAGAGAGATTTGCAATATCACTGCCCGGTTCAAACCCTTCTTTTACGGTCTTCAGCATCCCGGACCGCCCCTCGCGGGCGATCCGGTCCATATTGGGGATCGCTGCGTATGCAAGCGGGGTCTTGTTGCCCAGCGCCTCGCAGGGCCAGTCGGCCATCCCGTCACCCAGAATTATCAGGTATTTCATCTCAGTATTTCTCTCGTGTATTTCTCTGAAATTCCCTTGCTGTCTCTTTCCTGAATCCCTGTGTGTCACTGAAGGAAAGGAATAGCTGCCTATGCCATCTCCTGTAAGAGGGCACGGACAGCGGTGCGCACTGACTCTGCAGATGTCACCGGCGGAACCCAGCCGAGTGCCTTCATCTTTGCAACGCCCAGCTGCATCTTCGGGACATCACCGACCCAGCCACGGTCACCGCCGGTAAACCGGTATGTGACATCGGCAAGTCCCATCTCCTCTACGATAATGTCCGCGATATCAGTCACGCTGATCCAGTCATCTGACCCGACATTATAGAAGTTGAAGGTCTCATCCGAGTGTTTTGCAGCATACAGGATGGCCTCGACACAGGCAGTGACCTCAAGGTACGACTTGGTCTGTTTCCCATCTCCGAGGATCTCGAGTTCACGGGGATTATCCTTCAGCTTGTGTATAAAGTCCCAGATAACCCCATGATTGCTCCGTTCGCCGATGATGTTCGCAAACCGGAAAACCCATGCCTTCATGCCGTATGTGGCGGCGTAGGCGGAGATCATCGCCTCGTCAGCCAGTTTGGTGGCAGCATAAATGGATATAGGGATCATCGGCGCATATTCCTCCGGTGTCGGGATAACTCCGGCCTCACCATACACGGTCGAAGTCGAGGTGAATACCAGTTCCGGCACTTCATATACCCGCATCGCCTCCAGAACCCGCATCGTGGCCTCGGTATTCTGCCGGTATACCTCATATGCCGCCCCTGCACTTGCCCGCACATCGGGATCTGCTGCAACGTGGTACACACGCTGTGCACCGGCAAACGCATCCTGCCATCCATCCTCCAGAAGGTCATCTGTCAGGAGCAGCAGAGAGTCTGATGCAATATCTGCAGCAAGATGCTCCACAGAACCTGTTGAAAGGTTGTCGATGACAATGACTTCGTCCCCCCGGGCGACCAGTGCATCTGCCAGATGGGAGCCGATAAACCCGGCACCGCCGGTGATAATCGATTTCATAGCTGACGAAGTATCGTCTGCTATACCATTAAAAACTCTCTTTTCACATAGAATAGTGTGACTCCTGACCCTATTAGCCGTGAATATCTCTTCATATTTCTCAAAGGGATAGTAATGGGTGCCGCAGACATCATCCCGGGCGTCTCCGGGGGGACGATGGCACTCATCACCGGCATCTACGAACGGCTCATAAATGCCATCGGCAATATCCATATCCATACCCTGCAGCACCTCATCCGGGGGGACAAAAAGGCATTTCTGGACGGCGTGCGGGCTGTTGACTTACCTTTTATGGGCTCACTTATCGCAGGAATAGGTGTGGCAGCCCTCATCATGTCCCAGATAGTCCTCTTTCTTCTGAACGAATATGCGGTTGAGACCTATGCGCTCTTCTTTGGCATCATCCTCGCATCCTCATTACTCATATTTGCAGAGATCAAGCGCCGGGGAGCAGACATCATCGCATTTCTCATCGGCGGGTTTGCCGTCGGGTTTGTCATTGCAGGATTAAACCCCGTGTCCATGGGCCATTCACTCCCGGTGCTCTTTTTTACCGGCGCCATTGCCCTCTGCGCCATGATCCTCCCCGGCATCTCAGGCGCATACATAACGCTCCTCTTCAACCAGTATGAGTACCTCCTGAATGCCATCCACACCCTCGCACTCCCGGAAATTATCACTTATATGACAGGCGGAGTCATCGGGCTCTTACTCTTCTCCCGGACCCTCCAGTATCTCCTCCACACCCATCACGCAGTGATGCTGGCATTTCTCACCGGCCTGATGCTCGGATCTACACGGATGCTTGTAGGAATCATCACAAAAGACGGGGGATTCGGGGTATCCGCAGTTATCTTCACCATAGCAGGTATAGCCCTTATCGGACTCATGGAATACGCAAAACGCCGGATGGCGGCATCCCCTAATCCTTAGACACGGATATCAGCTGAATAATCCATTCATCTCTGATATCGCCATATAATGGAGTTAAATCTTAGATCACGGACAAAACAGACATATTTCTACAGATTATCTGAAATATCATTAACATCCACCTTTTTTACAGCATCGAAGAACAATAATGATTGACTTGCAGGGATTGAAAGAATGGATATTGGAATTGGTGAATTTGGAATCAGGGAGATCTTTGGCGGCCTCCAGATTATTTTTGTGGCATTCGGCTCACTGGTGCTGGTGCCGCTTTTAACCGGGCTTGATCCCGGTGTTGCGCTCTTCACGGCTGGTGTGGGCACCCTCATCTTCCAGGTAATTACCCGGTTTAAAGTGCCTATATTTCTGGCATCGTCCTTTGCCTTTATTCCGGCTATAACATTTGGAGTTGCAACATGGGGTATTCCCTCAACGCTCTGCGGCCTTGCCTGTGCAGGTCTTTTTTATGTGCTTCTCAGTTTTTGTGTGCGCTATTTTGGTGTGGAAATCATCACACGTATCTTCCCGCCCATTGTAGTCGGCCCTGTGATTGCTGTCATCGGTCTCTCACTTGCACCGGTTGCGGTCTCCATGGCAGTCGGTCTCTCAGGTGACACGCAGACTATCCCGGTAAATACCGCACTCGTCATCTCAGGCATCTCACTTCTGACCACGATGGCCATCTTCCTCTTTGCAAAGGGATGGCTCAAACTCATCCCGATTCTCTGTGGAATTGCAATCGGGTATGTGACCTCACTTGTTCTCGGGGTGGTCAGTTTTGCTCCAGTCTTCACTGCTTCCTGGATAGCGGCACCACACTTTGTCTTCCCCGAGTGGAACCTCGCAGCAGTCCTTTTCATCATCCCGGTCGCAATTGCACCGGCGATTGAACACTTTGGCGACATTCTCACCATCAGTTCTGTGACCGGCAAAGATTACATCAAAGATCCTGGCATCCACCGTACCCTTCTGGGAGACGGTGTTGCAACTATTTTTGCATCCCTTGTGGGCGGCCCCCCAAACACAACCTACTCAGAAGTAACGGGTGCTGTCAAACTGACCGGCCACTTCAACCCGTTTCTGATGACATTCGGTGCAATCTTTGCCATATGTTTTGCCTTCATCGGGAAAGTCGGTGCATTCCTCAGCACCATCCCCGGACCGGTGATGGGCGGCGTCCTGATTCTTCTCTTCGGCCTGATTGCAAGTCTGGGTATTGAACAGATGGTCAAAAATCAGGTTGACCTTACGGTCCCGAAGAACCTCGCCATCCTTGCAGTGGTGCTCGTCTCCGGGATAGGTGGACTCTTCATTCCGATTGGTGATTTCCATCTTGCAGGCATCGGTCTTGCAGCAATCATCGGTGTGGTCTTAAACCTCATCATCCCTGAACCAAAGATGGGAGAGGAACCGGTTGTCGAGGTGGACTTCTGATATGGTGTTCAGGCACCGGTGACATAGATGCGGATATATCTCCAGCCCCCCCTGTAATCCAGCCTTCAGAGTAGTTCGGTTTTTTCTGCACACACAGTAAGACAAGTATATATACAGTCCGTGCTTTTTTTCCCTGAGGCCAATCAGATGCAAAAAGAAAACCAAAATTCATATGAAAATCCGGGGAAATTTTCAATTGAAAATGCATCATTAACCACAGGACTTTTTGAAACCCTTTTAATGAATGCAAATGTCTGGATAACATTTCTTGACGTAAAAGGCAGCATTGTTGTCTGGAATACAGCGGCCGAAGAGATCAGCGGGTATACAGCGGATGAAGTCAGAGGAAGCAATGAAATATGGAAAAAACTGTATCCGGATCCAAAATACCGTAAAGTGGTTACCGAAAAAATAGATGAAGCAATCCAAAACAGACAAAAACTGGATAATTTTGAAACAACCATCCTTACCAAAGGAAAGATCCAAAAACAGATCTCATGGAATACCAGAGAGATCCTGAGTAAAAACGGTGAAAATGCTGGGTATATCGCAATGGGACGGGATATTACCGAAGTAGTATCTCTTGGTAAAAAATTCAGAACCCTTCTGATGAATGCAAACGTATGGATTGCATTCCTTGATCCGCATACTCATATTGAGGTATGGAACAGGGCAGCAGAGGAGATCAGCGGATACCCGGCAGATGAGGTGACAGGGAGTAATGATGTCTGGAAAAAACTTTATCCTGACCCTGAATACCGGAAATCCGTGTCTGATAAAATCATCGATATCATCTCCAACAAAAAAGATCTTGAGGATTTTGAGACCAGAATAAACAGTAAAGATGGAACACAAAAAATCATATCATGGAATACCCGGGAACTTGATAACGACTTCGGGAACACGCTTGGATATATCATGATTGGGCGTGACATCACAAAAGAGAAAAAACTGCATGCCGAGGTTATTGCGTATATCGGCGAATCTGCGATGAGGCTGAAAAATCCTGTCGAGGTTATCAGGAACAATATGGATGAAATCATCGACAGGCTGGAAAAAGATGAATGGGTAAAAGAGGATCTAATCCTCCAGATCAGGATCCAGACGAAAAATGCAGAAAAGATTGTTGAAAACCTTCATGAACTGAATAAAGCGGTAAGTATGGCATTTGAAGATATGCCTCCTGAACTAAAGAGATTTTTATCGGAGTAGATAGTCGTATGAATTTGTCCTTTAATGAGAGTGATGAGGGGATGATATATCTTGTTCTCTCAGAGCCACGGAGCATCAGGAAAAAAAATATTGAGATAATAAAGGAGATTACCAATAAAGGGTTTACGACGATTGTCATAACCACAAACGATCCGTATAATGTGCTTCGAAAAGATTACGTAAAGGGCGGCATTAACCTTGACAACGTTCATTTCATCGATGCCATAACAAAATATGCAATCGGGAAAGAGTCGGAAGGCGCTGTTAACTGTACATTTATTAACAATCCCTCAAACCTGACAGACATGGGCATAGCAGTCACAGAGCTTTTGAAAACAATTGAGGGGAATAAGATATGGGTTCTTCTGGATTCGGTTAACAGTATGCTCATATATATTTCATCTGCGAATCTGACAAAATTTTTCCATTTTATAACGAGCAAATTAAAGATACTCGATATATCAGGAGTTTTTCTCGCTGTAGAAAAGGGAATAGAACCATCTATTATGGCACAACTTGAGGGCTTTGTAGATGGCGTTATTGAAAGTGAAGAATGATAAAGAAGTTTGTTCGTTTGTTTTTATCCGGTGAATAAGAACAGATTTGACAGTCTCACCCTATTTTCGCATATAACGACGGGATGAGGAAACGGAGACCATTCGCGGCGTCAGGCATATATCCAGTCCCTGCACCAAGTAATAAACCGTATAATCCCCCCTGCCGATACTAATACAGATATTATATGTTTATTGGCATCGACCACGGCACAACAGCACTGCGATTTGCATCAGACTCCGCAGAATTCAGGATACCCCGTGAAAAGGCGACCGGATTCACAACCGCAGACCTCAAACGTATCTGTCCCGTTGAAGAAATTGAAGGTATTGCTGTCTGCTACTCGATGGGAGATGCCATAACCGCCGTAACAGACATCCGGAATGTAAAAAACCGGGGCATCATCACCCGTGAAGGGGCCGGGAAACACACCGGCGGCGGAACACGTGTTTATGACGAGATTGCCGCATCCGGCATTCCCGCAGTGGTCATTCCCGGCATCCACCGCGGGTCACCCACTGACCCCCGGTTCAAGGCATATTCACACCAGACAAGCCCGGAAAAACTCGGCATCGCCTACGAAGTGATGCAGACACTGGGAGAGACATTCATAGTTTCAGACGTCGGTTCCAACACCGTGAGCCTGCTTATCACTGACGGAGCCATCACTGGTGCCTTTGATGCCTGTGTCTTTGCACCGGGCACCACCCACGGCGCCCTCGATGTGGATGCGATACGCCGAATTGACCGGGGAGAGGAGACCGCAAACGAGGCATTCCTTCACGCAGGTGTCCACCATACCATTCCCGATGACCTGCAGGAGGCAACCCTCGCCCTCTGGTCGGCAATGGAGATTGCATCCCTGCGCCTGCTTGCACCGGAAGCACCTGCTGCAATCGCCGGGTCACAGGCACCTGCAATCGCTGCAGAAGTATCCCGCCTCATCAGAACGCCGGTCGCAGTCTATGATGACTGGGTGGCGGCCCGCGGCTGTGCACGGATTGCACGGGATGTGTTTGAAGGCGGGGTAACGTCGGTGCTGGGGCTTGGGGTTGTGCGGTGAAGCTGATAGCGATCTCCCCGAATGAGATCTCATCTTTGTGCCGGTTGGAATCCTTCCATTCATAACATTCGTTAAAACCGCATCCTGAACATTTCGGAATCATTCCGGCACATCCGGGTACCTGAATGCACTTCATTCATCTCCGTCCACAGGCACCGGACACCAGGTGGATGCACACACAGAGGCAAACATCATCTTTACCCATGATGTAAAGAATGAATTTTCTGTGCCAGCATACATCACCACTCTTTTTTTTCAAGGACCAGACTCTCACAAAAATTACAGATCCCCTGCATAAGATCGGCATTTGGGCACAGTAATCCAAAAATACAGCATATATCAAGTCACTCCTGTACACAACCAGACAGTGACACACCAGTAAACACCCACCCACCACCTCAACCATTTTCGCGTGTTTCCTCTCGTTATTCAAACAATTTCGACAAATAAAGAAGAATTACTATCCAATTCCCACTGGTCAAAGGTATCAGGTGTACACCCTGCCAAAAATTCTTATCTATTAATCATGTAAGATTATATGGGGATATTTTTGAGAGAACTACGCATTCATGGAAGAGGAGGGCAGGGGTCTGTAACCGCAGCAGAGCTCATTGCAACTGCTGCCTTCAAAAGCGGCGTCTTTTCACAGGCGTTTCCCGCATTTGGTGTCGAACGGCGTGGAGCACCGGTGCAGGCTTTCGTCCGTTTCAGTGACGAAAAAGTCCGCCTTCGCAGCCAGGTATATGAACCAGACTATATCATCGTGCAGGATAGTTCGCTCATCGCCGATGTCAATGTCTTCAGTGGACTGAAAGAAGGCGGCATTGCGCTTGTCAATACCGAGAAAGATACTGTCAAAGGTGTGCCTGACGGAGTAAAACTCATCGCTATCGATGCCACATCCCTTGCACTTGAAGTCCTCGGACTGCCGATCACAAACACCACCCTGATGGGTGCATTTGCGGCTGCCACCGGTGAAATCGAACTGAAGGCGCTGGAAGAGGCACTCGCAGAACGTTTCTCCGGGCCCCTTGCTGAAAAGAATATCGCAGTCGCGCGCCGCGCCTACGAAATCGTAAAGGAGGGCCTTTAATATGGCACTTCGTATCGGATGCGCTGCAGCACCCGGCAGGGCACAGGACAACAAAACCGGATCATGGCGTGTTTTCATGCCGGTCGTCGACATGGAAAAATGTACCCTCTGTGGCACCTGTATACTCAGCTGTCCGGAGACATCAGTCAGTGAAAAGGATGGCCAGATCCTCTTTGACCTTGACTTCTGTAAGGGCTGCGGCGTATGCGCCAATGAATGCCCCGGAGAAGCTATTACCATGATTCAGGAGGAGAAATAAGATGTTGCAGATAATGGAGGGATCCCATGCCGTTGCAGAAGCAGCAAAACTCTGCCGGCCTGAGGTTGTCTCCGCATACCCAATCACCCCCCAGACCCATATTGTAGAACGTCTGGCAGAGATGGTCGCTGACGGCGAACTGGACGCAGAATATATGTGTGTGGAGTCAGAACTCTCCGCACTCTCCGTCTGCCTCGGAGCATCCGCCGCAGGATCCCGTGTCTACTCGGCCACCTCATCCCAGGGGCTCATGCTGATGGCAGAAGTGGTCTTCAATGTGGCAGGCATGCGCCAGCCGATTGTGATGTCGATTGCAAACCGTGCACTCGGTGCACCGCTCTCCATATGGAACGACCAGCAGGACTCCATCTCCCTCAGGGACGCAGGATGGTTCCAGCTTTACGGCGAAGATGTTCAGGAGATGACCGATCAGCACTTCATCGCATACAAGGCAGCAGAACGGCACGATGTCCTGCTTCCGGGATTCGTATGCTTTGACGGGTTCATCCTCTCACACACCTATGAACCGGTGGACATCCCGTCCCAGGAAGAGATCGACGCATTCCTCCCGCCGTATGTTCCCTACAACAAACTCGATGCAAAAGCACCGCTCTCCATGGGCATGTATGCCACACCTGACTACTACATGGAATTCAGGTACGAGACGGATCAGGCTCTGCAACGTGCCGGTGACGCCATCAGTGAGGTTGGAAGGGAGTTTGGCGAGATGTTCGGACGCGACTATTCCAGTCACACCGAGAGTTACCGTATGGACGATGCGGATGTCGCATTTGTTGCTCTGGGCTCAATATGCGGCACCATAAAAGACGCCATCGACGAGATGCGTGCAGACGGCATAAAAGCAGGCCTTGTCAAATTACGGACGTACCGCCCGTTCCCGGCAAAAGAGCTTGCACAGGCACTCGCGGGGGTTCCAAAAGTCGCTGTTCTTGAGAAGAACATCTCCCTCGGCTCTGCCATGAAAGGCGCCGTTGGTCCTGAAGTAAAAGACGCACTCACCGGCACCGGCATTGACGTATACAGCTATGTCGCCGGTCTCGGCGGCAGAGATATCCGGAAAAAAGATATCCGTGCCATTGCAGCCCTTGCAGAGAAGGGTGTTGGGAATATGTTCTATGGTCTGAGAACGGAGGTGCTTTAACATGGTTGACAAATCACTGGAACTCTTTGATTGCGGCCACCGTGCCTGCGGTGGATGCGGCCCTGCAATGCTTGCACGGCTCATCCTGAAAGGGACAGGCGAGGACGTCATTGTAGTCGCATCAACCGGATGCATGGAGGTTTTCTCCACCCCGTACCCCGAGACTGCATGGAAGGTTCCCTGGATCCATTCACTCTTCGAGAATGCAGCAGCAGTCGCATCCGGTGTCGAGGCTTCCTTAAAGCACAACAACCGGACAGAGAAAGTTGTCTGTATCTGTGGTGACGGCGCCACCTTTGACATCGGTATGCTCTGCATCTCCGGTGCCTTTGAGCGCGGACACGATATCACCTACATCTGCTACGACAACGAGGCCTACATGAACACCGGTATTCAGCGGTCCGGTGCTACCCCGTATGACGCGAGCACCACAACATCGCCTGCCGGCAGGTTGTCAATGGGCAACTCCCGGCCCAAAAAAGATCTCCCCCAGATTCTCAACGCCCACGGAGCATCCTATGTCGCAACAGCATCGGTTGCATACCCGATGGACGTCATGAAGAAGGTCGAAAAAGCCATCAACACCCCGGGCGCATGCTATCTGCAGGTCCACGCCCCGTGCAGCACAGGGTGGGGATTTGATGGTGCAAAGACCATTGAAATCGGCAAACAGGCCATCGAGTGCGGTCTTTGGGTCAACTACGAGATGGAAAACGGTGAACTCGTCAAGGCAAAGAAAGTGCGCCGTGTCCCGGTTGACGACTATCTGAAGGCGCAGAAACGGTTCCGCCACCTCTTTAAGCCACAGCCAGTCACCGAAGAGATTGCAAAGATTCAGGCAATCGCTGACGCAAACGCCAAAAAATACGGCATCGATATAGAACTGAAATAATAATTCCACCAGCGGTGGACATTCGCCACTTTTTTTCCGGGAAAAAAAGAGAGTTCGTTATCTCTTCTTCAAAAGAGCACATGCCGCGAACCCTGCCAAAACCACGAGTATCCCGACAGGCGATTGCATAGGGGTTGGAAATGGCATCGGTTCTGCTGTTGCAACAGGCTCCACCAGGATGGTGGGCTCTGTGACCGGTTCCGTAGGATACGTCATCATATAGATCCCGGTCTTTGTAATATCTGCCTTCAGATATCCGTCATCATTGTCAGTTTCTGCATCCACAGCAGACCATTTGCCTGCCTGCTCACTCCACCAATACAGGTTGTGAAAGATGGAATCGTCACTAATTAATATCCCCAATTCGACAGACGGGGAGAACGACGAATGCAGCGGACTGATATTATATGTGGAAAGCGGATTCTGTCCCTCAGGGAGAGCCCCGATATTCCGGGGATCACTCACCATGATGAGAGAGAGAGATTTGAGTACCTGTGCCTTCACATTTAAGGCCCGTATCCCTTTCTTAAGGGAGACATATGCCATACCCCCCTCGTCGTGCAGAATGGTGTCTGCCTGCAGAATCCCACCGGTGTTAACATAAAAATTTATCGTCCCGGTACCGTTCACCTGAGTGGCAGGTGTAGGGGTGGACGTTGTCCCGTCAGAATCAGATGACGTTCTTACACGGGAATCCGTTGATGGTGCAGCAAGCAGGGTGAAGCTATCGCCCGGAATCTTCCCCATCACATCTTTTAGCCCATTCACATCGACATAGGCATAGTAGGTATATTCACCTGCCCGATACGCTGAATTGCCGGTATCCCAGACACATGTAGCCGCGGATTGAACCGGTACATAGGTAACGGAGTTCCACGGATGCAGGTTAGTTATCGCGACAGAATGCGGCATGGGCGCATCATCATAGAGGGATGAATAGGAAATCCCTCCCGGTCCTTCCACATAGAGATCAATACCCGGTTCGTAGGCGCTGACACCCGACCGTCTGAAGATAGGATAAAGGTTAGTATCCACCCGGAACCCCAGTTTCACACCCTTCGTTTTCTGATAATCGGTACCATCCTTTCCCCCTTGCCATGTATATACCCAGAGGGTTACCTCTGCTTCCGGTTTTTCCACCACGAATGACAGATGAGGCGTTGCTTCTGCCATCCCGTTTGGATAGGAATACCAGGCACCGGTATGACTGCCAAACAGAGCAGGCGTCACATCAAACAATGACGGATTCACCATTACGGTCGTTCCCGGAACACTCGTACCGGTAACTACCGTCCCCGATGGATACCAGGCCACCTGGGTATCATTGGCCGCAAGCACATCCGATTGCAGGAAAAGTCCTTTTTCACCAACAAAAACCGTTGACCCCTGTGTAACACTAATATATGGACAAGCACCGGCTGGCACCGCACAGATAACGACAATTCCAATAATACACGCAATAATAATTAATTCTATTCGCAATCATTCCACCCCATATATGTGCCGGATATTATCTCCAAGATATAAAATTGTGTCGCCATCAAGCCGGTGCTTCACTCTTCTTTCGGCTAGATAACCAGATACGGAACAAAGGATACCATAACGAGGACAATCCGAAAAATCCCGAAGAGAATCAGTGCCGATTCGTGTAAGACATCATACTACCGAACCTGCACACCCACCACATCCTCCAGGATAAAAATGTAGTACCGTTGTCGAACGCGTTAACGAAACATCCGGCACATGTATAGCACAGGAGAGGATTTGCCACCCATTTTCTGTTTATGCAATGAAACAGGAATCGTGGACACATCAGCCAGGAGCAGGGTTGAGTCCATTCGTATTCAGGGGAGAACTGAAAATACGGCATGAATAGAGAACAAAAGGGATTATTCCACCATAACGCGGACATCCGTCACTTTAATTGATCCGGAAAAATGGAATAATATGATTATCTCTTCTTCAGAAGAGCAGATGCTGCAAGACCTGCCAGAATCCCCAGGAACCCGACAGGCGTCTGGGTAGGTGTGGGAGATGACGTTGGAACTGCAGTTGCAGAAGGCTCCGGCAGGATGGTGGGCTCTGCAGTTGGTTCTGTGACGGATCCCGTCGGATACGTCATCATATAGAACCCGGTCTTTGTGATCGCTGCCTTCAGGTATCCATCATTATTGTCCGTTTCTGCGCCAACGGTATACCATTTGCCTGCGGATTCACTCCACCAGTAAAGGCTGTGGAAGATGGAGTTATCACTGATGAGAATACCCAGTTCGGCAGACGGGGAGAACGACGACCCCTCCGGGCTGATGCGGTATGTGGAAAGCGGGGTCTGCCCCTCAGGGAATGGCATCATATTCTGAGAGTCACCCACCATATCGATGGAGAGGGAAGTAAGAGCCTGTGCCTTCACATTTAAGGCCCGCGTCCCTTTTATTACCGATACATATGCCCTGCCATCCTGATCGTTCAGAAGGATATCCGTCTGCACGATACCACCAGTAGTGGTATCAAGAGTAACCGTCCCGGTACCGGTAATCAGGGTGGGAGGTGCAGGAGTGGGCGTTGTCCCTGTGGAATCTGTTGGCGTTGCAAGCAGGGTGAAAGTATCGCCCGAAATCTTACCCATCACATTCTTCAGACCGTTTACATCAGCATAGGCATAGTAGGTGTACTCACCAGCCCCATACTCAGAATTACCGGTGTCCCAGACACAGGTAGCACCGGGTTGAACCGGCACATAGGCAATGGAGGTTTGCGGGTGCTGATCAGTAATCGGGACAGAATGCGGTGCGGCAGCATCATCATAGAGTGAGGAATAGGTAATCCCTCCGGGAGCAACCACATAGAGATCAATACCCGGTTCGCCGGCGCTGACACCCGGACGGTTGAAGATCGGATACATGTTTGTCTCCATCCGGAACCCAAGTTTCACACCCCGGATTGTCTTATAACCGATGCCATCCTTACCACCTTCCGATGTATATACCCAGAGCTTTACCTTCGCTTCCGGCTGGTTCACCAGGAACGCCAGATGGGGAGTTGCTTCTGCCACCCCGCTTGGATAGGAATACCAGGCACCAGTACGGCCGTCAAACTGAACAGGCGTCACATCAAAAGATGACGGAACCACCGTTATGGCAATTTCCGGAGCACTCGTACCGGTAACTACCGTCCCCGACGGATACCATGCCACCTGGGTATCATTTGCAGCAAGCACACCCGGCTGCAGGACAAGTCCCTCTTCACCAACAAAAACAGTCGACCCCTGTGGGACATCAGCAACAGATGCACCAGCCGGCATCACACAGATACCGACAAGGCCGATAAGACACGCAAAAAGAATAAGTTGTATTCGCAATCGTTTCACCTCTTATATCTGGCAGATATTATCTGCCAGATATAAGAGGGTGCCGCCATACTCCCGGCGTGTTCACTCTTTTTTCCGGCGGACAATCAGATATGGAACCAGAAATATCACAACAATGCCAATCCAGAATGTCCCGAAGATGAAGAGTGCCTGTTCCTGGAAGGCATCATAATACCGAACCTGAGCATTCCGGGAATCCTCCCAGAGAATCATCGTGCCATTGCCGGACCCATTAACAACACCCCCGGTGCTTACATAACCCAGGAGAGGGTTTGCCACCCTGTACTGTTCTGGCAGTGATACAGAAATATTCGAGGCATCAGCCAGAAGCACCGTAAGTTCGTTTGTATTCAGGGGTGCAGAATAATGGATCGTATAGTTGCCTTTGGGAAACCGTATGGTACTGGAGCTCTCCTCGGTGAAGTTCACCGGCCCTGTTGCATTGAAAAGGGATACATCCGATACCGTTACCGGCACCGGTTCACCCATAAGCCCAGGCTCGGTGAAGGCATATTTCTCTGCCTGCAGCACCTCAATTTCTGCGTTATATGCGGTGCCGTTCTCTGCAACCGTGTATACGGCTGAGAGAGCAGACACACCGCTTACACAGAGAATCAGCGCAATACAGATAAGAGCGACTGAATATCTGCGTCTATTTCTATTGGCGGGGCGCATTGGCGTATCACCGTCTCCGGGTCTTTCAGGAGGTGCCCGGTCACCACACACACAATCCGTTCGTCAGGATCGATACGTCCTTCTTCCATCAGTTTTTTGATGCCTGCAACCGATGCCGCAGAGGCAGGTTCAACACCAATACCCTCCTTACGGGCCAGGTCACGCTGCATCGAAAGAATCTCCTCATCGGTAACAGACGCTGCTGTACCACCCGTCTCACGGATGGCGCGTAATGCCTTCTCTGCATTGACCGGTGCTCCGATACGGATGGCAGTGGCCACAGTCTCCGGTGATTTGAACGGGATTACTTCCGGCAGATTGCCCATGATTGCCTCTACAAGCGGTTGTGACCCTGCCGCCTGAATGCCGGTCATCATCGGCATCCGGTCAATAAACCCAAGTTCGATGAATTCACCGAGGCCCTTATGAACAGCAGAGATATTCCCTGCATTACCGACCGGAAGAACAATCCGGTCCGGCGCATCCCCAAGCTGATCCACTATTTCAAACCCAATGGTCTTCTGCCCTTCCAGCCGGTAGGGGTTGACCGAGTTTAAAAGATAGAGCCCTTCGGAGAGACAGAGGTCGTGAACCATCTCAAGGGCACGATCAAAGTTGTCACGGATGGCAATGACCTTCGCGCCGTGCATCAGTGCCTGTGCAACCTTGCCAAGCGCCACATTCCCCGCAGGGAGGAGAACAATGGCAGGAATCCCTGCCTTTGCTGCATACACAGCAAGAGAGGCTGATGTATTGCCGGTTGACGCACAGGCGACAGTCTTCATCCCAAGCTGAAGCGCCATGGAGACACCCACGGTCATCCCGCGGTCCTTGAATGATCCGGAGGGATTCATCCCTTCATGCTTTGCATACAGGTGTTTCAGGCCGAGTTCCTCACCAAGCCTCTTCATATGGTAGAGAGGAGTGCCACCTTCCTGAAGGGAGACCGGCTCACCAGTTACAGGTAAGAGTTCCCGGTAACGCCAGAGTTTCAGGGGACGGCGGTTCCACTCAGCACGTGAAATATTCAGTTCATTGAGGTCATATTTTACCGCAAGCAGATGGCCACATTCACGGCAGTGGTAGATGATATCATCTGGTGAATATTCAGTACCACAGCCTATGCAGACAAGACGATACATGCTGTATAGGTTGGTGCCCGTGATAGGTATAGATACTCCCCTCCCCCCTCTCTTCAGAGAGAGGAATACAGGTCGTCCCTACGGTCTGCACGCACCGGAAATGCATCACGCGCTGCCCGGACAGCAGCAGGGTCAATATCTGCATAGAGTAGAACAGTTCCGGCACCCTCTGTCTGCACGACGGTCTCCCCCCACGGGTCAACAACAGTTGTACCACCGCAGTTTACCTCTCCCATAGATCCTTTGGCAGGATTAATCCCCGCCACATACATCTGGTTTTCAAGGGCACGGGCATGTAAAAAGAGGTGCCAGTGTTTCAGACGGATGCAGGGCCAGGCGGCAGGCACTATCACCGCATCAGAGCCCGCACGTGCATAGGCACCAAAGAGGTCAGCAAACCGCAGATCATAGCAGATGGCAATACCAAACCTGACTCCACCGAGCGTGAATATACTAAGCTTTTCCCCCGGCATGAAAGACGCATCCTCTCCTCCCGGAGAGAACAAATGAATCTTGGCATACTCTGCAATGCATGTACCGTCCGGTGCGAAGACTGCAGCAACATTCTGCGGCATGTATTCCGTTTCTTTGCGATATGAACCCAGCACATGAATCCCTGCCCCTTCTGCAACTGCAGACCATACCCGGCAGATGGCACCCGCCCCGTCATCGGTGAACCCCGCTCCCTGCGGGTTCCAGCCGGTCGGATACTGTTCGGGAAATACAATGAGGGAGGCACCCTGCTTTTTGGCCTCCATAGCAAAATCCCGCGCCCGGGCGAGGTTTATTTCAGGAGCATCAGGGACACTCTCTGCCTGCACACAGCAGATACGAACGGTGCCTTCACTCATCAGAGTCCCCGGATGCCACCTCAACAGCACTCCTGTTCACGACATATACTCCGACAATGATAAGTGCAGCACAGACGAGAAGAATCGGCCCCCCAAACGGTACCGGATATCCCATGATCTCTGCTGCTATAAGCATACCTGCAAGAACGATGGATCCTCCGACAAGAATCATCCCCCTCCGTAGTAATAATTCAGACATGACCGCAACACACCCTCAGATTATCTGAACTAAATCTCTTCCATGCCATAATTTAGTTATTTGTTTCACTCTCCCGCGAAGGAAGAACAAACTTACGGCTTTCAGCGGAACAAAATGAGATATCAAATGCTGTTTCGCTCTGTCCCCCGTAACCACCGGCACTGCCTGAGCACCGGAAATCCCGGTACACATGATACAAAAAAAGAATGATTGCCCGTACGTTACTCGTACAGGAATGCTTCGTCAATTCGTTTGTATGAGTTGAGTTCTTCCGGAGCAAAATGAATTGCAATCTCGCGGGCTGCTGTCTCATCAGAGTCAGAGCCGTGAATGACATTCATTCCAATCTCCATTGCACAGTCACCACGGATAGTACCGGGTGCTGCCTCTGCAGGATTCGTTGCCCCGATCATCTGCCGGGTGATGGCAACGATATTTTTCCCTTCCCATACCATGAGGAGACAGGGTCCACTCGTGATGTAGGCCTTCAGACCTGCGAAGAACGGTTTTTCTGTGTGCTCGGCATAGTGCTCCATCACACGGTCTTCCGGAATAGTCTCAAACTTTCCGGCGACCATCTTCAGGCCTTTCTTCTCAAACCGGGCAATGATTTCACCGACAAGGCCGCGCTGGACGCCATCGGGCTTGATCATTAAAAAAGTGCGATCCATAAGGATCAATCCTTACCGAGCGCTTTGCGGCCTGCTTTGGTCCAGACAACACGCCGGGGGACACGCCCGAGACGGTGGTTGTTCTGGCATTTCGGGCTGCAGTAGTATGAGATGGTTCCGTCTTTACGGACATACATCTTTCCGGTACCGGGTTCCAGCGGCTCACCGCAGAACGTACAGATATGATGTTCAACCATTCACTTCATCTCCTGGAAAGTTTCTTTGCCTCACGCTCGGTTTCAAGGAGCATGATGACATCGCCCTCACGGATAGGACCAACCGTGTTGCGGGTTATAATACGGCCTTTATTGTTTCCTTCAAGAATACGGCACTTTACCTGCATAGCTTCCCCATGCATACCGGTACTGCCGATGACCTCAAGGACTTCTGCCGGCGTTGCATCTGCCATAGGTCAATTCACCCTCTCAGTTCTGAGATTTGTCCTACGACCTCAACAAGAAGATCCTTTGCCTTTCCTGCTTTGACAATCGCTGCTGCCGCAGAGCCGACATCCAGTCCGCTTGCTGCACCAACATCATTCTGCTTATTGATGATAAGATAAGGAATCTTCTTTTCGTCGCAGAGGGCAGGAAGGTGCATCACAATCTCTTCCGGCTCAACATCGCCGCCAATAAGCACGAGTTCAGCATTTCCACGCTCGACAGCCTTTGTTGCTTCGTTCGATCCTTTCTTAATTTTACCGGTATCCCGGGCGACCTCAAGAACTTCAAGAGCTTTGTTCTGGATCTCGTCAGGAACTTCAAATGTTGCGTATATTTTTGACATAACTCACCTCATTCAGGAGCATAAAATACACCCGGTCTTTCGCCAGGGGTATATGCGGTAGCGTTTTGCTCCCTCATCACTCATCAGTTCGTGATTGATGCAGCTATATTATATCGACATTCCGAGGGATAAAGGTTATTGAGCCATGATTCCACCAACCCGTAATTCCGTCTGAATTCAGGCAGAAAGCGCCAGAACACGGTATATTGAGGTTGTGTTTTCTGAAAATACCTCTTCAAGGACATCATCCGGAAGCCGGACAGTATAACGCTCATTTTCTGTATCCCCCAGCACCAGATAGTCCACCCCATAGGCAGCAAGCAGTGACGGCGAACGTGACGGGTCTTCATAAATTGTCCGCACATCAGCCGCTCGCTGCGAAACCCCTGCATCATTACCCCGCCACATCGTCTCGTGAAACGGCATACCGATGACTGTGGGAACGCCTGAGAAGGATGATATGCGGGAGTAATATTGGTAATCCCCACCCTCAGCCTCAACAATGGTGATGTTCCCCGAAAGAGCCGAGAGATATCCCACCGCAGCAGCATCACCGGGATGAGAGGTCTCCACCCAGGCAAGCCCATCGAGGGTCTTCCCGCCATACCCATACGTCAGGTCAGGAATGGCCACCGGTGCACAGATAAGAAAGAGAATAATAGCACCAGTACCGGCGCGGATAGTCCACACCGGTGCGCTGCGGTCCCTGAAGTGCTTCGCCAGCCAATCCCCCAGCCAGAGGAAGGCGCCGGTACTCATCATCATCCAGGCAGCAAGGCCGAATTTGAATACGGTATTCATCCGGTAGTAGATGTCGCCCATCCCGTCGATGAGATAGAATATTTCAGTGAATATCAGGACAGCCAGCCCGAATATGGAAATAACCTCTGCAGGAAGGAACCTCCGCCGCAAAATAAGGGCAGCGAGCGGCACTGCAGCCAGACCTGCGGCCGCATACCCGGTGAGAACAAACGGCACGAGCACAATGAGCAGCCAGGTGTTTTCCCGAATATCACGGAGTATGGCACACCAGAAGACAACAATAAAAAATCCATAGACCAGCATAAACTCCGGCACCGCGGACGGGACCGGCACAATGCCGATGCCGGCAATGCCCTGGGTTGTGAGCATCAGGTAATAGGGGGCAAAGAGGATGACAGAGAGTAGCGGGCATACCAGAAAGAGGCGCCACGGGTACGGGTCCGGCACCGTGACAGATCCTGCCCGGTACCAGACGATTGCCCCCACCGCAAGCAAAAGCGGAGCATAAACAAGGACATCCCATGAATTAATCCCCGGCATCACACCCAGTGCGAGGGCGACAGCCCCGAGGCATATCCACCGGCTCCGTTCAGAAAGCCCACCCCATTCGTGCAGGATGTAGAGCATGAGAAAGATGAAGAGCGCCTGAACAAAAAGCGAGATGACATGGGCGTGGGGATCGCCCCAGAGAAATGAGAAGAACGGATATTCATTGATGGTATCAGGGATGGTGCGGGTGGAATTCCAGAGTATACTCTGTGCATCGGCACCCATGAGCACCTGAACGATAAACGAGGGATTGACCAGGAAGAGGGCCAATACCGGGAGTGCCCGGAAACGAGTAAGGATCAGATGGCCTGTCGCATAGAGGGAGACTGCTGCATTGGCAAAGACCGTCGGCAGAATGAGATTAAAGGCAACCGGTGACGGAGTGCCTGAGAGAAGACCGGTCACCCCCATCATCCAGTGTCCAAGATAATAGTAGCTCGAAAGTGTTCCCCCCGCCAACCACGGGTCAGCAGGAGGTACCACCGGCGCACGCATTACGGACGCAAGGAAGGCATGGTCCATGAACTTTTCTGCGTACGAGATCATCGGGTTGAAGAACCGGACCTCTGTCATGAAGATAAAACAGAGCAGAAAAACTGCGTCCCACTTCCATACACCCGCACATTTCTCCCGGGTGTACCACCCGGTGGCGGCATAATATCCAATGATACCGAGGAACGGAAGCGCTGCCGCCTGCACGGGGAGGTGGACAAGACCCAGATACCAGCTGATCCCCCCAAAGAGAAGAAACGAGAGGGGATAGGAGACCGGGTAGGCAAACCGCCCAAACGTATTCGAAAGGGCAGGCCAGAGAGCAATCTGCAGTATCTTCAGAACAGCCAGCCAGATAATCAGCCCCGCTGCCTGTTCAAAAGGCCCGATCATTTGACCTCCGACACATCCAGGGAGTGTGAAAAGGCCCGGCGCAGGAGGGAGACTGCCCAGTCACCAAAGACATAAAGCGAAACCACACCGCCTGCAACGGTGACGCCATTTTTAACGAGATGGTCAATCACGGCGATGAGGGTTGCAACCGCAGGGTCCACACCGGCAAGCGAGAGAGTCAGTGCAACGGCAATCTCATAGGTGCCGACACCACCAGGCGTAACAGGCACTGCCTTGACGAGGTTTCCGATGACAATCGCAAGAGTGACCACCACAAACGGAATAGACGCGCCGAACATCAGGGCAACAACATAACAAATCACCACATCCGTTAACCATATCACGATGGAAAGGGCGGAGAGACCCACGATACCCTGCACCGAGAGAGATGCCTCTTTCACCTGGTTGAGAAGGTCAATGCCGATTTTTAGATATTTGTTCTCAGACTGAAGCCTCCCAACCGAGAAGAGCAACACCACAAATATCCCGCAAAGGGCAAGCGCCACGTAGACTACCGTAATAAACCATTCAGGCACATTCAGGACGAAAGGGAGGGTCACCGCACCAAGAAGAGCGATTGTCACAATATCAAAGAACCGTTCCACCACCACAGAAGAGAGACCACTGGTGTATGTCGCATCTGCCTCGTGCTTGAGAATAAAAAGCCGGATTAAGTCCCCCAGACGTGCCGGGACGATGAGGTTGGCCGTCTGCGAGAGATAGATACAGGCAGTGGAGAGCCAGACTGAAACCGAAACGGAGAGACTGATGAGAATGGAACGATACCGCAAGCCGCGAAGGAACCACGCACCGGCACAGATGACAATCGCAAGAACCAGATAGGACCATACAGCATTCTGGACGGCGATGAGAAGATCATCCCATACCCGATAGAGCATGTATGCGATAATGCCAACAGCAAGAATGGTGGGCAGCACAATGGCTGCGGCCTTTTTAATCATTCAGGTGCCGCCTTAGATGAAATATTGCCGTACCCATCCCGTATACATCACTGAATCTGACCGTTGTCTTCTCACTGGTCCGCCAGCGCACCGGAATCTCTACGATGCGAAATCCCTTCTTCTGTGCCCGGACAAGGAGTTCTGTGTCCCAGAACCAGTGAGGCGCCTCAATGGAATCCAGAAGCAGGAGAATACGATCCCGCCGGAATGCCTTGAACCCGCACTGGTGGTCATACAGACTGCTCTTCAGCACCGCCCGTACCAGGAAATTATAACTCCTGCTCGCCACTTCACGCCCTTGTGTACGCACAATGTCACTTTCAGGCATCAGGCGCGACCCGGTTGCCACATCACTGCCATCCCGGATAGCCTGTACCAGCGCAGGCAGGTGTGCCATATCGGTTGCAAGGTCTACATCGTAGTAACAGACAATCTCTGCATTCACCGCACGGATGACACGAGCAAGGGCATTTCCACGGCCGAGACGCTCTTCTGCATGAAAGAGCCGGACACGGCAGTCTTTCTTCTCCCATTCACGCACAAACTCAGCGCTGCCGTCTGTGCTGCCATCCTCTGCCACTGCAAGGAGAAATGAGTCGGTCATACCTTCCAGCACCTCGATGGAACGGAGAATTGCTGTTTCAAGAGCCTCACGATCATTGTAGACCGGGAGAATGGCACATACCTCATACTCAGTCACGGTCAGCCTCCAGATAGTTGATTTTCTCTGCAACAGCCTGTGCAGCGACTACCGAACCCTCCATACTTCGTTCCGGGTAATTCGGGGAGGAGAACATTCCGGCACAGTAGATGCCATCCACCTCATATGGAGGAATGAGATTCCGGTATCCGGTGGTGTAGACCGGTCCTGCGGCTGTATCAGTCGTCATATAATGCCAGTGGACTTCATCACGGGAGACACAAAAACGTTTGCAGAAATCGGTTATCATCCGCTCTTCATGAGCCTCAGGGAGATGTTCCCGGAAGTATGAGGCCAGGTAGACGATGTGTTCCCCGTACCACTCAAAGGGAGCGAAGTTCGTGTGCCCGATAACAGCTCCATATGGTGCTTCATCCTTTACATTGACCCAATAGATGCCCTGCAGCACATCACGGGAGAGGCCCATCGTCACACACGCCGCCCCCTGATACGGAATCTCCGGAAGGGTGGGCCCACCGATGGATGAAAGAATGGATGGCCGCACCGTTGAGACGACTGCATCATAGGGCGCCCCATTGACCATCCAGATCCCTTCATCAGTTTTCATGAGGACATGAGCAGGTATGCCAGTATGAACGGCCCCGCCATTCCTGCTTATCGCATCAGAGAGCGCAGTGATGAGACTCTGGTAACCATGCCGCAAATATCCCAGCCGCTCTCCCTGCGGCCCCCGGTCTGAGCGGATAGCAATCCGTGATATCAGCCAGGCAGCTGAGACCTCATGGCGCCGGTCTCCGAATTTGCTGCGCAACAGAGGTGCAAAAAATGATTCATAGACATGCTGTCCACAGGTGTCCAGAATAAACTCGTCTGCCGTCATGTCATCATAGGAGGATGCCTGATATTTTCCGGCCCTGAGGGTCAGAAGACCAAGCCTGAATTTATCACGCAGCGTGAGAAGCGGATAACGGAGAATTTCAAAGGGCGAAGTCAGAGGATAGATATGCCCTTCGCTGAAGTAACCGGTGCTTCCGCTGAGCCATGTGAGATCTGCTGCGAGGCCAAGATCATTAATGAGGGCCAGGAGATGTACGTCACCGGAAAAACAGTGATGATAATACCGCTCAATAAATGTGTTATGGAGAGAAGAGGAAGAGAGGAGTCCGCCTGCCTCTGCTGAGGCCTCCAGCACATCAACCGAATGTGTGCGGGAAAGATAATATGCGGCAGACAGACCGGTTAATCCTCCACCAATGATGCAGATTCTCATTATATACCTATTATTTATAAGAATTGCCATAAGAAAGTTTTTGAAGTTATGAAATAAACATATTTTATAATCTGATATGTTCTGAAGAAGCGATTATCTTCATTTAATCGGATGGTGTGCACATATGAGAGTTTTTTTCATAGGATTCGGCCAGGCAGGCGGAAAAATTGTCGACATGTTCATTGAACAGGACAAGAAGGCACCGACAAGGAGTTTCCGGGCGATTGTAGTGAACACTGCACGGACGGATCTTATGGGTCTCGAGCATATCGAGCTTAAAGATCGCATCCTCATAGGGCAGACAGTGGTCAAAGGCCACGGAGTCGGCACTGACAATGTAACCGGAGCCAAAATCACCGCAGATGAGATTGACAGCATCATCAACACCATCGACAACCGCGGTACCCACGACATTGATGCATTTGTAATCATTGCGGGTCTCGGCGGAGGTACGGGCTCAGGTGGTTCACCTGTACTGGCACGCCACCTGAAACGAATTTACCGTGAACCCGTCTATGCTCTGGGCATTCTTCCTGCACCTGAGGAGGGAAGGCTGTACTCCTACAATGCAGCAAGGAGTCTGTCAACACTGGTGAATGAAGCTGACAACACATTCATATTTGACAACAGTGCATGGAAGAACGAGGGCGAGAGTGTCCGCGGGGCCTACCAGCGCCTTAATGACGAAATCGTCCGCAGATTTGGAGTGCTCTTCCGTGCAGGAGAAGTCAGTAAGTCCGGTGTCGGAGAGATGGTTGTTGATTCAAGTGAGATTATCAACACCCTCCGCGGCGGAGGTATGAGCAGTGTCGGGTATGCAGTTTCTGAAACGGTCAGCAAGAGCACCAAGCAGAAGCAGGGCTTTGCAGGTGGCTTTCTGAGAGGCCTTAAAAAGCGCGAAAATGCAGAGGAAGTGCTTACCGGAGAAGACAAATCAGCAAAGATTATTGGCCTGGTACGCCGTGCGATGCTGGGCCGCCTGACAATGCCATGTGATTACACCACCGCGGAACGTGCACTTGTGCTGATAGCAGGCCCTCCAAATGAGATGGACCGCAAAGGGGTCGAGAAATCCAAATCGTGGGTGGAAGAGAACATTGCGGGCGTTGAAGTCCGTGGTGGCGACTATCCGACAGAAAGTTCAAAGATAGCTGCCGTGGTTGTGCTTGCGACTATTGGTGACGCACCACGCATTCGTGAACTGATGGAAATTGCAAAAGAAACAAAAGAGGATGTAGTCAAGTCTAAAGAACGTCGTTCATCCATGTTCGACGGGGGCGAGATTGATCCGCTCTTTGAATGATAATCAGGTGGGATACAGCATGAAACGGGGAGTAACACTACTACTTTCATTAATACTCGCACTCTGCCTTGTGCAGGGTGCAGCAGCAGCAGATTTTGTTGAAAGCGTTGCTGACGTTGACCCGGCATCCGGTGACCTTGCACCAGGCGAACAGGTCATTGTTCATGTCATCGTCAAACTGACAGGCAGCGGAGAGAACACATTTGATACAAATGGTGAACTTGAGGCCTACACCGAACTTGACGACCTGCAATGGAGTTATACTATTCTGGTGAATGGCAAGGGTATAGCAAAAGAAACCACCAGCCGGATTGTGCGCCTCCTTGGATGGGACCTCGCATACCCAAACAATAATGAAGTTACTATTGACTATGTCCTTAGCGGAAAGGTGCCGACAGTCACAGAGACCTCTAATGTGGCCCTCTTCCGCCTGCGTCAGCTGGATGTAAACGGGAATGTTCCGTCCGGGGGAGAAATGATCATTGAACGTACGGTTATAAACCCGGGTGATGTCGACAAGACCCGGGAGCTCCGCAAGGAACAGATCGAGGAACTCCGTACATCAATTGATGAGTATACCGCACTCGGTGTGAATGTCGAACAGGCTGAACAGCTCTACAATCAGGCGGATGACAAGATAGATCAGTCAAAGACCGCCAGTTACTCACAGGCAAATGTGCTGCTCGCTGATGCAGGCACCCTCATTGACCAGGCAGAAGCCAGCCTTGAGGATGCCTACTCCGGCAAACTCATTGACGATGCACAGGTGACCATCGACACGATAAACGGTGACATCAGCTACTTCATCAACAACCGGAGCATGTCAGGCAACACCAAGGTCATTGCCATTCAGAATAAGGTAGCCCTGTCGGAGACACAGATTTCACAGGCAAAAGACTTCCGTGACACTAAGAATTACTACCAGTCACGCCTGAATGCAAACGAGGCACAACTGACAGCAAATGAAGCGCTTGCAATGTCTACCGAACTGAGATCTGAGATCGGTGAAGGCGGGCTGCTTCCTGACTTTAGTGGACTCGGGACATATATCATAATCATTGTGGTTGTAATTATTGTTGCAGGAATTGGGTTTCTGATATACCGACGGTCCAATAAATGGGATGAGCTGGGATAACATCCCACCCGTATTTATATTCATTTCATTTTCCTGTTTTCTTTAACGTTTTTCTTTCACAGGCATCCTTTCTGCATCATGAAAACGATCAGAAGCTGCAGGCACCTGCATTCTCCCTGAAAGAAATTTCCTTCACCATATATTCCCATTGGATTCTGTATTTCGGGAAGTACCTTAAAAAATACCCCAATGAAAATAATGCACACAGGTATCCTGTCCACCACATTCTGTTCTCCCGGTTTTCGATTTTGAATACCAAAAAAATCGCCGAATAAACCGGACAGAACCCGGAATGCACGAATGCACAATCGATCATCAGACAGGATAACTGTTTCACCACCCGGACAGCTTCGTCGCTTTTGTATCTTTCACATCCGCCACACCTGCATGGATAATGCAACAGCAACAGGTGAAAGAGAAGAAGAGCAGACGCTGCTGGATTCCGGAATTTCGAACCATAGGTAAAACCCCCGGAACACAGGAAGACAAAACACATACAGGATGGTTGTAGCACGCCTGCCGGCATACCGGAAAAGGGAAGGGATCAGAAACAGGAACGAACAACATTTAGCAGGAACTTTCAAACTGACAAACATGAGGGATAGAAAAAGAAGGGGAAGGGCATGCCCTTCAGGCAGTGGCATTTACCGATATATCAATTCCCGGATTTGTCTCCAGAGGAACAAAGATATTCCAGTTAACACTCCCTAACTGCCCGTCACGGAAGAAATAATACGCAGCCAGCCTGTCCCTGTTGTCATAGATGGAGAACCAGTAGCTCTGACGGATGACATCCGTTCTCACATATCCCGGCACCTCAGAAAATCCGTCCGGGTTATGAGATACAATGACATCATACCGGTTATCTGCAAAATACTCAGGATTGTCAGCCATAGATGAGAGATATGTCAGCTTTTCGGAACGATCACCCCGATAATACCAGGGCAGCGGCCAGACACTCTCTGAAGTCACTGCAGTTGCATCCCCTGCATCAATGAGGCTAAAGAGTACACGCAGCTCTTCTGAGTTCTGGACCTGCACAATGGGTTCACTGATATCCGCAGGAGTAAAGGCAACATGCATCACCATCACCACAAGGAAAACAGACAGTACAAGAGCCAGTACCATCTTTTTGCGGGACATTAAAAATGCAGCAACAAATATCATCGGAAGGAGTTGATGCAGAATAAGCCATGGCACCTTCTCACCGATGACCGCATAGACACCAAGCGACGCACACATCCACCAGATGCAGAAAAGGGTGAAGCCAAGGTGACGGTCAAAAACAGGATTATTTGCATCACTGCAGAGAGAACCGCCACGGGTGATGAGGCCGGATACCCTGCTCTTTGCCCGGGACGAAGGAGCCGATACTTCGACAGATGGATCCTCACCTGGTGCACCTTCCGGATTTCCAGCATATTCAGCCGATTCATTTTCAGATTCTGATTTTGATTCTGATATTACTCCAGATCTGCATTCCGATTCCAAACAAGATTCTAATTCCGATTTTGATTCCGATTCGGCTAATTGATTTGAGATTGGAGCACTCCCGGCTGTAACCGCCTCTGCCACATCATACAGGACAGGTGTCCTGCAATTATCACCCCTGTTTTCACACGGCACCGCGAAATCTGTCTCGCGGTGGATGTCATCCCCCCCGGTTGCTGCCCCGGAAGTGAGCACATCTGCTTTTGGCTGCTGTCTCTGCCGCCTTTGCCTCCAGAGGAACGCACCACAGACAAACGCCTGCATAGTTCCCACCAGTGCAAGGAGAGCAATCGGCACCTCATAGAGCAGGAAGAGGAGGACATAGAAATATGGCGGTCCACCCAGACGCTGCTGGGAGGACATCGTTGTCCAGTGTTCAATAGCCTGGAATGCACCTGTCCACAGCACTTCGGGATGTGCACCAAAGGACGAATAGAAAAGTGACCCCACTGCCCCCATCACCGCAATACCGAGGATGAAGTCCACCCACCATCCCTTCTTCAGATGCACCCACTTCAGCACCACTGCTGCGAGAAGGAAGACCCCGAAGATCAGAAGGATGATGGGCATATTCTCCTTTGAACAGCCGCCCAGTCCTGCTGCAAGGGCCGCCACCAGCACATAGCGGCGCTGCCCGTATTCAAAATAATACAGGAGCGCCACGACTATGAGCAGGGAGAAAAAGGCGATGAAGATATCGTTGCGCAGGAACCGGGAGAAATAGACCATATCCGGCGATATGGCGAGGAAAAACGCAGCAATAAGGGCACCACGCCGACCAAGGTATCCCAGACGGTATATCGGCCAGACCAAAAGCACCATCAGAGATCCAAGCAAAGCAGGAACAATCCGGGCAACCAGATCAGAGTCGCCGAAAAGGGCGAACATGCCTGCGGTCACATAATACAGAAGTGGGCCGTGATAGACCGGATCATATACATACGTCCCTGTGGTCAGAAGTTTATACGAAAACCAGGCATGCACTGCCTCGTCATGATGAAAGAGCTTTAAGTCAAGGACACAAAAACGCAGAATGAGAGCGAGAATAAAGATTACAATAAATACATGTTCAAATCGTATCCTGCCGAGAAATGTTGGAGAGGAATCTACGGCTTCCACGCCGCACCCTTAGTTCTCCAGAACGATCTCAATAGCAATATCTTTTGGCACCTGAATGCGCATCAGCTGGCGCAGTGCACGTTCATCTGCATCAAGATCGATGAGGCGCTTGTGCACACGCATCTGCCAGCGATCCCAGGTTGCTGTTCCTTCGCCATCCGGACTCTTGCGAATCGGAACGACCATGCGCTTTGTGGGCAGCGGAATCGGACCTCCGAGGTTGACGCCGGTACGTTCTGCAATTTCTTTTATGCGATCACAGACCATCTCAACTTGTTGGAAGTCTGTTCCTGAAAGACGAATTCTGGCTTTTTGCATGTTTATCACCTATAAAAATGAGTGGAGATTATCTCATATCTTTGGCAATGACTTCAATGCACATGCCTGCTGCAATAGTTGATCCCATATCACGGATTGCAAAGCGACCCAGCTGCGGAATCTCTTTGATCTTCTCAATGACCATTGGGGCGACCGGGCGGAACTTTACGATTGCTGCATCGCCGGTCTTAAGGAAGGTGGGGTTCTCTTCTTTGACCTGGCCGGTGCGTGGGTCGAGCTTCTTCTGAAGTTCCATGAATGTGCATGCAGTCTGTGTTGTGTGGCAGTGGAAGACCGGAGTGTATCCGACAGTGATTGCACTTGGGTGGTGAAGAACCACAATCTGTGCGATAAATTCCTCTGCAACTGTCGGAGGCTTCTCTGCCGGACCACAGACGTCACCACGACGGATATCGTTCTTGCCAACACCACGGACGTTGAAACCAACGTTGTCACCAGGCAGTGCCTGATCATGCTCTTCATGGTGCATCTCAATGGACTTGACCTCTCCAAAGACATTTGCCGGCATGAAACCGACTTTCATTCCCTTCTTCATGATACCGGTCTCAACACGTCCGACAGGGACAGTTCCGATACCGGAGATGGAGTATACATCCTGAATTGGAAGGCGGAATGGAAGAGTGGTGGGAAGCTCAGGTGCTACAAGTGTGTCAAGAGACTCAAGAAGTGTCATTCCCTTGTACCACGGTGTGTTCTCAGAGTGAGTAGAGATATTGTCACCAACGAATGAGGACATCGGGATAAACTGAATCTCATCCGGCTTGTATCCAACCATCCTGATCAGGTCAGAGAGCTGCTTTTTGACTTCATTGTAGCGCTCTTCACTGTATTTTGATGCATCCATCTTGTTGATGCCGATGATGAGCTGTGTGATACCAAGGGTACGGGACAGGAAAACGTGTTCCTTTGTCTGCTCCATTGGGCCATCAGGTGCTGCAACAATAAGGAGTGCTGCGTCAGCCTGTGATGCACCGGTGATCATGTTCTTGACAAAGTCACGGTGACCAGGGCAGTCTACAATGGTAAAGTAGAACTTGGCGGTGTCGAACCTCTTGTGTGCGATATCAATGGTGATACCACGTTCACGCTCTTCCTTGAGGTTGTCCATAACCCATGCAAATTCGAATGAGCCCTTGCCTTTTGACTGTGCTTCCTTGCGGTAGTTCTCAATAATGTGCGCAGGGACTGCTCCTGTCTCAAAGAGGAGTCGCCCGACAGTTGTTGACTTCCCATGGTCAATGTGACCGACCACGGCAAGATTCATGTGTGGCTTATCTGCTGCCATATTTTAATAACCTCCAAATCGTAAGGATGGGCTCGTTAGACGTCTGCCCGGTCGCTTTGATACGAGTATTATTAATAGGAGGGGTATGTATATAAATGATTTCTTCAGTAACACTTCAGTAAAAGTGTCCCCGGATTCAGGGGAATGATTCCTCACCAACCGACACCCTCATATTACATCGGATTCCACCTAAATCTTTGGATGAAGACGTTGCCATTGAACAGAACCGGCCCGAACGATATGGTGAAGGTCATGTGTGCAGATAAGGAAGAAGTGTCTGTATATAGCATGTGTGCATTGTGTATTCACTGTGAAGGGTTCACAGTTGGACGCCGTGAGATGCCAAACCCGCAAAAAACAGTGGTTGAAGAGATTACATCCGGGAAAGTGAGAGGAGACCCCGAGGAAGCAGTGTTGAACGCCCTGATGACGTTCAATCTTTTCGTCAGAGATGGGAGTGCCCTCCTCTGTAGTGACGATAAAAATGAAGGGTTCCGATCACTGAATTACCAATAGAGCAGATATTTCCACTATCTTTTTTTGTTATTTTCTATGCGCCGAACGGATGCGGCTATGGGCATTACCTGAGATGGCATTAGCGTTACTGCCATCAATCCCGCATACGGAAGCATCCGCACATCCCGGTTCAGAAACCATTGGCGGCAAGGGCAAGAAGCACCATACAACGCGTCAGTTCATGGGACGCGCCGACAATATCCCCGTTCACCCCGCCAAAGAGACGCCGGGTTACCATCAGGAGAGCACCTGCAGTCAGAAGCGCCGCTGACACAGCAACACCTGCAGATACCCAGTTGATCGGCAGAAGAAGGAGCGGTAAGACGAAGAGAAAGGAGAGCGGAATAAACCACCAGTGCGCAAACGTGTGGATGTAGGAAAACATCCCGTCACGGAAAGGACAGCCGGTGACTATGAGGATTACCTGAACAAACTTCCCCATCACTTCTGCAATGATAATCGCACCCGCAATCCAGGTAATGGTGGTGATGCCTGCGTAGGCGAGCAGCATGACGACAACAGCTGTCCCGACTGCACCTGCCCCAAGCGTGCGGTCCGTGAGTGCAGTTACCCTTTTTTCCCTGCTTCCGTGGGCCATCATCCCATCGCCCAGATCGCAGAGACCATCAAAGTGATTAAACCCGGTCAACAGCAGGGCGACAGACAGCGCAACGGCACCTGCAATCAGCGGTTCTGCAAATAACATGGAAACGAGCCCTGCAATACCCCCAACGAGGTAGCCGGAGAGAGGCAACAGGTAGGCATGGCGGGCAAATGCATCATAGTCAGCATGCCTCCCCATCGGAAGAATTGTGGTAAACTGCAGCATAGCGCGGAGCGCTTCGACGAATATCATCGTATATTCCAACATTTACCATCACGCTATAACTGCCTTTGTATCCTCATTTCATTGGCAAAGCAGGGTTGTCCCGAGATCAAACTAAATTGAGTTAATTAATCTGATTTGTAACTATTAATTACTCATTCACCCAACATTCAGGTAATGAGCATCATTTCAGAGAAACCTGACATCATATTCTCCCGCCCGATGATGGGCGTGGTAATCGGGAATACCAGAATATCAACGGTGCCTGGTATTTCTGCTGCAGGCCCGACACCGGAGCTCACGCTTGCCACATCGGTATTAGACGGGGAAATAATTGTCAACGGAAAAATAACCAGCGCTCCTGTCATCCCGGTCAGTCCCACCGGATGCGCCACACCTGCCACCCTGACCCGTGCCATGGCCGAACTCTGCAACCTTCAACCCTTTGTGGTGAACGCAGGTCTCGCTTTTCCACCGACATATCCTGCTATTGATGTATACGGAACATGCGGGGGAGACCCACGGGAAGGCGATGCAGTCCCTGACGCAGAAGCACTCTATCTCCGGGGAAAGACCCTCGGCACCTTCCTTGGAGCGCAGTCAGACTTCCTTTTGTTAGGAGAGAGTGTACCCGGCGGCACAACAACCGCACTCTGTGTGTTGCGGGCCCTCGGCTACACCGCCAGGGTCAGTTCCAGCCACGTGGAACACCCGGCATCGATGAAAGAGGAAATTTGTGCCGCTGTCATGAAACGCATAGATGAAGAGAACATCACCGACCCGCTTGGAATTGTCCGGACGGCCGGAGATCCGATGATGCCGGTCTGTGCCGGTATCGCTGCCACCTACCCGGGCACCCTCGTCTATGCAGGCGGCACCCAGATGCTTGCTGTCGCAGCAATTGTCAAGGCACTCGGCGGCACACCACCCCGGCTTGCCACAACCGTATATGTCCGGGATGACGCAAACGCAACGTTTGAACAGACCGCTGCAGAGATAGGCACCACCGCTTGGTTTGTTGATCCCGACTTCGGCAATATCGGCCATCCCGGTCTTGCACGCTACTGTGCCGGTGAAGTGAAAGAAGGGGCCGGTGCCGGCGGTGCACTCTGGCTGGCGTCCATGATGGGCCACCCGAAGGATGCCATCTGGGAAAAGATACGCGAATTTATGAAGGATTACTCCTGAACAAAGGAGTATGCCACCCCTGCACTGTTTTGTGGTGCTTCTCGGCTCGTCCCGCCTGAGCCTTATCCCCGGACTTTCCGGTGCCGGCAGGACACCTGAGGATACGTGGAATACACCAGGGCGGGATGCTGCCTTTGTTGCAGGAAGCGATACCTTCCCTCCCTGCCTGACAGTGGCTGGGGTGACAAAGGCAATGTGTGCCCTCACCGGCATCACGCCTCATTTTATCAATACCGGATATGCAGGGAATCTCAGTGTCCCTGCAGAGGTTCTCTCCCGTAATCCGGCAGGCGATCCCCGCGAAGGCCCTTCTGTCCCGGACGCAGAAACGATAATCAGGAAAGCCGCAGAAACGGGTGCTGCCCTTTCGAAAGACTACCACACCCTCTTGCTGGGGGAATGCATCCCCGGCGGGACAACCCATGCACTCTGCATCCTCCGTGCTCTTGGGATTCAGGGCAGGGTCAGTTCTTCTTCCATGAAAGAGACAAACGTTGCCAAAGAGGCGGTCTGGGAAGGAGTGAGGGGACGCTGCCCGAAAATCTGCTCATTGCGGGGCACGGACCTCATCCGGGAGACCGGAGACACCATCATGGCAGCGGCGCTGGGCCTCATACAGGGTTTTCAGGGAGCTATTGTCCTCTGCGGCGCGACCCAGATGTGTGCTGTTGCCGCCCTCGCAGATGACACCAGCGGCCGGATAACCTGTGTGATGACTGACTGTGTATGGCAGGATGCGGCAGCAGATGTTCCCCGGATAACGAAGAGTGTTGGAATTCCCGTGACAGTATCCCCCGTCCCGGCCAGGTTTGTAAAAGAACCATCACCATCGCGTGCCTGCATACGACTGGTAAAGGAAGGGTTCGGCGCAGGCGGCGCCCTTGCTCTTGCCCGCCAGTGCGGTTTCACAGATGAACAGATTGAGGCAGCATTGGCAGCCACTTTCCGGCAGCCCAAAAAGGCCCTTCAATACCGCACCTCTGAAAAAGATATACCCTCACAAAACAAACCACTCTAAAATGCATCCCATATATGTGGTCAATAACTTTGGCCAGTTTAACCATCTTATCCTCAGGATGCTCAGGGACCAGGATATTGACGCAAAGATGATCAAAAACGATGTCCCTGTAGCAGAAGTCATAGATTCCTGCCGGGGCATCATCCTGGGCGGCGGCCCGGACATCAGCCGTGCAGGTAATGCACCGCAATATGTCGATTCCGGTCTTCCGGTCCTGGGCATCTGCCTGGGCCTCCATATCATATCCACCGCACGCGGCGGTTCCATCCGTCCCGGTGCATCCGGCGGATTCGGCGGTATCGAAGTCACCATCAGCGACCATGACACCATTCTTGCCGGTTACCCGGATACCATCTCTGTCTGGGCATCCCACGGAGATGAGGTCTCGGTGGTGCCGGAAGGATTCAAAGTGCTTGCCACATCAAAGATCTGCGGTGTGGAAGCGATGGCCCATGAGACAGAACCCATTTTCGGCATCCAGTGGCATCCGGAAGTCAGCCATTCGGTTGACGGAAAACGGGTTTATGAGAATTTCAACGCACTCACCCTTGACCGGGCCTGAAACAATTACCATGAAAAACACCCGCCGTCTGGCAGATGAAATAGGTCTCACCGGGTTTACCTGCCTGATGTGCGGTGGATGCTGCAGCAGAGAAGAGGATGACGGAAATCTCGTACTTGTAAGTGCACCGGAAATCCGGATAATTATGGAGTACACGGGGCGTGCGTGGGACGATATCGCAGAACCATATCCCGATATGATCCCGGCAGAGGGTGGTGGGGAATTTACCCTTGCCTGGTGTCTGCGACGGACAGAAGAGGCCTGTATCTTTCTGGACAAAAATAACAGATGTACAATCTATCCGGCACGCCCCTTGATCTGCCGCACATACCCGTTTGCACTGGAAGAAGGAACGCTCTCCGTGTATGCATGCCCGGGAATAGGGCAGAACACATTATGCAATGAGGCAGTAATAATTGCAGAGGAATGTATCAGGCGCGACGTGGCAGAGGCAAAAGATGCAGAGTGCACCGGAGAGGTATTTAAGGCAATGAAACTGGGACCGGACGAATGCGCTGTTGTGGATAGTGAAGGAGTGAAACGGATTGGGTGAAATAAAGATTGTCGGGACGGCCCATGTCTCGAAGAAAAGCGTTGACGAAGTGACAGATGCGATTGAGACATTCGAACCGCAGATTGTTGCAGTGGAACTGGACAGGGGCCGCCTGATGGTACTGAAAGGGAATGCAACGCCGCCATCCGTTGATGCTGTCCTCAAGGGAGGGAACTTCTCCGCCATTATTGCACAGTGGCTGCTTGCCTATGTCCAGCGCCGTATCGGAAAGGAGACTGGGGTAGCTCCCGGCGCAGAGATGATGGCCGCCGTTGAACTGGCAGAAGAACGTGGCATCCCGATTGCCCTTGCAGACCGTGACATCCAGATCACCTTCAGCCGGTTCTGGCACCTGATGCCTATCACCGAGAAACTGAAGATGATGTATGCACTTGTTGGGTCGGTAGCAGGTGCAGGGAAGGCAGGTGAAGAGATAGACATCGACGCAATGACCAATCAGGATATGATCTCGGCTGCGATGGATGAATTCCGCCGGTTCGCACCCAAAGGGGCAGCGGCGCTCATCGACGAACGGGATGCCTACCTGGCCCATGCTATCCATGACCTTGGCATGAGATACGACCGGGTGCTCGCCGTGGTTGGTGCAGGACACCGGGAGGGAATTACCCGGTATCTGGAACACCCCGAAACCCTGCCTACCAAAGCAAGCCTCACCGAGCAGCCAAAGACCTTCCCGTGGGGAAAGGTCATCGGGTTCTCCGTCCTTGCGATAATTGCATTCTTCCTCATCCTCATCGCATTCTCAGGAGCAGGCCTTGACGTGCTCCTCTCCGCGATGATCTGGTGGGTGCTCATCAACGGCATACTGGCTGCAATCGGCGTTTTTGCCGCAGGAGGACATCCGTTCTCAGCATTGACCGCCTTTGCGGTGGCATGGATGACATCCCTTAATCCCTTCATGGCGGCAGGGTGGTTTGCAGCCATCACTGAGGCAAAAATCCGCCGCCCGTCAGCCGCAGACTTCAGCCGGATAGCAGAAGCAGATGACCTCGAAGATATGCGGAATAATCCCTTATTCAAGGTGGTTCTTGTTGCCGCACTCGCCAATATCGGGAGCATCATCGGGACGTTTGTCTATATCCTCTTCATCACACCCATCCTCGGCATTGACCCGCGGGAGATTCTCAGTGCAGGACTCACCAACCTGATGGCGTTTCTGGGAGGCATCCTCCCCTTCTGACGGAGACATTTTAACGAAGCATATATTGGTGATGACAGAAACTAGGTTATGAATCTTGGAACAACCATCATCAAGGGCCGGCGCAGTATCCGGAACTACAAGAATGAACCAATCCCCGAGGAGGCAATCGAGCAGGCACTGGAGTGCGCACGCTACGCACCGACCGCCCGAAACGGGCAGCCGTGGCTCTTTGGGGTCACCACAAAAAAAGAGACCCTGGCAAAGCTGGGTGAACTGGCAAGCCATGGGAATTTCATCGCCGATGCCCCTGCCTGTTTTGCCATCTTTGGCCTGCGTGATGAGAAATTCTATGTTGAAGACTGCTGTGCTGCCACTTCAAACCTGATCTTAGGCCTCTGGGCCTACGGTGTTGCATCCTGCTGGGTTGCAGGAGACAAGATGGACTATAACGAGGCTGTACGTGAACTCATGAATGTACCGCCGGAGTATACCCTCGTATCGCTTATTCCTGCCGGATACCCCGCTATGGGAGAGAAGATGGTGGCACCGAAGAAGAAGTCATTTGACGACATCACCTTCAGAGAAATGTTATAAGAGATTGTCCTGTATCCCTGCTCACTAAAGAATACCAATCTTTAATTTTTTTGAGTTCCCAGACATCTGGTATGAATTCTCCCCATCTGCAGGTCGCCCTGGATATCCTGGAAGCCGACCGTGCAGTGCCAATCGCACAGGAAGCGGTTGCAGGCGGTGCCGACTGGATCGAGGCAGGCACCCCGCTCATTAAAAGTGCCGGAATGGACGCTGTCCGCCGCCTCAGAGAGGCGTTTCCAAACCACGAAATCATTGCTGACATGAAAATTGCTGATACCGGCACCATGGAAGTCGAGATGGCAGCGAAAGCCGGTGCAAGCATTGTCTGTGTGCTCGGGGACGCAGATGATGCCGTTATCCGTGATGCGGTGCGGGCGGCACGCCTCTACGGTGTGCGCCTGATGGCAGATCTGATTAACACTAAAAACCCGGCAGAACGGTCACGTGAACTTGAGGCGCTGGGGATTGACATTATTAACGCCCATGTGGGTATCGACCAGCAGATGATCGGCAAAAGCTCCCTCAATACGCTCTCTGCCATCATCAATGATGTGTCAGTGCCCGTTGCGGTGGCAGGCGGCCTTGATGCGCGAGCAGCCGCACAGGCAGTGGCAGCAGGAGCTGCCATTGTCATTGTCGGCGGGAATATTGTGCGGTCCAATGATGTGACCGGCTCTGCTGCAGCCATACGGGCAGCAATCGATGACCCATCGATTGTGCCGCCAAAAAAGCAGTCAAAAGACGAGGAAATCCGGGAGATTTTTTCACAGGTCTCGGCCCCAAATGTGACCGATGCGATGCACCGCACGGGTGCGATGCAGCGTGTTGTCTCCATCTGCGGAAGGGTGCGGATGGCAGGGCCGGCAGTCACGGTGCAGACTTTTGGCGGCGACTGGGCAAAACCGGTTGAGGCAATTGACGTGGCACAGGCAGGCGAGGTCATTGTGATAAACAACTCAGGTGACACCTCGGTATCCCCGTGGGGCGAACTTGCCACCCTCTCTGCGATGAACCGCAAGGTGGCAGGGATTGTCATCGACGGCCCGGTCCGCGACGTGGATGACATACGGACATACGGCTTTCCCGTCTTTGCAACGGGTGTGGTGCCCAACGCCGGGGAGCCAAAGGGGTTCGGGGAAATCGGTGCAGGCATCACCTGCTGTGGCCAGGCAGTCCGTCCTGGCGACTGGATTGTGGGAGACGAATCAGGGGTCGTCGTCGTCCCGCGTGAACGTGCGTATGAGGTGGCACGCCGGGCGCTTGAGGTCAACAAGACCGAACGGCGCATCAGAGAGGAAATTCGCCGGGGCGCCACCCTTGCGGCGGTGACAGAACTCCTGAAATGGGAGAAGAAATAGATATTTCCGGCCAAAAAAACGGCCACTCTTTTTTAAGACACCGTGTACCGTGATGAAAAATAGCGGCAGGCCCTTGAAAACCTGCGAAACAGTTCAGACGTGAATCTACACGGCACGGCTGGCTGTAACCGCAACATGAATTACCCGGAAAGAAGGCAGAATAAACAATCCAATATACCGTGATGCCCCAGTATTGAGCAGACAAATGGATCAGGCACATCATACAACAGGAGAGAGAAACAGCCTTGCAGGCATTTGAGCTTCTCATCATCGCCATCGGCCTTGCGATGGATGCATTCGCCGTCTCGGTGTCGGCAGGCATCACCACCAGAAGGTCGCTTGCCAAGACCGGAATGCTGGCAGCAGTGGTCTTCGGCGGATTTCAGGGAGGCATGGCCATTCTCGGATGGTATGCAGGCAGTGCCGTCTCCGCATTTCTCGCTGGCTACGGCCCTCTTATCGCATTCCTGATTCTCGCCGGTATCGGTATCAAGATGATCTATGAGAGCCGGCAGGAAGGGACAGGGGAAAGCCCTATTGAGACCGTCCCGGCCCTCATGATCATGGGCATTGCAACATCGATTGACGCCCTCTTTGCCGGGATGGGCATCGCCCTCCTCGGAGAGACCGTGCTCATTCCTGCGATTATCATCGGCGCTGTGACAGCCATCCTCTCGTTTGCAGGCGTCTTTGCGGGGAGAAGGATCGGCCACCTGATTGGTGAGTATGCCGAGATTGCAGGCGGGGTGATTCTGGTGGGGATTGGACTGAAGATTTTGTTTTTGTGAATCGTTCTCCGGAACAATGCCACAGCCCCCCTTTTATCACCTCATGGATCTGTTGAGGGGGGTCCACTATGATGGTGAAAGTATGGTATCAGCATTGATGACACAATTGCGGTTCTTCGCATCTTTCTTTTGCATTCACGATTCATGGTAGCACTTTTCCCCGAATTACCCCTCCATTCATTTAAATACAATAAATCGTAAGACATTAGTATTTACCAAAAAGGAGAGGAACGGATACACCATGATTCAATTTAAAATATTGCTTGAAAAGGATGAGGAAGGGTGGTTTACCGCAACCGTCCCGTCTCTTCCGGGATGTATCTCACAGGGAAGAACAGAAGAAGAGGCAAAGAAAAATATTGCAGAAGCAATCGAACTTCACCTGAAATCCCTTGCAGAAGAAGGAATTCCGTTGCGGCCCGAAAACGGGATGATGGAAACCTTTGTTGCAGTGAATGTATGAGCAACAAGCTTCCCGTTATATCCGGACATCAGTTGATTAAGGCATTTGCAAAAGATGGATATTTCATACACGACCAGAAGGGAAGTCACATCCATCTTCGTCACCCGGCAAAAAGACCGCTTACGATTCCGAATCATAATGAAATATCACGGGGAACATTAAGGGCAATACTCCGGGAAGCAGGACTAAGCACGGACGAATTTATGGAATTGTTGTAACCTTCCGAAAGTTCATGACAGTCACTGGCGCAATATAAATTCCCCGGTCTCCGGTTAAAAATCCCCAAACACAAACACAGCAATCAGAGCAATTATTCACTCTAAGGCGTCAAAAGTGGTCTCTTTGAAAGTTATTCTCAATTCACCGTCTCGCGGGTGAAAAAATAGTTACAGAAGGGCACGATTATATGAAACACGGCAGGATGGGTGTACAATAAAGCTGAAAGTGATCATCCATGACGCAGAAGTTCCTTCAATCCCTGGCTGTGTGACTCAGGGAGATACCTTTGATGAATTACCGGCCAATATATACGATGCTGTTGAGGGATGCCTTTCAATAGATGTTCAGGATATTGATCTCTTTTGGAAACGACGGGTCATAGAGATTGCAGTTTTAACCTTTCAGCGGCAGGAAATTTTGCAGTATTCCTGAATCAAATGGATGGGAGCTGAAACGAATAACCCGAAGCCATCATATCTATGGCAGAGCCGGAGATCCGGCCCGGATCCCGGCAATCACCGGCAACTACCCGTATCACTTTTGCTCGCGATGATTGCTGGTTGTGGGGCAATTCTCAAAAAACAGTTTCATACGGGCTATTCGCCCGTGCAAAAACTTCCATTACCATGGCGTGTCTTCAGCCATTTCTGCAGCACATAATGGGTTTAACGTTAAAAAAGAGAATTTCCGGAAAAAATACATCACGAAAACTCATCAGCACTGAGGAGCGTTCCGCCGTGTGCGAGAATCTTCTCAACTGACTCATCAACACGGTCAACCCGGAGAATGAGAACTGCTGCCTCACGGCCTGAGTAGGCATACGAATACTCGATATTGATGCCTGCCTCCGAGAGGATTGATGCCATCTCAAAGAGACCGCCCGGCACATCACGCATCTTCACCGCGATGACATCGGTGAAAGAGATCATGAACCCCATCGCATTGAGTTTTTTATAGGCAGCATCCGGACGGTCAACCAGTGCCCGCACGACACCAAACCCGTTTGCCTCGGCTATGGAAAATGCGAGGATGTTTATTCCTTCATCCTCCAGGGCTCCTGCGATTGCGGCAAGCCTCCCTGGCTTGTTCTCGGAAAAGACCGAGATCTGTTTGATTGTATACTGCGTTGCGTCCATTACAGAACCCTCCTGTCAATGACCCGTTTTGCTTTTCCCTCAAACCGCGGCAATGACCCCGGTTCACTGATCTCTACATCAACACTTACGTTGAGCATATTCTTAAGCGTGTGTCCGACTTTGCGGCGGATGTCCAGAATATCGTTGATTTTATCCGAGAATGCCTCCGGATTGAGCTCCACTTTGACAAGCATATGATCAAGTGCACCCACCCGGTCCACTTCAATCATGAAATTGCCGGATACTTCAGGGATGCCAAGGAGGGCATGCTCCACCTGCGACGGGAAGACATTAATGCCACGGATGATGAGCATATCATCGACCCGTCCGGAGAGGCGTGAAATACGCGGATGCGTGCGGCCGCACCGGCAGAGCGAATGATTAATTGATGTGATATCGCCTGTCCGGTAGCGGATGATGGGGAGTGCCTCCTTCTGGAGGATGGTCACCACCATCTCGCCCTCCTCGCCGTCCGGCATCGGCTGACCGGTCTCCGGGTTGATTATTTCGACAAGAGCGATATCACTCCACATATGAATCCCGTTCTGCTCCGCACAATCGGTAAACATCGGGCCCGAGAGTTCAGATGTGCCGTAGATGTTGTAGGCCTTTATGCCCATCTCCTCTTCAATGCGCTGACGCATCTGGTCTGACCAGGGCTCTGCTCCGAGAATCGCTCTCTTCAGGCGGGTGTCATCTTTGATGGAGATACCCAGCTTTTTAGCCGTCTCACCGATATGCGCCAGATATGATGGGGTGCAGCAGATGGCCGTCACCCGCAAATCCTGCATCAGTTCAAGCTGACGCTCGGTATTTCCCACCGATGCAGGCACCACCGTAGCACCAATGCGTTCTGCCCCGTAATGCAGGCCGAGTCCACCGGTAAAAAGGCCATAGCCATATGCCACCTGCACCACGTCACCACGGCCGACACCGCATGAGGTGAGGGCACGGGCCAACGACTCAGTCCAGTTGTCAAGATCATTTTTCGTGTAGCCCACCACGGTCGGTTTTCCGGTCGTTCCTGATGAGACATGGTAGCGCACCAGTTCTTCCGGTTCTGCGGTGAATATCTTATCCGGGTAGTTGTCCCTCAGGTCGGATTTGACCATAAAGGGAAGTTTTACGACATCCTCCAGCCGGGTGATGTCATCCGGATGAACACCATGTGCCTCCATCCTCTCGTGATAGAAGTTCGAGAATGAGTATAGTCGGTATACCAGTGTTTTCAAAAGCTTATACTGCAGTTTCTTCAGTTCAGCTTCAGGCATCAGTTCAATATTCGGGTCCCATGCAATCATACATCATCACCTCTGCGGTCAATAACCCGCTTTGCCTTCCCCTCATAACGGGGCAGGGAATCGGGCTCGACCAGTTTTACCCGGGTCCTGAGGTTGAGCGTCTCTTTTAATGCTCCAACCACCCGGTTCTGCGTCCGTGTCAGATCTTCGAGTTCACCGCGGAATGCACTGCGGTTCATCTCCACTTCAATTGTCATCTCATCTAAGTGGTTCACACGGTCCACATAGACGAGAAACTCATCGCCCACCTCAGGCACCGAGCGGAGGACATGCTCAATCTGGGACGGGAAGACATTGATACCCCGTATCACAAGCATATCATCACTCCTCCCGTGCAGGCGGGCAATCTTCATCCCGCGACCACAGGGGCATTCCTCTTCCAGAAACATCGTAATATCCCCGGTCCGGTACCGCAGAAGGGGCATCGCTTCTTTCACGAGCGGGGTGACCACCAGTTCACCGCGTTCGCCGGGTTCAAGGACCTCTCCGGTCTTCGGGTCAATTATTTCAGAAAGGTACATATCATGCCAGATATGGAGGCCGTTTCGTTCCGGGCACTCAAACGCCGCACCTGGCCCGTACATCTCCGACATGCCGTATGAGTCATATGCTGTTACCCCCAGTTTTCTCTCAAGCACGTTTCGCATATTGTCAGACCAGGGTTCTGCCCCGAATATACCAGTCACGAGTGTGGGAAGTGTTGTCCCAATCTTCTCAGCCACTTCTGCGATGTGCATCGCATAACTCGGGGTGCAGTGAATGGCAGTCACCCCAAAGTCATCGATCATCTCAATCTGGCGGCGGGTATTGCCGGTAGCACTCGGGATGACCATCATACCAACCTTCTCTGCACCGTAGTGGAACCCGAGCCCTCCGGTAAAGAGACCATAATTCACCGCATTCTGGAAGATATCTGTATCTTTAAGGCCTATCATCGTCAGGTTCCGTGCAATCAGTTCAGACCAGTTATCAAGGTCCTGACGAGTGTATCCCACCACCGTCGGTTTCCCTGTCGTTCCGGAGGTGGTATGAATCCGCACAACCTCCTTCATCGGCACTGCAAAGAACCCGAACGGGTAGCCCCCCTGCAGGTCTGTCTTCCGGGTAAAGGGCAGTTTCTGCACATCGTCAACCGTTCTGATATCCTCAGGACGGACACCTGCCTCCTCCAGCATCTTCCGGTAGAACGGAACTTTCCCTGCCTGTTCAACGGTCCACCTGAGCCGTTTTGCCTGAAGGGCATGTAGTGCATCACCCTTCAGGGTCTCCATCTCCCTGTTCCAGTATTTCATTCTCGCAACCAACTCAAATTGTGCCGGGCCGGGCACCGTATATGTCCATATCACATCACCCGGATAAATGGTATATCCCAAAAGGCGCAGCAGCACCTGGAATAATTATATTATAACTATGAAGTGATGATCTGAAAAAAGATTGCTATGCCGTAGCATAGCACACCATATATTTCTACCGTACAGGTATGTGTCCGATTAAAAAGCGGATTCCTGTAGAGCCTTCCTCATCTGAGACTGCATGATAAACCCAAGGATGATTGTTGCAATTCCGATGATAAGGGCAAACAGACCCATTACCCAGATAAACGCCGCCGTCAGTGCAAGCGGATAGATTATAACATACATTCCGAACACCAGGAAGAGAATTCCGATGATGAAGAAGAGAATCCTGAACCAGTGGAATTCAGTTGCGGTGAATGCCGTATAAAGCGCACTGAATCCGGAAATAAACGCCCAAAAACCCAGCATGAAGGCAATAGTCAGGCCCAGCACCATTGTATCCATCAGTGCAAGGACACCGATGATGATGCCGATAATACCCAGAATGACCATGAGAATCTTTCGTCCGCCGGAATCTTTGCTCACAATCGACTGGACAATAATAGACAAACTGTAGAGCACAATGATAATTCCCAGCATTATTGCAAGTAAGTCAACGATGAACACAGGGAAGAGCATCGCAAGTCCACCAAGGATGATTCCGAAAAGGCCCTGGATAATAAACACCCACCAGGCAGCAGAGATCAGTTCATCTCCGGATACCATCAGTTCTGTTTGTTCAAATTCCATAGTTCTTCTTAATACTTATGAACAATATATAGATTATCCTTAAATTCAGAGGTAAATTAACTCAGAACAGCTAATTATCGGCAAAATTTGGCACATTTTCTAAATTGTTGTTTCATTCCGCAATGCGGCAGACCCGCTGGCCCAAAAACGCAAACGATGAATTAATGTACTGATAAAATGAGTACCTGATCAACTGCGTGTACATATGAAAAACGAACACTCCTGGTATGTTGTGGCAGGTTTCGGCGCCCATATCAAATCAACCGGAACAACACTCAGCATTCTCTACAAGGGCGAACAGAAGGAGTTCCCGCTTCCATCAGTACAGCATCTGCTTCTTGTGGGGGGGCACAATATCCATACATCTGCGGTGACGCGCCTGCTTCGACAGGGATCATCCATCTCATTCTTTGATGCGGACGGGACACCGGTCGGCATGCTCAACCCCTTTGGCAGTGATGCAGGATCAGATATCAGGGAAGCACAGCGGGCCCGCATGCCTCATGCCTTTGCCCAGGAAATTGCACAGATTACCCTGAAATCACGGCTGCTTGCAATTGAGCGGACAGAAAATCAGCTGGGAGAGAACCTGTTTTATAAAGGTGAACAGGAGATCCTGCATAATATCCTCACCGATCTTGAATATCTCATTACCATGGATGAACTCCGCCGTGTGCACAAACTGGGCGGAGATATGTACTACGAGATTATGGCACGCAGTCTCTCACCGGAACTCGGTTTCCGCCGCCGGACAAAACGCCCCCACCAGGATCCGGTCAATGCTATGCTCTCGCTGGGGTACGCCATGCTCTTCGGCAATACCATTGTTTCAGTCATCGGTGCATTCCTTGACCCGGATCACGGATTTCTGCGGGAAGGAGAACGTTCGCTTGTGGCAGACCTCATTGATCCCCTGAAGACGTCGATGGTGGATGCAGCAGTCTTCTCCATCGCACGGGCAGGCCTGATTAATGACAGATATGAAGTCAGCACCAAACGCTGCCATCTCAACGAAGAAGTGAAAGACGCCCTGATTGCCGCCCTTCATGCCTCGATAAACCAGAAAATTATCGACGAAAATGTGATCTCTCTTTCCCGGGCAGTAATGGGTAAAGGACCGTTCAATCTTGCATACGAGATTGCCGGACTCTGCAGAGAAAATGCCCTGCCATGCCAATGATGAGATTTCGCTCCCTGAACTGAAAATTTCAACCATTTTTATGCCTTCATTCTGATATCTCATGACAGTGGTTCCAAACGTGATGCATCCCCTTTCCGAGGTATTGATCGGACAACCCGAACGGGAGGGTCTCTTCTTTCTCAGAACGGGATGGCATACCTTCACCTTAGAAATGTTAAAAACACTCATATTTGCCGGATTACTATCCGGCACCCGACATCTTAAAAAAAACAGCCATCTGCCCGGTCATTCGGGGACAACTATGGAGAAACTGTCCAACTCACAGAGTTCTTCATCTGTGATCAGCAGATCCCGGACCACAGCACGGGGACAGGAATAGAGAAGAGAGAGTAATTTTTCGAGAATAACCTGTTCAGCAGTGGCCCGGATAAAAACGGTCCCGTCCGGCAGGTTCATCACAACTCCTGTGACGGTCAGGTTCTGTGCTATCTTCTTCACACAGGATCTAAACCCGACATGCTGAACCCGCCCGGTAACGATGATTCCGATTGTACGTTGCAGGGCGGCGGCCTCCGTGTCATCTGTCTCCATGTGATATCTCTCTCTGCAGGTGAGTTAGGGAGACTTCACAGATAATAGATGTGATTTCCTGCTCTGCTACCGAACAACTCATACATGATCCTGTGAAACAATACTATTAATATGGCTGATATGGAAGAAATTGACGGATTAATCGGGGCAATCCGGACAGGAGATGTTAAAGCACGCCGCGAGGCGGTCAAGGCTGTGGCAGCCTGTGGCAGTGAGGCAGTAGACCCGCTCATAGGTGCGCTTATCTCTGCAGATGACAATGACGTCCGGTGGTACCTGGCACGGGCCCTTGCAATGACAGGTGTTCCTGCCATTGATTCACTTATCTATCTTTTGACCGTCTCAGAAGACCCGGATACCGCCAAATATGCAGCGGCAGCACTGGGAGAGATGGGAGAAGCGGCCCTTGAACCACTCATCGAACTCTTAGATGACGAGGAAGCACAGGTCCGGGGTTACTCCGCTCTCGCCCTCGGGCGAATGGGTGAACCGGCAATAAAGCGCCTGGTGGCACTCATAGAAGAGTCAGATGGTCTGCGCAAAAGCTGTGCAAAAATGGCCCTGTACCGGATGGGCGGGGAGGGAACCGAAGCCCTTGCCCGCTCTATGATGGATGAATAACCCTATATTTTGATATAGGCACTATTATCCAGTTTTTTTATCTGATCTGCAAGTCCCAGACCGTTCACGTACTTCATCAGCTCTTCATGGTCACGTTCATAGTAGATGTGCGCTGATACCGAGGTGTGGGAATACCAGCCGACAGGAAGGCCAAGGGCATCTGCGATGTGCTTTTGCAGATGTGCGAGGGCATACATGTTCGCACCGAGTGCGGAGAGCATATCATTTGACCGGAATTCAACATGCATATTGAGGACACCATCCCGCACCAGACACTGGATACGCTGGAGGCAGGGGGGATTTTTGGAACCATCATCAGACTCCGGATACCAGGTGATGCCCTCTGCCCGCCGGGATGCAGGGTCTGAACGGAGTTTTTCAATAATATATGCCACCTGGTCGATGCCATCCCCGTGACCGTCCCCGCGCGGGTTTCCGGTATCATCGCGCCGTGGATAGTCAAAGAGGCGGTCATGGTAGGTATAGACAAATTCATTCTTCGTGCCTTCGATGAGGTCATGCACGTACTGCTGCATCGCCCGCTCGCCGAACATGTTGTAGGGACTCACCATGTAATCTGCAAATGGTTCACCCACGTGAATATTGAAGGGTTCCGGCAGTTCCAGCGTCTTTTCACCATCTTCGGTGACAAGAAACGTCCCATGACGCACGATGGTTTTAATCACTTCTTCATGCGCCTTTCCGAGGCAGAATGCACGGACATTAAACATAACTGATATCACTCCGGAGGCACAGGGCCGATGCCTGCCTGTATATACAAACTCTATGGCACCCTGACCTAATGATAAATATTTTTATATAATTTTTGAATAAATATGAGCCATTCCCCCATCCCACATACCGGAACACAAATGATAATGAGTCTCCGGGAGAGACCACATCACCATGCATGCGTCACCGGAGATGGAGGCTTACTTTGCCGGGCTTGATGCCAAGCTCAGTGAGGCGATTGGGGTCGCTAATCAGGCGCGGGCAAAGGGAATTGATCCGCGGACATCTGTTGAGATTCCGGTGGCAAATGATCTCGCCGACAGGGTGGAGGCCCTGCTTGGCTATAAGGGTGTAGCCGCCCGGCTGCGTGAACTCGCAGTGACCATGCCACGTGAAGAGGTGGCACTGAAGATCGGTGACGACTTCATCGCACATATGTTCGGGGAGACCACACGCGAGGAGACTCTGGACCATGCCATACGGACCTCGATGGCTCTTCTCACGGAAGGAGTGGTGGCAGCGCCCACCGAAGGTATCGCCAAAGTAGGAATCGGCAGGAATGATGACGGAACGGATTATCTGAAGATATACTATGCAGGTCCCATCCGGAGTGCCGGAGGAACCGCTCAGGCACTCTCCGTTCTTGTGGGCGATTATGTCAGGCGCGGTCTGGGGATGGCGGCGTACATTCCCCGTGACAATGAGGTCGAACGCTACGTTGAAGAGATAAAGAAATACAACAGCCAGGTCTCCCTGCAGTATCTCCCGTCTGACGATGAACTCAGGGTGATTATAAGGAACTGCCCGGTCTGTGTGGAGGGGGAACCGACCGAGCGCGTGGAGGTCTCGGGATACCGCAATCTGGAACGTATTGAGACAAACACGGTCCGCGGCGGAATGGCACTCGTCGTGGCAGAAGGACTCGCCCTCAAAGCACCGAAAATAAAAAAGACCGTCGATAAGGTCCACATAGAAGGCTGGGACTGGCTGGATATCATCATCTCAGGGGCATCCAGGAGTAAAGAGGATGACGAAGATGAAGAAGATAAGAAACCCGGCGTCAAACCGAAGGACAAATACATCCGTGACCTGATTGCAGGCCGGCCGGTCTTCTCATACCCCATGCGGGCAGGAGGATTTCGCCTCCGCTATGGCCGGTCACGCAATACCGGGTTTGCGGCAGCAGGGTTCAGTCCGGCCACTCTGCACATCCTCGGAAACTTCCTTGCCGTCGGCACCCAGATGAAGGTGGAACGGCCGGGGAAGGCAGCAGGTGTGGTGCCGGTAGACAGCATTGAAGGGCCGACCGTAAAACTCACCGATGGCAGTGTCCTGCGCATTGATGACGCAGAGACGGCTGTCCGTCTGATGAGCAAAGTGGAGGAGATTCTTGACGTCGGGGAGATGCTGGTCTCATACGGCGAGTTTCTGGAGAACAATCACCCGCTCATTCCACCGAGCTACTGTGAGGAGTGGTGGAGGCTGGATGGCGGCACGCACACCCCGGCGGATGAGACGGAGGCAATCGAGATGGCATGTGCGGGAGGCTACCTCCACCCCATATACACCTATTTCTGGGACGATCTCACCCCGCAGAACATCCGAGCTCTCGCTGACTGGGTGGCGGCCACAGGAAATATCACCCCCAACGGCCTCACCCTGCCTGCAGATGCACCGGAGAAGCGGCACCTGGAAATTCTCCTCGTCCCCCATACGGTAACAGACGGGACCATTCTCATCACTACCCCGAAGGCACTCTGTGCATGCCTCGGTCTCACTGCAAATCTGAAAATCCGCAGTGAATGGGAGACAGCAACATACGACGATGGCCTCTCCCTTGCCATGCACCTTTCGGGAATACAGATGCGGTCCCGTGCAGGCATCCGTATCGGCGGCAGGATGGGCCGACCCGGGAAATCAAAGGCACGCGAGATGCGTCCTCCGCCCCACGTCATCTTTCCTGTCGGGGATGAAGGCGGGTCACGCCGTTCATTCCAGGAAGTCATAAAAGGAAAAGGCAACCGAAATGGCGCCATTCAGGCCGATATCGGCAGGCGAAGGTGCGCCTCCTGTGGGCATGAGACCTACAGGAACATCTGCAGTGAATGCGGCACACACACAGAAGCCGTATTCACCTGCCCCCGCTGCAATCGTGACCTAAAGGGGGAGGCTACCTGTCCGGTCTGCGGTGCAGATTGTGTCTGTCTGCAAAAAGTTGAGATCAATATCAATACGGAATATGCAAATGCCCTCAGTGCACTTGCAATGCGCCCGAATGAAGTCGAACTCCTGAAAGGTGTCCGCGGGCTTATTTCAAAGGAACGGACCGTTGAGCCAATTGAAAAGGGGATACTCCGGGCAAAGAACAACCTGTATGTCTTCAAGGACGGGACCCTGCGCTATGATATGATTGATTTGCCACTCACCCATATCCGGCCGGATGAAGTGGGAGTTAGCGTCGAAAGACTCGTCGAACTCGGGTACCCAAAAGATATCGACGGAGTACCTCTTACCCGCACAGACCAGATTCTGGAAATCCGGGCACAGGACATCCTCGTCTCCGAGGACTGCGCCGGATGGCTGCTGCGGGTGGCAAAATTCATTGATGAAATGCTGGAGAAACTCTACGGTCTGCCCCCGTATTATAATGCAAAAACACAGGAGGATATCGTCGGACAACTGGTGATGGGGCTTGCACCGCATACCAGTGCAGGGGTGCTTGCCCGTGTTATCGGAGTTACCAAGGCCCCGGTGGGATATGCCCACCCGTATTTCCATGCTGCAAAGCGCCGGAACTGCTTTACTGCTGATACAATGATTGAGGTCTTTGACGGTGCAGAATGGCGCAGCCTTCCCATCGGGCACTTTGTAGTCGAGAACTTTGATCTGGACCGGCCCGGTCTGGACCAGGTGGGCACGTACTACTCTGACCCGAAGGCATCATTCTGGGTGCATGCCCTTGACACAAACGGAATGATACACCTCAGGCAGGTTACCTCGGTCTCTGTTCACCGGGCACCGGAACACCTGATCAGGTTTACTACATGCCGCGGAAAGCATGTGACCGTCACTCCCGACCATGCAATGCTTGTGTCTGACTTCACATACCAGCGGAAGATCCGTGCCATGGAACTGAAGGAAGGTGACTCTGTCCCGGTTTTTGAAGGACAGATGATGATAACAGACCAGATACAGTCAAAAGAATACATCCCTAACTTCGGGGAGTATGTCTACTGCCTGACGGTAGCAGTTGATCACACCCTCGCTGCAAACGGTATATTTACCGGCCAGTGCGATGGTGATGAGGACTGTGTGATGCTTCTCATGGACGGACTGATAAACTTCTCGCGGTCGTTTCTGCCGGAAACCCGCGGGGGGTCAATGGATGCACCGCTTGTGCTCACCTCCAAACTGGATCCTGCTGAAGTGGACGGCGAATCACACAACGTTGATGCCTGCCGGTCATATCCGATTGAACTCTATGAAGCAGCACTGGAATATCGCCACCCAAAAGAACTGTCAAAGATTATTGACCACCTGGAAAACCGGCTGGGCACACCCGCGCAGTATGAAGGAGTGGGGTTCACGCATGATACGAGCAATATCTCAGCAGGGCCGCTTCTGTCTACCTATACCACACTTAGCAGCATGTCTGAAAAACTGGAGGCAGAGTTGGAACTGGGAAGAATCATCCGTGCTGTGGATGAGTCAGATGTCGCAGAACGTGTGTTGAAAACTCATTTCATCCCCGATTTGCAGGGAAATCTCAACGCTTTTTCACGCCAGAAACTCCGGTGCCCGACGTGTAATACCAAATACCGCAGGATGCCAATGGCAGGGAAATGCCGATGTGGCGGAAAGATTATCCAGACCGTCCACGAAGGGTCGGTAAAGAAGTACGTTGATATGTCACGGAAAATATGCAAGGAATATGACATCTCAGATTACACACGCCAGCGTATTGAGATGCTGGACATGTATCTGCTCTCAACATTTGGTGAGGAAAAAGAAATTCAGCTGGGCCTTGCTGATTTTATGTGACAGGGAGATGCCTGCCTGCCGGAGTGCATGACAATGCATACAGATACCGGCATTCATGCGGGGACGGGCATACATATCGAAATGGTCAGTAGAAACCGGAAGTTGGTTTTAGGATATTACTCCCTCTTCTCCGGTCTCGTTTACCTTTGGCATTTTTCGTGATGCCCGGTTGTTGATCTGGTTCCACTCTGCCGCTTCCCCGGTAGCCGGACAGTATGAAATACATTTGTTCTCAAGTGTTGTTACCGTACATGGTTTCGGGCATATTTCACATCTGAATATATTCATTTCTTCAACCCCCCGGTTTCTGGAAACCAATGCAGACAGTATGCGTTATATTATATAACGTATTTCACGAAGTGGTGTCAGGGAAATGCCGGTGCGGCGGAATGAGAATACAGACCGTCATGATGGGTCAGGAAAAAAAATTACATCGGGATGTCACGGAAAACATGCAAGGACTATGTGAGAGAGAGAGAGAGAGAGACATCTCAGATTACACACGCCAGCGTATTGAAATGCTGGATATGTATCTGCTTTCACCATTTGGTGGGAAAAAGAAAATCAGCCGGGCTTTGCTGATTTTGTCTGAGAGAGAATGAGAATGAGAATGAGATGCCTGCCGGAGTGCATGACAATTCATACAGATACCGGCATTCATGCGGGGACGGGCATACTCATCACATGGGGCAGAAGAAAAAAAAATGATTTTAAGATACTGCTTCTTCCCCGGCCCCGGCTACAAGAGGCATTTTCCGTGATGCACGGCCGTTGACCTGGTTCCACTCTGCCGCCTCTCCTGTAACCGGACAGAAAACAGGAGGTATGTCATCCAGTTTAGTTATGGTACATGGTTTTAGACACACCTCGCATCTGAATATCTTCATATCTTCAACCCCCGGTTTCTAAAAAACCATAAGCTAAGGTGCCCCCGTAAAATAATAAAAGTATACAACAAGGCAAATGGAAATACAGCCACAAATGATTTAAATCATAAATTCAGCGGATTTATGCCGCCCTAATGAAATTCCTAAACATATATAAATCACTCCGGATCACGAAATATAAAAACATGCATCCCTGCATCAGAGGCTGTGCTGAACATACACACACCCCGTATGCCATTGAACAAAAATAGGGCTGACGTAAGTTCACGGTTCTGCAACGAAATAACCTGCCTCATTTTTGGAAATAAGAGAGGTCTGCTGCCGGACCGTCCCACTCCTGTTGCGCCATCGAGAGGCAGCACTCCGGGTGAGCGGTAGCAGAAACAGCGCACCGGCGAACATATATTGCTCCCCGCGTCGATGCAAATTCAGTGAGCCGTTGTGACCTCTGACGAGAACCCATCCCTCCGGCGTACCCTGACATTCACGGAAGTTGTCATCTCCGGCGTTGGCGTAATACTGGGCGCAGGTATCTATGCACTGATAGGTGAGGCAGCAGCAGTGGCAGGGAATGCCATCTGGATATCCTTTATTCTTGCTGCACTCATTGCATCCTTCACCGGGCTTTCCTACATGGAACTCTCGTCCATGTTCCCCGGCGCAAGTGCTGAATACGAATATTCCCGCCATCCCTTTGGGAATAGCATCGCGTTTCTGATTGGTATCATGGTGATACTCTCCGGTATTGTGGGTGCTGCGACGGTCGCCCTCGGGTTTGCCGGCTACTTCGCCGGTGCGACCGGTGCCCCGGTGCTCCCGGTGGCAGTTACCCTGTTAATCCTGCTCTCCATCATCCTTATGACAGGCATCCGGCAGTCTGCGGTCTTCGCAATCATCTTCACCCTGATTGAGGCAGGGGGTCTCATTGGCATCATTATCATCGGTCTGCCCTATCTCGGGTCTGTTGATTATTTTGCCACACCGGAAGGAATGCCGGGTATCTTTGCAGCAGCAGCACTCATCTTCTTTGCATACCAGGGGTTTGAGGAGATAGTCAAACTCTCGGATGAGACGGTCAGACCTGAGCGAACCATCCCCGCCGCCCTTCTCATGGCGATTGGAATCACGATTATTCTCTACATCGCCGTCTCGATATCTGTCGTGGGTATTGGCGGATATGAGACCATTGCAGGTTCACCAAACCCCTTTGCTCAGATTGCCGGCCAGGCATTCTCCGGCGGTTATCTGCTGTTTACGGTAATTGCTCTCTTTGCAACGGCAAATACTGCTCTTCTGATGCTGCTTGCCTCGTCACGGATTCTCTACGGCATGGCTGAGAAGAAGAAACTGCCTGCAATAATTGCATATGTCCATCCGGGACGGCGGACACCGATGGTGGCAATCGTGGGTGCGGCTCTCGTCTCGATGCTCTTCCTCTTACCAGGAAACATCCGGGATGTGGCCCTGATTGCGAATTTCACGCTGTTTATCACGTTCATCGTCATCAATGCGGCGGTGATCCGCCTCCGGCAGACGATGCCTGAAACTCCCCGGCCGTACCGGGTGCCCGGCACTGTCGGGAATGTGCCCGTCCCTGCTGTTCTGGGGGTTTTTTCATGCCTCTTCTTCCTCTTTCAGCTCGACTGGCAAATCCTCCTCATTGGAATTATTCTCCTTCTGGGTGCCGCCGGTCTGGGGTGGATTCTGTCATATACGAGAGAACGAAGAGATTCCGGGCAATAATTCCATGCCCGGAGGACCTTCTGTCAGATTATTACCCTGAAAGCAGTCTTTGGTAAGTGCTGAGCCCCCAAAAACGGTGAATGTGCCGGATGTTTCCTCATACCACGTATCAAAAAGAGCTGGGCAACGGACATTAAAAAGGGAATGCCTGATAAAAAAAACAGTCAGGTTATTTCTTTTTACCAAACGAAAGCACGCCTGCGGCAAGGGCGCCTGCTGCACAGAGAACGCCGAATCCCGGAGCAGATGTCGTTTCAGGGGCCGGAGTGGTGGAGTCTTCAGCTGCTGCCGGTTCCTGCCATGTCGCAAGCACCACATGAGAGTCAGCCATCAGTTTTGACTGCACCCATACCGCCCGGCGGCCGTCAACAGACGGGAATGCCAGGTCACCATCTACTTTGAGATGAGAGACGGCGCCTGTTTCTGCATTCACGGTAATGACATCAGACTCTGAAATCCCGGTTTCAAGCACCCAGCTGATAGTGTTCCCGTCGGTGAAGAGCGAGTCAAAGGCTGCATTCCGCTCTTCTGCCGTGAGGCTTTCCACCGGGAGCCCGGTGACGGGACTGAGGGTGACATGTGTCTGTTTGGCGATGGAATACCAGGTCAGGGTATTGGAGATGCTGCGCTTCGGTGAGAGCTCTATGATACGCGATGTATAGAGAAGCACATCCCCGCCCATCGCAAAGGCATCGACCATTGAGTCCGTCGCATTGGTATGGATGGGAACCATGACCGCGGTGTTCGTTTGGGAAGGGATGTCAAACAAGGTGAGGGCGGACGTATTTCCATCCAAAAAGGCGATGGTATCCCCCTCAGGCACAACAGACGAGCCGTCCAGCGTATGCACCGGCAGGGTCACGGTCGTCTTATTCGCAATATCGTAGAGCGAGAGGGAGGCAATGAAAGCATCTCCCGGTGTTTCTGACCAGATGATTCTGTGGCCGTCTGTCTTCGGCCATTCAGCCGAGGGTGACGAACGGATGGTTGTCGTTATGTTGGTCGCAGGGGAGAAGAGAAGGATGCTGTTGTTCAGGCCTGCGGTGTCACTGAGCATCGCATCCGGTTCCTCAAACCAGACGACTGCATCGCCTGCAATCTGCCCGCCGGTGAGGGTCATCTTCCCGGAAGCGTTGGCAAGGGAGACGGTTTCTCCGGTATCTGCGTCATAGAGCAGAAGACCGCGTGGTGCGGAGAGATTCATCGCTTTCCCGTAGGCAACAGAATAGACCACATACGAACCGGAGATGTCGGCTGCGATGGGCTCGGGATCTAAGCCTGATACGGCTTCTGTCATCCAGGTACCGGCAGCAGATGCCGGGACGATGAGAACGAGAAGAAAAAGAACAGCTGCCGCCGCGGCGGACCAGCGGAGCATAGAGAATGTATTCATAATAGAAGAATGGGGGCCCAGGTCGTGATAATGATTATGAACGGTTCGGCATTACCGGTCCGGCAGTGCGGAAAGACCCGCCCTGCAGCGTGCAAGCATCTCCTCAATCTCGTCCGGTTGACGGACATCGGGGATGATGAGGGCATCATGCGGCAGCATCTGTATCCCCCGGAAGATACTTCCCCATGGTATCCCGTCATCCGGTCCGGGATCCTCCGGCCGCAGGAAGAAGCCTTTCAGGGACTCTGCAGGAAGTGGCGCAAGGAATGAAAAGATGGATTTTTTTGCATGATGCGCAGCAGTGTCAAGGGCAGACAGGTCCAGAAGCACGCCACAGGTATCACAGCACTCCGGCACCTGCGCCTGCATGGTGAGCCAGAAATCACGGATATCATCCCCTGACTGTATCAGCGAGGGGTACCCGTTTTGTATCAACACGGCAGGAACAGCGCTGCAGGCAGCTGCATAGCTGTCCCGGATAAACCTCATGGCCCGTGCAATTCCGGAGAATGTCACACCATGGGCCTTTCCGGGATGGATGACAATCGCGTCAGCCTGTTTTCCCAGATGATCAGAGATAAAGACCAGCATCGCGACAAAATCAGTCAGCCATACGCGGTCGTCCCACCGGAGGACAGCGGCCGGGTGCCGTTTGCCAAACCAGTCTGTGTGCGGAAACGAATATTCGGTATTTAAGAGATACCGCATTCCCCCCGGAAGATAGCCCCCTTCACCGTAGAGGGAGGGAATAGCCGCAGGTGTCAGCATCGCATGCATCGGAAGACCGGTTGCCACTTCCTCTGCCACACTATCGACAAACCCTGCGGTTATTTCACAATAGGAACACCCATGCCGTGCGGCCTCTTCCCACCGGCCTGAAAGTCCCCCCCGGAAGGGATCTGTCTTCTGTCTGAGTGAGGGACATACATACGATACCTGAGCCATATCTGAAATGAATGTCTGGTTACCAATGGGGAAAAATGCTGTGGATTCTTTTCGGTAGCAAAAGGGAGAGGGAATGAACAACCAGATGAGGTCCGAACAGGAAAATCAGAATGATGGTGAGTGGAAAGAGTGGGGAAATATCATGAAAATCACATCCGAGACCTGAACGGATGGTATTCGCATCCGTTTCGCGCTTCCACTACCGGTTATCTGTGCATGTGTGATCCGGAAGGTGATGCGGGTGATATAAACAGTGTCAGCAGGGAAGCGGGGGAAAATACGTTGGGCACAGTTATGCCAGCCCGACAACTGCCTTGTGCATGATATAGAGTGTTATCCTCAGGGCCTTTCCGGCATCCCGGAGATGATGGTATATCTCCCGCTTTTTCATGGCATTCATCGCATCGCCGGTACTAAAAAGGTCTGTCATACAGGTGATATAGATGTCTTCTATCATGTGGACATGCTTGCGCCCTTTCCGGATGGAATCCTCAACTCTCTCCTTGTCAGTGCCCAGAAACTGTGTTCCCTCCACTACATGACGGGTGCCGTAGAGAAGAGACAGGGACATCTCCCGGATGGGTTCGTCAGGACTGACACCGAAGGCATACATCTCACGGGCAGTCTCAACAGCATAATTCAGAATATAATCAATATTCCGGGAGAGGGTGTATATGTCCTGCCGGTTAAAGGGCGTGGAAAACGCCTCAATGAGCTTTGCTTCCAGTTTATACCGGATAAGGTCAACCTCACTTCCAATCCTGATGAGTTCATCCGGGGGTGTGAGGGTGTCCTCATTTATCCACTGAAGAAATGCCTCCATCCCCACAAAGGTATTCTCTGCCTGTTCGACAAGCATTGCTTCAAAATCATATTTCTGCGGGAACAGGGAGCCAAATACACTCCGCATCTTCCCGGTTTTTTTTGGTTCATTCTTATTTTCGTCCATATTTCCCACCATTCAGAAATGCATTACAAGAAACAGCAGTGCCCCGGAAAGGATCATGGTTACAGGAATCGTCACGACCATGGAGAGGATCAGTTCCTCACCAACCTGCCATCGTACATCCCGGGGATTTTCTGCGGCCCCGACGCCGATGACTGACATGGTGATAATGTGCGTGGATGAGACAGGGGCACCTGCAATCGTGGAGAGGGCAAGTGTCATACCGGATGAGATCTGGGAGTCCATGGAATGCACCGGTTTAAGGGAGAAGATCCGGTTCCCGATGGTCTTCATGACACGCCAGCCGCCGCCGAGGGTCCCAAAAGAGAGCAGAAGCGCACAGGCAACCCGCGCCCAGAGGGGGACAGTGGGGACAGCAGATTCTCCGGCGGCAAAAAAGACGAGGGCGATGATGCCCAGTTGTTTCTGTGCATCATTTGAGCCATTGAAGAAGGCCGTCCCTGCCGCTGCCACCCAGTTGACGCGGATAATATCCCGGTTTATCGTCCGTTTAGCGTTCCTGAACAACACCCATGTACACCTGCGCATCAGGTATCCTCCCGCGAGCCCCAGCACGATGGAGAGGATTAAAAAGAGCATGACCTTGACCATGCCGGTGATCTCGTGCGGGGGAAAGAGGAGTTCTGCAATCCCCCAGTAGACACTGCCGATGCCTGATGCAGTGATGCCCGCCCCCATCAGCCCTCCGATAAGGGCGTGGGTGGAGGAGGAGGGAAGGCCGAAGTACCATGCTCCGATATTCCATGCTGCCGCTGTGGTGATGGCAGCAAGGAGCACCCGCAGGAGAAGCATATCTGATGTGATAGTGAGAAGCCCGGAGAGGGTGAACGCAACCGCACTTCCCCCGAGAATGGCCCCCAAAAAGTTCATGCCCGCCACCATCAGGATGCCCTGCCGGGGGGTGGCTGACCCGGAGGCGATGAGTGTCGCAGCAACGGTGGCCGCATCCTGAAATCCGTTGGTAAATGTGAAGACAAAGGCGAGAATGATGGTGAGAGCGGCGATGAGGAGCATGAGAGCATACCTTCGGTAAAGGCAGTATGGGTTTTTTGGATTATTTGAATGCTGGGGGTGATTTCAGTATAATCTGGTCTGTTTCGATACGTTTTGGTATATTTCGATATGTTATGCTATGTTTTCGCCACGTTTCGGCAGATGGTGATGGATGTAGAGGTGAATGATCCGGATGATGGGATGATTTGGTAGAGGGGAGGGGTGGATCAGTGCATGGTCCCTAACATTGCATGACGGAACGAATGGAGTTGCCTGGATACATGACTGCCTGCCCGTCTGCGCCACAGGAATTCAGGGGTTCTGCAGATTCACCTGACGGACCTCCGGCGTTTCTCATCTGATTCACGTCTAATTTGCATGTTATTCACCTGCTGATGGAAATCCGGCTTACCGGCAGGCGTTTGCATGGATTTTCCGCCGACCGCCCACATCAGTCTTCGCCAAAACCGGAGGTGAACGCCTGAAATTCAGATGCAATTCCTTATTACCCTTCGGAATAAACAGCTTAGCACCCTGTCCTCACTGGTTCACACTAACACAAACCCTTTGCAGGTCAGGGTCCTGAACCATTTTATTCATTTTGACCATACATTTGGCCGAATGTGTCTCATTTTCCTGTCATCGCTTTGATACAGACAGCAATGGGAGTGAAAACGATTTTTTCGTCCGGATGCGGCAATCACGAGGAATACCGGAACCGTGGTGAACGGACGGGACGGACCGGACGAAGGTGAAACCGGGACAAACGGATCAAAACGGTTCCCATGACGGACCGTGCTGCGGGATTTTTGGCGCGGGCCGGGGATGGCAGTGGCAGGGTTTGCTGTGAGACGGAGATAAATCAGGAGATGCAGACCTTTTTCGATGCCCGTAACCTTCTCCACCCGTAAACTCATTATCAAAGAGCACCAATATAGGTACGCACATTTTGCGCGAGGGTAGCCAAGTGGCCAACGGCGGTGGACTCAAGATCCATTCTTGTAGGAGTTCGCGGGTTCGAATCCCTCCCCTCGCATTTTCAAAAACAGTATTTTCGTTTGATATGTCCTCTTTCATGCATCCGACCAGAAGAGAACACTAATCGGAGAAAGTCCCAATTGTCCATACTGGCAGGGAATGAAAATATGCCTTAGGTCTTCTTTGTTTGCACATTTGTACTTATTTTTCTATCTCTGCACACAGGTGTGCAAATGTAACCTACTCACTGTGCATCTATCTACACTACTACCTCCTTTATACAAATAATCGTCAATATGCTCTTTAATGATCTTTGCAATTTTGGCCATATTTGGGTGCAAACGTGGTGCAAAAGTGCAAACGTCCTCTCCCCTGACATCCCCTGTATGTCTATAAATCCCCATTCATAAGTTGAATCCACACGCCTGCCTGATCTTCAAAATGAAATAATCAAGATCCCTAAATCCAAAGGCGGCTCGCTTTATCACATTGATCTTATTGTTGAATCCTTCACTTGCTGCATTTGTATAACCAAAATTGAAATAATTCACAATTCCTTCAAAATGACGTTTAATAGTCTTTATTAATGGTATAAATTCTGCAATTCCAGATTCCTCAACATTATCCATCCACTGAAATAATCGTAGTACCGGCATGCAGTGTCTGTTGTAATCTTCAAAAATGTCTAAAAATTGTTCTTTCAGAATATACGCCTTGAATAATTCCTCATTGAGTTCCAAAAGGTCTTTAAGAGACTCGCCTTTTTCCTCAGAAAGGTTGCGTTTCTTATACAGGATCAGATACCGTTTTCTTTTCATACTTGATTTTATATCGGGATTTGCTTCATTGAATATCCGTTTCCGGATATTGTCCAGGGATCCATTTACCATTTTTGAGAGGTGAAATTTGTCAAAGATAATCTTTGCATTTGTGTGGCTTTTTACGCTGTTTATATAAGGTTTCCACATATCCATACAGCATGTTTCTATCTCTTTTGATTTTTCGGGGCCAATTTCGTCAAAGAATTCATCAATGGTCGCTGTACTTCTTCCAATTCCCACCCAGATTACAGCCTGAAGATCTAGATCTCTGACAACGGTCAGATACTTATGCCCTTTCTGATATGCCACTTCATCGATCCCAATATTTCGGGGTCTTATCGATTCAAGAGGTGGGATAGTATTGAGAATATGGGCAATTATTATCACCATCCATGTCACCAGGTTTCAGCCTGGTATACAACTGTGCCATCTATTCCCGATATCTGCCAGTATCAAAGGAAAAGAATGTTCCTGACGGATACATGAATCTATGAGGAGAGAGTCCAAGGATTACTATTATCGATATTATGAAAAATTCAGGAATATGAGGTCAATTAACGTTTGAATTGCACATCCTGCGGTCTTGCGGTCCAAAAAAACGAGTCCACATAGTAGCCCGGAGCGGTCCGTTCTTAGTCGGGACAGCCCACACATCCTCCCGAAATACCCGCCAATAGTGACCGCCCGGTAATTCGTGATTTGTCGTCTTTTGAGCAAATAATATATATTAGGGCTGTATTTTTCAAAAAATAAAAGAGAGCACAAACAACGTCCGTTTTACCCTTTAATCCCCCAAAACAAGGGGGTCAAAAAGATTAGGCTCTTCGCTAATCGGTGTGGGTGAATCTCCTGAAAATTCTCTTTGGTTATGAACAGAAACACAACTTTAGTATTCACACCATTTACCAAAAAACACAGAAATACAGGGGGAGTAAAATTCTTTTTGACAGGCACATACTCCTTAAAAGTTCCTTTATGATTTCTGATCCAGATGAAATATCCCATTAATGTCATATTCTCTGAACAAAAACTGGAGAGCAGGTGGGATACTTGCCTATCCCACCTGCGACCTATCTCATCTGGCGGGGTGGGTCATGCAGGAAGGGGGCACCCCTCCCTTGCTTTTCGATTTGGTTAATTGAATACCCCCAGAAAACAGCGAAGAGCCCAAAATGGATTAGGGATAAATATAGAGTATTCCTGAACGGGAAACCTGCGCCGACGTACTCCATCAGTAAAATCGCCATCATCATTGGAAGTCTCTTGTTTTACGATACTGATTTTTGGAGATCCGGATTAAATAATGCGGGCTTTTATCAGTTCCATAAACAACGGGATAACGAGATGAAGGGGTGCGTCGCCAATATCACCGACGAGGGTTTTTGCCTTCTTCCACAGTCTTTCGTCAGAGAAGGCATCCAGGAATGCATAGCCTTCCCGTGTAATTGAATATATGGCATATCCTTCGGGAATTTTTGAACCCTCAGCACGCACAATGTTCGCCCGGATGATTTTCGCCTCATCAAGGAGCATGACATGATAGGCAATCTCCTCATGAGAATACCCGTCAATCTGCATGCCTGATATCGCACCTTCATCTTCAGACGCATCAATGGACCGTAATATTTTCCGTACCAAATCCATGTCTCGTTTCATGCTTCCACCATCCCGGTATACTGATTCGCTGTACACCTATTGATGCAACCGAAAATAAACATCCACCATATTGAATGAGAGAGTGGGGGGTGGATATTGGCTGTACACAGGGTTTATTCGAAGTGTGGAAGATTCGAAGAATGGAAGATTGCTGACGGAGCGTCATTTGAAGAATCCCTTGAGGAGGGAATTCCGTTTACGCTTCATCCCACACCAGCTGCCGCTCAAAAACGTGGTGAGCGAGGGAAACCGACAGGTGCCCCTCTGCATTCTTCTTCATATCATGCAGAAGTTGGGTCGAAATCCCCGGCGTCTGCCAAAAAACAGCTCCCGGCTTTCCGACCATGCGCCCCCACGCCAGTCACTGAATCCGACGGAAACACGCAGGAACATTTTTATTTTCCCACGTATATCTCCGCACCACATGGAGGATTGAATGAAGTATGGCATGGGATGACTGGGTGTTTGGCATAGCCACAGGGGGGCTGTACAATCTCGGGAAGACTACGTATAAAGCAGGAAAGGCGGCCGATCAGGCAGGAGATGCATTAGAAGAAATTGCGGACAGTGTGGGGGAGGCACTCAGCATCATCGGGATGACCTTCACCGAACTGGCGGATGAGCTGAATTCCTTTGTTAGCGAACTGGAGGATCTCCTTACAACAGAGCGGGTCACCCCCCGGACAGACGATGAGCTCTGGGATGAAGAGTTGGCCCGGCTGAACCTCCTCAGGCAGCAGGAGACGGCGCTTACCACAGAACTGGAGGCATTCGGGGAGATATCTCTCCCAACGACGTGGTATGAGTGGATGTCGTTCGACTGGTCCGAATACATGGAATACATGATGGTGCTTGCAAAGCTCAATCTGGTTAAAAACGCCATCAAAGAGATTCTGTATCAGGAGCCGGGCGTCGTCCCGACTGCGATTTATGATTTCAAGGAGGTGCTTGAGCGGTTTAACACCCTTGAACAGCCCCGGTTAGAAGACATCATGGATGCCACCGGGGATTCGATGGAAGAGGTGCAGGAAATTCTCACGGAGGTGCACAAGCTCTTCGTGGTCACACGGTGGAAGAAGGTCACCGAGTTCTCGCCTGTCATGCAGACCGAACTGGAGCGGCTGGAGGCCACCCTGTCCGTGTATGACACCCTGATCGGGAAAAACCAGCTCATTGCGAGACAGCTGCAGGACCCTCTCGTCCGCATTCATCCGGAGGAGGGCATGCTCTCTTCGGCAATACAGAAAACCGGGAAGCCGGACCTGAAATCCGGGATGGAAATAACGGATTTTGGCATTGCCAAAGAGCCCGCTATGAAAACAACTCTGCCGGAAAAAACTGCCGTTGGAGGAGAGGCGCCTGCCGTTGGAGGAGAGGCGCCTGCCGGCGTGGTGCACCGCGGGACAGAGATACCGACGGGCATACCTGCGGAGAGGAAACCCGCAGTGATGAAAACAGCATTCTCCGGCCGGAGTATGAAGGAAAAAGCCCTTACCGCACGGCCGGCGGGAGAGACCCTTGGGTCAGTCATCAAAACACCGGAGGTGAACGCGTACCTCGGCAGCTATAACACGGTCATCGGACGAATCCGGTACCTTGAACGGGAGCGTCTGAAGATTGAGAAGGCTGCCTACCGGATCAAATGGGTGAATACTGAAGAGCCGGGCGTCATTCCGAAGACGCTGGACGAGGTGGAGCGGACCATCAACCGGTTCCGGATCGAAGAGCAGCCGCGGATTGAGATCATTCTGGACAGTGTGAATGACACCATCCTTGAGTCAAAGATGCTTCTTGAAAATGTCAATGAATCACTGGACAAATCCCAGGGATGGCTCGACTTCCTCACCGCCTATCGCACACCCATCCTGATACTCTGTGCCATCAGCGGTGCACTCGTCTTCGCCATCATGATAGTACTCCTCGTGGTGCTGGTAAAACTGGCGATCGCCATCTGAGTGAACGTCATTTAATAATCCCTCCTCCCCCCCAGGACAAACACGGGTACGGGGGCACAAGGTATATCGTAAGGGTTGTAACAACCGTAACTATGTCACTACCTAAGCATCATATACTATTTTTGTGTGTCCTGGTACTGCTGGGAACGCTCCTCGCTTCCGGATGCGTCTCCGACCAGCAGCCCTCTGGTGTAACCGATATACCGTCCGCAACGGATCTGACCTACTATACCGAGCAGAATCCACCCTACAACTTCGGGGAGAACGGGACCCTGCAGGGGATCTCTATCGAACTCCTGGAGTTAATGACCGAAAAGATGGGTGATAAAGTCTCCCGCGGGGAGGTACGCCTGGTACCATGGACAGACGGCTATCAGGCGGCATTGACTCAGAATCAGACAGTAATCTTCACTACTGTCCGGCTACCCGGGCGTGAGCAGTCCTTCAAATGGGTCGGGCCCGTCTATACCTACACAAATGTTCTTTTTGCCCGTCCGGACAGAGGAATCGTGATTGACAATCCCGGTGATCTCAAGGGGTATTATATTGGAGTGATTGTCGATGATGTGGCTGTCCAACAGCTGCTGGATGCGGGGGTAAATGAAAGCCGGCTCGTATACGAAACCGATGTGTTCACAATCATCGAGAAACTCGACAGCGGCGAAATCGACCTGTGGGCATACCCGGAGGAATCGGGCCGATACTTCACCTGGCAGGCGACAGGCAACGCGTACGCGTTCAGAATAGTCTCCTCCCTGCCAGCCCTGGAAGGCTACTATGCGTTCAGCAGGGACGTTCCCGATGAAACCATTCAGTCCTTCCAGCAGGCGCTGGATTCCCTGAAAGCCGAGAAGGATGCGATGGGGATTAGCACCTATGAGAGGGTGCTGGGACAGTATATTCCCGTGGTCGGCCTGGGTCAACTGCAGTACCTGACCGAGGAGCTGGCACCCTATAACTTTATGGAGAACGGGACGGCGAGCGGTATCTCGGTCGATATCCTCCAGGCAGTTTTCAACGACATTGGTGTGAACCGCTCCCGGGAAGACATACGCATCGTTCCGCTGGCCGAGGGCTTCCAGGCAGCAGAGAACGGCAGCACCGTGCTCTTCTCTATCGTTCGCACACCGGAACGGGAGCCGCTATACAAGTGGGCGGGGCCGTTCACCAAAGGGAGCTTTGTTATCTATGCACCGATGGAGAGAAACATCATCATCGCCTCTGCTGGGGATCTGAACCAGTACCGAATCGGTGCCGTTCAGGCCTCCATCGAGAACGACCTCCTTAGTGAACAGGGGGTGGACGCATCGCATATCGTCAACGGCCAAACCCCCGGGGAACTCCTGCGGATGCTGGAAGATGGGAAAATTGACCTGTGGGCTACCGCCGATGCCGCCGGCCGTCACCAGATGCTACAGACGGCAAAGAACCCGAACGCCTACGAGGTCGTCTACACCCTGAGCGAGAACGACCTCTACTATATCTTCAGCAGTGATGTCCCGGATCTGCTGGTCAGTGCCTTCGGACAGTCGCTTCAGAATGTGCGGAACCAGAAAGATGCACAGGGGGTCAGTAAGTATGAGCGGATCCTGTACCGGTACCTGGGGGTGGGATGTGCCCGGCAGACATTTTCCAATGCCGATGTAATGGCGCTCGTGAACAGGACCGCTGCCGACATCGCGAAGGATGTTCCCGATACGTTCCGGCGGATCAACGCGGGGGAGGCCCCATACCGGGACCCGAAAGACCCGGCTTTGTATGTTTTCATCTATGACACCAACGTGACCATAGTGGCCCACGCGGACAACATCCAGTTGGTCGGCATCAATTACCAGGGGAAGACCGATGCAACCGGCAAACCGTTCCGTGACGAGATCGTCGCCGGGGCCCTGACAAACGGCACGGGCTGGGAGGAGTATGTCTACATCAACCCCACACAGGCGGGCCTGTTCTATAAGACCACCTATTACCGCCTTACCGAGGGAAGCGACGGGAACTTCTATGTCGTATGCAGCGGCAATTTCAGGGAATGCGGTACGTGAGCACAGCTGCTCCCGTACCCTTATTTTTTGTTCTCCCGGAGGACCGGCTGAGCGGAATCCTGCATCAGCCGGGAGACGACTGGGGAAGGCCCTTATTCACTCCGGCACCTTTTTTCAACACAGTTCAAACGTGGAGCGCCTCTGCGGGAGTGATGAACACCTGATCGTTATAGCAATGCGCATACGCCGGAGATATCCCTGCATCAATACGAAGCAGTCCCCCTTGATCATCTCAAAGAAGAGAAATCAACGGGGCAGGGAAGCGGATAACCTTTTATATCATCTATGTCTTTGAAAGTCACTATGAGTGAGTTCATTGACGTATGCAGCACCCTCGACGTACCGGATGGTTCTCTGAGGAAACATGAAATTGGTGGCCGTGAAATCCTCCTCGCCAAGGCCGGGGATCGCTACTACGCCGCTGATAATCGCTGCCCCCATATGGGCGGAGATCTCTCTCAGGGGACACTGGAAGGAACAGTAGTGACCTGCCCCCGCCATCACTCTCAATTTGATCTGAATGATGGGCACGTACTCCGATGGACCGACTGGTCGGGAATCAAACTATCAGTAGCGAAACTGTTCAGGCCGCCAGGACCTCTGAAGACACACGAGGTGAAAACAGAGGCGGAGCGAATCCTCGTCAGATTAAGCGAGTGAGGACAATTCCCGCTCCTGAAATTTGTCCGATGATAACCATTTGATGATACGATCCATAGAGAGAATGAAACCCTGTTGCAAGCTGTATGACACCACGGGTACGAACCCCGCCACCGCAGGGGGCGGCTTCGACCTTCGCACATTCCGGCATGTCCTGCGGATCGAAGGGCTCATTCCTTTTACCGGGTGTGCAATTCTTATCGGATTTGTAGTAACACTCTGGGAAGTTGGGTTTTCAGGCGCCGACTGGAGTTTGTTTGCCGTCGCGGTTGTCGCAGTTCTTCTCGTCCACATCGATGCCCACCTCTGGAATGACATCATGGACTTAGAGGTCGACCGGCGTGAGAAGAGCAAAGAAACCAAGCGTGAGAGACCCCTCGTATGCGGATGGGCCACGGTTGACGATTACCGGAAGATGTCTGCGATTATCACATGCCTCGTGGTGGTCCTTGCCGTGTACCTGACGACGCAGCGGATTTTTATCCCATTACTGTTCATAATTGGCTTTTTTTTCGATTATGCCTATAATCATCCCCGCATCGCTCTGGCATACCGGCCTTATACCGAATGGTACATTTTTCCCTGGCTGGTCGTTGGCGTAACGGTGACCGTTGTGTATGCCGCAACCGGCATATTTTCTCTCCTGGCCCTCATCCTGTCGCTGTTGCATGGTCTGACGGTGACCTGTTTCGCGGTATCGATGATGCGCCGTGACGTAAATTCCGATCGCCTCGGAGGAAAAAACACATCTTCTGTGCAGCATCCTGAACTGCCGCACTCGACAATCTATGGCATCGTTACCCTGCTGGTGTCATTCCTGATGCTCTACCCTCTTTCCTCCATTCTCGGAAGTATGGAGCTCGCGTATATTCTGATCCTTACGACGGCCGTTATCGCAGGATTCAATACGGTGTTCGGGGCCGGAATTGATCAGCTTTGCACCCGTGCGTTATTCTCCATCTTTCCGGATTTCGAAATGAAGGCAAACAAACTCATGGTGCAGCAGGTGGGAGCATCCATGGTGCATGCAGTGGCGATTACCGTCATTTTACTGACGTTTGGGGTGATATCATGAACGTTGCGATTGCAGGTGCCGGAATAGCCGGCGGGTACCTGGCGAGTCTTCTTGAACTGAGAGGAATCTCACCGGATGTGTATGATGGCTGGGAACATGCCACCAGCTGTAAATGCCGCTCGTGCGGGTGGGGGGTGCCGATGGATATCAGGACGTACCTCACTGATGTCGGTCTCGATCTGAACGACTATCTCATCGAACCCATGTCCCTTATGGATTTCGATGGCCTTCGGGCCGAGACACCCCTCTGCACCATCCATAAACCCCGGCTTCTTCAGGATCTCTCAAAAGCTGCCAGACTGAAGCGGCAGAACCTGGGGCCTGAGAAGGCAGAGGAATATGATATTGTGGTAGATGCGACCGGCATCATGCGAGCTCTCCTTCCTCCCTGCAGATCGGATCTGACGCTGCCGACTCTGCAGCACAGGGTAACTGTTGAGCCCAACGGGAGCGAGCGCCTTGGAGTGGGGGTGTACGGGAACCGAATACCCGGACTCGGCTACCTGTGGATCTTTCCTCTCGGCAGCGATCAATACCATATAGGCATTGGCGGTATCGGCCGTATCCGGCACAATACCCTTCTGGAACGATTTTACCGTGATTCGTCCGAAAAGTTTTCGTTCACCATGCAGTGCAGCTGTCATGGTTCCATTCGGGTCGCTTCCCCATATTATTCGACGCCGTTTTACTTCAGAAAGACTCGGAATGATGGTACGCCCCAGCTGGTCATCGGCGTTGGTGAATCGATAGGGACCGTATCACCGTTCACGGGAGAGGGGATTGTGTATTCTCTGGAGTGTGCACGAATGTTAGCAGATACCTGGCCGAATCCTGAGGAGTATACCGCATCTGTGCTGGCCCGGTTTGCCTGGATGAAAAAAGAGCGGGAAACACTTGATTATCTGCTCTCCACTGAAGGAGAGAGTGGACCAAGGCTGCGGGATCGATGGAGATTTTACCGCAATGCCCGCCGCTCGGGTATCGAACTCCCCCTGCTGGAGGCGTTCAGACGGATGGGCAGTCTTTCGCAATGGGTGGAGAGCCCGGATCTCTGACCGGTACACCGCCGTGGGAAGGCGGCCACCCCTCTATCGAAGTGATCTGCTCACCCTCGTTTGCTCCGTATTACAAAAGGGGTTATAGAGGATACAATATCCCCGGGACCGAACCGCCGGAGGAGGTGAAAACGGAAAAGACACCTGTACCGTCATGCCGGAACCGGCTCCCGCTCTGGAGCCGGGGGTATAAGAGTCGCTCAGGTCACCACCGGAACTTCCTCTGTTTCTCCTCAATCTCCTCGGTTGTCAAAAGCTCGTATGAGTGGATATCGCCCTCTTCATCGAACTCAATATCGAGCATCAGACCCGCTTCTTTGTGCTGGAACTCCGCCGATGCAGGGTCTGAACCCCTCTGGATGTAGCCCAGTTTCATGAGCTCCTTTTCCATATCCTGAAACGATTCCGGCGAGCATTTTTTAAACAGATCTTCGGTTTCCTTCTTAACCTCTTCCCTGCCAGGGTACGTATGCATGGACCATCTATTATCTCCGCCGGATAAATCTCTTGTGTCGATCAGACAGAAACGGGCGCCAGTTGCGGACGGATAAGAAGGAAGGCCGAAGCACAGGGGGATACGTGTTTGATAAACAGATTTCCCGTTTTCATTCGTTGCACGATGTAAGCATACGCTGAACATGACGTTATCGGCAGCGCATGAGAGGGAATAATCAGTATTTGCCCGCTTTTTGAAGATACCGCATCGTCCACGGACACGCAGCAATACACCTGCCGCACACAGGATGCGCAAACCCCATCGCATCTGCAACGCGCTGTGCCTCCGCATAGCATGCCCGGGCGTCCCAGAAGTCGTCACGGGCGATTCCCGGATACCACTCGCGTCCGGACGGGGCGTCGGCCGGGCAGACCGTCCTGCATTTGGTACATTCTCCGCAGTACGAACGGGTAACAGGCTCACCGGGGATGAGAGGGGCGTCCGTGAGAACCGTTGCAAACCGTATGGCAGACCCGTATTCACGGGTGACGATAAGCGCACATTTCCCCACCCAGCCAAGGCCCGCACGGGTGGCAGCGGTCTTATGGGGGAAAACAGCAGAGAGGGTCTCTTTGTCGAAATCACCGGTCGTTGGAGCGACACAGAACGAACGATATCCGGCAGCTTCAAGTGCTGCTGCAACACGGACACCAAGGTCTGCGAGCCGGCTGTTTACGGTAGTATATTCGCCTATATAGTCAGCAGACGGAGACTCACGAAGGGATGCGACAATCTCCGGATTGAGCGCAATTCCAAAGACGACGCCTTTCGGGAGGGTCAAAACCGGGCTGAGATTCCCGTCACCGAGATCTGAGATGCCGACCAGTGATGCATTCTGTTCGAGAAGCATTCCGGAGATCTCTGCCGTAAAGTCCTGCATTACCAGAGGTTGTGAGGCGGACAGGGATAAATCTTCATTCCGGACCATCCCCGTCTAACGCATTCATATCACAAAATCGGCAGTCATATCTGCTGCATGTCTGAAAGTATACCATTCAGAGACATAAGCGATCTCAGGCACCATCCGCCACCCATCAGCAACAATGATCACGGAAACGTCCCGCAGCCCACCGTGCGATATTCAGGAGAAAAACATGCATTTTTCCACCAGCCTCCCGGAAACCGACCCCACCCGTGAACATGCACTCCTTGACGATGGCTGGGTCCTGCTCAAAGAACCCGCAGGCGCTGGTGGTGCCCTTCTGTCTTCTGTGCCGTTCATGGTCCTTGCAGCGGGTATAACCCTCCTGCTCGCTGCAATCTTTGTGCCGATCTCCCCGGGATATTTTGGCCTGAACGGAGAAACATTCTCTCTCAGCATCGGATTGCCTGCGTTCCTCGCCATTGCAGGTCTTCTTGTCTTCCACGAGCTCATCCACCTTATCTGCATTCCAAAAACCGCACGTGCCGGCCGCACGTATCTCGGGATCACCTATGCCGGAGGCTTTGTCGTCTGCGAAGAGATACTGGGAAAAGACCGCCACCTGCTCATCAGCCTCGGTCCATTCCTTACCATCTCTGTGGCAGGAACGATTGTGTGCGGGCTGACCGGCCTTCTTTGCCCCCTCGTACTGGCAGCCTTCACGCTCAATGCTCTTGGCTCATCTGTTGATCTCCTCACCGCCGCAAATGTTCTGCGTCAGGTGCCAGAAGGTGCACGAATCACCGCATCAGGGATGCACACCTACTGGAAAGCCTGATGCAGGGAGAAGAGTGCACAGACACACCATCAGCGGGATAAACAGGCACCGGTCTTATCATCAGGGATGTGAAATTGATCTGATCATGATCGCGACAGGGCACAAGCCGTTCAGTATGCAGGAGGAATGCCGCCATCGCCTGTGAGTGCTGCCAGTGCGGCAACTGCTGCAGCAACATGCAGCTTGTTCATACCATCACCGAAGAACGCGGCAACTACACCTTTGTCGTCTGCAACTACTATTCCGGCGATGTGAAGGAGGTGAGGGTGGATGCCGATAAGATTGCCCTCTATGAAGACAGAAGCAGTCTTGAAAACCTGCCGCAGGCATGCCCGTTTCTGCGGTTTGACACGGAAACCGGGAAGGCATGGTGCACCGTCCATCTGACCCGTCCGGATATCTGCCGTGATTACTGCTGCTGGCGCCTGCTCATTCGTGACGCACAGGGCAGACGGGCCGGGCGTGTGCTGTACCAGCGGACCTTTCTCCCGGATACCCCCGAACTCGGACGGCTCTGGGAAGAGATGAAGCCGACACTAAACGGGCTTGACGACCGGGAATGGGATAAGGCAGTCATCCGTTCTCTCACCGCAGCCGGCTACCGTGTGCGGCAATAGCTGTGCGGGATGATTTGACCACAAATAAACGTTTTTACAGGATAGCAGGGAAAATAGGGAGCATTCCCCTCTTAATACCTCTCCACCGATATTGGTATCCGGGATATTTTCTCATACATCTTCTTTCTCCGGAGAAGGCCGTGAAAATCATAGAAAAAATGTTCATATGTGTCCCGGATAGTCACCCGGTTCATGATGGTGATGAATGCACCGGGCAAAAGGAATGAGAATGATTCGAAGGAAAGCCAGTAAACCGTTGCGATGGAGAGAAAGAGAATGGCGATGAGGGCATTTCCGATAGTAATGGCCAGACTGCAGAGACCTTCCCTCCGGGAGATGCGCCGCTCATGCAGGAGGTTCAGCACACGGAAGGAAAAATGCCGCCGGACGGCCTCAGGGAGAAGCGAGGATTCTTCAGGGGTGATCTCGGCTGCAGGAAGGGAAAAGAACAGGACCACTACCTGCTTCATATTCATCCGGATATCCGGCAATGCAATCCTCGGCAAGCGGGGTCGCCCGGGTCAGGCAGCTGGATGATGCTTTTGAACCGGAACGAGAGGGTGACACCGTCGTCTTCCGTTTTCCTGTCTACTCCGATCTCTCTCATGGCATATTCCGGATGAGAGGATGCGTCTGTCACCAGATTAATTCTGCCTTCCCGGAGACGGCATCTCATTCGTTTCCGCCGCCGTCAGGAGGGGGAATCAGCGTCCCGTCTCCCGTGAATCCCGGTCACCTGCCCCTCACTGCCGGGTGAACCCTTTGCATACATGGTATGACAGGATATGGATGCAGAGGGATGAGAGAAGAGTTGGACAGGGCGATAAACATAAGAGATCGTGAGGAGGTAACACTCCCCGTATGAGAGTCTATCCTTCTTCCAGTGCCTTTTTCAGCGCTGCCCGGGCAAGCAGGCGTGTGGAATCAAGCACCGGCAGAGGGCAGTCGTCCGGATCGACGATGAGCGGGATCTCAGTGCACCCGAGGACAACAGCATCGCATCCCCGCTCCTTTAGCCTTTCAATCACCTCATTAAAATAAAGGCGGGATTCCCCGGTGAATATGCCATTGACCAGCTGACTAAAGATGATGGTGTTAATCCGTTCGCACCCCTTTTCGTCCGGGATTTCATAGGATATGCCGAATTCCTCAAGTCTTTCGGAATAGACCGTGCCTGTCATAAGGTATTTTGTCCCCGTTATCCCGAGTCGGGTATACCCTCGTAATTTCGCTTCTTTTCCGACGGCATCAGCGATGTGTATCCACGGCACAGTGGTCTTTCGCTCGACCAGTCCAAAGGCCTCATGGATGGTGTTGTCCGGACAGATGAGAAGTTCAGCACCGATGGAGACCAGTTTCTGTGCAGATGCAATCATCAGTTCTGCCACCCCTTCCCAGTCCCCCGCCCGGATGTGCATCATATAATCACCCAGCGGGTAGGTATGCATGGAGACTTCCGGATGCATGTGCTCCCCCATCAGTGCCGGCGCCTCGCTGCACAGGGTGCGATAGCAGAGTGCCGCCCCTTCAGCACTGCAGGCAACGATTCCGATATGCTTTGGCATGGTATCCCTCTATTGTTAGTGATACTTCTTCATGCTTTTGCGGATGCTCCAGCCGGAACCGTGATGGGATTATGGACATTCCTTCCGTCCCGCACGGCACCCTCCATGCTGTGTCTCATATTTTGCCAGAAAACAGACAAGGACCGCCAGCTGCATGCCGGAAGACCCATATCTCAGGCGACCATCCCACCCGGGATAGGGGGTAATGTATACTGCCCAAAGTGAGGGCAGCATATCGGGGTGTTTGAGACACAGTGGATCAATATGCATGGGGAGTCGTTTACCGTGAAAGGGTCGGAGCTAAAGAAATGATGAACACGCGGAGGATAAGATTTCGGCCACTTCCTGTATAAAAGATAGTGATGAATGCCTGTAACCAATTATCTGCCATTTACACCAAGGTCGACCAAAATTGAATGAACCTTCGGCTCAGGAACAGGGACATCACTCTGGAGAATGTTCCATATAATTACCCGGTCCACATCAAAGTAAGCATGAATCAGTTTATCACGGGTACCGGCGATCAGCTTCCAGGGCACATCAGGATACTGTTCTTTCAGGGTATCGGAGACATTTTTTGTCGCCTCACCGATTACTTCAATCGACCGGAGGATAGCACGCTGCAGCACCGGGTCTGAACACAGTATCTCATAGGTCAGATCACACATACCCCTTGAAGGAATACCGTTTCTTCATGAATATGCAGGAGGAAGAGCTCGTCACGCCTCACACCAAACGACCCCCTCTTCGACCTCTGACCTGATGAACCGACTCAGCCCCTGTTCTGTGACCAGGTCTACGCGTCGCCCAAAGAGATCCTCCAGAAAATATGCCAGCCCCATGAAATTTCGGAACGTCGCCTGACCGGATGCGAACCTGACGAGGACATCCACATCGCTGTCCGACCGCTCCTCTCATATTGCAGTGGACCCGAAGACGCCGATCTGCGCAACACCAAAACGCTCCTCAAGATGTGGAAACACCTGTTCGAGTTTAGCAACAAACGTATTCTTGCCCTTTGGGGATACCCGGACAGTCATATGTGATTCCTCCTGATTGTATTTGGGAGTGATTCAGTGATGAACGTTGCCCCGAACATGTACAAATACCGATAAAAAGAGCAGACCTCTGAATATTCACTGTTTCATTAACTCCAGAAGAGCCATACCAGGCCGGATTCCCCGGAGACCTGCATCACATTGAGGAGGAATGATCGATTATTGAGCAGGGCTAAAGAAGTAAGATTCGTCCATATTCATTGGAGTTCTGTGAGAAACGCAGATAACAAACCGGTATCTTTTTTTAAGGCAATCTGTGTCATCTCTTTTCCAGGGGAGTATTACAGTGCATTACTGATGCGATAGTCCCCGAGAGTGTAAAATGGACTTAAAATAGATGCAATTATTCCCGGGAGTGCAACGTTTACCTGACCCTTTTTTCGATATCAAAAAAAATACCATCGTACGCTGATTGCCCATACTATCTGCAACATCCCATCCGGAAACCTCATTTATTACATCCCGCTCTAACCACCTCCCCTTCTCAACAAATTCCTCACACCCCCCGCCTCACCTCATTATAAATCGACACCACCGATAGGCTGATCAGGTTCATCGTGGTGGCGGCATACCAGAAATAGGCCTCGACTGTTGTAAGCTCTGTTATCCACCCGGACCAGAGCATGAAGCAGATGATTGCAAAGGAGAGGAAAGTGTCGACTGCAAGAAAGACAAGTGGCCGTCCGACAATGTGGCCTGCCTGTGCAATCGTGCAGTACTCGAAAGGTGCGGGCCGCCCAAGGATATCGAGGACGCTCCTGCCGGTGTTCATCATAAGGTCTGCTGCCGCCCATGCAATGACAAACCAGCCGATTCCGAAAAGGATAGGCGGGGTCTCCATCCCGATGCGGACAGCGGTGATACCAAAGAGGAGTTTAAAAAGGCAGAACGGAATGCCTATAGTGAGACTCAAAAAGAAGGGCCGGACAAAGAACCGCTGGATGCGGTCGGCCTCATCTTCACGGCAGGTCTTCTCCGGGGCGTCGGCGGATGTCTTCATTCCTAAAGGACTATTTTGACGCGATAGCACATAACATGGCATTCCCGAACGTGACCCTGATTCGTGCCACACCGTGCGGATTTCCGGTGCTCACATATTTTTCATGATCGGAACAGACACATTTTTTTTTCAGCAACAATGACGCAGAAGTCATTCTCCGTCTCTGCCGAACGGATACAAAAACCAGCGCCCCGGAGGAGCGTTCGGACCTCTTCTGAAATGTAGAACCTGCCCTGCGAGAGAAAACGGTGACGCACATCCCCGTGCAGGTATGCCTGAATAACTGTCCCCCCACGTTCCAGAAACCCGGCGACAAGAACGCCGCCGGGAACAAGCACCCGGTACGCCTCCGCAAAGGCACGGGCGGGGTCGTCAAAGAAGCAGATGACCGTCATCATCAGGACTGACGAACACGACTCGTCTTTTACGGGAAGATACTCCCCCACCCCACGGAGGACCTCTATTCCCCGCCGACGGGCCATCCGTCCGAGGGCAACAGACGGTTCAATCCCAAGCGGGATTCCCAGTGGTACGGCAAACCGCCCGGACCCGACCCCCACCTCAATGGTCCGGCCGTCCGGAGCAGGAAGGATCTCCCGAATACGCTCACATTCAGCAAGGTACAGCTCCCGATGCATTTCGTACCAGTCATCATACGCATCGGCATGACGCTCAAAAACATCCTGCGGCAATGTGATATCACCCGCTCCCATATCTGCATACCGTCCGCCGTGACCATTATGGTTGTCGTTCGGTTCCCTCTCTTTCAGTGCAGATTCGCACTCTGCAAATGTCCGGGAAGTGGTTATAAAAGAGAACTGGTTGATATATGATCCTTTTTTTCGGATGCTATGTCTGATACATCAAAGGATAGCCCGTTTCACTTCGAGAAACCGCATCGCCTTCCGGTTTCCCCTGCACCGTACCTTCCCCGTATTCACCAGATGAAGCAATCTGCTGTAGATGAAGGTATCACCGGTCTGATGATATTCGTCACTGAGCTTTCCCAGCGCTTCACCGACAACCCGTGTGCCATATCTCCAGACATCGGGAACGACACTGGCGATCAAATCATCATAGAAGTCATCTTCAGCCGAATACAACTGGCCCCTCCATAACGTCCTGAGATTCGCATTTTCATCCTGAAGCCTCGCCCATACCGCACAATAGTATGCAGCTTCATCGTCCCGGAGAGGCCGTGATGTACTGAGAGCAGAGGCAATCCACTCCGGTTTCATCGCACCGGTTGCATCAGTCACAATTTTGTACGGCTTTCCGCCATACGTTTCTGCATCGACACCAGGGATTCCATCTGTCAGATCAACAACTTTAACCAGGGACAGGTCATGCTGCCGTGACAAAAACTGCAGAAATCCCGCATATTCCATCACGGATCGCCGTGAAAACCAGACCACTTTTTTCTCATACGGTTCTGACACAGATTCCCAGAATTGTTCCGATAACGCCTTCATCTCATCTGCATATCCGGCAAATTCACCTTCCGGGCACAATGCAGTGAAAAAATCAATTCTCTTTTGGATATTATAGAACTGTACTGGTCCGATTCCCAGGTCATCGGGGAGGGAGATTACCGTGCAGTCGGTCTCTTTCAGGGCATACCTGACGGTCCCTCTGCCGGAGTCTGAAAACGTAATATGCTGTGTTCCTGTGTGCATTGTTGTGTCACCAAAAAGGGTTTCAAAATAAAATAATCCGGAATATAATTTACCTCTAGTAATACACCGAATCAGGAGATATAGGTTAGTGAGGCAATATATCACCCGTTACCGGTGCACGGCGCCCGGATTCCCGCAATGTCCGAAATTCCGGCAGTTCATTTCGTTCGCACCACCGAACAAACCGTTATATGCAGGATCCTCTGCACCGACCCGATGCGCTCCCTCCGGACAGATAAGACCAGAATATCCAGACGCAACTCTTCAGCAGAGAGCACAGAACGGAAAGGGGGTGTTCAGATCCGGCACCCGCCGTCCCCCATCCTCCTGATGCGTCCTGATTTTTGAGAAAATATTCTATATATGAAAAGAAGACGGGTTACCTGACCAGCTTCACCGCCGCTCCGTAGGCAAGGAGTTTAGCATCCCCGGCGGTCGTCTGGGATGTCACGAACCGGACATTGACGACGGCGTCTGCCTCCATCCGTTTTGCCTCGTGCATCATCCGGTTGAGTGATTCCCTGCGGGCGTCGGAGAGCATATCAGTGTACTCCTGCAGTTCACCGCAGACGAATCTCCTGAGACCCGATATCCTTGACAAGATGCTTCGCACGAACAGTATTTCCTGAAACGATGCAGATAATCTTGAATTCATGTCCGGGCATCTGTTGTTGTAATGATCATGTCTTGTCACCTCATTTCAGAACCTCTTCGATACTCTCTTCCCTCCCCCGTAAGATGAACAGTGCTGCTCCGATAACCAGCAGCGGGATTCCATAGAAGAAGAAAAAGACCGGGATGACCGTTACCGAGAGGATGGTGAGCACAAAGCCAGCCGTAAGCAGCAGGGTTCCCCACAGGATCTGGCTCTGCATTCTGTACAGATGTGAATTTTTGGGTAAATAAGCATCTCAGAAATGGATCGCAGCAAAGATGCTGCCTTCCCCCCCTCACCACGGAGAGAAAAGGGGAATGGAAAGAAAACACCCATTCCGGAGGCTACTTCACCCCGATAACATCCCTTATTTTCTGCTGCGTTTCAGAACCACGTGTGCAATAGAAGGAAAACGCAAGCCCCATCTCACGCGACAGCGGACAGGTGGAGCAGAGGCATTCAACCTCTGTTTCGATACAGGCACTCGCACCCAGTGTGCAGAAGGCAAATGCTTCACTTCCTCCTGCTTCCACACTACATTCCCGAAACGTCGGACAGATATCACAGATACACTGCTCCTTTCGCTTCTCCACTATCATCTCCCGTTCTTCAGACGTCAGGTTCAGGGAACGCAGCATCATTTCAAAATAATCGCTCGGCATACCTTATCAACAGGATTCACAATGGCATTTTTATTATAAAAAAGTAAGCCACGCCATGTCCGTCCACCAGGAATGGGGATGATCTTAAACAGAGAGTAATCAGAAATTGAGACCAAAACCGGGTATTGAAGATCATCTGAAGCAAATTATTTTAAAGAGAACCACTATTTTGACGAAATTTCATTCGCACCTTCAGCGAGAATCCTGAAAAGAACATTCAATTCATATGAATCATCAATTTTGAATGTATTCCTCAAATCCTCAGTATCAATTCAATCTGAATCCATAATCCATAACTGAGAGATGCACTCTCTTTTAAAAAAAAATAGAATTCACCTGACAACATGAGTCAAAAGTCACTGAACCTGACATATGAAAAAAGGGAGAAATTTCAGTATTTCGAATCAGCTATCCAGTGTCAGATTATATACCGTAACACCGGATTTCTGCAGCGGTTCAACCGTCACAACACCTTCCTTAAAGGTGGTCCGGTTCAACGCAATCGCAACATCATAACTTCCAATCGGCATATATGAAAACTCATGCGGGGTGGTAACACCCGTATACCTTCCCTTCAGATAGATCATGCTGCCGGAAGGTGTGCTGTCAATAAAGAGACTCCCGTACGAATATGCTCTCAGGATAAAACTGGCATCAGAACTCTCAGATTCGCCGGTGTTTAAAAACCGAATCTCTTTTCCTTCCGGATAATATCCATCCTTTGATACTTTGATTACATGAGGCCCTTCTGCTACATTGTCCACCGTGCAGGGTGTTTTGAGACCGGTCGGATATCCGTCAACAGAGACATCTGCACCCTCAGGGGTACTGGTGATACTGATTGTTCCGGTGTTATCTCCCAAATCAGAACACCGAATATTCATTACTGAATTCTCCTCCTGATGTCCGGTATTAAATGTATAAAATGTCCCATCTTTCACCGTTGTGATGAATGTCCCGCTCTTCTCGATATATACCGTTGACGGGAATGTATATTCCGGATATTCACCTTCAACTAAAAATACACTGTCTTTGCAGTCTTTAGACTGAACGGTAACCGCAACCTTCTGTGAAAAGACACCCGGCTCAAGTTTTACAAAAGAATCATCACCAGCAAAGACGGAGACGGTTTTCTGTGCTGTTTTCACAGAATCTGAACTATACTTTACCTGAACCGTATGCGAACCCTCTTTCAGACCGTAAAAATATTCAGGAGTTGATTCACCCGTTTTTACGCCATCAAGGGTTATCGGGAGATTGTCCGGATAGGACGTCACATACAGTCCGCCCGTGCCTTTTTCTCCTTCAGTAATGGCAGAATTTACAGATTGTTTTCCGGTGGCATCATCAGATACAGGGGCAACCGGATTTATGGGGGGGGCTTCCGGTGAAATCCCCTGTGCTGAAAGATCCGATGGATTGGATGACAGAACCGGGAGGGATTCAGATTCTTCAGGTCCACTTGAGAAGATGCCTGCAAAGAGACTGAAGATATACCCGACAATTCCGTCATTTCCTTTTTGGGCAGTAGCATCTGGTTCTGATAGTACCTGATCAACGCCTGCCCCTCCCTCACCAACATCCACATCGTTCTCTGACGGTGATGGATCATACGGGTTTTCATTACGCACACCCGGGGTGGTTGTATCCGGTGTGAATATGCCTGGCCCGTTCCCGCCGAATACAAATGAAATTCCAGATTGTTCACCCATGGTGATTGCGACATCTGCTGATTCCGGGGAATAGCCTTCATGGTACACCGTGACGGTATGATTTCCGGATTCAATTCCGGTAATAAGGGAGTCAGTGTGCCAGAGCGTGTCGTTGCCATCGATAAAAATATCAGCCCCTGCAGGCACGGATGATACAAAACAGGACCCGGAGCCTTTCGTTAAGATGAACATTTCTTCAGTTACATACCCGCTTTTTACCCTGATGCCCTTCGGTTCTGTTACTTCATACCCGTCATGGTCAAGATACACACGGTAATCCCCAGCAGGAACGTCAACAAATGAGCCGTTTGTCTCCTGTCCGGAGTACACACCGTCAATGTAAATTTTCGCTCCAGCGGGCACAGATGAGATATTGAGGTTTCCAACCTGCGGCTTCCATGCTCCCGGAGAGGAGGATGGGTCGGTGTCGTAGGATATCTTTCCGGATGAGCCTCCTTCCCCTCCGCCGGAACCGATGATATCGACGACATAGCCGCTTGCTCCCTCGCCCACGACCATATTCGTCCAGGATATACCCGCACCCTGATTCGCCTGATTCTCATCGCACCATCCATAGGTGTTGAATGCCACAAGGCCGGAATCAAAGTTTTCGAGGGTATATTCAACCTTTACCATCCCGTTGTCAATAAGGCCAGGAATCTGTGAATTTTCACCCAGATTTCCGACCTTTAAATCAACAAAGTAGATGTAAAACGCCTCATCATCCATCATATCCTGATCGCCGTATATTGGATAGTTCATCGGGTCGTTATTGCCCGCAGGTTTCCATTTCTGCGGACCATAACTTAAGGATGATATGGTAAATGTCTGATCAATCGCGCCGGGAATGTACTCCAGGTCTTCAGCTACCGGAGGCTGATTAAGAACACCAGTAGATATCCACCGATATCCGCTGGAACGGATTTTCAGCGTAAAATCATCAGGAATCGGATCTTCATCCTCCGCAGGCTTTCTGACGGCAACCATCAGCAGTACATCATTGAAAAAACCCCGCCCTCCGGTATCTGACAGGTAAAATGTCCCGCTTTTCATTGATGTTGTGGTTAGCTGGCCATACCGGTCCGATGTGCTCGTTGTCATATGAAGGGCGTTTAATCCGCCTCCGTCGAATTTAATGTAATAACCGGCTGAATTAGCGGTATTGATATTTACATGCATTGCCCCGGCAAGCGGGTTTGATGGCAGGTCTAAAGCAGAAACGCACTGGAACGCTGCCACTATAATAAGCAGGGCGACAAGGATTCTGCCGTATCCTTTTTTGTTTTTGTCATTGATTTTCATGTTCGACACCTTAGATTAATACAAAATGAATCAGAATGATTACCAGAATTACGAAGAGTGCAATCACAATGATTGCTGTACTATCATCTGCCCCGAGAACAGGGGCATTGTACAGGCTTGGTTTTTCAGCATTCCCGTAGCCTCTGCACTGCATGGCATCTGACACCTGATTGGACCGATTCAGCATTATGACGGTCATCGGGATGAATAAGGAGAGCAGTTTATCCATTTTTTTTATGGGCGAACCCCGGTCAAATTCCAGTCCCCGCGATTTCTGTGCATCGATGACATTGTTTGCGTCCCGTGAGAGGGTTGTCGTTGATGAAAGAGCATACCCGAGGGAAAACGAGATGATATGCGGGACTTTCATACTCTGAAGACTCTTTACAAAATCACTGTAGCGCGTCGTCATGATAAAGAGAAATGAGAATCCGGCAATAATGAGCAGACGCATGATCATGGAAGACGAGAAATACAGGCTTCCTTCTGTCGCATACGCATGGATAAACCAAATCTGTGCTGAGAAAAATTCAGCACCTGCACTTTCATGGGAAAAAAACAGGTCAACAATAAAGACGAAGAGAATAAGGGGGAGAATTAACCTGAGTGAATACACCCATTTTTCAAATAACCCGGATGTATATGCAAGAGCCACGACACAAACGAGTAACAGAACCATGACGAACAGATTGGTTGTCAGAAATGACATGATGCTGAATACAACGAGCATGAGGAGTTTTGTCCGTGGGTCAAGGGAATGAACAAACGAATTCCCGGGAATGTACAGGATTCCCTTTTTTTTCTTCTGCCCTTTCATACCTGCCATAACCGACTCAGTGAATAGTTCTCTCTTATGGATAAAAATAGTTATCACAACCTTAGAGTAAATTGAATTAAATTAACTTCATGTGATGTGCACATTTTTTGTGTGTGATTCCTCATCTCACCAGAGAGAAAGAGGGAATAAACCGGATACCCCGGCATCCAATTCATTGAAAAAAATGAATGGAAAAATTATTTTTTACCGGATGTTTTCTTCCAGTAGACAACTCCACAGACGGCGATAATAGCAACGACGACAAGGATGACAATTGCTGTCGTATTGCCGGTTGTTGTCACCGGTGTCTGTGTGTCTGCTGGTGACTGTGCTCCTGCAGCGGGTGTGTTTCCACTTTCAGCAGCCGCCGGTTGTGAAACATCTTCAGGTGCTGCAGATGCAGTGCCTTTCTCAGCCGAGATGGCAAAGAGGCTGAACGAGGGAGTGTCTGCGAAGAACTTATAGCAGGTCCCGTCCTCACCGCACGCAACCGTTGAAAGAAGGTTCCAGGTCTCGGTCGCTTCGTCGTAGTGGTACATCAACACATCTGATGCAGCAGCGCCGAGTGAATCAAGCCACTTCTTGTCAACACTGAACTTCAGCGTTGCCATCTCCATACCGTCTTCCGGTGCAAGGTAGGAGGTGACCTGAATATACTGGTAGACCGCATTGGGTGCGGCGTCAATGGTCGAAGGCTTTCCGACCTTCTCTGCCGTAAGCATCATCTTTGGGATGTTCATGCCCGCTTTGACATCGATTTCAGTGATGGCGGTCATGTCCATAACAAAGACACCGGTCTCTCCGGCATTGATGCCGTCACAGCGTGCGCTACTGATTGAGCTGGATGATCCGCCGGAGGAAGAAGAGGAGCCGGACGGGCCCGCTGCAGCGCTGGTGGCGGAAAGACCGAAGATGGACAGTCCGTTTGGTGAGAATGCCTCGAACTGATCCAGTTCGCCGTCGAATCCGAGATAGACCGTATTAAGGACTTCCTTTGTGCCGTCTTCTGCGAAGCGGATGATCTTAATGGAATCATATCCGCCGTTTGCAGCAACCCATGCCGGGCTGACAGACATGCGGATCGTCGCATCGGCGATGTCCTGTCCGTTCGTGAGGTTCGTCTTGACTATGTTCATCGTGTAGGCGACCGCATCGAGGTTCAGGCAGTCTGCGGTGGCAGCGATCTGGAAGGCAGACTGGGCAGTGGCAGAGATGTTCTCTGAGATGGTGGTTTCCAGCGCAGCGCCTGAAGGGATGCCGGTCAAATTGGCCATCAGTGAGGCGGTGACATTCCCGAGGGTGCCAAAGGTTGTGGAGACCGGTGCGGTGGTGAGGGAAATGCCCGTGACCGTTCCGTTCGCCGTGCCATTCCCGACGGTTGGAGCTCCTTCTGTTTCAATGGTGAGGGTAAAGGTGTCTTCATCAATACGGATGGTGTTTCCGGTAACGGTAGCGCCCGTTGCAGTGAGATTCACCATGACATCATGCGTCCCGTCTCCGTTCTCCGAGATGTTGCATCCCGGAACGTCGAGCGGCATGTCTTCCGTCTGGTCGCCGTGCGGTGGTGTCACCGTGACTGTGGCCGTGCCTGAAACATCGCCATTTGATGCGGTGACCGTGGTCATACCAGCCCCGTGAGCAGTGAAGATGCCATTTGCATTCACGCTACCGATGGTAGTGTTGGAGCTTGCCCATTCAAAGGAAGTCCCAACCATCTCATTACCATACTGATCGAAGGCAATAGCGGAGAACGCTGTTTTTTGTCCTTTCTGCAGGGTGATCTCTGAGGGATCAAGAGTAATTGCTGTCAGGACAGCGGCGTCGCTGATTGTATAGTTCGCGAATGGGGAGATCAGTGGATAGTTGTCGACGTATGATTTAGAGGAGGAGAAAACCCCGGCGACAAAGGGTTCATCGCCTATACCGTTCCCATCCGCATCGGTTCCGGTATAATTGGATCCCCAGTAGTTGCCTGCCAGTGAGGTGTGCATCATCTCATCATACAGATAGGTGACCGGAGTGAGAGTATTCCAGTTCTGCTCATGACCGTCATTTGATTCGATGAGGACTGAATTGCCGGTGATGTCATTGAGGTAGATATCACATGTTCCGACGCCTTTTCTCAACGCGAATGCTGCGCCATTCTCTGCAATGCTGTTATAATAGATCGTATTGTCGTAGCTGTACTCCAGATAGATACCTGCTCCGCCGTTTGATACGATCTCATTGTGAGCGACAGTTGTCTGGTCGGGATGACCGAGAATAAGGCCATAATTCGAGTTATTGCTGATGGTGTTGTTGGTGAAAACGGTGTGGTCTGCATAGCTAATCTTTACGGCTCCGTTATTCGCCACGCTGGCAACATTTTCGGTGAAGAGGTTCTGTGTGACGACATTGTAGTTCGCTACATGGGGCTGAGCGGTGCTCCCCCCATACCCATAGATATAGAGACCCTGATCGTTTCCGGTGAGGGTGTTCCGGTCAATGATATTTCTGTTACTATGATAGACATAGATACCATTGGCGTTCTTTGAAATGATATTCTCCTGAATGATGCAGTCATTGGCATTTACCAGATGGATGCCAAATGCACCAAGGTCTGCACTGCCCTCCGTTGTCCCGGAAAGGGAGAGTCCCCTGAGGGTGACGTTGGCTGCAGACACCTGCATGACCGCGGCGGCCGGGTCGGCAGCTATGACAGTAACATTTTCAGGACCATTCTCTGAGTGGAGTGTGACTGCCTTGCTGATAACGAGATTTTCCGTATAGGAACCATCCCGGACAACGATCGTATCACCGTCAAGAGCAGCGTCGATGGCCGCCTGGATAGTGGTGAAATCACCTGCACCGGAGGCATCGACGATGATGGTCATCGGTTCAGCCGATCTGACCGTGACGGAGGCAGTGCCCTCAACAGTGCTGTTCGCTGCAGTGATGGTGGTTGCACCGGAAGACAGGGCAGTGAAGAAGCCGGACTCATTAATGGCGCCGACCGTTTCATCGCTGCTGGTCCAGGCAAATACGGTGCCTGCCATCTCACTGTCGTACTGGTCGTAAGCGATGCCGGTAAACAGACAGGTTTCGTTCTGTGTCAGGAGGGAGGACGCCGGTTCGATAATGATGGTGGTGACGCGACTCTCATCTGTTCCCATCTGATAGCTTCCGACCGGGGAAACAAGCGGGTATGCATCGGTGCTTCCGTCAGAGAGCGTATAGGGTGTGTCACCGATACCATTCCCATCGGCGTCCGTGCCCGCATATCCAGGCCAGGTGTTGCCAAGATATGAATTCCATCCCTTGCCGCTGTAGATGTAGTCAACAGAATCGGCCGAGCTCCAGATGTTGTCAGAGGAAATACCCTCAACAGTCACCGTTCCCTTCGTGAAGGTGTTGTAATAAATCTGGTTATTACTCGAATTAATGAGCCAGAGCACCTTGTTCGTGGCCTTGTTGTTTATCAGGACAGAGTTCCCGGTGATGACAGCATCCTCGGCCGTGTCAAGTTTGATGCCCTCACGACATACATTGAAGGTGTTGTTTATGATTGTAACGTCCTTTGCCTGGGTGATCACAACCCCGAAATTTCCGTCGCCGTTGACCTTGTCAATGGTGAAACCTTCGACGGTTGCCCCGTCAGCTGTTACAACAAAACCATTGAAAGATCCCGGTGCGAGTTTCGTTGTTGCAGCGCCGTTCTCGGAGCGGATCGAAATGCCCTTGGTGACACTGACACTCTCGGCGTAGGTGCCGTCACAAACGATGATTGCATCGCCGTCTGATGCAGCGTCAACTGCCGCCTGGATGGAGGTGAAATCAGCACCGCCGTCATCGTCTACATAGTAGGTCGTGCCCTCAGGGGCGGGACCATTGACGATATAGCCATTGAGTTTCTGCATGAGCGGATATCCATCTATAACACTGGCGCTAATTGCATAGGCTTCATCACCAATGCCGTCTCCGTTTGCATCAAACCCGGTATATCCATTCCAGTAGTTGCCGGTGTATGACTTATAATCAGCTCCGTTGAATACATACCGCATCTCCGTCGGCGACGAGAAGACATTCCCTGTGGAAGTCCCTTCAATGGTCACTGCTCCCAGATTGAATTCATTTAGATAGATGGAATTCTCGCTCGCATCCGCAAGCCAGAAGACATTGTTTGCAGCATTGTTGCTGACGGAGAGAATGTTGTTATGCACGGTGTTGCCGGATGAAGACTCAATCTTCACGCATTCACGGCAGTTCATGAGCGTGTTGTTTGTGACGAGAGCACCATCGGCACCATGAATATAGATGCCATAATTGCCCTTTCCGTTGACGGCGGTGATGGTGAAGCCGTCAAGGGTGATATTTCCTGCGGTGATATCAAAGCCGCTGTCTTTCGCTGCTGAGTACAGGGTGGTCACGGATGAGCCGTTCTCTGATCTGATGAGAAGACTCTTGGTGACATCCACGTTCTCCTGGTAGGTGCCGTCGCGGACAATGATTGTGTCTCCGGCATTTGCTGCGTCAACAGCCGCCTGGATGGTGGTGAAATCAGCGCTGCCGTCGCCGGCCACATACCATGTTGCCGGTTCGGCCGATACGACCGTGACACTGGCCTCACCTGTGACACCGCCATATGCCGCACTCACGGTTGTCGTGCCTTCGGCATGTGCGGAGAGGAGGCCACTCGCATCAACCGTCCCAACCGTCTCGTTTGAGCTTAACCAAACCGGCGTGATGTTGGCAATCTCTGCATTCGAGTCATCATAGGCCGTTGCGGTGAACTGCTGGCCATCACCGAGGGAGAGAACGACCGAAACCGGGGCGACCTCGATCCGTGAGAGATCAGGACCCGAGCCGCCGCTGACGGTGATGTAGTCTGTCTTCACCTCGGAATCGCTGCCGGCAGCGTTCGTGACCGTGAGGTTCACGGTGTAGGTACCGGCTGCGGTGTAGGTATGAACCGGGTTCTGCCCGGTGCTGTCGACGACGCCGTCGTCCTCAAAGTCCCAGGCCCATGTAGCCGGGTTGTTGGTGGAGAGATCGGTGAACTGTACTGAAAGTGGAGCGTTGCCGCTCGTCACATCCGCCGTGAAGTTCGCGACCGGAGAAACGGCAGTAGCCGGAACCGTGACAGTCTGCACGAGGTAGTTCGTGCCGCTTGCGTGCATGATGGTCAGGGTGACCGTGTAGGTACCGGCCGAGACATAGGTATGCGAGGGGTTCTGTTCCGTGGAGGTAGTGCCGTCGCCGAAGTCCCAGTTCCATGCGGTTACGGTGAGTGACGAGGTGCCCTGGAAATTCACGGTAAGGGGGGATGGCCCGACACTGGTATCTGCGGTGACATTTACCACGCCGTCGAATGCGTATACGTTTCCATCTTTGCTTGCGATGTATACGGTCCCATCGGGTGCAATCGACGGAGATGCGCGAATCTCACCCTCTGTTTCGTAAAACCATTTCAGGGTCCCGTCCGGGTTCAGGGCATAGAAGTTCTTATCTGCGCTGCCGATATAGATGGTCCCGTCCGCACCGATGGCAGGCGAAGCGTAACGCATTCTTCCCCCGGTAAGATACGTCCATTTCAATGTACCGTCGGGATTCAGTGCATAAATCTTCTTATCGCCATCATTTCCAAAGTAAATTGTACCGTCCGTACCTATCACAGGCGAATTACGGATCGCGCCTCCCGTGGTGTATGCCCAGTTGAGGGTTCCATCGGGATTAATTGCATAGAGATTCTTATCGTTGGATCCAACGTAAATCGAACCGTCCGGACCAATTACCGGCGCACCATAGATAGTCGATCCTGCCCCTCCTATGATGTACGACCACTTCAGTGTCCCGTCGGGATTTAACGCGGATAAGTTCACGTCGGCTCCAAAATAAATCGTGCCATCAGGTCCGATTGCCGGTATGCCATAACTAATCCCTCCGCAGGGATATGACCATTTTTTCGTTCCATCGGGGTTCAGTGCATAGAGAGTATCCTCATGATTCCCGATATATATCGTTCCATCGGACCCGATAGTGGGTCCCCCAGTAATGATCTCGGTTGCGTTATACGTCCATTTCAATGTACCGTCGGAATTCAGTGCATATACCATTTTATCCAGGTAATTCCCGATATAAATGGTTCCATCCGCGCCTAATGCCGGGGGACCACAAAAAGAATTTCCTGCAGTATACGTCCATTTTAACGTTCCGTCAGGATCAAACGCGTATACGTTCTTATCGTAATTCCCGATATAGACAGTGCCATTGTATCCGATAACCGGAACAGCTGACAGGAATTGCCCTCCGGTGGCGTACACCCATTTCGTGGCATTTGTCTGTGCCCCGACATAGGGAGACCGACCTGTGTTGTTGAGGTCGGCGCCGCCGAGCTTCGGCCAGGGAGTATCTGCAAGAGGTATCTGTGGCTGACTGGCAACGACCGTGACCGCAGACGTGCCGGTGATCCCAAGGCCGCTTGCCGTCACATTTGTCGTGCCTGGTGCAATGGCGGTGAAGTTGCCGCTTTCATCGATTGTTCCTACAATTTCGTTCGAGCTTGCCCACGAGAAGGTGAGGCCGCTGATCACATTGTTCAGGACGTCAAAGGCAGTGGCGGCGAAATGATACACATCACCGACGACGACCTGTGCCGTTGTTGGTTCAACCTCAATTCTGTCCGGTACCGGGCCGGAAATGGCTCCGACGACAGAGTAGCCACTTCCGACCTTGCCAAGACCAAGTGCATTTGACCATGCGACCATGTCATTGCCATTGTTTGACGTCTGACAGTAAGCATAGACATTGAAGGCCGCAAAGGTTTCGAGGTTTTCAAAGGTGTAATTAATCCGTACCGCACCCCGGTTCTCCAGAGCTGCATTCGGCCGGAGGACACCTGCATTCAGGTCGATAAACATTATCTGGAAGGTGTTTTCCGTATCGGTCAGGTCCTGACCACCATAGATAGGGTAGTCACACTCATTGCCGGTCGGCTTCCAGATCTGCGGTCCGTACCTGAAGTCCTCTTTGGTGAACACTTCGTCGAGAGCCGTGGACTGGTAGGTCACGGACTCAAGCGCCGGGGGCTGGTTGCTTACGGGGTTTGGCGTCCAGGTGTAGCCGTCTGCTTTCACACGAACACTGAAGTCATCAGGGATGGTGCCATTGACGGCAAGCATCAGGATGATTTCGTCCTCATAGCCTTTGCCGCCTGAATCGGTCGCATAGAAGGTGCCGCTCTGGTTTTCTGAGACCGTCACCTGGCCGAAGTTTACGGCCGGATCGGTGGAGATGTGCAGGGCATTGAGGCCGCGGTTGATTCCCTCAAACCTGATGTTGTAGGTTTTGTTCCCGAATGCGTTGTACTTCACGCCATCATCGTTCGCCATGTTGACAAAGATGTAGTTATAGTCGGGCAGAGGCTGCGGATCGGAGGGTTCCGATGATTCCTTCAGGACACTGTAGCCACTGTCCCCGTTATGCCCTCCAATCAGGTTATTGGTCCAGGCGATGACGGACGGACCCTGGTTCGCATTGCTGTTCCAGCAATAGGTATTGAATACCACAGAGTCAGGCATATTCTCAATAGTGTATTCGACCTTGACCGCTCCATTGTCGGTTAAGCCGCTTATACCGCTGTTTTTACCCAACTGACCGACATACGCATCGACAAACATGTACTGGAAGGTGTCTCCCGAATTGGTCATGTCCTGACCAGCATAGATCGGATAGGGGGTTGCCTCACCACTGGGTTTCCAGGTCAACATCCCGTATCTGAGATCATCTTTGGTAAATGTCTCATCCACCGCTCCGTCCACGTACTCAATCGCAGACTGTGGAGGTTTCTCTTCAAGACCGGGCATAGGAGTCCAGTTATAGCCGCTTGTGTGGATATTTACCCTGAAATTATCCGGGATTGTGCCATTTGCGGCAACCATTATTACAACATTGTCAGCAAACCCGCTGCCACCGGTGTCGGTGATGTAGAAGACGCCGGACTGATTGGTGGTGGTGGTCACCTGTCCAAACGGAGCTGATATCGGGTCTGTCGAGATGTGATGGGCATTAAGACCACGACCGGCACCGGCGAACCGGATATTGTAGGTGTTGTTCAGGTAACTGTTGTATTTCACGCCGTCATTGTTCGCCACTTTGACAAAGATGTGATTGTAGTCAGGTAGGTTCTGCGGACCGGAGGGTTCCGCAATGACCGTGACTGCCGCTTCCCCTTCGATGCTCTCGTTTATCGCAGTGATGGTGGTCGTACCTGCAGTGAGAGCGGTGAAGTAACCGGTCTCGCTGACCGTGCCAACGGTTTCGTCTGAACTCGTCCACGTAAAGGTGATCCCATTCATCGTGACGATCATTCTGGTCGAGAGCGGTTGCGGCGAACTGCTGTCCTTCACCCTCGGTGACCTCTGCTGTCTCAGGATGAGACGGAAATGGAGGTCAGTTCCTGGCGGTATACCCGCAACCTGATAGACACTTGAACCGGAACCGGACACCTGGTTGGTCCATGAGATGCCCTGGCCCTGGTTGGACTGGTTGCACCAGACATAGGCGTTAAAGGCAGCGAAGGTCTCCAGGTTTTCAAGAGTATACTCGACTTTTACCCCGCCGCTGTCGGTGAGATCACTGCTGCTCGCGAGCCCGGTAGCCTTGCTGATGGGGCCTGCCTTCAGGTCAATGAACATCAACTGGAAGGGATTTCCGGTATCGCTGGTGTCCTGCTCAAAGTAAATTGGATATGCCTTCGGGAGGTTATTTCCCGCTGGTTTCCAGGTCTGCGGTCCATAGAGGAGGTCTTCTTTGGTGAAGGTCTCTTCCATGGTACCATCGATGTGCCCGATGTCTTCAAGCAGAGGGAGGGTATTTACCACGGCAACCGGTTCCCATACATAGCCGCTTGCCCTGACGGTCAGGGCAAAGTCATCGGGGACTGTCCCGTTGACCGCGAACATCAGGATGGCATCGTCCGAGTAGCCACGACCACCGGTGTCGGTGATATAGAAGACACCGGACTGATCGTTGCTCGTCGTCACCTGTCCTTTGGGAACGGCGGTGTCTGTCGTCAGGTGGAGGGCATTGAGGCCTCCGCCATCAAACTTCATGTAATAGGAACCGTTCTCATTATCAGAGAATCGAGGTCCCAGTTCATTGGACACATCTACATAGATATGCATGCTGTCCGGTAATTCTCCGGCGCTTGCCGGTGCAATACCAATAAAAATGAAGAGCAGGAGCATTACGGCAATCCACCGCAGGCACCCGCCTGGTTCAGAGTTTAGTCTTTTCATAAATAATCGTCCTCTCTAATTCCTGACATCAATTAAGTTAACTTAAGTCAACTAACAGCAATTGATCGGTCTGAAATATAAGCTAAAAGATGTTGATCTGGATTAATATTATATATTACGATTCACAGTTTCGGGATTTCATAATTTAAGGTAATGTGTTTATGCATTCTTTCAGGCGCAAACCAATAATCCGGCCAGTACGAGCAGGGACTGATAAACATCTCCCCCCTATGAGAGAGTCAGAATAATTCACTTCTCCCGGAAACGTTCGAACGCAGATCCCCATATGCGGTACGAACAGTTGTTCCCGAATCCGGGAGCAGTAGCAGGTCTAAGAAACGCATACGAGCAGGAGCGTTGCCATATATATGCGCTTTTTCAGGGATGGGCAAGAGACCACCTGCGGCAGGATTCACCGGAGAGAATAGAGAGAAAATGATGATATCGCCGGTGCAGGCATGGGACCAGATTGCCGGTGATTCACTATATCCCACGAAAAACACAGAGCCAATAGCACCCATCCATTTCGTATTGTATTCGCAACAATGAAACAGATGCCCCGCGCCGCCAAAACTAACACTACTTTGGCTTACGATATACCGGTAGTACCCTGCAGACAGTACCACTCCAATAATCACAATGAGGAGAATATGCAGGATAATTCAGAAGCAAAAAAAAGGGTTAAAATTATTTCTTCCCGGATGTTTTCTTCCAGTAGACGACTCCACAGACGGCGATAATAGCAACGACGACAAGGATGACAATTACTGTCGTATTGCCGCCGGTTGTTGTCACCGGTGTCTGTGTGTCTGCTGGTGACTGTGCTCCTGCAGCGGGTGTATTTCCGCTTTCAGCAACCGGTTGTGTTACATCTTCAGGTGTATCCGGTGCTGCAGATGCAGTGCCTTTCTCAGCCGAGATGGCAAAGAGACTGAAAGAGGGCGTGTCTGCGAAGAATGTGTAGCAAGTGCCGTCCTCACCGCATGGAACCGTTGAAAGAAGGTTCCAGGTTTCGGTCGCTTCATCGTAGTGATACATCAACACATCTGATACACCAGCGCCGAGTGAGTCAAGCCAGGCCTTGTCAACACTGAACTTCAGCGTTGCCATCTCCATGCCGTCTTCCGGTGCAAGGTAGGAGGTGACCTGAACATACTGGTAGACCTCATGTGGTGCGGCGTCGATGGTCGAAGGCTTTCCGACCTTCTCTGCCGTAAGCATCATCTTTGGGATGTTCATGCCCGCTTTGACATCAATTTCGGTGATAGCGGTCATGTCCATGACAAAGACACCGGTTTCTCCGGCATTGATGCCGTCACAGCGTGCGGTACTGGTTGAGCTGGATGATCCGCCGGAGGAAGAGGAAGAACCGGAACCGGACGGAGCAACAGAAGCAGCACTTGCGGCCGAGAGACCAAAGATGGACAGTCCGTTTGGTGAGAAGGCCTCAAACTGATCCAGTTCGCCGTCGAATCCGAGATAGATGGTAGTAAGGACTTCCTTTGTGCCGTCTTCTGCGAAGCGGATGATCTTAATGGAATCATATCCGCCGTTTGCAGCAACCCATGCCGGGCTGACAGACATGCGGATCGTCGCATCAGAGATGTCCTGTCCGTTGGCAAGATTCGTCTTGACGATGTTCATCGTGTAGGCGACCGCGTCCAGGTTCAGGCCGTCTGCGGTGGCAGCAATCTGGAACGCGGACTGGGCAGCGACAGAGATATTCTCTGAGATGGTGGTCTCGAGGGCAGCGCCTGAGGGGATGCCGGTTAAATTGGCCATCAGTGAGGCGGTGACATTCCCGAGGGTCCCAAAGGTCGTGGAGACCGGTGCGGTGGTGAGGGAGATGCCCGCGACCGTTCCGTTCGCCGTGCCATTCCCGACAGTGGGGGCACCTTCTGTTTCGATGATGAGAGTAAAGGTCTCTTCATCAATCTTGATGGCGTTCCCGTTGACGGTTGCATTGGTAGCGGTGAGGTTCACGATGACCTCACGCGTGCCGTCTCCTTTATCCGAGATGTTGCATCCGGGGACATTCAGCGGGGAATCCTGCTTCTGGTCGCCGTGCGGCGGTGCCACCGTGACCGTGGCCGTACCTGAAACATCACCATTTGAGGCGGTGATCGTGGTCGTGCCAGCCCTGTGGGCGGTGAAGTAACCAGTAACGTCGATGGTACCTACAGTGGTGCCGGATGACGACCAGGTGAAGGAGAAGCCCTCCATCGCATCATCATACTGGTCATATGCAGTTGCAGTGAACTGCTGACCGTCACCGGCCTCAATGCTGACAGAGACCGGATCAAGAACGATCGTCGTCAGTTCAGGAGCGGGAAGACTGACTGTAACATCAGCCGTACCGGAGATCGCACCAGAGGTTGCAGAAATAATTGCCGAACCAGGGGAGACCGCGGTGAACACACCGGCCGGAGTAATTGTCCCGACTGTTTCATTGGAACTCACCCAGGTGAACGGGATGTCAGCCATCGCAGTCTCGTACTGATCGTATCCAGTTGCGTTGAACTGCTGACCGTCGCCCACGGTAATTGAGGCAGAGACCGGATCAAGAACGATTGTCGTTAGTGCCGGAGCGGGAAGACTGACCATGACGTCAGCTGTACCGGAGATACCACCCGAGGAGGCAGAGATTGTCGCTGAACCAGGGGAGACCGCGGTGAACACACCGGCAGGAGTAATTGTCCCGACCGTTTCATTGGAACTCATCCAGGTGAAGGAGAGGCCTTCCATCGCAGTCTCATACTGATCGTATCCTGTTGCATTGAACTGCTGCGTTGTGCCTGTGGTCAGATTCACAGATGCAGGGGTGACCATAACGGAGGAGACGGCAGGCATAACCGCAGCGGGATCAATCCTGACCTCGAGCTGGTCGACGTAGAACCCGATGGCCCGGCCTGAGAAGGTGCCGGGGTCGAAGTGGGTCTCGATTCTGAAGGTATGGTTTCCGGTCTCATAGCCGGTGATGTTGATAGAGTAGGTGTTCCAGGGGCCCTTAAACTGGCCGACCGGAAGGGTCTCGACGGTCTCGTTGTCGATGAACGCCTTGAGCCACGAGTATGTCCCGACACCATTAGTAGCAGAGTCCCGATACACCCTGAACCTGAACTGGGCGGCGCCGTCCGGGAAGTCAATGGATCTCTCGGCATAGGCATCGCCGGCGATCGCCGGGGTGCCGATGCTGTATGATCCCTTGTAGACGACACCGTCCTGGAGAGCGGTATTGAAGAGAGTCCAGCCGTCAGTCGACTCGCAGGGGTCGGTCCAGACCGTCTCAAGAACGGTCTTGTTCACGACCGCCTCGGCCGTGCCCCGGACAAGATAGGACTGTCCCGTGATCGTCGTCGTGCCGGCGTATTCCGCACTGAACAAGCCGCCGCTCGAGATGGGGCCGACCCGTTCGTCACTGCTGGTCCACCTGAAGGAGGCGCCCTTCATGACATTACCATTCTGGTCGTAGACCGTGCCGGAGAACTGCTGCGTCGTCTCGCCGGGGAGAACGACTGAAGACGGGACGATCTCGACAGTCGCCGGGACCGGAATGTCGCCGTAGGGCTCGCCGAAGTAGGCCTCAGCCGGCAATACGAGAGGATAGGAATCGGTGTTGTCGGTGAAAAGGCTCACACCGGTGTCGCCGATGCCGTTGCCGTCTACATCGTCAATCGGGAACCCTGCTCCCCAGTAGTTGCCGATCATTCCGGTATAGGTAGCGCCGTTGTAGGTGTACGTTACCGGCTCGGGAGAGTTCCAGGTGTTCGCCACTTTTAGAGAGGTACCAAACAGGGTCGAATCATTGACAAACGAATTTGCAAAGAACGTGTTGCCAATCACCGAGTCGAACGTCATAAAGAAGGCATATTCATTGTCCATCACAATGTTCCGGTCGAAACGGCTGTTTTTGCAACCCATCAGAACGAAGCCATACTGGTTCCCGGAGATAAAATTGCCGGTAATGACGTTGTTGCTGCAGTCCGTAGTCGTATAAATGCCCCTTTGGCCGCCGCCCGAGCAGGTATTGTTGCTGATGACACTGTCTATCGTATTCTGCAAAATGATACATGAACCGTATGTCTGCAGGTCAGTAATGATATTGCCATCAATGCGCATGCCGCTCACAAATAATACATCAATGCCGATTTTTTTGTCCGTGATGACGTTGTCGGCAAAGGTGCACATGGAATTAGAGCGAGAGTAGATGCCGTATGAACCGCTCCCGCTGAGGCTGAAGCCGGACACCATCGTGTTGTTGGCTGAAACGGTGATACCATATTTCGAAGTCGAGACCACATTCGTCGTCTCGGGTCCGTTTGCCGACCTGAGAGTGAGGGGCTTTGCGAGGGTGAGGGTTTCATTGTAAGTGCCGTCACGGACGATGATCGTGTCGCCGTCGAATGCAGCGTCAACCGCTGCCTGAATAGTGGTGAAGTTCGCTCCGCCAGAGGCGTCGACATACCATGTCAGGGGCGAGATCGGAAGCACCGTCACGGAACTTGTTGCATTGACCGCACCGATGGATGCGGTGATGTCAGTATGCCCGTAGGCGAGTGATGTGAAGTAGCCGGTCGCGTTGATCGTGCCAACGGAGGTGTCAGAACTGGTCCAGGTGAAGGTGAGTCCGTCGACGGCTGCATTGTACTGGTCGTAGGCCGTTGCGTTGAACTGGACCCCGTCACCCTCTGTCACAGATACGGATGAAGGGGAGACCGTGATCGCCGCCACCATCGATGAGTCCACCACGGTAACACTCGCATTTCCGCTCACTGTCCCGTTGGTGGCGGTAAGACATGTCGTACCGGCGACGAGGGCGGTGAAGTTCCCGGTACTGTCGACCGTTCCCACGCTCGTATTCGAACTGGTCCAGTTAAATGCGATTCCTTCCATTGGTTCGCCGAACTGGTCGAGGCCGGTGGCGTTGAACTGTCGAACGTCACCAACGAACAGGGTTTTTTCTGCCGGAGAAACCGATATGGCTTTCATGACCGGAACAGGTGGAATGACAGTGACGTTCGTCGTCCCGTTCACCGCACCATAGGTGACGGTGAGCATGGTCGTGCCCGGTTCAAGGGCGGTGAAGATGCCGGTTGCATTCACGGTGCCGACGGTCTCATTCGTAGTCAACCAGTTGAAAGGGAGGTTCGCAAACACATTTCCGGCCGCGTCCGATCCCAGGGCAGTGAATTGCTGAACAAGACCTTTGGTGATCTCAACCTCTGCCGGATCGATCACAATGGAGATGATCTCCGGGGAATCGGTAGCGCCGATGGCATAGAGTTTGCTGTCCGTCGCTCCGATGTAGATGGTACCATCTCCACTGATCGAGGGAGTGCTAAAGTAACGAGGGGAGGGTGCGATAAATTTCCATTTCAGGGTGCCATCAGACCGGATTGCATAGAGGTTCCGATCGTTTCTGTCGCTCGATGCGATATATACCGTACCATCGGCATCGATCGCGGGTGCCATCGTGACGGTGCCTGCGGTCTGGTACGACCATTTCAGGGTGCCGTCAGGGTTCATGGCGTTGATAGTTTTACTGGCCGAACCTGCATAAATCGTCCCATCAGGTCCAATCCCCGGGTCGGCAACAGATCCGCCGGTAGCATAAGACCATTTCAGGGTGCCGTCGGCATTCAGGGCGTAGAGACTGCCATCAGCGCAGCCGGAATAGATTGTGCCATCTATACCGATTGCAGAGGCGCCATTGACCGAACCACCGGCGGTGTATGACCATTTCAGGGTGCCGTCGGAGTTAAGTGCATAAATATTCGCATCGCCTGATCCTGCATAAATCGTACCGTCTGTACCGATCGCCGGGGCAGCATTGACAGCACCGCCAGTTGTGTAGGACCACTTTTCTGTTCCATCAGGGTTCAGGGCATAGATCTTCATGTCGGCCGAGCCGGCATAGATCGTGCCGTCAGCGCCGATCGCCGGGGCTGACGAGACAACCCCCCCGGTAGTAAACGTCCATTTCAGAGTGCCATCGGAATTCAGGGCATAGATCTTCATGTCCCTACTACCGAAGTAAACAGTGCCTTCACTGTCAATTGCTGCTGCCGAATAGATCTGGTTAGCTGCAAGGTAGGTCCATTTGAGGGAGCCGTCCGGATTGACAGCGTGGAGTTTCTTATCTCTGGAACCAACGTAAATCGTTCCATTCTGGTCGATTACCGGCTGGACAAGAAGGAACCCTGCAGCACTGTACGACCATTTTTTCGTCGGGAACTCAGGGCCGGAATACGGACTCTGTCCGGTGTGTCTTAGGTCATAGCCAATCATTGGCCATGATGAATTAAGAAGGCCGCCTGACTGCCCTTGCCCGGTGACGATTACCGTGGCGGTGCCGGAAACTGCTTCGCATGAGGCGGTGATGGTGGTCGTACCTGCAGTGAGAGCGGTAAAGTATCCCGTATCATTGACGGTGCCAACAGTCTCGTCGTTGCTCGACCACGCAAATGCGATGTCACTCATCGTCCGGTCGTTCTGGTCGAGAGCGGTTGCGGCGAACTGCTGCCCTTCACTTTCGGTGACCTCTGCTGTTTCAGGAGAGACGGAAATTGAGGTCAGTTCCGGGGGAATGCCAACTACCTGATACACACTTGAACCGGAACCGGACACCTGGTTGGTCCATGAGATGCCCTGGCCCTGGTTGGACTGGTTGCACCAGACGTAGGCATTAAAGGCAGCGAAGGTTTCCAGGTTTTCAAAGGCGTATTCGACCTTAACTGCGCCGCAGTCGGTGAGATCGCTCGCGCTCGCGAGCCCGGTGGCCTTGCTGATGGGACCTGCCTTCAGGTCGATGAACATCAGCTGGAAGGGATTTCCGGTATCGGCTGTGTCCTGCTCAAAGTAAATTGGATATGCCTTCGGAAGGTTGTTCCCCGCTGGTTTCCAGGTCTGCGGTCCATAGAGGAGGTCTTCCTTGGTAAAAGTCTCTTCCATGGTACCGTCGATGTGCCCGATGTCACCAAGCAGAGGGAGGGTATTTACCACGGCAACCGGTTCCCATACATAGCCGCTCGCCCTGATGGTAAGGGCAAAGTCATCGGGAACGGTCCCGTTGACCGCGAACATCAGGATAGTGTTGTCCGAGTAGCCACGACCACCGGTGTCAGTGATATAGAAGACACCGGACTGGTCGTTGCTCGTCGTCACCTGTCCTTTGGGAACGGCCGTGTCTGTCGTCAGGTGGAGGGCATTGAGGCCTCCGCCATCAAACTTCATGTAATAGGAACCGTTCGCGCTGTCAGAGAATCGGGGTCCCAGTTCGTTGGACACATTCACATACACATGCAAACAGTCCGGTAATTCTTCGGCGCTCGCCGGTGCAGTACCAATAAAAATGAAGAACAGGAGCATCACGGCAATCCACCGCAGGCACCCGCCCGGTTCAGAATTCAGTCTTTCCATAAATAATCGTCCTCTTTAATCCCGGGGCGGAGTCAGGTTAACTTAAGTTAATTAACAATTGTTGACAGGCCCAAAATATAAAGTAATTGTTGTTGATCAGAATCTAATAAATATATTTTGATATATTCCAGAAATTTCATTAAATAAAATTAATATCGTTGACACGACACATTAGGGAGATAAAAAAAGAATCCGGCCCGGGAGGGGCCGGCCTATTCTGATTCTCCCTTATGGGAGAGTCACCGTGTAACCACTGCTGCCCGCATCCAGAACCCTGTTGGTCCAGGAGATACCCTCCCCCTGGTTGGATATGTTACACCAGGCATAGGCATCGAACGCACAGAACCCATTGAAGTTGCTGAGTGTGTAGTCAACTCTCGCCATCCCACAGCCCTGAAGGGAGCTGTTGACACCGAGTGTGCCGACATTCAGATCGATGAACATGAACTGGAATTCATTGGTAGTGTCAGTCATGTCCTGCCCATAGAAGATCGGATAATTTTCAACACTTGACGGTTTGTATATCTGGGGACCATACGTAATGTTGTCCTCGGTGAAAGTATCATACACCGCACCTGTTGAATAGGTGTATGAGGTCGGCTCCAGACCGTCGACAGTCGGCGTCCACTGATAACCACTTGAATTGATAAAGAGGCTGAAATCATTGGTGCTATTTGTAGCAAACATCAGGATAATGTCATCGTCAAAGCCCCGGCCACCCGTGTCCGATATATAGAAAGTCCCGGAGGATAACGTTGAATCGGTTACCTGCCCATACGGCAGAGCGGTGCTCGTTGTCATATGGAGAGCGTTGAGGCCACCGCCGTCGAACTTCATGTAGTATACGTCATTCCCAAGGTAATCAAATCTCGTCCCATCATCGTTTGCCACAGAGATATAGCTGTCTTTGTAATCCAATGGGATCACCGCCGCAGCCGGTGCGACCGTGATTGCAATCAGCATAAAGATCATAGCGGTTACTGCAATGACCCTGACATTAGGAAACTTGGTAA
>CAVXFW010000020.1:0-33975 GCA_963761105.1 uncultured Methanomicrobiaceae archaeon | reverse complement strand
GGTTTTTTGTCATATACTATAGACGTGCTCCTGAGGTACTTCCGGATTTTTTTATACCGGAATGAGTTCCCTGATGCTATTATCTTACTCCCTCCATCCTTTCAATCTTCCCCATCAGATGCGGGATCATACACCATCTTTTTTTACCATAACAACGTGACTGAGACCTCATCCCACTCTTGGGGGGGTGGAGCATATGGAGAAAAACAGAATATCATATCACGAGTCGGTCGTGCAGATGTACAAACACCTGCAGGAAGACGGGATGAGTAATGTATGGGACCGCTACGAAGCGCAGGGATTCGGGAACCCTGACTCAAGATGTGCCTTTTGCACTGCAGGCGCACGCTGTGACCTTTGCTCAAACGGCCCCTGCCGGGCGGATGCGGCGAAGGATAAGCGGGGTGTCTGCGGCATCAGTGCAGATGCGATGGCAATGCGGATGATGCTTGTAATGCAATGTTATGGGAACGACCACCTATCACTACCACACCGATAAAACCGTAAAAACGCTCCGGGAGACTGCAGAAGGGAAGACATCATTTACCATTACATCCCCGGAAAAACTCCGGAATTTCGCCGGCCGCCTCTGGGCTGTTTTATCGGATGGAACCGAGGAAGAAGTGGCACTCAGAGTATGTGACATGGTCGAGAAGGACTTCTCCCGCCCTTTGACGGATCTTACCCAGTGAGATTGTCCGCCGGCCTGCACCACCAGAACGGCAGGATATCTGGGCAAAAATAGGCATCTTTCCGGGCGGTATCCATCCGGAGATTATGAACGCCACCGGTTTCATGCCTCACGAATGTGGACAGCTCGTATGTGGAGCCTCGCTCTCAAGGCGATGCGGCTCTCTGTTGCGATGGCATACCAGAGCCAGATTGTCTGTGAATACCTGCAGGATGTGCCTCTTCGGGATTCCCGAGCCCCACACGGTGAAAGTCGACCTTGGTGTGCTTGACCCGGACTATGTGAACATTCTCCCGAACGGGCATGAGCCATTCCTCGGGTTTGCCCTCATTGAAGCAGCACGCAACCCAACATGGCAGAAGAAGGCACAGCAACTGCGGGAGCAAAAGGCATCCGTATCATCGCAAATATTGAGACCGGACAGGAGATGATCCAGCGCTGGAAAACGGATGATGTCTTCTGGGGCTATACCGGCAACTGGATAATGCAGGAGGCAATCCTTGCAACAGGGACGGTGGATGTATTTGTTGCAGATATGAACTGTTCCCTGCCATTGGATCCCCTCTACGCAGAAAGATATAAGTTCCGCCTGCTGCCGGTTTCTGACCTGGTGGCCTTTGAAGGGATTGACGAACGCCTGAACTATGTACCCGCAGAGGCACGGGAACAGGCAGAGACGATTCTCGCCATGGGAATTGAGAACTATCCCATCCGGGCGGCGGGACGCTACACTGGTTACCGGCCTTCCCACCCGAGAGGCAGTGGTCGGGTTCTCACCGGAGAGTATCACGGCAGCCCTCGGAGGATCTCTTGACCTGCTCCTCGATCTCATCAAAGACGGCACCATCCGGGGCATTGTAGGCCTGGTATCCTGCACCACCCTGCGTGACTCCGGGCAGGACGTCCACTCGGTTGCAGTCGCGGAAGCGCTCATAAAAAGGAATCTGCTCGTCCTTTCGATGGGCTGTGGATCGACGCTGCAATGCAGGTCGCCGGTCTCTGCTCACCCGAAGCTGCTGCAAAGGCAGGGGATGGACTCCGGGGTGTATGCGAGTCGCTGGGCATTCCGCCGGTTCTTTCATATGGGACCTGTACGGACACCGGCAGATGTGCAGACCTTGTTGCCGCAGTCTCAGCGGCCGGCTTGTGGGGTGCCCATTCCCGACCTGCCTGTGGCCGTCGCAGCACCGGAATACATGGAGCAGAAAGCTACCATTGATGCCAGATCTGCACTGGCATTCGGTCTCTATTCCTACGTCAACCCGATTCCCACGGTCACCGGCGGCCCGAAACTGGTGAAACTCCTGACCGAAGATCTGAAGGATATAACGGGAGGCCTCCTCAGTGTCGAACCGGATGCAGAGAAGGCAACGGACGGCATTCTCGCACACATCGAAGGGAACCGGACAAAACTGGGGATATAATCCCCATTCAATCACGAATTTATTCACCGATCCACCTTTTTTTCCGAACCCGACGACTGAAGTTTTATGCACACTGAACTGCCAGAGGAGAATAATGGATATCACGATCATCGGTACCGAATCCCTCGGGGTAAGGGGCCTCTCCTGCATGATTGAAACCGGTGCGAGACGCATTCTCATCGATCCGGGGGTGGCACTCGGGTATCTCCGCCACGGCCATCTGCCCCATCCCTGCCAGGTTGCAGTGGGTGCCGCTGTCCGGGAGAAGATCATCGCTGCCATGCCGGATGCAACCGACATTGTCATCAGCCATTATCACGGGGATCACATCCCGCTCGCAGATGCGAACCCCTATCAGCTCCTGCTTAGCTGGGTTCCCCCCTTGAAGCCACCCGTTTCTGGTGCAGGGGAACCGAATTTCTCTCGTTTCACTCCCTCCGGCGGCGGGAGGCAATCGAGGCCCATCTCGGACACCCCCTCCCGGAGACGGATGATACCAGTGAAGGGATCCTTTCGTTCTCCGTTCCCGTGCCCCACGGATCACCACGATCTCATCTGGGGAGGGTGATGATGACCTGTATCCGGGACGAAGAACGGACTTTCGTCCATGCCTCTGACATCCAGATGCTCAACCGGGAAGCAACGAAGATCATCCGGGCATGGGAGCCTGATGTAGTGATTGCATCCGGGCCGCCGCTTTATCTCCTGCGTCTGACCAAAAAGGAACGCACCGAGGCCTGGGCAAATGCCCTCTCTGTTGCCGAAGGATGTGGCACCCTGATCCTTGACCACCACATCCGAAGGTCGCACACCGGGTGCCGGTGGGCAGAAAAACTTTCAGAGGAGGCAGGGGGAAATGTGGTCTCTGCTGCTGCCTTCATGGGCAGGGAGCCGCTTCTCCTGGAGGCCAGGCGGGAGGAACTCTACCGGGAATATCCGGTTCCGGAGGGATGGCATGAGGCGTACGCGAGAGGGGAGGTGGAACTTGAAGAGTATACGGATTTTGTGGGAATGATGGAGTGAAGATTATTCTCTTGATATGATGAGAAAAAGATGGTTCACTACTCTGGTCACTCCCCGTATATCACCAGTTCATCGCGATGGATGGCACCCGCAAGATAGGGGCTGACCGATTTTTCCGTGATGAGATCAACCTTTAAATTGAGAACAGATTTGAGCTCATCTTCAATCCGGACCAGATCAAAGAGGCTTTTTGGGGATGAGAAACGGACAAGGATATCGATGTCACTCTCATCTGTTACCTCTCCACGGGCATATGAACCAAATATTGCGATCCTTTCTGCACCGTGTTTTTCCAGAACGGAGATGATCGTTTCACGGACAGTTTTGTCCAATCCCTCTTCACTCATGCTTATATCTACCTCTATCTGAATTATTGCTGAATTATTTCACCCATCTTTACAGCACAAATTATTCATGATTTGTATAATTACCTGCTCATGTTATTTCCCATCATCATATTATAGTGAGAAGAATGACCTGTTTCGTCAAATATTTTTTTAAATACATCAAGATATTTATCCACCGTTTCATCTTCTATTGTAATGTAGAGATCATCATAGGCATTATGTGAACCATCATTAACCCATGAAAGCATCGAACCACAGATAATTTTATCACGACCTTCAAATTTATCGGGCAAGTTTCTCAAAGGACATCCACCCAAGATAGTAAAGTAGTTCTCCAAAATCCGACGAATAGTATTTTGAATCGTCAATGGCGAGCGATTTGGATTTCGAATTTCATCCCATAGCAAATCATATGACGTCTTTATTGGGTTGCATGCATATTTGACCAATTTAGATCCAGAGTCAAATTTTCTTACAATCCAGAATGTTTCATCTTTCATAGCATTACCCTGATGTCTGCTTGAATTGAATGTAATCTCCTTATGAAAGTACACATTATGTGTCATTACAAATATCTGCTTGATATGTCCCAGATTAGATCTCACTTCATCTAAGATACCTTTGATGAGGCTACTAACGATAAACAATATATCGCTATCTAGACTGGAAACAGGATCATCAAAAACAACAATCCTATCTGTGGCAATACCACTTTCCAATTGACTTCCTTTTAATAAATGATAAAAATACAGAAATGTTAAAAAGCTCTTTTCCCCTTCACTTAATGTTTCCGTTGCATCAGTTCCATCTTGTCGAACCAATTTGTAATATGACCCATCTGCAATATCCAGAGAAAAATTTTGAAATCCGAACGATAAAAGGAGAGCATTGATTTCATCTTTAGTAGGAATAAGACTGGTAACTTGGGTTTCAAGATTTCTAATTATTCCTCCTTTTTCTCTGATATCATCATTTGCAGATGCAATTAGATCTTCGATTTTTTTAATTGTCACGTTCAACTTTTTTTGATTATTATGGTAATCTTCGAGAGAATCCTTTAGTTCCGTCTCAAGAAGATACTTCCAAATCAGGGAAGTCAATTCTTTTTTTTCTGCTTCAATATTATCACAAATTCTATTATGTTCACATATTTGCTTATTCGCTGAATTTATGAGAGCGTTGATAACAGAGACGATTGCTCCGATAGTTTCTAATTCGATAATCCTGCTGGGCTCAAACATCTTATCTTCAATTTTTCTAATATTCGCATCAATAAGTGAGCTTAACAGTTCTTTTTGTGTGTTTAAATAATCAAGATCAAGATAATTCGAGTATGATTCAATTAGTGTATCAATATCTGCTAACAGTTTGGTGCTGTCTTCTTGGTAATTTATTAATAGATCCTCAATTTGTGCAATATCCTCAGCATATGTTTCGTCAAAGTATTCATTTAGACTTTGTGAGAAATTATCAGAAATTCGTTGCTGGCAAAAGGGACAAATCCCATCGTTCTGTTCCAAATATGAACGTCCTTTTTTTACCCAGTCACTATTATTGAGCTTTCCAATTATCCGGGCTATATCAATATCCTTTTTTCCGGTTATGGATCTCTCTAAAATCGGATTATCTTCGTGTTGGATAACACTTTCAGCACTAATTGCATTAACAACCAGTTCTATAACTAAATTTTGGTCAAAAATAGTTTCTGCACGGTTTTTAAGGTATTCAAGAGGTTTGACATTTGCACTATTTGAAGAAGATTCTTCAAGAATTTTGCGTTTAAAATTTGATTTATTATTTCGGTAACCAGTAAAGGCGTCTTTGAACATACCATCGTATTTTAATTTCTGAGCCCAGCATCTTTCTTCAAATTTCTGCTCAAGTTCAATCAACTCGCCGTTTTTTCCAGATGAACCATCTTCACCATTTAATCCCTTATTTAAACCACTAATTTTATTCTTAAGCTCTGAAAGGCCCTTAGTTTGTTCTTCAATTGCTTTTTCGATTTCAACGTTATCTTCACCAAGTGTGAAGATACCCTTTATTCCTTCTAATTGGTTGAAATTTCTTTTTACAAACTTCTGATTATAAACAAGAGTTTCAAAAGTCACATCATTTTTCCATTTTACAAGACAGCTCGGATAAGGAGTTACATCTTCAATGACTCTGCTAATTGTTGTTTTTCCTGAGCCATTAGAACCAAAAATGTAATTTATTTCAGACAGATCTGTAAGATTCTGTGCGTCACCATTATAACTTGCAATATCAGAAAGGGAAATCGATTCAATCATGCTACACATTTTCTCATTGAATCACAGAACCATATATTTTATGAAATAATTTTTTGATTTATTTGCCACGCCTTATGATAATTATTTAATTCAAAATTTCACAAAGAGACAGCCTCCCGTATAACCCGATCTTTAAGTACGAATGCAGTCCCTGCTCCGTCACCACATCAACCCGGCGGCCAAGCAGGTCTTCAGGGTCCTGGACAAGGGCAGCCTGATCAAGAAGCGATTTCCCGGGCAAAAGGGAAAACACTCATGTGCAGCGTTTGTACATCCCGACATAAACACGACCTAAACAGAGACATCTCACAAATATTCAGCGGAGATCTACGGCAGGGTTGTTGAGGGCCAGTATGAAAGTGGTTACACAGACCGTATTCCATCACTTCTCGGAAAGTTTGTACAGATTTCCGGTGTGATTACGGAAACCGATAAAAAAGGAGATTTTCATCAACCTTACCCCGGACGTTATCCGGAACAACAGTCACCCACCATCACGAACGCCTTGACCTCATGCAGAACGGATTTTCCGATGACATGGTGATGCTTAAATCCTGATACATACAAAAAGAGCAACAAGAATACGATTGGTTGATCTATCATATGAACCTCAATACCAGAACCGGCAAAACCGATGAAAAGGCAAAAGAACTAAAAAGGATAGTTACAACCCTGAATACCAATTTCATCCCTCTCCAATCAAAATACAGCATAAAGGAACTCAGCATAATCGGGTCATATGCACGAGGAGAGCAGACTGAAACGAGTGACCTGGACATAATGGTTGATTTCAAAGAACCAATTGGCTGGGAAGTAGTCGATCTCAGAGATGATCTTGAAGAACTACTCGGGCATAAAATAGATCTCATTCTCAAAGCAGGGATAATACAGAGAAAAAGACTGTATAAAGGGATATTAGAGGATGCAGTATATGTCAAAGCGTGACATTACCCTTTTTTTGGAAGATATTGTTGAGGCCATTGAAAGGATTTCGGAATATACCAGAGATTATTCTCAGGAAGAATTTCAGAATGATCAAAAAACCATTGATGCAGTAGTACGAAACATCGAGATCATCGGGGAAGCAGTATCCAATATACCAGATGATCTACGTAATAAAAATCCTCAAATCCCATGGAAAAAGATTGTCGGAGTCAGAAATATTGTTATTCACAAATATTTTGGTGTGGATACGAATACGCTCTGGATTATAATAACGAAGCAACTTCCGGAATTTAAATCGCAGATATCCATGATAATCGATGAAAAAAATAACTGAAATTAATTCTGAAAGAAAACAGCATTGAAACATGATTTCCCAGGTAATCATAAATTATGGCTCTCCATAAATGCCGCCAGAATAAAATCAATGGAGAATGAAGAGACGGACACCAGGTCAGTTCAGTCTCGATAACCCCCTTCAACCGATTTGCACCCACAAAATGGAAAGACAGAGGCCACAGGCAAAGCCAGTATTGATGCATATTCGTCTAAAAAATTACAATATAGAGATATGTGTACAGATATTAAGGGGAGTTTACATGAGTTTGAGAGAATATTCAGCCATTCTGTTTTGAGCAGTGGGACGGGTCCGGGTCTCTCTGATTCCCGAGGGAGGGCAAACGAAGAGATGAACCATGCATGCCGCAATAGCCACTTTCAGACCATCTGCGGGATTTATCCCGATTTTTTCTCACCCTTTCTCCACCCTCGTTGAGTCACTGTTTTTGATTCTCTGTTTTGGGGAATCTGAGGATAAAATGGACGTATTTTCTGACCACATCTACTGCCGGAAAAATACGGACGGAATACAGGTTATCTGCTCAAATGACTATGTATTGCGGACTACTGAGCGGCCGTTATTGGCGGGAATTTTGGGATGATGTATCGGTTGTCTCAACAGAGAACTGCCCGCTCCGGGCTGCTGTGTGGATGTTTTTTTCCAGGCCACAGGGCTGCGGGATGTGCCATTTAATCATCATCTGGTCGCCGATGTCAGGGATGTCACCAAAAAAAGAATCGTAAATACACATATCACATCATTATTGCCAAATAATACAAGGATTCATATATTGAACTGAACAGAAAACATTAATTAGGTATTTTAGCATTCCGGGTGTTTAATGAATGAAAACAGATATTCTCAGAAAAATTGAAGAATCAAAGAGCCAGTATTATCGCCTCATTTTGATTGTCGGACCCGCCAACAGCGGCAAGACAACTCTGCTTCAGGATATCGGAAGAGAAACCGGTTCAGAGATTCTCAATGTTAATCTGGAACTATCTAAAAGTCTTCTCGAACTGTCCCGAAAGCAAAGAATACGAAAAGTCGCGCAGTGTCTATCGGATATCATTAACAACCATTATCAGAGTGGGGATACTGTTTTGCTTGATAATACCGAGATTCTCTTTGATGTTGAATTGAAACAGGATCCGCTCAAACTTTTACAACAATTGTCCCGGGATCGGTGTGTTGTTGCATCATGGAACGGGAAAATCGAAAATGATTCATTAGTATATGCAAACAGTGACCACCGGGAATACCGCACATATCACACGAAAGACCTGGCAGTGTTTTATCCGGATGGCAGCGCTTTGGAATAATTTGGGAATTGGTGGTAATACATGAAATATCAGGATTTAATCTCTTTTGAACCGATTGAATCGGTAATAAAGTTAGTTGATTCACGCGAATCATCAACAGCAAAACAGCTTGTTCAAACCTATGTGATATCTGATGAGATGGCCGAACGACTCACAACAGTCGTCATTCCACAGATACAGTTTGAAGAACAGGCAGACAATATGGGACTTCTTATTGTAGGTAACTACGGTACCGGTAAGTCCCATCTGATGTCTGTCATCTCTTCTGTTGCAGAAGATGCATCTCTTCTGAGTTGTTTATCCAATGCTGCGGTTGCAAAATCAGCTGCAAAAATCGCCGGGAAATTCGAAGTGATACGGGGAGAGATTGGCTCTACTGAGATGTCCCTTCGTGACATTATTATTGGAGAGCTTGAAGAATACCTCCAGAACGAAGGAATTGAATATACATTCCCCCCCGCAGATGCTATTCCAAATCATATCAGGTCATTTGAAGAGATGATGACCGCTTTCCACCAGAAATATCCTGAGAAAGGGCTGTTGTTTGTTATTGATGAACTGCTGGATTATCTGAGAACCAGAAAAGAACAGCAACTGATACTGGATCTTAACTTTTTACGTGAAGTCGGTGAAATATCCAAATCACTGCGTTTCCGGTTTATTGCCGGATTACAGGAAGCAATCTTTGATAGTGACCGGTTTGCATTCGTTGCCGAGAGCATCAGACGGGTGAAAGACCGTTTTGAGCAGGTCCATATTGCAAGAAATGATGTGAAATATGTTGTTGCACAGCGTCTGCTGAAAAAGAATGCTGACCAGATGGTGAAAATACGGGAACACCTGACACCTTTCGCAGAATATTATGGAGACATGAATGAACGGATGGACGATTTTGTCAGCCTGTTTCCTGTCCACCCGGATTATATTGACACCTTTGAACAGGTGACCATCGTTGAAAAACGGGAGATTTTAAAGACACTTTCGTTGAGTATGCGGGAGATTATGGACAAAGATATTCCGGATGAACAGACCGGTCTGATTGCCTATGATTCTGTACTGGAAGATTCTCACGGATAATTCAGCCATCCGTACAATGCCGGAGATCAGAGAGGTTATTAAATGCAGTGATATCCTTGAATCACGTATTCATCAGGCATTTACCCGGCCCCAGGTACAAACCAATGGCCACCAGGATAATTTATGGACTTTCGGTTCACCGGCTGACAACGGGAGATATCTATACCCCGGTTGGTGCAACACCGGAGGAGTTACGGGACAGTCTGTGCCTGTATGACGCAAATGTCGGGGATCTTGGCGGGGTGCCTTCAGAAGATCTTCTGTCTCTCGTTGAGACGGTATTACGGGAAATTCACAAGACCGTGAACGGACAGTTCATCTCTTCCAATCCTGATAATCGTCAGTATTACCTTGATCTGAAAAAAAATCAGGACTATGATGCAATCATCGAAAAGAAGGCAGAGACACTTGATGATTCGCTCCTTGACCGGTATTATTCTGCAGCATTAAATCAGGTGATGGAGTGCTCGACACAGATTACGCACAGTACGGGACATAATATCTGGGAGTATGAGCTTGAATGGCGCGAACGGCTTGTATCACGAATGGGTTATCTCTTCTTCTGTTCTCCAAATGAACGCTCAACGACGATTCCACAGCGTGATTTTTATCTCTACTTTATTCAGCCATATGACCCTACAAAATTCAGAGATGAAAAGAAGGCGGATGAAGTATTTTTCAGACTGAAAAATACCGATGATACGTTTACCACAGATCTGAAAAATTATGCGGGAGCGTCAGAGCTTGCAGGAACAGCCTCGGGTCAGGCCAAGGCAACGTATATCTCAAAGGCAGAGGGGCATCTCCGGAAGGTGACCGCCTGGCTTTCCAAAAATGTGTATACTGCCTTTGAAATCACTTATCAGGGGGAGAGCAAATCACTGGTTGACTGGAGTGCCAACCGCTCGTTAAAGGATTTCTCTTCCGGTGGGTCTGATCGTGTGACAAACTTCCGGGATCTCATCAATACGGTTGCAGGAGTGTGCCTTGAACCCCATTTTGCAGACAGCGCACCTGATTATCCGACATTTTCGGTAATGATCCGGAATGGATCCAGAAAACAGGCTGCACAGGATGCACTGCGGCTGATTGCAAACCAGAGCAGAACCAAACAGGCAGTGGCTGTTGCTGATGCACTGGAAATTCTTGATGGTGAAAGGATTGTGCCCGAACATTCCCGGTATGTGAACTACCTGCTTGATCTGATGAACCAGAAGGGAACAGGGCAGGTCCTGAACCGGAATGAAATTTTCAGGGATGTCCAGGGGTTGGAATACATGGACCCGGAAGGTGCCCGACTGGAGCCGGAATGGGTGACCGTGCTCATTGCTGCCATTGTTTATTCCGGTGCCGGGGTGCTGGCAATTCCGGGCCAGAAATTTGATGCAACGTCGGTAGGAAAACTTGCATCAACTCCTGTTGACGAACTCGTCCATTTCAAACATATTGAACCACCCAAAGACTGGAATCTGCCTGCATTAAAGGCACTGTGTGAACTTATGGGTCTTCCGTCGGGATATGGTCAGATGATTACTCAGGGGAAAGATGCGACGGTTGCTGAGTTACAGGCAAAGGTTTCCGAACGAATCGGTGAAATCGTCGTAACAACCCGGGATGCTTCCAGCGGAATCACCTTGTGGGGAGAGGATGTCATCTTTGATGCAGATCTTAACCGGATGTGTGCAGCTCTCAATGAAGCAAAGAGTTTCCTTGAGTCGATTCAGCGGTATTCCACGCCGGGTTCATTTAAAAATTTCAGGTATTCAGCAACAGAGATTGCAGAGATACAACCGAAACTGGATGTATTAAAGGAAATTACCGCATATCTGGAGTATAAAAATAAATTCGGACAGATCTGTGGATGGATTACCATTGCCCGCGAAATTCTTCCAGAGGGGCACGAATGGTCAGGAAATGCTGATGTGGTAAAACGTGAGTGTCTCAATACTATCAGGGAGATGGATGCACAAGCCCTGAAAGGCTATTCTTCAACGTTTTCCGGCAGACTGAATGAGTTACAGCGTGAGTATATCAGGATTTATCTGAAGCTGCATTCCGGTGCACGTCTTAACAGAAATGACGACGACCGAAAAGTCAGACTGATGAATGATGCACGGCTGAAGACGGCAGACAGTCTTTCACTCATCCAACTGATTCCCGGACGGGACCTGAAGAATTTCCGGGAGAGCCTGGGGAAGCTGAACACCTGTTACAGCCTTACTCCGGAAGAACTGGAGAAGAACCCTGTCTGTCCCCACTGTGGATTCCGCCCTTCGGTTGAGATGCGTTCCGGATCAAAAACGGCTGATTCATCTTTCGTCCTTGACAATCTGGACGAGGAACTGGATCGGATGCTGGATACCTGGACGGCAATCCTGCAAACGAATCTGGAAGATCCAGTTACCCACGAAGCACTGAATCTTCTCTCACCGGATGAAAAAGAACCCGTTATGAGATTCCTTGCGTCAGGAGAACTCCCCCATCCCATTGATGCAGGGTTTGTTGAGACGATTGACAAACTGTTCTCCGGCCTGCAGGGAGTAACGGTGACAGCGGATGAAATCTATGCAGCACTGAAGGCATCCGGCGGTGCAGTAACACCGGACGAGTTAAAACAGCTGTTTAATGCATTTGTCGATGAGAAAATGAAAAATCTGGTTGCATCAAAGGTCAGGTTTGTGCTGGAGTAACCGGAGAACGTGCACGGAGGGATGCGATGCATGTATACTCCATGTACACTACCTTCACCATCACTTCCTGATGGACTCAGATCAGCAATCCTTTATCCTCTTTTTAAAGCAATACTTAGATTAGGTTTTTTTATGGCACGGCAGAGAACAATCCACTCCAATTCAGAGAATACCTCTTCATCTGATACAATCATCTGTCTTGGACAGACGTTTTCATCGGATGAAGAGAGAAGAGCGCATTTCACCGAACTTTTACGAGAGAAATTATCTGAACCCGCGTTTCGTGCAATCGAGGGTTTCCCGATTGCAAAAGATGAGGACATACTCGCACTCTCCGACCCACCGTATTATACTGCCTGCCCCAATCCCTGGATTGCTGAATTTGTTGCTGAATGGGAGAATGAAAAACCACACCCCGATAATCCGGAGCCATACCACCGTGAACCCTTTGCAGCAGATGTAAGCGAAGGGAAGAACGATCCCATATACAACGCCCATTCCTACCACACCAAAGTGCCGCACAAGGCCATCATGCGCTACATCCTTCATTATACCGAACCGGGAGACATCGTATTTGATGGGTTCTGCGGTACCGGCATGACCGGTGTTGCAGCACAGATGTGCGGTGACCGTGCGGTGGTTGAGTCGCTGGGCTACCGGGTGGAGAATGACGGAACAATTCTCAATAAAGAAATTTCAGAAGATACTGAAAAAGAAGTCTGGGTGCCGTTTTCAAAGCTTGGGGCCCGCCGTGCTGTCTTAAATGATCTCTCTCCTGCGGCGACCTTCATCGCATACAACTACAATACCCAGGTGGATGTGAAAGAGTTTGAGCGGGAAGCGAACCGGATTCTTGCCGAAGTCGATGAGGAGTGCGGGTGGATGTATACCACGCTGCATGAACCTTCACCGGAAATAATAAAGAAATTCGCCGATGCCGCAAAAACCGGTTCAGTCGATGAATTAAAAAACCTGATCTCTGGTACAGATGAAGACCAAAAGACGTTGTCCGGTACAACCGATATCGGCAGAATCAACTACACCGTCTGGTCTGATGTCTTTGTCTGCCCCGAGTGTGCAGAAGAAATCATCTTCTGGAAGGAAGCGGTTGACAAAGAGGCAGGGAAAGTCATGGACGAATTCCCATGCCCTCACTGCGGAGCACTTTTGACAAAACGCAAAATGGAAAGGGCACGGGTTACGAAGTTCGATGGTGCCATTGGTGAGACCATCCGGCAGGCGAAGCAGGTGCCTGTTTTAATCAATTACACTGTCGGAAAGAAGCGGCATGAGAAGGTGCCGGATGCATTTGACTGTGCACTGATTGCGATGATCGAGGGGAGGGAGATTCCATACTGGTATCCAACTGATCATTTGCCTGAGGGTTATAATACGGCACAGCCAATGAGATCACATGGAATTACCCATGTGCATCATTTCTATACGAAGAGAAATCTGGGGATTTTGTCAAAATTATTCAACGTAATTGATTTCAGTGAATATAGTTTTTTGAAATTTTTGTTCTCCAGTATGGCGAATAGAGCTACAAAAATGAATAGAATCCATATTAATAATTATTTTTATGGAGGGGGAGGTTGCAACGCAGGTTATCTAAAAGGGACTCTATACATTTCTTCAATTCCAATCGAGACATCAGTTATAGAACAAATTGGAGATCGGATTAATTGGTTTAAAAGAGCCATAAAAAAAATGTCTTTTTTTAACAAGATGCCTCTTATTTCAACAAATTCATCGAATCAATCTCTGACACCAAACGATTCAATCGATTACATCTTCACCGACCCCCCCTTCGGCGGCAACCTGATGTACCTCTGAACTGAACTTTCTCTGGGAGGGGTGGCTCAGTGTCTTCACGAACAACCGTTTGGAGGCAATCGTCAACAATATCCAGCACAAGGCGCTCCCCGATTACCAGAAATTGATGGAGCGATGCTTTGCCGAGAACTACCGTATCCTCAAACCTGGGCGCTGGTTGACTGTTGAATTCTCCAATACCAGTGCAGGAGTCTGGAACAGTGTCCAGACAGCACTGACTGATGCCGGATTTATCGTTGCTAATGTATCAGCACTGGATAAAAAACAGGGCAGTTTCAAAGCAGTCACCACCACCACCGCTGTAAAACAGGATCTCGTCATCTCCGCATACAAGCCAAACGGCGGCTTTGAGGCACGTTTTGTCACTGAAGCTGCAACAGATGAAGGTGTCTGGGACTTTGTAAAGACCCATCTGAAGTATCTTCCCGTTGTTAAAATGCAGGGCAAAGAACTTGTGCTGGTTCAGGAGAGAGATCCACGCATTCTCTTCGATCAGATGGTGGCCTACTATGTCAGAAAAGGCTACATGGTCCCTATATCCAGCAAGAACTTCCAGCTAGGACTGCACCAGCGATTCATCGAACGTGACGGGATGTACTTTTTGCCAAAGCAGGTCTCGGAATACGACAAAAAGAAACTCTCCGGTGCATCGATTGCACAGACCACCCTCTTTGTCACCGATGAGGCATCCGCGATTCAGTGGCTCAGGCTGCATCTTAAGGAACGTCCCCAGACATTCCAGGAAGTTCACCCGGAGTTTATCCAGGAGACACAAAAAGGATGGAGCAAGAATGAGATGGGCCTTGAACTCTCCACGCTCCTTGAACAGAACTTCCTGAAGTATGACGGGAAAGGCGAGGTTCCTTCACAGATTCATGGATATCTGTCATCCAACTGGAAAGAATGCAGGAATCTGCCCAAAGACGATCCGGCACTGAAGAAGAAGGCTATTGACCGCTGGTATGTACCCTGATCCCAATAAGGCAGCAGACCTTGAAAAACTCCGGGAGCGAGCGCTGCTTCGGGAGTTTGAAGGATATCGGGGAGATACAAAACGGCTGAAACTTTTCCGGATAGAGGCGGTCAGGGCCGGATTTAAGAAGGCATGGCAGGAGAAGGATTACCGGACGATTATTGATGTGGCCAACCGGATTCCGCCGAAGGTGCTGGAAGAGGACCCGAAGCTTCTGATGTGGTATGATCAGGCTGTGACGAGGAGTGGGGAGTGAATTATGCCCCGACAACACATCCCTGCAGGATCCAAGTGGTGGAAATGTGACTTTCATACCCATACACCTGCATCAGAGGATTATGGGAAGGGGCCAAACCAAGGAGAAATCCGGAATATCTCTCCAAAAGAATGGCTCCTTAATTATATGAGAACAGAAGTTGATTGTGTTGCTATTACCGATCATAATTCTGGAGAATGGATTGATATATTAAAGCAGGCATATGCAGAACTTCAAGAAGATACCCATCCCGAATTTAGAGAATTATCCATCTTTCCTGGCGTTGAAGTATCTGTCAACGGTGGAGTCCATATCCTTGCAATCCTTCCTGAAAACAAAAAAACTTCAGATGTTTCAAGGTTATTGGGAGGGGTTGGGTTTCACGGAGAATATGGAAATTGTGAGACCTGTACTGAAAAATCAGCAAGTGAAGTAATCCATGAAATTATAAAGGCAGGTGGCATTGCAATACCTGCACACGTTGATGATTCAAAGGGGATTTTCAAAGAACTAAAAGGACCAACCTTAGATCAGATCTTAGACATTGATACAATCACTGCAATGGAAATAATTGAAAAATCATATTCCAAACCTGAGCAATATAAATCGAAAAAATTAAACTGGTCAGAAATATTAGGATCAGACTCACATCATCCCACCAATTCATCTGAGACTTCTGTTGACAAATTCCCAGGAAGCCATTTCACGTGGATAAAAATGTCAAGCCCCACAATCGAGGGATTGGGACTTGCATTAATGGATGGAAATGAACTTTCAATTATTCGGTCGGATGAATCTAAGGGAAATCCTAATGCGTTTGAACACCTGACCATTGAATCAATAGAAGTGAAAGATGCCTATTATTTGGGGAACGGGAAGGCATTCGAATGTAAATTCAGTCCGTGGCTCAATACGATAATTGGAGGAAGGGGGATTGGTAAATCCACAATTCTTGAATTCATTAGGTTATGTCTCCAAAGAAACAATCCCCTCCCTGACCAGATAAAAAAAGATCTGGAAAAATACTTTAATACTCGTGAAAATCGTGATGATGGTCTTATCAGGGATAATACAAATATCACATTGTTTCTTCGAAAAGATCGAATCAGATATAAAATATATTGGGATATGAACCACCCAGAGGGTCAAATATTCGAAGAGTCAGAACCCGGAAAATGGATTGAGACAGATGGGGACATTAAACAAAGGTTTCCCGTTAGTATATTTAGCCAAAAACAAATTTATGAGCTTTCAAAAGATCAGATGGCCTTATTGCGGATTATTGATGAATCCCCTGAAGTAAATTTCAAAGAATGGGCGAATGATAAAGGAAAACTAGAAACGAGATACTTATCAATCTGTTCTCAAATTCGTGAAAAAGAATCAGAGATAAATGAAGAATCTGCCCTTAAGGGTGAACTAGATGATGTCAATAATCGGATAAAAATTTTGGAAGACTCGGGTCATACTGATATATTAAACCAATATAGCATTGCACTGGAAAAGAAAAAGAAAGTTGAGGAGTGGGAAAATAGTTGGAAAATATCGAAAGATCTCTTGAGTCAGACAATCGATCATATCAACATAAAAGAAGTAGATTCAGCCCTGTTTGAAGGGGAGCCAGAATTTTTAGATCTTCTTAAAAACACGAATGCCAATATCCTGGAAATTAAAGAAAACCTCAACGCAATAACGGAAAATATTGAAATTACCATTCAAGAATGGGAAACTAATTACAAAAAATCGAAATTATGCAATAATGTCTCTACTGCAATTGCCCTTTATAATTCGTTAATACAGGAACTTGAAGATCAAGGAAATACTGATTTAAACCAATATGACACTCTGGTTTACAAAAGAGAGAGAATTCAGGGGAAGTTAACTGCAATAGAATTAGCATCCAAAGAAAAAGAAGAATTGTCAGTAAAAGCAGCCAATTGCCTTGAATCTATTGATAAACACCGTAAGAAGATTTCAATGAAAAGAGAGGAATTTTTAGAGAAAGTCCTCGATTCAAACAAGCATATTTCGATTGAATTGAATCATTATGGATATCTCAATGGCATTGAATCATCCATTAGAAAAATCATTGAGAAAGAAAAAGAATTCTCTACGGATATCGCTGAGTTAATAAAAATAATCGAAGAGAATCAAGATAATTTGGAAGGATTAATTGAAGTAAAAAAGAGAATCTGTGATATTTACAACGGAAACAAGACAAATGTTCGCTATAAGAAATTTGGGGAACACATCTCGAATCTCGAGCCTGAAAAAATAGACCATTTTATGTGCTATTTCCCTGAAGACACACTGGATGTAAAATACTGTGACCAAAGAAATAAGCGATACGTTCCAATAAAACAAGGATCTCCGGGTCAAAAAACAGCTGCAATGCTTGCATTTTTAATGAATTATGGAGAATATCCCCTGATTCTTGATCAACCCGAAGATGATCTTGATAATAGGTTGATTTATGACTTAATTGTCTCCCAAATAAAAGATGCTAAGAAGTACCGTCAGGTAATTATCGTCACACATAATGCTAATATTGTTGTAAATGGCGATTCTGAGAATGTGATTCCCCTTATTGTTGGGTATAAAAATACACAAACCCAGGTCATGGGACAGGGAGGATTACAGGAAAAAAGGATTCGTAAAGAAATATGTGATGTTCTTGAAGGGGGGACTGATGCCTTTGACCTTCGGTATAAAAGAATCAATGTCTAATAAATCATCAGTGCTGAATCATGCAGGAAGATACCACATTCATGGTAATTTAAAGCCATCGAAAAGGCAAGTTTCAGGGTGGGGGAGTGAATGACAAATTATACACAAAAAACTCTATTTGAAGAGGATTATCTAATAAGAACACTCGGGCAATTGGTAAAAAGATCAGATCTAGCGCTTACAGAGCTCATTGCAAATTCCTGGGATGCGGGAGCTTCAAAAGTCACGATCACAATACCCAAAGAAGAATGTGATCTTTTGGTCGTTGAAGATAACGGAACTGGACTCACTCCGGATGAGTTTCACGATCGGTGGATGAGACTGGGATATAACAGAATTGCACACCAGGGGAAAGACGTAACATTTCCATCAGGAAAACCAGGAAACCGTAAAGCATATGGGAAAAATGGGATCGGCAGACATGGAATGCTCTGTTTTAATGATGAATATAAGGTTATAACATGTTCTAGAGGAAAAAAAACAGAATTCACAGTTGCTACTTCAAGTGAAGAACATCCATTTATCATTAAAGATGAAACCGAGTTAAGTGGTGGTCAACATGGCACCAGACTGGAGGTAATTGTTAAACGAAATTTGCCAAATCCAGAGAATATGATTGAAACAATTTCTGCACGGTTCCTACATGATCCAACATTTACAATTACGATCAACGGAAAAACCGCAACTCTCGAAAAACATCCGGGTATCATTCGTTCTGATAAGATAGAGATTGATGATCAAATCACTCTTGAAATAATTCTGATAGATTCAAAGCAACCACATAGTAAAACCCTCTATCAGGGAATAGCATTCTGGCAGGACAGGCGCCTTGTTGGTGAACCATCTTGGATATTAGGCAAAGAGCAGGTAATTGACGGTCGAACAAGAATTGCAAAGCAGTATTCCGTTATCATTCAAACAAACGATCTCGGTGATTTTGTCAAGGAAGATTGGACAGGATTTATTCCGGATTCGACGATGGACCCCGCTTTCCGCACCAATTTTTTCAAGTGTAATATTTTTCATATTCCGCGCCCAAAAGCCGCAATATCTTCCTGAATTCATCGTTCAGATTTGCAATCCTCTTAATTCTCTTTCCCCCATCCACAAATGAAAATTCACGAACCCTCCTGAAACGGAAGAAGATCCACTTCATCGTCGGTCTTTTCGTCTGCCTCTTTGTCTGGCTGGTGACCGTTTCATCAGACCGTTCCAGTTCTCTTCTCAGCCGGTACTCGGTCATTGAATAGATGAAGAGACACAGCACCATGATCATTGACAAAGCCTGAATACGGGACGGATTTTTCAGGTAGACCTCAGCTACCCGGAACGATTTGTCCTTCAGGAACCGAAATCCCCGTTCAACTGTTCCCTGTTCTTTGTAGTTGTAAAGCAGTTCGTCTGCAGACATTGCAGTGTCATTTGTTGCCAGGATAAATCGGCCGAGTTTCTGACGTTCCTTTTCAACTGCTTCTTCATTAAACTCAATATCTGCTTCGACCCTGAATATCTGAACCATTGGTTCACCCTCCTTTGGCCGACCGCGTTTCTTTTCTGCCTTCTTCTGAATCACAATAATTTTACATTCACTGAACCGAAACAGTGGATGTTCTTTCACCCATCTTTGCGCGACATTGTGTGCATCCGGCTCACACTTCGATTCAATTGCACAGATTTTACTGAGAGATTTCTTTGCAGAACGCAGTTTTGTTTCAAGTTTCTCTTCAAATTTCTTCTTTTTCGATTCATACGCGGGCTCGGAATAGTACCTGGACCCACTTCTGCGTGATGCCGGCGTAGTCACTCACTTGTTCAAAATAGGAATATCGATTGTCTGTGCATGGCTTGAACTGGCACTCTGATGCGAGTAGATCCTTTGCTTCTTTTACTGAAGAGGGCACCCGTGTGATCCAGAACGTGTGCTGCCCCACACTCTGGAGATTTTTCCGGGTATAAAAGGCAGAATCTGCCACATGGTAGACTTTTTCGTCAGATTTCAGATTGTTCTTGAGATTTTCAATAATGGTTCTGAGCGTTTCTTTATCGGATTCATTCCCGGAAAAAGTCTGAAGGAAAAGAGGTATTCCATGCTGGTTTGATGCCATACCAAGGACGAATCGCTTAAGATCCCAGCGACCATCCTTTGGATGACCATAGGTTATTTTTATTTCTTCTGTGCCAAAGTCTGATTCATATTCGCCGGTGACACTGAAGTTGGTTGTATCCACATGAATACAGTGCGAACCGAATTCTGTGGAAATGAGGCAGTTTGACACAATTTCATTGAATAGCTCGGTGGGACCATACTCTGCGATGGTATCCAAAGTTCTGCCAAGTAAATCATCATTGATCTGGTCGGTGGTAATTCCTTCCCCAATGAGTCGCTCAACTGCGATATCGTCAAAGAATTCAGGAAAGAGATACAGACGGCGTTCGATGAATCCCAGACCGTTGAGGGCCATTAACTTAACAACCTGAGAATGACTGAGATTATGGTGGCGGGTTTTGGGTATGGCGGTATCAATTACATCTGCTATTCCAAGAGAATCATAGGCACCGGCAACTATCCCGAGATGGCCGACAGAAAGGATTGAATCGTCATCGAATCCGTCAATGAGGGGCATATTGTAGTTATTTGCTTAAACGTACATAGATCTTTTGGTGGGTAATTGTTGAGTTTTGAGGTTTTTAATGCGGATAGTCGGATGGACCGTGTTTATGCTACAATATCTAAGTGTATTGACAAATGGTTCAGCGAAATATCCTCAAAATCCATCGCAGAAACAAGGGATCGAGTATATCATGAGTATGGGGATAAAATCTCAAACTTATCCCGTCAGGGTAAATCAGAAGTGCATGAATTTATTGGTATTATTGCACCCGATTCTTACAATATTCCCCAAGGCACCCAATCAAAAATATTTGGTGCACTGATTAATCTTGAAAGTTCACGGAGCGGAAAGAGTCTCCTGCAGAAACTATCAGAGATGTCGGAGGATGACATAACAGGATTAGATCGATTGCTAGATCAATGGACAGTAAAGGATGCACTATCCGTTTTGGATGAAATTGACAAAAGAATCTCAGTCATAGAAGCAATCGACAAACTTTCCGGGGATAGGACCGTAGATGAATTGCATGTTTTACACCCTCTATTGACAGAAGCAAGATGGATATTCGGGCCCGAATTCGATTCACCTGAATTTACGTCCAATAAAAGTCTCCGGACTGCAGTGAAACAAATATTTGGGAAGGATACTGTTCCAAGTCACTTCAAAAATCCCCGTAAGAGACCAGATATAGTCGTTCGTCAGGATTCAACAATGGCTGTAACCGGAACGCAAATACCAAATAGAGAGACCCAACTCCAAGATGTTGACAGAATACTAATCATTGAACTGAAAAAGGGTGGGTCACATATTACACGAGAAGAACGAAATCAGGCGCAAGGTTACACCGAGGACATTTTAGGATTGAAAAGCCTCATAGGGAATCCATTTATTCATACATTTGTCGTTGGAGAAACTATCGATGATAGTGTAAGTCCTAAAATTGAGATAAGGGACCATGGTAATACCACTCGGGGTCATGTGATAGTAACGACATATTCACAGTTACTTGACACAGCATCAAAACGTCTCTTTAATCTACGAGATGAACTGGAAGAACGGTATGAAAAAATTTCAGGAGTGGATTTAGCCGAAGCAATTGGTCAGCAGAGAATTGAGGTATAAATATAAGGGGTTATGAGAGGGAAAAGAATTTCCCGGGCCACAACCCTTCTCAAAAAGACATATAAGCATGCACCCATCAGATCAATATACAGATACCACGGGAGGGAGAAGATGTCAGGAACAGAACCGTCTTTCAGAATAAACAGCCTTGAAATACATAACTACCGGGGAATCAAAGACCTGAACCTTGATTTCTTCCACCCCCGCATGGCATATGACCCCGACATCATGGTCATCGGCAGCAAGAACGGACTGGGCAAGACATCTATTCTTGAGTGCTGTGCCATTCTCATGCTCCTAATAAAGGAGGAGAAGGGATCTTATTTCATAGACAGACGGAAAATCCATTCTTCCATCAATATACCCGACCTCCTGATCCATGGTGGCAGTGATGAAGCCAGAATCTCCGGAGAGATTGAATATTATTCCCAAAGTGAAAATCCTGAAAATGCCGAAAATATCGGGATAACTATTTCAATCAACCGGGACGACACGATTCATATTCAGAAGACACCGTTCCAATATGACCTCAACAGATGGACAGGCGGAGAAATATCGGAAAAAACATCCAATAATAATCTGAAAAGCAATGTCCAACTGGACCTATTCCTCAGAAATGAAGGCTTAAACAAAGAATTCTATCACTTCCTCAACATCATCAGCGGTGCCGATGAAAACCCCCTCATCACCGAGAGCTGTCTCTTCTTCCACAGTTTCCGCAAAGTAATGGAGGGGAAACCACAGCTTGGGGACATGGTCGGTGACGACACACCCCGGTCAGTCAGGATACGAAACCAGCCATCCCGTATCAGTTCATTCAAACTGACCATCCTCCGAATGATGATGGGACAGGCAGACCTCTTTGAAACTGAGAGCTCCACAACAGAAGATACCAAAGCAATGAAAGTTCTGGACAATCTGATGCAGACTTACGCCGCGGCCACGTTCAGCAAACTCCGCCCGTCAAAGGACAACTCCATCGACATAAGAATCAGACCGGTTCATGATGTTGAATCAGATACCTATTCCTTTGACGGCCTCAGCTCCGGCCAGAAAGAAATCATATCGACGCTCTTCATGATCTGGAATGCCACATACACCACCCCTTCTGTTGTCCTCATCGATGAACCAGAGATGCACCTCAATGCCGAATGGCACAGGACGTTCATCCATAACCTCCTTGAACTGGTACCAAAAAACCAGTATATCATCTCAACTCACTCCGAAGAGGTGATGGACACCGTCAATAAAGAGAACCGGATACTACTTCTGCCGGGGAATGATGAATAATGGTCTCCATCCGGAGGAACCCTCAGGCAGAAGAGACAACCTTTGGCGCAGGCCATAAACTCTTTGTCGAGGGAGACAATGAGAGCTCCATTGATCCAATCATTCTCCGCAGACTCCTGAATGACACCATCACTGTTCGTCCACTGGGCCCTTCAACGCACATCAGAAGTGCCGCAAAATCCCTGCACTGGGATCACCCGACATACTACTTCCTCATTGACCGTGACCACTTCGATGATGAAATGGTTGAGGCATGCTGGGAGAGATTCCCGGACCCCAAACAGGACAATCTTCTCATATGGCGCCTGCGTGAACTCGAAAATTACTTCCTTGACCCTGCATTCCTTGCCAGATCAGAATTCTGCACAGTATCTCAGGAAAGACTTGAATCTGAGATCCTTGCAGTCGCTCAAAGAAGGCTCTTTATGGAGACGGCAAATCTGGCACTCATAAAAATCAGGGAAGATTTGAAGGAAAACTGGATTAAAATATTTAAAAACCCCGATGAATTTTCCGACAGGGATGAGACCATTGAACGGTTGATCAAGGCCCTCCATGCCAAAGAATTTACCAAAAAAGTCTGGGACACACTGAAAAGAGATGAGATCATTCATCTCTTTGAACACTACTCACACGAGATTTCCGGTGACAGCGGCAAAATATCATTTGAAAATCCCGTATGGCTGAAATATATCAAGGGAAAACCGGTACTCTCATCCGTCATTGGCAAACCATCTTTTTTTGAGGTGAAAGACCGGGAAGGAAATTCCATCTCGGGCAGAGATAAGATCAATATAATCTGTGAACGTCTTTTGATGGACAGGGACGTGAAAAAACCGGATGACTTCACCCAGCTCAAACGGCTCATTGAAGACCGGATTTAACCTCATAAAGTATCATGCCCTGATGAACACCTTCCTGCGGAATGGGGATGAAACCGAAGATGTTTGCAACGTTGCAACAGCTTTGCATAAAAAAACAGCAAATATTGCAAAGACAAACAACGGGCAGAATACCCTTTCTAATACAAAAGAGGGTACTATAGGAGATAGAAGTACAGAGAGTGTAGGTACTTTGCGTACTTTACAGGGATAACAGAGCAATCCGGATGTGGTATCCGGTACGTGTGGGTATGTCTATGATTCGTGCACCATTGCAAAAACTCCCGAAAATTCGCAATTCGGGACCCAATTTATTATCAGAACTCATATGGACTTCTGATTTCGCACCCTTGCCAGGAAAAACTGATTGAATTAACAATATTTAGCCGACATTTCCCAGATTCTTCAGGAAATGAAGAAACTCAGCACCTGCACGTCAGGATTTCATCGTATTTTGTGATGATGGTTGTTCTCCGCCAAGTCCCAGCAGATATACCCAGGTAGCGATACCATGGGCAAACAGACTGTTTTTAATCACAAACTCCTGTTTATCCCCTGAAGTAATCACACTGTAATTCCGAATCATATCGATAATCTTCTTTGAAGACGGACTGACCAGAGGTTTTCTGTGGACGTCAAGATTTGGAATGAAATCCAACCCAGCCAAATTCTTTCTGACAATCAATCTCATTGCAATCTGAAGCAACAACGAAATACAGAGCAAAATCATCAATGCCTCCAGTCTTTCCGGTTTTTGAACAAAGAGCGTGCCTGCCATGACAGGCCGTTTAATGATTGAAAAATTGTCTTCGACAACCTTCTGCTCCTTGTATGTGTGAAGGATTGCCCGTTCATCCATCTCTGATTCAGGAACATTTGTAATCAAAACAAATGACTGTGTATTCTTCTGGTAATCTGTGATTCGAACCTGGTTCTCAGCAATATCTATGAGTTCAACAACGTACTGAACATTCTTCACCGGCGGTTTTGGATTATTTCCGGGTCTGCCTCTTTGTTTCTTGTACTCGACCAGTTCTGTGATGGTGCACGAGATGTCATAGAGATTTTTCTTATGTTCTGCTTTAAACTTCAGAATCTCATTGTTTGCGTCTTTTTCGCATGCAAATATATTTTTATTACCACTGAATATCTTGCCAAACGCAGAGTTGAGTGATTCTTTATCAGTTTCCTTTTTTCTGTCAACGAGATGTTCTTTTGCATCACTTCTGTAGACAATAAACCGGTAATCGGACCCATTTATTTCTCTGCGAAATGACATTGCTTCGTATTCTGCAAGTGTTGAGTTTTTTGTTGGCGTGTCCCGGTGTGCCCCTATGTCATTCCACTCACCTTTTTCGTAGGCCTCATTACGGATCTTCTGTGTAATTTTGGAATGAAAACTTGCAGGCGATCGCGATATGAACTGCAATTTAGTGTCCAGACTGGCAATGGCTTCCAGATTTCTCATGGTGACCAGTTTTGAATCAGCAACGTAGACAGAGTTCAGTACACGGTCTCCCAGAAATGTACTTAATTCAGTGATTGTTTCATAATTCCAGACACAATCAGCAGTATTTCCGTCTAGGATCGTTGAATATAGGGGCAATCCATTTCCATCAGTTACCATACCCATCATTATCTGCTTCAGGTCAGGGCGATAGTCTTTACTGTGTCCATATTTTGGTATTGGAGCCGTTGAGTTTTGTGCAGGTTCTGTGTTGCACATCCCATAGAGAACATGAGATGTTGTGTCTCCATGAAGGAATTTTGAAAAGTCAATCCCTAATTTAGTATACACCGATAATGCAAGCTGAGTGAAGAACTGTGTGCACCCTGATTCGTGAAAGCGATCCAGCATTCTTCCAATACTGTCATCCGTTAGATCCTGGGCGGAAAAGTCACCATCAAATAATAATTTCATATCAACGGTCTGATATGATTCTCCGACAAGATAGAGCGGGATTCTGTGATCCCTTGACAGATAGGGCAAATAAATTACTGCTTTGGCAAGTTCACCAGGACTGATTTTCCACTGTTTCTCGTCCCACGTCAGGTGGTCATTAAAGGCTTCCGTAAAGTTGAGTTTCCGGAGATAATTCTGCACTGCAAGAAGGTCCAGACTCGTATCCTTGATATTCCTGTGGTTGGTATTCTGAAGATCCTGAAGGAGATCAAACGTGGGATTGGTAGTCATTGTGTTCTGATGTGCTATTCAGATTATTGGTTGTACTTTTATATTAAATAGTACAACTGATTTGAGGAGGAATGGACTCAGCAGAAAATAATTAGCTCATCTGGTGGAAGGGTGCGGAATGTGAAATGGACGGAATAAATGCTGCAAACAAGATTGCAAAGCTTTGCAAATCTCTGCAAATGTCCAAAAAATAAGGGGAACCGGGGCCACCCCGCCCCTTCCCGTATCTTTCAGGGAGAGAAACGGGATCTCCAAATCCTTACCCATTATCGGGAACTGCTGGCTCAGCAACGAACCGTCGCCAAAAACAAGATCCTCCACATCCTGGATGCATCACAGATCCGGTTGTCTCATGTACTGATCAACATCTTAAAAAAAACGAGACACGGATCAAGTATTATACCTGAACCCTCAAATCCCCAAGAGAGAAAATGATTATATCCATAGTGATTATACCAATAATTATTGGGTATTCTATGCCAGGGAACGGGAACTTCAACTCCTTCAGAAGGTATATATAAACTAAAATCAGGACATTTTCATAGGAATTATTCATTAGATACCATAGCGTATCCATCAGAATACCACCAGTGCTAAACCATGCCGGACGATACCGCATTCAACGTTGTAATAAAATCGACAAAACCAGGCGAAGAGGCAGTACCTGCGGTCATCTTTGCCGACTATATCAAAGCGGTACAGACCATCGCATATACCGCCGGGGACTACCTCCTGAAAAACCCATATCGCTCGGGTGGGGACGTCCCGAAGAAGGTCAAAAACAACTGCACCCTCGTCTTCCGGGACCTGAAAATAGGCAGCATTGATGCCACCCTTGCCGTTCAGCCGCAAAACCACACCCTCCCTGAGATGAGTTCAGTCTGTATGCAGGCATGTGATATTATTCAAAAGAGCTTCCAGGTAGCAAACGAGGCGGATGACATCAATACAGCGCTTTTCGGAACCATTCCGGATGAATTCAGAAACGACAGGATCCTCAAAGAAATTGAAAAGATCTGGCCGGACGAGACTGCAGGCTACTCTATAGAGATGTATTACCCGGAGAGTGAACCCATCACCCTCTCACCGAAACGAAAACTGATGATCCAGCAGGCCAACCGTAAAAAACCACACAAATACTCAGCAGAAATTTACGGCAGGGTGGTGGACGTAAGGGTGGACAACAAACCAATATTCGAACTCAATACCACTATCGGGGTTGTCGGAGGCCACTATGAAAATGTTCATGCAGACCTTATTCGATCACTTCTCGGAACGTTTGTACAGATAAACGGTGTGATTACCCAGACTGGCCAAAAAAAAGAGATTACCATCGGTCCCACACCGGAAGCCATCAAAACGGTGGATGCCATCCCTCTCATGAAAATTCTCTCCGGTACCAAAGATCCAATTGACCTCGCAACACCCCTTGTAATCGATGTCCTCTGGGACGCAGAGGAAAATGAGTTCATCCTCTCAAATGAAGAATATCGCCTTCTCGGGGTTGCAGATTCCCTTCAGGCTGCGATGCAGGAAATTGAACACGGCGTCCTCTTTCTCCGTGACGAATATCTGAGAGAAGAAGACGGGAACCTGACACAGGGTGCGCAAGAACTCAAATCACGCTTACAGGCGCTTTTTTCCTGTGGTGCCGAATGACGACAAGAAAATCCGGAAGAATTGAGAAAGCCCTCACAAAGAAGGGGTTTTCCAAAGAACAATCGCACCACACGTATTTTATCTTCTTCCATAACGGGAAGAAGACCGGATTATACACCTATCTCAGCCACGGAAAGAAAGAGATCAGTAAAACCCTCCGGTCAAAGATGGCGGATCAACTGCATCTCTCTCCGTCTGATTTTGACGAGGTTATAGACTGCACCAAAAGCAAAGAAGACCTGACCCGGCAGTACGAAGAACGCGGCCTTCTGGAACCATAATCCCCCAATAGCACCATCTCCCGATACAAACCGCCAGACAGGAAAAAACACCCATTTCGCTGGATACGCATACGTTTTTTGTGCATGAACACCCACACTGAAACCAGACCATATAATATCATCCAGGTCCCCGGATATGCCCCCCATGAATACCAACGAATGGCTCTACAGCACTACCCACACATCTCCCTGCAGACTGCTTGAAGAGAATGAACTCTGGGGAAACATCACCTGTCAGGTCTGGCTGCAGAAGACCGATACAATCGTCACCGTCCCGAAAAATACTTTAGAGCCACTCAGCAAAGGGAGAGAGAAAGTAACACCATACCATATACGATACCTTGCATCCGCCGCAAAGATCGCGGACATACTGGATCGCACGTCAGAGGGCGGAGGTATACTCCTTGCTCCCATTGAATCCAGTGTCATTCCTCTTCCACATCAAATAACTGCATTAACCCGTGCTCTCTCAGAGGACAGAATCCGGTACCTGCTTGCCGATGAAGTGGGTCTGGGTAAAACAATTGAAGCAGGACTGATACTCAAAGAGCTAAAACTCCGGGGGCGGGTGAAACGCATCCTCGTTGTGTCACCCAAGGGACTCACAGAACAGTGGGTCTCTGAGATGAAGACCCATTTTAACGAAGATTTCAGTATCGTCCTCCCCGAAGACATCCGGACACTGAAGAAAGTAACATCCGCAACCAATCAGAACACACCGGACACCTATGGCCAGACCCGGACGGAAATAAATCCCTGGACTGTCTTTAGTCAGGTGATTACCTCAATGGACTCGGTAAAACCACTGGAACGCCGCAAAGGATGGTCGAAAGAGAGAGTCGACACGCATAACAAAGACCGGTTTGGAGATCTTATTTCTGCAGGCTGGGATCTCGTTATCATCGATGAATCCCACCGGCTGGGCGGAAGCACCGACCTTGTTGCACGCCATAAACTGGGAAAAGGGCTTGCGGAATGCACCCCCTATCTTTTGCTCCTCTCTGCAACACCACACCAGGGTAAATCGGACGCATTTTTCAGGCTCATATCACTCCTGGACCCAAAGATGTTTCCTGCCCCGGATATCATATCCCGGGAAACCGTTGAACCATATGTCATCAGAACCGTGAAGAGAAACGCAATCGATGCAATGGGAAATCCCCTCTTCAAACCACGGACCACAACACTACACCCTGTCCGGTGGGAAGAACACCACCACAGACAAGAGGAACTCTATAACGCGGTCACAGAGTATATTAAAATAGGATATAACGAGGCAATCAGTGATAATAAACAGTATATCGGATTTCTCATGGTACTCATGCAGAGACTCGTCGTCTCAAGTACTGCCGCTATTGAACGCACCCTTGAACGCCGTCTGGATGTACTGTCCGAAACGTGCCCTACGTTCTCACAGCAAACAGAGACATACCAATCTCTGACAGAAGAAGAGATCTATGATCTGGACGGCCAGCACCTGCTTGAAACACTCCTTGAAAGAAATGATCATGCCCTCACCCATGAATCAGAGAACGTCAGAACACTCCTGGACCTTGCACGGGAATGTCGTCAGACGGGCCCTGATGTAAAGACAGAGGCACTTTTGGATCTCATCTTCCGGTTACGTCAGGAAGAACAAAGTCCTGATCTGAAGATACTCATCTTCACAGAATTTATTCCAACACAGGAGATGCTTCACTCATTCCTGCAGGAGAGAGGGTTCACAGCCGAAATACTGAACGGAACAATGTCCCTTGAAGAGAGAAATCGTGCCCAGACCAATTTTATGGAGAAGGCACAGTTCTTAATCTCAACGGATGCCGGAGGGGAGGGGTTAAACCTTCAGTTCTGTCATGTGGTGGTAAACTATGATATCCCGTGGAATCCGATGCGACTTGAACAGAGAATTGGAAGAGTGGACAGAATCGGCCAGGCACATCGGGTAAAGGCCATCAACTTTGTCTTCGAAAATTCAGTGGAGTTCAGGGTCAGAGAAGTACTGGAAGAAAAACTTGCGGTCATCTATGAGGAATTCGGTATAGACAAAACCGGCGATGTCCTGGATTCAGCTATTGCAGGGCAAATATTCGAAAACCTGTTTATTGAGGCCATCATAAGCCCCGATACCATCAATACGTCAGTGGATCAGGCCGTCGGTAAAATACAGGATGAACTGCAGGATATTGATAAAAATTCTGTCATCACTCAGATATCAGATATCCCCAATACGGACGTATCGGAAAAAATACGTGGTTACCCCTTCCCTTCCTGGATTGAAAATATGACAATCGCATATCTGCTGTCACATCAGGGGAAAATAATTAAACGACTAGATTCCTGCAGTATCACCTGGCCGGACGGAACAGAATACCGGAATGCGATATTTTCTGAATCAGGCATTGGGAATATACCCGGTGTTGTTCACCTCACTCCGGAAGAAACCCATATCAAAGAACTCATTACGACCATTCCTGAATGGTCACCCGGAATTCTGATCCCTCACGTATGGATTCCTGAACTCCCAGCAGATATTCGCGGATACTGGGGACTATTTGAAGTTGGATTCAGCTACGAAAAACCCATCCTTAAGAGTGACACACTCCGGTTCATCCCTGCGAAAAAAAGAGCATTCATGCCGGTTTTCATTTCAGAAGATGGAAAAATGTTCAGACAGACTGCCCGGTTCATCTGGGATAGCCTGCTATCACATTATTATGAGATCACCACCGTTTCAGATCAAAAAGAATCGCAGATGATATCACGGAGATTGATGGATGAAGCAAAGATTTCTGGTAGAGAATTCTATAATGAACTACAGGAGCAACACCTGAAGAATATTCAGACCGAAGAGATGCGGGCGGAACGATCATTTCACGCCAGAAAAACAGCCATCGAACAGCTGGGTCTTGATGAAGTCCGTTCATACCGCCTCAGAGAACTCAGAAATGAACAACACAAATGGAAAAAAGAGATCGCTTCAGCTGGGGCGATTATTCCGAAACTCAGGCCGGTAGTGATGATCAGAATACAAAAGAGTGAGAACTGACACATGAAAACCTGGCGTGACATCATCCTGAATGAATTTGTATCCAATGTTTGCAGACTAACTCTGGTAGCTGACCCCGATGGATTACTCACCGAAGAATATCTCGTACTGGAGTTACGAGAAAGAGGATTTGACATCATCGAGTATGAAGATGCGATATCATTCAGGTATGCATATGAAACAAAATACCGTTCACTCTGGGATAAAGGGATTACGACAGATTTGGTCGTCGTCCTGAGAACAGAGGAATCAAATCTGGAAAATCTGCCATACGACCTCCTTGAAAAAGGACGAAAATTGTCATTCAGTCTCGCAAAAATATTTCCATACCTGAGCAGTCCAATCATTGCACACCTTGATAAAAGATATCTCGAACCAATTTTTGAAATTCAGCAAACCCACTGCACGCAGAGGATTGGGGATAACGCAACAAAGGATTTCATCCTGGAATATGTATTCAAAATAAAGGCAAACTCGATTACAACGACTCCTGATCTTCTGAATACTCTGCTAACGATTCATTACTCAGAGATTCAGATACCAGAGATGCTGAACCAGCGTATTGCAACACAACTTCAGAAAAAGCCTGAGTTCCAGGAATGGCCTCTCGAAGAACTCTTTCAGGGAAAAAATGCGTTTTTTGAATTTTTACAGGAACGATGGCCATATTTTGTTTCTTCATACATTCCGACTGAAGATGAAAAAACAGGGAATATTCAGTCAAAAGGAAATTCATATGGCCTGAAGCATCAGGGGCCGGTCCATCTGCCATTTGATGATGAAAAAGTCAAAATCTACATTGACGATCTCTTTGTCGAAGGAAAACTGCAACCGGTCTCATGCAAAAACCATGATAGCTTAAAAGAGACGTGGGTCCGGTTTGGCATAACAGACGAATCAGAAGAAGAATATACCGCACGTATTCAAAAGAGACTGCTCACCCTTGAAACGGCAATTCCCAAAACCGACTCTTCTCACTCGGACTGGCTCACTTATGCAATTGACTTTGCGGAATTAAAGGCTGTAATACAGGGGAACAGCTCATCAGAATTTGTGGTTCATCCATCGGTTAAAAACTCCTTCGAACGCCTGTCAGACAGAATATATGCAATATTCCAGGACTGGCTGCAGAACCGGTATAAGACTCTCATCAGCCTGCCCCCAATACCTCCGGTGATAGTCAGCCAGATACCCCGCTATCTTGAAAGGAAACGGGAAGACAGCACATCACCAAAAACGGCGCTCATTGTTATAGATGGACTCTCCCTAAGCCAGTGGTTTTCCATAAAAAAAATACTCCAGTCACAGGATACTGAATTTGAATGCAGAGAACAGAGCATATTTGCATGGATTCCAACACTGACCAGTGTTTCACGACAGGCAATTTTTTCTGGGACATCTCCGGGTTATTTCCCGGATTACATCAACACGACGTCCCGGGAACCAAAAGCATGGAAAAATTACTGGGAAAATCAGGGAATTCCCATTACAAAAATCACATACAAAGGAAATCTTCAGGATGAAGACATCACAGAATACCTGCATTCAGAATTCAATCCACAGATGACAGAGGTTGCAGGATTTGTCATAAACAAAATAGACAACATCATGCACGGAATGCAGATGGGTGATGAAGGGATGCATAACCAGATTGAGCAGTGGTGCAGACAGGGATACCTTCACACCATGATCTCACATCTTCTGGACAATGGCTTCACCATCTGGATCACCTCAGACCACGGGAACGTCAGCAGTAATGGCATTGGAAGACCATCAGAAGGTGCTATAGCGGAGGTTAAAGGCGAACGCGTCCGGATATATAGTTCACAGGTACTGTGCAGTGAAGTGGCAGAAAAATATCCATCTTCACTGGAGTGGAAACCTCAGGGCATTCCGGATAATTATTACCCCCTCTTCGCACCAGCGAATTCAGCATTTATCACCGAAGGGAAAAAATCAGTCACCCATGGAGGTATCTCAATGGACGAAGTGATTGTGCCGTTTGTATCAATAACACGGAGAAAAATAATCAATGAAACGGCATGAAATGATTGGGATAAAACAAGCCATCCGACCGGAATGGATGGAAAAAACCTGTGAAATGCTCCTTGCAGGACATGCTGAGACAGATATCCGCGCGGAGCTTAAGGAATATCTCTCTGAACGCATGGGCAGAGGCACAATAGAAAGAAGAAGTGAAACCGCACGTGACTTTGCGGTCACCATTTTAATGAGAACATGGGCCGTTCCTGATACCGTACTCGTTCCGTTGCGCAACGAGGGATTAGTGCACATACAACATGCATCTGAAGGTGAACGGTTAGCAATCCATCACTGCATGATTTCTGCTGCATATCCCTTCTGGCATACGATTTCCCGGCAGACAGGTATCCTCCTCAGGTTACAGGACACAGTCACCATTCAGCAGATTGTTCAAAGGACAAAAGAGATTTATGGCGATCGGCAGACTGTCGAAAGAAACACCATATTTGTTGTCAGATTACTCTACTACTGGGGGTTTTTGGGTGAGACAGATACACCTGGCTGTTACCAGAATAGTAATCCAATTTCTATTTCATCTGAAGAACTAAGGAGATGGATGATTGAGGCACAATTACATGCAATTCCGGAAGGACGGGCAAACCTTTCAGCATTGCAGGCTGATTGGCACTGTTTCCTTTCATCATCCCACACATTTCCGGGATTATGATTATCCGAAATAATGAAGAGAATTGATCATGCAAAATGGCCTTTCTGATGAATTGTTAATGCTAAAATTCTGATTGAAACATCCCCCACTCCGAAACAAAAAAGGTATTCTCCATCCCTCTGATTTTCACCTTTTTTTCACAGTATAATTCCAACTTGAGGTTAATTCCTTAGTTTTTTTCTATTTCGATTTCAAAAATTGGGAGAAAAACCATTTTTGTAACCCATTGTCCACCCACTTT
>CAVXFW010000019.1:0-22784 GCA_963761105.1 uncultured Methanomicrobiaceae archaeon | reverse complement strand
GGACAGGGGGAGGATTGTTGCAATGGCCCGGCGGAAGGCACCGGACGCGACACAGCAGGTGGATGTCTTTGGTGAGGGGAGGAGTGCAGTGGAGATATGTGAGGTGATTTCCGGTTTGGGGCGGTGATTCTTTCTTTTTTGTGTTGTTGCTGCCGACGTGGGGGATGAGGTGGAGCATATATCCCCGAAAAGATCCCGTTCGTCCCCGTCCCCGTCTGAATTGATACCTGTTATTTAGGGATATTTTGCTGGTTACTCCTCCCTTTTTTCGCAGATAATGCGGTATTCATGGGTTCGGTATGGGGGTGCCGAACCTGAATCTCTTTTTCTCAAAAGATAGTGCCTGCTGTTTGCGCCACTGAGAAGGCTCTCAGAGCCATTTTGGCCAGGGTGCCCCGAGCTGCATCGCAAGGTCACGGATCTCGTCGTGAAGGCCGCTGTCTGCCTTCATGAGTACAAGGCCGTATACGATTCCTCCCAGGGCGACGGCAGCCAGAACAAGGACTACATTGGAGAGGGGGATGAGAAGTCTGAACAGCAGGATCACAACGGCCATCATCCCTGCCGCAAGGAGAATGTGGTAGGTGGGGCCGCGTTCGATCTGCACCGAAATGTGTCCTGAAAGGTAATGATGGGCGATGGTCGCGTTGACAATCATTGTCACGAGGGTGGCGATTGCTGCACCCTTGATACCCATGAGAGGGATGAGGGCGAGGTCAAGGGCGATATTCACGACCGCTGCAGTACCGGTGGCATAGAAGGATTGGCGGGGTCGATCAATGGCGTTGAGGGTCATTGTCTGAAGAAACATGAAAACGTTGACGATTTGTACGAGGAGGAGAATGCCGAGAACTCCTGCTCCTTCAGCAAAGCTTGCGCCGTAGAAGAAGTAGAGGAGACGTTCGCCAAGGATCCAGCCGCCCACCGCGACCGGGACGGCGAGAAGGAGGGAATAGGTGAAGGCACGGGAAAGTGCAATCTCAATTATTCCAGATTCTGAGTGTGCATTCCATTTGCTCATCTTAGGATAAATTACTGTACGAAGGACTGTTGTTGTGAATGTTGCGGCTGTTGTCAACTGAAACGCAATTCGATATATTCCCACTTGCTCAGTATTGAGAAAATATCCTATGAGGATCGTATCAGCGTAATTATAGATCAAAACACCCCCCGTGGAGAGGAAAACCCAGAAAGAAAATGTGAGCAATTGCTTCACATGTCGGAGGTTAAATCTGCTGAACTTCAGGTTTATAAATGGGAGGTTCACTAAACTGCCTATGACCAAACCGCTGACGAAACCACCCGCAAGTCCTGCCGCGCCATAACCTAGATAAACTCCGATAATCTGAATGAATATTTTTGAAATATTATAGATAATTGAGCTTGTCTGCTGAATTCCAACTCGATCCAATCCATAAACGGCGTTTGTTGTAATTCCGAAGAAGAGTGTAATGACAAGTGCAAGGACCAACCATGAAAAAAGGCCTGATTGATCCAGTTCAATGAGATATGGTTGTAATATCACCAGTGTCAGGACCGATATGACAAGTAGTCCTATTCTTAGGATTACAAAGGCCGAAAAAAATTCATTTTTCTCATATCCCTCAGAAATTCTCTTTACTACCGCTCCACCAAAGCCGCCGTCCCCTATAAGATTGAAAATCCCATAATAAGCAAAAAAAAGGGCATATGCACCGTATACAGTAGGCCCAACCGTGTGAGCAAAGAACATCGTGGAAAGAAAACCGATGACTGTGAGAATGATAACCGATATAAGTGAGATTAGGCTATGCCTTTTGAATTTTTCTATTCCCATGATGCGGGAAAGAAAGGAGGATGGTGAAATCACACAATAGAATCTCTTTAAAATGGTTTTAAGTATATCTCATTGAAATTATGAATTGGGCTAATATTTAATCTGTCAAAAAGAATAATGATTAAAAGCAACTATCCTTGCACACTTTCAGTCGCTGAATAAATGTCATATAAGACCTGACTTTTTGATTGTCAGAATGATGAGGTCATAATGATTAAATTTTTGGATTGAAATTTCATATATATTATAATTACAAAAGTCGTTTGGATATTTATCCATGAATACAATACAAGATATTGTCAAAGATGGTCTGTGTACCGGATGTGGCACATGTTTCAGTCTTTGCCCATACAAGGCAATTTTACTTGAAAAAGATGACGATAAAGGAATCTATGTTCCAATTATTTCTTTCAATAAATGCAAAAAATGTGGAATTTGCCTGAATGTCTGTCCAGGGCATGAAGTGGATTTCTCATCATTGAACCAAGAAATATATGGATGTCAACCAAAAAACAACCTTCTAGGGAATTATGAAACTTCATATGTCGGCCATTCATTAGATGAAAAAATACGGTTTAATTCATCTTCAGGAGGGCTTGTATCTTCTGTACTGATTTATGCCCTTGAAATGGGTATTATTGATGGAGCACTTGTTGCACGAATGCATGAATGTAATCCTCTTGAACCTGAGATCTTCATAGCTAAAACAAAAGAACAGATTCTCTCTGCAACAGGTTCTAAATATTGCCCTGTGCCAATTAACTCCGGTCTTATTAAGATAATGGAGGAAGATGGTAAATTCGCAGTTGTTGGACTTCCCTGCCATATCCATGGGATACGTAAAGCAGAGAAACAGAATATATTACTACGTGAAAAAATTGTCCTGCATATTGGGATATTCTGTGCAAACTCTGTGAATTTTCTCGGTACTGAAAGATTTCTGAGAGATCATAGTATAGATCCCCATTTGGTTCGAATTTTTTCGTATAGGGGGAATGGCTGGCCAGGAAGAATTGGAGTGTCACTTCAAGATGGTTCTGAACGCTATATCGAACGGAACAGCAACAATAATTCATTTTTCCAGAACTTAGACTATAAATCTGCATTCCATTATGACTATATGCCACCAAGGTGTCTCCTCTGTCGGGATCTGACATGTGAACTGGCTGATATTTCCTTTGGCGACGCATGGTTGCCTGAAATTATTGAAAAAGACCGAATTGGAACCTCTCTTGTGCTTGCGAGGACAACAAAGGGAAAAAATCTGCTTAGATTTGGATGTGAAGATGATGATCTGGCACTGAGGGTCATTGATGAGTCAGATCTGCTGCGTGCACAGAACTACCGCTTTAAGAATGGATGGTATTCGCGATTCGTGTGCCTAAAAGTGCTCGGTAAATCACTTCCCCGATATAATGGGATAGATACCTATTTTTCAATCATTGATATGATCTCATTTTGCTTCTACATTCCTTCATATTATTCTTCTAAAAAAATCTGGTTTCGTATTATAACCAAAATAATTGCACCCTTTAGGCATTTCTTAAAATTGAGTTTAGATGGGATTAGAATTATTCAAATACAGATTCGAAACCTATTATAGGTTATTGCCTTCATACAGAGATTTTACTCTTTCACCACCTTTCCAAATAGATTCTTTAACTTTTTCACCTTTATGATCAATAACAATGTGTATCAAATCCTTATTTTTCCAGAGTTCATCAAACAAAGAAATAATTATTTCAGGAGTTAGTTCATCTATTGAACACGTAAATTTTCTCTGTCCGAATAAATCCATAATTTCAGGGTACTTATGATGCCAAGAGATTGCAAGGGTTGGAATTCCCAATGAGAGTGAAGCAACAATTGAATGATATCGGGCAGCAATCATAATGTCGCATAATTCGATTATTCCCTTTAACTCTGGTGCGAAATATTCCTTTGATATCAGGATCACGTTATTTTTGTGCTGAATAAGATTATGGATCTCCTGTGCTGTAAATATGTCATCTTCTCTTTGTGCAAATATCTCATTTGGTATAAGAACAATGCGTGCATCATATTCTGTTATCAGATAGTCAGCCAATTTTGCCATAACCTCTGCATATATTCCTATTTGTTTTTCCTTTTTCTCAATGGTTCTGCTTACCGAAATTCCGATAATTAAGGAATTGTTAATATTTTTAGAGAGGATATCTTGATATTCTAAATTTTGAGTTGTTGGAAGGAGAAAGGCTGTATCTGGACAAACAATCACAGGTGTTGTAATTCCTGCCTTAGTTATCAGATTTTTTGTTTCTTCACTTCTGCCGATGATTAGATCAGCCATATTGAGATAAAATATTCCAAATATTCTGTTCCAATAGTGGTTAAATGGCCCAATATCTGCAGTATATTTAATTACTGGCATTTTTAACATTTTTCCAATGATATAATGCATTCCATTATATGCACTTCGAAAAAACCCATAATCCAGTTCGTCAGCATATACAATACCCCAGATATCAATCAGGATGTCTGATTTTTTCAGCTCTCGGAATAATTTTGCTGAATTTGAATAATCCGGAGGGACAAAACCCGGGTATAAGCGCGAGAAAATCGAATAGACTAAAATAATTAATGTTTGAAATGGTGTGGGTCGTGCATAAACGTTCATACCTAGTTTTCTGGCGATTATTTTATCTTTCTCTAGTCCATCATTTTCTTGGATTGTTGATATCAAAGTATATTCAGCACTAGGAAAATAGGCATCCAATACTTTACAAGTACTCAGAAGAACTGAGGGGCCACCAAAATTTTGTGCAATAGCAGCACCAATAAGAATTATTTTCGTCATATTACCCCTCAATGAATAGATAATGAATACATTCGAATGACATAATTGATTATTAAATAATTTGTTGTGCTTAATCACTCATATATGGGGTGATTATAAATTGTCATATACACCCAATAGTTTTATTTCTTCGATTGCCCAGTTATATTTCTCAGAAATAGCTTTTCTCCCCGATTTTCCTTTTCTCTCAGATTCATCTGGATGATCGAGGAGATATTGAATTGCCTGGTAAATTGAAATTGGGTCAGAAGGTTCTACCAAGGTGCCACAATCAGCTTCTTTTATGATTTTATTGATCTCTGGGAAATCACTGGCGACAATTGGGAGGCCACAAAGCATATAGTCAAATAGTTTATTAGGTAAACCAATATATTTATTATAATAATCACGTTTGAATGTTAATATTCCGATTCCTCCCTCATGCATCTTTTTATACATATCGCTGTATGGAAGAAGTCCAGTTACACTGATAAGTTTTTTTTCTTCATCGTTAAGCACATCGTCAAGATTGCTATCCAAGCGCCCTACAATTGTAAGAGAAATGTCTGGATACTTGTCTTTTAATAATTTTAATGCGGCAATACACTCCTTTAATCCATGTGATAATTGTAATTTTCCCCCCATATATATAAGATGGTTAAAGGGTCCATGAGGCGATCCAATTTGATCCATGAATGATAATACTGGTACATTTTGGATTATTTCTACTTTTTTCCCTATTTTTCTGAATCTTTCAGCCACACTATCACTCACAGCGATAATAGAATCAGAATGTCTTGAACATAGTATTTCAATATTCAATACAATCTTTTGCAGGATGTGTGAAAAAAGTGAGTTGGGATTAATTCCAATATCGTGGGGTATTTGACTTGGCCAGTGTTCATGTACGTCATAAATAACCTTGGCATTAAATATTATTTTAAAGGTCAATCCTATAAATAAAGAACCGATTTCATGACAATGGTAAATATCACAATGTTGTTTATACCCTTCCAGAAAAACCTTCCAGAAAGTAATTGGATGAAGCAATTTACTTTTTGGTTTTTTTACGACAAATAGCTTAACATCACCATTTGTTTCATTAAATTTTTTGTCAGATGGAGCAATGACAATTGTATTATATTTTTTTGTGAGGCTCTTTGCTTCCTTTTGAAATATCCGATCATCGAACGGAGCATGAACGGTTGTAATCATGCAGACCTTTATGGGATCACTTCCTGACAACTTTGAATTTCATCCAACAATCCACGCCCATTTTTTTTAAATAAGAATTATCCTTTAAATTTATTTCAAGACGATATAAAAATACCCTGATTGATTTTGGCAAGAAAAATGCCTGAAACAGTCCCGAAGAGCTTGAATCTATGATTTCTGCTCCCAGATGTGCCATGATATTTTTATAATATGTATGAGGCCGATAATATTCTGGTATCACATCATAATTTATTCGGCGAGCAATAGACTTCCATAAACATAATGTCAATCCATAGAACGATAACCGATTTTTTATATGGAGAATGACGACTGAATTTTCCTTTGAAACTCTAATAAATTCAATCAATGCTGCTTCACATTCTTTATCATTTAAGTATTGGAGAACACTATTGCATATTATTTTGTCAAATTGATCTGTTTTAAATCCAAGACAGTCTAATGAGCCCATGATCAGTTCCGAGTTATCCAAATTTTCATGTTGAATTCTTTTTTTTGCTCTTTTTAGCATTTCATTAGATATATCAACTCCAATAATCTCATTCACATGAGGTCCGAATCTACTAATATTTATTCCTGTTCCACATCCTGCGTCAAGGAGGCGTTCATGTGATCTAGGTTCACAGAAACTATAAATCGAATTCAGAACTGAATCAAATTTCTCCTCTCTTAAAGTAGATCCACGATCAAGCTCGAAATTAGATAAATCATCTTTCGCCTTATCATCCCACCATTTCTGCCAAAATCGAGTATCTTTTTCCATCTTATACTCCCTGCGATTCAATCATCAAATATATCTGTCAATAGTCCAGCCATCATGAATATTATCAGTTATATCAGGTCTCTCCTAATATTTTTCCGCCACCAAATGTATGTCTGTCTCCCGGCAGTTGCCATAGGAGAATGTGATTTTTGGATATATGAATATTTGACCAAATCGCCGCCAAAACTTCCTTTAAAATTTGCAATGCTGGGAATATTAGCTCCGAGCATGTCGTATGTCCTGAAACCATTCTTTACAGCCCATTCTATGATATGCCACTGGATCAGATTATTCGGTGCAAACCTATAATATTCAGGGTACGAAGCCCCCTGCCAATAATAAATTCTGTCGGCAAAGCAGAGAAATATTGCCCCTCCGATGCGTTCGCCATCATGCTCTGCGAATATTATCTTGAATTGCTCCTCGGGGAAAAAGGCATTATAAACAGCTTTGGTGTAATCAATTGAAATAGGGGATTCAGTTCCCCATTTATGAAAGGTAACTTCTGTCATTCTCCAGAAATCTTCCAGATCTTTTTTGGAATTACCCTCAACGATTGTCACATCATTTTTCTTTGCCTTTCTAATGGCATTCCGACATTTTTTATTGAGATTTTCCCAGATTAGATCAAGAGGTTGATCAAGATTCAAAATGTATGTGTATCGCTCAACAAAATTGAAATTATTCTGCAGATATTGACTGAGATTATATTTTGGTGAGAATGTGATGTCATAATAATCCGCACATTCAGAATATGTATCGAACGCTTGGATTACGTCATTTAGCTTATTATTTTCGACAATCGGCCCCCCATATGGCGTGGCTGTTTCATGCAACGGAGACGTGAGTATTTTTAAAAAGGCTTTTCTCTGCAAAAAAGTTGGGAATACACCAATTAACTCCTCATTTTCAAAAATGCCAAGGGTTCTCTTTTTTACTTTGTATTGCTTTTCAAGAATATCCATCCATTCAAATGTATGGAAAACAGTTCCATATGGTGATTCCCATACAACATCATTCCACTCACTCCTCTTATCGAGCACCCCAAATTCAATCACGGTGTGCCCCCCGCATTTGTCTCGGTTCACATTTCAGATCAACGGAAGAACTTCCTAGTGTATACTCTCCAGAAATTTGTCCCAGAGAATCAGGTTCAACATACAGCCGCAGAGAAAGATTAGGTATACTGGTATCCAAATCTGCGTCGAAAACTGATGTTATTATTGCGTTGTCAGTCTGAGCATAGTCCGGAGGAATATTCCGTCTCAAACCAAACCATCTCACAACATCTTCAATCGGTGCCACCCATGCTCCGTCAGCAACTGCTTTCTCAATCAGGGACTGATAAAATCCTCCCCATTTTTTAGGTGGTGCAAAACTTACCTGGTGCCAGAGAAGGGTGACAACTCCACCGTATTTTCGAGCGTAAGCAAGAATATCTTCACACTGGTGCATTGCCACCTCCTCAGAGAGCGCCAGACATTTACCTCGATCTCCATCATCAGTCGAGTTCCAGGTCTTCGCACCAAAGAGTGCACCATCCTGGATGATCAATGGTACCTCAAGCAATTTCGCACATCCTTTAGGCCGATATGGCTGCATCGTCCCTGCCCGGAAGCCAATGTCGTCGTTGTATCCGAAGGTGGAGTCATAAATATACCCGGCCTCATCCAGCCTCTTCCAGGAGTCATTATCGAAGAATAGCCAGTGGACACGTGTCCCGACATCTGTGCCGGTAATGTCAGACACACGCTTTATTTCTTCTTTCGCAGCTCCTATTTCACGCCAGTTGTCGAGACCATGGACGCCAACCTCCCAGCCGTTATTAATGAGTTTCCGGAACAGTTCTGGATCGAGGTCATAGTATCCTGCCCGAATGTGGGGTGCTTCATTTCCTGCCTTTCCATTCTCGGGCAGGAAAAACCATGTTGAGCGGACGTGCATTTCCTCCTCAAGGTGAATCCATTCTGCAAAGCAGTTCCAGGGATCCTTCCCGATTCCACATTTTGCACCGAAAATCTGAAACGCATCCCTAAACTCTCCTTTCCGTAAGCATAGCCATATCGCATATCCTATCGAAACCCAGCGACGCTCCCGCACTGAGGTAATATCAACATCATGGGATAGGGCAACGATATACGAATATCCCCAAGGCACCGGCGGGATCTCCACAAGGAGAGTATGCTTCTTCAGAATCTGGCGTAATTCGTCTATGAGAATCTCGACCACCGGCTCGTGGCAGTGAGGCAGGCCTTCGTTGAGAGTCTGTGCGATTTCAGCAAAATAGTCTTTCTCTGAGAGGTCGACAAGGTAAGCATCGACCATTCCCACCTCCTCCTTTCGGGCAATGACTAGATCATAAGTCTGCTTGGGATCATACCACTCCCATGGAATCTTGAACAGCTGGAAGGTTTCTTCGACTGCATAGGTATCATTATATTTTACCCCGATTAGTGCCTTCTGCTCTCTCAATTCCTTAAACACCTTATCTGATTCAATTGTATTGGCATGTAACTCTCATTTTTATGTTCACAATCTGACTTGCAAACATTATCTTCTCAGTCCTTTGCACTTTCATATTTAGTCCGGTCATGGATTAATCCATTTATTAGCATAAGTTTGCGTGACTTCCTGTATCCTCATACTCGGATGGCATACCTCGATTAGATAAAGTAGAGCAACTCCTCCGGCGGGCATCCGTCTGCCTTTTATTTAGGATAGCAGGTCGGTTTGTACTACATACATTCTCATCACCATATAAACTCCTAATTCTTTATCTTCAATTCTTAAAGGTGGGACAACAATGATTTGTCTTTCCAATGAAAACCTTCGTCCCCAGGTTGTTCCGGTTATTCCTCCTGAGCTGGATTCACTATCAGAAACAGATCATTCCCCTTGTTGGCACTGAATCCCTCTTTCAAAAATCGGTGATGAGGTCTTTTTTATCAGAACCAGATAATAGCCAATCTTAATAAATGGAGTATGCTAGTTTCTCTTAATGAAACAACCGGAAGAGATCATGTCACCTGTCGAATTCTGTCTGAACTGCAGAAAAAATCTCTTCCTGCAATTAAAAATAGCAATGTCCCATTCTGAATGAATATCCAAATACATGGTTGCTATTATCTGCTCGGGTGACCCAATCGTGCATGATGGACTGTATTAATCCTCATTTCAGGGAGCATTAGGTGCAAAGAAATATCTGATCACCTTTGCCATTACTCCGGATTATTCCCATCTGATGGTAGATGTTAGCTGGGTTTCTCCTTGGTTTTGGGAATATAATCTTAATTTCGGGATTACTCCTCCTCCTCACTATTTTTATCCCATGTTGCGTTCCTCTTAATGCCTGATGCAAATTTCCGGCACCGGTGCCCTTGTGAAAGATATTATGAACCGTTAGTTTCTTCAGTCGTGCTTACAGTGGGGGCAAGATTATTTGGGAGCATTATCATGATCAGAAAAAAGGAGAATGTCCAAAAATTCATTCACGGCCCCCTCACCCCACCCCAACATGCCCCCTCCCCGCCTCAGTAATCTCCCTCCCCTGCGGCGTCCTTTTAATAAACCCGATCTGAATCAGATACGGTTCATACACCTCTTCAACCGTCCGCACCTCTTCTCCAATCGCAATCGCAATCGTCTTCACACCCACAGGCCCCCCGCCGAAATCATAGGCAATCACCGAGAGAATCCGCCGGTCGATATTGTCCAGTCCCGGAGGATCGATCCCGAGCATGGTCAGCGCAGGGTCTGCTGTTTCCGTGTCAATGGTGCCGTCCTCCCGTTCCAGCGCGAAATCACGCACCCGCCGGAGCAGACGGTTGGCTATCCGTGGTGTTCCGCGGCTTCGCTTTGCTATTTCGGTTGCACCGTCCTGTGTAATCGGCGTCTGCATGATTGCAGCGCTGCGGAGCACAATCTTCACGAGATCGGCGACATCGTAGAGGGTGAGGCGGAATATGAAACCGAACCGGTCACGTAAGGGAGAGCCTAAAAGCCCGACCTTCGTTGTCGCACCAACGAGGGTGAACTCCTCCAGAGGGAGCTGTACCGACCGTGTTCCCGGCCCTTCGCCGATCATCACGTCAATGCAGGAGTTCTCCATTGCAGGATAGAGAATTTCCTCTACAACAGGGTTCAGCCGGTGTATTTCATCAATGAAGAGCACATCACCCCGGGGAGAGCGCAGTTAACTGGGCGGCAAGGTCGCCGGGCTTGTCTAAAAACGGGCTGGTGGTGCTCCGGATGGACGCCCCCATCTCCTGGGCAACAATCTGGCGAGCGTCGTCTTTCCAAGGCCGGGCGGGCCGGAGAAGAGGATGTGGTCGATGGTCTCGCCCCGTTTCTTCGCCGCCGCGATGGCGATGGCGAGTGTCTCTTTTATTTGCGCCTAGCCGACAAACTCCTCGAAGTGTGCAGGCCGGATGGTGGCGCTATCAGGCTCTTTGTCAGAACAAGCGAGAGCACCTATGTCCCTGAAGTACCCGGTTCTCCCCCCCCCTTGACGTGACAGAGGTTCAGAATGGGGAATATGTTGGTGAAGATAATATTGAGATGGGATGAATTGTTTTAATTTTATTATTATTTCCGGAATTGATTTCAAACACCATTATTGTGCCTTCTCTTCCTCTGACGGTCTGCATCCCTGGTTTCTCTCATTATTAGTTTCTTTAGCCAGAAACATCGGCTTCAAAATAATTGTAAATCTGGAACCCAAAAATAAAAAATCAGTAAAAAACAAATCGGGAAAAGCACCGAAAATCGATGCCCCGGCCGGGACTCGAACCCGGGTCAAAAGCTCCGCAAGCTTCTAGGATATCCACTACCCTACCGGGGCCTGTATCGCGAACCTCACTTCCGAGGTGCTTACAAAGATTGGTGTTTCTGGGTATAAAGGCTTTGTATTTGTTCTTGTACATTTGTGGGATTGAATGGAATTTGATGAATTTTTGATGGATTGCGGAAGAATGGACTGAATTGCAGGAGGTACGTCAGATCCGGCAGGACGGTATAAAGGGGGGATAAAGAAACGTGAGATCCGTGGTTCCTGATGGTGAAGGGGGCATCTGAAGGTGACGAGGGGAATGAAAAGGGAATCTGATACAGCTGAAGGGATGCGGGAGAATCAAAATAAGGATGAATCAAAGTCAGGCAGATCTAAACAAAAGAGAAATGAAATAAAACAAAACAAAACAAAACAGGGATTCTGAAAACCAAAAGTGAATCGGTAAACAAATCCGAATGAATTGTTTAAAAGCAGGAAGGGAATTCCCCCATATTCTCTCCCTATTCTCTCAGTTCTCTTTGTTAACCCGATATCAACTCAGCGAGAACGGCGTATCAGTATCCGCGATATTCACTTCGGGAACTGATATGGTGATGCCAACTTCCACATTGTTCCCCGTCATTTCAACCTGGTAAAAACCAGGATATCGAATTGTGATGCTTTTCTCTACCTGCTCTTTGCTGAACTGCTCAAAGTCATATTCTTCGACCACTTCTCCCGTGGCAACATCGAAGATTGTGACGATGAGGTCGGCGCGCGGATCAGGATATGTCTTCTTTATGATAATCAGCTGCTTTCTTCCATATTCGCTGAATATCTCATTTGAGTCTGTGATCATATCCGGCTTTACTTTGAGATCGATGATCATTGCAGGCACTTTCAGGTCATATTTGAGCGCGATCACATCATAGAGCAGGTACATCGAGTTAGAGTAAATTTCGATATATCCCGGCGTTTCAGGTTTATTTTCAGGTTCGGTTGGGGACGCAGTCGCCTCCGGCTCTGCAGTTCTGATGGGTGTGGCCACCTGCACCCAGTCCGGTGTTGCTGTCGGAACCACCGTTCCTCCATCCCCCACTCCTGAACCAACTCCGCGCTCTTCCACCGGCAGTTCTGAGCATCCTGCGCACCCCAGCACAAGGATGACTGAAAGAAGTACTGCCAAAATCAGCACATGTCTGTCCATTGATACCGGTATTGTAATGAAAATTATTTAATCTATGGGTGGTTTCATCCGGGAAACTCCTGATAATCAGAATACGTCTGCATATTTCCCGGAATTGAATACTTTCTCATACGCCTGCCTATACTTCACGCATCTATCCATTCATCAAAGATAATACGCGCGATGAATAAATAGCAAGGAAGGGGTTACTCCTCCTCCTCCCTGCAACTGACCTCCCATGTGTGATCGATCACTGGAGGGATGGATGGGCATCCCTCCTGTTCCATTGTCTGTATGCAGGTTGACAATAAAAAAGGAAAATTGTGGAAAATTAACCCGGCTCTTCATCACACGTACGAAGCAATGAGAGCCGCGTAGACATCAGCAGCCCGCTGCAGCTGACTGACTGCAACCCGCTCATCCTGTGCGTGCAGCAGATGAATTTCGCCCGGGCCGTACTCGGCCGCCCGGAAACCGGCCGCCCGCAGGAACCGGGCGTCACTTGCCGCCCACTGGAGAATCGGGCGGGCTGGCCGTCCATACACGCCTTCAATCGCAGCAGAGAGCCGAGACACCAGCACAGAATCCTGTGGCGTGCAGGACGGGGCTGCCAGACTCTCGGTACAGATGGCAGGGGATGCGATGTCATTTCCTGCCACCGCAAGCACTGCCTCCGGTGTGCACCCCCATGGGAGGCGCATATCAAGGGCGACCGTGCATTCCTCGGCGACGATATTTGTCCCCTCCCCGCCCTGGATCCTTCCTGGGTTGCAGGTGATTCGGGTCAAAAGTCGGGCCACATCAGCGTCCGGAAAAATAGCAGCAATTGCATCTTCAGAATTCCTGACCAGCGATTGTACCTCCTCATCCGGGGCATACTCCTTCTCAGTAACTGTCATCATACGCTGAATAAATCCGGCTGCTTTCACAATCGCGTTCTCACCTGTAAACGGGTAGAGGGACCCGTGCCCTGGCGTCCCCCGGAATGTCGCCCGGAACCGGCAGAGTCCCTTCTGGCCCACAGAGGGGTTCAGAAACGGCGTCGGCTCCGCAACGAGACAATCGCACGGTCTGATCTCTTTTTCCCGCAGCAGGTGCTGAATACCATCCATCCGGCCGTTCTCTTCGTCACAGACAAAGGCAACAGATACCGGCAGTTCATCACACACATCTTCCAGCGCCGCAAGAATTGCTGCACACCCGCCCTTCATATCCGTTGAGCCGCGGCCCCAGACGTAGCCATCCTCAATCACGCCGGAGAAAGGATTATGTGTCCACCCCTCAGCTCCGGCCGGCACCACATCCAGGTGACCGCAGAAGAGAAGCTTTGCATCGCGCGGGCCTGCACAGATATTCCAGTGACCTCCTGGATTTCGGGAGATGCGGGGGAGATACCCCAGACCCTCGAGGATGCCTGCGACATACTCCACCGCCTCATCCGTTCGTCCCGGCGGGTTCTCCGTATTAATCCGGACAAGGTCTGAACAGACCTGTGCGACATCCATATTACTCTCCGCAAAATTCCTGATAGAGGCGGCCAAGGGATGCGTCAGTATAGAGACTCTTTAAAAATTCCTTGTCAAAGAACTCATCAATACATTTTGTAAAGAACTGGGGGGGGAGTGGCTTGAGTGCCGCCGGGTCCATCGCAATCCGGAAGGATCGGTAGGAGGCTGCACTGTCGGTATCATAGATCTCGCGCCAGAGGGTGGGCAGCTTATCAAAGGCATCACGGTGGTTTGCCTTCAGCCAGTTAATGAAGACAGGGAACTGGTCACGCCCATCTTTCTTCTCCTCATCGATGCGCCACTTCATATATTCCATATTCATGATATTTCGCATGGACTGGATATTGTATCCCTGGATACAGAGTGTAAAATCAAGGTGGGCAATTGCATCCTTAAAATAGAACCAAAAAACGGGTTCAAATTCATTCGGTGATTGCAGAATCAGTGATTTGTTGTAAAGTTTCTGAAGAACAGGAATGTATTCGTTCGTTTCAAGCATATAATCAGGTGGTGCCACACGGGAAATAAGTATTTGGAAGGGACTAATGCGTCAGCAGTACAGCAGCTCTCATGTCAGCGGCAATACGGCTCACGAACCAAAACCGCTTCTCTAAACGCATCTTCAAGCTCTGCACCCCGGAGTCCGCGGATATCGACATGGTTGTCGTTTCGCATCAGACAGGGCTTCAGAAATCCGTCTGAGGTGACTCGCAGACGGTTGCAGAAGGCACAGAATTCGGTATTGTGCATCGGCCGGACAATCTCAATCTCTGCTCCATCCAGGCAATACTTCTTCCGGTGGTGCATCCGCCGGGTCACCACCGTCTTTGCGGTATGCTGCAGCTCGTCCTCAAGTCCGGTCAGATCCATATGATATGGGCAGTTTCTGAACTCATCCATCAGTTCAATAAACTGTAGAATCAGGTGTTCACGCTTTCCGGCAAACTGAATGAAATCATTAATCTCATCGTTATTGATGCCCTCCATCAAAACCACATTCAGCTTCACCGGTGTTAGTCCGGCCGCAATTGCCGCATCAATCCCTGCCAGTACATCTGACAGGTAATCTTTTCCGGCAATCTCTTTGTATCGGTCATGCCGCAGTGAATCCAGACTGATATTCACCCGGGAGAGTCCGGCATCCTTTAGATCCTGTGCCACCGGCTCAAGAATCGTGCCGTTGGTGGTCATGGATGCCTCCATTCCTTCAGGAACCATGGAGACAATATCAACAAGATCGTCGCGCATCAGCGGCTCCCCGCCGGTGAACTTGATACTGCGCATCTCGAAAAGCTTTGCAACACGCATTACCTCCCCGATATCTTCTGCAGACATCAGGGATTTTGGTGCTACCTCGCCTTCTGCGTGGCAGTATATGCAGTTCAGATTACACTTTGGTGTAAGCGAAATACGCAGGTTTGTGACACGCCTTCCGTAGTTATCCTTCAGAATCATTCTGATGTCCCTTAAATTTCTTTCCGATTATGTATACTTCAGTGCTTCCTTTTCGTGCTGCCTTCGAGCGGTATACCTTCACGCCAAAGAAATTCAGGCGCATTTTTTCGAGAATCAGATGAAACATGTCACCATGGAAGGTTTTTACTACAAAATTGCCGCCGGGTTTCAGGAAATCCTGAGCAAAATCGCAGGCTTCCTCGGAGAGCCCGACTGCACGGGACTGATCAAAGCTCTTGTTCCCGGATAAATTAGGCGATGCGTCACAAACGACAACATTGGCTTCATTCATAACCAACCGCACCTTTTCATGCATAAATTTCGAAGTGAAGTCACCGGTAAATGTGGTGACACCATCAACCGATGGCACCGGGTTTAAATCAATCCCTACCACCTGTCCGTCGGTGAGTTCGCGGAGCACCTGGAGCCAGCTCCCCGGGGCGCATCCAAGATCGATCACATTATCATCATCGCGGATAACCTGGAACCGCTCCTGTATGTCAAGTAACTTGTAGGCCGCACGAGATCGATATCCTTCTATACGCGCCTTTCGGTAATATCCGTCTCTTCCCCACTGTGAACCCATAATCAAAAATCCTCTGCATGACGTTTTTATCATGCAAAAACCTACATATTAATAAAAATTATGCCGGTATAACTTATAATAGACTTTGTAAAGGGATAATAATGTTAAAAGCAGCAATTGATACCGATACCTTCAGGGAGACAATAGATGTTATTGCAGCCCTCGTGACCGAGTGCCGTCTGCACGTCGGGGAAGACGGACTGAAAACGCGCGCAGTAGATACTGCAAATGTAGCCATGATCTCACTTGACCTCAGCCGGGAGGCATTTTCGTCCTTTGTTGCGACAGAGTGTGAGCTGGGTGTTGATATCTCGAAGATGAAAAACATCATCGGGATGATGGGAAAAGGTGATGAACTAACCCTCGAACTCCCGGAAGGCGGGCATAAAATGGAGATGGTCTTCTCCGGTACCGGTACTCAGTCACCCTCCTTGACGTCAATACTATCAGAAAAGACCCCCAGCCACCGACCATTGAATTGCCGGCTAAGATACGGATCTCCGGTGCGGCAATAAATGACGGCATCAAAGCAGCCTCTGTTGTCTCTGACAAGATTGCGCTGGGTGTGGACACCGCCACCGGCATATTCTACATGGAGGCGGAAGGGGACTCTGATCATATCCGGCTTGAGCGCGGTGCAGGGGAACTCATTTCACTCGAACCCTCGGATGTCAGATCACTCTTCTCTCTGGACTACCTCCGCGACATCGGTAAAGTGATGGCTCGCGCAGATGAGGTGGAAGTGCAGATTGGAAACGACCACCCGGTCAGGGTGTCCTTTGACTTTGCAGACGGTCACGGACATGTTGATTTCCTCCTTGCTCCCCGCATTGAGGCGGATTGATGCAAAGGCTCGATATACGAGACCTTGCAAAATATCCATTTTTAAAAGAAGCAAAGGCACACGTCCAGAGCTCCGGCATCTCGATTGATTCCCTGATTCGTAGCCAGTCAGGGAAAGGGGAAGATTTACTGAAGCTGGCAGGGGACCGCGTGAAGGCGTCGCTGCGCCCGCCTGCATTTGATGAAACCAACACCGAAATCATTCATCCGGATGATGAAATCTATTCCTATGCCATCGCACGAATGCTTGCCTCCTGCATGGACGACCCGTCGGTGCTTGACAAACTTGCCCGGTATGAAGCAGAGCGTTCCGCATATTTCCTCAAACCAAAAGATCCGGAGCATTCTGCATATGATCAGGGCGCAGATGCAGATTTGGTCGCCTACATCGCAAAAGCAGTGGACCTTGACATCACATCGCCTGACATGAGTGTGAAGCAGTATGTGGACCTCGTCTCACGCATGCGCGAACCCCGGTGGCGACTCGTGAACCGCGATGTAAAAAACGGCCGGGTGCAGTGTTCACCGGACGATTACGCTGTCATTCTCAGGGAACGAATCCGCCAGGTCATCCGCCTGCAACTTCCGCTTGCGGTTCCCGGCCCCATCGCAGTCCGCCTTCGGACGTATGCAGAAGACGTCTCCCATGCCTACCAGGAGATGATTCTTGAGCAGTATGGCGATGTGGATGAAGGTTGTTTCCCGCCCTGCATTCGTGCCATCATCGGAGCGGTCACAGAAGGGACAAATATTCCACATACTGCACGCTTTACTCTGACGGCATTCCTGCATATTATCGGGCTTGATGAGACTGCAATTGTTGAGGTATTTGCCCGCGCGCCGGACTTTGATATCTCACGTACGATGTACCAGGTAGAACATATCTCCGGGTCGGGCGGGACAGAGTACACACCGCCCGGGTGTGCAACGCTGAAGACCTATGGTCTCTGCGTCAATCCGGACAAATACTGTAAAAATACCGCGCATCCGCTGAGTTATTACAAATACTGCAAAAAAATGGCGGGAAAAAAGGCCTAAAGGGTTTTCTGTCCAATGTAAAATCCACCGGCGCTCATGCAGACGATGAAGAGGATGATTGCCGCAATATATGCAAAGGGTGCCGGAAGCAGGGCAGGCAGTATAACAACCGCTGCAATCAGCACTATGAGACTTACGGCGGCTGTTGCACTGTCAAGGACGACGCGATTCATTGCACTATATTCCCCGTTGTGACGTAAATGTCTATCCATTCCCTGCTATCCTTAAACCCTGTGCAGCCAACATATGTGCCATGCAGACCCGGGAAGAGATAACAGCAGCCCTGCAGAAGGCAGCCCGCCTCATCACAGCAGAGGCAGACTCGCGGTTAATCCCGGAAGGAGGCTTCCGAATGGGTTATGCCCTCCCCGGGGCCACCATCCCGGACGACGTCTGTGCAGTGGACGGTAATACAGCAACCGTCTGCTTTGGCATAGATGCCGGGGTGGCGCGGGTGATTCTCACCATCATCCGGCATGAGGGCTGCCTCCGGTCAGTAGCTGCAGTGCGATGCTCAGGAAAAATACTCAGGTGCCTAACAGATGATCTTGCCCTGGATGTTTCCTCATACACCAATGCCCCTCCCGGTTCCGTGACCATGGACTGGGGGGTGGAGTCCTGCTGCAGGGATGGTGTGCCGGATGTAATATATGGGCAAAACCTGGCCAAAAATGATGCCCTCCTCTGGATTGTCGCCGAAAATCCTGCAGATGTGGCACGTAATATTATTATGCTCTCGGGTTGCATTAGTTATACCAGTTTATAGTGGAGTATCTGAATGGGAGTTAAACCAGCCTACATTAAAACATTGAGCCAGGAATTGATCGTGAAGCACGGCAAACGGTTCACCGGAAACTTTGATGAAAACAAGCTTGCCGTTTCTGAAGTCGCAATTATCGATAGTAAACGCATCAGAAACCGTGTGGCAGGATACATCACGAGAAAGGTAAATAGAAGGAAAGAAATATAATCCTTTTATGTTTGAGGGTGTTTATCCTGCACTTATCACTCCGTTCGAAGATACTGCTGATGCAGGCCTGAATCTTTCGGGTCTTTGCGCAAACATTGAGTATCTGATTGAAAACGGAGTGCATGGGGTTGTACCCTGTGGTTCAACCGGTGAGTCAGCAACTCTGACATTTGAAGAGCATGAGATTGTCATTGGAGAGACAATTGATGCTGTCAATGGCAGGGTGCCGGTTATTGCCGGTACTGGTTCAAATAATACCGCCGAAGCCCTGCGTTTTACCAAATCCGCATATGACCGGGGCGCAGATGCAGTTCTTGTTCTCTCTCCGTATTACAACAAGCCGAATCGTTCCGGCCTAATTAAACATTATACAAAACTTGCAGACGTTGGCGTCCCGGTCATTATCTACAATGTCCCTTCGCGTACCGGTCAGAACCTTCCTGCAGACCTGATAACGGAGCTCGCCGCACATCCTGGCATTGTCGGTGTCAAGGAGGCAAGCGGCAACATCACTCAGGTATCAGAAATAATCGAAGATACCCGGGACGAGGATTTCTCGGTCTTCTCCGGGGATGATGCGATGACACTTCCTCTTCTCGCGCTCGGTGGTGCCGGAGTGATTACGGTCACCGCAAATATTGAACCGGCACGAATGGTGGCTCTTTATGAACGGTTCCGTGCAGGGGACTACGCGGGTGCACGGGAGATGCATTACGAACTTTCTCCTCTGATGCGTGCTCTTTTCATTGACACAAACCCTATTCCCATCAAGCAGGCAGTTCGCATGCGGGGCATGGCTGCAGGGCCGCTGCGCCTGCCGCTTGATCGCATGACAGATGCAGCAGAAACACAACTGAGGATGGTGTTGTCCCGCTATGATTAATGTGGCCATCTGCGGGGCTTTCGGGCGCATGGGCACCACCATTGCAAATCTCATCAACGAGGCAGATGGTCTGACGTTTGTCGGTGGTGTTGATATCAAAGAGGGCACCCTCCTCGGGCAACCGGTGTATCCGTCAACAGAAATCAACACATTCCTGCAGGAGATAAAACCTGATGTCCTCATCGATTTCACGATTGCACACGCGGCAGTCGAAAATATCATCGCAGGCGCTGCGGCAGGTGTAGCACTCGTCGTCGGCACAACCGGTTTCTCCCCGGAACAGCGTGCACGCATCAATGCGGCCATAGATGGCACCGTCCCTGCAGTCATCTCCAGCAATTACAGTGTCGGCATGAATATCTTCTGGAGGCTCGTCCGTGAGGCAGCACAGCGTCTGGGGGATTATGACATCGAGGTGACGGAGGCCCACCACCGTTACAAGAAAGATGCGCCTTCCGGAACTGCGCGAACCATCCTTGAGATCATCGGAGAGGAGACCGGTAAGACGGAGTGTATGTTTGGCCGGGAAGGAATGACTGAGCGAAAGAATGAAATCGGGGTGCATGTCATTCGGGGTGGTGACATTGTCGGTGACCATACCGTTCTTTTTGCAGCAAACAACGAGACCATAGAGCTCTCCCACCGTGCCTATGATCGTGCGGTCTTTGCTCATGGAGTTATCCGGGCTGCCCGTTTTGTCACCGGAAAAGCTCCGGGCATATACTCAATGGATGACGTTCTTGGTCTCTGATACATCCATACTCAATCGAACTCTTTTTATTGCTTTTCAGATAATGAGGATAGAGAGGATTACCAATGGTAGCAGTAGTTGATAAAAACAAATGTACGGGCTGTGAAACATGTGTTGACATCTGTCCCGCAGCGGCGATTGAAATGGACGACGGAATCGCATCCGTTGACGCTGATCTCTGTATAGACTGTGAATCCTGTGTGGATGAATGCCCGGCTGAAGCCATCCGCATGGAGTAAACCAAACCTTTTATACTCCATTCAGCTATATTATAAAATATCTATGATTAATGTAGGTGTGCTCGGAGCTACGGGTGCCGTTGGGCAGAGATTTGTACAGCTTCTTGCCAATCATCCGTGGTTCAGACTCACAACTCTGACTGCGTCGGATCGCAGTGCGGGAAAGCGGTATCAGGATGTCGTTAACTGGCGCCTTGATGTCCCGTTCCCGGAGGAGTTTGGGAGTCTTGTTGTGGAACCGACGAACGTGTCGGCAGTGTCAGACCTGGATATTGTATTCTCTGCGCTTCCTGCAGATATTGCAACCACTCTTGAAACAGATATTGCCGCTGCGGGTGTGGGTGTCTGCAGTAATGCATCTTCTCACCGGATGGACCCGAATGTGCCTCTTGTCGTTCCTGAAGTAAATCCTGATCATCTGGGGCTGATTGATGTACAGCGTGACAAAGGAATGGATGGTTTCATTGTTGCAAATCCAAACTGTTCAACAATTGTGCTCTGTCTCTCCCTTGCGCCGCTTATGCCATTTGGGTTCTCAAACCTCACGGTGGCAACCATGCAGGCGATCTCGGGTGCCGGGTTTCAGGGGATTCCTGCGATGGAGATTTATGACAATGTTGTCCCGTACATCGGTTCAGAAGAAGAGAAGATGGAGCGTGAGCCACTGAAGATCATGGGGTCATTCGATGGGTCTGAAATTCAGAATGCACCATTCCAGGTATCTGCGAGCTGCCACCGTGTGCCGGTCATTGACGGGCATACTATGGCCGTCTGGGCGGATACAAAAGCGCCGGTAGCAGATGTCATTGAAGCCTACAGGGCTTACGCTCCGCCCATATCGGGGCTTCCTCACCTTCCGGCTGAGTCTGTTCATTATGCTGACGAACCCAACCGGCCGCAACCGCGGCTGGACAGGAATCGCGGCGGGGGGATGACGGTCTCTGTAGGAAGAATGCGTGAGGGACTCCGGTATGTGGCAATGGGACACAACACTATCCGGGGGGCAGCTGGTGCATCTGTGCTGAATGCAGAACTCATCGTCTCGAAGAAGTACGTATGAGGTGAACAGCAAATGATTAAGGATAACACAGTATTCGTCGGAAACAAACCAGTGATGAACTATGTACTGGCAGTCATTACCCAGTTTAACAACGGTGCGGAGGAAGTTTCGATAAAGGCACGGGGGAAAGCCATATCGCGGGCTGTTGATACTGCGGAAATTTCACTGAACAGGTTTCTTGAGAATGTCAGTAAAAAAGAGATCATTACATCCACTGAAGTCATCGACACCGAAAGCGGGCAGACGAATGTCTCAAGTATTGAGATTCTCCTCAGGCAGGGGTGAGTCTCCTCTTCTTTTTTTTCCATGACCATAAAAGCTATTACTATCTCTGACTGACTATATGTCATGAAATTGCTGCCGGGAATTCTCTGTTGCCTTATGCTCTTCGCAATTATCATACCGGCAGGTGCTGCAGACCCGAACCAGTTCAGTTACATTACGGTAGAAAGCTGCACCATACAGCTTGATGATGAAAATGCTGTGATTGATCTCAATTATTCAATCGATGAGGGTATTGTGCTCCTCGTCCATCTTCTGGGGAAGTCTGATCTGAAACAGAAGCTGGGTGTTATAACCGGGTTTCCGGATGCGCGATATCAGATGATTGGTATGGATCACGCAACGCTTCTCGTCAGCAGTGTCTCCCAGGACTATGGTGAGGGCTCATACTGGTTCCCTGCTCATACGTTTGGGATTGAAATGCCTGAAGTGACGATCGTCTCTCCCCAGGTGGACCGGATCTATAATGCGACTCCATCACTCCAGGGGATGGGCTACTTCGGAAAAAAGGGCAAAGACTAATTGCCTGTGTGAATGGCTGATTTCCCTTCTGTGAACCTGATTCCGGAACCCTGTCTCTCATACTCT
>CAVXFW010000018.1:0-18734 GCA_963761105.1 uncultured Methanomicrobiaceae archaeon | reverse complement strand
TGATAGGGGAAGGATTGTTGAGGCAGCAGCAGCGCGGCACGACCATCTGCCTGATGAGCAGAGCTCTCCATTTGGCACCGGGCGTGCAAGTGAGGTTATTTCGGATTTACTGGAAAGATCTCTCTAGATATTGTATATTCAATATATAACAATACCAAGATGTTTCTATTTTGAATGATAAATACTGATTAAATGAAACTGTGTTTTCTGGGTGATGTCCGGTCAATTCACACGAAGCGCTGGATTGAGTATTTTGCTAAAAATCACGAAGTACATTTGATAACGCTGAATTATCCTGACACTGACAGGGGATTATTTTCGGAAAGTGAATTAAAAACACTTAACATTGAGGTTCATAAAATACCACGCACATTTCCGGGTCTCTTCTTTGCCCCTGTAATGGCTAGAAAAATTATTCATTCGATTCAGCCTGATGTCATACATGCCCATTATGCTACTCAATATGGTTTTATGGCTGCTTTCAGCGGTTTTCATCCGTACCTGCTTACGGTATGGGGGAGTGACGTTTTAATCGAACCAAAACAATCTAGAATTCTCCGTTATTTTGTGAAAAAAGCTATATCTGGAGCTGAGATAATCACCTGTGACGGTAAGAATACTCATGATGCTTTGATTGATCTCGGTGCGAACCCGAGCAATATCAAGATGATTTATTTTGGAGTTGATACAAAGAAGTATAATCCAGAAAAGCGTGATAGAGATATTTTTGAGCCTATTTTGGGGGAGGGGGACAATAAAGTTGTCATCTATCTTCGTGGATTTGCGGATGTGTATGATCCTGAAACGATTCTCAGGGCTATCCCCCGTGTTATACAAGAAATTCCTGATGTAAAATTTTTACTTGCACGGGAAGGTCAGGAACGTGATTATTACCGGAAAATTGTTGAAGATATGCTGTATAGTGCTTCTGTTTACTTTATTGGAAATATACCTCAGGAAAAGATCCCAACATATCTTGCATCTTCTGATGTCTATATTTCCATGTCGCTTTCTGATTCCGGACTCTCAGCAAGCACTGCAGAAGCAATGGCATGTGGTGTACCCGTAATCACATCTGATGTGGGCGATGTGGATGTCTGGATAGAGAATGGTAAAAATGGATTTATTGTTAAAAAAGGTGATGATAATGCTCTTGCCGAAAAAATTATTGAGTTATTCCGTGATGACCTGCTAAAATCAGATATTGGACATAAAGGCAGAGAAATTATCGAAGAAAAGCAAGACTATTTCAAGGAAATGGATAAAATCGAACAAATTTATTATAAATTGAAAGAGATGGTTTAATAATGAGGATTCTTATCACAGGCGGAGCAGGTTTTGTTGGCAGTCATCTGTGCGAAAAGTTCACCAATGAGGGACACACAGTTCTTTGTCTTGACAATTTTTTAAGTGGAGATTTAACAAATATCCGCCATCTCCTTGATTATCGTAATTTCAAACTAATAAATGGTGATATCAGGGATACTGAACTGCTGGAAAAAGTTGGAAAAGATGTTGATGCAATCTTTCATCTCGCTGCTCAGGTCCATGTTGACCGGTCATATATTGAGCCGAAACTTACCTATGATGTTAATGTTGGCGGTACACAAAATATCCTTGAGATGGCACGTCTTCATGACATTGAAAAGATCGTTTATGCATCAACAAGTGAAGTATATGGCTCCGCACGGTATGCTCCCATTGATGAAGCACATCCCCTGAATGCACCGCACCCGTATGGGGCAAGTAAGATTGCTGCGGACAGAATGGCGTACGCTTATATTAAAACCTATGGAATGAACGTGAATATTCTTCGTTTCTTCAACATATTTGGTCCTCGACAGCGGGATGTAGGTTACGGAGGAGTAATCTCGATATTTACCCGAAGAGTACTCAGCAATATCGCCCCCATAATTTATGGGAGCGGCCAACAGACTCGTGATTATACATATGTTGAAGATGTTGTGAATGCCTATAATTTGGTTCTTCATTATGATAAGCCTTTGACTGAACCAATTAATTTTGGAACAGGTACTGAGATTTCTATCAGTGATCTTGCGGATCGTATTATTGATTTGTGCGGGAAAAAAGGCGAAATTGAATCCGTTCATATAAATCCAAGAATCGGTGAAGTTGAACGTCTTATTGCAAATGCGGCTCTTGCAAAAGAGGTTCTTGGGTGGGAGCCTCAGTATGATTTTAATACCGGACTTCAGAGTTTTGTGCAGTGGTACCGGAATTTCGGAATGGACTGGAGAATGACCCTTAAATGATACCTCTTGAGTTTCCTCATCTTTCTCCCTCTGATGTGGGTAATTCAGGGCTGATCGAATTCTATACAACGATGCTTAAAATACGGATGGTGGAGGATTCCATTGCAGGTCTTGTAGAGGAGGGTGAGGTCATCTGTCCCTGCCATTTATATTCCGGACAGGAAGGTGTTGCATGTGGGGTGTGCGCCGCTCTTACGAAAGATGACTGGGTCTTCTCCACCCACAGGTCACATGGGCATTATATTGCAAAAGGCGGCGACATCAGATCGCTTATGGCAGAGATCTTTTGCCGGGAGACGGGCTGTTCGAAGGGCCGGGGAGGGTCAATGCATATATCATCCCCTGCTCATGGTTTGCCGGGGAGCTCAGCGATTGTTGCGGGTACAATCTCACTGGCAGCAGGTGCAGCACTTGCTTTTTCACTTGAAGGTTCTGAAAAGGTTTCTGTTGCATTTTTCGGTGATGGAGCCACGAATGAAGGGGTGTTTTATGAATCGCTTAATTTCGCGGCATTGCATCACCTGCCAGTGATCTTCGTCTGCGAAAATAATCTGTATTCAACGCACATGCCTATCTCAAGCTGTCTGGCTGAAACAGATATCTCAAAGAAAGCAGTGGCAATGGGTGTTCCTTCCGTTCGTATAGATGGGAATGATATCTTAGAGGTTTATTCTGCATCGAAACATGCGGTTGAGGCTGCAAGAAAGGGAGACGGGCCATTTTTCATTGAATGTATGACGTATCGATTACGTGGTCACGTGGGGCCGAGCGATGACATTGAAAAAGGACTGAGGGACTCGGAAGAACTTGAATACTGGATGAATAAATCTCCAATTGTTGGTATGGAAACTGTTCTTCTCATGAAAAATATCCTGAATCCTGAAGAAATAGATGCAATAAAGAGCATGGTTGCGAATCAAATTGAGGAAGCCATTTCATTTGCGAGAGAATCTCCCTATCCCCATCAGGATGACTGGGACAACTGTTCTTTGGTTTTTAACGAGGGGGAAAAATGATGAGAATACTCAGTTATGCCGGTGCAATCAATGAAACTCTTCACCAGCTGTTGGCAGAGGATGAGCGGGTTTATTTAATTGGTCAGGGGGTGAAAAGTCCCTGGTATGTTGGCTCTACCTGCAACGGGCTATTGGACCGTTATGGTGACACACGCATTATTGATACTCCCGTTTCAGAGTGTGCAGTTACCGGAGCTGCTATTGGATCCGCTCTTGCCGGGAGACGGCCTATCGTAGTGCATCCCCGCCTTGATTTCATGTATTATGCAATGGATCCTCTTGTTAATCACGCGGCAAACTGGCACTATATGTTTGGCGGGGAAATGAGTGTGCCCGTGACCATCTGGGGTATTATTAACCGGGGGGGGGAGCAGGGGGCCCAACATTCACAGGCTGTGCATGCGATGTATGCCCATTTTCCGGGATTAAAAGTAGTAATGCCCGAGTACCCCCTATGATGTGAAAGGGCTTCTTACCGCAAGCGTCCGGGATAATAATCCGGTGATGTTTGTTGATGACCGATGGTTATATGAGCTTCAGGAGGATGTGCCTGAGGTTCTCTATACGGTGGAGATCGGGAAAGGAAAAATTCGAAGGAAGGGTGATGACATTACGATTGTTGCTCTTTCCTACATGGTACATGAAGCTCTTGAGGCTGCAGAGATCCTCATAGGTGAAGGAATATCTGTGGAAGTTGTTGACCCCCTTACGATAAAACCCCTCGATTGTGATATCATTCTCCGTTCGGTTGAAAAAACGGGGAGACTTCTTATTGCAGATGGCGGATGGAAAAGTTTTGGCGCTTCTGCTGAGATTGCTGCGATAATTGCTGAAAACCGTGTGGTAAACGAATTGCGCGCCCCTGTCTGCCGGATGGCCCTTCCGGACGTGCCCGCCCCGGCCAGTAAGGCACTTGAGCAAAACTATTACAAAAAATCAACTGATATTGTATATGCAGTTAAAAGATTAATGGAGATTGAATAATGGATTATGTTGTTCGTTTTGTGAATTATCCTGAACATTACAGAAGAATATGGGATGAGATTACCGGTGCGGTTGAAGCATGTCTTTCGAAGGGTGATTTGATTGCGCGAGAGCAGCTTGAGAACTTTGAAGCGGATCTTGCCTCTTTTATTGGAGTAAAACACGCAATCGGGCTCAACAGCGGGACTGATGCCATCCTGTTTGGTTTGTTGGCAGCTGGGGTGCAGCCTGGTGATGAGGTAATAACGGTTTCGCACACTTTTATTGCGACAATTGCAGAGATCCATCATATTGGTGCTATACCCGTTCTCATTGATATTGATGAGAATATGGAGATGGATATTTCACAGATAGAGGCTGCAATAACTCCAAAGACAAAAGCAATTATTCCTGTCCATCTGAATGGCAGAATGTGCAATATGAAAGCAATTCATGAGATTGGAGAGAAATACGCACTTTCTGTTATTGAGGATGCTGCCCAGTCACTAGGTGCAAAGATGGACGACTTCTGTGCAGGAGGCTCAGGACTGGCAGGTTGTTTTAGTTTTTATCCTGCAAAGATCCTTGGGTGCGCCGGGGACGGTGGTGCGCTCGTAACCAACGATGACACTGTGGCAGAAAAAGTGTTGATGTTGCGGGATCATGGACTGGAGAGAAAATCCGGAGAGATCCTCATGTATGGCTACAACAGCCGACTGGATAATATCCAGGCTGCTATGCTGGATATAAAACTCCGCTATCTCCCAGAGTGGATTGAGCGGAGAAGAGAGATTGCAGCCATGTATAATGCGGGGCTTGAAGGAATTGTTGACCTGATTCTCCCGCCTCTGCCCCGAAGTGAACCTGAATATTATGATGTTTATCAGAACTATGTCATTCGATCACAGGTTCGGGACGAACTGGCTGATTATTTGAGAAATAATGGTGTTGAGATCCTCATCTCGTGGCAGATTCCCAATCACCATCAAAAAGCACTTGGTCTGAACCATTATGTACTGCCGGTTACAGAAGCGGTATCCGATGAAGTGATCTCTCTCCCTATGTATCCTGAGTTGAGTGATGACCAGGTTCAATATGTGATCGAAAAAATCAGTGATTTTTATAACCAGTGATCCGGATGATGAAGGGCAATCACCAGAAGAATAATATTTTTCGTATGAAGTGGGTTGAATATACCCTTCAGAAAATCCGTTTTTTTATTCATCATACGAAAGTGAGATATTTTGGGTCCAGAGTTTATGAAGATGAATGGAGATCACGCCATTTGATAAAAGGAAAGAAAGATGATGATTGGGGCGATTCAGAATCTGGATGGATTGAGGCGTACTGGGATTCTGTGTCTCATCCACACAGAGATTGCCTGATCGAGGAAATTACTGCTTTTGACCCGGATAGTGTATTTGAAGTTGGATGCAATTGTGGGCCGAATTTGCGAAGACTTTCAAAGATATATCCGGGTGGAACCTTCTCTGGTATTGATATTAATCCGCATGTTGTTGAACTAGGCAACAAGTGGCTGAACGATGAAGGGCTGCACAATGTCGTTCTGAAAACAGGGCAGGCAGATGAGCTCTCAGAATATCCTGACGGATGTTTTGATGTGGTTTTTTCTGATGCAGTCTTAATATATTTAGGCCCTGAGAAAATTGATCATGTTATCGGAGAGATGCTGAGGATTGCCCGGAAAGGTGTGGTTCTCGTTGAACTGAATAATTATGATAATAATTCCCCGGAACTGAGCAGGTATCTTTTCCGAAACGGGTTATGGGTGCATAATTATTCTTCACTTCTGAAAAAATATATTAACGAGAATAGAATTCGTGTCAAAAAGCTGTCACGGGATATCTGGCCTGATGATAACTGGAGTGAAAGCGGGGCATTGATCATTGTGGACAAGACCTGATGGAATGCAAAATGAAAAAAGTGCTCATCATCACAGATCTGAAACATTCATCCCCTCGTGTCCCTGGTTTTGCCAAGTATCTGCCGGAATTTGGATGGGAACCCGTGTTTCTGGTGCCGGAGCCGGATGGTGAGATCCACTACCCGGCGACCGTCATCGCGACGGGGGATGCACCTGCAGCCGTTTCGAAGGGGACCGCGGAACGCTTCCGTCTTGGTGAGGGGGGGGGGACATCGCTGAGCGGGAAGCTACATCTGAATCCGGAAGGGATTCTCTATTCATGCCTCTCATCGCTGTACTGGAATCTCTACGGGCTGCTCACCTATCCCGATTCGGCGTTCGGGTGGAAAGAACCGGCATTAGCTACCGCACGCCGGATCATTTCCGGGGATCATATTCCAGTTATTCTGAGCAGTTCTTCTCCCGTGGTGATGCATCTCATCTGCCATGAACTCAGGCAGGAAGGTGATCTGGTGTGGGTGGCGGAATTCAGGGATTTGTGGTCACAGAACCATAATTATTTATATGGGCCTATCCGTCGCTATTTTGATAAAAGACTGGAAAAGAAGACGATCCGAAATGCAGATGCAATTGTGACGGTCTCTGCATCACTGGTTGAACAGCTGCGTCAGCTGCATTCCACTGGGTATATCTCATATATCCACAATGGATTTGATCCGACATTGCTCGGGCGCCCGGGCATCCCCGGAGATCTGTTTTCCATAACATATACCGGCCAGATCTACGATAAAAAACAGGACCCGAATATATTTCTCAGGGCATTGCGGGAGACTCTGGATGAGGGTTCCATACCCCGGCATGATGTCGTGGTCACGTTTTATGGCAGGTTTGATGCGGCTCTGGAGAGATATATATCCGACAATCATCTGCAGGGGATTGTGACACAGGCAGGATTTATTGCGAGAGAAGAGGCATTTGCAAAGCAGAAGGCATCCCAGGTGCTGCTTCTGTTCAATTGGGAGGATGCGTCCGAGCCGGGTGTGTTCCCCATCAAATGCTTTGAATACCTGGCTGCAGAGAGGCCGATTCTTGCAACAGGGGGACATGGCGGTGACGGAATTGAAGAGCTACTGGACAAGACAGGGGGGGTGTCTATGTACCATCGGTGGAGTCGGTTAAGGACGCACTGTTGACATACTATCATCAGTTTAGGGAGGCCGGACATACCTCTTATGAGGGGATTACCGAGCAAATATGCAAATACAGTCATAGGGAGATGGCAAAAAAGTATGCGGCAATTTTTGAGGAGCTCTCTGGACAAGAGTCAGGTTTGCAAGAATAGTTATGGATGAGAAAATGATTGTAGAACGATCTCTATGAATATCCCAGGAGAAGTGGCGTACAAATGACAGATACCATAGATAAATCCAGTTTGAATCAGTACCAGGATTTCCAGCCGGAAAAGGATGACATTTATCGATTTCTTTCTGTTGCTCAGTATTGTAAAGGGAGGGTATTGGATGTTGGCTGCGGTGTTGGTGCCTTAAAAAAATATTTGCATGAAGATTTGAGAGATGGATATATCGGTCTTGATACGGATGGCTTAGTCGAAGCTCGCGGATCGGTATACAATCTGCCATTTAAGAGTGGTTCATTCGATACTGTAACGATGTTAGAGGTGCTTGAGCATCTGGAGAGACCGATCGATGCACTTAGAGAAGTTACGCGGGTTAGTGATAAATGGGTGATTCTTTCTGTTCCCAATCCCTGGAATATTAATCAGATCGCTTCACTGATTGCGCATAATTCAAACATTTATGAACCTAACCACGTTAATTTGTTCGGTGATAATGAGGTGGCGTGTCTGTGTGGCCGGGTTGGTCTTAAGGTTCAAAGAAAGGAATGTACATATATTCGACTGCCCATTTTCCGAATGTTAATTCCAGTCAAATCAAGGTTTGGCCAATGGAATATATATATCTGCAAAAAGGAATGACTGACGGAATGGGTTGATTATTCCTATAGTGCGTTGACAAAGGTGTATTGGGTGTTCATTTTTGCTACAGGGATATTATGATCAATTAATGTGTTGACTGGGCTGAGATATTTTCAAAAAAAATGCAATGTCACTCAGTTGATCAATCTTAGTGTTTTGCAAATCCTTTTGAGACCGCTGTAATAGCAAATTATTTCCTGAATCTGTGAATTTGTTTTAATTATATAAAGGTAATATATGCTGCAAATAATTGCACCTGTGATGACAACCACTAGTGGGGGGAGCTCCAGATATTTTAAGATGCATAAAATAATTCCTGCAGGTACGAAAAGAATAATATTGGATCCTATTTTCCTGAAAGCTTCCTTCATGGATGCTCCTGCGAAATCTATCGTTTTAAGGCATAAAAAGCCATAGACAAAAACTCCTGTCACTGAAAATAATCCCAGGGCGATATATACATTCCCTAATATTCCCCCGATCAGCAGAGATCCAAAACGAGTCAATATGTTTAGTAGATTAAATTTTAATCCAAAATTCTGTTTTTCAAGAATGATATAGATTGTGCTAAGGGGAGAGGATAGGAACCAGACAAAAGTCCAGAGACTGAGAATTTGTGCATAAAATCCTGCTTCTGCCCATATTTCTCCAAAAAATAATGTAAATATATCGCTTCCGATAATCGTGATTGTTAGAAAGGGATACAATCCAATGAGGACCAAAATACTGAACAGGCTGAGAACTAATTTGTCGAGTGTTCTGTCATGGTGTGCTTCGGCGCCTTTTGCAAAAAAAACCTGGCTGATTGAATTTCCAATAAAATTCATTGGTAATTGTAACAGTTGAAATCCCAGTGCATATAATCCGACAACAAAGGGTGAAAAGAAAAATGCAAGAAGGAATGCGGGAAGTTGCCATGATATTGTATTTATTAGGGCTGACCAAGTATCAACCAGCGGAAATTTTTTGTACCGTCTGTAGCATCTCTGCACCTCATTTAAAGTTACAGTATGAAATAAGCGATTATCTTCTCTCCATATCTGAATTCCAAGTGCAATCGAGGAAATTCCTCTACTCAGGGCATCCGCTCCAATCAGGCTTCCACTTGTGACATGTCCCAACAAACCGGCACCTAATTTTGAGCCGGTTGAAGTAACTGATTGTATTACCTGAAAAAGCGAAAGCCTTCCAAAATGGCATGTTCTTGAATTCCAATAATTGAGAACAAGAAAAATACCTCCGAAAAATGTTCCCAAGGGCACTATCCATAAGTATTCTTCAAGTTCCGGTGACTTGAACATTCCAGCTATTAGTTCTGCATTCAGAGGTATCGCAATAGCGGAACATGAAATAATGCAAATTATCAGGAGACATCCCGCAAGGATATTCGCTGCTTCTGTATCTGATTTTGGCAGTACGATAGCCATTTCGTAGCGCAAACATGAGATGACAATGAGTACTCCGGTAATTGATGCATACAGTGCCAGAATTCCAAAAGCCTCTGGATCAAACATTCTTGTTAAGATTGGGTAGGCAAGGATTGCAATGAATTGTGCAATTGTTGTTCCCCCTGTCAGTTTGAGAACATTGGATGTGAAGGATGAAGACGGTTTAATGGATTTCTCTGCAGCAGGCATCTACTCTCTGTTATTTGATATGAATGAATAATTAAGTGTTGGAAAGGAATTTTTAGGTGCAATTCGGGTGCTATTCTGGATATATATGCATTTTGGAATTTTAGAGAGATAATTGTAATTATGGGTCTGACGTTCTGACTGTCACTTTGATTACGGTTTTCCGGCTACTCACGGTTCTGCTGGCGTTGGTGGAAATTGTTCCGATTGCATGTCATGGAAAACGACCTACCGTTGTACGTCTAAGGCGAACTCCCTGTTTTCTCACCTCTATTATCCCTCCTTCGTGCAGGCCGGAGTGAAATAACCCCGGAATATTTTGTGCATAACCTCCCCGGTTCCATCTCCGTCATTCTATACTCTGTGGACTATCGGTGATCGGGCAGGAGTGTGGTGGTAGGTCCATGTGGGTTTCGTTGAATGCCTTAAAGGACCTTATGTGATTCATCACTGTGCCATCGCGACAGAAGCGATGAACCTGGGTCATTTCATCAGTGGCTCCCTCCAAAGGGAGGGATATTACTATGGGGCAACCGTTCTGTCCTGTTGCGGTACCTGTCAATATTTGTGGCTTGCACGCCCCCTCAACATACCCCCTTCCCGCCTCAGTAATCTCCCTCCCCTGCGGGCGTCCGCTTAATAAACCCAATCTGAATCAGATACGGCTCATAGACCTCTTCAACCGTCCGCACCTCTTCTCCAATCGCGATAGCAATCGTCTTAACGCCCACCGGGCCACCGCCGAAATCATGTGCAATCACTGAGAGAATCCGCCGGTCGATATTGTCAAGTCCCAGATGGTCGATTCCGAGCATGGTCAGCGCACGGTCTGCTGTTTCCGTGTCAATGATGCCGTCCTCCCGGATCAGTACGAAATCACGCACCCTCCGGAGCAGACGGTTAGCTATCCGGGGCGTGCCCGGCTTCTTTTTGCTATTTCGGTTGTAAAGTCCTGTGCGATCGGCGTCTGCATGATTGCAGCGCTGCGAAGCACAATTTTCACGAGATCGGCTACCTCGTAGAGGTTCAGGCGGAATATGAAGCTGAACCGGTCACGCAAAGGGGAGCCTAACAACCCGACATTCATTGTCGCACCGACGAGGGTGCACTCCTCTAAGGGGAGCTGCACCGACAGTGTTCCCGGGCCTTCGCCGATCATCACGTCGATGCAGGGGTCCTCCATTGCAGGATAGAGAATTTCCTCTACAACAGGGTTCAGCCGGTGAATTTCATCAATGAAGAGCACATCACCCCGGGGAGAGCGCGGTTAAATGGGCGAGCGTCGTCTTTCCGAGGCCGGGCGGGCCGGAGAAGAGGATGTGGTCGATGGTCTCGCCCCGTTTCTTCGCCGCCGCGATGGCGATGGCGATGGCGAGTGTCTCTTTAATCTGCCCCTAGCCGACAAACTCCTCGAAGTGTGCAGGCCGGATGGTGGCGCTATCAGGCTCTTTGTCAGAACAAGCGGGAGCACCTATGTCCCTGCAGGCACCCGGTACCGGCTGAAGTACCCGGATCTTACACACTTCCTGACGTGACCGAGGTTCAGAATGGGGAAATATGTTGGTGAAGATAATATTGAGTGGGAATGAATTGTTTGTTCAATAATTATAATTATAATTATAATTATTATTTTCAGAATCGATATGAAACACCATTATTGTGCCATCTCTTCCTCTGACGGTCTGCATCCCTGGTTTCTCTCATTATTAGTTTCTTTAGCCAGAAACATCGGCTTCAAAATAATTGTAAATCTGAAACCCAAAAATAAAAAATCAGTAAAAAACAAATCGGGAAAAGCACCGAAAATCGATGCCCCGGCCGGGACTCGAACCCGGGTCAAAAGCTCCGCAAGCTTCTAGGATATCCACTACCCTACCGGGGCCTGTATCGCGAACCTCACTTCCGAGGTGCTTACAAAGATTGGTGTTTCTGGGTATAAAGGCTTTGTATTTGTTCTTGTACATTTGTGGGATTGAATGGAATTTGATGAATTTTTGATGTATTGCTGAAGAATGGACTGGATTGCAGGAGGTACGTCAGATCCGGCAGGACGGTATGAAGGGGGGATAAAGAAACGTGAGATCCGTGGTTCCTGATGGTGAAGGGGGCATCTGAAGGTGACGAGGGGAATGAAAAGGGAATCTGATACAGCTGAAGGGATGCGGGAGTATCAAAATAAGGATGAACCAAAATCAGGCAGATCCAAACAAGACAGAAATGGAATAAAACAAAACAGGGATTCTAAAACTAAAAGTGAATCGGTAAACAAATCCTAATGAATATAATTAAAAACAGGGAGGAGATTATCCCAAATTCTCTCCCTATTCTCTCCCTATTCTCTCCCTATTCTCTCAGTTCTCTTTGTTAACCCGATATCAACTCAGCGAGAACGGCGTATCAGTATCCGCGATATTCACTTCGGGAACTGATATGGTGATGCCAACTTCCACATTGTTCCCCGTCATTTCAACCTGGTAAAAACCAGGATATCGAATTGTGATGCTTTTCTCTACCTGCTCTTTGCTGAACTGCTCAAAGTCATATTCTTCGACCACTTCTCCCGTGGCAACATCGAAGATTGTGACGATGAGGTCGGCGCGCGGATCAGGATATGTCTTCTTTATGATAATCAGCTGCTTTCTTCCATATTCGCTGAATATCTCATTTGAGTCTGTGATCATATCCGGCTTTACTTTGAGATCGATGATCATTGCAGGCACTTTCAGGTCATATTTGAGCGCGATCACATCATAGAGCAGGTACATCGAGTTAGAGTAAATTTCGATATATCCCGGCGTTTCAGGTTTATTTTCAGGTTCGGTTGGGGACGCAGTCGCCTCCGGCTCTGCAGTTCTGATGGGTGTGGCCACCTGCACCCAGTCCGGTGTTGCTGTCGGAACCACCGTTCCTCCATCCCCCACTCCTGAACCAACTCCGCGCTCTTCCACCGGCAGTTCTGAGCATCCTGCGCACCCCAGCACAAGGATGACTGAAAGAAGTACTGCCAAAATCAGCACATGTCTGTCCATTGATACCGGTATTGTAATGAAAATTATTTAATCTATGGGTGGTTTCATCCGGGAAACTCCTGATAATCAGAATACGTCTGCATATTTCCCGGAATTGAATACTTTCTCATACGCCTGCCTATACTTCACGCATCTATCCATTCATCAAAGATAATACGCGCGATGAATAAATAGCAAGGAAGGGGTTACTCCTCCTCCTCCCTGCAACTGACCTCCCATGTGTGATCGATCACTGGAGGGATGGATGGGCATCCCTCCTGTTCCATTGTCTGTATGCAGGTTGACAATAAAAAAGGAAAATTGTGGAAAATTAACCCGGCTCTTCATCACACGTACGAAGCAATGAGAGCCGCGTAGACATCAGCAGCCCGCTGCAGCTGACTGACTGCAACCCGCTCATCCTGTGCGTGCAGCAGATGAATTTCGCCCGGGCCGTACTCGGCCGCCCGGAAACCGGCCGCCCGCAGGAACCGGGCGTCACTTGCCGCCCACTGGAGAATCGGGCGGGCTGGCCGTCCATACACGCCTTCAATCGCAGCAGAGAGCCGAGACACCAGCACAGAATCCTGTGGCGTGCAGGACGGGGCTGCCAGACTCTCGGTACAGATGGCAGGGGATGCGATGTCATTTCCTGCCACCGCAAGCACTGCCTCCGGTGTGCACCCCCATGGGAGGCGCATATCAAGGGCGACCGTGCATTCCTCGGCGACGATATTTGTCCCCTCCCCGCCCTGGATCCTTCCTGGGTTGCAGGTGATTCGGGTCAAAAGTCGGGCCACATCAGCGTCCGGAAAAATAGCAGCAATTGCATCTTCAGAATTCCTGACCAGCGATTGTACCTCCTCATCCGGGGCATACTCCTTCTCAGTAACTGTCATCATACGCTGAATAAATCCGGCTGCTTTCACAATCGCGTTCTCACCTGTAAACGGGTAGAGGGACCCGTGCCCTGGCGTCCCCCGGAATGTCGCCCGGAACCGGCAGAGTCCCTTCTGGCCCACAGAGGGGTTCAGAAACGGCGTCGGCTCCGCAACGAGACAATCGCACGGTCTGATCTCTTTTTCCCGCAGCAGGTGCTGAATACCATCCATCCGGCCGTTCTCTTCGTCACAGACAAAGGCAACAGATACCGGCAGTTCATCACACACATCTTCCAGCGCCGCAAGAATTGCTGCACACCCGCCCTTCATATCCGTTGAGCCGCGGCCCCAGACGTAGCCATCCTCAATCACGCCGGAGAAAGGATTATGTGTCCACCCCTCAGCTCCGGCCGGCACCACATCCAGGTGACCGCAGAAGAGAAGCTTTGCATCGCGCGGGCCTGCACAGATATTCCAGTGACCTCCTGGATTTCGGGAGATGCGGGGGAGATACCCCAGACCCTCGAGGATGCCTGCGACATACTCCACCGCCTCATCCGTTCGTCCCGGCGGGTTCTCCGTATTAATCCGGACAAGGTCTGAACAGACCTGTGCGACATCCATATTACTCTCCGCAAAATTCCTGATAGAGGCGGCCAAGGGATGCGTCAGTATAGAGACTCTTTAAAAATTCCTTGTCAAAGAACTCATCAATACATTTTGTAAAGAACTGGGGGGGGAGTGGCTTGAGTGCCGCCGGGTCCATCGCAATCCGGAAGGATCGGTAGGAGGCTGCACTGTCGGTATCATAGATCTCGCGCCAGAGGGTGGGCAGCTTATCAAAGGCATCACGGTGGTTTGCCTTCAGCCAGTTAATGAAGACAGGGAACTGGTCACGCCCATCTTTCTTCTCCTCATCGATGCGCCACTTCATATATTCCATATTCATGATATTTCGCATGGACTGGATATTGTATCCCTGGATACAGAGTGTAAAATCAAGGTGGGCAATTGCATCCTTAAAATAGAACCAAAAAACGGGTTCAAATTCATTCGGTGATTGCAGAATCAGTGATTTGTTGTAAAGTTTCTGAAGAACAGGAATGTATTCGTTCGTTTCAAGCATATAATCAGGTGGTGCCACACGGGAAATAAGTATTTGGAAGGGACTAATGCGTCAGCAGTACAGCAGCTCTCATGTCAGCGGCAATACGGCTCACGAACCAAAACCGCTTCTCTAAACGCATCTTCAAGCTCTGCACCCCGGAGTCCGCGGATATCGACATGGTTGTCGTTTCGCATCAGACAGGGCTTCAGAAATCCGTCTGAGGTGACTCGCAGACGGTTGCAGAAGGCACAGAATTCGGTATTGTGCATCGGCCGGACAATCTCAATCTCTGCTCCATCCAGGCAATACTTCTTCCGGTGGTGCATCCGCCGGGTCACCACCGTCTTTGCGGTATGCTGCAGCTCGTCCTCAAGTCCGGTCAGATCCATATGATATGGGCAGTTTCTGAACTCATCCATCAGTTCAATAAACTGTAGAATCAGGTGTTCACGCTTTCCGGCAAACTGAATGAAATCATTAATCTCATCGTTATTGATGCCCTCCATCAAAACCACATTCAGCTTCACCGGTGTTAGTCCGGCCGCAATTGCCGCATCAATCCCTGCCAGTACATCTGACAGGTAATCTTTTCCGGCAATCTCTTTGTATCGGTCATGCCGCAGTGAATCCAGACTGATATTCACCCGGGAGAGTCCGGCATCCTTTAGATCCTGTGCCACCGGCTCAAGAATCGTGCCGTTGGTGGTCATGGATGCCTCCATTCCTTCAGGAACCATGGAGACAATATCAACAAGATCGTCGCGCATCAGCGGCTCCCCGCCGGTGAACTTGATACTGCGCATCTCGAAAAGCTTTGCAACACGCATTACCTCCCCGATATCTTCTGCAGACATCAGGGATTTTGGTGCTACCTCGCCTTCTGCGTGGCAGTATATGCAGTTCAGATTACACTTTGGTGTAAGCGAAATACGCAGGTTTGTGACACGCCTTCCGTAGTTATCCTTCAGAATCATTCTGATGTCCCTTAAATTTCTTTCCGATTATGTATACTTCAGTGCTTCCTTTTCGTGCTGCCTTCGAGCGGTATACCTTCACGCCAAAGAAATTCAGGCGCATTTTTTCGAGAATCAGATGAAACATGTCACCATGGAAGGTTTTTACTACAAAATTGCCGCCGGGTTTCAGGAAATCCTGAGCAAAATCGCAGGCTTCCTCGGAGAGCCCGACTGCACGGGACTGATCAAAGCTCTTGTTCCCGGATAAATTAGGCGATGCGTCACAAACGACAACATTGGCTTCATTCATAACCAACCGCACCTTTTCATGCATAAATTTCGAAGTGAAGTCACCGGTAAATGTGGTGACACCATCAACCGATGGCACCGGGTTTAAATCAATCCCTACCACCTGTCCGTCGGTGAGTTCGCGGAGCACCTGGAGCCAGCTCCCCGGGGCGCATCCAAGATCGATCACATTATCATCATCGCGGATAACCTGGAACCGCTCCTGTATGTCAAGTAACTTGTAGGCCGCACGAGATCGATATCCTTCTATACGCGCCTTTCGGTAATATCCGTCTCTTCCCCACTGTGAACCCATAATCAAAAATCCTCTGCATGACGTTTTTATCATGCAAAAACCTACATATTAATAAAAATTATGCCGGTATAACTTATAATAGACTTTGTAAAGGGATAATAATGTTAAAAGCAGCAATTGATACCGATACCTTCAGGGAGACAATAGATGTTATTGCAGCCCTCGTGACCGAGTGCCGTCTGCACGTCGGGGAAGACGGACTGAAAACGCGCGCAGTAGATACTGCAAATGTAGCCATGATCTCACTTGACCTCAGCCGGGAGGCATTTTCGTCCTTTGTTGCGACAGAGTGTGAGCTGGGTGTTGATATCTCGAAGATGAAAAACATCATCGGGATGATGGGAAAAGGTGATGAACTAACCCTCGAACTCCCGGAAGGCGGGCATAAAATGGAGATGGTCTTCTCCGGTAACCAGGTACTCAGTCACCCTCCTTGACGTCAATACTATCAGAAAAGACCCCCAGCCACCGACCATTGAATTGCCGGCTAAGATACGGATCTCCGGTGCGGCAATAAATGACGGCATCAAAGCAGCCTCTGTTGTCTCTGACAAGATTGCGCTGGGTGTGGACACCGCCACCGGCATATTCTACATGGAGGCGGAAGGGGACTCTGATCATATCCGGCTTGAGCGCGGTGCAGGGGAACTCATTTCACTCGAACCCTCGGATGTCAGATTACTCTTCTCTCTGGACTACCTCCGCGACATCGGTAAAGTGATGGCTCGCGCAGATGAGGTGGAAGTGCAGATTGGAAACGACCACCCGGTCAGGGTGTCCTTTGACTTTGCAGACGGTCACGGACATGTTGATTTCCTCCTTGCTCCCCGCATTGAGGCGGATTGATGCAAAGGCTCGATATACGAGACCTTGCAAAATATCCATTTTTAAAAGAAGCAAAGGCACACGTCCAGAGCTCCGGCATCTCGATTGATTCCCTGATTCGTAGCCAGTCAGGGAAAGGGGAAGATTTACTGAAGCTGGCAGGGGACCGCGTGAAGGCGTCGCTGCGCCCGCCTGCATTTGATGAAACCAACACCGAAATCATTCATCCGGATGATGAAATCTATTCCTATGCCATCGCACGAATGCTTGCCTCCTGCATGGACGACCCGTCGGTGCTTGACAAACTTGCCCGGTATGAAGCAGAGCGTTCCGCATATTTCCTCAAACCAAAAGATCCGGAGCATTCTGCATATGATCAGGGCGCAGATGCAGATTTGGTCGCCTACATCGCAAAAGCAGTGGACCTTGACATCACATCGCCTGACATGAGTGTGAAGCAGTATGTGGACCTCGTCTCACGCATGCGCGAACCCCGGTGGCGACTCGTGAACCGCGATGTAAAAAACGGCCGGGTGCAGTGTTCACCGGACGATTACGCTGTCATTCTCAGGGAACGAATCCGCCAGGTCATCCGCCTGCAACTTCCGCTTGCGGTTCCCGGCCCCATCGCAGTCCGCCTTCGGACGTATGCAGAAGACGTCTCCCATGCCTACCAGGAGATGATTCTTGAGCAGTATGGCGATGTGGATGAAGGTTGTTTCCCGCCCTGCATTCGTGCCATCATCGGAGCGGTCACAGAAGGGACAAATATTCCACATACTGCACGCTTTACTCTGACGGCATTCCTGCATATTATCGGGCTTGATGAGACTGCAATTGTTGAGGTATTTGCCCGCGCGCCGGACTTTGATATCTCACGTACGATGTACCAGGTAGAACATATCTCCGGGTCGGGCGGGACAGAGTACACACCGCCCGGGTGTGCAACGCTGAAGACCTATGGTCTCTGCGTCAATCCGGACAAATACTGTAAAAATACCGCGCATCCGCTGAGTTATTACAAATACTGCAAAAAAATGGCGGGAAAAAAGGCCTAAAGGGTTTTCTGTCCAATGTAAAATCCACCGGCGCTCATGCAGACGATGAAGAGGATGATTGCCGCAATATATGCAAAGGGTGCCGGAAGCAGGGCAGGCAGTATAACAACCGCTGCAATCAGCACTATGAGACTTACGGCGGCTGTTGCACTGTCAAGGACGACGCGATTCATTGCACTATATTCCCCGTTGTGACGTAAATGTCTATCCATTCCCTGCTATCCTTAAACCCTGTGCAGCCAACATATGTGCCATGCAGACCCGGGAAGAGATAACAGCAGCCCTGCAGAAGGCAGCCCGCCTCATCACAGCAGAGGCAGACTCGCGGTTAATCCCGGAAGGAGGCTTCCGAATGGGTTATGCCCTCCCCGGGGCCACCATCCCGGACGACGTCTGTGCAGTGGACGGTAATACAGCAACCGTCTGCTTTGGCATAGATGCCGGGGTGGCGCGGGTGATTCTCACCATCATCCGGCATGAGGGCTGCCTCCGGTCAGTAGCTGCAGTGCGATGCTCAGGAAAAATAC
>CAVXFW010000017.1:0-47167 GCA_963761105.1 uncultured Methanomicrobiaceae archaeon | reverse complement strand
AATAAACCCGATCTGAATCAGATACGGTTCATACACCTCTTCAACCGTCCGCACCTCTTCTCCAATCGCGATCGCAATCGTCTTCACACCCACAGGGCCCCCGCCGAAATCATGGGCAATCACTGAGAGAATCCGCCGGTCGATATTGTCCAGTCCCGGAGGATCGATCCCGAGCATGGTCAGCGCACGGTCTGCTGTTTCCGTGTCAATGGTGCCGTCCTCCCGTATCCAGCGCGAAATCACGCACCCGCCGGAGCAGACGGTTGGCTATCCGTGGTGTTCCGCGGCTTCGCTTTGCTATTTCGGTTGCACCGTCCTGTGTAATCGGCGTCTGCATGATTGCAGCGCTGCGGAGCACAATCTTCACGAGATCGGCGACATCGTAGAGGGTGAGGCGGAATATGAAACCGAACCGGTCACGTAAGGGAGAGCCTAAAAGCCCGACCTTCGTTGTCGCACCAACGAGGGTGAACTCCTCCAGAGGGAGCTGTACCGACCGTGTTCCCGGGCCTTCGCCGATCATCACGTCAATGCAGGAGTTCTCCATTGCAGGATAGAGAATTTCCTCTACAACAGGGTTCAGCCGGTGAATTTCATCAATGAAGAGTTAGTCCCCCTTTTGAGAGCGCGGTTAACTGGGCGGCAAGGTCGCCGGGCTTGTCGAAAACAGGGCCGGTGGTGCTCCGGATGGACACCCTCATCTCCCGGGCAACAATCTGGACGAGCGTCGTCTTTCCGAGGCCGGGTGGGCCGGAGAAGAGGATGTGGTCAAGTGTCTCGCCCCGTTTCTTTGCCGCCGCGATGCGAGAGTGTCTCTTTAATCTGCGCCTGACCAACAACATGGTTGAAGTGTGCAGGGCGGAGGTGGCGCTATCAAACTCTTGTCAAACAAGCGAGAGCACCTATGTCCCGCCAGGCACCCGGTACCGCTAATACCCGGATCTTACCTCCTCTTTGGCGTGACCGAGGTTCAGAATGGGGAAATATGTTGGTGAAGATAATATTGAGTGGGACTGAATTGTTTGTTCAATAATAATAATTATTATTATTATTATTACTTATTTTCAGAATCGATATGAAACACCATTATTGTGCCATCTCTTCCTCTGACGGTCTGCATCCCTGGTTTCTCTCATTATTAGTTTCTTTAGCCAGAAACATCGGCTTCAAAATAATTGTAAATCCGGAACCAAAAAAAAAATCAGTAAAAAACAAATCGGGAAAAGCACCGAAAATCGATGCCCCGGCCGGGACTCGAACCCGGGTCAAAAGCTCCGCAAGCTTCTAGGATATCCACTACCCTACCGGGGCCTGTATCGCGAACCTCACTTCCGAGGTGCTTACAAAGATTGGTGTTTCTGGGTATAAAGGCTTTGTATTTGTTCTTGTACATTTGTGGGATTGAATGGAATTTGATGAATTTTTGATGGATTGCGGAAGAATGGACTGAATTGCAGGAGGTACGTCAGATCCGGCAGGACGGTATAAAGGGGGGATAAAGAAACGTGAGATCCGTGGTTCCTGATGGTGAAGGGGGCATCTGAAGGTGACGAGGGGAATGAAAAGGGAATCTGATACAGCTGAAGGGATGCGGGAGAATCAAAATAAGGATGAATCAAAGTCAGGCAGATCTAAACAAAAGAGAAATGAAATAAAACAAAACAAAACAAAACAGGGATTCTGAAAACCAAAAGTGAATCGGTAAACAAATCCGAATGAATTGTTTAAAAGCAGGAAGGGAATTCCCCCATATTCTCTCCCTATTCTCTCAGTTCTCTTTGTTAACCCGATATCAACTCAGCGAGAACGGCGTATCAGTATCCGCGATATTCACTTCGGGAACTGATATGGTGATGCCAACTTCCACATTGTTCCCCGTCATTTCAACCTGGTAAAAACCAGGATATCGAATTGTGATGCTTTTCTCTACCTGCTCTTTGCTGAACTGCTCAAAGTCATATTCTTCGACCACTTCTCCCGTGGCAACATCGAAGATTGTGACGATGAGGTCGGCGCGCGGATCAGGATATGTCTTCTTTATGATAATCAGCTGCTTTCTTCCATATTCGCTGAATATCTCATTTGAGTCTGTGATCATATCCGGCTTTACTTTGAGATCGATGATCATTGCAGGCACTTTCAGGTCATATTTGAGCGCGATCACATCATAGAGCAGGTACATCGAGTTAGAGTAAATTTCGATATATCCCGGCGTTTCAGGTTTATTTTCAGGTTCGGTTGGGGACGCAGTCGCCTCCGGCTCTGCAGTTCTGATGGGTGTGGCCACCTGCACCCAGTCCGGTGTTGCTGTCGGAACCACCGTTCCTCCATCCCCCACTCCTGAACCAACTCCGCGCTCTTCCACCGGCAGTTCTGAGCATCCTGCGCACCCCAGCACAAGGATGACTGAAAGAAGTACTGCCAAAATCAGCACATGTCTGTCCATTGATACCGGTATTGTAATGAAAATTATTTAATCTATGGGTGGTTTCATCCGGGAAACTCCTGATAATCAGAATACGTCTGCATATTTCCCGGAATTGAATACTTTCTCATACGCCTGCCTATACTTCACGCATCTATCCATTCATCAAAGATAATACGCGCGATGAATAAATAGCAAGGAAGGGGTTACTCCTCCTCCTCCCTGCAACTGACCTCCCATGTGTGATCGATCACTGGAGGGATGGATGGGCATCCCTCCTGTTCCATTGTCTGTATGCAGGTTGACAATAAAAAAGGAAAATTGTGGAAAATTAACCCGGCTCTTCATCACACGTACGAAGCAATGAGAGCCGCGTAGACATCAGCAGCCCGCTGCAGCTGACTGACTGCAACCCGCTCATCCTGTGCGTGCAGCAGATGAATTTCGCCCGGGCCGTACTCGGCCGCCCGGAAACCGGCCGCCCGCAGGAACCGGGCGTCACTTGCCGCCCACTGGAGAATCGGGCGGGCTGGCCGTCCATACACGCCTTCAATCGCAGCAGAGAGCCGAGACACCAGCACAGAATCCTGTGGCGTGCAGGACGGGGCTGCCAGACTCTCGGTACAGATGGCAGGGGATGCGATGTCATTTCCTGCCACCGCAAGCACTGCCTCCGGTGTGCACCCCCATGGGAGGCGCATATCAAGGGCGACCGTGCATTCCTCGGCGACGATATTTGTCCCCTCCCCGCCCTGGATCCTTCCTGGGTTGCAGGTGATTCGGGTCAAAAGTCGGGCCACATCAGCGTCCGGAAAAATAGCAGCAATTGCATCTTCAGAATTCCTGACCAGCGATTGTACCTCCTCATCCGGGGCATACTCCTTCTCAGTAACTGTCATCATACGCTGAATAAATCCGGCTGCTTTCACAATCGCGTTCTCACCTGTAAACGGGTAGAGGGACCCGTGCCCTGGCGTCCCCCGGAATGTCGCCCGGAACCGGCAGAGCCCCTTCTGGCCCACAGAGGGGTTCAGAAACGGCGTCGGCTCCGCAACGAGACAATCGCACGGTCTGATCTCTTTTTCCCGCAGCAGGTGCTGAATACCATCCATCCGGCCGTTCTCTTCGTCACAGACAAAGGCAACAGATACCGGCAGTTCATCACACACATCTTCCAGCGCCGCAAGAATTGCTGCACACCCGCCCTTCATATCCGTTGAGCCGCGGCCCCAGACGTAGCCATCCTCAATCACGCCGGAGAAAGGATTATGTGTCCACCCCTCAGCTCCGGCCGGCACCACATCCAGGTGACCGCAGAAGAGAAGCTTTGCATCGCGCGGGCCTGCACAGATATTCCAGTGACCTCCTGGATTTCGGGAGATGCGGGGGAGATACCCCAGACCCTCGAGGATGCCTGCGACATACTCCACCGCCTCATCCGTTCGTCCCGGCGGGTTCTCCGTATTAATCCGGACAAGGTCTGAACAGACCTGTGCGACATCCATATTACTCTCCGCAAAATTCCTGATAGAGGCGGCCAAGGGATGCGTCAGTATAGAGACTCTTTAAAAATTCCTTGTCAAAGAACTCATCAATACATTTTGTAAAGAACTGGGGGGGGAGTGGCTTGAGTGCCGCCGGGTCCATCGCAATCCGGAAGGATCGGTAGGAGGCTGCACTGTCGGTATCATAGATCTCGCGCCAGAGGGTGGGCAGCTTATCAAAGGCATCACGGTGGTTTGCCTTCAGCCAGTTAATGAAGACAGGGAACTGGTCACGCCCATCTTTCTTCTCCTCATCGATGCGCCACTTCATATATTCCATATTCATGATATTTCGCATGGACTGGATATTGTATCCCTGGATACAGAGTGTAAAATCAAGGTGGGCAATTGCATCCTTAAAATAGAACCAAAAAACGGGTTCAAATTCATTCGGTGATTGCAGAATCAGTGATTTGTTGTAAAGTTTCTGAAGAACAGGAATGTATTCGTTCGTTTCAAGCATATAATCAGGTGGTGCCACACGGGAAATAAGTATTTGGAAGGGACTAATGCGTCAGCAGTACAGCAGCTCTCATGTCAGCGGCAATACGGCTCACGAACCAAAACCGCTTCTCTAAACGCATCTTCAAGCTCTGCACCCCGGAGTCCGCGGATATCGACATGGTTGTCGTTTCGCATCAGACAGGGCTTCAGAAATCCGTCTGAGGTGACTCGCAGACGGTTGCAGAAGGCACAGAATTCGGTATTGTGCATCGGCCGGACAATCTCAATCTCTGCTCCATCCAGGCAATACTTCTTCCGGTGGTGCATCCGCCGGGTCACCACCGTCTTTGCGGTATGCTGCAGCTCGTCCTCAAGTCCGGTCAGATCCATATGATATGGGCAGTTTCTGAACTCATCCATCAGTTCAATAAACTGTAGAATCAGGTGTTCACGCTTTCCGGCAAACTGAATGAAATCATTAATCTCATCGTTATTGATGCCCTCCATCAAAACCACATTCAGCTTCACCGGTGTTAGTCCGGCCGCAATTGCCGCATCAATCCCTGCCAGTACATCTGACAGGTAATCTTTTCCGGCAATCTCTTTGTATCGGTCATGCCGCAGTGAATCCAGACTGATATTCACCCGGGAGAGTCCGGCATCCTTTAGATCCTGTGCCACCGGCTCAAGAATCGTGCCGTTGGTGGTCATGGATGCCTCCATTCCTTCAGGAACCATGGAGACAATATCAACAAGATCGTCGCGCATCAGCGGCTCCCCGCCGGTGAACTTGATACTGCGCATCTCGAAAAGCTTTGCAACACGCATTACCTCCCCGATATCTTCTGCAGACATCAGGGATTTTGGTGCTACCTCGCCTTCTGCGTGGCAGTATATGCAGTTCAGATTACACTTTGGTGTAAGCGAAATACGCAGGTTTGTGACACGCCTTCCGTAGTTATCCTTCAGAATCATTCTGATGTCCCTTAAATTTCTTTCCGATTATGTATACTTCAGTGCTTCCTTTTCGTGCTGCCTTCGAGCGGTATACCTTCACGCCAAAGAAATTCAGGCGCATTTTTTCGAGAATCAGATGAAACATGTCACCATGGAAGGTTTTTACTACAAAATTGCCGCCGGGTTTCAGGAAATCCTGAGCAAAATCGCAGGCTTCCTCGGAGAGCCCGACTGCACGGGACTGATCAAAGCTCTTGTTCCCGGATAAATTAGGCGATGCGTCACAAACGACAACATTGGCTTCATTCATAACCAACCGCACCTTTTCATGCATAAATTTCGAAGTGAAGTCACCGGTAAATGTGGTGACACCATCAACCGATGGCACCGGGTTTAAATCAATCCCTACCACCTGTCCGTCGGTGAGTTCGCGGAGCACCTGGAGCCAGCTCCCCGGGGCGCATCCAAGATCGATCACATTATCATCATCGCGGATAACCTGGAACCGCTCCTGTATGTCAAGTAACTTGTAGGCCGCACGAGATCGATATCCTTCTATACGCGCCTTTCGGTAATATCCGTCTCTTCCCCACTGTGAACCCATAATCAAAAATCCTCTGCATGACGTTTTTATCATGCAAAAACCTACATATTAATAAAAATTATGCCGGTATAACTTATAATAGACTTTGTAAAGGGATAATAATGTTAAAAGCAGCAATTGATACCGATACCTTCAGGGAGACAATAGATGTTATTGCAGCCCTCGTGACCGAGTGCCGTCTGCACGTCGGGGAAGACGGACTGAAAACGCGCGCAGTAGATACTGCAAATGTAGCCATGATCTCACTTGACCTCAGCCGGGAGGCATTTTCGTCCTTTGTTGCGACAGAGTGTGAGCTGGGTGTTGATATCTCGAAGATGAAAAACATCATCGGGATGATGGGAAAAGGTGATGAACTAACCCTCGAACTCCCGGAAGGCGGGCATAAAATGGAGATGGTCTTCTCCGGGTACCGGTCCTCAGTCACCCTCCTTGACGTCAATACTATCAGAAAAGACCCCCAGCCACCGACCATTGAATTGCCGGCTAAGATACGGATCTCCGGTGCGGCAATAAATGACGGCATCAAAGCAGCCTCTGTTGTCTCTGACAAGATTGCGCTGGGTGTGGACACCGCCACCGGCATATTCTACATGGAGGCGGAAGGGGACTCTGATCATATCCGGCTTGAGCGCGGTGCAGGGGAACTCATTTCACTCGAACCCTCGGATGTCAGATCACTCTTCTCTCTGGACTACCTCCGCGACATCGGTAAAGTGATGGCTCGCGCAGATGAGGTGGAAGTGCAGATTGGAAACGACCACCCGGTCAGGGTGTCCTTTGACTTTGCAGACGGTCACGGACATGTTGATTTCCTCCTTGCTCCCCGCATTGAGGCGGATTGATGCAAAGGCTCGATATACGAGACCTTGCAAAATATCCATTTTTAAAAGAAGCAAAGGCACACGTCCAGAGCTCCGGCATCTCGATTGATTCCCTGATTCGTAGCCAGTCAGGGAAAGGGGAAGATTTACTGAAGCTGGCAGGGGACCGCGTGAAGGCGTCGCTGCGCCCGCCTGCATTTGATGAAACCAACACCGAAATCATTCATCCGGATGATGAAATCTATTCCTATGCCATCGCACGAATGCTTGCCTCCTGCATGGACGACCCGTCGGTGCTTGACAAACTTGCCCGGTATGAAGCAGAGCGTTCCGCATATTTCCTCAAACCAAAAGATCCGGAGCATTCTGCATATGATCAGGGCGCAGATGCAGATTTGGTCGCCTACATCGCAAAAGCAGTGGACCTTGACATCACATCGCCTGACATGAGTGTGAAGCAGTATGTGGACCTCGTCTCACGCATGCGCGAACCCCGGTGGCGACTCGTGAACCGCGATGTAAAAAACGGCCGGGTGCAGTGTTCACCGGACGATTACGCTGTCATTCTCAGGGAACGAATCCGCCAGGTCATCCGCCTGCAACTTCCGCTTGCGGTTCCCGGCCCCATCGCAGTCCGCCTTCGGACGTATGCAGAAGACGTCTCCCATGCCTACCAGGAGATGATTCTTGAGCAGTATGGCGATGTGGATGAAGGTTGTTTCCCGCCCTGCATTCGTGCCATCATCGGAGCGGTCACAGAAGGGACAAATATTCCACATACTGCACGCTTTACTCTGACGGCATTCCTGCATATTATCGGGCTTGATGAGACTGCAATTGTTGAGGTATTTGCCCGCGCGCCGGACTTTGATATCTCACGTACGATGTACCAGGTAGAACATATCTCCGGGTCGGGCGGGACAGAGTACACACCGCCCGGGTGTGCAACGCTGAAGACCTATGGTCTCTGCGTCAATCCGGACAAATACTGTAAAAATACCGCGCATCCGCTGAGTTATTACAAATACTGCAAAAAAATGGCGGGAAAAAAGGCCTAAAGGGTTTTCTGTCCAATGTAAAATCCACCGGCGCTCATGCAGACGATGAAGAGGATGATTGCCGCAATATATGCAAAGGGTGCCGGAAGCAGGGCAGGCAGTATAACAACCGCTGCAATCAGCACTATGAGACTTACGGCGGCTGTTGCACTGTCAAGGACGACGCGATTCATTGCACTATATTCCCCGTTGTGACGTAAATGTCTATCCATTCCCTGCTATCCTTAAACCCTGTGCAGCCAACATATGTGCCATGCAGACCCGGGAAGAGATAACAGCAGCCCTGCAGAAGGCAGCCCGCCTCATCACAGCAGAGGCAGACTCGCGGTTAATCCCGGAAGGAGGCTTCCGAATGGGTTATGCCCTCCCCGGGGCCACCATCCCGGACGACGTCTGTGCAGTGGACGGTAATACAGCAACCGTCTGCTTTGGCATAGATGCCGGGGTGGCGCGGGTGATTCTCACCATCATCCGGCATGAGGGCTGCCTCCGGTCAGTAGCTGCAGTGCGATGCTCAGGAAAAATACTCAGGTGCCTAACAGATGATCTTGCCCTGGATGTTTCCTCATACACCAATGCCCCTCCCGGTTCCGTGACCATGGACTGGGGGGTGGAGTCCTGCTGCAGGGATGGTGTGCCGGATGTAATATATGGGCAAAACCTGGCCAAAAATGATGCCCTCCTCTGGATTGTCGCCGAAAATCCTGCAGATGTGGCACGTAATATTATTATGCTCTCGGGTTGCATTAGTTATACCAGTTTATAGTGGAGTATCTGAATGGGAGTTAAACCAGCCTACATTAAAACATTGAGCCAGGAATTGATCGTGAAGCACGGCAAACGGTTCACCGGAAACTTTGATGAAAACAAGCTTGCCGTTTCTGAAGTCGCAATTATCGATAGTAAACGCATCAGAAACCGTGTGGCAGGATACATCACGAGAAAGGTAAATAGAAGGAAAGAAATATAATCCTTTTATGTTTGAGGGTGTTTATCCTGCACTTATCACTCCGTTCGAAGATACTGCTGATGCAGGCCTGAATCTTTCGGGTCTTTGCGCAAACATTGAGTATCTGATTGAAAACGGAGTGCATGGGGTTGTACCCTGTGGTTCAACCGGTGAGTCAGCAACTCTGACATTTGAAGAGCATGAGATTGTCATTGGAGAGACAATTGATGCTGTCAATGGCAGGGTGCCGGTTATTGCCGGTACTGGTTCAAATAATACCGCCGAAGCCCTGCGTTTTACCAAATCCGCATATGACCGGGGCGCAGATGCAGTTCTTGTTCTCTCTCCGTATTACAACAAGCCGAATCGTTCCGGCCTAATTAAACATTATACAAAACTTGCAGACGTTGGCGTCCCGGTCATTATCTACAATGTCCCTTCGCGTACCGGTCAGAACCTTCCTGCAGACCTGATAACGGAGCTCGCCGCACATCCTGGCATTGTCGGTGTCAAGGAGGCAAGCGGCAACATCACTCAGGTATCAGAAATAATCGAAGATACCCGGGACGAGGATTTCTCGGTCTTCTCCGGGGATGATGCGATGACACTTCCTCTTCTCGCGCTCGGTGGTGCCGGAGTGATTACGGTCACCGCAAATATTGAACCGGCACGAATGGTGGCTCTTTATGAACGGTTCCGTGCAGGGGACTACGCGGGTGCACGGGAGATGCATTACGAACTTTCTCCTCTGATGCGTGCTCTTTTCATTGACACAAACCCTATTCCCATCAAGCAGGCAGTTCGCATGCGGGGCATGGCTGCAGGGCCGCTGCGCCTGCCGCTTGATCGCATGACAGATGCAGCAGAAACACAACTGAGGATGGTGTTGTCCCGCTATGATTAATGTGGCCATCTGCGGGGCTTTCGGGCGCATGGGCACCACCATTGCAAATCTCATCAACGAGGCAGATGGTCTGACGTTTGTCGGTGGTGTTGATATCAAAGAGGGCACCCTCCTCGGGCAACCGGTGTATCCGTCAACAGAAATCAACACATTCCTGCAGGAGATAAAACCTGATGTCCTCATCGATTTCACGATTGCACACGCGGCAGTCGAAAATATCATCGCAGGCGCTGCGGCAGGTGTAGCACTCGTCGTCGGCACAACCGGTTTCTCCCCGGAACAGCGTGCACGCATCAATGCGGCCATAGATGGCACCGTCCCTGCAGTCATCTCCAGCAATTACAGTGTCGGCATGAATATCTTCTGGAGGCTCGTCCGTGAGGCAGCACAGCGTCTGGGGGATTATGACATCGAGGTGACGGAGGCCCACCACCGTTACAAGAAAGATGCGCCTTCCGGAACTGCGCGAACCATCCTTGAGATCATCGGAGAGGAGACCGGTAAGACGGAGTGTATGTTTGGCCGGGAAGGAATGACTGAGCGAAAGAATGAAATCGGGGTGCATGTCATTCGGGGTGGTGACATTGTCGGTGACCATACCGTTCTTTTTGCAGCAAACAACGAGACCATAGAGCTCTCCCACCGTGCCTATGATCGTGCGGTCTTTGCTCATGGAGTTATCCGGGCTGCCCGTTTTGTCACCGGAAAAGCTCCGGGCATATACTCAATGGATGACGTTCTTGGTCTCTGATACATCCATACTCAATCGAACTCTTTTTATTGCTTTTCAGATAATGAGGATAGAGAGGATTACCAATGGTAGCAGTAGTTGATAAAAACAAATGTACGGGCTGTGAAACATGTGTTGACATCTGTCCCGCAGCGGCGATTGAAATGGACGACGGAATCGCATCCGTTGACGCTGATCTCTGTATAGACTGTGAATCCTGTGTGGATGAATGCCCGGCTGAAGCCATCCGCATGGAGTAAACCAAACCTTTTATACTCCATTCAGCTATATTATAAAATATCTATGATTAATGTAGGTGTGCTCGGAGCTACGGGTGCCGTTGGGCAGAGATTTGTACAGCTTCTTGCCAATCATCCGTGGTTCAGACTCACAACTCTGACTGCGTCGGATCGCAGTGCGGGAAAGCGGTATCAGGATGTCGTTAACTGGCGCCTTGATGTCCCGTTCCCGGAGGAGTTTGGGAGTCTTGTTGTGGAACCGACGAACGTGTCGGCAGTGTCAGACCTGGATATTGTATTCTCTGCGCTTCCTGCAGATATTGCAACCACTCTTGAAACAGATATTGCCGCTGCGGGTGTGGGTGTCTGCAGTAATGCATCTTCTCACCGGATGGACCCGAATGTGCCTCTTGTCGTTCCTGAAGTAAATCCTGATCATCTGGGGCTGATTGATGTACAGCGTGACAAAGGAATGGATGGTTTCATTGTTGCAAATCCAAACTGTTCAACAATTGTGCTCTGTCTCTCCCTTGCGCCGCTTATGCCATTTGGGTTCTCAAACCTCACGGTGGCAACCATGCAGGCGATCTCGGGTGCCGGGTTTCAGGGGATTCCTGCGATGGAGATTTATGACAATGTTGTCCCGTACATCGGTTCAGAAGAAGAGAAGATGGAGCGTGAGCCACTGAAGATCATGGGGTCATTCGATGGGTCTGAAATTCAGAATGCACCATTCCGGGTATCTGCGAGCTGCCACCGTGTGCCGGTCATTGACGGGCATACTATGGCCGTCTGGGCGGATACAAAAGCGCCGGTAGCAGATGTCATTGAAGCCTACAGGGCTTACGCTCCGCCCATATCGGGGCTTCCTCACCTTCCGGCTGAGTCTGTTCATTATGCTGACGAACCCAACCGGCCGCAACCGCGGCTGGACAGGAATCGCGGCGGGGGGATGACGGTCTCTGTAGGAAGAATGCGTGAGGGACTCCGGTATGTGGCAATGGGACACAACACTATCCGGGGGGCAGCTGGTGCATCTGTGCTGAATGCAGAACTCATCGTCTCGAAGAAGTACGTATGAGGTGAACAGCAAATGATTAAGGATAACACAGTATTCGTCGGAAACAAACCAGTGATGAACTATGTACTGGCAGTCATTACCCAGTTTAACAACGGTGCGGAGGAAGTTTCGATAAAGGCACGGGGGAAAGCCATATCGCGGGCTGTTGATACTGCGGAAATTTCACTGAACAGGTTTCTTGAGAATGTCAGTAAAAAAGAGATCATTACATCCACTGAAGTCATCGACACCGAAAGCGGGCAGACGAATGTCTCAAGTATTGAGATTCTCCTCAGGCAGGGGTGAGTCTCCTCTTCTTTTTTTTCCATGACCATAAAAGCTATTACTATCTCTGACTGACTATATGTCATGAAATTGCTGCCGGGAATTCTCTGTTGCCTTATGCTCTTCGCAATTATCATACCGGCAGGTGCTGCAGACCCGAACCAGTTCAGTTACATTACGGTAGAAAGCTGCACCATACAGCTGGATGATGAAAATGCTGTGATTGATCTCAATTATTCAATCGATGAGGGTATTGTGCTCCTCGTCCATCTTCTGGGGAAGTCTGATCTGAAACAGAAGCTGGGTGTTATAACCGGGTTTCCGGATGCGCGATATCAGATGATTGGTATGGATCACGCAACGCTTCTCGTCAGCAGTGTCTCCCAGGACTATGGTGAGGGCTCATACTGGTTCCCTGCTCATACGTTTGGGATTGAAATGCCTGAAGTGACGATCGTCTCTCCCCAGGTGGACCGGATCTATAATGCGACTCCATCACTCCAGGGGATGGGCTACTTCGGAAAAAAGGGCAAAGACTAATTGCCTGTGTGAATGGCTGATTTCCCTTCTGTGAACCTGATTCCGGAACCCTGTCTCTCATACTCTTTTACATGAAAGTGTAAGGATAAATCATCCTTACCCTGGTCCATGATTTATTCGTTCCATCACAATTTTCATCTCATGTAAAATTTTAATTCTTTCATCAACGGGGATTGAAATCGTCTCTAACACCTTTTTCTTGACGATATAGTTCTTTTCGTAACCGGTATCATCTTCGTACAATTCGTCATTTGTAATGAGGTGCCAGATAATGGTCACAATTTTTCTGGCAAGTGCGATAATTGCCTTGCCAAACCCGATGGAATCCTTCTTTCGAAGATAGAATTCTTTTAGTTTGCTTTTCTTTGTCCGTGCTGCTGCATGTGCGATTTGTGTCAGGATCCACCGTGCAATTTTGGAACCCCTTTTTGTGATCCTTCCGTTGTAGTACTTGTCCGCTGACTGGTGTACGGTGGGAACAATACCCAGCCACGATGCAAGTTTGTCACCGGATGGAAAATCATGAAAATCTCCTATTTCAGCTAACAGGGTCGCTGCACCAAGTTCTCCAATTCCCGGTACTGAAGTGAGAATCTCCATCTCCCGTGGATAATTGGCATACGCATAGTGAAAAAATTCGTTTTCAAGATTCCTAATTTCGCTATCAAATGTATCAATCATTGTGAGACATGATTTCAGACGTAGAGCGGTGTTCTCTGAGATTTCTGTATTTAACACTTCAATGATTTGATCGCGCTTCTTTCGCAGATTTTTTGGGAGACTCTCAATAATTTCATCAACAGGTTTTCCTGATATGATACCGGAAAGGATACGTCTGCCGCCCTTCCCGAAAATATCCGAAAGTACATTGTCAAGATGAAATTCTTCATTGGACAACACACTGTGCGCTTCATTTTTGATATCCGAGCGTTTCCGAACAAATGTATGCCGTTGACGGATAAGAGACCTGAATCCGCGGATTTTCGGTGAGAATACACGGGACGGCTGAATCATATTGTTCAGAGCCAGTCGCGCTATGAATTCAGAATCGACATTGTCGGTTTTCTTGTGAGTAAAGGCTTTGATGTCACGTGCGTTTCCAACAATGACGGGTATCTGGTCGTTGAGAGAGTCGTATATAGGAACCCAGTAATCACTTGTTGATTCACAGGCAATTACATCGCATTGTTCTGACAATACCCATGACTTAAACTCTGCAAGACCTTTTTCATCCCGTTCAAACCGTTTTCTCTTCTTTAAGGAATTACTATCTGTCAGTACTGTGGCAATGATGAATTGCTTATGAACATCAAGACCACAAGATTTGTGTATTTTTGATGACATAGAACCACATCCATTTAGTAAAATGGGCAGTGAATTGACCTAAGGAGGGGCAATTTTACATCCGTGATCCAAGTCACATTTGTGCCTCCGATGGCAACTCACTGGTTAGTTTTTTCCCGAGCTATAAGCTCAAAAAGAGTACAACCTTCCTGCCCAATGCAAAAATGATTTTATTGAGTAATTAAATGTGGGACGACACAAGCTCACTTTCATTGTTTGTGCATGTGATTCGTTAGAATATCATGAGTGTTTTTTCATCAATTCTAAACTGAACATTACAAATTGGTGTGGTATCTGCTCTTCTCATTTTCATGCTACCGGATCAGGTGGCATTTTCCGTGCCTGTATGCTCTCTTCTTCCCGTAAATGCAATCTTCTCTCCTCCTGCATATCTATCTGTGCTGAGCTCTGGTAACGTTTTTTGCGGGGGTACGGCCTGGTGCCACCAGAAGACCGTTTGCCTGTAGTCTTCTTCTCTGTGGCAAATGAGATTATGCCTCTCGTTTTGGAAAAATACCGTAACGGGAAACTGCATGGTGCCGCCTTTCAGGTGGCTATGTGTCTTTGGTCATGCGGGCAAAAAGGATGGTGTTTCTTTGGTAGGTTGCGGGAAAAATGATGTATTATTGCCGTGAAAACCGTTTTCCGTTCTTTTCTTTTACTTCCGGTGCATACTTTTCAATTTTTTGCAGCACCTTCTGGATGTAGACGCCAACAAACGCCAGTATCAGACCGCCGATAGTGGTAAACATCATGATACGTATCCCGTCTATCCCATCAATCGGGAAGTTAACAGTGGTAGGGAGGGATATGACATAGACTGATGCCCCGTAGGCGATGAGTCCGAGACCCATTACAAAGAATGGCAGCGTAATGGTGCGTCCCAGTATCCTTGGTTCATTCTGTACCACATCCAGTATTTTACCGAGAAGGGCAATCAGCATGGCAGCGGTGATGTAGCCGACAGCGCCGTATACAAAGGTGAGAAAGTAAAAGAGCACCCCCGCATCTGCCGTATACCATGTGAGGAAACTCGAGAGTCCCATGACAATCCCTAAGAGGCCGATGAAAATTGAGGCAATGTAACATACAAATGATATCCTGCCGCCAATGAACGATTCCTGCAATCCATGCAAAGCCAAACTGAAGTATTCATCAATCCCCATCCCCTTAAAGAGCAGATAGATGCCGAGAACACCGACCACAATGAATATTGCCACCTCTGTGCTCCCTAAAAGACTCCCGATGGCAAAAATGAGCATTACGAGCCCGACAGGCATCAGGATCGACTTTGCATACTTCGGGTCGTCAAGGATCTTTTTAATGATATAATATGTGCCCTCAAGGTTTGGCATCTGGTTGACAATCACGCGCTGGACACTGGTGACCGACACCCGTGACTGAATAACGGGAAGAATAAATTCATCCTCTGCACCATCTGTTACGAGAATACACTCGCTGACCTCCATTTCCCAGACGATTTTCCTGAGGTCCTCTGCAATCTTGCGATCTCCGTCAATTGAATTGTAGTGGTTTCCTGCAATCACCGCGATGCGGACATCTTCTCCTTTCTCATAAAGGTCATCGTAGAGCTTAATTCCCTGAAAAATGGCATTGACGTCAGAATCCTCCGGGTCTTCCAGCCCCAGGCGGGTGGCGGCATCAAGACACTCGTTCCTCCCTGTAACCGGGCTCTGGATCCCAGCCTTAAAGCCGATATCATCGTCTCTGTCAACACAGAGAATGAGCGTCCGGTCACCTGACATGTATACTTAGAAGTCTATCCGCTTCTATAAAAGTCTGATGACAGGATGGCCAAAAAAAGGATTATATGAGTCGTGCACGCTGCAGAAGCAGAATGTCGTCTGTGGTAAGTTTTTCGCCGGCCCTGAACTGCTGGAAGACCTGTTCTGCTTCCTGCCGAACAGCTTTCTGTTCTTTGTTGACCTTTGTCTTCTTACCTTTCTTGCGGATACCGCCAATCACTTTATCGTAGTCACGGAGTTCCTTCTGGCATGCAATAAACTGGTTGTGCTCAGCATCTGCAGCCTCCTGTGCCTCGACAAACTTCCGGTGGCCATCGTCTGCGGCTTCGCGTGACTTGTCGGCATTCCGGTAGCATTCGACCATCAGATCGTGGTGCTGCTGGGCGAGTTCAGCCTTCTCGGTTACTATTGCGTGAAGCTCTGATGCTGCCCGGCGAAATTCCCGTGCTTCCTGGAGTTTGGTGTGGATTTCCTTGTTCTGCTCAATCTCCTCTTCCTGCTCCTTGATCTGGTTCCTGAGCTGTTTGATCTGATCAATAAGTTCCCGCTCTTTGTCGGTATTCATGACGCGGGTCTGCTGATCCATCTCAAGCTTCTCGATTCTCTTCTGAACTTCCTTTATTCCACGTGAGTTATTGATGGCGCCATGCTCTTTTTTGTATTCATCAATATCTTCGAAGAGCGCATTTGCCTTCTCATTGAGCAGGTTGCGTTCTACTTTGAGGGACTGCACTGATTTGTTGTTCTCGTCACGAAGCTCCTTGTGCTTCTGTGCTTCATCAACATATTCACGTGTCTGTCCGTTAAGCTGGTTACGCTCACGTGCATACGTGCTTGCAAGAGCATTCAGTTCATTTCTTTTGTCTTTGTGCTGTTCAGAATCTGTCAGCATAGTCTTTCTTTTGTCAATTAGTTCAGTCAACATGCTCTACCTTACCTTGTGTATTTATTGCACAACAATTCATCTTCAACTGATTTATGGGAAACATATGTACAGGATAACCTCCTGATGATAACCATTTCAAAATAGTTCTTACGAAACCCGGAGAACCGACTTTGTTCATATGGCTGTTCATGATGTTCAACTCCTGTACGGCCTGTCCTGAGGACAGGCATTCCCGGAACCAGTGAAGGATTCACTGTAGTTCTTTAATATTGCATAGTTGCCGGATATTAATGTTTCGTAAATCAATCCCGGTTACTGCCTGAAATGAATAAAAGACAAAATGGTTGCCCTCCCTGTATACAGGGGGGTGGATTTTTTCCTTATTGTATCGCGCGGGGAACGATGGGGGTTGGGGATGATTTTTTTGTGGTTGGTTTGGCGAATGACTGGTAATGATGAGTTGGAATTTTTAGTCTGTTTCAGCGGATGAAGTCAATCAGTCCGCCACTGGTCTGTTCATGGGCTGCCTGGCGCCCGGAGGATCGCATCAGGCCGGGAACATTTCCTCGTCCGACTGACCGGGTCATGGGTGCTGAAGATGAGTTTGAAATATCATAACTCTGTCCGAGGATCTGTGCGCTCTTCACGCCGGTCATGATGGCCATGACACGTACTTTGCCCTCGAATTCCTTCTTGACGCGTGCTCCCCAGATGACATCTGCATGTGCGTCAAGTTCGTAGGTGAGTGAGCTTGCTATTTCTTCTGCATCTGCAAGCGTCAGGTCACTGCCGCCTGTGATGTGGATGAGACTGCCGGTTGCGCCACGATAGTCAATATCCAGAAGTGGGTGATTCAGGCATTCGTGTACGACGCTCTCTGCCTTGTTCTGCTGTTTGCTCTCTCCAACAAGCATGACTGCAACGCCACCCTTGCTCATGATGGCACGGACATCTGCATAATCGATGTTGATGAGGGATGGTTCGGTGATAGTTTCTGAGATGCCCTTGACTGTCTCTGCGATGAGCTGGTCCATGACGGAGAATGCCTGTCCGAGGGGCAGGTTTGGCACAAAGTTCATGAGCCGGTTGTTGTCAAGGACAATGACAGAGTCGGCTGCGTTTGCAAGTGCCTCCAGTCCTTCCTCTGCTCTGAGAAGGCGGGCCTTCTCAACCTGGAATGGGTAACTCACCATTGCAACGACGATGGCGCCCTGTTCTTTTGCAATCTGTGCGACAACCGGTGCGACACCGGTACCGGTTCCGCCTCCCATACCTGCTGTGACAAAACAGAGATCCGCATCTGCAAGAAGGCCTTCGAGGGTGGTGCGGGCCATCTCTGCCGCTCGTTTGCCGACATCCGGGAATCCGCCGGCGCCAAGTCCCTTGGTAAGTGACTTTCCAATAAGGACTCGCTTATCGGCCTGGATCATCTCAAGGTGCTGCTTATCTGTGTTGATAGCAATGGTTTCTGCTCCACTGACTTTCATGTGGTAGAGCCGGTTGATGGTGTTGTTTCCGGCACCACCGCATCCGACAATGACGATACGGGGCTGCCCGATTAGGTCATCATCGCCGATGACTTCACGAGCTATCTGCTTTTCCTGTTCAGCATTCTTTAATGCCTCTTTAATAATAGTCTGCATCATAAACCTCCTGGGTCTGATAAATTTTCTCGTATATGCGGGGGACTGGGTAGGAATGGATATCAATGGACTGAATCAGGCTCTCAACATCCTGAAGGCCGCTCACGATAACTCCCTCCGGGTAATAATCGTTATACTGGTTGTACAGTTTTTTTACCATTGTTTTCTCTCCTTCCCCCTTATACTTCGAACGAGATCTGTTCACTGTCTTTTAAAACACGGTTCGCTTTCTTTTCAATGAGTTCCCGCACCGCATATCTCACCGCTTCAGATACCGTCGGAAACTCCCCTGCATCAACAAGTTTCTCTAGCATGGCAACCTGTTGGGGGGGTAAACGAATCGTGATGCGTTCCATCATGTGAATCTCCACTGTCTGACATATGACAGCTTTATGTCATTCATATGTCTGACATAAAGGTGCTTTATGACAGACTTTTCCAGACAATCTAAACATATATAATTGCAGTATATATGGTTTTTGAATTGATTCTTGTTATTCTGTGGTTTTAAATAAAGGCCAAATGTTCATTAATTTGTAAAATAGATGACTATATGTGATATTTCGGCGGATTCAAAAAACGGAGCATGGCGGAAGAACCCATCTGGTACCGGGCAGCACTGATGCGGTTATTATGGATTTTAGTGAAAATTTAAACCCTTTTCCGCCGTCCTTTTCATGGAATCCGGACGGAGTATTAGTATCTTCGTATCCTGATAACCGGTATGCCGCCCTGAAGGAACATATTGCGCGGATTGAGGGGCGCAGGCCGGATGAAATATGTGTCGGAAACGGGTCGGTGGAAATAATCCGATCCTTCTGTCTTGCCGCCATGAAACCCGGCGATTCTGTTTTAATTTCCCCTCATACCTTTGGGGAATACGCTGTTTCAGTCGAGTGTGCAGGGGGGACTCCTGTTACCCGGCAGGATGGATGTACTGCAGAGTTCTTCTGCAATCCCAACAACCCAACCGGGTCTCTTGTACCAAAAAATACTGTTCTTGAAAAGATTCATGGCCATGAGGAGGCAGGGACCCAGCTCTTTATTGATGAAGCCTTTATCGACCTTGCAGACCCTGCTGAAAGTGTCGCAGATATTCGGTCTGAACACGCCTTTGTCCTCCGTTCCCTCACGAAAGCCTTTTCTGTCCCCGGCATACGGTTTGGCTGGGGTGTGGGGTGTTCGGATCTTGTGGCGGCAATTGAGGCCATTCGTCCTCCCTGGAGTGTGAATGCATATGCAGAGAGCTATGCCCACATAGCACTTGATAATATACACCAGCTGGAGGCATCCCGAAAACGAATTGCCGAAGAACGGCTCTTCCTTGCAGGTGAACTGGAAATGCGTGGCCTGTCCGTCTGTCCGTCTGTGGTGAACTTCCTTCTCTTCCGAACTCCGGTCAGTGCATTAGATCTGAAAAACAGGCTTCTTTCTCAGGGCATCCTGGTTCGGGACTGTGCCTCATTCGGCCTTCCTGAGTATGTGCGTATCGCGGTGCGGACACATGATGAGAACAGGGTCCTTCTGGAGGCATTGGATACATGCTTGCCCTTATAGTTGCAGGCGGCAGGGGTACGCGGCTGAATATGGGAGAAAAACCACTGGTGCGGATTTGCGACCGTCCCATGATTGCGTATATCATTGATGCCTTTTGTGCGGCGGGGATTGAGCCTGTTGCTGTTCTCTCCCCCTCCGTGCCGCAGACAGGAAACTGGTGCAGGGCAAACGGGATCACCACCTTTCGTGCAGAAGGGGCCGGATATGTGGAGGACATAACAGAATGTATCGGGATGCTTGATATTGCAGAACCGGTATTTACCTCGGTGAGTGATATCCCCTGCCTGACGCCGGATATTATAACAACCGTGCTGGATGCTTATCGGGCGGCGGGAACAGATGCCGGTTCTGTCTGGGTGCCCGCTGATCTTTGCCGGCAGATTGGGGCAAACCCTGTCTTTGTACAGAGGATCGATGGAACCGATGTGGTGCCGTGTGGAATAAATATTCTGAACGGAGAAAAAAACGGGGAAGAGCAGGAGGAAACTCCCATAGTCATAAACTCCCTTCGTCTCGCGGTGAATGTCAACACCCCGGCAGATATTTCGGCAGCTCACAGGATTCTTCTCTCCCGATAACAGGCAGGTACTCTTGTCAATGGGTTACCCATCAAGTCATTTTTATCATGGGGATTACCAATAGATACTGTATGGAATATTCTCGGGAGATAGAACTGAAGGGCCACATCATTGACTCAGGAATTATGACCAAGGTCTTTGATGCCATCATGGAGATGGGGGGCAATTTCGAGATCACTGTCTTTGAAATCGGGAAAAAGAAGCAGGATGAGAGCTATGCACGTATCCGGGTCAGTACGGAAGATGAAGTCCTGCTGGCAGAAATCCTGAGTGTTCTTCACCGCCTCGGCGCCCGACCTCCGGTCGTTGAGGACGTAACACTTGCCCAGGCAGAGGCAGACCGCGTTGTTCCAAAGGGATTCTATTCCACAACCAATCACCCGACACTGGTGAAATACGGGGATGAGTGGGTGCGTGTGGAGGCAATCGAGATGGACTGTCTGATTGTCGTCTGTCCCGCAGAGATGCGGGCACTCTGTACGCCGATGTCCAAACTGAAGAGAGGTGACTGGGTCGTCATGGGCGAAACCGGTGTTCGTGTCGAGCCTCCGCAGCGACCGCGTGAGGTCAGTACGTTTGAGTTTATGCATGGGACGGTGTCCTCTGAACGGCCCAGTGAGACCGTCATCTCACAGATTGCCCGGGAGATGAAGAGCCTGAAAGCCCGGGGCGGGAAGATTGGTATCGTCGGCGGGCCTGCAATCATCCATACCCGTGCTTCCCCGGCCCTCGCAGAAATAATCAGGGAAGGGTTTGTGGACGTTCTCTTTGCGGGAAATGCCCTTGCCACCCACGATATTGAATATAGCCTCTTTGGGACTTCTCTCGGGATGAACCTTGATACCGGAACGCTGGCACGCGGGGGCCACAAAAATCACATCTACGCTATCAGCGAGGTTATCCGGGCAGGTTCTATCCGTGCTGCCGTGGATCAGGGCCTGATTAAAAAGGGTATCATGTACGAATGCATCAAAAACAATGTACCGTTTGTCCTCGCAGGCTCCATACGTGATGATGGTCCCCTTCCGGATGTAATAACCGACGTGATGGTGGCACAGGACCGCATGCGTGAATATCTGAAGGATATTGACATGGTCATCATGATAGGCACGCTGCTCCATTCCGTTGCAGTCGGCAACTGCCTGCCATCATATGTGAAGACCATCTGTGTGGACATCAACCCTGCGTCTGTAACAAAACTGATGGACCGCGGGACCATGCAGGCGATTGGTGTTGTCAGTGACGCGGGCACATTCCTGCCGATGCTTGCGAAATATCTTCAGGAATAAATACGGTACGATTCCGGCAGGGGAGTATCTCATTTTTGGGAATTTTTTCTTTTTTTCCGGCGGGGAAATTTATTATCCATGTTTCATGCATGGGTTATTTCACAAAATAATACCGAAAAATTGCTGAATATCATGAATCCATAAAAAAATATTCTGAGTGTAAATCAGAATGAGTGGGTGTTTTCCCTTCTTATTTTGTCAGCGGCATGCACCAGGGTTCTTCATTCTCCAGTACATATTTCCATTCTTCCACACAGTCACACCCGGCATCCACACACCGTTTCAGGTGAATTTTGTTTCCCGTACTGTTGTATTCATTGATGGCATCCACAATTTCATAGTCACATTCACCGCAGTTGTGTGGTCCCCGCCGTTTGCCTCCACCAACCGGGTCGCACTGCACATAATGGTCTGTGGAAAGCAGTGCATCAAGGGCACTCCAGAGATACGGCGGCCGGTATGATCCCTGTTTCCAGTACTGCTCCACTTCTGTCCGTGTCTGGATGGTGCAGAGGTTCATGGAGATGATATCGGAATAAGGGATGACGTCACGGATGGACTGTTTCATGTCATTTAAGGCCTCACGTTCGGTGAGATACGGCGGTTTCATTAAGAGGTAGGTCTTGACACCAACATCTGCCCGTCTGGCAGCCGCTGCCGCGTCCTTAAAATCGCCAAAGGTGTGCCCTTTTCTGATGCATTTATCCCTGATGTAGTCGTTGGTTGTCTCAAGACCCATCGCCACATAGAGTGATGCCTCTCCTTCTCCCCCCAGTGCCTCCCGGAAGGAGGTGAGGGCTTCCTCTTCTACATATTCCGTTCGTGTCTCTGCGATAACAACCTTGCCGGCAAAGAGCGCCGCCACGTCATTCCGAAATGCCGGGGGGACTTCCTGTGGGTCAAAAAATGAGCCGGATGTGAATATTTTCACAATCGCATATGAATCCCGGGAATAATTTTCTGCCACCCAGCGGAGCTGCCCCCGCAAATTTGCGAGGAGCTCATCCGGGTTTTTGGTGTGGGAACGTTCAAACCGGTAGCCGCACATCAGGCACTGGTTCCAGCTGCACCCACCACTCTTAAATATAATGGTCAGGCAGGGAATCTCTTCGTCCTGATACCGGTCCATCCCGGTCCAGGATGCGAGAGGTTTTAGTATAGCGTCTGATATCATTAGTGTACAATGATTTGGCATCTGAATATGAAAAAGGTGGCATGCCTGCTCGGTCTTCTTCTTCTCTGTTCGGGAGGGGTGTCAGCCTATGAAATAAAGTGTTCCTGTCCGAATGAGGTGTACCGCGGTGACATCGTCACCATTGAGGGTACAAGCACCCTTCCTCCCGGGTACAGCACCTGGATGCAGCTGTATCAGGTCCAGCCCCTGTCACGGGAACTGACATCACAGGCCCTCGTGATACAGCAGGGCGGTAACTGGTCCATTCAGCTGCAGACTCTCGCTCTTGATGAGGGGACCTACAAGTTCGAAATTGTTGAGGATTTTATGGACTATCCTCTTAGTTCGGGATCCGATAGAACAATGATATTTAAAGTGATAGATAGGTCCGGTGAAATAACCATCATATCTCCTTTAACCCAGAACTCAGGGGATATACTGGCCATCTACGGTCGTGCACCCGAAGTTGGTTCCGGCGGTCTGCAGCTTGAAGTGACCGACAGCCGCAGCACGGTCATATATGGTCCTACCTATATCCGGACCGATGCAAGCGGTTCCTTTTCTGAGGAGGTGCCGGTATCCGGGCCCGGCCGGTATTATGCCAAATTCTCTGACTTCCGGAATAATGAGGCCCGTTTTATTACCCGTGTGACTTTCACGCTGGAAGAGCCGGGTACGTCCGGAGAGTCCACTGCCAAACCGACAGTCACCAATGCCCCCGGGAAGACTGTTTCAGCGTCTGCTGCCGTGACACAGAGTGCACCTGCCTACTTTATTGCAGATACTTTGCCGGGTACAGTGTCGGTCACCACGTCCACCGGCACTGACTGGCGTTTGTACTACACGGAAGGAACGGGTGCTCCTGTTCGTGTCGATAACGCCGGCAGCAGTGTTCCGGAGGATTTCACGGTTTCCTCATCCGGGGGTATGCTCTACCTGAAGGTGGTGCCTGTGCGTGCCGCCGATGAAGGTACGGTTACCATCACGGTAACCAATGCGGAATCTGTAACGGGTAATCCGGCTGCTGCATCCTATTTTGGTGACGTTATCCCTGTTTCTGAGCCCACAAAGTCCCCCTTTCCGATAGTCATGCTGATTTTTGCACTGCTTGTCATCGGATACACAGGGATTCGCAAATAACACCATTTTTTAACCCGGAGAACTGATTATTATATGAGCCGGGATAGTCTAGCCCGGAAAGGCGGTGGCCTTGAAAGCCACTGGTGTTTCACCTCAGGAGTTCAAATCTCCTTCCCGGCGCTCATGAATCATTTTTCATATCACACTACCGGTGTGTTCAGGAGGAGAACATATGTGTATAGCAATACCGGCTGAAGTGCTCGAAATCAAAGACGGCAACATTGGAGTTGTTGACTATGGCGACCTGAAACAGGAAGTGCGCCTTGACCTTGTTGATGTTGAAGTCGGTGAGTATGTCCTTGTTCATGTTGGATTTGCAATCCAGAAACTGAGCAGGGAAGAGGCACTGAAGACGCTCAAAGTTTTTGAAGAAGTGTATGCGGCAATGGAGGAATAATGCATGAGTATACCGTTGCATATGATATCTATGCAACAGCACGCCGTGCCGCCCTCGAGAATGCCGCAACACGGGTAAAGAAGATCTCAGCTGATTTTGGCGAGATGAGTATGATCAACCCGGAACAGGTCGATTTTTTATTTTCTGCCCTTTCTGATGAGGATGAACTGTTCCAGGGTGCAGTGCTTGAATACCGAACTATTCTGGTGAAGACGGTCTGTTCATGTGGATATGAAGGCGATGAACGGTATGTCTGTCCAACATGTGGAAAACTTCCGGAAATTGTTGCAGGACGCGAAATCTGCGTAACAAATATTGAGATAGAAGTTGATGATGAATGAAAGTCAATATGATGCATGGCGCCGGTGGCGCAGTCTTTTCTGAACTTCTTGGTGAGACCCTAACCAGGTATACTCACAATAATGCAGGCGGTATCGGGCTGGAAGCACTCGATGATGGTGCGGTGATTCCCCTCGGGGATATCAATCTGGTCTTTACTACAGACAGTCACGTTGTAAAACCACTCTTCTTTCCTGGTGGCGATATCGGGAGAATTGCCGTCTCCGGCACTGTAAATGATCTTGCAATGATGGGTGCACGGCCAATAGCCCTCTCCTGTGCGATGATAATTGAAGAAGGATTTGATATTGAAATCCTTGAAAAAATAGTCGCGTCGATGGACGAAGCACTTGGTGAATGCGGTGCAGCCATTGTGACGGGCGACACCAAAGTGCTTGAGCGGGGAGCAATTGACGGCATTGTCATCAACACTGCGGGTGTGGGCGTGGCAGAGAAAACGGTGCGTGACTGCGGCCTTCAGCCGGGGGACGTGATCATTGTGAGCGGCACGTTAGGCGATCACGGGATGGCAATCATGACCCATCGTGAGGGCTTTGATCTCGGTGAACAGATCCGATCAGATGTTGCCCCCATCTGGCCGCTGGTAAAATCAGCCCTTGCTGCAGGTGACATTCACGCCATGAAAGATCCGACCCGCGGCGGTTTTTCCAATGCCATCAATGAGATGGCAGAGAAATCCGGTGTTCAGGTGCGCATCAAAGAAGAGTATCTGCCTATCCGGCGCAGTGTGAGAAGTGCCTCTGATCTCCTGGGTATAAATCCCCTTGATGTTGCAAATGAAGGCAAGGTGGTGATGGGTGTCGCACCGGAAGATGCAGACGCCATCCTCGCTGCCATCCGATCACATCCTCAGGGAAGAGATGCGGCTATTATTGGCGTTGTGAAAAAAGGCACATCGGTTATTCTTGAGACATCTATCGGGGGAGAACGATTTATCGAGGCCCCCATCGGCGATCCCGTCCCACGGGTATGCTGATGCATCCCTTTTTTTACCCCTCTGCTGAAACGTGTACCCGATATCAGGAGAGATAAAATCAACGTAAATAATGAAGAGATAACCGTCTCTGTCGTGCAGGTATGGGATGCAGAAGATATTGTCGCATTATACTGCAGTGCAGGATGGTGGGATGGAAATACGGATGCCGCAGCCGTAATTTCCCGGATTTTCACGGGCAGTTTTGCCGTTGTGGTTGCATACGACAAAGACAAACGGGCAGTCGGTATGGGGCGCCTCATTTCGGATGGTGTCGCGGATGCCTATATTCAGGATGTGGTTGTGGATCCTCGCTGCCGGGTGCAGGGTATCGGCAAGCGCATCGTCCAACTCCTCGTTGACACCTGTCTCGCGGCGGGAATTACCTGGATTGCCCTCATCGCAGAACCCGGCACTCATACCTTTTATACACCGCTTGGGTTTATGGCAATGGAGAATCACCTGCCAATGAAATACGAAGGAGACACTAAAATCAATGATCACAACTGACGATTTTCGCCCGGTCGAAATGAAAGACGGAGCGTTTTTTCGCGAAATATTCACCAGATTTCCACAGATACACAGTGAGAATAATTTTACGACGATGATTGCATGGCAGGCATACTCGGATTATTCCTATGTCTATCTGGACGGCACATTACTGATATCGGCCGTCATTAACGAAAAACGCCTGTTTCATGCGCCCATAGGGCCCCGGAACCCCGTCCTCCTGCGTGACCTCCTGCGTCTCGCGGCAGAAACCGGGGGGGACCGGCCCTTCTACATCTTTGACCGTCCCACCCGCGACTGGATTGTCCATGAACTTCCCGGACTGCGTCTGCACACCGACCGGGACTTTTATGATTACATCTACCTGACTGGTGACCTCGCCCACCTCCCTGGCAAACGATATCTTGGGATTCGAAAGCATATCAACAAATTTAACCGGAATTGTTCGTTTACCGTAGAGGAAATTGGCAGTGAAAATATGCCTGATATTCTGGAATTTCTTGATAAGTGGTGTGAATGGAAACATTGTGAGGAGAATGAAATCCTTGCCCACGAGAAGACCGCTGTCATCTTCTGCATAAACCATTTTGCAGAACTTGGTATGGGGGGAGTGTTAATCCGGGTAGATGGAGATATTTCTGCGCTCTCCATCTTTGAGGGAATGAATGATGACATGGCGCTTATTCACTTCGAGAAAGGGCTCCCTGATTGTGAAGGCAATTACAAGGTGATAAACCAGGAGACTGCCCGATATCTTGAAGAACACCAGGGATACACTTTCATCAACCGCGAATCAGATCTTGGGGTGCCTGGTCTCAGGGATGCAAAACTCCGGTATTACCCTCACCATTTTGCAGAAGTCTGGTACGCAGAAAAAACAGACATCCTGCGTGCCCTCGGTGAGAAGGAGGAAAAGCGGGGAGTGACGGGAGTATAACAATGTCTTTGGATGCGGAATGTGTACTGGAAGGGGTGCTGTTGCCGGATGGGAGGGTGGCAGATCTCTCTCTTGCGGGCGGCAAAATAATTCATGTAGGGGCCGCCAGACGGGCCGATCAAACGATTGACTGCAGTGGTCTTCTCTGCCTTCCCGGTGCTGTTGATATGCATGTGCATATGCGGGGCGGGGCAACCCAGGGATACAAGGAGGACTGGGTTTCCGGATCACAGAGTGCCCTTGCCGGAGGAGTGACGACGGTGGTTGACCAGCCAAATACTGTTCCTCCGCTGACTGGGACCGATGCCTTCAGTGGGCGTGTGGCAGAGGCCACGCGGGATGCTTACTGCCGGTTTGGAATAAACGGGTATGTCTCAGGTGAATCGGACATCATCGGCCTTTGGGAGGCAGGTGCTCTTGCTTTTGGGGAGACATTCGCTGCTGCCTCCAGCTATGGTGGTGCAGTTTCTCCCGATGAACTTGCAAAGGCCTTCTCCGTGATTGCAGGACTGGATGCTCTTGTCACCCTTCACTGTGAGGATGTAATCTCCGGGGATGATACTTCGCTTGCAGCACATGCAGCGCTTCGCACAGCAGAGGGCGAAACAAAATGCATGGAGATGCTTACGGCACGGTTCCCTCCAGGTCTGTCCGCCCATTTCTGCCACCTCTCTTCACCCCGCAGTGCAGAGGCGGCAATGATGGCTCTGCCGGCATCCTTCGAGGTGATGCCCCATCATCTTTTTCTCTCAATTGAGGAGCACGGGATGGTTCCGGAGGGGTACTGCAAGGTGAACCCCCCGGTTCGGCATGAGGAAACCCGAAGAGCGCTCTGGGAGATGTGGGATGCCATCCCGATCATTGCATCCGACCATGCGCCCCATACAGCAGAAGAGAAGTCGCAGCCGTTTTCCGCAGTGCCGTCCGGCATTCCGGGCGTTGAGACAATGGTGCCGCTCCTCTTAGCACAAGTATATCGGGGGAGAATTGCGCTCTCCTCGCTCCTCGAAAAGGTGGTATATACACCCGGGCATCTGCTGGGCATCCCTATATCAACACTGTTGCCCGGTACTCCTGCGGACCTGGCTCTCTATCCGCGGCAGGATACCGTGACAATAACGGAAGATATGCTTCATTCCCGTGCCGGATGGACTCCCTATGAGGGAATGCAGGGAGTATTTCCCTGTATTACCTGTGTTGGCGGCCACCTCTCCTACCTCTCCAATGAATTCAGTCAGACTGACGGACTATGGGTACCTGGCAGAGGGTATAAGTGCACACAGGGAGAACATAGTTATAGCTGACACTGCACATCAATAGGTCCCCGGGTGATCGATTGGCAAAGTTCTGGATATGATCCATGGGACAACCCAGGTGTGCGACAGGCGGCCTGGCAATGGGTTTAGAACAGGTGATGAACGGCGCATGCCACATATGATCCATGTTTGTTAATGCCAGGTCACAATTTACCTGATATTTGATTATTATGACATCAGCAGCATGTGCCATTGAGAATGGAGATGGCTGCGTCTATTGCATGCTTGATGTACATGCCGGTTCCAGGCGAGAGGAATTTCCTGCGGGAGTGAATGTCTGGCGTTCTGCTGTTGGGTGCAGTATCCGTGCACCGCCTGTTGAAGGGAAAGCGAATAAAGCAATTGTGTCACTTGTTTCATCTGTTCTTGGTGTCCCGAAGTCGTCTGTCACCATCGTCAGCGGCCAGACCTCGTCTGTGAAACGGGTCTGTATTGCAAAATTGGATAAAGATACTCTTGTGAAGGCTCTGGACCGCCTTCTTTAACGGATATACCGGATGGTTGTGTGCGGGTCCGGCGGGTTCTTTCTTCGGTTTTTGTCTGAACTTTTTTTTCTGAAGATCTATGGGAATACCTGAGTTAATCTGCCGTTTCTTTCTTGTGTGAGTTTTTTGCCAGAGGCGCAGTGTCTTGTTTCGAAATGGCTGAATTGGGCGTAAAAATCCTCTCCACTCGTCCGTTGAGCATTTCGCGAGATCCTCTGCTGCAGGTGCCTGTTTTTCAGGGTAGACAGGATGCGGTGCCTGATTTCAATTCATTTATATAGCGGTGGACAGTAACTACAGATATGCTGACGCAGTCGGTACCACAGGAGTACGAGAGCATGGCATTTTCATTATTATTCGGAGGATTATTCAATGCATTCACAGGATACAACAAAGTATCTCATACACATAAAGCTCGAAGCGGAGGGGGTGGTGCAAAAGTCTGATGTTGTCGGCGCTATCTTTGGCCAGACAGAGGGACTATTGGGGGAGGAGCTTGATCTCCGTGAGCTACAGCGCACCGGCAGGATAGGGCGGATAGACGTCCAGATAGCGAGCGTAAAAGGTGATACGAGGGGCGAAGTGCATATGGCTTCATCCCTTGACAAGGCAGAGACTGCCATTCTCGCGGCATCCCTTGAGACCATTGACCGGGTCGGACCCTGTATTGCACGGGTAATAGTCGACCGTATTGAAGATATCAGGGTCACAAAACGCCAGCGGATAATTAACCGTGCCAAGGAACTCTTAATTGAATCATTTGATGAAGGATCTATTGATACAAATGAGATCATGGACTCAGTCAGGGAGTCCTCACGGATAGAGAAAATTATCGAACTTGGTAATGAAAAACTGCCCGCAGGTCCCAATGTGCCGGATTCTGATGCCATTATTGTGGTTGAGGGACGTGCCGATGTCGTCAATCTCCTGAAATACGGGATAAAAAATGCGGTTGCCGTTGAAGGAACAAATATTCCGGAAACCGTTATCAGTCTCTGCAACCATAAGACGGCAACGGCATTTGTCGATGGTGACAGGGGTGGGGATCTGATTCTCAGTGAACTGGTACAGGTTGCTGAAATTGATTTTGTTGCCATCAGTCCACGGGGCAGATCGGTGGAGGATATGACCCGAAAAGAGATAATCAAACCTCTGCGAAACAAGATCCCTATTGAATATATCATCAATAAAGACGGGGAAGTGGATATCCCTGAACTGCACCACAGAATGGAGATGATCGATTCAAGCACGCGCGAACGGGCACGCAGGCACAGAGATGAGGTGAGAATCCAGAAAATGCCAGGGTCAATGGAGTGGCACATGGCAGAGGTAAAAGAGAACCATATTGCACGGGTTCTCTCGGATAAATGGGATATTCTGAAAGAGTCTGATGCAGATCTCGTTGATGATCTCCTCAGAAATATGCCCCCTGATGGACAGGGACTGATCATTGACCGGATGGTGGACCAAAAGATCGTTGATTATGCGTTTTCTGCAGATCTGAAATATATCGCAGCACCTGATTTTTCCGGGATCGTTAAAAAGCCGGTCTCCATGAAACTGATAAAAATCACCTGATTCTGGAATTATAGTGGTTGAATTGGCTTAATATCCCGGTTCCACTCTTTTTTTACCCACTCCAATACCTTAAATGCACACAACGGAGATACGTTATACGGTAGGATTGGTGGTGGAAACTATCTCTTTATGGATGGTTTCTTTGTGATTTATCAGTATATATCGAAGCGGACGGGTGAGTGAGGGACAGTGCACAAGGAAGAGTTAATCAGGCTCCACAGGATAATGGCAGAAATTAAGGACAGTTTTGAGGGAGACAATCCTGAGAATGATTTTTCAGATTACTACGCCCTGAAAATTGATCCAAGCCAGGTTCACAAAAGCAAAATGGAGCATAAACACGCAATCTTTATTCTTGGTCAGGAGATTGCAGAAATAATGAAAGACAATGAACATTCAGCTCCGAACCGTATCGCTGCACGCATGCGTGAACTGGCACAACGTACGGAAAAAGAGATTGATTATCTATCCTAAACCAGTTATTTTTTCATATCTTCGCTGATGAGATATTCTGCAAGCAGCTCAGGGATGGGTGCTTCCATGCAGTGCCAGTTTGGCGTGCCGTTGACTTCAAGAACTGTATAACTGTTGCCCTGTTCTAAAAGGTCAACACCACAGTAGTCAATTCCTATTGCCCTGGCAGCAGATCCTGCGACCTCTTTCATTGCATCAGGTAAACTGATGAGAGCAGTTCCGGTCCCGCCCTGGTGGATATTATGAGCAAAGGTGTCAGAGACACGGACGATAGCACCGACCGCAACGCCGCCGATAACAAATACCCGATAATCGCGGTCATTTTTTATGAATTCCTGGAGATAATAGGGTCCTTCAGGAAGTTCACTTGTTTCAGTGAACGGGAAGATTCCATTTCCGTCATATCCGTAGAGGGGTTTGTAGACAGCCTTTTTATGGCGGGAAAGAAAGCGTTCCGCTTCTGTGAGTGAACCGGTGAATATGGTTTCCGGCGTCGGAACACCTCCTTTCAGCAGACGTGCGGTGGTCTGTGCCTTACTTGCACAGACTGCAATCGCATGGGGGTCATTCACCATTCTGTTGGCAAGTGCAAGGGCGCTGATGACTTCAAACTGGACTCCGTCCTGTCTGATGCCGCAGACCCATATCGTCTCTCCTGAAATATCTGGTGAAAAGGGGTCTGTTGAGTCCAGGTCAAGCAGTGCATAGGGGTAATCACGTTCTTCTAGTGCGCGAATGACCATCCCCGTAGAGTTGTCATCCGGGGTGTCAGTTGGTTTTGGAACAATGTATATCATCTGTGTAATTCCTGTGCGATGAAAAAAGGGTTATTTTTTCGTTCTGTTGTGTATGATGCCCGTTTCTTTAGCTGATGGTGTCAGGATCAACAATTTCATCCTTTGTGACAATCGGCTGTGCATATTTTTGCCATATTTTTTCCCGATACACCGGGCCGCTGTTGTAGGTGCAGAAAGGAATCAGTGTCCCGTCCGGCGTGGCATAATGGATACAGCAGCGCTGCACACGATCCGTGTCGTAATTGAAACTGTCCATGAAATGCATGGTGCCGATAAAAAGGGCATTCAGGTGGAACTTTCGCAGTGCCGCAAAATCATGCTTGACAAGCGTCTGTGCGATAATTTTCCAGAATACGGTGTTGGTGCTGAGTTTGTTGTCTTTAAGTGATACTCTCATGCCATTGATGCCTTCAATGAGGGTTTTGTACTTATTCAGTGAGCCTTCACCGTGGTTCAGTTTAATTTCCATCTGTTTGACGGCATTGAAGAATTCGTCCACATCAATCATCTCATTAATGGGGACAATTCCGTTTTCGGTGACAAACCCGTAGGTGGCTGCCCCGCAGTGCTGGTGGGTGGTGAACCGCACCTGTGGCTCACCGGTATAGGTCTCTATCAGTTCAGAGAATGCCAGCACACAGGGCACCGGGTAGAAGTAATCCTTTTTAATTATGCCTCCGGTCTGTTCCTCAATTCTCTGAACAAGGTCAGGAATGGTCACCCGTTCCTTTGCCACATTCTCTGCCGATGCAGCACCAGTGAATGCAACCGGCTGATAATTTACTCCGCGGACAACATCGACATTGTCTGCTGCAAACCGGATAATGTCTCCGACTTCATGGTCATTTCTGCCATTGATGATGGTCGGTACCAGCACAACCCCCAGTTTTGCTTTCCTGCATTGTTCAATTACTTTTTTGCTGATTTTAATGAGTGGATTCGTCTTTTGGGTGATGCCGTCAAAATGAAGATAGAGGGTGTTTACCCCTGCATCTTTCAGGCTCTTTGCAATCTGTGCATTCTGTGCTATTTTGATGCCGTTTGTAGCAATCTGCACCTGACTGAATCCCATCTCTTTTGCTTTTTTAACAATAGCACAGAGATCGTCTCTCATGGTGGGCTCTCCCCCTGAGAACTGCACCGCCGGGGCCGGCACCGGTTTCTGGTTCCGCAGGAGCTGCATCATAGCAACAATTTCATCAAAGGATGGCTCATAGATGTAGCCGCATGCATGGGCATTTGCAAAACAGAAGTCACAGGCGAGGTTGCAGCGGTTTGTCAGATCAATATTCGCAAGCAGAGTTCCTGATTTGTGGTTGCTGCAGAGCCCGCAGTCCAGTGGACAGCCGTTTACCACTTCTTTCTGTGGATTGTCGATACCGGGCCCTATTCCTTCGAAGACGTCAAACTTTTTATACATCTCTGCATCTGACCAGTAGAGATCTTTCCTGACCCCATGATCGGGACATTCCCGCACGATGTAAATCTTCCCATCCTCTTCGATTACATCTGCCGGCAGGATTGCCCCGCACGTTGGACATAGGCTAGTTGTTTGTTTTAATATTACCATTGAACATCACACGGAGTTATCATATGTCTAGAATCAACGAGTAGTCTCTATTATTCATGCTGTCCGTATTAAGGATTGTTTTTCCGACAATTTTGTCAGTTAAACAGTTCAGTTGAACATTCTGCTGCCCAGCAATGTAACTATCAGGTTTTACACGTTTGGATGACAAATTATGGAATGATTTACTACTAGATAGAAATTCGATACCTTAATAGTTTCTTTCAATCTTATGTTTCTGTACACCCGGGGAGGTATTCATATCAGTATCTATAACATTCTGTTTTCTTTACTCCTCGCTTTATGGATTATGATTCCTGCCTATCTTCCGAATTCAGCAGCTGCTGTATTTGGCGGCGGAAGACCAATCGACGGCGGGAGGAACTGGCGTGACGGGAGACGAATGCTGGGCGACGGAAAGACCTGGAGAGGCCTTTTTGGCGGTGTTTTGTCCGGAATATGTGTAGGGATGATTCAGGTGGCAGCTGAACCATATCTTGGTCTCTCGCTTCTGACGCCAACAGTTGTTGTCTGCCTTGCATCTGGTGCGCTTCTGGGGGACATGGTGAAGAGTTTTGCAAAACGGCGCATCAACAAGACCCGCGGAGAAGAATGGCTGATAGCTGACCAGTATGATCTCGTTTTTGGAGCATTTGCCCTGCTTCTTATCTTTAATTATGCATGGGTCATTGCCACCATCACTCCCTTTATACTGGTCTGGATAGTCATCCTGACTCCTCTTCTCCATCGCGGAGCAAATATTATTGGCTATCTTATAGGGGTGAAAGACGTACCATGGTAGATAATACCGTGAATTCAGCGGAGAAAAGAATATGGGAAATACAACAGTGAATGAAACAGTGAAAGAGTCCCTGATAAAATATGGGGCAATACAGTTTGGTGAGTTCACGCTCGCTTCCGGACAAAAGAGCACCTATTATATTAATATTAAAGATGCCGCGACTCAGCCCGCACTGCTTGAGACAATTGGCCGCGCCATATCTGAACTGGGGTCATATGACTGTGTCGCAGGTGTTGCGGTCGGCGCGGTGCCCATTGCAGTGGCTGCATCCTTAGCGTCCAAAAAACCCTATGCCATCATCCGAAAAGGAGAGAAGGAGTATGGTGTGGGCGGCACCATCATCGGTGATGTGAAAGGGAAGCATGTACTTCTGGTCGAGGATGTGACCACATCCGGGGGAAGTGTCATGTACGGCATCAATGCACTCCGGAATGCCGGTGCTGTGGTAGAGACCGTCGTGACCGTTGTGGACCGTGAACAGGGGGCATCTGCCCGTCTGGCCGATGCCGGAGTGACTCTGGTTCCGCTCGTCCGTGTCTCTGACATTCTCCCTTAATAATAACCTTTTAGCAGTCTGCAACGCAATAATGAATATGAAAATTCTTGTTGTGGGTGGAGGTGGCAGAGAGCATGCAATCGCCGATGCACTTTCACGCAGCAGCAATGTTGAAATCTATTCTGTGATGGGGAAAGAAAACCCTGGTATCGCTGCACTTTCTGCAGATGTGTGCATCTGTAATGAAACGGAAATAGGTCGGGTTGCTGATTATGCGGTGGCACATGGGGTTGAATACGCAGTCGTCGGTCCTGAGGCACCTCTGGAGGCAGGGATTGCCGATGAACTGGCAGCCCGTGGAATCTCCTGCATTGGTCCCCAAAAAAAAGCAGCACGGCTTGAGACGGACAAGGAGTTCTGCCGGAACCTGATGCGCGACCATGGGATTGAGGGGTGCCCGGTATATGCGGCATTCCACGACCCGGATGAGGCATGCCGGTATATCGATACGCATGATGTAGATCTTGCCATAAAGCCGATTGGGCTGACCGGCGGCAAAGGGGTGAAGATAATGGGTGAACACCTCGACTCCGTGGGTGCAAAGGAGTACATCCGTGAGATTGGAGGCGAGGTGGTGCTTGAAGAGAGGCTTATTGGAGAAGAGTTTACTCTGATGGCATTCGTTGATGGCACGCATCTTGTGCCGATGCCTCTTGTTCAGGACCACAAACGGGCATATGAAGGAGATGTAGGGCCAAACACCGGTGGGATGGGATCTTACTCAATGGAAGATCATTCGTTCCCGTTTGTCACCGATGCAGACAAAACCCGGGCATTTGTAATTATGGAGAAGGTCATTGCTTCGCTGAATGCAGAAGGCCTCCCCTATGTCGGTTTCCTCTATGGTCAGTTCATGAATACGGCGGACGGGCCAAAGGTGATTGAGTTTAATGCACGGTTTGGTGATCCCGAGGCAATGAACCTTCTTGCGCTTCTGACATCTGACTTTGCAGAAGTTCTTGTCAAAATGGCAGCAGGCACACTCACGCCGGCTGATGTCTCCTTTGCACAGCAGGCATCAGTCTGTAAATATCTGGTGCCGGAAGGCTATCCTGACGCGCCGCAGAAGGGGCAGCGCCTCATCATTGGTGATTATGGGGGGGCAAAACTCTTCTTTGCAAATATTTCCCTTAAAGAAGGCGTTTATTATACCCAGACGTCCCGGACTCTTGCGTTTGTCGGCCTCGGTGACACGCTTGCAGAGGCTGAGATGCAGGCCCAGAAGGCTGCAGAGTCGGTGACCGGTGCTGTGCGCTACCGCCGTGATATCGGCACTGTGGCAGTCCTTGAGAAGCGGATGGCCCACATGAGGAACATACGATGAAACGTGATATTCTTTCCATACGGGATCTTTCCACCGCTGAACTGCATGAGATTGTTGAGACCGGCATTCACCTCAAAGCCCTGCGCAATGTGGGTACTGACCATGTTCTTCCCCGGAAGCACACGCTGGGCATGATCTTTGAGAAGGCGTCCACCCGGACCCGCATCTCCTTTGAAGTAGGTATGTTTGAACTGGGGGGGCATGCCCTTTTTCTGAACCCGCATGATATGCAGCTGGGCCGGGGGGAAGAGGTGCGGGACACTGCCCGTACCCTTTCACGGTATCTCTCTCTCATCATGCTCCGTTCCTATCATCATGAGACGGCAGTAGAACTGGCAGCGTATGCAGGGATTCCTGTCATAAATGGTCTCTCTGACCGGGAGCACCCCTGCCAGATCCTTGCAGACATTATGACGATGAGAGAGGAGTTTGGAACAACCAGGGGCCTCAGGGTGGCATATGTCGGTGACAGCAATAATGTCTGCAACTCTCTCCTCCTTGCAGCACCGATGGCAGGCTATGAGATGGCGGTTGCATCCCCGGAAGGATTTATGCCGAAAAAGGAAATTCTTATGCAGGCAGACCTCGTGGGAGCGCGGTATGAACTATGCACAACACCCGAAGAGGCAGTAGCAGGTGCGGATATTATCTATACAGACACCTGGGTCTCAATGGGGAGTGAGGGTGAACGCGAAGCACGGCTTCATGCTTTTGAAGGGTTCACGGTAAACGAGACACTGATGCAGAAAGCCGCCGATGGTGCAAAGGTGATGCACTGCCTTCCTGCACACCGTGGAGAGGAGATATCCAGCGCAGTGATGGACGGGCCGTCCTCTGTTATATGGAATCAGGCTGAAAATCGTTTGCATGCCCAGAAAGCACTCTTAATGATGCTTCTGAGGTAACTGATTCCATGTTAATAATTCAGAAGCTTCATAAAATCAATAATCGGCGAATCACCACTTTTTTTTGCATCTTCAATAATCAGAATCATATCTTCCAGAATTTCGTCATCTCCCTTGGGTGAAGTTCCCTGCAGAATGCTTTCCAGCGTTTTATGCTGGTATACCTTGTGCTGAAGCCTGATGTCGCGATGACCGACTACAGCCACAAATGCATTGCACTTTGCGTCAAAGGTGATTGAGATGATGCTGTCGACATTGACATAATTATTTTCGATGGACTTTATCCAGACCATTATATACAGAGTATTCGGGATTCAGAATAATAGGGTTTGGTATTTGGTTTTTCAAACGGTTTTTTAGTCGGTCCCTGAGACATAGGCCTGCAGCCGGTTATAGAGATCTTCCTGCACCTTCTCAATGACTTCCCGTGTGCCACGGAATGCGAGCAGTTCCCTGGTGTCTCCTTCCATGTTTGCAATGTAGATTTGCCGTTTTCTCATGACCACTTCCACGTCATCATACTCTTCATTGATTGCATAGATCATACTGCGGGGAACGCCCGGTGGTATTATAAGGTCAAATTTTTCTTCTGTCATGTTGTTTCCATCTATTTCCCTATCTTCATGCGTCTGTTCATGATACACGGCCCGCCGCGTACGCCCCCGATTGGTTCTTTTGGTTTTCCGAGGGAGAGCATACAGCGTCCCATGAGTGCCGCACCGCGTGCCAGGCCGTCATCGACAAAGATGACGTGGTCATCGGGATTTTCAAAGAGGCCGCGTTCTGTGATCCCCTGCATGATAATCTCCGGTTTTCTGCCGGATATTGCTGCCCGGCCGGTAAATCCGATGGATGCATTCAGGGGAATAAGATTATTATCTGCTGCGACATCCACCAGGCGCAGGGCCATCCGTGCACAGACATGGTCGATAACCTGTGTAAGGACATCTTTCCCATGATTTCTATATAAATCTGCCCCAATTTCCTCGAGAATCTCTTCTCCACTGTAATTTTTGCCACAATCACAACCGATCATGGCAATTCCCGATTTCATTGCAATGTCAGCACAGACTGGCACCTTACCGAAGTGTGTGCGATCAGCCGGGACAATCCGGATGTCAATATTGTCATGAATTTGTCCTTCATATTCCAGAACAATTGCTGTTTTTTTTCTGGAAAGGCCTCCGATAATGCTTTTTTCTCCAAAAAGGTCAAGTGCTGTGCCTTTTCCTTCCTGCACCAGTCCTGTGCCACGGACGATTGCATCGGGAATTGCACCTGCAAGACCACAGAAATTGCCGATGGTCCGTGCAAAGGGATATTCAGCTTTCGGATCGACGTCACTCGTGATTCTTCCGTCCAGAGTGGTGCCAAAATCAATAGAGAGACAGGGATTCCTGAAGTCAACGGTGGTCCATTTTGCACCTTCCTTCATTCCTGCCATCGCAAGTTCTCCCTCCATCTCGTTTGCAACCAGTTCAACCCCCGATGAACCGATGGGGGGAGTGACGCCTGCCACTGTGCCGCAGAAGGTTACTTTATCCGCAAAACTGAAGGGCTGTAGTTTTTTGGGAAGATTCTCTTTTGACATGGGGGGTGTCATCTTCTTTGGTGGTACTCCTGCCATCAGGCACCCGTTAGCAAGTGACTTGACGAAGTCTCCTATCTGATCCGGAGAATCCATTGCTGCAACCACACCTGTTGAGCGCACCACAAAGTCCAGATCATCCTGGATGGAAAGCCCTGCATCTTTATGGCACTTAATCAGGGTGTCTCTGACGAGTTCTGCGACAGATTCCTTTGTGATAGGAGTACCTACAAGTGTCGTACCAAATACCTCTTCGCCGGGTCTGGGCAGTCGGACGTCACGGCTCATTGATACCGTTTTATGAATAATATAAGAACGCCCGGTCTCCAGGTTTGTGCCGGTCAGGATACATTTGGTAGTGGTATTTCCCATTTCAACAGATGCAACGATAAAATATGGCTTCACACGATATTCCGGTTTCTGAAGTCCGGCACCCTGTCCCGACACCGGCGGAGGGGGACTCTCAACAATATTAAGGGTTGTTTTTTTAAACCGGTCGAAAAAGGCACACATAATAGACCGTTTCCGGTTATCTGATATTATATTTATCGATACCATCGGGTGACAGGTGGTTCGGTGCGAAAAAAAAGAAGATTTTGGTTATTTTCTGAGTTGTGCGACTAATCTGGCCTGGAAACCATAGTAGGCAGAGAAGCCTACTGCATCATTCTGGTCGATTGTCGTACTCTCAAAGGATACGAGATCATCAGAATAGATGGCTTCCTTTGCGCTCCTTCCGGCAACTGTTACACTGCCTTTATAAAGCACAACATCAACGGTGCCGGTGACCCGTTCCTGTGTTTTGTCAACAAAGGCGGAGAGTGCTTTGAAGAGTGGCTCCTCCACAAGACCCATGTATCCCAGTTCTGACCATTTGTCATCCACAATGGACTTGAAAGCCAGTTCCTGCCGGGTAAGGACCAGACGTTCAAGGTCAGCATGTGCTTTCAGAAGCACGGTTGCTGCCGGGTGTTCATAGATTTCACGGGCTTTGAGGCCTAAAATCCGGTCTTCGATCATGTCATTTCTACCGACGCCGCAGGCACCTGCAATCTCATTCAGTTTCCTGATGAGTGCATATCCGCCGAGGCGTTCACCGTCCAGGGAGACCGGCACACCGTTCTCAAACCCAATCACCAGTTCGCGTGGTTCATCAGGTGCTGCAGAGGCTGATACCGTCCATGCATAGATATCTTCGGGGGGATGGAATGTGGGGTCTTCCAGCTGTCCGCCCTCAATGGACCTGCTCCAGCAGTTCTCATCAACAGAGTACGGTTTATCCTTTACGACGGGTACCGGAATGCCGTGCTTTTCAGCGTATTCCATCTCCCACTCACGTGTCAGGTTCATCTCACGCATCGGTGCGATGATATCAAGACCTTCCTTGCGGAAGACAAAGTCAAATCGCAGCTGGTCATTGCCTTTCCCGGTACAGCCGTGGGAAACCGTGGTTGCCTCTTCCACCCGGGCGATTTTTACGATTTCTTCGGCGATAAGCGGGCGTGCAAGGGCCGTTCCCATTGGGTACCCTTCATATGAACCGTTTGCCTTGATTGACGGGAAGAGCTGTTCTGTGACAAACCGCTCTTTGATGTCTATGGTGTAGTGCTTGTCTGCAATGAGTTCACCTTTCTCGGTTGCCATCCGGATGTCCTTTTCCGGCTGACCCACATCGACTGCAACGGTAACGACGGTGTCAAATCCATACTGCTCTTTGAGGAGGGGTACGCAGATTGATGTGTCGAGGCCTCCGGAAAATGCAAGAATTACTGTTCCCTTTCCCATGATTGTTCTCCTGTATATCCTGAATGAAATATTCTGCTTTTATATTATGCGTAAGAATAGCTATAAAGTCATATCATTCCGGTGTATTTTTCTTATTCATCCTGCCAAAAAAGAAATGTACAAAAACACAGCTGCATTGGTATTCATCCGGCAGGCATTCTGCGTAATAATCCACTGATTTTCATTCAATTTTCTTCGTCCGGACGTTTTTCGGTTCACCTCCGGATGCTGCTATGTGCGTCTGCTTCATCATGAAACGGGATGCTGCCACATATGATTATGTGTGTGGTGCCTGTTTAGGGTTCATACACATTCCCCCCGAACTTCATCCCGGATGAGAAGGCCCTGCCTGCCGGTTTCCCGATGGTATAATATGTCTTCTTCTGTGAATCGTACAGAAGCGGCCTGATTAACTCGATATCCGGCATGTCATCTTTTCCGCATACCTTCTCATCTGCAAGTATCGAGAGAATTTCACCGACAATGAGTGTGTGCGAACCGAGGGGCATCAGGTTGCGTGCCCTGCAGGCAATTGCAATCGGGCATTCTTCAATGTAAGGGGCTTCAATGACATCGCTCGGTACCGGTGTCAGGCCGGTTTTTGCAAATTTATCCAGATTTCTCCCTGAGGCTATGCCGAAATAATCTGTCTCTTCGACGAGGGATTCAGATGGAATGCAGACCATAAATTCGCCCCGATCTTTGATGTTTTCCCAGGTATATCGTGTCTTTTGTATTCCAAGTGAGATGCAGGGAGGTTCAGAACAGCAGATTCCGCCCCATGATGCAGCCATTGCGTCCGGCCGCCCATCATTTCCATATGTACAGATGAGAAGCACGGGGTTGGGGTAGAGAAGAGGCATAGCGCTGATGGATTTTTTCATGCGTCATATAATTGGCGGCATCCAGATAATCTTTATGGTCTCTGGGTACTGGATGATTGTATCTGAGCATATGGGGGATCGGGAACGGCGGCACGAAAAAAATACCCAAATGGTAATCAGACCGGTAAGAGGGAGCGGGACATCATACCGGGGATGGGGCAGCTGAAGCTCCGTATATCTGTGATGGTATGATGTGGTGCTCCATCTGATACGGGCCGCAACAAATGATTCTGATATCAGATTCATGACGATAAGGTTCCCGGGAATGAATGAATTCCTCTTGCAGTATTTCAGATAATACAAATATTTATATAGTATATCTGAATCATTCACGCTGGGTGATGCGGACATCTGGAGATCTTTTGGACCCTCACATTTCCCCTTATGATAATCTCATCTCTGTACTGATACTGCTGTCATGGTGAGGTGTTTATTCGTATAATAATAGCTAAATGTGGGAATTTGGACGTTCATGGCTGCTATTGTGGTGATGGCTGATGAAGGGGATCCAGTATTTTCCTCCAGCGTTTTTGGTAGCCTTCTTATTATCATTCAACTGATAATTCATCTGAAAAAAAGATGCATGCTACTGTGGTAGGGCATGTGCTGGCATACTTATTTATAGTGGTATTTCATATGTGGGTTGTGGTTACATGCCTCATGGGAAATTTGAAATTTATAAGGACCGCTCCGGGGAATACCGGTTCCGTCTGAAGGCAGCAAATGGGCAGACCATTGCAATTGGCCAGGGATATTCCTCCAAAGCGTCATGTATGAAAGGTATTGCGAGTATTCGAAAAAACGCTCCTGATGCAGAGATTTTTGAACTTGAAGTGTAATGTCTGAAAAGACGGCGGGCATTTCTTTGTAACCCCCCCATGAGTCAGAGCGTTTTTTGTTTTTCCATTATATGTTCAAAAATATTCGAAGTCAAAGATACTTAATTATCATCCATTCTCCAATAGAAGCACATTAAAGGATAACGGGAATGTGGTGATAAAATGAATCAAAACGTAATTCGGGGACTTCTGGGTGCCGGCATTGTGATTATCTGTCTCATTGTTGGTGCGGGTATTCTTGCAGAACAACCTTCTGAAACAGAGAATATATCCGGGATACAGGTATTTACTTCGGCCTCGGCACTTTCTGCATACCTGGACAGCATGCCACAGGCGGACAACGGGTATACGACCGGATTTATGGGCATGGATGGCAATGTTCGTGTTGTTTCTGAGGAAGCGGCTATGGACAGTGCAATGCCGCCGGCACCGGTTCCGGCTCAGCTCCCGCAGGCACTGAAAGGGGAGTCATCAGGGTCAGGAGAGGCAGATGAGTATTCATCCACGAATGTCCAGGTATCAGGCGTTGATGAAGCCGATTTCATCAAAAATGACGGCAAATACATCTATCTTGTCAGCGGTGGCCGGCTGGTGATTGTGGATGCCTATCCGCCTCTTGGTGCGGGCATTGTCTCTGATACACCACTCACCGGCACCCCCTCAAATCTGTTTCTCTCGAAAGACCGGCTTGCGGTCTTTTCATCGGTCCGTGAAACTGCTTTTATCCAGCCAGAAGGGAGTGCGGCACCCGTCCCGTACACACGGGATGTGACGCATGTGTACGTGTATGATGTCAGTGACCGGAAAGAACCAAAAATTGTCCGGGATCTGACGGTGAGTGGCACGTATTCTGACGGTCGGATGAAGGGAACGGATGTTTTCCTCTTTACCCGTGAATCGCTCTCACGCTATGGGGATTATCTGCAGATGCCGGAGGTGCGTGACGGTGACACGCTCATTGCACAACCGCCGGTCTCTGTACCGGATATGGTGGGATACTCCTGGCAGTTTACCACCGTCACATCTTTTGATATCCGTGACGGGACGGTCACGGACACAGAATCATTCCTGCTGGGATACGGGACCACGCTCTACGTATCAGAAGATAATATATACATCGCTTACGAGTGGCAGCCATATTCCCGGGGGGTATGGGGCGGGTTTAACGAGCCACCTGCAGATACCCGTGAACAATCTGTGTTACACCGGTTCTCTGTTGAGAAGGGTGACATTTCCTATGCAGCCACCGGTACATTCCCCGGCCGCCTTCTGAATCAGTTCTCCCTGGACGAATACAAGGGCAATCTCAGAGTTGCCACAACGGTTGACGACTGGACACGGGATACGCGGGTTCAGTACAACAATGTCTATGTCCTTGGCCCCGACCTTGCCATTATGGGAAAACTGGAGTATATTGCCCCGGACGAGAGAATATATGCCGCCCGGTTTATCGGGGACAGACTGTACCTGGTCACCTTCAAACAGATGGACCCGTTCTTTGTCATTGACCTTTCAGACCCGAAGAGGCCGGCAGTTCTTGGCGAACTGAAGCTGCCAGGCTACTCTGATTATCTGCACCCGTATGATGCAACGCACATCATTGGTATTGGCAAAGAGACGGTGGCAAATGAGTGGGGCGGGTTTACTACCGGCGGGCTGAAGATGACACTCTTCGATGTTGCTGACGTGAATAACCCCGTCGAGGTTGATACAGTGGAGATAGGTCTTCCGGGCACCGACTCTGAAGCGCTGCACGATCACAAGGCGTTTCTCTTTGATGCATCGCGGGGTATTCTTGTCCTTCCGGTGCATGAAATCGTGAAAGTGCCGGTGACCGGGAAGTCATATGATGCCTACTCAACAAAATACTGGCAGGGAGCCTATGTCTATGGTCTGACACCGGAGACAGGCTTTGTCCTGAAAGGAACCGTGACGCACAATGCAGACCCACAGTCCGGGTATTACTGGGGTGCCCCCGACTCTGTCCTGCGGTCTCTGTATATGGATGATGTGCTCTACACAGTCTCACGCACAAAGCTCGTCATAAGCGGTCTGGAGCACCCGGAGATGGTCTATGGCACCCTCACTCTTCCGGATGGTGGCTACAGCGACAACCGATATGATGGCGGCCCCTGGCCGGTTTCGGATGTGATGATCGAATAACTCCCCTTTTTACAATCGAACCTACGTCTTTTTTCTCATCAAAGCGTGCGAGACTGAAGTCTCATACCCGTTTAACCTGAAAATGTCAGCCCATTTTCATTAAGAATTGAGCCTGAACCATTCATTTCATGCTCTTTTTTAGCCACTGAAACGGATACCTCACCTCTCTCCATGCCTTCTCCAGCAGTGTGTCATAGTAGGCGTAATCCGGTTTCTCTGCCTTCCACCCGGGAACAACCGTCTTCGTCCGGGCGTCCTGCACCAGATATTCCACGTCCATTCCCGGTTCCGGAGGTATTCCTTCGGCACGGTACATCCGGACAACCGCAGCAGAGATGGAGTTATTTTTGTATTCTGTCCCGCTCAATCGGCGGTGTATCACAAACGAAGATGGCGGGGCGTCTGTCATTTTTTCACGATACGTGCGGTAGAGTGCTGCCACACGCTCTTCACACCCTGCCAGTTCATCCGGAGAGGCGGCCTCTGCCATCAGGGAGAAACAGGCCTCCTGCATCGTACGGACATAGGGAGGTGTGTCCCGCCGTTGTGTCATCACACCCCGGAGTTTCATGGTGCCGTCTGTGAGGCGTCCGAAGTAATTGGTGTATGACCCGGTGCCGTCGTTTTGCGGGAGAAAGACGAGCCAGTCGTAGTCTTCCTGTTCTGTAGGGATGCCGGTCACCTCTTCGATGCGCTTTTTTAAGTCTGCGGCATCCCCGCCCTGCACCCAGAGGCAGTCGACAATCCCGTGCAGAACCGTGTATCCCATCTCCTCTGCCATCTTTTTCACCGACCCGAGAATCTCTGCAGAGATTGCGGTAATCTTCTCGTGCATCTCAATTCGTCCGAACCGGGCATTTTTGTATCCTGTATACCCGAAGCAGGTGACCAGCATCCATTTGAGAACGGCGTCCATCCCTGCGTACCGTGGGTCTTCGCGTTTTTTCGCTTTCATCGCAATTCTGAATTCCAGCAGGGGGGCAATCACCGACGGCAGGAACCCGGGCCTTTCGGGGTCTGCCAGTGTCTCGGGGGATATGTTGTAGTTCACGATGATGGACGGGTAAAATGACGTGAAGTCAATCTGGGCGGCTGACCCGTACAGGCCCGGCACCGGCTGAAGAATCAGGCCGCCGCGGTCGTCCAGCCGCACATCCCAACAGTTGCGGGTGGCTTCTGCGTCATTTTTGCGGAATGGCACAGCAATGCCCCGTTTGAGTGCCTCACAACATTCGTAGGAGGAAATGATGGTGCCCGGCGTAAACCGGCTGGTCAGGTTGGGCGGAATACCGGACAGGCGGGATGCCAGAAATACTCCTGCAAGACCGCCGGTGCGGTACATAAAGCTCGCATCAGCATCGATTAAGACTCTTCCCTCCGGGATGAGGGCCGGCGGACGGTGCCGCATCTGCCCGTAACTGGTATAGGACTGCTCCCGCAGCCTCCGATAGCGGCCGGTCCTGCTAAGGGCACATGGGATGCCGGCTTTCTCTGCTGCAGCAAGAACCCGTTCTGCCCACCGGTCAATGCCGTGGAAGAGCAGAAGGTCAGGGTCTTCATCGGTGATGATGGTGAAGAGGTCGTGGACGACAGCGGTTTCACTGCCGCGGAGGTGACAGCTGCGGCGGCCGGTTACCTGTACGTCGGTGAGGGTGCGTGCCGTCTCCGGCCGCCCGGCAGGTTGTATGGTGACGGTGGTGAGGGGATGGGTGATATCTGCAAAGAACAGGCCCTCTGTTCCGGTACTGCAGGGCATACAGCCTTTTGCTGCGCAGTAAAGCTGGCTTTTTCGCAGATCAACATTATAGAGCGCGGCATGGAACTGCGTCTGGCGTTCTATATCCTCTGCGACATCCCGTGGTGCATAGATGCGGTAGCCCTTCTCTCTCCCGTAGATGGTCCGGAATGTGCACGGGGATGCACCATACTCTTCGGTGAGGGCGTCAATCATCTCCCAGTGGGCTGTCTCATCATCAAGGGCACAGTAGAACGGCGGCCGGAATTCGCGGGTGATGGCCTCCGCACACCCCTCTGTCTTCACCCAGAGGGTGACTTTCCCGGGAGAGGGGACGATGTCAAATATCCATGGATATGCGGGTGTCACTGCCAGTCTCCGTCCCAGAGGTTCCGTTGTGCACTCTGCCTGCCGGTATCAGGATTCGTTGTCTTGTTTGTCTTCGCTGTCTTTGTCTTCGCCCTCTTTTTTTGCTCGTGCACTGCGGCAGGCCACGTCTGTCTGTTGCACACCGGGGCAGAATTCTTCTTATGCTCCTGTATCTGCACAACGGAGTGTGCGGCGGGCGCCATCGCTTCAATGAACGGGTCCCATCTCCGGGCGATGAGGAGTACGGCTGCCCCCTCTGCTCTTTCCCTGCAAAGCCTGCCAAATGCTTCGGCAACCTCCGGTGCATCTGTATAAACTGAATGGTCATGCTCGATGATGATGCATGACTCATAGGCTTCGGCAAGGATGGTAAGGTACTGGTAGGCGGTGAGGGCCCTCCGGACGCTGAACCGGCTGTTCTGCCGGTCAATTGCGGTCAGGACAGGAGGGTAATTCCCGCTGACATACAGAATCTTCCGCCGCTCTTCCTGCAGTGTCTGCATGACCGCGGGCACAAGACCGGCGTATGATGCAATGACGATAGAGAAACAGCCTTCCGGCAGGGAGAACGCCTGTGCAAGGTCATGATGCATTGTGCTACCGGTTGGGTGCCTGCAGGGTATTACCCCTCTGCGGGGGCGGGGTGAAAATCAATCCGGTGAGATGGCGGCATTGAGTTTCCCTTCCTGCTGTCCTGCATGTATGGTTTGATTCTTTGGCAACAGTTGCAGGGTATAATGTGCAGGTTTTTTGCTATTCTGTGTGGGTGCATAAATATCATTTTCATACATTTTCATGTCTGCCACTGTCCTGTGCAATTCAGTCCTTCGCAATTCAAATTCTCCCCTGTTTCTGATGAAGAGCAAGGGAGGGGGTGCCCCCG
>CAVXFW010000016.1:0-9439 GCA_963761105.1 uncultured Methanomicrobiaceae archaeon | reverse complement strand
GAATGCGGTCTTCATCATCCCGAAGCCGTCCCTCTTGCAGGAGGCGGTTGCCCTTATCGATGAGATGGACATCACCGCCCAGAACCGTGATACGCAGGGCGACATCTACGAATATCTCCTCTCCCAGCTCTCCACCGCAGGCAAGAACGGACAGTTCCGGACACCCCGGCATATCATCCGGATGATGGTGGAACTGGTCGAACCGGATGTCAATGACCGTATCTGTGATCCTGCCTGTGGAACGGCAGGGTTTCTGATCAATGCCTATGAATACATCATCCGGAAATACACCAGTCCTGATATGCTGGAGGTTGACAGTGAGGGTGAATACCACAATCTCATCGGGGATAATATCACTGACCAGCGGCACTGGGAGAAGCTCTGGAGCGATACGTTCTATGGCTATGATTTTGATTCCACGATGGCCCGCATCTCGCTCATGAACATGATGCTCCACGGGATCAAGGCACCGCAGATTGAGCAGAAAGACACGCTCTCAAAACTCTACAATGAGGAAGAGCGGTATTCGGTGGTGCTTGCCAACCCGCCGTTCAAGGGAAGCATCGACAAGAGCGATATCAACGACAGCCTAAACCTGTCCACGACAAAGACCGAACTTTTGTTTGTGGAACGGATGATCCACCTGCTCACGATTGGTGGAAGATGTGCTGTGATCGTGCCGGATGGTGTCGTGTTCGGAAGTTCAAATGCGCATAAATCACTCCGCCAGATGCTTCTTGAGGAGAACCAGGTCGAAGGTATTGTCTCCATGCCGTCCGGTGTTTTCAGACCGTATGCTGGGGTTTCCACCGCTGTCCTTGTCTTTGCAAAGGGTGGAGCGACTGAGAAGGTCTGGTTCTATGATATGGAAGCAGACGGTTTCTCACTGGATGACAAACGGACGCTCATTGACGGGAAGGGTGACATCCCCGATATCATCGAACGCTTCAGGAGCCGGAGAGATGAGGTGCCTGAAGACCGGAAAGGCAAGTGCTTCTATGTGCCGTTTGAGGAGATCAAGGGGAACAATTACGATCTCTCGATCTCGCGGTATAAGGAAATTGAATATGATGAGATTGAGTATGAAGCTCCTGAAGTGATTATTGAGAAGATTGAGGGGATTGAGAAGCAGATCTTGCTGAATCTTGATGAGCTGCGGGATTTGTTGAAAAATCAATAATACTCATTTTTGAATATTAACCTAAAATTGTAGAACATCAGGTTGTTATTATCCTATTTTAATTCTCCAATCCATTTCAGAAAAACAAGAAGCGATACAAAGGCAATTATCAATAGATATGGATGGTTTTCAAAAATATCCACAATACCAACCATAATATTTATCCACCAAGGAACTGCAACATCTTCCACGACTTGAGCTAATTTTTCATCAGAAGGTTCACTCGCAAAATTCAATGCTCCAAAAATTGTTGGAAGAGTGAAGATTATAAAAACACCAAATATTACAGCATCCTTGATTTTGCGTGTCATCATTTATGTATAATATTATGTGTGGCATAAAATTAACTCAAAAATCGGTTTAACCATTGAGGGTCAAAAAAAGTGGAGTTTTTTACAACTAACTATAACCTGATCCAAGAATGCGAAGATAAGGATGTTCAGGGGAACCGACACTTCACATTGCTAAATGCTATATGCCGATACATAGACCACTAATTATGGGAATATTCAAGGACAAAACCGTGTTATCCATCCAATACACACCCGAAAAACCCCTCGGCAGAGAGGAAGAAATACGTCATATGGCAATGGCATTCAACCCTCCCAAAGCGGGGATACGTCCCGAAAATATCCTCATCTACGGAATAGCAGGGACAGGGAAATCCACGGTGACTGAATATGTTCTGCGGAGGTATCTCATTGCCCTCAAAGAACAAGACGTCTCCAATGTCAGGGTGGTCAGTCTCACGGTGGACAACTGGCCTGCATCCAAGGTTCTGACCGCTATTCTCCGGGAACTCAATCCGGATATGCACGTTTCCAGCAGAGGGTATTCGATCGTGGAGTATTTTAATATGATTTGGGACACTCTCAACAAACAAGGACTTTCGATGATACTGGTTCTCGACAAAATTGATCAAATGAAAAACTCCGATATCCTCTACGATTTTTCGCGGGTCGCTGAAAATGGACACCTAAAAGACAATCGGTTTGTGTCCGTTGTGGGGATGCTGAAAGATACAACATATACACACTTCCTCGACCCGAGAATTCTGTCGTCGTTCGGTAGCCTGTCCATGATCACCGGCTCATATAACAAGGAGCAATTGGCTGAAATCCTCGAAGATCGACGAGTAGCATTCCATGAGGGAGTCCTGGAAGAACATGTCATTCCGATGTGTGCTGAATACTCTGCATATGATAATGGCAGTGCTCGTAAAGCAATTGATTTGTTAAGATGTGCAGGAGAAATAGCAGAGGAACAAGGAGAGGATACGGTGACACAAGAGCATGTCAGGCTCGCACTGGAAAAATATGATTGGGATTTCCCGTCATTCAGCGGAACAGTGGATGCTTGATGCTGACCGAACCACTTCTTTTAGGTCATCCATGAAATAGGGCTGTAACAACTCGATATATACCTCAGTAGTTGGCTAAATTTAAGGCCAGCAGACCATTGTGAACGTGAGATAAATTCTTGCAAATTTCCAATAACATGATTCCTATTATCTTCACAGGAATTGTCTTGCAGGAAGACTAAGACAGACAACACCGCTGTCAGCCCCAGAGGACTCCACCAGACGCACCCACCATGCAACACACGGGCCAATACCCGCCCCTACCAACAATATACCACACAAACTCTACACTTCGCAAAGGCATCCTTACAGCACCACGTGAGAGCCATTTTGCGGGCGCACCTCATTGGTTTTATTGCCCACATACAGGATGCAACAACACGCCGTTATATCGATTTGAGCGCATTTCACAGATACAAACCGAAAAACAGACGTATGAGCGCACAGTGAAACCAAGTTCAACCACCAGCGCACACAAAACGTGTGTTCGGCATAGCAGGGATGCAAGGTAATGACCATCCGATAGACGAACAATCTTTTTTCACTCAATCACGCAGCAGCACAGTGCGTATAGCGGCACGTGAGTGCATGGCGCCGCATGACATAGGTATTTACGAGATTGTAAAAATACGACAACACAGGCGCAATATGGCGACTGAAACCACACATCAAACATACAAAAAGGGTGCCAGAATAATTTTCAACCTCCTGAAAAAATATTAGCGCAACGCACTTCATTTTTCCATCGGGCATTATACTTTGGCGCGGAGTGCCTCAGGCCGGATTTGAACCAGCGACAACCAGATCTTCAGTCTGGCGCTCTCCCAATCTGAGCTACTAAGGCTTGAGTATTAGAATTGGCACCAGATAGATATAAACCCATCGATTTGATTTTTGGTAGACGAGTCAGGATATTTATCCCCCCACTTCCAAACTATATCGATATCATGGGGGAGAGAAAGGGAAATTCAAACTCAAACAGAGAAAATCTGCTGAAAGCAGTCTCTGAGCGAAAAACAGAGCTCGTACACCTCTCACACAACGATCTTGATGCAGCTGGATGCGATGCAGTGCACCGAATGAAATACGGCACTGTATTCACCATATGGTCATCCGTCGGTTCCTTCCCATCATTCCTGCATGACATAGGTGCACTGCCGGGAAAAGGCCACCTCCTCAGCATCTCTGACCTTGGATACTGTAAAGACGCAGAGAAACTGGTAAAGGCGGCTATTAAAAACGGATGGGAAATCTGCTGGCGTGACCACCACCGGTGGACAGATGAGGAAATTCTTTGCATACAGAGTACCGGTGCAACCTGCATTGTGGACACAACACGATGTGCCGCTGGCATATGTGCAGGAGATCTCATGCCCGGAGATAAAAAAGCAGAGGAGGTCGCCCGGGTTGTCTGTGATTATGACCTCTGGAAAAAAGAAGATCCACGCTCAGAGATGCTGGGTCAGATCTGTACAAAGAGACGAAATCTGAATCCCGTCCGTGATCGCCTCTCAAAAGGAATCATCATTGATGCCTGGGTTAGCGAAGAGTACCAGACAATTGAAAAGGAACGTCAGGATGCAATAAAAAAGAGCATCAGGCGGATGAAAATAATTGAGTCCCGATACAGGATTGCATTTGCTCCACTGTATGGCTATCCCAGCGAGACAGCCCATGAAATACGGGATCTCTATCACACGGATATTGAAGTGGTATATGGAACAAATGGCAGATTTTCAATACGTTCAGCTGTTCCCATCAGTCATCTCATTGCACGCAAATTTTCCGGCGGCGGACATCCCCCTGCAGCAGGTGGCACATTCACAATAACCATGAAAGATAAAATATCCCTGTTTTTCCTGAAAAAAGCCCGGTGTTTCGATGAACTGGTTCAGATTGCAGATACATTCCCTTAACTGCAAACAACCCCCCACCCCTTTAACTCCCAAAACGCAATCCATAAGACATAATTCATATATCTCATTAAGTATTCCTCCCTTGCCTACATGCTCACCGTCATTGAACTGACAGGGGCAGGAAAAATGGTTGCAACAAAATACTTTGAATTTACCGAAGTATTCATGATTGTCGGAATTGGCTACCTGCTTCTCGTAACGATTACAACAATAGCCGTAATGTTCATTGAGAGAAAAGTAGCAGTTCCGGGAATGACACAGTCAGGCCGGAATATGCTGGATATACTCTAAAAAAAACAGCAAATCATACCAAAACAAATGCGTGTGAAGACACATCTTCCCAATATTCCCGTCCGCCACCGGAAGATAATCCGCCAGCCGTCAGATCTCCCGGATCAAAATATGAAAGAAGCCCGGAAAAATCCTTTTCAGTTCCATCAATCACCGTTAACGACCGGAGATCGTATTCATCCAGCAAGTCAGGAATGACAGAGAGACGATGCGCAGGAAGAGACAGATAATTCTGGACTTCAAGAATTCCGGAAATTGCCTTGGAGCCCCCCGAAAGAGAATGGAGTAATACACGCCTTCCGGGGAGCAGTTCACTCTCAACAGATGAGAATTGTTCACCAACAATAACAGGACCATATATCCCGGCGTCACGCATTTCACGCATCAGGAGTTTATACATACTGCAAAGAGAACTCTCATATTCTTCTCTGTCATGAAATATCGCATCTTCAATCTTCAGGTGCAAAGGAGACGGAAGGACAGCCCATACCTTTCGGGAGAGTGAAACTGCGCGCGAAGCATCATCAAGGAGATATTCAGGACGCATCCAGGGTTCTTCGCGGAGAAACCCGGAACGGATACCGCCAATTGAATCATACATCCTGTCTGCATAGGACATCCCCCCATATGCCAGGCGGTCAAGCCCTGACTGGTCTTTTAGTGAACATTCAACCTTAAATGAGAGAAGGTCGCATACCCCACCTTTCTGCCTGCCCGCCCATGCAGCAAGAGTCGGCACATCCGTATCGTTTTTCCCGCCAAATGACCAGACCGGGAGGTTTCTACGTTTATTCATTAATATTATGTATTTATACCATCAACAGCAAAAAAATTAGGCATGAGTGATTCACCTCTGCTGGTAACATGCGGACTTCCGTACACAACGGGCACTGCCATATCGGGCACCTGCGTACATATGTCCCTGCGGACTTCTATGTCCGTTTTCTCCGCCATTCTGGAAAAGAGGTCCTCTTTATCTGTGGTTCAGATAATCACGGAACTCCCATCGTCATCTCTGCCGACCAAAGCGGCAAGACCCCCCGCGAAATCTCAGAATTATACCATAACCACTTTGATCTGACATTTAAGCGAATGAATGTCTTTTTTGACCGGTTTGGTATGACAGATGACCCAACAAACCACCAGCGGACACAGAAGATCGTCCAGTCACTCATTGACAACGGGCATGTCTATCAAAAAACGATAAGCCAGAGTTACTGCCCCCACTGTAAGATGTTTCTCCCGGACAGATATGTGGAAGGCATCTGTCCACACTGCGGTGTCCGTGCACGTGGAGACGAATGTGATCAGGGATGTGGCAAACACCTGGAACCAGGTGAAATAAGAAAACCAGTCTGCAAAATCTGCGGAGGTAAAGCTGAGCAAAGAGATCAGGAACATTACTTCTTCAAACTCGGTGATTTCAGCGAATATCTGCAGGAATACCTTCCTTGTTTGGGCGGTACGACGAATGCGCGGAATTATGCAATCGGGTGGCTCAAAGAAGGACTTCATGACTGGTGTATCACACGAACCCTTGACTGGGGCGTGAAATTTCCGGGCAATGATGATCTGGTAGTTTATGTCTGGGTCGATGCACCGATAGGATATATGGCATTCACCGAGGAGTGGGCAGAACAGAACAATGGTGATTGGGAACAATTCTGGCGTGGCAGCCAGCCGATCATCCATTTTATCGGACAGGATATAATTTATCACCACTGTGTCTTCTGGCCGGCTATTCTGAAGGGTGCAGGGTATTCAACACCAGACGCTGTGGTGGCAAGCGGCATGGTAAAAATAAATGACAAGACATTCTCCAAGTCACGGGGATATGTAATCTGGACAAATGATGATTATCTTGATCAGGGGCTTCCTGCAGATTACCTCCGCTACTACCTGCTCGCTTATACGTCGCACACCAAAGAACTCAACTTTTCATGGGACATATTCCAGGAACGGATCAATAATGAACTGGTAGATACCCTGGGCAATTTCCTGTACCGGACACTGCATTTTGCTGCAAACAAACTGGGAGGCATTCCTGAAGGAAAGCCGGATACTGAAATCATTGAGAGAATTCAGGCAACTTTGGATACTGTCAAAACTGAAATGGAACGATATGAATTCAAAAATGCAATCGATGAGATGATGGCACTTGCCTCATACGGCAACTCATATATTCAGAATAATGCACCATGGAAACTCATAAAAGAAGACCGTGAGGCTGCAGAATCAGTGATTCTTAATTGTCTGCAGATTGCAAAGGCATGCACTCTTCTTTTTGATGCACTTATACCGGAAGAAGCACAGAAAGCATGGGAGATGCTGGGATATACCGACAGTGTCACAATGCACAATATCGCAGAATCAACAGAAGGATTCGCGCACAATAATCTCCCAAAACCTTCCATTATATTTGCGAAAATAGAGGACGAAACACGGGATGCACTGAACGAAATTATGAAAATACGGATTAAAGAAGCAGAAATGAACGAAAATACCGAAATACAGACCGACGAACGTATCACCATCGATGAATTTGCACGTGTTGAGATGAAAGTTGCAAGGATCCTCACCGCTGAAAAAATTGAAGGGTCAAAGAAACTCCTCAAAATCCAGGTGACACTCGGGGATGAAGAACGCCAGATTGTCAGTGGAATTGCCCAGCATTACTCGCCTGAAGAACTTACAGGAAAGTCCGTTGTTGTGGTGACAAACCTGAAGAAAGCAAAACTTTTTGGCGTTGAGAGTGATGGCATGATTCTTGCGGCAGGAGAAAATGCATCACTCCTCATTCCGAATGAGGATGTTGAACCCGGAACAAAAATTCTTTAATTTTTTTTTTGGCTCTTCGCTGAATAGTATGGGTCAATGTTTCATGAATTCTCTTTTCCATTGGTGTGAGCACATTTTCAACACGCACAGCCCCCCTGAAATAAACGGGACAGGAGGGACGAGACTGCCCATCACACTTTGGGGATGGAGTCACCCCCTCCCTTGTTCTTCGTCAGAAACAGGAGAGCAATTGAATTGCAGGGAATGGACAGGACCATGCATGACATACCTGAAAAATTGATTGAGCGCATAATTATGCACCCACGCGGAAGAGAAAAGAACCTTTTTTTTGCCCTGCACAAAACATTCCATTTTTAAGGCGTCAGACTATGGGGAAGAGCATCCACACCCCTTACGTTTGGTTAAATTATTTTCCAGATCTATCGATATCACCGATATTCTCCTTATTACGGAAAATACTGTTTCGACCGCATTTCTCTGACCGTATATTTCCGGATTAAATTTTTCAAACATCCCCACCCCCAGATCCCTGAATACATTTTCCCAGACTACGTTCTGATAGGAATTTTTGTTCCAGACATTGAATCAAAGAACTCCGGCCTTATTTGTCCGGATATACCCATAGTTCATGTACGCCCGGCCTTCCGGTCGTGATTGCCTTCTGGAATTTCTTCAGGGTCTAAAAATTATAATAATCCGGCTTTTTCGAGTGCAGGCTTTAGTGAGGTAATGTGGTCCTGAACTCTCACCGTCTTTTTAGGATCACCACCTAACGATAATCCCAGTAATTGTGTAATATGCATTACAGGAATTCCATTCTGATCGTATGTCAGCATGCATCCGGGACAATCTGCAACCACCAAGTCTGCATCACTATTTTGAAATTCTCTTTTATGCACTCTATTGAGAAATGATGGCTTATCCTTTCTGCCGTCAGAATATCGGTCAAAAAGATTTTTTACCCCCCCGCAACAATAGCTCTCGCCAGGAGTATGTATAATTTTAGCTCCTGTAACACGAGCCAATTCTTTCATCGTGTTCAGAGTTTCGTAATTTCCATTCCATTTTTTGTAGTGACAGCTACCATGAACCCTTATATTCATACCAGATAAATCAACTTCTTTATTCGCTCTGATTTCATCAATGTTTCCTGAAAATATTTCCGTTATATGGTTTATATTAAATCGGGTTTTGGTTGTATCCACATTCCGCCCTGTTTCAGAGAGCACGTCATTAATGATTCTTGTATTGTTATTGTCTGAAAGGCGGGAGATAATCTCCCTATAACTATCATAGCATGTTGGACAGACACTTGTCACAGTAATGTCATCAGAATCCATAAAATCATCGATAACGCTTAGATTTCGTGATCCAATAATATTTCGATCGTTATTTCCGATTCCTCCAAGATAATAAGGCGCTCCTCCACAACACGTCACTTCATCAGATGTTACAGATTCAATTCCTATTTTTTCGAGGACATCTCTTTCAGAATAATAACTTCCGGGAAAATTAAAATTACAACAGCTTCGGACGTTATAAACTTTATCGATTTTATGCATTTTTGATTTTTCATTCGATTTCACTACGCTCATTTTTGGCATTTGAGAGGACAGACAAAATAAATCATTAAGTTCAGTTATTGCTCTTTTGTCAACTTTGCGTCCATGAAAAAGCTCTTTATTTGCATAATTTTTTATATTCCCCCCATAAAATTGCAAAAATGCCATCCCCGGGAGCATACCATATTTTTTGAGAACTGATTTAAGCTGATTATTATTGGATGTTTTATTGGATCTGTCTTCATAGAGTGCGTTAATTATGCCACCGACACTAATTCCCCGGGGACACGCACTTTCACACGAGTAGCACTGCACACACTCATCTATATCC
>CAVXFW010000015.1:0-44166 GCA_963761105.1 uncultured Methanomicrobiaceae archaeon | reverse complement strand
ATATTCTGTGCCCTATGCATCCTGCATTCCCGGTGACACATAACTATGAGGAGAAAAAAGAGCCACCATATTAGTTTGATTGCAATTTAGTTGACATATTTTCAGCATTCTGAAAATAGACAAACTCGTCATGCGTCGTACTTGACACCTAACGAGCACAGTTATTGCAATCAATTAAATTCGTCCCATTTTTAATTTTGGTCGAAATTTAGCCATTTTGGATCTGCCTCGTTATGAATTTGCGGGAATCTAGGATGCATATGCCAACAGGACGGTGACTTTGATCATTCAGGATGGATTATTTACTGTCCTCTGCAATGTTACTGAAATTTGTACGCATGAGATCCTTGCGGGCAACGGCAGAGCAAGGAGAGATAAAGGAAATTTCAAAGGTCTTCTCTCTGATACAATGAAGCAGAATACTACAAGAATTGCGCAGAAAGGATCCGTTTTGTATTTTGAAGAACCCGAAGTTCAACAACGCTCCATTGACTTTTATGAGCAATTTTCCGGAGGTGAAACGGTATGAGCATCCTGATTTACGAACGGCTTCACCAGAATTTAGTTGGCCTGGGACTGACTACTATTGACAATATTCTGGATAATTATCTGGAATATGCCGGAAATGAAGAGAAATCCGTGCTTGAAATTCTTGATTATCTCCTGGATGAAGAAAGAAAATGAAGAGATAAGAAGAGAGCAGAATGGAATCTCAGACTATCCGGCCTGCCATTTCGAAAGACGGTTGATGACTTCAACTTTGAGTTTCAGCCATCCATTGACATGACAGTGATAAAGGATCTTCTCACGCTCAAATTCGTTCACAATGCAGAAAATATGGTGTTTCTCGGCCTTCCGGGGGTGGAAAGACACATCTTGCTGCTGCCCTGGGGATGGCATCCATTCACGCAGGAATGCAGGTTTATTTCATCAATGCGTCCAACCTGATTGAAAAACTGCTAACCGCATACAATCAGGGCAAACTGCAGAGATATCTGAATTCTCTCTCAAAATATCAATTGTTGATCATCGATGAGATTGGCTATCTTCCGTTTGATTCCGATGCTGCATACTGTTTCTTTCAGTTGATTTGCACCCGGTATGAAAAACGATCCATAGTCTTCACTTCCAACAAGTCATACAGCCAGTGGGGCGAGATATTCCTGGACACAGCCATTGCTTCGGCAATTCTTGACAGGGTTCTGCACCACTGTACAACGGTGAACATCAGGGGTGAGAGCTACCGTATGAAAGAACGTCTAAAGACCGGGAGGGTTCCACCGGTTAGTGGAGAACTCATAGCAAAGTTGAAGTAAAATTGGGGAAAAATATTCCGGCATACTTTGGGATAATTAACCCGGCGTTGACACTATAGAATGGATGGATGGATGGATGGATGGATGGATAAACGATTGATCGACATGCCAATAAGACCCTGAAATACCGTCTTCTTGTTCAGTTTGCCGTTTATTGGAATATCGATATGGCGGTTTAATGCGGAGACTGCAAGACCAGAACATTCTTTTGATTTAAGGGTGTATGCTATAGCGCGGGCGTTTTGATATTTAGGCATATTGCGGCGCCAGCTGAGTATATAGATCTTTTCTTTTGCGGGTGATATTTGCCTTAATTCAGATTTGCGTAAAATTATTCACGTTGACAAAGCTCCACTAAGCTTCCATTTTTTAGCGAAGTACTGGGATTATAGTCAGGAACCTAACTATTATTAATTATTTTCCTCCTCAATAAACTTCATTACCCACCTGTTTGCATATCCCAAACTTGATGCAAACTCTAAGAATTTTTGTTCTATTAAACATCTCAGATAAGTCAGATCTTTAATGAATTCTCTTGAGATAATTCTCTTAATACTTTTCCAAATGAATTCAATTGGATTTAGATCAGGAGAATATGGTGGCAGGAAAATAAGTTCTAATCCAATTTCATCTGCAGTTTCAATAGTAAGTTTCGCCCGATGAGATTTGAAATTATCAAGAATAAGAACAATTTGTTTACCAGGATTTGACTCCTGAATCTTATGTAAAAATTCACAAACATCTTCTTTTTTTGAATGCTCTTTAAAATCAATCACAGGATTGCCGTTAATTGGATAAAAACCGAATGTATTTGCCTTCATTCGAGTTGTGTTTTTTATTATAGTTGGTTTTGAAAAAGACCAAAGTCTTTGAGTATTTGCTGTTGTTTGAGGAGAGAATTCATCAAAAAAACCAATTACTGAATCTTTATCGATCTCGCCCAAGTTTTTTTAAAACCTCTTCGGCATTCGTTGGCTTTCTAAAATCATGAGGGTATGGTTTCGCATATTTCATTCCACATTTTTTCAAGATCATTCGGATCTGTTTTAAGGAGTATTCAACTTTAAATTCATCAAAAATTAAATTCCTAACTTCATTTGTAGTCCAATTATCTTGCTCCCTAAGCCTCTTTTCCAATTGTTCTTTTTGGCAATCTGAAAGTTTTGAAGGTTTGCCACCAGCATATTTCGGAATTAAACCTTCGTAACCAAACTCATTCCATCTTCTTTGCCAGATATAGGCCGTATTGTGTGAAACACAAACTAATTGAGCTGCTTCTTCCACGCCATGCCCTTCATATCGATACTTTATAAAATATAATCTTTTCAAGACCTTTGTATCTTTTTCCAGGGATTTGATTCGAAGATTGATGCCTTCAGGTGTTAGATGTCTTTCAATAGGGATCTGCTCTGACCTAGACATAGTTTATACTTAACATGATAATTAATAAAAGTATTGTGCGAGACTATACTTCAACAGGGAGGTAAGATACAAGGATGTCAGATGCAGGTATGAACAATTAACAGCTCATGAAAAAAATATATTTGTCGGGATTAATTAACCATCGCCGGATGAGTTAAAAATGGTCTCCGCCCTTTTATGGTAACATCTACCATTAAAATCATAAAAATTTACGTGTAATATACCTCAGCACCGCTATTGGTGAAAATTTTATTTTTATTTTTAATACTGCTCGGGAAATCAGAATTATGGGAAGTATCAGGATATTTTTCATATTGAACAATTCTAATGTTTTTTTCCATAATATTGTATGTCCCTAAAAAGATGTACGAGTAACGCACGATTTGACTCGAATTATCTGGAAAATATCCTACCTGCTTAGTTCCAAAGGATCTCCATAAATCGTTTTGAGATATATCAGCATAGATATGATTGTTATACACACCGCTCAACCATTGAGCGCCCGAAACCTCCCGATCATTGAATACTACATAATCGGTGGTACTCTCAATTTTTGTGGAATCCAGTGCTATTGAACCTGATTCACCCGTTGCAATTTGATCCACTAATCCGGTATTGAAGAACAGAAATAGCACGAAAAATATGGATATCGCTCTATAGGAATTCCCTTTCACGAAAGGCTTCAATATACTGTTAAAGATCATCAACCCGCCGATTATACAGAAAGGTGCCAGGAAAATGAGGGTAATATGATAGAGTCTTGTCGTATTGAGTGCGCTGGCAAAGAAGGGGATGGTAACGCCAGCAATGCAAATCAGAAAATTTATCCCCGAAAATACCAAGTATTCGTTCTCAAATCTGAATTTTTTTCTGTTGAGTATAAGGATAGGGAGTCCGATAACAATAAAAAATATTGTCACAAAATGGAAATATTTGTAAATTGTGTGCAAAGGCGACGTAGCCTCCTGGACTATCATGCCCAGTCCCTGTGCAGCTTCAGGATTCAGGAATTCTTCAGAGATGCTGGTCACGATCCGTTCACCGATTGTAAAAACAGAATCAATTACCGATCCGCTTGAAAAAGTCATGTACCAAAAAATGGTAAATATCACAAAGAAGAGTACATAAGGCACAGTTATTGTCCTGGGCCGCACTGTTCTCGTATTGAAGGTTTCCTGATAATCATTTCCAGTTTTCCTGATTTTAGAACAAATCGCCCTTTTTAATGTCTGAACTCTTTGATTTTCCATCAGGAGTAAGAGTATACACACAGCGATGAGAGAGAAAAGATATATCAATGTCAGGCCATAATGGGATACAATTATTGAAGCACCAAAGATACTAAGTAAACAGAGGCTTTTTTTTCTGTCCATCGTTTTATCAACCATCACCAGAATCGTCAGGACGAGGAATAATTCTGCCATTTGCTGTCGTGCCAGTGCGAGCATTTCTGAATAAAATGTAAAAATCGATATGAAGAAGAACATCGAAAAAAATGCAATTTTGTCATTTGTCTGTTTTTGAATTGCTTTATACAATCCCAGAGGTACGAAAGAAAATATGAAGGGATAAATAATTTTTAGTACCCAGACCGGACTCATGGCGCATATGGATGAATAAAACGGTATGAGAGAAACAATACTCAGCATTGCATTGACATTGCTATATCTTGTTGAATCCCAGAATGAATTTTGTATCACCTGGCTGGCAAGATAGTATTCATGAAAGATATCCCATCCCCACAGATTCATCGATATGAGTGATTTATGAAACAAAAGAGAGAGTGCCAATACAAAAATTGCCAGGGGATAGAATTTTGCAGGAATAAACCTATCAAAACCGACTAATAAGGCAACAAGTGCGATTACAACTAGCATGAACATCAGGAGAGTGTTATTATACTGCACATTCATCAGATACGCTCCCAGCACTGATATGCAGGGAATGAGAGATAAGAAAAATATCGGTAGATAGTCCTCTCTATCAATGTTGATGGTATGTTGAATAGCGTGGTCTTTATCTCTCACATAACAGATACCGCTGAGGATCAGTACAATCCCGCTTATTGTGATGGCCATGGGAATGGATGAAAACGGCTCCTGAATTTCGAAAAAAGGACTGATCATGTTTATGCCAAATCCGGTAAACATCAACACCGTAATACTCAATCCGACTGAGTAGAGCAGGGTTTCTATTTGCCCGAGATTATGCAGCCTAAGAATTCTTAGAATAAGTATTCCGGGGATGTATGCGATATACAGAAAACTGATGATTTGCCGTATGATGGGAATCGAAAATCCGAAAATATCGAGACTTATCAGAGCCAAAAAGACGAGATGTATGACGAAAACTACTTTTAGAAACGGGATTATTTCCCAATCATTCATTTGAAATGGATCTGATATTTTCATTTTCTTTCTCCATACCTTTCAATAATCTTTCGTAAATATCGTTCAAATAAATTGTAATAAATAAAAATTAGTTTATCTTATCTCTTATTCAAATTGTCAGTTTCTCATTCATTTCTTGTAGATTTTCATAATTTGGACGAGCGAATTGAGCAATAGTCCCGACGATATGAGAAGAAATCCAAGAAGTATCGTTATGGCGCTCACCATAGTAAGAATGAAGGGGAATTGCACAGGAGATGCAAGATATCCTGCTATAACTCCAAATAAAGCAATAACTGCGCCTGTAAATACAAAAACCAACATGGGACGCTTATAGCCAACCGTCCCTATGAGATCGTAGAGAGGCCCAAGACCCTGAATAAATGCATTTTTCTTATGAAAGTTCGGATTGCCGTATGAGACCTCTATGGGGACTTCAGTGATCTGTAAACTCCGTGAGGCGAAGTGGTTGATCATATCAAATTCGATACTGTAGCCCTCGGATCTGAAATCCAGATTATTCAGGGCCGTACTGCTCAATGCCCTGAAACCTGATGTCGAGTCGGTTGTTTTTGTCTGTGATCCAAAATTAGTGAAAGCACCCAGTGTTTTCTGCCCGAACATTCGATAGGCAGGAATGGCGGATTCTTTTCCAAGGTACCGGGAACCGATAACAAGATCAGCCTCGCCCCTGAGGACGGGTCCTACGATAGTGGGTATATCGTCAGGATTATGCTGGCCGTCCCCGTCAATCATTACTGCTGTTGTGTATCCCTCCTGCTTTAGCAGTTCAAAACCATACATCAGTGCCTGTGCTTTACCCTGATTTTTTTCAAGCTGGATTACTGTTGCACCGGCGAGCCTGGCAATATCCGCTGTTTTATCCTTTGAACCGTCATCGATGACAATGACCTTATCAACGTATTTCCTTGTCTGCAGGACAAGACTGCCAATTGACAAAGCTTCATTGTATGCAGGGATAACTGCGGACAGGTTTTTACTATGTGCGGAATACGTACGGATTGGAGCCGATTTATTTACTACTGGTTTTTTTATCTGTTGCATGTATTTCTCCCTTTTCTTTACTCCCAGGCGAATTTTACTACTGTTCTGATGTAAATGGTGAGATTGATGGTATAGTGGGTAGTGATGGCACAATACTATAAAATACTTTGCTGATGATGGAAAAAAATAAAATCCTCAAATATCATCAATTAGCTAATTATACAATCAATTTTGGCATAAATTCTCATTTAACTCCTAAATTATAACTAAATGAAATCGAGGGATCTCATCCATTTGGATCCGATCTTAAAATTACTAATATATAATGATATGTTGTGCCCGGAATCAGTACTATGCGTATGAGCACTTTTTCTCCCCATTGCCTTCGCTATTATTACATCAATGGTATCTGTCAGGGGGGCTGGCGGGATCTGCCCTTGAGGATATCGCAGGTGTTATATATGATGCCGGTCTGTTCACAGGAATCCTGTGGGGATCATGGCCTTTGCCACTGTTTAAGCTGAAAACCATTCTTTTCACTACAGTGATTTCCATATAATCGACATCTATTTTGTCTACCTCCTTTTGGTGGTATTAATCCTCTATACATTTGGCGTGAAGTTCCCGGGCGCCGCAATCGTATTGGGTGCCAACCTTCCCGAAGGCTCTTTATCTTCAGTTCATTAGATTCATTTTTCTGGCCATTCACTTAATCTGTTTTTGGAATCGGTCTCTTTGATTCCTCCAGGGTTTTTCCGGGTATTACTGGTACTGAAATCCTCCTCGTTGGTTTTGGATTCGTTCTCCATACGATGATGACAGGAGTCGTTTGTGGGGGTGTGTGGCCTTGCGGGTAAGTATACTTCTAAACAACCTTGCTGGGAGAATGCGGGGTGTTGCACATACACCCCCACCCCCATCAGGAAGATCTTTTCAGGGAAGATAAAATGCAAAAAATTCTCGGTTATTGACCCGGATGAGGATTGTTGTGCTGTTTTGGCATAATCCCGTTTGATTCCTTTCCGGTACTTTGAAAGAAAAAGAACGGTGATGGGCCGCACAATCGGGTTTTGGATTTCAGAGGCCTGTTGAAAGCAAAGCCACAACTCACTCTTATTACTGCCATTTTGGAAACAGGGAGCCGATAATTTTATGCTCGGGATGTATTGATCCGGTAAAGGCAGTCTGACCCTTTCCGGGGGGAAGTGAAAAAAGGAATATTCTGAAGTTAAATGCGATAAAATTTTCAATATCTCAATTAAAATGTGTTTTATCTAAAATTAAATTATAAATTCGAAAAATAACGGAATGAAACCGTTTGGATGGTATGCTGATATGGGGATTCGAACCCCAGTCGCCGGCGTGAAAGGCCGGCATGATTGGCCCCTACACTATATCAGCAATGGGCACAGTTGTGCCTGATTATATACGGGCCTTATAGATATATACATTGTGGATTGAAATTCTGAAAAAAAAGAAGGAGAAAAATTAGTAGACAGGTGTCCCCTCTGTCTCCGTTCTGGTTTTGAATCCGGCCATCAGCTGTTTGACGATCGGCCCCGGTTTTCCGGTACCAATCTGCCTTCCGTCAATTTTGGTAACAGGGGCAACCTCTGCAGCTGATCCCGTGACAATGACTTCGTCCGCTGTATAGAGATCAAAATATCCCATGTTCCGCTCAATTACCGAAATGCCCAGTTCGTCAGCCACTTCAAGGAGTACCATACGGGTAATTCCTCTGAGGTTATTCAGCGTGTCCGGGGTAATGATGACGCCGTTTTTCACCACATAGATGTTATCCCCGGACCCTTCAGCGAGATAGCCGTTGGTGTCAAAGAAGATTGCCTCGTCTCCACCTTTGTAATTTGCTTCAATTTTTGCCATGATATTATTGAGGTAATTGAGGCTCTTTACATTCGGGGGCAGTGCTTCTGCCGGGTTCCTTCTGATTGAGCAGGTGATTGCGGTAAGCCCTTTATCGTAGAGGTCACCATACATGGCACCCCATCCGGTTGCAATCACAATGATGGTCGGTTTACTGCATTTATTCGGGTCGAGCCCAAGATCTCCGACACCACGGGTTATAATCGGGCGTATGTAGGCGTCTTTGAGATTGTTTTTCCGGAGTGTTTCAAGGATGATTTCTGCCATCTCCTGTTTTGACAGGGGTATCGCGAGGTCGATGGTTTTAGCAGAATCCCACATTCTGTCGATATGTTCCTGGAGACGAAACACATTTCCGTTATAGGCCCGGATGCCTTCAAAAACGCCGTCTCCATAGAGAAGACCATGGTCGAAGACGGAAACTTTTGCGTCCTCTTCCTGGACAAATGCTCCGTTCAGGTAAATCAGCATACAATAGTATACTTTGTGGGAATTCAAATGGTTTGCGATTGAAGATATGGTTTAAAAAAAGTTAATCAGTATTTTGTCTGCACGTATCGGTGAAATGTCTGAACATATCAGGCACAGAGGATGGATGCAGATGGGTATATCCTGCAATGGTATTGTTTATGGCCGCTCCGTCCAGATTATCTTTGATACCTTTTCCCCGTGTCAGCCGGTATGCATACTCAGTATCATCCGCAAGGCGGACATCGGTGTGATGGAACTCGTGCCCTGCAAATGAACCACTTCCGAGGGGGCTTCTGTCTGATGCGATTCCTTCCACATATCCGATGACCCGCTTTACCGGCATCCGTGTCTCTCCTTGGAACACACCTGCCATTGTATAGGATTCATCTTTTGTCCGTCCCCCATGCCCGGACGCAAGAATGAGGTCTTCGGTAAGGTAGATGAGGCCGCCGCATTCTGCATAGATGGGAGTGCCATTTTCGGATACTTCCCGGACGGCTTCTCTCATCTGACTGTTTTTCTCCAGTTCGTCTGCAAAAAGTTCCGGGTATCCCCCGCCGATAATATATCCGTCAGCATCCGGCAGACGGTCATGTATCGGACTGAAAAAAACGGGTTCTGCTCCCTGTGCCCGGAGTATATCAAAGAGATCATTGTAGTAAAAATTGAACGATTCATCAAGGGCAACGCCGATTTTTATGTCCGTTGTATCTGCAGGGGTAAACAGTGCAGGCTGTTTTGTAGGTGCGGGTGATTCCTTTGCGATATCAAGAAGCTGTTCAAAATCGAGATGGTTGCCGATTATCCGGGTAATCGCATGGATTTTTTCCAGGAAGACCTCTTTTTGTGACCCTTCAAGGTAGGGCACCAGCCCCAGATGGCGCATGGTTAATTTCATCTCTTCTGTCCGGGGAATCGCACCAATAACAGGGATGCCACAGGCATGCTCTATCGCTTTTGTTGCCTTTTCCCGGTGAATATCTCCGTTTATCTGGTTGAGAATAACTCCCTCAATCCGGACTGCCGGATCAAACATCTGAAACCCTTTGACAAGCGCTGCTGCACTGCGGGTGATGCTCCGGGCATCAACCACTAAAATGACCGGCAAATCAAGAGTCTTTGCGACGCTTGCAGTTGAGCCTCTGTCGGTGAGGGCATCTGATCCCTCATAGAGGCCTCTCACTCCTTCAACAATGGCGATATCCGCACCGATTGCACCATTGGCATAGACGTCATGAATAAGGGGTGCATCCATGACAAAACTGTCCAGATTCCGGCATGGTCTGCCGGTAACACCGGTAAGATACGACGGATCGATGTAGTCCATTGCCACTTTAAAGGGCTGGACAACATGCTCTTCTGAGAGCAGTGCAGCCATCGCAAGGGTGATGCTTGTTTTGCCGCTTCCGGACCGGTCACCGGTGATAAGAAGGCTCTTCATATAAGGCTCCGAAGAGTCTCCCCGAATTCACTAACAACTATCTCATGCACTCCCAGTGTCTTTGGGTGCAGGTCAATTTCCACCACAACATGCTGGTGGCCGATGTCATGTAAGGGTTCAACCTGCCGGGGGCCGTTTGTGACAGAGAATATCTCGATATTTTCCGTATAGTTGGGAGGAATTGCGTGAGGGACACCAACAATGACAGCAAAGTCCGGTTTTGTTTTCCGGATAATTTCTCCTAAGCTATCGCCAAGGACACCATATTCGTCAAGAGCCCCGGTTAAAACCGGTTCGATGTCCTGTGCCTTCAGGCCGTCCCTGATATCTGCTGCATCACGTCTGACCTTGGCAAGGCCCAGATCCGAGAGATTTGCATAATACTGAATATCAGCTGCAGGAGCCGATTCATGGATGGCAATCAGAATGTCGGCGAACATAAACGCAGTCTCTTTTTTCGCATTGAGGATGACGATGCCTTTCTTTCCGGAACGGATGCAATCTATGAGGCGCCCAGCAGCAACGTGTTTCAGGTCTCCCCTGGAAGGCTGAATATAGGGTTTGGATGCAGCACCACGAGCCCGTTCGACTGCATTTGCACCGTCAAGAAGACGTTTCTGGCGGCTTAGTTCTTCAACACTAATCCATCCGGCAGCAGCTGCAGGACGCAGTGCAGCCATGACGCCATCGATATTCTCCCGGAATCCTGCATGTATGTCCATGGCAATTGCAGGAGTTGTTATCTCAGAATCACGGATGGCAGCATCCATATCCTCGCCGATAATCATTGAAACGCAGGTGCCGATAACCGCAATTCTGGTTGGTGAAAAGGTCTTTTCTGCATATTGTAAGACACGTTCAAGCGCTTCCTGTCCCCCAAAAATAAATTCATTGTCACCAAGGGACGTTGTCAGAACCCGCAGTCCGTCTTCTTCTAAGAGGCGTGCATGTTTAAATGAACATCCGGATGGTCCGTGTAATATGGCAAGGTCACAGCCCAGATCACGGGCGGTGTAGAGGGCGGCAACAATAGAACTGGGGCGTGGCTGAATGTACTGCATATTATAAGTCATCTCCATGTTTTTACAGCGAGCACAATTACTGCTGTGTCGGATAGGTTTTTTGCATACTGTTCTCCCCCGGTGAGGGAAGATACATGAACGCATGGGTGGGAAAGGTATGATTCTGCATCATCCGGGTAGGTGTCCCCCACGAGTATTACCGAGTCCGGATTCGTTGTCTCGATTACCGTTTTGATATCGGTGATTGAAAAGCCTTCGCAGATATTTTCCGCCTCAGCGCCAATAACCAGAACGAGGGGCGAATGGGGGGGGAAGAGTCTTCCGTACCGCACTGCTTCTGTTGCGGTTTTCAGCGATGTACCGGAATTTGCGTCATCAATGATAACGGATGTCCCATCCCTGATGGCGTGGAGTCTTCCCGGAAGGGCAGTAAATTCACTGAGGTTATCGGGGCGATACCCCAGAATGCAGGCTGCTGCAGCAGCTGTTTCTATGGCATTTTTGTAGGCGGGAAGAATTAAAAGGTTATTTTCAAATGATCCTTTCTCTCCGTTGTATGCCCAGGTACATACGGTGCCTTCAGAGGTCACAATATCTTCTGTATGAATGACCCGGTCATTGTCCCAGACAATTCCGGGTGACGCGAGTATTTTCTCACAGGAAAGAAGCATCTCTTTTTTTAATGCATGCGCATGCTTTTTCCCGCCTGCACAGAGATAATCCTCTGCAGATGTCAGAATGCCGAGGTCTCCCATGCCGCTCGCCCCAATGGACTCTTCTGCAACCAGCCATCCCCCTGATGCAATGGCATTTTGTGCTGCATGGATGGTTGATGCAGGGGTGATGCTTTTTTTCCCTGCATTTTTCTGAGATGGAAATTCCGTGATGCCGATTGAGGAGAGAAGAACTCCTGCTCCCGGAAGCAGCGATGCAAGAGCATGGGCGGTGGTCGTTTTTCCCCGGGCTCCTGTTATTTCAACCGTGAGGCGGGGGCGGTTTTTCCCGAGGCAGAACGGTATCATCTGATGATGCGTCCGGTATTCCGTCTTCAGATGCATCAGGGGGTGGTCCGGGTCAAGATGAACCGGTGCTGCCACAATATCATATGTGCGGGACAGAGCCTCGTCAACAGAGATGCTTCCCTCTCCCCGGTAGACATCAACCGTGTCAACGGTATGCCCCTGAGATAAAAGATGGCGGGATATTTCTGTTCCGCCATGAATGGTGTCAACCACCAGAATATTCATAGAAATCAGGAGATTATACACTGATTGTGTTCAGTACATTATCTGCGTTTTTAATCATCAGGTCAGCGAGTAATGGATCGCTTCCTATGGGTGATGCGTAGAGCAGAGGAATCTCGGTTCCGTTTGCAAGGGTGAATGTCCCGGAGTTCGTTCCTTCTTTGAGGCCGAGGATTTCCGGGATGTCAATCAGGATGTGGACACCTTTTGCGAGAAAGAGTGGTACAACAACCAGTTTCTCAATGTCTTCTGTTTTAAATTCGTCGAGGATATCCTGCACTTTTGGTTCGTTGATGCTCATAAAACCGGATTTTACCAGGAATCTGTCCTCTTTTGATGCAATCAGATTTGCTGTTGTTTCAATGAGTTCTTTGTTGTATGGTTTCTGGCTTCCGTGTCCTACCAGTAAGAATCCTGTCATTGACATATAGTACTATGTAACACGATATTGAATAAAATACTTACCGATTCTTTTTTTGCACTGCCTCTTTTGATACGAATCTGGAGGTAAGTGGTGGTGATGGGGGGCGTATCCGGACACGAAATGTATTTTTACTGAACTGACGGTGTTTTTCCCGAATTTTGCAGTGTCTGAAATATGCATGGTTTACCGCCCGGTATATGGTGATGGTGTCGGCAATTCACCGGACTCGCGCTGTTTTACCGTGCATTTGAATGGAAATAAACAAAAACCGATATCAACGGTATTTTCACAGCATCTTCATTATGACAATCATGACGTCCATCAGGGAGATTATCTCACGGAATCTTTTTTTGAAAACCGGGAGGAGAGAATATCCCTGCTATTGAATTCCTGAGGGGGTGGCCGGGAGAATGATGCATATCTCTTCTTCCTCCGGCATCGTGTCCGCGTTTTTTTTTTATCCGGCATATCAAAAGAGGATTGGAAAGAGGGTTTTTTCCTCGCATGTGTCTTGCAGAAGTGTGTGCATGATGAACATATAGAAAGCCATTACTTATGCAGGAAAAAAAGAATACATTAGGATTAATCATGGACCCCTATGACCGGTATGAACTGATGGTGAACGGAACGGTAGTAAATACACCAATCGTCCTGGCATCAATGGCTGGAGTGGTTGATGCTGAGTATGCACTGGCGCGGAAGGATAATGCCGGCATGGTCTGTATCGGGGGATATTCCATAGACAAAACCACTATGGCAGCATCCCGTATTCTCGTGGAGGGCGGAAGGGATGAATTTCTCACCGACGACCCAACAGAAGAGATCCGTACACAGGCTGAACTGCTGTCGGGAAGTGGTCTTGTTGTTGCCGTGAATATGCGCGGAAGTACACCTGAATCCTATGCGGCGGTGGCCCGGGCGCTTGGCTCAGGCATTGTGTATGAAATTGATGCGCACTGCAGGCAGGAGCCAATGATTGCTGCAGGCTGTGGTGAGGCACTGCTGCGCGACACCGAAAAACTGGAAGAGACGGTCCGTGCACTCAAACGAGAGAACGTCACGGTCTCGGTGAAGATTCGCGCCGGTGTGGCTGAGGATGACCGGGCGCTTGCACAGACCCTCTGGCATGCGGGTGCTGATATCATTCACATTGACCTGATGGATTTCGGGCATACCAAACTCCGGCAGATACGGAATGCATGCCCGCTGATTCTTATCGCAAACAATTCCATCAATTCATTTTCGGTGGTAAAGGATATGCTTGCCCATGGGGCTGATATGGTCTCTCTTGCGCGTCGTGCCAATTCTGCAACACTTGCGGAACTGAACGAAAAGATGGCTGCATATGCTGATGAAACCGGGTGGTACAACACTCCAAAACAGCTTTGCCGTGGCGGGGATATCCGCAGCCTTACCTTCTGCTGTATGCCGGTGAAAAACTGCCCCCTGATTCCGGCTCTTGAGAATCTGGGCATCTCCCGGAATGAATTTATGTCCATTAAGCTCGATGCAGTGAAAAAAACGCCTTTGGAGGGAGGGGATAATACCTGTTTTGGGAGCCTTGCCTGGTGCTGTAAGAGTTCAACCCCCTGTATCTTCCGCAATATGGCCCTGCAGGCGGCCGGGGTAAATCTGGCTGACTATATGCGGTATAAGAGGCGCCTCTCGGAAAAACTGATGAAGAGGGTGTTTGAGGGCGATGCATTCTATGCAACGGAGTGAATGCGCACAGATAGCAATGATGCTTGAGGTCTGTGCGTACCCCAAACCGGGGAATGTGGACCGATGCCATGATTATGACGATACATGGCTCGAGCATTTTCTTGCATCAGCCATCCTTGCCCGCCCTGCCTTTGTAACAGCGGAGTTCAGTACCGCAGGGATAGGCGCATGCATAAAGGAAGCGGTTTCCCTGACTGCGGTGCATGGCGGGGGGAATACCCATTTTGGCGCATATATTCTTCTGTTCCCGCTTATTATGGGCGATGGCATCGCCGGTGCGATGGATATTATTTCAAGGACTACGGTTGATGATGCCCTCCGGTTTTATGAGGCATTTGCCCTCACAAAAGTCCGGATGAATGAGAATGACGATTTGGATGTCAATGATCCGGAATCAGCGAGCCATATTCGTGATGAGGGGCTGACCCTTGCGGATATTATATCCTATTCTGCACCGGGAGATATGGTCTGCAGGGAGTGGTCGAACGGATTTCTCCTCAGCCGCCGGGTGGCTGATTATCTTCTGGCATCACCGGATGGAAAACAGGCGATTGTCCGGGCTTTCTACTCTCTTCTTGCGACAGAGCCTGACACCTTCATCATCAAGAAGCTTGGCACAAAAGCGGCTGAGTGGACGATGACCCGTGCAAAGGAGGTGTGCGCCGGCACATACGAAGCAGAGGAGTTTGATGAGGAATGCCTCGAACGCGGTATTAATCCGGGATCGATTGCGGATATCACGATTGCAGGAATTTATCTTGCACTAAGAGAGGGATGGGATTGGGAATCCTCGGGGACGGCATAAACGAAGTCATCGCGACGACGGTGAACCCCCTCACCGGTATCCCCAACGCCGCACCGATGGGCATCATCTGCCGCAACGGGCGCATCATGATGCGGCTCTTCCACGGCACCCATACGGAGAGAAACATCCGGGCGTCCGGGTGGGTGGTGGCCAATCTTACGTATGACCCGATGGTGTATGTGGAGTCTGCGTTTGGGGATCTTTCGGAGGATGCGTTTGCGGAGATCACGGAAGGCGAAAGCGGTCTGCCGATGCCGACACCGATGCAGCGGTTACGCACCTGCGAGGCATGGGAGGCGTTCACCACCACGATTGTGAGCGACAATCCGGAGACGCTTGTGGTGGAATTAACGCCGGTGGCATCAGCGATTCTTGACCTTCAGCCCCATCCTCACAACCGGGCCTTCGCAGGCATCATTGAGGCGACGGTGCATGCGACGCGGTATGTGATGACGCGTGACCCGGCATTGTGGGCGATGATTGAGCAGTCTGCAGCACTTGTCCGGAAATGCGGCGGGAAGGAGCATACTGAAGCGTTTGATGTGTTGCTGACGTATTGTCACGAGTGAGACAATTGATCTTGGGGTTTCTTGTCAGGCTGATTGTATCGTGCCTGTATAAGTCAGTAGACAACGGGGATGCGCATTCTCCCTTCTTCTCCTTTTTCTCTTCTGTTCCTTTTGCAGTTATGGTCTTCTTCGCTATCGATAAGTTGGTCCCATTTTTTGTCTATCGTCGCCTCACCAGTGTTGTTGTCAAAACCCCCAATGATTGGTGATCTTCTGAGGTGCATGGATACGCCCGGAAAGGGAGCAAGGGTGCATGAAAATGGTATACGAAAAATGTGATTCAAAATTATATGATCGTATGGAACAGTCTGCAGAAACCATCTGAAATTCTGGCGAAAATGAGTAGACTGACGCACGTTACGTTTTGGAATGAAAGAAAAAAAGATTAGAGTGGTTTATCCAGAATAACTTGGTGTGTTCCATCATTAAACGTACCTACGATAAGAACCTTGTAGGATCCTTTTCTACACCAAGCTTTGCTAAACTACCAATAGATTCCGGCTTCCACTCAGCTGAATTCATATAAATGTCCACTGTGCCCCCGCTTACGCTGTTATCTGTTATTACCGAAGCATCTCCTTTATCGTCGAATATCGTCACATGTAATGAAGTTAGTTGATTTGCATCCTCCCCTCCATTGAATACCAAAACGACCTCAGTTTTGTCTTCATCACTATTAGTATCAGTAACAAGTTTTGAAGATACATATACCAAATGTGCCGACTGAATATCGTCTGATTGAATCTCGTCTGCCATACCGAACACAAAGACCGCAGTAACTGCTCCCAGAATGACAATGATTGCGACTATGAGGATAGCAATTATTGCGACTATGAGGATTATCTCGATAATCGTTGACACTGCTTCTTCATTATTATCAATATTATAATATTTCATTTCAATATTCCTCTCACCAACAGGGTGATACGCCACACCATTATCGATAATTATACATAATTATTATTCATATAATAGTTTTGTGAATGCGTCTTCAGGGGAATGATTATATGATAAAATGGGGGGGAGTATTGAAATATTACTTGCATGCGGCCCATTTTGAAAATGTTATTTAATTGTTTGCGGAAACTCCGATTCTATTGAGTATCAATAGCGGCGTTACCTATGATAGAAATAGCAAAAATTATGTGGTTTCTGGTTGAGGATCGCAACCGATCCATATACGAAACAGCATTTTGTTTTATCTCTTCATGATTTATCTTCTAAAACTGTACCTTTTGATGATTTTCAGAACGGGATACTGCGGCACTTTCATCAATGCCCCGACAAATCCCGTCACATATGCGACAGCAGGTTCCAGCATGGTGAACGGATACCCAAAAAGGCCGTGTGCATTCAGGTTTACCAGAATGATGAGCCCGTCTTCTCTCTCCTGATGCTTTGTCTCCACACCTGCCACAAGCAGAGTGCTCTCAATAATCTCTGTTGGCTCCATAAAGGGGGGCATCTGCTCCTTTACTTCCTGTCCGTCTTCAAATCCGATGTCACGCGGCTTCCAAGTGCGGGCGAGTTTTAACAGAGACCAGTCACGTGAGAACTGCCCTTATTTATCCTGAAATCACCCCCGAATATATCCAGTCCATCTCAGCATCATCTCCGGTTCCTCCTCGTAATACGGAAAAATTTATTCTTATGGCCCTAATGGTCTGAAGTGTGTATGGGAATGAAAATAATCCTTACAGAAGGTTTTTTACTGGTCCTGGTTTTTTGATTTAGTGTGGTTGGTGTGGTAATTGGGTGAACTGATGGTAACAGTGATATGCCTGTTCCTTAATGTGGCTGCCGCCGCTCTATTGATTATCACCGATGAGGTCACATGGGGGTTATGCATGTTATTACTGAATGGTGTGCGATAACAGAGGCGTAGATCTTTTATCGCCCAACAGAATCCAGACCGGTATTATTTGTTTGATGTTTAGGAGAGATGGAGTGATTAAATTTATTTCAATAATAAAATAACAATATTATTCTGTAGTCGTAAATCCACGAGAAAAGAAGTTAAATATTTAAATCGATATGCGTAAATATATAAATAACCATAGTCATTTTTATGTCAAACAGTGATGTTGATACCTATAGTTATCAGGGTTGGCTAAATTCTGATAGCTTTTGGAAACGGGCATTTGGGATATTTGGATATTATTTGGTTGCTTCAGTGGTAATTTGGATCGCGGTAATGATACTGTTTGCAATTTGTGCAGTTATTGCTGCATTTGTTTTCGGTATGTCGGGTTACTAAATTTTAGAATTTAGAAGTTCTTTCATCCGATTGTTGAGATCTTATGATCTGGATACGTGATTTTTGTCGCTGGGAGAGTTAGTCAGTATTAGATAACTGCTCTCATATTTTTAAACTTCTTGTAATCTGGTGAAGAATTCCAAATGCAATAATAATCCGATCGATTTTGGGAAACAATTTTGAAGTTGATTTCAACAAATCCCATTATGTCATTACTTTTGAACATGGCGGGACACTATTTCTATAAATAAAGGTGATCCCACTATTCGCAGTAAAGATCAAGCTCCAATCAATAATTGACCGAAATATCTTTGTACATTCAGGGAAATACCCCTGATATACCTTATATTGACGGATTTGATGACGATTCAATTTTTTCCGTCAGCTATCTTGGTATTGTTGCCGGTGCCTACGACTCCCTTGGGACTGCAGATATAATCGATACCGCCATCGAAAACGGGTAGCCAAAGAGGTGGTGTGCATCCAGGTTCATATGGATGATGAGCTCGGCTTTTTCTTCCTGTCGCTCCGTTTCCACACCTGCCACAAGAAGGACGCCCTCAATAATCTCTGCTGGTTCCATAAAGGGGGGCATCCGCTCCTTTGCTTTCTGTCCGTTTTCAAACCTGATGTCACGCAGCTTCTAGATGTGGGCGAACTTTAACAGAGGCCAGTCACGTGAGAACAGCCCTTTATTCATCCAGAAATCACCTCTGAATATATCTAGATCATCTCTGAACCATCTCAGCATCATCTCTGCTTTCCCCTCGCAGTAAGAAGAAATTCATCATACCTATGTCGATTATTTTAAGAATCCGGAATACTACTTCATCCCAATCGTGTAACCTGCTGACACCGATGCAGCGGTTACGCATCTGCGAGGGATGGGAAGTGTTCACTACCACGATTGTGAGGGGACAACCTGGGAGACCGCTCGTTGTTGAACTGACACCGGTGGCATAGGCAATTCTGAACCTGCAGACGCATCCGTAGAGCCGGGCCTTTGCAGGAATTGTTGAGGCAACCGTACATGCGACGCGGTATGTGATGACTTGTCTCCCGGCATTGTGGAAACTGATTGGACAATTCCGCAGGGATAATCAGGAAATGCGGCAGAAAAGAGTATACTGACACATGTGATGTCTTGCTGAAAAAAAAGATTATAATTGTTTGTTAAGGATCTGCTGGTTGGTACCATCGTTAAAGTACGCAGTGACGGTCAAGCGCCCGTTGTCAGGTATATCAGATAATTTCACAGACTCTCCAACTTTTGGATCATCCCATTGAAGAATACCTTCAACAAAATCATTAGTTGTTCCTGTTATGGTATAATTACCCGTAGCATCTGTATCTGTCGTTCCAGATGCTGTAAATGCGGTTATATCTATGTAGTCAACGATGGATGCATCCGGTCCACCCTCAAAAGTAAAAATTACCGAATCATCAGACATCTTTGCGGTTACAGCCACAGTGTGTGATGTCTGCATGTTACCTGTCATATCAAACACAAACACCGCAATAACAGCTGCCAGAATGACAGTGATTGCGACCATAAGGATCACACCGATGACTGGTGAGACCGCTTCTTCATTTTATTAAATTTCATTTCAATACACCTCTCCCAAACAGGGTGAACTTCACCCCGTCGTGAGTAAGTATAAATTATCTTCACCTATATAAAGGCATTGTGGATGTGTCTATTGTGGAATGATTGTGTGATAAAATGGGTGACATTATCGAATAATTCTTTGTCTTTTGAGGCCATTATGAAATATTATTTCCTTTTTTTGGAAAACTTCTGATTCTATTGGTTATCAATAGCGGCGTTTAATATGATATACTAAGAGAATATTATTTCTTCCGATGCAAATTACATACGTATTTATATGGGTGTCTGTCGTATAAGCCCAGTTTCTCATAATTTCAGTCTCAAAATTCAATCTGAAGATGGTTTCCTGAGCGGGATACTGCGGCACCCCTGGCAATCGCACGGACAAATCCGGTCACATATGCGGCGGCAGGTTCCGCCATGGTAAACGGGTAGCCAAAGAGGCCGTGTGCATCCAGGTTCACGAGAATAATGAGCCCGTCTTCATCGTCCTGACGCTCCGTCTCCACACCTGCAACAAGAAGGGTGCTCTCGATAATCTCCGATGGCTCCATGAAGGGGGGCATACGCTCTTTTGCCTTCCCGCCGTCTTCATAGCCGATGTCACTGGATGACATGGAGGATATCCATCACCGTTTCCGGTGTGCCTTCCTGCATCACCCGCTCAATCACCTCACCGCCGATATCACGCGGCTCCCAGGTGCGGGCCAGTTTCAGGAGGGACCAGTCACGTGAGAACTGCCCTTTTTTCATTCCGGAATCATCCCCGAATATCTCCAGACCATATCAGAATCATCTCCCAGTCATCCTCGCAGTACAGAGAAATTCATCACACCGATGCCGATTATTTCAAGAATCCGGGATGCCACTTCACCCCAGTACACAACAGACAATTCCGGCCCGAACATCTGCATCAGGTCAGGAAGAACAATTCCTATGACAAGCGTGAAAAGACCAATCGTAAAATACAGCAGCGTTGGCTGTTTTATGAGCTTATATGCATCATAGACGAAGATGATCAGTGCTCCACCCAAAATCAGGGTGACTAACGACAAAATCTGCTGAATGAAGATAAACTGTGACTCAATCATAACGGCGGACACTCCAGTTCTGTTCTTTGATTCGTTTTACCGTAATAAAGGGTTTAATCTCTTTCACCCCTGCAAAGCGGGATAAGGGAATGAGAATATCATTTTTAAGACTCGTAATTGACGATACAACCACCTTTGCCATGAAATCACTCGGCTCCAGTGTTTCATACAGTTCAAGGACACAGTCGTGGTCTGCAAGAAAGGACGCAACTTCCTCCTTGTCATCCGGTGAGACAGTTATTGTCAGAAAGGAAATGAGACTCTCTGCAAAATAATCCGGGTTAATAGAGATCGTAAACCCTTCGATAACCCCTGAGGTTTTTAGTTTTTCAATACGTTTGAACACCGTTGAAGGCGCAATATCAAGCTGCTTCCCCAATTCAGCCATAGATATTCTGCCATCACGAGCAAGTTCATGTAATATAGCGTGGTCGATGGTATCCATACTTTCTCCAATTCCCTTATTGTTGAATATTCATTCAAACAGATGATATAGGTTGTGCATGTTTTTTCCGGTATGAAGAAAATAAGTGAATATTCTTCAGTTAATCAATTTTTCAGGTTAATGAATAAAACGGGAGCTGAATGGATATCTCTCTCTCAAACAAGCGTTTTTTTTTCCAATTTTGCATTTGACTATTTCTGTTCTTTCTATTTTGTCTGAATTCCTGTGATGTATTCCGATCAAAAGGGGAGATTCATAGCAGGGAAGAAAGATGGAGAATAAGGGCGGGATTGTTTGAGCAGGAAAGAACGATTGAAAGCAAGGGAGGGGATGCCCCCCCTCCCGGCAGTCCACCCCCGGATGTGATAGATCATATACCGGAGGGACGGGGAAGGATGGACATCCTTCCTACTCTGTTTCTGATATTTTTCGTGTATCCCGCACCTGAATGCCGTTACTCGTTGTGGAATACCGTTGCTGCAGCCATGCCGCCGGGATTGACCATCCGTCTCCCTGAAAGAGCAGGAACCGCATCCCGGATGGCGCGGGAGACAAACACCTTTGCCTTTCGGCATGCATCAGGCAGTGTTTCACCCCGCACCAGATATGCCGTGATTGCGGCTGCAAGGCAGCATCCTGAGCCATGCACCTCATAGGGATACCGGGGACTGTCAAGGACAAACCATTCATCAGAACTCAGATACACATCCGGCGATATCTCTGCCGAAAGGTGTCCGCCTTTGATGAGCACCGCCTGTGCCCCCATGGCAAGAATATCTCTTCCGGCTTCAGTCATCTCATCAATGGTTGTGATTGCCTTTGTGCCGGTCAGGGCACATAATTCAGGGATATTCGGGGTAACAAGTTTCGCACGGGGGATAAGGTGATCACACAAAAGAGACAGGCTTTCAGGAGTTGAAAGGCGCCGTCCGGATGTGGCAATCATCACCGGATCGACGACAAGGGAACATGTCCTTTGGGAGATTATCTGCAACGGTCATGATCGTACACGCGTCCGGCAGCATACCGGTTTTCACCGCCGTGATGGCAAAATCCTGAAACACCGCTTCCATCTGAGAGGAGAGGGTATGCGTATCAACCGCGAGACTGGTTAGGACGTCCCGGGTATTCTGTGCGGTGACTGCGGTTATCACCGTACATCCCCACACGCCAAGAGCGGTAAAAGTCTTGAGATCTGCCTGAATCCCGGCTCCTCCGCCGGAATCAGATCCTGCAATCGTACAGGCGCAGGGTATGTGCGGTTGTTCCATGTCAGAAGTATTTGGCCCTTATCTGATTGAAGCTTTATGCCGGTTTTAAGTGGCGTGGTGGACAACACTCCTCTATGGATATTGAAGAGCTGACACGGCGGTGCCTGTCAGCAGGAACGGATGAAGAGACCTGTGCCCTTCACCTCCGGGATCAAATTATTTCTATGAAGCCGAATGTTTCATCTGAATATGCTCTCTCAATGGCCCGTGCAGTCGTGGAAGAAGTAATAAACAGCAACATGGCCGAATCAGATCTGATAGCCTACACCAAAGCGGATGTGACCATGGGTGAATTTGGTGTCGGCTCCCGTGGTGCCGGAGATTTTTTTGCACACCGGCAGTTCCCGAAAATAATCGGCGGCACCGACGCATCTGTCGGCGTCGATGAGATGGACGATGCCGGTGCTGTTGAAGCTGACGGGAAATATATCATCACCACCGTTGACGGCATGCACTCACGCCTCTCGGATTTCCCCTTCCTCGCAGGATTTCATGTCACCCGGGCCACCCTGCGGGATGTCTATGTCATGGGCGCAAAACCGGTTGCCCTTCTCTCCGACATCCATGTGGGGGATGACGGCGATGTGGCAAAAATATTTGACTACACCGCAGGCATCTCGGTTGTCAGTGAAGCCATGGGTGTTCCGCTTGTGACCGGTTCAACGCTGAGAATCGGCGGGGACATGGTTCTTGGCAGCAGAATGACCGGATGCGTGGGCGCTGTCGGTATTGCCGATCATCTCACGGCACGCACCGCAACCGAGCCCGGTGACTGCATCCTGATGACGACAGGGGCAGGCGGCGGCACCATTGCAACGGCAGCAATTTATTCCGGATTCCCGGATGTCGTGCAGCGGACAATCAACCTCTCGTTCCTGCGTGCGTGTGAGGCGCTCCTGAAAAGCGATGTCCTTACCCGCATCCACACCATGACCGATGTGACGAATGGTGGTCTGCGTGGAGATGCCTATGAGATGGCAGAGACGGCCGGTTGCCGGATTGTCATTCTTGAAGAGGAACTGCGCTCCCTGGTGGACCCTGAAGTCTTAAGGATGCTTGACGCCCTCGAGATTGACTATCTGGGAGTTTCTCTTGACGCCCTTCTCGTAGTGACACGGCCCGAGGATGCGGATGCGGTCATTGACGTGGTGCGTTCCACCGGCGTTACCATGAAGAAAATAGGCTACGTGACCGAAGGGCCGGGAGATGCGAAACTTATCACCGACGGTGTGATGACAGACTTCATCCCGCGGTTCCGTGAATCAGCATACACCCCGGTGAAAAAAGTTGTTGACACCACCCCCCTTTATGACTTTGAAGAGATGAAAAAACGGGTGGCACGGGCAGCAGATGCCGCTGTTGATAAAAAGAAGAGAGTTCTTGCGTCTATCAGACGAGCAGAATAACTTATTCTGCCGAAAATACTTTTTTTACAATACCGGAGAGAAAGGCATCCATCTGGATATATTCGTTGCCCGCATCCCGCATCATCAAATCAGCATCAGCGATGGCGACAGTAATACGTGGATCATTGTACTCCTGTTTTCTGGCCCGCGAGAGTTCTTCTAAGACTTCCGGACCGGAGAGGCCATACTCAAGCATCATAATTTCAATGACCGATTTTGCTTTCTCGATGTCACCGTTCCGGAGAATCCGGAAGACAGACCGTGCAATATTGCCGGTCTCCGATTCAAGGTACTCTTCAAATCCGCCTTCAATCCTTGTGTCGCAGTTCATCTGGCAGAAGAGAATGGCCTTTCGTGCATCTCCCCGTGATGCGGCGGCGATTAACTCAATTTCATCCCTGTCGAATGCAGTCTCCGGCACCTCTTCTTTTGCGAGAATCTCGTTCATCAGTGCAAATATGGTCTCATCAGACAGCGGCCGGAAGAAAAGAGGCAGGGCACGGGAGGTAATGGCAGGGATAATTGCACTCTGGGTCCTCGTGATGAAGATGAACCGGCATGTCCCGGAATACCGTTCCATCATTCTCCTGAGTGCCTGCTGCGCCTCAAATGTCAGGGATTCTGCTTCATCAAAGACCATCAGTTTGAATTCTGCATCAAGAGGTTTCACCGAGGCAAACCAGCGCACGATATACTTGAAATTCGCTATGACACTGGCCTCTTTTTTGTAGAGATGGGAGAATTTCTCCTCATTTTCGAGATAGGTTTTACCGCCGCGGAAGAGTGCTCCCGTCTGGATGACGGTCATATTCTCTTTCCAGAATTCCCCGTAGAGTTTCTTTGCGATGCAATCAACAGCTGTGCTCTTGCCGGTACCATGCCGGCCGCTTATCAGAAGATGCGGCAGGGTTGAATCTGCGGAAAAAGCCTTCACCATCGCAATAACGGCATCCTGTCCACGAATATCGTCAAATGTCTGGGGGCGGTACTTTTCAATCCATAGCATTGGTGAGTGTCTCCTGCATTTTCTGCAATGCGGCATAGAGAAGGCGCTGATTGGAATGGTCTGCAATCAGCTGCTCCCCTGTCTCATGGGTTAAATCCCTGCATGCCTGCGTAATATTCGGCAGTGCCCGCGTCAGTTCATCAACAATCGTCAGGGTAGCTTTCTGTGCGGTGCGTGAGAGGGGATTGAGGTCAATGGTGATGACGGTCTTTCCCATTGCTACAAGTGCCTCACACCGGTCCCCGTCTTCGAGCGGCACGAGCACTACGTCTGCCGCATAGATGCCGTCTCTGAGGCAGAGTGCCCGGTCATGGGAAAGCGGCAGGAGGCGTTCTGCCGTTCCTTCGAGGACCGTCACTCCATGCGCCTTCAGGTGTGTAGTGATTGCCTCCATCCGAACTTCTGTCCGGTGAAACAGATTGACTTCCACCGCGGCACCGGATGCCTCCGCAAGGTCCCGGATTTCCTCTGCGGCAAGGGCCGCGGTGTTCCCGTTTACGGATATAACAGGGCGTATGCCTGCCAGAAGGAATGCTGCGGCGGTTTTCTCAGCACGTTTTGCAGATGCTGAGGTCTCTTCCCCAAGGAGATAGTCAAATGCCTCTCCTCTTCCATGCGCACTTGCTCCTTCGATTACTACTATGCCGGAACGGACAGCGTCTGCAATCCGTTCGCGTGCCACGAGTGACCGGTACCGGGGATGATCTTCGGGTATCATTTTATCACGTCAATAAGCCTGAACCCTTCTTCTGCCACATGCAGTGAGAGAGGTGTTCCGAATTCAGATAATACAGAGAACGATTTGTCGCCAAGGGCAAAAACACCCTTCCCAAGCATGGTCATGGATGCAGGAATCCCTTTCTCATCACATGCCTGCAATATCGGCCGGATTTCATCAGGCACAAGGCCGCTTTTTTCTGCAAAAAGTCTTGATATACGGAAAAAATCCTCCGGGTTTTTGGCGCATTCTGCGGTATATGCCTCTTTGACACGGGCCATCTGTACGGGAGAGGTGATGACATCAGCGGTATGCAGTTCTCCCAGGCTCAGTGCAGAGATGCGAACTCCCTCTCCCTTCATTCTGGTTATGCGGGATGTAATCCCCGGCTCCATTCTGCAGACAATGCCCCCACCGGTGCTTGCAGCCACATCGCCCAGTCCGGTCTGATACTGCAGTTCGGACAGGTGGGCAAGCCGGGCAATGGCATCGTCTGTAAGACGGGTATCAAAGAGTGCATTTGCCGCAGCGAGTGTTGCGAGAAGCGCTGCAGCGGAGAGGCCAAATCCGGCACCCGGCGGCAGGGATGTCACGGTCTTCACCGCAGCTGTCACACCAAGGTTTTTTAAGGCATACTCAATAGGCGGTGATGAATGCCCGATACAGGTCTCTTCACCCGGATGGTGCTCAATACAGACGGATACAGCGGTTGTGTCAGCCGGAGTGACTATTGCATGCACTCCCTTGTCAATCACAATACCTCCGCCGCAGCTTCCGGTTGTTTCCGGACTCTCTCCGTCAAATCTCCGGAAATACCCGGATATGTGGCCGGGTGAAAAACCTAAAGCAGATTCTGCCATAGAATCTCTGCCACCTCTGCCTTTGTCCCTTCTGCATGCACAGACGTTTCATTTGTAATGAGTTCGTATGCACCGGAATCTGCCCCCAGTGCATCCGGGGTGTTTGCGGCAACCATGTCCGCCCCTGCATCAAGCAGGTGCCGGGCTTCCTCCCTGCTGTCCCATCCCAGTTTAAACCCGACGATTCTTTTTGGCCGGTTCTCTGCATGCAGCACGTCCTGAATGATTTTGGGCTGGACAAGGAGTTCAACAGAGATATTCTCTCCGCTGGGTATTTTCCCCTCGTACGCTGCCGGCGCAAAATCGGAGATTGCAGCCGCACTGATATAATAATCAAAAATGTGTTCTGCACAAAGTGAGCGGATGGATTCCAGCATGTCACCGGCTGATTCTGCATATATATTCCGTACGTGAGGAACAGACAGGGTATCGCCGTGCACAATCCATACCTCTGCACCCAGACGGGAGGCTTCACGTGCCAGTTCTTTTCCCATCTTTCCGGTGGAGCGGGTGGTCACGACACGCACATCATCCAGACGCTCGCGGCAGGGGCCGCTCGTGATGAGAACCGTTTTCCCCCGCAGAGGCATGCCGGACAGTGTCCGTTCTGTTTCATGCACGATGGTGGTGATATCCGCAATCTTTGCCTTCCCTTCTTCAATGCGGGGGTCAACGATGGTTATGCCCCACGTTTTGAGGGTTTCAAGGCAGGCACGGACACCCGGATGGCGGTACATACTTTCGTGCATCGCAGGCACCAGAATGACCGGCATACCGCTTCCGATGGCAGTGGTTGCAAAGGTTGTCACCGGCGTGTCATCGATGCCATGGGCAATCTTGCAGATGGTGTTTGCCGTTGCCGGTGCGATTAAAAGGAGGTCGGCACTCCCCCCGTCACCACAGTAGGTGACATGCTCGACCATTCCCCCGCATCGGGTCAGGGTCTCGTTTCCCGTTGCATAGGTGATTGCGTCAGGGTGCAGGATGCCGCAGGCAGCGTTTGTCATCACTCCCTGCACATCAGCACCACAGCGCCGGAGTGCATGTGCAAGTTTTACACAATCAACCGCTGCAATGCTTCCCGTTATGCCCAAAACAATTTCTCTCCTGGTGAGGGTTGTGCGTATCGTATTCATTGTATCACCACATCATGCACCATGTGCCAGACGCCCGGTGCGTACTTTTTGACCCGGTATGGGATAATGTCTGTGGAATATCCTGCCTCAGCACAGCACCGGGAAATTTCTTTTGACTGCTCTCCCACGGTGTGGACATGCAGCATCGTTCCCGGCCGCACATGCGCACAGGCATCAAAAAGAAATGCGGGCGCATCAAAATGGCCCATCAGGATATGGTCATAGGTGCCGGAGAGGCAGTCCCTGCAGTCTCCGAATTCCGGGGTGACCGCTGACCCTACGCCATTTGCAGCAACATTTTTCTCCAGATACAAAAATGAATCCGGATTTATCTCCATTGCATGAACCGTTGCACCATTCACCGCAGCAGGTATCGTGAAGTATCCGATGCCCGCAAACATATCTGCACAGCGTATCGCACGATTCATTCCTGATTCCCTGATTAATCCGGAAAGCCGGATTTTTTCCTCACGGTTCCCCATGGCAAACATTACTTTGAGGGGATCTAAATAAAAAATAAAACCTGCTTCATGGTGGCAGACTTCACCGCATTCTCCGTATACAAGCGATGCCGTGGGAACTCTTTTTTCTCCGGTGTATCCGGAGATATATACAATCCCCCGCGGATGGAGCCAGTCTGATATATCGGTGATGTCCTTTTGTGTGGGGGGGGTGCCATGCAGGATGGCAACGTCATCTAAGATCTGATATCCCCTTCCGGAATAGGGCATCTTTTCGGTGAGGAATTCGTCTGCATCGTACGCCTCTTTGACCGGAATAAATGCATCATTTCCTTTGACATACGGACGGCGGGACGTATCCACCCATTCAGCATTCTTCAGAAAAGAAAGCATATCCCGTGGATATTTCCGCACCCTCATCGTTATCCGACCAGAATGATCTCTTCTGCTTCGGGGTCCCGAAGGAATTTCACTTTTTCATGTGCGGTGAGTCTCAGCCATTCGTGTGCCTTTACTTCCCGTATCTCGTATGAAACCGGGTCAAGGATGCCTGCAATATCATTATCCGTATAGGTGACATCAGCCCTTTCAGCCTCTCTCACATTACCAATCAGCCGGAATCCTTCATCATTCTCATGCAGGACATTTGATTTGCCTTCTTTCAGGTCAAATACCCTGATAAGGCCGGAATCTATTCCTTTGACCTCGTAGTATCTTTTATTAAAGAGAATGACGTCGCCTTTCCGGAACTCCGGAAGCCGGAGGAGAGTGGTGATGCGGTATACTTTTTTCCCGTCCTGCTCACCTATAAGTTTCGGATGCCTGGTGATTTTGCCCCCCATCTCTGCTACAATCTGCTTTGAAATGGTATCCCCGATACTATGACTTGAGACAATGATGTCCACACCATCACGAATGTCATCAACCCGTGTGATAAATGAAAGGCGATCTCCGGCCTGCTGCACACTTTCTTCAATCTCGTTGGCTATTTTTACCGCCTGTTCCCGTTCAAAGGGATCCGGTTTTCTGCCGGTTGCGCGCACCTGAATGGTTGTTGCATAATACCCGCCGGATAACCGGCTACACCTGTCGCAGTTCTCTTTCATCCAGACAATTAACGATTCACAGGTTTTAAAGACAGGTTCGCCATACAAAATCCCTTTTACATAGATAGTGCATTGCGTGCGGTTGGGATTGGGGTCTCTGGTGCTGATGGCCAGTTCCACGTCCTGAACATCACGATGAACGGACACTGCCCCGAATGCAAGTTCTTCGGACAGTTTTTGGCGTTCATACGGCACATCAGTCCAGATACTTCCCTTTCTTATCGAACCGCAGGTGGGGCAGACGACAATGGGTACCCGTGGCTCACAGACAAGCCATTCGACAGATGTTCTCATGCATTTATTGCAGAGGCCATCATTTTCGGTTTTGCCCCCGCATTTTGGGCAAAAATTTTCCTGTATTGACATAGGTCTTATAATCTCTTTTTTTTTTAGGTTCGGTAAATTTGGGCATGGGGGACATTCCCCACTCTCATATATCCGTCTTTTTCCAGAATTCCACAATCAACTGCTGCCTGAACTGCTTTTTCTCCGATAAGGTTGCAGTTCGCCGCGTGGGAAATTACCTCTTTCACCTCATCTTCCGTACAGAGAGTATTGCCATAGAATGCATCTGTTATGTGTATGGTGAGATCCCCGTCTTTAAGGGTTGTGTTGAGAAGTTCTTTGTCGCATACCGCAACGATTCCACTTCCCCCTGAATACCGGTGTATCTTCATATACATGATGTAATAGTATTTCGCAGGAATGATTAAAAATGTGGGCAAAGCACTATAAAAGTGCTATTTCCACGCCATACACCTTTGCGGGAGTTTCTGCATGAATTTTCCATACATCATCAACACTTAAGACACCTTCTTCAAGGTATTTTCTGGTATATCGTGGTACCGATTTCGGGCCAATGACTGCTCCCGGACGGGAATTATCATCCATATAGTCACTTTCCATTGTGAATTCAAGATGGCTCTGTGCAGATGAGGGGATGCCTTCATGCCGTGCAAGAAGGGAGGGCAAAAGAGGGGTATCCGGCATTCCAAAATGTTTTACCACCCGTTTGGGGGAGATGCCTGCACGGTTTGCCATATCAGCAACATCGCTGCATGGCCCTGTTTCGGCGTGTATCTGGAGGGCGCAGTCATGGTCATGCGCAAGGCTAAGGGCATGCTGTAAAATGCGGTTTGATGCATCCCACACATCCGGTTCAACCGGGTAATGGGGACGTCCTGATTTCAGTGCGAATGCTGTCTGGTCCCCTACATATTCTGCTGCAATGTCAAGGCCGCGCTTCATCACAGTTACTGCTTCTGACAATGACATCCTGTCTGTCAGTCTGCCTATTTCTGCCGGATGAACGCCGAATATGGGGAAAACAACAACACCGGTTTCCCGGATGGCTGCTGCTGTTTTAAGGGTAATTTCATACACCTCCCGGAACTCCTCTCCGGTGACAGGGTGTATGTGGTGAGACCAGGACGGTTTCGTGACAAGGAACATATGCGTGCCCCCCGCCCGGAAGAAGTCCTTCGCCGCTTCTGTTCCCCGGCCGTTCTCCCGGTCAATATGGATATGATCGTCAGTTACCGGAATACCCAGTCCTGTCATCTGATCTCAAGAATTTCCATCATGGGATATTCGCCGTCAAATTTCAGGGATGCGATGCATGTTGCGTCCCCTGCCGTGGTCTGAATCTCAACCTCAAGCATCTTCCCTGCAAGTTCACTGTATCCGAATGAATTCATTTCCATCATCGCGGTATTGATGGTGACGGAAACCGCATCCACACAGGGCTGCAGGGCAACAGCATTTGCAATGGCTGTTTCAACGGATTTGGCCGTGTCAGGTGAGATTGGAGTACCTACCCACTGGTGGTAGAGGGCGCCAAGTTTTATTCCTGCCTCAAAGGCAGCCTGAACGTCATCGTTTATCATAATATACAGGTGGTTTCTCTGTTGAATCACATAAACCAGGTGGGTCTGTCTCTCTGTATCATATGAGCTTTACCACACCATGGCGTATTTCCATTGCCTCTCCTGACATCGTCAGCTTTTCTATCATCTTTTCGATATCATCCGCTTTGTATCCGGATGAGATCAGATGGCTCGTAATATCAGATATCTGTGCGTTGCCTTTGTCGTCCGCCAGTTCACGAATGGTCTCTTTCAATATCCGTGCAATATCACGTCGCTTCTTTGATACACCGGTAACCAGTTTGTCAATATCGTATGTTCCGGTTTCAGCATCATATGCCACTTTCTTCAGGCATCTGTCGGCAATCTGGATGACCCTGTCAGCGTCAGAAAAATCAATCTCATTACTGAGGCGGATACGTGCACTTGCTTCTGCAAGACGCACCAGTCCTTCCAGCTGCCTTGCGGTAACAGGGACCGGTTTACTGTTATCATCCGCGAGACTTCTCAGATTCAGATAGTAACCCATGATGTGTTCGCGGGCATCATCAGAGAGAATAGGGAAACAATTCCGTTTTGCATAGGCAATGTATTTCCGGAAAAGTTCCGGGTCTATCTCCGGAGTGACGGGTGCCAGCTGTCGTTTGATGTAGTCTTCATCAACCCCTTCCATCGGGAATTTGATATTGTGCTGAATCAGTTCACCGACACTGTGGGCTTTCAGGATATGTTCACCAATGGCACGGTCCAGTTTCTCTTCCGGTTTGTCCTCCATGATAAAGATAAGATCAAACCGTGACAGGAGCGATGGTGGCATATTAATCTGCTCCGCTATCGGTGCATACTCATCAAACCGCCCCATTTTCGGGTTTGCCGCTCCCAGAAGAGCGCACCGCGTCTTCAGGGTGGCGGTGATGCCTGCCTTTGCAATGGATACCGTCTGCTGTTCCATCGCTTCATGGAGTGCACTGCGGTCTTCTTTTGCCATCTTATCCATTTCATCAACCGCAGCGATACCCATGTCCGCAAGGACCAGTGCACCTGCCTCAAGTGTCCACCGGCCGTCACCGAATTCGTCTTTCACCGCCGTTGCCGTCAGCCCGGCAGATGTGGATGATTTGCCACTGGTATAAATCCCGCGGGGAGATAGCTTGATGACATATCTCAGGACCTGGGATTTTGCAATACCCGGGTCTCCAACGAGAAGCATATGAATATCCCCCCGAAGACGGCTTCCATCCGGCATCTCTTTTGCAATGCCGCCAAAGAGGACAAGTGAGATTGCCGTTTTGACATCCTGCATACCATAAATGGACGGTGCAATGGATTGGGATATTTTATCATAAATTTCGGGATCTTTGCTCAGTTCCAGAATGATTTTTTCTTCTTTTTCTGAGATGGCAACCTCTTCGAACTCTTTTTCACCGATTTCAATGGAGTTTGCTTCGATGTAGATGTCAAAGAGTGTGGTTTTGTTGCCGTGATTTACCCGCTGGACTGAACGGAGAATGCCGTTGACGATTACCCGGTCACCCGGAGAGACTGTTCCTGTCAGATCATCTGTCACGTCAACGTCAAGCGTCTGTGGCTGTTCCCCACCTCTCAGTCCTTCCGGTGATTCCTGTATACGTAATTTTTGTGCATCGACAAAGGTGGAAAGGGCGGGCACAAGATCCATTTTTGTCTGCCGCTCACACTGGGCGCATGGCCGGTACGGTTCCTGAAACCGTGAGTAGTCCTGCTTGTACGGGGCTGTCATCGTACCGCACTGAAGACACCGGAAGACTGCCTCTGTCAGCCGTGGGCGCACTTCCGTTGTTTTCCGGAGAATTCCTTCAACAGAGATAAAGCTATTAATGTGGTGGGAACGGATGTCACGAACATCAATTTTCCGGGGGAGCGAACGGAAACGGATGTTGATACTATCTGTTTTTCCTTCCTCGTCCTTGGTAAATATCAGATTATAATTTCTGATGGCATCACGTACATCTCCGATAACCTTTCCGGGACTGTTCAGGAGTTCATCCGCTATTTCAAGCCCGGTTTTTCCCCAGAGTGAAAGTTCACGGTAATCAATCTCAAGGGATTTCAGATGCGGATACTGGGTATTTATTTCTCCGAGTTCTTTCCGGTAATGTTTCTTGAGAAATTTGTTCCAGTCGGCTGCACGGTCGGTAATCTCTATCTCTTCAATCTCTTCTTCCACCCGAATGTGCCTCCTTATTGTTTCATGGCTTCAGCACTCAGTACAATATTTGCAATCAGTGCCTCCATCTGTATCTCGCTGTTTGCACCTTCACTGAGACGAAAATCCGTTTCACCAAGGTGCGATATTAATTGTGTTTTCAGCCTGCGTTCAAGCGGCATCTGGATAATGGATCGGTACATCTGGTTTATCAGTTCATTTGGTGCAATACCCCGTGAATAGAGGAGATCATGCACCAGAGCTTCTGCTCCTTCATAGTCACCGGCAACCGATGTCTGCATCAGTCCCTCAATTTCTTCCGGACGTGCCGTTGACGTAATTTCATAGATCATATCTTCGTCTATCTTTTTACTGACAATGGCTGCACCCTGCAATGCATTGATTGCCTTTCTCATATCGCCCTGCGCGACGTAGACGATTGCATCTTGTGCTTCCGGGGTGCATTCCAGTCCTTCCGCTTCGGTAATGTGAGAGATCTCTGTAATTATTGCTTCTTTTGTCAAAGGCCTGAACCGGTATATTGCACATCTGCTCTGAATGGGGTCAATAATTTTTGAAGAATAATTACAGGAGAGAACAAATCTGCAGTTTGGTGCGTAATTTTCCATTGTGCGGCGAAGTGCTGCCTGTGCGTCAGGTGTCAGAGCATCTGCCTCATCAAGGAAGAGAATTTTGAATTCTGCTCCTCCAAGTGGTGCTGTACGTGCAAACTGCTTAATCTGGTTTCGTACGACATCGATTCCCCGTTCATCAGATGCATTCAGTTCCCGGAAATTCATCTGCCATGTATCACCAAAAAATTCCCGTGCAAGAGCAACTGCTGATGTTGTCTTTCCAATGCCGGCATTTCCGGTAAACAGGAGATGCGGGAGGTTTCCTGAACTGACATACGATTTCAGGCGGGAGACAATTTCATCCTGCCCGACAATATCATCCAGCACCAACGGGCGGTATTTTTCAATCCAGATTGTATTTGAAGTCATTTTTATTCCCTACCCCGTAATCATACCGAGAAACAGTATGCATCTGTTGGTATCATTTTCCTCATGTAAAAGTATTAGGTAATTGATTGATGTCTGTTGCTTTGTACAGATAATTGGTATTCACCCAACAGATAATGATCTATATGCACTCAACAGATAGAATATTGGTTGTCCGGGCAAAAATAATATAATAAGGATACTGCATGGAATCGTACCAGAAAATATTCGCTGATGACCTGAATTCCGGAAAAAATGATGCACAGAATAATGGAATTCTGGCTCTTTCCGGGAGAACTATTTCCAAATGCCTTTTTTGTGGTGCACTCACGGAGATTTCCGATATGAAAAAACCGGTTATGACCCTTTCTCTCTATGATCCAACAGGAATGCTGGTTGTAGGATACCATACGGGAAATAGTGAGATATCCACATTTCTGAATAAGACTTCCCTTCCGGTTTTTGTTCTCTGTGCGGCGGGAATCCGGTGCACGGCAGGCGACTGCATGCCCGTTCTGGAATCAGTGGTGCCGGTGTCACGAGAAGTACGGGACACCTTTGTTCTCGCTGCAGCAGCAGATCTGATTGAGCATCTTGAGCAATCGCCGGAGGGTGGTTTAGACCGGAAAAAACGGTTGTGCGATATGGCAGAGAAGGCACTTGCCACGGTGAAACCGGAGAATCCGGTTAATCCGGTTTCAGCGGCACCAGACGACGCGGTATTTATTCTGGTTGAAAAAGAGATCAGGGATATTTCCGATGATAAAAATACCGTTCGTCTTGATGTACTGATTGCCGCACTGGGGGAAAAAGGAGTGTCAAAGGAAACGTTCCTTGCCGTTCTGAAATCAATGATCGATGATGGCGACTGCTATCAGCCAAAACCGGATTTGATCAGACTATTGTAGAAATATGACCCCCGAATTTATTTCCGGCGGACCTGCGCTCCTGATGAATAACAGGCAGAGGGTACTCGTAATTGCTGATGCGCATTTTGGTGCTGAATCCGGTTTCTCCCGGAAAGGAGTACATATCGCAAGCAACAGCAGTGACCGCCTCAACCGGATATGTTCGTGCATTGATGAAACCGACCCTGAAATGCTGCTGTTCCTGGGTGATCTGAAGCATTCTGTTCCGATGATGAGTCACCAGGAGTATGCAGAACTTCCCGCAATTCTTGACACCATCAGGAAACGAATTTCGTTCCGGCTGATTCCGGGGAATCATGACGGGGGCATTGAACGCTTCCTGCAGGAGGGGGAACTGCTGCCGAATACGGGAATGATGATTGACGGGACATGGTATGTTCACGGGCATATGCATCTTCCTCCTGAGTCGGGGGGGCATCTGATTGTATGCGGGCATCATCACCCGGTGGTAAGCCTGTACGACGAGGTGGGATGTTCCCTCCGGGCACAGCCGGCATATCTTCTGGCAGAAGTGAATGAGGAGTGTGCCGGGCTTGCACCTCATGCAAACGGCCGGAGCACCCGCATTCTGTTTATGCCGGCATTTTTTGAGTATGCCGGGGGTATCGATGTGCGCATCATCCATGCCAGCAGACTGAGCCCTGTGTCACGGTGTTTTGATGCGGAAAGCGCCGAAGTATTCTTAGGAGACGGGACATACATTGACCGGCTGGGGAGACTGATGAAAGATGCCCGCGCGTAATCTGTTATCTCCTGAAATTCAGGAGACACTGGTAAAACGAAACTTTCAGGAATTATCGCTGACCCAGCAGCAGGCAATCCCCCCCATTTTTAAAGGCAACAATCTCCTCCTCATTGCACCGACGGGCACCGGGAAGACAGAGAGTGCCATGCTCCCGGTGTTTGACCGATTGGTTCATCTGCAGGGGAGTGGGTTTAAGGCCCTCTATATCACCCCGCTTCGTTCCTTAAACCGTGACATCCTCTTTCGTCTGGAGTGGTGGTGCCATGAACTGGGGCTTACCGTTGGCGTCCGCCACGGGGATACCTCGCAGTATGAGAGAAGGAAACAGGCACTGAATCCTCCTGATCTTCTGATAACAACACCTGAAACCCTTCAGGCACTCTTCATCGGCAAACGCCTCCGGGAGCATCTGCCTCATGTCCGGTATGTCATCATTGATGAGATTCACGAACTCGCCGGAAGCAAACGGGGGGCCCAGTTATCCATCGCACTTGAACGTCTTGCAGAATATGCAGGGGAATTCCAGCGAATCGGCCTTTCAGCTACGGTGGGAAACCCGGAAGAGGTGGCCGCCTTTCTTACCGGAATTGGCCGCTCCCATACGATTGTCAATATCCCTGCCGCGCCTCATATGAATATCTCGGTCAGGTTTGCCGGGGAGGACTTCGATTCCCAGGTGCGGGCGGTAGAGCGGTGCATTGACCATGAAAAATCCTCTCTTCTGTTTGTCAATACCCGTTCAACCGCAGAGGCGCTGGGGCACCGCCTGTACGAGCGGGGCGATGTGGAAGTGCACCATGGCTCTCTTTCGAAAGAGATAAGAATTGATGCTGAAGACCGGTTCAAACGCGGGGAAATCCGGTCCCTTATCTGCACGTCGTCTATGGAGCTGGGCATTGATATCGGCCACATCGAACGGGTCATTCAGTTTGGCTCACCCCGCGAGGTGTCGCGTCTCCTGCAGCGGGTGGGGAGGGCCGGCCATCGTCTTGACACCGTTTCGCATGGCACCATTCTTGCTACCGGATTTGATGATCTCTGTGAATCTCTGGTCATTACCCGCAAGGCAAAACAGAATGAGTCCGAAGACGTTTCCATCATCCATGGTGCGCTGGATGTGCTGGCAAACCAGATCGCCGCTCTTCTGGTGGAGTATGGCGAAATCACTCTTGAACGGGTTACTGATATTATCCAGCGGGCATATGGGTTTTCTGACGGTGGTGCAGTGCCTGATGTATGCCGGCAGATGGCAGAGCACCGGCTTATCAGAATCGAGGGAAATCTCCTGACACGGACAGGGAGGTCCCGGACATACCTCTATGGCAATCTGTCGATGATTCCGGATGAGAAGAAAGTGCAGATTTTCGATCTGGTCTCACGCCGTACGGTGGGAACCCTTGATGAATCATTTGTGATTGGCTGGATTAACACCGGTGCTACCTTTATTGTGAAGGGTCAGCTCTGGCAGGTTGTTGACCTGAATGACGGGAAAATCATCGTTGAACCGGCTCACTCGGTAAGTGGAGAACTGCCCTCATGGGAAGGGGAACAGATACCGGTGCCGTTTGCGGTCGCACAGGAGACAGGGTCTCTGCGCCGGACCCATGCATTTGCAGCGTATGGTGCCGGTGCATTTTCCGAGGCGTATGCAGAGGATATTCTCTCATCGATGGAGGATTGTGGTGCACCCGTCCCGTCCGACAGGCTTGTCACCCTCGAACACTTTGATGAAGGTGTTGTCATGAATATCTGCGGGGGGCACAAAGCAAATGAGGCCCTCTCCCGGGTACTCTCCATTCTTCTGACCGCCCGGCATGGTTCCAGTGTGGGTATTGAGGTGGGGGCGTACCGGATAGTATTTCGTCTGCCGTCAGGCATCCGGGCGGGAGATCTCCGTGACCTCCTGTATTCCGTCGATCCGGCACATATCGAAGGCCTTCTTCGGCTTGCGATGAAGAGAACCGCGCTCTTTAAGTGGAAAATCGTTCAGATTGCAAAGAAATTCGGTGCCATTGATCAGCAGGCTGACTATGAACGCATCAGTATACACCGGCTTCTCGACACCTTTGAAAGCACCCCTATCCAGACCGAAACATACCGGGAACTCTTTACCACCATTATGGATGTGAAAGAGGCAGCCCTTCTGGTGCAGCAGATACAGTCAGGAGTGACTGAGGTTGTCATTGCACCACTTTCTGCTATCGGGCGGGAAGGTCTTACCTCATCGCGGGATATTATCCCGCCGCCCAGTGCAGATCAGGCAATTATTGCTGCTGTCAAACGCAGAATCGAGGATGACAATATTCTTCTTTTCTGCATGAACTGCCGCACATGGAAGAGTCTTACCAAGGTGTCGCGCGTATCCGGTCAGCCCCAGTGCCCGAAATGTGGTGCACGCCTGGTGGCAGCGCTCAAACCATGGGAGGATGAACTGATTCCCGCTGTGAAAAAAAAGCAGAAGACCGATGATGAAAAAGCAATCGAACGACGATTTATGAAGAATGCCAATATTGTTCTTTCCAGTGGGAGACAGGCGGTGGTGGCCCTTGCAGCACGGGGGGTGGGGCCGGAAAACGCCTCCCGAATCATTGCCAAAATGTGTGATGGCGATGATTTCTATCGTGAAATCCTGAAGGCTGAACGGAATTATATCAGAACGCACCGGTTCTGGTAGTTTCTGGTGCACTACCATGGGCAAAGTGTCTGTTTAGAAGGAAATACTATACCCGCGTACATCGAACAACTATTGATTCTCTATGGCAGATGCAGAGTATAATATGGCAGATTACGATGAGACGTATCGTACATTCTCCATTGATGTACCTGAATTTTTTAATTTTGGGTATGATGTCATCGACGACTGGGCACGGCGTGACAGAAACAAACTGGCAATGATCTGGGCCAATCAGGATGGGGATGAGAAGAAATACACATTCCGGGATTTGAAGAACTACTCCAATATGGCAGCCAATATTCTCCTGAAGTTTGGCATAAATAAAGGGGACCGGGTCATGATCATGCTGCCGCGGGTTCCTGAGTGGTGGATCTTTGTCATTGCAATTATCAAACTTGGTGCAGTTGTCTGTCCTGTACCCACGCTGCTTACCCCAAAAGATCTCCAGTACCGGATGAATGCAGGAAATTTCTGCATGGTAATAACGGATTTTGAAAATTCAGAAAAAATTGATGAGATATATGAGGAATGCCCGACACTGCAGACCAAAGTTCTCATTGATGGTGAAAAGGATGACTGGGTGAGTTATCAGGAGGAGCTCTACTATCCGGCACCGGTATCACACCGGAAGGTCAGTATGCCGTATACGAACCGGACCCGCTCAACCGATCCGATGCTTATTTACTTCACATCCGGTACAACCGGTGAAGCAAAGATGGTGCTGCATAACAATGCTTACCCACTGGGCCATATTGTCACAGCGAGGTTATGGCAGGATGTCCGGGAGAATGATGTGCATTTTACGTATTCTGATACCGGATGGGCCAAATGCGGCTGGGGTAAAATATTCGGGCAATGGATTCAGGGCACCTGCCTTCTCATCTATGATGTCTGGGGTAAATTCAAGGCGACAGAACTGCTTCCTCTTATTGAAAAGTACGAAGTGACGACATTCTGCTGCCCACCAACTGTATACCGGATGCTGATAATTGCCGATCTTGCAAAGTACGACCTTGCTGAACTGCGCCACTGCTGTAGTGCCGGTGAACCGCTCAACCCTGAAGTCATCAAAGTATGGGAAGAGGGAACAGGCCAGACAATCTATGAAGGCTATGGCCAGACGGAGACATGCTGTGCCATTGCATCGTTTGCATGCATCAAAAACAAACCTGGTTCAATGGGGAAACCCTCGCCGGGATGGCATATCGAACTCCATGATGATGATGGACACCCTGTCGGGGATTACAAAGAAGGGCGTATCGCGATTTCCTTAAATCCCCGGCCTGTTGGTCTCATTGTGGAATATATCAATAACGAAGAGGCAAACAACGAGTCCTTTGTGGATGGGTTTTACTATACCGGTGATAAAGCATACCGGGATGAAGACGGCTACTTCTGGTTTGTCGGCAGGGACGACGATGTCATAAAGAGTTCCGGATACCGCATCGGGCCGTTTGAAGTGGAAAGTGCTCTTCTTGAACACCCCGCTGTGCAGGAGTCAGCGGTTGTCGGTTCACCTGACCGCATCCGCGGTATGGTGGTAAAGGCGTTTGTTGTCCTGAATCAGGGATTTGTGGGTTCAGAACCGCTTGTCAGAGAACTCCAGAGTCATGTCAAAAATGTTACTGCCCCGTATAAATATCCCCGGGTCATAGAATTTGTTGATACGCTCCCCAAAACCATCTCCGGCAAAATTAAACGCAATGTGCTGCGGGAAGAAGAACTGAAAAAATCTGCAGCAGACTAATCTGATTCTTTTTGTGGTGCAACACACCGCAATTTTTTATTACTATGTGCACCAAAATATCTTGCAATGGTGCGCTACTCTATTACAATGGACGATGAGTTAGTCCGGAAAATTGATCGTGACTGTAAAAATCAGGATGTCTCCCGTTCTGACTGGATATCTGAGGTGTGCACCACACATTTCCCCGAGCTTGACGGAAATGGCATCCCTCAGATGAACAATGAGAATTCAGATTTTTCACGGCACAATATGGTGGATTATGACGAGGCGTATAAGTCATTTTCCATCGATGTCCCGGAATACTACAATTTCAGCTTTGATGTCATCGATGCATGGGCAAAGCGGGACCGCAATAAACTTGCCATGATCTGGGTCAATCAGCAGGGGGAAGAGATGAAATACACCTTCCGCGATCTCTCCCGCCGTTCCAACCAGGTGGCAAATATGCTCATCAAATACGGGCCCGCAAAGGGGGAACGTGTTCTCATTATGCTTCCGCGTGTTCCGGAATGGTGGTTCTTTGTTCTTGGCATGATCAAGATGGGTGTTGTGTATTGCCCGGCACCAACGATGCTCACTGAACAGGACTTAAAATACCGGATTAATGCCGCTGACGTGAAGATGGTCATCACCAATGCAGAGAATGCCCATAAGGTGGATGCAATCTTTGATGAGTGCCCGTCTCTCGAATCGAAATTTATTGTTGATGGTGAGCGTGAGGGATGGATCAGTTACCCGGTTGAACTGGCATATCCGGCCCCTGTTTCCAGTAAACTGGTAACGTTTCATGGTATGATACGTACAAAAGCCGCCGACCCCATGCTCATTTTCTTTACGTCAGGGACGACCGGAGAGCCGAAGATGGTGCTTCATGACCACAGTTATGCGCTGGGTCATATTGTGACGGGCCGCTTCTGGCATGACGTCAGAAGGACGGATCTTCATTTCACGGTTGCAGATACCGGGTGGGGAAAGAGTACATGGGGGAAACTCTTTGGCCAGTGGAATGAGGGTGCGGCCATTATGGTCTATGATATCCGGGGCAAATTTAATGCAACGGAGCTTCTTCCGGTCATTGAAAAGTATGGTGTTACCACATTCTGTGTGCCTCCTACCATATACCGCATGCTGATTCTTGCAGACCTGGAGAAGTATGATTTCAGTGAACTTCGCCATTGCTGCAGTGCGGGTGAACCGCTCAATCCTGAGGTAATCAAGGTCTGGAAGGATGCTACTGATCTCACGATTTACGAGGGCTATGGCCAGACAGAGACCGTCCTTTGTATCGGGACATTCCCCTGTATGAAGCCGAAATTCGGTTCCATGGGGAAGCCTGCGCCGGGATGGATTATTGAAATTCTGAATGACGAGGGAAAGGTCGCTCCCCTGCATGAAGAAGGGCATATTGCGATAAAACTGGACCCGCGGCCGGTTGGTCTCTTTAAGGAATACGTTAATAATCCCGGGGAAAATGCCCGATCGTTCTCTGACGGCTATTACTATACCGGCGATAAGGCATACAAGGATGAGGATGGATATTTCTGGTTTGTCGGACGGGATGATGATGTCATAAAAGCGTCCGGATACCGTATCGGCCCGTTTGAGGTGGAGAGCGCGCTCCTGGAGCACCCCGCCGTTCAGGAGGCCGCTGTCGTCGGAACACCGGATGTCATCCGGGGCCAGGTTGTGAAGGCATTTGTTGTGCTTTCTCCCGGATATACGCCATCTGAATCCCTTATCCGTGACATTCAGAAGTATGTCAAGCAGGTGACCGCTCCGTATAAGTATCCACGTGCGATTGAGTTCGTTGAGAGTCTGCCGAAGACCATCTCCGGGAAGATTAAGAGGAAGGAGCTCAAGCAGAAAGAGATGGATAAGATGGAGAGTGGTGCTGAAAGAATTACTGAGAAAAAGCCTGAGATAAAAACTGAAGGCAAAAAGGAAAGTAAGCCTGAGGGGAAAAAAGAGAGTAAGGCTGAGATAAAAACCGAGGGGAAAAAAGAGAGGAAGGCTGAGGGGAAAAACTGAGGGAGAAAATTCCCAAAATACCGAAAATACGAAAATATTCCGGAATCAAATACACATCTTTATTTTGTTTAAGCACGAATTACGTTAGGCGCGAGGGTTGCCGAGCTTGGTCAAAGGCGCTAGGTTCAGGGCCTAGTCCTGTAGAGGTTCGAGGGTTCGAATCCCTTCCCTCGCATTTGGTTCTTTTTTGGGTTGTTTTTGTCTGGTGATTTTTGGGCCTTTGAGCGTGGAGCTTTGATCCTGGTCTTTGGAATATCGCAGGTTTGAATCATACCCACCGAACACAAACTCAGAGAAACGGTCCACACAGCCTTCACTTTAAACAAGTCATATACAGCCAGTGGGGCGGGATATTTCCGGATACCGTCAAAACACTGCTTCGGCAATTTTTAACAGGGTTTTCATCACTTTATAACGGTGAATATCAGAGGTGAGAGCTACCGTATGAAAGAATGTCAGAAGACTGAGGAGAGTTCCACCGGTTCGTGGTGTACTCATAGAGAAGTATAATTATAATTGTGGTTAAATATTATAGTACTTGAGAACAATTAACCCGACGTTGAGAGTGACGTATGAATTGCAGTATTATAGAGGATTAAAATGACATTCGAAACAGAATTCGTACCAAATGATCACGTCCAGGGCTCTCCTATGAAAAGAATTGTTGTTGTCCAGCGAAATGATCATAATTCTGATGCTGCTGCAGATTCGCGGAAGCTCTCAGAGCTCAAAGAGTTAGCACATGCTGCCCGCTATGTGGTTGTTGGCACATTTGTGCAGTCAAGATATCCTGACCGGAAGTACCAGATAGGCCGCGGTAAGGTGGATGAGCTTGCGGAGCTTGTGGAATCTCTGGATGCTGAAAAAGTAATTTTTAACAACCAGCTGTCAATACCGCAGATCTATAATGTCTCTGAGATATGCAAATGTGAAGTAATGGACCGGTTCCAGCTTATCCTGGAGATATTTGCTTCAAGAGCCACGACAGGGCGTGCAAAACTGCAGGTAGAGCTTGCGAGATTACAATATGAGCTTCCGAAAACAAAGGCTCTCAATTTCCTGTTAAAAAAGAAGGAACGGCAGGGATTTATGGGTCTTGGGGGCCATGAGGATTCGTATGAGCAGGATATAAAAAACAGGATCGCAAGAATAAAGGCAGAACTTCTTCAGCAGGGAGTTGGGAGTGAGTCACTACGCACGTTCCGGCATGAAAGGGGATTTTCCCTGGTAGCTCTGGCAGGGTATACGAATGCGGGAAAAAGTACTCTTTTCCAGTCACTGGTGGAGGAAGAGACAATCGTTAAGGACATGCTCTTTACGACACTCTCTCCTACAACACGTGCTCTCACGGTAAATAAGAGAAAAATGCTTCTGACAGATACGGTGGGATTTATTGAAGACCTCCCGCACCTGATGGTGGATGCTTTCCGGTCAACGCTTGATGAGATATTCCTGGCTGATGTCATTCTTCTTGTGGTGGATATGAGTGATCCGGTGGATATTATACGACAAAAACTCGCTGTCAGCCATGATATCTTCTGGAAGAGAACAGAGGGTGCGGTGATAGTTACTGCTCTGAACAAGGCCGATCTTATTCCTGATGAAGAACTGCAGGAAAAACTGGAAGTGATTCGTGATCTTGCTCCTGCTCCTGCCATGATATCTGCAAAATCCGGAGAAGGTCTTACCGAACTGAAACAGCATCTCTTTGAGATGCTTCCTCCGTGGGAACGGTGCAGGATATCCATCCCGATTTCCGAAGAAAGTATATCCACGGTATCGTGGCTGTATGATGAAGGCATTGTGCACTCAATCGAGTATGGGGATTCCATTCTCATGGAAATAGAAGCAAGGGATGAGATCATTCAAAAAGTTAAGCCTTTCGCCGTGTCTTGTTAATGATAGTGACAT
>CAVXFW010000014.1:0-50828 GCA_963761105.1 uncultured Methanomicrobiaceae archaeon | reverse complement strand
AGTTCAGCGCAAGAAAGACGCCGCTGACAAAAACAATTGGTGGGATTAAAATGAGGTACGGTGCAAGATTGGGTGCTCTGAGCAGTGAGAGTAGGGCATCCCCCCCAAAGAACATAAGCGGTATAGTTAGTACACTGACCAATGTTACACAAAGGAGACAAAGGCCCAGCACATTTGCGGCTTCCCGTTCGCCTTTTGGGAGCATGATGGCCAGTTCGTAACGCATGCAGGCGATGACTCCGATGATGCTCGAAATCGATGTGAAGATAGCAAGGAGTCCAAAGGCCTCTGGGCCGTAGAGACGAGCGACGAGTGGTGATGCTATAAAGCCTACGATCTGGGCAATGGTGGTGCCGGTTACGAGTTTCAGGACATCTTTTGGAAAAGACCGGGTATCAGATGAGGTCGACATGATCTTCGTGATTTACCTCATAAAATCCCCTGAGATATTCTTCTGCAATAATTTTCCAGTCAAGATTATTTTCTCCAAATTTCCTTGCATTAATTGAATGATCTCTGTGATCATTATTTAGATAATCTATTATTTTATTGGCTGATTCTTCTATGTTTTTAAAATTAAAATTGATTCCACAATTAGTATCTATTACGACCTTTAAGTTTGGGATGTCAGAAACAATGGACGGTAGTCCCGAGGCCATCGCCTCCATCAGTGTCAAGGGCGTACCTTCATAATTTGATGTCATGATGTAGTAATCAGCGCAGGCATAGAGATCAGGAAGATCCTGATCGTGGTCTATATGCCCAAGGAAAAGAACCTTCCCCAACTCTTTCCTCTGTGCAAATTCTTTTGTCGCTTCAAAGAGTTCTCCTTTGCCTGCAATGCAGAGGGTCACATTTTCCAGTTTTTTCTCAAGGTGTGAGAATAACTCGATCAAAGTAAAGGGCTGTTTTGCTGCAGTCAACCGACCGACGCTCAAGAGGACGATATCATCCTCAGGGATTTCAAACTTATTCCGTAGCAGTTTTCTATCCATTGAAGGGTGGAATTTCGTGGTGTTGGCCCCATTTGGGATATAAGTTATTCGATCTCTTGAAATCCCGATATTTTCTAGTTCCTCACAGACGGTTTGGGCAACACCGGTAAAGCAGGTGGTGGGATGCATGCGTGTAAGACAAAATCGTTCGACATGGGCAACAAGTGACTTATATAGATGGAATGGAAGATTTCCAACTCCATGGGTGCTTGATCCGTAGTAGGTTGAGTGCATCGTCACAAGGCAGTGGGAAAAGGGATTTCCTAAGATAATAAATGGGTTTTGGAGCCAGACAGCATCGTAGTCGTTGTTCTTGAAATGCCGTGATACCTGATACCAGTAGTTGAGCAGCCCGATGATCCCTGTCTTTTGTATCAAAGTCTTGCTTCCGAGTTTGACGTCCGGGCCTGTTGGTGAACATACTGCACACTCTACATCCATTTCTATGAGCTCCTCAACTACGTTGTAGACGACGTTAGCGATACCTGCGCCGTGAGGGAAATATTCTGATGTGCAGACTAACAACTTCATAAGAATACTTCATTCATTGTGGCAGGTGCTGTGCAGATTTTGTATACCACTCTGCGAATTTTTTAAGACCATTCTCTATGGTTACCTCAGGAACATATCCAATAAGATCTCTTGCCATTCCCGTATCAGCCAGAGTATGTTCCGCATCTCCACTCTGCCTGTTCTCGTATATAATCTCAGATTTACTGTCTGTGATTTCCAGGAGATGCGAGATGAGATCATTCAGGATAATCCTGTGACCTCCGCCAGCATTCATTGCTCTGCCGTCTGCAGCATCGGTTTTCAGGAGGTTTATGTTTGCATTCACGATGTCCTCAATGTAGGTGAAGTCCCTCGTCTGGGTACCGTCTCCAAAAACAGTAATCGGCTCATTTTTCAGCATTTTGCCGGTGAAGATTGATATGGCAAGGTCAGGGCGCATTCTCGGGCCATAGACGGTGAAGTAACGGAGAGAGACAGTCGGGAGGCCGTACACTTCATTGAAAACTCTGCAATAGTGCTCGGCTGCAAGCTTTGACACGCCATAAGGAGAAACTGGCTGGGTCGGATGCCTTTCGTCAAATGGGAGGTATTCCACTTTGCCGTAAACTGAGGATGATGATGCATTGATCATACGACTGACACCGGCATCAAGAGACGCCTGGAGAACATTGAGTGTGCCAAGCACATTCACATCATTTGGTTTAAACGGGTTTTCGACAGAAATCCGGACGCCTGCCTGTGCAGCCTCATGGTAGACAAAGTCCACATCATTGTTTATGACGCTCCGTACAAATTCAAGGTCTGTTATGTCACCATGAATGAACGTATACTCACCGTTTGCAGAAATAGAGTCAAGATTTCTTTGTTTTAATGCAGGTGAATAGTAGTCATCCAGATTATCAATGATCACAACTTCATTTTCAGAAACAAGACGTTCTGCAATATGTGACCCAATAAATCCTGCTCCGCCGGTTATTACAATTTTTGCCATATTATTCTCCCAATTCAGTATTAAGCCAGTTTCTCAGAGGTACGCCAATCTCGTTATCTTCCAGTGCGAGTTCAATATTGGCTTTCAGCCAGTCGAAACTGTTCCCAAGATCATAACGCCTTCCTTTGTGAATGGTGGCGTACATCTCCTTTCCGTCAAGAACCATGTCCCTGAGTGCATCTGTCAACTGGATTTCTCCGCCCCGCCCTCTCCCGGTTTTTGACAGATAATCAAAAATATCCGGTGTGAGGATATACCGTCCGATAATTGCCAGGTTTGAAATTGGTTCATCAGGTTTCTCTACCATTTCTTCAATTCTGAATACATTTGGAGAAACCTGTTTTCCTTTAATCACCCCGTGATTTTTTATCTTTTCATCCGGAATTTCTTCAATTGCAATAATCGGAGCGTTATATTTTTCATATGCACTAACTAGTTCCTTAGTGCAGTTGGGGAGAGTGATGTTATCACCCAATAGTAATGCAAAGGGATCCTCATCCACAAAGGGTTCAGCATATGATACTGCATCCCCCAGACCGCTCTGTTTTTTCTGCCTGATGTAGTAAATGTGAATTTTTTCAAGGATTTCTTCAAATTCTCCAAGCAGGTCAGAATGTCCGTTAATATTGGCCTTATCAAGATGGTCTTCGATAGCCCTCTTGTGTCTACCGGTAATTAGCAAAACCTGATTAATGTCTGAATAGTATGTCTCTTCAATAACATACTGGATAACAGGCTTATTGACAACAGGCAGCATCTCTTTTGGCTGTGCTTTGGTAACCGGAAGAAATCGTAATCCAAACCCTGCTGCAGGAATGACTGCTTTTTTGACCGGCATTACCAGCACACCCCTTCGTAGTGCATGGCAGTTTCGATGGCCTTCCGGACTCTCCGTCCATCAATAACAATATTGCCTGAATAATCCATATCTTCAAATTCTTTCCATTCGGTGAGAATGAGTACAGCATCTGAATTCAGGACATGTTCACGATTGGTACAATAGGTAATGGAAGGAAATAGCTCCTTAAAATTATTCACTGCCTGGGCATCATATGCAACAATTTCTGCACCTTTATCCAGGAGATGTTTTACAATTGGAATTGCCCGGCTCTCCCTAATATCATCTGTTTCAGGTTTGAATGCCAGCCCGAGAATGCCGATTTTTGCTCCTTTGAAATCCGGAACATATTTTTCAAGCAGAGTTATCAGTCGTAACGGCTGTTTGTCATTCACTTTTATGACTGATTTTAATAACTCTGTCTGTTCCCCAAATTGTTCTTCAGCCCCTTTTATGAGTGCCATGACATCCTTTGGGAAACAGGAGCCTCCAAATCCAATGCCTGAATTGAAAAATGCCGGATTGATTCTCTTATCAAGGCCTACTCCATTGAAGACATCTCTTGAATCAATACCGATTTTTTTACAGAGGTTGCCGATTTCATTTGCAAAACTGATTTTTGTGGCAAGAAATGCGTTGCTCACATATTTTATCATTTCAGCAGTTTTTGGGTCGGTGAAATATTTAGGGCAGTCAAAGGTTGCGTATAATTCTTCAATATTTTGTCTGGATTTCGTATCGCTGGTGCCAAGGATAATGCGGTCTGCGTTGAAGAAATCAAAAACGGCAACTCCCTCCCGCAAAAATTCGGGATTGGATACAATTCCAAAATCGGTATCCAATTTTTTCCCGGATTCCTGTTCGATATTGGGTGCAACAAGATTAACTGAAGTTCCCGGAAAAACCGTGCTCTTTACAACAATGGTATGATATGATTCTTTGTTTTTGAGTGCACATCCAATCTCTTTACTGACTGATTCGACATATCCAAGATCGATTGATCCGTCATCTTTTGATGGTGTGCCTACACATATGAAGCTGACATCAGTGTCTATAACTGCCTTTTTGAGATCGGTTGTGGCAGATATGCTTTCATGATTTTTTTGTAAGAGTTCATCTAACCCTGGCTCAAATATCGGTGATATTGACGAATTTATGGCATCAATTTTTCTCTGATCTAAGTCCACCAGAATTATTTTATTTCCAAGATCAGCAAGACATGCTCCTGTTATCGTCCCAACATACCCACACCCGATTACACTGATTTTCATTTCATCAACTCTTCGTAAAATAGTAAAGTCTTATCAACAGTATCTTCCCAGGAAAAATGTTCTATCAGTTTCTCTCTCCCGGATTTTCCAAGTTCATTGGCAAAGGATTTGTCTGATAGTATCTTTGAAACCGCATCAGAAATCGCCTGAGAATCTCTTATTGGAACCAGAAGGCCGCATCCATTAACAATGTCGACAAGCTGCGGGAGTTCTGTACATACGACCGGGATACCTGATGACATTGATTCCAGAATTGTTCTTGGAATGCCTTCATTTATGCTGGGCAGTACAAAAACATCTGAATCCTGATATATTTTAGGAATTTCTGAATTTGGAACAAAATCTCTGATAACCACGTTATCGGATAAACCAAGTTCATGTATTTTTTTTATATATATTTCCTTTTGAGGGCCCACCCCTCCTATCATAAGAAGACTGGCGTCAGGATGTTTTTGCAATAAAAGGTTAAATCCATCAATTAAGTAATCCACGCCCTTGCCCGGAGTGTATCTTCCTATCCATAATATTTGTCCTGTAGTTTCCTTTTTTTCAGCAGGCACAAATAAGTTAGTATCAATTCCGTTATGTATGACAAATATTTTGTCAGGTGTTATTCCCAGTTCAACAAGTTTGCTTTTTTCATTCTCTGTATAACAAATGATTCCATCTGCTGCTTTGAATGTCCACTTTGCTATGGTAGGGGTGTATATTTTTTGTATCCATGGTGGTGCAGTCTGGGAAACCAAGCCATGATTCGTTATGACAAGAGGTGGACTTCTCAATTTTCTGAGGAGTGCACAGACATTTGTTGAGAAATAAAGATGAGAATGTGCATGGATAATATCATAATTATTTCTCTCTTTGAGTAATTCTTTCAGCAATGATATACTGACTGAATTTCCGAATAATTTGAATATATTCCCAAATCTGAATATTTGATATCCATAAACTTTCTCACTTTTCGGATTTCCATTTATTCGTGATGTGAAGATCGTTACATGATGACCAGATTTAGCCTGCAATCTGGACATTTCATGGGCGTGCAGCGGAAGGCCCCCAACGACATCAGGATATAAATCACTTATAACACGAAGAATTTTCAAATTAAAATCCCCCCTATAATCCAGATGAATATATATTTTGATTTGAAATTTTGCGGTATCCAACCAATTCCGGGAACATTAGTTTCATTCAACCCTCACATTATCTTAATGCTATTTAATCCTTGGTATTGTGTCTAAAACACTGAATTATGAGTTGATTCCGCATTTCACCGTTTTTTTGTCGTAATTAAAGCTTAATGCTGGTTTTATGATTTTATAGAGGAAATATTCTGAAAAATCAAATAGAATGTTCTGATAAATATGGGTGTTGTCAAATTATGCATATATATAAAAGTATCTAGCGTTGGTGGTGATTATGGTCAACTATAACCTGTCTCGAGGAAAATTGAGGTGTTCTCTCAAAACCCGGAATGAGCATACTATCAAATCGAAGACAAAAATACATCGTAAACGTGGAAAATATGCAATAAAAGGAAGACAACGATATTTATGCTAACATTGTGGGAAATTACTTTTTGCCTCTTATCAATTTTGTGTGGTATATATATTGACTTTCAACACTGTAAACGGTCATCTAAAACTGATCCAGTGTGGTCACTGTAAATTGATCCACTCTCACCAGTGATTTCTCCTGATTAGTATTATTTCTTGCTACGATTTACCTCTGACGAAAGCTCTGACCCGACATATTCAGTATCATCGCATGATGCGTAATCCTGTCAAGAATTGCTGCAGTTATTGCTTTGTCATGGAATACATGAATCCAGTCTGAAAACGTCAGGTTTGTCGTAATTATTGTTGCTTTGTGCTCGTAACGAAGAGCAAGAAACTGGAACAGCAACTCTGCTCCTTGTTCATCAAATGAAATATATCCAAGTTCATCGATGATGACCAAATCTATTTTTCGGAACTTTTTCTCAAGTTTGGAAAGCCTAAGTTCATTTTTTGCTTCTTTCAAATCATTGATTAATCCTGCAGCTGTTCTGAAAAGGACAGAATATCCATTCTCGCAGGCAGATACCCCTGCAGCTATTGCCAGATGGGTTTTTCCGGTTCCGGAATTACCGATAAATATGAGATTTCTGTTTTCGGTTACGAAATCAAGGCTTTGTATTCTCTCCAAACATTCTCTTCCATCAGAAGGAAGCAAATCCTTTTTGATGTCTTCAAATCTTTTGTATGCAGGAAATCCTGCCAGATTTATTGCACGTTCTCTTCTGCTGGCCTCTCTTGACTGAATTTCTGCATTGAGAATTCTAACAAGAAATTCTTCAGGATTGGTAAAATCTTCTGCTATGGTGTGGTATGACTGATAAATTCCAGGAAGTCGTAACTGCCTGCAAAGATTTCTAATATTTTCATCCATTTCTGCTCTCTCCTGATGATATTTCATCATAAACGGCGAGATTTGGTTCCGGGATCTCTATATCCAACGGATAACTGAAGGAATCAATAACTGGCTTCTGCTGAAAATTCAGAATGAGTCGTATTGATTCATAATCCGGAATCATTCCCTCTTCAAAAAGTGTTTTTATCGCATTTGCGACATCTGTCTGTGGTTTTTCTTTGATCAAACTGAGTATCTTAATGAAGTCTTTAGCCTTATCCTGGTAATGGTCCATAAACAGATTTTTAAAACAAGGATCCGCTCTCCTTAGAACCTTTGAGGATCTTAGAGAGCCGGGTTTATTTCTCAATGTGCTGAGATAATGTTCAATATTCAGTGAACATTCATTTTTTCCAAAAAAGCGTTCATGGGAAGCAATTACCGTTTCACCCTCCAAAATCTCAATGGCGTCAAGATATATCTTTAATGCCAGCATTTCGGATTTGCAGGATTCCGGGACTGAATAGAAATTCCGTTCAAATGTGACGGTGGAATATCGGTCTACTTTCCGGTATTTCAGGTCATAGGGACAGAAATCCATTGACGGAAGTGGAAGAAAAGATTCGCTTTCCATTTCAAGCCCTTCTAAGGGCACACAGTCTCGTTTTGCTACCGGAGAACTATTGATCCTTGAGAGAACTTTCTTCAGGTATTCGTTTGCCTCCTTTAAAGATGAGAACGAGTCCCGGTACCCGAATGCAGCCGTTCTGATTACTGATACACTTTTTTCTACGGTTCCTTTTTCCTGTGGAGATGCAGGATTGCAGGCATTGGTTTGAAATCCATAGTGCCCGGCAAATTGAAGAAATCGCTCGTTAAAGACTTTATCACTGGAATCTGTTACAACCGTTTTCATATTGTCAAAGAATATATTCTCAGGGACGCCTCCAATTTCATGAAATAATTCAATTAAGGCATGGAAAAGATTCGTCTGGGATTCGTTTGGATACACTCTGCCAAAACGGTACAGAGAGTTGTTCAGGACGAGTGCAATAAGACTGAGCTTCGATTTTTTCTCTTTGATTTTAAGATATACCTGACCCCAGTCACATTCCGCACGATATCCGGATTCGTAATCCTGGGCAATGCAAACGTCCCTGAAGACATTATTCTGTTTCCATCGCCGAACTTCACGTCTTACTGTTGAATAACTTATCTCGGTGCCTTCATAACTGATAATCTTAAAAATCTGGAGAGCATTTAATCGTTGTTTCTTTGGTCTTTTTTGATTTTCTTCAAGATATGTTTGTATTTTATTTTTGATTTCTACATTGCATACAGGTTTTGTTCTTTTTATGTTTCGATTCGAAGGGATGATTTCTTCGGCTTTTCCGTTCTGACAGTCTTCTATCTTATTCAGATATTTTGTGACTGTGTTTCGGGAAATACCCATTATATGTGCCACTTTTCTACATGATCCGGTTTCCTGGTATAGCTGACGAATACGGTCAACATCATCCATTGTCTTCACCTCTTTGAGTATGTCATTTCAGACAGTTTCAGTTACTGCCAGTGTTACTGAGGTGGATCAGTTTGTGGTGACCTTTTTGGCTAAAAGTGGATCAATTTGTAATGACCGTTTACAAAGAAAAATACTTTAATATCTGGATTGATTTCTTCATCTGCTCAAAATTTATCTTTCCCAAGTATAAGTGTACTGGCTACAGGGTATCTTAATTAAAGTCTAAGGGGATATCGGAATACGAGGGATGTCTGGACGATGATATACCTGAGACCGGTGTCAATTGCAATTCAACTTACTCACATCAAACGGCGATGAACTTCCAATTCTTTAGGAATTTAGGAACTATTTCAAAACGTGACTAATTCTTGGGATGACAGAAGGATTAATTAGGAGAGGATCAGCTGGCATGAATATTTACGTAGACTAATTATGTACGGAATAAATTTCTGATTTCCATAAATACCATTCATGAATTGATATGATTTAATCATATATAACAATCATTTGGGGTGATGGTTCTGAATTGTCAAATCATATGCAGATATCGTTTTTTTTGCAACACTTACCCAGGAAAGTTCATTATTCATTTTAGTATATCCATTCTGTCCCATCTGTTTACGTAAAGATTCATCAGTTAATAATTGGGTGATGGCATGGGCCAATGCCTCTGGATCTCTTGGAGGAACAATAAATCCTGTTTTTCCTTCTTCAACAACTTCAGGAATACTTCCTACATTCGTTACAACTACAGGCTTTTTAAAGGCATAAGCGATAGGTATTATGCCGGTTTGTGTCCCTTCGATATAAGGCATAACGATAATTTTTGCTCTCTGGAAAAAAACAGGGACTTCTTCATCTTCAATATATCTATTATGTATTTCAATATCTCCAAAATCATCAACAAAATTATTATATTCTGCAAAATTGCCACTACCTGCAATTATCAGCTTAAAATGAGGGATTTCTTTTTTGATAAGTGGCATGGATTGCAGCAGATATTCTATCCCTTTGTATTTTTCAATCCTGCCAAAGAAAAGTACGGTATTTTCTTCGGTGATTTTTTGATCCATATACTTGACAAAAAAGGAATAATCACCGTGGGGGATCACAAAACACTCCTTATTTGAGTCTAGCTCTCCTTTTGCTTTTTCACCATGAACAATTGTTGAGTCCGAGTATTTGAGATAGGTATTTTTGCAAAGCGTCTGAACCATTATCCTGCTTCCAGGATGAGGTGTTGTATCATGTATAGTTGTTATGATTGGTATCGCATTCAATGATGGCAATAAGGGTGCAAGCCAAAGTGGACATCCCTGGAAATGTATAATGTCTGGTTTTTCATTGGAAACCATGTGCTTAAAGTTCAAAAAGCGAGTAAATATCAGTGTATCGATAACAAAATTCCTTTTGATATTTCCCATTTTCATTTTTATAATTTTCACCGGTTCTTCAAAATATTTTTCATCCAGACCAATTGGTGCCACAACGGTAACAGATTCAGTTTTAGACAAACTATTCGCAAGTTGTGAAGTGTAATGGATTATACCCCCGGATGTATTGTTAGTTATCAACATTATTTTCATAATTTTCCTCATTAAATTCCTTGATATTCAGGTGCAATGGTTTTTCTTCTGTTCTTCAGCGCTTACAACCCAGGCCTGTATCCTGCAAGTTTCAGTTTAATGATGTAACTGGCGGGATCCGAATCACACGTTATCAGGGGGGGTATCCTTTCAATTCCCCATCGGTGTATGCTTCGGCATTTGGTGGTGTGGACTAAATATTTATTAAACCGTCATACGGAATGTCACGTGTTTCCATTTGTGCTTTGACTGTGACAGTTTTTTCAATAACAATTTTAATTTGATTGTTCCATTCATAATTCCCACCCTGTTTTAAGGATATGGCGTGTGTTTCTGTTGGAATGCCATTAATGACCTGATGTGAAACGCCACCATAGTTTCCATCGAGGTAAATGGTTGCTCCGGCAGATATGGATGAAAATGCCATATCCGATGCTATGGTCGGACTGGAATATAAGTTCTTTCCTGCCCCGTTGACCCAAAAGTACGTATTCCATAAGTCCTCATCTGCATGCGGTGGATATGTATCAGGAAGATATTGTATGCCGGACGCATGGTGAAGGTGATATCCTCAATCTTTCCAGCCCTCTTCAACAGGTAATTCAACGGTCAGGAATTCGTGACGGAATAATTTGTGGGTATGTCCAGGGGTCGACTGCTGCGCTGACAACCATTGAGTACGAACCCGGTGTGCTGGGTGATCTGATGGACGCCCTTGAAACAATTGCGTCATCGAAGAAGGAATATGCTCATGATCAGGCATGGGGGGATGGAAACGGACGATCACATGTGCGTGCGGCTGTTATTGGTCCATCGTTAACCATTCCTGTCTCTCATGGGTCTTTGATGACCGGGAGATGGCAGCAACCAGTACTTATCGAACTTGATGTGAGGGAGTCAAGAGAACGTATAATTGTCTGTAGTGTTATCGGCACCTGAAATGTGTGTCCTGTTGTCAGGAAATGATGTGCAACAGAAATGCGCATTTTATAAAAAAAGAGAAATAAATTGATTCAGTCCAGGGGGATAGTCTCTAACTGGGAGACAAGTTCCCATATCCGTGTACGGGCGTGGACCGGCATATTCGGATCATTACTGATTTCATCAATAATAGATATTGCAGTCGCTGCACGCAATCCAAGTGCCTGAGATTCATCCATGAGCACTTTGCGGGTATCATCCGCGACTCTTCTGATGTTGCGTGGTATCGTACTATCTTCCATCAGATGCTGCAGCATCATTACACAATTTTTGATTGTTACTTCTGGGTCAGCCATTATTCCACCTTCGCAGTATACGTTTTTGTAATAGCATATATAAGATATTTGAGAAACCGGAGTAAATAAATGAAAACTGAAGATGAAGTCATGGCCTCATATCTGCTGACCGGAGGGAAGATGCTTCCCGTGACATGTCAGGACTGTGGGGCGCCATTGTTTGAGATAAAAGGAAATAGATGCTGTGTCGTTTGCAAAGAACTGGGTAAACCGGGGATTTCAGGCGATAATGAGCTGAATCCGCCGGAAAAACCTGAAGAAAAAAAGTCTCCGATTCAGGATGATGAACCGCAATTACATGGATCTGTCATTGAATCTCTGGAACAAACAATATGTGCTCTGTGCAAAAAAGCAATGGAAGCGTCACGGTCTGAAGACGCAAAAATGTATATGGATGCAGTGCGCGCGGGAATTGATGCCCTGCAGGGGCTAAAAAAAAATAGTTAAGTGCGTTTATATTAGTATTTTTTATGGGAGAGTGTGTTTATCACTCCCGCTATTTTTTGGCCGATTCCCTCAACACTTCTGAGTTCCTGATCTGATGCAGAAAGTACTGCGGAAAGTGTTCCAAAGTGTTCAAGCAGACTGCGGGCCTGGTGCGGGCCTATCCCCGGAAAAGATGAAAGGATATACTCAAGTTGTTCACGTTCAGAACGGTACGATTTATGATGATGCATTGACGGACGGCCGGATGGTTCTCCCAGTTCACGGTTCATGAGAACATACAGTATTTCAGCAGTCTCTTCCGGTCCTGTAGCCATAAATACTGAAACACCAAACTGAACACTGATCGCAGCGAGGGCACCGCGTATGGCATTTGGTGCAATGTTCCTCTGCGCATAGAGATCTGTTCCTTCGATAATCAGCACCGGGTGTTCACATGAATCTGCCATTCTTTTAATCTGACCCAGCAAATCGCGTTCAACGAGCGTGTCAACAAAGTCCCGTGCCGTTTTTCTCTCAACGAGCATCTGGCTCCCAATGGCATAGTCACCATACTCAAGCCGGGTGATTTCAAGAGCAACTTTGCTGTTTTTATGGAGCAATTCCACCACTGCAGATGATGTCTCCCGGTCATCAGCTATGATCATTTTCTCTGGTTCACTTTCAAAATCTATGATACTCATCTGCTGATTCCTCTCTTCCGGTATTGAGGGGCTGTGGAATGGCACTGTTTTCAGTGAGGAGATGCCTTTCTGCATCGATTTTTCCCGTGACTGACTTATCCACCGATTGGTCTCATCGGCGGTTCCTTTGGTGACAAGAACAATGATATTGCCTGCGCCATGCCTCCCTGTTCTGCCTTTTCGCTGAATGCTGCGGATTTCTGATGGAACGGTCTCATAGAATATCACAAGATCAGTGGAGGGTACATCAAGCCCTTCTTCACCGACAGATGTTGCGACAAGCACTTTAAACATCCCTTCCCGGAATTGAGCGAGGGTCGCAAGCTGCTCTTTTTGCGATAATCCTTTCTCTTTATCGCGGTTTGCCTGCCCGACAAAGCGGTGGCTTTCAATTCCTGCAGTGGCAAGTTTTTTTACGATAAGATTGACCGTGTCGCGGAATGTAGCAAAGACAATGATTCTGCTGTCCGGGAATTCTGTAAGCTGCTTCTGCACTATTTGTGCAATGTATTCCGGTTTTTGCAGAAGTTCTTCCTGCCATTTCCCTGCCTGAACAGCTATCTCCTGGAACCGTGAATCCTGTGAAAGGCGAATACTTGCCTTTGATGCCTTTGAATTTGTTGCTTCAGCCTGAAGTTTGAAGAGATACTGTTTAAGCCCTTCACTCCCCTGAGTTTCAGCAAGAGATATGGCATGGCGGAGTTTCATGCACTCTGCATGAATGGATGCTCCGATAAATCCTGACTGATCCTGCTGTTTGATTCGTTCCTGCACTTGTGCGGATATGACGTTCATTGCCTTCATCGATAATTTTTCAGGAGGGGGTACGGAAAATCCAAATCCTGAAAGCATTGAGAGACGTGATGCAAGGAGCTGGTTTAACGTTTTAATGACATTCTCAAGCTCTTTCGGTAATGGGACAGGAATGTGGGTGATTTCACGTTCGTGAATGTAGGGCTTTACGTCAGAGTCTGTTTCCGTACGACTTTCTATTCTTCCCACCATCATGTTTTCACAGATTTCCTGGACTTTTGGCCGGTTGCTGCCCGGGGAAGCAGTCATTGCAAGAAGAAGTGGATTTTCTGCCTGTCTGAAGTATTCCTGTGCAATGAATACGTATGCATAGTTACCGACTGCCCGGTGGCATTCATCTACTATTAATAAAGATACATCATTGAGGTGGTATCTGCCAGCGAGGCAGTCATTCTTTATTACCTGTGGTGTTGCAAAGATGCAGGTTGCGTTTTGCCATAGTTTTATCCGTTTTTGGTTCGGTGTTTCTCCGGTGAACATCGCGAACTGATCAGAATCACTCTCTGTCCCCTTCGCACCGTTAATCCTGAGATATTTAGAAAAAAATTGATAATGCTGTTCAACGAGAGGTTTTGTCGGAGCCAGCATAACAACCTTGCCGCCAGCATTCAGAAGTCGTGACGCTGTCACAATCAATGCAATGGCAGTCTTGCCAAGGCCTGTTGGAAGGACAACCATTGAATTTTCCTGCAGGACTGACGCTGCTATGGAAAGCTGATACTCCCGTCTTTCAATTGATTCAGGTTTGATAAAAGAATGGGATAGGTAATTCATATCTTACTGCCCGCTTCTGAGAACGGCAGGGTTCCATGAATCAGGCGGGTGAGGGTTTCCGGTATGAGGGTGGCCGGAAGACGAACCTGCTGCATGCTGTCTCTCTCACGCAGGGTAACGGTATTGTCCTCCAGTGAATCATAATCAACGGTTATTGTGTAGGGAGTGCCGATCTCGTCCTGACGCCTGTATCTCCTTCCGATAGCCCCATTATCATCATATTGTGAGAGGATACCGTGTTTTTGAATATCGATTGAGAGTGCCCGTGCAATAGTGTCAAGTCCGTCTTTATTCATTAACGGAAATACTGCAGCCTGTACCGGAGCAACAGCAGGGTTCAGGTGGAGGACTTTCCTGATTTCCCCATCAACCTCCTCTTCTTCATATGAATGTTCGAGGGTGCAGTAGAGGATACGGTCGATTCCATAGGATGGTTCGACAACGTGCGGCATTACTTCTTCACCACGAATTTCAACGGTCTCTTCACGAATCTGATAGAGTTCCGGCGGAACAAATAGCTCTTCGCCGTCAACAGTAACGGTCGCACCGTCCGGGCCGGGTGCAGAGTATTTTAAAGCGTTTGCGACTGCTTTTGCCTTCCCCCTGTACTGTGGCCCAAGTGCACCCATGTCAGGCACAATTATCCTTCTGCTTTCGTGGCGGACGTTTTCATACGGTATAAATACCGTAAAATTATCTCCGCTCCCTGTTGCATGAGCCTTCAGATCATAATCCGTACGGTCAGCAATACCTACTGTTTCAACCCAGCCAAAGCGTTCTGAAAATATTTCTGCATCCCAGCAGTCCAGAGCATAATGAGCACATTCTGTCGGAAGGTGCTGGCGGAAACGAAGTTTATCCCCGTTGATTCCTACCCTCGTCAAAAATTCATGAGTCAGAGCAATATAATATGCCACATATTCGTTTGCGACAAGCCCTGAATCAACAGCCTGACGCATAGAGACGGTTATGGATGTACTGTCCTGCATCTGCTGCATCTGTCCCCACAGAGGGATTGAATAATTTGCATACCGGCTGAAATCAGGGTGTTCTTTGTGATCCGGGTGAATGAAAATTTCTGCTTCTGCCTGGGTAAATTCACGAAGGCGAATCATTCCCTGTCGGGGAGAGATCTCGTTCCGGTAGGATTTACCTATCTGGACCGCACCAAAGGGTAATTTATCCCGGTAAAACCGTGCCAGCCGGTTGAAATCAGTAAATATTCCCTGTGCTGTTTCCGGACGCAGATATCCTGTTCGCTGTGAACCGGGACCGATTGTGGTTTGAAACATCAGGTTGAAGTAGAATACATCAGCGTTTTCAATCAGTTCACCACATGACGGACAGGGAAGACCGTTAATAATCTCTGCAAGTCCTTCCAGGCTTAAGGTATCGGCATTGACAGTCCCATGTTCTCCTGCGATGTGATCAGCCCTGCTATACTCTTTGCAGGAAGGACACTGATACATTTTATCCGCAAATCCTTTGACGTGGCCTGAGGCAACATAAATCGATTCAACACCAATGGTCGGTGCTTCAATTTCATAGTAACCCTCACGAATAATATAAAATTCCCGCCATATATTTTCGATTTTCCGTTTCAGCATTGCCCCAAGAGGACCATAATCAATGAATCCGGCTACGGCCCCATAACACTCTGAAGACGGCCATACAAAGCCTCGCCTTTTTGCAAGTTCCATTACATTATCGTAGATATCGCCCATTATGGATCACTGCTTTCTTCTATATTCTACGCGTGATTATAAAACATATTTTAACGAGCCCTGAATCTGTTTTTGCATGGAAGGAAAGCTATATAGTGTATTATACTCATTATAGTGCAAGTTCCGGTGAGTGCGTATGCGGGAAAGCAAGAGTAAGAAACAGTCAAGAATGAATCAGCGCAAAAAGGAGCTTCTTGACCTTTTCACAGACATTACCAACAAGACAACCATTGTTGAACCGATGAGAAAAATCCACGGGACACTCCGGGACAAGGAAGCAATTGAACGTGAAGTTGCTCTTGTTATGCGGGAGATTCTTGATCAGGGCCATTTCAAAACCAAACTTCCCCCTCGCCAGCTTGCCCAGCTTGTCTGTGCATACTATGAAGGGAAGAATGACACAGAAATTGCCCGTGTGCTTGGGGATGAGAAACTATCAAAGACCGTTGCACGTGCACGTGTACGCCTGAAGTTATTCAGGGAACTTGATTTCAAGATGCCATTTGAACGTGCCCGTATGGAGGAACTGCTTGATTCCGGTAAGACGATGAAAGAGATCAGTGAAGAACTCGGAATCAGTCCCTCGACTCTGCGCGAATACCGCCATGTTATTGAGCAGGAGCGTGACCCCGCATTAGATCCATACCTTGAACGGATTCGTGATGTGATGGAGGATCGTGATCTGACAGAGTCTATGACCGGTGGACTCAACAACGACGGCTTAGGTGAAGCAATAGATATAACGGAAGCTGAACTAGCCGATATCGGCTGATATCGGCTGACAGTTTTCTCATCTCAAATATTTTGTATTAGTTCTGAATAATCTCTAACCATGAAATTAACATGGTTTGGTCATTCATGCTTTCTCTTAGAAGGCTCAAAAAGAGTTATTATTGACCCTTATATTCCTGAGGGAGAAGTTCCCAAGGATGTGGATATTGTTGCCGTTACTCATGGGCATAGTGACCATTTTGGAGAGACGCTGTCATTTTCCGCACCGGTTGTTGCCATAAATGAGATTGCACACTGGCTGCAGAGGAAAGGTATGACTGCTGAAGGAATGAATATCTGGGGAACAATAGAGGTTGAAGGTGTTCGGTTTACGATGACGCCTGCGCTCCATTCATCCTGGCTTGAAGCTTCAGGGGAGCATGGGTTTTACGGGGGTGTGGCTGCCGGGTTTGTGATACGGATGGATGGGAAGAGCATCTATCACGCAGGAGATACCGGGCTTTTTTCAGATATGAAGCTTATTCGTGAATTGTATCACCCGGAAATTGCACTGTTGCCTATCGGCGGGAGGTATACGATGGGACCTGTTGAGGCAATGATGGCCGCCGAATTTGTCGGTGCAGGCTGTGTCATCCCGATGCATTACAATACATTTCCCCCTATCGAGCAGGATGCAGAAGAATTTAAAAATAATCTTGAGCGCACGACTGATATTCGGGTAAGGCTCCTCACACCCGGTGAAACAATAGAAATATGAGAGAAGCGGGGATTCCCGGCTCTCTGTATTTTTTACGATATTCTTTTTAGAAATCCGTCATTATTCTGAACTGATCAATCTCTGTGCTGTCGAGTTCTTCGAGGAACTGTTCAGCTGCGTTTTTAATGTTCTTGCTTGCGGTGATTGCACGGCCCACAACAAGAATGTCAGCACCGGATGCGAGTGCGGTCTTCACCACATGCTGCCTGATGCCTCCTGCGGTTGCAACGAGAAGGTTTCCACCTGCAGCTTCTTTGATAGCATCGATGTTGCCCCAGTTGTATTCGCTGCCTTCATCATCAATCGCACGGTGCAGCTCAACAATGCTTGGTGCTGCGCCACGTGATGCGAGATCTTTGATGAGTGCGACAGGATCCTCAACATTGAGCATATCGATGACGGAGTAAATGCCGGTCTTCTTAGCCTCAAGGATAAACTTCTCAATGGTCGAGACCGGTGCAAGGCCGGAGACAACAACTGCGTCAGCGGATGCATTTGCTGCCATGCGTGCTTCAAGGTTGCCGGTGTCAAGAGTCTTAAGGTCAGCAATGATAAATGAATCCGGACGGATTTTGCGGATTTCTGAGATTACATTGAGCCCGAACTGCTTGATAAGCGGTGTGCCTGCTTCAATAATCACATGGTCATTTACCGGCACCTGAGTCAGAACACGTTCGACGGATTTCATGTCAACAAGGTCCATGGCAACCTGGAGATATGGTGGATTCCAGAGGCGCTGAACTTTGAATCCCATGACTGCATGCCCTGCGCGGTCTTTTTCCTTCAGAAGGGTTTCTTTATTGGGGAACTGTGCAAATGCCCGTTCAATGGCCTGTTTCATTGCGCCGTAGTTATAGCGGTAAATCCGGTTATAATCTGCTGCGTCCGGGTGTAGGTAGACACTGGCAAGAATGACAACATCTTCAATGTCAACTGAATCGAAGACACCTTCTTCAACGCTGTCAGCAACAGCTTTCGCGACAGCGGCCTGAACCGCGCCAAAAATTGCATTAACCTGTACTGTCTTTTTCAGAGTGACTTTGGGTATAATGAGTGTAGCTGGTTTTGTCAGCAGATTGGGGCGGACTACCGCAAGCAGGGGTGTATGGCCTGCAGATAGCTGAGAAAGCCCATTGGCAAATGCTGTGCCAATAGGTCCGTTTTTATCTCCGATCATAAGATCGATATGGGCAAGTTCGGTACCTTCGCCCTCGAGTGATTCTCCTATTAGATACATGAATGTCTCCTAAGCCACTATCTATTGGATGTAGGCTAATAAAAACACTCTCAAAAAGTGGGGTCGGTGAGATTTGAACTCACGATCGACGGGTCTCTCCGACATGCGTGAGCACCAATTGCATCAGTGCTCCAACGGGTCATCATCAGTTTATCAGTGGACCCATTGTTCATCATACGCAAAGACCGTTGGAGCCCGTCGCCATGCCGGACTAGGCCACGACCCCTCCAAATGCAGAATTGCACAGTAATGTCGATGGCCTGCGTATTAAGAATTGCGATTGCGATCGCGATTCATAAGTAGATATAAAAAAAGATAATGTACAAATGACTCAGGACAGCTACTCCAGCGGCATCTCTAATATTCCTCTCATGGGGATGACAATTGGAGATATGCTTAATTCAATAGCCGGTAAATATCCCGAAAATGAGGCCATTGTATCTGTCGAACAAGATATCCGTTGGACATATGCAGAGTTCAAAGCCCGTACGGAAATGCTGGGGCGCAGTCTCATGGCAATTGGTGTCAAAAAAGGAGACCGCGTAGGCATTTGGGCAATGAATAAAGCGGAATGGGTTCTGGTTCAGTTTGCTACAGCCAAAATTGGCGCCATAATGGTCAATATCAACCCGGCGTACCGAACATTTGAACTGGATTATACACTGAAACAGGCAGAGGTGCATACCCTGATTTTGCAGGGGCGGTTTAAGTCGTCGGATTATGTCGGTATGTTTTATGAGGCATGTCCGGAAGCAATTGAGAGCAGGGCGGGTAAATTATCCAGTGAAAAGTATCCATTTCTTCGAAATGTGGTGTTTATGGGAGATATTCCCTATAATGGAATGTTTACCTGGGATGAAATCATGGAGAAAGGGAAAAATATCAGTCCTGATGAACTTCGTGAACGTGAAGAGTCTCTCTCATTTGATGATCCAATCAATATTCAGTATACCTCAGGTACGACGGGTTACCCGAAGGGAGTGGTGCTAACCCATCATAATGTGCTGAATAATGGATATTGTATCGGTGAAGGGATGTCGTTTACCAGCAACGACCGTCTCTGTATTCCTGTACCATTTTATCATTGTTTTGGGATGGTGCTCTCAAATCTGGTATGTGTTACCCATGGTGCAACCATGGTTTTGCCATCAGCAGCATTTGATGCTGAAACGGTTCTGAAAACGGTTCAGGATGAGAAATGTACTGCTTTACATGGTGTTCCTACCATGTTTATTGCTGAACTGAAACATCCGAATTTTACCAAATATAAGTATGATACCCTCAGGACCGGGATTATGGCAGGTTCTCCCTGTCCGACTGAGTATATGCGGGCCGTCTCTGAAAAGATGCATATGACCGATGTAGTGATTGTCTATGGTCAGACAGAGACCTCACCCGGTGTGACCATGACGACAACGCATGATCCGATTGAGAGGCGTGTGTCAACCGTTGGCAAAGCATTCCCTCATGTAGAAATTAAGATCACTGATCCGCAGACGCAAAAAATTGTGCCGCGTGGGATGCCCGGAGAAATCTGTGCGCGTGGGTATGTGGTCATGAAATGCTACTACAACAATCCCAGTGCGACCCGCTCAACGATTGATGCGGACCGGTGGAACCATACTGGTGATCTTGGCATTATGGATGAAGAGGGGTATGTGCGGATTGTCGGGAGAATTAAGGAGATGGTCATACGTGGCGGAGAGAATATTTATCCCCGGGAAATTGAGGAATTTTTCCATACCCATCCAAAGATAGAGGATGTGTATATCATTGGTGTTCCGGATGAGAAGTACGGGGAAGAACTGATGGCCTGGGTTAAAGTGCACGATGGGGTTGAGATGTCAGAAGAGGAAGTCAGGGCTTACTGTGATGACCGGATTGCGCGGTATAAGACCCCGCGCTATGTGAAATTTGTATCAGATTTCCCTGCGACAGTTACCGGAAAAATCCGCAAAGGTGAGATGCGGGAGATTTCCATCCGCGAACTGGGCCTTGAGGAAGAATCACGGATTGAAACAGCATAATTTTTTTTTAAAACATACAAAAAAAGATCTGCCGGTTTTTCAGCAGGTGGGTAGTTATTGAGGGGTCTTTGCCCGTTCAACCAGCTGGTATGCAATTTCCTGTGCTTTTTCAAGAATTTCTCTTTCTCCGGGGATTACTTTATCCGCCATCAGAATGCTGCCGTCACAGATGACGGTATCGACTGCTCCGCCGCTGCATGAATATACAATATTTGAGACACAGTTGTGCATGGGCACCATCGAAGGAGTTGCCATGTCGATTAAGACAATATCAGCGGGACTCTCTTCCTGAATAATCCCGGCAGGTATGCCAAGAGCCTTTGCACCGTTTGTTGTGGCCATAGCAAATGCTTCATCTGCCGGAAGCAGGGTGTCACTGTTCCAGGAGAATTTCTGAAGCAATGCGGCGAACTTCATCTCTTCAAGCATATCCAGATTATTGTTGGAGGAGCATCCATCTGTCCCCAGGGTGATATTTACGCCTGCATCTTTGAGTGCCTGGTAGGGAAGCGCCCTGTTTACAGCAAGCTTCATATTTGAGGTGGGATTGTGGGAGACGCTCACATTCCGGCTGCCAAGAAGGCTGCACTCTTCATTGTCAAGCCAGCAGCAATGTGCGGCAAGGGTGCGTTCAGAAAGGCATCCGCATGAATCAAGGAAGGCGGCGGGCCGCATGCCGTGTTTTTCAATACAACCTGCTACTTCACCTTCCGTCTCACTGAGATGGATGTGCAGCATGATATCCTCTGTTTTTGAGTATTCTGCACACCATTCAAGGCCTTCCCGTGATACGGTATAAGGTGCGTGCGGGCCGACTGCAGCCTGTATCCGCGGATTTCCTGCAGATTTAATGTGTTGGACGAGGTCTTTTGTGGCAGCGATCTCTGTTTCCCTTTTTTCCTGATTGTCAAAATCAATAAATCCGTGACATAACGTTGCGCGGATTCCTGCTTCATCAACGGCACGCGCTGCATCTTTCATGAAAAAGTACATGTCGTTGAATGCAGTGGTACCGGAACGGATCATTTCGAGGCATGCGAGTTTTGTGCCCCAGTAGACATCTTCTCCGGTGAGGTGCGCTTCAAGAGGCCAGATTTTCTCTGAAAGCCATTCCTGGAGGTGCATGTCATCTGCATATCCACGCAGAAGGCTCATTGCGGCATGAGTATGGGTATTTACGAGTCCGGGGATTGCGACCATCCCTGAAGCATCGATGATGCACTCAGCCTGTCCACGAAATTCATGGCGGATATCTGTGCCAACCGACTGGATTATGCCACACGCATCAATGTAGATGTCCTGTTTCTTTCCGTTCACCTGTGCATTCTGAATGAATTTTGTCCTGTTCTGTTCGTAACCATCGGTAATTTCTGTCATGGTATCACCCAATTCTTGTAATGATCCGTTCAAGTATCATTTCCGTCTTTTTTGTGTTTGCCCGTGCGGTATTGAGAATCTGCTCATATGATAATTCATCCTCTCCAATACCATGTCCATAATTGTCGACCATGCATATCGCAGAGAAGGGAATTTTCAGTTCATTTGAGAGCGTTGCCTCTGAAGAGATGGTCATACCGACGATGTCGCCAATTTCTGAGAGGGCACGTACTTCCGCCTTTGTCTCAATTCGCGGGCCACTGGTCTGCACATAGGTGCCTCCTTTCTGTGACTCCGGGATGCAGGCAGAAACTTCTGCACTCAGGCCCGTGTCTATTCCCGGCATTACATGTTCCTGTGAATGATTATGGATTGTCGGCACGGATGTCATACTGACATAATCGTCCGGAATGAGTATTGAACCTGGTCGGATTGATTTTTTCAGGGACCCAACAGAACCGAATGCCACAATCCTGTCAACACCTGCGATGGCAAGGGCAGAGATACAGGCAGGGAAATTAATTCGGTGAGGGGGCATGCCGTACTGGTGTCTCAACAAGAGCGCAATATCTCCCAGATACAGTTCAGCAGGACCATATGGTGTGGCGATTTCTGTTTTTTTCAGGTCAGGTAATTCAGCAAAAAGAAGACTGGTACCGCCAATTATGCCTAGCATTTATAACTGCTCCGTCATGCCTGACTGGTATCAGTCTCAGGCAATCTATGTTGTACTATCTGTATGAATCAATCATAAAAACGACGGAACGAATTTTGAATTATCTTCATATCCGATGGAATCCAATCTTACATGTTATGACGAGCAGGTTTGGAATCGTCAGTGATTCAGAAATTATGTCCGGGGAATGCACGGACATTTACTTTGCTCACACGGATGAAGTCCTGCGTAATGAAGGATGCAATCCTGACGTAACCATGGAAGTAACTGCTGCATCGCTTCCTGATGAGTGGGGGGTTGTCTGTGGCACTGCGGATGTCCTGTCTCTTCTGGAGGGTATGCCGCTGAATGTTTCTGCAATGCCTGAAGGTACACTATTTTATCCTGGTGAACCGGTTCTCAGAATTTCAGGTAAATATCTGGATTTTTGTAAATATGAAACTTCCATTCTCGGTTTTCTCTGTCACGCATCCGGTGTTGCCAGTGCATCTGCGCATCTAACCCTTATTGCCGGCGATAAGCCCGTCTATTCGTTTGGTTCCCGAAGACAACATCCTGCGATTGCCGGTATGATTGAACGGGCCGCGTGGATAGGCGGTGTTGCTGGTGTGAGTAATACCTGCGCGCCGGCAGGAATTCCCCTTGCAGGTACGATGCCACACGCACTGATTATGAGTCTGGGATCTGCGGAGGATGGCTGGGCTGCCTTTGACCGCTATGCACCTCAGAATATCCCCCGGATATATCTTTGTGATACGTTCTCTGACGAAAAATTCGAAGCACTCGCAGCGGCACGGGCTGGTGCAGAGGCAGTACGGCTGGACACACCGCGTTCGCGCCGGGGGGATATGCATGCTATTCTGGAGGAAGTCCGATGGGAATTAAACTTGCATGGATTTACGTCCGTTAAAATATTTTTGAGCGGTGGAGTAACGAAATCAGATATCGTTGCATATGGGGATATTGTGGATGCCTTTGGCGTTGGGGGTTCCATTGCCAATGCGCCGGTGATTGATTTCTCTATGGATATTGTCGAACGAAATGGTGAACCTGTTTCAAAAAGAGGGAAAAAAGGAGGGATTAAACAGGTGTACCTGACAGAAAGGAGGAAGAGAATTCTCCTTCCTGAATCGTCTGAGAAACCTTCCGGGGGAAAAGCCCTTATCGTACCTGCACTGAAGAATGGTAATCGGGTTTCGTTAGAGACTTCTCCTGATATTATCAGTGAAGCACGTCTCCGTCTTCAGCATTTTCTTCAAAGTCAGGAGAAGATAAATAAATAATCATTTTAACCTATGAATACGAAGTTAGTATGCACAGTGGGCCGATAGATCAGGGGAAGATCGCTACCTTGGCATGGTAGAGGCCGCGGGTTCAATTCCCGCTCGGTCCATCTGAATTATTTTGGGTAGTTTTTGGTATTCGTCCTGAGATTCTTTTTTCGGGTGACGGTTGTATTCATCAGGTGCAATTTGTTTCTCATAGCACAGCGGTAGTGAGGGCAGCTGATCAGGGTGCACCACGGATTACCTGTCTATGAATATGCTGCCATGAGGTGATACGCATTCTTTCAGTTATTCTGTCGATACGATTTGATACGGTACGGTATTCTGAATTTATCCCGTCATATCAGTCCTGAACACACTTTTTGACAACGTATGCGGTGTCGGATTGTTCCTCGTGACTGAATCGGGTATTTACCGTTACCACAATTCTGAAACTATTCGTTCATGAACCTATGATATTCTGAAAAATTTGGTGGATATCTGCCTCTTTTTTTTATTATTCGTTAATTGTTTGGTTTTATTAATGATCTGACCTCCTGTTTACTATTCCTTTTCCAAAGCCTTTTACGGATTCCGGTGAATTAAATTTCAGGTATCTGCATGGGAATGAAAGACTGGATAATTCCACAGGATAAACAATTTTATGACCTCCTCGAGGAATCGGCTGATAATGTAAGAGAGGGAGCCGAATTCCTGGTTTATATTATTGAAAATTATGACGACCTAAAAAATAAATGTCATAAAATGAAGACGTTAGAGCACAAGGGAGATGAAATAACACATAATATTTACCAGCTGCTTAATACGACGTTTATTACACCGATTGAGCCGGATGAGATCTCACGCCTTGCATCATCTCTGGATGATATTCTTGACTATATCGATGGTGCAACCCGCATGATGTATCTCTATGGCATCACTGAAACAGACCGGTATATGGTTGAATTATCAAAACTGATCTTAATTTCAGCCGAAGAACTTCAGTTTGCTGTCAAAGGGATTCGGGATCTGAAACACCCGAAAGGAATTGAAGAACGATGTATTGAAATCAACCGCCTTGAAAATCTTGGTGACGATCTTCTGGGTGAAGCAATCCAGGAAATATTCCGGTGTCCTGATGCAATCCGTCTGATAAAGTACAAAGACATCTATGAAAAGCTCGAGAGTGCGACTGACCGGTGTGAAGATGCTGCGAATGTCCTGAGTGATATTGCGATTCGCCATTCCTGATGTGAATTATGGATACTCTGATAATAGCAGTGGGAATTATTCTGGCACTGGCATTCAACTTTGCTAATGGCCTTAATGATGCAGCGAACTCGATTGCAACGATCATTGCAACAAAGTCCCTGTCTCCGTTAAAAGCAGTCGCGTTGGCCTCGTTCTTTAATCTTATGGGCCCTCTCATCTTCACGACAGCAATTGCAGCCACTATTGGAAAGGGTATCGTTGACTCCGGGTTTCTGACGACTCATATTCTTCTTGCAGCAATGTTTGGGGCGGTTATCTGGGTTTTTACCACTTCAATGCTAGGCATTCCCGTATCCAGTTCCCATGCACTCATTGGTGGTCTTCTTGGTGCGGGTATTGCGGGTGCCGGTGTCGGTGCGATCCTCTGGCCGGACTGGGATCTCGTAAAAACCGTTATTCTTGCAATGGCTGCAGGCGGATTGTTCAGCATGTTCCTTTATATTGCAATAGCCATTCTGCGCAAAAATGACTGGAAGGGCAAAGCACCTTTGGCCTTTCTGGTAGGGATCACGATCATTATTCCTGCGCTCATCATTGGCGGTTACCTTAAGGTTTCCGGAATTCTCGCAGTGGTAATATTTATTGTAATATCACCGATGCTTGGTCTCATATCTTCCTTCCTGATGGGTGTCGTCATTATGCATCTGGGTAGGAAGCAGAATCCTACCCGCCTTAATGAGATGTTCAGGCCCCTTACGATTGCCGCCGGTTCATTTCAGGCAATTGGGCACGGTGCAAATGATGCTCAGAATGCAATGGGTGTCATTACGGCAATGCTCGTTGCCGGTGGAATCCTGTCGGAATTTTCTGTGCCAATTTGGGTTATCCTTGCTTCATGCGGAGCAATTTCCATGGGGACCCTTCTTGGAGGATGGCGGGTTGTTGATAAAATGGCAAACAAAATCACCAAAATCCGACCATACCAGGGATTTTCCGCTTCAATGGCAGGTGGTGCGGTTCTTTCCATGATGACGTCACTGGGTGTGCCTGTTTCAACGACGCATGCAATGAGTGGTGCTATCATGGGTGCAGGTGCAACACGTGGCTACTCTTCCGCAGTGAGATGGGGTATTGTCCGTGAAATTGTTGCGGCGTGGATCATTACCATTCCTGCAACTGCCCTTGTTTCCTGGGTGGTATATGTGTTGTATGCCTCAGTTTTCCTTTAATTTCCTGTTTTTTTCCTCTTGATACGTCGATGATGAAATGACATGAAAAAAACGTGAGTTATTCTTCAATAAATTCCATTTCTGGAATCATTGTTCACCTGTGCTATTAGCCAGGTGCCTTTTTCCTCTAAAGAAACCTGTATTGGCGGCTTTCTGAATCGAACCCGCTGAGGATGGGCTTTCTTGTTTTGGGCATGATGGTGCGGGAAAACAACTATAGTAAATACATAGTCCTTTGGAGGCAGATTTTTCTTTCCACCATCTGAAAGGATACTGGGCATATGTATTGTGTGGCGTGTTCGTGGAAACAATACATCATAAAAAAAGCGAGGTAATATGAGAATCAATTCCCTTCTTCATGAACCATTTGAGGATACGGGGTATATCCGTGTATGGGCAGAAAACAGCGGGCATCTTTTTTCAGAGACTTGTTTATTTTCCGGAGAAAGATTGCCTTCTTCAGAAGAATATGATCTCCTTGTTGTGATGGGCGGCTCCATGAACATATACGAGGAAGAAAAATATCCCTGGCTTTCTGCTGAGAAGAGATTTATAAAATCGGCAATTGATTCCGGAAAGAACGTTATCGGTATCTGTCTTGGGGCACAACTTATTGCATCGGTTCTGGGCGCTGAAGTAACAAAGAATAAAGGTCCTGAAATCGGGTGGTTTGCGGTCGAAAAAACAGATGATTGCAAGAATAATGATCTTTGCAGTCGCATTCCTGACCACTTTTTCTCCCTTCACTGGCACGGAGACACGTTTGCTATTCCGGAAGGTTCCATTCATCTCTTCAAAAGTGCTGCCTGCAAAAATCAGGGATTTTTGTATGGGAATTCTGTTCTTGGGCTCCAGTTCCATCCGGAGGTAACACGGAAAAATCTAAAGGATTTTGTAGATAACTGCCCGGATTACATCGTAGAAGATTCTGAATATGTGCAGACGGTGGCAGAAATTCTTGATGAATCGCATATTGCACCTGCAAATGCAATACTGTCTGTAATTCTTGATTATTTTGATGAGATTAAGATAAACCCGCAAGATGCCTGCGGTCATCACACAAAAAACTGATAAAAGTCAATGTGGATTTTTTTGACTTTAATAGCAAAATAGTGAGAGTAACAAAATACCATCTCATGGATATGAAGGAATCAGGGTGTGGATGTTCTGTCACCCACACTGATATCTTAGAAAAGAATCAGCTTTATGGGGCCATATTGTCCCGAAAAAAGCGGCAGTGGCTCGAAATCCTGCACACGCCGCATTGAGGTTTTTTTGCGGTGCAGACGGACCTGCCGTGTGATATCAGAAGATAATTGATATATTTCCACTGAGACTTGTCAAACAGATTCATCAGATCGTTTTCAATTTTTTCCGGTGTTGTTGCATCAGAAAATCCAATCCTCTGGGAAAGCCGCTGCACATGGGTGTCAACAGCGATTCCCACATTCTGTCCGAATGCATGGTTCAGGACAATGTTTGCCGTCTTTCTGCCTACTCCCGGAAGGGTGACGAGATCACTCATTGTCTGCGGCACTTCTCCATCGTAATGCGCGACAAGATTCTGAGCAGTCAAAATGATGTTTTTAGCCTTGGTATGGTAAAAACCGGTTGGGCGGATGATTGCTTCCACGTCTGCAAAAGAGGCATGTGCCAGTGTGCCTGCATCGGGATACTTCTGGAAAAGCGGGCCACGGACCTTGTTTACCGTCCGGTCCGTTGTCTGTGCGGAGAGAATGGTAAGAATGAGAATCTGAAACGGATTTTCGAATTCAAGAAAGGACAATGAGCCATTATGTATCGGATAATATTCTGCAAAAATAGCAAGGATCAGGTCGGCTTCTTCCTGAATCATAATAATAAATGGGGCAGGGCAGATTCGAACTGCCGTCAAAGCGTCCCAAACGCTCTAGGATGGACCAGGCTACCCTACTGCCCCCCGTGTTGCACATTATATTAGCAAGTTGAATTAAAAAAGGTGTCGATATGATTCTCAGAATAGTGCCTGATCAGGGTGGTATGACACCAGACTGCCGTTGTTTACGCCATTTTGTATGAGGGCAAGTACGTTTTCAGGTTCTCTTCCATCAATCACTGCCATCGGAATTTTACTCCGCTGAATGACTTTTGCTGCCACAAGATCAATGACATTATTTGAACCTGCATCCATGCGGCCTGTCTGAACGATTTCAATCAGTTCATCCGGAGTCAGGAAAGGAATTTTTTCAGCGGTAGCATCTTTTCGGGGGTCTGCAGTGTATATACCATCAACTGCGGTGGCGTTAATTAACAGATCTGCCCCTATCCGTTCTGCGAGAACTGCGGCAACGGCATCGGTTGTCTGTGCGGGAGTCACACCGCCCATAACGACAATCTTACCGTTTTCACCGGCAATCAGGGCATCGTTATAGGATTCCGGGATGTCCGGGTAACAATCTGCTGATAATGCATGCATCAGGAGACGGGCATTCAGCCGGGTGACGAGGATGCCGATTTCGTCTGCTGTGCCTTCATCAATATTTAGTTCACGTGCTGCGCCGATGTAGCGGCGGGCTTCACCACCACCCCCGACAACAATAAAAATGCGGCATGTATCTTTGAGGCTGTTCAGTATGTCACGGTATTGTTTGATATTATTATTCCCGATATCCGGTACCAACACTGAGCCACCCAGCGAGATTACTATGGTTTTCATTCAGGAAATTAATTTGTCTGCAGGGCTTAAAGTTTTATTACATTACCTCACTATTTTTCCCCGGTAATGCCGGATTTTGAGGGAGAGAATGGTAACTGAAAGAAAGGCTGATATGTGCCATGTATGTGGGGAGGGTGTAATCTGCTGTGATTTATGCGCACACAGGTGTAAAATTCATGACGGAAAAACAGGCATCTGCGGTGTCCGAAAGAATACAGGCGGTACTCTCGTTCCTCTTACCTACGGTAAAGTGAGTGCTGAAGCAATTGATCCAATCGAAAAAAAGCCCCTGAACCATTTCCTGCCGGGAACACAGGTATATTCGCTGGGAAGTATCGGGTGCAATTTCCGGTGTAAACATTGCCAGAACTGGGAGATATCCCAGATATCCGAGTTCAGGGGTATTCTTCATGATATCTCACCTGAAGAGGGTGTGCGCCGCGCTGTGAAGGCGGGATGCAAAAGTATTGCCTGGACATATAACGAACCAACCATCTGGCACGAATATACGAAGGATATGGGCCGGCTTGCACACGAAAAGGATTTGAAGACCATTTATGTGACAAACGGGTATATCACAGAAGAAGCACTGAAGGATATATCTCCGGTCCTTGATGCATTCAGGGTTGATATCAAATCATTCTCTGATTCTTTTTACCGGTCTGTCTGTTCGGCCCGTCTGGAACCCGTTCTTGAATCAACAGTTATTGCAAAAGAGTGCGGGATGCATATTGAAACCGTGACTCTCATTATTCCCGGTATGAATGATAGTCCTGATGAAATCCGTGCTCTTACCCGCTGGGTAGTGGATAATTGTGGCCCGGAAACGCCAATGCATTTCACCGGATTTTATCCGCAATATCATATGGACGCTACGGCACCAACATCTGCTGTGACTCTTGAACGAGCGTGTTCCATTGCCAAAGAAGAGGGAATTTTGTATCCGTACACGGGGAATGTGGGGCATACCGACTATCAGAGTACCTATTGCCATTCATGCGGTGCACTTCTGATTGAACGAAGGGGATATACGACTGAGGTTGTTGGTCTTAACGGCACACACTGTCTGGCATGTGGAGAAGAAATTCCCATTGTTGTCTGAATTTATTCAATCCATCCACGATTTTTCAGATACTGATATTCATGTTCCATCTTTTCCCGATTCGCACTGACGAGTGCAGACATATGCTCTTTCATCTGTGCATGGAATGCTTCCTGTTCGGGATATGGTATCCTGTCTCTGATGGCGTTAACCAGAATTTCTCCTTTTTTCCCGGCCTCAGTTTTTTGCTGTTCAAAAATTTCCGGACCATCCGCCATCAGTGCGCCTATACCGCCGCACATGGTTGCTCCAAGCACCTGAAAGGTGTTTCCAAGATACGATATGACTTCATCTGTCCCTCCTCCGCCCCCGGTGGTAACAACGAGTCCGTATTTTCCGGTAAATGTCTGACAATGAATCACGTCTGCCATTCTGTCCAGCAGCGTTTTGAGTTGTGCTGTAACTGCATTAATATATACTGGTGTTCCCAGAATCAGGCCGTCAGCGTCCTGCATTTTAGATAGTATCTCTGCATAATCGTCCTTAATAGGGCAATTTCCGGTCTGGTAACAGATTCCGCATCCTGTGCAGTATCTGACATCATATCCGCAAAGATCAAGGAATTCTGTATCCGCTCCTGCATCTGCTGCTCCGGCGAGTGCAGCTTCTACAAGCCGAAGCGTGTTGCTGTTTTTTCTATGGGGACTTGCGTTTATTGCAAGAATCTTCATGAGAAGACTGAGGATGAGAACTCATAATACCATTTGGGTTTTTTCTGCACGGTGAAATTCTGATCTATAAAATAGTGATATGCTGCTCTTTCATTTCCTGATGAATTGATCTGGGTTTTTTGCTTTTTTGCTTTTTTAACATTTTTGTGCGTGACTTTCGCTCACCTTCTTTTGTATCTTCTTCCGGGACAATTATGGTGGCCTTGAGGTGTCAGTATTGAGGTTTAGTTCGACAGGTGCAAAAAAATAAGTGCAGGAGAATATCGATTATTGAAGGCGGGCAAACCCTTCCTTGATTTTGGGGTGCTATCGACGTCTATTCGGTATCTGCTTTGACCACAATGTAATATTCTTCATCACAGCTGCCATACACCTGTGATACGTATGACAGGGATTCACCGGGGTTAACGCGTTGCATGGTTTTACTGTCAACATATTCTTTTTTATTATCAGCTACACGAATGAGATAGGAACGGATGACGACAGTCATTTATGGTGTATCTCCTGTATTCGTGACATGGATACGACCTTCCCAGTAACATGTCCCGTCAGATTTCCAGTGCTGGACAAAATCGGGCACACCAATGACAATATTTCCATAAATCTGTTCGTTGGTTAATGACGTGGGGGGAACAGTGTTTGGTATAACAGTAATGTCAGCGTCTGTGAAATCTGCTGGTGCATAATCTGTGCATCCGGCGCATACCGTCAGAAATATCAAAAAACCAATGGCAATTGAGAATCGGGGATACCTTCCTTTTTTGCGTATCATCATAGTGCATTCATGGTTACAGGATGAATATAGATATTGTTCCATCATGCAGATGGCGGTGTATTAGTATCGTGAATGCTAAATTTGGCTGATCAGATAATTTGAGTTTGTCTCTGTCGGGTGCATCCATAAGTTATTTTTTATGTGTACAATGAATACGTACCATTAGATTTTATCTGGGTGGTATGCTAAATGGAAATGATTCGTGAACATAGAAAATTTGTTGTTCCGGAGATTATTACTGGTGACAATTCACGAATGTATGCAGGCAGGTATACTAAAAATTTTCATTCAGATACTGTTCTTATCGCTACTGACGGCAATATATTTCGTCAAAAATGGATGTGTGAAATTCTTCAGGGCCTTGATGAAACAGGCACTGAATATGTCATTTTTTCAGATATTGAGCAGAACCCCCGTGATTATAATGTAATGGCAGGGGCAGATGCATATCTGAGTGAAGAATGTACCGGAATTCTCGCAATAGGTGGTGGCAGTGTCCTTGACTGTGCGAAGGGAATCGGTATTGTTACAGCAAATGGAGGGACAATTATGGACTATATTGGGGTTGATCTGGTGCGAAATCCGATGCCTCCATTGATCTGTGTTCCAACAACTGCAGGGAGTGCAGCAGATGTTTCACAATATGCCGTCATTTGCAATACAGCCGAAAAAACAAAAAATCTGATTATTTCCAAATCTCTTGTACCGGATGTTTCTCTCCTGGATACTGTTCCCCTGATGACTCAGCCTGCAAATGTCACGGTTAATTCCGGCATTGATACCTTCACGCATGCCATTGAAGCATATGTATCCAACGGTTCGTCTCATTTCAGTGACATGCTGGCGATTGAATCGATTAAAGTAACCGCTGATATTTTTCCGTTTTCATTGGATAAGACGGATAATCCTGATTTTCGCTTTCAGTCTCTGATGTCATGTATGTATGCGGGAATTGCTTTTTCAAATGCAGGACTTGGGTTAATCCATGCGATGTCTCATGCAATAGGTGCCCTGTTTGATGTGCCGCATGGACTTGCCAGTTCAATTGTGATGCAGAGTGTCATCCGGTATAATTATTCGTCATCTAACCGTAAATACCGAAAAATTGCACATATCCTTGGTGTCTCTCCGGATATTTCTGATGATGAAAAAATCGTCACGGCAATGTTTGAAAAAATTTCTGAGATGCGTGGAAGTACAGTCGATTCGTTGAATCTTTCAGTGTACGGTGCCTCTGTAGAAGATATTCCTGATTTGGTTGCGCACACTGCTTGTGATCCCTGTATTGCAACCAATCCGAGAATACCGGGTCAAAAAGATCTCTCAAAGCTGTTTGAGAGTGTACTATGAAAACCTGAATTAATTAGGTAAGCGAATATCTTACATCCCGGATTGGTTCATGGCGACTGGTGTGCGTGTGTGGAAATGACGACTGAAAAAGAACAATATGAGGAAGATCTCAGAGAGATCCGAAACCGTATTATCGGGTTTGGCGAAGCCTCGCTTAAAAAAAGTTATTATCCACAGCTTCAGTATAAACAGGAAGAACTGGAACGATTCAGGGTTGCACTTGACAGCACCCTTGATATCGTATTTATTCTTGAACCCTCTTCCGGTCAAATTATTGATGTTAACAGCCGCGCTGAGAAAGTGCTTGGGTATACCAGTAAAGAGCTCCTGAGTATGAAAATTTTTGATGTAGCGGATTATGAAAGGCTTCATCATATTATTGCAGGAATAGAATCAGAAAGTCAGGCTTCTGAAATAATCCGGGCACCGGTCTTTGCAAGGGATGGTCAGATTATCCGAATGGAACTAAGCGTTAGTTCTGCTTACTTTAATAAAGATAACTATATCACTGTCGTATGCCGTGAAATTACCGAACGTGAGGAGATGGAAGCGGCAATCAGGAGTTCTGAATTTCAATACCGAACGACGATAAATACGCTCCACGATATTCTTGTTGTAATCGACGGAACTTTTAACATTATTATTTTTAACGATGCGTTTGAGACATTGTGCCGGAATAGTGGAATACAAGGGCGGATTCAGGGGATGAATCTGAAAATAATGGCTCCGTTTTTTTCTTTTGACAGAAGTTCTGAATTATGGGATTATCTTATATTGCAAGAATATTTTGAAGAAGATGTTAAATACCGGCATGACGGTAAATTTGTGATGTTTTCCCTGCGGAACATGCCTATTATTGAAAATGGTGTCTTTAAACAGTCTGTATTGTACCTAAGAGACACAACTGAATATTATGTTCTTGAAAATATGAAAAAAGAGGCATTTCTACAGATCGATAAGAATATGGAACAGTTTGCTGTCTTAAATGACCATGTCCGAAATCCCCTTCAGATTATTCTGAGTATGGTAGATCTTGAATGCAGTGAATTGACGGATAAAATTCTACCATATATCAAAGAGATTGATGATCTGGTAAATAACCTTGATAATGGATGGATTGAGTCTGAGAAGGTCCGAAATATGATCGCACGGCATTACGGTATTTCTTTAATAGACCGTTCAGATATTGCGGATGTAATCAGTTATCTCCAGGAAAGATGCGAATCTGAAAATTGATTCTTTTATGCAACTGCGGATGAAGTTATCATTCAGTTTATTGCTGACGGGAACTCTGATTAATTTTTAATATCAATGCCAATTATTTTGTTTCCCAAAAATATCGGTGAAATGCAGGATTTCTTACGGTGTGTTAACCAAAAAGATGGTGCCGGCAGGAAAGGTTATTTTGATTGTGCTCAATTTCATAGAATATAAGTTTTGTCTGTATTTTGGTCGGTTCAAACATTACGAAAAACACATTTATTTCTTTCAACTGGCAAACTCAGGTTATTACGTATTGCAGTGATAGTGTTGACAGTAATATTTCAGATTCTGAATATAATAAAATTTCCTGGAGAGTAAAAATGTATACCAAACGCCGGTGCATAAAAATGAACTCTGATAAATCAGCTGTTGCTGAACATGAGATGGTTGTTGAAGTTCCGGTCACTATCTTTGTCAACGGAAGACAGGCCGTAACGGCAATGGCAAGTCCTGAGATGCTAAAAGAGTACGCAACCGGCTTTCTAATAACCGAAAGCGTTGTCAGTGATCCGGATGAGATAGAGTCCATTCAGGTGGATGGAAACAAAGTGAGTATAATCACCATAAATCCAAGGAAGATACTCTTCTCAAAAAAAACCGTTTTGTCAGGCTGTGGCGGTGCTGCATCTGTTATTGATTATTCGCGTCTTCCTTTTGCACCGGAAGGAGGAGTTTTTACGCCCGAAAGAATACATGATGCGGTATCTGTTCTTAAGTCATGTAAAGAGCATGATAAAACCGGGGAGATTTATTTTGCAGGGCTTTTTACCGCAACAGAAACTATTGCCGTTGCCGGAGATATCGGAAGAGACAATGCCCTTGACAAGGCCATCGGAGGTGCAGTTCTTAAAAAAAATCCGTTAACCGAATGTTTTGCAGCAGTGAGTGGGAGAATTTCGTCTGAAATGATTAGAAAATGCCTATATGCCCGTATTCCGGTTATTGTTTCCGGAGGAGAGACGACATCCCTTGCCTGTGATATTGCACTTGAAAGGAATATGACTCTCATAGGTTTTGTGAACTTCCCGAAGATGATTATGTATGCTGGTGATCACAGAATAAAAGGAAAACAGGGTTAAAATACCTCTGGGAGAATGATACCTGAGAAATCTTTCTCCACAAACCGGAATCTACATATAACCTGGCATAAACGGTTCTGTGACATTTTTTCACCGAAATATTGGTTCAGGCCATATTTTTGAATTCAATCATATAATATTGTGTGAAATACACTCCGGTCTTCTACAGGAAACCGGATAAAGAGGCTTAATTTTGCAGTTTAACGGTTTATACTGAGATCTTAGTCCTGACCCTGAAATGGTATGAGCGTTACTCTTATCCCCCGAAAAATCCCTTTTATTAATGTGATAAGCGATCCTCCTGTAAAAAAAATTCTATACTGGTGCCAAAAGTGCAATCTTCCTCTTATTGGCAAAACCTGTTCATGCGGCAGCCAGCCAAAAAATATTAATCTGCTCATACCCTATGAGCTCAGACCAGCTCTTTCAGCAGATGTTCTGCTCATTAAAAAACTTATTGAGGATAAATTTGGCCCGGTTCCATTATCAAAAATAATTCTTCTGAATAAATCCGGAGGCGCCGACCGGACTGACCTTATCATAATGAATGGCGTTAGACTTGGCTGGCTCATTTTTGATCCAATTGAGCGGGATTACAGATTGGATATTTCTGTGGAATCACTGCCTTTTATTCTCAGTCATGTGACAAAAGGCATTGTTGATATTGATACAAATACGAACTATTCCAAAGATCAGGGGAGGATTGGCGGGAAAAGAGTTCAGCTTACAACTTCGTTGCCAAACGGGACTTTCATTGTAAAATACAGAAATAAGTTCGGCACAGGAAATGTAAAAGACAATACAATAAAAATTAAGGAACTCGTTGTGGTGGAGCCATTAACGTTTCCTGATCCCGGGTGGAAAGATGTTATACAGAGAAATAAAAACCATCTCAAAAACCTTGAATTTACGGCAATCAGGGAAATAAAGAAGCATATCAATGATCGTCCTACAGCAAATGTATCCTTCTCAGGCGGCAAGGACAGCACTGCAATCCTGCATCTGGCAAGAAAAGCCGGTATTGCAAAAGCATTTTTTATAGATACGGGACTTGAATTTCCGGAGACTATTGACTTTATCCGTTCAAAAGATGTAGAGATTGTCCAGAAAGGCGGAGATTTCTGGCAGGCTGTGGAAAGAGCAGGCCCTCCGGCAAAAGATAATCGCTGGTGCTGTAAACTTTTAAAGCTAAACCCCCTTAAGGTCTATCTCTCCGGTGTCGGATCCTGTGTAACTGTGCAGGGTAACCGGTGGTATGAGTCCTGGAACCGTGCAAGTCTTGAAGAGACCAGTCAGAATCCGGCAAATCCTCTTCAGCTTAATATCTCACCTATCCGCAGCTGGAGGGCACTTGAGGTTTATCTCTACCTGTGGTGGCAGAATCTGGAGATAAACCCGTTATATGATAAAGGTCTTGAGCGGATAGGCTGTTATCTCTGTCCGGCAATGCTTGAGAGCGAGTACGAAGAACTGCGTCTGATGCACCCGGATTATGCGGAGCGCTGGGATCTGTTCCTTGATTCATGGGCTGACAAGAAAGGTCTCCCCGAAGAGTTCAGGAAATGGGGTCTTTGGCGGTGGAAGGGGCTGCCTCCTAAAATGAGGGAGATCTGCAAGGAAAGGGGAATTCCTGTCAATTATGACTATACCTTAAAGGCCGGGCCTGCCAGAAAGCCTGTCAACAAAGAGCAGGCAGTTAGAGATATGAAAAAGACCGTAAATGCAGAAGTGATAAAGGAGGGGAGGGAAATTATGTCCGTTCAGTCTGAGGACATCAAACCGGAATCAGGGTATGACGTATTAGCGATACGAAAAGACTTTCCGATTCTCGGGGATGTCACGTATCTTGACAATGCAGCGACAAGTTTTTCCCCCGAACCTGTTATTGATGCGATGGTCGATTTTGAGCACAATTACCGTGCGAATATCGGCCGGGGAGTACACCGGCTGACCCAGATTTCATCCCAGCGGTACTGGCATGCACACGAAAAGGTTGCAAAGTTTATCGGAGGTTTAGAAGGTGTTACCGTCTTTACGAAGAATACAACGGAGGCCATCAATATGGTTGCCGGGGGAATCTCCTGGAGTCCGGGTGACAGGATTGTTACAACCGTTCTTGAACATCATTCAAATCTTCTGCCGTGGAGAGCACTTTCTAAACAGGGCGTTTTCGTTGATGTAATCGGAATAGACTCATCTTATTCACCTGACCTTTCCGAACTGAAAGAAGTTCTTTGTCCTTCAACAAAGCTTGTTGCTGTGACTTATGCATCAAATGTGCTCGGTGTTGTAACCCCGGTTAAAGAAATATCAAAGATCTGCCATGAAAATGGCGTAAAGGTCCTTGTCGATGGTGCCCAGGCTGTTCCGCACATCCCTGTTGATGTTTCTGATCTGGGATGCGACTTTTTTGTATTTTCAGGTCACAAGATGCTCGGACCCACAGGCACGGGTGTTCTCTGGATGAAAGAGCCTGTACTTGAACCAATATTCCTGGGCGGAGGAATGGTTAAGTCCGTTACCGCTGATAGCTTTACAACAGAGAGCGGTTATAAGAAGTACGAAGCAGGAACTCCGAATATATCCGGTGGAATCGGTCTCGGGGTTGCGGCTGATTATCTTGAAAAGATTGGGATGAAGGCTATTCAGGAATATGAAGAGACTCTCACAAACCGGCTTATTGACGGACTGAAGAAAATTCAGGGAGTTTCTGTTTATGCACCAAAATCTATGGAAAACCGTATTGGTGTTGTATCGTTCAACATTGAGGGCTTTCACCCGCATGAGATAGCACAGGAGCTTGACGAAAACGCAGATATAATGGTGCGTTCCGGAAATCATTGCTGCCAGCCTTTAATGGAATATCTCGGGCTTAAAGAAGGAACTGTCCGGGCAAGTATTGGTATGTACAATACAATGCATGAGATTGACCTTTTAATAGCGTCGATTGAAGAGATTGTCCAATAAATCGGCCTTGTAGAAATCCTCTAAGAAAAAAGCGACCGAAAGATCGATCGTATGGGAAATCCAGTTTTATGGGTCATGTCGAATAGGGGTGCAAGAGCAATCTTGCATCCCTAATTCGACAAGAGCCTTTTTGTTCATGAAAGTTTCGGGGATGATCACACAATCTGCGTTCATGACATATTTTACATAGATATGAATCAACGAAGCCTGCACCACCAGCTATCTAATTTCCAATTTCCGGTCACACTTTTTCGAACTTATTTTTATATTTATTTTATCATTAACATATAATAACAATTAAATTATGCAATGGCTGTATGTCGGCAATATTTATATATTGCTAATATGTAACTGGGTTACTGATATGGGGGGCAGTACTGTAGGTTACTTCCTGAGATAAGCCGTTTGGTGGTAAAGATCCGCATTAACACGAAAAGAGGGAAAAAATACTTACTTATTGAGGGAATAGTGTGATAAGAAGAAGTGTGTGGTAACAGACGGCGGTTACCCTGCGTTTCTTCACCGTATTCGGATTCTTGCAGGATCATCTTCGCAGTACGCGGCGGTGATACTGAAGTTTATTGAACGAAAAAAAGCCGGAAAGTCGCAAGTAATCTACGGGGGGCAGTGGAGCAGACGCGCGACTTTGTCTACGTAATAAGCATGGTGAGGGCGAATATCCTTGCAAGGGCGGGTGATGCGGAATGGATCTTTAACATGGGATAGGGGTTTGTATCCGCAAGTTACCAGACCGCCTTATGGATCTGTTCGGGGTGAAGGACAATCAACTCAATGAATCTCCCTTTCCAGGCGGTATCTGGAGTCCCTGTCTGACATTTTCCCAGCCTGAATTGCATTGGAATTGAGCTGAATGGCCGTATCGTGGATGGAATGAAGGGGATCTTTGTATGTTGTCTTGGGACTTGAGCACTCCAAAAGGAGGGAAACTATGGTACAAAATATTAAGTTCTTGAGGATAGGGATGATGAATGAAAAAGCAGATGTGCTGAGGTGTTTACGGTGATAGGGGAGATGACAGAGGGGGCCACGAAAATTTCGACACTGCGCAGGTTTATGACCCTGGTGCTCGGGATTTTATTGGTCGTCGCGATTGCTGCAATCGTATTTGTCATCCTTGTACCGGCTGAAGGTGAGCATTACACGGAATTTTATCTTCTCGGAAAGGATGGGGTGGCAGACGGGTATCCCGAACGGGTACGTATCGGTGAGCCGCAAACGATGATTGTAGGCGTTCATAATCATGAGTACAGGAGTGTTGCCTATCTGATGGAGGTATATCTCCTTAACGAGACCACTGTTCAGGATGGGTCGATTATCAACGCCATGGTGCCCCTCGACCAGTTTAAGGTTACCCTCTCGCATGATCAAAACACGGAACTGGTGTATACATTTGTCGTCAATGAGACGGGATACAACCGCCTGGAATTTCTGCTCTTTAACGAGAAGGTGCCGCCGGAAGGAGTGATGGAAGGTGATCGGATCAATGCCAGCTATCGCGACCTTTACCTCTGGATACAGGTGGAATAAGAAGAATCACCTCCTCCCCTTACCGTGGTGTATTTTTCAATTTTGAACATCTCCTGCCAATTGCTGAAGGAATAAGGTTCCATTGTTCAAAAACACAGAATTGTTTGAATTTAGGGGTTGGGATAATAATGCTGGAATTTGATCTGATTTATAACATGATTGATGGTGGTGTTTGAACATACTAAATGAGAAAGCACTCAAGAATATAGGGATTGCAATAGGGGTGGCAATCCTTGCGGTAGTGATTGTCATATTTGTCTTTCCGTGGGTGTTTGAGATCGCCGGGCCAGAATTAAGGCCGACACCCGTGACGTCAATGACAACGTCCTCCTTTTCTGATGAAACATCAGGAAGACTCTCCTTCACTGTTGCCGCTCATGACAGCAGTGTGCTATCAAAGTTTCTGGCCGATTATGTATGTGATGGAATTCAGGACCAGAAAGAGATAAATATGGCATTTAATGCACTACCTCAGGGGGGTGAAGTAATCCTTTCCGAAGGGACCTTCAATTGCGATGGAGCAATCTCCCTCAATACAGGTATCAAATTGCGTGGACAGGGCGATACGAAAACATTCCTGAAATTAACAGGACTGGGAATTGTATTTGTGGACAAAGAATATGTTACACTGGAGCAGTTCCATATATCTGCTACCCACCGCTCAGGAGTTTATGGTGGTGTAATTTCTATCAGGGCAGGTCATTGTGCTGTCCGCAATGTGACCGGAACGTGTGATTGTACCGTCCCTGCCGTGTTCCTTGTTCTCACCACTGATAAGAGTGGATACAATAAAAACATCGAAGACATTGAGTTTACGAACTGTAAGGCCATCGATTGTGGTGGTTTTGGGTTCAGACATGATGCAATAAGTACCACCTACACTCTGATAAGTAACGTCCGATATACAAATTGTCAGGCGATCAATTGTGGGAGATATGAGCGGTATTATGAGTGGGTGACGGGATTTGATTTTGCAGAGCATAATGATTTGGACAATCTCCGGGTGACGGGTTGCATTGCAGAAGGGTGCTGGGAATCGGGGTTCCATTTTGAATGGGCGCCCACCACCACTGACGCCATACTAACTAATTGTATCGCAAGGAACAACGGCCAGAAACCTTATCCAGACCACCTTAGACAAGAATTCCTGGCTGGATTTATGATTGGAATGGGTGATGTCACGCTTGTGAACTGCCACGCGGAAGAAAACAGTTTTGCCGGATTCTATGTCGATGATGCAACCGGGGTGAAAATGTATGGGTGCACGGATAAAAATACTGCAATCGGGGAAAGTGATTTTTCAGTATTTAAGCCAGCTTCTTTCTGGATTAGGAACACCTATCCTGGTAACCCTGTTGTGATGGAGGACTGCTCGAGTACAAACTCAAATGGGCGTGCACTCCTCGTAGGGGCAGAAGGATATCAAACTGAAGCCCAGGTGAAAAATTTTGTCGTGACGAATGCGGCAGGGGTAGATGGAACTGCCATACAGCTGAATCGTATCAGACTTGGATCTACTTTTGATATCCACGCATCGGGAAACAAAGCAGCAACTATTATCAAAGTGTACAATTCTTACGGGTCTGATATCACCGGAAGTATTGTGTCAGATGTTGCTCAACCGTTTGTCATTGACGGATCTGGCACCCAGAATACAGTAGTCCATGATTTTGAGATAATTTCAAATACGCTTCCCGCTGTGTCATCAGGAATAATCGTAACTGAAAATGTGCCTGTGGGAGCGGTACAGAAGGTAAACTGCCAAGTGATTTCACCACTGTCATATTCCGGTTTCTTTTCGGAAGGGTGATAGCGGATGGATTAATCGCACAGAAAATAGAATTATTACGCAAAATAAACGAATCGTGGAAGAACTAGGTGCACGAGGGGCAGCAAAAGATCGACAGAGGTTCTTTTCTTGTTCAAGCGATCCATGACACTACTTGTGGAGGTCCCTCAACAGATTGGATCTGACTAATTTATGGTACAGCTGGCTCAGGATGCCATCGATGATTTCCACCTGTTCGAAGACATCTGTAATGTTTTCGCCGGAGAATATCATCATATTCCTCAATCACTGTGAGTGTCTGATGTGAAGAGCCAGGGTGGTCAGCTACTAGTTAATCTTCTCTTTCTGCTCAAAGAAAGTATATTGCCACTGATCCTATTTTTTTGCGCCTGTGATGTCCCTACCGATGAAGATGGACATCTGCTTATCATTTCGCAAAAAAAAGAGATTCCGATCCCTATTGGCGTTACTACTCTTCCTTTTTGACATGAACCTCTTCTAATGTCACATGTTTCTCTGCACGGATTTTTTGCATTGCGCATGAAATTTGCATTATGCATGAAATAATTTTCACCGTTTCTGAAGAATAGGTATGACTTACCGAAATGGTGAGAAGTCAGGCTGTGACACAACCCCCAAAAGTACTTTATGCCATAAAAACCCGAAATATATGTAAGGAATCCTGAATCACGGATTCTTCGAGGTTTTTTATGGCTCAGAGGGATGGCTTTAAACCATACAATCAGGGACAGATCATGCTGCTCCCCCTGTCTGTTGAAGAATTAGTTCCGGCTGGTCACAAAGCACGCGTTATTAGTGCTGTTGTCGATAAGATGGATCTGTCCGTCCTCTATTCAACGTATTGCACATATAACGGTCAGAATGCATATGATCCCCGGATGCTGACCAAAGTTCTCTTCTATGCCACGTTTATGGGAATATTCAGCAGCAGAGAAATAGAGAACGAACTCAATACCGACACCGCCTTTATGTACCTTGCAGCAATGCAAAAACCATCATACCGGACTATCGCCCGTTTTCGGACTCGTTTCTTTGACGAATTAGTTCCTCTTTTTGAACAGATCGTTCATATCTGCCAGGATCTTGATCTTGTTGGCCTAAACCATATTGCCTTCGATGGCTCAAAGATCAAAGCCAACGCTTCTCCAAAGAAAACAAAGAATGCAAAACAACTTGAGAAGCGTATCCGAAAACTGCTCAAAATATCTACGAGGACAGATGAAGAGGAGGACGAGTTGTTTGGTGCGGGTTCCCCATTTTTAATTCCCGAAGAACTTGCCGAAGATCCTGATCTGATGAAGAAAATAGAGCAGCTCGCCAATGCACATTCTCACCTGAAAGAATCCGGAGATAAACGGATAAATCTCACAGATGAAGACGCAAATGTGATGAAAAGTAAGCAAACTCTGATTCCTGCATACAACCTTCAGACCGCTGTGGATGAGAAATCACATGTTATCGTTGCTGCTGATGTGACCACAGAAGAAACAGATTACAATCAACTGGTTCCAATGGTAGAACAGGTGATGCATAATACCAACCGCGAACCAGCGATTATCAGTGCTGACCCAGGATACGCAACATATGAAAACTATGAATTTCTCAATAAAAATGGAATTTATGGTCTGATTCCGGATATGGTGCATTTCATCGATACTCATGGGAGAACAAAATACTTTACGAAGTCACGGTTTCACTATGTCGAAAAAGACGATTTTTACTACTGCCCTGCCGGGAGAACAATGAACTTTGTCAGAATTCAGAAAGACAACAAAAATCAGCCACTCAGACTCTACAGGGGGAACTGTTCCTGGTGTCCTCTCCATCCGGACTGCACGAAGGCATCATCCAGATCTATAACTCGACACCCAAAAGAAGCGCTGAAGGATGAGATGAGAAAGAGGCTTGCAACACCTATTGGAAAAGAAGAATATGCCAAACGAATCACGGTTGCAGAAGCACCGTTCGGGAATCTGAAGTATAATATGCGGTGGACTCATCTCAATCACAGAGGGTTGAAGAAAGCAAAGGGTGAGTGCCTGCTTCATGTGATTGGGCATAATCTGGGTATCATATGCAGGAATGTTTCAATTGAGCAGGTCGATAACCTCAATCCAATCCTCTTTTCATCTAAACATTGTGGATATTCTGCTGATGAAATCCCTTTTTCGTCTGGAGCAGGGTATACGGGCAATAGTAATGATGACAAAAACGGGTTTGAGATTATTGAATTCGGGTTTGCGATGTAGATTTAAAAATAGGGATTTTTGGTTCTGTCATTGCCTGAAGTTCCCCATTGTCAATGCCGACTTTGAAGATCCCACCTTTCATTTCGATGAATCCGTAGGCATCCTGTCCTCTCGTGGAGACTGATAAATTAAATGCTTGTTTTGGGTGATAGTCGAATAGGGAGGAAATGTTACCATTTCCCCCCCTTCCAGGAACTGCACGTGCGCCTTTCAACGCATACAGCTCGCGCATTTCACAACCCAATAGTTGGGCGGCGAAACGCGAAGAATGAGGGTCTGGTTTGAATCCATGGTGTCTGTCTCTTGATTCGTTCCTTTCTATCAAGGAAATACTTCCTGTCGAGGTAAGGATTCATTTCAAGTTTCGGCATCGCATGTCGACGGATGGGGAAATCAGAGAATTGAATAAGTTTGTTCTCCTGTGTTTGGAATACCCAATTTCTCTCACCTTCCGATTGCCAGTATCTGTCTACAATCCATTTCCGTCCTTTATTTGAATGTCTTCGCTGTGCCCATCGCCAGGTAACCGTCCATATGTAGGCATCCAATTTTTTGAACGTCTTTTTCGCCACAATATGACGGTGGTAGTTTGCCCATCCCCGAATTACCGGATTGAGTGCCATGATAAGCTCATCCTGCGTCCATGCTCTTCTTTCCCGGACGATACTCCTTATCTTCTGGGTGATGGATTTTATTGACTTATTTGATGGTGTGGTCAGGAAAGTTTCATTGTATTTCCTGAAATTCCAGCCCAAAAAGTCAAACCCTTCACTGATATGGGTAATCTTAGTTTTCTCTGGGAAAAGTTTGAGTCCCCTGACGACAAGGAATTCCCGGATTATTTCACGGATTTCTTTCGCGATTTCTTCTGTTGGTGCGGTGACCACAAAATCATCAGCATACCGAATGAAGTACACTTTCCTCTTGGGAAAGTGTCTGGAGAGAATCGCTTCTACCCCATCGAGCGTCATGTTGGCGAGAATTGGTGATACAAGGCCACCCTGCGGAGTACCCATATCAGTTGGATAAAGCTTCTCATCAAAAATGAATCCGGCTTTTAGGAACTGGGTCAGGACAGAACGGTTCATGGGGATATTCCTCATGAGCCAGTCATGGGAGATGGAATCGAAGCATCTTTTAATGTCCCCTTCCAAATCTATTGGGAAGAGCTCTTCCGGTAAAGGCATTTGAATGCATAATCTTCTGCATCCTCTGCACATCGGAAGAGACGAAAACCAAATGATCGTGAATCTGCGGTTGTTTCTGCTATTGGCTGAAGGACCAGAGCATAAAGCGCTTGCATCGCACGGTCATATATGGTGGGAATAGAGATAGGACGTTTTAGTATCCTTTCCCGGTTTGGGAATATAGATCCGTTTCAATGGTTGTGTATGATACTGTCGATCAGTGAGGCTAAGTGCTGCCTGCATCCTGTTGGCTGCAGTTTTCCAGAGTTCACCATCGATGCCCGGGGTTTGCTTACCCCGATTTTGTGTGACTATTCTTACCGCGAGAAGTTTCGCTGAGTACGAATGAGTTAGCATGTATTGGATTCGTTTAACCAGATTCCATTTTTCTTCGTGTGTTGCCTTTGCAATCCAGGTCTGTAGCCGGTTAACACGGGATTTTACTTCGGCCCATTCAATAGAGTTCCAATGATGGGCAAGTTCCCGGTCAGTACGTTTCTCGCCTACTGGCGTCATTGAATCTCGTACTTTCACTGGAATTCCTCCTTTCTTTGCCGTGAAACACCTGTCTCAAGTCTGCACCCTTTCAGGCTGAGGCATATTACCTCTATCCTATCCATTACAGGCAGGCTTTCGCTTTTTGAGACATCCTCTCCCGACTGTACCATCAGTTGTTCTCACGAACTTCTTACCTCCGATTAGGGGCACATCCGGGTTACCAAGTTCCGTACCATAGATACTTTTGACGTTGTAGGAGCCATCTTTGAGCCGGGAACCACTATGTTCGTTTGCCATTCTGTGTCGGAAGCAGTAACGGCCGGGTTCCGTACCTTGTCGAATAGGAGGAAGAGGTTACCCCCTCCCCCCCTTCTCGGAATCGGACGTGATACTTTCGCATCATCCGGCTCGAGCATACCTCTACCCTACATGGGTGACAGGCTAAAATAGTAGATATTACCAATATGCTCTCTGTTTACGTCTTTCTTCAAAATAATTTATATCCAAAAATGGATTTTTATCCAGTTTAACCATGTGGTGCCGCCGGATTTTTGTTTTTGAGAGTGTAACCAGTTCTTGGGTTTTAGTAGCAAACACCCATTTTCTTGAACCTTTCCGGTGCCAGTACTTGTCGACTGTAACTTTGCGAGATTCGTTAGGATGTCTTCTCTTTACCCAAGCGTATAGCATATTGAAAGTGATATGGTCTAATCTGGAGAATGTTCTGCTGGCAGATGTATGTTTGTGATAATTACACCATCCCCTTGTTATTGGGTTGATACTGCTAATTATCGCATCTTGGGACCAGCTCCTGCCCTTTCTGAGGATTTCATGTATTTTTTCGGTATATGACTTAATTGACTTTTTGGATGGTCTTATCAGCAGCTTATCCTTGAATTTCCTGAATTCCCAGCCCAAAAAGGTGAATCCTTTTGATATATGGGTAATATGAGTTTTCTCTTCGGATAACTGTAGACCTCGTTCATGTAGAAATTCAGAAAGTATCTTCTTAATTTCTTCAGCAGTTTCTTCAGAATCTGCGCTGATCACCAGATCATCTGCATATCGGATAAAATTCACCTTGTACTTGTTATAGTCTTTGCTGATGGTTCCTTTCTTGTTAGAATAAAATCTCTTTCCAAGAACATCTTCTAGTCCATTCAAAACCATATTGGCAAGTATTGGGGAAATTACGCCGCCCTGCGGCGTTCCTGCGACTGTTGGGAATAAGCGTGTTCCTTCAAGAAAGCCAGTCTGAAGAAATTGTTTTAGGATACTTTTCTTTATGGGAATATGAGCGAGTAGCCAATCGTGGGAAATCATATCAAAGCATGATTTAATGTCTGCCTCAAGTAGCCATTGAGCCGAGTTTTTCTTACTCAGACAGTTGAACGCCTGATGGCATGCATCTTTTGTGCTTCGATATTTCCTGAAGCCAAAGGATGAACGTCACCAGTTGCATATTCAATAGGGGCAAGGGCAAAGGCAAATAATGCCTGCATTGCTCTGTCTCTGATTGTAGGGATGCTTAATGGTCGTAACTTACCGTTTTTCTTTGGTATGTATACCCTCCTAAGAGGTAGTGCATGATATCCCCGTACATTAAGACTGAGGGTTCCTTTCATCTTGTCCGCATGGTTTTTCCATATTATTCCATCGACTCCGGGAGTATTCTTCCCTTTGCTCATCGTTACCTGTCTTACGGCCAACAGTTTGGCATAGTATGAACGGGTAAGTAAGCGAATGAGTCTTTTTACTTCGTTCCATCTCTTTTCTAGCGCTGCTCTTGCGATTCGGGCTTGAAGGTTGCTAACTGAAATCTCAACTTGTTTCCAATCAATAGATTGCCACATTTCTTTGAGTTCTGAGTTTGTAAGTTCCGTGTTATTAGACATCTCTGGTTCTCTCACATTCGCAAAATTTCATGCTTTTTCGCTTTGGTACACCATTTGGCAAGTCAGCACCCTTTCAGGTTGGGAAATAAATCCCTATCCGCGTCATTACAGCGCGACATTAGCTTTTTGCCATTTTCCTCTGCCTGCCTGGTATTTGGACCAGATTCCTACCCATTTAAAGGGAACCAGTCAGGTTTACCAGGTTCTGAATGTTGGATAATTTTAGGTCTTTTAGGTGCCATCTATGGGCCGTGCATCGTTTGTTTGTTCGTTATATCGTAACCAAGGCCGATATAACCTGACGCAATACCGTTTGGACAAGTGTATCACCCTTTTTCACTTGTTACGCTTACGACCCCTCTACCGATGATTCAGTTTCCTTCACCATGATACCATTTCCCTAGCAAATTGTCCGGATAGGGTTCCGGAATTCTTCACATTGTCATGAGAGCTTCACACCGCACAGCGTCTGGTACTTTGCCGCATGTCTCATTAGGGATACCCGGAACAAATCGGGCAGCATTTCGCAATCCAATATTCAACTTCCTGTCGCACTTGGTTCAGGCGTAATCACCCTGGTTTCGCCTGTTGCGGATTACGACCCTTTTTCGATGATTCAGCGTTTGCTTCTCCATGACGTCTTTTCCCTTGCAGATTGAATAGAACAGGGTTCAATTCTTCTCCACGTTGTCCCGTGGGCTTCACACCGTTCCGTTACCAGAACTGCATGCCACGGTAGGGGCACCCCAAACGAATAGGGTGGCAGATTGACCCGCAATCTATAATACAGCTTCTTGTCGCACTCCGACCATCCGCACTAATAATCCACACTTTACAGAATTATCCCCCGCAAGACCTATGTGCGTTTAGACAAATATCTACAATATGTTCCTTATTGAAGGATTCGATGGCGAATCAATCCTTTCCGTCGGCCATCTCGACATTGTCGCCGGAGCCTACAATTCTCTTGGAATATCCAAAATAACCGATACCGCAACACCAAAGACCCGGAACCATAATCTTACTGGCTCTTCGCTGTTTTCTGTGGGTATTCAATTAACCAAATCGAAAAGCAAGGGAGGGGTGCCCCCTCCCTGCATGACCCACCCCGCCAGATGTGATAGGTCGCAGGTGGGATAGGCAAGTATCCCACCTGCTCCTGTTTTTGTTCAGAGAATATGACATTAATGGGATATTTCATCTGGATCAGAAATCATAAAGGGACTTTTAAGGAGTATGTGCCTGTCAAAAAGAATTTTACTCCCCCTGTATTTCTGTGTTTTTTGGTAAATGGTGTGAATACTAAAGTTGTGTTTCTGTTCATAACCAAAGAGAATTTCCAGGATATTCACCCACACCGATTAGCGAAGAGCCATCTTACTCATTCTTAGGCAGTGAAAGCAATGGTACTGAATGGTCTGGGATTCATTGAACAATTCTTCGACAATATCGCACTTGAACGTCTCATTGGTGAAGGAATCACCACCGAACAGATCAACGATGACGTACTCGGCAGGACCATGGACGCCATCGCAGAATATGGACCAACCGAGCTCTTCAGTGAAATTGTGGCTAACTTTCTCATTTCAACAGAATTCGGTTCGCACTACATTCACGTTGATACCACCAACTTCAGTGTAACCGGAGAATTAAGCATATTGCGAATCTTAATGATGAATTGAAAAAGAAATTGCGATTATTGGGTGGGGCGTATAAAAAATACTATTGTTGAAAGGGGACCTGCGGAATGTCGGTGATATCATCTTAAATAATAGATTTGTAACAGCCTGAATAGATGGCTGGGATTTGACTCTCTTATGTTCTGTGTCTGTTGCTATTACAATGTCGTAAGTGTTCCAAATTCAAATGGGTAAAATCTACACTAAGAGCATAAAGGGTTTTGGCCATATTCCATAAAATATCAAAATATTGTGTCAATTGTCTCAAGGAGATGAAATTCCTGAGGAATATCAATTATAAATAAGAAATGGATGATGTTCAGTTAATTATATATGCTAAATATGATCTGATCTGATTTACAAATACTATATTTTAACATTATTGCATTAATAGATATCATATTGTATACATTCTTATGTCAATCATACCTACATATCACCATTGACATGAGGTGATGTCATATTATGAAAAATCATGTGACTAAATTGCTCTTGGGAGCGGTAATTCTTATCTGCCTTGTACAGGCAGTAAGTGCAGCCTCTCTGATGGTAGCTGCAAGTGATAGCAGTGACCTGTTGAAGACTCAGGCTGATTATATATGTGACGGAATTCAGGACCAAAATGAGATAAATGCAGCATTTAAAGCACTACCCAATGGGGGGGAAGTGATCCTTTCCGAAGGAACATTCAATTGCGATGGAACAATCTCCCTCAATACAGGTATCAAATTGCGTGGACAGGGCGATACGAAAACATTCCTGAAATTAACAGGACTGGGAATTGTATTTGTGGACAAAGAATATGTCACACTGGAGCAGTTCCATATATCTGCTACCCACCGCTCAGGAGTATATGGTGGTGTAATTTCTATCAGGGCAGGTCATTGTGCTGTCCGCAATGTGACCGGAACGTGTGATCGTACCGTCCCTGCCGTGTTCCTTGTTCTCACCACTGATAAGAGTGGATACAATAAAAATATCGAAGACATTGAGTTTACGAACTGTAAGGCCATCGATTGTGGTGGTTTTGGGTTCAGACATGATGCAATAAGTACCACCTACACTCTGATAAGTAACGTCCGATATACAAATTGTCAGGCGATCAATTGTGGGAGATATGAGCAGTATTATGAGTGGGTGACGGGATTTGATTTTGCAGAGCACAACGATCTGGATAATCTCCGGGTAACAAATTGCCTTGCAGAAGGGAGTTGGGAATCCGGTTATCATTTTGAGTGGTCGCCAACAATCACTGATGCCATCTTCACAAATTGCATTGCACGGAATAATGGACAAAAACCGTATCCAAAAGTCTTACAACAGGAATTCCTTTCTGGTTTTTGTATCGGTAGGGGAGAAGTCACCCTGATAGATTGCCAAGCGGAAGGAAACAGTTTCGCCGGATATTATATCGATGATGCAAGCGATGTGAAATTGTATCGCTGTACTGATAAAAATACTGCAATTGGGAAAAGTGGTTTTTCAATATATAAGCCAACTTCGTTCTGGATTAGGAATACCTATTCTGGTCATCCTATTGTGATGGAGGACTGTTCGAGCACAGATTCATACGGGCGTGCGCTCCACATCGGACCGGACGCATACTACTCATCGGTTCAGATAAAAAACTTTGTTGCTACTAACGCAGTAGGAATCGATGGAACTGCCATACAGCTGAATCGTATCAGAACGGGATCTGCTTTTGATATCCATGCATCCGGAAACA
>CAVXFW010000013.1:0-29498 GCA_963761105.1 uncultured Methanomicrobiaceae archaeon | reverse complement strand
GACCAGAGCACGATCGTAGGCTTGAACCGCATCATCATAGCGCCTTAAATAATACAGAGCCAACCCTTTGGAGAAACAACTAGGGGCATTGTCTGGTTCAAGGGCCAGAGCACGATCGTAGGCTTGAACCGCATCATAATAACGCTCTAATTCATTCAGAGCCAACCCTTTTAAGAGCCAAGTAATGGCATTATCTGGATCAATATCTGTGGCCTGATCATATGCTTCGAGGGCTTCTTCATATAGTTCCAGTCCATTCAGGGCATTTCCTCTGCAAATCCATTTCTCCGCATCTTCAGAATCGAGCTCAATCGCCTGATCATATGCTTCGAGGGCCTCTTCGTATAATTCCAGTCCAGTCAGAGCATTTCCTCTGCAAATCCATTTCTCCGCATCTTCAGAATCGAGCTCAATCGCCTGATCATATGCTTCGAGGGCATCTTCATATAGTTCCAGTCCAGTCAGAGCATTTCCTCTGCAAATCCATTTCTCCGCATCTTCAGAATCGAGCTCAATCGCCTGATCATATGCTTCGAGGGCCTCTTCGTATAATTCCAGTCCAGTCAGAGCATTTCCTTGGCGAATCCATTTCTCCGCATCATCAGGATCGATCTCAATCGCCTGAGTATATGCTTCAAGTGCCTCATCGTATCGTTGAAGCTCATACAGATCATCACCTTTGCCAATCCACTTTTCTGCTTTTATTGCCCCAAAAAATCCCATTACAATCCAGCCTCTCCATATTCATTATTCCAATCCATATAACGCTCAATATCTTCTTTTCCCACAGGGGACCGAATCCTCTCAAATGCCTCTTCAAAATCAGTAGCACAGAGATCTCGTGTTAAAAGCACCCGCCCTTTAAGCTCATCAAACGGAAGATCGGCAAGCTCACCCATACAGGAATTCTCCTCATGAATCATTGTCCATATTGCCTGCTGGCAGAAATTCTACACATCCCTCGTCAAATATTTTTAACACTATTTTGCAAATAATAGAATATTATAATGAGAGAGCATAATATTTCTGGTCTAAATAATTATAGAGGCTTAAACGGCGAATATCCAGAACATTCATAATAATTCCCAGAAACCGATGGAAAATAAGAGTTATTATTGGTGAGACAGGATCTATTTTAGGCGACTATTTGTAGTCAATTATTTTTGTTAATTTTTCAAATCTCGCGAAAATCGTTCCCCTATATTTTGGAACTAATCTGACATAATTGATTAATTTATTAAAATTCATATGAAATAATAATTAAAAATATGAAACAGTCATCGGACAATATATTCATTCTGCCACATATCAAGCATCGATGACCACAACCGTTCAACCCGTTCATATGTTTCTTCACCGTCCTCCAACATCTCAACAGCACGGATATTGTTGCTTAACATTTTATGGACACGTTCAGGTGCTGACGCCTTTTCAAAAAGGTCATCCAAGGCCCGCATCTTATCAAGAAGCAGATCATATTTCCGCAGACTGCAGCATTGATTGATATCACGAATCTGGGTGAATGCGTGCAGGAGAACACATGTGGTATCCGGATCAAAGGAACGTTTCAGTACATTCTCTGTCAGATTTTTCGCATTTTCTGGGTTTGCTGTCAGGGCGGTCTTGTAGTTCTGCACATCGCAGGCAAAGGTAAACCGTTTCTCAGGAATATCAATGGGTTCAAAACCCTCAGCAACAAATCGCCCGGCAATTCTGAGATCCATATTACAGGCCTTTGAATATAATTTTATAAACAGTCTCAGTGAACCATCACGCGGAATGACAACACCATCATAACGGGAGAAGCCAAAGTTGAATTTCTTTATCCAGGGTTTTTCTTTATCCGTATACTCATCCACGGCCACATAGGCATCCCGGTTTTCAATAAAAATATCTGATATTCCCGCGGCCTTACCCATCTCGAGGGAAACCCCCCATTCGTCAACGGGCTGATCCTGAGTATTTTTGAGGCAGATGATATACCAATACGAGGACGGATCATGTGACAGAATCCACTGCTGCACATTTGGCAGATTTCGTTTGGATGAGAGAATAAAATCAGTCGTTACTGGATCAAAGATTGTGCGTTCAATGATAAGCGACGCATCATTGGTCTGTTGAGGGTCATTCGTAGAGTGGAATATTGAAGATTCTGGAGGATCACTGGATGAAATATATTCTGAGATTGTTTCCTTTAATTCAAGAGCTTTGGTATTATCAGGATCCAATTCGAGTGCTTTTACACAACAGAGATGTGCATCATCATATTGTCCTAATATATACAGAGCAAACCCTTTGTTGTGCCAGATAGTAGCGTTATCCGGGTCAAGCTCGAGTGCACGATCATAGGAAAGAACAGCACCTTCATATTGTCTAGTTTCTTCCAGAGCAATCCCTCTGTTGTGCCAAATAGTAGCGTTATCCATATCAAGCCTGAGTGCACGATCATAGGCCAGAACAGCGGGAATAAATCGTTCTAATGCATAAAGAGCAACCCCTTTGTTGTTCCAGGCAATGGCGTTATCCGGATCAAGTTTGAGTGCACGATAGTAGGCAAAAACTGCATCTTCAATCGTCCTAATTCATTCAGAGCAGCACCTTTGTTTTGCCAAGCAATAGCGTCATCCGGATCAAGCCCGAGTCCACAATCATAGGCAAGAACAGCATCTTCATATCGCCCTAATACATACAAAGCAATCCCTTTTTTGTTCCAGACAGTAGCGTTGTCCGGATCAAGCTCGAGTGCACGATTGTAGGAAAGAATGGCATCTTCATGTTGTCCTAATTCATTCAGGGCAACCCCTTTGAGGCACCAGGTAGTGGCGTTATCCGGATCAAGCTCGAGTGCACGATCGTAGGCAAGAACGGCATTTTCCTGCTGTCCTAATTTATTCAAAGCAACCCCTTTGTTCTTCCAAGCAGTAGCATCATCTGGATCAAGGTCAAGTGCACGATCATAGGCAAGAACAGCATCTTCATGTTGTCCTAATTCATTCAGAGAAATCCCTTTGTTATTCCAGGTAGTAGCGTCATCTGGATCAAGGTCAAGTGCACGATCATAGGCAAGAACAGCATCTTCATGTTGTCCTAATTCATTCAAAGTAAGCCCTTTTTTATACCAGATATTAGCGTTATCTGGATCAAGGTCAAGGGCACGATCATAGGCAAGAACAGCATCTTCATGTTGTCCTAAGTTATCCAGAGCAATCCCTTTGAAGTACCAGGCATAAGCAATATCCGGATCAAGATCGAGTGCACGATCGTAGGCAAGAACGGCGTCTTCATGTTGTCCTAATTCATTCAGAGCAGCCCCTTTGAAGCACCAGGTGTAAGTAAAATCCGGATCAAGATCGAGTGCACGATCGTAGGCAAGAACGGCATCTTCATATCGTCCTAATTCATGCAGAGCAAGCCCTTTGTTTCTCCAGGCAGAAGCCTCATCCGGATCAAGGTTGAGTGCACGATCGTAGGCAAGAACGGCGTCTTCATATCGTCCTAATTCATGCAGAGCAGACCCTTTGTTCTTCCAGGCAGTAGCGTCATCCGGATCAAGGTCAAGTGCACGATCGTAGGCAAGAACGGCGTCTTCATGTTGTCCTAATTCATTCAGAGCATACCCTTTGTTTTGCCAGGTAGTAGCGTCATCCGGATCAAGGTTGAGTGCACGATCAAAGACGAGAACGGCATCATCATATCGTTCTAATTCAATTAGAGCAGCCCCTTTGTTGTTCCAGGCAGAAGCATTATCCGGATCAAGGTCGATTGCACGATCGTAAGCAAGAATGGCATCATCAGATCGTTCTAATGCATACAGAGCAACCCCTTTGTTGTTCCAGGCAGAAGCATTATCCAGATCAAGGTCGATTGCACGATCATAGGCAATAATGGCATCATCAGATCGTTCTAATGCATACAGAGCAACCCCTTTGTTGTTCCAGGCAGAAGCATTATCCGGATCAAGGGTCGAGTCCACGATCGTAGGCAAGAATGGCATCATCATATCGTTCTAATGCATACAGAGCAGCCCCTTTGTTGTTCCAGGCAGAAGCATTATCCGGATCAAGGATCGAGTCCACGATCGTAGGCAAGAACTGCATCTTCATATCGTTGGAGTTTGGCTAAGGCATCTCCTTCACCAGCCAATTTCTCTGCTTCTATTGTTTTTAAAAAGTCCCATTACAATCCAGCCTCTCCATATTCATTATTCCAGTTATTATATCTGTTCAAGATCCTCTTTTCGCACAGGCGACCGTATCTTCCCAAATGCCTCTTCAAAATCAGCATTCGTGATATCGCGTGTTACAAGCACCCGCTCTTTGAGTTCGTCAAACGGGAGGTCGGCAAGTTCATCCATACGAGGATTCTCCTCATGAATCATCGTCCATATCGCCTGTTGGCAGAGGTTCTGAACGTCCCTGCCTGAATACAACATGGCCACACAGCGTTCTGCAAGTGTTGCTGCATCAAGCTGAACCGTCCCAAGACCTTTCGTATGAAGACGGATGATTGCTTCACACGACACAGCATCCGGAAGCGTTACATAAATACGTCGGGGAAACCGTGAGAGAATCGCCGGATCCAGATCCCAAGGTGTATTTGTTGCTGCCATGGTGAGAAGAAGCCGGTCTGTCTTTTTATCCTGCAGACCATCCATCTCAGTAAGGAGTGAGGAAAGAAGTTTTCGGGTAGCTTCACTCGTGCCCTCTCCTCTGGCTGAACCAAGAGCATCAAATTCATCGATAAAAACAATTGACGGGGCCTCGCTTCGGGCCGAATCATAGAGTGAAGCGACAAGTTTTGATGACTCACCAAAATATTTGGACAGAACACGGTCAGCCTTCACGTCATAGAATGTTGCATGCAGACTTCCTGCCGCTGCAGCAGCAATCATCGTCTTTCCGGTTCCGGGCGGGCCAAAAAGAAGAATCCCTTTCCATGGCCGGATGGCATCCGGTTTTTTCAGACCGGCAATCACCACCGTCTCTTTTACCAGGCGTTTCACTTCATCCAGACCACCGATATCATCCCAACGGACGGACGAGGAAGATATTAGTGACGATGCATCAAACGAACCATCTGATTCATCTTTTGAACCACCGTCTCCTGTATTCGGTCCCGGTTTTTCTCCGGGGCTCTGTCCAGGTTTCGGTCCATGCTTGTGTGATGACGAACACCCTTTTTTTTCTGGTGAAACAGAGAGTTTTCCCGATGCAATAGCATCCCACTTCTCTGCATCAGAGATATATTTATTCCGCAAAGAAGGAATCTGCTCAGCAAGCTGACGGCTCAGAACAGCACAGGTATGCGCTTTTTCATGAACAGTAACATCATCATATTTGGCCCGTGCTGTCTGAAAATCCTGTATTGTTTTTTTTAGTTCTGTTGCCAGAAACCCACTGAGATCCACTGTCATATCATCACTTATTCCATTGCTTTGGCATGGATCATTTCCTTCGATTTTTCTGCCATATTCACTAATTCCTCAGAGACATCCTCAATTCCCTGCTGAAGATAAAATTCAAGATAGCCCCTCTGTTTCTGCACATCGGCAAGAATTGACGCAGAAACCAATTGTTCAAGATGAACAACTGATTTACGAGCATTTTGGAGTTCATTCCGGTGTAACTCGTCCACATACCCTTTTGCGATAAAATACGCCGTTTGGTAATCACTTTTTGATGACGGTAAAGGAGTGGGACTTGATGTATCAAACTTTTTCAGAACATCGCCTGCGATACCGCCAATAGAACGTTGTTTCCACTGTTGTTCACTATGATAAAAAACATGAACTTTGTTCCGATCTTCGCGGCAGTTTCTCAGTTTATCTTTCACTACGTTCGGAGTCAAAGACCGGGTATGACCTGCTTCAACCCATCTCCCAACGGCCCAGACTGAAGCTCCCTTTACACGGTTACTCTGGGAGCTAATGCCTGTAAGAAGAATCCTTTCCAAATCCTTGTTCTCCAGAAAAGATTTTTCGGTAACTGTTGAAAGTTCACCAATTACTGATATCGCTGCCTTGCAAATCTCAAGGTTTTTGCTTTGAGCACATATCTTAAGGTCAGTAATCAGCATATCAACTTTACACAGACTGTCTGAATATCCCCGACATGCAACAGACCAGAGAGCCCATAGATTTTTTTCCTGAACTGAAGTTTCTGCATCCATGATATGATGGGCAAGCGCCACAATTGCGTTTTCATGTACAAGTGGTTCAGGGCTTGCATAGAAGGCAACTTTATCCAGAGCAACAGCCGCCATCTCACGAACTTCTGTGTTGGTATCATCTAACAACCCAACGCAGTGACCAACCATCCCCGTCTCAGCTACACGAATGCCCTGCCCGGACTCTGCAAGAACTCCAAATGACTGTAATGCTGCGCTTCGTACATTCTCAGATGGATCCTGAAGGCAATCTGAAAGACTATTCAGAATCCCGGAATCAGTCACCTCATATGAGAAACCACCTTTCGCAAGGTTTCTGATTACCAACAAAACATTTCGCCGCACATCTGAAACCGGATCTTTCAGAGACCGTTCAAAAAGAGATAATGGCCTCTGTCTGATAATCTGGGCTGCCAGGTTATTTTTCGCACAACGGTCCAAAGAATCCGATGCATCTGTTCTTTCCTGATTTGTTCCTGCTGAGAGCAGATGCAATAAATGTGCAATATCAACCTGATCCGGAGCGACATAAATCCGGCAATTCAATATTTTATGGTTTAATAAATTTCGATTATATGTAGCATCAGGATTGGTGAGTGAAAGTGCCTTCTCATACATTTTTAGGGCATCCCGGTATGAACCACGATCAAAAAATATATTTCCCTGTAAAATATAGGGATATAAATAAGATGGTCGCAATTTTATCGCTTCTTTGGCCAAACTGGACGCCTGATCTTTTTTCCCTGCTTCATACAAGCATTGTGCTTTTCCATTGAGAGCCCAGGGATGCCTTTTTATCTTAATTGCCCGGTTATATTCAGTAAGGGCTTTTGGAATTAATTTTTGTTTGAAAAAAATGTCACCTTTCCCAATATGGGGAAAAGGGTAGGAAGATTTGTCAAGAGTAATGGCATGATCATAACACTGTAGTGCCTCCTCATACCGACCAAGCCTTCTGAGCGAACTCCCTTTCCAATTCCATGCTCTATACGATTGAAAATCAAGTTGTAGTGCTTTTTCAAAGAATGTTAATGCATTATGATATTGTCCGGATTTATATTGTGAGTGACCGTTGTCCATATAGTTTTGATATTTTTCCTGAGTGTCTTTCTTCTTAAAAATCATAACGCTCCCCCTAGAAACACATTAAGCTCCTCATCAATCCGTCCTGCCACAAACGAAACCACATCACCAAAACCACTGACATAAACTGTTAACTTCGTCTTACCTGAATCTTTTGCCCATACCAGACCAATTACTGCCTGACCTTTCCGGGTATAGGCAGTATACGATTCCACCCCGTCACGGGTGCCCTCAATACTGGCATTTATTTTATTCAGAATGTATCGCAAAAACTGCCGGACTGTTTCGCACTCCATCTCTGTTTCATACTGCAGGGTTTGTGAAATCTCCTCTACTTCCGGAGCGCATTCCTCTGCCGTGTACATACGCACACTCTCAGTGCCCCTGTCCAGACGTGCATATAAATCATGCAGAAAATCTTCAATACCATCATCACTGACACGGATGACAACACCTTTCTCTTTGCGCACGTCTTTTTTGCTTTTCCAGCGGTCAATGGTGGCATCAATCCGTTTGCGCTCTGCATCCGAGTGATAATCCACAACAAGGAGATATTCCATTCCTGTTGAATCTGTATGAACTATGTCCTATAAAATATTGCCTCCATGGCGGAGTATCACTAAATGCCCCCAATTAATAACCTCCACAATGGAGGAACATTTATTATGGATCAGAGATTATGATCGATCAGTGAATTAAGATGGGAATTATAGACCGATTTCGAAGAAACCCAATTGGGAAATTAAAAATCTCTGAACTGCAGGAAGAAGAATTCAAGCTGAAAAGCCGTATCAATCGACTTCGCAAAGAAATTGACAGGATTGAACGCGACAAAAAGGAAACATTTGGAGAAGGTGTCGGAGCGGACCTCATTAAAAAGAAGATGCTGGCACAGGAACTCAAGCAGATGGACATGGCAGCCAAACTCAAAATTCGCAACTTCATATCATTGCACAAGCAGTATATGTTCATCTCGAATCTTGTAGTGATCAAGAAATATCAGCGTGACCTCCAGAAGACACAGGTCTGGGAAAAGATTCAGGGAATTTCACCTGATGCTTTTGAAAGTTCACTCATTCAGGTAAACCTTGCAGGCAAAGGATTCGAGAACGTTGTTGATGACCTGAACCAGATCTTCACGCTGGACATTGCAGACTCAGACAATGATCTTGATGAATCCGAGAAGCAGATGTTTGATATCTGGAGCAGTGTTGAGACAGGATCCCTTGACCTTGAAGAAGCAGGCGGACTATTCTCCATAGAAAAGGACCTTGAGAAGGCCATTGCAGAATCTGATAATTAATAACAGGAGTATCTGACAATGAGCATTTTTTCCAGACTACATACCAAAAATCCTTTTGATTCGATGAAACTGGGGGATCTAAGGAAGGCAGAAGCACAGTTACGATATCAGATTCAGACTACCCAGAATGACAGATCAGCAATGGAAGACCAGATAACAACACTCTTTTCCGAGTCTTTGGGTATCCCCGATGACGTAGGGACATCCATCTGTGCCATGCGGATACAGGCAATTTCAGAATCCTGGCAGTTAAAAGCCCAGACCTGTCTCAATCTGGAACGGGATTTACAGGTGCTTTCGAATGTGATTGCCATTAAAGAACAGGAAAAAACGCTTCAACGCTCCGGTGTCTGGAAGAAGCTACAGAACATTGACCCGGATACCCTGGAAGAATGGTTGGCAAAATCAAGTATCAGCACTGCAGGTCAAAGGGCCTTGGTAAACGAACTTTCTGAGATTACTTCTGAACACATTTCACAGTCCAGAACTGGTTCAGCTGATGAATTATACATCAGGTCTCTGATCTCTGAGATGCGGATGGGGAACCTCTCTTCAGATTCTGCAGGAACAAAATTGTTCAGCAATCTATCCTCAGAATAACCAGATGGAACAGACCATTGTTGAAGATAAATAGAACAACTATTATAGTTTGTTATGGCAACGTTCAGATGAGAGAAAGGGTGTTGTAAATGATAGAATTACGTCTAAATGATTCAAAATACATGCCCAATTATTATTCTTATTTTCAATATGGCAGCAATTATGAAGATTTAATCAGCGCACGTCCTATCGGTACGGTTATTGGTCTTCAAAAACGTAAAGACAAAATGATACAAGGTCTTGAGATAGATTTATCTAATAGCATGAAGTGGTGAAAAAATGGGTTTTTTTGGAACAAAAAGCGATAATGACATCCCAGTAAACAGATCTTCTGAGGGTTACAGTGAAGAGAAAACATGCCCGAAGTGTGGAACAACCCTTGAAGCAGATGTAAAATTCTGTCCTCACTGTGGAGCAAAAGCAGCGGACGTTACCTGTAACAAATGTGGGGCTTCTGTTCCGGCAGATGCAAAGTTCTGTCCTGGGTGTGGGAATGATGTAAGGACATCCCGGCTTGGTAAACTAGTAGGATCAAATCAGGAAGATTTCTCACGTAATCGTGAGTGGAAACGAAAACCAGAGGATTTTGCCAGCCGATTTGAAATTGAGGATCTTCGCGGCATCCTCAAAAAAACCGTTACTGTTGCCGAAGGAACCCGTGCTCTGCTCTTTCAGGGCGGAGCATTTGTAGGTGATCTCAGACCCGGACATTATACTATTGGGAAATTTCTTGAGACCCATCTGCCACTTAACCTTGACGACCGTGCATCCGTTGTGCTTGTTGACGACGGTATCATTGCCATTGATTTCTCCCTTAACAGGGCACAGGTCCGCACTGCTGATTCAATTCCGGTCGGCATCAATGGCACCCTGACACTCAAAAACACTGATTCAAAGAAATTCATCGACAATCTTCTGAAAGGAAAGAGCCGGATTCTTCTGAGTGATCTTCAGAATGATCTCACGTATGACATTCAAAGTGTGGTTCATGCAACGCTGAGCAGGTATACTATGGATGAGCTCTATGGGAATCTTTCAGTCAAGCAGGAGATTGAAGAGCAGGTTCAGACACATGTTGCTCCAACACTGAACAGTTATGGCTTTTCCATAGAGCAACTCAGGTTTGTCCGGTGTGATGAAACAGACTGGAAAGACATCATTGAGAAACGTGGGATACGGACGAAAAAAGTTGCCGGGGCGGAGCTTGATATCGACACCGAGCAAAAAATCAGGCAACTTCTCTCAAATGACAGGATCAATAAACTTTCAACCGAAAACTCAGTTGAAGCCTATGTTCATGAGCTTGCAAAATCTGGAATAATCCGCACCAGTGACATCCAGGACCTGAAAATAGAACTTAACAATAACCGGGACGACAAGGAATTCATCCGCTCTCTTGTCAGGGATAAGGCCCGGCAGATGCACCGCCATGAAACTGCTGATGCAGAAATTGATCATACTTTGGGTCAGGATGATCGACAGCAGGCCCACGAAATAAAAACTGACGATGCCCAAAGAGAGCACGGAGAAAAGTGGGCCGAACGGGAACATGCTCGTGATGTCAAAGAGATGGAAGATCTCCTCAGCGTCAAAAAGCAGATGGATGAAGCAAAACTTCAGAGAGAGACAGGTTTCCAGGGACTTCAGCACAGAGATCTGGAAAAAGAGGCTGAGATTGAAGGGATAAAACTCTCACAACGGACAAATGCCTCAGCTGAAGCACTCCTCACCATGACAGAGGGAAAGACAGCTGAACACCTGACTGAACTGGAGAAGATGAAACGTGCGGCTGTTTTGGATGCAGATCAGATTGTTGCTCTCTATGCAAAAGATCCGGTTGCTGCTGCGGAGGCAATGAAACAGAAGTTTGGTTCAGCTGAAATGGAAAAAATGCACGCTGCCCGCCTTGGAGATCAGCAGGCATTCATGGAGATGATGCAGAAGAATTTCGGTGAGAATTCGGATCGCATGGTCAATGTGATGAATCAGGCTCTCGGTGCAATGGGAAGCACGGCAACAGCACGAGGCAGTGCCCATCAGGCACAGGGATCTACTGTCGTTGCAGGTGGGGGTATTGGCCAGCCGGTTATTGTAAATCCGGTGCAACAGGAAAATACACGAGCATGTCCTGAATGCGGAGCTGAAAACAACGCATCGGCAGGATTCTGCAAGGAATGCGGCCAGAAACTTTGAGGTAGATTCCTATATGCAACCCCCCCATTTTATTCAATTATTTCAGGTCACACCATTTGAATGTGAGGTCGTCTGACACTCATGTTTGGAGATGGAAACCTCCCCTGTATTGAAAATCTGCTGAAACCGGCAGAGATCATCATTGACAGTGGCACCGGAATTTCAAGAAGATCGTATGAAGAACGTGTCAGACTCTGGAATGAAGTTCGGAGTAATTATTCACGGTATGAAAACCGTGAGTGCGGATCTTTTGACAAAACGCTTGACCTGCACTTCCGTTCAAAGTTTGAGGCATCCCTTCTCACTCTTGTGATCAGTTTTCGCAGAAACAGAGAAGATCCTGTTGAAGCTGATATCTTTAGTGAAGATGACCTTTTGCTGTACGAACTTATTGAGAGGTATCACGTTCTGCCTTCAAAGAAGGAACTGATGACCATTCTTCTCTCAGGGGAAGGGAAAGGATCTGAATTTTTGAACGTCCATTATCGGTATATTGATGGTATGATACTGGACGCCTGTAAAAGGCCCGGTGCTGCCAATCCATATCTTCTCCATTTTATGAAGAGCAGATGGAACAAATATGACAAACGTCTGCAGGATGTTGTAACAAGTGCCATCCAAAATAACGGTCTCCGATGGTTTGTCACATTTATCGGGGATGGAAACAAGCGTGCAGAGCAGATAGTCTACAACATATCCGGAGGCTCAGTTAATCTCGGCAACGGTGTGCAGTTGGTTGACAGTATTTTGAATCGTGCAGGTATTACCAATGAAAATGCCAGTGATTCAATTTTCCCGAGTGAAAGGAAAGGTTCACCGGGTAGCGTAAAGGTGCAGGACAGTGTGGTAAACAGGTCAACCTTTGGAGATACTGACAATGGAGATGCCCGGACAAAGAGTTCCGGAAGATTTTGTGCGGCATGTGGAACTAGGTTACCTGATGGTGCTCAATTTTGCACCGATTGTGGTAATAAGGTGAGATTGTGATGATTAACATTATTATACATTTCAGATCTGCTGTTGGAATCAAACCATTTCCGCTTCAGAAATATGATACTACCATGGAAATGAACGATATGATTTCAGTTATTCCAATGGGTGTGGGAGCTGCGAGTTCTCCACAGAAAAAGATCAGTGAATATGTTTTTACAAAGGGACGAGTTAGATCAGCAGGAACCATTTCAGTTCATATCAAGAAGAAAATCCGCAAAGAATTATCCGGATTAGTGATGGAATTCGCAAATAGAAAGGTAAATTGTTGATGTCTTCGAAAATGATTTTAGGGCTTACAGCTCTAAGCGTTATCTTGGTAATTTTATTTTGGGATTTTATTACAGAGTTATTCAATTTATTGGTCAATACCATGCCGATCATATTGTTATTAATAATATCGGTCCTCGCGTTTCTGCCTCTCTGTTTAGGAAATACGGATAATACTGATAAAAATGCCCTTGAAACGCCAGAACCCTCCTTCCCGGAAAAAGATCAGAATATAATTAAAATCCAAGACGGACTTCTATCTGCAGAAAAAGAGGCATCCACACTGAAAGTCTACAAAAATTCGGTTTTAATTTTAATTAAAAAAGCTAAAGAAGAGCTTGAAGCGGAGAAACTGGATTATGCCGAACTAACTCTCTCCGAAGCTAAAGAGGCCATAAACTCACTTAAAAAATATGAATCCCAATTGAACACCTGGAAAGATGAGGGATATACTATCAAATCGCTGGAGACACAAAATAATAAGAAACCAGAAGAAATTTATTCAGCATTCAGGGATTACCAGCAAAAGATCAACAGTCTCGTGAAAGTGAAGGGAGAGATTTCTAATATATTAGATTTAAATGCAGAAATTCTTGAAAAACTCAAATTCAAATCACTAATCTCTTCATTGCATGAAAAACTGAAAGATCCTGAAAGACTGAAAGAAGCCAAAGAAGAATTTGAAATACTGAAAAGGAAAATTGTTGAAGAGCAAAAACTCTCAGACCTTAAGGAAAAGGTTACAATACTCCTAAAAACGGCAAAGAATTTCGGAACGACACCAGAATCAATAAATAACTCAATAAAACACAGTCTTGAATCTGACAAATTTGCTGATGTTGAAGAATCGATAAAGAAACTTAATAGATTCATGGGAACCGCAAAACCAGAACTATCCCTGAATCTTCCCAGAACGGATATGGTAATCAACAACTGGCACAGGGTTGCAATAGAGATCAGGAATGACGGAACAGCCCATGCATATGAAGTAAGTTTCTCATTCTCTGAAGATTTTGATACCAGAAGAATAAAGCCACAAAATATTGAAGCAGGAAAGACAATACTGGCGGAAATCGGTATAAAACCTATCACCGAGGGCGATATACCGCTTGAGATTACCCTCGTCTATCAGGACGGGAATAAAAAAGAATATTCCAAGACTGATGAATTCTGGATCAATGTAGGAAACAGAGATACCATTTCATCCACATCCAAAGATTCGGCATCTGGATTTATGCCAAAACCATCCATTCCAAATCATATGCCCTCTGAAATTGGAAACAAATATACCGATACTTCATTCCTTGGCAAAGGGGGTTTTGCACGAGTATTCAAAGCAAAAAGAACGGACGGAAAGGAGGTGGCGGTCAAGATCCCAATATCACTAGACGCATCAACTGGGAAATCCTTCATTGCTGAGATGCAGAACTGGACACAACTCAAACATCCGAATATCGTGCAGATTTATGACTACAACATCATGCCGATCCCCTATTTTGAGATGGAACTCTGTGACAGATCACTCAATGAACTGGACAAACCAATTGATGTAAAAGAAGCGGCATGGATTATCTTTAATTCATGTGAAGGGCTGAGATATGCCCATTCCCTGAAGATCATTCACCGTGACCTGAAACTGCACAATATACTATTAAAAGACGGGATGCCTAGGATCGCTGACTGGGGTCTGTCAAAGGTACTGACAGAATCCAAATCATCCACCGGCACATCATTCACACCGTTCTACGCTGCCCCCGAGCAGATCAGTAATAAACCGAAGACTGCTGCTACTGATATCTGGCAGGTTGGTGTTATCTTCTATGAACTTTTGACCGGAGAACTGCCATTTAGCGGAGAATCTCTCATCGAAGTCGGCATGAATATTGTGCAGGCAGAACCTCTGCCCCCATCTTCCCATAATCCTGATGCTGCACCCTTCGACGCCATTATCCTGAAATGTCTGGAAAAAGACCCAGAGAAACGGTACCAGTCTGCATATGATCTGCAGATGGATCTTTCCAAAGCGATGAATGATCAATATGCACATCTTTTGAAAGAGAGCGTGTCTGTCGGAGACCTGCAAAAGTCTGCGGCATATTGTGGTGAATTAATACTGACGAACCTTCGCACAGGTCAGTTGCTGGCAGCACACCGCTATGCAATCGATCTCAGTCTCTATACAAAAGGAGAGGTGAAAGAAATTGCTCAAACCTTTGCCCAGCGGCTGGAATATCTCATTAAAGAAGGTATTGATGAAGTGCCTGACGAACTTGATAATCTGGCTGAACTGATTGTCCATAAAGTGAGGATGAGGGTCAGAAATATATGATCTAATTACCCAAACGTATCAGGATCATATATTCTTCCTCTTTCCCCGCCTTCGATAATATTCCCTTAAAGTAACAACCACATATCTGAAATGTATTCATTTTGCCACATATCAAGCATCAAAGGCCAAACCCTAATCACCATCATGTGGGAGTCGGGGTCAGATTAACCAAAATCCTCAAACTCAACATAGGTCATATCCAATTCGGGAAATACAGTGCGGCCATCATCGTCAGCTGCATGACAGGAATGTGCAGATTCCGGCGTATCAGTTCGCGCGCAGACATGCAATTTCCAATCTGCCCCTACGATAGGCCTCCTTTCTATACCATGCCAAATGGTGCTTCCGGTTTTTCATCATTGACATAATCAAATTTTGATTAATGGGGGGGTATCATCTCAGGTTGCCCCGGTATCCTTCATCCTTCAGGTGCAAATCTTGTTACAGTTTGTAACTGACATGATATCTAAAAATAACCCACTAAAAGGGACAAAATACGCGCCCTATCGTGGAGCTATTAAATTTTTTTTTTTTTTAAAAACCATCCCCGAAGATAGAACCAATACCCAGAATTAGATATGATTTAAAATATCAAATCGAAATGAAAATCCCAATTTATAGAAATTAAGCCCTTCCATATTACTAGAGCCGATTTAAACCGAATCTTATTCAAGCCCCGTTTTTATTGAATAACCGTTTAATTCGTTTAATCTCCACCCTACCCCACTCTGCTTCTTATACAAGAGTAATAGATAACATTTAAGACACAGTAAAGATCTTCCATGCTTTAAGTAACGAAAGTTAAAGCCATGCGCGATTAATGAGACAGGTTTATTCGCAAACCACGGTTTTGATCCCGCTCGAACTAAAAGAGAAGGCGAAGAAAGCAAAGATCTGTTTTGCAAAATGTTTTAGGGAGGCCTTAAGACGTGAACTCAAAACCTGCAACGATAATGAGATGAAGAATAACCCCGCCCGAATCAATCACAACACAGACGGGGACAACCTCTTGCAAGGTGTAGAATAAATGTCTACATCAAAAGGTATGAACTCTCCTGCGGTTCCCAGCAGGATCATCTCCCCTGATGTGCTTAGGGCACTGGATCCATTTTATAGAGCAACTGCGGAGGTACTGATTGAAAAGGGAATATGGAAGCTTGAAAAGGAGGTGAACTTGTAAATTCGAGAGTCATAATACCCCCCCGCAGTCCTATCCCTAAAAACAGTTTTTACAATCTTATTCCAAGTTGGAGAGCGGAACCGTGGCCCCGTCTTCGATGGACTGCCTGGAATCGTAAACACTCACATAGTCGCCGAATACTTCACGGGTTTTTTCCTCACCGACCATAAGGGGTGTCCCGGTGAACCCGATGAATGCGGAATTGGGAAGGGCGCTTCGCATGTTGAGTGCGAATGTGTCATACTGGGAGCGGTGGGCCTCATCGGTGATCACGATGATGTCATCGCGGTCGGAGATCTGCGGGTATGTCCCTCCTTTCTCTGTATGGAACTTATGGATGAGGGTGAAGACATAGCGATGGTCTTCTGACAGGAGGCACCTGAGATCGTTCCCACTTGATGCCTGTGCCTCTGTTTCGGTGATAGCGCCGGTATTCACGAAATTTTTGTAGATCTGGTCGTCGAGTTCCTGCCGGTCGGTGACAACAACAAACGTCCAGTTGCCGGGCACGGTACGGAGGATTTTCTGAGTGAAGAAAACCATCGAGACACTCTTGCCGGAACCCTGGGTGTGCCAGAAGACACCGAGCCTGCCCTTGTTCTCCTTTATGCTTTGGAGTGATTCAATGGCGTTGTTAACCCCAAGGTACTGGTGATTCTTGGCGACAATCTTGATGACACCGCCACGGATTTCAGAAAACAGCGTGAAGTTTTCAACGAGATCAAGGAGTTTGATGTGGTCACCGGTCCCCCTGAGCATTGTTTCGAGTGATACCTCACCCTTCTCCCCTTCACTGTTGATTCGTTTCCAGTCGGAGAAGTGTTCCCATCCTGAGGTGATACTGCCAATTTTGCTCTGGCTGCAGTTTGAGAGGATGATGAAGGCATTGTACCAGAAGAGCTGTGGAATGGTCGTCTTATAATCGGTGAGATTGTCACTGAATGCTGCTTTGAGATTCTTATGACTTGCCTTGAGTTCGATGAAGATGAGTGGGATGCCGTTGACAAATCCCAGAAGGTCGATTCGCCGTTTGTAGAGCTCACCGGTGATCCAGAACTGTGAGGCGAGGAAGAAGTCGTTCTTCGCCGGATTGTGCCAGTCAATTACCTTCACAGTCTCGGTGGCAAAACCGCCTTTATTATCCCGGAACCGGACCTTTACCCCGTTTTTGAGAAGAAGATAGACCTCGCGATTCGCTGCGATCGGGCTCATCTTGCTCCGGTCACGGGCAAGTTCCTCGATGGCAAGAGTAAGTGCCTCGTCGGGAAGGCCTGGGTTGAACCATTCAAGAACAGGCCGAAGCCTTTTGGTGAGAATTACCTCCGAGGGTGTCACCCGCCCCTCGCTCCCGCCGTCCGGTGAAAACGTCTCGTTGTAACAGTTACCAGTCTGCCAGCCAATCTATTCCAGTAAGTGGATGGCCGGTTGCTCGACGAGGGCGTCTTCAGAGTAATTGCTGTTTGCAGGCATTTTATTATGAACTTCAGTCACTAATTTTCAGGAACGGAACCTTTTTCGGATATAATCCTGAATCTGACTCGCGCTGAGTTCCGTAGTCGACGGGCCAGTGCGGATGAAGAATCGTTCAATTGATCCATCTTTAACAAATACAGGTGTCTGGCATTTTGAGGACTCGATAACCATCACTCTGCATCCATTGTAATCCTCAAATCGTGCATGTATAAACGGTATAATAGTTGGGCCCATGCGATCTTTTACCAGGTTGACAAGGTGCAAACTCATTTTATCCTCATTCTCAAATCCATCATTATCAATGCCAAGTGCTGTGCCGTCATCGGCAACACCAATTGTAAGGATGCCTCCATGAGTGTTCAGGAATCCTGCAATTGTTTTAAGAATTGCCTGTTCCATTTTTGGATCCCTGTTCCCGGTATGTAGGTTAACCCTCAGTGTGGACTTGAGTTCAATATTTTCTGACTCTCCGCTTGCGACAATCTGATCGATGGGCAATGAAAGTTCGATTTCATGTACATTTTGTTCAGGATTGAGTGTGAGATATCCTTCCTGAATTATCTGTGCAATACAGGAACGTCTCTCTTCCAGAAATTCTGAATAATTCATATGCTCCCAATTTTCAGGCAGGGCATGCCAATGGTACATTTGTGCAAATTCCTGTTTTCCGAAACGTGATTTTAGCATCTTAATGTATTCAATGGGGGGCTGGTTTGAAATCTCCAGATTGTCGCCCCACTCAACCAAAGCATAGTTAGCTATTTGATTTGTCTCACGAAGTTCAGTAATTCCTATTGTTTTAAGATAATCTTTTGGAAAGAGATGGTGCCTTTCTACTGCCTTACGATGCCCCTGAGATACAGGATCCAACAGGTCTGCTATCTTCAGTTTTGAAAATAATGTAGGGGCATTAAGAAGTACAAGTGCAGCATTGTATGCAAATAATGAAGGACTGCGGGGTGAAGATGTCGCAAGATCATTTGGCAGGCTTATCCTCCAGAAATCTTCAGTTATTGCGAGATCACAGACACGTTCAAGTGTCTGGACAAATCCGTCTGCATCCTTTACGTCACGGAACCCGGCAAGATCGAATTCCATAGCGGACTCCGGAGATCCGGTGAAACGACCAGTCAGGCTGGACATGAAGAACCATCTGGCGATGATCTTTCGAAGCCGGAATTCCTCAACTTTGTATTCTGTTCGTCCCATCAGATAGAGGATATATGAAAAAAGCAGGTTGTTATTGGAACTGATCATATTCTTGCTTCGAAAACCGGCCATCCTTATGCAATTCATGAAGTCATGCCAGTACTGGAGATTGATGACTCTGTTTTGGGCAGATTTTAGAATCTCAAACTGTTCTATCCGTCGTTCATCACTGAATTTTTCTGTATCCAGATCCTTGCCTCTTAACAAAGAATAGACATATTGTAGCCGGGCCCGTTTGAATCCGAGTCCTACACTTGCCCTGAGCAGTTGATCAGGATCGGGCTGGATAAAATAATTGAATGGTGAGGGTCCGGTGGTAGAGGGATTGCGGGAGTTTCGACAGAATTCCTCGAGCTGGACTCTTCCTTCGTCCCAGAATACCGACATGAGAGTTAGGATAAAGTCAGCCTGATTGAGTGGCGTGCCCTTACTGTTGATCCGCACAAAGATATCTGCCACATCTTTCTCATTGACATCAGCAGAGAGTTCAAGTGCGGTGAAAGGAAAAGTTAGAAGACTTTGCAATTTCAGTATAGCATCTTCAATTTCAGAGTCCTCATCTTCTGTCAGATTTCTCGTTGTTTTTAAATTCTCTATGTAATCTCTGATAATTTTAGTTATTTTGGTGTCACCACTCCATAGAATAGAAATGTCTGGAATATATGATTTATCTCTAAGAATAGCCGCATCGGTGACCTCAAATTTTTCCTGAAGTGGACTGAACGCAATATTGATCTGTTCAGTCATAAAGTTGGCACGAATGATTGGAATTCTTTTCACAACCGCATATAGAGATGTCAGTCGTTGCTGTCCATCCACAATTAATAATCGCGGTGGTTTTTGTTTGGTATCTGTTCCGATATTGCGGGAATCTTCTGAGAATGCATTTTGCCAGAAAAGGAAGTAGCCAACCGGATAACCTCGGTACATGGAGTCAAAGAGATCTCTTACCTTGGCATTCTTCCATACAAAAGGGCGCTGGATATCCGGAAGTCCTATTTCACCAAGTTCTATGAATTTAATTAAAGAGTTGAGATCATAATTTACCTGTTTAAATACAGTATCGCTCATAATTTTTTCTCCGGAATTGCAATTTTGAGATCTGAGACATCCAATCGTTCTTCAATCAAATGGGCAAGCCCCCACTCAAGGGTAGGATTATGCGTCTCGTTGGGAAGGCCTGGGTTGAACCGTTCGAGAGCGGACCGGAGCCTTTTGGTGAGAATTACCTCCGAGTTTGTCACCCGCCCCTCGCTCCCGCCGCCTGGGGAAAACGTCTCGTCAAAGCAGTTTGCCGTCTCCCAGCCAAGCCCTTCCAGTAGGCGGATGGCCGGTTGCTCGACGAGGGTATCTTCTGTATATTTGCCTGAGGTCATAGTTAATGCAACTAGAGCGGTTCGATGGTCGGTACCCGTTATTTCACAACGGAGCGGGGTTCACTGCTGGAAATATATGGTAAATGAAGATTATTTGTGAGAACAATAAATCCTTGGGTTTTAGTTTTATAAAGAGTATTTATGCGAAATTGTAAAAAATATATATTCGGGTTGATTTTTCGATTATTTTCGTCTACCAATTGAAGATAGATGACTGATTTTTCGGTTTTTCATCCTTATTAGGTAGTGATTTCTTTATTTTCAATATGAACTGACCCAGTTCATCATCATTCTCTACATTGATGGTAACTGCCTTAAATTCGGCAATCAGTCTTTCATATCCTTTTTGCTGGTCAGCAGTTGCCTTATCTTGTGGAAAATGAACCACCCTTAGTTCTCTTTTCTGCTCGGTGGCGAAGGCAGCCGTGTGCATTGTTCCCCCTTTTTCCCCGGTTTCAGCCACGATCACCGCTTTGGAAAGTCCACTCTGAAGTCTATCCCGGTCCACAAAGTGGTAGCGGCTTGCCTTTACTCCCGGCTCGTATTCGCTTAACAGGCATCCCCCGGCATGAACAATCTGCTGCGCGACGTTTTCATTAGAACGAGGATATATTGAATCAAGTCCATGAGCAAGGACAGCGATAGTCTGCCCATCGGCATCAAGGCAACCCTGGTGAGCGGCAATATCACATCCCTTGGCAAGCCCTCCGACAACGGTGATGCCGTTCTCTGCAAGCCGATAACCCAGGTGATGAGATATATAGCTTCCGTACTCGGTTGGATTTCGAGTCCCAATAACTGCAACTGAATCAGCTATCCGGAGAAGATTGCGGTTCCCTTTTGTATAAAGGATTACCGGAGGATCCGGTATCTTTTTGAGAGATTTGGGAAATAAATTTGAAGACCAATCGATGACCTGAATGTTCTGTTCTTCGGATTCTTTGAGAATTTCTTTGGCTTTCTTATTTCCCTCATCAAGGGAAAAATCACGGGGTAATTTATATGCTTTTTTTTCTTGTTTTGCAATTTTTTCCAGATTTACTACGGTATCATGTAATTCTTCCAGATTTGAAGGGAACTGGATATTGCGGGATTCATCCTGGAGAATTGTTAAAAACGTCTGTATCGTCTTCCTGCCAATTCCTTTTGTTTGTAAAAGGGAGAGTAAAGCTTCAGTATGCCAGTTTTCATTGGGTAACTTTTCTACCATATTCTTCTCCGGAATTGTCGATATGATATGTTTTTCCAAGGGCAAAGAGCACTACGTCTTCTGCGCCTGCATTAAGAAGGAGTCTCCTCCCGGCCCACAACGACGTTCCGGTTGTGGTGACATCGTCAAGGAGAAGTACGATACGATTTTTAATCATATCGGGATTGCTTACCTGCATTGACTCTTTCTCCTTATAATAATCTCGTGATCCTCCGAGATGTTTTGGTTGTAATTTATGTATTCGTTTGATTACTCTGGTACCATCAATGATTGGAGGAATCGATATGTTTTTTGCAACATGGAAAAGTCCGGATGAGTTGAATCCAAGTGAAGAATTTGGTATTAAACAAACAACAAATTCATGGTTTTTGTGTAATAAAGCAATTATTTCTTTGGTGAATTTATGGATAATTTCTTGTTGCAAATCTGAGTAATAATCATTTTTGAGTGTCAAAATATCATTCGAGAATGTTTCATTTTGTGGTACAATTGCTATTGGGTAATACGTGCCAAGGTTAAAGATGGGGACTTCACCAATGTATTTTCCGGGATTAAGGTCAATAAATACATAACCTGCTGCAGATGGTTTAATTGGAGATTTTGATAATAAGTCGTTTTTTGTCTTTTTTTCAGGTCTAATAAAATTGATAGCATTGTATATCAGTTGAGCTTTGACATCGAATTGTTCTAAATCTACCTCGAATATGACGTTTTGATTCTGAATTGAATATATTGCGGTGCCGACTTTTCCTTTTCCGTCACAATATACGTCGACAGATATACCATCGGATGCAAGCATCTTACTCATCAAAGATGTCGACATTGAATAGCGGAGTTCATTTCTCTTGATCTCAATAACATCGCCGTATGTTCGTTGCCTCTCAATTGTCATTTCCTGGGTGAAATTTGTTGTCAAAACCATATCGTCTCCTGCCTGATATTCGTTCAGCTTATGAATTCGTTTAAGAATTATCTGAATTTTTCAATTATGGATTAATAATGGGAATTAATTCACATTTTGTTGATTGTCAGGCAAAATATAAATCTATGTGGATTTAGTATTTTTAAAAAAGATAGATTCAGATAATTTCCGTAACGTCCGCAATTTCGCTAAGATTACTTTATTGAATTGGATTGATCATTGATTCATGATCAGTTCCACACAATTCATCAAATCGTTTAAGGAATGTGGAATAATTGATGAGTCTTACAGGAGGAACGTCAAAAGTAAAGACAATTTTCACTCACATCAGACGAGCATTTCATATTGAGATTAATGCTGATGCGGGGTGGGGATTGAGGAAAGGATAGATCAATGCTAATGGACTGATGGTCATTCTAAATACCAAATTAAATACCCAATGCCAGGATTGAATGGAATTTATTACCATTAAATGGCAAACAGGACTAAGAAATATTTTTAATTGAGTCAATGAAAATATGTCCTTTCCGATTTAGACATTTCCTTGTTGGCAAATTGTATTAAATCCTGAACTTACCGATATTATCTGGGAAAATCTAGATACATAGCATTGATATCAACAAGCTGCGCCAAGTCATCATATGCTACAAGCTGACGGATAACTTCAGAATACCGATCTGACCATTGCCTATTTTCGATACGTGCATGGTGCAGAATTCCCTGTGTTATGCTGCATTCCTGCTGTTGTCGATCTTTCCTCCTACAAGCCTATTTTCCGCTACGCAGTGCCACGTAACCAGATACCATGGTATGATTCATCCTCTCAAAATACCTGCCAACCACGGGCCGGGAGATGGGCGACATTTCACACAAAGTATCACAATTTGCTCAGTTCGTATGTCTACATATAATGATTACTGTAAGAGTATGATTCTTGCCTAAGCTCATCTGGCGCGAATACGATTAAAAAAATAATTTTTTTTCTTTTTTTTTACAGCAGACCGGGTGCTGAAACCCTGAATTGCTGCCAGAGCACCCTTCCGATAACTCTGAAGGTGAAATCAAGTTCCTCGAAACTGGGAATCGAATGCTGGCGCAGAATCTTTCTGCCCCGGTCCATTGATGCTCCACCAAGAAGAGAACAGATAATACGCTTTTCTGTATTGCCTGAAAGTTTCAGAATTTGACTTGCAAGCTGTTCTGATGAGAGAATATTGTTCGGGAAACCTACGATAAAGCACATATCCCAGAGATCATCATGTTTGGCGAGAATTTCAAATGTCTGTTCAAACCGGCGCTCAGATGCATCACCCAACAGATCGACCGGATTCCCTTTATTCCAGAATTCAGGCAGGAATTCATCCAGTTCTGCAACAACTTCCGCAGGCAGGTCCACAATATCAATACCATACCGTTCTGCATAATCAGATGAAAGCACAGCAAATCCACCGGCGTTTGTTACGATAACAGCGCGCGAACCCTTCGGATATCTCTTGGGATGCGATAGCATCTCAGCTGCAAGAAACGCCCCTGTCAGGGTATGGACAGCAAGGACACCGGACCGGCGGAACGCTTCCATATATACATCATATGAGCCGGAAAGGGATCCCGTATGCGATGCGGCAGCCTTTGAACCACGGTCAGAAGAACCGGATTTAATGGCAATAATCGGTTTTGTCTTCGAAACCTCACTTGCAACCTTCATAAAGGCCTCACCATCACTTATCTGCTCGATGTACATGATGATAGCTTTCGTATTCGGGTCACGCTCAACCCAGCGCATGTAATCAAAGAAGTTCAGATCAGACTGGTTTCCGACAGAAACGACAGCGGAAAATCCAATATCCTCAGCAAGACTCCAGTCAACAACGGTATTTACAATAGCACCGCTCTGAGAAAGGAATGCAATACTGCCGGGCCGGGGTGACTGATGCACATATGTCGTATCCAGGCCGCGGGGCGGAACGATGAGCCCAAGACAGTTTGGCCCGACAATGCGTGTGCCATACCGGTTGGCAATCGCAACAACCCGTTCTTCAAGAGCCTTGCCGTTTTCACCCATTTCTTTGAATCCCGCAGTGATAACAACCGCAATAGTAACGCCTTTTTGACCGCATTCTTCTACGACCTGGGGCACATACATTGCAGGGACAGTAATAACCGCCATATCAACCGGTGCCGGAATATCGGTTATGGTCTGATATGCCTTAAGACCCTGAATAGTATCACGCTTATTGTTTACCGGATAGAGCTGACCGGGGAAATGAAGAAGATTATGCATCACCGCATAGCCCATCTTTGTGGGGTCATCTGATGCCCCGATGATGGCGACAGAACGGGGATTGAAGTATTCAAGAGGAACATCCGGACGTTCAGTCTTTTTCTGCACATCCTTTCCATCAGTCATTATGACGCGCGAATCGACAGCACAGGCACCGGATTCATACAGACGTAATGGGTTGATATCAAACTCCTTTACCTGCTTATTCTCTTCAAAGAACCTGCAGACATTCAGAATAGCATTCACCAGGGTCTCTTCATCTTTTGGTTTTGAACCGCGATATCCGGATATAAGGGGGTAACTTCTGATCTCTTTGACCATTGCCCTCACATCCTCTTCGGTTGCCGGAAGAATCCTGAGGGTCACATCCTTCATCAGTTCAACAAGCGTGCCGCCTGCCCCAAAGGTAATGACTTTCCCGAAGGTTGGATCGGTTTTTCCACCAATGATGAGCTCAAGACCGGGTTTTGCCTGTTCTTCGATGATTACCCCGTCAATTTTTGCCTTCGGATTATATTCCTTGACACTTGTCACAATACGGTTAAACGCAGCCTGAGCGCCTTCTTTTGTTCCGATACTGGTGACAACCCCACCTGAATCACTCTTATGAATGATCTGTGGTGAAACAATTTTCATCACAACAGGGAATCCAATACTATCTGCAACATCACCTGCCTCTTCTGCAGTTGTTACAATCTTATACGCAGGTACAGGAACACCATACTTTCCAAGTATTTCATAGCCTTCTGCTTCGCTTAACATCCATTCCTTCATTTATTTCATCCTCACATATCAGAATAAAACTCTGATTCTCAGGGAACTGGTTCAACAAATGACGAAAAGAGATTCGTCACGTTTCTACCATTTTGTTTGATCGGCTTATACATATATGTTTGTAATAGTTAATCATGTTAAATCCAGAAAAACAGGACAAAACAAAATGACTTTAATCATTGGAATAAATTGAATAGTAACCCAAGATCGTGATAAACCATGACAAATCCTACGGAGCCTCCCGGGTTCACACAAAAAGTGTATAAATCTGCCCCAGAATATCGAAACGATGCACGGATTAAAGACTACGCCCTTTCATATGCAAACTTCGAAAAAGACCCTGATGATTTCTGGAGGCGCGTTGCTTCAGACCTCCTTTGGTTCAAACCGTGGGACAAGATCAAAGAATGGGAATATCCACATGCAAAGTGGTTCGTTAATGCAAAATGCAACATCACCTACAATTGCCTGGAACGTCATCTGAAGAACAACCGGCGAAATAAGGTTGCCTTGTTCTGGCGTGGAGAAGACGAAACAGAGATAATTTACACATATGATCGGCTGTACAAAGCCGTCATGCAGTTTGCAAATGCACTGAAAAATCTTGGCGTCGGGAAAGGGGATGTAATATGTATATACATGCCAACAGTCCCCGAACAAGTCATAGCAATGCTTGCCTGTGCACGTATTGGTGCTGTACATACCGTTGTATTTGCCGGATATGGCGCATCGGCACTGAACCAGCGGATTGTCGGTTCAGGAGCAAAAATAGTCATTACTGCAGATGTATCATTCCGCAGAGGAAGAAGCATCCCTCTTAAGCCGATTGTCGAAGAAGCGCTTATTCATGCACCCAGTGTAGAGCGGGTGGTTGTCCTCCGCATCCAGGATCCCCCCACCTGCCTTCTGGATAATTTTGAAGTCGACTTCTACCAGATTATGAATAATGCAGAAAAAAACTGCCCTCCGGAAGAAATGGACTCTGAAGACACCCTCTTCATCCTCTACACATCAGGTACAACGGGCGCACCAAAAGGAATTGTCCACTCCTGTGGAGGATATATGGTGGGTGCTTACTACACAACAAAATATGTCCTGAATGTCAAGGATAATGATGTATACTGGTGCACTGCAGACCCAGGATGGATCACCGGACACACATATGCAATATATGGACCTCTGCTTCTGGGTTCAACAATATTCATGACTGAACATACTCCCGACTACCCTGATGTCGGAGTCTGGTGGCAATTGATTGAAGCATATGGCATTAATGTCTTCTATACTGCACCGACTGCCATCCGCATGTTTATGCGATATGGTGCGGAATGGCCGGACAAATATGATCTGAGTTCTCTGCGGATACTCGCTTCAGTCGGAGAGCCGCTCAATCCTGAAGCTTTTGAGTGGTTTTATAATGTTATAGGCAAAACACGATGCCCAATAATTGATACCTGGTGGCAGACAGAAACCGGAAGCCACATGATAACCACTCTTGCAGGAGAGGATATGAAACCCGGATATGTAGGAAAACCAATTCCGGGAATAATGGCAGATGTGGTGGACAATGAAGGAAATCCTTTACCTCCCCACCAGGCAGGATATCTTGCAATCACTGCCCCCTGGCCATCAATGATGCGGCGGGTCCATAATGACGAGGAACGCTATCTGACATACTGGAATTCAAAACAATGTCAGTATTACAGCACAAACGACCTTGCAATTAAGGATGAAGACGGCTACATCATGATCCTTGGACGGTCAGATGATCTGATTATTGTAAGTGGGCACAATATCGGATCGGCTGAAGTCGAAAGTGCGCTCATTTCACATCATGCGGTTGCCGAAGCGGCAGCCATCGGAAAACCGGATGCGGTGAAAGGGAACTCACTGAAAGTATTTGTAATCCTTATTGAAGGAACAACGGTCACAGAAAAACTTGTTCATGATCTTAAATATCATGTCCGACAGACTCTTGGCCCGATTGCAGTACCCTCTGAGATTGAATTCGTTGACTCATTACCTAAAACAAGAAGTGGTAAAATTATGCGTCGGGTTTTGAAGGCACAGGAAATGGGAATTGATCCGGGAGATATCTCCACACTAGATGAGTAACCAGGAGCATCTAAAAACAGGATGCGCAATCAGGCAACCATTTATATACTTTTTAAATCCTTTTATATAATACATGAAGGGCAATCCAGAGGACTCTTTGAAAATTGAGAAGAAACGCCATCCAGAGGACTCTTTGAAAATTGAGAATATCGTTGCATCTGCAAAGGTGGCAGATTCTCTTGATCTTCAGCTGGTATCATCTCAGATTAAAGATGCTGAATACAATAAAAAACGATTTCCGGGTGTAGTTCTTCGGATGCAGGATCCAAAGATTGCAGCACTCGTATTTGGTTCCGGGAAAGTAGTGCTTACCGGTGCAAAGAGTGTTGATAGTCTTTCACGGGGTTTGGAAATCCTTGGAACCCGTCTGCGGGAACTGAATATCGAGATATACGAGGGTCTTGAATATAAAATTCAGAATATTGTTACATCAGCAGATCTTGGAACACCAATCAATCTGAATAAAATTGCTGTTGGATTTAATCTTGACAGGATTGAATACGAACCTGAACAATTCCCCGGGCTTGTATATCGGCTTGAAGTACCCAAGGTTGTAGTTCTTTTGTTCGGGTCAGGTAAACTGATAATTACCGGAGGAAAACAGCCAGATGACGCTAAAGGAGCTGTCAATAAAATATTATCCGATCTTTCGAATCTGGGCCTGATTTAAGGCCATAACATCAATCTTTTAAAATAATTGTAGGAATATTTATCTGAACTATACATACAACAATGTATTTATAGTATTTTGAATAATTAAGGTTGTATTCTCGGTGACAAATATGAGAATGGAAAAAGTAATGGTCTTCACCGAAGAAGACGAAGAATTTTCAAATCTTCTTACAGAAATTGGGTTGAAACGGAATGTTGCCAAGGTTCTTATTTATCTTGCGATGACTGAAGAGGCAACCTCACGGGAGATTGAACGGAGTAGTGACCTTCGGCAGCCAGAAGTGAGCATCGCCATGCGTGCTCTGAAAGAAAACGAATGGATAGAAAGCCGGGAATCAAAAGCAGAAAGTAAAGGAAGACCAGTAAAAATATATTGTCTATCAAAATCAATTACAGAAATAATGGATATTATTGAGAAAAACAAACGTGAAGAAGTTGAAAATCAATTGAAGCTGATTCAAAAAATCAGAAAACACCTTCAAAATCAGCTGATTGTTTCAAATAACCATCAATTCAGCTGATTCCTGATTTCCAATAACTATTTTAGATTTCCCGGTAAATTCAGCAAATATACCACAACTCAGCACACCAGGAATATTATTGATTTTAATCTCTAGCGCTAATGGACTGGTAATATCTGAAAACGTACAGTCGATAATCCAGTTTCCATTGTCCGTAATCACGGGACCATCTTTCTTTATTCCCTCACGCACCTGAGGAAAACCACCCATTTCACACAACCTTTTTGCTGCAAGTGAGGCAGCAGACGGTATCACCTCTACGGGCACAGGTGCGGATAAACATGGCGTCTTCTTACTTGCATCTGCAACAACAACAAAAAGACGTGCTGCAGAAGCGACACAACGTTCCTGAGTTTGTGCAGCACCCCTCCCTTTTATCAGATTCCCTTTGGGATCTATCTGATCAGCTCCGTCAATTGCAATATCCAGTTCAGTATAATCATGCAGAGTGGCAAGAGGAATCCCATATTCACGCGCCCGACACTCTGCCTGATATGACGTCGGAATTCCGACAATCTTCATACCATTCCGTATTTTTTCAGCGAGTATCTCCATTGCATAGAATACTGTTGAACCGGTTCCAAGTCCAACAATCATTCCGTCTTCAACCAGTCCTGCAGCAAAATATCCGGCATTTTTCTTGGCAAGAATCTGTTCTGATTCTTTCGCCGATTGCGAAGTCATACACATTCATTGCGCTCCCAACAGGTAAATGCTTAACATAGATCCCCCTACTTTTATCAACGCCGGTTTCGTGTTCCCCGATTTTTTCTCAACTATGTTATAGATTTCACCACTAACTGGTGACACTTTTCCCGTTCTCAGACATTTT
>CAVXFW010000012.1:0-12931 GCA_963761105.1 uncultured Methanomicrobiaceae archaeon | reverse complement strand
CATACTTTGCAGGGATCATACAGCAATCCGGATTTGGTATCCCGTGGGGGCGGTTGTGTCTGTGATCCCTGCAGCATTGCAAAGAGAACCGGTAATCCTCCAATGAGTGGCCAAATTGCTGATCCGTCCCATTATTCGGAGAATTATTGTTGCAGACCAAACTGCAAAGCTGTGCAAAGCTCTGCAAACATGCAAAACAGAACGGGAAACGGAACCACCCCGCCCCTCCCCGGCATCCTTGACCACCGGGACTTCCGCCGTTCATCTGTTTCTCTCGGGCACTGCACGCTCTGCGGTGACGGAGCGGCGGTGTATCACTCAGACAGTCAGCGGGCGAGCGTCTGCGAACCGTGTTATGCCCGGCTGGTGCGGGAGTGGAACCTGGGGGAAGGGGTGGGGTGAAAAAGAAACAAAGGGCCGGATCACCCGACCCCGCACGCCCTTCGGACCGCTCCGGGATCATACGTACCTATTGGCCGCCTCATCCGGAATGCGACACCCTATATTGATCCCCAACGAACATTTAAAATAAGAAATAATCGCGGGCGAAAGGTCAATATGAATAATCTGAGTGCAAACATAAGCGAAAAAGCGAATCTTATCTGGTCCATTGCGGACAAATTAACCGGGGCATACAAACCCCATGAATATGGAGAAGTGATTCTCCCCCTGACCGTTATCAGGCGTTTTGACTGCGTGCTTGCGGACACGAAAGAGGCGGTTCTTGCAAAGGACGAGGGCATGAAAGCGGTTGCAATGAAGGACATATTTCTTCAGAAAGCATCCGGCTACACATTTTACAATACCAGCAAATTTACCTTTCAGAAACTCTTAGACGACCCGGACAATATCGAGGCAAACTTCAAAAACTATCTCAATGGCTTTTCTCCGAATGTGCAGGAGATAATTGAGAAGTTCAAATTTGATGCACATATTACAACGATGGCAAAGAAGGGCATCCTGTATAATGTCCTGAAAGAATATACCACACCAAAAGGGAACCTTCACCCCTCAAAGATCTCCAACTTAGAGATGGGATACATCTTTGAGGAGATTATCCGGCGTTTTTCAGAGGCCCACAATGAGGATGCAGGGCAGCACTACACCCCGCGTGAAGTCATTGAACTGATGGTAAATATCCTCTTTATTGATGATAATGACATTTTGTCAGGCAGGGATATTACAAAGACTCTGTATGATCCGGCATGCGGGACAGGCGGTATGCTTTCGGTTGCTTCTGAGTATCTGCACCGGATGAATTCAGGCGCAAAACTCATCGGTTTTGGCCAGGAATTAAATGATCAGACGTTTGCCATCTGCAAGGCGGATATTTTAATCAAGGGCGGAAACGCCGAACAGATTAAAAACAGCAACACCCTGTCTGATGACCAGTGCGCCGATATGCAGTTTGACTATATCCTCTCCAATCCGCCGTTCGGGAGGGAATGGAAGAACGAAAAAACGGATGTTGATAAGGAAGCGAAACTGGGGTTTGCCGGTCGCTTTGGTCCGGGACTTCCTGCGATTGGCGACAGTCAGATGCTCTTTTTACTGACTGCCATCTCGAAGATGAAGGATGCCGGTTCACGGGTGGCAATCATTCACAACGGATCGCCGCTCTTCTCAGGCGATGCCGGTTCCGGGCCGTCTGAAATACGGAGATATATCTTAGAGCATGATCTGCTGGATGCCATCATCGCCCTCCCGAATGACCTCTTCTACAACACGGGCATTGCAACCTACGTCTGGGTTTTGTCAAACAAGAAACCGGAGATGCGGAAAGGGAAGGTGCAGCTCATTAACGCCAATCAGATGTTTGTCAAACGCCGAAAGTCACTGGGGAACAAACGAAACGATATTTCACCTGAGGCAATCGCAGAGATTACCCGTATTTACGGCGAATTTCAGGAGAATGATCTCTGCAAAATATTCAGGAATGAGGATTTTGGCTACCACAAGATAACGGTTGAACGGCCTCTCCTGGATGAGAACAAAAAGCCCGTTCTCTCCCGTGGAAAACCAAAACCGGACACCTCACTGCGAGACACGGAAACCATACCGCTCTCCGAAGACATCAATGCGTATTTCGAGAGGGAAGTCCTGCCGTTTGCCCCGGACGCCTGGATTGACGAGTCAAAGACAAAGGTAGGGTATGAGATCTCCTTCACCCGCTATTTCTACACCTACACCCCACCACGACCAAGTGCGGAGATACAGGATGAAATTCTGGCACTGGAAGAGGAACTCGACGGAAGCCTTGCGGAGATATTTCGGAAATGATGGATACTGATGTGTCAAATCTCCGGAAGAGGGATGGGGGCATTGTATGAGACCGATGAAGGATTCCGGTATTGAGTGGATCGGGGAGATTCCTGTGGGGTGGGATGTCAAACGGCTTAGATTCTTATGTACCATTATTACTGGTGATAAAGACACAATAAACAAAAAAATTGATGGATTATATCCGTTCTATGTCCGTTCTCCAAATATTGAAAGGATCGATTCTTACACTTTCGACGGAGAAGCAATACTGATGGCAGGTGATGGTGTTGGCGCTGGTAAAGTGTTTCACTATGTAAATGGTAAATTTGACTATCATCAGCGAGTGTATAATCTTCATTTTTTCAATAATATTTATGGGAAATATCTTTTTTATTACTTAAAAGAAAATTTCTGGAAAAAAATTGAGGAAAGTAATGCAAAATCAACAGTTGATTCTGTAAGACTTCCAATGCTTCTGGATTTTCCTGTTGTTTCTGGAGATCTTAATGAACAAACCCGCATCGCTTCTTTCCTCGACACAAAATGTGCCGCGATTGACGCTGCCATCGAAAACCAGCGGGCGACCATTGATAAGCTGAAGGAATACCGGCAGGCAGTGATCACCGAGGCGGTGACAAAGGGTCTTAACAAAAATACTCTTTTAAAAAATTGCGATATTCCATGGATACCAAATATACCTGACCATTGGCAATTTCAAAGAATAAAAAATGCTATTTTTCCATTAAATCGTGAGATCTTACCTAATGATGATGTTATAACTTGTTTTAGAGATGGAGAAGTTACTCTTCGCAAGAAACGTAGAGGAGATGGTTTTACATTTTCTTTTACAGAACATGGATATCAGGGTGTTGAGGTTGGTGACTTAGCTATTCATGGAATGGATGCGTTTGCTGGTGCAATCGGTTGTTCTTCAGAGAGAGGAAAGTGCACGCCTGTCGTTCATATCTGTGAAACTTGTGGAAATAACCGTTATTTCATGTATTTTTTACGTAGTATGGCATTTAATGACATATTCATGGCTTTTTCAAATGGTGTTAGAATTCGATCGAGTGATTATAGGAATTGGTCTAAACTTGCTGCATTTCTAATACTTATACCTCCCATTTCTGAACAACACGAAATTGCCGCCTATCTCGACCAGAAATGCACCGCAGTCGATTCAGCTGTTGACAAAAAAGAAACCCTCATCGAAAAATTAACCAAATACAAAAAATCCCTTATTTATGAGGTCGTGACGGGGAAGATGGAAGTGCCGGTATGAGAGGAAGAGAAAACACCTGTTTCATACTGGAGAAAATTAAAACAACGGCTTAATACTGAGGGAAACCAACCCGCGACACATTGTCACGGGTTGAAAATGCCTGCACCTGACGGAAAAATGCGGATGAGAGATGTTGCCGACACATAAGGTAGCATATCACATTTTTCTGTAACAGTGATGAAGCAGTATCCAAAAAAGAAACGCTCATGGATAAACTCACAGAATACAAAAAATCCCTCATCTACGAGGCAGTGACGGGGAAGACAGAAGTGCCTGAACTATGTGAAGCGTGAACTGACGGATTTAAACCCTTTGCCCAAGGTTTCTCCACCGGCTTTCCGAAGAATCCCTGAATTTGCTATTTTGCACATTTCAAAAACGGATCACAATGAAGAACAGGAATTAAAAACGTATCTGTAAAATAGAAATCGTATCCGGGGTATCTGTGATATCGAAGTTACCCGGTTTGTCTGACACATGCACAAACCCCGTCACAGAATGCCTGAAAACTCAGAGAGGTATTTCGTTCTGCAATCATGTAGCGTGAAATCCTCGCTGCCACCTCCAGTTTCGGCAGTCTTCCGGAATACTCTTTCTTTAAAATATGAGACAATTGCTCCGCCGGATCATGAATCTGATCCGGGAATTCATACCCCTTCTTCGTTGCAAGACTTTTGGGAACAGATGAATATGCTGAAGATAACGCCTCGACATCTCCAAAAAACCATGCTTCCAGCTCTTCAATAACGATGCGGGTGACAACACGAAACGATTCAGAATTGGACGTTTTGGTAACAAGCCCCGCCGTCTTCGCAATCTGTTCAATCTGAATTTCAGCTCACTGCGATCCTGATGATCACTATCTATCAGGACCACCACCTTACGTGAAGAAAGCGGCCTGTGACGATACGCCCGGAGACGATTCGGAAGCTTTTGAAGCATGTCATTTTTTCCATGGAATGAATACACATTCCACTCCGTGCCATCAGGCAGAAGCTGAGGTAAAATCGCATCCAGAATAATTCCTGCAGACTCTTCCTCGGTAAAAAAATCGATGGTCGTCAAATGTATTACTCCGCAGAAAGATGGGTCTGAATCGTTCTTTTTGGCACTCCCTGATTGACCAGAGGATCACCTGCCGTCAATATTCCTTCCATCCACAAAGAGCCAATCTGGCCGCCTTCCTCATAAAATGCCATTGCAGCCTCCATATCAGAAACACGAATCACACGGGTAAACCCGTCTTCATCACGGTAAAACACCCGCACCTCCTCAGGATACAGTGAATCCACAAAATAGGGAGAATGTGTTGTCACAAAAATCTGTGTACAGGATGATGCAATTCTGAACTCCTCTGCAAGGCCCGCCAGAAGACGCGGATGCAGCTGATTTTCCGGTTCTTCAATGCCAATCATCTGAGGTGAATCAGGAGTGCCCAAAAGAACCAGATATGCCAGTAATCTGAGTGTTCCGTCTGATGCAAATTTGGATAACACCGGATCCTTAAACGGTGCATCTTTTATCATCAGGCAAAGCCTGCCATCTGCCAGAAACTCCGACCGCACAGATTCCAGACGGGGAACACGTAGTGCAAGTTTCTCCAGAATATCCTCTAAAATCTCAGGCTCAGTCTCGGAAAATACTGTATAACATTGGGCAGATTATCCCCCGAAGCAGACAAACGCTCCCTCAGGTCCGGCATCCGCGTACCCCGTTATCATTCACGGAAAGATAAGACAGGTTCCAGTCAGTAATAAATTTCCGGAGAGCACTCACACGGGGATGCTTCGCAAACTGGCCAAGCGTGCTTACTGCAAGCATATCCGGACTCGACAATCGCTCCTTAACCCGCTCGGCTGACTTATCCGGATTATCGCCACTCAGAACATATCCTTCGCCATTGTGAAAATCCAAAAATTTAAACGGCTTCCCTTTAGAACCACGTCTCCACTGAAGCCATTCATCGCTGACAACCGGAAATCCTCTCTCATCCTCTGCTATTTCCAGATGATAGGTAATCAGAGGCAGATCCTTTGTTTCACGGTATTTCAGTTGAATGACTATCTTTTCGCCTTTATCAACGCCTCTCGATCTGAGCTCCTTAAATCTCCCCCGCTTATTCCATGCACCCTTTAAACCAGACTGAAAACACTCTGACAAAAAAGCAAAGACATCAAAGATTGTTGATTTCCCGCTTCCATTGGGACCAAGAAAAACCGTAAAGGAGTGAGACTCTTCAGTTCAAGATCACGTAAAGCACGATAATTTTTTACGTTGAGTTCCTCAATTCGTGGAACGGATAATTCCGGTGTCATTATATTTCCCTTGTATTTCTGATGATATCAGACATTTATCTGTATCTGGATAAATAAACCATTGGGTTTGCAAAATAATTCTTCATATTTACGTTTTCTGATAGGATTTTTCAGTGATAATTATGCAGTGACCCTGGAAATCATTACGGTAGGGAATAGAGAAGATGTATGTCCATTTCCCGTGTATCTCTTACCGTACAAACAGAATGAGGTAAGGAAAGGGGTGACTCGTCACCTTTCATTCTCAGTAGCAGGAAAAAGATTCAGGAAGGAAATATATGAGAACTGTAATTTAAATGCACTGTTCAAAAATATGAAATTGGTCCAACTTTGTCATTTGAAACATAAGACCCCAAAAAATTGATTTTTGCCTAAAACTTGGATTGGTGCACGTTTTTGGTTGGAGGAAGAGACGTTATTTTATTGATGATAGTTACTGGACTGTCAAATCGGCATAGGAGGGACAAGCTTTGAGTGGCAGTGACAATTTCCAATAAAATATATATGTCTTCAATAATTAACTATTTATCATGGTATCCTCACCGACTAATAATATAAATAATTATTTTGTAAATCTCCAAATAAAAAAAATAATAATTCATTTTCTTGTTAGAGATTTTAATTCCAGTTCGTTGAAATTACAATGTTCTGAAGAACTTGCGAAAATTGGTGAAAGAGGTGTTGAGACACTAACAGATAGGATTCTGTCTGCTATAGGTGAAAATTCTCATGCATTAGAGATGTATTTTAATTCCACAGAAGGTGCATTTGAGGAAATTGTGAAAAGTTATGCACCTGACTTTGAAGATGATGAATTCATCGAGACCTCAAAAAAATTGACAACACTTCTCTATTCAGCACAAAATAATAATAGAAAAATCCCTGATGGCGCTGTACGTATTATTCAGGGTTATATTGGTTATCCAAGCGTAGCCGTCTTATAGTGATTGAAGCTGAAACCAGAAGTGGATTTAAATTAGATATTGGAAATGATGTCTCACAGGTGGAGTATATTGAACGACTTTTTTTGACTCCGCATGAGAAATTATACAAAGTAGACTGGCTATTGATTCACAAGTTACACTTGAAGAACTAAAGGAATGTTCTGAAGATTTGGAATATGATACGACAGATGCCAAGTTTTTATTTACGATAGTAATACCAATACTTCGGCAAATACTCCTGGAGCAAAATACTTTTATAAGGACTTCATGGATGTAACTTCCAAAAGAACAACGCAATTCAAACACAACAATTTTACAAGAGGACAATAGCACACATTAATAATTATTACCAAGATGATGTAGAGAAACGTTTAGATTTTATTTCCGCTTTAAGGACACATCTAAAAAGTAGTACTGATAAAGTAATCAGCATGACAAAATTTGCTGAACTGAACATTTCAGACGCTAAAGAAAAAGATGCATATTTTTCTCATATGAGAAAAACTGTGCTCCTACAGAATCAATATATAAAGATTTTAAACGATTAAACAATGTCCTGAAAACACGTCGATTAAACTTTCCAAATAGCGTAAAACTAACTGCTCCACAAGAAAGTTTCGATGAAAATATTAAAATATTAAATGAATCGTTAAAAGGTTACCAGAAACATGAATATGTAACTATAGAGGAAATATTAAAAATATTAAATTATGAAGATAATACGATTTTACAAATAAAAGGATTACCAAATCGAGAATAGTAAACGTATGAACGAAATCCCAGTTTAAGTCTAGGTTTGAAAGTGAAAAAAATATCTATCTTACTTGGGGAGAATATATTCGAGATTACATTTATTCTAAACTTAAAAAGCAGGAATATGAACCTGCAAAAATACTAAAACTCTATCCTGTACAACCACGTGTAAAAGAAATAAATTCAATTTTGGATAAAAAGTGTACCATCGAGGGAAACCCTACTCAGTATCCAGATAAACTAGATTACTAACAAAGTTGGCATTCGTTTTGTTGTTCTAATTGAAGAAGAAATTAAAATATTTACTGATATTATTGAAAATTGTTCAGAAATATCATATTCATTAGATAACAATCCGATTGAACTAATTAAGCAGCGGCCGGAATTCTTTGCATACAAATCGCATCATTACATTGTTAGAAATAAAAATGAAATTGAATCAAATGACATAATAATTCCCATAAACACTCCTTGTGAAGTTCAAATAAGGACTCTGCTTCAACATGCATATGCAGAAATGTCTCATTCTCAAATATATAAAAATGAGGATAGAATAAATCACACAGTTAAAAGAAATATGGCATTAAGTATGGCTCTGATTGAAGCTACAGACAGGCTTTTTCAAGAGTCACAAAATCTACTCGGGAAAGAAGAAAAAGAATTTTATGAATTTATTAATCCACTATCAGATCATATCTTAAGCTAGATAATGAATTTTTCCTAAAAATAACGAATTTAATAATCTATTCTTCTTATTTAGATATTATTCACGAGAAAAAAATAACCTCGAATGTTCTTATTGAATTCATTAAAACGAATGGATTCCTCTGTGAAATTGTTAAAACAGGAAAAGCTAAATCTCTATTATATCAGCAGCCAATTATCTGCCTGCTATATTATCTAATCTCTATTGAAAAAGAACTCACACGTGAATTGTGGCCATTGACTCCTGATGAGTTAGCACCATTATATACTGATTTAGGTAAGAGTTTTGATTATTAATTCGCAATGATTTGGTATATTTTTTCGGGTTTTTTTTACCTAAATTTGCCGATTCGCATATTGGGGTGCTTCATGGGCCAATAATTTCCAAGATAAAAGAAGCTCCATTGATTCTCAAACAGTTATCCATTACGCACCCGCACCATACAACACAACATCCGCTTCCACATACGGTCTGATGTAGGGACTCAGATACTTTTCAGAAACAAGCTCAACCTTCCTTCCAAACAGTTTTTCCAGAAAGTCGGCAAGATCCAGAAATTTACTGATTCCTATTGCACCGTGCCTGAAATGTATAAAACACATCAACATCACTTTCCGGTGTATCCTCTCCCCGACTGACAGACCCGAAAATCCCTATCGTTTCGATATCGAATTCTTTCTGAAGGTATGGCAGCTCACGCTCAAGTTTTCGGAAAACATCGTCACGAATGCTGACATAAGAACTGCTCATCTGTATATCTCTCCTCCCAAATCTGATACAGAATCTGGTATTTTCTCTGTAGAACAGCAATATTCATAGATATTTCGCATACACAAAAGACAAACGGAAATACATTATTCCCCCATCCTCAATAGTAATCACATAATATAGTAAAAAGGGGAAATTCAAGAATATGACAGCAACGGATTACACAGAAGAACAGTTTGAAACTGACATCGAATTGTCCCTTTGCACCAAAGGCGGGTATGTCAAAGGAAACCGCGAACATTTCAACCGCAGTCTTGCCCTTGACACAGAAACCCTCCTCTCCTTCATCAAAACAACACAGCCGAAGGAATGGAAAAAATACACCGGCATATACGGTGGCGAGAGTGAGAAGACATTCCTTGACCGGTTCACCCGTGAAGTGGCACGAACCAGCCTCATTCGCGTACTCCGGCAGGGCATCAATGACCGGGGATGCAGGTTTCGGGTCGTCTACTGGAAGCAGGAGACCTCAATCAACGAAGAGTCCGGGAAACGCTACGAACAAAACATCCTCCACTGCACACGGCAGCTTCACTACTCCCCGGTAAATAACAACAGTCTGGACATCGTGCTCCTCGTAAACGGAATCCCCGTCGTGTCGATGGAACTCAAAAACCAGTTCACCGGCCAGAATGTTGCAAATGCCATCGGACAATACAAATTCGACAGAAATCCCCGCGATCCCATCTTTGCATTCAAACAGAGGGTCATTGTTCACTTCGCTGTTGACCTCGACCTTGTTTCCACCACAAACCGCCTGAACGGAGGAGGAACGAAATTCCTCCCGTTCAATCAGGGGTCAAACGGAGCGGGGGAAGTGGGGGGAGCAGGCAATCCCTTTACCTACGACACCTATCAGACGGCCTATCTCTGGAACCGAACTGACCAAAGACAGCCTGCTTGAAATCCTGCACAAATACCTCCACATCAAAACAGAGCAGACAACCGATGCGAACGGAAAACCAACCGAAACCAAAGAGACCCTGATTTTCCCCCGCTACCATCAGCTGGATGCCTTGTCAAGCAAAACTCCTATCTGACGTAACAGAGAACGGTGCAGGCAAAAACTATCTTATCCAGCACAGCGCCGGAAGCGGGAAATCAACCTCGATTGCATGGCTCGCACACCGCCTTTCAGGACTGCACGACCATGGAGCACGAGAAAATCTTCAAATCGACCATCGTTGTCACCGACCGGAAAATCCTTGACAGTCAGCTTCAGGACACCATCTATCAGTTTGACCATGTCGAAGGCGTTGTCGTAAAAATCGACAAAGACTCCAAACAGCTTCGCGATGCCATCAACGCCGGCGCAGGCATCATCATCACCACCCTTCAGAAGTTCCCTGTCATCTACAAAGAGATAAACGCAGCAGCATAATTTTGCCGTCATTGTGGATGAGGCTCATTCATCACAGACCGGAGAGGCGGCAAAAAAACTCAAAACAGCGCTTGCCAACACCGACGAAATCCTTGAAGAATACGCAAAAGCAGAACTCGAGGAAGAAGAGAAGCGCCCGGACGAAGAAGACAAATTAATCGCCGAAATTGCTGCTCAGGGGCAGCACAAAAACCTCTCATTCTTTGCCTTCACCGCAACACCCAAAGACAAAACCCTCCAGATGTTCGGCGTCAAACAGCCGGATGGCACATTCAAGGCATTTCACCTCTACTCAATGCGCCAGGCCATTGATGAAGGGTTCATTCTTGACGTGCTGAAAAACTACATGACATACAGCATGTATTACCGGATTATCAAAAACATCCCCCATGATCCGGAGCTTGATTCCGCCGCAGGAATAAAGGCAATACGACGCTTTGAAAGCCTTCACCCGCACAATCTCGCGCAAAAGACCGCCATCATGGTTGAACACTTCCGCAATCTCAGACCAAAAACCAGATCGGCGGCAGAGCAAAGGCGATGGTTGTCACCGCCTCCCGTCTGCACGCTGTCCGGTATTGCTTTGAGTTTCAGCGCTACATCAAAGACAAGGGATACACCGACCTTGATGTGCTGGTCGCCTTCTCCGGCGAAATAACCGATGACGGCATGACATGGACGGAAGAGAAGATAAACAAGACAAAATCCGGCGAGAATATTAAGGGCAAAAAACAGCTCCCGAAAGAGTTCCATGACAATTTCAACATCCTCATTGTCGCAGAAAAATACCAGACCGGATTTGATGAACCGTATCTTCACACCATGTTTGTCGATAAAAAACTCAGCGGCGTAAAAGCAGTTCAGACACTCTCACGCATCAACAGAATTGCCGAAGGGAAAAACAGCACCTTTGTCCTTGACTTTGTCAACACCGCAGAAGACATTCAAAAGTCATTCCAGCAGTATTACGAAGCAACCAATCCCGCAGAGGAGACAAACCCCAATGTCCTCTATGACCTCAAATACACGCTGGATGAGTTCCGGATATACCGGGAAGGAAGAGATCAAATTCGTTTGCGGAGTATCTCTCTTTGCAGACACAGAGGAAAAGGAGATGGGAAAACTCTCTGCAACCCTCCGCTCCTGCAATGGACAGATTCACTGCAACGTCCATTCAAGATTCGGGAAGCATTCAAAACAACACTCTCCCGCTTCATCCGCATCTATGGATTTATCACGCAGGTATGCAGGATGTTTGACACAGATCTGCACAAATTCAGCGTATATGCAAAATTTCTCTCAACCGCACTTCCCAAAGGGGATAAGGTAACGGTGGATTTGGACGACAAAATTCTTCTGCAATACTACCGGCTGGAAAAATGCTTTGGCTGCTTGATCATCATGGATATCCATGATGATCATCCGTCATTGAATCAAAGGAGAAGCCGGAGTGAAAAAAGAGAGAAAAAGGACACGCTTACCATCCTTTCTCACAGAATCAATGAAAAGTTTGGCACAACCTTTACCGAGATGGATAAAGTGCTCCTCCAGATTGAAAACGACATTCGCGCCGAAGAAAGCCTGGTCAATTTCGCACAGAAAAATGATGGAGCGAGTGTTCCGGCCGGTCTTTGAAAAGGTGTTCAAGGATATGGCAATTCAGCGGTATGAAACAGAATGATGAATTCTTTATCCGCATGTTCAACGATTTTCCTGCATTTATGCAATACACCATGGACCTCATGCGCTCAGACATATACCGGGAGATCAGGACCGCACAGGTCTGAGATTTCCTCTTTCTTTGATTGATTCGGGGAATCGTGATTATCTCCCGGGATTTTTTGTTATTGCATGGTGACGTCCATCAGGGCAGGACGGTACATTTCTCCTTTTTTTTCCGCACGTCCCCTTTCTTATCCATTACAGTGAATTTTGTCCCGGACGAAATTTTGGTACCCGTAAATATCCGACAGGGCGTCACATCTTTGACTGCTCATGTGCTGCAACCTTTTGTGCAAAAACTGATGTCTTTCAGTCCTGCATTTTTGAATGCCTGGCACCCGCTAAAATACCGACCCTTTTTCCTCATGGATGCATGCACTCTTTCCCATCCACAAAAACACAGTATCCACCCTTCTCTCCGCAATTGACCCAGTCGGACACGTCATGCAAATACACATGCCGAACACCCATCCAATGTAGCTGCATTTAGTGCCAGCGTCCACCCCTTCCACCCGATCCAGATGAATATGGGGGCAGGATATATCATTTGTATATTATAATGATTGCCACGGTCTGAAATTTTTAAAAATTATTTTTACCATCCCCATCAGAGCGTAGGATAATGATTACCAGGCAGGTCTTCAAGGTTAACCTGCTGCAGAGTTTTTCACCCCGCAGGGGCAGTACATTCTTTTTAAAGCGGCATGCCCCTTTCCGGGCTGTTTGTCATGGGAAGATATAATGGCGGTGTTATCAGGACAGAGGTAACTACAGCATCCCGGGCACAAAAAATAAGAA
>CAVXFW010000011.1:0-266335 GCA_963761105.1 uncultured Methanomicrobiaceae archaeon | reverse complement strand
AGACGATGCCCGGGAAGAATCAAAACTATTACCCGTGCAATGTGAACGCTGCCATTATGTGAACTCACCCGGGGCCCGTTTCTGCACACAGTGCGGGATCAGTCTTAATCCGCAATCATTCAAGGACTATGAAGACGTGGTGCGGTTCATTGAAACTCAATTCCCAAACCTGCCAGATCATGAACGTTTAGAGATCATGACAGAGTTTAGCAAACACACCCACAAAAAATAATCTCTTTTTATTTAATACATTCGTGTTTTTCCACTACATGCAATTGTATGTATGTTGGGTATATAAGGTATGTGCTATACTTCCATTTTGGGCTTTGTTACTCTATCGGATGAACCTACATAAGCTAATTAAGACTCGCATCATTGTATAATACAAGCATTGCATAAACGCGCAGAGCGCTGTTATTCCAATGCAGGAGTATCGACCTTATGATTATAACAAAATCGGGAATATACACACCAGTGACGGTGCGTGTGCCCGCAGAGACTAAACTCCTCGCTCTCCAGTGTGGGATCAATCTCACCGCTGCCTGTAACGAAGGCATACGAAACGCCGTTGAACAACATGAAACGAGGGCCCGATCTGATGAGTGAACCAATGAATAAGACCGGGAATGCGACAACATCCCCGGAAGAAAAAACTACACACGCAAAGGGTAGTATAGAACAGTATGCAGCATCTGGTATTAAAGGTGTGCCTGTTATCGCAAAAGACGTGTATGATCATTTGCCCGCATTCTATCAATCCGCATTAACAGTGATGGAACGAAACCACCGATGCATCATTGAGGCGGTAGAATAATGGAACAAAAAGAGGTATTGACACCTGAATATACTACTGATAAGTATAAAATTATTCCTCTTGAAATGGCAGCAGTTCCGCATTGGGGACTATGGAGAAAGGAGCCAAAGCCAGATGGCAAAATAGATAAGATCCCATGCAATACAGCAGGTTACAACATTGCGCATCAGTCCTTTTATCAGACCTTAGAAGAGGCAGCAAAAGAGTTTAATCCAGCCATTCACGCCGGATTGGGTCTTAGTTTCCGGGAAGATGACACATTCTATGGGTATGACACTGATGATACCCTGAACGATGCAGGAGAACTCACAGACCCCGTTATATTGGCAGAGGTTGAAGCACAAAACACATACACAGAGGTCTCCCAAAGTGGAGGCGGTTTACACTGTATAGGTATGGTTGAATGGCCCGAAGACCTGAAGCAGGGCACTAATCGGAAAACCGGAGAGTTATATTATTCGGGCCGTTTCTTTGCAATGACTGGTATCGTGTGGAAGGGATCACCCACAGAGATCCGCATGGTTGAACCTGTTTTAATCAGACGGATTTATGATCGGTTGAATCCACCGGAAGAGACACCAGCAAGACCACCACAGACAGCACAGGCAACGCATAACGCCACCATGAGCGACTTTGAGATCATAACCCGGTTAAGGGATAGTTCAAGGACTAAAGCGCTGTGGGGTGGCGACACCAGCGCTCATAAGGGCGATGACTCAAGTGCTGATCTTGCATTGTGCAATGAAATTTGTTTTTATACGAAAGACTCGTATCAAATAGATTCTGTATTCCGTAGAAGTGGGTTATATCGTTCGAAGTGGGATGAGAAACGCGGGGAGACAACATACGGCGGATTAACCATCAACAAAGTGATTCAGACAAAAACAGATCATTATGATCCGTATTACTCACCACCTGCACCAGCGGTTGATATATCAGGTATTCTGAACAGCGCAACACCCACACAGCCGGACGGAGAGATCATTAACGCAGATGACCTTATCTCAGGATACCAGACAAAAAAGCATAAATTAAACCTCTCTATACTGCCATCTGAAAGCCTTGTATCTCGGTATGTTGAGCATATGGGTAAAAGGTCCGACTCATACCCAGAGTATCAGTATACAGGCGCTTTGTTCGCTATATCAACACTTATAAGGCGTAAGGCATTCATCAAATTTCGACATGGCACTATCTATCCGAATCTGTGGTGTATGAATTTGGGTGCCAGCACGGTTTCACGGAAGAGCACGGCGGTAAAATCTGTCTCTAATCTTATGAGTGATGTGATGGCAGGCGAAACCAGTCTCATAGACATTCGTGGTCCGCGTAAATCCGAAGATTCGTTCTCACCAGAAGCATTCATTGAGAGCATGGCAGAGAACCCGGTTCAGTATCTTATCCTTGATGAGTGTGGCCAATTGCTGGCAGATATGAAGAAGCAATACATGGCTAATATGCGGGATCTGTTTTGCCGGATATTCGACAATACCAACTACGAACGAAGACTTAGATCAAAGAAAACCCAGGATGATAAATCACAATTTGTGATTGAAGACCCTTACTTCACAACACTGATGGCAACTACGCCGGATACGATGGCACACCACACTGATCTATTAGACCTATCATCCGGATGGCTTCTGAGGTATATCTACACCATGCCAGAATATCCGAAGGAGTTCAAACCCTTTGAGCGGGATGATGTGATCCTTGAATCTGAGTATTCCGGACTTGTCGAGGACTTCAAAAAAATAAGAATGATCTTTGAGCAGCACACGGTTGAATTCTGGCTCTCAGATAACGCACTGAAATTATACCAGGACTGGCAGAGGACGATGGAAACAACACTGGCAGCGGAAGGAGATGAAATTAAATTATCTGCATTCGGGCGTTTGGTAGATGCTGTGGTTAAGATGGCAATCATCCACACGGTAGCAACACCGGCGTTCATGGAAGCAGATCATAGTGAATCAGATCCTTACATCATCCACACAAGAGAAATGCAGATCTCAATTGATCATATCAGTGAGTATTTCTTGCCGGTATTTGTCGAGGTTGCAGACATCGTGAACCGCTGTGATTCAAAAAACCTTCAGGATAAAATTATAGGATACATGAAGAGGAAGGGCGGAAAATGCACCCGTTCCGCACTCTTAAAATACATCCATAAGAAGGCATCAGAACTTAATCCTGAACTAAACACGCTGATTGAGTCTGAAGAGATTCAACACGCGGAAGCTAAGGGAAACGCCGGGAGGGTTGAAAGATGGTATATCTTAAATTAATTCCCAAAATTAACAAAATTATCATAAATCCCATAATTAACAAAATTCCCCATATGGGTAGAGTGGAGGATATAGATAGTTCTCATTATTATCATAATTCTCATAATTATCATAATTTACATAATTCCCATTTGGATAGATCTGAGAGATGCAATATAGACCTCATTGGGGAATTTAGTGAACTTTGTAAAATTTGCGATTTGGGGGAATTATGTGCCTCACCTTTGTGGATGACATACAATAAGATGAATTTAGGCGGAGATATAAATGAAACAAATTGAAGATAGATGGAAAATAGTGAGTGACGAACTTGCATTCACTGTGGAAGCGGCAAACGATGGAGAGCGCGGTATGGCCAGGTTGTTCATACACGAAAACCGGGATAGGTTCTGTTATGACTTGAACCAGAAACAGTGGTATGAATACATCGATCATGTGTGGTGTCCGGACTATATGCACGAAGTTATCATGGCGTGTGGTGGAATACAGGAAAAATATCTCAAACCTGCACTGGTAATTGCCAAGAACAGACACAAATACGCAAACTACGATGGAAAGTATGAATTCAGTTGTATGGTTGAAACGCTTGAACGCGCCATCAACAAACTGAACGATCTGGCATACCGAAAGAGGGTATGTAAATTTGCAACAATAGGACGCGATGGTTTAGGCGCAACTCCTGACACGTGGCCACATATGAAGGGGATGCCATGATCACCACCGAAGACCCTTCAGCCAACGGCATACAGGCGTTTGGATTATTCGATTTAGTGGGATGTATGGACTTAATGCCGAGACTATATACCGACAAAGAATATGTCCAGATCGCAGGGAAGACGAAATACAAGACCTTTAACCGGGCCCGTAATTATGCATGGAGAGAGTGCGGCGAACCATTGTTCATGCGCTTGTATCAGGATGCAGAGAGCGGCAAATGGAACTATCATGTTCTCTTTCCGTGGTATAGAAGCAACCAATACAGACACGCGCCGGGCGCTGTGGTGATGAATCTTGAACAGATGACAGCCATTGTCCAGGGTGGCAGGGAATATTTAGATTATCTGTTTGATGGGGGGCATATCGAATGAGCGAATACAAAAAATACCATCCGCACCGGACACACGGAAAACCCGTGGCAGCTCAACAGAAGACATACACAACACCAGTGTGCAAGGCTGCAAAATGGAAGATGTCTGAAGAGCAGGCCCGCCGGTTGAGACTAAAAACACAGTCAGATAATTGGAGTGATGCAAAGTGACAGGTAACGGGCCATTTCAACCGGCAACGCGCGAAGCAGAGGCGATGAATCGGGAAGAACTCATTAAAATGATGTCAGACATCGGAAAAAAGATGTATGACAGATTGAGCGCTGCACGGTTCAAAGAGCGTGCTACGGATGACATATATTTAAAATACGTCCGGGCATGGAGTGGCGTGATGCAGGCTTTGAATACCGCGATCCGTGATGAAGATTTAACCGAACTTCAGCGGCGTATAGAATTATTAGAGGCCCGTGAGATGGGCATAAAGACACAAGTGAGGAATTATGAATAAGAATCAGATTGAAGTAAGACTTCAGAAATTGGAAGAGCAGAGATCAAAAAATCCTGTTCTCATTGTGGAAATGATGACAGATTCACAATTGGAGAATATTGTCGGGGGGCATTTGACAGATGAACAATTGGAAGAACTCGCACACGGGGCAAAAATTGTGATCTATGATGATATAACCGAGGCAGAAGCATGAGCCTGCTTGATAAATTCAGGCGATCACCTGCACCCGGGGCACACATGGAATTTCTCACAAATTTATCAGAGGTAGATAAATGCGGGTTCGTCAACGGACTTGAAGAGACGAACGCGGGCAGAAGTGGGTGCCCGTTATCATCCACACCAACACCAAAGGAGAAGACTATGACAAACAACGGCAGCAGGGCAAGAATTGACGCAATGAAAGATGAGAACGCAGCACTCCGGTTAAAAGCCGTAAAACTGGCGATAGAAACGGGGACTCAGATTTATGAAAACCGACAGAAGGCGGAAGAGCAGGCACTTAATGACGTTCTGAAAAAATCGGGACTTCACTTTGTAGATTAAGGAGATGAGTAAATATGATAACTAAAGTATCAGATGGGGAAGCACTTCAGCTATTAGCTGAACACATCGGCGTGAGTGTCGATGATCTTAAGAAAGCATCAGAGGACAAAAGAGAGTCGGCAAGAATAGCCCGATTATCTGCACAGATTGAAGCACAAAAAGCAGCAGAGGCGGCGGCACTTGAGAAGGCCCGCAAACAGTTTTATGATGCATGGGGTGCGGGGCATGTTCTCCTGCGATGCGATGGCAAGATCATCACCAAAGTGGGAACGCTCTGCAAAGATGGAGAGCCAAACATGGCGCCGGTCATCCGGCGGGTGATGGATAGCCGGAAGAAACTGCTCACCGAATTTAAGGGACTCACCGGAACAGATGCCAGCATAACACGAGGGGCAACCGTCACAAAGATGATCTCCTGCACCTGTGGGAAACAGCATGAAGTTATGATCTTCATTACTTCAAACAAATAATCTTTTTTTGCGTTAATTCAAAGAGTGGATAGATCCATTCATCATTATAGTGACAACAGCGGCACGCCAACGGGCCATATAGGGGCACGCAGTGGCCCGCCGCATCATAAGATAGGTTTATACCTGATTGCATACATAGCGGAACACAAGGACCCATACGGACTCCTGAAAAGAGACCCTTTCAACAAAGCGCAGCACTAAAAGAGGCGCAAATCATGTTTTATTCCCACAAGAAAATAATAGCGGAAATCCCTTCTTTAACTTTTAGGGCATTATAAATAGGGACGGAGTGCCTCAGGCCGGATTTGAACCAGCGACAACCAGATCTTCAGTCTGGCGCTCTCCCAATCTGAGCTACTAAGGCTTGAGTATTAGAATTGGCACCAGATAGATATAAACCCATCGATTTGATTTTTGGTAGACGAGTCAGGATATTTATCCCCCCACTTCCAAACTATATCGATATCATGGGGGAGAGAAAGGGAAATTCAAACTCAAACAGAGAAAATCTGCTGAAAGCAGTCTCTGAGCGAAAAACAGAGCTCGTACACCTCTCACACAACGATCTTGATGCAGCTGGATGCGATGCAGTGCACCGAATGAAATACGGCACTGTATTCACCATATGGTCATCCGTCGGTTCCTTCCCATCATTCCTGCATGACATAGGTGCACTGCCGGGAAAAGGCCACCTCCTCAGCATCTCTGACCTTGGATACTGTAAAGACGCAGAGAAACTGGTAAAGGCGGCTATTAAAAACGGATGGGAAATCTGCTGGCGTGACCACCACCGGTGGACAGATGAGGAAATTCTTTGCATACAGAGTACCGGTGCAACCTGCATTGTGGACACAACACGATGTGCCGCTGGCATATGTGCAGGAGATCTCATGCCCGGAGATAAAAAAGCAGAGGAGGTCGCCCGGGTTGTCTGTGATTATGACCTCTGGAAAAAAGAAGATCCACGCTCAGAGATGCTGGGTCAGATCTGTACAAAGAGACGAAATCTGAATCCCGTCCGTGATCGCCTCTCAAAAGGAATCATCATTGATGCCTGGGTTAGCGAAGAGTACCAGACAATTGAAAAGGAACGTCAGGATGCAATAAAAAAGAGCATCAGGCGGATGAAAATAATTGAGTCCCGATACAGGATTGCATTTGCTCCACTGTATGGCTATCCCAGCGAGACAGCCCATGAAATACGGGATCTCTATCACACGGATATTGAAGTGGTATATGGAACAAATGGCAGATTTTCAATACGTTCAGCTGTTCCCATCAGTCATCTCATTGCACGCAAATTTTCCGGCGGCGGACATCCCCCTGCAGCAGGTGGCACATTCACAATAACCATGAAAGATAAAATATCCCTGTTTTTCCTGAAAAAAGCCCGGTGTTTCGATGAACTGGTTCAGATTGCAGATACATTCCCTTAACTGCAAACAACCCCCCACCCCTTTAACTCCCAAAACGCAATCCATAAGACATAATTCATATATCTCATTAAGTATTCCTCCCTTGCCTACATGCTCACCGTCATTGAACTGACAGGGGCAGGAAAAATGGTTGCAACAAAATACTTTGAATTTACCGAAGTATTCATGATTGTCGGAATTGGCTACCTGCTTCTCGTAACGATTACAACAATAGCCGTAATGTTCATTGAGAGAAAAGTAGCAGTTCCGGGAATGACACAGTCAGGCCGGAATATGCTGGATATACTCTAAAAAAAACAGCAAATCATACCAAAACAAATGCGTGTGAAGACACATCTTCCCAATATTCCCGTCCGCCACCGGAAGATAATCCGCCAGCCGTCAGATCTCCCGGATCAAAATATGAAAGAAGCCCGGAAAAATCCTTTTCAGTTCCATCAATCACCGTTAACGACCGGAGATCGTATTCATCCAGCAAGTCAGGAATGACAGAGAGACGATGCGCAGGAAGAGACAGATAATTCTGGACTTCAAGAATTCCGGAAATTGCCTTGGAGCCCCCCGAAAGAGAATGGAGTAATACACGCCTTCCGGGGAGCAGTTCACTCTCAACAGATGAGAATTGTTCACCAACAATAATAGTACCATATATCCCGGCGTCACGCATTTCACGCATCAGGAGTTTATACATACTGCAAAGAGAACTCTCATATTCTTCTCTGTCATGAAATATCGCATCTTCAATCTTCAGGTGCAAAGGAGACGGAAGGACAGCCCATACCTTTCGGGAGAGTGAAACTGCGCGCGAAGCATCATCAAGGAGATATTCAGGACGCATCCAGGGTTCTTCGCGGAGAAACCCGGAACGGATACCGCCAATTGAATCATACATCCTGTCTGCATAGTACATCCCCCCATATGCCAGGCGGTCAAGCCCTGACTGGTCTTTTAGTGAACATTCAACCTTAAATGAGAGAAGGTCGCATACCCCACCTTTCTGCCTGCCCGCCCATGCAGCAAGAGTCGGCACATCCGGATCCGGTTCTTCCCCGCCAAATGACCAGACCGGGAGGTTTCTACGTTTATTCATTAATATTATGTATTTATACCATCAACAGCAAAAAAATTAGGCATGAGTGATTCACCTCTGCTGGTAACATGCGGACTTCCGTACACCAACGGGCACTGCCATATCGGGCACCTGCGTACATATGTCCCTGCGGACTTCTATGTCCGTTTTCTCCGCCATTCTGGAAAAGAGGTCCTCTTTATCTGTGGTTCAGATAATCACGGAACTCCCATCGTCATCTCTGCCGACCAAAGCGGCAAGACCCCCCGCGAAATCTCAGAATTATACCATAACCACTTTGATCTGACATTTAAGCGAATGAATGTCTTTTTTGACCGGTTTGGTATGACAGATGACCCAACAAACCACCAGCGGACACAGAAGATCGTCCAGTCACTCATTGACAACGGGCATGTCTATCAAAAAACGATAAGCCAGAGTTACTGCCCCCACTGTAAGATGTTTCTCCCGGACAGATATGTGGAAGGCATCTGTCCACACTGCGGTGTCCGTGCACGTGGAGACGAATGTGATCAGGGATGTGGCAAACACCTGGAACCAGGTGAAATAAGAAAACCAATCTGCAAAATCTGCGGAGGTAAAGCTGAGCAAAGAGATCAGGAACATTACTTCTTCAAACTCGGTGATTTCAGCGAATATCTGCAGGAATACCTTCCTTGTTTGGGCGGTACGACGAATGCGCGGAATTATGCAATCGGGTGGCTCAAAGAAGGACTTCATGACTGGTGTATCACACGAACCCTTGACTGGGGCGTGAAATTTCCGGGCAATGATGATCTGGTAGTTTATGTCTGGGTCGATGCACCGATAGGATATATGGCATTCACCGAGGAGTGGGCAGAACAGAACAATGGTGATTGGGAACAATTCTGGCGTGGCAGCCAGCCGATCATCCATTTTATCGGACAGGATATAATTTATCACCACTGTGTCTTCTGGCCGGCTATTCTGAAGGGTGCAGGGTATTCAACACCAGACGCTGTGGTGGCAAGCGGCATGGTAAAAATAAATGACAAGACATTCTCCAAGTCACGGGGATATGTAATCTGGACAAATGATGATTATCTTGATCAGGGGCTTCCTGCAGATTACCTCCGCTACTACCTGCTCGCTTATACGTCGCACACCAAAGAACTCAACTTTTCATGGGACATATTCCAGGAACGGATCAATAATGAACTGGTAGATACCCTGGGCAATTTCCTGTACCGGACACTGCATTTTGCTGCAAACAAACTGGGAGGCATTCCTGAAGGAAAGCCGGATACTGAAATCATTGAGAGAATTCAGGCAACTTTGGATACTGTCAAAACTGAAATGGAACGATATGAATTCAAAAATGCAATCGATGAGATGATGGCACTTGCCTCATACGGCAACTCATATATTCAGAATAATGCACCATGGAAACTCATAAAAGAAGACCGTGAGGCTGCAGAATCAGTGATTCTTAATTGTCTGCAGATTGCAAAGGCATGCACTCTTCTTTTTGATGCACTTATACCGGAAGAAGCACAGAAAGCATGGGAGATGCTGGGATATACCGACAGTGTCACAATGCACAATATCGCAGAATCAACAGAAGGATTCGCGCACAATAATCTCCCAAAACCTTCCATTATATTTGCGAAAATAGAGGACGAAACACGGGATGCACTGAACGAAATTATGAAAATACGGATTAAAGAAGCAGAAATGAACGAAAATACCGAAATACAGACCGACGAACGTATCACCATCGATGAATTTGCACGTGTTGAGATGAAAGTTGCAAGGATCCTCACCGCTGAAAAAATTGAAGGGTCAAAGAAACTCCTCAAAATCCAGGTGACACTCGGGGATGAAGAACGCCAGATTGTCAGTGGAATTGCCCAGCATTACTCGCCTGAAGAACTTACAGGAAAGTCCGTTGTTGTGGTGACAAACCTGAAGAAAGCAAAACTTTTTGGCGTTGAGAGTGATGGCATGATTCTTGCGGCAGGAGAAAATGCATCACTCCTCATTCCGAATGAGGATGTTGAACCCGGAACAAAAATTCTTTAATTTTTTTTTTGGCTCTTCGCTGAATAGTATGGGTCAATGTTTCATGAATTCTCTTTTCCATTGGTGTGAGCACATTTTCAACACGCACAGCCCCCCTGAAATAAACGGGACAGGAGGGACGAGACTGCCCATCACACTTTGGGGATGGAGTCACCCCCTCCCTTGTTCTTCGTCAGAAACAGGAGAGCAATTGAATTGCAGGGAATGGACAGGACCATGCATGACATACCTGAAAAATTGATTGAGCGCATAATTATGCACCCACGCGGAAGAGAAAAGAACCTTTTTTTTGCCCTGCACAAAACATTCCATTTTTAAGGCGTCAGACTATGGGGAAGAGCATCCACACCCCTTACGTTTGGTTAAATTATTTTCCAGATCTATCGATATCACCGATATTCTCCTTATTACGGAAAATACTGTTTCGACCGCATTTCTCTGACCGTATATTTCCGGATTAAATTTTTCAAACATCCCCACCCCCAGATCCCTGAATACATTTTCCCAGACTACGTTCTGATAGGAATTTTTGTTCCAGACATTGAATCAAAGAACTCCGGCCTTATTTGTCCGGATATACCCATAGTTCATGTACGCCCGGCCTTCCGGTCGTGATTGCCTTCTGGAATTTCTTCAGGGTCTAAAAATTATAATAATCCGGCTTTTTCGAGTGCAGGCTTTAGTGAGGTAATGTGGTCCTGAACTCTCACCGTCTTTTTAGGATCACCACCTAACGATAATCCCAGTAATTGTGTAATATGCATTACAGGAATTCCATTCTGATCGTATGTCAACATGCATCCGGGACAATCTGCAACCACCAAGTCTGCATCACTATTTTGAAATTCTCTTTTATGCACTCTATTGAGAAATGATGGCTTATCCTTTCTGCCGTCAGAATATCGGTCAAAAAGATTTTTTACCCCCCCACAACAATAGCTCTCGCCAGGAGTATGTATAATTTTAGCTCCTGTAACACGAGCCAATTCTTTCATCGTGTTCAGAGTTTCGTAATTTCCATTCCATTTACCATGAAAGTCCAGACAATCAAACCCTCAATTTTTCGGTATCACTAAGACTAAATCTTATTCCGTAGACTCGCAACAGTCCCGTTTTTTGAGAGCTTAAACACAGATTTTTGAAATGACCACTGATTTACCGATGAAGATCTCCTATATCCCAGGATTTCAATCATTTCATTGGCAAGCTACGCTCATGTAATCCTCTGTATCTCCCTGTATTGTGGGAAATTACAGAATGTCAGGATCTTTTTGTCTCAGAATTGTATTAGCCTGGAAGATAATTGAAATGCATTCATCCACAGGAATCTCAGTTAGTGCAATTGGATGACTGAATCCCTTATTTTTCTTCTCATAGCCCAGATTGTCGGTATAAAATTCATCGTTAACAACAAGATGCCAGATTGTACGGGCTATTTTGTGAGCTAATGCAACAATTGCCTTATTGAATCCAATATTTGCCTTTTTCCGGTGAAAGAAATCTCTTAATACGTTGTCTTTCGTCCTTGAAGCAACAACATGGGCTATCTGAATAAGGATCCATCGTGCAACTTTTGAACCTCGTTTGGTTATACAGGAATTGTAATATTTGTTGGCTGACTGGTAAACATTTGGAACAATTCCCAACCATGAAGAAAGCTTATCACTGTCTGAAAAGTCATTAAAATCTCCGATTTCAGCAATGAGGGTAATTGCTCCAATTTCTCCAATGCCAGGAACTGACATCAATATGTCCATCTTCCGTTTGCAATTTGTTTGGGCCCATTTGAAGATCCGATTTTCAAGATTTTTTATGGATTCATTAAACTGTAAAATACACGCCCGGCACTCTTTTAACCTTAAAATGGCATCCTGAGAGAATTCTTTTTGCAAAATTTCTCTAAACTCATCCCCCCTTCCAATCATACGAGCAGGAAATTTCTGGATTATGGCATCTACCGCCAATCCATGGATAATTCCTTCTAATATCGTTTCTCCGGTTTTTCCAAAGATGTCAGTTAATTTTGACTTCAAATTGAATTGTTCTGAACTGAGAATACTACTGATTATGTTTTTGAAATCGGTTCTTTTTCTGACGATTTTATGCCTGAGTCTGACATGAGAGCGAATCTGCCTTAATTCGCGTGAAAATACTCTGGATGGTTTGATCATCCCATTCAGGGCCAACAATGCAATGTACTCAGAATCAACCTTGTCAGTCTTTTTATGCGTTTGACCCTTTATGTCACGTGCATTTCCTACAATTACGGTGACATGATCACACAATGAATCGTAAATTGGCATCCAGAAATCATTGGTTGATTCGCATGCAACAACGTCACAGTTTTCAGACAAAACAAAGCTTTTGAGACGTAATATTCCATTATCATCCCGTTCAAATCTCTTTTGTATTTTTCCCTCGATTCCTCTTGTAAGTACGGTAGCTATGACAAATTGCTTATGAACATCAAGACCACAAGATTTCTGTAGATCTTCTGCCATATTCCTACACCTCCTTTAAATTGGGGACAGTGGATTTGCATTGAGGGCGATTTACCATTCGTGATCTACGTCACATTTGTGCCTCCAATGGCAATCCACTGGTTAGTTTTTTGACGGACTATTAATCCAAAATGGGCACAACCTTCCTGCCCCCAGAAGAACTATACAAGAAATGATAATTAAAAAAGAATTCCTTGGGGACTTTCATTTTTTGTGCCTGCTATTCGGAGAATGCATCATTGTTTTTTGTAGTGACAGCTACCATGAACCCTTATATTCATACCAGATAAATCAACTTCTTTATTCGCTCTGATTTCATCAATGTTTCCTGAAAATATTTCCGTTATATGGTTTATATTAAATCGGGTTTTGGTTGTATCCACATTCCGCCCTGTTTCAGAGAGCACGTCATTAATGATTCTTGTATTGTTATTGTCTGAAAGGCGGGAGATAATCTCCCTATAACTATCATAGCATGTTGGACAGACACTTGTCACAGTAATGTCATCAGAATCCATAAAATCATCGATAACGCTTAGATTTCGTGATCCAATAATATTTCGATCGTTATTTCCGATTCCTCCAAGATAATAAGGCGCTCCTCCACAACACGTCACTTCATCAGATGTTACAGATTCAATTCCTATTTTTTCGAGGACATCTCTTTCAGAATAATAACTTCCGGGAAAATTAAAATTACAACAGCTTCGGACGTTATAAACTTTATCGATTTTATGCATTTTTGATTTTTCATTCGATTTCACTACGCTCATTTTTGGCATTTGAGAGGACAGACAAAATAAATCATTAAGTTCAGTTATTGCTCTTTTGTCAACTTTGCGTCCATGAAAAAGCTCTTTATTTGCATAATTTTTTATATTCCCCCCATAAAATTGCAAAAATGCCATCCCCGGGAGCATACCATATTTTTTGAGAACTGATTTAAGCTGATTATTATTGGATGTTTTATTGGATCTGTCTTCATAGAGTGCGTTAATTATGCCACCGACACTAATTCCCCGGGGACACGCACTTTCACACGAGTAGCACTGCACACACTCATCTATATCCTGTATACTTTTTTTTTCAGGAGGATAACCAGAATTTAGGTAACCATTCATTTTGCGAGGAAGATATCCTTTACTATCCAGTGCTCCAGGGCACATGGGAGTACATGCACCGCATTGATTGCAAAGGAAATGATTCGTTAATCTACGATCTTCAGAATTTTTTACATCATCAATATATTTACTCAATTCACCCTTTTTTAATTGAGATTCCGCAGATTCGAGTAAGTCATAAACAGGTTTTAAATTATTCCCTTTAATCATCAATTCACGCTATCATTTTATCATAGTAAATAAACTAACATATAATGATTTCGCCAAATAAAGAAATACGGTCTTTTTTAAAGAAAAGTATTCTGAAAAATTATCCCTGATCACGACATCCGCATGTAAAACACATACCCAAAACAAAAATTCACCAAAAGGTATATTTACCCGTCAAAAATAATCTGCAAATTGCGAATTATTTACGGATCAGATGGCGGATCAATGATTTCTGCCGAACACCCCCGCATTATTCCCAATGCCCACAATTCTCCCCCTGTTGCTGATGAGAGAGAGGGGGGAGGGAGAAAGATACAGCCACACCAAAAACATCCACAATAATCTCACTCATCCTCAGAGGTTGTCAAAGTAACGGCTCTTAACAGCCTGAGGTTCATCAGACACTGACTCTATCTGCGTTTTTTTATTTCTTCGACAATATCACTGCTAAGTGGCTCTTTAGTGAAGGCATAATGGAAGGAAGCAATAGTTCCGAATTTTATGCAGCTCTGAAAAGCCAAACTAATTGTTAGCAGTCACTGCAACGGAACCAACAACCAGGACAAAATAGCATTTTACAAACTGAGAGTGAGATGGCACTATTACCATTTTAATGAACAATATGGATAGTTGCAAAAAAGACATTACCAAATAAAAACGGATCTGGAGGGATTCGAACCCCCGACATCCGGGTTAGAAGCCCGGCGCTATATCCAGGCTAAGCCACAGACCCAACACATTCCGTGCTGTCAGCACATCCTGCGTTACAAGGTTGCTCCCATGGGCAATAAAATGAATGGAATTGATATCACCCTGCCCGATAACATGAGGGGCGGAGTACTTCTGCAAATGTGGGTTCCCCCCATCCTTTACCTTCAACAGACTTTGCCATAGCACCATTCAGGTATCGCACCTGAATCCGTGCAGACATCCTCTCCCGTTCTTCGTATTGATAAGGCGCCGTATATTCAACCAGTCTCTTCATATTTATCGTCAGTGAGATAACCTGCACGACAATTCCCCGGTCTCCGACAGTAAAATCATCCAGATCAACCGACGTCAGCAACATAACGTCACCGGGCGACACTACCGTTAGAGAGATCAGATTATGTGCACTTTGAAGTTCCAGCGTGCGTGGCTTTCCTTTCTTCAGTTCTTCAATAATATGCGGCCCAATTCCGGTGAGTGCAATACACTTAAGCGTACAATTCATCTTAATCACCCATACATCGGAAGGTTTTCCTTCTTCACCGGTTGCTGCTCAGCCTGCTCAACCTGTTCAGCCATCTGCTGCAGAGATGCTTCAATTTCAGTTGCCTGTTCAATCAGTGGATCAATACTCACATTAAATCCGAATAGTTCATTCAGGACTTTCATTACTGCAGCAGCAGCGCGTGGATCGGGGGCATTTACCGATTCTCCCATAAGTCCGATTGCCAGTAAACCATTTACTTTACATTCAGTAAGCACAGTCCCTGCAATCCCTGTTATACTTCCCATCGGGAGGATCTCTGTTTTCTCACGGATCATTTCAAGACCTGTTTTCTCTGTTGCAACCCCAAATACCCGTTTTTCAACATCATTCGTTACAATCCCTGCCACAACCACTACTTTACTCACCGGAAACCCGGAAAGCCATTCCAGAATGCCATTTCCAACCTCATAGCAGATCGCCGGATGAATTGGAACATCAGAAACGATGAGAACATACTGATCTTTCTGAAAGATCCTCATCGGGGCATGTACAATCCCGTCAACCATCATTGCAAGCGGCGGGAAATATTTGCTGGTGATATTGCCTATATGCTCAAACTCCAGTTCATCAATCATGTGGGCAAGTGCAATACTCCCAACCAGTCCACTGCCAGGGAAACCCAGAAGTACAACGAGGTCCTCCCCTTGCGGGCCGCTGGATCTTATTCTTATGTCCTCCATCTTCATCACAGTCCTTGATAACTCTGTAATGGTAATGAGTAGACAAAGGTATAAAAATGATTACCGAATGTGTGTGTGTGTGTGTGTGTGTGTGTGTGTGTGTGTGTGTGTAGAGCATGTGAGCATATATCACGTATCCGGATAGTTCAGAGGATCAAGACCAACAATCATAATATCTGACGTCAATACATCTGGTATGCAGGAATATCCAATTAAAAGGGGATATACCAAAGATTTTGAGACAAGAATGGTAGACGGTCTGACAGAATTCTTTGGTGAAACAGCAGAAGAAAATAAGGAGCACTACCTCATATCGTATGGGTCTTTCAGGCGTTTCGAAGTATACACCGGTGAAAAAGGAAAAACACTTATTGTGGATTCGGACTCAGATATGTCTATTTTTGACCGTTTTAGTGAGGAAAAGGCAAATGAGATTGTACTTGATACGAACAGACGCTTCCGGCAGTACCTTGAACATGTGACCGGATATACCACAAAAGAACGAAAAAAGAATGCAGAAAAAGCTGCCAAAAAAAGTGAATAATTTTTTTAATTTACCATTTTATTGCACAACAATTGCTGGTTTAAAAGGCAGTGCTGCCCGTGCTTTGGGATGAGAACTCCCTTCAGCGTTGATTACAGAAACACTTACACCAAACTCACGCTGCAGAAAGTCCCGTACTTCATTGAATACGGCTAATTCGTCCAGCCCGTTTTCAGCAATCGAGGACACCAGTTCAGGTGGGAAACGGTGTATCTGATTTGTGATCTGTTTTGCAGCATCCGTTGCTTCTTTACCCCGGTTCCTCATCTCCTCGTTCTTCATGATTTCACCCATCACCGCCTTCCTGTCAGAAGCAGAGGCGATGATACGGAATATTTCCCACTTCCATGCCGGTGCCACATAAAGAGTGAGAGATTCGGTGTCAATCTGAATCAGACGCATAATTGATTCGATATCCTCCACGGTTCGGGAAAGAAGTTCCTCAGAAAGTTCAAGATTGGCGTTAACAAGGGAGCAATCCGGCTGTGGCCAGGACGCAAATCCAACAGGTTCACCTGAACCAACCATTGTCCAGAGCTCCTCACAGGTATAAGGAATGAATGGTGCAAGCAGCCTGACCCATATCGATGCAATGGTATTGATAACCACTGAACTGCGTACACCTTCCGGAAGACGGCGACGGTACCACTTCAAATCTGATTCAATGCTGAAGTAGGCTTCCTGTAGTGCCTGCCGGGTCTGGAACGATTCAAGGGCACCTGTTGTCATCTGAATGTGCTTCTGCATCCGTGACAGAACCCATGCATCAATATCATAGGTGTCCTCAGACTGAATGCCCTCGCTGATTGTGTTCCAGAACCGTTCTATCTGTTTGCGGACAGATGAAACCAGCTCATTCCTCCAGTCGAAGTCCTGCCACGGTTCGGCACTGCCTACAAGGAACATCCGCACCGTGTCAGCACCAAATTCATCAAGTGCATCTTCAAGAAGAATCACATTTCCTTTGGATGAAGACATCTTGGCTCCTTCCAAAAGACCCATTCCAAAGATGACCATACCCTGCGGTCGGAGTTCGGGAGGGAAAAGGGCATTATGGTGGAACAGCTGGAACGTCAGATGATTGGAGATCAAATCCTTTGCTGAGAAACGGAAGTCATATGGATACCAGTAGAGGAATTCCTGCCGGAGGTCATCAAGCGTCTCCCGGAGAATGCCCTGCGGATCTCCTTTACCGAGGAATATATACTCAAAAACATCCGGAGTGAGCAGTTCAGGTGTAATTTTCCGGATCTTATGGGCAATGGTATAGTATGACATATACATTGTCGAGTCAGACAGGGGCTCAACCAGCCAGTCTTTATCCCATGGCAGTTTGGTACCTAACCCAACTCTTCTCGTACATGCCCAGTCATTGAGCCAGTCAATTGTACGGGTAAACTCTGCCCTGACTTCAGGAGGCACCAATGTCAGGGATTTCAGGTCATTATGAACATCCGCCTTCCATTCCGGATCACTGTATTTCAGGAACCACTGATCCTGCAGAATCCTGACATACACCCGTGTTCCGCAGCGGCAGACAACATTTCTGTTGTCAAACTCAAACATCACAGCAGAGCCATACCGCTCAAGCATAAGTTCAGAAATCTCTACGCGGGCTTCTTTTACCGGTTTCCCACCATATTCAGGAAGCATCCGGCCTTTCGAATGTTCTGCATTATAGACTTCCTGTGTCAGGACTTCCATTGCCGGATCATTCTGATTACTGATACCTGACCGTTCAACAGCATCCTGGGCAGGACATCTGCCATATCCTTCAACAGTAATCAGGGGAACGGGAGTAATATCCAGGTATTTTCCCTGCTGCTGAAGATCACGGAGAGCAATATAGTCGAATGGTGCATGAGCAGGCACGCTCATCACAATGCCTGTCGCCATATCAGAATCAACAAAAGCCGCGGGCAAAATCTGTATGTCCCCACTCAGTGGATTGGAAACAGTCTGGCCAACGAGATCTGTTCCCGAAATTTCGCCATCCAGTATCACATCGTGATCCTGCAGGCGAATCTTTTCCGTTGCTTCGGGGGAAAGGATCCACTTCTGACCGTCAACACGAACCTTCTTGTACATGACATCAGGGTTCACCCAGAGATTTGTCACACCATACGCTGTCTCAGGCCTGAGAGTGGCACAGGGGATGGTATACTCATTCCAGTTGAACATAACCAGCACGTACTTGACGATCTCTGCATGTTCTCCTTCGAGGAGATCATGATCACCGACAGGGTTATCGCATCCCATACAGTATTTAACCGGGTGGGCACCCCTCACAACCCGGTTTTGATCATGCAGATGAAGATACTGCCATTCAATAAATTTGGAATATGTCGGGTCCACCGTTGTAAACCGTCGTCTCCAGTCAATTGAGAGACCACAACGACTCATTACCCGCTCATATTCCTGACTGAAATGACGAACGATTGCCATTGGTTCAATGAATGTATCAAGCGTCTCCTGCGGGACACGGTAGAGATCAGAATAAAGTCTGATTGTCTTCTCATCACCTGCTGCAATTCTCCTTGATATACCGATAACAGGAGTACCGGTAACATGAAAAGCCATCGGATAAAGTACCTGACATCCTTTCATCCTCCAGAAACGCCCGATAACATCAGGCACAATGTATGTCCTTCCATGACCAACATGCATTGCCCCGGATGGATATGGATATGCAACGTTCAGGTAGAATTTATTATTCGCACTAGGGTCTGATTCAAACTGCGACCGCCAGATTTTCCCATATTTTTGTTCAAAGTTTTTCATATCAAATGATTGCACGTATATCGCCCCAATCTGAAAGGTAATCCCTGAAATATTGTTCCCAAAAAATAAAGTTAGTTTCCTACCGGCTTCAGGCGAATTGGCTCGCCCTCCTTATACCGGCGCAGCATGTCCTGTGCTATCCCACTGGTTTTTGAGATGATAATTTCACCATCATCATTCACCGTTGCTGTGAAAAGGTATTCTTTTCCGCCAAATACATCAACAATTCTCCCACTGTTCTCATGAGATCTCACGGTGAGATTCTTTTTGTCAACAGTAAGATCAATTGACTGCCCATTCGCAGCAACGCCTTCCCCGGAAGGTCTCCCGTCTTCAGAAACTTCTTCATTTACAGGTCCGAATTCTGAGAGCGGCTTGATATCTATACCAATACTCAGTTTATTGACAATACCTGCAACATTTTTGCCGCCTTTACCAATTGCAGCAGGCACATCCCTGTCATCAATATAAACAACAGCCTTATTATCAGAAAGCATCTTTACTTCAATTGGCCCATCCGTAAAGCGCCCAATTTCCTGTTTTATTTCACGCCCTGCCAGCTTCCACGCGAGATTCTCCTCCTCTGGCAGCACTTCCTCTTTCTCCTCCTGAGCGATTTTAGCTATTTCCTTTACAGAAGGCTGTTCCTTTTTACGTGGAGAAACAGACGTGGCTTCACTGACCTCTGAATGCAAAACAATGATATGTCCTTCATAACAGAAGGCATCACACACAGTAACACCATCTGAAAAGCGTGACAGTTTGATAATTGGACAATTTTTGGAAATATCCTGCATCCCGGTTGGTTTTCCAACTACCAGACGAATGCTGTATACTGACATTTTTGCCTTTTCATCAACGAAAATCAGGGTATCAATTGCATTTGCTATGGTACTGAAATCAACCCGGTTAATAAACCGCTGAAGGGCATCGCAGGGTGTCTGAGAATGGACAACACCAATGGTTCCGATTCCTGCAAGACGCATGTCCACATATACCTGAAAATCTTCCTCAACACGGATTTCATCAAATATTACATGGTCCGGGCGGATGAGTATCAGCACTTCTCCGGTTTTCTTCATGCTTCCATCAAGTGGAGAAAACTGTGTGACTGAATCAGGAACCTGAAGATCACGAGGATTCTCCATTGTACACACCTGATTCCCTGACTCAAGAAGATACGAAGCAATGGTCTGAGCAAGCGTAGTTTTTCCAGAACCCGGAGGACCAGCAATTAGAATACCGGAGGACTTTTCTGCCAGACACGTTTTAATCTCCGGAGTAAGTAAACCTGGGTCATACTGTTCTCTGAGAACCGGCCTGAAAGCAGTAATATTCATACCATCAGAAAATGGCCGGCGCATGATTGCAATTCTCATCGAACCTATCTGAACAACAGTCACTCCTTTACGCTCAACTTCTACAAATCCGTCAGGATCGCGTTTGGCCCGTTCGAGGATCTCCTGAGCCATCTGCCGAAGTTCATACTCAGAGATAGGCGTATCACGAAGAGTCACAATCTCTGAGTGCTCCAGATTTCCTTTTCGTGCAGTGGGTTTAACGCGTTCCTTCAGATGGACAGAGATTGTTGTTTCATCAAAAAACTGGTCAATACTGAGTGGTGAAAATTCCCCTGCCTGTGGTTTAAGATACAGAACATTCAGACCTTTTGCCTTTGCAACCTCCGCCTGCACGATGTCACTGGTTATAAATTTTACATTTTCATATTGCAGAGCAACATTGCGAATAAGTGCATCAATCTCCCCGCCACTTGCCAGTTTCACCTGTTCAAGGCTGGGTCGGTTTCCTACATACTGCAATTCAATTATTCCTTCAGCAGCCATATCCGAAAGTCGCTGGAGTTCTATCAAACCACTAAATCCAATTTCCCTTCCCTGATTTGCCTGTGATTCAAGTTCAGCTACAACAGCTTCCGGTATTATTATTGTATAACCGTTATATTCACCCTCCCGTATCATGGAGGTGATGCGCCCGTCTATTACAACGCTTGTATCGGGTACTAATATCATAAAAATATCACCAATCTAATATGATGTCACTCATCCTTTTTATCATATACTACATCCGGATTTACCAGCCTTCGCGCAATCACATTTCCGTCCAGTTCACGGAAAAAGCAGGTTTCATATCCGGTATGGCAGGGTGCACCCGTCTGATGCACAATATAGAGAAGAGTGTCTGCATCGCAATCCACCCGTATAGCTTCAATTTTCTGAAAATGACCAGACTCCTCACCTTTTTTCCATATGCGATTTCTGCTGCGGGAAAAATAATGTGCATACCCCGTGGACTGAGAAAGAGAAAGTGCTTCAGCATTTGCATATGCAAGCATCAGTACACGCCCAGTCTTTGCATCCTGTGCAATCACAGGAACAATTCCTGATTTATTGTAATTAATATCCATCAATCAGACAGCTCCGGATAGTGCCCGTATTAGTATTGTCATAATATCACCAATAAATATTGCAGAAATAAATCCCGCGCAAATAGGAAGGATAAATGGAACACCATAGGAGATCCAGACAGTCCCTGCTTTCCTGTAGAGTCTTAGTTCCTCTTTGTATTCCTCTGGATTTCGTTTAAAATCTCTCGTGTACAGTCTTCGCTCCCCACGAATCATTCTCTTTATTGCTTCGGTGAAGGAAAGGTACCGACGCGTCACAGTACCATCTTCATCTTCAGTGAATTCCTCCATTACAAATCCAAATTCATCCTGAATGGTATCTCCGGAAACCGGAAACCCCACAAACAGGTACCGAAGTGGCCCACGATTCCTTCGAAAGCAGTTAACGGCAAATATTCCCAGAGGTGTTACAAGATTGAGAAGAACTGCATTTACCATTACAGAGAGGGGGAAAAACGCGATTATAGGATAACCCGCATATGGCTCAACAGGGAAAAGCGGTATGCATGCGGTAATGAAGATCATCGCCCATGCATCAGCACCTCCAAAAAGATGCAGGTACGCTGAGGCAAAATAATAGAACCCGCAAAGCATCACAGACAAAAATAACAGACCAGAAGCAAACCGTACAGAATCACCAAATAATTCTGCATACGTAAGCACTGCCATTGGAAGTGCGATAAAAAGCATCGGATACCATGTCTTAAAAGGAACCCTGCGCTCGCGCAGGTCCAGAACTGATGCATACAGAAGAGTCAGAGCGATGGCCGCTGAAGAGAGAATCAGAGTCTGATATATCATAATCATAAGTTGTTCAGCATATTTCCACTTAATAATCATGATAGATGTGAGTGCAGATGTGACAGATGGAATTGAATCTCAAAAATAATTTAAGTAGGATACCTTCCTGCTGATTTCAAATGATAATTTTTTCAATTAATCCAGAGGGGCCTGTAAAACCCACCTTTTGGAAAGATACCGTCTTTCTTAAAATACCGTCATCCGTTTCTTTGGCATACCTAAAAAAAAGAGATAACAAAAAAATCACATAATTCCGGAAATATGGAACATTAAAACGTCTTAAACAATCAGAAAATCAGTAATCATTGCAAAAGAAATGAGTTCCTAAAAAATTACGACGCCCAGGACGGAATTCGAATCCGTGTCGCAGCCGTGACAGGGCTGCATGATAGGCCCCTACACTACCTGGGCATTTCGCACGCACGATTTGACAAGTCCCGCCTCCCGGAGTCGAACCGGGGACATCGCGGTAGCCGCGCAGTTACCGTCATCCGGCAAACTATACTACAGCCGCGCACTCTACCAGTCTGAGTTAAGGCGGGCATTGCGCCGTGGTGCTCTACAATATAGCACACCCACAGACTTAAAGATTGTGTTTTGTCCCCCGGAACAGACCAAATCCTCAGCCGAACCATTATATCCACGCCGATCATATAAAGGAAGCATGTCTCAAGAACACTATGAGAACAGGACAGTCGCAGGAGATGCGGCAGGTCGCTTTCTTCAGCGATTCGAAACGCATACAGAGTAGAGTAACCGTTTTTGACACCACCCTGAGGGATGGTGAACAGACACCTGGCGTGTCATTTACCCGTGATGAAAAAATAGCAATTGCACATCAGCTTTCAGATATCGGCGTCCATGCCATTGAAGCAGGGTTTCCCGCATCATCAGCTGATGAGAAAGCGTTTGTAAGAGAAATAGCGTCAGAGGGACTGGAAAGCAGTATCTGCGGCCTCGCACGGGCAACAAAGGCAGACGTGGAGGCATGTGCTGACTGCGGGGTTGACATCATTCATGTGTTTATCCCGACATCCGTTGTGCAGCGTGTACATACCATCAGAAAGACTCATGAAGAGGTCGTCGACATCACACGATCAATTGTCCGCTTTGCCCGCGATCATGCAGATCAGGTGATGTTTTCAGCGATGGATGCCACACGCACCGGAATAGATGAGCTTACTGAAGTATACAGGGCGGCAGTGGATGCAGGGGCCACAATCCTCAATGTGCCCGACACCGTGGGAATAGCATCCCCTTCGTCAATGAAAGCACTTGTATCCACCCTTGCAGATACCATCGCCTGCCCGCTTGATGTGCACTGCCACAATGACTTCGGGATGGCGGTAGCAAATACCATCTCAGCTGTTGAGGGCGGAGCATCCCAGGTACAGGTTACTGTCAACGGGATAGGCGAACGGGCAGGCAACGCCGATATCGCACAGACGGTGATGGCACTGGAGTCCATATACGGCATCAGGACAGGAATCAGCACTGAAAGACTGGTAGAGACATCACGGATGGTTTCACGCTTCTCAGGCATCTCTGTCGGCCCCACACACCCGGTCGTGGGAGACAATGCATTTGCCCACGAAAGCGGCATACACTCACAAGGCGTGCTCGCAGAATCAAGCACCTTTGAACCCGGCATTATGACGCCGGAGATGGTCGGGCATCGCAGGAGACTAAGGCTGGGCAAACATGTCGGGCGCCATGCCGTATCACAGATGCTCTCCGATGCACACATCATCGCAACAGAAAGTCAACTGGACGAGATTGTGGAACGGATCAAAGAGATTTCAAATCGCGGAAGAAAAGTGACCGAAAATGACCTCTTTGAGATAGCTGAGACAATCATCGGCGAAGCAGGCATCGAGAAGACTGTCATCCTCAATGACATCACCGTTATCAACGGAAATCACGTGATGGCAACTGCCACCGTCAGGGCAAATGTGAACGGAAAAGAAGCAGTCTGCTGCAGAATCGGGAACGGACCGGTCGATGCTGCCATGAAAGCAGTCGTCGGAATCGTTCCGGAGAAACTGACATTAAAGGAATATTCAGTATCCGCCATTTCGGGCGGGAGTGACGCTATCGGACACGTATCCATTGCAGTCGAGGATGCAAAAGGCAGAGTATACGATGCCGGTGCCTCATCAGATGACATTGTCCTTGCATCAGCAGAGGCAATGATTAATGCACTAAATCTTGTGTACAGGCTGAAAAATTGAAGATAATCAGTTCATTGAGGGTGTTCCTACACCCTCAATCGCACCTCTTATCTGGGCCTGAAGCTGCTCAAACTTTGTAGTGAGAGCTTTTTCCTGCTTTTCAAGTGATTTTATTCTGAGTTCAAATGTCTCAATCTTATCTGTCAGATCGGCTACAACCTTATCGCGGTCCTGCTTCATCATCACGGTTCCGATGGTGACATAGACATCCGAGTCATCAGAGATGCTTCCAAGCTCCGCTTCTGCTTTGCGGGCCTCCTTTGTCATCATCTCATACTGTGCTTTCTGCTGGATAATGGTCCCCAGCTGCTGCTGGACCTGCTGGATCATCGCAATCTGATTCTGAACTTTTGGTGGAACTCCATTCATTTCAATACTTCCTGCATTTCGTCTGCAATCATAATTATTCGAAGATATGAATTCACTGCCGCCCTGAGTGCGGAGATATCCTCACCTTCCACAGACAGAAGGAGCCTTCCATCCGCTTCCCGGCAGAGTGAGGCGCATGAACGCCCCATATCCTCCATCTCAGGAAGTGCAGCTGCATACACCACATCGGGACTATATGTCCTGATGCGAAACACTGCCCTGTGTTCCCTGTGCTTTCTCTGCGATTCTGAGGACATATCCTTTCCTCTGTGTTCCATGGAACTGGATCTCATTTACACCGGCATCCGTGAGGGCAATATCCAGGCATTCTGCCAATTCATGATACACCGCCTCACTACCAGTACGAAGTCCCCTTTCAAGAGGCACATCACGGGGGGAAACGGAAAATCCTGAAAGGAGCATCTCTGATACCGGTTCACCGGAGACATACGTCTCAATCAGAATTTTTCTTCCCCTTCGTGAGACTATCAAAACGATATCTCCCCAGGACAATACATCATCAACCCCTGCTTTCCCGCGAGGGGAATATTTTCCCCCCAGGGCAAATGCAAGATCCTTCCCCAGAGTCCTCAACTCCGGAGCCGGTTTCCGCGATGTTGTAACAAGCTTCATCGGGCTTTGAGGGATTTTATCCCTGCCCCGCGCTCTTTAAAGAGAATACGGTGACCACAGTAGGGGCAACGGACATTTACATCCACTTCAACCCTCTGCTTACACCGGGCACATTTGTATCCAGACACGATGGAGTCACTACTCCTTGATCAGTGAACGTTCAATGGTACGAAGTGCAACCTTCAGATTTGGTGTCTGCGGCGCATATGCACCACCGGCAAACTTGAAACTGCACTTGCGGCATTCCCAGATACCAGTACCCTTGCGGGCAACAGCCTGTGTGTCACAGCGCGGACATATGTGTTTTGCGCGTGAAACAGTCTCGATTTCGTTGACACGCTTTCTAAGGAAGCGGCCATAGCGTGGCCCAAATCTACCTGCACTTCCGGTAATACGTCCTTTTGCTTTCTGGTTTCTCTTTTTAGCCATGTAAGATTGCCCCTGATATGTCTGTATATATTTACTCTCAACCTTTATTAATCCTGATCAAGAATCTTCAATTCAGCGTCCCCTTTTGCAAGGCGGTTGATGAGGGAGTAAAACTCCTCCTGGATACCTGCAGGGATACGCACAACACAGATCCATGATCCGTCACTCTGCCACTGATCCCGCTCGATGGTTGTTGCTGTTTGCAGTTCACGATACGCCTTTGGCGCATAATCGGCAGGAATCTTCACTGCAAATTTCATCTCCGCAAACTTAATCGGAATTAATGGGCGCAATGCCTTTACGACATCCTTCACCTGCTCATCAACATGTTTGAACGGATCCACATTGACCTTCGCCTCCTCCATTGCCATCTCAATACGCTTGCGTGGATGGGGAAGTTTCGTCTGGGGATTAATAGCATTCCGGGATATGAATGTCACAATCTGGTTCCGCTTATCCTCAGTCATCCGTTTCCGCTGTTCTGAGGTCAGGTGAATTTCCCCTTTCCTGATAATACGCAGGGCAATCGGCTCAAATGCAACCGTATCAAATACCTTTTTCAGCGTCTCATCAGGTGATTTTTCAGCTTTCGACGAATTTTCAAAGACATACAGTGCTGCCACCGCATTCTCTACCGGAATATCCTGACCCTGCCGGATAGCTGCGGCTATTTCGGGGTCAACGAGGATCTCGAACCGTTCTCCATGGCTTTCAAGCCGTGCAACAACTGCCTGGTCAAGCGGAATCATGTCTCAGGCTCACCACCTACTCTTCTGCACCCTGTTCCGGTTCAAACGTGGTGGTGTATGTACTGACTTCTGATTTGGACATCTTCCTGAACATGCCGGTCTCAAGAGGAATGATACCAATCTCAACATTGTCCACGTCAAATTTGCCTTCCGTTGCAGCATATAATGCCTCAAGACCAAGATTAATCGAGGCGGCACAGTCCATCTCATCGCTGTATTTCTCATCAAAGACTTTCATGACAGCAGGACGGCCAGTACCCGATTCCCGTTGCCTTATATTCCAGCAGGGTGCCGGATGGATCTGTCTCGAAGAGACGCGGAGCACCATCACTCACACCTGCAATCAGAAGCGCAGTACCATACGGGCGGGCACCGCCGAACTGAGTATAGGTCTGCATATGGTCACAGAGTTTCTTTGAAAGCGTCTCAATATCGATTGACTCATTATATGAGACACGATTTATCTGGCATTCCACCCGTGCCCGGTCAACAAGTGCCCGTGCATCTCCGACAAGACCCGAGGAAGCAACTGCAACATGACCATCAATCTTGAATATCTTCTCAATTGAGGTCTGCTCAAGGAGACGGGAGCTGACCCGCTTATCTACAATGAGAACAACCCCGTCTTTACATTTTATACCGACGGCTGTTGTTCCCCTCTTTACTGCTTCACGAGCATACTCTACCTGGTACAGTCTGCCGTCAGGGCTGAACACAGTAATTGCCCTGTCATATCCCATTTGTGCCTGCATTGGCTGCATCAGAAATCCTCCAAATCATCTGTATTTAGGTACAGTGCTGTTGTTTGTTTAATACCCTGTTGAACTAAATCAACCTTTTGACCCGAGATCCCGAGAATCCGGTAGGTATTTTCATCGATTTTGCAATTACCCTCATCAGAGGGCAAAGAACAGAATACGATCTTTTTCTTCAGTCCATGAATGGTACCTGAGGTAAGAAACGGGTGCAGAGCCACCGGAGTATCCCCGACATCTGTCACGGTTGCAAGAACGGTCTCCACATCATCCTCCGTACCCCGGATACAACGTACGATGACCACGCCACGATCACACGAGATGACACTGGTGCGCATTGATGTAGCAGCGCTGTCTCCAAACAGGGATGCCTCACATCCCAGAATCGCATAATGCATATCCCGTGCTGAGGCAGGGCACCACTGCGGCACCACCTCAGCAGCAATATAGCGCCAGTTTGGCCGCTGTGTTGGTGGCAGAGGTTTCATCGGATCACCTCCACAGCCTGATAAGGTGACAGCAGTGCTGCCGGGGCAGCGAGAGCCTCAGACACCTGCTCAGCATCAAGCCCGGCCACCCCACCCAGGAGAGCGAATGCCCGGGCTGACCGCAGGCCGGTGAGAGAACGTCCGCCCGAGGAAATCGTCAGCATAAACCCATATTTCCGGGACAAACGACCAATTTCACGATACCGCTCCAGTGCCCGCTGTCTTCGCGGGCCGGACTCCGTGATGATACGTGACAGATCAATATCCACAGCAATACCCCGATCCGCAGCCATCCGGGCACTGACATGATCAAAGGCCCGCTTGTCAGTATGGTAAATCCCTCTAAGAATATGCAGAGGGATGTTCCCCAAAATCGCCCGATTCAGGGCAGCATCTCCCGCATGAACCATCACAACATCAGTTTTTGGAACATTCCGGAGTGCATCCCTGCAGGACTTCACAGAATTCGCGGCGATCTCAGCCCCCGAAAGGAAGCGGACATTCCCGATGGTGCAGCCCGCAGGAATACCAACAGCAATTGCCCCGGTAAAACCCCGCAGCTCAAGCTCATCCGCGAGTCTCCGGAGAGAGGTATCCCCCGCCGGGTATGGATAGATACATGCATCAGCAGTTTTCATTAAAAACGCCCCGCGGCAGAAGTGAATATTTTTTTTGTCAGCCGGAAACTGCCGCATTTATCCCGGCATCAGCTGGAAAAGAAAAAAAGGGTTATTTCCCTTTGTTTCCGTTTGAACGGATACTTGGACGAGTGTGTTCGGTTCCTTTTCCACGTTTGCCCATGCCACGTCCCTTCAGACCGGCACTGGTCTTACCACGCTCAGCACGACCACGGTGAACCGGGTCTGCCATCCATCCGAGGTGCGGGTCATTGATGATTGACGGGTGGTGCCCATCAACGAGAATAACTTCATACCACTTCTGGCGACCATCCTCTCCAACCCAGTATGAGTTCAGCGCTTCCATGTTACGGAACCTTCGGCAGGCACGCTCTTCAGCAATACGCTGGATACTCTTCCCCATGGTTACCCGGCGCATACCCATGCGGGCCGTCCGGCGTCCACGAATATACCTTGATTTCCTTCGGCCACCACGGCGAACGCCCACACGCGCCACAATGATACCCTGCTTTGCACGGTATCCAAGGGTTCGTGCACGGTCGATACGAGTTGGGCGCTCAATACGCACAACACTACCTTCCCGTCTCCAAATCTGCATCCGGTTCCACAGAAGCTGCTTGACTTCTGATTCGTCTGGTTTTTTCCATGCCTCACGGACATAGGCGTACATTGATTTTGACATTGGTTTACACCATTAAGGTTCAGCCATCCGTAATGTATGGCCACATCCCTTTTTCCAGCGGGTATACACCCGGCGGTTCTCATATATTTGACCTTAGTCTATTAAAAGATCGAGGGTGACTGGATCAGGACTTCCGCTTCTCGGTGACACAGATACCCTCAATAGACGTCTCCGGATACTGCCCGTCCTCGTCTTTTTCTGCGGATTTGACCATATCCCATATCGTAAGAAGCGCCACACTGACGCCAGTCAGGGCTTCCATCTCCACACCAGTCCGACCGTATGTCCGCACCGCCACCTCCACTGTGATAAATCCGTCACCATCATGGAAATCCACATCAACACCGCCAACCGGAAGGGGATGGCACATCGGGATCAGTGATGACGTCTGTTTTACTGCCATGATGGCCGCAATCCGTGCTGTTGCAAGCACATTCCCCTTGATGACCTCTCCTGACCGGATGGCCTCAAGTGTCTCCGGCCGGAGATGAATCCGGCCTTCTGCCCGTGCGAGGCGATGTACATCAGCCTTCTCCGTTACATCCACCATATAGGCACGATCATTATTGATATGAGAAAATTCAGGCATATTGTCTCAACTGCTCCTGCCCCGAACATCGTTGTGCCGGGATATACTGTCAGAATGCTTCGTTATGATATGACTTATTATGATATGCCTTGCTGTTACCGCCACTGTTCGCACCGGAAATTACCAGAGGAATCTGTGCGAGGAGATCAGTAGCAGCAAGACCGTCACCCAGACCTGCCAGTGATTCTCCGGCACAGCCGTTGATGTAGGCACCAAGGGCTGCTGCCTCAAATGCCGGAAGACGGCAGAAGAGTGCCCCCACAATGCCTGCAAGTACATCCCCGGTGCCACCGACAGTCATATGCGGAGTCCCGGTGCGGTTGAAACGAACACGACTGGTGTCAGAGATCACATCAACCGACCCTTTGGCAAGGGTGGTTCCGGCAGGCCCGTGATCACGCACCATGCGGGCCCGCCCGGCAGAGTCATCCGGCATGCGGCAGCCCGTCATCCGGAAAAACTCCCCTGCATGGGGTGTATATATCGAATTATCTGCAACCGGCAGGGGCTGCCGGAGGGCATCGGCATCAAAAACGGCCCGCCCCATATACCCGGCTATATCCAGGATGACAGCATGGCTCTCCGTCCCAAGGCCGCACCCGCATACCGTAACATCTGCATGCTCCGCAAAACCGGCAAGCCGATCGGCGTCCTCTTCACGGATCACCCGCCCCCCTGTCTGTTCCACAATAAGGTCAGGACAGGGCAGCAGATTCGGAGTCGCCACCCGGACGATATCCGCCCCGGCACGGATGGCAGCCATCCCGGCCAGATAGGGCGCCCCCTGATACGGCCCGCCACCGATGACCAGCACCTCGCCGCCCGCACCTTTGTGGCTGCCCTCTGCTTTTGCCGGCAGGAGCAGCAGGTCGCCCGGCCCGGTGAAACACTCTGCCTCATCCGGAATGCCAATATCAATTATGACAGGCTCCCCGTTTTTTGCACGGTGAAATGAACATACAACAGTTGCAGGAAGGCCGGGAGTCGGTGTATCTGCGGCCACTACCGTGACACCGGATTCACGCACAACCCTGACGCAGGTGGCGTATGGCTCCCGAAGCCCTCCTGTGACACCCGTCCCCAGCATGGCGTCGATGATGACATCCGCTGAAGAGATACGGTCTTTGCAGGCTGCAACGGCATCCGGCGTATCAGCGGTGATGACTGACACACTGCAGTGGGAAAGCGTGTGGAAATTCCGGGCCGCTTCAGGCGTCCGCATTTCACGTGACAGGGATAAAACGGTCACCATACAGTCCCTGCAGAGATGACGGGCCGCGACAAAACCATCCCCTCCGTTGTTCCCTTTCCCGCAGAGTACCACCACCTGCCCGGGAGACAGACCCCTCACATAGTCTGCCAGACCTTTTCCTGCACTCTCCATCAGCTGAACAGCAGACACTCCCAGCCCCTGTGCATTGACATCAACTGCCCGCATCCTCTCCGGGCTGATGATGCCTGTTTCCAGAAATTCACGGAATCCCACCGTATACTCGCCAGAGTTCATCTTCATGGCACCTGTTATACTACTATCAGACTCATTCACTGTCCTCCCCCATTAACGTTCCACCATAATCGGCACCACATAATGGCACCCTTATTCTGAGAGCAATGACAAACATTATTCATCAATGACGTTTGAAGACGATGTCCGGAGAGTTGCCCGGCAGATACAGGATGCAGACGCAGTCACTGTGATATCCCATATCGATGCAGACGGCATCACCAGCGAAGCAATCCTGATGCAGGCATGCATGGATGCACACATCCCTGCACAGAGTGTCTTCGTACGTCAGCTTGAACCCATGACCATGAAATATGTGCCCGATGATCGGACTCTGAAAGTCTTCATCGACCTCGGAGCGGGCCAGCAGAACCTGCTGGAGGAACGGGGTATGGGCACCGAAGATGTGGCCATTATTGACCACCACGTTCCGCAGAATGTGGAAACCCAGTACCTGCAGGCAAACGGCCAGCCGTATGGCTACACCCAGCTATCGGCAGCAGGTGTCGGATATCTTGTTGCAAAGGAGATGAACCCGGGACATCCGCACCTTGGTGTGCTCGCCAAAAATGCCGTCGTCGGAAATGTAGGCGATATGATGGCACGGGAACATTGTGGTCTGACAGGACCTGCACGCGAAATCGCAGCAGACGGAGAACGGGCGGGAACAGTTGAAATTGTGCAGCGGGAACTGAACTGCTACGGCATCTCCACCCGCCCCCTCAGGATCTGTCTTTCGTTCAGTGATGACCCGTTCATCCCGGGCATCTCCAATAACGAACAGAAGGCAGAGGCATTCCTGAGGAAACTTGAGATAGAAGAGCGGACCGCGGGCGGCAGACAACGGGTATGGGAAGACCTTGACCAGGACGAAAAGTCTGCCATCATCAATGGTCTTGCACAGCAGATGCTTGCGACCGGGCAGGACATATCGCGCCTTCTCTCAGAACACTACATATTCCCGGACGAGGAGAAAGGAACACCGCTTCGGAATGCATCCGAGTATGCGACCATGCTCAATGCCTGCGGTCGCTGGGCCCGGCCCCGGGTTGGAAGTGCGGTTTGTGCCGGGGACCGTGCACAGGCATACCGGGAAGGAGAAGAGATGCTGCGCCACCACAAACGAATAATCCGGGAGATGATGGAATACATCCTTGACACCGGCACTACCACATTAAGCCATACCCAGCACATCCATGTTGGCGACCGGTTTCCTGATACAATAGTCGGCATCGGGGCAGGAATGGCACTCTCCAAACTGGATTACGAGAAACCAATCATGATCCTCTGTTACCTCAATGACGACCCTGAACTCACGAAGGTCTCCATGCGAACCAATACCCGCATGGTGGAACAGGGCATTGACCTGCAGGCTGCACTCATCACAGCCTCCGAAGAGATAGGTGGCGGCGGCGGAGGACATAAGATAGCTGCGGGAGCATATATACCACGGAATGCCGAAGAGGGGTTTGCAGAACGTGTCAACAGAATTATCGCAGGACAACGCAGGTAACCGCGTCAGGACAATCGCGGATTACCAGTTCGGGAGAGGTGCAGGGAAAGCCCTCTTTCCGGAAGAATGTACATTCAGACTGTCTACCACCAAACGAATACGCTATGTGCTGCTGGATGGAGTCCGTCTCGCAACAGTACGGGCACATGACGGAAGATTTACCCTTTCTGTTGAAGGGGCGGAGCGTCTCTGGCACTACCTGCCCGCGCCCGTCTACCGTGTTTCTGTCGCAGAAGAGGTGGCAGAGTTCATTATGAAAGGAAAAAATGCAATGGCAAAACATGTCATCACAGCTGACCCGGGCATTATGGCGGGAGATGAAGTCCTCGTAGTCACAGGCGATGATCAGCTCATCGGTACCGGGAATGCGCTTCTCTCAGGTGATGAGATGATGGCATTTAATTACGGTGGAGCAGTACAGGTACGGTCAGGAAGGTCGATCTAAATGATGCCAGGAATAAACCCAAAAAAGATGAAACAGATGATGAAACAGCTCGGTATGAAGATGGAAGATATCGAAGGCGTCGAGCGGGTAGTCATCTATACAACCGAAGGGGAGTATGTCTTTGATCCTGCAGAAGTCGTGGTCACCACGATGCAGGGCTCAAAGACCTATCAGCTGCAGGGCAGTGAACCGGTATTCACCCCGAAGGCAATGGAGATTCCGGATGGAGATGTGATGCTTGTCGCAGAACAGGCACAAGTCTCACCAGAAGAAGCACGTGCCGCACTCAAAGAGGCAAAAGGCGAGATTGCAGACGCGATTATCAGGCTCACCAGCGCATGATCAATAACGGCCAGCGGGTCCTTCTGATCTGGGAAGGGAAGGAGTATTATGTACGTGCAGGCGAAGGGACCCTGAGTACCGACAAGGGTATTATAGACCTGAATGCCCTCCTGGATGCATCGCCAGGTGAGACCATAGAAACACACCTGGGAGTCCCGTTTTATATCAGAATTCCCCGGCCGACTGATTTCTTTTCTCACGCCCGGCGTACCGGCGCACCGATGCTTCCGAAGGATATCGGAATGGTCTGTGCACTGACCGGCATGAACAGAAATGACGACGTTCTGGATGCAGGAACCGGCAGCGGGATTGCCTCAATTTTCTTCGGTGGTATTGCAAAGACAGTCACCACGTATGAAATCCGTGAGGAATTTGCGAAAGTCTGCCGGAAAAACATCCAGGAAGCAGGCCTTGAGAACGTGGAAGTCATTGCAGGCGACATGCTTGATGCAGAAGGCAGCTATGATGTCGTTCACCTTGACCTGCAGATAACAGAGGCACATATCCGCCATGCCCATGCCCTGCTCAGACCAGGCGGGTATCTTGCCACCTACACACCGTTTCTGGAACAGACGTTCATTGTGATGGATACAGCAGAACCGCTCTTCACCGATGTCGTCTGCCACGAACTGATTGGGCGTGAACTGACACGGACAAAGCGGGGGACCCGCCCGTCAACACGCGTAAGCCACAGCGGATATATCACCGTTGCCCGGAAGGAATAATACTTCCCGGTCCTTTTTTCCCGCAGACACACCCTGCAGGATACTTCTATAACCCCGAATCACGCATTACTAACTATGGAGGGACTCGCAGACAGAGATGCCTGGTGCATTCCCCTGCGTATATATTCCATTCTTCTTTTGCCGTTACAACAGGAGGCGGCCCTCTGATGAAACATATCATATCAATAAAGGACTTTGGCAGGGAGGAGATTGACGCCCTTCTTGCCCGGGCAGGTGCAATTGATGCAGCACCGGAGATACGAAAGACACTGGACGGAAAACAAGTCGCACTCCTCTTCTTTGAGCCCAGTACGCGGACACGGATGTCATTTACATCTGCAGTGGCACGCCTCGGGGGGACGACAATCACCGTCGATAGTGTAGAAGGCAGTTCAATATCAAAGGGAGAAACACTGGCAGATACCATACGGGTGGTTAGCAGTTACGTGGATGCCATTGTACTGCGCCACCCGAAGGAGGGAGCTGCCCGCCTGGCAAGTGAATTTGCATCCGTGCCGGTGATAAACGCAGGGGACGGGGCAGGACAGCACCCGTCTCAGACCCTCCTTGACCTCTACACTATCCGCCAGTCCATGCCTCTGGAGGGCATTCACATCGGCCTTCTGGGTGACCTCAGATACGGCAGGACCACCCATTCACTTGCCTATGCCCTCTCCAATTATGATGTCACACTTCACACCATCGCACCCCCTACCCTTGAACTCCCGGAGAGTCTGATGAATGAACTGCACAAACGTGGGTGCACGGTGCAGGAACATGAAGACATCACCGATGTAATCCCTGTCCTTGATGTTATATACGCCACACGAATTCAGCGGGAGCGTTTCCCTGACTCGGCATCATACTACAATGTCGGGGAGAATTACCGTATCACGCCGGAGATTCTGGAGGGGCACAAAGAGGGGATGATAGTCCTTCACCCCCTGCCACGGGCAGGGGAGATAGACCCCCGTGTGGATGCCCTGCCCTGTGCACGCTACTTTGAACAGGCACGAAATGGCATTCCCGTGAGAATGGCAATGCTTGAAGAGGTGATCTAAAGAATGCCAAATAAACCGCGAGGACTCCTGATAAGCCCCATTAAAGACGGGACCGTAATTGACCATATCCGGGCAGGTGCCGCACTCACCGTCCTGCGGATGCTGGGCATCACCGGCCAGACTGATGAGGAACTCTCCATTGCCACGAATGTGACCTCCATGGCCGGAGGATATGAAGACAAAAAAGACATCGTCAAAGTGAGTAACCGGGAACTCTCAAAAGAAGAAGTCGACAGAATTGCCCTCATCTCGCCCCATGCCACCATCAACATCATCCGGGGCTATATTGTGGTGGAAAAGAAAGGGGTCGAGACACCGAAACTCCTCTCCGGGATTGTACGGTGCACTAACTCCGGGTGCATCACCAATGACAATGAACCCATCAAAAGTGCATTTGAAGTCACAGAAGAAGGCCTTCACTGCCTGTACTGTGACACAGTCATAACCACAGATCTCGAAAGCCACATCATCTGATAATCCGCCCGTGGTCATCAATTTCGCCCCGGTGTATCCGGGTGCTTGATATCCATCTCCCGTCATCGGCGAGGACACAGGTGATCTGATGAATATCCACCTTTTTTCTGCCGCGTTCTTTTCTCAGACGATTAATCTCAAGACTCACCGGAAATGTCTCCTCACTGACGACAAGAGCATCAAAATCCGTGTCAAGAGTAGCACCATACCGATCCTTCAGGGGAATGACATTCCATGTTGCCGAATACCCGGAATCCCGGATAAATGCATCAAGACTCCTTTTGCGCATTTCATATGGTGCAATCGGATGATTCTTCCCGCCAGCGAACGCATCGGTAGAGAGACCGATAATAACGTGCCCGTTTTTTCCTGCAAGCTCAAATGAACGGGAAATGAGCTTTTTATGACCGTCGTGGAGTGGGCTGAATGTACCCCCTACCATAATCTTCATTGGAGCGTGACGTTAAACGTATTACCTATTATGAATAGCGATACTTCTGCCGGGACGCCTGCATTTATTGCAGGAAATGCAACCGTAACCGGCGATGTCCACATCGCAGACGATGTCAGCATCTGGTACGGCGCAGTCATCAGGGCTGATAAAGACCGGATTACAATCCACAGAGGTTCTAATATACAGGACAATGCTGTTGTTCACACCACCACCGGGTGTCCGGTTTCCATTGGCAAAGATGTATCTGTCGGGCATGGTGCTATTATTCATGGTGCAATAATACAGGACAGAGTACTGGTAGGCATGGGTGCCATTGTGATGAATAACGCAGTCATCGGAGAAGACAGTATCATTGCCGCAGGATCTGTTGTGACCGAAGGAAAAAAGATACCCCCACGGTCCCTTGTGATGGGTGTGCCGGGCAAAGTCATCCGGGAGGCATCAGAGGAGCAAATCAGCCGCATCCTGCAGAATGCCCATTCATACGTTAAACTTGGAAAGGAGACAAAAAATGGCTGAAGTAGCAGTAATCGGCGGTGGGGTGGCCGGCATTCAGGCGGCCCTTGACATTGCAGACCATGGCATCAGAGTACATCTGATTGAACGTGAACCATCCATCGGGGGCCATATGGCCCAGCTGGACAAAACATTCCCTACAAATGACTGTTCAATGTGCATCCTCTCCCCAAAGATGGTGGATGTCAGCCGCCACCCGAATGTGATTGTCCACACCCTCACTGAAGTCACCAGTATCACCGGAGAGGTCGGTAATTTTACGATAACAGCTGTCCGCCACCCGCGGTACGTCGATGAGAACACCTGCAACGGCTGCGGAGACTGCACCGACATCTGCCCGGTTGAGGTATACAATACATTTGATGCAGGAATGGGCGTCAGGAAAGCCATCTACAAGCCGCATCCGCAGGTAGTCCCTAACATCACCATTCGTGACGCGGTGCACTGTATTGACTGCGGTCTCTGCTATGACATCTGCGGCAAAGACGCCATCTTCCGGGAAGAAAACGAAAAAGAGATCACACTCCATGTTGCCTCTGTTGTCATTGCAACAGGCTACCGGACTTTTGATGCAGAGAAAAAGACAGCATTCGGGTATCTTCGCCACCCGGACGTGATAACCAGCCTTGAGTTTGAACGACTCATCAATGCAAGCGGCCCCACCGGAGGGAAAATAAAGCGTCTCTCTGACGGGAAAATGCCGAACCATATCGTCTTTATCCAGTGTTTCGGATCCCGTGACATCCCAGCAAAGCGGCCATACTGCTCAGGTGTCTGCTGCATGTATGCAATAAAGAACGCGATTCTCATTAAGGAAAAGAGTCCGGACACAAAGGTCACCATCTGCTATATGGACATCCGTTCCTACGGGAAGGGATACGAGGAATACTATGTCCGGGCACAGGAACTGGGAGTTCGTTTCCTGAGAGGTCGTCCGGGAGAGGTTATCCGGACGAAAGATGGCATGCTGCTTCCGGTGGAAAACACGCTAACATCAGAACTGGAGACACTGGAACCCGAACTGGTAGTGCTTTCTGTTGGCCTTGAACCGGCAGACGGGTCGGCAGAAATTGCAGAAAAATTTGGAATTAAACTGGATGAAAACGGATTTTTCGAGCAGGAAGATGTGAAATGCGCACCAGTTAAAACCGTGCGTCCGGGAATATACATCGCCGGTGCAGCTGTTGCACCAAAGGATATTCCTGATAGTGTGACACAGGGAGAGGCGGCGGCAATGCGGGCATTCCTGGACGCAATCGCCATCGGGTAGGAGACCTTAAAATGCGGACAATTACATGGGATACCATGGGGCAGCACCTCACATACATTGACCAGACACGCCTTCCTGCAGAACTGGTGACCGTGGAGACCCAGTCAGTCGAGCGCCTTGCAGACGCCATACGAGGGCTCGAAGTCCGCGGAGCACCCGCACTGGGAGTTGCCGGTGCGTACGGGGTCGCACTCTCCTGTTTCTCACATCAGAAAAAAGAAGCAGGTCAGGTGTTCTGCCACGCAGTAGAAACAGATGCAGCATTTCTCAGGGCAACCCGCCCGACAGCAGTCAATCTGGGCTGGGGCATCGACAGGGTGCTGCAGACTGCCTTACAGGAAGAAACACCCGGGGCCGCGTTTGATGCGGCACTGCAGGAGGCACAGGCCATCGAAGAAGAAGATATCGCACTCTGCCACCGTATTGGGACATATGGAGCATCTCTGCTGCCTGACACCTGCACCGTCCTGACCCATTGCAATGCAGGAGCCCTTGCCTGCGTCGAATGGGGCACTGCACTGGGCGTCATCCGCTCTGCTGTTGAGGAGGGGAAGAACATCTCTGTCCTCTCCTGTGAGACCCGCCCCCTGAACCAGGGATCACGCCTCACTGCATATGAGCTGCAGGCAGACGGCATACCAGTTAAAACCATCCCTGACTCTGCGGCAGCGCATCTGATGAGAAGAGGCATCATTGATGCAGTCGTGGTCGGTGCTGACCGGATTACCCCGGATGCAGTCTTCAATAAGATAGGGACCTATATGCATGCTGTCTGTGCGCACCACCATTCCATCCCTTTCTATGTAGCAGCCCCTTATTCCACCCTTGATACTGGCAGGAGAGAAGCGGACATAATTATTGAGGAACGGGCCCGTGATGAACTGGCTGGCTGCGGCGGCCGCCAGCTGATGCCGGACGGGGTGGATACCATAAATCCCGCCTTTGACGCAACCCCGCTCTCTCTTGTGACTGCCATCATCACTGACCGTGGCATCTTCCGCCACCCGTATAACGAACTCTTGCATTTAAAAAACAGGGAGACAGGACATGAGTACAGAATACCTTGACCCAACAGCTGTTGTCGGTACCCCATGGTGGGACCAGTTGATCTACTTCATTGGTGAGGCAACTCTTGTGTTCCTTCTTTTTATGATCATCCTCCCGCTCATTGTGGCGGTCATCATCTTCCTCTCCATCCATAACCGCCATTTTTATGCACCCCGGCTCCTCAAGGCCGGACTGGTGATGTCGGAAGGAATGAGCAAAGCAATATGCCGGTTATTCGGGCTGGAAGATCAGGAACTGACGGCATTTTTTATCCGGCTGCATAACACCCTCTCTACAAGATCATTTGAGGCAATCCCGGTTGGAGAGCGGGCTATATTTATTCCCCAATGCCTCAGGTCAGCAGACTGCCCCGCACACCTCACTCCCGAAGGCCTTGACTGCAGGCGGTGCGGCAGATGTGAAGTCGGTGAGAATATTGACTGTCTCGAAGATATTGGCTACCGTGTTTGGATTGCACCCGGATCAACGCTCATCAAACGGATGTTTAAGAAATATCATCCAAAGGCAATCGTCGGTGTCGGATGCCTGATGGAAGTCAAAGAGGGTATTGATATGTGTGATAAAGCAGGTGTTGTCGCAATGGGTGTTGTCACCATGAAAGACGGGTGTGTGGAGACAATGGTCAGCTGGCCGGATGTATATGATGTTGCCCTCTTAGGCACAGAAAAGAAGAAACCGGCTGATTAAGGACCGTTTCCAACCACTTTTACGTTTCTTCCGGTAAGTTTTCCGGATTTAATCTTGCCAAACACATATATTGTCTCTTCAGAGGAGACCTCTCCCACCTGCACACCAGGGCGCAGAGTGATATCCCCTCCTGCGTGCAGACTCCGGATACGGGCTTCGTCACAGACAGTTACATTCTCAATGACATTGAGAAAACCCTTGATGCGCACCTGGTTTCCGATGATTGCGCTATTACAGGTGACATCCCCCCCGACCGTAGACCGCGGCCCAAGTTCAAGAGCGCCCCCCACATCGAGACGCCCCCAGAAGTGAGTATCGGGAGCCACAATAAAATTGCCGGGTATTTGCACATTACCATCAAAGAAGGATCCCTTTGGTGCAATGAAACTGTCTCCCTGCCGGTAAACTTTCATTGAATAAATCTCCCATTTCAAAGATTATTAATTATACTCTCTGCTTCTGCAACAGTGTTACCCAATCAGAGCCCAGATGATAAATAGTGCAAGCGCAGCAAACATCCCCGTTTTAAGCGTCTTTGTCGCGCCGGATTCCCTGACGCAGGCAGATGTATTACACCTGAGAGAAGATGCCACCGCAAAAAGGATTACCACATCCGCGAGGGCAATCGTGACAAGATACCATACTCCCCACCAGGGCACAATGGGCAGAAGACTGAGAATCACTGCCCCTGCCGCAAGGACAGCTGCTATCCGGCAGGAGGTGAGAACACCTGTTATCATGGGAAGGGTAAGGGCACCCCCCTCCCGGTCCCCCTCAATGTCTTCTGCATCCTTCAGGACTTCTCGTGCCACCATCGGGAAAAAGACAATGCCTGCAAGCGGGAGATTCAGGATCATACCATCCAGACCACCCACAGCACCGCCAAAGAGAAAGATGCTTCCTGCGAGATACGAGACCACGAGGTTTCCTGCCAGTGGCACACCTTTCAGCCGGGCTGCATAGATCACCAGGAGAATTGAATTGACACAGGCAAAACCAAAACAGAACGGATTGACGAGTGCCGCACCGATGATTCCTGCAAGGAAAAGAACAGCACTAAAGACCATTGCACCCCTGATACTGACGGAACCAGAGGGAATCGGCCGGTCAGGACGGTTGATTGCATCAATCTCACGGTCACAATAGTCATTTACTGCATTTCCTGCTCCGGTAATGCAGAATACCGTCAAAACAAGCAGGAGCACGACGGGATTCAACTCCACTCCTGCGACAAGCACCCCAAGCAGGATAGCAATGCCTGCAACAAGCGCATTGACCGGACGTATGATCAGCAGATACCCCTGAATACTCATGTATGGAAATGATATACTGTTCATTTCGGATTAAATTTATCAAATCAGCTAAAAAGCGGAGAACGGGCTTGAGGGGATTTGAACCCCTGATCATTAACTTAGGAGGCTAACGCCTTATCCAGGCTAGGCCACAAGCCCACGTGTGCCTATAACCTTCATCATCAGAAGGTATAAGATTTCCGAACCACCACGCTTCTGGAACAATGACTGACAGAGAGGTTATGGAAGGGAGTACGCGGTTTTTTATACCGGAACAGGACGAGAATAGCTCATTCCCGCCCGGGAGTGCACCGGTTTTCTTTAATGACCGGATGCGGCTGAACCGTGACAGCACATACTATCTCCTCCGTCAGCTGGACGTATCATCATACTTTGACGCAATGGCAGCCTCCGGCGTCCGTGGGCTGAGGGTTGCTCACGAATGCGGTATCCCGGTCACGATTAACGATTACAGCCCGGAAGCAGCGGCCCTTATCCGTAAGAATGCGGCCATGTATCCGGAGTATGAGATCACCGTTACAGAAGAGGACTGCAGGGCGGTGATGCTAAGACAGCGGTTTGATGTTGTTGACCTCGATCCCTTTGGTACACCGGCACCCTTTGTGGATATCGCAGCCACCAGCGCACGCCACTACCTGTTTGTCACTGCAACAGATACCGCACCACTCTGCGGGGCACACCTGAAGGCAGGCATCCGCCGTTATGGTGCCCGCCCGATGAATAACGAATACCACAGCGAGGTGGGCCTGCGCATACTTCTGGGATTTGTCGTGCGCGAGACCGTAAAATACGACCGTGGCATTGAACCGCTCTTTTGTTTTGCACGGGAACACTTCGTCCGCCTCCATCTGCGTGTAACAAACGGTGCAGGCAAGGGCGACAAGGCACTGAGTAACATCGGCTATATTCACCAGTGCCCCGCGTGTCCATGGCACATGACAGAGACTGCCTTCCTCCCGTCCGTGCAGGAATGTCCGGAGTGTGGTGCTAAAATGAGCAGAATTGGGCCCCTCTGGGTCGGCCCCATCAACAACCATGAGGTACTCTCACAGCTGGCAGCAGACCTGGATGCAGACGGGCAGGGAGAGAGTGTACTCGCACGTCTGGTTACACTCCTGGATGAAGAGCTCCCCACACCAGCATTCTACAATTACCACCGGCTTGCCAAACTCTGGCACACCTCACCGTCTCCAATGGAGAATGTCATTGCAGCCATCCACGATGCAGGATACCAGGCATCACGGACTCATTACGATGGACGGGGAATAAAAACAGATGCACCCCTGCATGTTCTCAGGGATGCAGTATCTACGCGCGGGTAACAATGGTCAGGACATCACCGTCAATGAGTCTGTGCGTCAGGCCCACCCGCTGGGCATCATGCTTCACTGACGGGCCCCACACCTTTGCATAGCGGAATTTCTCTACAAAGTCACGGTGCAGTTTCATACAGACAGCCTCTACAGTTGCCGGTTCGCGAATGATGAGTGGTTCTTCCATATCCGGCTTGCCGCCCACCGGCTTCATATAGATGCGGATGAAACCCAGTTGCTCAAATATCTCATCTTTAAGAGTTTCAATGTTAAATCCGCTGACCGCAGAGAGAAGAATGGGCGGGCGGCCGAAGCGTTTGGTTACATCCCTATCGATCTGGGTCAGGGTCTCTTTGTCGACCAAATCGACCTTGTTGACAGCAAAGAACGCCGGAACATAGACACGGTTGCCGAACATCGCGTCAATAAAGTCGTCCTGCGTCACCTCTCCGCGAATAAGGATATCCGCATTTACTATCTTGTTATCTGCGAGAACAGGACGGATATCGTCGATATCGAGACCGGTATTTCCGACCGTGTTGAACCTGAGTCCGCCGTATCCCCTTTTCGAGATGGTAATATCCGGTTTATCTTTGTTCAGTCGGATGCCGGCGTCATAGAGTTCTCTGATAAGAACATTGATGTGTTTTTCATTGTACACATCGCCCAGAAGCAGGATCAGATCAGCACCACGTACGACGCCAATCACTTCCTTGCCACGCCCCTTTCCCATTGCAGCTCCTGCAATCAGGCCGGGGATATCCAGAATCTGAATATTTGCCCCTTTGTGTTCCATAGAACCGGGCACAACCGTAAGGGTGGTGAACGCATAGGATGCAGTAGAACTCTCCGTATTGGTCAGTTTATTCAGGAGCGTGGACTTACCCACAGACGGAAAACCAACGAGGACAACGGTCCCGTCACCGGATTTCTTCACTGAGAATCCTTCGCCACCCCCGGCAGAGGCCATGGCACGTGAGACGGCATCATCTTTGAGACGGGCAATCTTTCCTTTGAGCCTTCCGATATGCCCGGAGGTCGCCTTGTTATATTTGGTATTTCGAATTTCGTCTTCGATTTCTTTTATTTCTTCTTCAATTGTGGCCATCTGTAGTGCTATACATATCAGCGGGACACTACTTATGGATAGTGTATCTGAGGAATTATCTGCAGAACTCCTTCCACCGATGAAAACCACACAACGGATTCAGTTTCGTCATATAAGCCCAATCAGACCCTTCAGATACCAGGCCATCCGGAAGAGGGCGCCTCACAATATCACGAGCCCTGGCTCACCAGCCAGATACCGTTTTAAGGAGATAAGATGCTCCAAACAGGATAAGAAATACCCCACAGGCGGCAAGAATGATGCGATACTGACGAACAGAAAGGATGGATTTCCCGCGAGCACTGCCAGCGGCAACAAGGCTGAACCACCCAAAATCAGAAGCCCAGTGCCCGGCCATAAAAGCAACAACAAGAAGAGGCCCTGCAACAAGGGCCTCCAGAACGAGACTGCTTCCCACCGTGAGCCACCAGAGCTAAAAGTAGGGATTTGCAGCACTGCTTATAGCACCTGCGGCATACGGATTTCCGGCGGGGCCGACAACATCACCAGAAAGGCCTGCACCCATACTTTCCCTGATGGTCATAAGACCCGATATTATCAGAACAGTGCCCCCGGCGAAGGCAATGGGAACGGAGATTGACTCTGCGGCCGCTGCAATACCCGCAATAACAATAAGAACCACAAACGCCTCAATTGCTGCATGCCCTGCAGAGATCTTCGGCCCTGCTGTCCACCCTTCCCGGATAGATCCACGGATGGTTGCAACCAGCGTGGGGCCGGGTGCCAGAGCCCCGGAAAGCCCAATCAAAAACCCGATGATGAGTGCTGCTCCCACGCCGTCCATACTTCATACGGGTTTGGACGGAAACAATAAAAACAACTCTCTGTGCAGGAAAACGAAAGCATGGGTTTACAACAACAAAATCAAAAATACCATCCCACCGACTACAAGAGCTGCAGCGCCTGCCGCCTGAAGCAGAACGAAGAGTCGGCCATAATTTTCAGGATTCACAGAGTTAAACCTCCGGAACGGCCCGTCTTTGCCCGTTTTTTCCGGAAGATATCTTCCCGTTCCATCTCTTCAAGGTAATCTTCGATATAGGCTGCAGTGTCATACAGCGAGGGGATAAGGATATTTGCAAGGGCATTGACTCTCCGCCGAGTCACAACGATCTGGTCTGCAAGGCGCACAAGGGACCCTTCCAGTTCAGCAAGGGTGAGGATAGCCTTCACTGCCACCTCACACTGCCGGTATGCCACATCCAGATGAGCAGACGGCACAGCAAGCGAATATCCAGGTTCCTGAACATCCCGGAAGGGATCAGGCAGGATAATTGCAGGAACCGGGGTGCCCATCACAGTGGTGGTTCCCATGCCAATCTCTTCTGCCGGTTTCGTAAGAGAGATGGCCTCTTCCAGACCTCGCTGGCCCATGACCATCCCCGCACGCTGCAGGGGATAGTATGCAGCAGCAAACGCAGCCTCAGTCTCCCTGCGCAGGCCTTCGCGCCTCTCCCGGAGACGGAAGAATTCCATCACCATAGTGTCAAGCTTTTCCTGCAGAAGCTCATGCCCTTTCTCTGCCACCACAATCCGTTTCCTGATCTTCAGGAGCTCTATCCTGGTGGGCCGGACTCCACGAATTTTTTGCCTGCTCATTTCCTCTCACCGCCACGATATGTTTCAATCAGATTTGTCGGGATCCGGTTGAGTTCTTCATCCGGGAAGAGACGCAGAAGGTCCCAGGCAGTGTCAAGACTATCAGCGATGGTGCGCCCTCCGGCACGCCCCTGCCCGATGAATTCATGCTCAAACCGAGTGGAAAACGTAAGATACCGCCGGTCCGATTCGCTGAGCCCCTCATCACCGATGACGGTTACAAGACTCTCCAGACGCCTCCCTTTTGCATAGGCAGCATACAGCTGATCAGATACCGCACGGTGATCTTCCCGAGTCTTTCCCTCCCCGATACCCCCTGCCATCAGACGGGAGAGAGAGGGAAGAACATCAATGGGTGGGTAAATGCCTTTGCGATACAGGTCCCGGGAGAGAACAATCTGCCCCTCGGTGATGTAGCCGGTCAAATCAGGCACCGGATGCGTGATGTCATCATCCGGCATGGATATGATAGGGAGCTGGGTAATCGACCCCTTCCTTCCATAAATCCTCCCCGCCCGTTCAAATATGGAGGCAAGATCTGTGTACATATATCCAGGATATCCGCGTCGGGCAGGGACTTCGTCACGGGCAGCCGAGACCTCACGCAGTGCCTCACAGTAGGCGGTAATGTCCTGGAGGATGACAAGGACATGCATCCCACGGTCAAAGGCGAGGTATTCTGCTGCGGTCAGGGCAAGACGGGGGGTGATGATGCGTTCTATTGCAGGATCATCGGCACGGTTGATGAAGAGGACTGCATGCCCCAGAGCACCGGTATCTTCGAATTCATCCAGGAAGAACTGTGCATCCTCATTCGTTATTCCCATCGCACCAAATACAAGCGCAAATTCCTCGTTATCCCGCAGAACACGGGCCTGCCGGGCAATCTGGGCAGCAAGAGCAGAATGCGGCAGCCCTGCACCGGAAAATATCGGCAGTTTCTGCCCCCGGACGAGGGTATTCATGACATCGATTGCCGAGATGCCGGTTTCAATGCAGTCTTCCGGATAAGCACGGGAGGTAGGATTGACCGCTGACCCGGATATGTCCACAACTTTCCCGGGAATAACCGGTCTGCCACCGTCAGCCGGTGCGCCGGATCCGTCAAATACCCGACCAATAATTTCAGGGCTGACGACCATGCGGAGGGGATTTCCGGTAAACCGGACCGACGTGATGTCAGTGTCAAGATCCTGCGTCCCGCCGAACACCTGAATTATTGCAGCATCTGAACGACTCTCCAGCACCTCCCCCATACGGGTTCCTCCTCCGGGAAGCCGGACCACCACCACCTCACCATATGCCGCATCACCGACACCGGAAACGGCCATCAGGGGTCCTGCCACCCGGACAACCGAGGTGTACTCACGAGCAGGGGATGTCATGCAGACCCTCCGCCATAGTCGTGGAATGCGTCTTTCATCTCGCGCCCGGTCTCCTCAAAATACTCTCTGAAGTCGGCTTCCGGAACCGCACCGAGGCGCAGCAGGCGTTTTGCTACCGGCATGGCTGCAATCGCAGAAACCGGCATGCCGCCTGCAACCGCTGCCCTCCCATACCTGGCGTAATCAGTGATGAGCTGCATCATCATGTACTGCTTATCCGGGGTACAGAAGGTATCTGCCGGATCAAAGGCATACTGGATCAAAAACGATTCACGGATATATTCAGCGACATGCAGGGAGAGTTTGTCGTCCTCCGGCAGCACGTCAGGCCCCACCAGCTGGACAATCTCCTCAAGCTCACTCTCTTTCTGGAGAATGGCCATCATTTCTCTGCGCATCTCCCCCCATTTTTCGCCCGCATGCTCATTCCACCATACCTCTACATCATCCGGATAGAGTGAGTAAGACGTGAGCCAGTTGACCGCAGGAAAATGGCGTTCATGGGCAAGGTCTGCATCCAGTGCCCAGAATACCCGGACAACCCGGAGGGTATTCTGGGTGACCGGTTCAGAGAAGTCCCCCCCCGGCGGTGAGACGGCACCGATGACTGAGACAGAGCCCGTCATGCCGGACGGACCCAGTACAGTGACCTTCCCTGCCCGTTCATAGAACGAGGCAAGACGGGATGCGAGATAGGCCGGATACCCGTGTTCCCCCGGCATCTCTTCGAGGCGTCCGGATATCTCCCGCATCGCTTCGGCCCACCGTGAAGTGGAGTCAGCCATCAGGGCCACATCAAAGCCCATGTCACGGTAATACTCGGCGATGGTGATGCCGGTATAGACGGAGGCCTCCCGTGCAGCGACCGGCATATTCGAGGTGTTGCCAATGAGAACAGTCCTGCCCATCAGGGGCTCACCACTCGTTGGGTCAGTGAGGGTCGGAAACTGGCGCAGCACGTCTGCAAGTTCATTGCCCCGCTCTCCGCAGCCCACATAAACAATAATATCAGCATTTGACCACTTCGCCAGCTGATGCTGGACCACAGTCTTTCCCGCCCCAAACGGCCCGGGCACCGCAGCCGTCCCGCCTTTGACGATGGGGAAGAAGGTGTCGATAACCCGCTGCCCGGTTATAAGAGGTGCATCAGGTCTCAGTTTCTCTGCAACCGGCCGGGCCACCCGCACCGGCCAGCGGCGGAGCATGGTAACAGGGACCTCTTTTCCATCAGTGCTGAGAATAGCGGCAATCTCCCCTGTTACGGTATACTCCCCTGCACCTGCCACACGGCCAAATGTTCCATCAATGCCATGCGGGACAAGAATGGAATGGGTAAACCTGCCCTCCTGCACGGTTCCAATGACGGTGCCGGGTGTTGCTGTGGTGCCGGGTGTGGCCGCAGGGGTGAATGCATACGTGCGTTTCCGGTCAAGAGCCGGGAACGAGGCGCCTCGGACGATGAAATCACCCATCTCCTCACGAATAACTTCAAGCGGACGCTGGATACCATCATAGACCATACCCAGAAGACCAGGGCCCAGTTCCACGGAGAGCGGTGCACCGGTCCGTTCCACCGGTTCACCCGGGGCAAGACCGGTGGTATCCTCGTACACCTGAATCGTCGCCACATCCTCAGAGAGGCCGATTATTTCACCGATTAAGGCGGATCCTCCCACATGAACCACCTCATACATGAGAGCACCCCGCATACCATCTGCCTCCACAACCGGCCCGGTGATACGGACGATACGGCCGCTCATGGATTTGTCTCCGGTATATGCCTGCCTGCAACCTTCCTGGCCGCTGCAGAGACCGCATCATCACCCGGGACCGGACCTCCCGGCCCGGGAATACCGATAATAACCGGATACGCCCCCTTTGAGGAAGGAAGCACGATATCTCTCAGATACCGGTCCAGCACACAAATGACACCCGTGTCCGAACGCTCCACTACCTCTTCCAAAGCAACGCGTGCCTCACCGGCATCTCTGCAGGGGATGATATCGGAGATACCTCCTGCCCTGCAGGCAGATACTGTCATACGGTCACCGATTGCGACAATTTTCATTATTCCATCTCCTCCAGCACGAGTACCCGTTCAATTTCTTCCGGCGGCAGGGAGGCGGCAACCCCTCCTGCAATCGCCCGCATATTCTGTACCTCATACCCAAGTTCGACAAGATAACGAAGTAAAGGGCCGCACTCCAGATGATACTGGTTTGATACGGCACGGGCGGAGTCAAGCATGCACCGGTCAAGGGCTTTTTCAAGCACCGGGATATCCTCACCCCTGACAGCCTCCGGTAAACGGGAGAGATAAGATTCATACTGCGTCCCTGCAAGTGCCTGGATGAGATCAGGCAGGGAACCGGCCCGCCTTGCATGCTCGAACCGGTCACCGGTGAGTTCAAATCCCCCCTCAGGTATGAGATGACGACTGGTTTCTTCCCGTCCCATACCAAACGAGAGGGCACGGGCCAGTACCCGGATATTTGCGGTATCAATCATCCGGCCGGTAATATCCGTTACCGGCGGAGAGAGGGAAATGTCCACACTCCGGGCTGCAAGGGAGAGGTTCTCCAGGAGGGCTGTCTGCAGAAATGCAGAGAACTGTGCAGGATCACCTGCCGCCTCATGATAAGCTGCGGTAAGCACCGGCCCGAAGGATGTCTGGGCAAATCTGCTGAGCGCATCCTCAGGCCCTGCAGCATGTACGGCTTTACGTATAAGTTCCGGTGTTAACAGGCCCGCGGGGGAGGCCTGCCTTTCAAGATCTGCGGGAGAGACATTCCTGGCCCTGCCCATGATAATCCATGCAGCTTCCCGCGCAACAAGCATATCCCCGTATGTAGAAAAAAAGTGGTGCACACTGTCCGGCACATTCTCACTGAGACTCATCACCTTCCCATAGTAATAACTGCGAATGGAATGTTCTGCAACACCAGTATCCATCACCCCTGCTGCCGGGAGGGTGTGGCCGGCATCCCGGAAACGATCAAAGAGATCCTGAAGATTATGTGCCTCACGCACGGCTGCAACTATAACCGGATCCACCATAGGATTGCCTATGGCCCTCACCCGGGCATCCGGCCGGGCAAAGGCCGCAATATTCAGGATAATACGATAGTATCCTGCTGATGCTGCGAGCATCAATGCAACAAGGATGGAGATGGCAAGGGCTGCAGCAAGGAGGGCAGTCGCATCATCTCCGGAAAGAAGGCCGGAGAACACAGAGGCAAGGGAGAGATCAGTCATGGCCGTCAAAGAGTATCCGCGCTGTTTCCCGGGTCAGACGCTCCCGCATCCTCTCAAATCTGGCAGAGAAGCGCTGATCACACCGATGACTCTGGTAGGTGACAACAATACCACCCCCACTGCGGTCTGTGCTCTCCTCACGTAGCAGTACGGCGGTGACGTCAGGAAATGCTGCAAGCGCCGTCTCTGCTGCACCCTGATCTTCCTCCCGGAAGAGTATCTGATGCTCCCCGGGCCCGATGATATCCCGGCCTTCTGCAATTAACCGGCGCAGCACATCAGAATAATCCGGCGTACCGGGAAGGGAAGACAAGTGTACTTTCGCCCCGGCAAAACAGCGGGAGATACCCTCCTCACGTGCCTCCCGCACTCCGTCACGTGCTGCAAGTTGTGCCCGTGCAAGAATCTTCCGGCGCCGGGCTTCCGCCTCCCGCCTGCCATCAGCAGTAATGGCTGCATATATCATCTGTGCTGTAGCATCACTCTCACGCCGGATCCTGGACGTTTCATCTTCCGCCGCATGGAGAATTTTGGCAGCTTCTGCGGCTGCATCTGCATTCATCCGTGCAATGATCTCTTCCACACCCATTTTCACCCACCTCCGAAGAGCCCGATGCCAAACATGATTAAAACGGCAATCAGAAGTCCAAATATTGCAAAGGTCTCTGCCATCACGGCAAAGACGAGGCTTGCCCCCATCGCATCACGCCGTTGTGCAGTGGCACCAATGCCTGATGCGGCAGTCATCCCCTGACCTATGCCAGAGAGGCCCGCAAGACCGACGGCAAAACCGGCACCGATGGCAGCAAGACCTGCTGCAGCAGTTGCGGTGACATCGCGGGTGATCATCCCGGTGAAGGCCATGATAAGAATAGCAACCAGGAGGCCGTAGATTGCCTGGGTTTCAGGAATAACGGTGAAGACCAGCCCCTTCCCGAACATCTCCTCGTTCTCTGCGGTGGCTGCAATGCCTGCTGATGCTGCAATACCCTGACCGATGGCAGAGATGCCTGCGAATCCCACGGCAAATCCGCAGGCAATAGCAGCAAACCCTGCAGCAAGAGTGGCAGTGACATCATGGGTAATCATGCCGGTGAAGACCATGATGAGGATGGCAACCAGAAGGCCGTATATCGCCTGGGTCTCAGGGATTACTGAGAATACCAGGTTCTTCCCGAAACTCTCCTCATGCTCGGAGGTCGTTGCCGTGCCTGCCGCAGCAGCAATACCCTGACCAATGGCAGAGAGGCCGGCAAGGCCAACCGCAAATCCGCACCCGATGGCGGCAAATCCAAGGGCAAGACTTCCGGTAGGCTCTCCTGCAATCATCCCGGTGAAGGCCATGATGAGAATGGCAACCAGGAGGCCATAGATTGCCTGGGTCTCGGGTATCACCGAGAAGACCAGACTCTTTCCGAAGCTCTCCTCATGCTCGGCAGAAGCTGCGGAGCCTGCAGCAGCAGCGATTCCCTGACCGATGGCAGAAAGGCCCGCAATACCCACCGCAAGACCGCATCCGATGGCAGCAAGACCGGTCGCCTCGGTCGCCGTTGCGTCTCCGGTTAAAAGACCGCTGAAAGCCATGATGAGAATGGATACCAGGAGGCCGTATATTGCCTGTGTCTCGGGAATAACCGCAAAAATCAGACTTCTGCCCATTGCAGAGTCATGCTCTGCGGTGGCGGCAATACCTGCGGATGCCGCAATGCCCTGGCCTATCGCTGAGAAACCGGCAATACCGGTCGCAAGGCCTGCACCGACCGCAGCAAGTCCGAGAGGGAGGGACACATCCCCGCCCCCTCCACCGATGACGCCGGTTGAAAGCAGGATGAGGACTGCAACAAGGAGGCCATACATGCCCTGCGTCTGAGGCACGGCCTGGAAGACCAGTGCCCGCCCGAACTTCTCCGGCCTGACCGCGATGACACCAGCACCGGTGGCACCGGCAATACCGACACCGATGCCTGACCCGATGGCAGAGAGGCCGACGGCAAGGCCCGCTCCGGTCACTGCAAGGATGGTGCCTGCATCAACTACCATCTTTCACTTCCTCGCCCTGTGTGTGCGTCCGCCGTGCCGCAAAGGGGGAGAACGCCCTGCCGCCTGCGTCAAAGAACCGCCCGAAAAACTCTACATACTGGAGACGGAGCGCGTGAATGAATCCCCCGAGGCACTGGAGGACCAGGTTTGCCGCATGCCCGGCAACAGCAAAGAGGATGCCAACGATGAGAAAGACCGGGCCAATTCCTGCAATCATCCCGGAGAGGATGTTAATCATCATTGCAATGCCGCCTGTGGCAAGAGCAAGCGCAAGGATGCGGGCATAACTGAGCCAGTCCCCGAGATAACCGGTGAGAGAGAAGAAGCCAAGGGGGCCGTTATCTTTGAGAATGCCCATGATAGCAACCACGGCTCCGGCCCAGGCAACGGTAGTGATGTGGGATGAAAATGTGGCCCAGCCAAAGAACGAGAGGATGAGAACAGCCGCACAGGGCTGAAGCAGAAACCAGGTACCTTCAGAATAGAGCATCGTTCGGCGTTCACCGCACCGGAGGTGTTCATATGCGGCAATCGCAAGACCGAGGTTGAGATGGGCGATGCCGATGGCGAGTGCCAGAAGGAGGAGGGAGAGGGGATCATTCAGGGGTTCGATGACCGTAAACGGCATGGTGATGCCGAAGAAGGCGGGCAGATTGCCGAAGAAACCCCCCATCAACAGACCAAATATCGTGCCCGCCACTCCGCAGGCACAGAGGACGATTGCAAGGTCGCGGGTGGTGCCCGGCGTGTGTCCCACCCCGCGGAGGAGAAGGGCTGCAATAAGAAGGAGAAGCATGCCGTACCCGGCATCGCCGAGCATAAGGCCGAAGGTGAGGACAAGTACCGGTGCAAGGAAGAGTGTGGGGTCAATTTTGCCGTATGCAGGCATACCAAACATCGCGGTGAGAAAACCGTAGGGTGCCAGCCAGCGGGGATGGTCAAAGGCAGACGGTACTGCGCCTGTTGCAGGTTCTGTGGTGCAGAAGGAGAGGCTGCCTGTCGAACGGTCGCATAGTGCCTGTATCTGTGGCAGGTCACATGATTTGGCCCAGCCCTGCATGACGACAAGGTAAACCGTCTTCCCAAAGAGGGGGGCAGCATCTTCGCGTTCCCGCATGACACCCAGTTCCTCTGCCATAGCCTTAACCCGTGTGAGATGGGTTCGGGCCAGATCTTCAAGAGAGGCATGGGTTTTTTGTTGTTCCTGCTGGAGCCGGTTTCGTTCGGTTTGTATGGCGGTGATGCCTGCCGATACCGTGCCTTCAGCCGTCTCCAGAGTAAACTCATGGAATGCAAGTGCACGGAGCACCCGGTCTGTATCTGCTGACGCATCCGGGTGTGCGATGGTGACGACGGTTGCCGGCCGGTCTCCCTCGCCGCAGAGGAGAAACGGTACGGCGAGCTCAGGCATCTCTTCTTTCAGGCGTGCCTCAATATCCGCACAAACACCCGTAGGAATGATACCGGCCCGCACCTCAAGAAGGCGGGTTTTCCCCAGCCGGCCGGGTTCAATGCCAAACGGAAGCAGCAGGGAAAGCATATCCTCCTCCTCATCCAGCCGCCCAAGGCGTTCTGCTGCAGCAATATCAAGGGTATGCAGGGCGAGTATTGTATCAGTTATTTCTGTGAACCGGGCTGCTTCTTCGAGGGCGGATCGGGCATCGGTAACCGGAAATGAAATTTTTTGGTCTGCCGGGCGGGAAAAGAGTGCAACAACCGGATTTTTCTCAGGGACAAACGCTGCAAGAATCTCAACAACCCGCTCAAGACGGGACCGTGCCACTGCAATATCAGGGACGAACAGTGACCGCCGGCATGGGGCGACAAGCGCCCGAAGACCCTCTTCATCGGCAACCGATCTCAGTTCGACAAACCCTGATTCGTGCAGGGCAGCGATCATCTCATCCCGCCCTGCGACATGCACCCCCACCGTGAGCCTGACCATCTCAGCGGGTCTGAGCAACCCCTGTCACCTCCCCGACAACGAAGGCAATGGCCTCATTAAGTCTGGCATCGGTCGCTTCCCGGATGACTGCGATCTCGTCTTCTGCTGCAGCACGAATCATTGCCACCTCTGATGATGCCCCATCTTCCACAGCGGCGATGTGTGCCGCCGCCTCAGCCCCGGCCCGCTGCCGGGCATCAGCTGCAACTGACCGGGCATCTGCATGGGCAGCACGAATGCGGGCATCCGCCTCTCTGCGTGCCTCTTCCCGTACTGCGAGCGCCACCGCCTCTGCTTCCTGGATACGGATGATCTCCTGAAATGGCACGCAAAACCTCCTGTGTCTTGATATCCCCCCGCCACTCATTAAGCATTTCGCCCCTGCGGGAAGGGAACAGGTGGTTTTCAGGAGGAAAAAACAGGAACCGATTCTCATTGGCGGGCCAGCCGGATCAGCCGGATCAGTCGGTCCGACCGGATCGGCCAGAATACAAATATCAAATACGTATATTTAAGTACGAATCAGACCTATCTTAGTAGGCACCACTACATTGCTGATATAGTGTAGTCCGGCCAATCATGTCGGCCTCTCACGCCGACGACTGGGGTTCGAATCCCCATATCAGCATTTGAAAGCTGTTTTGTTGTTCTTTTGAATCAGATTCATCATTCATTGATTTCTGGCTGCCCGTCCTGTTAATATCCTGTTTGTTCATTGTCTGAAGTCAAAATCAGAGATTTTCTGGCCCGCTACATTCATGCTATCCACTACCGTTAATGAAAAATAAAAAATGGGGGCATTAAGAACTGATTTATCCCGACAATTAGACTCAATTCTTTTCTGCGATAAAGAATGAATAACCATACTCTGTACTGTAATTTTTAAACACGTCAATTTCGGTAAGAATATGATCCAGCATCCCATTTTCTTCAGTGCCGGTATACTGTTCCTTCAACTCCGGAATCCTCCTTTTAAGAGGGACATAGTAATCATCCCACCATGCGGAATCAGGGAGTCTGAACGTCTTAATATTTGAAAATCCCTCACATTCAAGAATCCGACATAGCACATTTTCCTGTTTCATATCCGGATATGTCTCCGTAAAGAAGTCTTCAGTCTCCCGGGGACGGAGAATCGGAAAACCACACAGCATCAGTAAATGCAATTTTTCCCCCCGGTTTCAGGTAATTCTTCCATTTTTTAATTCCAGCCTCGATTCCGATGATAAATATAGATCCTTCTGCCCAAATGAGATCAAATCTCTCTTCTTCAAAAGGAAGTTCATCCATGGAAGCACGGACTATCGTTATACGTGACAGAAGGTTGTTCTTTTTTGCCCTCTCTCTGAGAACATCCATAAACGGCTGATGAATATCTACAGCAGTAATCATGCACTCAGTGCACAATTTCGCGAGTGCAATAGTCTGCATCCCGCTTCCGCATCCGACATCCTAAATTTCAGCACATGCCGTGTTCACACCTGTTTGTTCAAATGCCTTTTTTGTACATCTGTCGTCACCTGGGCCCTGTCTGGGCAGACCCTCAAAAATCTTAAAATTGAATGAATTATCCATTTTTTTTTGATTGAGAACGGTAACTCATAATCGTTGTGATAACTTCAGCCTGACCTCTCATGTCCCGAAGGAACAGTCCTGATGCAGCAGAGAAATTGTTTACCCCCCTAATAAAACCCGCATGATGCGCCTGGTCCACCACACAAAAAACCGATAACAGTCAGCGTGGACTTTTGACTATTTGCAGCGAAGAGCTGTCACTACCAAATATCACAGGAAATAAATCCTGCAACAAAGCACAGGAACGAACACAGCAATCCGGATTAGCGCTCACGATTCCAAAAGAATTTAAGGAATATTATTTTACCTATCAATTCCGTATTTTCTATTATGTCGAATCGATTAAAAACCAAAATACGAATTATACCATGCGTATTCACCATTCTGCTGATATTCATGCTGATAACATCACCCATATCAGCATGCACCATTTTTGCCGTCACTCCCGGTGCATCAGAAGACGGCTCAATGTATGTTGGCCACACGAATGACGGTGTCGGCTTTGACTGGAGAAACTATGACGACATAAGCCTCATCTATATCCCTGCCGCAGACCATGCACCGGGTGAGAAGCGGGCCGTTGCATTCGATCCCAACAGTGGATCCGATGCTGCCGGGAATAAGGCAGACGGCAGTTCTGAGGCAGTCCTCGGGTATATCGACCAGGTGCCCCACACTTATGGCTACTATACCGCATCTTACGGCATGATGAACGAACATCAGCTTGTAAGCGGCGAGTGTACAGACTATGCCAAAATCGAGCTTGGTGCAGAAGTTGGAAAGCGAATCTTCTACTCGTCTGAACTTTCCAATATCGCTCTTGAACGCTGCACAACCGCACGTGAGGCAATCGAACTGGTCGGAGAACTGATTGAAACATACGGCTACTATGGCACTGGTGAGACACTCATCTTCGCTGACCCAAAGGATGCATGGGTCATTGAGATGTGCTCCAGTCCGGAAGGAACAGGCGGCCTCTGGGCTGCAGAGAAGATACCGGACGGAGAGGTCTTTGTGGAAGGGAACGAATTCCGGATTCGTGAGATCATTCCAAACTACCCTGACATGCTGTATGCAACAGACCTCTTCCGCATCGCCGAGGAGAACGGCATGTGGTCACCCGCAGACGGGCCACTTGACTGGCTGGAAGCAACAAGCTATGGCGAGTATTCACACCCCTACTATTCCCTGATGCGGGTCTGGAGCATCCAGAACAGACTTGCACCATCCCTTGAACTGAGCCCGTATGTGGAGAACTCCTACACGGAAGCGTATCCATTTACCATCAAACCGGACGAAAAAGTCAACCTGACAACCGCGTTCTCGCTCTACCGGGATCATTACGAAGGAACAGAATTTGATCTGACCACAGGCGTTGCCGCAGGTCCCTTTGGCAATCCATACCGCTATCTCGGGCCAGCCGATGCCCACACCGATTTCCAGAATGAGACGTTCATTGAAGTACGTCCCGGTGCAAACCCACGCCCTGTTTCAGCCGTATTCTGTGCCTACAGCTATGTTGCACAGGCACGTGCCGACCTCCCGGACCCCGTTGGCGGAGTGCTCTGGTTTGGCCCGGCTGTCACCTACGAAACCGTGTATGCACCAATGTACGCCGGTGCCCTGAATGTATCAACCCCCTATGCCACAGGTGACAGAGAAGTGTATGATCCGGAGTCTGCTTACTGGACCTTTGATTTTGTCACCAACTGGGCAATGCTCCGCTACGATGCAATGATTGTTGATATCCAGGCAAAACAGACAGAACTTGAATCAGAGTCTATTGCAGCGGTCAGGACAACAGACGCACAGGCAATTGAACTGATTCAGGCAGGAGACGAGGCAGGGGCACGCCGGTTACTCACCAATTTCACCGTGGAAAGAGGCGATGCAATCATTGATGAGTGGCATGCCCTCTCCGGAATGCTCGTGGTAAAATATTCAAACGGCCTCATTACCAATCCGGCAAACGAGTCTGTTGAAGAATCTGGGTACCCTGCATGGTGGTCCCAGGAAGCAGACTACCAGTACGGCCCAAGAGTGTATGAACTTGATTCACTCCGGGAAACAGACGGCCTGAACTTCACCGGAAAGACTGTGTGGGTCCCTAAGAACGTATCGTTTGAAGAGATTCTCAGTCTTATCTGAAATCCATTCAAAAACAGAACTACTTTTTTTTGACTGGTAAATCTATTTTCTCTGAAATACCGCCCGTATTCGTGATATTTATTGGCAGGATGACTACTGTCTTCCCGGCTCTGGCATCTGTGTATCACAAAAACTCATTCAGGACAAAACAGGCAAAGCCCGGTCCCGACAACATGGTCAGGAAATAGGAAAATTGGTATAAATATAAACGACCGAACAGGCACGTTTTGTGACAATAATGATTCCGATAATTATTCGCCGGATATGACGAAATGAAGAATACTGGATATTCCAAAAAACGAGGCATCAAACTCACCCCACTGCCCCCATGAATAGAAAGACCAGACGGCCTTTCACGACAATATATCCGGCACCGCCAGATCTTGCACCTGTTATCATTACCATTCAGCTATTGGTCCGGATAATATGCCAGGTTAAGTTATCTCAACTAACTCCTGACCAAACCAGCCCCATTTATAATTAAGAATGGTTAAATCAGAACATATGAGTAAAAAGTATCTCCCGGCAGTGCTCCTCATCGTGACACTTGCCTGTTGTATGGCCTGTGGATGCACATCCGAGGCCACACCTGCAGACACCACCCCTGCTGCAGGAGTGTCTGAATCCCTGGTTGTCTACTGCGGCGCAGGTCTGCGTGAACCAATGGACGAGATTGCACAGGTCTATCAGGAAAAGACCGGCACTGAGATTAAATACACGTACAGTGGATCAGCACAGCTGCTCTCACAGATTGAACTCCTCCAGTCAGGCGACTGCTACATGCCGGGTGCCAAGTCATACATCGACTCCGCAGCAGAGAAGGGATTCATCAATTCCAGCGAGAAGACCATCTACCATGTGCTTGCCATCGCTGTAGCACCTGGAAACCCGAAGAATATCACCACCCTTGCCGACCTGACAAAAGACGGTGTCCGTGTCGCAATTGGTGAACCAACCGGACCTGCTGTCGGCAGTGCAGCAAAGAAAATGCTGGAGAGTGCCGGCTACTGGGAGGACATTCAGGGCAACATTGTGGTACAGTCAGGGACAGTCAACGAACTACTTGTTTATATGAACATGGATCAGGCAGACGCTGCGATCATCTGGGAAGACCTCCTCGACAACTCAGACCTGGAAAAGGTTGACATTCCAATTAATGAAGGATTCATCAAAGTGATCCCCATCGGCACACTTTCATTCTCAGAGAACCCGGAGGATGCACAGGCATTTGCTAACTTCGTTTCATCAGACGATGGCAAGGCTATCTTTGTGAAGCACGGATTTGGATGCTATCCCTGTGAAAAATACGAGAATGCATAATTCTTTTTCTTTCTTTTTTTCCGTCTCATTCTGCCCCGATGCCGGACGGGCACATCATCCATACTTCCGCAACTCCCCGGAGAGCCCCCACACCACCGGAATCAATCATTTTTCAAAAACTCCATAACAGTCGTATTTCATAAAAAAAGACGGGCAATTTTTCCCGAATATAAAATATAACGGATTTGATTAACCCAGCCGCAAATCAACGTTCTTTTTATCTTTAACTCAAAACTAATGAACATATGAGTAATAAATACTGGGCATTCGCTGCTATCATGGCAGCCCTCTGCCTTTGCGTGGCATGTGGGTGCACGTCTGATGCATCCACCACAACAGATGTACAGCAGCCCGTTGCCGAGGAGAAATCACTGATTGTCTACTCCGGTGCAGGCCTGCGTGAACCGATGGATGAAATCGCACAGGTCTATCAGGAAAAGACCGGCACAGAAATAAGATACACATACAGCGGTTCAGCACAACTGCTCTCGCAGATGGAACTTCTTCAGGAAGGAGACTGTTATATGCCTGGTGCAAAGGCATACATTGATTCTGCTGCAGAGAAGGGATTTATCAACAGCAGTAATGATGTCATCTACCATGTGCTTGCCATAGCAGTCAAACCCGGCAACCCGAAACATATCACCACACTCAAAGATCTCACCGAAGATGGTATTACCGTCGCCATAGGCGAACCCACCGGAAATGCTGTCGGAATAGCAACCCAGAATATCTATGAGAAGGCAGGCCTCTGGGAAGACCTGCAGGACAATATTGTCGTCCGGTCAGGTACCGTTAACGAACTTCTGGTCTACATGAACATGGATCAGGCAGATGCCGCCATCATCTGGGAAGACCTCCTCAATGGCTCAGACATCGAACAGGTTGACATTCCCCGGAAGGAAGGATTTATCAAAGTCGTACCGGTAGGCACCCTGACATTCTCTGACAAACCGGCAGAAGCACAGGCATTTGCTGACTTTGTCGCATCAGACGAAGGAAAAGCCATCTTTGTAAAGCACGGATTTGAGACATATCCCTCGGCAAAATACGGGGATGCCTGACCACCCTTTTTTTGCAGGGAAATTCGGCGATCATGAACAGGCACCCAGTAGCCGCTGATAATGAATGAACATCTATAGGGGATTTCCAGGCTGCACAATGCAGTTTGGCAACCACCCTTCAGGACCTTCATTTGTCCACAAACCAGCTATTATGTGATTAAATCCGGCAACGAAACAAAACAAAGGAATATTTTATGACTGACATAATTTTCAGACCAATTGGCATTATCCACTCCGAACATACCGAACATGAGAACACCCCGATTCAGGGCATATTTAACCCATCACGGGGTCAGGTTGAAGTATTTGAGGAATTTGCAGAAGGACTGCGTGACATCGAATCATTCTCGCACCTGATTTTAATCTATCACTTTGACCGGGCAACCGGGAAGAACCTGACCCAGAAGCCATTTCTGGACGGAGAGAAAGAACGCGGCATCTTTGCCATCCGCCACTTCAACCGCCCGAACCCCATTGGAATCTCCATCGTGAAACTCCTGAGTGTGCATGACAATATCCTGGAGATAGAACAGGTGGATGTCCTGGACGGGACGCCCCTTCTGGACATCAAACCCTACGTCTATCAGTTTGACCACCGTGAAGAGGTCAAAAACGGATGGGTGGACAGCACCCACATGGACGATATCGGTGCATGGAATGCAACCCCGAAAGGACTCAGGAACAAGGAGAGAACCAATCGTGAAGAGTGACCTCCGGCGAAACTGGGTAAAAATACTCTCCATTTCTGTGGGCCTTGTTCTTGCCGGCTTCATCATGGCCCTTCTGCTTCTGGTGATAACACACCCCTCCCCTGCTGCAGTGATTGAATCACTGATGAGCAAGGAAATTCAGTTTGCAATCTACCTCAGCCTTGTCACATCCATCATATCCACCCTCCTGTGCATACTCATCGCTGTGCCCACAGCATATGCGCTGGCGCGATATGATTTCTGGGGAAAAAGTTTCGTGAGCACCATTCTCGATCTCCCCCTAGCCCTGCCCCCGCTTGTGGCAGGTGTGGCTCTGCTGCTCTTCTTTGGGACAACGCCCATCGGCGATTTCCTTGAATCAATAGGCATAGTATTTGTCTTTACGCCGCTGGGAATCATCATCGCACAGTTCTTTGTGAACATGCCGTTTATTCTGCGAATTATGCGTTCAACATTCTCCGACATCTCCCCCCGGTATGAATACGTGGCCTGCACCCTTGGATGCACCAACCTGCAGGCCATCTGGCGGGTCACTCTTCCGATGGCAGTGAATGGATTCTTCGCAGGCGCTGTAATCACCTGGGCAAAGGGCATCGGTGAATTCGGTGCTGCCCTGATGATTGCCGGTGCAACCCGGATGAAGACCGAAACACTGCCCATTTCACTCTTTTTAAACATGTCCTGTGGTGAGCTTGAGATGGCTATTTCTTCTGCAATCATCCTTATGGTGATATCATTGGTCTCCCTCTATGTCTTTGAATACTTCGGAGGATCGGCAAAATTCTAAACCGGTGTTCATTATGCTAACAATAGAACATATTTCAAAAGATTTAGGTGAGTTTATCCTTGATAATGTCTCTCTCAGAATCGAAGACGGAGAGTATTTTGTCATCATCGGGCCCACCGGTGCCGGCAAGACGATTCTTCTGGAGACCATTGCAGGCGTATATCCGCCAGACTCAGGGACCATTGTCCTCAATGGCCGCGATGTGACCTTTGTGCCTCCCCGTGAACGCAACATCACCATGGTCTATCAGGATTACATGCTCTTCCCTCACATGACGGTTGCAGAGAATATCGGATTTGGCCTGAAGAACCGGAAACGTCCGCCGGATGAGATTGCAGAGAAGGTAGCAGAAGTGGCAAAAATATTTGGCATCGGACACCTGCTCCACCGCTACCCAAAAACCCTGTCCGGAGGAGAACAGCAGCGAGCGGCAATATCACGGGCAATCGTCCTTGAACCCTCCGTCCTGCTCTTAGACGAACCCCTGAGTGCATTGGATGGGCAGACACGTGAACGCCTCAGGACTGAGTTAAAACGCCTCCATGCCACCTATAAGACAACAATCATCCATATTACCCATAACTTTGAGGAGGTGTTCTCCCTTGCCTCACGAGTGGCAGTGATGTACCAGGGAACGGTCATGCAGGTCGGGACACCAGACGAGGTGTTCCGGCACCCGAATTCTGAGTTTATCGCAGAGTTTGTCGGTGTGCAGAACATCTTCCAGGGCACCTGCACGGTATCAGACGGCCTTTCCAGAATCACAGTGGAAGGAGCAGAGGGCCCCTATATCATCTGTTCATCCCTTTGCACGGGCAATACCGACGTCACAGCCACCATCCGGCCGGAAGACATTATGGTATCCTGCACCAGAGTTGAATCAACCGCGCGGAATTCCTTTGCAGGTACCATTACCGATGTGGCAGATAACGGGTCAATGGTGAGGATCAGTGTTGATACCGGCATGCCATTCATTGCTGCAGTTACCCGGCAGGGATGGTACTCCCTCGGTGCAGAAATCGGTGACACGGTATTTCTTACGATTATGGCGCAGTCTGTCCATATCTTCTGAATGCCCCCCCAACCCACCACCTAATTATTACCCATATGTTCCTATTGTGCGGCACCTCCCTGGAGCCGCTCATGAAAAATCCCGTACAGGACCACAAATGCAAACACCACGCAACGCGATCTGCGCAGATCCATACGGGCACCCACCTGCATCACCGATCTCCCTGAGACGATTTAAAACACAGGGGGGCGTACCTGGTTCATTGATGGCAAAATCAGATGTATCGACTTATTTTCATAATAAAAATTAAAATTTAAAAATGCGTTTAAATGGAACAATTCTAAAAATAAAAGGTTCTAGGAGTTATTTTTGAATTTAAACCCCACAAATTTGAATAAACAGATTTCGGCTCGATTATAATCAACCAAACTATTAAATCTTCAATTAAACGATGTATTGATAGAACATTATCTCGGAGTTATCATGGAAGAAGTAGCAGTAGTATCCACATCTGATGCAGGGTTCATCAGCCAGTTCAAAGAGTCGGATGCATGGGGTCTTGCGACCGCAGTCGACCTTAAGAAATGTAACCCGGAGACCATCCGGGATGCGGAAAAGATACGTGAGTTCGTAGTCCAGCTGTGCGAGCTCATTGACATGAAGCGCTTTGGTGAGACACAGGTAGTCCATTTCGGCCCATGTGAACGGGTTGCCGGATATTCCATGACCCAGCTGATTGAAACCTCCCTGATATCAGGACACTTTGCCAATGACACAAATGCGGCTTACCTCGATATCTTCAGCTGCAAGGAATACCCCCCGGAAATCATGGCAGAATTCTGTAAAGATTTCTTCGAAGCAGAGTCCTGTACTTTCCAGGTTCTGTTAAGAAACTAAGTATGACCCGGATGGGGTCGTGCTTTTTCTTTTTCGTGCATTTACGCCTGCACACACCATATCACAACTGATCCCTGAACCGAATTTCTCACGAAACATAGATTGAACCATATGTGTAACTTTCTCTGTATTTTTGAAAGGCAACAGGTGCGCCCATCCTGAATTATCCATGCCTCCCCCAAAAAACTCTCTTTAAAATGCCCCGGACAATATCATAAAAGAAAGGAGTTGCGAATTGAAATCCGTGCAGCCATCCCCAAAACCGATCGGCTGCAGGCAATTTAAAACACAGGGGGGCGTACCTGGTTTATTAATGGCAAAATCAAATATATTCGTTCATTTACATAATAAAAATTAAAATTTAAAAATGCGTTTAATTGGAACAATTCATGAAATAAGAGTTTTTATGCAGTATTTTTTAATTTAAACGATAATGCATTGAATAAACTGATTTCGGCACGATTATAACCAACCAAACCATTAAATCTTCAATTAAACAATGTATTGATACAACATTATCTCGGAGTTATCATGGAAGAAGTAGCAGTAATATCCACATCTGATGCGGGGTTCATCAGCCAGTTCAAAGAGTCGGATGCATGGGGTCTTGCGACCGCAGTCGACCTTAAGAAATGCAACCCGGAGACCATCCGGGATGCGGAAAAGATACGTGAGTTCGTAGTCCGGCTGTGCGAACTCATTGACATGAAGCGTTTTGGTGAGACACAGGTAGTCCATTTCGGCCCATGTGAACGGGTTGCCGGTTATTCCATGATCCAGCTGATTGAAACCTCCCTGATATCAGGACACTTTGCTAATGACACAAATGCGGCTTACCTCGATATCTTCAGCTGCAAGGAATACCCCCCGGAAATCATGGCAGAATTCTGTAAAGATTTCTTCGAAGCAGAGTCCTGTACTTTCCAGGTTCTGTTCAGAAACTAAGTATGACCCGGACGGGGTCGTGCTTTTTCTTTTTCGTGCATTTAACACCTGCACAAACCATATTTCTCACGATACAGAAATTTAAACCAGATCTGTGTCAGTCTTTGTATTTTTGAAAGACAACAGAGACATCCATCCTGAATTACCCTTGCCTTTCCTTAAATCTCAGCTAAAAATACTCAGGACAATATCAAAAAAGAAAGGAGGTGTGAATTGGAAGTCTGAAGCAGACTTAATCATACGGGAGGAATTGATTTGCGGTGAATTCCCCTCACATGTGGAGGTGTTGAATGGGGGCAGCCTCACCCCCATCTGTTACTTGGCCGGTTCTGTTCAAAAATACCCGCCGGGCAGGGTGAAAGTATTCTTCAGACAAGAGCGGCGACACGTAAAGACGAAACCAGCCGCCCGTCAGGCCCATACAGATATGCCGTATCCCCATCATTATTCCACACATCCTGTGCACGCCCCCAGTAGAGCACACCGCCAGCCGGGTCACCTGTCCCGGTATACACAGTCACCATCTCCCCCTGACCAAGGAGATAAAGAGAGAAAATATACCGGTTGCTTCCGGTATCATCCGTGAGCATCCATCCGGTCAGATTCAGTGAAGATGTGCCGGTGTTCTGAATAGTCACCCATTCATCAGCCGGACTTACACCGGTGATCACAACATCCCACATATGCGCAGGCTCTCCCGGAATTTCTTCAGTAGCGGCAGGAGTGACAGCAGGTGTGAGCGTGAAAGTGGCAGCAGTCGTCCCGGTAGACAATGTTGTCGCTTCCGGACCGGCCGCATCACCCGTGGAAAAAACCGCATACACCGGATAATGGTCTGAGACACCAGTCAGGAGGGGAAAAACGACCCCAAAACGATCATCATACCGGAATACACCGGCATTCCCGGTATATTCATCTTCGAGAGACGTAGTGATGACAATCCGGTCATACGTTCTCATGGTATCACCGGTCGTGGTATCACAGTCATTTCCTATCAGCCAGTGATACCCGGGTGCACGGAGCGGAGTGTCCGACTCCTCGTCAAAGTATATACCGTCTGCATTGAAATCACCCATCACAATCACATCAGGTTCTGACGGATAGGCAACATATATCCAGTCCACAACATCGGTGAGAGAATCAATTTCTTCTGTTGCCTCATCAGGATCGGTATGAATAACTGCACAAACTGCACTGACCGGGTCCAGAACGCCTTCAAACCAGACAATGAATGGCTCACGATGGAAAGGGTCTGACCCTTCCGGTTCCGGATAGGTCTGCGGGACACCCCGGAGTCTCACGGTATCAGTATTATAGAAATATGCGTACTGCTCCTTTGAGACCGTCCTGCCCAGCCGATCGGATGCTACGTAGGCATACTGTGATCCATCGCTGTTCACCTCAGCGAGGAGGGCAGGGAGCGCTGTACCGGAACTGTCACGAATTTCCTGAATAGCGATGAGATCATACGAACGGATTGTCTTTCCAAGCACATCCATTACGTCTCCCCTGTCGGCCTTTGTGGTACCGAAGACCTGCACATTGAATGCACCGACAACAAGCCCCTCATAGTCGTTTGCCCCGGTAATTTCGGACGGCACAAACTGCAGGATCTCATCACCATAATTCAGGGCACCAAAAATACCCGCAACGAGCACTACAAAGAGGCCAATCTTCCCCAGACGCGAATGTTTACCCATCTGTACATACATCAGAGCGGCAGATAAAAAAGGATGCATGTCCCTGCTGTCACACAGATTAATACATATCGCGGGAAACAGCGGCCTCTTCAAACCGGCCGTCACAGAATACGACGACAGGAACTGTCTTACCCTCGCAGAAGTCCCGCATTGCAAGGTCGTATGTCCGGCGGACGTACCGGAGTCCCTCTTTTTCAAAAAGTGCAATGAGTGCCCGGAAGAACGCAATCTGCTGATCCAGATACGCCTTTTCGTAGCGGGCGGTCTCTTCTGCCGCTGCTGACGCCTCTTCAGAAGTCATGGCTACATTGTACTCACCATGCGTATTCAGGCCGGATACATGGCACATACGCAGATCTCCGGATGCATCTGCCTCCCGGTGCAGCATATAAGGGTAGACGCGACAAATCAGGGGGCGATCTGTGTAGATACGACACCGTCCGGATTCATTCAGAAACGTGCAGACGTTTCCATCCTTCGTCTTCAGGGCATACCCGGAGACAAAGAACCGCCCGTTCTGGTCACACGCCTCAAAATATGGTGCAGGAACCACTACATCCGGATGTTCCTGCCGGATGCGGTGCACATCCTCATCCAGTAAAAAGACATGATCATTGACTTCCTTGGTGCAGCAGCAGCCGCAACATGTGCAGGAAAACCCGGTTTCACGGACGATTTCAGCGTACTCATCCAACGAATATTCTTCGAGAATCTCACGTTCTTCTTCCAGTCCACCCAACCGCCTCTGAAGCACTGTCTTTGAGATACACGTCACCTGAATAAATGTTTCTTCTGAAAATACTTGCACCTTTCTTTGTACGCCAGACCTCCACCAATCATGCCTCATAAATCTGATGAGTGGGAATATACCAGATAGATACAGGGGTGCGCATGAAGATACCGTCATCCATTGAGACTGACAAAATTTACCGAATGGACTGCCTTGAGGGCATGAAACGTATGGAAAGCGGCACTGTGGACGTTGTTGTAACGTCGCCACCCTACAATATCGGCAAACCATATGCAACCCACGATGACACCATGCCCTATGACGAATACCTGGACTGGATGCACAGCATAGCACATGAAGCGCGTCGCGTCCTTTGCAATGACGGTTCTTTTTTTCTCAATATCGGCGGAAAACCACGCGAACCATGGGTGCCCTATGACGTCATGCAGGAATTCAGGGAAGACTACATCCTCCAGAATGTTATACACTGGGTGAAATCCATCTCCATTGCAAAGGAAGATGCCGGCAATTATGATTCCATAAGAGATGACATCTCCGTCGGACATTATCAGCCGGTAAATTCAGACCGGTATCTCAGTCAGTGCCACGAACATATCTTCCACTTTACTCCGGCAGGCACAACAAAACTGGATAAACTTGCAGTCGGAGTAAAATATCAGGACAAGACCAATATCGGCCGCTGGAAACAGGCAACACAGGACCTCAGGGACCGGGGTAACGTCTGGTTTATCCCGTACAAAACCATCCGGTCATCCCGCCCGCACCCCACCAGTTTTCCGGAGAAACTGCCGGAGATGTGCATCCGCCTGCATGGGAAAAACCCGGATACCGTCGTCTGTGACCCCTTCATGGGCATCGGAAATACCGCCCTTGCATGCATCACCCTCGGTGTGCACTACATCGGATTTGAGATAGACCACGAATACTGCGACTGTGCAGAAGAACGGATACGAAGACGCACCGCCCCGGACATATAAGATGGACCCAATTATCGCACTGATTCTCACGATAGCCGTAATCGCAATCGTAGCCGCCCGGCATGCCATCCCGCCGTTTCTCACTCTTACCGGAGGAGCGCTCCTCTTTGCGCTTCTAACAGGCATGGGTGAGAGCGCGGTTGCAGCATTTACCAGCGGTGCCGGGGCTCTTTTTGCACTCCTTGGAATACCGGTCTACTGTGGATCCGTCATCGCCAAATTCCTGGCACGAGACGGTGGTGCAGAACGCATTGTGGAAGATATCGGGCAGGTTTCTCACCGGCCTGTCACCGCAGCGGCCTTCGCCGGATACCTGCTCTCAGTCCCGATGATGTGCTGCATTACACCGTTTATCGTCCTTACACCGGTGCTTGCGGGTATCCGCCGAAAACTGCACTGCACCACATCACTTTACTATGCAGCTGCCTGCGGGTCAGTCATCTCGTTTGTTTTTCTCTACCCTCTCCCGGTCACCTATGCGATAACGAACAGACTGCAGCCGGGGAATTTTGTCGCCGGTAGTTACCTGCAGTTTGCATTGCCCCTCTCACTTTTTGCACTCATCATTGTGACATACCTCTCCGGGAGGCATCATGCATGCAGCACTGACAGTCAGGAGAGCGAAGAGACAGCACCCGGCCTTCGCAGGCAGGCATGGATCCCAGTCATTCTGCCGGTCGCCTGCCTTCTGACGGGCCACCTTATAACGCCCCTTTCCATTCTCGCAAATATCAATATCGCACTCTTTGCAGGACTCTGCGGTGCTATTATCCTCTCGCCGGCAGCATCCCGCATTCCGGCACTGGAATCAGGTACGAAGCATGCAGGCATCATCATCTTTGATCTCTGCGGTGCAGGAGGTCTCGGAGCAGTGGTTGCAGCAGAAGGTGGAATTGCCGCTGCCCTGCCATCCCTCACCACCATTCTCCCGGTGATTCTCGTACCCTTTGTCATCGCAGCACTGTTTCAGGCCGCACAGGGCTCACGGGTCGTATCAGCAGTCATCACCGCATCAATGATTGCGGGAACAGAGATCACATCCGCAGTCCCTGCGCTGCCTCTTGTCCTGATGATTGCAGCAGGATGTATGATGTTTAGTTTCGTAACAGACCCTTTCTTCTGGCTGATACACCGGACTACAGGTGATAGTGTACGGAATGTTTGTATGCGCTACACTGTGCCGCTTCTCTGTGCAGGAACAATAACAGCCGGTATCACGGTACTCCTCTTCGGCTAAAAAAATCAGAACTCAGGAAGGACAGAGACGAACAGGAATATCTCTTCTCTTATGTCACCTGCTTTCAGCATGACCCGTCCCTTCTGGAATCCTTTACTGCTCATATTGCCGGTATTGAGAGTTACATGCACACCTCCATCTCCCTCAACAGGAACCGCAGCATTCGCAATCTCGATCCAGGGAACATCAGACGTCACGGAAATCAGAAGCGGACCATCCCCGGCCACAGTCACCGGCAGACGGCAGGGAATGGTAATCCCCCGGGCAACATTATGCATGGTAACATGAGGTTCAGGAATCAGAATGGCACGAGCAATGACTGGCACATCCACGGCAGGAGGGAGGGAAGGAGCTATTATTGGAGGTGAATCCGGGGAAAACGGATTATCCGTGGCAGGGGTGAAAGACGACGTATCCACGACAGCCGCACCATGTTCCGGCATGCGGAATCCTACTGCATCATATGATGCCTTCCCCGGGACAGGGGGAGATGAAGGGGAGGAAAGAGAATACAGGGAGAGAGAGGATGCCAGACCATCTTTTTCCGGAGAAATGGTCTCCACCCCTGCTGGCACCTTCCGGGGGGGAAGCGGATTCTCAGAAAGAGAGATATCCTGTTTCCCCCGACTGCACCAGGGGCATGCCGCAAGATGACTGCCATACCAGTGGTTCACGTTCACCCTGCAGTGTTTCATTGACATGATCTCTGAGAGGAGGCAGTCTTTCCACTCACCTGCAGAAGGTCGGCAGTCCGGTTCACTCATTCCATCAACGAAGCACTGTGAAAAGAGACGCCGAAGAGAGGATGGGACAATGCGGAAATCCGGTGCAAAGGAAGGAGGATAAATCCTTTGATCAGGTGAGGCGAAGGCAAACACCCCGTTTTTTATCTTCTGTTCAATGTCTGAGAAGGCAGAGACACCCTCACCTTCCGCCTCAAATGGATGGACACCCCCCATAAGAAGCCTGAAGACCATCACCGCAAGCCCGAAGAGATCACCATAATACCGGTCAGGGTGTTCCCCGGATAAATTCAGATCCAGAAGTTCCGGCGGCAGATATTCCCCGGTTCCCACAACAGACGGAAAGACACGGCCTGATGAGGAATCACGAATCTGAAATGAATCGCAGTTAATGACAGCGACCGCGGCCGTCCCGGCAATATGAAAATTTCTGTCGGAAAAATCTGCCACACAATGTCCGTGTTTGTGTATATCATCAGTTACGGTGGCAATATTGTAGGCTGCGGTGAGAAGATACCGCCAGGAAAAAGCACCGTGAAACTCATGGATACGGTCTTGCGGATCATAATAGCAGTGTGCTTCCCTGAAGAGGCCGGTATCGACAAGAGGCATTGTATAGCCAATGAAATTTCTGCTCCCAAGAGGGGAATCAAAAAGAAGAGAAACCGGCCACGCCAGCACAACAGACCCATGTTTCTCCCTCTGACTGATCAGCCCGGCATCCGGAGGATTTGACACCATTGCACTTATTTTCAGAAAAAGAGCAGGTGTAATTCGTTTTTCGTAGAATATCTTAGCACAATACCCGGGGGTGCTGTTGATACAAAATATCTCACCCTCACCTCCGGCATTCAGGAGTCTGGCGAGGCTGACCGGTGCCCCGGACTCATTATAGACAATGCGTTTATCCAGTATATTCACCTCTCTCTTCATCTGATACTACAACGACAAGGGTCTTATCATCTTCTGAATAGCTTATGAAATTATCGGATGAGAGAAGTCCTGCGATGGTCGGATCATAATCAGGTGTACCTGCAAGAGACGTTGACGCGAGGCACAATCTACTTTTATGAGTGTCGTTTCCCATCACAAGTTATAAGATAAATCTATGCCTAATGGAGAGCGTGGATTAAATATGAGAACAAGAGGCGGCAGGGGTGGCTGCTACACAGTTCTTGCAATACTGGGGATAATCATATTCTGTACAGGCGGGGTGACAGCAGAGACAGAAACACCCCTCAATACATTTGAGTATGCAAATACTGGTGTTGCTCTGGCGGAAAGCGGCAATTACGAGGACGCAGTTGTCTATTACAATAAAGCGCTTGAACTCTACCCGGACATTGCAGAGACACATTATAACAAAGCGGTTGCCCTGGAACATCTGGGGCTGCGCGAGCAGGCCATCTCAGAATATGAAACAGCCATTGAACTTGACCCGAATTTCATCGAAGCACAAACCAACCTTTTTATTCTCACAATGGATGTCATCAATCCGGTCACCATTGCAGTAGCAGTCCTTGGAGGATGCGTACTGGTCGTCAGCTACTACAGGCATAAGAAGAAAGAAGAGATGAAGAAAAGGGTGATGCAGGGCATCAGTCAGGATTGCCACTCATCCCATTAGAGAGAGATATAATCCAGGAATCCGGTACATCTTACTGCACCATGCGCCTTCGTGAAATGCCATATGAATGGGTCCCCGGCATGGAATTACCATAATTTTACCGCGTCTGGCACTCACGTTTCTGCATAATATCTTCAAAAATAAGAGTTGTCGCGCTGCCACCATCCCAAAGAACCGTTCCAATACATTAGTCCTGAAGGCCTATGACCCATCCACCGTTTCCACATGAATCTCTTTTTTAAGGATCTCACCCGGCAAGGCTGAAGAGACCTTCTCCATTAACTCCTCATCAATGAGGGTGAAAGAAACATCAGATAGTTTTATTCCGGTGATCTCATTCAGCTGGCGCCCTTCTGTTCTGAGAAAACGGGCATTCGCAAAATCGATGGCACCTGACGAGTTTAGAACAAGGATGCCATCAGATGTCAGGCTGAGCATATCTGAGAGAGAACACGCTCGGAAAGAAAGCAGAGTTTTGCGGTACAGACTTTTTTTACTTCAACGTCACCGGATATCAGAAGAACATCGAGATATTTGGCTACTGAATTCCGGTTGATTTCAGGTTTACGCGATATTTCCGTTATGCTCATACCGCGGCGATTATATCTAAGCATTTGCCTTATCCGGTCAAGTTCCGGAGAATAACTCTGCATGACGTAATGTGCTCCAAAATATATTTACATACATACATAAATAGTGATTTGCCATGCAATATGTTAAAATATATATTAAATGTTCAAAACACAGAATTATTTATTAATCCACGCATTTTATTACATTCATATCAGTGATAAACCACTTTTTAACAAAACCACAATCACCCTCTCATCCTAACTCAAATGAAGTGACACCAAAGATCTCATGCATCGGAAGTTTGGGTACATACCGTGAATACATTCTTGCCGTCCCGAAGACCTCCTCCATATGCCTTTCACGGGCCATTGCCACCGCAGCAGTGTTTGGTTCAGGTGTATCAAAGAAAAAGACTTCTCCGGATACCGATTCAGTGAGACCATCGACAATACTCTCTGCAATATCGGGCGTATCGGCAAAGACCGGGCCGATTTTATATCCCTCAAAACAGCGGCGAATCACCCCATATCCCCCGATGGATTCATCCGGATACAGAAACGCCAGTGCCAGTGTTTTATCCCGTGATATCCATTGTTCCACAAACCTGCTGCGTTCTGCAGGAAAATGCAGACTGTCATACGCTGACAGTATATCCAGGGGGAGTCCTGTTGCAGGCACCAGATCCGGCTGTGCACGCCCTCCTGCAATACCCTGCCAGCGAATATTCCGGTATGCATAGATGAGCCCCGCATTCTCCGCATACTTGTTCTGCATCTCAAAGACGCCGTCTCCACCGAAATTTCTCTCTCCTGCATGGCACATGCCCTGCATCCAGAGCTTCCAGCCGGCACCATGTCCACGGGCATCCTCACGGATGATATAAAAGCCACCAAAGGAGAATGATGAATCATAATTGGTCACTACCAGTGTGCCAACAATCTCTCCCTCTTCCTCTGCCACAAACCAGCCAGCCGGGTCCACCACATAATGACACTCCCCGTCATGAATGCCGGGGTTCCATCCTTCCCGCCGTGCCCATTCTATGAACACGGGAACTTCATCCTTTGTGGCATTGCGTATCTGCACTTCACTTCTGTCTCTTCTGGTCATATCACATTATCCGGATCGCATTCCGGACCCTCCCGACCACATGCCGGCATATACTACGGTTTCCGCAGATGATACACATAATACCCGCATATCTGAAAAGAATAAGGACCATCACCCATTTCACCCTTCTGAAATCTCCCCGCACATAATACGGGGTACACAACGTGATGGTACCACCCCCACCTGTCTTCACCCCCTCATGCCGACATCACCACCCACGTCATGCGTGAATTTTTTCATCTTATAAGACTGATTTTATCTGATGAAAGGCTGCAGATCAGGAGATATTATTCTTGCCTCATTCCGCCTGGGAAACAGTACATATCCACGGCCTCTTTTGATTCTCTCAGTGGCAGAAGAAGGAGACATGAATGTCTGCCCGGTAACATCCCGCCCTCCGTCAGACAGCCCTGCCCTTGAATGCTCCATTCATGATTTTAAGGAAGGCGGCCTTGATCTCTTCGAAGCCAGCTATATCCTGATCCATAAACAAGGAACAATCAATGAAAAGTCCATCCGGCATAAAAAGGGGACACTTGAACCGGATTATTTCAGGACAGTCATGGAGAATATTCATACATTCCGATAGCGGTCCGGTGAAAAAAGGAGGCAGACAAGGGAGAAATGAGACACACCCCGCTGCTATCATTCAGGAATTATTCAGCCTTCCTCCCATTTTCAGGAAATATATCCTCATACATGATATACGGCGTTTTCTTCATCCCAAGCGTACGATATGCCTCATGGGCAGGCAGGTTCTCCTTTTCCACATACAGGCGAAGCCCTGCCACGTCCGGGCGCATCCTTGCTTCATCAGATAGGCATGCGTACATCGCGGAGAATATCCCCGTCCTCCGCCACTCAGGTACGACATAGACACTCTGAATCCACCAGTAAGTACCGTTTCTCCAGTCACTCCATTCAAATGTGATCAGACACTGGCCGGCCACCGTCCCGTCATATTCTGTCATCAGATACCATCCCTTTGACGGGTCTTTTAAGACAGACAGAGCCCCATCCCGGGCAGTCTCACGTTCAAGCAGACGCGCCCTTCCGTCTCATATGCCATCTTACAGTTGTGGGTAGCAATTATTTCAAAATCAGCAGCCACTGCAATCCTTATTTGCAGGCCAATTCTCCCGCACTTTTTGTCTGCGGTCATCATGTAACCAGGAGAAACAGATAGTCTGCTGCACCAATGAGTATTTCGAAATTCCCATCTCGTGCAGCCAGCAGCACGGTGAAAATTATGACATGGAATAAAGGATGAGAGAATACTGTCAGACCGACCAGTATGCAGGATCTTCACCACACAGTGAACCCGACAGTACCAACGAATTATTCATTCATCCGGAAAACATTGACAAAAAAAATAGTGATGCCGGAGAAATCCGGCCGGATAATATCATCACCCAAAGATGCCGAATATCCCCCGCCGGCTATTTTCTTCAGCCGCAACCGCTTCAAAGTGTGCCTGTTCCTGCTCCATCGCCTGAACCTGCTCTCTGAGAAGAACTGCTGTCTCCTGGTCACAGCCGCACCCATCGATAAGGCGGTTCATCTCATCAATTCGGACACGATTCTGGACAACATGCTGCATAATGGCATCTGCGGATGCCCGGTCACCCCCAAACAAAAAGACCATGAATCCATTCTGCGAGCGTATCTGTTCTTCATTCTGTACGGCAGCCAGGACAGAACCATTGATCTCTTCAGAAAGCCGGATCAAATCAGGCGCACTCCCCCCCGTAAGCGGGGCTGCCGCACGAAATGCATATACTGCCCTCTCTGTTACATTCAGGGGAGGGAGGGTACCGTCTGCCCCGGCCAGGTATTCCTGATTTCGTTCGGTAACCATTTCCCTCAGGCGCGTCGCATTGCAGGCCTCATCCGGGCTGCACTCATTAACCCGCACACGGTCCTGGTCTTGCACCATGACACGGTCCTGATCCTGTGACAGGTTACGATCCTGGTCCGGCGCCATTGCACGATCCTGTATACTGGTATTCTCAGGACCGACTGACTCGCCCCCGTATCCACTCCAGGATCCCGGACCAGCGCCAATACTAACACCCCCGGCGGCAGAAACCGGCATGCAGATACTCATGACAAGAAAAACTGCTGCAACAACACAGCAGATATGACAGACATCATTCATATGTGTACTAACCTCCTCTTCGTCTCCCGTCATTCCAGCGATATATATTCAAATGACAGACATTCTCAATGTCATGCTTCACCATATTTATGCATTCCTTCCAAAATGGTGGATTGCGGAATCATTTGAAGAATTATTCCATCTGCCTGAGCACCGCACTGGATAATCTATATTACAGATAGCTGAGAATACCCCCCGGTGAGAAACATGGATGGATACACCAACAAAATTGCCTGGGTGGATTTGGGGAAGGGGAAAATCTCCATTCAGGAAACAGATGCCGAGATGAAACGGCAGTACATCGGGGGGAGAGGATTTGGTGCACACATCATATCATCACAGATGGACCCCCTGACTGACCCGCTGGGCCCTGCAAACATGATCACGATAATGGCAGGTCCCACCACCGGTACCGGAATCCCCCTTGGAAGCCGGTACGAAATCTGCACAAAGTCACCGCTGAACGGGACTCTGATGTCAGCTAACAGTGGAGGCATGTGGGGATGGAAGATGAAGAAAGCCGGATTTGACGGCGTCGTTATTTCCGGAAAAGCAGAGAAGCCATCATATTTATACCTGGATAACGGGACGGCTGAAATCCGAAATGCAACAGACTACTGGGGAAAAACAACCCACGAAACCACGGACGCACTCATAGAAGATCTGGGCGATACCAAGGCCCGCGTGCTCTGCATCGGGCCCGCCGGAGAGAATCAGAGTCTGCTTGCCTGTGTAATAAACGACCGGAACCGGGCTGCAGGCAGAGGGGGATCCGGCGCCGTGATGGGATCAAAAAACCTGAAAGGAATTGTTGCGACAGGAGACATGCCAATAAAGGTAGCAGACCCGGATCGTCTGGATGCCGTTAAGGAGCGGGTCCGCACAAAAATTCAGGAGAATGGCATTTGCGATGCACTGCATCTCTACGGCACATCAGTGCTTGTCAACATTATTCATAGTAACGACATTCTTCCAACGAAGAATTTCCAGCGCTGTAACTTCCCGAATCCTGAGAGTGTGTCGGGAGAACGGATGAGGGAGACTATTCTTAAAAAAGAGAAGGGTTGTTACGCATGTATTGTTAAGTGCAGCCGCGTCTGTGAAGTGGAGGGAGAGACAAATGAGGGACCGGAGTATGAAGGCGTATGGGGATTTGGCCCGGACCTCGGAATCGATGACCTGCCGCTCATTACACAGGCAAACTGGCTGTGCAACAAACTCGGCCTTGACAACATCGGCACCGCAGGCAGTATTGCCTGTGCCATGGAGATGAGAGAAAAAGGCTATATCAGCGAGGGGCCTACCTTTGGTGATGGAAAAGGCCTCCTTGAATTAATAAACCAGATTGGTCACAGGGAAGGATTTGGCGCCGAACTGACAGATGGTTCGTACCGCTTTGCAGTTAAGCATGGCCATCCCGAACTCTCTATGAGCGTAAAAATGCAGGATTTGCCGGCATACGACCCGCGGGGCCTGCAGGGGCACGGACTTGCCTATGCCACCAGTGTCCGCGGCGGAGATCACGTTTACGGCTACATGATATCGCCGGAGGTACTTGGTTCACCTGAAAAACTGGATCCCTATGCGACTGAAGGGAAGGCACTATGGGTGAAAATATTTCAGGACCTGACAGCCTCCATTGATGCATCGGGCCTCTGTCTCTTTACATCCTTTGCACTGAACGCAGATGATTACGCAGAGATTATGTCTGCGACGACGGGAACGAATATTGATGCGGCCGAATTCCTTAAAATTGGCGAACGTATCTGGAATGTCCAGAAACTCTTCAACATCGCGGTCGGATACACAAAAGCGGACGACACCCTCCCTGACCGCCTGTTAAACGAACCCCTGCAGGACGGTGCTCCTGAAGGAAGGGTATGGGAACGCCAACCAATACTGGACGAATATTATAGAGAACGCGGATGGGACAGCGAAGGAGTGCCCACACCTCAAAAACTCAAAGAACTTGGCCTTGGTAAACCAGGAATTATGCATGCTCACACCTGAAGAGAAAGAACAGTTCATCCGTCAGATCCCGATTCTGGGAGAAGACGGACAGGAGAAACTAAAACATGCCGCTGTGCTGGTGGCAGGGGCCGGAGGGCTCGGAACATCCATTGCCCTCCACTGCGCCTTTGCCGGGTTTGGTACCGTCCGTATCGCAGACTGTGACAGAATCGAACGCTCAAACCTCAACCGACAGACCCTGTACCGGCTGCACGATATCGGGAAAATGAAAGCAGAAGTGGCAGCGGAGAGAATCAGGGGAGTCACCCCATATATTTGCACAGAAGCGGTACACACCGCCATCACTGCAGATAATGTTGGGGAGATTACAGCCGACATGGACATCATCATTGATGCAATGGATAACTACGACACCCGCTACATTCTTGCAGATGCGGCAGAAGAACGTGGCATACCATTCATTCACGGTGCCATTGACGGGTTCTACGGACAGGTTTCAACAATTATCCCAGGCCAATCTGCCTGTTTGCGGTGCCTTGTCCCCCATCCCCCGCCTCAGACCAAAGTCCCGGCACTCTCACCCACAACCGGTATTATCGGAAGCATTCAGGTAACGGAAGCACTGAAATGCATTCTCAGGAGTGGCACCCTGCTTACCTGCAGGCTGCTCTTGTGGGACGGTCTCCATTGTGAAATGGATACGATTGAGATCACTCCCCGAAAGGACTGCCCACACTGCGGAACCAGCGGTGGGACGAAACCGGAGGAGAAGAGATGAAGGTGACCGTAAAGGCATTTGCAACCCTGCGCCGGTTTATGGATAAGGAATCACAGGTGACCATTGAGACCGGCACCACAGCAGGGGAACTCCTTTTAATGCTCACAAAAACGCACCCCGGCCTCAAAAACGAACTCTTTGATGGGGCAGGCGAACTCCGTGATTATGTAAACATCCTGAAGAACGGAAGAAATATTCATTTTTTGGACAAACTTGAGACAATAATTGAAGAAAATGATCTGATTGCCATCTTTCCACCATCCGGTGGTGGATAAAGACAGATAAAATACGATTTTCAGGCCCCATTCCCGATTTAAATCATTGTTGACATTCATGTGGCACATGAGGAAGATAATTATTCACCGCATCATACGACGACACAAAAAGAATGTTCCGATGCACAGATATATGCCCATATGAGTATTAATCATAGCTGGAGAATATCAGGTATGAAAGTATGTATCACATCAAAAGGCGATTCAGCAGAATCAGTTCCGGAAAACCGCTTCGGAAGAACCCCGTTCTTTGTCGTCTACGACGATGAAACAGGAGATGTCATCGAGGCAATCAACAATGCAAGCGCAAATGACGCAAGTGGTGTCGGGCCAAAGGTTGTCCAGATGCTCGTCTCAAAGGGCGTCAACGTCGTTGTCACCGGACAGGTCGGCGGAAATGCCAACAAGGGCCTTGAAGTCGCAGGAATCCCCACTTATGCATTCGGCGAGGCAAAGACCGTTGCAGAAGCATATGCTGCGTACAAAGCAGGAACACTGACCCGTATCGTCTGAAAGGAGTGACGATTCCATTACTACCGGAATAAAGATAGTTGTTGCAAGCGGCAAAGGCGGCACCGGGAAGACCATGGTCGCCGTCAACCTCGCATGGGCAATATCACAGTCACAGAAAATACATCTCGTTGACTGTGATGCTGAAGAACCGAACGTCCACCTCTTCTATCCCGGCGGGAAGGATGAAGGACCGGTAACCGTGAAGGTGCCTGAGGTTGACAGTGAAAAATGTACCCTCTGCGGAGCATGCGGTGAATTCTGCCGATATGGGGCCATATCTGTCCTCACAGAATCAGTGATGGTACAGGCACATCTCTGCCATTCATGCGGCGGATGCATCCTGTCCTGCCCGGAGGATGCCATCACAGAAGTCCCCCGACGGATTGGAATGATTACCCGAAGCGAGCCTTCACCCACACTCACGGTTATCACAGGCACCCTTGATGAAGGTGAAATTGCAGCGCCGGCTGTCATTAAGGCAGCCAAAGAGGCAGGAGAATGGGACGGCGTATCCATCCTTGACGGGCCGCCAGGCACTGCCTGCCCGGTGATTGAGACGATGGAAGGAGCTGACGCCTGTATTCTTGTTACCGAATCAACACCCTCCGGCCTTGCAGATCTCAGACGGGCAGCACACCTCGCAGAGGCTCTTGGCATCCCTTCAGGAGTTGTTATCAACCGGAGTGACAGGGAGGACGGCCCGACACTCGCATTCTGTGAAGAAGAAGGGCTCCCGGTTCTCTTAACAATCCCCTTCGACCGGGAAATCGCTGCAATACAGAACAGGGGGGCCATCCTCTGCTCCGAAAAGAAAGAATGGACTGAGGCATTTACCCGGCTTTACGATGACACCATTGCTATCGCAGGAGGCACATTATGAAGACTATCGCAGTGATGAGCGGGAAAGGCGGCACCGGGAAGACCATGGTCGCTGCCGGATTTTCCGTCTTTTCAGATGAAAATCTGCTTCTTGCAGACTGTGATGTCGATGCGGCAAACCTCAGTCTTATGTTTGATACAACAAACACCGAATGCCGCCCGTACATGGGACTGGAGTGTGCATCCATTGACCAGACCAGGTGTGTCGGATGTGGAATCTGTCAGGTTTACTGCCGGTTTTCTGCAATCAATCAGGGGGATGACGGAGTATTTACCATCAACCCCCTGAAATGTGAGGGATGCGGCGTATGCACCCTCGTCTGCAAGGAAGGTGCTGTCACTATTGACGAACGGCAAAGCGGAGAGGTCTGCCATTCTGACACACCCTATGGCCCCCTCTTCCATGCAGAACTCTTTTCTGGCTCCGGCACCAGCGGCAGGCTGGTCTTTGAAGTCAAAAAAGATGCACTGGAAGAAGATACGAATGCACCCGCATTTATCATAGACGGGCCACCGGGGATTGGCTGCCCGGTTATATCTGCTATCAGTGGTGTTGACGCCGTTGTCCTTGTAACAGAACCCGGCATCTCGGCCCTCCATGATCTCCGGCGACTTGTCACCATCTGCAGGCAGTTTGGTGTCAGGATGTTTTTGGTGCTGAATAAAGCAGACCTTGACGAGGAACGCGCAGATGATGTCAGAAAATACTGTTCCGATGAAGGAATTGAGATCATCGGAACCATTCCCTTTGACCCGGCAGTCATTGAGGCTGCCCGGCGCGGAGAATCTGTCGCAGGCATGGAGTCCCCCGCTGCCGTAAGTCTGAAAGAAGCGTGGAATACGCTCTCAGCAGCAATGGGGATATCGCAATGAATTGTGGTGGCGGAGGAGGAACACGACGACGTGGCCGACCCCGCCGGGAACGAATTATTGAGACCGAAGGCTTGTGGCGGTGCTATGCCCCCTGCTGTGGAAGGGGCCATCACTCACAGGAGACAGTTACTCTTCTCCCTGAAGAACTGGAGGCTTTCCGCCTGGTAGATTGTGAGGGTCTGGATCAGGAATCTGCTGCAGAACGGATGCATGTCTCCCGGCGAACTCTCTGGCGCGATGTCCATACCGCCCGGAAAAAAGTTGCTGATGCCCTTTCAGAAGGGAAGGTCATTGCCATCTTTGATTGTGGGCACCCGAATCAGGATGCCTGCATTCTTTCAGAGCAGGAGCCTGAAACTCTGCCGCAACCGGAAGGGTAATTATGCTCATATGAGTAATAATGATCTGTTAAACAGGAGCAGGAAAAATGCCAGGATTTGATGGAACCGGGCCCGGCGGACGCGGGGCACGGACAGGCCGCGGGATGGGGCGTTGCCCCCCTGTGGGAACAGTAATACCGGAAGAAGGAGCAGCTGCAGGAGAGCAGGAGACTGTACCTCCGGCACCCGCCTACCAGGTTGGTATGGGGGGAGGATTCGGCATGGGCCGCGGCAGAAGAGCCGGATGCAGAGGCATGGGCCGTGGATTCGGACGCAGATAATCCGAATCAAAAACAACCGAAGAGAACTACTTCCCGGAAAATTTGATTTTGCAGGGAATAAATCTGCATTATCTCTCACATCTTTTTTTCTCAGTCTGAAGTAATCTTTTCATGAAAAAAGCCCCACCCATCTTCAGGAATCGGTGAGCAGGTGCCACACCTGCGCATGACCGGATTATTCCAGGAAACGGAGAAGGATATACCAAAAAGGCACTCATTTCATTCAGACAGATTTCACAATCAGACGAGTTCCATATTATTAAACCTGATCACGTGCCAGGTACGTATATCCATGGAATCACGCACCACACAGATACTTACCGTTGCTGCAATCATTGTTTTCATCGGCATCATTGCCAGTCTTATCCTCTTTCCCGGAGTTATATATGCAGACAAACCCAGTGAAGGAGCACCGGTCGCCCGTGATACAGCGTATCAGATATCAACGATAGACGCCCTCCTCCAGAGCGTTTATGACGGGTTTGTTCCCATAGGGGAAGTCAGAAAACACGGCGACACTGCCATAGGGACCATTGATGGGCTTGACGGTGAATTGATCGCAGTGGACGGAGAATATTATACCATCCGTTCAGATGGTGTGGCATATCCACTCGAAGACACGATAACCACCCCGTTTGTTGTTGCTACGTTCTTAGATCCGGATTTGACCATCCATGCAGATAAAACCGAAAATATCAGCCGGTTTGAAGAGCAGCTGGAAGCAGGACTCCCCTCTGCAAATATGTTTTACGCTATACGCATTGACGGCACATTTGACTATGTAAAGACACGGAGTTTGCCAAAACAAAATCGTCCATACCCAAAACTCGCAGAAGTGGTACAGGAACAGTCAGTATTTGAATTCTATAACACAACCGGAACCATTGTCGGATTCTGGTCACCGGAATTTGTGAGCGGACTCAATGTACCGGGGTACCACATTCATTACCTTACCGCTGACCATACCGCAGGTGGGCATATCCTTGATCTCCGGATGACAAATGAGGATATAATACTCGATATCACCCCGGATTTCTTTATGATTCTTCCCACAGAGGGTGATTTTTACCAGGTTGACCTGACAGGAGACCTGGGTTCGGAACTGGAATCTGTTGAGAAGAACTAACCCTCTTTTTCCGGACTGCATGAAAAACACCGGAAACCAAAACACCGTTTTTACATGCACTATTCTGTAACGCACGGCTACAAACAGTAACGTCCACGATCCTTCCGGAGTCATCATTCACCGTGCGAGGGGGAACGTGAACAAAATCAGATAAGAAAACAAAAAACGAGTAGAAGGGATTTATTCTGCGGTGAATTCGTCAGGCACATGTGCCGGTGGCGGAGGCAAAATTCCCTGCCGGGTGAATTCAACCCATGCCCTGCGTGTCACTTCTGACCGGAACTCAAATTCTGACCTGTGATCATTGACATACGCCTTCCCACGGATTCTCCGGTAGAATGGGAAATCTTTCAAGAGAACCGTATAAGGCCTTTTTTGAGAAATATACACATATTTTGAGGTGATGAGAGCGTCTTTGAGAATATTCATTGCCGTGCCTGCATCTGACCGGGGGTCAATGAAGAGATCGATCATGACCATCATCTCGGTCTTTCCGGCATTCTGGCTTGAAGTGGGCTCCAGGAAAACGACAAAATTCGGAATGGATACAACCGAATCATCAGGTGTCACAACCCGGGTTGCCCGCAGCCCAATATCAATAACTTCCCCATACGTGCCGCTGACCTCAATCTTGTCACCGATTTGGTATGGCCGCTCTAAGGTAATCACAATCCCGCCGATAATGTCGGCAAAGATATCCTTAAGGCCAAACCCAATTGCAACGACGAAAAGACCCGAGAATAAGACAAGTTCAGTCAGGTCCGGATTAAAGATGGCCTTCACGATGAAATACAAAGCTGAAATATAGACAACTATTTTCAGGAGAGGTATGACCATCTTCACCGTAATACGGTATCTGCCAACCTTTTCAGAGAGCACTCTCAGGAGAAAATCAGCGACTTTGACGATGATGTATGCTGCGACAAGAATCAGGATAACGGCGATAATGGCATCCGTATCAGGGATGGCCGATGAAATCAACGAAACGTCAATTGCAGAGGTCACATTTGTCACATTTGTCACATTTATCCCTGCCATCTACCACACCATCCTGATACGTGTTACATACCCCTTCACACAGCTGAGTGCCTCGGGTTTTATCCGGAAATATCCCTTCTCCTCAGCCACCAGCCCCTGATTTTTCAGACGGAAAAGAGCCTGTTTCAGATTAATCTCAGGCCCTGCGATCTCTGCCAAATCTACCACGCCGATTGATTCCATGGAAAGTATGATCATGAGCAGGAAAGATTCATGGATATCAAGATTTACCACACAGGGAATACCCGGGATATCTGCAACCCGCACAGTCTTCCCGTCCAACGTTGTGTCCCATAACCACTCTGCGACACCAAAATTACCATCTGAAATCCGGATTATTTTGTCAAACGCGGCATCTTCAGCATCTGCGGGATGAGTCCCATTTCCGCCACCGTTTCCCTGACGAAGCCGCGGTACCGGGATGGTGAACGGTTTTTTAGAGAAAGGCAATTTCACCGTCCGGTGAGAAACAGAAATGAGAGGCTCCTTCGGGGTAGTTATGTCCCCGATAAATTCAATCTCATCGGTATACCGAGACATGATCAGTGGTTTCAGGGTTTTACTGTCAATGCCGGGCAGGTCAATTATGACCGGAAAGAAGGTATCAATATGGTGGGTTGCCTGAAGATAGGACCAGGTAAAGCTGTTCCAATGGGTGATGAAGAGCCGCTCTGATGTGGAGATATGGTCCAGAAAGGCATCCAGCATCGTAAACCCGCCAATCTCCCTTGTGGCAAGGAAATGGCAGTGATCCATCACCACAATATCTTTGTGACCGGTGATCTGAGTAAGAAAATCCCTGCTTTTAACAACAGAGAAGAAAGGGAGATGAATTATACGATCAGGATGCCGACGCATTATCCCGTCCATCAGGATATTCTGACCGGCAAACGGGTCGGCGATGACCGCGATGTGAGACGGTCGGTCACTGTCAAATTCATCTACCACCGCAGTGATCCTGTCCCACTCATCCTCAAAAAGGATGGGGTGAGTAAGATCTGCGGTAAAGCCGGGGTCTCTGGCCATATATTGGATAACGGTATCAGAGACTATATTCTTATCCATTGCCGTTCTGCGAACCAATCACCCAGGCACGTAGAAGGCAGGGATCATCGGTCACCCACCCGTCTGCATCGCACCCCGTTGCCCGCTGATATGCTTCAGGCGTATTGAGTGTCCAGATAATAACTGACAATCCCTGCCGGTGTGCCTCTCCAGTCATCTCCTGCGTGACAATAGTCTGTCTCGGAAGGATGGCATCCGCACCGGCCAAAAGAACAGGAGAAACAGGGTCTTCGCAGTCCATGGAACAGATAAGGCCTGCCTTTATACGGGGGAGCATACGTTTTACCGCCCGGATACTCTCCGGGTGAAATGAGACAACCCAGAAGGAATCTGGATCATATTCACAGAGAATGCTGCATACCGCCTCTTCAGACCCGGGTTCTTTTAATTCTGCCATAATTCCACTGGACGGAAGACAGAGATCACACACATCCTGCAGGGTCGGAACCGGATGACCGTCCCCCGCGTTGAGCTGCTGTATCTCATAGAGAGTCTTCCCGCTGACCAGCCCACTGCCGTCGGTTGTACGGTCAAGAGTGGCATCATGCATTACCACCGGGATGCCGTCTTTTGTCAGGCGTATGTCAATCTCCACAAAATCAGCACATCTCATCCCTTCTTTCAGGGCAGTAACGGTGTTTTCCGGATATACAGCCCGTGCCCCACGGTGTCCGACAATAAACATACCTCCCTGTAAGAATTCAGATCATATCAACTGACCGCCCACAGGGAAACAGTACCATCTGCCGGGGGAAATATTCAGCAGCCTGCAGAAGAGAACGTAAACAGTAAAACAGGCCTCTGGCTCAATACCAGAGATTCTACGATTTTGTAAAGACAGCTAACGCTGCAACGCCACTGACAGATTCACCGAATGATATCCGCGATAGTTATGTCCCGGATACCGGAGCGGCAAAAAAAAGAAGATTAGTATCTTCTGTATTCGGTGCGCGGTCTCTGAGGACGTGCTTCATCGATTCTGAGTGTGCGGCCGGAAAACTCAGTCTCATTGAGAGCTTCCATTGCCTTCTCTGCCTCTTCAACGGTGCCCATCTCAACGAACCCAAATCCTTTGCGTTCAATGACACGGACGTCCTTAACATCGCCAAAATCTTCAAATATTTCTTTGAGTTGAGCTTCCGTAACTGAATACGTAAGATTGCCAACGTATAACTTGCTGCTTTCCATTTAAGTACTCCAATCTGGGATAGTATCTCAGATAGTATATTCTATCTTAGCGCTCATCGGTTATATTATGTCGTTCTGTTCCAGGGGATTTTATATGCAGATGAGGACAGGATACAGGGTATCATTGTGCAAATGGGATCTGTCTCTTTCAGAATTAGCAATTCAGAAAGAACCTGATGCCATATGACAAGTTAATAAGAATACCCGAGTAATTGTCGTAAACGAATTTTGAAGTCTAATTTTTTGAGCAATCAGAATTATTACAGACAAACGACAGCATTCTGTATGTGCCCTGGCTCTTTCTCGCGATGGGGAATACGCCAGACCGGCGGCATCTGCATGCGTCCCTGAAGAACACCACAGATTATGAAAATAACAATGAACCACTCCAGGATTATGGCGGATTCTAAAAAGACGATGAAGAGATATCCGGTCCTCCATCCGATACAAATAATCTGGATCTGCGCGGGTAACAAACCAATTCAAACCACTCACAGGGGAGTTCCCGGCAATAGCCATCTATTTATAGATTGGTGCAAAGTTCAGGGATGGTGAAAACCATGACCTGTATGGGATATGCAAGCCTTTCAAATGAAAACACTGAAAAACTGAAGGCGGTTGAAAAAGAGATGGGCGTGACACTTCTGGCTTATAACGTTACGACCTATTCCGAACTGAATGAAGACGAACTGAAGAGAGTAAATGATCTGGAAAAAGAACTGGGTATGTCACTGGTTGCTTACAAAGTGTGATCAGACACGATTCATTTCTTCATTTATTCTTTTTTTTTGGTCTTTCGGGGAATCCATGAGAATTTCATTAACAGATGCAGAAAGAACACACAAAAGGATCGTTCAGAGAACAGATGCTGCAAAAAAAAACAATAGAAATGGGCTCCGTAATATGAATGAGATTACAAAGACCATCTTTGCCCCGATATACCCGGTCATCAGAGAGAGCACACATTATCAGAAGTTCAGGATTACCTCAGGTACACATATAATCACCGCGATTCGGAGAACAGAAACAGCCATTTGACAATATTTGGATTGATGGCGGCAGGGATAACCTTAAAAAAAAAGAGTCCCAAAAAAATATTCACCAATTATGCAACCTGATTAGAGATTTGATTCAACAAAAAAATATCCGGGAAATTTTTCCGATTGTACCTTATAATTCCTTATTTTTTCCAGGAATTCCCCGAATTTCAATAATTTTAATGATATATCGTGATAATACCATCCGCAGATACGATGAGGTGAGAAACACCGCATTTAAGCCACTCCCAGCCACAATTGGCGAAATAACCCGCAGAAATCCGCATTTCAGCCCCCCCATCCGGCATAAATATAAATAGAATTGCCCCACCATTCGTCACCGTATGGAAGGGATAGAACTAATCATTAAGACACGGATATTTCCCAGTCATGGGCGGGCCCGTGTCCACGAATCAATATTGCCCTTTCTTGGGGTAAAAGAAGGAGAAGACATTGAGGTAAAGAAATTACCTCTGATCGAAGATGAAAAACCAAAACAGGTCACACTCAGCATCTACGCTGATACCATGGTTGAAGAAGGGGTGATACGGCTAAGTCCGGAAGATATAGCAAAACTTGCTGCAGCAGAAGGCGACACTGTCAATGTGCAGCGGAAAGTTCCCATAACAGAGATTATCAGTAGAAAGGTAAGCAGGACAGGGCATGCTGTAAAGGAAGGGGCGGAACATGTGGGAGAAAGTATCGAAAAAGGCGCAAAGGGGGTAAGCGCAAAAATAATGCCGGGTAAAGAAAAGGATGAACCTGAACCCAAACCCGGGGAGTGAGCAAAAATGGCGACAGAGTCATTTGCTCTTGAATGGTGGACGTGGTTTCAGTCTTTTTTATGGGTCATACTCATCTTAATCGGCCTCATCATTCTCTATTACATCATCAAAGAGATACACAATGCAAAAGTGACACCCCGGCTCGCAGAAATTGAACTGGAAAAAGAGAAACTGCATCTCATGAAACTCGATTATGCCCACAGGGGCCAGCCGTTCTCCCGGGTCACCCCGGAGAAGCTGGAGGAAATAAACACCCTTGAAGAGGAGAATCTCAGACTGGAAGCCGACATATTCGGCAAACAGACCGCTGTTGAGCGGAGAATTCAGCGGCTGGAAAATTTGGTGAAGAGCACAAAACTGGATCATCTGGTCGAGAAGATAAAAGACGAGGAAAGAAAAATCCGGTGACGTATTATGTATGAAACAGAAGGTTCCGGGACACAACAAAACACCTCATTTACCAAATCACTGGCATCAGTCCCACGGTCCATTGACAGAAATCTGCCGTCAATGGACAAACGACTGGGTAAGTATCTTGATGCCCATATCACACCCCTCATCGCAGAATGGGGGCTTGTCACACACTTCACTCTTGAGGGTCTTGAACACCGCCTTGATGCAGTCAGTGCAGACATTAGTGCTCTCGAGAAGGAGAAGCTCACACTGAAAGAACGGGCATCTGCCTTTGAACAGGCCCTGCGTGAAGTGGAGGATAAATGATGGCAGGATTTGATGATTACATGAATACCTATCTTGATCGCAGGATGAAGGATATCATTGAAGAGTGGAATCTGGGTACAATGAGGGATTTTGGTGATTATCGCGATCGTCTCCATCTGATTGAAACAAAAATACAGGATATGGGCCGGTTTACCAGGGAAGCCGCCACAAAACTCACAGATATGGAACGGAGGCTTGAGAAAGTCAGGGAGGCGAAGCGATGACCATTGCTGAGATTATCCTGATTATCGTCATCGTCGCACTCATCGCGTTCATACTCTATTACTACTTCAGAGGATCAGCGGGGCATGTGTCAATAAGCCGTCCGATGGAAAGCCGGGTGGACGAGTACCTTGACCGTCACTTTGAACAGATGGTTGAAGAATGGTCCCTGATGGATAAATATCAGGTACGGGCATTTACTGAACATAACGACCCGGGACTCACGAAAGAAGAGAAACGAATGGATGGCCTGAATGAATTCAGAAACGAAATGACTGATACCCTTTCAGGTCTGGAGGAGCGTCTGAATGTTCTGGAAAGAGAAACCCGTGGCGAATAACAGAACTCATGAGCCAGACCAGTTCTACTCACGGCTGAAAGGGAACATCCCTTCCATACGGAAACAGGGTGAACCACCGCAGAAGGACCCCTCCTCCTTCTCCAAGTACTACTGTGATCTCTGCAATGATGCCTTCCCCCTCACCGGATTACGGCAGTGCGCACTCTGTGGCAGATGGGCCTGTTCATCCTGCTGGACACAGGAATTCTATGTCTGCAACTCCTGTCATGGCACCTATAAACTTCACATTCAGCAACCGCCCCACTCTGATTCAGCCAAAAACGAGGAGTAACAGACTGCCGGATATCACGTCCGGACTGTTTTCTTTCCATACACCGGGAAAAATTGCATCGGCCCTTTCACAGCTTTTCGGAAGATTCCCCGGAGATTCCTGGAAAAATCGACCGGATTTCCGGTACAGCCTTAAAAATAACTATAGGGACCATTTCAGACCGCCGGACATTCTGCCTGAATATGTATCCTGCATATCGAAAAGCAGAATGATCCATCCGGAGATATCATGGCTTGTTATCTTCCAAACGAGAGTGAAACAGCCCTTTTGATATGGTTTTCTCCTTCTTCAGATTATCCAGGACGATTCAGCGTCTCCCATTTGTAATACCATGCTTTAGCATGATATGGGTCAGCCTCAATTGCCTGTGAATATAAGTCCAGGGCATTTTCATCCTTCCCCTGCTTTTCACTACAATGCCCCATCAGACAGAACGCAGAGGAGAAGTCCGGCGACAGGCGCACCGCTGCTTCAGGATCTGCCATTGCCCTTTCATAGTCTTCCTCATTATACCGTTCACATGCCTCCCGGTAGAGACATTCGGATTCTGGCCGTATCCGGATCTGTTCTTTTGGTATCATCTGTTCACCCCCCATCCAGACATGCGATGCACAGTCCGGGTGAGACAGTCCCCTGTTTAATCAGAATAAAATTATAATTTAGCACAGCAACTCTGCATGGTGTATATACAAACCCTGTTTGACGATTATTTCAGCAACATTCTCGAAAAGCGTATACCAAACTCCAAATCCGGGTTTACGTTAAAAACCTTCTCTGAACGTGGTGCAATTTATATTCGCGCTACCATATCATCCCGGCTGACTCTGGTTCATTCATGAGAGAAATACCACACCCATCACCACTGGCCTTAAAATGGTGCTCCCCGGACCCGGCAAGCCGGTGAAAACTACAAAAATGGAGTAATCCAAAGAACGATTTCCCGTGTGGCGCAGGATAGCGATATATTATCCATCCTGTGTGTGACAGATGCATCTCACATATCGTATCCCCTTAGAGGCACCAGAAATATCTTTAGGAAGCAAATAAGGGCGATTCAGGAAAGGACGCACAAATTCCGGGCAAAAATCAATGATTCTGACAGGGACACACACAGCCCCTGCAGATCCTACAGGTATCATTCATCTCCTGGTTTCCTGCCTGCAGAAAGTCATGTCAGGAATAGTGCCATCCTCTTTTCTCTCACATTCCTGCAGCCTTCAGAGTAAAACGGATTGCAGCACCTTCTTCAGGCTTTCCCGGAACCCGGTCATCCGCCCGGATACTGCCCCCATATAATTCCACCAGACTCCGGGCAATGAACAGTCCCAATCCTTTTCCACTCTTGCTCCCTCCTTTCCGGAAACGGTCAAAAATGAATGGTTTCATATCATCCGGTATTCCCGGACCATTATCAGCGACACACACTCTGACATCCGACCCTTCCTGTTCTGCGATGATGGTAATCTCCGGATGCGGAGATGCAAATTTGACACTGTTCCCTACGAGATTCATAAAAATCTGTCCAATAAGGTCATCAGCAAGGACAAACGCATCTGTGCCTGAATAGTGGAACGTGACATTCCCGTAGCGTAGCATCTCCATCCGGATGACAGCATCCAGGCTGACTTCGCTAAGGGAGGTTGCCCTTTCATGCAGAATCCGGATGGTGGAGACATTCGTTATGATATCAATACTCTGGTTTACCGAGGAGAGGGATTTCTCTGCATACTCCTTCTCCTTCCCATCAAGGGAGTCAGAAATAATTTCAAGATATCCCAATGCCCCGGTATTGGCATTGTTGATATCATGTGCCATAATATCGAGATAGAGGTTTGTCTCATTATTAGCCATTTCGAGCCGTTTGAGTAAATATGCTTTCTCCACAGCATTTGTTATCTCATAACGGACTGTTTCCAGAAAAGCCTTCTCCTCATCCGGAACAGGGTTATTCATGCCATTAAAAAGAATAATTCCTCCAGAAACCTCCACATCGTGGACCAGCGGCAGAATTGCACAGTCAAATATCTCCGGTTTCCGGAAGATGAAGTTTGCTGACTCCTGAGAATCCTGACCTCGGGAAAGAAAGACAGAATGACCACTGGAAAAAATATTGCTGACCTCCGGATCTTTCAGATCCAGGGTTCCAAACATCTGCATGACCTTTGCGTCATCCGGATTTTCCCCGTATACATACTGGAATTCTGCAGAATAACGGTCTTGTTCAAGAGAAAAGATCCCACCCATCTGATATCCAAGGTGATTCACCGTTTTTTCCAGAAGTGCAGAGAGTATAGCATCCGGATGACCTGATCCATTCCCGACACTGATAATCTGATTCAGGCGACTGAGATTTTCATTAGAAATGCGGAGGTTTTCCTGTGCACGCTGAAGTTCAGTGTGCTGCATGATGGCTGCCTCATAGGCAGAGAGGAGAAAATCAAATGTTTTCATACGGTCAGCAGGAAGACGATAGTCTTCACCATCATGGGAAAAGGGTATGGATTTCGCATTATTGTCTGCTGCCATACGCCGTTTTGGTGCAGATAAAATACTCTTCACCCGGCCGATGAGGTATTCCTCATGGTAGGGTTTTGTGATGAAATTGTCTGCCCCGGCCTGAAGAGCACGCGCAACGTCCCGACTATCTGAGAGAGCAGTAAGAAGAATAATCGGAATGTCACAGTATGTGTTATTTTTCTTTAGAACTGCACAGAGTTCATACCCGTCCATCACCGGCATAATAACATCACTAATAATAAGAGACGGTTTTCTTACTCTGACCAGTTCAAAGGCTCTTTTTCCGTCTTTTGCTATCACTGCCTCATAGCCATGCCGCTTCAGCATATCACTCAGAACTTCAGCCTGAGTACGGCTGTCTTCGACAATCAGGACATACATTTGTTCACCATATTTGTCGTGTATTAAGAAGAGATGCCGGAATATATTTTAATATACCGATAATAGCACATAATGTCCATTTAAAAGGGAATAAAGAGAGAAAACGAGTCATTGCCACAATTGCATTATCCGTACAGGAATGTTTGGCAATAATCCCGCATCCATGAATGCCATCTTTTCGGCACCATACTATTTGTATCAGATATACCGTGCAATTGTATTCAGACATTTCTCCGGGCTTTCGGTTCAGGAACACCCTTTTTCAACAGACGAAAGTGTCTGCATGGCATGAGATATTCTGTTCTTCACATACGTCTGTGGTCACCATGCACAGAGGTTTTGAGTGCCCCCTGTTACGCCAAACTCTCACGCACAAAAAAAGGAAAGGAGGGAGATGAGATGAGATGAGGTATACAAGTTATTTGGAAAGAAAATGCAGAGCCCACCCGCAGCAAACCGGTGCAGCTCTGCAGACTCCTGTTCTTATTGGGGAGGGACATCCGGTGCATAACACACGCTGCTCACCTGGCCGGACACCACACCACAAATAAGAACGCGCCCACTCTTTGCAGCACCCGTTAACAATGCCTTTCCCGTCACCTGAACTGATAGGCAGGAAAATCTGCAGGTGACGGACTATCTGCCATAACGATGGCTGCAGTATCCCGGGCAAGATTCAGTAGGTCCTCACGATTCAGGACTGCGTCCGGCGCATCCCCCACCTCACAACCGCGGACCGGATACATCTTCTCAAACCCGAGTTGCATAAATATCGTGTTGTACTTCCGCATCATATCGTTCAGGTATTCTCTGGGCATGTCCTGCGTCACGACAAAGACCATCTTCTTTCCGGCAGGAATCCGGAGGTAACACTCACCATCAGTGTACCCAAAGAACCCGTACCACCGGTCCAGACATGCCTTCAGAAGCCAGGATATGTCATGGAAATATACCGGTGTTGCAAAAAGCACAACATCTGCTGCAGCAATAGCAGCAAGTGCCGGCGTGAGCTCGTCATCAAGAATGCATGAGTCAGCCCGCCCGTCCTTGCAGCCCAGACATCCTGTGCATCCCGTGAACTTCATCGTCCGAAGACAAAACCGCTCCACCACTGCTCCCAGCCTCTCTGCTTCAAGGAGAAATTCCTCTGCGAGAGCGTCACTGTTCCCACTTCGTGGGCTCCCGAATACTGCTGCATATTTCATCTCATTTCACATCCTCACCGTAACAGGACCACCCGGTCTGGTATCATTCAGTGCGAAAGACAGTGTGAGCGGGAGATATAAAAAAGAATGCGGTGGAAAAGGAAAGGACTCTCTCTTTTTTTCCGCAGACTGCTACCCATTTGATGCACACGGTTACCCGGAATGCACACAGAACAGTTCACAGTTTCTGCAATGATTAACAACCTTTTTTTGCATGGTATCAGGATCCGGGGAAGCAACTGCCGCCTTGTCTGCATCCATCCGGGAGAGACACCGTTCACGATTGTAATGTCCGCCGGGAAATGCCTGCTGAGGGCAGTGTTTCTGACAGAGAAGGCTGCATACGATACAGGGAGACGGGCATTCGGGAACCGGCAGCATCTCTCCTTCAAGGTCTGCCCATAACGCCCGGAACCGTATCCGCGGGCCAAAACCAGGTACAATGACAAGATTATTCTTCCCGAATACCCCCAGACCGGCGAGCACTGCTGCATCTTTCAGGTAAATACCACCGGCAGAAACTTCGTATGGTATATCATGCGCCTCCCTGCCGTATGCCTCACGAAGCCACCGTGAGAGTGCCGTTGTTATCCCATAGAGTATCCGGTCTCCGGGTGTACTTCTCCCCTCCTCCCACCAGTCCATCTCCGGGTGTTCAGGGTCGTGATACAGCCCGAGCACAACGACTGAACCGGAATTATGGGCAAGTCCCTGTGGACCGGCACACTGTGCAGAGGGGCATTCAATAAGGAGGTGTGCCGGGACAAAGCCTGCTACGCTCGCACCAAGAGTGAGGGCTTTCGCAAGGAGTGCATCCATTATCTGATGGTCCCGTTCTTCATCCTGGGTATCTTCCGGTTTCATATCACATCCCTCTCAGAAATTGCATTGGACTTTTCGGAGAATAAATGTGCATGCAGAAAGAAGAAAACAGCACAGGAGAATACCTGCACGGGCCATTACTGAGACTATTGTGAAAATTGGATTCTGTGTTCATGTGTTCCAGAAAAACGGGAAATACATTCTATCTGAGTTTTTGATACCCATCGCCATTCTCAGGGAAAGCAAACAGAGATGACACAATATAAGCATCAATTCAGGGGGGGAAGGGAATCAATGTATGAAAACCCTATTCATCCCCGCAAGATCCTTCGAAGAACTTCATTCCCTTCGGGGCATGCTGGCCTACTTCCTTGTAAAAGTATTTCACGTACTCCGGGTCTGAATCCCCAATCGACTGCCGTATGGTCCTCACCAGCCAGGTGGGCAGGTTTTCATCTTTTTCCAGCGAGTTCATAATCACAACGACTGCTTCATCCACATCGGAATTATTTTTCCATCGGTATCCCATTGACACATCACCTGCTGTCCTGAGGGGGTATAACGTAGAAGCTCTATAAATAGGTAACGGCGGCAGGAGAGGAACACCACCTTCCGTTCATGCAGGCGAATCATTCATACAGAATCTCTCTTTCATCACCGTTTTCAAAACTGATCGGAGAATATGCTACAAAAGAAACGCACAGTGTCATATCTGATTAAACCAAAAAAACCCATCACTGATCAGATTTCCACCTGCCTCACGTTTCCACTCCGACTCAGGTGAACTTTCCTGGGAAGGGGAAATCGCTCTGCTGATGATTATTCCCCTGAAGAGCAGACATCCCCCCAATGGCTGACCGATGTTCTTCTGTATCACTGAATCGTTCGGGACAGAGAGTATCAATCGCTGCCTGAAAAAATAGGGATCACCTTCAATCGCAGTAAAACAGTCTGCTGTCACCTGCGGTGCCGGCCACCCACCCGGCCCTGGTTTCATGGAATATATGCCGGTTCTCCCGACCACACGAATTTCTTTGAGCGCGAAGAAAGGTGCCTCTTCCAGATCCCGTTTTGTGAAGGAACTATCTGACGGATGGTTATGGGTCAGAATTGTGCCCGTAATCTGTGCATTCATCTCATCGGGAATAACGGTAAAAAATCCATTTCCGGTGTCAACGCCATGTAATGTCAGTATGCAAATACCCTCTGCAGAGATAAAACCAGTAATCTCCGCACCAGTCAGGCACCGGATAGTGCGTTCAAACCGGAGAATCGCCGGGTGAACGGCAAAAACAGGGGATATACTCATATCGTCCTCAGAACGAAACACTCACACGTTCTGCCCACAGCACACCACCTCATAGAGCGCCGCCAGCGCCTGCGCCTGACACATGATTGGGCATCCTTATCACAGTACACACATCCCGTTCATATTTTGATTCAGGCGAATACTATCTCTGCTTATTCAATTCAATGCATCTGCCAGGATAGCCGAGGAGTGTAAAAAAGATGAATACGGAAAACTCCTTCTGCTTTATTCAAAGCTCACCCAGGTTTCAGCATCCTTCAGGGGGTGTGAATCCGGTACACCTGAATAAAATAATGAATTCAGGCATCTCCCCCCACTCACGATATGCCACCACATTTGGCTAACCCATATCAGGTGACAAAAAACAGCCAGTACAGGCAGATATATTTTATTCCAATATGAAATGCAGACCTTTCACTCGGTATACAGCAGTGCGTCTTCCCCATTTCCGGGCCAGGCAATTCCGTCCAAAATGATCTGGGCTCCAAAAACAGAGCCATCTCTGGAGAAAGGTGCTATATAGCCCCTGAACAGGATGGCCACCCCCCATTTTGACCGATATTTGATTTGCATAGTATTTTCCTGCACACCTGTCTCGAGAGCCCGTTTTAGTATACCGGAAAACCCGGCATCTTCCAGAGGGGGATATGTCAGTAAGTTTATTTTCCGTGTCTCCTCGATTCCAGGCGAACCCAGCATCTCCAGCATCTTTGGATTGATATAGTCAATGGTTCCCTCCCGGTCACAGGTGATGATACCGACCGGGGAGTTCTCTGCAAGGGAACGATAACGCTCCTCACTCTGGCGCAGGGCCTCCTCTGCCTGCTTACGCCAGGTGATGTCCCGTGATACACCAATCACTCCGGCCGACTCTCCATGAGCATCACGCAGACAGCGGACAGAATTCTCCACCCAGATGGTGGAACCATCCTTACAGTACTCCTCTGTCTCAAAGAGAATGATCCGCTTCAAATCAGCAGTCCCTGTTGCATCAAGTGCCAGTTCTTCCTGAAACCGTCGCACCACCCGCTCGCAGGATGCCGGAGTCATCTTCTCTTCAAGGGACTGGGTTAGATCCTCTTGAGCCGAGAAACCCCGCATATGTTCTCCCGATGGGCTGACATAGGTCAGGTTTAATCCCATATCAAACATCCAGATATTGTCTGCAACATTATCTGCGATGAACCGGTATCGCTCCTCACTCCGCCGCAGTGCCTCCTCCGCTCTCCGGCGGGACACAGCATACTGGATCTTATTGATGAGTTCAGCAAACTGCGACCGGGGATCACCACCTTTCTGAATATAAAAATCAGCCCCGTTGTTGAGCGCCTCAATGACTACTTCCTCACGGCCCCTGCCGGTGAATATCAGAAATGGAATGGCATTTCCTTCAGCCCTGAGATATTTGAGAAATTCGATGCCGTTCATCTCCGGCATTTCATAATCTGAAATGATAGCGTCATAAGAATGCTCTGACAGCATCCCGATGGCTTCCGGTGGACTGGATGCAATAGTTACAAGAAAATTACCGGAACGCTCCAGATAGCGTCTGCTGAGTTCAAGAAGGGCAGGTTCATCATCCACATATAAGAGGGAGATTACCTGTGGTTCCGTACCTGCAGATGCCATACATAACGGTTTTTCGGTATAGTCAATAATTGTATGGAATGACACATGGAAAACGTATTTCTGATGCATTATTTTGAAATAGCAAATACCCTGCAGAGCCGAATCATTTACCAAATCGGGTGTCAAACCGTGTATCAGGCAGCGGGCATATCATTCAGAGAATGTGAACCGGAGTGAAGCACCGCACAGGAAAGCGGGACAAAATCATGCAGTCATTGAAATGTTACTCCGCGAGATAGAGATTTCTGAACCTTTTGCCATGGCACGTCCGCCATGCATCGGCAGCACAGTGCCAGCGAAATAAAAAAACCGTTTTTTTAGGACGCATCTCGATATGACATCTATACGGCCGTTTGAAACAATCGACAGGATAGAAATCTCCAACCTGACAAAAACCGACGGGGAGGTTTCCGCGGTATCAGACGTAAGCCCTCACGTCATCGGGGGGAACCCCTGGTATGAATCGGGGGATCGGGGTCAGGTAAAACAACACCCTCAGAATGATCAATCGTTTAATTAACCGGATTCAGGATGGGATAATTCAGTCCCCATCCCGTTTTTGTAGAAATGATGTCCTGAATGGTTCCTTATAGAGAGGAGAAAACCTCAGGAATGGGAAAAATATCCGACACAAATCCCCGTTATCTATCCGAATCAGTTATCCGGAATAATTTGTCCCCGGGTCTGACCGGATACGATATTTTTATGCCGCAGTTCTCTCCTTTCCCGACAGAAGGCACAGACTGGTGGTTGATCTGTATTTCTTCTATGGTATGGTAGTATGCAGGTGTTGTTTTGCCGTAGATTAAGATTTTATCACCGACATTCAGCCCATCAGCACGGATGGCAAATTCTGCAACCTGAATTTTATGGTAATAGTTTACCACTTCGCCGCAATAGGATTTTGACTCTTTTGCGGCAGGACCACGGCTGATCCAGTCTGTATTAAGGCCCTTGTAAAAACCCTCAGAAAAACCCCGGTTGTAGGTTTTTGCAAGTTCTTCTTTGAGCATGCCACCAAGCCGCGGTGTGTATTCCCCGGCTTCTATTGCATCAAGGGCCTTCCGGTAACAGGACACCGTTGTCTTCACATATTCAGGGGGCCGGATTCTCCCTTCAATTTTAAACGAACTGATGCCTGCTTCAATCAGGTCAGGAAGTATCTCAATCGAACAGAGATCCTTTGGGCTGAGGACATAATTGTGCCCTAAAATGTACTCATTGGCTTCTTCTTCCACATCGGTAATTTTGTAGAGCCTCCGACAGGGCTGGATGCACTGCCCCCGGTTTGCAGATTTACCGAATGTTTCAGCGGAGAGAAAACATCTCCCGGATACGCTCACACACATCGCACCATGAACAAAGGTCTCAACCTCACAGTGCAACCCGTCACATTTTGCCTGTCTGCTGATGTCAGCGATATCCCCCAGAGAACATTCCCGTGCTAAAATAATTCTGGAGGCGCCTAATTCTGCATAGAACCTGAATGCCTGATAGTTTGAGACACTTGCCTGGGTTGAGATATGAATCGGGATTCCGGCTTCTTTTGCCAGATGAAACACTGCCATGTCCCAGCAGATGATTGCATCCACACCCGCATTTTTCGCGGCCGACACGATTTGTTCCAGCTTCCCCACATCGTGATTGTAATAAATCGTATTGAGTGTCAGGTATCCCTTTGTCGTGTGCTCATGCAGATATCGCATGACACCAGGCAGTTCATTTATCTCAAAATTGCCTGCGTTATCCCGCATATTCATATTTTTTATGCCGAAGTATACGGCATCGGCACCATTTTCAACAGCCGTCTTTAAACAGGACCAGTCACCGGCAGGTGCCAGCAGTTCAGTTTTTTTCATCAATTCGCTTCACACACACCTGAAAGATAATCGTCCGGATAGTCATTTGAATGGTTCACCCGTCATTTTTCTGATTTTAATTCCAGTGCCCGGGCCAGCCGCGACCGCTCGAGAGCAACACCAAGCTGTAAACCTATCGAGGATATATTATCCAGACTCGTTGGCATATAGGGTTTCACATCCCTGCTGCCCATATTTAAGAGAAACGCGGGTCCGTCACATCGTACTCAGCATTCGTCCATGAAACGGTACCCGCCCTTTGGCACAACGATCTCGAAACGGACGCCGGTTCCTTCTTCCCCGGTCTCATTAATGGCAATCCCGGAAAGAGAGAGAATCTCCCGGACAAGGAAGAGCCCGAACCCGGTATTCTTCCCGAATCCCCACTCGAATATACGTTCCTTCTCTTCGGGGACGATCCCAACCCCGTTATCTTCCCACACCACGACCAGATCCGTGCCGGACTGGCGATATGATACCCTAATATCCGTCACCCGCTGCCCGTGCCGGATTGAGTTGTCAAGGAGGGAAGAAAACACCTTCTCGAGCATCGGATCTGCAAATACCTCGACACCCCCCACGTCATATGCCAGGGTGACCGTTTCCGGCACATAGTCACGTGGTATGATAGTAGCAAGACCAATCCACTGCGGGCCATGGCTACCGATATCCTCATAGATCCGGGTGAATTCGATCTGCGATTCAATAGTATTGATGGCAGATTCCGTCCCCTCAAGGTAACTGAGCAGCTCCGGGTTCCCGGTGTTCATCTTCGCGACTTCCAGAAATCCACTGGCCATCTGGAGATTGTTGAGGATATCATGCCGGGTCATTCGGGAAAGGAGGCCGAGCTGACGGTTTGCACGGCGGAGGGCCTCCTCTGCATTCCTGCGTTCGGTGACATCAACGGCAAACCCGCGGAACCCGGCAGGCACCCCTTCAGTGCCGGTGAGGAAGGGGCGGATCTCGAGAATCAGTTCATGCCCGTCGCGATGACGGGCATGAATTTCGAATGCCACGAGAGGATCTTTCATGGAAACACAGCGCATCAGCGCCTCCATCGCAACCGGCTTCTCCTCATCAGAGACCAAATCCAATACCGATCTTCCGATGACCGCTTCCGCCGGATACCCCGTCACTGCCATAACCTGGGGACTTATGTACCGGAACTTTCCCTCCATATCGATCTCCCAGATCATATCGGGCGAAGTCTCCACGATCGCCCGGTACTTCTCCTCGCTTTCGCGGAGTGCCTCCTGTGCTTTTTTGCGTTCGCTGATATCCCGTATGACACCAACCACTGCTGTCGGGCGTTTCCCGCCGTCGAAGAAAGGCGAGAACACCATCTCGGTCCATACCGTGGAACCGTCCTTTTTATAAAATTCAAGCTCCGTGGCATAGTAATCCAGGAACGATGTACCCGCCCGTATCTTGCTGATTCCCGTACCATGCAGATGCATCAGTTTTCGGCATGATTCCGGAGTCAAAGCATCCTCGATGGATTCATTGAGGGCTTCTTCGGGTGTCACCCCCCGAAGCGCGGTGACCGACGGCGAGACATAGGTGAGAACCAGATCCATGCCAGCGATCACGATGACATCACGAACATGTTCTGCCAGCAGGCGGTACCGGCGCTCGCTCTCCTGCAACGACGTTTCCGCACGGCGTCGTTGTACCGCCTGTCTGACCTTATGGGCAAGTTCTGCAAACATTGCCTTTGGATGGCCTCCTTTCTGGATGTAGAAATCCACACCATTGTTGATTGCCTCGATCACCACCTCCTCACGGCCCCGTCCGGTGAAGAGGATGAAAGGGATGTTACTCCCGGATCTTCTGACCTCTTTTAAAAATTCGATCCCATCCATTCCGGGCATCTGGTAATCAGAGATGATGGCATCGTACTGTTCTGTGGAAATGCTGGAAAGCGCTTCTGTGGCTGAAGTGAGGGTATCTATGGAAAAACCACCATATTTTTCAAGGAAGAGCTTGCCACCCTCAAGGAGGCCGGGTTCGTCATCGACATAGAGGACGCGCAGCATGTCCGTCATTAGCCTCTCCTCAAAGCCTTCTGTCCCTTCTGCCATGACACAGGAGGCAGGGTAGCCGTATGCCTGGTTTCGGGAAAATGAAAGGTAGTGCGTTCCGGTTCTTTTGAGGGTATGGGAGTATTGTATACTATGGTGTGTGAAAACATGTTCGTCCTTCCTTGCCGGATATTCTCCACCATGGACAAAAGCGGAAGAATTCCAGCGGATTCACGGCATTATTCGAATCAAGACCTGCCATGAAGGAGTGAGCTGAAATTGGATGCACCTTCCCGGCAGGGTTTCAGGGGTGCGGGATGGCTTGCCATATACTCCCTAAAGATTCTGATCTATTAGTTCATATTGTTTAAATAAATTGATGAATATGACACAAAGAGTAGAGGTGTTTGCCAAATGATGACACGACGTCACCACCAGGAATTCCCGTGGAGCATCTGTATATACAGCGCAAACGTGTAGTGCAGGCAATCAACAGCGAGGGAAGACGTGATACGGAGTCTTGGCCCCCAACTCGCGGTATAATCAGGAAGAACCACAACACTCCGCATACAAAGACAGCACAAAGCAGTCTGCCAGGTGTGGCCGGGCACCACATCGTTTGAGAGAGTGAGATGCAGTATCCCTGCGCAGGCATTCACGACCATTATCCACACGAAAGCACACCGGCATGGTAAAGCACCTGCATTTAGGAGGCCCAGCCTCCTCATGGACGAGGTCATCAAAGCCTGTGCGACAGTCTATGTCTGTGAACTGAGTGCAACATTCCGGGGGGTTGGCCCGGATGATCTTGTCGAAGGAGTCCGGCTTGCAGGCGTAGCGACCTATCTGGAGCTTCTCGCCAACCCTGCAAACGCAATCGTACATTTTTGAGGTGAAAAATGGAAATAACATATCAGGTAATCGTTCTTGCAGTCATGTTCAGCGGTATAGCGGGCGGATTAATTACCTTCAGGATGCTGGGGATGAAACCGGCACCCCATTTCGGTGAGCTCATACTCACCCTGCCGGAAACCGTCGCTGCCATTGTGACCGGAAATCCCGCAGTCGCGTATGCGGCTTCACTTTACAGGTCGCAGCCACACCCACTGCCTACACACAGATATGGACAACGCTGAAGTATACTTTCCGGACATCACCGGGATATGGCCCCCACCTTGCTTTGGTGACGCTGGTGCCGGTGCTTGCAATGGCAGGAATTCTGCTGTAAGCGTCTGAAACACCCACTGCCAATACAAGATACCACATACCATTTTTTCCTCATGCCGGAATGAGCATAAACCAGACCCAGTAGATCAGTGCCTGTGCACAGGTCAAAGGGATGCCAATCCGGGCAAATTCGAGAAACCGAATGGACATCCCTTCTTTTTCTGCATTCTGTATGATGATGACGTTGCTTGCGGCACCGAGAATGAGAAGATTTCCCGCAAGGGTGCTTCCGGCGGCAAGTGCCATAAGGGCAGCGTCCGATGCCCCTGCCTCACCCATCAGGGGGAGGGCGAGGGCCACGAAGGGGACATTGGAGATGAACTGGCTGACGATGACACCCAGCGTGAAGATGACCGGTACACTGGTAATAGGATACTCCGCAGACGCCATCGACTGCTGGAAGATGCCGGTGTCCCAGACGCTCTGCATGAGGACGAAGAGCGCTGCAAAGAAGATGAGCGTCTGCCAGTCGATATTTCGCACAATATGAACACGTTTTGGTGAAAGGACGAGAACCGGCAGTGCTGCAACAACAGCGATGGCAGTCAGAGGGATGGAGATGCCGGTTTCGAGAACGACGAGGAGCACTCTGAGTCCAATCATCCCGAAAATGAGGGAAAGCGAGATCATAGCAGGCCGGGTGAGGGAAGTGTCCCCTGCACCTTCGGTTGTATAGGAGAGAATGCATTTGCCAAATTCACGGGGATAGAACACCTTCATCGCGCCGTAGATAAGCAGGAGTCCTGCAAGGGAAGGGACAGCGAGGTAGATAAAGAACGTAAAAAACGGATTTACAAGGCCGCTTTCGAGTGCGATCAAAAGATTCTGCGGATTTCCGATGGGGCTCACCACACTTCCGGTGGTGACCGAGAAGGCAAGAACAAGAAGCAGCATCACCGGTGAGATATTAAATTTCTTTGCAAGATAGAGGACGAAGGGTGTGCCGATAATGGCCACGGTGTCATTCATGAGAACGGCGGAGAAGAACCCGGTGATGCCGATGGTGAGCAGGATCAAAAGGTCCATACTCATCTCACGACGGAACACCCGGTTGGAAAGGGTGACGAGAAGCCCGCTCTCCTGAATGGCTTCACCCACAACGAACATCCCAAAGAGAAAGATCATGACGTCCGCGTTGATGGCATACAATGCATCCACCGGGGATATTTGTCCGAGGAGGAGAACAGCAAGAGCCCCTCCCAGCATAATCTGCCAGATGGCAAGCCTGATACCACCGATATTGCGAAGCGCAATCAGGATGAGGACGATGACCAGGATGACTGCGACGATGATTGCCTGATTCATGGAAAATTTTCCACCGTATATGACGTTATATTCAGGAAATATAGGCAATAAAGAGAGGTGATCGGGGGGCATCACAACGTCTCAGCTTCCAGGTATCCGTCACCGGACCTTTGTCTGTGTCGTTGCAGATAGCGGAAATATCAGAACATGTGGTATCTCACCATCCCACCCCCGTGTGATCCCGGACGCCTCCTTCTCCTGCAAAATTTCTGTATTATATCGAACATATTCATCCGGATGGACGGGTCTGGATCCACAAAAAAAAGAGAAAATCCCTGAAAATCAATAAGGATAAAACACAAAGAAGAGCAGGCAGAGACAAAACAGCGCCCAGCCTGCGGGATGCACTTCTTTTACCCGTCCGGTAACAGCCTTGAAGACCGGGAAGAGCACAAATCCCGCACAGAGACCGACACCCAGATTTCCGGTAAAGATCATCATCACAATGACGGCAAATGCGGGAATCAGTTCGGTGTAATCACGATAGTCAATCTTTGCGAGCGAGCCGAGCATGAGCATCCCGACAACAATAAGTGCAGGCCCGGTCGCTGCAGCGGGAATGGCGGCAAAGAGCGGAGAAAAGAAGAGTCCGAGTGAGAAGAGAGCGGCAACAGTAAGTGCCACCAGACCGGTTCGTCCTCCGGCAGCGGTTCCCGCACCCGATTCCAGAAATACGCCCGCAGTTGTCGTCCCGAAGAGGGCCCCTGCGATGGTGGCAAGCGAATCTGCGGCAAAGGTCTTTTCTATCTCCGGCAGGTCACCATTTTCATCGGTCAGTCCTGCCTGCGTTGCAATGCCAAGGGCCCCGCTCATCGTAAAGAAGAGGTCCATCGTAAACATTGTCAGCAGCACCGAAACCATGCCCCACGACAGGGCGCCCACAATGTCAAGCTGCAGGAGAACGGGGGCAGGATTCGGAGGAAGGGAGATGATGGCTTCAGGCAGAGGTGCAATTCCGGTGAAAAACGCAGCTGCGGCAGTAGCAAGAATTCCTATCAGGATGGCACCCCGCACCCCACGTACCATGAGAATACCCATAAGGAGAAATCCTGAGATGGCGAGAAGAACGGTTGAAGACGTGAGATCTCCGGTCTGAAGAAGAGCAGCCCCCTCTCCCCCCGCCACAATACCCGACGTAGTAAGCCCGACGAAACAGATGAAGAGTCCGACACCCACCACAAAACTGTATTTCAGGTTTTTCGGCACGGCATAGGCAAGGACGGTGCGGCCCCCGGTGATAGTTAAAAGAAAGAGAAGGACACCGGAAAGAAAGACGGCACCAAGAGCTGTCTGCCAGGAGTAGCCGAGCACCCCAACTACGGTGTAGGCAACGAAGGTATTTGTTCCCATATAAGGAGCCACTGCAAACGGCCGCTTTGCATAGAGGCCCATAAATGCACACCCCAAGACCGCGGACAGAATTGTTGCAACCATCGACGGCCCGAACGGCATGCCTGCGGCCTGAAGAATCGCAGGGTTGACGACAATGATATATGCCATCGTCATAAACGTCGCAGCACCGGCCAGAACTTCAGTGCGTGCATTGGTCCCGTATTCATCAAATCTGAAGTATTCTGCAATTCCCATGTCAATATCCCGTGTCCTGAGTGTCTGTCAGAATCAGGAGATAACTATTCGCATCCACTTGAGTAAACACAAGTTAACTTGTCTACATCACAAGTTGAGTCTCTCCTGTCAATTGCAGGTTTGTCCGGATTCAAAGGCCGAATTTCAGTTAAAAATTACAAAAATCCTCATTTATGGGAAAAGGCAGAACCTAAGGCTGCACCACCTGCCCGGATTGCACAGAACCCTCTGATGACGACCCGTTTGCCCGCGCACTGACAAGAGTGACCTGCCTCCCGGTTACCATTGCCTGAATTGCCACCCATGCAAAACGCTGACTGCATCCACCGACCTTGTATGCACGGCAATACATGATTCTCAGCGGACCGGCACGGATCGATTCCTTTTAAAATCCCGGAGTGAGAGCCCTCCGGTCAACTGCATACACACGGCTGCACCGGTCAGATGTCTGAATGGAGATTTTTCCGGTGCCGCATCCGATGTCTTCCATGACATCCCCCTCGGCAATCCTGAGTTTGAAGAGGCATACCGCCATTACTTCGTCCTGTGTCGGTCCGCCTTTGAGTTCCATTAACACAAACATTAGTTGATTTAATTCAGATAAATTGCTGTTATTCCCATCGGAGTTTATACTACGGACAGAGTGGAATACGAAAAAATGATCTCTTTCACACCCCACCCGCAGGTGGCGTACACTCAGCTGTTTGGTTCCGGCCGAAGTGACGGGAAAACTGGACATTATGCCATGGATCTGTTACAGTCGGTGGCATTCCATGTGCCGACACTCCGGGAAGGACGGCCTTTCCCTACGGAAACCACATCGTGGCCGCTCAACAAAAAGAATATGAATATTTCAGTCTACGCACGTTTTACCGCACTGATGGTATCCACCAGCCCGGACGCAAACGGTTCCGTGAAATATGCATGCGTATAGCCAGCAAGCACATTCTGGAGGTAAATACCATCTTTTCCGTCTTCGATACCCCGGCCACGCTTCAACTCCAGTGCAAACCGCACGTCTGCGGCGACGTGCAGCTTTGTATAATGGAATTCATGCCCCCGGTATACGGTACCGCGGGGAAACAGAGCGTCTGCAGCCGTACACCCGGCATCGACATACCCCAGTGCCTGGAACCGCCCCATCTTAACCGTCTCAGCCGGAATAACTCCGCACATCTTCGTCGTATTCCCGTCCATCTCAATACTCTCCGTCAGGTAGATGAGCCCCCCACACTCGGCATAGATGGGCATGCCGTTGTCTGCCGCCCTCTTCACCTCATCCCTGCATGGTGACCGTGCCAGTTCAGCGCAGTGCAGTTCAGGATAGCCGCCGCCGAAATACAGTCCATCCACATCAGGCAGGTGGTCTGTCAAGGGGCTGAAGAAGACCAGTTCGGCACCGGAGGTGCGTAAGCAGTCAAAATTGTCCGCGTAATAGAAATTGAATGCCGCATCACAGGCCACCCCTATCCGGACGGAATATGCCTGAAGAGCTCCTTCTGTTTCACCGTCCCGGACACAGAAATTGCTCTCTGCAATGCCTATGATGGCATCGACATCACAGTTGTCCTCCAGAATTCCCCTGAATTCAGAAATCGAACTGGTCTCATGCGCCATCTGAAGCCCCAGATGCCTGCTCTCAACGCATTTCTCCTTCTCCCAGGGGATATATCCGAATGCAGGAGCTGCAAGAGACGCCGCAATCATCTCTCCATGCCGTTTGCTGCCGACCCGGTTGAAGATCACTCCGCTAATGTTCACACCCGGATCAAATGAGGTAAAACCCAACACCGTCGCATTGACACTGCGTGAGGCGCCTTTTGCATCGACGACAAGAATGACAGGAACACCGAGAATCTTTGCCACATGGGCGGTGCTGCCGGTGTCTTCCCCCTCCAGCCCGTCAAAGAGGCCCATGACACCCTCAATCACGGCAATATCGGCTCCCGCGGACGCCCGGACAAAGGTATCCCTCACCCCCTCTTCCCCCATCATATAGGGGTCAAGATTTCGTGAATGTCTCCCGCAGACGGCGGTGTGATGAGTGGGGTCGATAAAGTCCGGACCCACCTTGAACGGCTGGACGGTGAGTCCCCGGTTCACCAGAGCAGACATCAGTGCGCCGGATATAGTGGTCTTGCCGCATCCGCTGTGGGTGCCGGCGATAATTATGGCGGGAATCATTTCTTCAATTAGATATTCTACGGTTGTATTATTTTCCTGTTCCTTTTCTTTCATTTCTGAAGAGTTCCGGAACCCCTGATAGATCCATGCAACGGACAGGGATTCGGGCCCAGCGGGATCAGTACACACCCTCACCAGTTACCAGAAGACCTTTCACCCAATATGTGCCGTTTGATTCCCCGGTAAACTCATGGGATATTCTCTCAGCATATGAGTTCCACTGCCAGCCCAGTACCCACCACTGGTTTATCCCCTGAAATTCAGAAGAGATGGAAAGGACATTCGCATCATCGGATGTATACGAGAGGATAAACGGCACCTCAACGAAAGAACCGGAAGCACCTTCGACCAGATAATAATCTCCATACATCCCTCCGTTTGCATCGCTGATATTTTCCAGAATCCGGTAGGGCATAAACAGAGGTTCATTCCCGAACGGCATTCTGGTATTAATTTCGTGCCCGGCATCATTTTCATACAGGTGAAACTCCATGGCAATAAGGACAGGCGTCTCTTCTGAATATCTGTTGGAATAGATATGCGTTGGCTGGGGAAGCTCAGACTCGTTTTGCCCCGGCATAATCGCAATCGGTTCAATATAGTTTTTGTACAGGGGGTCGATTCGGTCAGCTGATATATTCAGCATGGGAATGCCGTTTACCTGCTCAATTTTCGCAGCGATGTCCCAGCTTCGTTCAAAATTAGTGAAACTGATGCGGGACATATTGAGAACAGTCTCATTTTGTCCGGAGTCCGGATTGTAATACGAAGGCACAGGAATCAGGAGAACGACATTGTCAATCGGCCCGGTTGTGGATAGTGTCAGGTCGTACATATAAACCGATTGTTTATCCTCAGCAGCTGACATACTGAAATATCCAATAATTACTGCTAAAGAAAGGAAAAGAAGTACAATCAGAACAAATACGGCAATTATTATCCTGCCGGCAACCTTCAGCAGATCCACCATAATCCTTTAGCTTGGCAGAGAACTGCCATAATTATTTTCATTGGTCTTTTCAGGCCGGTAATTTTGCCGGACGGAGTGAATTCTGCCCGGTGTTTTTCCGAATTTCGGAAACGATGAATGGTATATGAATCGTTTTCAACCAGATTCCGGAGTGTCTTCCGGTTTCACGGTTCGGTTAAAAAAAAGTATTTGAAAAAGGGTGTGTGGTGTGAGGCCCTTACTCTGCTGCGGTGAACGTCAGTATGGTCTCATCGGAAGAGTTCTGCAGTGTTAAGCAGTCTCCTTCAATAACGCAGCCTGCTGCTGACTTCAGGAGGTTCAGGTAGGTTGTCTCCTGCTCCATGGTTCCCTCAGGTTCATTGCAGGACATCTTTGTTGCACCAACGGGTCCGAACGAAAGTGATGCGCCATCGGTTTCATACGATGCAAAGTAATTGTTGCACCCGGCAGCGCCGGATATTTTGCCTTCGTCATCAAAGGTCAGGCTGACTTTCGTTCCCGCGATGACAGATGAAACTTCGCCATTGCCGCTGTTGTATGAGGTCAGCATCCATGTGGTTCCGGTCAGAGGTTTAGGTGCCGGTGCCAGAACCTTCTCAAAGACGAGAAGGACTTTCCCTTCGGAATCAAACAGCGTCAGTTCTTCTCCATCCATACTGAATGAGGCGGTTTTACTGAGCAGTTGCAGGTATGTCGTCTCCTGTATCATCAGCGGGCCGGACCCTGCCATCATGGTGCTCCTGATGAGTCCGAACGAGAGTGATTCTCCATCGGTTTCATACGATGCGAAGTAGCTGTTAATACCGGCAGAGCCTGCGATACGACTATCTTCATCGAATTTCAGGGTGATTCCTGAATCCTCGATTACCGGGACCATCCCATATGTCCCATTGTCATAGGATTTCAGTATCCATTCCGTTCCGTTCAGGAGCGGTGCACGATCTGTTTTGGGATCTGTTCCATTCAGGGCGTCACCATCCGTGCCAGGGGATGTAGAAAGGCACCCGGCACTGAAGAGGCAGATTCCCAGAACAAACGCTGTTCCAAACAGGAATAAGAAGCCTGTTTTGCGGTCGGTCTTTGTTGCCATACACTATCCTTGTCAGAGAGAACACATAAACAAACCTTTGACTTCGAACAAATTGGGAGTTATAAATCAGTTCTTTTTTTAATATATACCCACAATGGCATTTTTTATTTGCCGAAAATGAGTTCCCGGAGCTATTGCCTGCTTTCTTATCACGATGTGAGAGAGGCAATGAAGAGAGAATCATAAACCATATTTTATATCCTGTCTGAAGCGAACCGCCAGGGGCTGTATATGCGCAATCTGCCGGTTGTATAAATCCGGGAGAAATCCCCGGTAATGAAGTACAATTATAATAATTGCACAAAAAAAATAGAAAAGAGATGTTCTCCACATATATTGATGAAAATCAGCAAAAATAAGAGAAAATACTTCGGTCAGGACCCGCTGAAGGCCTCATCTGCCCTTCCGCGGAATTCCTCACCATACCGTTCATGCTCACGGTTCACCGCCTCAATACCGGCAGGATCACTGATCTTGAGAAGCGCTGCTGCGGTCAGGATGCGGCAGCATTCTGATTCCTCCTCCTGCATGATCCTGACTCATGGTTTGACCGCCTTTGGGCTTCAGATCTCGGCAAGCGCCCATATTGCCGGATTTCTGATGGAAACACCCCTGTTGACTGCAACCTCAATGAGAGGGTCAACAGAGAAATGCGGACATGGGAACCCGCTGTGCAAGCGAGAAGACCTTCGCGTTTCCGACGACACGCATGTCAGCCTGTCCTCCTATCCACAGCACTTCGAGATGTTTTGAGACAGAATTCCGGATGATATGGGTCTGTTTTGCGATCTCTGAGATGGTCATTCCCCCTGGCCGGAACCGGAGAGTCCGCCGGATGCGGTCCGGGGAACCATGCACCTGCTCCACCATAAAAGAGCGTCTTTGGTGACACCAATATTAGACCCATTGCCATGCAGAGCGAACGATTCGTCAGACCAAAATACCGTACGTCCTCACATCCGGAACAGAGATTCACCGCGCCGGAATCACCGGCACCCTGTGCTCTTTAACCGGACATCTCTCACCCGGATGATGACGGACCAATCTCATTCACCCTCCAGGAGAGTCGATTGCCAACGTGCCGGCCACCCGGTTTCCGCCATACCCTTAATGCGTTCATATGCAGTAATGGTGGTATCCTCTGACCGAGAGACAGGAAGGACGGGATGCTTTTCGTCGGGGGAATACGGGGTGTCATGGATGACCAGACAGAAGGTGACAAACGCAGAAGTCGCTGCAATACTCTTTGAGATCGCAGATCTCCTCACGCTCGAAGGGGTCTCGTTCAGGCCACGTGCCTACCTCAGAGCGGCCCGTGCCATCGAGACCCTCGATGAGGATATTACAGACATCTATGACCGGGGAGAGCTCGAAACGATTCCCGGCATAGGAACAGCTATCGCAGCAAAGATTCAAACCGTCATTGACGAGGGCACACTCCCCTATCTCGACAAGCTGCGCAAAGAACTCCCTGCAGGACTCAGAGAACTGATGGAAATAGAGGGGGTTGGCCCGAAAAAGGCACGCCTCCTGTATACAGAACGGGGCATCACCGGCATCGAAGACCTCGAGGCTGCGGTGAGAGAGAGACGAGTGCGCACCATCAGGGGCTTCGGGGAAAAGTCTGAAACAAAAATTGCGGAGAGTATCCAGGTCTGGAAGGAGCGGCATTCCCGTTTCCTCCTGGGCTTCATTCTCCGTCAGGCAGAGGCAATTGAGCAGAAACTAAAGAGTCATCCGGCAGTTATGGAGGCATGCCTTGCAGGGTCCATCCGGCGGCGAAAGGAGACCATCGGGGACGTAGACGTACTTGTCTCCACAAACGACCCTGACACAGTCTCGGAATTTTTCTGCTCGCTCCCTGAAGTGCAGCGGGTGGTGATGAAGGGGCCGAAACGGTCCACGGTTGTGCTTCCGGAAAACCTGCAGGTGGATTTGCGGGTGATACAGCAGGACCAGTTCGGCGCCGCCCTCCAGTACTTCACCGGATCAAAAGCCCATAACATCCACCTGCGCCGGCGTGCGATAAACCAGGCTATGAAACTGAGCGAATATGGCCTCTTTGCACGCGATGGGGGAGAAATCATCGCTTCCGAACGTGAGGAGGACATTTACCATGCCCTTAGCCTCGCCTTCATTCCTCCCGAGCTCCGGGAGAACACCGGTGAAATCGAGGCGGCAGCAGAGGACCAGCTCCCACGCCTCATCGGATACGGTGACGTGAAAGGCGACCTGCACATGCATACCCGCTGGAGCGATGGGGCACACACCATCCGGGAGATGGCAGAGACCGCACGGAACCGTGGGCTGGAATATATCGCCATATGTGACCATGCGGAGGGGCTGCCTGTCGCCCACGGGATGTCCGCCGAAGATATCCGCAAACAGGCAAAAGAGATTGCAGACCTGAACCGTAACCTGGACGGCATCACCATACTGCACGGCATCGAGGCTAATATTGACACGGAGGGGAACCTGGATGTCAGAAAAGAAGTCCTCGCGGGTCTCGACTTTGTGGTGGGCAGCATCCATACCTCGTTCGGGCAGCCGGAACCGGAGATGACCGAACGGCTGCTCACTGCCATCCACCACGACCATCTGGACATGATCGGCCACCCCACCGGACGCATCATCCTGAAACGCGACCCATACCAGTTTGATACGGACACCGTCTTTGAAGCGGCCGCCGCAGCGCACGTACTGCTCGAAATAAACGCGTTCCCCACCCGGCTTGACCTCTCAGACATCAACTGCCGCCGGGCCCGTTCATTCGGTGTCATGATGGGTATCGGAACTGATGCACACAATACCGAACATCTCCGACACCTCGACCTTGGGATAGCGGTGGCCCGCCGGGGCTGGCTGGAGGGGGCGGATGTAATCAATACACAATCACTGACCGGGCTGCGGGCGTGGCTGGAGGGATGAAACACAAAATTACTGAATCACCCTCAGAAACGGCTATCGGACGCAATTTTCTCTATTTTTCCCAGTCCACCAGATGATTATTCATTCTGGCCGGATTAAACGTCCGGGCCAGCAGAGGGAAACGATTGGTTCAAAGACACTTTATACCGGTCAAAAAAATGGAATGGATTGGTGTGGATCAGATTGCGGGAGAAATTTTTACTTGTGCATTCCCGCTTAAATACCCTGCTCCCCAGTATGAGAAATAATAAACACCATCCATATAATATGCGTTTTCACCTTCTCCGCCGTCATACACCTCCAAAATGCTGCAGTCATCGAGAAGGAGATATCCCCATGAAAAATCCGTGACTTCTCCGCACTCAATAATCTCTACAACGTCTAACTGCAATTTCTCCTTTGTTGTGTGGTCAACTATCGTCACCTTACCCTTTACATCCTCCGTCGAACCACAGGTTCCCTGGGCGGTAAAACTGACCGTAATACCCATATCATTACCCAAATCGTCAACCACTGTTCCTCCACCGGTGACCTTGCAGTAATCTCCTGCATCTGCCGAGACGACACCGGTCATCCCAACAAGAAGGGCACATACGATCAGCCCGAAAAGTATCTTCTTCATTTTCTCTTTCCTCCGTTTCACCATTGGTATTTCTCAGGCGCCCCCCCCGGCGCCGACACCCTGGAGAATGCCATACCGATACATACACTGACAGAAAAGAATCATAATGGGTGTGCGTGTGGGATGGATCTTTTCCGTCATGCTCTCACTCCCCTTTTGTTCCCCAGAGGCACTCCTACATACACCTCATGAACGATATATATTCCGACAATAGATTAAACCACGTTTACCATTTTAAGCCAGATTTGCACACTAAACACACCCAGATGCCCACTCAGATATTCATGTGTGCAGTGTCCGTGTTCAGAAGGAATCCTGCTCAGCAATAAGACTGCAGATGGGGATGAAGTGACGATAATGCCAATATCTTCGATGTAATCACTGCCGGGCATAATCATCCACGGGAGCACGCTAAAGATAATCTTCCCTGTCCGGGTCAGTTTCGGAAACGGATTCTGTGAAACAATTTGCTCAATCATTTTTCAGATCAATCATAATTGTGCATATGCCGCTCACCGAGAAGAGGGGGGTGGATGTCGTAAACACACGGTCACCCTGAAGGGCTTTGGAAGTGGCTGGATACGTGAGAGACACGAGCATCTGCAATGACACTCCCTGATGAGGATCTGCTAATATCGGTATGTCATACCGGATCTCTGCTTCACCTGCCGCCCCCGAATGGGTCCTCTTTTTTCAGGTAAGAAAATACAAGATTAGCAGAGCAGAGGGGCGCTCCCGGAAAAACGGTCAGGATAACTAAAAATTGAATGAATTGATGTTTATCAGGTGAAGGTTCCACCTCTCACCTGAACATTACCGTTTAAACTGTGTCCCTCTGCCTTTGAGTTAAATCCGGTATAATATTTCCCGGAATTATCACGATACCCGGTAAATGATATGATATCCGGCTCAGCCTTTGAACCTTCCCCATAATCATAAACGGAAAGGCACCAGTCGCCATCAGCATCAGAACCACAGAGATTCGCATAGTAACCAGAATCACCGTTTTTCTCACAGAAACCGCAGTTAACTGATTCAACAGCCAACTTCACTTTTTCCTTCGATTCGTGATAAACGATGTGTACTTCACCCTTTACCTTAGAATCCGCAGTTACTTGAAACGTGACAGTTATATCACCGATGGCATCATCATATACCTGACCTCCCCCATTGACCTTGCAATAATCCCACTCACAGCACGTCGCAGACACAACACCCGTCATCGCAATCAGAAGGCAAAATGCAATCAGCCCGAACAGTATCTTCTTCATCTTTTTTTCCTCCTTTCATCATTGAAATTTTTCTGGTACCACCCAGAAACTCAAACCCTGAAGTAGGCACTACCCATGAATACACGGACAGATAAGAATCATCATTAACCCAAGTGGAATGATTCTATTCTGTCCTACTCGTAACCCACCTATTTCTTCCCCAGAGCAATACCCCCAATACACCTCATACCTCATTAATATTCTGGCGGCAGGAAATCCACCTGTTTTCATTATATCAGCATTTGCTGCTCGTTTTCCAACATTATTCCACAAATAATCTATATCCATAGATATTCTATGAACAGGACTATTTACGGCCAAAAATGTGGATGAGAACGAAGATCTGGTATCGGTCTGCTTTGATTCGAGGTCGACGTTGATTACATGCAATTGCTGCAGCACTTGCAATATCCAGGGAGCACCGGATTAAACAGAACGGGATGAATGCGATGCCAACCAGTATGTGACCCGGTTTGGGGAAGGATGGGGAAGGAAATTACAGAGTTAACAGGCATCATCTCATTGCATCAGCCGGAGACGGAACAAAAGCATAGATAAACAACATGGCTATCATGAACACTCATGCCCCCTCCGGAATGCCACCTGCCTCCCGGGGAGTCCTTCCGGAAGAACCGCCAGAATGAAAGAATCCGGGGAAATGAAGAATGACATTTCCTCTCTCTTTTTACGTCAGGATAACAGCTCACCTCCGGACAAGGCGTCCGTCGTTTGCCAGCGCTGAAATGGCCTTAAGAGCGCTATTCTCCTTATCCTTTATTTCAAGCATGATATCAGCATCAAAGGACCGGATTGCCTCAGTGAACCCAAGAAAATCCGGAATATCAATCGTTATCGCATGCCGCCCCGGCCGTCCGTCCGGGTCCTGCGTGCTGTAGTCGACCATAGGAAGGCCGTCCGGCGGGCCCCACGCTGCGGCAACATCCGGATAGATCTCTGCCACCGGCTCACCAGAAAACGAATTCACCCGGTGGTGCAGGGTGTCGAAGATGACAGGAATGCCTGTCTCTGCGTGAATGTGCAGACAGTCCCGGGCCGTATAACGCCGGTCGTCGTTTTCTATCACAAGGCGGTGGAGGATGGGCTCGTCCAAGGAGAGATACCGGTCAATAAACCGGGCGATACCCGCCTCGCGATCCCCGTAGACGCCGCCGACATGCAGCTGTATCTTTGCGGTCGCGTCAAGGCCAAGGAGGTCAAGCACCTCCGCATGATAGGCGAGTTCGGCAATACTTCTCTCAAGGATATCCGGGTCTTTTGCATTGAGGAGAATAAACTGATCGGGGTGCATCGATATTCGCATTGCATGGTCCCGGATGTAAGCCCCGATGACAGAGAACTTGTCCCGGCAGGCCTCCTGCCAGTCGGCCGTGCAGACGGGATGCGAAGCGAAGGGGACGAGGTCTGAAGTGATGCGGAAGAAGAGAATTCCATGGGCGGCATTATACCGGAGTATTTCCCCGAGGCAGTCGAGGTTCCCCGCCAGCGTCGAAAGCAGCCGCTCATCCGTATATGACCGGAGACGAAACGTCCGGCTGCTCCGGCAGGAAAGAGACTGGTTGATGCACGGGTATCCTATTTTCATGGGTCACCTGCTACAAGGTCGGGGGAATGATCGTGTCTCATTCATCGTCTCCCGGTTCATTCAGGTATCAGGTCATTCCTGTATTTATACGATAGTGAACAACCCGATCATAATAACAAAGACACCATTATTTCTTATTACCATTCTCATGGCACTCTGTGTCATCGCTTCTGCGGGATGTATGGGGAGCGCAGACACCATCCCTGCCGCAACACAAACGAACCCGGACGTGTCAATCAGTTCAGCCCCGGTCCGGTATTCGGATGTAAACGGGGTCAGGATGGGATACCGGGATTCGGAACGGGCGAACCGCTTCTGATACTGCAGGGATTCACCGGCACCATGGATGGCTGGAATGAGATCTTTATCGGCATCCTCGCCTCGAAATATCATGTTTATATCAACGACCCACCGCGGCATGGGATACAGTAGCGACAACAATGCGACAGACCCGTCCATTCCTCTGTTCGCACAGGATGCTGCCCCCCTGATGCCGGCGCTGGGGTATGACAGCATGCATGTATACGGCGTTTCCATGGGCTCTTCAACATCACCGCAGGTAGGCTCTGCCTATTGCACCTGTGGAATACGGGGGAAGCGTCCTGAACTTCCTCACGATGGATGAGTCGCCTTTAGAGTAGGAAAAAACAGGGTGCCGGAGAACATCCGGAAATCATTCAGCAGAACTACACGGGAGGAGCCGGCACGGATTACCTCAGCAAGGTTTTTTTTGCCATGATGATGATGCCGGTGTATCTGCAACAGAATAATCATTCTTTTTTTAGTATCACGCACCCTTCAGGAACCGGGCATCCGGATAGATAAATCCGGGACGCGGAGCAGGAATTGCAGGAATCGGGAGAGTGAGAGGGTATGGCACGGGCATAAGTGAACGGCCCACACTAAAAAAAAGAGCAGATAATTGGCGGTGCCTCACCCAAAATGACGCTCTGATTCACCGGAATAACGATATTATTGGAACGCCGCATCCAACCTTCTTATCTGCGGAATTCCTTCGTGGATCCAGTCCCATGCATCCTGCTCACAGTTTTTCGGGAAAAACCGGAGATCACTGTTCGGGAAGAGGAAGAAATGGTCCACATAGTTCAGTTTTCTCTCCCATTCCTCGTCACCAACGATGGCTTCACGCTCAATGTAGAGCAACCGTGAATCCTCCCTCACATCATCATCCATCGCTCCGATACCTTCACTCTGGAGATCTGATATATCAACAAGCAACCGTATCACTCCGCATTGCTCAATTGCACGCCGCAGCACCGGAATGAAGTCTTCCCGATAATCATCACTCGTAATTTCGCCGATGAACTGGAATCCAAGAACAGATCCGCGGCATTCCTGCAGTAATTCAATCATTTTTTTTACCTCTCCTGCCTGCGCTACTGGCGGGCTGTGGGGAGAATCCGGCAAATCTCACCAGAGCATCACACCCGCTTTACACCATGTACCGATGAAACGCTTTCCCCGGCTTTTTTTGGGGTCACGTATCCCACTGATTCATCGTGGTGGAATCCGGGAATGGGTAGAGTATAACCGAAAGAATAAATATGTTTTTACTACCCGGAAGAGATCAATAGGTATAGGGAGAATCATCTCACGCTGATCGTGACCGAAGCTGCCAGATCATTGAGGCATGATTTCCCGGTTGAATAGCCAGAGAAAACCCAGAATCACATCGATGACGAGCCAAACGGAATCGGAATTTCAGGAATAAATCAGACGTCAGCATATACCATACTGATTGTTATTCCCAATACGATCCCAAAGCGATTATTTTCATCAGAAACAAAGTTCAATACAGCCAGAACATTATATCCCGGTTGAGATTTTGTACGATATGTTCTGGATGACACCGGTCCGGACAATAAATACCATCAGGTTCTCAGTATTTGAGGAAGAAAATGACATTACAGGAGGACGAAAACAGATATCACCAGATCTTTGATCATTTAAAGAATCCTCTCTGTATTTTCAATAAACATACCAGAGAGGTACCTGAGAGAAACAAACAATACTCAGCTCATTTTAATGACCAGCAAAAGACGGCCGATGAACTATTCTGGCATACCAGAGAGGAATATGATGCATTCATGCATCAGTTACACACTGATGGGTCTGTTATAAATTATGAGACCAGCCGCAAATCAGGAGACGGAGCTCCCGTTGACCTTCTTATTTCAGCCCGGCCGCTCAATCAGGATGAGATTCTTTTAGAGATTACGGACATCACAGAATGGAAACTGAAGGAACATAAAGAGCAAATCAAGCGGGATACCGGGCTTGCACTGGCTTCCTCTTCATCAATACAGGAAGCATTGAAAATCTGCCTAAATGCCGCAATTTTTGTTTCCGGAATGGATTGTGGCGGAATCTATCTGGTACAACAAGAGACCGGAGAGAGAGTTCTCACCTGTTGGGACAATCTCTCAGACGATTTTGTCAAAGAAATATCCCGGTTTCCCCGCAACGAAAAAAATACCCGATTGATTCTGGCAGACAAACCGGTCTATTCCGGCTATGAGGAGCTGCAGTCACCCCCATACGGTGCAGCGCAAAAAGAAGGGTTGCGTGCCATCGGGACAATCCCCCTACACCACAAAGAGAGGAATATTGGTGCATTTTTCATTTCTTCACGAAGTCTGGAAAAAATTCCAGACTCTGCACGAAATGAACTGGAATTAATGGCATCCCGGATGGGAGACATTATCGCACGGATTCAGAGGGAAGAAGACAATACTAAAAGCCGGGCTGACATGGAGACGTTCTTTAACTCAATCCCCGACATCATGTTTGTAAGCAATAGAGAAGGGCAGATACTATATGCAAATCATGCGGCGAGCGATTGCCTTGATTACCCTGTTGAAAACCTGCTGAACATGACGGTTCTTGATGTGCACCCTTCAGAGAGGAGAGGGGAAGCACTCACGTATATTGGTGAGATTATGGCAGGGAAAAGGGATTTCTGCCCGATACCCCTTTCTAAAATGGACGGAGCCATGATTCCGGTTGAAACAAAAGTCACTCCCGGCCGCTGGAGGGGAAATGACGCCATGTTCTGCATCAGCAGGGACATCACGGAAAGAGAGAAAACAAAGGAACTGCTCGAAAAACGTGATTCCATATTAAATGCGGTGAGTTTTGCGGCTCATATATTTTTACAGAATGACAGATGGGACGAACAGATTGACGAAGTCCTGAAGCAACTGGGAAATGCAACAGGGGTTGACAGGGTGTATATCTTCCAGAATCATGCAGGCAAAGATGGCAGACTTCTCTGCAGCCAGCGGTTCGAATGGTGCGCCACGAACGTAGAACCTCAGATCGGGAATCCCGAACTCCAAAACATTGATTTTGAAGCAGAGGGGTTTTCCCGCTGGATACAAATTCTGGAGAGCGGTTGTGTTCTCTCAGGTAATATTGATACATTTCCCGAAGAGGAAAGAGAAATCCTTCGTTCACAGGGAATTCTCTCCCTTGTCGTCGTCCCTGTCATATCAGACTCCCGGTGGTGGGGATATGTCGGGTTTAACGAGTGTAAACGGGAGCGTGAATGGTCTCCAACAGAGATTGACGCACTCCATGTGGCCGCAGACATTTTCGGGTCTGCAATCTACCAGACAACAATGAAAGAGGTGTTCAAAAAACCTGTTGAACAGTCATTTATTGGCACCTACCTCATCTATGACGGAACATTTGAATACATAAACCCCCGTTTTGCTGAGATATTCGGCTATAATATCAATGAACTGATTCATACCAGTAATATTGAAAAACTCTTACATCCCGAAGATCTGCCGTTATTCAGGGAGCAGCTACGAAGAAGGCTTTCCGGGGAAGTCCAGTCTGTTCATTATGAATTCAGGGGCATCTCGAAAACAAATGAAACGATCTGCCTTGAAGCATACGGTTCAGTGGTTGAATACAGAGGGAAAAATGCCATTGTCGGCAATATAATGAATATAACTGAACGGAAACTCTATGAAACAGAACTCAGGGAATCCCTCGATGAGAAAGTAGTTCTTCTCAATGAAATCCACCACAGGGTGAAAAATAATCTGCAGATAATCTCGGCATTTATCGAATTGCAGATAATGCATATGCATGATGAGACCGGTATTCAAAACCTTGCAGAATGCAATAACCAGGTTTTAACCATGGCGCTCATCCATGAGAGTCTCTATAAATCAGATAATTTCACTCACATTTCAATGAAGGATCACATTGAGAATGTAACCAATACGATTGGGCATTCTGATACCAGTTCATATGATCTGGATGTTGAAGACATCATCCTTACCCTTGACATTGCAGTGCCGTGCAGTCTGGTCATTACTGAATTTATTAATATTTCTCAAAAATATGTACATGATAGGAAAGACGGGGGAAGAATAGGCATCAGTATGCATCGGAATTCCCATTCCCGGATTTCATTGACTCTCAGTGATGAGAATGTCTGTCTGCCGGCGGATATTAATCTCGGTTTATCAAATATTCTCGAACTGGAACTGATTCACACACTTGTAACGAACCAGTTGAAAGGAACAATCGAACTTCAGAGAGAAAACGGGATGCAACTCAGGATTATGTTCCCGGAAATACAGAGATGATACATATGACCCAAAAAAAGATCCTTGTTGTTGAAGATGAGGCGGTTATCGCAATGCTTCTCGCCAAGGTTCTTGAAACGTTGGGATACACCGTAGCAGGCCCGGTGGCAAATGGCGCTGATGCCATTCAACTGGCCGGTTCAGAACACCCGGACCTTATTCTTATGGACATCCGTATTGAAGGGGATATCGACGGGATTGAAACGACGGTAAAAATTCATGAACAGCAGGATATCCCGATCGTGTTTCTGACCGCTCACTCTGATAATGATACCTATGAGAGAGCAATGGCGACAAAACCATCAGGATTCCTCCTTAAACCCTTCAAAAGAGACGAACTGGAATTAACCATTGAGACATCCATAGACAAACACAAGGAAGCCCTCAGTAGTCAATACAATTAGAGATTGGCTGAAACCTGTCCAGGCTGAATAACTATGTGTGTGCAGGCCAATTTCACCAAATCCCCGGATCTACTTGCTCAAAAAATTTATTTTCACTCTTTAATTTTTTTGAATCAGAAATTTCATGATTCACATTGAGGGAGAAATAACCGGCAAATCACAATATACAGTCTTTGCAGTTATGATTCCCGCAATCGATGTTTTCAATTTTATATGTCAGGGCCCACTGCCTGAGATGCTTTTTACACCTCTATCAGGCCAAGCCCACCCTCTGTCAGATGATATTCACTATTCACCGAAAAGTGTTCTGCATCAACCCTTCTTCCCGCAAGCCCTTCTTCTTCCAGTTCTTTTAACCTTTGTGAGAGGACTTTTGCTGTTATTCCCTCAGGAGAGTCTTTTAATTCAGTAAATCTCCGCGTATACACATCTCCCTTATAGAGTTCAAATATTATGAGCAATGCCCATTTTTTTGTCAGATATCGGATGGTTCTGTTGACCGTGCAGACCTCATTCACACAACCGACGATACGATCCCTGAAGCGGACTTCACTTTCGATGTTCCAACCGCATGGCTGACAGCACAGGGGCTCACTCCGGCAGATGTCGTCCTCTGGCGCTTCCATGACGACGTGTGGGTTTCTCTCCCAACCGAAGTTGTCGGTGAAGAGGGATATAATATCATTTATCGTGCAATTTCACCCGGCATTTCATACTTCGCCATTGGTGAAGGAGAGGCTGGTGCGAGCCCTGCGGAGACCACATCGCGAGCTGGTGCAGATACAGAAACAGGGGTAATCCCTGATCCGGTGAATGAGAGCACAGCAGATCCCGTGGTGCCCTCTGAAACAGAAGGTGAAACAGCAGCAACAGCCACTCCCCCACAACAGAGCCCGGCAGGTTTTGTTACCCTTCTGGCCGGGGTGGGTACGGCAGCTCTGCTCTTCCGGAGACACTAAATTCCCTTTTTTCTTCACCCCGGGGAGAGATGCAAAGACAGGGTTCCTGCTCCTCACCCGGATCTCTTTTCGTGGCAGGACCGTAATTCTGAATCCAGCCAGATATTATTATCTTCACACCCATACCCGTATCACTTTCCAATCACCAAAACATCCAATATTCTTTTTAATCAAAGAAAAGGGCGCAAATGACCGTCATCTCTCTCTCTGCAGATGAACTAAAAACAAGTACTGAATTCCGAAGGAAACCATATAAGACGTATTTATGAACGAACGTCTCATTCGATGCATGCAACCCTCAGGTTATTCGATGCTCACACACCCATTTTGATCATTTATACCCAACCGGATAGATGTATGGAGAGGGAGCGGGGGGCGCCTGAGGCAGCCGGTTCCGCACCCGACAACAAGACAGGAGTGATACACCGAGTGAAAATGTGTTCAAAGACAGAAAAATGTCAGGCCCTGAAAGGGGCTCCGGATTGATGTCCCTGAGGTTTGGATCGGGTATTCCCCACCGTCCGGACCCTGTGAGCCGTCAGATGAGTGAAGAATTACAATAACCTGAGTATACCAATAATTCCTGATGCCACCCACCCGGAAAATACCTGCTGACGTACATGATGATCACAATATCACACCAGACAAGAACCAATCCCCCCAATAGCAGAGGTTATTTCCCGGGAATCAGGGATGTGCCGGTATGCCGGAACATACCTCATACCCCCTTTATTCCGTGAGTCACCCTCAAAGAAATCTGACTAAATCACGGGCTGACTCCGGGATTATTTTTCACACTCATTCAGGAGAATCACGATGAATCACACATCCAAAAGTTTCAGTCTTTTTTACAGCATTACCAATGCAGCGTCCTCCTGGCTGAGCTGCGGGTGCAGGTGTGTGCGCCCGGCGGCGGGGGATTCCCCCGGCGACAGGACCCGCTGATCAGGCGCTCAGGTGAATAGAGGAGAGGACTAGGGTATGAAAGGGAACCACATAGGTCCGGGAGAGAAGAAATAAGGGGAATAAGGGATTTCGTCCGGCCATCTTTCTCTCCTGTTGCGGTGAAACGGGAGAGCACGTTCATACAAAATACTGCGTCTCCCCCTCCGGCAGTTCCTTCTTCGGCATCACGCCGGGAAACACATGCTCCAGCAGCTCCCGGTTAAAAAGTGCCCATGTGGTTGTCTTCGTATCCCCCGTCAACGACCGGGAGGAACAGGAGTCCGGACGAACCACTCCCTCCCCCTCCTTCGTCAGGTGCAGGTCAGGGAAGTTCCCATTCGTATAGAGATCATCAGAGAGGAGGATTTCATTTAGATCCCGAAGAATTGCCCGCCCAATCCGGGAATCAGCCGGCACCTCACCGTCGCCGGGAATGGCAATGGCATTCTGCACCCCATGGGAAAGCCGTTCCAGAATATCTCTGGCCACAAGGGTCTGGGTGTCCCAAAGATACCGGAGAAAACAGAGCGCTGTAGGGAGGTCTTCCGGCGCAAACAGGACTCCACCCGGACCGGAAACAGGAATAGTCACCCATGACCGGAAGGAGTAATTTGCCTCCCTGGCCGGCCGTATGACATCATTGTCACTGATGCCACTCCTCCGCTGATCCGTCGTGAACGCCCCGTCATAGTAGACTGTCCGCCCGTTCTCCAAATCAATCTCTAAGAGAGCCGACCCGCCATCATCCTGAGATACCTCATGCTCCGGGTGGAAACGGACCATCTCTACCATCGGGTCATGCTCCACATCACGCACCAGAGCAAGATCCCGGACCGCCGTAAACATAAGAGTGAAAAGCGGATAGTCCAGAGAGCCTGAATACGGCTTCCAGTCACCGAAGAGAAAATCTTCAAGGGCAGCGGGTGACGCCCGAATAAGGGCGAGAATGGGGAGAATCCAGTGCTGATACTCAAAACGTATATAGTGCTCCCAAATTCCGCTCGGGTATCGTTTCAGCCAGGGATGGCACGCAAAAGTCTGCCGGTTAAGAGACACAATCGCAGCCATCCGCTCCGTGTCAGAGAGTCCATCCGGAAACACCGGGAGCCTGAGTGGGACCGCCGGAGAGCACGAGGACTGTTCCAGAATATATGCTGTAAAAGAGCATGGTGGAACACTCCCATTCAGATAATCTGTGTGGAAATACTGTTCGAAGGCCTTCGGTGCTTCATATATCTCCCAATCCCTGAGCGGGATGTCCCGCTGAATTTCAACCCCTTTTTTGGAGAGAATATATCTGACCAGCCCTGCATTTGTATGGTCCATGACATATGTGTTCATCAGCACCCGCTGCATCCCGGGATCCCTGATCATCCTGAATAAGTATTTCATAATCCGGAGGTACGGCTCATATCCTTCCGGCAGATAGTAATGCGGCGTCTTTCCACTCTGCCGCGGCGCCCGGATCATAACAGATCCCAGTATCCCGAGTGCACAGAGGTCCTCACAGATCTTCCCTGCCCAGTCTTTTGAGATTGAGGTTTTCCCATGCGAAAGATAGGACGTACCAAAATCTTCATGGATCCTCGACGGATACGAATAGAAACGGCACCCCCCCGACTCCGTCGGGTATCTGACGCCGCATCCCTTCTGGAAATGGGGAGTTGTGGATGCTCCCGTGTTCACCACAAAGTACCAAAGCACCTCCCACTTCTGCCTCGTCATCTCTTCCGGTTCCATAGTACAATAATCCCTGCTGTGTTCCATGGAAAAATACCCGTTCTGAGGTCATCAATGTACCTGATAATATCCCAGGAAAGCATCGACCCGCACAACCATCACCCAACGCGTCGACTCTGAAGAAAAGGACTCAACGCGTCGAGCAAACCCACCAACACCGGACACTTTGACGGGATTTATCATTCACATTTTCAGAATAAAGTATAGCAGCAAGGAGGTGAATGATGGCAAAGAAAACAGAAACAAACCAGAAGGGCGCATCCCGTAAAGAGTCCGGTGCCGAAAAGAGCGGTAAGGACTTTAAGTCTAATGCCCAGTCTGCAGGAAAGGGGAAGAGATAATCTCTTCCTTTTCAGATTCAAAAATAACTCTCATATTTTAACCCTTCCTACCTGCATATGATTCTGACATATGCTCCGTGTATGATGTTCCATAGACAATGGGGGATAAAGGAGAATCCCCAACACACATTGTTTTTTGGAAAAATAACACATAACCAGCCGCGGGAAAGGGCCCACATGGTGCATGGAACGATTTTCCGGAAATAAAGGGCATATCCATAGTCAATATATACAGCAGGAATATTTTCTAAAGCATCGTTGTATCAGACAAAGCCCATCTGGTCAGCGGTCTTTTGACCCGATATTCTCAGAACAGGTGAATTCACAGGACATCTCCCGAAAAGTCATGTGGAAAACAGGTGTCAGGAGAGATATCATCACCTGCCGGACCATCTGTGCACATGGCTGCTCATTCCGGTCACGATGTGTGTCCCAAAGTGCCTGAAAATGAGGGCACTTCATTTTTCCGGTAATCTTCATTATGTCTGATGAGGATTGGCCTCCGTTGACCCGGAAAAAATAGAGTTTTTTATTCCACCATGGCAGTTCTCTCCGGTGTCCATGCCGGGTCAACGAAACTCAGGATGGAAGCCATTGATGCTCCGGCATTCCGGTAACCTTTTACCTGGTCCGGCGCGATGTATGCAGCACTCCCGGCAGGAACCCGTATTATGTTCCCTTCAGGGGTGAATACCTCAACCTCGCCTGTGATCACGTAAATTACCTTAGACGCACCAATGAGCCGGTTGAAATCCGCAGACCCGCCGGGGAGGAGTTCTGCGTATGCGACGCTGTATTCAATCGGGAAGTTCTTATCCGGCATTAAGACCGGATTGGCGAGGGTGTAGAGCATCATATCAGAACCAATGTACCACTCAATTCCTTCCCGGGGATCGGGGATGACAATCGGGACATCGTCTGTCCTCGTACTGCATACCGAAAGTCCAAATCCTGAAACCTCAATCCCGGGTGAAAAAGGCGGCTGAATCACGTCAATATAATAAACACTGGTGTCTCCCACCGCAGTAATCGACTGGAGGACACCATCCGGCAGGAGAACAACTTCCCCTTCCCGGGCGGATACCGTCGCATTGTCACACCGGATCTCCACCTCTCCCTGTAACAGACAGACAAACTCTGACGTCCCTAAAAGCCGGTGCGGGTATGTTGCATTGCCCGGCGCAAGGGCGACACGTCCCATGCTGTAGTTTATTGCGATATCCGGTGTCTCCTCCCCGATGATGCCGGCATAGTGTCCCTGCCCGTCAAAGATGGAGAACCCCTCTGCCGGAGTAAGGAGCCGGATGCCCTCGTTCTCCGCCAATGGCGGACTCTGTGTCAGGCAGCCGGCTGAGATGACCATGCAGATGAAGATGAGAAGTATGGCCCTGTGCATGGATAATGAATCTGCGGGAGGGAAAATAAATCCGAGTATCTGTGGTGGAAAAGGGGCCGGAGGGGAACGAGATATCACCGAGAAATGCGACCGGAATCGGATGAGATACCGTGGTCGATTCATTCATCTCCCCAAAAATAACCGCAGGTTCCGCCGAAAGTGGAGTATTCACTTACCGAAACCGGCGAATCACTGATGCCTATTCTCGACCAGCTCTGCAGCTGGGGGTATGAACACATGGGGAACGACATTGAATTTACGTGCGAAGAATAAAGAGCACATTTTATCAGGTCATTTCTAGCGTACGGTATTACCAATTCCGGCGCTGGCGAATACCTCAAAAATAAAAATACCATTTTCTGACGAGTATCACCGAATTTGCACCAGTTTTTTCTCTTATATGTCGGTGCATGCCCCCGGAATCAGATCCTCTGTCGATAACTCAGCACTCTGATTTTCCAGTTGATTTGCCTGAGCATTTTTCAGCGAATCTGGTATCATTTTCAACCAGATATTCCCCTGACGCTAAAAGAACAGTCATCTCTTCAGCCGGAGAGATTAACGGAAAAATTGTTCCACCCCTTAATAAAGGCAGGCAGGGCAAGAGGTATTGTCAGTAGGGTATTTCTCCTGCCTGCCAAAAAAGCCTGTCCGGAAGGCACCGGCCCTGCGGTGTGTGTGGTCAGGGAGGACCGGTTGCCTATCGAAATGGTATTTTTGAGAGTATTTATGGGATTGGTGGGATAGGTGCCATGTGCCCTGGTCTTTGCTGACACATGGATTTGTGTGGAGGTTCTGTCCTATTTTCTTCCACGAACTGATGTTGTGTTTCCTACTCAGTGGATTTTCCGCCATGCCGAGAGCCGGTGCCTGCGTCGGCGGGCCGGTGTGCCTCCATGAATGCACAGACAGTTTCCTCATCACCGCTCGCAAGGGCGGGCTTCCAGCTCAGTGGTTTCAACGCCGTTTGCCTGCATCTGCTGAATGGCAGATTGAATTCCGTTGCCGTCCTTCATCATACCGCATCCGGTTCCGTTACTCATGGCAAGTGGTGCTGCCGTGGCGGCGCAGACACAGAGCACGGCAAGGCCGGCCAGTGCACATACAAGTTTACTGCTCGTCTTCATTTTCACCTCCTGTTTCATCGAGTCCGGGCAGGGAGTTGACCCCTCCCTGGTCCTCTGATCATAGAGTTCACCCGGAGAGGGATAAATGCATAAAATGGTGGAGAGAAAACGATGCAACCGCGGGGTTGCATGATGCTCGCATCCGGATGTGGAAACCGGACACGGGGAAAAATATAATATCCCGGATTTGATGCACCAAAAACCATTTCACAAGAGTTTGTTTAACTCTTCGATCGTCATGTGAGCCTGTTTTAATATATGAAACAATGTTGAACGTTTGATTGGTTTATGTGCAGGGATGGTCAGTTTCAGGGTTTCTGACTGCATGTGTTTTTGCATGCGAATATGACTGCCCCGCTGACGAACAACAACCCAGCCATCCCTTTGAAGTACTGTGATAAGCGTATCATAATTAATGCCGGGAATTTTTGTCATACCGCAATCTCAACCTGCTCGGCTGCATCACTGAAAAAACCATCATCTTCAATTGGCTCCAGATACAGAGCTATTGCTTCCCTGATGTTGAGTAAAGCTTCTTCACGTGTATCCCCCTCACTGATGCAGCCAGGAAGTGCCGGTACAAATACGGTATACCCCCCTTCTTCACTGGGTTCAAGAATGACACGTAATTTCATAGAATTATCTCCCCGTATGAACACTTTAAGGTACGGGTCAGCACCGCAGCCTTCGGGCCGGTCATCCGACAATACCTATTTGCCGATTGCGTCTGCATTGGGATCCAATGACAGACGCACAGAATAACAATCCCGAAAAAAAGAACCCGCAATCGGGATCTCAGAGAACGGCCCCTACATTACACACACCATCACCCTCCTCTGCAACTCAAAAAGTGTGCATATCGAGACCACATCAACCGTGGTTCTCTGCTTTGTGTGGACAAAATCAAAGAACAAAACGTTCTGTGACGGGCGCTAGTACTATGAGAAGTTCGAGGATGAAAAAAACTGAAGCGGGAGTCGGACAAATTTACGTATTCAGGCATATTCCTGACAGTGCCACCCGGATGGATGTGAATAAAAAAGAGGGAATGAACCCGGTTGTATCGCATCGGGAGGTATTTCTTCCCTATTTGTCCTGTCTCCTGCTGATGAGGATGCAGCCCGCCACAACAAGTGCGACAATAAGGACACCCCATAGCCAGAGAGATGGTCCGTCCGATGGTTCGGCGAATGGTTTGGTCATGTCCGGCAGGGGCACTTCCGGCACCACGTCTGCAAAGAGTGCATAGATGCTGAAGTGACTGATCTGAATTGTGATCGTTCGGTTGCCGGCATCCGCCACGCCTGCGAGAACTTCCCATTCGCCGCTCGTGCTGTTGAACCACGCTGTTTGTGCCCGGTTGCCATAGGCATCCCACTCCTCCTCTGAAAGAGTGAATGTCAGGGTTATTGCCGGGGTAAAGGACACTCCGTCCGGTGTACAGTTGAAGGCATAGAGTGCCCCGGGGTGTTCAATTGCCCCGATCTGCCCGTTTGACGGGAGGGCGGTGACAGGCACAGCGACAATGCTGACATTTTCCTGCAGAATGCCTGAGGCATCCCGTGCCACCACACCGGCATCGATGGTAAGATATCCGGTCATATCACCTGCCCGGATTATCACCGTTCTTTCAACAGCACCATCAGGGCCTTCCGGAAGCCGGGCGGTTTTGATAAATTCAGTGGGATTAATGACTGCCGGAATGGGATTCGTCGTTAGAACCGCCGTCGGCGTGGGTCTGACCGTGGTCGGAACCGGTGTTGGTGTGGGCGTTGGCGTCACAAACGGTGTCGAATCATCACCGTCTCCGCCATCACGATGATAGGAGACCGAAATAAACCGTTCTTTTTCAGCAGTTACACTGCCATACTCATTCGTGGCTGTCAGTGAGACGGTGAAGGCACCCGCACTCTGGTAGATGTGCACGGGATTACACTTTGCAGATGTCTGCCCGTCGCCAAACTCCCAGAGCCACGAATCGGGATTTCCAACCGTTTCATCAGTGAACGTGACGGTAAGCGGGGCAGATCCCGTGTTCCGGCTGGCGCTGAAGTCAACCGTCATCGGGTTGGTGACAGTGATATATCCTGCTTTTTCTGCGGTATCTGCACCAATCACATTGGTAATGGTTAGGGAGATGTCATATACGCCGGTGACGGTGTAGATATGTGCCGGGTTCTGCTCTGTCGATATGCTGCCATCATCGAAGTCCCAGACCCATGAATCGGGATGCCCACCGGAATAATCGTAGAACTGCACAGAGAGAGGTGCATCGCCTGCAACGGGGGCGGCAGAGAACGCTGACAGAGGAGTTTCATTCACCGTGAACGAAACCAGTGACTTGAATGAGAACCCGTCCGGCGATATGGCGGTGAAGGTAAAGATGTCATCTGCATAAGTGTAGGATGTCTCGAGCAGTGAAATCGTCCCATCGTGAGCCATGCTTAGAATCGTGAAATTCTCCGCACCGCCCCAGGCATTCACATACAATTCTGGTGCACTCATCACAATGACCGCATCGGTGACCGTGATGCCGCCGAACGCGGATTTATTGATCTCCATGGTGTAGGCCACTTCTTCCAGTTCCCCACCCATCCGGTCCTGAAGGCCAAGCTGGAAAAGTCTGCCCATTGTCTCGTTCACCGCACCGCGGGTGATGGTAATGTCAAGACCGGTATCCGGGTTCGTCAGTGCAGAGAGGCTGCCGGAGATGTTAGCGCTGATTCCGGTGGAAACAGTGCCCACATCACCGCTGAGGTCAACAAAGGCGGAGATGTTCCCGATCTCTGCACCGGTGCACTCACCGGTCCATTCAGACGAACGATTCTCCAGCCCGGATGTTTGGATGAGAATATCAATGCCCGGGTTTCTGACGAGGATGGTCGTGTTGCCATCCGTGATGGTGGCATTCGGGTTTGCAGTGATATTGATGGACACTTCCTGCGTATCATCGTTGAAGGTCATGTTTTCGACGGTGACCGGCTGGTTATCAGCACGTGCCGAATCCACCGGCGTGATGACTATATAGCCGGGTTTCATGTCGTCAAAGCTATAGGTGGCATTGTCCCTTGACCAGAGGAGATTTACCAGCCGGATTTCCCGCTCACCGGGCAGTCCGTTGGAATGCACACTGATGTCAACAAGCGGAATGGATTCTTCCCCGGTAATAGTGCCGGGATCCGCCGCATTGATTTCGAGCCAGCCGTTTTCATTCCGGATGACGGATGAAACAAAGAGTCCCGGGACCGTCCCGTTCGCCCGGATGTCGATGACTGACATGACGGTTCTGTCGAACTCCATGATGAAGGAGACATTTTTCACTTCATTGAGGCCGGAAGCGCTTACAGTCAGGTATTTTGAGGATTCAACAGGCAACGTGCCGTTGGGTGCCGCAATCGCGGTGCGTGCTTCGACATCAATACTACCATCCACACGGACGACCGGGCATTCCCGTCCGCCCTTTCCGGCGGAGGCATCCGTGATGGTCAATGCCACAGTCTCCCTGAGTCCTGCGATACTGTCTGTTGCCCGGAAGATGATCTCTGCCACCGGAGCAGCATAACCAGAGGTGATACCTGCGTCATCAGTGATATTGACGGTGATTCGTCCATTGATGTTGTCAATAATTTTCCCGAAATCTGCACCCTGTACAAGTGGTGCCGGAGCGACGTCCTCTACGGTAACCAGCGCCGGGTCAAATGTGAGGGAAAAGTTCAGTTCAGTAGTATTGTCAAGCCCGTCTGCCGTAACCGGGAATCCTGCTGTATCTCCGGCAGGAATCCTGCCTGAAGGAGCCATGAGCCAGATTGCGGATGTGCCGCTGACGATACAATAGTCTTTTCTGGTAACTGTGCTGGTGCCGTAGGGGTTCCCTGCGGTAAGACTGACATCATATGCACCTTCTTTGGCATAGGTGTAGACCGGATTCTGTTCTTCAGATACGTTGCCGTCACCGAATGACCAGTTCCAGGATTGTGGGTCTCCGGTGGAGGTGTCAGTGAAGGCTACTTCAAGTGGTGCGTTACCGGACAGTGGCGCAGCAGTGAAGGAGACAACCGGTTTTGACCCCACAGGAGTCATGGTGAAGAAGAGATGTGCAGTCTGGTTTTCTGACACACTGACACTCTCGCTCGTTGTGTTATAATACAACGATTTTACCAGCCGGATTTCATGACTGCCGACAGGAATCGTGTGAAGGGTGCTGTTTGTAAGGACCGACGTGTTTCCACCGTCAAGCCAGATCCAGGCCTCGCCCGGCGAGGAGGTGACACTGATACTTCCTGCCTGTTGCGTCAGTGCAAAGAATACATCGGTGACTTCGTCTTTCTCCACCGTTATGCTTCTGGTGACCGGAGTGACAAAACCTGATTTTTCCATGGTAATGTCATGAGTCCCGATGGGGACGGTGAGAAGGGTGGTGTTGGTGAACGTACCGGTGTTCTCGCCATCGAGCCAGATGCCGGCATTTGCAGGCGTTGAATTGACCCGGATTGCACCGGCATGCCGGGCAAGAGTGAAACTGACGTGTTCTGTTTCATCTTTTAATAATGTGACAATCTGTGATGCCGGGTCATAACCGTCCTTCTCTACTGTGACATTGTAAGTGCCTACCAGTCTGTCGGCGAGGGTGACGTTCGTGAGGTCACTAGTGGCATTGCCGTTCAGATAGACAATCGCTCCAGCAGGGGTCGAATTGATCTGCAAGGTTCCAAGCTGTTCAACAAGAACAAATCTGACGGATTCTGTTTCATCTTTTGTCAGGGTGACATGCTGGCTGGCAGAGTCATACCCATCTTTCAGAACAGTCACATTGTAGACTCCGACAGGCTTGCCGGAGAGAGTGACATTCGTAAGATCACCAGTAGCAGTCCCATTAAGATAGACAATTGCACCGGCAGGAGTAGAATTGATCTGTAATGTTCCAACCTGTTCCACAAGGGTGAAACTAACATATTCCGTCTCGTCTTTTGCCGGGGTGACACGCTGACTTGCGGAATCGTAGCCGTCCAGTTCCACTGTGACATTGTAGACTCCGACAGGTTTGTCAGAGAAGGTCACATTCGTAAGATCACCGGTAGCGGTGCCATTCAGGTAGACAATGGCACCGGAAGGAGTAGAATTGATCTGCAATGTCCCGAGCTGCTGAACGAGAGTAAAGCTGACATCCTCGGTCGCATCTTTCGTCAGGGTGACAATCTGGCTGGAGGAATCGTAGCCGTCCAGTTCCACCGTGACATTGTAGACTCCGACGGGTTTGTCAGAGAGGGTCACATTCGTCAAGTCACCAGTAGCGGTGCCATTAAGATACACGCTAGCACCTGAAGGAGTAGAATTGATCTGCAATGTCCCGAGCTGCTGAACGAGAGTAAAGCTGATGGCCTCGGTTTCGTCTTTTGTCACGGTGACAATCTGGCTGGAGGAATCGTAGCTGTCCAGTTCCACCGTGACATTGTAAACTCCAACAGGTTTGCCGGAAAGGGTCACATTCGTAAGATCACCGGTAGCAGTCCCATTCAGGTAGACAATTGCACCGGAAGGAGTAGAATTGATCTGCAACGTCCCGACCTGCTGAACGAGAGTAAAGCTGATGGCCTCGGTTTCATCTTTTACCAAGGTAACAGTCTGGCTGGCCGAATCATAGCCAGCTTTCAGAACAGTCACATTGTAGACTCCGACAGGCTTGCCGGAGAGGGTCACATTCGTAAGCTCACCGGTAGCGGTGCCATTCAGGTACACGCTTGCACCGGATGGGGTCGAATTGATCTGCAGCGTCCCGAGCTGTTCCACAAGAGCAAAGCTGACTGCTTCCGGTTCATCTTTTACCAAGGTAACAATCTGACTGGAGGAATCATAGCCAGCCAGTTCAACCGTCACATTGTAAACTCCAACAGGTTTGTCGGCGAGGGTCACATTCGTAAGATCACCGGTAGCGGTGCCATTCAGGTAGACAATGGCACCGGAAGGAGTAGAATTGATCTGCAATGTCCCGAGCTGCTGAACGAGAGTAAAGCTGACATCCTCGGTCGCATCTTTCGTCAGGGTGACAATCCGGCTGGAGGAATCGTAGCCGTCCAGTTCCACCGTGACATTGTAGACTCCGACGGGTTTGTCAGAGAGGGTCACATTCGTCAAGTCACCGGTCGCACTCCCATTCAGGTAGACAATGGCACCGGAAGGAGTGGAGTTAATCTGCAGTGTTCCAACCTGTTTCACAAGGGTGAAACTCACATCTTCCGTCTCATCTTTGGACAGGGTAACAATCTGGCTGAAGGAATCGTAGCCGTCCAGTTCCACCGTGACATTGTAGACTCCGACGGGTTTGCTGGAAAGGGTCACATTCGTCAAGTCACCCGTCGCAGTCCCATTCAGGTAGACAATGGCACCGGAAGGAGTGGAATTTATCTGCAGCGTTCCAAGCTGTTCCACCAGAGTGAAACTCACATCCTCTGTCTCGTCTTTTGCCAGGGTGACAAGCTGACTTGCGGAATCGTAGCCGTCCAGTTCCACTGTGACATTGTAGACTCCGACGGGTTTGTCAGAGAGGGTCACATTCGTGAGGTCACCGGTAGCGGTGCCATTAAGATACACGCTCGCACCGGAAGGAGTAGAATTGATCTGCAACGTCCCGAGCTGCTGAACAAGAGTAAAGCTGAAGGCCTCGGTTTCGTCTTTTGTCAAGGTGACAATCTGGCTGGAGGAATCGTAGCCGTCTAGTTCCACTGTGACATTGTAGACTCCGACGGGTTTGTCAGAGAAGGTCACATTCGTGAGGTCACCGGTAGCGGTGCCATTAAGATACACGCTCGCACCTGAAGGAGTAGAATTGATCTGCAACGTCCCGAGCCGCTGAACAAGAGCAAAGCTGACTGCTTCCGGTTCATCTTTTACCAAGGTAACAATCTGACTGGAGGAATCGTAGCTGTCCAGTTCCACCGTGACATTGTAAACTCCAACAGGTTTGTCGGCGAGGGTCACATTCGTAAGATCACCGGTAGCGGTGCCATTCAGGTAGACAATGGCACCGGAAGGAGTAGAATTGATCTGCAGCGTCCCGAGCTGCTGAACGAGAGTAAAGCTGATGGCCTCGGTTTCGTCTTTTGTCAAGGTGACAATCTGGCTGGAGGAATCGTAGCCGTCCAGTTCCACTGTGACATTGTAGACTCCGACGGGTTTGTCAGAGAAGGTCACATTCGTGAGGTCACCGGTAGCGGTGCCATTAAGATACACGCTTGCACCTGAAGGAGTAGAATTGATCTGCAACGTCCCGAGCTGCTGAACAAGAGCAAAGCTGACTGCTTCCGGTTCATCTTTTACCAAGGTAACAATCTGACTGGAGGAATCGTAGCTGTCCAGTTCAACCGTGACATTGTAAACTCCAACAGGTTTGTCGGCGAGGGTCACATTCGTCAAGTCACCAGTAGCGGTGCCATTAAGATACACGCTAGCACCTGAAGGAGTAGAATTGATCTGCAGCGTCCCAAGCTGCTGAACGAGAGTAAAGCTGATGGCCTCGGTTTCGTCTTTTGTCAAGGTGACAATCTGGCTGGAGGAATCGTAGCCGTCCAGTTCCACTGTGACATTGTAAACTCCGACGGGTTTGTCAGAGAGGGTCACATTCGTTAAGTCACCAGTAGCGGTGCCATTAAGATACACGCTAGCACCTGAAGGAGTAGAATTGATCTGCAATGTCCCGAGCTGCTGAACGAGAGTAAAGCTGATGGCCTCGGTTTCATCTTTTGTCAAGGTGACAATCTGGCTGGAGGAATCGTAGCCGTCCAGTTCCACCGTGACATTGTAAACTCCAACAGGTTTGTCGGCGAGGGTCACATTCGTCAAGTCACCAGTAGCGGTGCCATTCAGATACACGCTTGCACCTGAAGGAGTAGAATTGATCTGCAATGTCCCGAGCTGCTGAACGAGAGTAAAGCTGATGGCCTCGGTTTCGTCTTTTGTCAAGGTGACAATCTGGCTGGAGGAATCGTAGCCGTCCAGTTCCACCGTGACATTGTAAACTCCAACAGGTTTGTCGGAGAGAGTCACATTCGTAAGTCACCAGTAGCGGTGCCATTCAGGTAGACGATGGCACCGGAAGGAGTAGAATTGATCTGCAATGTCCCGAGCTGCTGAACGAGAGTAAAGCTGATGGCCTCGGTTTCATCTTTTGCCAGGGTAACAATCTGACTGGCCGAATCATAGCCAACTTTCAGAACAGTGACATTGTAGACTCCGACAGGCTTGCCGGAGAGGGTCACATTCGTAAGATCACCGGTCGCACTCCCATTCAGGTAGACAATGGCGCCGAATGGAGTGGAGTTTATCTGCAGCGTCCCGAGCTGCTGCACAAGAGTGAAACTCACATCCTCTGTCTCGTCTTTGGTCAGGGTGACAATCTGGCTGGAGGAATCATAGCCAACTTTCAGAACAGTGACATTGTAGACTCCGACAGGCTTGCCGGAGAGGGTCACATTCGTAAGATCACCGGTCGCACTCCCATTCAGGTAGACAATGGCACCGGAGGGAGTTGAGTTAATCTGCAGTGTTCCAAGCTGTTCCACAAGGGTGAAACTAACATATTCCGTCTCGTCTTTGGACAGGGTGACTATCTGACTTGCGGAATCATACCCGTCTTTCAGAACAGTCACATTATAGACTCCGACAGGTTTGTCAGAGAGGGTGACGTTCGTCAAGTCACCACTAGCGGTGCTATTAAGATACACACTCGCACCGGAAGGAGTGGAATTGATCTGCAACGTCCCGACCTGCTGAACGAGAGTAAAGCTGATGTCCTCGGTTTCATCTTTTGCCAGGGTGACAAGCTGGCTGGCAGAGTCATACCCATCTTTCAGAATAGTGACATTATAGACTCCGACCGCTTTTCCAGAGAGAGTGACATCCGTGAGGTCACCGGTAGCGGTGCCATTCAGGTAGACACTCGCTCCGGATGGAGTGGAATTTATCTGTAATGTTCCAACCTGTTCCACAAGGGTGAAACTCATATATTCCGTCTCGTCTTCTGCCAGGGTGACAATCTGGCTGGAGGAATCATAGCCAGCCAGTTCAACCGTCACATTGTAGGTGCCCACCGGTTTGTCAGCGAGAGTAACATTCGTAAGTGCACCGGTATCAGTACCGTTCAGGTAAACGCTTGCTCCTGATGGAATCGAATTCACCTGCAACGTCCCAAGCTGCTGAACGAGAGTAAAGCCGATGTCCTCGGTTTCGTCTTTTGTCAGGGTGACAATCCGACTGACAGAATCGTAGCCGTCCAGTTCCACCATGACATTGTAGACTCCGACGGGTTTGTCAGAGAGGGTCACATTCGTCAAGTCACCGGTCGCACTCCCATTCAGGTAGACAATGGCACCGGAAGGAGTGGAGTTAATCTGCAGTGTTCCAACCTGTTTCACAAGGGTGAAACTCACATCTTCCGTCTCATCTTTGGACAGGGTAACAATCTGGCTGAAGGAATCGTAGCCGTCCAGTTCCACCGTGACATTGTAGACTCCGACGGGTTTGCTGGAAAGGGTCACATTCGTCAAGTCACCCGTCGCAGTCCCATTCAGGTAGACAATGGCACCGGCAGGAGTGGAATTTATCTGCAGCGTTCCAAGCTGTTCCACCAGAGTGAAACTCACATCCTCTGTCTCGTCTTTTGCCAGGGTGACAATCTGACTTGCGGAATCGTAGCCATCTTTCTGAACAGTGACGTTGTAGACTCCAACAGGCTTGCCGGAGAGAGTGACGTTCGTAAGGTCGCCGGTAGCAGTCCCATTAAGATAGACTATTGCACCGGCAGGAGTGGAGTTAATCTGCAGTGTTCCAAGCTGTTCCACAAGGATGAAACTCACATCTTCCGTCTCATCTTTGGACAGGGTGACAATCTGGCTGGAGGAATCATACCCGTCTTTCAGAACAGTCACATTGTAGACTCCGACGGGTTTGCCGGAAAGGGTCACATTCGTGAAGTCACCCGTCGCAGTCCCATTAAGATAGACAATTGCACCGGCGGGAGTGGAATTAATCTGCAATGTTCCAACCTGTTCCACAAGGGTGAAACTCACATCTTCCGTCTCATCTTTGGACAGGGTGACTATCTGACTTGCGGAATCGTAGCCATCTTTCTGAATAGTGACGTTGTAGACTCCGACAGGCTTGCTGGAGAGAGTGACATTCGTATGATCACCGGTAGCAGTCCCATTCAGGTAGACAATGGCTCCCGACGGAGTCGAATTGATCTGTAACGTCCCGAGCTGTTCCACAAGAGTGAAACTCACATCTTCCGTCTCATCTTTGGACAGGGTGACAATCTGGCTGGAGGAATCATACCCGTCTTTCAGAACAGTCACATTGTAGACTCCGACGGGTTTGCCGGAGAGGGTGACGTTCGTAAGGTCGCCGGTAGCAGTCCCATTAAGATAGACAATGGCACCGGCAGGAGTAGAATTAATCTGTAATGTCCCAAGCTGTTCCACAAGCGTGAAACTCACATCTTCCGTCTCGTCTTTGAACAGGGTGACTATCTGACTTGCGGAATCATACCCGTCTTTCAGAACAGTCACATTGTATACTCCAACAGGCTTGCCGGAGAGAGTGACGTTCGTAAGGTCGCCGGTAGCAGTGCCATTCAGGTAGACAATCGCTCCGGAAGGAGTAGAATTGACCTGGAGGTTGCCAAGCTGCTGCACCAGACTGAAACTCACATCTTCCGTCTCATTTTTTGTCAGGGTAACTATCTGACTTGCGGAATCGTAGCCATCTTTCTGAATAGTGACGTTGTAGACTCCAACAAGCTTGCCGGCAAGAGTGACATTCGTGAGATCACCGGTGGCAGTACCATTAAGATAGACAAGAGCTCCGAAAGGGGTGGAATTTATCTGCAGTGTTCCAAGATGTTCCACAAGGGTGAAACTCAAATATTCCGTTTCGTCTTTTGCCAGGGTGACAAGCTGACTTGCGGGATCGTAGCCGCCCAGTTCCACTGTTACATTGTAGACTCCGACGGGTTTGCCGGAGAGAGTGACGTTCGTGAGGTCCCCGGTAGCGGTGCCATTAAGATAGACTATTGCACCGGAAGGAGTGGAATTTATCTGTAATGTTCCAACCTGTTCCACAAGCGTGAAACTCACATCTTCCGTTTCGTCTTTTGCCAAGGTAACTGTCTGACTGGCAGAGTCATATCCATCTTTCTGAACAGTCACATTGTAGACTCCAACAGGCTTGCCGGAGAGAGTGACGTTCGTGAGGTCCCCGGTGGCAGTCCCATTAAGATAGACAATGGCGCCGGATGGAGTGGAATTTATCTGCAATGTTCCAACCTGTTCCACAAGGGTGAAACTCACATCTTCCGTTTCGTCTTTTGCCAGAGTGACAATCTGGCTGAAGGAATCGTAGCCGTCCAGTTCCACCGTGACATTGTAGACCCCGACGGGTTTGTCAGAGAGGGTCACATTCGTCAAGTCACCGGTCGCACTCCCATTCAGGTAGACAATGGCACCGGAAGGAGTGGAGTTAATCTGCAGTGTTCCAACCTGTTTCACAAGGGTGAAACTCACATCTTCCGTCTCATCTTTTGTCAGGGTAACTATCTGACTTGCGGAATCGTAGCCATCTTTCTGAACAGTTACATTATAGACTCCGACGGATTTGCCGGAGAAAGTGACGTTCGTAAGGTCGCCGGTAGCAGTGCCATTAAGATAGACAATGGCACCGGAGGGAGTTGAATTAATCTGTAATGTTCCAAGCTGCTGCACAAGAGTGAAACTCACATCTTCCGTCTCATCTTTTACCAGAGTGACAATCTGGCTGAAGGAATCGTAACCGCCCAGTTCCACTGTTACATTGTAGACTCCGACGGGTTTGCCGGAGAGTGTGACGTTCGTGAGGTCGCCGGTTGCGGTGCCATTAAGATAGACAAGAGCTCCCGACGGAGTGGAATTTATCTGTAATGTTCCAACCTGTTCCACAAGGGTGAAACTCACATCTTCCGTCTCATCTTTGAACAGGGTGACTATCTGACTTGCGGAATCGTAGCCATCTTTCTGAATAGTGACGTTGTAGACTCCGACAGGCTTGCTGGAGAGAGTGACATTCGTATGATCACCGGTAGCAGTCCCATTCAGGTAGACAATGGCTCCCGACGGAGTCGAATTGATCTGTAACGTCCCGAGCTGTTCCACAAGAGTGAAACTCACATCTTCCGTCTCATCTTTGGACAGGGTGACAATCTGGCTGGAGGAATCATACCCGTCTTTCAGAACAGTCACATTATAAACTCCGACAGGTTTGCCGGAAAGGGTGACGTTTGTAAGGTCACCGGTAGCGGTGCCATTCAGGTAGACAAGAGCTCCCGACGGAGTGGAATTTATCTGCAATGTTCCAACCTGTTCCACAAGGGTGAAACTCACATCTTCCGTTTCGTCTTTTACCAGAGTGACAATCCGGCTGACAGAGTCATACCCGTCTTTCAGAACAGTCACATTGTAGACTCCAACAGGCTTGCCGGAGAGAGTGACGTTCGTATGATCACCGGTAGCAGTCCCATTCAGGTAGACAATGGCTCCCGACGGAGTCGAATTGATCTGTAACGTCCCGAGCTGTTCCACAAGAGTGAAACTCACATCTTCCGTCTCATCTTTGGACAGGGTGACAATCTGGCTGGAGGAATCATACCCGTCTTTCAGAACAGTCACATTGTAGACTCCGACGGGTTTGCCGGAGAGGGTGACGTTCGTAAGGTCGCCGGTAGCAGTCCCATTAAGATAGACAATGGCACCGGCAGGAGTAGAATTAATCTGTAATGTCCCAAGCTGTTCCACAAGCGTGAAACTCACATCTTCCGTCTCGTCTTTGAACAGGGTGACTATCTGACTTGCGGAATCATACCCGTCTTTCAGAACAGTCACATTATAAACTCCGACAGGCTTGCCAGAGAGAGTGACGTTCGTAAGGTCGCCGGTAGCAGTCCCATTAAGATAGACAATGGCACCGGATGGAGTGGAATTGACCTGGAGATTGCCAAGCTGCTGCACCAGAGTGAAACTCACATCTTCCGTCTCATCTTTCTTCAGGGTAACAATCTGACTTGCGGAATCGTAGCCATCTTTCTGAACAGTTACATTATAGACTCCGACAGGTTTGCCGGAAAGGGTGACGTTTGTAAGGTCACCGGTAGCGGTGCCATTCAGGTAGACAATCGCTCCGGAAGGAGTCGAATTGATCTGCAACGTCCCGAGCTGTTGTACCAGAGTGAAACTCACATCTTCCGTTTCGTCTTTTGCCAAGGTAACAATCTGACTGGTAGAATCGTAGCCGTCCAGTTCTACCGTGACATTATAGACTCCGACAGGTTTGCCGGAAAGGGTGACGTTTGTAAGATCACCGGTAGCGGTGCCATTAAGATAGACAATGGCACCGGATGGAGTGGAATTGACCTGGAGATTGCCAAGCTGCTGCACCAGAGTGAAACTCACATCTTCCGTCTCATCTTTTGTCAGGGTAACAATCTGACTTGCGGAATCGTAGCCGTCCAGTTCCACTGTTACATTGTAGACTCCGACGGATTTGCCGGCAAGAGTGACATTCGTAAGGTCGCCGGTAGCGGTGCCATTCAGGTAGACAATCGCTCCGGAAGGAGTCGAATTGATCTGCAACGTCCCGAGCTGTTCCACAAGAGTGAAACTCACATCTTCCGTTTCATCTTTTGCCAAGGTAACAATCTGACTGGTAGAATCGTAGCCGTCCAGTTCCACCGTGACATTGTAGACTCCAACAGGTTTGCCGGAGAGTGTCACATTCGTGAGGTCACCGGTGGCAGTCCCATTAAGATAGACAATGGCGCCGGATGGAGTGGAGTTAATCTGCAACGTCCCAAGCTGTTCCACAAGGGTGAAACTCACATCTTCCGTCTCATCTTTGGACAGGGTGACAATCTGGCTGGAGGAATCATACCCGTCTTTCAGAACAGTCACATTGTAGACTCCGACGGGTTTGCCGGAGAGGGTGACGTTCGTAAGGTCGCCGGTAGCAGTCCCATTAAGATAGACAATGGCACCGGCAGGAGTAGAATTAATCTGTAATGTCCCAAGCTGTTCCACAAGCGTGAAACTCATATCTTCCGTCTCATCTTTCGTCAGGGTCACAAGCTGGCTGGCAGAGTCATATCCATCTTTCAGAACAGTCACATTGTAGACTCCAACAGGCTTGCCGGAGAGAGTGACGTTCGTAAGGTCGCCGGTAGCAGTGCCATTCAGGTAGACAATCGCTCCGGAAGGAGTAGAATTAATCTGTAATGTCCCAAGATGTTCCACAAGCGTGAAACTCAAATATTCCGTCTCGTCTTTTGCCAAGGTAACTGTCTGACTGGCAGAGTCATATCCATCTTTCAGAACAGTCACATTGTAGACTCCGACGGGTTTGCCGGAGAGGATGACGTTTGTAAGGTCACCGGTAGCGGTGCCATTCAGGTAGACAATGGCACCGGAAGGAGTAGAATTTATCTGTAATGTCCCAAGCTGTTCCACAAGGGTGAAACTCAAATATTCCGTTTCGTCTTTTGCCAGGGTCACAAGCTGGCTGGCAGAGTCATACCCATCTTTCAGAACAGTCACATTGTAGACTCCAACAGGTTTGCCGGAGAGGGTGACGTTTGTAAGGTCACCGGTAGCGGTGCCATTCAGATAGACTATTGCACCGGAAGGAGTGGAATTTATCTGTAATGTCCCAAGCTGTTCCACAAGCGTGAAACTCACATCTTCCGTTTCGTTTTTTGCCAGGGTAACTGTCTGGCTGGCAGAGTCATATCCATCCAGTTCAACCGTCACGTTGTAGGTGCCCGCCGGTTTGTCAGCGAGAGTCACATTCGTGAAGTCACCCGTCGCAATCCCATTCAGATAGACAATTGCACCGGCAGGAGTAGAATTAATCTGTAATGTCCCAAGCTGTTCCACAAGGGTGAAACTCACATCTTCCGTCTCGTCTTTGGACAGAGTCACAACCTGACTCGCAGAATCATAGCCAGCCAGTTCAACCGTCACGTTGTAGGTGCCCACCGGTTTGTCAGCGAGAGTCACATTCGTGAACTCACCGGTATCAGTACCGTTCAGGTAGACACTCGCTCCGGAAGGCGTCGAGTTGATTCGGAGATCCCCGGTCTCATGAGCAAGGGCGAAGAACACATCCGTAGTCCCGGATTTCGACACATTCACCGATTCGTTGATGCCTGCATGATAGTCATCAAGCTTTACCGTCACATTGTGATTGACATCAGGGAGAATACCCGAAAAAGAGGCATTCGTGTGCACCGACCGGTTCACACCGTCAATCCAGACCCACCCGCCGGACGGGGTGGAGTTTATGCAAAATTCCCCGGTCACATCCCCAAGAGGGGCAATGACATTCCAGCTGTCACCCCATCCAATCAGGTTTGCATAGACATACTTCTCCGCCGTGTTCACACCGTTTGTGCCTGCGACTTCGCCCCATGCACCACCGGTGGTGTTCCACATGGTGAGGGACGAGGCATTGAGCCCGGCGACATCCGCATCACGATAACTGACATTCAAAAACATCCAGTCGGGTGCCTGAACTTTGACATAATGGCTGATATTAGTATATCCGGTCGGATCGTCAGGGGCGTCACCGATAGTGCCGGTAATGTTCATCGCACCCCCATACGTGAAAGAAACGCTGGTGGTGTCACCCTCCCCTAACGTGAGATTATTGAAGGTAATGCCGGTGCAGTCAGCAAACGAGGTGAAATCAGACACGCTGTTATTCCGGGCGATGGTATCGGTGAGAATGGCATCGCTGGAGGAGACGAATAAGCAACCGCCACCGACCTCTGCGGAATTGTCTATGTATGTCGTATTAGTGAATGTGCCATCATCAGATTCATAGAACAGGCAACCGCCGCCATACACATCTGCGGTGTTATTGGTGTATGTTGTGTTTGTGATAATGACATTGTTGGATAACTCAAACCAGCACCCTCCCCCACCCGGTGCTGTATTGCTGGTGAATGAAGAGTTTGTGATACTGGCATTACTGGTACCATGGAAATAACACCCGCCACCTGAATTCGTTACGGTGTTTCCACTAAATTCCGAATTTTCAATCAAAAGATCATTCACAAACACTGCATAGATACCGCCACCATTGGAATGGTCACTACTCATCTCATTTCCGGCAAAGGTACAGTCAGTTATGGTGAGTTTTTCAAGCCAGGGCCCTACTTCTTCTCCGAATGCCATTATTCCGGCACCGGAATGGGTGGAAGGACTGTTGCCTGAGATATTGAGTTCGGAGAGCGTGACGTTATCTGCGGTGATGGTGATTGTCGACGCTGTGTGTGAAGTGTTTGTCAGAAGGGGCCTGACAGGGGAGCCCTCCCACTCTTTAATCGTCACATTCGCGACACCTAATGTGAAGCCACCTTCGTAGGTGTGGCCGTCAATACCCCAGATTTGTACAGTGTCCCCATCACTGATCTCGGGGATGTCTGACACATTCGAATAGTTCCCGACGCCGGAGATGGCGGAGACATTCCAGAGCGTGATCTCTGCAAGGGTGAAATCAACCGTCGCTGTTTGGTCCTGCACGATGGTGACAACCTGTTCTGCCGCTTCATATCCGGGTTTCTCCACGGAAACAGTATAGGTGCCAACAGGTTTGTTCGTAAGGGTGGCATTGGTTGTCTCACCGGTATCGGTGCCGTTCAGGTGGATCGTGGCCCCTGTGGGTGTGGAATTCACCCGGAGACTGCCGGTCAATGCTGCAAACGGAGCAATAATGTGCCATTCTGAGAGATCCTCAAGATTTGCATAGACATACTTCTCCGCCGTGTTCACACCGTTTGTGCCTGCGACTTCGCCCCATGCACCACCGGTGGTGTTCCACATGGTGAGGGACGAGGCATTGAGCCCGGCGACATCCGCATCGGTGTAGCTGACATTAAGGAGCATCCAGCCGGGAGCGATGACTTTGACAAAATGACTGATGTTCCCAAATCCCGTCGGGTCTGTTGGCGGGGTGCCGGTGGCACCGGAGATCTTCATCCCACCGCCGAAGGTGAAGGAAACAGACGTGGTGTCAGCGTCCCCCAGAGTGAGATTCGTGAAGCTGACGCCGGTGCACTCTGAAGTCGCTGAGAAATCATCCCCGTCGTTTGTGTCTGCACTGATGTTCGTGAAGGCCGCATTGTTGGAAGCGGTAACAAGACAGCACCCGCCGCCCTCAATGGTGGCGCTGTTGCCCGTGTATGTGGTATCCGTGATCACGGCATCAGCGGAGTTGGAGAAATAACAGGCACCGCCTCGGTTTGTGGCGGTGTTGCCTGAATACGCTGAACTGGTGATTGCAGCATTCGCAGAACCGGTGAAACAACTCCCTCCCCCATAATTCGTTGCGGTGTTGTCAGTGAAGGTGGCATTGGTTATTCCAGTGTACCGGGAATTATAGAAATAGCAGCCGCCGCCCACCTTAGCGGCATTACCGGCGTAGGTGGTATTGATAATATCAGCATACGGAGAATTGTACCAGTAGCATCCACCGCCGTTAGAACCTGCGGTGTTATCGGTATAGGCGGTCCGGGTGATCATTGCGGAGGACGAGGACGAGAAATAACAGCCGCCACCGTATTTCGCGGCATTCCCGGTGTAGGTGCTGCCGGTGATCACTGCATTCCCACATGATATGAAGTAGCACCCGGCGCCCTGATCTGCCTGGTTATTACTGAAGTCCGTATCCTCCAGCCGGATGTCATTCACATACCCGGCATAGAGACCGCCACCGAAGAGATTGAGGCCATTCAGCACATTTCCGGCAAATACGCATGAGTCAATCGTCAGTGTTTCAATCGGGTTCGCACTGGTCCCAACGGCTTTCACACCAGCACCGTAACCATTCGTAAGACTGTTTCCTGAGATATTGAGATTCTGCAATACCACGTTGTCTGACTCAATGGTTATTGCCGGAGCATTATTGCCTCCGTTAAAGAGCGGGAATCCGCTGCCAGAGTCGTTTCCACGCAGGGTAATTGTCTTGTTGGCAATGAGATTCTCGGAGTATGTCCCGCTGTCAATGACAATCGTATCACCCACGGGAGCCTCATTGATCCGTTGCTGAATGGTGTGAGAAAAAGAATCTGCAGGTATTGGTACCGGAACCGGAGAGGTGTCGTTCGACCAATTGAGGTGAAGAGTGGCGCCGCCCGTATTATCATACATCTGGATCTTTATGGGGTGCAGACCCTCTGTGAGCAATAGCATACAACTTTTTTCTGTTGGTGAATGGTCTCCGCCGTTGTCAATAACCTGTGTACCGTCCAGCCACAGCCAGGAACCGTCATCGGATGTCAGATAGAATGTATAACTGTCTTCCGTGGGAACGTTGAGATAACCGATGTATTTCACACTGAAATGATCAGTAATCCCGATATATGGTGCAGGCCAGTTAGCCACATCACTCTGTTTTTCAGGATCCTCGTCATCTGCAAACCAGATTCTTGGTGCAATATTTACCACCGGATTTCCGGTCCATTCTTCATTTGTATAGTATGATGCAACCAAACCCTCATTTGTCTCTGCGGCAACCGGTGCTGCCAGGCAGGGAATTGCAACGAACGTGATGAGCATCACCAAAAACAGAGTTTGGATGGATGGTGCGGTCCAACGGGGGGAATCAACATACATGGTGGGCCACCCCCTTCCTGATACAGAAAGGCCCGGTGATGGTCAGGTCCAGGACTTCAGAACCAATGATGCACACTGCCCGACCCCCGGCACCGGTATCCGCATGGGTGTTCCCCGATATTTTTATCCCCGGTATGGCGAGGTTGTCTGCTGTGATGGATACTGCAGGCAAATGATGTGGACTCTTCATGAACAGCTGTCTGACGGATGATCCCCCCCATCCTTTCAGGGTCACATTCACCGCATCGGCCGTGAACCCATCATCACAGGATTTCCCATCCGAAACCCCCATGCGGATGGTGTCACCGGCACTGATTGTATGAATCTCAGAGATGTTCGGGATGTCATTCTTTAAACGGGTATAAATGACGTTCCACGCACATGCAGAAACCGGCATCATCATACCACTCAAAAAGATGAGCATTTCGAGGATTAAACACCGAAATCGCGAATTTATATGACAAAATTGACGAAAAATGCTATAGATGTATCTAAAATGGGGAGATAAAGACATTGAAGCGATATTTTACACACCACCGTATATATATTGTGTATTCGTAACTATTCACCCCCCACAACACTATTTTTCCCAGGTGAAAACCGTTTGATCCATATATTATAAACCCAAATAAAAATCTAATGACCTCCTTTAAAGATCGGGATGAAGTATTACATTTCGTTTTAACTGATCCTGAAGGTGCCACGAATATCATTGTTGAGCTATATGCTATCGTTGAGAAACAGTCCGTTCTCATTCAGCAACAGGCAAAAAAGATAGAAGAACTTGAAGCACGAATCGAGGAACTCGAAGCCCAACTGAATAAAAACAGCCGTAATAGCAGTTTTCCTCCTTCACGTGATATCTACACACCAAAACCCACGAGTCTCCGGAAAAAAAGCGGCAAAAAACCCGGTGGTCAGAAAAATCACAAGGGAAGTACCCTTGAATTATCAAATCATCCGGATGAGATCATCACAAATCAGGTCGAGACCTTTAAATGTGGACATGCGCTTCACAATGTCATACCTCAGAAAATAGTGCGCAGGCAGGAATTTGAAATCCCTCAGGTTCCGTTAAAAGTTACTGAATATCAGTCAGAAATTAAAATATGTCCGGTTTGTGGACAAAAAAATACCGCAGCATTCCCACCCGGCATTACCCAGCCGGTTCAGTTTGGGGAGAACCTTAAAACAACCGTCATCTATCTTAAAAATGAGCTTTTTGTCCCCTATAAGAAAATTGAAACCTATTTCAGGGATATTTATGGTCATACCTTAAGTTCGGCAACGATGCTCAATATTCAGAAAGAAGCATCCCGACTGCTTGAGCCGTTTGAGGCATCCGTCAAAGATGAATTGATTCTGTCACCGGTATTAAATGCGGATGAAACCGGACTCAGGGTCAATGGGAAAAGATGGTGGCTGCATACAATAGGAAATGAGAACATGACACTTTACGGAGTGAATGCAAAACGAGGATCAACAGCTATGAAGGAGATGGGGGTTCTGCCAAAATATGATGGAGTTTTGGTTCACGATTTCTGGGCACCCTACTCGACATACGACTGTACGCATGCCTATTGCAATGCACATATTCTGAGAGAATTACAAGGAATAATTGACGGTTTCGGACAGGGATGGGCAGAAAATATGAAAGACCTCTTTGCAGGAATCCATACCTGCGTCTGTGATGAAAATAACCGTGATCCTTCGACAGTATCTGGATTTGAAAGTAGATACATTTCCATTGTAGAAAAAGGGATGAAACAAAATCCGCCTCCGGATAAACGACAAAACGCAGGAAAAAGGGGACGGGTGAAACGGTCAAAACCACTGAACCTGCTCATAAGGCTGAAAAAATATCGTGAAGATATTCTGAGGTTTATGCACAACCCGCTGGTCCCATTTACAAATAATCTGGCAGAACGGGACGTGAGGATGATGAAAGTGCAGCAAAAGATATCCGGTACGTTCAGATCGCTAGAAGGTGCAGAAATGTTCTGCAGATTTCGGGGATATATCTCTACTGTCAGGAAAAATAAAAAATCAGTTTTTGAGGCACTGAGGAAATTGGTTGCCGTCCAACCATTCACTCCTCAGGTATTGATAGGCTGAATAGTTACGTGTATTCTACCATCGCGCATAATATATACCGGAGAAGGAGAGCCACCTGCCAAAAGAGGGGGAAACCATTCATTCATTCATTCATTCATTCATTCATTCATTCATTCATTCATTCCCATCTCCCCCAAAAGAACCGCAGTCACGCCGAAATTGGAGTATTCGCTAACAGAAACAGAACAGTCCCTCATCCCGATTCTCGACCAGCTCTGCGACTGGGGGTACGGACACCTGGGAGACGACATTGAATTTAAGTGCGAAGAATAACAAGCACATTTTATCAGGTCATTTCTAACGTACGGCATTACCAAATCCGGCGCTGGTGAATACCTCAAAAAAAAGTAACTCTTCAGGCATTGATAGGCTGAATAGTTACAAAAAAATAACATTCTCTTTTTTTATTTCACCCCTCTGCCGGGATAATTCATTCAAACAACGTTATTTCGCTGATATCCCAACAGTTCAACGATAATAAGAAACAGGCACTCTGTGTGCGGCTAAAAGAAAGAACGTATCTGCGGAACGGGTGCGGGGTGTGGATTTCAGGGAATATCAGGCGGTGAATATTTTAGACAAAATCTTTTCCGTCCCACCCGAAACCCTGGAAAAAAAGGCACCGGCCCTGTGGTGTGTGGTCAGGGGGCCGGATATATCCAAAATGATATTCTGAGAGTATGTGTATTGATGGGATTGGTATGGAAAGGTGCCATGTACCCTGGTCTGTGCTGACACAGGGGTGAGGGGGAGAGGGGGATGGTCTCTTTGCCTTTCACAAATGATGTGGTGGTTCTTACTCAGCGGACGGACCGCCGTGCCGAAGACCGGTGCCTGCATCCGCAGGCCGGTTCTCCTGAAGGAAGGCACGGACAGCCTCACGGTCACCATTCTCAAGAGCGGTCTCAAGAGCAGGTGTGTCAATGCCGTTTGCCTGCATCTTCGCGACCATTGCCTGCACGCGTTCTTCGTTCATTGCAGGCCGGTCTTCATTCATTGCCGATGCATCGGCAGGCCGATTCTCCTGAAGGAAGGCACGGACAGCGTCATTGTCACCGTTCTCAAGTGCAGTCGTGTCAATGCCGTTTGCCTGCATCTTCGCGACCATTTCCTGCACGCGTTCCTCGTTCATTGCAGGCCGGTCTTCATTCATTGCCGGTGCATCGGCAGGACGATTCTCCTGAAGGAAGGCACGGACAGCGTCATTGTCACCGTTCTCAAGTGCGGTCTCAAGCTCAGTTGTGTCAACGCCGTTTGCCTGCATCTTTGTGATCATTTCCTGCACGCGTTCCTCGTTCATTGCAGGCCGGTCTTCATTCATTGCCGGTGCATCGGCAGGCCGATTCTCCTGAAGGAAGGCACGGACAGCTTCACGGTCACCGTTCTCAAGTGCGGTCTCAAGCTCAGTTGTGTCAACGCCGTTTGCCTGCAACTTCTCAAGAACAACCTGTGCTCCGCTGCCGTCCTGCATCATGCCGCCGCGTCCCGCTCCCTCGCCTGCAGCCATTGGTGCAGCCATTGCAGCGCAGACACAGAGCACGGCAAGGCCGGCCAGTGCAAATACAAACTTACTGCTTTTCTTCATTTTTTATTTTTCTCCTGTTCTTCGGGTCCGGGCAGGCAGTGGAACACCTTCCGGGCCTCTGTTCATATGGTCCACGCAGGGAGGTATAAATGCATAAAATGGAAGAGTGAGAACGATGGAACCAAAGGGTTCTACACAGGAACGATTCTGATTAAACAGATGAACCGGCAGATTCGTTCACCGTCTGTCCGGACACACAATAATAACACAGGATACCCCTGATGGGGAGAGAGAAAAACATCACCCCGTTTATCTCAATAGTGTTGACGGATGTTTTCTTAAAAACGGCTCATCTTATCAGAATCCGCCGCACAGGAAAAGAAAGACGGGATGAATATCAGCACCAGCCCCGGTTGTGTGGTCAGGGCCGGTGCCTTCCTCATCCAGAGGTTATTTCGTACCGGAATGGGAGAGGCGGAACACACCCGTCTCTATTACTTTGGATGGGAGTATTCATCAAAATATGGCATTCACAAACCCATTTTTTTCAGTATCTATTGCTGGGGAGGCAAGCCATCCGGCCGTGTTCCGGGGCCGCCATCTGCGGGCCGGTTCTCCTCCATGAAGGCGAAAACTGCATCCATATCACCGTTTTCAAGAGCCTCTTCGGCTTCTGTGGTGTCGATGCCATTCTCCTGCATCATATCAAGCATCTTCTGAATCTGTTCGGCATCCATCTCAGGCATATCATCCGGCGACATGCCCTCAGGGGCAGAACCATCTCCCCCGATGGTATTCACGGGTGTATCAGCAGGCAGCTTCTCATAGGAACCGTTACTGACGAATCCGGTTTCATTGTCGTTGCCCATCACAAAGGGGAGAACGACTGCTGCACATACGCAGACTACAGCAAGGCTGGCGACTGCAACCATTATTTTTGTGCTTTTTTCCATAACGTGAGCTCTTTTTACTATCCATTCCAGGCAGGGATGAAACGTCCCGGCCTCTGTTCATACGGTTCACCGGGGGAGGGATAAATGCGAAGAATAGCGGGATTAGACGAATAAACCACAGGGTTGCATAGTGATTTCAGATAGTTGCCCCGACCGATTTTCTTCATACGGTTTATCCGGTAAAAAAATGGAAAACGGCGAGTCAGGCATTACCATGCAACCGGTGAGGGTGCATGGAAACTATCAGGGGATTTTATTCCACCCGTAAGGCCTCAATCGGGTCAAGGTTCGATGCCCGCCATGCGGGATACACACCCGAGATAACGCATATAACAGCCCCCACGATCATGCCCTCAGGGACATTTGCGATGCTGTCCCATGCAAAGAAGTATTCTGTGGTGCCGACCATTCCGAAGACGACGACATAGCCAATCACCAGAGACAGGATTGCCCCGATGCCTGCCCCCACGACCCCTATGATTGCCGCCTCGTAAACAACCATCCGCAGGATTTCGCCTTTCTGCGTCCCGATACTGCGGGGGATTCCCATCTCACGAATCCATTCCGGGTCCCTGTTCATATATCTATGCAGACGGGTATAAATGCATAAAATGGAAGGCAGAAACGCTGGAACCACGGGGATGCATGATGGTCGCATCCGGATGTGGAAGACCAGACACGGATAAATATAATATTCCGGATTTGATGCACCAAAAACCATTTCACAAGAGTTTGTTTAACTCTTCGACCGTCATGTGAGCCTGTTTTAAAATATGAAACACTGTTGAACGTTTGATTGGTTTATGTGCATGGATGGTAACAGTTTAAGGGTTTCTGCCTGCATGTGTTTTTGCATACGGATGTGACTCCCCCTCTGACGAACAACAACCCAGCCATCTCTTTGAAGTACTGTGATAAGTGTATCATAATTAATGCCGGGAATTTTTGTCATACCGCAATCTCAACCTGCTCGGCTGCATCACTGAAAAAACCATCATCTTCAATTGGCTCCAGATACAGAGCAATTGCTTCTCTGATGTTGAGTGAAGCTTCTTCACGTGTATCCCCCTCACTGATGCAGCCAGGAAGTGCCGGTACAAATACGGTATACCCCCTTCTTCACTGGGTTCAAGAATGACACGTAATTTCATAGAATTATCTCCCCATATGAACGCTTTAAGGTACGGGTCAGCACTGCAGCCTTCCGGCCGGTTATCCGACAATACCTGTTTGCCGATTGCGTCTGCATTGGGATCCAATGACAGACACACAGAATAACAATCCATATTTCATCGGTTGAGGTCGGCGTAACACTTTCAAAGCCCCAGGATTAAGCCATAATTCGCTCAAAGGTTGCACGTTGGATCCTGACACAAATTGCCCATGCAGCAGCACGAACCATAAAAAGCAAACTGAATGATTTTTATCTTCGAAAGAAGGATTCAATTGGATTTTCCAAGGCAATTATCGCACTTGCCAGAAAAATTGTGACCATTATCTGGCACCTCATTACAAATGACAAATTGTACGAAGATGATACCGGTTACGAAAAAAATATATTATCAAAAATAGGGAGTTAGAGACAATTTCAATCCCAATTGATGGAAGAATTAAAATTTTACATGAGATGAGAATTGTAGTGGACAGAATAGATCATAGGCCCGGATAAGGATAATTAATCATTATACTTTCATGCAAAACCCGCATGATGCCTGTAGCCATCACACAAAAACCGATAAAAGTCAACGTGGATTTTTGACATTTATAACAAAATACGGAGGGTGATGCAATAGCAAAGGGAAAAACAATTATTTAAACCGCACGGTTGCTGACTCATCACTTTTATATATATCAATTAATACTATGTAGTAATTTTCATCATTTGTTAACAATATGTAATTAACTGATATCACCACATATAGCTTCTTATGTCAATCATACCTACATATCACTATTGACATGAGGTGATGTCATATTATGAAAAATCATGTAACAAAATTGCTCTTGGGAGCGGTAATTCTTATCTGCCTTGTACAGGCAGTAAGTGCAGCCTCTCTGATGGTAGCTGCAAGCGATAGCAGTGCACTGTCGAAGAGTCAGGCTAATTACGTATGTGACGGAATTCAGGACCAAAAAGAGCTACTTGCGGCATTTAATGCACTACCTCAGGGGGGTGAAGTAATCCTTTCCGAAGGGACATTCAATTGCGATGGAACAATCTCCCTCAATACAGGTATCAAATTGCGTGGACAGGGCGATACGAAAACATTCCTGAAATTAACAGGATTGGGAATTGTATTTGTGGACAAAGAATATGTCACACTGGAGCAGTTCCATATATCTGCTACCCACCGCTCAGGAGTATATGGTGGTGTAATTTCTATCAGGGCAGGTCATTGTGCTGTCCGCAATGTGACCGGAACGTGTGATTGTACCGTCCCTGCCGTGTTCCTTGTTCTCACCACTGATAAGAGTGGATACAATAAAAATATCGAAGACATTGAGTTTACGAACTGTAAGGCCATCGATTGTGGTGGTTTTGGGTTCAGACATGATGCAATAAGTACCACCTACACTCTGATAAGTAACGTCCGATATACAAATTGTCAGGCGATCAATTGTGGGAGATATGAGCAGTATTATGAGTGGGTGACGGGATTTGATTTTGCAGAGCACAACGATCTGGATAATCTCCGGGTAACAAATTGCCTTGCAGAAGGGAGTTGGGAATCCGGTTATCATTTTGAGTGGTCGCCAACAATCACTGATGCCATCTTCACAAATTGCATTGCACGGAATAATGGACAAAAACCGTATCCAAAAGTCTTACAACAGGAATTCCTTTCTGGTTTTTGTATCGGTAGGGGAGAAGTCACCCTGATAGATTGCCAAGCGGAAGGAAACAGTTTCGCCGGATATTATATCGATGATGCAAGCGATGTGAAATTGTATCGCTGTACTGATAAAAATACTGCAATTGGGAAAAGTGGTTTTTCAATATATAAGCCAACTTCGTTCTGGATTAGGAATACCTATTCTGGTCATCCTATTGTGATGGAGGACTGTTCGAGCACAGATTCATACGGGCGTGCGCTCCACATCGGACCGGACGCATACTACTCATCGGTTCAGATAAAAAACTTTGTTGCTACTAACGCAGTAGGAATCGATGGAACTGCCATACAGCTGAATCGTATCAGAACGGGATCTGCTTTTGATATCCATGCATCCGGAAACAAAGCAGCAACTGTTATCAACGTGTTCGATTCTTTGGGATCGGATATCACCGGAAGTATTGTGTCGGATGTTGCTCAACCGTTTGTCTTTGATGGATCCCGCACCCAGAATACGGTAGTCCATGATTTTAAGACAGTGTCAAATACGCTTCCTGTAGGTTCGACAGGAATCAAATTGACCAGTGCAGTTCCTTCTGGAGCAGTCCAGATCAAAAACAGTGCTGTAGTTTCACCAACATCAAATCCAACACCAACACCAACACCAACGCCGACCTTACTCCCAGACCTGGTCGTAACCCAGATCTCATGGAGCCCTTCAAGCCCTGTCGCAGGTGATGTAGTGACCCTGGAGGCCACGATCAAGAACCAAGGATCAGGACCAACACCTGCCGGAGTGATTCACGGAGTCAAATTCGTCATTGACGAGACTACAGCAGTCTGGTCTGACAGTTATACTGCCTCCATTGCACCAGGATCTTCCGTAACAGTTACCGCAAACGGCGGGCCAGCAGGCTTGGCAACGTGGGAGGCAACGACAGGAGACCTTACCACCCGTGCATGGGTGGATGACCTGAATCGTATCAAGGAGAGCAACGACGACAACAATGTATACGACAGGGCGATGACAGTAACCATCGCACCAACACCAACACCAACACCAACACCAACACCAACACCAACACCAACACCAACACCAACACCCCCGGTCCAGTCCTCTGGTGATGTGCTGTTTGTCGTCGGGAATCCCGTCCTGAATGTTGGTGATGCAGCGGTAAAGAGCCGACTTGAAGCCAGTGGGTACATAGTAACGGTCGTGGACGATGGAGCCAGCTCCACCTCGAATGCAGAGGGTAAAGATCTGGTTGTTGTCTCCTCCACCTGCACATCAACGAGCGTCAACAAGAAGTTCAAGGATGTAGCTGTGCCGGTAATTACCTGGGAATCAGAAATCTATGATGATATGAAAATGACCGGTACGATCCGTTCAGATGATTACAAGGCGGTGGCAGGTCAGACAAAGGTGCAGATTACCGACCCGTCCCACCCATTGGCGGCGGGCCTGAGTGGCATCGTCACTGTTATCAGTCCAGAGTATGTGTCCTCCGGCCTACCGAGTAATGACTGCTCCGGTGTTGCTTCTCTCTCACAGGACCCGGACATGTACGTTATCTACGGATATGAAGCGGGTGCAACAATGGTGGGAATGAACGCCCCTGCACGGCGTGTGGGCTTTTTCCTCTCCGATGTATCCTCGTCAACGCTGACGACAGATGGCTGGGCATTATTTGATGCGGCAGTTGGCTGGTCGGTTGGCACACCAACACCAACACCAACACCAACACCAACACCAACACCAACACCAACACCAACACCAACACCAACACCAACACCAACACCAACACCAACACCAACACCAACACCAACACCAACACCAACACCAACACCAACACCAACACCAACACCAACACCAACACCAACACCAACACCAACACCAACACCAACACCAACACCAACACCAACACCAACACCCCGGTTCAGCCCTCTGGAGAGGTGCTGTTTGTCGTCGGGAATCCCGTCCTGAATGTTGGTGATGCAGCGGTAAAGAGCCGACTTGAAGCCAGTGGGTACATAGTAACGGTCGTGGACGATGGAGCCAGCTCCACCTCGAATGCAGAGGGTAAGGATCTGGTTGTTGTCTCCTCCACCTGCACATCAACAAGCGTCAACAAGAAGTTCAAGGATGTAGCTGTGCCCGTAATTACCTGGGAATCAGAAATCTATGATGATATGAAAATGACCGGTACGATCCGTTCAGATGATTACAAGGCGGTGGCAGGTCAGACAAAGGTGCAGATTACCGACCCGTCCCACCCATTGGCGGCGGGCCTGAGTGGCATCGTCACTGTTATCAGTCCAGAGTATGTGTCCTCCGGCCTACCGAGTAATGACTGCTCCGGTGTTGCTTCTCTCTCACAGGACCCGGACATGTACGTTATCTACGGATATGAAGCGGGTGCAACGATGGTCGGAATGAACGCCCCCGCACGGCGTGTGGGCTTTTTCCTCTCCGATATATCCTCGTCAACGCTGACGACAGATGGCTGGGCATTATTTGATGCGGCAGTGAGCTGGTCGGTTGGCACCGAAACATCAACCCCAACATCCGTTCAGAACCCTCCGGAAGCAGCGTTCAGTGCAGGCGCGGTATCTGGTACCGCTCCGCTGAAAGTTACCTTCATGGATGAAAGTATTAACAGCCCGGATTCATGGTCATGGGACTTTGGTGATGAATGGCAGGCAAATGAACAGAATCCGTCACACACCTACACAGAACCAGGTACATATACTGTAACTCTGGAAGTTACAAATGCTGATGGATCAGACATTACAACCAAAATTGACTACATCTCCGTAGATGCTGCAGAGATACCTGTTGAACCTGTGGCAGCGTTCGATGCTGACTGCGTAACGGGACCAGCACCACTGCAGGTAACATTTACTGATTTGAGCGAGGGAAAACCCGATTCATGGACATGGTACTTTGGAGATGGTGAGGCCACACTTGAGCAGGCCCCAACACACACCTACTCACAGCCAGGTACATACCGGGTAACACTCGTAGTTATCAATGAAGAAGGAATTGACTTTGAGCAGAAATCAGGGTTCATCACCGTTACTGATGAGTAAATATACAAACCGATTCAGAATCCACCGGTAGCAGCGTTCACAGCAGATAGTGTAATGTGTTACCTGTAACAATACAGGTAACATTTACCACCTAAAAAAAGACATCCCAATCCATTGGCATGGTATTTTGGAGATGGTGAAACCTCATATGAACATGCTCCGGGACATCTCTCACAGAACCGGGCACACACCCGGCAACACAAACAGTTATCATTGAAGATGGAATTATTTGGATTGCAAATAATGCTATGTTCACAGAATATACAACCTGATATAATACATATTTCTTTTTTAAGCATCCCACAATAATTTGTATTCCACTGCCTCAATTCCCGGGATTTCACTCCCCGAAAGTAAAATCAAAAGAATTCGACTTCTTTCTTGTTTCCGAAGAAACGTTTTATATGGCGTGCAATCTCTTCCGGATAAGGAAAATACCAATATGCATGGTTTCAGCATTTTTCACACCACGAATATCTTTTAATAAATAGTGTCTCATCATCCCCTAATACGCATGAATACAGATGTGAGTTTAATATATTCTATTCCATACGTCATCGGTTAAGGTCGGCGTAACACTTTCAAAGCTCCAGGATTAACCTATAATTCACTCAAATGTCAGAAAGTATTGGGATTTACTCATCGTATTGTTTGAACCATAATATTCACCGGAATTTTGGCATCTAAATTCCAGAAAATCCAAAAGTGCCATTCAAAATTGGATAGCCTAAGCTATCCACATGCCACCAGATCTCACCTTTGTTCAAAGGGACAGATTATCGGTAAACGACCTTCTGGTAATGTGAGCAGATGTCGACCCCAACACAACAATCTCCCAAATGTCAGACCAAGGCTCTGTTGCACGAAGTCCCTGAATCTCTTTTATCAGATTCGAAAGAATCCTCCTTGTGTTCTCCGCCAAAACGATTGCCCACAATCTCTTTTTCAGGCGTTTAAACTGTCCGGCTTCCAGTATTTTTCTGGCGGTTCCAAACATTTTTCGTGCAATAATCAGGCATATAAATGGAATTAAGACGAATATCTCAGTAATATATTCGTTTTTTGATTCAAGACGACCAAGAAGATTCTCACTTTTCATCTCCCGGAAGAGATTTTCAATATTCCATCAGGCAGCATACATTGCAGCCACACCCCTGCCATCAAGTTCCTGTTCAGGGATGTTCGTGAAGTGTGTGTGATAATCACCGGTACGTTCATTAAATGTTGCAACAAACCGTAAGTTCAGGGCTTGTTTATCCTTACATGTACCACATGGGGAATACCTGACCCGAACCCGGGCATCAATATCAGGTTTTATGGGCTTGACACGTTCGATGGCATCATGGATGTCCGTCCCAGCCATCGTATCCAGGATTTTTTCAGGAATTCCCGGATATACCGAAGTAATTTCTGCACGGGCACTGGATTTTAGCTGTGTCACAAAAAATCCCCCAAAATCGTCTATCTTTGCAAAAGACGCAAATTTGAAGAAACCACGATCCATTCAGATAATCATATCTTTCAACCATGGCCCAATAGTCAGGGTTTTCGCATCATTTGTTTTCTCGGGATAGAACTTTACTGACTGCGGACTATTTCCAACCACACTCAGCAGCACCGAGACTTTTATGCCGGCAGCTAATCGCCGTGTTGGTGTTGCCGGGAACTTTTCCGCAAGTTTGGAGTGAACCCGGACGATAGTATTGTCAACGATCAGAACATCATGAAATCTGCAAATATATCCTTTTCATTCAGCATTTACGCAGTCAATTTTCTTTAACATGAGATTGGTTAAGCATTCGTTAACGAAGATTAACGCAGATGCCGTGAATCGTTCATAGAAACTGCTGTATACCACCCGGTTCCCGGGGTTTACCAATGAGATATAAAACCCTAATGACAGGGTTAAAAGAAATTCGACGGGATTTATCTTTCGCGATCGAATCGTACATTTACTCGCTACTGCTGCATGGGCGAGGTCATCAAAAGAAACCATTTCCAGTAGATCTTTTTTAAACTGCCGCCACTCCATGCTTTGTTTAGGAAGCATGACGGCTTTTACGCCAGGTCTTTTAAAGGTACCGATTCAGTACGTGCAGAAAAATTCAGAACGATCTTTGATGGACTGAATCGGTCTCGTCGGTTGCCTATGCCTTAACCGATAACATATGAATAACAATCCCGAAAAAATGAACCCCCAATCGGGATCTCAGAGAACGGCCCCTACATTGCACACACCATCACCCTCATTTCTGCAACTCAAAAAGTGTGCATATCGGGACCACATCAGCCGTGGGTCTCTGCTTTGTGTGGACACAATCTAAGAACAAACCGTTCTGTGACGGGAGCTATTACTACGATACGTTCAAGGATGAAAAGACCCGAAAAAACGGGAAGTGATGTAGTCAGTGAGACTGCAAAAAATTGGTGCAGGGTGTGTTCACTCCGCCCTCAGTGCCTCAATCGGGTCAAGTTTCGATGCCCGCCATGCCGGATACACACCCGATATGACACAGATAACAGCTCCTATGATCATCCCTTCGGGGACATTCATGATACTGTCCCATGCGAAGAAGTACTCTGTCGTGCCGACCATCCCGAAGACGACCACATACCCAATCACAAGGGAGAGGGCCGCCCCGATGCCTGCCCCCACGATACCAATGATCGCCGCCTCGTAAACAAACATCCGCAGGATTTCGCCTTTCTGTGTCCCGATACTGCGGAGGATTCCTATCTCCCGTACCCGTTCGGTGACCGACATCATCATCACATTGAAGATGGAGACGGCCGCCACGAGAAGGGAGATACCGGCGATGGCAAGGGCAAAGGTGGTGAGTGTCCCTAAAGTCGAGGAGATGGTATCAAGCATCCGGCTGGAATCCTGCACCCTGACTTCATCGTCCTTCTTGTTCAGCGACTCGTCAATATTCTCTGATACCGCATCAATTTCATCGATGTCATCGACAATGACATTCACCTGTGCATATTCATCCTCCCCGCCGTAGCGGCCGGTGAAGAACTTCTCCGTCGTAATGATCGCATTATCCGAGCTGATGTCCATCGACATGCCCCGCTCTTCGAGGATGCCTGTTACCCGGACGGTCGTCTGCCCGTTATCGTCGTCCTCGTCGCCGATGGTAATCTTGCTCCCGACTTCAATGCCGTAGCGTTCGACCATGTCCGGTCCGATGACGACCTGTGATGTGGTTGAGGGGAAACTGCCTTCAGTAAGGGTGAGAATCTCTTTCATCGCCTCGTCGTTCATCGCATATATCGTGGTCCGGCCGCTGCTGTCGCCGGTCTCGATACGATCGCTTTCCGAGTAGAGGTAATAGACATACGACGAGCCCGCGGCCTTTCGGATGTCATCAAACTGGTCGTCTGAGATGTAGTTGTCCTCATCGTCGTTACTGCTTCCGCTGCCTCCGCCCGGCCCGAACATGTCGCCGCCTCCGCCACTGTCGGCTGTTACCACAAGGACATTGGCCGTTGCCGAGAGCTCTTCTGTCACAGAAAGGGTCATATTGGCAGAGATCATCCCGATGGACGCGATTGCGATGACACCGATCACGATACCCAGTGCCGCAAGCACCGACCGCAGGAGGTTCAGGCGCACGCTGCGCATCGAGAGCTGAAAGATAATATCGGGTTTTTTCATGCAATCCTCCCGTCCTTTATCTGAATTGTCCGGTCGGCATACTCTGCCGTTGCCGCATCATGGGTGACCATGATGACCGTTCGCCCCTCGCGGTTGAGGTCGGCGAGCATCTCCATTATTTGGGTGCTTGTCTTTGAATCCAGGTTTCCGGTCGGCTCGTCACAGAGCAGGATGGCCGGTTCGTTCACGAGCGCCCGTGCCACGGCCACCCGCTGCTGCTGGCCGCCGGAGAGTTCCGCGGGCCGGTGTGCGGCCAGTGCGGCGTCGATGCCCACCGAATCAAGGAGGGCCTGCACCCGCCCGCTGTCATCGGTACTTCCGGTGACGGAGCACCAGCGGATATTCGACATTCTCGTAGGCCGTCAGCAGGGGAATCAGATTGAATTTCTGGAAGATGTAGCCTATCGAGTCCCTCCTGAGTGCGGTCAGGTCGTAGTCACTGAGCCGGCCGATATCCTGTCCTTCGATTTTCACCGTGCCGGAGGTGGGGACGTCGAGACAGCCGATCTGGTTCATAAGGGTCGATTTCCCTGACCCGGACGGACCCATGATGGCGACGAATTCACCTCTTTCAATCGTAAGAGAGACGCCGTCAAGTGCATGGACATCCCCGGAAATGAGGGGGTATATTTTGCGCACGTCTTCGAGCGCAATAACCGGTGTGGAGTCCATTATGGTCTCCCCTCACTTCTCTTTGTGCAGACGGGCCCGGATGCTGTCACGTGCCCGTGCAAGATAGCCTTTTCTCCATGCAACGAGGCCGCCTGCAATGATGAGTATGCCGAGGATGATGGGTATGAAGGGGATCTGAGCAAAGCCGCTCCCCATGGATCCGAGAGGACTCCGGCTGCCGCCCGGTCCGCCGGCAGCGAAGTCCCGGGGAATACTGGTTCCGTCTTCACCCGCTATTGCTGTCCCACTGTTTCCGGTGACGTAGAATTCTTTCTCATAGATGTTGCCATCCTCGTCCTTGTAGGTGACAAGCACCGGCACCTGTCCGGTACCCTGCATTGTATAGGTCACCTCAAACCCGGAGAAGTCGTCCGGTTCAAGGGCACCAAGAACAGCGACGGGGTTCGGGTTCGTGGGTGTCGCCGGGTCTCCCACCGTCACCATCACCGAGTATGCCTCCTCAAGGCCGGCGTTTGTCACATCACCGGAGACGGTTGCCGTCCCCCCGGACGAGGTCACTTCCACCTCGTTTATTACGAGTTCAGCCGCAGTTTTGTCGGTGCCGAAGGTGATGGGAATGGAGACGGTGGTGCTGTGCTGGTTGACGCCGTTTTTATAGCTCACTACAAAGGAGAGGTCACCCTCCTCTTCGGGGGTAATCCCAAACGGGACCTCTGCGGATTCATCCTGTTCAAGGTCGCCGATGAAATAACTGGTCCTGTCACTCTTCACCCCTCCGGTGACAGGCGTAATCGTGATGGCGCTCAGTTTGCCCTCACGGGGATTGCCCACAAGAACGGTGATATCCTCGGTCTTTCCCTCGGTAAAGGTCTCGGGAACTCCCAGAAGAGAGACCTGTGGCATGGTATCTTCTACAATCACCGGAATGGAGGAGCGCAGCGACCCTGAAGATCCGAAGTCAAGGTAGAAGGACGGATAGAATATGCCCTCGCCTGGCCCTGCCTTCACCATGAAGGAGAATTCCATGGAATTTCCTGCCCCGATGTCTCCGACGACTTCGTAGGCGTTGTCATTGACGACGGCGAGGTCATTCGTGTAAAGCTTGGCCCGGTCAATTGAGGCGCTTTCATCGCCGGAGTTCGTTATTTTTACCGTGATAAATCCCTGATCGCCCGGCATCAGTGTCTCAGGCGACTGGGTAATCCCGGTTACTGATATCTGGGATGACGCATCTGATGTCGAATCAGTCGCTGCGGCTGCAATGCCGCAGAACGCCACAAGGACTAAAAGTGCAATACCAATTCTGTAATTCATTTCTGTATGTCTCCGTATTCGTATACAACAGAACCATCTCACTCAGACAGGTATATATGAAGAAAATAGGGAGAGGAGAAGCATGTAACCGTGAGGTTTCACTGATCTTCGGTGACAGTACGCAGCGCTTCTTCCAGTGCAGCAGCAGAGGGGTATCTGTCTTTCTTCTCTTTTGCAATGCATCGCATCACAACGTTATCCCACGGTGCCGCAGCGGGGACTCGGGATGAAGGAAGGGTGGGTGCCTCCCCGAGGATAGCATCCGTCATCTCCCCCAGTCCTCCGTCGTCAAACGGACGGCGGCCGGTCAGGAGTTCATAGAAGACAATCCCTGTCTGGTAGATGTCTGTCCTGGTATCCGCATCCCCGAAGCGGCGGGGAGCAATCTGTTCCGGGGCCGCGTACTGGATGGAAAAGCCCACGACAGAGGATTCATGCCCGTCGCCCATTACCGTCCCAAGGCCCCAGTCAGTTATTTTGGCGGTATTGTCCTCAGTGAGGAGGATATTGTGCGGCTTGATGTCGCGGTGGATGATGCCGTGTTCGTGGGCATATATGAGTCCATGGACGATGTCCTCAATAATCGCCGCTGCTTCTGCAGGGGGAAGGGGCAGGGTGACGCCGGCAAGTGAACGGGATACATACTCCATCTCAACAAAGGGCACCGGCAGGATATTGACCGAGCAGATGCGGACAATGTTCGGGTGGGATAGCCCTTCCCAGAGTTTCATCTCTTTTAAGAAGATGCGGCCCGTTGTCTCATCAAAGCTGATAGGGACTTTGACGGCAACGACGGCACCATCAGACCGCCTGACCGCCCGGAATACCCGTGCGATTCCGCCCTTGCCGATAAACGACACATCGCGGTAGCGGTCTGAGAGGGTGGCGGGGAAGTAGACATCACGCAGCTGCGTGTCCATGATACGGGTCTCATCGAAGGGGTCACCAACGTGTGCAATGCGGGTCCGCTCGTCCATGTCCCCCGATACATGAGAAGTGATGAAACGGGAGCGGTGATAGAACCCGAGAAGGACGGCCGCAAGACTGAGCACAAGAGGTCCCAGACTGCCCGGAACGCCCGGATTCCCCGGATCGGCCAGGAGCAGGGCAGCCGAAATGACCGCTACGATGCCTGCCACGATGAGGTAGGCACCGAGGAGATACCGGGGAGATTTTTCCGTTGCGGTGGACGCAGCAAGAATGACTCCTGCAACTGAGAGAAATGCCAGCCCGACAATGACCGGACTGGCGCCCGGCAGCGCCCCCAGAACCATAATGGACTGGAAACCTGAGAGAAACATCGCCGAACTGCACAGAACCGCAAGGATGGTGTACCCGACAATCAGGACGGACACGGTGTGCCCGCTCCGGTTCAGGACACTCATATGCCGGGTGCGCCGGTCAGCAATCGTAAGCAACCCCGCAACAACGAGGGATCCCAGAAAGGCAAATACCGGCCAGAGCAGTCCTTCCTCTCCCCGGGGGAAGGCGAAGGGGCCGGTCCCGTTCGTCCGCGGATCCGGCTTTGGTGCATTGACCTGCATCTCAGGGGTAACAGTGACCGTATATGCATCAATGCCTGCAGTCAGGGGGGCTGCATCCTCCACAATGACAACACCGGTGAGTTCTCCAATCATGTCAAATGGTTTGCGGTCCGGGGAGATTCTCCCGTTTTCTCCCTCCCATACCCTGAGCTGATCCGGGGAAGGTGACTGGATAAGAAACGGTTCGTCTCCGATTCCATTGCCGCTGGCATCGGTCCCTTCGTACCCGCTCCAGCTGTTGCCCACCTGCCCTTCAAATGAGGTTCCCCCATATTCGTAGGTTGTCACCGGCGATGTCCATGAGGTCTCCGGGGAGGACGAAACAGCTCCTGTGACACAGTCAATTTCATTGTAATAGACCGCGGTTCCATCCGATTCACGAACCTGGATGCCGATACGCGGCCCCCCGATGATATTTCCCGTAACGAGAGTCCTGTCTGCATCATAGATGCAGATGCCGATGCTGGTCCCGGGATAGGTGGTGGCAACGGTGGTTCCTGTTATCACCGTATTGTCCCCATGCACAAAGATGCCGCAGGGAACCGTCCCGGTGATGACCATTCCTTTGATGGTGGTTTCCCTCGCCTCTATGACAATGGCTGCCTCACTCTCTGCCGCCACGATGACGGGCAATCCCCCGCCGGTGTCAACACCGGTTACGGTCACCGGAACACTGATGTTGAAGGATTCATAATAAGTGCCGCTCTCAACGAGGACCGTGTCTCCAGGCATTGCCATGGCGAGCGCTTCTGAAATGGCAGGGTACCCGTCCCCGCCGACAGAGAGGGTGGCAGCGCTCGCCGTCATGCAGAACAGTCCTGCAAAGAGCAGAACGACGACGAAAAACACGTGTACAGGGCGGCTGCTTCTGGTGGTCCGGCTCCCTCTGCTCCCGTCGTCACATCTGTTGTTCATAGGCACCTGTCTCTCTTCTCTTATTTGTCTGCTGCATCCTGCACTTCTGCAACGGTGAAGAGGAGCCTGACCCCGCGGGGGCCACGGGCAAGATCGATGATGTCGCCTGCCATCAGCCGCACCTCAGTGTTCGCATCGCACGGGTTGTCATTCAGGTAGGTGCCGCCGGTGCTTCCCCGGTCGGTAAGATACCAGCCCCCTTCCTTCCGGCGGATTTCCGCGTGCGGCCGCGATATACGAGTGACAAGGTCAAAATCCCGATGGACAACAATGGCAGCATCGCCGGTGAGTGTTCCCGGCGGGGCATACTGAACTGCAGAGGCATCGTCCCCGTCCATAAGCGGCCCGAGGCGTTTCTCCTCCCGCCCGATACGGGTCACATCTTCGGAGAGGGGGAAGGTCTTCCCGTCCGCAGGCCCGCCGAGGATAAAGATGACGGGCGTTTCTCCTGCATATTCACGGGAGACCATCCGCCGGGCTTCCTCTACTTTTGCTCCCAGCTCGCTTCCCTTGATATGGATGTCTAAGTTCGAGAATAACCCGAGGTTGCGGATAATCTCCTCGATGCCGCCGGGGCGGGTGGTGTATTTCCAGACGGGAAGCGACCCGCGGGAGGTGGCCCGGCCGAACCCTGCCTCTTTGGTGATGATGCCTGCGGTGAGCATCTTCTCGAGATGTTTTTTCGTATTCACATAGGAGGTGCCAATCCCGGTGGCGATCTCACTGGCATCTTTCGGGGTGTGTTCGATTATTTTGAGGATATGCAGACGTACGGGATTGGAGAGCACGTTGAGATATTTGGAGAGATCTTCATAGTAATCCATATCCTCGGTCATCATCACCGTCTTTGCATTGGCATACTCTTCCTGTTCAGTCATATTACTCACTGTCTTCCCGGCGTATCGCTTCGCCGTGGACCCTGACAACAATCAGGGTGATATTATCGTTTGATCTCCGGACCGCCTTTTCCATGAGGATTTGGGCTGCATCTTTTGCAGATAACGCCTCTCCTGCCAGAATCATTGTCTCCCGCGTGACATAGTCATGCAGGCCATCGGAAGAGACGACCAGTGTGTCACCGGCACAGAGGGGGTGGACCGTGCATTCGGCAGCAAAATCTGTCCCCAGTGAGTGGGTGATGATATTTTTCATCGGGTGGGAGCAGGCCTCCTCCTGCGTGAGAACCCCCCTGTCAACAAGGCTCTGCACGAATGAGTGATCCTTTGTCAGCGGACGGACGATTCCCGCACGTATAAGCGTGCAGCGGGAGTCTCCCGTATTGCACAGGGCGACTGCTCCTGCCCCGAAGCAGGCGGAGACGAGCGTCGTTCCCATCCCCAGACACTTCCCGGTGGCCTGTTCCCGGATGGCCTGGTGGGCGAGGGTGTGCCCCCGTTTCAGGATATCTGCTGCCGTTTCGGGATCGCCTGCGGCGATACCTCTCTCCTGTATCGTTTCCCCGAATATGCGGATTGCAAGGGCTGATGCCACATCCCCTGCTTCATGACCGCCTATCCCGTCGGCAACAGCACAGACCAGTCCCCCATCCACCGGGACGATGCACCATGCATCTTCATTGACCGGCCGTACACCAGCGGTGGAGAGGGCACGGTATTCAAATTGTTCACATATTCCTGTGTCTGATCTCATCTGTCCGACTCGTATTGGGAAAGGTATGATCGTCACCGGTAATAAATGTGGGAAATGGTTTTGGTTATACAGTGGCCGGATTTGGTGACCGTCTCACCCTTCATTCGTGTTCACCTGAGAGGCAGGAGTGACTCTTTTGCTTCAGATGTATTCTCCCATACCGAAAAAAATAGCAGATCTCTTTTACGATATGATCATGGAGAAGGCAGAAACGAAAATTCACGTGCCGGCATGAGAATGATTTTTTTGTCTCCAATATGGACTTCATCTGTCTGGCTGAAGGTCAGGATGTAGCCTTCTTTGATTTTGAAGGTATCCATCGCCTCAATAAGCCCGTTTATCTCGCGTTCCTTATTCCGGGTATCCACCTGATAACAGACCTGAATGGCGAGTATGACAGCGGTTTTCTCCTTGATTAGAAAATCACATTCTCCTGTTTCTCTGAAATAAAAGATCTCCCGGTATCGTTTCCTGAGTTCAAGAAATACATAATTTTCAAGGAGCCTGCCATAATCATCTGAAAACCCGGTCGAATTTACCCGGACAAAGCCGTTGTCAATGGCATATATTTTTTTGGGGTTTATCTGCCGGCTTTTCGGTGAATAACTGAACCGCGGCAGGGTGAAGAGAATATAGCTATCTTCAAGATATTCTACATAGGATGACAACGTTGTGACCGATCCAATTGCCAGAAATGTCTTTTTGAGACTGGAGAGCGTAAACTCACGTGAAATATTCCCCAGGAGATAGACAGCAATTTCTGTGATGGTCACGGGATTTCTGATCGCATACCGGTATACGATGTCACGGGCAATGATATCTGTCAGGAGATTTTGAAGCACTTCATCCATCCCTGTCCTGAGATATTCGGGAAATCCTCCGGTATAGAGATACTGGTGAAACGTTTCATCGGACTCTTTCAGGTCCATATACTCCAGAAATTCCGGGTAGGAAAACGGAAAAAGCTCCATCCTAAGATTTCTTCCAGTAAGTTTTGTTCCCAGTTCGCGGCTGAGAAGGGATGCATTCGAACCGGTAAGAACTACCGTATTATCCATGTCAAGGAGGTAGCGTACATAGGACTCCCATCCTGAGAGGTTCTGGATTTCATCGAAATAATGGAGATTTTGTTTCCCGCCAACATCTTCAAAGACCTCTTCAAGCAGTTCAAAATCCTTTATTCTGAAATCAGCCAGTCGTGGGTCCTCAAAATTGAGGTAATGGTAGTTTTTTTCGTTCTTCATTGACTGGAGAAGCAGGGTGCTTTTCCCACATCTCCGTATACCCGATATGACAATGGCAAAATGTTCAATGGGTGTTACGTGCTTAAGATCCTGCCTCACGATACCTATACTGCGGCCCTCAATATTCGTTCTCTGGGACCGCACAATCTGTGTAAGTTCCTCCTTCAGGATCATATGTCAGGAAAAATGGTTGGTGCACCATATTAAAATTATCCATTACTATTGGATAGATTTGTCCATCAGTAATGGATAATTTTGTCCAATGGCATTGGACACCTGCTGCCATTGTGACCGGAGGGGCAGGGATTCGAAGGCGGGATATGCTCCCAAAAACGAAAGCAATCGTAGGCCCACCCTCATCCCCTGACAGCCGGACACCGTTCAAAACACCATATCAGGAGCAAAATATGAGAGGAGAGGGCCACAGCCAGAAGAATTGTTGTCGTTGCTATGCCAGTCCTGCCAAAAGGGTTTTTTCATACTCTTATCAGAGTAGTTCACGGAAATCCTCCTTTGTTATACCTGCCTGCAACAGAATCGTCTGAATTGTTTTTGGTGCGAGTATTTTTCCGGAGTGGACAGGAACGGTCACTAGTGTACCAGTGTTCGGATGATGCAGATAATGATTGCTCCCCCTGACTCCAACAAGTTCAAAACCTGCTTTTTTCAGAGCCCTGATAACTTTTTCCCCGGGGATTCGTGGAAGCTTCATATCCCGGCTTTTACAGAATGTATGGGAACGGTCACTTCAACCGGAATAGGTTTTCCGAGTTTTTTTGCGACTTCAACATATCCTGCGATCGCTTCCTCGATATTCTCCAGGGCCTCGTCCCAGTCGATCCCTCACTGATACAACCTGGAAGGGAAGGGACTGTTACGGTATATCCCCCCTCTTCGTTCTTTTCCATCATTACCGTATAACGAAGATGATTGTGAGACATGAGTATTTCCTTTCAGTGGTCAGTTGTTTCAGAGGATATTTAGAGGATATTTAGGTTTATGGATATCCCCTCACAGAATATGAGGATTTATAAAACGACATTTCAGGAATTCGTATGACAGGATACCGTCTGCGTGGTTTCATCATTCCTGAATGCAACTCTATCTGATGCCTTGTATTCTCTCAGATACTTCAGTTTGTGTAGGTTATGAAGTCGATTTTTCGGGATCTGTTATCATATGGCATCAACAACATCCCTCAAGTCATTCAGTATCACGTTCTGATTTCGCTGAACCGGGCAATGTGCTCCCGTATCTCCTGCAGGCTTCAGGCATTACGTCGACCGTTATCAGCGGGTTTCTTCCGGGGCTTTCCGGTTTCAGCGCTCTTTCCAGCGGTTGGCTCCACATCTGTTTTTTCAGCAAACTGATCATTCCTGCATTAGGTTTTTTCCTCATGGTGAGTGGATCTCTCACATCGTCGGAACAATTCCAAATCGGGCATATTTAACCTTGCGGGGTGAAGGGCAGAGCGGGAAGTCCCCTGTCTTCAGGCCGGGGATGGAAGCACAGAGCCCCTTCTTCGCTGCAATAATTATATTATGTGTCGTCACGCAAATCACGTCAGGAGTCTTCTGCAACCAAAACGCTGTTGTGGGGAAAGGCATTCTGGTCACCCTCATATTTCCTTGCAACATCGGGTCAGGTCAGTCCTGGTGTTCTAAAACATTATGTGAATACTCAAATGGAGAAATGAATGATCGTTTCCTACAAGTATCGTGCATATCCAGGTCCGGTTGCAGAGACGCGACTGAATGTGACACTTGATACGTGTAGGTGGCTTTACAATAAACTTCTGGAAGAATGCAATGAGGCACGGGCCTGTGGCACCCCTCTGAAGAAGCAGGAAACACAGGCACGAATCGTCTCTCTAAAGGATGAGAATCCTGCACTGAAAGATGTCTATTCTAAAGTCCTCCAGATGGTAAACTACACACTCTGGAACAACATTGGGGCCCTGTCACAGACAAAGTTAAGGGGTCGGAAGATTGGGAAACTCCGTTTCAAGAGCGCATTCCGATACCGGACTCTTAACTATAATCAGTCGGGATTCAGGATCGACAGAGAACATACCACTATCACGTTCTCGAAGATTGGTGCCGTCCGTGTCAGGATGCATCGACCATGTGTCGGGAGGGTGAAAGGCATTCTGATCACCCGCTCCGGTGATGAGTGGCATGTAATTATTCAGGCTGAACAGGAAGTTTCTGAAACAAAGAAATGTGGCAGGTCTGTCGGTATTGATGTTGGACTGAATTCATATTGTGTCGATAGTGATGGGAGGGCGGTCGAGAATCCCCGATTCTATGAACAATCTCTGGTAAAGATCAAAAAATTACAACAGAGTGTGTCAAGGAAAAAGCGATTCTCAAAAAACTGGAAGAAGGCAACAGATCGGTTGGACAAAGTGTATGGACATGCTCTCAACCAGAAAAACGATTTCCTGCACAAACTATCCCGTCAGTATGTTGACACATATGCCACGATTTGTATTGAAAATCTGGATGTCAGGGGGCTGAAGGAGAAAGGCAATAACGCAGGTATGCACAGGAGCGTCCATAGTGTAGCATGGGGTAGATTCTTTTCTTATCTCTCGTACAAGGCTGAAAGTGCTGGTACGAAACTCATCAAAGTCAACCCCCAAAATACAACACAGATGTGCTCAAATTGTGGGCTAATTGTTAAAAAGACGCTATCCGATAGAGTCCATGAATGTCCGGATTGTGGATTCGTTGCTAACCGAGATTATAACGCGGCGATAAATATCTGTCGTATAGGGATGGAACAGCCCTTTATGCCCGTGGAGACAGTGCCTCTCCATCACGTTTCTGTGATGCAAGTGTTGTCAATGAAGCAGGAAGCCACGCCCTTTAGGGCGTGGTAGTTCACCCAGAACGAATGGTACATACATCAATAAGCCCCTTTGCTGCGGTCACTGAGCCGGGGCACAAAGCAGGTACGAATCTGTCTGATTGGGAAAGATAATTCAGAATGAGGAAAAAATTCCCCGTACAGGAGTGAGGATATGAAGAATAAATCCGGTTATTCACTTGCCCGCAAGGATGAGCCGATGGCAGAGCTTGTGCATGAAACGGATCACAAAACACTGGCCATCTGGGCAGTTGACTGTGTTGAGCGCGTGATACCATATTTTGAGGTGCAGTATCCGGAAGACCACCGCCCCGGAGACGCAATCGTTGCACTCCAAACGTGGATACGGACAGGGGTATTCTGGATGGCGGATATACGCAAAGCGTCACTTGATGCCCATGCAGCTGCCCGCGAGGTGGGAAAGGATAATGCGGCCCGCTCTGCTGCCCGTGCCGCAGGTCAGGCAGCAGCGACGGCACATGTCCGCACGCATTCTCTTGCTGCTGCAAAGTATGCCTTACAGGCGATTTACCGGGCCGCAAGCTCCTCTGATGCCGAAGCCGACATCGCCCTTGAACGGGACTGGCAATACCGGCATCTCCTTGAACTAAGAAACAGCCGTGAGACAAGAAAACGTGCTGCACCGGAAGGTGAGGGAGAGGAATATGAGAATTACCAAGGACATCAGGAGAGGTTTTCACACGATTGATGAGCCTGTTTTCAGACATGAATTAAGGAATTCCTTTGTTTATTTGTGGTTAAATAAAACAGGAGTTCCCGAACGGATGTTCTTTCGGCTGTAATTTTTTTGGCTCTTTTTTTTGAGGATTTCTAAAAAGGCTAAAATAACAGACATATTGCAAGTGAGAATATTTATTTTGCCAAAGTTAGGGAATTTCGAGTATAAGTGATAACAGAGAAGGTTCAACAATTCTTAAACGGAAAAATGATAGTAAAAGTGATTTTTTGGTCTCTAACCAATTATCCTCACCAAATGTGGTGCATTGATTTACTGTGGTTGATTGAAGTGCAAATATATCAGATAACCTTTCCATCATCTTCTGTATTGTAGGTCAACAGAATGTATGTGGGACGTTGGCTTATACCCACTCTCTTCGTATGAATCTTGATTGTAGCAGGTATGTTGAGATGGCCATTAATCGAGCTTGCATCTTCGATTACAGCACTGACTTTTCCAGTGATTATTTCATTGGAATCTTCAACAAGGAACTCAAAAGTCCGCCTATTTGGAAGAATTCCAAGAAATTGTCCTCTTCTCTCAATATCTTCCTCGTGGATATTATCTTCACTGAGGCGACTTTCACTTTGAGATATCTGACCTACATCACAAAATCTGAATATTTCACCTCTGGACTCTAGAGCACACACAGCCTCTCGATCCGCGAGGGTCTTGAGAAAATCACGAAGCGCCTTAAGTGCCCGTGGATCGGCTTCAGATACTGCATCGTTTAGATCATCATCAGTCCCAACCGATGCCTTGAGGATCGCCATTGTTTTATCGAGAGCTAATTCAAGGGGGGATGAATCGGGAGTGAGTGTGTAATTGTGGGAGGCTTCTTCCAGAATAAATCCAAACGATCCTTTTGCAGTTCCAGTTATTAGCAATTGGTATTCTTCACGATTTGGAAGTGACCCGCGCGATCCCAGCGTCTCGGTCTGACTTGCTCCAATAGCGGCTACTGCATCAGTAAACTCTTTGACAGCAGTTCCTCCAAAGTCCGCAAAAATACCATGACTACCCACAGTCGGCTTCCCACGGAATGTCAGGCTGATCTGAACAGGGGGATGAATGACCACCTCTTGTGAGGCAAGTGCCTCTACTAATGTATCCTTTCGAGCCTCCAGACTCATATGTTCAATCACACTTGATGCTGGAAGTCGCTTGATCATCTTCTCAAGAGTGGCCAGCTCTGCTTGTAACTGGTGATGCTCCTGAATCGTCATAATGAAGCTACCTCGTTTGCCAGTCCATTAAGGTTTGCTATGGCCACCTGATCATCATTATTCGAAAGATCGATCCTTATAAATCCTTTCCATAGCCCATTGCGCCTATGGGACCAGAGGCTATACCAGTAAGTGGCCATATCAATCAGCATATCAGGCGACGCAGAGTTTAAACATACAAAGTAAGTATCTGCATGAAATATTTCTTTTACATTTCTATGATTAAAGAGGTCTGGGGCGGTTTTGAAAAGGCTCTCCTGTGTTTTCCCTTCAGGCAGATGAAAGAAGGTGACAAGATCGATATCATTGGGATTTCGTTTTTCGGTCTCTTCAATGTTTTCGAGGAAACTGCCATCGATCCACTGAAATCCCTGAACAAGACCGACATTATGCAAAGCGGAGCGAAACTCAATGAGTCCCCCAAGGATGTCGAGGCGGGATTGTGTTGTTCCAAACCGAAGCATAAAATCGTTAAGAGGGACTGAATATGGTGAACGATCATTAGAAGTAGGATCATTAACATTGACCGGCGGTATAACACCGTCGACATTCCATTGTGGTATAGCATCTTTGCTCATTGTCATCCTTACCTTAGCCCTAATCTCTTCAGGTGTCCGTACATCTTTATGTTGAATCTCTCCACCTCAGATTCGATATCCGATATGGAAGTGTCAGAATGGTTAGCAAGTTCCTTATCCAAATGACATATTGTTGCGAAAAGTTCCCAGTTTCGTCTTTGATGTTTAAACACAGAGTCGCCCCCATCTGTTATCTTCTACCAGCTTCCTGAACTCACCATATATAGGTATAGGAAATTTTACCAGCAGTTACTTGTTGTTTTCCTTCAGACCCTTTGTCGCTTTTTTTCCACAGAGGACTGTTAACTTCTGATTTGTGAATTTCCATTTTGACCCCCTCTTTTGTGTTTATGCTTTGTATTTTGTTTTGAAATGTCATTATTAATTTATTTCTTAATTTTTCAACAAAATATAACAGCCAAAGTAATAATTCAGGAATCAAACGTCTAATGAATATCTATTGTATTTTATGGCACATCGGATATAAATTATTGTTGGCTTTTTGCAATTCGGTAGGGCAAAGATAACAATTATTAGGCCTTGTCTAAATCCTCTAAGAAATAGCAACCGAAAGATCGATCGTAAGGGAACTCCAGTGTTATTTAACTACAAATGTACCTCGGAGTTCCCGTACGGATGTTCTTTCGGCTGTAATTTTTTTGTTCTTTTTTTTTTGGATTTCTCCAGGGTCAAATATCACTCACTTTTGAATGGCAATACCATTGCACCGGAAGGTGATGAACTGAAATGAAGGGGAGAGATGATGACAGAAGGATATCGTTTGCTTATAAGAGTAGATACTTTCGAATACGGAAGACGGGAGGGTGAACCTCGTATACCCCTGTTCCTGATTTTCACTGCACTGTTTTGTCCATTCAGAGATGTTTCCCCGAATGCGTAATGCGATTTTTCCCTCTCGTGTACATACCGTGTGTGCGCCCCCCCGGTATATACAGCCCCCCAAAAGGATAGAATATCAGAAGAAAACCCGGATATCCGGCTTATCGGGCGAAATTCTGCAGCATACCTGCTCATGTAACAGGGTTTGAAGGACATCTGCAGACCCGATGCCCGTTTCCTGCACAGAATAGTTCTTTTTTTGAAAGGCATCACCAAATTAGCCCCCAAAACAGATTGTTTTGCCAAAAAACGAACGAATATCGAATATTTCGACAGCAGCCCCTTCTAAACGGCAACCGGCAGCACAGAGCGAAATAAGCCATAATTAAAGCTATTTTAACCATTTAACCCCAAATATTGAGATTTCCCCACAACACATATAAGGGGTGAACAAGAGAAGTTAGAGTCCACCATATTGTATTCTGGTTTCTGGTACCCTGACGAACAATCCACTCTGGTTTTTAATCGCATGACAATCTATTCATCCAATCAGCAGCAGATGGCTGCAAAAATCGATCCCACATCGCAGCGTGTCCAGTGGAAAGACTGGCACTGGCAGGTCCGTCACACGATAAAGGATATCGCTGCCGCTGAACGTCTGCTGGGCATCCGGTTTTCCCCGGAGAAACGGGCAAAGCTTGAGGAGACCATTGCGAAGTTCCCCCTCTGCATCACACCGTACTACCTCTCCCTCATCGAGGCAGACGATTATGAAAACGATCCTGTCTTCATGCAGGCCTTCCCCTCTGAAAAAGAACTCATCACTGAAGAGTGCGACATGGCAGATCCCCTCGCAGAAGATACGGACAGCCCCGCTGCCTGCATCACCCACCGGTATCCTGACCGGGTGCTGTTTTTGGTCAGTAATGTATGTGCGATGTACTGCCGCCACTGCACCCGGAAACGGAAGGTCGGCGACAGGGACTCCATCCCGGACAAGGCTGCCATCCGCGAAGGGCTTGACTATATCGCCAAAACTCCTGCCATCCGGGACGTGCTGCTCTCAGGAGGGGACCCGCTCATGCTGCCCGATGCGTATCTCGACTGGATCCTTACTGAGCTGCGGGCCATTCCTCATGTTGAGGTCATCCGGATAGGGAGCCGTGTCCCGGTCGTTCTTCCCTACCGCATCACCGACGAGCTTGTCGGGATGCTCAAAAAGCACCACCCCCTCTACCTCAATACGCACTTCAATCACCCGCGGGAAATTACCGCATCATCACGAGAGGCACTCAGAAAACTCGCCGATGCGGGTATCCCCCTCGGCAACCAGACGGTGCTTTTAGCCGGTGTCAATGACTGCCCCCGGATTATGAAGAGTCTCATGCAGAAGCTCGTCCGGGAGAGGGTTCGACCCTATTACCTCTACCAGTGCGACCTTTCTGAAGGGCTTGCTCACTTCCGCACTCCTGTGGGAAAAGGCATCGAGATAATCGAGAGTCTCATCGGCCATACGAGCGGATTTGCGGTCCCGACCTATGTCATCGACGCCCCTGGCGGAGGCGGCAAGATTCCGGTGATGCCCAATTACCTCCTTTCGTGGTCAACGAATAAGGTGGTACTGCGAAACTATGAAGGGGTCATCTCCACTTATCGTGAACCGGACCACTATCAGCAGATCTATTGTGACCGAAACTGTGAGGCGTGTACGCTGCAGCTGAAACTGGATGACGCGAACGAGTCGAAAGGGATCGGGATCGAACGGCTGCTCTCCGACTACGATGACACCTATATGCTGATTCCTCAGGATACCGAACGGGTTGACCGGCGCAATGACGAGTGATACGGTCACCCGTCTTGGCTCTTCGGTTGTTCAGCACGGCCCCTGCAATGACCGTGTCTACCTGATGAAGCTTGGTTCCGAAGATATCGATACCATCATACCGGCCATCGAGACACTTGCAGACCAGTATCACTACACAAAACTCTTTGCCAAGGTCCCTTCTTCTGCCAAAAACCGGTTTTGTGCGGCCGGGTACCGGGTTGAAGCCCATGTCCCGGGGATGTTCGGCGGGGTGGAGGATGGCTGGTTTCTTGCACGATATCCCGAATCCTCACGGGCAGACCCCGGTGATGCAGCGCCTCTCACCGCAGAGGTGCTCAGGGCCGCGAGGTCACGCCTGAAACCATGCGGGAACGGCATTGCGGCATCCGATTTTGTGATTGATGAAGCAGACCGGAAGGATGTGGACGCACTGGCGGGGCTGTATGGGGAAGTCTTTGAGACCTATCCGTTCCCCATCCACGACCCTGCATATCTCCGGGAGACGATGGACGAAGGCATCCGGTATTTTGTCGTCCGGTCAGGCAACCGGGTGGTGGCGGCCTCGTCAGCGGAGGTGGATGTATCCGGCAGGAATGCGGAGATGACCGACTTTGCAACAGACTCTGCATACCGGGGAATGGGGCTCTGCCCGGCCCTGCTGGCAGCAATGGAGGGGAGGATGCGACGCTCCGGGATAGTGACCGTGTTTACCATTGCACGGGCGGCCTTCTATCCAATCAATATCACCTTTGCCCGTGCCGGATACCGGTTCGGCGGAACGCTGGTCAATAATACGAATATCTGCGGTGCCTTCGAGAGCATGAATGTGTGGTACAAATCTCTCGGCGGGGGAAATATGGCCAGTCACCATAAGATTTGAGGAGACGATGTAGCAGGGAAAAAGGTGATTCGGATGGCTGCCATCCCCGAAGGAAGCAGATACCTTCTCACGCTGAACAAACGCTGCGAAACCGGACGGGAGAGAACGGAACAGGGTATGCCGGGGAGAAGATCTCCCGGTTTCCATCTTTCGCCGGAAGCGGTTAAATGGCTTTACTGCAGTCCATTATTGCGCCTTATTGCCCGGCACAAATCCACAGTCTCATGAAACTGCGGTAAATCCCCTCACCATTTTCCGGCTCCCTGTGAGAGCGAGAGAGAGAGTGGGGAAACAGGCAAGTATATACCCCCCTCATACTTCATTTAATTATCATGGATTCCCCGCTCTCTGTCCTCATAATCAGCGACAAGCCAACAGAAGAAATCATTGCGGAGAAAATCAGGGAGCTGAACACTGAATGCAATATTGATACTGTACAGTCAGGAAAAAATGCACTCGTGTTCCTTGAAAAAAATACGTATGACCTTATCATCAGCCAATACACAACCAGAGAATTGTCCGGTGCGGAACTGATTGAAGCAATCGACGGGAAAAAAAATGACGCCCCTCTGATTGTCATCCTCGGGAAAGATGATGAAAAGAATGTCCTTGATACATTATTCAGGGGACCTGAATGTACGCTTCTGCCTGCTTCAGACTTGATCCATACGACTGAACAGATACAAAAGAGAATCACCTCCATTCGTGACAAAAAAACGATTAAAGAAGAACTCTGCGAGGATTCTAACCGTTACAAGGCCCTTATTTCAGGGTTTGACGGAATGATCTATACCTGCTCCAAAGATTACCGGATTGAATATATGAATGATCGGCTCATTGAGCGGACCGGACGGGATGCAACAGGAGAATTGTGCTATACCATCCTTCATGACAGGGATTCCATATGTCCGTGGTGTGTAAATGAACGCGTATTTGCCGGTGAAACCATCACCCTTAATACCAAAAGTCCAAAGGACAACCGGTGGTATCATTTCATATATTCACCGGTTTATCACGAGGACGGCTCGGTATCAAAAGAAACCGCAATAATTGATATAACTCCTCTGAAAACGGCAGAAGAGAGAATCGAACATTCAAACACTCTGATAAATGGGATTTTTGATTCAGCTACAGATATCGGCATTATTGCAACAGACAGGGACGGAATTATCACCCTGTTCAATAAAGGCGCAGAGAGATTACTGGGCTACCGTTCAGATGAACTGGTGGGCAGGGAAACGCTGATACTGTTTCATACCGAACGTGAATTGTCTGAACGGGGAAGGGAACTGTCAAACCAGATAGGAAGGTCCATAAATGATAAGGAGTTCCTTTCAGAAGTTCCAAAACCAGAGGGACCGGAAAAAAGAGAATGGACCTATAAACGAAAAGACGGAAGGCAGATAATCGTTGAACTGACTATTTCCAGACTCCGGGATAAATCAGGAGATGATATCGGCGCCCTTGGAATATTTAGTGATATTACTGATAAAAAGAGCCTTGAAGAGGCCTTTGAAACCTATAAAATCCAGTCATCAGGCATTATCACCCATATACCGGATCCCACGTTTGCAATCGACCTTAAAGGCAGAGTAATCGCCTGGAATAAGGCAATTGAAGATTTGACCGGCGTATCTGCAGCAGATATCCTTGGCAAAGGAGATTATGAATACGCAATTCCCTTTTACGGTGAGCGCAAGCCCACTCTTATCAATTTTTTAGAGATTTCTGGTGAAGAACTCAGTTCGCTTGGATACCAGGTGCTGCAGCGAACAGACAATGCAATCTCCATTGAATCCACCCTTGTAGAGATTAAAGGAAAGAAATACTATGTCAGGGCGAACGCATCCCTTATATATGACCGTTCGGGAAATATTACCGGCGCTATTGAATCTATAACTGACATCACCGCCCTGAAAGAAGCGGAAGAAGCGCTCAGAGAAAGCGAGGCGAAGTTCAGGGGAATTGCAGAGAGAATTTCTGACGTCATATTATCCACGGATACCGACGGGGCTATAACGTATGCATCACCTTCAACCTGGACAATCCTGGGATATGAGCCGGAGTCCATGCATGGGAAAGGGCCGGAACAGTTTCTGTTGCCTGAAGAGCTGGAACTGTTCATGAATGCCATCGGGAAACAGAAACAGGGAGAGGAAGTAAAAGGACTGGAAATCCATTTCAGAAAAAAAGACGGCGGGTATGCCATACTGGAGATGTCAGGCGCTCCAATCATGGAAAACGCCACCTTTAAAGGTATGCAGATCGTCGGGAGGGACATTACCGGGAGGAAAACAGCACAGGAACGTATTTTCCGGTTGCTTGATGAACAGGAGGAGCTGCTGGGAATCATTAATAAAAGTCCGGCAGTCGTGTTTCTCTGGAAAGCAGAGGAGAACTGGCCTGTGGAAAGGGTTACCGAGAATGTTTCCCGGTTTGGCTATACCGTTGATGACTTCATTTCGGAACGGGTTATTTTCAGCTCCATTATTCATCCGGATGATATTGAACAGGTCAGCTCCGAAGTAGCAGACTTTAGTTCTCATCAGGTGGATGATTTTGTCCAGAAATACAGGATAATCGGGAAAGACAACACAGAACACTGGATTGAAGACTTTACGCATATACACCGCAGCAAAACAGGGGAAATCACCCACTATCAGGGTATTATTATTGATATTACCCAGCGCAAAGAGGCTGAAATAGCCCTGCATGAGAGCCGGTCACGATACCGGGAGCTATTTGAATCTTCCCCGGTTTCTCTTTGGGAAGAGGACTTCTCGCAGGGCAAAAAATCGCTGGACCAGCTGAGAGAATCAGGAATCACCGATTTCCGCAGATATTTTGAAGAGCACCCGGAAGAGGTTATGCGGTTTGCAGGTATGGCCAGAATACTGGATGTGAACCATGCAACACTGGGTTTGCTGGGGGCAAAAAACAAAGGAGAACTGGCTGCCGGTCTTCAGAATATTTTTAATGACGAATCCCTGAGAACCTTCCGGGAAGAGCTGATAACCCTCTCAGAAGGAGGGCTCCGGTATATGGGTGAAAGCAGCCACAGAACATTTTCCGGCAACGACGTTTCGGTCATTTTACAGATGGTTGTCGCTCCCGGGTATGAAAAAACCCTGGGAAGAATTCTCATATCCCTGCTGGACATCACCGACCGGAAGAAAGCGGAAGAAGCGCTTGCAAGGGAAATAGCCAATGTAGAATATATTCTGGACAGTCTGCCGGGGATGTTTTACATGTTCTACATGTTTGATACGAAGGGCCGGTTTGTCCGCTGGAATAAAAATCTTGAAATCCTGACCGGATATTCCGGGGAAGAAATCTTACAAATGAAACCCCTGGAGTTCGTTGATGAAAAATATAAGGATACGATGAACAGTGGTATCAAAAAGGCATTTTCAGAAGGGTATACCGACATCGAAGCAGATATTGTCACAAAAGACGGCAGAAAGATACCGTTCCTCTTTTCCGCAAGCAGCAAAATAATCGGGGATACCCCTTACATTCTGGGAATGGGCCTTGATATCACCAAGACGAAGGACGCAGAAAAAGAGATTCGGAAACTGGCATTAATAGTACAGCATTCGAAAGAGTTCATCTCCCTCGCAGATTATGACGGATCGATTTCGTTCATAAACGAAGCCGGGGCAAGAATGATTGGTATTGAGATAGATGATATTTCCAGCTATAATATCAGGGAGTTTCTTTCCGATTCCCAGAACGAAAAGCTCCAGTCTGAGGTTTTTGGTGCACTGAAAGAGAAGGGATCATGGGAGGGTGACCTCCAGTATCTCAATGCGAAAACAGGGAATCCGGTCGATGTTCATGCGATGACCTTCATCATTCGAAATCCCGAAACCGGTGCATCACTGTACCTTGCCAATGTGTCACTGGATATAACAGACAGGAAGAAGGCAGAGGCTGCCTTAAAAGAAGTCAATAAGAAACTCAATCTCCTCGGAAGCATTACACGCCATGACATCCTGAACCAGGTGACGGTTGCAGAGGGTTACATGGAAATTCTGGAGATGGATGAGATTTTCCCGCCGGGAAGCGAGGAAGCGGAATACGCAAAAATTGTGTCGGGTGCCGTTGAGACAATTGAACGGCAGATCCTCTTTACCAAGGATTACCAGGATTTGGGAGAGCAGAGTCCCGAATGGTATCACGTGAGCAGAATAATCGATGAGAATTATCTAAATATCTCATTCCATAAGATTTTGCTGGCAAATAACGTCGGCAATCTGGAGATATATGCCGATCCTCTGTTTACCAAGGTCATTTACAATCTGTTGGATAATGCGGTAAAACACGGGGATACGATTACAACAATTACCTTCTCGTTTGTCCGGTCAGATGACGAGATTGACCTCATATGCGAGGATGACGGAGCGGGTATTCCGGATGACGTGAAGGAGAAAATATTCCGGCGGGAATATTATAAGCACACGGGCCTTGGCCTGTTCCTTTCAAGGGAAATTCTCTCCATTACCGGCCTCTCGATACATGAAACGGGCGAGGAAGGGAAGGGTGCACGGTTCGTCATTCATATTCCGAAGGGATTGTTCCGGTTTGGGGAGTGAGGATTGACTGCAGAATCAAGCCAGTGAGAATACACTCCGGATGGTTGCCGGAGGAGATGGTGGTGACGCATATCAGTAACGTGTCGGGAGTGGTTATCCTGTTGGGCCGAATGCAGCTGTCCACCTTTAATCCACCCTCAATAAAGTCACGGCCGCTTTTTCAAACGAAAAAGACGGGGTATTCTGCAAACAGCCTCTATTATTATCCCTCCTTTTCTGCCGCTCACGTTTAGCTAATCTTATATCTGCCAAATTTATATATCTGGAACAGACAGGGTTTATTCCCTTTGTCAAAAAATTCCGGTAAAAAGGTTTACAGGTGAAAAAGGTCTCATGAAGAAAATTCTTATTGGTATGTCAGTTCTCTTTCTGGCCGCATTCGTCATATTTTCGGGATGCACCGCTCAGGAGAGCACAACACAGACTACACCGACAGACGACACAGAGGTTCAGATGGAGGCTGTTGCAGAAGAGTTGACACAATCCATTGACAGCGGTCTTAATGCGGTCAAATCAGGAATTTATAACAATTCCCTTGCCCTCTCAGAAAATGGACTGAGCGGAGATGCGGCTGAAAAAACCCTCTCCGAAAACCTGCTGAACTATCCGTGGGCAGAATCCTCCCTTGTCATTTCTAAGGAGGGGGTTGTTGTAACAGCGGCTCCTCAAAATTATGCAGACATAATAGGCGAGAATCTGAGCTGGCAGTCGCAGGTGCAGACGGCAAACACCGAGCAGACACCGATAGTCAGCGATGTCTTCACAATGGCCGAAGGATTTACCGGAATATCGCAGAGCTATCCGGTATTTTCAGAATCAGATGTTTATCTTGGTTATACTGACATCACATACCGTCCGGAAACATTCCTTGGAAGGCAGATTCTGCCGGTAATGGAAGGTACACCATATGACGTCTGGGTTTCGCAGACAGACGGGACATTAATCTACGACACCAAAAAGGAAGAAATCGGCAACAATCTCTTATCTGACCCGATGTACAGCGACCCTGTTCTTCAGGCGGTGCTAACCCGCATTGTACAGGAACCGTCCGGTTTAGATGAATATATATTCTCAGACAAAAACTGGAACAAAAATGTCACGAAAAAAGCAGTCTGGGAGACAGCCGGAATTGACGGTGCGGAGTGGAGAGTTGTTGTAACCTATTCCGGTGACGCAAGCGAAGGTGAAACGGCGGTTGTTCCTGCAGACAGAATGGACGCGACTGACTCCCGCTATGAAAATCTCACGGCCTTTGTTGAAAGTGCCGCAGTATATGCAAGGGAAAACGGAAAAGAAGCTTCATTAAAGGAGTTCAATGACGTAAACGGGGAATTCATCCAGGGAGAACTCTACATCTTCGCGTATGAAACGGATGGAACAGTAATCTCTCTTCCCTACCAAAAGGAGCTTTTGGGAACGAACCGTCTTGATATTCCGGATTCAAACGGTGTTTTATTTATTAATGCCGCAACCGTTGCTGCAAAGAATGGCGGCGGTTCACTGTATTATATCTACCCGAATCCCAAGGACGACTACAAAAATGAGTTCAAACTCTCATATGTCGTGCCGGTTGATGACGAATGGTTTGTCGGTGCAGGAATTTATCTCCCTGAACTTCCTGCAGAATTTAGTGTTACAGAAAAGGACGAACTGGTAAAGCGTGTGAAGGCCGCCCGTGATTATGCACAGGAAACCGGCCGCGAAAAGGCAGTTTCTGACTTCAACAATCTTAACCAGACCTTTGCAGACGGCGGCAGCTATATTTTTGCATACGACTACGAAGGGAACACACTTGCCCTGCCCTTCCAGCCGGAATTAATCGGCATAAACAGGCTGGATTATGCTGACACATACGGGGTAAAAATAATTCAGCTGGAAATATCCGCTGCAAAGAACGGCGGCGGATTTGTCTATGTTGAATACTTTAATCCTGATACCGGCGATACCGGGCTCAAGCTCTGCTACGTTGAACCTGTCAGTGACGAATGGTTTGTCGGCTCAGGAATGTATACACAAAATCTGTGAGGTGCGGATACGCACTCATTTCATCTCTTTTTTTTTCTCAAAAAAACGCTGATTTCGTCTTCCATATAGCAATCTTCAAAAATGACGGCCTTTACTCATCCATTCTGACATGAGGAGAGATTTCGTCATAGAGGATCGTCCCGGAACTCTATTTTCGCACAATACAGACATCAATATCTGAATACCATTCTTTCCTCTCCAAGGGCTTACGAGCCAAAAATAAGGACAGAAAAGTGCTTTCCCCGGAAAATTGCGAAATCTTCGCGTACCTTTTTTCGTATGTCCATGGTGCCAGGATTCCGGAGGATACGGCCGCACATGATAATTCCTTAATCTCTTCCTTTGGGATTCGAATAGAGTGAATTACCTTTTTTGGTGTTGCGCGGATATATTTTGAAATGAGTATGGACGTCCATTTTTATCGGTATTCTGACAGATTATTTATGTGACACCTGACATTCCATCAGTTTCTTCTTTGATAATGAAACGATTGGCTGCAGTGACGGGTAATTAGTATTGCTCACCACGAATACACAAAAAAACGAACGAAAAAAAAAGAGAGAGAAAGAGAGAATATCAGCAATCTGAATCCGCTACTACACTCTCGCCATACTGTCCCAGGCTGTAGTTTAAATCGTTGTATTGCAGGGTCATCTTATTTCGCAAAAACCGGTATGGGGTGCAGTTATTTGCTGCGTTGGAGTCGGTGATGTCACCATCGGAGTCGCCGTAGTAGACAGAGACATTCTCTGCATTGATTGCAGGCGTCTTTGTCGTTCCGTTGGTGAAGATGACCGTCGGATCATCGATGCCGAATATTGCCTGAATATAATCGGATATCCTCTCATCCGGAGAACTGTGCTTCTTTGTGATAAATATCACGGTGTCGCCCCGTTCCCGGTGCATTTCAACGACGTCCATTGCGGCCGTTTTGGGCATATAATAGCCCACAAACTCATTGTTGATTGCGTGTGTGTATGCAGGGTTATTTTCCGGGTCATCTCCGAATACGTTGGTGCCGTTCGGGCCGTCAATATTCGTCATTCCATAGTAATAGGCCGAATCGGTGTAGAAGGTTGTACTGTCCAGATCAAATCCGGCGGTAATCGGCCCCCTGTCCGCCAGACTCTCTGCAATCTCACTCACGCTGATGATATTGTATGGCTCGTCTGATGTCACATCCACGTTACCAGTATCAGAAGTTGTTGTGCACCCGGCACTCAGAACCAACAGAACTGCTGCTCCCAGGAGAATGACTATCGCCCGAACAGTATTTTTATTCATATATATACCTATGAGAGTATACGCATTATATTTTTGATTTCATTCTCTTTCATAAACAAAAATTTCACATATCCATACCGGCAAAGAAAAAACTGCATCAGATGTATCCTGCGAGCTTCGTAATTTTTGAAGAATATACGTTGCCATTGGTGAAACGTGACGGAGAACACCATTAGTTCTGTTCAACGGGCATTGGTGGGATAGTACATACATAATGCCGTCAGATTTCATGTATACGGGCTATCTTCGTATTTACAAATCAGTTATTCCGAATGATATGCCAGGCTCTCATGTCCGGCTTTTCAATCCGGAAAAATTCGGCGATGGTTATGGTAAAAATGGATTTTTTCTCACCGTCATGGTCTTATAAAAAAAAGGTAATGTTAGGTATCTATAATGAAAGAGACGGAAAAAAATCCTGATATCCTTTCTGTTCCCCACGGATTTGGAATCGTTCCGTTAACGGAGGCCTATGTAAAGGATGCCGCCCGCATTTACACCTATGATTTTCTCGCTGATGAACCAACGTCCCGGCGGCATGCACCTGATTTGTCACAGGTGCTGCCGTATGCGGAGTTATACGTCAGGTACCTTCGGGGAAAAGACCTGAGTTTTATCGCAACGGATGAGAAAACCAAAGATGTTGCCGGATTCATATTCTGTGTCGACCTTGCAGATGATATGGAAAGCGAAGGGGATATTTTTGCTCCGCTTCTGTCATTTTTTCCTGATGTGATAGCTATGATCGATGAACTTGAGGGGAGGGCATTTGACCGAAAAAAAATCAGGCAGGAAAAGACACTGCACATCTTTCAGATAGGGGTTGCCAGGAGGTATCGCGGGATGGGGATTTCCAAACGGCTTATACATCAGGTGATTTTCCATGCGGAAAAAAAAGGCTTCAGACAGATAATTGCGGACTGCACAAACCCGGTATCAAAGAGTGCCTTTGAGAGATGCGGTTTTACTGAGATTGAATTTTATCCTTACCATGAGTTCAGCAGAAATGGTGTCCGTTTTTTTGAAGGGTTAGAGGGCGGAATCTCTCTTATGAAAAAAGATTTGGATAAAAATAGCTCCTGATTTTCATTCATTGGTATTTCGGGTGGTATTTTTCGCCAGGTATTTTTTTCTCCTGAGTATTGCTCTTCTGATTTCAATGAGATTGTCTCCTGAAGGATTGCTCTTCGGATTTCAATAGGATTATCTCCGGATGAGTCTTTGGAATTTATATTAAAGGCAACATATGAGTCATATTTCGGCAATAAACGCATAGAAAAGCCGGTTCAGGACGTAACCCCGCCGGTAAAATAGCCTGACAATTCAAAGAACTATTTTTTTCAACGACAGTCGATGCCAGAATGAATATCAGTCTCTTCCCAATTGCAACAGGCTTTATTGTGTGCTATCGGATAATCTACCACATGGGCAATACCGATACCAATACGATACAGGCAGAACTTCTGCTGCGCATAGAAGAAAAAAGGGAGCTCCTTTTTTCTATGCCTCCTCTTCCGGCGGATGGTATCCGGAACCTGCATGAAGAGATGAAGCTTCTGCATACGTATTATTCCAATGCGATAGCCGGAAATTCCCTTACGCTCTCTGAGACACGATTAATCGTAACCGAAGGACAAACCATCAAAGAAAAATCCCTTCAGGAGCATCGTGAAGCGATGAATACTGCAACGGCCTTTGAACTAACGGAGAGACTGGCAAAAGAGGGGGCACCGATAAGCCATGCCACGATTCAGGATATTCATGCAACAATTCTGGGAATTCATGCCACGATTCAGGATATTCATGAGGGTGGTGCCACCGCACATCCAGATACCTCCGGGAAATACCGGAGGACAAATATCAAAGTCGTCGGCGCCGCAAAGGCTCACCCCAACTGGACGGAGGTAATGAAGCTGATGAACCAGCTCTTAGTAACCGTGCAGAAAAGCCGCCTGCACCCCATAGAGACGGCGGCCTATTTCTATCACCGGTTTGGTGACATTCATCCGTTCACAGAAGGGAATGGCAGAGTCGGACGCCTCCTTACCTGTCTGTATTTAATGGAACATTCCTATCCTGCGGTCGTGATGAAAAAGGAGACCAGGAAACGACATACTCAGCTCGTCAAATCAGCGGATGCCGGAGAAATCGGCCCGTTTTCCCATTACATCGCAAAAGCAGTGGATGAAAGCCTGACCCTCTCTCTTGCAGCATATGGCGGGGATGATACACTGATGCCGGTAGAGGATATCGTGGAGAATCTTGGAGAGGCATCACCGTATTCAGCGTATTCACCGGAATATTTCAGCCACTGGGCTGGACAGGGGGTGCTTGATGCGGTGAAGATAGAATATACGTGGCACACCTCCCGGCGGGCACTTGACCGATTCCTTGTATTGCACGGGAATGAGGATTTGTGAGGGGGAGGGGGAGTCTGAGAGAATGCGTATAACCCAAAATGGATATTCCCCCGGCTCCGGCCTATGGTGAACACGCAAGACTTATGGCGAGGGAAATGTCAGTTTCAACTGACCAGGGATATCAGGGGAAGAAATGTTTGCTGAGTTATGTCATTCTTCTTACAGCACAGGAATTGGGGCACTAACGGACCGGGAAGAAACAGTCGGTGAGTTTCATGAAACCTGACTATCGGGTTGACAGGGTTGATATGGATGGGATATGCAGGAAGATTCTCAGTATATCATATGCTGACTGGAAGAAACCTGGTTTCACAAAAGGATCACTCCATTATATGAAAAAGAATGCAGATTCAGAGATGCCGTTTTGAAGTCGATGAAGGGTTTATTATGACAGGGGATGAGAGGTCGTTTCCGTCTGTTCTGTCAGGCGGGGAGTATGCCGTATGGCTTTCGGATATAAAAGCGAGACTGCGTCAGGCCCAGCTAAAGGCGGCCGTTTCGGTGAATTCGGCACTTTTGGAGTTCTACTGGCAGCTGGGTGCTGAGATTGTAGAGAAACAGCAGTCCGCCGCATGGGGAAGCGGTTTTCTGGCCCGGCTGAGCCATGATTTAATGAAGGAATTTCCGGAGATGAAGGGTTTTTCCGAGGGAAACCTGAAGTATATCCGCCGGTGGTACCTGTTTTACCGTGGGGAGGTATCGAATTCGGGTACAGGCTGTACCCGAATTGCATCGGGTGTTCTGCCTGCCGCTGCCGGAGACCAAATAGTGGCACAGGCTGTGCCCCTTTTGACCCGGATCCCGTGGGGGCACAATCAGGTAATCATTTCTAAATGCAATACCGTTGATGAAGCCATCTTCTATGTCAGAAAAACAATTGAAAACAACTGGAGCAGGAATGTTCTAACGCATCAGATTGAAAGCGGTCTCTACGGACGCAACGGAAAGGCGATCACCAACTTCTCTGCAACCCTTCCTGCACCGCAGTCTGATCTGGCACAGCAGATAGTAAAAGACCCCTACAAGTTCGATTTTCTGTCCCTCTCCCCGGAATATACCGAGAGAGAACTGGAAAAAGGGTTAATCAAGCATATTACCCAGTTCCTGCTGGAGCTGGGGTCAGGTTTTGCCTACGTCGGGAAGCAGCGGGTGCTCACCGTTGGAAAGCGGGATTTTTTCCTTGACCTGCTCTTTTACCATACCCGGCTGCACTGCTATGTGGTCATCGAGCTGAAGACCGGAGATTTTGAGCCTGAGTACGCGGGCAAGCTCAACTTCTACCTGAAGGCGGTGGATATGCAGTTGAAGACGGAACAAGACGCACCGACAGTCGGCATCCTTCTCTGCAAGAACCATGACACCCTTGTCGTTGAGTACGCCTTAAGCGATATCAGAAAGCCCATCGGAGTATCAGAGTATGAGCTGGTCCATTCCCTCCCGGACGACCTGAAGGACAGTTTCCCGACGGTCGAACAGATAGAAGAAGAGTTGAGGAGGCTTGAGGGATGAAAGAAGGGTGGGAAGAGAAGAAATGTGGGTCTCCACTGTTTCAGAATTCCCCACAGGTGTGGGGATAAACCTCGATACTGTTGCGGTCGCTGGCATGCCAACCTAAGTTCCCTCAAGTTCACAAAGGTCCTCACATATTCTTCCTGCCCAAACCTTCGAGATAGATATTTTCCCATACGAATAATATAATTCTAAGAAATCTTTGTGTATTCTTGAAGGGTACAAATAGAATCAGTTCTCCCCGGATGTGGCCTTATATTTGGCACATTTAACACCACATTTATTTCCGTAACGAGAGTCCGCGAAATCCGCAGTGTTCTGCACAAAAGACCAGAGCACCTCCCACTTTTGCTTTGTCATCTCATCCGGTTTCATAATAGAGACTTCCTGTCTGTGTTCCATACAAAATACCCACTATGAGGTCATCAGGGCAGTGGATAATAATCAAAGAAAGCATCAACCAATGTGATAGTCAATAAACGCGTTTACTCTGTAGTCTGTCACTAAACGCGTCGAGTAGTTCTCATTTCAATTTACTCTTTCACGGGCCTTATCTGGTCAGTTGTTGTATTCTATTATGTAACAGAGGCGAATAATGGCAAAGAATAGTGCAATTAATCAGAATGCTGCATCCCGCAATCAGGCAAGTTCCCGCAATCAGGCAAGTGCTGATAAGAACGAAACAAACCAGAGTTTCAAGGCCCGTGCACAGTCTGCTGCATCTAAGGGGAAGAAATAAACACTTCTCTTTTATGGTCCGAAATACTTCTCTTTTTCATGATTCACAAAATTTCTATTTTGACCAAATTAGGTCTTGAAGAGGAAAATGAGGTGTCATTCAACCGCCGGAAGGTGACTGCCGCAACAGTGACGTGAAGGCGGTTCCCCATGGAGCTGACGGCCGCATCTCCAAAGGAGTGCGGCCATGAGCGTTTGGTGCATCCGTACAGGTGAGCAGGTCAGGAAGGGAGGCCGTTGCCCCAAAGGGTGAACGGCCGTTTGGAGAGATAGAGTGATTTGGCAAAATATTTCACATCTGGGGTAAAATCCAGGAATAGGTCTAATTTAGGAAAGAGGTATCTCATTTTGTTACGGGCAGTTTGCAGTAGGATGTAACCCACGTCACCGATAACTTTTGATGGGTTTTCTACAGGAACCACAGTATAGATCATTCCAATTCTTAGCTTTTGCATAGTTTTGGTTGAGAAACCGTACATGGGCTTTCCCAATTCCCTTGCGACCACAGTATGGACAAACAACTCCAACATCATTCAAGATTGATATCTTCGAATTTCATCCTAAAAAATCAATCTGATACCAATATCACTGTATCAAAAATTGAAAATGCGAGCGGCAGAATTATATTTCAATCCACACACCCGCGAAGGGTGTGACCGACCGAAGTCAGCCAGGCAGACACGACCTACGTATTTCAATCCACACACCCGCGAAGGGTGTGACCATACGTGCTTATCACAGACGCACGTAAATTCCGATTTCAATCCACACACCCGCGAAGGGTGTGACTTGTTATCAAGAGTGCTGAACCCCACGCCCATTCCGAATTTCAATCCACACACCCGCGAAGGGTGTGACTCAATCGCCCATTTTGCGTGTTCTTCCTCAATAGTATTTCAATCCACACACCCGCGAAGGGTGTGACTCAACAATGATTTACAAATTCGTTTCCACGATGGATTTCAATCCACACACCCGCGAAGGGTGTGACGCTGCAACAACAGCAACAGGCAAAACAAGAGACAATTTCAATCCACACACCCGCGAAGGGTGTGACCCGCATGATCCATTACTCAGCTGAGGCATTCGGATTTCAATCCACACACCCGCGAAGGGTGTGACGCGTCTTATCAAAATGTCCAATCGCGATATCCTATTTCAATCCACACACCCGCGAAGGGTGTGACGGGGAGAAACATTTGAAAGAGAACTTGCAAATGATTTCAATCCACACACCCGCGAAGGGTGTGACGTTAAGACGCTGCGCTGAGCTCGGAAAATATGATATTTCAATCCACACACCCGCGAAGGGTGTGACTATGATCCTCGCTGAAATCACCGCTTAACCAATCACATTTCAATCCACACACCCGCGAAGGGTGTGACCATCTGAAAACGGGTATGGATCACTGAGAGAAAACATTTCAATCCACACACCCGCGAAGGGTGTGACCGAATGCTGGAGGTGAGTTACTTCCTTGTAATATATTTCAATCCACACACCCGCGAAGGGTGTGACGGTGAACTGAAACGAGAAAACGCAGAACTAAAAATTTCAATCCACACACCCGCGAAGGGTGTGACTCAACCGTTATCAATTGCCCAGCCCGCAGTCCGATTTCAATCCACACACCCGCGAAGGGTGTGACCTCAACATCTCTGATACTCACCGACTCAATCAGAATTTCAATCCACACACCCGCGAAGGGTGTGACTGATGGTTGCGGATCATGCCCTTCGTAATGCGTATTTCAATCCACACACCCGCGAAGGGTGTGACATTCTAAGATGACACTTACCGAAGCACAGAAGGCATTTCAATCCACACACCCGCGAAGGGTGTGACGGGGGATGTGACACCAGGGCGCTCTACGTCGCTTAATTTCAATCCACACACCCGCGAAGGGTGTGACTTTGTGTGGGTATAGAGGGGTGTTGTGGGGCAAAAATTTCAATCCACACACCCGCGAAGGGTGTGACATCGTTGGGCGTGTAGTTGTGGCTAATCTCGGTATTTCAATCCACACACCCGCGAAGGGTGTGACGCAATAGCGGGGCGCTGTGTGGGTCTGAGAGTATCTATTTCAATCCACACACCCGCGAAGGGTGTGACGCATACACCGCAAAGAACCGATACAGTCTACCGATTTCAATCCACACACCCGCGAAGGGTGTGACTCATGTCTTGATCTTTAAACGGGGAGCGTGCCGATTTCAATCCACACACCCGCGAAGGGTGTGACTATTAAATTTGTTTGGTTTGTTGTTACTTCGTCAGATTTCAATCCACACACCCGCGAAGGGTGTGACATTGAAATAGTCGATAAATTACAGGATATCTTTATATTTCAATCCACACACCCGCGAAGGGTGTGACCACATCATCAAACTTTAGAGATATGCGCATATCAATTTCAATCCACACACCCGCGAAGGGTGTGACGCGCGGCCATTACCATCACGCCATCAGTCTCCCAATTTCAATCCACACACCCGCGAAGGGTGTGACGGATAACGATTATGTCTCATTTGATCTTGGTGAAATTTCAATCCACACACCCGCGAAGGGTGTGACATTAGGAGAGTTTAGCGATACCGCCGTTATTCAGATTTCAATCCACACACCCGCGAAGGGTGTGACCGGATAACGATTATGTATCATTTGATCTTGGAGAAATTTCAATCCACACACCCGCGAAGGGTGTGACGGACACTTTTCTCCATCCAATTTTAAGAGCCTGATTTCAATCCACACACCCGCGAAGGGTGTGACCGTTCTGCGGGACTGGTTGAGCGGTGATTTCACAATTTCAATCCACACACCCGCGAAGGGTGTGACTTTGGCGGGGTGTCAACGGTTGAAGCTGGATCAAATTTCAATCCACACACCCGCGAAGGGTGTGACGCCGAACACCCCCGACATAAGCACCTCTTCAGCATTTCAATCCACACACCCGCGAAGGGTGTGACCCGTTTACCGTTGCAATCCTTGACACGGACACTATCATTTCAATCCACACACCCGCGAAGGGTGTGACAACTTGTCTTTATCACCGTTGCACCGATACCTGAATTTCAATCCACACACCCGCGAAGGGTGTGACACATCAGACGAGAATACCGGGATACCCCATCCTGATTTCAATCCACACACCCGCGAAGGGTGTGACGAAACTGGAGTAGAAGGAGCGTATAAAACGAGTATTTCAATCCACACACCCGCGAAGGGTGTGACAAGATATTGCATCACTCACTGCAAAGAGCACGCTTATTTCAATCCACACACCCGCGAAGGGTGTGACGCCGTTTATTGATATGTATACAGAGTTCTGGACATTTCAATCCACACACCCGCGAAGGGTGTGACGAGCCTAAGATATGGGTAGAAGACGAGAACGGAATTTCAATCCACACACCCGCGAAGGGTGTGACGATTTGAAAACCTAAAGGAGATTGATAGTATGGACATTTCAATCCACACACCCGCGAAGGGTGTGACGTAACGGCGTTGTGCAGTCGCAGCTTGACGAGTTTATTTCAATCCACACACCCGCGAAGGGTGTGACTGATGTGTGTGTCATCTTTGTATGAGCGATACCAATTTCAATCCACACACCCGCGAAGGGTGTGACGTATAAAGACCGTGTTAAACTCATGGTATCTGATATTTCAATCCACACACCCGCGAAGGGTGTGACGGGTCAAACCCTGAAGCATGGCCGTAAAAAATAATTTCAATCCACACACCCGCGAAGGGTGTGACCGTAGTGTACGCCCACTTAACGCCGATAATATCAATTTCAATCCACACACCCGCGAAGGGTGTGACGCTGGCGGTCAAGCACGTTTGCAAACAGGTAGGGATTTCAATCCACACACCCGCGAAGGGTGTGACTTTGTATCTCATTCTGCATCCTCCATTGGATATGAATTTCAATCCACACACCCGCGAAGGGTGTGACGCCATCTGTGCACGCCTTCTGCAAAACTGATTCAATTTCAATCCACACACCCGCGAAGGGTGTGACTAGCAGAACTTGAGGCCAGAGGGATCACAGTAGAGATTTCAATCCACACACCCGCGAAGGGTGTGACCATACTCCTGCCGAAAGATACTGTGATTGAGGATATTTCAATCCACACACCCGCGAAGGGTGTGACACTGTGGGGTGATAAGCAGGGTCTGCGCCTTGCAATTTCAATCCACACACCCGCGAAGGGTGTGACGCCCATCTGCAGGCGCTGACAAGTTCAGTAAGCGCATTTCAATCCACACACCCGCGAAGGGTGTGACGATGTTCTCATGCAGACGTTCGCGGTTAAGACCGATTTCAATCCACACACCCGCGAAGGGTGTGACGACGATCTTGTTACTGCCCGCGTCAACGACTTTATTTCAATCCACACACCCGCGAAGGGTGTGACCGTTCTTTGAGAGCAGGCAGGTGGTCTTGTTGATATTTCAATCCACACACCCGCGAAGGGTGTGACAGTATCCTTCGGTCATTCCTGCACCTCAACAAAATTTCAATCCACACACCCGCGAAGGGTGTGACTTTGACCCTGACCTGCCAGAAGCAAACGTCGCACCATTTCAATCCACACACCCGCGAAGGGTGTGACCAGTCGTGGAAAAAGAGATATACGACAAGAACATATTTCAATCCACACACCCGCGAAGGGTGTGACAACCATTACATTTCTTATCTTTTATCGCCATGATATTTCAATCCACACACCCGCGAAGGGTGTGACATCATAATACATATCATGCCCAGCCAGTATAACAATTTCAATCCACACACCCGCGAAGGGTGTGACTCCAGTATGATGTGCTGTATACTGTGGTGTCCAATTTCAATCCACACACCCGCGAAGGGTGTGACTCTAAACGCAAATCACACAAAAGCGAGTATGAGAAATTTCAATCCACACACCCGCGAAGGGTGTGACGTAACGCGGCAACTGCGGTTCTCACTGATTTGTGATTTCAATCCACACACCCGCGAAGGGTGTGACTCCGTGCCCGTTTTATATCCCTCAATTTCTCTCAATTTCAATCCACACACCCGCGAAGGGTGTGACCACACGCATGTGATCGTGGCAACCCATACAAAGATTTCAATCCACACACCCGCGAAGGGTGTGACGTTGTGTCCGGTTATATCCAAAGGTGCTGTTGAATTTCAATCCACACACCCGCGAAGGGTGTGACCCTGTCGCCTAACGTCTTGCTATCGTCTGCTGCCTATTTCAATCCACACACCCGCGAAGGGTGTGACGCCGGATGTAATCCCGGCACGCAACCCTGTAAAATTTCAATCCACACACCCGCGAAGGGTGTGACCCAAAACCTCCACAACCTACGCTACCGCAGAGGATTTCAATCCACACACCCGCGAAGGGTGTGACTGAGCACAGCGTTTATCGCGTTACCAAGTGCAACATTTCAATCCACACACCCGCGAAGGGTGTGACAAATTAATTTTACTAAGAAAACCAAGGAGATGAAATTTCAATCCACACACCCGCGAAGGGTGTGACCTAAAACCGTTTTCAGAGATCAAAGAGAATCCGGGTCATTTCAATCCACACACCCGCGAAGGGTGTGACGTTCTTTGATCGCGGGCATATACTGTGCGAAATAATTTCAATCCACACACCCGCGAAGGGTGTGACCAGGATTTATGTCAGATTATTCACAAAGTCTTATTATTTCAATCCACACACCCGCGAAGGGTGTGACGTCGCGTAACCACATAACTGCATCTGTAATTGATGTATTTCAATCCACACACCCGCGAAGGGTGTGACCGCAGTTTTAGTCTATATTTTTTAGACAATTAAATTACGCATTGATTTTTATTTATGAGATTAGCAATTGAAAATCGCAAAACATATGGATACTTTGGAAAAATAATCAAACTCAACCAATAATTGCCACATATTATAATATTATTCATTTTTAATATCACATCATATCCGAATCTCAAATAAAATTCTGGAACAATATAATCCAAATAATCATGAAAAGATTAATATGCAAAACAAAAATTTTGCTGCGAAACTGCCGGGGATTATATGGTCGCTTCCGGTTCGCAGTTGTTATGCAATTAATAGCCCTTCCGGATCATAACCACCCTTGGTACCAAAGTGTTCGACCCGGTTTTTCCAGTTCTTCCCCAGATAATAAAATCTGAGACTGTCCTTCTCCTCATCAATAATCCCGCACAAAGAGTGTTTAAGCTTTGCGAACTGGGCAGGGTCAAGCAGACATTCAAAAACCGAATTCTGCACCCGCTGACCATAATTGACACACTCTTTTGCCACCTGTCTGAGTCGCTTCTTTCCCCCATCAGACTCCGTGCTCACATCGTAAGTAACCAAAACCATCATAGAAATTCCTCAATTCATAAAAAAGGGCGGATATCCATCAATATCTCCCCGCAAATACCGGGCCATAAGCATTGCCTGAACGTATGGTATCAATCCGACAGATATTTTCTCTCCAAGATAGGGATGAGTGATTTCATCCTGTTTTCTTTTTTGCCATGCACTGAGAATTTCTTTTCTCCCATCCTCAGTCATGAGTACACCCCCGTTCTCTTTTTTGAGAAAATCTTTCGGCTTCACCTGGTTCAGGTTGATTAAATTCAGTGCCAGACGATCGGCCATAAACGGCCGGAGTTCCTCCATCATATCAAGCGCAAGACTGGCCCGGCCCGGTCTGTCGGTATGGAAAAATCCCACATACGGGTCCAGCCCGACTGTTTCCAATGCTGATTCAACATCATGTGCAAGAAGCGTATACAGAAAGGACAGCATGGCATTCATATTGTCACGGGGAGGCCGCCGGTTCCGTTCCCTTAGATAGAATGCATCTTTTTGCCTCAGAATAAGTTCGTCAAGAGCAGAAAAGTAAAACCGTGCACAATTGCCCTCTATACCCCGGAGACTATCAGCTGTAGTGCAATCATCAATCTTTAGCATGTGTTCAATGAGCAGACGGTCGGCAGTGGTTATGTTCCTGCAATCTACCGTGTCACCATGATCCCGGACACCTCTTCCCAGAACCGTCCTGCAATTCACCGTCTTTCCGATGATGAAAGCCTTTGCAATCTCCAATGAATCAGTGTCACTGTCTGCTATCCGGTACTGCGTTCGTCTGAGAAGGACATTGCCCCGCACCCTTCCGGTGACGCGTGCCTGAAACTGACCTTGTGGGCTTAAAAATGAAAGCCCGATGTTATTGTCCGAGCACAATTTCATTAATTGCGGACTTGCCCCCATGTATCCAAAACAGACAATTCCTTCCAGATTATACACCGGGATACGAAACTTCTCAGTGTTGTCAACTCTCACAACAACATTGTCTCCGTCCTTCACCAGATACGAATCAGGATTTGTTACATAAAGCGTATTCAGAAGTTTTCTCATTGCTCAAAGCTCCTCATTAGTATCCGTACATGCATCCCGGACATGGTTTTTGATATACGTGTCAACAGATCTATTCTTCTTCGTAAGTTTCGGCATACAAACATCAAAAAGCGAACAAAGGCTACATTTACGGTTTTTTTGGGCAGGAGGAGTTATTCCTCCATGAAACAGATGATGCATCTCCTCTGCGAGAGCATATACCAGACATCTCAGTTCTTCAGTAATATCGGTGTGAATGCGTCTGCGAATTTCGTAGTAATAAAAATCAGCCGTGTTAATCTCGACACCGAACATCTCTTCCAGACAAATAACCTGTGCGCACAACTGTACCTCATCACGCTCATCGATCTTCGGTTTTCCCCTCTTGTACTCGACAGGTCTCATCGTCCACAATCCCTCGCAATCAGGAATAAATACCCCTTCTTTGGAACGGACATATTCAATGACATCAGCGATACCATACAAACCCAGAGTGTATGAAACAAGGGGGAATGCCCTTGATATTCGCACATCACCTCTCCTTTCGGTGAAAAATGGGTCATCCACTCGTTCGTGGAGGAAATGACCTTCGGTTGTTCTCAGATTATCCGCCCATTGCTGTTCAATATGAATGAGTGCCCACTGGCGCTTGCAGAAGTAAAAATGTTGTATGCCGGATAACGACAGGAGTTCGTCATCCGCATATCGTCTTTCTCTCATAATTTTTCAATCAGAGAGACACCATCCGGAATGTCTGTGGAAATGGTAACAGTGTAATCGGTAAATGCCCGAGGTGGCCGGTCGCCGGAAATGCGTTCCACATTGACTTTATCAAACAGAATATGGGACTGACAGCACCCAAGTTCGCTATCGTGTTTGAACACTATCAGTTTTCTGGCAGACATCTTTCCACGGGATGCTGAATGATCATGTTCAAACATGTTTACCAGACTGTCCCAGAACAGCTCTAGATCATCTTCACTGAATCCTGTGGTCTTTTTCGCCAGATTCGCTGAGATGTAGCCTTCCGCCCGATAGAGTCCATACGGCACGATCTGCTTTTTACCCATCGTCTGACCTTTCTCGGCATCAGTTTTTTTGGTCACTGCAAGCCGGGTGACGGTAATCTCCTGCTGATAGATTCGATCGATACTGCGGCTGAAATTGATCTGCACCGGGCCTCTCACCTGACCACAGTTCACCTCTGTTGTCATCACCGCACCAAAGGTGCGGATATCAAAGAAATTCTTGCACATGAACTTTGTCAGCTCATCGTCTTTCGGCTTCTTTTTGTCAGGTTTAATCCCAAGATGCGTGTAGGCTTTTTCGTGCTGGTCATTGAGGATAGCCCCGGATTTCACATAGATTTCATATCCCGGCTCACCCTCTTTTACCATATCAACGTAATCCCGTATCTTTCGCTTCAGGCACACATCCGTTACGATACCGCATCCGGTCTGAGGATCAATCCGGGGCATATTGCCCATGTCAGGGTCGCCATTCGGGTTGCCGTTCTCTACATCATACAACAATACAAACTCATACCGGTTCTTGATACATTCACTCATAATTTCTCCTCCTCAACTGACTGTTCACTTTTTTTCTGGTAATTTGCTTTGCGCTGGTGGTAATAGCCAAGCATAAACATGCCCTGTTCATCCAGGTTCATATATTCAGGGAACTCATTGACCTCTGATAAGATCTCTTCGATTGACTGGCTCGTCTTAAATCCCCAGTCGGATTTACTGATATGGTGCTGCGCAAGTTTGAGCAGCACCGGAAACACCACCGCCGGTGTTGACGATGCACTGCTGAAATATTTGCTGTTAATCGTCGCTCCCATATCCTTGTTCGTATCATTCTGCACTTTCTCAAGCACCGCAAACAGCCTGCCCAGGCGGTACGGCACATGTTCACTCTCTTCGTTTAATTTCACAGTAATCAGCTCCTCAGGTATGTTTGTCAGTCCGGCTCTGCTTTGTCTCAGAAGATATGCCTTGATAAAACCGGCACGAACGGTATTAATCGTCTTTTCAACTTTCACCCGGTTTAATATGGCAGAGTACATCTGGATGGGATAGGGTGTCTTATTCAGAATTGCCCTCATAATAAGCCCTCCGAGAATGGGTGAGACATCGTTTTTGTCTGAACTCTTCGGGACGGTTTCACGCAGCAGCCAGTAGACGGAGACGAATTCCGGGCCAAAAGATGCTCCGGAATACTCCGGCACGATATCCATGTCCAGATGATGTTGGGCGACCGTATCAACAAAATTCCCAAAAGTATCCTTATACCAATACCGTACTGCAATCCGGGCATTGTTTGGTGACAGTCCGAGGATGTAAAAATTCACATCCGGGTCAGTTCCGAGATCCTCTTTGCGTACGTTTTGACCATTTCTTACTTTGGTGAGTACATCCTCAATAAGCTGGAGAGTTGCAGCATCCCGCACTCTTTCAGGTTCATTCGCGTCCCCGTCGGTATCCTTTTTCCGGGATGGGGGATTTATGAAGAACGGTGCCAGATTTTCACAGGTTTTGTCGTCTGTCTCGGCCCAGAACACCGTTGTTGTGTCAGCAATTCTCAACCGGTTTGCCTTTTGACTGAGCAGGTAGTTGAGGGCCGTGGTGTACTTGTACATCGAGATTTCACTAACGGGTGCATTGTAACTCCACTCCTTGTTGTACGATTCAAACGCTTTCTCGTTAAAACTGACCAGTGAAGCACCGGCCTGTTGTGCCCCGGTAACTCCCTTGATTTTCTGGTGTAGTCGTGCAATCGGTTCTGTTTCACCGGTCACCAGGCAGGGGCCGAAAACAATTTCTTCATCACCTGCATCAGAGTTGCATTTTTCCCAGAGAGCTTTGACTCCAGAGTTCTGGTGCAGACAAGAATCATTGTCGTCAAAAACAATATTCCCGCCTGCGAGGATCTCATCTTTATACTGGGCGATCTTTGGATTCTGAAGAAATTCTTCCGGATTCCACGTATCCAAAAACAAGAGCAGTCGTTTCACACCGACAGAATCCATACTGCCGAGGATATCATGGTGCTGTTTTTTGAATGCCTCAAAATACTTCCTTGTACGGGGATTTGTGAGAATGACGTCTTTATCATTTTCCTCCAGCACAACATAATCAATGGCAGCTTCACTATCTGCCCGGTTCAGATATTTTTCCTCAAACTCCGGTCGTTTGAGCTTTTCGACGCCAAAGACATACTTTGCGTTGTCACACAAAAAATACGGATTGACACCGTTTGCACGTGAATCCTGTTGCGGTACTTCCATTGTTCGTGGACGGGGTTTTTTGTCGTCACTTCTCAGGTCAACAATATGGGATATTTCTCCCTTCTCAGAGATAACCAGATTAAACGAGACATTTGCACTACTGTAACCGGGGCAGGGTATGGGGGTGGCGGGATCATTGTCCAGAATATCATAATACTCGCACAATGCCTGAATGATCACGATACCCCTCCGAATCCGAGGCATCGATTGACATCAATCGTCCCGTCAGTCATATTCGCCCGGAAGAAGATGGCCTTCATCTCATCGTTGAAATCGATATCATACAGCATAAATCCAAGATCCCGCTCCCCACCGTTCTCTCCTGAATAATAGGACTCCGGCGTTTCCCCATCAAGAAATTCAAAACTGACCGGAAATTCACGGCACCCGAAATATGGCTGATGGAAACACTGGCCCCGTTTCAGCCTGCGAAGGGCGATGTTGTAGTGCTTCTCCTCCGTGTCCTCCGGCCCCGCAGCATCGGTCATTTCAAAATGAGCTTCAATGCAGTAGCAGACATTGCGGAGTACAAGAGATGCCCGCTGAACCCGGTTTTCATTTGGAACCTGACATAATGTGGCCTCTTTCCCGTTCATTGCAGCCTTCACTGCATTCTTGGGAATTTTACCCGTCACTTCATTTCGCCGGATATTATCAAATTCAATTTTGTTTTGCACATGAATCTTGTCAATCTTCCAGCAAATAGCAGGCTTCCAGTATATCGCTTCAAGGATTCCGCGTGCCGCTGAGGGGGTCATGACATCATAACTGACCCTCTCGACCTTCATCTCCGGTCGAGTAAAACAGGCATAATCGCCCCACACTTTTAGTTTAATTCCATATCCTATGACAATCACCTCTTCATGCGATCAATAACGGCAGATCTCCCGATGTCGGTTTCATAAGTCCGGTGTTTTTAGAATACCGGGACATGTCTGTCATAACATGAAACCGTTCACCAATGGTATCCAGAGCACGGGATTTTTCCAGTGCTCTGAATTCATCCGGGTAAACAGATACAGTATATCCCTGCAGTCCTCTGCCGAAATTTTCCGGAAAACCGTTTTTCCTGATTTTTTTAATCAGGGACTGTGCATTAGCATCCCAGGGAATGACAACGTCTTTCGTTCCGTTTTCAATGATAGAAAAGTCATCATTTACCTTTTCAAAAGGAAATGCAAGTTCATTCAGCCGTTCATCAAGAGATTGCAATATGCCTTTTTTATCCAGCCTTTCATTCCCCTGATAATAATAGAGCTTGTGAAAGTAGCTCTCAACAGCATCCAGCGACAGGGGATCTTCATACTCGTTGAAGATCATCTCACCAATCTCTGCAACCCGCTTCTGCCAGCTGGTCGCTTTCCCATAGGCTTCAGCAGACCTGAACACATGGACTTCCCCACATTCAGATTTCCCCTCACGATTACACCGACCGGCAGCCTGGGCAACAGAATCAATACCGGTCATCGCACGGTATACAACAGGGAAGTCAATATCAACACCTGCTTCAATCAGCTGAGTAGAGATCACCCGGCAGGGGAGACCGTCTTTGAGCCGTTTTCGGATCTCTTCGAGTATTGTTCTCCTATGCACCGGGCACATCGCCGCACTCAGATGAAAACAACCATCCGATTCTTCTAAACCCGATATCTTATCGAAAAGGGAACGTGCATGTTTGCGGGTATTTACTATACATAATACCTGTTTTAAATCTCTCAACCTGTCCGAAAGTTCTTCATCATTCAGTTCTCCTGCATTGTTCACATGAACCCGGCGAAGTGTTTTGTACAACTTTTCCGGAGAGTCTACCATTTCAAGAGGTTTGGTTCGTTCATCCAGAAATGAACCGATTTTTGGCTGGGTCGCAGTGCATATGACGACCGTTGAGCCATAGTTCAGGACAAGCTCCGATAGTGCTGCAAGGCAGGGTTTCAGGTAGCCTATGGGCAGCATCTGGGCTTCATCAAGTATGATCACGCTCTTTGAAAGGTTGTGAATTTTCCGGCATTTTGATCGTCTGTTTGAAAACAGTGACTCAAAAAACTGGACATTTGTAGTGACCACAACCGGGATGTCCCAGTTTTCTGTTGAGAGGGTAAGACTTTCACTAACCGGATCATCCCCGTCACGATTTTTCTGTTCGGAGTCATAGTTGCTGTGATGTTCCAACACATTCCTGTTGCCGAAGATTTTCCGGAATACATCAGCATTCTGTTCGATGATGCTGGTGTAGGGGATGACGTAAACTATTCGTTTGAGATCATTCTTCTTGAGATGTTCAAGAGCGAATGCCATTGAGGAGAGCGTCTTCCCTCCACCGGTGGGAACCGTCAGGGAAAACATCTGCGGGTGGAGTTGCGCTTTCTCTTTACACTGCGCCAGCACAGCATTCCGGCACCGATTGATGCAGCTCTCCCCGGTGTGTGAGACGAATGCTTTTGTGTGGTCTTCAAATCGATTTAAAAGCTCCTCAGATGTGTCATACAGACCTCTCAGGGCGGACTGTTCGGGACGGGTAACCTGTTCAGTATCTAATGAATCTGCATCGACAAGGCAGGAGTACAGCATCCGTGTAAAAAATGAACAGGTGAATCCCTGATTATTTTTTCCACAGGAGAATCTGATATGACTGCTATTCAGAACAGGTACTGGTATTTCTTTAGTATATGAGCTGTAATCATGCAGCTCAGCAGAACGAATCCGTTTCTTTAGTCCGTTCACATTGGTTCCGTAATCGGGAATGCCTCCGTGGTGCCCTGCAACGATATATTCGAGAAACCTGCTCATGGGAAACGGATACAGAGATTCGGCTTCTCTGGCTCCTGCGGTAGAGTGATCCACCCGTCCATAATTTCCTTCAAGCCTTTTTTGAAATTCCGGGGAGTATTTCCCGATGTCGTGCAGCAGCCCCCCTGCATATGCAAATTCGGATGCGTTGAAATCTGTTGCAAATTCTGAACTGATCTTTGCAACATTTGTCAGGTGATCCTGAAGAGTTTGCCAGTCGGATTTGTCCTCTTTTTCGGTTGTATGAGCATAGTACATGTGAATATCTTCTGTTGTTTGGGATAATCCAAAATATCAGGTGGGTTGTTCAATGTAAATAATAATCCAATTAGAATCCTGTATTTTCAGATATTTTATATAATGATGCTAAATTGTCATACAAATAGCTTTTTATTAGATTTTGTTTACCAATGGAAATAAAATGCAATGATTCAGCCAAGATACGGTAAAATAAGCTAAGTGAGAGCCATTCTCAATTCAGTGCCTCATGAATGGATACTTACACAAGGACGCAATTATATGAACTGCACCAATATGAGTATACCATGAAGCTGAAAGTGATCATCCATGAAGCAGAAGAGGGTGGTTTTTGGGCAGAAGTTCCTTCAATCCCCGGCTGTGTGACACAGGGAGATACCTTTGATGAATTACTGGCCAATATATATGATGCAGTTGAGGGGTGTCTTTCAATAGATGTCCAGGACATTGATCTCTCCGGAAACGGCAGGGTCATGGAGATTGTAGTTTGAAACCAGTCAGCGGCAGAAAATTCTGTAGTATTCCTGAATCAAATGGATGGAAAAAATAATCCATTCAGATAATATTTCCGGTCTTCCGGAGAAAAGAGGGAACACCAGAGTATGTCCCTGATTGTATGGTCTAAAGCCATCCCCCTGAGCCATACTCCCTCATGTAATCCTTCATTCAGAATTCCTTCTATTATAATCGCGTTTTATAGGACAATGTACTTCCCAGGGTTGTGTCCCGGACTGATATTCCCATTTTGCGAATGATCCCACACATGCGTGGAGATAAACCTGCATACAGTTTATACCCATTTCCCGGATGATCCGGGCACTCTTCAGGCATAGAGATAAACCATCGTGAACTCAGCTGAACAGCACGAACAAAAGTGAAAGAAATACATATCCAATAAAGCTACGAATCAAAAATAGTGAGCAAACTGAATCCTGTTGATGTATTACATTCATTACATTCATTACTTTCATTACTTTCAACATGCAGAATTCTTCTATATCCCCCCGGACGTCTATCATCTTCTGTGCACACCACTTCGTGCACAGGAGCAAATCTCCATGAGAAAAACAGAACAGAACGTTCTCAACCAAACCCCTGAGCGGCCTGCAAAGCCCATCACATTGCCCGCCGCACCGCTTATCGCGTTGCCCGCCATCGGGGGGAGACACGGACCGCAGAAGAAACAACCCGACTGATTGTGCCGAACGGGGAGGTGCCAACATGCAACCCGCAGTGCCGGTAGAAAAGGGCAGCCCCGTCACAAAACCCTGCGCCAACAGTGAAATGTCAGGAACTGCCGAAGAACAATCAGCGGCAGATAATATACATTCCACGGACTGCACGGATGAACATCAGGGCGAGCCCCGTCCCCCTCTATCTCATCCCGCAGACATTATCCTCAGAAATTCACGCACACGGAGGGGATATCTCCGGGATTGCGATCAAACGGACCGGGCAGCATGTCTACGCGATTACCCTCGTAAAAACGCAGAAACAGGGAAAAACACCGAAGCCGGGGAAGGGAGCGGGGCAGGCCGGAGGTGACGCGAATGCAGAATGAGCCCGGCACCCTTTCCCTGTGCGGGAACGGGAGGCTTTGCCTTGCCATCGCAGAGGAAACCTACCGGCTTAGCCGGGATGACACACCCTGCCCTTCTACGGGCAGAGCACAGCTTTTCTGATGCTCTGTGCATCATCACCGTCCGTCGGTTTCTGCTTAATCTTCTGCCTTATGAGGTCTTTTACGAGGTCTGTTACTATGTACCCCGCATTCATGTACCCCGCATTCTTATTTTGGGTTCAGTGTCCCGATTGCGATTCGTGTGGACTGATGAGAGGGAGCCTGATCAGTGGGTGAGCTATACTGCCCCGGCCCGGTTTCTGATAAATATTAAAAAAAAAAGAGGAATTACCTTTTCTGAGTTTTTATGATCGTCGTTATTTCCATTCCCATGTCTTGTCCTTATAGGAACCGTCCTCACCGATCTCGATCTCGAAGACCAGGGCCACGTCATTGAGCCTGGATAATGAAGGTGCGCTTGTCTGGAGGTAACGGGCCCCCCGGACGCTCCCCATGGGACCCCCCTTCGACGCACCGATGCCCGAACCCCACAGCTTGACATTCTCACCTTTTTTGGTCATCATGATTCCGTGACCTTTGACGAACGTGCCTCCCTGCGGTTTTTCCATTGACCATACTGTGGCCAGAAAGGTAACATCTTCCCCCAAAACCTTTCCTTTTGCCTCAATAGTCCTCTCGATTTTCATTCCCCCGCCATGATGTTTGACGAGTCTCTGTCCCACAATTTTCCCAGTTAGATCCCAAATTTGTTCACCGATCATATCGATCGCCAGTAGGTGCGAAGGGTTACCTTCATTGATAAAGGTATCCCCAACGAAGATCGCTAACCTCCAGGGAGAATCGGATGAAGTCCTGTCATATAAAGACTGACCTGACGGATTAGAACACCATCCGTTTGCCCAGCCATTCTTCTGATGGAATTGGGGGGATAAGATCCCGATGAGAGAGTTCAATCTTTTGTTTCCATCTTAAGAGGTTAAGCCTGAGCCGCTGGACAGGTTACATATTTGGAAAAAGGCCTGATCCGATTTTCATGCACCCTCCCCCCGCCGGGAAGAGGAAAAACCCGCCCGTGATCCTCCCCACCGATCCCCCCCATACAAGAATGGAAATACTCCCTTCGCCTAAATGCCTGTCATCCAGAGGTGGTCATATGCAGATCGTTCCTTATATCCACGCGCTCAGGCATCCGTTCACGATTCATGTCGCGCCCGGCATCGCCCTCGACCGGTTCGTGTACTCGTATCTCGTGTACGGCAAGACGATCACTCTCATCGACACAGGCGTCACCGGATGCGAGGCGCGGATCTTCGACTATATCCGGTCCACCGGCCGCAGCCCGTCAGAGATTACCCTGATCGTCCTCACCCATTCGCACCCCGACCATATCGGGGCGGCACGGGCCATCCAGAAGGCGACCGGATGCAGTATCGCTGCCCATTCCGCCGAGCGGGCATGGATCGAGCATGTGGAAATCCAGAACCGCGAGCGGCCGGTGCCGGGGTTTGCCACGCTCGTCAGCGGATCGGTGCAGGTGGACCACATTCTTGCGGACGGCGATACCATAGCACTCGATGAGATCGGGGCGTGGGAACTGCAGGTGATCCACACCCCCGGCCACTCGCCCGGGTCCGTCTCACTCTTCATGCCGAAGAACGGGACGCTTTTCTCCGGTGATGCGATACCTGTAACGGGCGATCTCCCGGTCTATGATGATGCCCTCGCCTCGATGCAGTCTCTTGGGCGGCTCCGGGAACTTCCCGGCATCCGGGTGCTTCTCTCGGCATGGGACGAACCAGGAATGGGCGGGGACGCGTACCTGCAGATGGACCGGGCAGCCCGGTATCTCCAGACCATCCATGAAGCTGTCCTTGCAAGCGCCGGTACCGGTTCTTCCGACACGATGGAACAAACCAGAATAACTGCCGCCACCATCGGTCTGCCTCCCGAGGCGATCACTCCCCTTCTCGCGAGAACCTTCGCCGCAAACCTGCGGGTCAGGGACAAAAAAAGCCTCCTCCCGGATGCCCCCAGGGAAACGAAGTGAGGCAGAGCATCCCCATTCATGGATGCTGCCGTCGATGCCACAGTTGAGAGACGGGCTGATGCGATGTATGAACACACCTAAACAGAACTGACAGTGATGACGCGAACCCCCGCAGTGTTACCGGTAAGAATCCGGAATGCTGAATGAAACTGAACCGTTGCTGATGTATTACATTCATTACTTTCAACATGCAGAATTCTTCTATATCCCCCCGGACGTCCTATCATCTTCTGTGCACACCACATCGTGCACAGGAGTAAATCTCCATGAGAAAAACAGAACAGAACGTTCGCAGCCAAACCCCTGACCGGCCTGCAAAGCCCGTCACATTGCCCGCCGTCCGGGAGACACGAACCGCAGAAGAAACAACCCGACTGATTGTGCCGAACAGGGAGGTGCAAACATGCAACCCGCAGTGCCGGTAGAAAAGGGCAGCCCCACCACAAAACCCTGCGCCAACAGTGAAATGTCAGGAACTGCCGAAGAACAATCAGCGGCAGATAAGATACATTCCACGGACACGGCACGGATGGACATCAGGGCGGGCCCCGTCCCCCTCTATCTCATCCCGCAGACATTATCCTCAGAAATTCACGCACACGGAGGGGATATCTCCGAGATTGCGATCAAACGGACCGGACAGCATGTCTACGCGATTACCCTCGTAAAAACGCCGAAACAGGGAAAACCACCGAAGCCGGGGAAGGGAGCGGGGCAGGCCGGAGGTGACGCGAATGCAGAATGAGCCCGGCACCCTTTCCCTGTGCGGGAACGGGAGGCTTTGCCTTGCCATCGCAGAGGAAACCTACCGGCTCAGCCGGGATGACATCCACACCCTCTTATTCTACGGGCAGAGCGTGCCTCTCGCCCGGACAAAGGAGACGGCCAACCCCGACGGGGCCGTCGTGGTGACAACGGTCATCGACGGCCATATCACCGTCCACGCCTCCGGCCGGGCCGTCATTGCTGCTACACGGGACGGGCTCTTTCAGCATCCCGTTTGCCTGTTTCCAGCAGGTCGCCCGCGGTGAGGCCGCCTCTGCACCGCTCTTCCCGGCGATGCCTGCAATCGCAGGAGGATTCCTGTGACTCATGACCGTTCCGACCGGACAGAGGAGATCCGGGAGGCCGTCTCCCTTCTTTTTCCCGCAGGCGGAGTCGTCGAACTCCGTGCCCTGGGCGACGGCGGCGTCCACAGCGGCTACTTCAATGACTTCACCGCACTCGCCGAACGGGCGCAGGCGATGGACACGCTCCCCGGCGTGCACGGCATCTATGTCACCCTCAACGAAGTGAACCCCGCTCTTCTCTCCCGCCGGGCCAACCGCGTGAAACAGCGCCTCTCGCGGAGCGATGCCACGACCGCCGATGCCGACATCTGCCGCCGCCGGTGGCTCCCGATTGATTTCGACCCGGTCCGGCCAAGCGGGGTTTCCGCAACGGATGAGGAGCACGCCGCCGCGCTCGAACGGGCCGAAGCGGTGGCCGCATGGCTCACGGAACGGGGATTCCCGGAGCCCGTCATGGCCGACTCCGGCAACGGGGCACACCTCTTATACGCAGTTGACCTTCCCAACGATGGTGAGGCCACCCGGCTCGTCAAGACCTGCCTCACCGTCCTTGATGCCCTCTTCTCAGACGAAATCGTCCACTGCGACACCGCGAACTTCAACGCGGGCCGCATCTGGAAATGCTACGGGACAACGGCCAGAAAAGGCGACAATACCATAGCCCGGCCCCACCGGACGGCCCGCATCATCTCGGCCCCGGACGACCCCGTTGTCGTGCCGGATGACCTGCTCCGGGACCTTACCGGGTCGATTCCCCGCTCCGCCCCTGAGGCAGAGCAGGGCAGGCGCCGTGGCTCGTTTGATCTCGGCCGGTGGCTCAGCAGACACGGCATTGCCGCAAAGACCGAACGGCCCTGGCAGGGAGGGACACTCTACCCCCTTGCTGAATGCCCGTTCTCCGCCGCACACACAGACGGGGCCTTTGCCATCCAGTTTGCAAACGGTGCTGTTTTTGCCGGGTGCCATCACACCTCCTGCGGGGGGGGGACACAGCGGTGGCAGGAGCTCCGGGCCCGGTATGAACCGGAACGGGCCGCGGGGAAGAGAAACACAACGGAGTCGTCAGACGATTCAAAGGAGCCAGACTCCTCCCCCGTCTTATCACCCCCTCCGGCACCCCCGGATGACGAGGAATACCAAAAACAGGCCCTTGAAATCCTCACCACCGGCGACCCGCCCGGCTTTCTCCTCGACGTCTTCCACCGCGGCCATGTCGGTGACCGGACGGTCGCAGAGTGCCTCATCATGTCGGTAGCCTCGCAGTCAGTGGAGAACACCTCCGGCCTGCACGTCGCCATCTCCGGCAACTCCGGCAAGGGCAAGACCCATGCCTGCAACGCAATGGCCCGGCTCGTGCCGGAAGACTACCGGCTGAAGGGCACGGTCTCGGATAAGGCACTGTACTACTCTGATGACCTCCGGCCGGGAACGGTCCTCCTCTTCGATGACGTCACCCTCTCGGATGACATGCAGGAACTCCTCAAGTCTGCGACCGCGAACTTCCGGGAACCTATTGTTCACCGGACCCTGACCCGCGAACGCCAGATGAAGGTCTGCACGATACCCGAGCGGTGTGTCTGGTGGCTTGCGAAGGTGGAGAGTATCGGCGATGATCAGGTGATGAACCGGATGCTCACCGTCTGGATCGATGATTCGACTGCCCAGGACCAGGCGGTCCTCGAACACCTGAAGATGGCTGAAACAGGGGAACTGCTCTCGTTAGCTGAAGATCCGGATGTGCCGGTCTGCCAGGCGATGTGGGAGATACTCAAGGGTGCTGTCCGGCGGGTGAGGATTCCGTTCGCCCGCGGGATCCATTTCTCCACAATTCACAACCGGCGCAACCCGGGCATGCTCTTTGATCTTATTAAGTGCCACACCCTGCTGCACTTCCTCCAGCGAAAGACCGACGCGGACGGGACACTCATCGCCACCCGTGATGACTTTGACTATGCACGGCAGCTCTATGCTGCAATACATGGTGACGGCGGCGGGCAGGAGACGAAACTTACAAAGAACGAAGCGGCGGCGCTGAAGTCTATTGCCCGGATGGACCTGCAGATCTTCACCATCCGGCAGCTCCAGGACGCCACGGGCCTTTCGTATTACCAAGTATACCGGCTATTGCACGGCTATTCGGTAAACCGGACAACATCACAGGGCATTCTCGACAAGTGCCCCGCAATCAGCCTCATTGACGCCACCGTTGCAGAGGCATTCTGCGGAGTGGAAGGACGGCAGCGGGAACATTACTTCTCCTTTGACCTCGTGCAGTATCGCAGATGGTCCGCACAGGCCGATGTATGGCTTGAGGAGGAAGAAGGTCATGACCGGAACGACGATGAAAATGATGACATACCGACGACCGAATAGTCCCGGAGATGTTTGCAGCTTTGCAGTAGCTTTGCACACAAAAACAGCCACTATTGCAAAGCGAAACAACGGACAAACTGCCCCTGATATTCCTAAAGATGACACTATAACAGATATATGTACAGAGATTACGGGATGTTTGCACCCATATGCAGGGATCATACAGACAATCCGCATTTGGTCTCCCGTGGGGGCGGTTGTGTCTGTGATCCCTGCAGCATTGCAAAGATGAACCGGTAATCCGCCAATGAGTGGCCAAATTGCTGATCAACGTCCCATTCCATCCGGAGAATTATTGTTGCAGACCAAACTGCAAAGCTGTGCAAAGCTCTGCAAACATGCAAAACAGAACGGGAAACGGAACCACCCCGCCCCTCCCCGGCATCCTTGACCACCGGGACTTCCGCCGTTCATCTGTTTCTCTCGGGCACTGCACGCTCTGCGGTGACGGAGCGGCGGTGTATCACTCAGACAGTCAGCGGGCGAGCGTCTGCGAACCGTGTTATGCCCGGCTGGTGCGGGAGTGGAACCTGGGGGAAGGGGTGGGGTGAAAAAGAAACAAAGGGCCGGATCACCCGACCCCGCACGCCCTTCGGACCGCTCCGGGATCATACGTACCTATTGGCCGCCTCATCCGGAATGCGACACCCTATATTGATCCCCAACGAACATTTAAAATAAGAAATAATCGCGGGCGAAAGGTCAATATGAATAATCTGAGTGCAAACATAAGCGAAAAAGCGAATCTTATCTGGTCCATTGCGGACAAATTAACCGGGGCATACAAACCCCATGAATATGGAGAAGTGATTCTCCCCCTGACCGTTATCAGGCGTTTTGACTGCGTGCTTGCGGACACGAAAGAGGCGGTTCTTGCAAAGGACGAGGGCATGAAAGCGGTTGCAATGAAGGACATATTTCTTCAGAAAGCATCCGGCTACACATTTTACAATACCAGCAAATTTACCTTTCAGAAACTCTTAGACGACCCGGACAATATCGAGGCAAACTTCAAAAACTATCTCAATGGCTTTTCTCCGAATGTGCAGGAGATAATTGAGAAGTTCAAATTTGATGCACATATTACAACGATGGCAAAGAAGGGCATCCTGTATAATGTCCTGAAAGAATATACCACACCAAAAGGGAACCTTCACCCCTCAAAGATCTCCAACTTAGAGATGGGATACATCTTTGAGGAGATTATCCGGCGTTTTTCAGAGGCCCACAATGAGGATGCAGGGCAGCACTACACCCCGCGTGAAGTCATTGAACTGATGGTAAATATCCTCTTTATTGATGATAATGACATTTTGTCAGGCAGGGATATTACAAAGACTCTGTATGATCCGGCATGCGGGACAGGCGGTATGCTTTCGGTTGCTTCTGAGTATCTGCACCGGATGAATTCAGGCGCAAAACTCATCGGTTTTGGCCAGGAATTAAATGATCAGACGTTTGCCATCTGCAAGGCGGATATTTTAATCAAGGGCGGAAACGCCGAACAGATTAAAAACAGCAACACCCTGTCTGATGACCAGTGCGCCGATATGCAGTTTGACTATATCCTCTCCAATCCGCCGTTCGGGAGGGAATGGAAGAACGAAAAAACGGATGTTGATAAGGAAGCGAAACTGGGGTTTGCCGGTCGCTTTGGTCCGGGACTTCCTGCGATTGGCGACAGTCAGATGCTCTTTTTACTGACTGCCATCTCGAAGATGAAGGATGCCGGTTCACGGGTGGCAATCATTCACAACGGATCGCCGCTCTTCTCAGGCGATGCCGGTTCCGGGCCGTCTGAAATACGGAGATATATCTTAGAGCATGATCTGCTGGATGCCATCATCGCCCTCCCGAATGACCTCTTCTACAACACGGGCATTGCAACCTACGTCTGGGTTTTGTCAAACAAGAAACCGGAGATGCGGAAAGGGAAGGTGCAGCTCATTAACGCCAATCAGATGTTTGTCAAACGCCGAAAGTCACTGGGGAACAAACGAAACGATATTTCACCTGAGGCAATCGCAGAGATTACCCGTATTTACGGCGAATTTCAGGAGAATGATCTCTGCAAAATATTCAGGAATGAGGATTTTGGCTACCACAAGATAACGGTTGAACGGCCTCTCCTGGATGAGAACAAAAAGCCCGTTCTCTCCCGTGGAAAACCAAAACCGGACACCTCACTGCGAGACACGGAAACCATACCGCTCTCCGAAGACATCAATGCGTATTTCGAGAGGGAAGTCCTGCCGTTTGCCCCGGACGCCTGGATTGACGAGTCAAAGACAAAGGTAGGGTATGAGATCTCCTTCACCCGCTATTTCTACACCTACACCCCACCACGACCAAGTGCGGAGATACAGGATGAAATTCTGGCACTGGAAGAGGAACTCGACGGAAGCCTTGCGGAGATATTTCGGAAATGATGGATACTGATGTGTCAAATCTCCGGAAGAGGGATGGGGGCATTGTATGAGACCGATGAAGGATTCCGGTATTGAGTGGATCGGGGAGATTCCTGTGGGGTGGGATGTCAAACGGCTTAGATTCTTATGTACCATTATTACTGGTGATAAAGACACAATAAACAAAAAAATTGATGGATTATATCCGTTCTATGTCCGTTCTCCAAATATTGAAAGGATCGATTCTTACACTTTCGACGGAGAAGCAATACTGATGGCAGGTGATGGTGTTGGCGCTGGTAAAGTGTTTCACTATGTAAATGGTAAATTTGACTATCATCAGCGAGTGTATAATCTTCATTTTTTCAATAATATTTATGGGAAATATCTTTTTTATTACTTAAAAGAAAATTTCTGGAAAAAAATTGAGGAAAGTAATGCAAAATCAACAGTTGATTCTGTAAGACTTCCAATGCTTCTGGATTTTCCTGTTGTTTCTGGAGATCTTAATGAACAAACCCGCATCGCTTCTTTCCTCGACACAAAATGTGCCGCGATTGACGCTGCCATCGAAAACCAGCGGGCGACCATTGATAAGCTGAAGGAATACCGGCAGGCAGTGATCACCGAGGCGGTGACAAAGGGTCTTAACAAAAATACTCTTTTAAAAAATTGCGATATTCCATGGATACCAAATATACCTGACCATTGGCAATTTCAAAGAATAAAAAATGCTATTTTTCCATTAAATCGTGAGATCTTACCTAATGATGATGTTATAACTTGTTTTAGAGATGGAGAAGTTACTCTTCGCAAGAAACGTAGAGGAGATGGTTTTACATTTTCTTTTACAGAACATGGATATCAGGGTGTTGAGGTTGGTGACTTAGCTATTCATGGAATGGATGCGTTTGCTGGTGCAATCGGTTGTTCTTCAGAGAGAGGAAAGTGCACGCCTGTCGTTCATATCTGTGAAACTTGTGGAAATAACCGTTATTTCATGTATTTTTTACGTAGTATGGCATTTAATGACATATTCATGGCTTTTTCAAATGGTGTTAGAATTCGATCGAGTGATTATAGGAATTGGTCTAAACTTGCTGCATTTCTAATACTTATACCTCCCATTTCTGAACAACACGAAATTGCCGCCTATCTCGACCAGAAATGCACCGCAGTCGATTCAGCTGTTGACAAAAAAGAAACCCTCATCGAAAAATTAACCAAATACAAAAAATCCCTTATTTATGAGGTCGTGACGGGGAAGATGGAAGTGCCGGTATGAGAGGAAGAGAAAACACCTGTTTCATACTGGAGAAAATTAAAACAACGGCTTAATACTGAGGGAAACCAACCCGCGACACATTGTCACGGGTTGAAAATGCCTGCACCTGACGGAAAAATGCGGATGAGAGATGTTGCCGACACATAAGGTAGCATATCACATTTTTCTGTAACAGTGATGAAGCAGTATCCAAAAAAGAAACGCTCATGGATAAACTCACAGAATACAAAAAATCCCTCATCTACGAGGCAGTGACGGGGAAGACAGAAGTGCCTGAACTATGTGAAGCGTGAACTGACGGATTTAAACCCTTTGCCCAAGGTTTCTCCACCGGCTTTCCGAAGAATCCCTGAATTTGCTATTTTGCACATTTCAAAAACGGATCACAATGAAGAACAGGAATTAAAAACGTATCTGTAAAATAGAAATCGTATCCGGGGTATCTGTGATATCGAAGTTACCCGGTTTGTCTGACACATGCACAAACCCCGTCACAGAATGCCTGAAAACTCAGAGAGGTATTTCGTTCTGCAATCATGTAGCGTGAAATCCTCGCTGCCACCTCCAGTTTCGGCAGTCTTCCGGAATACTCTTTCTTTAAAATATGAGACAATTGCTCCGCCGGATCATGAATCTAATCCGGGAATTCATACCCCTTCTTCGTTGCAAGACTTTTGGGAACAGATGAATATGCTGAAGATAACGCCTCGACATCTCCAAAAAACCATGCTTCCAGCTCTTCAATAACGATGCGGGTGACAACACGAAACGATTCAGAATTGGACGTTTTGGTAACAAGCCCCGCCGTCTTCGCAATCTGTTCCAATCTGAATTTCAGCTCACTGCAATCCTGATGATCACTATCTATCAGGACCACCACCTTACGTGAAGAAAGCGGCCTGTGACGATACGCCCGGAGACGATTCGGAAGCTTTTGAAGCATGTCATTTTTTCCATGGAATGAATACACATTCCACTCCGTGCCATCAGGCAGAAGCTGAGGTAAAATCGCATCCAGAATAATTCCTGCAGACTCTTCCTCGGTAAAAAAATCGATGGTCGTCAAATGTATTACTCCGCAGAAAGATGGGTCTGAATCGTTCTTTTTGGCACTCCCTGATTGACCAGAGGATCACCTGCCGTCAATATTCCTTCCATCCACAAAGAGCCAATCTGGCCGCCTTCCTCATAAAAGGCCATTGCAGCCTCCATATCAGAAACACGAATCACACGGGTAAACCCGTCTTCATCACGGTACAACACCCGCACCTCCTCAGGATACAGTGAATCCACAAAATAGGGAGAATGTGTTGTCACAAAAATCTGGTACGGGATGATGCAATTCTGAACTCCTCTGCAAGGCCCGCCAGAAGACGCGGATGCAGCCGATTTTCCGGTTCTTCAATGCCAATCATCTGAGGTGAATCAGGAAGTGAACAAAAGAACCAGATATGCCAGTAATCTGAGTGTTCCGTCTGACGCAAATTTGGATAACACCGGATCCTTAAACGGTGCATCTTTTATCATCAGGCAAAGCCTGCCATCTGCCAGAAACTCCGACCGCACAGATTCCAGACGGGGAACACGTAGTGCAAGTTTCTCCAGAATATCCTCTAAAATCTCAGGCTCAGTCTCGGAAAGATACTGTATAACATTGGGCAGATTATCCCCCGAAGCAGACAAACGCTCCTCAGGTCCGGCATCCGGCGTACCCCGTGTATCATTCACGGAAAGATAAGACAGGTTCCAGTCAGTAATAAATTTCCGGAGAGCACTCACACGGGGATGCTTCGCAAACTGGCCAAGCGTGCTTACTGCAAGCATATCCGGACTCGACAGAATCGCTTCTTAACCCGCTCGGCTCACTTATCCGGATTATCGCCACTCAGAACATATCCTTCGCCATTGTGAAAATCCAAAAATTTAAACGGCTTCCCTTTAGAACCACGTCTCCACTGAAGCCATTCATCGCTGACAACCGGAAATCCTCTCCCATCCTCTGCTATTTCCAGATGATAGGTAATCAGAGGCAGATCCTTTGTTTCACGGTATTTCAGTTGAATGACTATCTTTTCGCCTTTATCAACGCCTCTCGATTTAGCCTCTCTTAAATCTCCCCCGCTTATTCCATGCACCCTTTAAACCAGACTGAAAACACTCTGACAAAAAAGCAAAGACATCAAAGATTGTTGATTTCCCGCTTCCATTCGGACCAAGAAAAACCGTAAAAGGAGTGAGACTCTTCAGTTCAAGATCACGTAAAGCACGATAATTTTTTACGTTGAGTTCCTCAATTCGTGGAACGGATATTTCAGGTGTCATTATATTTCCCTTGTATTTCTGATGATATCAGACATTTATCTGTATCTGGATAAATAAACCATTGGGTTTGCAAAATAATTCTTCATATTTACGTTTTCTGATAGGATTTTTCAGTGATAATTATGCAGTGACCCTGGCAATCATTACGGTAGGGAATAGAGAAGATGTATGTCCATTCCCGTGTATCTCTTACCGTACAAACAGAATGAGGTAAAGGAAAAGGGGTGACTCGTCACCTTTCATTCTCAGTAGCAGGAAAAAGATTCAGGAAGGAAATATATGAGAACTGTAATTTAAATGCACTGTTCAAAAATATGAGATTAATCCCAACTTTGTCATTTGAAACATAAGACCCCAAAAAATTGATTTTTGCCTAAAACTTGGATTGGTGCACGTTTTTGGTTGGAGGAAGAGACGTTATTTTATTGATGATAGTTACTGTACTGTCAAATCGGCATAGGAGGGACAAGCTCTGAGTGGCAGTGACAATTTCCAATAAAATATATATGTCTTCAATAATTAACTATTTATCATGGTATCCTCACCGACTAATAATATAAATAATTATTTTGTAAATCTCCAAATAAAAAAAATAATAATTCATTTTCTTGTTAAGATTTTAATTCCAGTTCGTTGAAATTACAATGTTCTGAAGAACTTGCGAAAATTGGTGAAAGAGGTGTTGAGACACTAACAGATAGGATTCTGCTGCTATAGGTGAAAATTCTCATGCATTAGAGATGTATTTTAATTCCACAGAAGGTGCATTTGAGGAAATTGTGAAAAGCTATGCACCTGACTTTGAAGATGATGAATTCATCGAGACCTCAAAAAAATTGACAACACTTCTCTATTCAGCACAAAATAATAATAGAAAAATCCCTGATGGCGCTGTATTTATTATTCAGGGTTATATTGGTTATCCAAGTCGTAGCTGTCTTATAGTGATCAAAGCTGAAACCAGAAGTGGATTTAAATTAGATATTGGAAATGATGTCTCACAGGTGGAGTATATTGAACGACTTTTTTTGACTCCGCATGAGAAATTATACAAAGTAGCACTGGTGATTGATTCACAAGTTACACTTGAAGAACTAAAGGAATGTTCTGAAGATTTGGAATATGATACGACAGATGCCAAAGTTTTTATTTACGATAGTAATACCAATACTTCGGCAAATACTCCTGGAGCAAAATACTTTTATAAGGACTTCATGGGATGTAACTTCCAAAAGAACAACGCAATTCAAACACAACAATTTTACAAGAGTACAATAGCACACATTAATAATTATTACCAAGATGATGTAGAGAAACGTTTAGATTTTATTTCCGCTTTAAGGACATATCTAAAAGTAGGTACTGATAAAGTAATCAGCATGACAAAATTTGCTGAACTGAACATTTCAGACGCTAAAGAAAAAGATGCATATTTTTCTCATATGAGAAAAACTGGTGCTCCTACAGAATCAATATATAAAGATCTTAAACGATTAAACAATGTCCTGAAAACACGTCGATTAAACTTTCCAAATAGCGTAAAACTAACTGCTCCACAAGAAAGTTTCGATGAAAATATTAAAATATTAAATGAATCGTTAAAAGGTTACCAGAAACATGAATATGTAACTATAGAGGAAATATTAAAAATATTAAATTATGAAGATAATACGATTTTACAAATAAAAGGATTACCAAATCGAGAAGAGTAAATGTATGAATGAATCCGAGTTTAAGTCTAGGTTTGAAAGTGAAAAAAATATCTATCTTACTTGGGGAGAATATATTCGAGATTACATTTATTCTAAACTTAAAAAGCAGGAATATGAACCTGCAAAAATACTAAAACTCTATCCTGTACAACCACGTGTAAAAGAAATAAATTCAATTTTGGATAAAGCGTACCATCGAGGGAAACCCTACTCAGATCCATATAATGAGATCACTGACAAAGTTGGCATTCGTTTTGTTGTTCTAATTGAAGAAGAAATTAAAATATTTACTGATATATTGAAAATTGTTCAGAAATATCATATTCATTAGATAAGAATCCCATTGAACTAATTAAGCAGCGGCCGGAATTCTTTGCATACAAATCGCATCATTACATTGTTAGAAATAAAAATGAAATTGAATCAAATGACATAATAATTCCCATAAACACTCCTTGTGAAGTTCAAATAAGGACTCTGCTTCAACATGCATATGCAGAAATGTCTCATTCTCAAATATATAAAAATGAGGATAGAATAAATCACACAGTTAAAAGAAATATGGCATTAAGTATGGCTCTGATTGAAGCTACAGACAGGCTTTTTCAAGAGTCACAAAATCTACTCGGGAAAGAAGAAAAAGAATTTTATGAATTTATTAATCCACTATCAGATTATCTTAAGCTAGATAATGAATTTTTCCTAAAAATAACGAATTTAATAATCTATTCTTCTTATTTAGATATTATTCACGAGAAAAAAATAACCTCGAATGTTCTTATTGAATTCATTAAAACGAATGGATTCCTCTGTGAAATTGTTAAAACAGGAAAAGCTAAATCTCTATTATATCAGCAGCCAATTATCTGCCTGCTATATTATCTAATCTCTATTGAAAAAGAACTCACACGTGAATTGTGGCCATTGACTCCTGATGAGTTAGCACCATTATATACTGATTTAGGTAAGAGTTTTGATTATTAATTCGCAATGATTTGGTATATTTTTTCGGGTTTTTTTTACCTAAATTTGCCATTTTGCATCTGGGGTGCTTCATGGGCCAATAATTTCCAAAAGAGTCGAAATCGAATTTGACAGTTATCCATTACGCACCCGCACCATACAACACAACATCCGCTTCCACATACGGTCTGATGTAGGGACTCAGATACTTTTCAGAAACAAGCTCAACCTTCCTTCCAAACAGTTTTTCCAGAAAGTCGGCAAGATCCAGAAATTTACTGATTCCTATTGCACCGTGCCTGAACGTATAAAGCACATCAACATCACTTTCCGGTGTATCCTCTCCCCGACTGACAGACCCGAAAATCCCTATTGTTTCGATATCGAATTCTTTCTGAAGGTATGGCAGCTCACGCTCAAGTTTTCGGAAAACATCGTCACGAATGCTGACATAAGAACTGCTCATCTGTATATATTCCCTCCCAAATCTGATACAGAATCTGGTATTTTCTCTGTAGAACAGCAATATTCATAGATATTTCGCATACACAAAGAACAAACCGGAATACATTATTCCCCCATCCTCAATAGTAATCACATAGATAATAAAAGGGGAAATTCAAGAGATGACAGCAACGGATTACACAGAAGAACAGTTTGAAACTGACATCGAATTGTCCCTTTGCACCAAAGGCGGGTATGTCAAAGGAAACCGCGAACATTTCAACCGCAGTCTTGCCCTTGACACAGAAACCCTCCTCTCCTTCATCAAAACAACACAGCCGAAGGAATGGAAAAAATACACCGGCATATACGGTGGCGAGAGTGAGAAGACATTCCTTGACCGGTTCACCCGTGAAGTGGCACGAACCAGCCTCATTCGCGTACTCCGGCAGGGCATCAATGACCGGGGATGCAGGTTTCGGGTCGTCTACTGGAAGCCGGAGACCTCAATCAACGAAGAGTCCGGGAAACGCTACGAACAAAACATCCTCCACTGCACACGGCAGCTTCACTACTCCCCGGTAAATAACAACAGTCTGGACATCGTGCTCCTCGTAAACGGAATCCCCGTCGTGTCGATGGAACTCAAAAACCAGTTCACCGGCCAGAATGTTGCAAATGCCATCGGACAATACAAATTCGACAGAAATCCCCGCGATCCCATCTTTGCATTCAAACAGAGGGTCATTGTTCACTTCGCTGTTGACCTCTACTCCGTCTCCATGACAACCCGCCTGAACGGAGGAGGAACGAAATTCCTCCCGTTCAATCAGGGGTCAAACGGAGCGGGGGAAGTGGGGGGAGCAGGCAATCCCTTTACCTACGACACCTATCAGACGGCCTATCTCTGGGAACACGTACTCACCAAAGACAGCCTGCTTGAAATCCTGCACAAATACCTCCACATCAAAACAGAGCAGACAACCGATGCGAACGGAAAACCAACCGAAACCAAAGAGACCCTGATTTTCCCCCGCTACCATCAGCTGGATGTGGTCACAAAACTCCTATCTGACGTAACAGAGAACGGTGCAGGCAAAAACTATCTTATCCAGCACAGCGCCGGAAGCGGGAAATCAAACTCGATTGCATGGCTCGCACACCGCCTTTCAGGACTGCACGACCATGCAGACGACAAAATCTTCAAATCGACCATCGTTGTCACCGACCGGAAAATCCTTGACAGTCAGCTTCAGGACACCATCTATCAGTTTGACCATGTCGAAGGCGTTGTCGTAAAAATCGACAAAGACTCCAAACAGCTTCGCGATGCCATCAACGCCGGCGCAGGCATCATCATCACCACCCTTCAGAAGTTCCCTGTCATCTACAAAGAGATAAACGCAGACAACAAGAATTTTGCCGTCATTGTGGATGAGGCTCATTCATCACAGACCGGAGAGGCGGCAAAAAAACTCAAAACAGCGCTTGCCAACACCGACGAAATCCTTGAAGAATACGCAAAAGCAGAACTCGAGGAAGAAGAGAAGCGCCCGGACGAAGAAGACAAATTAATCGCCGAAATTGCTGCTCAGGGGCAGCACAAAAACCTCTCATTCTTTGCCTTCACCGCAACACCCAAAGACAAAACCCTCCAGATGTTCGGCGTCAAACAGCCGGATGGCACATTCAAGGCATTTCACCTCTACTCAATGCGCCAGGCCATTGATGAAGGGTTCATTCTTGACGTGCTGAAAAACTACATGACATACAGCATGTATTACCGGATTATCAAAAACATCCCCGATGATCCGGAGCTTGATTCCGCCGCAGGAATAAAGGCAATACGACGCTTTGAAAGCCTTCACCCGCACAATCTCGCGCAAAAGACCGCCATCATGGTTGAACACTTCCGCAATCAGACCAAAAACCAGATCGGCGGCAGAGCAAAGGCGATGGTTGTCACCGCCTCCCGTCTGCACGCTGTCCGGTATTGCTTTGAGTTTCAGCGCTACATCAAAGACAAGGGATACACCGACCTTGATGTGCTGGTCGCCTTCTCCGGCGAAATAACCGATGACGGCATGACATGGACGGAAGAGAAGATAAACAAGACAAAATCCGGCGAGAATATTAAGGAAAAACAGCTCCCGAAAGAGTTCCATGACAATTTCAACATCCTCATTGTCGCAGAAAAATACCAGACCGGATTTGATGAACCGTATCTTCACACCATGTTTGTCGATAAAAAACTCAGCGGCGTAAAAGCAGTTCAGACACTCTCACGCATCAACAGAATTGCCGAAGGGAAAAACAGCACCTTTGTCCTTGACTTTGTCAACACCGCAGAAGACATTCAAAAGTCATTCCAGCAGTATTACGAAGCAACCATTCTCGCAGAGGAGACAAACCCCAATGTCCTCTATGACCTCAAATACACGCTGGATGAGTTCCGGATATACCGGGAAGGAGAGATCAATTCGTTTGCGGACATCTTCTTTGCAGACACAGAGGAAAAGGAGATGGGAAAACTCTCTGCAACCCTCCGTCCTGCAATGGACAGATTCACTGCAACGTCCATTGAAGATCGGGAGACATTCAAAACAACACTCTCCCGCTTCATCCGCATCTATGGATTTATCACGCAGGTATGCAGGATGTTTGACACAGATCTGCACAAATTCAGCGTATATGCAAAATTTCTCTCAACCGCACTTCCCAAAGGGGATAAGGTAACGGTGGATTTGGACGACAAAATTCTTCTGCAATACTACCGGCTGGAAAAATGCTTTGGCGGCTCCATCATCATGGATATCCATGATGACTACTCCGTTGATCCAATCAAAGGAGAAGCCGGAGTGAAAAAAGAGAAAAAGGACACGCTCACCATCCTTCTTGACAGAATCAATGAAAAGTTTGGCACAACCTTTACCGAGATGGATAAAGTGCTCCTCCAGATTGAAAACGACATTCGCGCCGAAGAAAGCCTGGTCAATTTCGCACAGAAAAATGATGAGCGAGTGTTCCGGCCGGTCTTTGAAAAGGTGTTCAAGGATATGGCAATTCAGCGGTATGAACAGAATGATGAATTCTTTATCCGCATGTTCAACGATTCTGCATTTATGCAATACACCATGGACCTCATGCGCTCAGACATATACCGGAAGATCAGGACCGCACAGGTCTGAGATTTCCTCTTTCTTTGATTGATTCGGGGAATCGTGATCATCTCCCGGTATTTGTTATTGCATGGTGACGTCCATCAGGGCAGGACGGTACATTTCTCCTTTTTTTGCACGTCCCCTTTCTTATCCATTACAGTGAATTTTGTCCCGGACGAAATTTTGGTACCCGTAAATATCCGACAGGGCGTCACATCTTTGACTGCTCATGTGCTGAACCTTTTGTGCAAAAACTGATGTCTTTCAGTCCTGCATTTTTGAATGCCTGGCACCCGCGACAGACGCACCCTTTTTCCTCATGGATGCATGCACTCTTTCCGATCTCAGCAACACAGTATCCACCCTTCTCTCCGCAATTGACCCAGCTCGGACACGTCATGCAAATACACATGCCGAGCACCTCATCCAATGTAGCTGCATTTAGTGCCATGTCTACCCCTCAATTCTATCAGACCAATATGGGGCACGATATATCATTTGTATATTATAATGATTGCCACGGTCTGAAATTTTTAAAAATTATTTTTACCATCCCCATCAGAGCGTAGGATAATGATTACCAGGCAGGTCTTCAGGGTTAACCTGCTGCAGAGTTTTTCACCCCGCAGGGGGAGTACATTCTTTTTAAAGCGGCATGCCCCTTTCCGGGCTGTTTGTCATGGAAGATATAATGGCGGTGTTATCAGGACAGAGGAGGACAGCATCCCGGGCACAAAAAATAAGAAAAAAACGATATCTGTCTTCACCGCTCAGACATCTCTTTCACCACAATCTGCAGCCCGGGAATTTTGTTACGGACAATATCCCAGATAATTTCATTGTGGACGCCAAAATATGCGTGAATGAGGATGTCCCGCAGTCCTGCGATTTTTCTCCAGGACATTTCAGGTTTTTTCTGTTTTAGCGGTTCAGGAATGAGTTTTACCGCCTCACCAATGACCATGAGGTTTCTTATAACAGCATCCTGTACAAGATCATTGTCCCTGAAATCTTCATAAGACATTCCATGTGTATACCGCTGTATTCTGTTAATAGACTCCAAAATGTCATTGAGATAGAGGCTATAATCCCGGGACATATCTGACACTCCGGAGGATGTATGGTCTTAGACCCGGTTTTATAGCATCACGGTCGACAAGATCGACCTTCCTTCTGAAGAGATCTTCAAGCAAGAATTTGAGATCCATATATGTGTCAAACGAACGCCTCCCCTCAACAAATTCAACAAGGATATCAATATCACTCTCTTCACGTGCTTCACCGCGAACAAATGACCCGAAGAGTCCGATTCGCCGGACCCCAAGGTCCCTGATACGCACCTTGTTTCCGGCCAGCTCTCCAAGGATACTATCTGCTGTGAGCATAGACTATTCATATTCATCTTGCTCCCCATTTCGGATAACGCTTTTCCCCGGGATTTTTTTTTTGAATGCTATCACCAAAAGCGAAAAGGCGACACCCATTATCCATCCTCAACTCACATTTAAACGAAGAAAGCCGGGTCAATTTCGCACAGAACAATGATGAGCGGGTGTTTCGCCCGGTCTTTGAAAAGGTGTTCAAAGATATGGCAATTCAGCGGTATGAACAGAATGATGAATTCTTTATTCGCATGTTCAATGATTCTGCATTCATGCAATACACCATGGACCTCATGCGCTCAGACATCAACCGGAAAATCAAGACGGCACAGATTTGAGAAATACGCTCTCGTTGATTGATTCGGGGGAAAATAGTACTCTTTTGTCATGCATTGCACTACATAGTGAGTACATCCCCCCCGAAACGAATGATGCCGCCCTGAGGTGGACGAGACAAAGAACGAAAGGGTTCACTTCTTCTCCTTTTTTTTAGACCATTGAAAAAATGCAGAAACGGGAAAAAATAGTATCCTCATCGTTTCGCTTAGGTTTTGATTTCTTCCGTGCCGCACAGCTCAGGTATCATCCCCGGATCAAACCGGAGCACCACCTCCCGCATATTCCCCTTCACCGGCAGGCGGGTCAGCTCGATTAACCGGAGGTCTGCAAGCCGGGTCAGCCGGGTATGAAAGGCGGTATAGGAGAGATTCGTTGTATCTTTGAACGATGCATAGAGGGCTCCGGAGGTAACGGGCCCGGCCGCGTCCTCCTGTTTCATCCCCGCAATATAGGAGAGCAGCCGCTGTTCATCCGGTTTCAGGCCGTGGACGAGATGGATGAAGTGGGCTTTATGTGCGGTCTGAAACGAGGTTCTGACATCGTCTTCCTGTACAACGGTTCGTGCAGCCTGTTCGGCACTTATAACCGACCATTTCAGGAGGTCAATCGCGACCCGGAGATCCCCCGCCTCCATCGTGAGTGCAATGATGAGGTCCAGCATCCCGGACGGGACAACTCCTTCATAGAGGCCCGCCTGGACACGGTCATGCAGGATGTCACGCATCTCCTCCTCTCCGTAGGGGGAGAAGGGAATAACCTGCGGCTGATAAACAGACACCACCGCCGGATCAAGAAGCATGAGGCGGCGGTCAATCCGGGTGCTTAATGTGGATAAAACGCCGGTTTTCACTCCCGGATAGGTCTCATACATCCGGAGCAGCTGGCGAAGCACCGCATCGAGCTGACCATTGCGGGCCAGGTAGTTGGCATCGTCCAGACAGACGATGAGGACCGCCTCCCGTCTGATCAGCTCTTTTGCTATTGGGTCGGTGAGCCGCTGGACGGGAATCCCGGAGAGCAGCGGCTGTTGCCCGAAGAGTCTTTTGAAGATGGCGGCAAAGACACGAAACGGTGTCCGGACACTCTCGCAGTTGACGATGACGGTGACGACATGAGAAGTCGTCTCCTCAACCTCAGTGAAGATTTGCCGGACGCAGGTGGTCTTCCCGGTCCCCGGCGGGCCGCGGAGAATGGTATTGAGAGGGGTCGCCCCGTGCAGGGCGGGCCGGACAGCCACGGCGAGCTGCCGGAGCTGAATGTCACGGTAATGGATGGTGTCAGGAGTGTAGTCAAATTCAAAGACCCCGCAGTCTTTGAAGAGTGTCTGGTTATCCATGAGATAATGGTGTGGCATGAGAAAAGGGTCAGAGTGAATGGGTATTATTGATTCAGTGGGCGTGGAGTGAAAGTGTGGTGGTAATACCATCTCTTTGAACACACCGATGAAAAACTGAGGGTATACAACACATCCTGTTGTGGGGTAATGTTTGATGCCTTATCACCAGAGGATGAGCGAATAATCATGAAGGATGAAATCACCCGGTATCATCCATTGGGTCTTGCAGATCACGGAGAGGTCTGGTAATGTCATTCTTGGCTCTTCGCTAATCGGTGTGGGTGAATATCCTGGAAATTCTCCTTTGGTTAAGAACGGAAACACACCTTTCGTATTCACACCATTTAAAAAAACACAGAAAAACAAGGGGAGTAAAATTCTTTTTGACAGGCAAATACCCCTTAAAAATCCCTGTATGATTTCTGATCCGGATGAACTATCCCATTAATGTCATATTCTCTGAACAAAAACAACGAGCAGGTGGGATACTTGCCTATCCCACCTGCGACCTCTCTCATCTGGTAGGGTGGGTCTCGCAGGGAGGGTGCGACATGAAGCTGGATTATGGATTGCGTAAAGCTATCCCATCCTCTCGGGATAATCCTACCACAGCGTGCGTTTCTGGTAACGGAAGGGTGCGAAGCCTGTGGGACAATACGGCAACCTCGGAAAGCTCAATTCAGACAAGCCGTTAGGATAAGAAACTATGGAAAAGCTCAAGCTAAACTTCTGCCTGAAGGATCGTCACGGCCAACAAGTGAAATGAGATGACACACTTGAGCCAAAATGGCAAGGAATCAGGATACAATAACTCCTCCCGTATTGTATCGAAAGGACGAAGCATTCCCGGTCTACAGGAAGTTCCTAAGGTTTCATAATTATTCATAATCCGGAACATGGTAAGACCGATGCGTTCCTCATCTGAGGTAGGAAGCCGCGAGGCATACCAACGGCGCAGCGGTTAAAGGAACCACCAGAAAGCGAATGGTTGCTTGTAACGAGCGGCATAAGGGTTCAAACTTTGCCCTGACATGAAAGTGTGCAGACTTGGTGATAGCGCGACATGACAAAACTGAAAGTATACCTATGAACACAAGTGATTCAATTACACGTAACTGTGAGAACCTTGCGGACAGCTCCCGTCCAACCCAGTGGGAAAGTATCAACTGGAAAGAAGCGGAAGACAACGTCAATAGGCTACAGGTCAGAATTGCAAAAGCGACCAAAGAAGGAAAATGGAATCTGATTAAACGGCTCCAATTTCTGCTAACCCATTCATTCTACGCAAAAGCGTTAGCAGTACGAACCGTTACTCAAAACAAAGGGAAAAGAACAGCAGGCGTCGATGACGAAATCTGGTCTACACCAGGAGCCAAGATGAAAGCCGTCCTTTCCCTTACAGACAAAAGATACAAGGCAAAACCACTACGAAGAATTTTCATTCCAAAACCCGGAAAAATTACACAGCGACCCCTATCGATTCCGACCATGTATGACAGAACAATGCAGGCACTGTATGCTATGGCGCTAAGCCCGACAGCTGAAACTCTTGCAGACTCAATGTCATTTGGCTTTCGCAAATACCGCAGTACACATGATGCATATGTATATGCATTTGTAACCCTTCGGGACAAAAACTCTGCGAAATGGATACTGGAAGCCGATATTAAGGGCTGTTTTGATAATCTATCTCATGAATGGCTCATCGAACACATACCAATGGATAAATCAGTCCTAAAGCAATTTCTCAAAGCTGGCTTTATCTTTAACAGGCATTTGTTTCCCTCAGACAGAGGTACTCCCCAGGGTGGCATAATTTCACCATTACTCGCCAATATGGCGTTAGATGGTATTGAGGGCATGCTTGCAGAGGCCTTCTGGAAATGTCCCCGGGGAAAGATAAACAAACAAAGATGCAACACCAGAAAGGTTAGCCTTGCCCGATACGCAGACGATTTAATTATAACTGCAGATTCAGAAGAAACAGCCGCTTCAATAAAAGAAATGCTGATTGATTTTCTTAAACCAAGAGGTCTGGAACTATCAGAAGAGAAAACAAAGATTATTCACATTGATGAAGGATTCGATTTCCTTGGATGGAATTTCAGGAAATACAATGGAAAACTCCTTGCAAAACCATCTAAAGAGTCAATTAAACGACTGAATGAGAAAGTAGGCAAGCTGATAAGAAAAGCAACGGCATGGACACAGGATAATCTCATTCTAAAAATTAATCCGATAATTCAGGGATGGGCAAATTATCACCGACATGCCATATCAAAACAGATCTTCTCACGACAAGACCACATTCTCTGGAATCAGCTCTACAGATGGGCAAAAAGAAGGCATCCGGACAAGTCCATGAAATGGGTGAAAGACCGATATTGGCACCGGGATGGGAACAGAGACTGGATATTCGAGACGAAAAGCTCCAGACTCATTTCTCTGGCAGATACCCCTATTACCCGCTACCGAATGGCTGCACTCAACAGGAATCCATATCTGGATAAAGAATATTTTGAACAGAAAAATCAGAGAAACAACGGGGAAGATAAATTCCCACAAGTAACCCTTTTCCATTTTCCTATTTTTGAGCTACCCGATTCCGAAAGGGTATGAAACGCTCGAGCGTACTGCGATGAAAGTCGCACGGTGCGTTCTCTGAAGGGGGGAGGAAGGAAACTTCCTCTTCCTATTCGACGTGCATCCCTCCCTTGCTTTTCGATTTGGTTCAATGGATACCCACAGAAAACAGCGAAGAGCCTAAAAAACAGTCATCCTGATTTCCTCTCATCATCAGGCGATGATATCTCCCTGTACCTTCCTTTTGGAACATGAATTTCAAACCTTGCACCCTCGCCGAACGTTCCTGTCTCTGTAATTGTAAGGCCGGTAATTGCCAGTATTTCCCTTGAAAGGAAGAGCCCGAATCCGGAGTTTTTGAAATACTCTCTCATAAAGATCTGCTCTTTTGCCTCGTCCGGAATCCCCATACCATCATCCTCACAGACAATTATAAGTTCATCCGGAGTCTCATCTGTAAAAAATGAGATCTCACGGATAGTTTCGCCATGTTTTATCGCATTATCAATCAGATTGAAGATTACTTTCCCAAAGAGCGGATCAGCAAATATCTCAGTATTTTTAATATCGTTTCGAAGGTTTAATTCGTCAAATCTGAAGCTTTCCTGAGTTGCTGTAACAATACTCCCCATATCAAACCATTGCGGAGCCTGCTCACCGAGATCCCTGTAATATCCGGTAAAGATGATCTGCTTTCTTATCGTCTCAATGGCTCGTAAAACTTTTTCAATATATTTTTCGGCTTTTGTATCCTCGGAAATTCCTTTGTCGAGCCGCAGTATCTCCATGTATCCTGCAGCAACAGTAATCTGATTGAGGATATCATGGCGGGTTATGCTTGAGAGCAGGTTGAGTTTCTTGTTTACCTCTTGTAAGGCATCTTCAGCCTTTTTCCGCTCGGTGATATCACGGGCGATGTTACAGGAATATTTGACTCCTTCATATGTGATTAAGTACGCAACTATCTCCACAGGATACGATGTACCGTCAGAATGTCTGTGTACGGTTTCAAAACCATGAAAACCTTCCTTCAACATTTCCGACCAGATTTCCTTCCACCGACTCTGTGTAATCTCAGGGTTGATATCAAAAATTGTTTTATTTATAGCTGAATCAGATTCGATAGCGAATGATTCGCGTGCCCGGAGATTTGCATATATCAGCTGACCTTCACTGTTGACATAATATATCTCATCCGGAGAGTGATCAAATGCGAACTGGGTTCTCTGAAGGAGGGATTCAGCCTGTTTTCTTAAGGTTATATCCACGCCTGAACTGAGAGTGCCGGTAATTATTCCTTCTTCGTCTCTTGTGATGCTGTTCTGCCACAGAAGTGTCCTTATATCTCCGTTTTTTGTCAGAACATCATATTCCAAAGATCTATAGGATTCAATATCTCCTGTCATTGTGATTGAAAACGCCCTGTGGGCCTCATCCCTTTTTTTTGCAGGGATAAAGTTGTCTATAAAATCCATGCCGACTATCTCGCTCTCTTTATACCCCAGTATCTCGCAGCCTTTTAGATTTATCAGCCTGACGATTCCTTTTACATCAAGAACAAGAAACATCACTCCGGCCACTTCAAGATACATTTCAAGTTTATCTTTCTCTTTTGTGGCTTCCTTCTTCTTTTCAGACAGTTCCCGGAATATTACCTCATGTGGACGCCTGATTCCTGATTCTACAAGGGCATAATAGATCAGTGCGAATGAGATAATCTTAAAAAGGTGCCCTATAAGATTTGAAAAGTCGTATACGCTGACATAGAGAGTAAATGCAAGTTCTGAAAGAATGGTAAAGAAGATGGATATGATGACTAAATCGAACATCCGGGGTTCAAAATACTCCTTACGCCTGTATAAAAGATATCCCGCTAAGACCAGCATCAGGCAGATGATGTATTCACTTGTTATCTTAAAGGTTGTAAGCCCCTGCCCATCTATGTAGCAGTCAGGGAAAATACCGGTAAATATTACGATCAACAGTGCAGAGAATATCGCAGTATACACTGCCAGTTCTTTGTATACATTAACACTTCGTGAGATTAGCAGTGCTGCTGCGATAAGAGTTGCCGCCTCAAGATACCTTCCGGCAATCCATAACTGTGCAGGAAGATTTGCATCAAATCCTGCAAAAATATTCATCCCCTTATAGGCCAGCGTATGCAGTAGATCAATTTCGCCGATAAACAGATATGCGATACCGATAAAAAGCAGGTATTTGTTGTCGATATAATCCCGGCTGTTCCATGCGATTATGAATATTGCCGCTGCGATAACGATGCTGAAAAGTTCGGAAAATGTGTGGAAAAGGAGATAGCTGTACATTGAGGTGAGTGAGAAAAAGACCAGTATTATACCAAGCACAAGCAAAAATATTGAGTCTTTTCTGTTAAACATGAAAAAGAACTGTTCTTTATCCTCCATATTGGTGAATTGACATCAGGGGATGATAAATATTATTAATGTAATTGCGCCGCAAGGGCCCCCGCAATCCCGCTCACACCCGCGACAATGCCGCCCGTTCCGTTCCTTCACTTTTCGGGTCCTGATTGTCATAATGGTTAAGAAGCTCTTCATCTGCCGGATTCAGAGTAACGGGTGAAATTTTGATGTTTAATCCATTCTCCATGATCACTTAACTACTTCTAAATTACATCAAACCAAACTACATATACACGGGATACCAGCTGAGTAATAATTAACGAGATTTCACCATGTCTGAGACCAATGCAAGACCCTTCCTTAAGTGGGCAGGCGGAAAGACCCAATTACTGGATGAATTCTCAAAACGGATTCCAAAAGAACTCAAAGATGGTGAAATATCAACATTTGTGGAGCCCTTCATTGGTGGGGGGGCTGTTTTTTTTCATTTTAATCGCAGATTCACATTTGAAAAATGCCATATCTTTGATATCAACGAAGAGCTTATTCTCGCATATAGTGTCGTCAAAAGAGATGTGGAAGATCTCATTGAGTATCTCTGTGGTCTTAGTGAAGAATTTCTGTCAAAGGATGAAGAAGGGAGAAAAGAGTATTTTTACTCTGTTCGGGAAGAATTCAATCTGACAAGACCGAAAATAAATTTCAAACAGTATAGTAAAACGTGGATTCCAAGGGCGGGGCAATTGATCTTTTTGAATAAAACCTGTTTTAATGGCTTATTCCGGGTAAATTCTCAGGGAGGATTTAATGTACCCTTTGGAAGATATAAAAAACCAAAAATTCTCAATCCGGACGTTTTAAGAGCAGATGCGGATATATTGCAAAATACTCAGATTCATTATGGCGATTTCACGGAGTCATCCCGGTATATCAACAAAAATTCATTTGTTTATTTTGATCCACCGTATCGCCCCCTGAGCACTACCGCATTATTTACTCAATATTCTAAGGACAGATTTGATGATGCCGACCAAAAACGCCTCGCAGGGTTCTTTGCGAAGTGTGATGCAAAGCAGGCAAAACTGATGCTGAGCAACTCAGATCCGAAAAATATCTTACCTGATGACGATTTCTTTGACGAATTGTATGCGAAATATACAATTGAACGAGTCCCTGCAAGGAGGATGATTAATTCTGATGCAAGTAAGCGGGGAGAAATAAACGAAATTATCGTCACGAACTACTAAAACACGATTATGACCACAAAGATGGACAGGGCCTGGAATAAAGTCTTTGAATCCCAGAATCTTCTCAGCAAGATCGAATCCGATGGATTTGTCCGGATTTTGGCAGTCACGCTCAAGACAGTCGGGCAGAGAGAACCCCGTCTGATGGTGAAGCATGATACAATTCATTCAAGACCTGATATTTTTAAAAAGAACAATCTTTCAATTCTTCCCATTAAAAACGGCGAATACGTTATCTACCGGGATACTGAGAAGAAATCATATTTTCAATATGATGCTGCATTTGATCAGGTACCTCTTGAAATGTATGAACCTTCTCACGAATTTGAGACAATTGAAAGCCTGAATATCGGTTCAATCTCAAGCGAATTTCAGGCCATTGATTATGCGAACCTTGTCTCGTTGCTGAAATCATTCACCGGTGAATCTCAACTATATCTCACGATAAGGGGAAGGCTCCGCTCGGGAAAATTCTCTCTTCAGTTACCCGAAAATGATGCACTCATCGAAGTTAATGGTGTGCAGATTGAGGTTGATTCAGGTTATGAAGGTCAGAAGGGAATCTATCTTATCGAAGCAAAGATAGGTAAACGTGATGATTTCCATATTCGCCAACTCTATTATCCCTGGAAAGAGTGGTCACAGAAAACGGGCAAACCGATCATTCCAATTTTCTTTGCCTATTCAAATGGGATATTTTACCTGACAAAATTTCAATTCGGAGAAAATTTTGGTGATCTTGAGATTCTTAAATTACGATCATTTTCAATCGATGGAGACCCCGTATTATCAGTACATTTCGAGGAACTCATTCATTCCGTTAAGGTCGATGCATCGGAACCGGAGATTGTTCCGTTTCCACAGGCAAATGATCTCGATAAAATCATTGATGTCATCACATCCTTCGGCGAAGACCTGAAAACGAAGGATCAAATTTCAGAATACTTTGACTTTGATGAGCGGCAGGGGGACTATTATGCAAATGCTGCAATTTACCTTGGGTTCTTCATCCGGGATCCCGATAATGGTGGATTATTCGTCTTAACGGCTTTAGGGGATGAGATGAGGCGCTGTCCAAACAGGAGATGTCGGAATCGTCTGCTCCTGACTCAACTTTTAAGGCGTCCGTCATTCCGTTCAACAATTCTCCTTTTGAAGGACTGTGGTTTTAGTCCAGGAGACATCAGTAAGGATAAGGTGGCACAGATTATCATGAAGAATGACCGGAGATACAACCTTACCACAAGCAGAAGGAGAGCATCGACGGTAAAAAGCTGGATGAAGTGGATTTGCACCAATATCAGATTTGATGCCTGAATTGATGTGGAAACAGATCTCAGGTGGTTATCAATTGAGTTTCAGATGACTTCCGACAAATAAATGGTCAAATCAGGCTGAGAAAAAACCTGACTCCTCTTATTATTTTATCCACCATCAGAAATCCGGATCCAGTGATAGGTAACCCATTTTGGATATAATTTCCACAGCTCACACCTCTGGTTTCAGGTGAAAATGATGAAAATAACCTCCCATCCCGCCATTCGCCCCTCATTGACCTATTTGATGACGAATTAATCCTTTCCATCAGCGATCTCCTGGCATCGTTGCCGGAGCGGATGGATGGTTACCCCGGTCTGCAGGTCAGGAACATAACTGATGAGCCGGAGCCGGCAACCCCGGTCTTGCCGGTGACGATGATGACCGTACCGTATTTGTCAAACCTGACATAACCTATGGTGAGGTCGGGACTCTCTGATATTCGTGCCCCGGAGTCCGCATGAGCATGATGAGGACCTGGCCGCGGGACTCCTCGCACGCTTCGACGAGCCGGGTGATGTCGGTCCGGCTGATGAACTGATCGACAGGGAGGGGTCGCCAGGCGGGGTTCGAGGCAGTGCATGAAGTATTCATTGGGATAATCCATGTCAGTATAAGGTGTGATTCTGCCGGGATCATCATGAATCCCACTGAAGTCTCTCTGAAAAGGATTATCCGGTAAAAAAGGGTCAGAGGAATACTTGATTCGCAAGGATTGTCCTCGAAAATACTCTGACAAAGGTTTACATGGGACACACGATATCTGGTGTTCCCGTCTTACTCATCGATCTTTTTCTTTATTTTTCCAACTTCCTGTTGGACTTTCCCTTCAGCTTGTTCCATCTTACCTTTGATCTGTTGTGATTTGTCATCGGTCAAATCGCCCAATTCTTCACGGATCTTTCCTTTGATTTCTTTCCCTTTTCCTACTATCTGGTCTTTTTCGCCGCTCATGGTTTCCACTTCCTTATATTCTCTGCTCCAGGATACGCTATCCCAAGCACTGCACCCCTATGCAGGTATATTATAAATTGATTGTCCCGTCCACCACAATTCCCCCGACGCACACAGAAGTCCATGCAGACGCAGAAACCCACGATGAAGTGGATCTTCTTTTGGTTCAGGAAGGTAGGAGAGTTCTCATTTGTTGAGGCAGGGCAGAGAATCAAACGGATTGCGAATCTGAACGATAAATTCAGGAAGATATTGCGGCTTTTAGGCGCGGAGTATGAAAAATATTACCCTTGAAAAATTGGTGCGGAATGTGAGTCCCATCTATGAAAAGGAGAATTATTGAGACGTTTGCCCACTCAATTCAGCAAAGAGGGCATAAATGAGAGATGATTGCGCGTATCTTTCTCTCACCCCAGCCACTGCACCACCAGCGCCGCAAGGGCCCCCGCAATCCCGCTCACACCCGCGACAATCCCGCCGGTCCGCTTCTCTGCCCCGGCCTTTTCGGCCCGCCACCCTTCAAGATCACGGATGCGGTTCCCGAAGTCTGCATCTGTCTCTTTCATCTCTTCGAGCGTCCGGCAGATCCATTTCACATCGCAGTGCGTCTCGATGATTTTTGCGGTTAAATCATCATTCATTGTAATCACATTCTCCGAATTTTTCTCTGCATAGACTATGCAGTTCACATAAATGAACATTACCTATAGTAATATCTTTATTCAGCAGTTTCCGTCAGGGAACAAGCGTGAGTGATGTCCTTTACTCTCCCTCATTTTCTGCCGTATGCTCTGTGGTAACGAACCAGACTCAGGATGGCATTTCCGCATGAATGTGTGATTCACCGGATTATTGGATAGATTGCGGGAAGAGAACCCAACGATTCTTCCGGTGCGTCCCGTCCATTTTTACGCCCGGATCATCCGTTTTTTCCGTTCGCCTCACCGAACATTTTCTGCATTTCGTCCGATGTTAAGGCAGGTTAATATTACTCAAAGTAATAGTTGTATATGTCAGTCGCCACCCGGGAAACGGCTGGCCCAGGAGTGTGCATAATATGGCAGACTTTATCCAGACCACAAACACCAAGAGTGCGGTGCGGGACCTTTCCGTCCCCATCGCCGATATCACCACCTTCGATGCCCTCGTGCAGGACATCATCGACACGAACCCCTTCGGCTGCACCTCGTACGTCGAGCAGGGTGTAACAATCGACCCGGTTGTCCGCTCCCAGGAGCGGTATGACGCAAAGGTCGTATATGAAAACCTCGAAGCCGCCACCATTGGCGATGTCTCCGTCCAGGTCGCGTCCGTCACCGCGTTCGGCACCGCTGCCGCCCATGTGATGGCTGACGACGACCTCGCCACCGCGATCGGCGGAACGCAGTCCCGCAACACGGCAAAGGACACCTTCTCCTGCAGGCTGAAGTGCCACGACCCCTCAGGCGAGACCTACTTTGTCACGCTCTCCCGCAGCAAGGTCCGCATCTCCTCCTATGCGGATGACGCCATACGGGCGACGGTTGAGGCATGGGCAGATTCAATGCCTGAACTCGGCTGAACTGCCGGATAAATACCGGAAACAGGGGATTATTTTTCCCCTGTTTTTGGGTGAATTGCGGGCAGAATGAGCTTTTTTCACCCTCTTTTGCCCTTGAAGAATACCGTGTTTTTCCGGATAAAATGACCCCGTTTGGGAGGGATTATTTCGTAATCAAACACTCACAAACACAATTTTTGACAGAGACAGCAGATCGGACAGACCTCCCATTTACTATTCAATGGGAAAAACTTCGGACAATGGCTCAATCAGTATTATCACTATGAAGGAAGATGATATGATATTGGTGATAGTATGAAGACATTCACAGCGGTACTCTACGCGGAAGAGGATATGTACATCGCGGAATGCCCTGAAGTGGGAACCTTCAGCCAGGGAAAGACAGTGGAAGAGGCGGTAGCAAACCTCAGGGAAGCCACAGAGTTGTACCTTGCTGAATTCCCGCTTGAAGAACGGAGACGGCCCATCATAACAACCTTCGAGGTAACTGAGGGTGTCAGGGCTTAAACCTGTTTCAGGCGAGACAGTGATAAAAATACTCTCAAAAAAATACGGTTTCGCGGTAAGCGGGCAATCGGGCAGCCATGTGCGTCTCACCAAACAGACCCCTGAAGGAAAGGTCGGAACAGTTGTCCCACTGCACAAAGAGATTAAGATCGGCACCCTTCGCGGCATCCTGAAACTGGCGAAGATCGATCCGGATGATTTCGTCCGGCATCTGTGATTGCCTGCTCTCAGTTCACCTTATTTTAAACCCGGTATTGGAGAATTCAGGACAAAACAGAACTTTTATGTGTGTCAATTTTGAGTGTATTTTGTTGCCGGAAAATACCATCGTCCTGAGTTATATTCGCTGAAATTACGATTCATTGCGGACGAATAAGCGGACCGGACTACCGAATATTCCGTGAGGTTGTTACAGGTCTCCGGATGAAAACGGCCCGCTCCGGCCATCTCAGTGTGGATGTGTTTTTCCGGAGAGAAGGGTCATGCAGGGGGTCTTTCGGAGGACTCTGGCCCACGGCTACTGCCCTGCAGGCCCGCTTTTGGAATTTCATCATGGGGATGCGCAAATCCCCTGCGGAAATGGTAATGCAGGAGAGATGCCACCTATGAATCAGGAGGATCCGGAATGAGAACAACAGAGGATTTCATCCGGCATGCTCTCGAACGGCTGAGGACGCTCAGGGGTTTTGAGAATGTCCGGTTTATCATCCTCTATGGCTCCGTTGCCGAAGGAAGGGCAACCGAAACGTCTGACATTGATCTCTGCATCTATTATGAGGGAAGCCGGGAGGAGAGTCAGATGTTTCGTTTTACTGCCTTGTCTGAACTCTGCGATGACCGGTATGACATCCAGATCTTTGGGAACCTTCCTCTCTATGTCAGGAAAGAGGTCCTGCACGGGCGTGTGCTCTACTGCCCGGATGAGCGGTTCCTCTATGATACGGCGATTGAAACGATTCGGGAGTTTGATGCATTCAAACACCGTCTGGATGATGATCTCGGGATAAAGGCAATCATATGACACCGCTCGTCAGGAGCAGTGTCATCCGGATAAAACTCACGGAAATAGCGGAGAGCATTGATCCGGTGCGGAAACCTGCCAGATTCTGCGGATTCGTTTGCCGGGATGGGCCTTTTGAAAGACGGCATCTACAAACGGATGGAGTATGCAATTGAGAATGGATTCGATAGATGTGCGATTCTAAAACAGTGACTTCCATCCGGGCATTCCCGGTGGTGATGAGGAGATTCCTGACAATCTTGTGCAGCATGGCATTTTTCCATCCGAAATGCGGCAGAAATTAAACATATGAAGGGATTTCGGAATATCGTCGTCCACCGCTATGGAAGAATCGATGACGCACTTGCATTCTCGATACTGCAGAAGAATAGAGGGGACTTTACCATATTTCGACAGGAGACTGAACGGTTTCTGCAATCGGGCGAAGAAGAGTAATGTATGTACCTTCTGTCCGAAAAGGGCTGAAACGTTTTTTTGGTGATCCAAAAGTGGAAACAGATTTTCGTTCCTTTTTTCGTGGATTAATTGAGGGGCGGTTAACACTGTACAAAAATCATACAGGCATTCTGCGATTCCCCATGAAACAAAATGGCAAAGGGCTCTTTTCAGGGATAATGATGAAGACAGGTTCAGAAAAAGAAGAAATGAAATTACCAATAGTAATTTATAAATGGCAAAAATATCGCCCATAGTAATGTATACATAGTCCTGCACACTATGAGGGGGTAATGAGTGCAATTTCCCATTCCGAAAAAAATGAACCGAAACCATCAAAATATCGGGTGATTATTCATGGGAGGTCATCTGACCCGACCATAAAAATCAGGGAATGTTCCTGTATCCTCGATCACTGGGACGTGTTTACCGGAAACTCTGAAGACCGGATTTTAGATGAACAACTGTCAACGGCCATGATTGGGAGTGCATACACCCGGTCCAGCCCACCGCTTACCCTTCGATAATTGTTTGGTCTCTGGCATAACGGTCATGGAATCCACACCAATTTCTATGATGAAAACCGCGAACCAGTAACCGAACCGCTCTATATGGTCGGCATGGACGGCAGCGTACTATCGGGTGCCTTTGTTTTCTGGGGAATTGTGCCATCACAGGGACTGATTGTCATCTCCGACATCTCTCCCGAACCCGGGAAATGCAGGGTGCCACCGAATAGTATCCTCTATGCAAAAGCGGCAAAGGAGGTGTAGGCGGGAAAACCCTGAAATGAATGATCCGGCCCTGCCCTATTCAACTGAATCGGCATGCAACCTGTTAAGACAGTAATTTTCAGGCAGTATTGCGATAGCCACCCTTTGGCATCACGATCTCGAAGTTCACACCCTTCCCGGGTTCACCGGTTTCCTGTATCGTGATACCTGTGATGGATAGAATTTCCCTTGAGAGGAAGAGCCCGAGTCCGGTATGCTTGCCGAATCCTCTCAGGAAAAGGTTATTCTTATCCTCTTCACTGATGCCGACACCGTTGTCGCGGTACGAGATGACTGTCTCGTCATCTTTTTCCGAATACGAGAAATCGATGGAGGTCACGTGCTCCCCGTGCCTGATCGAGTTATCGATCAGATTGTAAAAGACCTTTTCGATGAGGGGATCGGCAAAGATCTCAACTCCCTTCAGAGAATTATCCAGGGTAATTCCCCTCAGGTCCAGTTGTTCCGCAACCTTATCGACGATTTCTCCTGCATCCTGCCATTTCGGTTCTTCCACCCCGACATCCTGATAATACCGCGTGAATTCGATCTGCCGCTGTATCGTATCGATCGCTTTGTTCTCAATCTTCATGTATTCCCGGAGTTTCGGATCATCCACCATATTTTTCGAGAGTTCGAGATAACCCCTGATTATCATGATCATATTAAGGATATCGTGCCTCGTAATGGAAGAGAGCATGTTGAGTTTGTTATTTGCCTCCCTGAGTGCTTCCTCCATATTTTTGCGTTGTGTGATATCAATCACCGAGACAAAGATCCTGGATAATGTCTGTTCGTAGCCAGGCATGACCATCACTTTCATGATAACAGTTTTCTTCTCTCCCTGCAGGGTATAAAGGGAAATTTCTTTTTCAAATACCTTATCCCCCCGGGAAAGTGCGACGATCTCTTCACATAATGAATCGAGTGACCCGGCGGAGAATATCACGGACATCCCTTCAGAGAATTCCCTGGAAGACGCAGCACCGAATAGCACCATCGTTGCATGATTTATATGAATCACTTTCACCATCGATGCACATCCACGGAAATCTTCCGGATGATCTCTCAGGTATATGCCTAAATCGCTGATGCCTTCCCGTTTTTTCTCCTCAATCCAGTTTTTAACGTTGGAAAAGTCTTCTTCCCATAGAGAAATGGGGGATTGTTCGAAGAGTGTCCGGAACAGGTTCTCGTTCTGCCTGAGCGCTTCTTCCGTCTCCTTGCTTTTGGTGACGTCGTCATATACTGCAACGATCTCCATTGACGGGAGCCGGTACACATAGACCTCATGCCAGCTGCTGATCCGTTGATTCCTGTACATGGATAGGGGATAGTGTTCGGGTTCACCGGTGCGCCATACTCTATTGAAAACTTCCATCAGCCCGAGTTCTCCTGCACCGGGGAATACCTCGCTGACACGCTTCCCGATCACTTCCTGTTTGTTTACATTTTCAATTATTTCCGCACCATGGTTGAAATCAACGTATTCAAAATCATCTCCGTTATCCACGGCCCGGTACACCGTGACACCGCTGCTCATCGAATCGAAGAGCGCCCTGAATCGGTACTCGCTCTCGATGAGCGCGTCTTCCGCCTCCTTGCTTTTGGTGACGTCGTCATATACTGCAACGATCTCCATTGACGGAAGCCGGTACACATAGGTCTCACGCCAGCTGCTGATATGTTGATTCCTGTACAGGGATACGGGATAGTGTTCGGGTTCACCGGTGCGCCATACTCTCTTGAAAACTTCCATCAGCCCGAATTCAACTACACCGGGGAATGCCTCGCTGACACGCTTCCCGATCACTTCCTCTTTGTTTACATTTTCAATTATTTCCGCACCATGGTTGAAATCAACGAATTCAAAATCATCTCCGTTATCCACGGTCCGGTACACAGCGACACCGCTGCTCATCGAATCGAAGAGCGCCCTGAATCGGTACTCGCTCTCGATGAGCGCCTCTTCAGCTCTGCGTTTCTGGAGGTTACTCCACACGCCCTCCATCAGAAGTGTAAGCCGGATGACATCTCCGTTGTCGTAATCCTGCTGCTTGTTTGCGACTGCTGCGACCATAACGACTTTCCGGTTTATAACGATCGGGAGCGAGAGGAGCCGTGTTATCGCGATATGCCCTTCCGGAAGCCCTTTTTTGTATTTATCGGGTAAAGAATAGTCGTTGACAATCTTCGGCCTGCGTGTCCGTACCGCGTCCGCCCATATGCCGGCTTTCTCTATCGGGAAATGGATCGGTGGCGCAGCAACCCTGCATTCCTGCATGGCTGACTCCGACCATGCAATGGTATCCATGACCGATTCGTCAGGAGTCATCATACCGATGAATGCGAGCGTACTGCCGGTTATCCGGCATGCAGCCCTCCATGACATATTGGGACAACTCCGTTTCACTGGCGTCCCGCATCGAGGAAACCTTCACCAGTGTCTCGAACCGCTCCCGCATCAGCCGCTCTTCCTCTTCCGCCTTTTTCCGTTCCGTGATATCGAGGATCACTCCGACAAGACCGTCGACATCACCATTAGGATTAGTGAATGTCGCCTTGTTGAAGATTACGTCGTGGATTGAGCCGTCGGCATATTTCACACGCGACTCATATCTCCGGGTGCCGGGGTTATCGAGGAGTTCTTTATCCGCTGTGTAATAGATATCTGCGAGATCCTTTGGCGCGATGTCATAAACTGACTTGCCGACCAGCTGGTCCTTTGGAAGCCCGATGTACCCTTCGAACGCGGTATTGGAGCCTTTGTATGTCCCGTTCCTGTCCTGGTAGAAAATTGGGTCAGGGATGGTGTCGATCAAGAGTTGCAGGAACCGGTTCTGTTCCATGACCTCCTGCTGTGCCCTGACGGTCTCCGCTTTGGCCTTCTTGCGTTCGGTAATGTCCGTGGCGATTTCGAATTTCACCTCCCGCCCGTCCGGCCATGTGATGATCCGGTCGACCACCATATAATCCCGGTCGACGATCGGGTTGTGGTATTCCCACCTGTACGCCTTGCCCTTGTTTTTCAGGATGAACTCGTTCGAACAGAAATCGCAGGGTTGATCAAATCCCTGGAATCTCCTCATAACAGATGCCTCCGACAGAATTCTTTCCGAATGTACGTTTGAATGTGTCATTCACGCACAGGACTTCATGTGTGTTGGGATCGCTGACATAGATGATCTCGTCGATACTGTTGAAGAAAGTGATCAGCTGTTTTTTTTCGGATTCCAGTTTTTCATTGACCGCCCTGAGTTCGGTGATGTCGAGGTACGTTCCAAGCACACCGATGACCTCCCCTTCGGCGTCCTTCAGCGGGACTATGCTCCTCAGGAGATGGATATTTTCCCCCGACGAGGTCGTCTCCGATTCCTCGAACAGGTGTTTTGGCTTTCCGCTCTCGATTACGGCGCGGTCCTCTCCACGATACAGCTCGGCCTCTTCCCTCCAGGCCATGGCATGGTCGTCCTTACCGATGAGATCTTCAGGTTTTTCAAATCCTGCATCACGGGCAAACGGGATATTACAGCCAATGTACACGGAATTTTTGTCTTTATAGAAGACCCTTACCGTAATGTTGTTTAGAACCGCCTCAAGGATCTGGCGGGATTCGCGCAGCGCCTCCTTTGTTTCTCTGTGTCCGGCAACCTCATCCGTAAGGCCGGCATTTACTCTCCTGAGTTCATCTTCCTTTTGTATACGGTTGATCTTGTCCTCGGACAGACGCTCGATCATGAAATTAAACGAGTCCGAAAATTCATCCATGAACTGGACCCTCTGCGAGAGGTCGCCGCCCGCGATCTCCCCGGCCTGCCAGGTCAGGTGCCTGAGGTTGGATTGCAGGGTTTTCAGGCTCCCGGGCAGATGGCCTGTTATGATAAGGTCCTTTGAGAGATTGCCCTCTGCGATGGCAAGCGCAAACTTCTGTGCGGCAACGATTTCTGCAAGGATCTTATTGATCTTTTCCCGGGTCTCTTCATCAGCGGATAGAATCAGGCCTTCAGGCATGTTGCCATTCCGGAGGGTCTCCTCAACAGCCTCAACCACCCTTTTCAGGTCGTCATTGGGACCGGGAGACAAACCCTTCGTTTTTCTGCCTGACATAAGATTGATTTACCGTGATCTCCGATTTACTGTAAACCTGCAGGTCCGGTCGCCCGTGCACCAGCAGTCGATCTCCTTAACACATCAAATGGTTCACCGGTGAACGATTCCATGAGGCCGGCGATGAATCCCCCATCATACGTACAGACGCCAAAGCCTTCCTCCGGAAGACCGGAAAGGAGTATATTTAACTATGCTGACATACTCCTGAATGTATATATATGTTTGGTCCCCGAGGCACTGTCGGCAACAGTCAGCTATGAATCAGTGAATTGTACAAAACCTGAATAGATCGAAAATCCACCCTGCAGCTCAGAATATGTCTTCCCTTCGAAGAGATCTTTGAACCCCATGCTATCCAACTGATCGGTAGTTTTCTTCATACGATTCAGGTACCAGAAGCTCACTAATTCACCGCTATTTTTAGTGCCCCATTTAACCCCCACCCAGATGTGAATCGGTACCTTTAATACACCAGAATACTTCCCCTTATGGTCTTTCAATTAGAGCGAAATACTCCAGTCAATTGTGAGGAACCCGAAGCAACAGATTGTTTTAACAGCGTGTATCAATGCCTGAACACTCATCCTGAATTACCGGTACGAAACACAAAGATCGGGAGAAGGGTTCTCCACTCCATAATAGTGTCTTCTGAGCGACTGTCAGTTCACCCGATACAACCAATGGAAAGCGTGCTGTCTGAGACTTCAATGCGACACCATCTCTCAAAACTTTCAATGCAGGAACCTGAAAATAAAGCAGCAGACCTATTACTGCATCCTCTTGATCTGCTTTCTGAAGGGAAAGCATACGATTTTGCAATTGACGTCACTCTTGATCCGTATTATGGCAAGGTAACGCCGGAAAATGAAAAATACATTCTCCGGGGCTACATTTCCTTAGCTTCTTTTTTAATTTTCCCTTCTTACCCTCTTTACATCCAAAAGGGGCAGGAGAGAAAAACAACCCGGCTCATGGACCACGATTGAGTTATGGGAAAATACCGGGACCTCATCAAGCCCGGGGTGGAAGAGAAAATGACGACAGTGACCGTAACTATCAGCACTGCGATTAAAATAGTAAAAGCCCGGAAAGCCGGTATTCCGGGGTTGAAGGCATGGCGGGAGCGAAACCATGCAGCATATCTGCTCCGAAAAAAGGCTTATAGAGCCCGGAATCGTGAAGTTATCCTTCAAAAAGACAGAGACAGGAAGCGGCAGCAAAAGTAGGCCAAATCGGGCTCAATAAACGAACGGAGGCAAAAAAAAGGTAAGTCGGGAGGGGTAATATTATCCAGATTAGTCGGTTTTTTCGGTAATTCGGGGGTAATTTTGGGGGATTTATGAGATTTTTTGGTTATTGTGAGGAAAAATAGAGAAGATTGGTTTTATCTCCAATGATATCATTTTTTCAACGAGATCTCCAAAGGGATATCGGATTTTGCCCTTCCGGCATTTCGCTCGCCTATTCTTTTCAATGATGGTAAAATCGTACCACGAAAACTGTCATTTAATACAAAGTTCAAATCGTACGTCGACCATGCGGATTCTACAACACATCCAAGGTTACACAGTTTACAATTGGCATATTTAGAATAAATCGCCTGGTTTTCTCTCCATACGTCAGATAATTTATGTTTGCGCAGATCTGTTTTTCTTACATCCGGGAAAATGTCAGGTCTCGCTGAAGAGAGGAGGCATGGGGATACTAAAAGACCCATTGAATTTATCTGCACACATTTCCAGGGATTACACCGGTAATCATAATTTCCTATCTGGTTGAGGAATCGCGTGGAATTACTGATTGGATATGATGATTTATGATCAGAAATGACCTGTTTACTATCATTTATTTGTTCTGTGGTCGGTGTCAGCTCTTTGGCATTTGCACCTCCACTTGGGTCGAGTAAATTAAACGATACGGAATCCATTCCGAGATCATCAAAAATCATATGGAGTACGTCATGCATTTCATCTGAATTTTTACTCGTTATGGTAACCATTCCACAAATGTTCACCTCAGCCTTTAACAGAGCAAGGCCGGTCATCAATTTGGGAACATTTTCTTTAATTCGTTCTAACCAGTCCACACCCCTGATTTCTTTATAAATCCCGGGTTGTGTACTATCTATAGAAATACCGAAAAAATCGAAACTATCAGCTATTTTTTCAATATCACGTTCTTTGAATAAACTCAGGTTTGTAACAACCATCGTGATTAGTCCCTGCGATTTTGCATACAACGCAAGTTCGAACAAATCTTTACGAAGAAAAGGCTCTCCGCCGCTAAATGTCAGTGTCACAACACCAAGCTGTACTAATTCATCGATAATTCGTTTCCATTCGTCAGTATTCAGCTCGGCATCTGGTTTATTTTTCCACATATCACAATACCTGCATTGGGAATTGCACAGTGACGTAATGGTAATATACGCATAGGTCGGGCGTTTGGGAGAACCGAACATACGATTGGAGAGGTGGTTATTTAAAAACCTCAGGCCTGCTGATTTTTTCATACAATCCCGGTAATTTCTCCCTCGTATGATGTAAATTCATTAAAATCTTCCGGTTAAGACAATGAAAATGTTTCATATATGCCCGGCTGTTTTGAAATTGAAAATGAGAGTGAAGCGGGTGTATGTGGAGATGTAATGGGGAATGACTGTTGCCATCGCTGCCATTCATTAACCAGATGGGAAGAAGAAAGAAAAAAGGTCGTCCGGCACAGGGATATATCATACACGGGATAAATAAGAGTCCAAAACAGATTCTGAAAACCTATAAACACAGATTTGGAATCGAATCTTCATATCGCATCCGAAATTATTTTCGGGCTAAGACACCTACACACAATCCGGTTATCAGATATCTGTATGCGTTGGTCTCATTTCCGCTAAAAAATGTATGGGCAGCTATCCAGTGGCATTTTTGTTCAGAGACAAAACGTGGCCCTAAGGTAAAAAAAATAGAGAAAGACTGGGGATACAAATATATACTCACAATCATTATGAAAATATTATTGCAATAAATAAACCTGCACAGGGGAAGATAAAACCGATATGACAGACAAAATCAAGGACAAAAACAAAACAACCCGGATTAATGCCGATATCGAGGAAATATCCCAGAGAATTCTGGAGGAGCTTGAAACCGCGAAATCTGAGGATTTGTCCAAAGCCAGATATGCAAAAAAAATATTACAAATTTCAGATCTTAATTATACAGAAAGCATATTTAAGGAGATAGAAAATGTTTCTGATGTATCCGGACAGATTATCGAAAAAAAAGCAATTATAAAGGCATTGTTGCATTCTACTTGGTTACAGAGACTTTATTTTATCATCAGGTCCTCTCTTATGTCAATTCTGGCAATGGTAGTAACTTTTGTTTATGTTTCGTTTTTTGGTGAGATAGGGGTAATTTTAGCAGCAATTATGGGTGTGCTGATATTTATTATAGGGCTGATTGTAACACGATTATTTGATCCTCAAATAATAAGAGTAACAAAATATATAATTGATATTCTGGAAAATCATAAAAAGATCAGGGACTTTATTGTGAATCATCTCTAAAAAAAGATGACAGATAAATCTATTTTATAGATCTACTCCGGATGCAAAAAAAAGGGTTGAATTCACAAAAAAAGCATGGATATTAAATTTTAGATTGAAAGGAAAAAAATTAATTCGTATTCAGGTTTTTCAGGTGCTCTTTAGCAGGTTCATAATCCCTGTTGTATTCAAGTGATTTTTCAAATGCAATAACTGCGTCATCTTTTTGTCCCGCACCGGATAATGCAACACCATATACATCCATATACATCCTGCATTCCCGGTGACACATAACTATGAGGAGAAAAAAGAGCCACCATATTAGTTTGATTGCAATTTAGTTGACATATTTTCAGCATTCTGAAAATAGACAAACTCGTCATGCGTCGTACTTGACACCTAACGAGCACAATTATTTCAATCAATTAATTTCGCCCCATTTTTAATTTTGGTCGAAATTTAGCCATTTTGGATCTGGCTCGTTATGAATTTGCGGGAATCTAGGGTGCATCGGGGAAGCCCGGAAAGACCTGCTCACTTATATCGAGAGAAAACAGAGCGAGCAGAACGCGACAAAAGCAATACTAAAAACGGTTCAGAACATCAGTCAAAGACAGGCAGACATTCTCAGAGAGATGATGGAAAAAAGCGATGAGTATTTCACCATCAGAGAGATTTCGGAGACACACGGCGTTGTCTGCCAGACGGCCAGGACCGACCTCCTCGACCTCGCCGGGAAAGGCTACATCAAAAAAGAAAAACGTGGCAGGGAGTTTATCTTCATCTTCAATGAAGAATGCGACCTTGGGAACGAGACAAAATAGACAAAAAACCCGGCGGATGAAACAGAGGGGGGCACCTTCACCGAAGTCGGGTGGCAGGTATATACCTTACCGAGGGGGAGGGAGAAGAGGAGGCCAGGATTTGAGATCCGGATGTTTTGCCCGGCATCGGTGATGAAGATAATTAAAAAAAAAGGCGCTGGTTTTATATGTATTCCACCTAATCTCTCATTACCAGGTGAAAAACCACTATGTCCTTTGGAGATTCCCGGATAGAGGAAAGGAAACGAGATCTGAGTGATTCGGATAAAGAACGGATCATCAGTCAGATCAAGACATATCTCTCCGGCGCAGATGATTTGATGCTCGGGTATCTCTACGGTTCGTTCCCCGTTCACAATGACTTTCATGATATTGATATCGGATTGCTTGTCTCCGGAGAGGGAGAACCCTATGAATCCTTCCGGTACGCGATGGACATCGCATCCGGCCTTGAGCAGTCTATTACACCGAGGTTCGAGGTCGATTGCCGGATTCTCAATGGTGCACCTGTTCAGTTTCAGTATGAAGTGATGAAAACAGGCATGGCGGTTTTTGTCCGTGACGAGAACATCCGGATTGAATTTGAAGCTGGTGTGATGTCAAGGTACCTTGATCAAAAACCCCTCTTTGACAGGATGGACAAAATGCTTCTCGCGCCGGTGAGAGAATGAGAGTTCTTCATCATATGCAGGAGCTGCAGGATGCAGCGGATGACTGGAAGCGGTATCAATCTATCCCACGGGAAGACTTTTTTTCCAGTCGTGATACCCGAAATATGGTCTTTCATGCAATGATGGCCGCGATTTTAGTCGGCGATTGATGTGGCAACCGATATTATTGCAGAGGAGAGGCTTTTTAAAACCTGCAACGTACCGGGAAACATTTGAGATCCTTGGCAAAGACGGGATTCTCCCCAACCCGCTCGCAAAAGAATTATCGGCTTTGGCTGGATTTCGCAATGTTCTGGTCCATATATACTGGGATTTGGATTTAAAACAGATTTATGCGATTCTGCAGCGGGACCTTGTTTTTATAGAAGATTTTGCCGAAATCATGCGCCAACACCTCTCGTAGTGGCGATTTCATTACCGCATGACATTGGAATGCATACACCCGGTCCAGCCCACCACTTACCCTTCGGCAGCTGTTTAGTCTCTGGCGTAACGGCCATGGAATCCACACCCGTTTCTATGATAAAAACCGCGAACCAGTAACCGAACCGCTCTATATGGTTGGCATGGGCGGCTGCGTATTATCGGGTGCATTTGTTTTCTGGGGAATTGTGCCGTTACAGGGACTGATTGTCGTCTCCGACATCTCTCCCGAACCGGGGAAATGCAAAGTGCCGTCGAACAGCATCCTCTATGCAAAAGCGGCGAAAGAGGTGTAGGCGGGGATATCCCGCACTGAACGACTGACTGACAAACGAACTACTAATGAATTACTAATTTGTGAAAAATTAGTATTTTATAGATCCTGATTCTACCGGAACGTCCTCTCACAGGGCCACTGGCTCTTCGAGTACATGCCCATCTCCCGGATCATCCTGCGGTCAAAAAAAGACTATGCCTTCGCCTACCTCCACACCGGATACGACGATATGGACCTCACCTACTTTATCCGGCATCAGATCAGGTGCATCGGGGAAGCCCGGAAAGACCTGCTCGCCTATATCGAGAGAAAACAGAGCGAGCAGAACGCGACAACAGCAATACTAAAAACGGTTCAGCACATCAGTCAAAGACAGGCAGACATTCTCAGACAGATGATGGAACACAGCGATGAGTATTTCACCATCAGAGAGATTTCGGAGACACACGGCGTCGTCTACCAGACGGCCAGAACCGACCTCCTCGGCCTCGCCGAAAAAGGCTACATCAGAAAGGAAAAACGCGGCAGGGAGTTCATGTTCATCTTTAATGAAGAGGGAGACCTCGGGAACGAGACACAATAGAGAAAATACCAGCGTTGACACTATGTAGCCAATAATGAAAGGATTTCATTAGGTAATGATGCAGTGCAAAATATTTTTATCACATATGATAACAATACTATTCACCTCATGTCGGTTTTCCGACGTATGGACCGGTCATGTGGATATCAAATAAACTAATTTATTGAACCTTTGGAGATGTGAAAAGTGGCCCGACCTTTTGAAGGGGTGTTTGGTAATACCTGTGAAATGCGACTCCTTGAATTCCTGTTGCCTCTTGAGGGCATTGAGTTTAATGTTACTGAATTATCCGAGGAGGCAGGGGTCAGTCGTGTTACGACAGGCAAGGTTGTCAGGAAGTTTGTTGAATGGGGCATCCTGAATGCCAGCAGCACCAGGATATCACAATACTCAATAAATCCAGACTCCCCAATAGTTCAGTCAATTGACAGTATGAACAATTCATTGATTGAACGTATGCTTGGTGAAGAAAAAATCCAGGAAATACGTACCTATGTCCATCAGCATGCTGCACGAAATGTCCCGGTAATCCCTGAATCATCGACAGAGGATGTATGGGCACGTTTTTCAAACGGGCAGGATCAGGGCATTTCCAGTCCGGAATTTTCTCAGGGATACTGTTGTGAAGCCAATGGGGCTGATTCATGGCTTTCTGTCCCACCTTGTGTAACGGCAAGTGAGTCTGAAACAAATTTCGATCGAATATACCAATAGAGGATGGTTAACTGCATGTCAAAAGATGATTTCTTCAGAAAAGAGCTGGTCACAGAACTGCGGCGCATAGAGGTGGCCATGAGAAAAGAAGAGAGTGTTGAGAAGAAGATATACTATTTTTCTGCTGCATATGGGATCACCAGCCGGACATTTAGGTACTCATTCACTGAGGATTATCTCATGGCGGATTGCATCTTAAATACCGCATACAACGGGATCATGGATCGTTTCAAACGCGTCCGTTCAGGAGATTCTACCGTAAAACTTGAGCCAGTTCATTTCGAACGGATTCAGGACGGTCTGCGAATGCTTGCAGATGCATTTGAATCTGAAACGTCCATCCTCGTGCCACTGGAACAGATCCTGACGACAATGTACTCACTCACAGGCCCGGGCAACTATTTACGGGAAAAGGGCCTCCTGAATTTTTAGAGAGTTACTATAAGACAGAGACTGAATCACAATTTTTTTGTGGTTTTCGAACTGAGATGAGAATGAAATGCGCGATTTTTGGGTGTGGCGGTTGAAAGAGGGCTGTTTCCATGCCTAAATTGGCATGGCTCTATTGATGCGTCCTTGCCGGATTAAGGAACGGACGGCTTTGACACCCTCCGCCCCTCTGTGTGGATGCATATTTCCGGGCTGCAGGCTTGTTTGATATGTGATTTATGCAATCGTCATCCCGAATCCACCACTTTTCATTCTATAATCAGAATCAAGATTCAAATATGAATGAATATAGGTAAAAGTCCAATATTTGAGAAATAAATCCAGAATAATACCCATTTCTTTAAAAAAGGATATTAAACAATTACAGAACACACTTTGTTATCCATGAAAACGTGTTTTATTCACTCATTCAGGAATTTACTATGACACTTCCCTGTGGTTACTGGAGTGAAATATCTGAGTTTCTAGAGAGATTCTATTCTGAGTGGTTGGGACAATTGAAGGAAGAGGTGAATCATGAATAGCATAATCAAAGAAATCCAAAATAGTATCTATACCGGTCATATCGATAGATCTTTTCCATCAATTGAAAATTATCAACCCAAACTTATTATCAACAGCAAAGAGCACGAAACTAAGGTTCTTGCAACTATCCTTTCCGAACTAAAAAGATGTGATGAATTCTTTTTCTCCGTTGCATTTGTCACGAATAGCGGCGTTGCCACTCTTATAGACAATCTCAAAGAATTAGAAACAAAGGGCATACGAGGAAAAATCATTGTTTCTCAATATCAAAACTTTACGGAACCGCGAGCATTAGAACGCCTAACGTCATTGAAGAATCTTGACGTTCGGATTATCTGTGAAGGTAATTTTCATGCGAAAGGCTACATTTTTCACAATACTGACGCATATTCACTCATAATTGGAAGTAGCAATCTTACAGCGAATGCTCTCTGTCAGAATCAGGAATGGAATCTCAAAGTATCTACATCCAATCAAGGTTCTCTTATTTTAGATACCTTAAAAGAATTCAACCGCCTCTTTGAATCAGCAACAATTGTAGATTCGGCTTGGATCTCAGAATATGAAAAAATATACCGTGAACAATCTTTTATTACCGACCAAGCGAGAGCAAAAATTGAAAATTCACATATATGCCGGATATCTCCAAATCAAATGCAAATTTCTGCGTTACAAGCATTGGAGACACTCCGTTCTGAAGGGCGAAATAAAGCCCTACTCATCTCAGCAACAGGAACCGGTAAAACATACCTTTCAGCATTTGACGTGAAAAAGGTTGAACCAAAACGCTTCTTGTTCGTTGTTCACAGGGAAAACATTGCCAGAACGGCAATGAAAACATTCCAGAAAGTCTTTGGTGATAGCAAGAAGATGGGTCTCTTAACAGGAAACGTCAAAGATTTTGATGCCGAGTATCTTTTTTCTACAATGCAAACTCTTTCAAAATCAGATACACTGGAAAGATTTGAACCAAATTATTTCGATTACATTGTCATTGATGAAGTTCACAGAACGGGGGCATCATCATACCAAAAAATCCTCTCGCATTTTTCCCCGGACTTTTTGCTTGGAATGTCTGCAACGCCTGAGAGAACAGATGGATTTGATATTTTCAAAGCTTTTGACTACAACATTGCCTATGAGATACGTCTCCATACTGCTCTTGAAGAGAATATGCTTGTTCCATTCCACTACTATGGTATAAGTGATATTACAATTGATGGGGAACCCTTAGATGATAGCGCTACTTTCAACGATCTAATCTGTGATGAACGAATTGAGAGGGTAATTCAACACTCAACGTTTTATGGTTGTGACAGAGGGAGAGTGAAAGGACTCATTTTCTGTAGCAGACGTGATGAAGCAAAAACACTATCAGCAGAACTGAACAACAGAGGGCTTCATACACTATCTTTAGATGGAGACAGTAGCGAGTCAAAGCGTGAAGAGAGTATTCTCAGGCTTGAGTCTGATGATCCAGATGATTATCTCGATTACATTGTGACAGTGGATATATTCAATGAAGGGATTGATATTCCATCACTCAATCAGATAATCATGCTCCGTCCAACGCAATCCGCGATAATATTTGTTCAGCAACTAGGACGAGGATTGAGAAAGGCTGAGAATAAGGAATATCTAACGGTAATTGATTTTATAGGGAATTATTCGAATAATTACTTAGTACCGACTGCTTTGTATGGGGATAATTCTTACAATAAGGATACATTAAGAAAGTTGATTTCAAGTGGAAGTAATTTGATTCCTGGAGCTTCAACGGTTAATTTTGATCAGATATCCAAACAAAGAATTTATGAATCCATTGACACAGCCACAGTCAATAGCTACAAATTACTAAAAGATGATTACCGTCTTCTCCGTTACAAGTTAGGGCGTATTCCCACGATGATGGATTTTGTAAATCACGGTAGCAGAGATCCCTTTGCATACGTGGAGAAAGACGGGTCCCTCTATGCATTTGTTACAAAACAAGAGAATAATCCGATACTGTCCGTTGCTCAAATGAAACGCTTGAGTTTCTTTTCAAAAGAGGTTTGCGACGGAAAACGGTTGGAAGAAGTCATTATCCTAAAATCCCTTATATTGCAGGATAAGGTCACTGTTGATGAATTAATAGAAAACCTTCAATCATATGGAATTGCTACAAATGAAGAATCAATTGGATCTGCAATTGATTACTTAAATGGGAAATTCCATGTAATTCAAGAGACGAGAAAATATGATTTAACCCCGTATATCATACTACAAGATAGATTACTATCCAAAACGCCAGAGTTCTATGATTTATTAAAATCACCAACATTTATTGAGAATTTACAAGATTCCATTGAGTTTGCAACCCATTCCTTTACAGCATCATATGATCCAAAACACTATTTTGATGGGTTTTCATTATACCATAAATATTCCCGAAAAGATGTGTGTAGACTTCTGAATTGGTCTAAGGATGAGCATGCAACGATGTATGGGTATCGGATCAAATACAATACTTGCCCAATATTTGTTACATATAACAAGAGCGACACCATAACGGAGAGCACAAATTACGAGGATTATTTCTTAGATAATCGGCATTTCCACTGGATGACAAGAAACAAGGTAAGACTTGATTCTACGGAAGTACAAAAGATTCGTGAACATGCGGATACAGGGATGAGAATTTGCCTGTTTGTGAAGAAGTCAGATGCAGAAAGTTCTGATTTCTATTACATGGGTGATGTGACTCCTTACGCATACCATGAACTGACGATTAAGAATGGGCAGGGTGCTGTTCTCCCGATTGTGAATATTAATTATGAGATGAAATGCCCGGTAGCAGATAATATTTACAGTTATTTAGAAGAGAAATTAATGTCATTGACACTCAAAAAAAGTCGAAATTAAATTTGACATTGTGGTTAGATTTGGAGATTAAATGCAACTTTTATTATCTAAATACCAATTTCGTCTGAAATCTAAGCCCAAATCGAAGATATTTTGAGAGATAATTTTCCAAATACCTGGAACTGCCAAATTCTATTTTGCCAAAATCAAAGAGATTTGAGTGAAGTGGCAAATATAGGTAGGATTCTACAAAGACTCGATTTCATTCATTTTTGACACCATTTTCCAACTCAATTGAAAGCTGCATGAAGAGACGCTGAAAGACTTTTTCTGAATACTGCCCACCCCTCCGGGGTATTCAGGTCCGATGACAAAATTACTGATTTAATATACAACGGAATCTTCCGTTCCTCACCGGCCGGACCAACGCATTCAAAGAAAAACGTTCCATACTCCCTGTCATCAATATCCGGATAAAGAAGCACCCCTGCCTTAGCCCGGAGTTTTGTCACATACGCATACATCTGATACATATCCGCCTGCGAGACGCCAAATTTACGGTCCTCTTCATCAAGAATCTTGTACTTTGTATCGATCACGAAAACGGATGTATTATGCCTGATTACCAGATCAGGAATCAGCCGAAAAACACCACCGGAGTGTTCCTTTGTGGCAAGGTTTCCAATATATTTCTGTGGTTCGATTTCAGGACTGCAGTGAAAGAAATATCGGGGATCGCTCTGCAGCACAACGGCGATAAACTCCTCAAAGAGCTTATCCATCGGTATCATGAGTGAGAATGATTCCACTTCGGATGCCTGCAGGGTAAGTGTTGAATGAGAGAGAAATATCCGGCAGAATCTGATGAACGGTTCATACATACGGTTGAGACGATTGAAGACGATACGGTCTATATCAACGACTCTTACCGGCTCTGATTCAACCTCGTCAAGAGAGTTTACTACCGAACGAAGAAGACGAATCGTCTCAAAATTCTGCGATTTCCGGGCCATCAGATGACAGGAATATTTCAGGGTTTTATGAATCATCGTATCAGCAGAAAGCTCATGATACCGGCAGGGAATGATATGAAGACGGGCAGGATTTGCATAGTGCCTGACCTCAATTCTCCCCCTGATGAAACGAAGCTCCCGTTCCTGTTTCTTATATTCCCTGACCTTTGTTGAATGGATAAGAGCACTCAGCTTCCGTGCAAATATCCGGATGAACACCTCAAAAAGATCAAGTTCTGCCAGGTCAAGAGCTGCGAAATCCGACTCTTTTATTGAGAGGCGATTGGTCACTGAAAGCATCTTCAGAAGATTTCCGGCAACAGTCTTTTTGTGCTCTTTTGAATGACCGTCACGATACAGTTTCGGAAATATTTCAAGAGTAATACTGCCTGTTTTCACCACTCCAACAAATCCCAGAGGTTTGATGTATTTTCGAGTAATCTCAAAAAACCGCTCTTTTTCGTTTATATTCTCAAGGTGTTGCAGTGTCTTCTCAGTAAGTCTGAATGTTTTGTCTTCAAAGCTGTCACTCTCTGAAAGCTCATAGGGGTAACGTTCAAACTCATAGAGCGTTGCGGTGGAAGACATATTCTCCTTAGTCATCCGGAGAGCGGTAATCTTCGTCTTCTTCAGTTTCCTCTTCATCCCGACCGGATGAAATATCCATTTTTGTCAGCCTTTTTAGAGCAGAAAGGAACACACCATTGTGGCAGGGTTCTGTAAACATGAATGATCGGTCATCAGAACGAAGCGTGACAAAATCTTTGCCAAGGATTTCAGAGAGCTTTTTCGGTGAATCGTAAAAGTACTCCTGAAGAAGAGGCAGAATCTCATAATACCAGATAAATTCCAGTAAACCACAGGCATCGTCAGGTGTTCTCTCATCTTTCAGTTTTACAAAATAACTGTGACCAATTTGATGATCCCTGTCATACTGTTCAAGAATTGCATTATTTAATTGTTCATGAACAGCAATGGCAATATCAAAGATCTCCTGGACTTTAGCATCGTCACAAACGAGCAGTTCTCTGAGAACGTCTGAATCAGGCATCATTTCAAAAAATCCAAACCGTCTCCTCAGGGCAATATCCACAAGAGCAATGGATTTATCAGCGGTGTTCATGGTGCCGATAATATAGAGATTGGGCGGGATGCCAAACCGGGTTTTTGAATACGGCAGCGTTGTTGTCAGTCTGTTCTCAGCACACAGCCTCTTGTCAGCCTCAAGAAGGGTGATAAGTTCACCTAAGATCCGGGAGATGTCACCCCGGTTAATCTCATCGATGATTAGGTAGAAGGGGACTTTTGAAACGGTTTCAAGAGCAGAGTCACACTCTTCTTCGGTTAATTCAGGTATGTCCTTACCCTTTACCCATTCTTTTTCAATTCCTGCTGTATGAAGAAGGACATTGAATGCCTGCCGGGCAAATTCCTTGAAAACACCATCTTCAACCTGATAATGGATACACCCTTCATCATCTGCCTCCGGGCGCAGCCCCTCGATAAAATCTTCATAGGCAAAGGACGGGTGGAATGTCACAAAACGGGTATTGGATACCTGTTCCGGGTCGAAAGGGATCGGAGAGTCAGAGGGATTATTTGAATGAGCATCAATGTATTTTTTAGCCTTGAAGGTCTTTCCGGTACCCGGAGGGCCATAAAGAATCACCTGTTTTTTTCTTTCAAGTAGCTGATCAAGCATTTCCGTATCCATATTCTCTGCCTCCTGTGTCATTCCTTTCATAATTCTTTCATACTCATCCTTCGTTAGTTCGGTAACCCGTTTTGAAAATTTCCCCTTCATATCTTTCGGTATGGGAATATTCAGATCCGTTTCTTCCCAGTCAACATCGTGATAATAGGATTTCTGCGGATCATCATCGTAATAGGTCTCGGAACTCAGGACACCTTTGCCAACAATCCTGGTTTTCCCCTCATTAATGAGGACAACATCTCCTTTTTTTAGTGAAAATAGGAATTTATAGAGAGAACCTGAATGTGATTTATCATTATAGGCGTTATTGTAATGCGTTTTAAATTCAGCAGGATCTGAAAATGTAAGAGCGTCTGCACCGTATTTTTCCACAAACACTTTCCATGAATCAAGATGAATATAATCTTCTTCTCTCCATCGGTCCCAGAAACATAACCCGGTAATAATTTTCGTTTTTGGATTGCAGTATGACGGGTTCATTATCCAGTATTTTCTGTCGGTTATTCTTTCCAGGATAAATTCTCTAAACTGATCAAATGATAAACTGGCAATAGTCTGGTAGCATAGGCCAATTAACCCGGAATCATTTGGAATCGAAATATTCAGATCGGTTTCCTGCCATAACACGTCGCGACAAAGAAGGAGTTCTTCATGATAATCAGTGCGATATTTTGGACCTGATGTGATAATCCCATATCCAAGAATAGATGTCTTTCCATGATTTGCGACAACAATATCGCCTATTTCAAATTCATATAAAAAATTGAAATTCTGGCCTGCTACATTATCAGAAACATTACCAGCCTCTTTTATTGTTTCTTTGTCAGCGGTAAAAAGGTCATCTCCAAGTTTATCATAGATATTATTCCAGCCAATGCTGACAAGCCCTTTTTCCTGCCAGTAATTATCATCCCAAAGATAAGCTTCCCTCCCCGGAGCAACCTTCCAGATATTCACCCAACTAGTATCACAGAGGAAATAATCTAACGTAACAAAATCTGCATCCCTGAAATCCGGATCTTTCCGAAGCTGTTTCAGGACCAGTGCAGCTTTTTTGCAGAATTCAACATATTTATCTCCAATCTGTTTTCCCTTATCAGGAACTTCTTCATAATCAAATCCTAAAATAGCAAGTGCTTCTTCTGAGAATTGATTACTGTTGGCATATTTGTCCGGATAAAAATAGGTGAGGAATTCTGAGGCAATACTCCTGGTTACATCATTTTCCTTCATGAACCGCTGATATCGTATTGAGATATCCTCATTGCCAAAGAGAAGATCCTTTAAATTATCAATAAATTTCTGACTGTATATTTTTTCAGCTAATTTGATATTTACCGGAGAATCACGATTGGTATCATCCCCCCCATCTTCTGTCGCAAATAACTCACAGAGGATTTTTATGGCTCTTTCTTTATCGGGTGAATCAATATTTTCTTTTGAAAAAACGGCTTGTGTTTCCCTTTTCAGCCATTCCCCAATTTCAGATCCCTTTTTGCCATCACGACCTGTTTCCTCTTCAAGTTCATCGTAACGTTGTTTGAATCTCTCGATGTAAATTGGAATAATTTTTTCCAGGTTTTTATTTCCAATCATATTTTGATCCTTTATAATAGCTGAAATTATTATTTTTAAAGCGATAAACCCTTTTATTTGAGTTTTTTCAGATTTTGAAGCTCAAATGATATCCAATCTTTTCTTTCTGGTAAAAAAATAAAAAAATGAAGGTATTGAAGAATTGATTGGATAATGTTTTTTTTATCTAAAAAATGTGTGACATTATCCGCGCCGTGTGACAACGTCTTCCAGTGACTCGTAACGCTCAACTTTCGTGAAGAGTCTTGACATGATGGCCTCCACACGTTCTTTGTCCTCTTTTGTGGGGGTGTATTTTGGGAACTCACTACCTTCCATCGATACGTGTCGTTCTCCTGAACTGCTTCTTTCTGTCATATCAAATCTTCTCCTGCTCTGGCGACCCCTGAGCTTGTGTTCGAAAGGTATGATTCGAACTTGCGAAATTTAGAGACTAAATCTGATAGGTGCGATTTTACAAGATAACGATTACCCAATATAAAAATGCGAGTTAATAGTTATCTTACGATTTTGCATCCTGTTGACAGCTAACTTGTCTTGATTAACAAGAGATGTCATTGTATGACTTAGAAATGTTGTTATTAAATATTAATTGTAAATTTTGTTGCAAATAATAAGTTATTTATCCATAAACAATTGAACATAAATTATGTTTTGTGCTGAATGTGGGCAAGAAAATCCAGTTAATTCCAAATATTGCCATAATTGCGGTTTAAACTTGGAGAAAACTGCAGAAAGGCCTTTAAGTTCAAGATCTGACAATGGTGAAATTTCTTATTATTCTGATGGTAGGGGAGTTAGAATAACAAATTCAAGGGCAATTTTTGGGAATAAAACATATGTTATGGGGAATATATCATCAATTTCTCTAGGTCAAAAAAGTCCCAATTATAACTCTGCAATAATACTTTGTATCTGTGGTATACTTGGTTTTTTTTTAATTCCTCCTTTAGGGGTGCTAATTTTACTTGTCGGTATAATTATTGCATTAATGGCTAAGGGTGAATATACGGTTAAACTTACAAGTGCATCAGGTGAGACAGATGCACTTGTAAACTCGAATAAAACCTATATTCAGGATGTCGTTAATGCTATGCAAGAAGCAATAATCAAGAGAGGCTAGAAAAACATAACTATCTCTTTTGATATTTATCAGAATAATTTTATCAATTTCCACTCTATCACTGCCTTCTTCATCCTCCACAAAGTCCCCCTATTAATCCCCCTTCTCTCACCCTCCTTCTAGGACATATTCATAATCTCCTCTCGAACCTCCTGCTCATTCACAAACACCTGCGACCTCTTGACATCAAGGGTCTGTTCATCAACACTGTTGGCTTCTTTCCCAATGTGAAGAACCCCATCCGCGATAATTTGCTTCCGTTCCAGAAATCCAATATCCTCGTCAAATTTGTGTTCGGGATGGTCAAGATATTGGAGAATAGTCTTTCCCAGCCGCTTGAAATATCGCGTCCCTTCCATTATCTCTCCTGACTGGTAATCAGTGAAGGGCTGATGAACGGCTTCCTGGGATTCCTTGGAAAACGGGCAGAGAGGTTTCACCGAAGCCAAGATTCAGCGTCAGAAGATGGTGCTTGATTATCTTCATCAGAAGTATCCAGAGGTTCAGACCAACATTTCTGAAGAGTCAAAAGGACTCAAATCAGCAAAGACCATCAGGGAGATTATGGGAGTTGAGGGAGCCGTGGCCCAAGTGTACTGGCATGGACTTTGGATGATCATTCCTGAGAAATATGAATTTGAATCCCGTAATTCCCGTTACAAAACAAGACCGCTCGGAGCCGGTGATCAGATCAATTGCATGTTCAACTTTGGATATTCCCTCCTTGAGGCCGAATGTCTGAAAAATATCAATATCGTTGGTCTTGACTCCCATGTTGGTTTTCTTCATGAGATGCAGAGCGGGAAGGATAGTCCGGCCTATGACCTTCAGGAGTTGTTCAGGTTTGTTGTTGACCTGGCTATTTTGAATCTTATCGAAACTGATGCGATGGAGAAGAAGGATTTCGTCAGGACTGAGAGTTATTCCTTCCGGCTCAGGCCCACGGGAGCACGTAAAATTGCTGATGAGGTCAAAACATGGTTCAACAAGACCACAGATTATCAGGAGAAGGGATGTATGCTGAGTTATGTCAGTCGAATAGGGGTAACTGGGCAACCGGTTCTCCCTATTCGACTACCGAATAAGGGATGCCAGTAACGGGATTGGTGGCAATTTTTCGTGTGATGTGGACGAGCTTCTCATCATACCGCTGTATGAAATGCTCCTTTCGTGTATGGTCAACCTTTACCGCCAATGTTTGATACATTCCCAAATTTGCTCGAATATTCTATGCTTTTAGTCAAAGTGGAATTCTAAAAAAGGAATTAAAAGTTAAAATGAATTAATATTTAATCATAACTCACTGAGGAATGGATATTATATTCTTTGTCATAATACCCATCTAACTCAGCAGAAACAGTTGTTGATGCACCTGGCTGTAATGTTCCAACGTAGAGACGTTTAGAATCATCGACGATATTCGAACCAGTTCGAATAAGTTTAAGCGTCAAGTAGACATTCTTTGCAGCCCCATCGCCAACATTGTATACCTGATATGTCACTTCATAATATACGCCTTTAGAAAGAGACCAATCAGAGTCTTGATTGATCAAACTCGTCTTTACATCAGGATGTGGGATATATTTTTCAATAGGCGTGCCTGAAAAAGATGTCCCTGATGTGGTACATCCAGCAATGCAAATTGACATGAGCAATGCAAGTCCGATAAAAAATAAAATTTTTTTCATAATTCTGCTATGTCAAACATCCCGATTAATCTTCCTATAGGTTTAAATGACCCCAATTATTAACAAATTAAGGGCAATATAGAAATAATCTAAGAAAATAGCGACTGAAAGATCAATCGAAGGTGAAATCCAGTTTTTATATTATCACAAATAAACTAGGGAGTTCCAAAAATAATGTCTGAGAACAGGTACATCAATCTTGTGAAAACTTATCTCAGCGTCATCAAAAATTCTCATTTACCTCTCCACTCTTCCAAATTTTAGAAGAGAAAATATACCCAGCATCCACTTCTGAGCCTCATAATTTTAAAAGAAGAAATAGGTCTGGATTATCGTGATTTCAGAATTACTACAATTTTTAACCCACAATTCAAGACATACCTGAACTGAAAATGTGCCTCATTTCACTACCCTTCAAAAGTTTTGATGAGAATTCCTTCCCTTTCTGTCACTGTAACTCAAAAAATCACCTGCACTCATCTCCCCAAACCCGCTAAATTCAATTGTCCAATCTATTAGACATATGTCTAAAAATTTAGACATTGAAGAAAACAGTCTCATAGTTACTCTCCATCTTTTCCAACAGATATGAAAATGAATAGAATATCCGGGAAATGTGGCGGAAAGTCCAAAGAAGTTATTTTTCCCAAAAATCCAAGCCAAGCGATCCAAACCCCCAAATACCTGCCTAACCCGATCTAAAATCTGTTACATTCACCTGACACAGGCATGAATCTCTGCAAAGAGATCGTTCACACAGAGCATCTCCCCGGTTCTGTCTGAAACCGTCACCATCAATCCACCACTGACAGGAAATGCTGCATGAAAAGATCCATCGCCTTTCGTGTTCCCTCTCTCGCCCTTTCACTATCCTGATACCCCATGGTGACGGTCATATGCCCCCGGAAGGTGCTCGTCACAAAACAGGTGGTCGGCATGTAGCATCCGGGATAGCAGATATAGGCATCCGTCAGCCCTTCCATATCCGGGAGAGTGATCGGTCCGGGATTCGAGATGAAGATATCCGCAAGACCCGACTTCTGAAGGGCCGCCATCTCTTCCACCATCTGGTGAATCTGCCTGCCTTCCGGGTCAGAGGACATGTCCATCCGGACCTGCTCACTGATGCCGATGGCGTTTTCCTTCAAAAGCTTCGTCTCCCTGATGACACGGGGAAGCACATCTCCCATCCCTTCTCCCCCACGGCGGTCGAGAGGAAAGCAGACATTGGCAGCCTGGTTGCTCATCACCCGTGAGCCGTCGTTTTTGTGCTGGCGCAGATTGACGGGGAAGAAAATGTCAATCGGCCCCATATGACCGGTGAGGTCACTCATGGAGAGAAAGTACGCCGCCATTACCACATCATTGACACTGCCCCCGAGCGTTCCTGCAGAGCGGCGAACTGCCTCAACAACGGGAGAGCTGACACATTCCCGGTGATACGCTGAAGGCTGAGATGACGTCCCGAACGGATCGGGCCACAACGGATTGATCACTTTCATATCCGGAGGAGCATGCGTTTTTTTCGGATCCAACCCTCTGGTCCAGAGCGTGTCACGTTCCGGGATCCCCCCGTTTTCGGGAGAGATGCTGCCGGGCGTCCGGTATTCCTGCAAAAGCTGGGACATGAGCGTGTGGAGACCGAATCCATCAGCGGCGGCATGAGCGAGGTTGATTACGATCACATCACCCGAAGGTCTTCGCAGCAGCCGTACGCGAAACTGCAGCGGCCCGTAGGGATCAACAGGGTCCGTGACATGGGAATGATAGTTCCCGCCGCATTCCTCCACCCGCACAGGAGGGACCCTGACATCATCAGCCATCTCCCAGACTGCCGGGCCATTTTTTCCCCGGATAAGCCGGCTGTGAAGAACAGGATGGGCCATAAGACACGCCTGAGCAGCCTCCTGAAGTACATTCGGGTCAAGATTCCGGTCAAACTCCATCACCGCACACATGGTGGCATCACCCATGAGCCGTATGGAATCGGTGAACAGATCGAGGGACGAGGCCGGACAGGTGTACATGCTCAGATATACCCCCCCGGGAGCAATGAATTTCATCATACGGGAATGCAGGCTTACACCCCGCCACCTGCTGCCGGGCGTGCCCGATGGCCCTCAGTTGAGATACACCCATTATAAAAAAGGTAATGAGGCAACACATCACAACATCTCATTATGAAACTTAATGAAGCCCAAAAGGCAGAAATTCAGGAAACAATGCACAATTACGGGGCTGCTTACCAGAATAAGGATATAAAGGCGTTATTATCCATATTCTCACCCGAAATCAGCGGTTTTGGCAGCGGACCTGATGAAGTTATTATGGACCGTGAGGACTTTAACCGGCAAATTGAGCGTGATATGAGTCAGGCGACAATCATTTCGGTTGAATTCACGGATACAAAAATCTATGGTGAGGACAGTATCGCCTGGGTAACTTCAGGAAACACGATGGTATTTTCTGCTGACGGAACAACGCATCAGAAAATAATCGGAAGGTCGACGATGGTTTTGCGCAATACCGGAAACGGGTGGATAATTGAGCAGCTTCACTTCTCCGTTCCATATACCGAACAGTCTCCGGGGCAATCGTTTCCCGGCGCATAAATTTTCAGGGAATGAATGAGACCGGATAATTACACTCTCTCAAGACCTTTTTTTTCATCTCATTGATACGCAGTCGTTGACTTCAGATCCAGGGTCCGTTTTTGAAGAGGTATGAGTACCAGCGAGCAGCAGAGCAATCAGCCACGGGAATCACGGTATGCAAAGCATATCGTCCTAATCTAAAGCCCCGTCCGGAAATCCCCGGCCTGGTAACCCCGGCGAATAGTATCACTCGGCTCTTTTTTTAAGAACAGAAACGACAGCAAAAAAAAAGATGGCTAATACCCGGTTTTCACCGGGAGGTTACTATTGATATCGGGATACCGGCCGGTCTGGCTGGTGTATTGCGGCCAGGTTATCACATAGAGCCGCCGTTCGGATTGCCGGCCTTTGCAAACCGGGTCCAGGCATCAATAAGGGTGTCACTCACCAACGGATCTGCGTTCAGCGCAGGCCCGGACCCGAAGAGCAGGAAGGTCTCCGCTGCCATGGAATACCCCGTTGGCCTGGCCGACAGGGCCGGGCAGGACATAGGAGTAGCGGTACAGGTATGTATCCGGGGACAGGTCTGCCATCGAACCGGCAGCAAACTTTGCCGCGTCGGCAAAATCATAGCGGGTCATAATCAGGGCGAAACAGAGCCGGACCTCATCCGGAGAGCCGGCAGGATACTGTGCAAGAACCACATCCGCGTCCTTCCCGAAATAGTTCCGGATCAGGGACTGGTATTCCGAAACGCTCATGTTTGCATCGGTGGAGAGCGACTTCCCGTCATCGGCATTTGTCCCGATAAAAAAGGGGACCGCGTCCTGTTTTTGGGTACATCCGGCAATGAGAAGAGCAGAAATGACCATTGCCATGAAGAGAAGTATCACCTGTTTTTTCAGACAAATCCCTTTATGGCTTCAAAGGTTTGTTTGCGGATATTTCAGGATTGTGTTTATCCCATGGAGAACAGACGTGAATACATGGTGCACGTGAGTCTTCCTGACTGGTGGCCTGGCTCCGGAATATAGATACAGGATCAGCAGACCCCGTCACCGAAAATGGTTTGGATCCATCATAAGAAATAATCATTACCCGTTACCAGGGTTATCAACTGATTACCACTCTTTTTTTAATCGTTTATACATTTAAAAGCCAGAATTCTTTATTTTCAAAAATTCACGCTCCTGCCGGCAATTTCCGTATAATTAAAAAAAGCATACTTTATACCTTATTCAGGTATATTATCTGAAATTATGATTGATACCACAATTGCAAAAGTAAAAGGTTTCCTTTTCAATCCTGTTGAAACATTTCAGCAGACAAAAGGAGATGAACAACAAGAAATATTCACCTACTTTGTCGTGCTTCTCTTAATCAATTCAGTCCTTTCTGCAATTATTGCAGCTATAGGAATGGACAGCATGCTTGCCGGCGCATTACCGGGTGCAGAAAGTATTTTCGGTATATTTCTCGCTTCCCTTATAGGCAGTTTTATCTTTACACTCATCTTTGCTGCATGGCTTCACCTGTGGGTGTATATTCTCGGCGGGCGCAACGGAATCATGCAGACGATTAAAGCGGTTGTCTACGGGAGCACTCCCGAGCTTCTTTTAGGATGGATACCCTTTATCGGCTTTATCTTTTCTATCTGGTCACTGGTTTTGGGCATTCTTGGAATACGCGAGCTGCAGGAGCTTAGTACAGCAAAAGCAGTCATAGTCTTTGTAATCGCGGTTGTAATCCCGCTCATTGTTCTCGTTCTTCTGGCGGCATTCTTCTTTGTAACTTTCACTGCGACAGGAACTATGTCTGAGGCTTCGGAAAATCTTTTTACTGCCTTTTAATCCGGTTAAACAGTCTGCGGGGAAAAACGGTAATTCAGGCAGTGACAGAACCAAAAACCCCATTTTTTAAACCCTGCATCGCAAACCCGAATTCAATAATCTCAAACCCACCACCATCCGCACCAAGGTCTGGCGTGTTCATTCCCTTTTCCGTGACACTGGTTACCGTAATGCCCTGCAGCTCACACGGGAAGATGTTGAGGACTACTTCATCCAGCGGCGAAAGACCGTCAGCCCCTTCACCCTCCAGGGTGACATCCTTGAGATTAAACTCTTCTTCCGGTGGCCCGACCCGGAGAAGGAAAAGGAACTCTTCCAAAACATCAAGCTAAAAAAGCCCCGCCGACACCTTTCCGTCGATCAGCTCATCAGCCGGAACGACATCACCCGGCACGCTTGCCCAGGCGAGAGGGGAGGGCCTCTTTCAGTCACCGTCGCAGAAAAGACCTGCCACCTGAGCCGGGATGATATTCACGCCCTGGTCTTCTGCGGGCAGAGTGTCCCCCTCCTCCGGTTTGAAGAAGATGGCGTCTGCTCCAACGGCACCATCTTCATGGTCACCATCATCGACGGCCACATCGCCCAAATACCCGCCCAGCCTCGACCAGATAATCCCCCTGCACAAACGTTAATGCAGTAGAGATGCCACCTATGACCACGGAGGACCGAAATGAAACCAACAGAGGAGGATATCCGGCATGCACTCAACCGGCTCAGGACACTTGCGGGATTTGAAAACGTACGGTTTATCATCCTCTTTGGCTCGGTCGCAGAAGGACGGGCGACAGATACCTCTGATATTGACCTCTGTATCTATTACGCCGGGACGCCTGATGAGGGACAGCAGTTCCGGTTTGCGGCCCTGACCCTGTTATGTGACGACCGGTATGACATCCAGATATTCGGTAACCTGCCGCTCTATGTCCAAAAAGAGGTTCTGCGGGGCCGGGTGCTCTACTGCCCGGATGAGCGGTTTCTCTATGATACTGCGCACGAGACGATCCGGGAGTATGACGACTTCAAACACCGCCTGGATGACTATCTTGGGGTACGGGCGATCGGATGAAACCAGATGTGCGGGCTACGGTCATCCGGGTTAAACTCAGTGAGATGACAGAGAGCGTTGCGCTCGTTCGTGAGAACCTCCCTGATTCTGTAGATTCCTTTGCCGGGATGGGTCTTCTCAAAGATGGCATATACAAACGAATGGAGTATGCCATTGAAAACGTCTTTGATATCTGTGCAATTCTGAATGCTGACCTTCACCTGGGCGTTCCCGGAGGGGATGCGGAGGTTCTGGAGAATCTGGCGGGGCATGGTGTGATATCATCTGATATGTGTGAGGATCTCAGGAAAATGAAGGGGTTCCGAAACATTGTGGTTCACCGGTATGGTCGAATCGACGATGCCATTGCCTTTTCTATTCTGCAGGCGCATCTGGATGATTTTGCCGCATTCCGTGAGGATATTGAGCGATTTTTAGGGTCGGCTGGAGAATAAAAGGGTTGTTGATTCCCATTCCGCCGGGGAGAGGAGTTCACCCGGTCAGATGTCATATTATTCTCTTCCAGAGCATGAATGGTACCGGTTGGGGATGGAGGGTGAAAATACAGCGCTCCTGCAGGAATAGCAATTTACACCATACCGATTTCAAACATTTTAAAAATAACCGGATAAACTAGCGTGAAATATCCAAAATATGTGTATACATAGCTAACAATGCAAATGTATCATATTTGTCATTCCAAAAAAACCAATTCGTGAAAATGCGAGGGAAGGGATTCGAACCCTCGAATACCTTCGTAACTGGATCTT
>CAVXFW010000010.1:0-79036 GCA_963761105.1 uncultured Methanomicrobiaceae archaeon | reverse complement strand
CCCTGCCGCTCATACCCACTGCAATAATAATCTCAGGAGGCTGGGGGCCATCATGCAGTACCGATTTTCCTTCGGGTGAATAGAGAGTAACACAGACCGGACCAAAGAGATCTCTGAGTTTCGTAATTTCCTCAATCAGAGGATCCGGGAAATCGGTATCAATATGAAATATCAGGGATTTCAGACCACATTCCCTGCTCCACTTGATAACCTGAATTATTTTTTCAGGTGCATGTCGCACTTCATCTTCTGAGAGCATTATACAGATGTGACTGGGAATATCCACACATCCCCGGATCAGAATTTTCTCATAGATATAGCGAATCACGCAAAACACCTGACTTTTCAATTATATTGATATGCCCTTCATCCGGACTATTTTACAGCAGAACTTCCACCGGTACAATCATACAGCAATAAGATGAATACAGTTTTCGCATCATAGGTTATTAATATCATTTAATCCTCTCACAGATTAACCCCAAAACAGCACATCCGAAAGTGATTACAATGACCTGACCCAACACACCAGTCTTTATCAGATCATCATCATTATAGAAACTGAGTCCCCCATACTAATAGACAGGTGATTTAAAATGCTCTCATTCGTTGGACTAGGTCTGTATGACGGAGAAGATATCTCCCTTAAAGGCCTCAGAAAAATCCAGGACGCAAATCATGTTTTCCTCGAAGGATACACATCCCGCCTGATGGGCATTAAAATATGCGAGATGGAAGACCAGTACGGAAAAACAGTGACTGTTCTGGGACGCGAAGATGTTGAACAACATCCGGATAAAATTCTTGAATACGCTAAAGAAGGACCGGTTGTATTTCTTACCGGTGGGGATCCGATGGTATCTACCACCCACGCAGACCTTCGGATACGGGCGGCTGAACGCGGGATAAAAACAGAGATCATTCATTCTTCTTCAATAATCAGTGCCGTCTGCGGCCTGTCAGGATTACAGAATTACCGGTTTGGAAAATCATGCTCGGTCCCTTTTCCCGCAGAAAACTGGTTCCCTCTCGCACCGTTTGAAACAATATCGGCAAACCTTGCATTAAATCTTCATACACTTGTTTATCTGGACATTCAGTCAGAAAGATATATGTCGGTTTCTGAGGCAATCAGTCAGTTATCTGAAATGGCAAAGAGAAAAAATAAACCATTACCTGAACTCTTCATTGGCATTGCACGTGCGGGTAGCGAGAATCCAACAGTTATAGCAGGTAATGCAGAAACCCTGGTAAATGCAGATTTTGGCCCACCTCTCCATGTTCTCATTGTACCTGCCGCACTTCACCCGATAGAGGAGGATTATATCCGGACATTTGCTGGTTACCATGATTGAGAAATACGGCAAAACCTTTTTTGAAAGGGCAGAAATTGCTGAGATTCTTGTTCCGAATAATACCTGGCTTTCCAGAGCTGCAAAAGATGTTATTGAGATGTCACGGGCATATGCTTCAGACGGATTTGTTTTTCTGAGAAACAATGATGAAGTAAACGCCCTTGCATCGTTTGCCTATGGAAACGGATGGCTGGACACTGGCGTAAAAGCAGGTCTTTTAGACAGTCTTTCAACGGGCATCCCCCCATCAGGCTGCGCACAGGACATACCGGAAAACCTCTCAGAACATCTGTCAGAGAAGACGTCCAGATATGAAAGGATGCTAAGCAGTGCATTAAAATCAGTCTGCATAAATTCTGAACCGGAACTTCCCCTTTATCCGGCAGGAAAAGAACTTTGCCGAATTGCACAGCTGCATTACACTGAAGGGACAATTGAAATTCAACGTAACAATCCTGCAGATGGGTTGGCACTTCTCAGTTATGCATATGGCTGGATAGATGCAGGTGTACGCACCGGCATCCTGAAGGTGATAAAAAATCACGAATTATTCACAATTTAAAGTAAAAAGAGTTTATAGTTTGCCAGAAAACGTAAATGGTTCATCTATCCTGTGGGAATGGAGATAATTTAGTCATGGAAAGTTCACAATGGAAATGGTTGGCCCTCTCAGTTGGTTTCAGCACAATTGTACTCATTGGTGTTCTTTGGTTTACTATTGATGACGAAACAATCACCTATCTGAAGAACGTCAACTACTCATTTTTACTGTTTGCATTGTTTCTCCACATTCTTGCCTTGATGGCATGGGGTATGAGACTGAAAATGATGTCGCAATCTCTGGGGTATCATGTACCCTTTCTCCATGCACTAAACGCAGTTTTTGCAAATCTTCTGGTTGCTGCCATCACCCCTTCTCAGGCAGGAGGAGAACCGGTTAGAATTCACGAACTCTATCGGGCAGATGTACCAATAGGTGATGCAACTGCCGTTGTAATAATGGAAAGGGTTATCGACGGGATTGTACTTGGACTCATTGGCATATTAGCATTTTTCCTGCTTGTTTTCCAGGTTGCAACACTGGAGGTGAATCTTACAACACCATTGCTCCTAATATGGGTTGTGCTTATTTTCTTTATGGTTCTCTTTGTTTATTCCATCCGTCATCCTGAATTTCTGAAAAAGATTCTGTATAAAATATCAGGATGGCTTACTAAACGGTGGAAGTCAGATAAAGTGGAAAAATTAATGAGTTCCATCGATTCTGAAGTTGATAACTTTAACCGGGCACTCGCAAAATTTGTCAGCAAAGCAAAATCAGGACTGGTTTGGGGATTTGTATTTACCACCATTTACTGGACATTTGAATTTTTAATTGCATCCTTTATTCTGATGGCCATTGGATCAAAACCATTTTTCATTGAATCTTTTATTGTACAGCTTATTATTGCAATTATCATGATGGTCCCCCTTACCCCTGGAAGTTCAGGGATTGCAGAAATAACGGCCACATCTCTCTATGGCCTGTTTGTACCTTCATCGATTGTCGGAGTGTTTGTTCTTCTCTGGCGGCTTATTCTGTATTACTTCAATGTATTTGTCGGAGTACTTGCAAGCGTTCTCATTGTCAGAAGGGAGATGATATTACGACAGTTAAAACGGCTGAAACGCAATCAGAACTGACAAATACACATTTTATGAGCAAATCACATCGTTCCTTTTTATTAGAAACACTCTATTCTGACATTCTAAATACCTACTGAATTTTAACAATCAGCATGGAGAGTATCTGTTGATTTCTGCTCAGGTATTTTTGGCCAAAGCAAAAACGATCACCAATATTCAAATGTAGACTGAAAGAAAAAACCTCTGATAATCATGGTCCGGATTAGCGCTTGTATCCTGCATTCCCGGTGACACATAACTATGAGGAGAAAAAAGAGCCACCATATTAGTTTGATTGCAATTTAGTTGACATATTTTCAACATTCTGAAAATAGACAAACTCGTCATGCGTCGTACTTGACACTTCACGAGCACAGTTATTGCAATCAATTAAATTCGCCCCATTTTTAATTTTGGTCGAAATTTAGCCAGTTTGGATCTGCCTGGTTATGAATTTGCGGGAATCTAGGTTGTATCGAAATACTCAGATAATGATAATAATGCACTAAAAATCGCAATTAATTGCCCCTGAATTGGAGAAAACACTACTGAACCTGATTAAATGTTTTCTAGAATTCGTTCAATGTAAAATACAGATATTTGGAGACCGTACATATCAAAATGGTGAATGGCTTTTATAAAAACAATCCCCTCGAAGACTTACCAACGCAGAATCATTCTTAGGAATTCATAGTCATTGTATACTATACAGTTACAGAATAACTCATTACAGGCAATTACCGTGAATTATTGTTTCCAAGAGCACATGCTATTTAATATAACAGTTTTAGAACAGATATTTCATTTTTGAAGCATTTGCAGCGAAGTATGGTTCCCGAGCACTCGCGTAACTCAGTACAGCATACTACGTGAACGGGCTTAACTTCCGGGTTCGGTATGGGTCCGGGTGTTGCCCCGCTGCTATGGCCGCAAATACAGGACAAAGTGATTTGTCCTGCCTCGAAATCACTTACAGGAATTTCTAAAGCCAAGGTCCAGATTTGAACTGGAGTATAGCTGCTCTGCAGGCAGCCGCGTGGCCGCTCCGCCACCTTGGCATTCGTGTCGCCTAATACTATTATCACCACTAGGATAAATACTTTGTTTAATTATTCTAATTTCACACATATTTCGGGTTATTTTCCACGTTATTTTCCACTTAAACCAGCAAATTAACGCACACTAATAAGTTATCTTTTATCACAATCTCAAAAAATCAGATGAAATTCTCACAAACCACATTTATTCGTAACTATTCAGCCTATCAATACCTGAGGAGTGAATGGTTGGACGGCAACCAATTTCCTCAGTGCCTCAAAAACTGATTTTTTATTTTTCCTGACAGTAGAGATATATCCCCGAAATCTGCAGAACATTTCTGCACCTTCTAGCGATCTGAACGTACCGGATATCTTTTGCTGCACTTTCATCATCCTCACGTCCCGTTCTGCCAGATTATTTGTAAATGGGACCAGCGGGTTGTGCATAAACCTCAGAATATCTTCACGATATTTTTTCGGCCTTATGAGCAGGTTCAGTGGTTTTGACCGTTTCACCCGTCCCCTTTTTCCTGCGTTTTGTCGTTTATCCGGAGGCGGATTTTGTTTCATCCCTTTTTCTACAATGGAAATGTATCTACTTTCAAATCCAGATACTGTCGAAGGATCACGGTTATTTTCATCACAGACGCAGGTATGGATTCCTGCAAAGAGGTCTTTCATATTTTCTGCCCATCCCTGTCCGAAACCGTCAATTATTCCTTGTAATTCTCTCAGAATATGTGCATTGCAATAGGCATGCGTACAGTCGTATGTCGAGTAGGGTGCCCAGAAATCGTGAACCAAAACTCCATCATATTTTGGCAGAACCCCCATCTCTTTCATAGCTGTTGAGCCTCGTTTTGCATTCACTCCGTAAAGTGTCATGTTCTCATTTCCTATTGTATGCAGCCACCATCTTTTCCCATTGACCCTGAGTCCGGTTTCATCCGCATTTAATACCGGTGACAGAATCAATTCATCTTTGACGGATGCCTCAAACGGCTCAAGCAGTCGGGATGCTTCTTTCTGAATATTGAGCATCGTTGCCGAACTTAAGGTATGACCATAAATATCCCTGAAATAGGTTTCAATTTTCTTATAGGGGACAAAAAGCTCATTTTTAAGATAGATGACGGTTGTTTTAAGGTTCTCCCCAAACTGAACCGGCTGGGTAATGCCGGGTGGGAATGCTGCGGTATTTTTTTGTCCACAAACCGGACATATTTTAATTTCTGACTGATATTCAGTAACTTTTAACGGAACCTGAGGGATTTCAAATTCCTGCCTGCGCACTATTTTCTGAGGTATGACATTGTGAAGCGCATGTCCACATTTACAGGTCTCGACCTGATTTGTGATGATCTCATCCGGATGATTTGATAATTCAAGGGTACTTCCCTTGTGATTTTTCTGACCACCGGGTTTTTTGCCGCTTTTTTTCCGGAGACTCGTGGGTTTTGGTTTGTAGATATCACGTGAAGGAGGAAAACTGCTATTACGGCTGTTTTTATTCAGTTGGGCTTCGAGTTCCTCGATTCGTGCTTCAAGTTCTTCTATCTTTTTTGCCTGTTGCTGAATGAGAACGGACTGTTTCTCAACGATAGCATATAGCTCAAGAATGATATTCGTGGCACCTTCAGGATCAGTTAAAACGAAATGTAATACTTCATCCCGATCTTTAAAGGAGGTCATTAGATTTTTATTTGGGTTTATAATATATGGATCAAACGGTTTTCACCTGGGAAAAATAGTGTTGTGGGGGGTGAATAGTTACATTTATTCATCCATTTTAAATCAGATAAGTAACCTGAAAATCTTTTTTAATAATATAGATTATTCTGAGATTCAGATCTGACGTAAATTCAGTCTTCATGGAATTTTCGGACATTAAATTCCCATAAAGACCAGAAACACAAAACTATAGATATTTACAACCTCATCAACACAGAACAGAACCTTTTCCGGAATCATTGTCCAGCGAACATACGGTATGCATAACAGAACGATCTTTCCGGGATATGGAGTACAAAGGCGCATATCTACCGTAATGTGATATAACATACCGAAGAGAACGTACAGAAACAGTAAATTGATCACCATTATTCAGTTCAATATTTACTGCTCTACCGGATAATGAGCTAAATACCACTCCAGCCGTACCACACAGGTGAGCTGCACCACTATTTCGTATTGGTTCAATCCGTCCTGAACGGATACCTGCCATAACCTGATACAATTCCGGCAGCCTGACACCAAACCTGGTACCATGGATAACGACCTCAATAATACTGTTTTCGTGCCCTTCACAATCGCATATCACCCTGCGACCAGCCTGGACATATCCTGCTTTTTTCAGCATGATTCTCCCCAAAACTACCTGAATATAATGATACATAAGAGCTATCCCTGCGGACTGTGAAAGTAAATTATACTCAATCAAACTGGAGATTCACCATTCATTCCAATATGTTTATCACAAAACCAATCTGCGAATTATCCAATTAAGATCCCTGCAATGCACATTGACATTCTGAAAATCCGGTCACAGATTGTACATCAATACCTTCACTAAACAAAACAGGTCAACATCCCCTTTGAATGCAAGCAGCAAGACACTGAAGAATGTGTGCATATCTCAGGATTACCATTCTCACCCTAAAAATCCAGATTTTATTCAGGCTAACTGAAAAGGTGTTCACAAAACATCAGAATAGTCAGGATCAATTTCCCTACAGAAATGATATTACAAATGCTAAAAGTTAAAAAAAAATCCACTGTAAAAAAAAACAATACTAAAATAACCATACCATTTTCTCTAAATTCCACTCTTCCAAACTGGTTACAAACAATAAATCAGGAATATTTCTTTGAATATATTCACACCAAAAACAGAATCACCTGAGACTACCAATTAAATAATCCAGTAAAATGTGTTGTTGAATAACAGGTATTCCGGCTCAACATGTTTTTACAAAAATGATATGAACAGCATGCACATTCTTCCAGGAGGACAGCATGAGACAGACAATTAGAGAGCTCTCAAATCTTTGTATAACAATTACAGAACATAATTTCCCACACATTTGAGGACAACATGGAGATTTGAGTTCCCAAACGCTGTCGCTCTTTCCTGTAACCAGACAGACAGAGTTAAATTTACCCTTTTCATTACCGGCATACACAGCGAAAAATCATTTTCGAAAGCTTTATCACTCCTTTGTATAAACCGTTACCAAAACAGAGATTGTCTTCTTCATATGGCGAACACCTGCAGGGAACTATCATTCCCGGGCACTCACGCTCTTTTGTATATAAACGAGATACAGAACAGAACGACCCGTTACGGGCATTCACAGGCGAAGAATAATTCTCAGGAGCTCACGCTCTTTGATATAACAGTTACAGAACAGATTTTCATTTTTTGAAGCATTTGCAGCGAAGTATGGTTCCCGAGCACTCGCGTAACTCAGTACAGCATACTACGTGAACGGGCTTAACTTCCGGGTTCGGTATGGGTCCGGGTGTTGCCCCGCTGCTATGGCCGCAAATACATGACGCTGTATATATGTTTGTGGTGTGCACACAGGATTTCGTCTGAGCTTTAACGGACACGATTTTTCAGTGTTAGCTGATTTGGGCGTTAGTACTCGTGGACTGAACACGTCGTTGCCTTCGTGCGTACATCCCGAGCCTATCAAACGGATCTTTTATCCATGCCCTCAGACGAGGTCTCTTTTCAGGTCTGGTTTCAAGCTTAGATGCTTTCAGCTTTTATCCATTATCGCGTAGCCACTCGGCACTGCCCTGTCGGACAACCGATCTACCAGTGGCGACGACGGAAAGTTCCTCTCGTACTATTTCCGTCTTACCCTCAGACCTCTAACACTCCAAATAGATAGTAACCGACCTGTCTCACGACGGTCTAAACCCAGCTCACGATCCCCTTTAATAGGCGAACAACCTCACCCTTGGCTGCTGCTGCACAGCCAGGATGGAAAGAACCGACATCGAGGTAGCAAGCCGCCGGGTCGATATGTGCTCTTGCCGGCGACGACTCAATTATCCCCGGGGTAGCTTTTCTGTCGTCAATAGCACTCATCAAAAGCGCGTATTGGTTCGTTAGACCCGAGTTTCCTCTCGCCGATACTTGCTTTGCGTATCAGCGTCAGGCCAACTTTTGCTCTTGACACTCTTCTGTGAGTTTCTGACTCACATGAGTTGACCTTGGGGCACCCTTGATACCTTTTCGAGGGTGTGGCGCCCCACCCAAACTGCCTACCTACCGATGTCCTCACAAGGAGTTAGTGTTACAGTATACAAAGGATGGTGTCTCATTGGTGACTAACCAGCCCCCACGAGGGCTGGATCAACATCTCCCATCTACTCTGCGCAATGAATACCGTAACACAACGACAGGCTGCAGTAAAGCTCCACGGGGTCTTCACTTCCCATTTGGAGTCCCTAGCCTTTGCACTAGGATAAAATGTTCAACGGACTTGTGTTTGGGACAGTAGGGCTCTCGTTAATCCATTCATGCAAGTCGCCAATTAAGCGACAAGGTACTACGCTACCTTAAGAGGGTCATAGTTACCCCCGCCGTTTACAGGTCCTTCGTCCGGTTGAACCCGGTTTTCAGATACCTGCACTGGGCAGGAATCACAGACTATACTAGTCCTTACGGAGTTGCAGTCTGCTATGTTGTTATTAGACAGTCGGAGCCCCCTGGTCACTGCGACCTGCCCGATCTCCGGGCAGGCACCCCTTCTTCCAAAGTTACGGGGCCATTTTGCCGAATTCCCTAAACACAATTAAACCGACACGCCTTAGCCTTCTCAGCTAGGGGCACCTGTGTCAGATCTCGGTACGGACATCTGATTCCCTTTTCACGGGTTCCAGGAATTTGCTCTATTACTCCATCACGCTTTCACCCAATTCTCACCATTACGGTTCTCCAGGGGTTTATACGATTAGACAGGGCGACAGCCCTGCAAAGCATATCCAGAAACGTCAGGGTCAACCGAAGTTGACTACAACCAGATGGTACAGGAATATTAACCTGTTTCCCTTTCGCTGTACTCGAATTACGGTACAACTTAGGACCGACTAACCCTCGGCTGACGAACATTGCCGAGGAAACCTAGCCCCTTCGGCGGTTAGGATTCTCACCTAACTATGCTTCTACTAATGCCAGAATTCTCAATTCTACACGGTCCACAGGAACTTACACTCCTGCTTCCGCCCATGCAGAGCGCCTCTCTACGCCATCACCTTGCGGTGGTCTGTGGTATCTGTGGTAGGTTTTAGCCCCGTCCATTTTCAGCGCCCTAAACCTCGACTGGTAAGCTGTTACGCACTTTTTAAAGGGTAGCTGCTTCTAAGCTCACCTTCCAGTTGTCTTTGGCCTAGGACATCTTTTAGTGTTGACACTTAACCTACACTGAGGGACATTAACCACAGTCTGGGTTGTCTCCCTTACGCATTACAAGCTTACCCCGTAATGCGGACTACCAGCCTTCTACGACGACGGGGAATTCGGAGTTTGACAGGAAGGTGAGGAATTTCTCCCCCAACTCTTCCAATCAGTGCTCTACCTCACCGTCTATCTCCAGCCAGGTCATGCTACGGCATGTTTCGAGAGGAACCAGCTGATGCCCAGTTCGATTGGCCTTTCACCCCTATACGCAGGTCACACGAATGATTTGCATATCAATACCGCTTCGGCCCTCCACGCAACTTTCGTCACCCTTCAGCCTGCCCACGCATAGATCACTGGGCTTCGGGTCTTATCCTGTCGACTACACGCATTATTAATACGTCGTCCCATGTCGAAACTACGGACTTGTTGCTTTCGCTTCGGCTTCCCTTACCGGTTAACCTCGCCAACAGAATAAACTCTCTGGCCCGTTCTTCCAAACGTACGTTATGACACCGGCAATACACCTCATACTACCGCCTCGCGACGGGCTCTTTCAGTGTAAAGATCCTTTCGTGCCATAACACACTATCACCTATCAGTTTCAGGCACTTTTAACCACCTTTCCAGGGTTACTTTTCAGCTTTCGCTCACGCTACTATTTCGCTATCGGTTTCGAGGAGTATTTAGTTTTGGAGGTTGATGACCCCCAGGTTCATGCGAGAATTCCAACCCGCACTACTCGAGACACTTCCTCATCAAACATCGGTATGCGTACGGGGCTGTCACCCTCTGTGGCAAACCGTTCCAGAAATATTTCCGCTTCAGATGTTTGATTAAACGGAAGGCTCACAACACCACATGTCCCTTGCGGGATTCGGTTTGAACTCTGTCGTTTTCGATCGCTTTTACTCACGACATCTCGTTTGATTTCTCTTCCTCCCCCTACTGAGATGTTTCAATTCGGGGGGTTCCCAATCCTTACGGATCGCTTCTTATAGAAGCAGGAGGTCCCATTAGGGTATCTCCGGATCATAGGCTCCTTGCGCCTACCCGGAGCTTATCGCAGCTTGGCACGCCCTTCATCGGCACTCGAACCGAGCCATCCACTGACAGGCTTGTATCAGCTTGTCTTGTATGATTGTGTCCGTTAAAACTCATTTAACGTCCTATGTGCACACCTATACACAGCCTCAATGAGTCGGTTAGACTCTCGGCCCTTCCCCGATGACTCACGTCTCCGGGTGCATTGGGATGCCGGGTCTCAAAGAACAGGTCTTTGATTACCAGGCAATGGACTTAAGGGGATTTGAACCCCTGGCCTCGGCGTTGCAAACGCCGCGCTCTTCCAACTGAGCTATAAGCCCACGTCCCTCATTTTGTGTTGGCATCAGCAATTTTACGTTTTATTTAGTAACCGCATACCCAATACTTTAGGAGGTGATCCAGCCGCAGATTCCCCTACGGCTACCTTGTTACGACTTAACCCTCCTTGCGAAACCTAGATTCGACTGCGGCAAAAACCACAGGCTCATCCAGACCTCACTCGGATGGTTTGACGGGCGGTGTGTGCAAGGAGCAGGGACGCATTCACCGCGCTATGTTGAAACGCGATTACTACGGATTCCAGCTTCATGTGGGCGAGTTACAGCCCACAATCCGAACTTAGGACAGGTTTAAGAGATTGCCTTCACCTTTCGGTGTCGATACCCATTGTCCTGCCCATTGTAGCCCGCGTGTAGCCCGGATAATTCGGGGCATGCTGACCTACCGTTGCCCATTCCTTCCTCCTCTTTAGCAGAGGCGGTCCCAACAGTGTCCTCTTCGTTCCGGAGAACAAGCTAGCAACTGTTGGCGTGGGTCTCGCTCGTTGCCTGACTTAACAGGATGCTTCACAGTACGAACTGACGACGGCCATGCACCTCCTCTCAGCTAGTCAAGTAGAGTCTTCAGCCCGACTATCATTCAGCTGTCTTATCCGGTGAGATTTCCGGCGTTGAGTCCAATTAAACCGCAGGCTCCACCCGTTGTGGTGCTCCCCCGCCAATTCCTTTAAGTTTCAGCCTTGCGACCGTACTTCCCAGGCGGCACGTTTCACGGTTTCCCTTCGGCACCCCAGTGACTCGTGGTCACCAGTACACCTAACGCGCATAGTTTACGGCTGGGACTACCCGGGTATCTAATCCGGTTCGCTCCCCCAGCTTTCGTCCCTCACTGTCGGAGCCGTTCTGGTGAGATGCCTTCGCCATCGGTGGTCCCCCGGGGATTACAGGATTTCACTCCTACCCCCGGAGTACCTCTCACCTCTCCCGGTCCCTAGACTCCCAGTATCTCTTAGACGCCCGTCGGTTAAGCCGGCGGATTTCCCAAGAGACTTAAGAGTCCAGCTACGGACGCTTTAAGCCCAATAAAAGTGGCCACCACTCGAGCCGCCGGTATTACCGCGGCGGCTGGCACCGGTCTTGCCCGGCCCTTTCTTCAGATGCGTTTTAAACACCTGGACAGCCCGCGTATACGGGCACTCGGGGTTCCCTTATCACAGTTTCCTGCATTGTAAAGTTTTCGCGCCTGCTGCGCCCCGTAGGGCCTGGAATCGTGTCTCAGATTCCATCTCCGGGCTCTTGCTCCCACAACCCGTATCGATCACAGGCTTGTTGGGCCGTTACCCCAACAACAACCTAATCGACCGCAGATCCATCCTAAGGCGCCGGAACTTTCGATTAAAGAACATTCCAGTGTCTCTAATCTATGGAGTATTATCCCCAGTTTCCCGGGGTTATTCTCCACCTTAGGGCAGGTTATCCACGTGTTACTGAGCAGTCCGCTGAGGGTCTTAACCCTCTCAACTCGCATGGCTTAATCGAACCCCGATAGCAGTGACCTCTGGCAGGATCAACCAGAATTAATTTTTTGAGCTAGGCAAACTGAATGTTCAGATTTGCTTATCAAAGCACACTTACGTTCGACTTAATTTTTAAAGGATATTAGCGGTTACTAAATAAATTTCCGCATTGCCAATGCCAACGTCAGAACCGACACTCCCATTCGAGCGATTTCGGTTCTCCATCAAAATCTCGGACTATCCTTTGTATAAACCGTTACCAAAACAGAGATTGTCTTCTTCATATGGCGAACACCTGCAGGGAACTATCATTCCCGGGCACTCACGCTCTTTTGTATATAAACGAGATACAGAACAGAACGACCCGTTACGGGCATTCACAGGCGAAGAATAATTCTCAGGAGCTCACGCTCTTTGATATAACAGTTACAGAACAGATTTTCATTTTTTGAAGCATTTGCAGCGAAGTATGGTTCCCGAGCACTCGCGTAACTCAGTACAGCATACTACGTGAACGGGCTTAACTTCCGGGTTCGGTATGGGTCCGGGTGTTGCCCCGCTGCTATGGCCGCAAATACATGACGCTGTATATATGTTTGTGGTGTGCACACAGGATTTCGTCTGAGCTTTAACGGACACGATTTTTCAGTGTTAGCTGATTTGGGCGTTAGTACTCGTGGACTGAACACGTCGTTGCCTTCGTGCGTACATCCCGAGCCTATCAAACGGATCTTTTATCCATGCCCTCAGACGAGGTCTCTTTTCAGGTCTGGTTTCAAGCTTAGATGCTTTCAGCTTTTATCCATTATCGCGTAGCCACTCGGCACTGCCCTGTCGGACAACCGATCTACCAGTGGCGACGACGGAAAGTTCCTCTCGTACTATTTCCGTCTTACCCTCAGACCTCTAACACTCCAAATAGATAGTAACCGACCTGTCTCACGACGGTCTAAACCCAGCTCACGATCCCCTTTAATAGGCGAACAACCTCACCCTTGGCTGCTGCTGCACAGCCAGGATGGAAAGAACCGACATCGAGGTAGCAAGCCGCCGGGTCGATATGTGCTCTTGCCGGCGACGACTCAATTATCCCCGGGGTAGCTTTTCTGTCGTCAATAGCACTCATCAAAAGCGCGTATTGGTTCGTTAGACCCGAGTTTCCTCTCGCCGATACTTGCTTTGCGTATCAGCGTCAGGCCAACTTTTGCTCTTGACACTCTTCTGTGAGTTTCTGACTCACATGAGTTGACCTTGGGGCACCCTTGATACCTTTTCGAGGGTGTGGCGCCCCACCCAAACTGCCTACCTACCGATGTCCTCACAAGGAGTTAGTGTTACAGTATACAAAGGATGGTGTCTCATTGGTGACTAACCAGCCCCCACGAGGGCTGGATTAACATCTCCCATCTACTCTGCGCAATGAATACCGTAACACAACGACAGGCTGCAGTAAAGCTCCACGGGGTCTTCACTTCCCATTTGGAGTCCCTAGCCTTTGCACTAGGATAAAATGTTCAACGGACTTGTGTTTGGGACAGTAGGGCTCTCGTTAATCCATTCATGCAAGTCGCCAATTAAGCGACAAGGTACTACGCTACCTTAAGAGGGTCATAGTTACCCCCGCCGTTTACAGGTCCTTCGTCCGGTTGAACCCGGTTTTCAGATACCTGCACTGGGCAGGAATCACAGACTATACTAGTCCTTACGGAGTTGCAGTCTGCTATGTTGTTATTAGACAGTCGGAGCCCCCTGGTCACTGCGACCTGCCCGATCTCCGGGCAGGCACCCCTTCTTCCAAAGTTACGGGGCCATTTTGCCGAATTCCCTAAACACAATTAAACCGACACGCCTTAGCCTTCTCAGCTAGGGGCACCTGTGTCAGATCTCGGTACGGACATCTGATTCCCTTTTCACGGGTTCCAGGAATTTGCTCTATTACTCCATCACGCTTTCACCCAATTCTCACCATTACGGTTCTCCAGGGGTTTATACGATTAGACAGGGCGACAGCCCTGCAAAGCATATCCAGAAACGTCAGGGTCAACCGAAGTTGACTACAACCAGATGGTACAGGAATATTAACCTGTTTCCCTTTCGCTGTACTCGAATTACGGTACAACTTAGGACCGACTAACCCTCGGCTGACGAACATTGCCGAGGAAACCTAGCCCCTTCGGCGGTTAGGATTCTCACCTAACTATGCTTCTACTAATGCCAGAATTCTCAATTCTACACGGTCCACAGGAACTTACACTCCTGCTTCCGCCCATGCAGAGCGCCTCTCTACGCCATCACCTTGCGGTGGTCTGTGGTATCTGTGGTAGGTTTTAGCCCCGTCCATTTTCAGCGCCCTAAACCTCGACTGGTAAGCTGTTACGCACTTTTTAAAGGGTAGCTGCTTCTAAGCTCACCTTCCAGTTGTCTTTGGCCTAGGACATCTTTTAGTGTTGACACTTAACCTACACTGAGGGACATTAACCACAGTCTGGGTTGTCTCCCTTACGCATTACAAGCTTACCCCGTAATGCGGACTACCAGCCTTCTACGACGACGGGGAATTCGGAGTTTGACAGGAAGGTGAGGAATTTCTCCCCCAACTCTTCCAATCAGTGCTCTACCTCACCGTCTATCTCCAGCCAGGTCATGCTACGGCATGTTTCGAGAGGAACCAGCTGATGCCCAGTTCGATTGGCCTTTCACCCCTATACGCAGGTCACACGAATGATTTGCATATCAATACCGCTTCGGCCCTCCACGCAACTTTCGTCACCCTTCAGCCTGCCCACGCATAGATCACTGGGCTTCGGGTCTTATCCTGTCGACTACACGCATTATTAATACGTCGTCCCATGTCGAAACTACGGACTTGTTGCTTTCGCTTCGGCTTCCCTTACCGGTTAACCTCGCCAACAGAATAAACTCTCTGGCCCGTTCTTCCAAACGTACGTTATGACACCGGCAATACACCTCATACTACCGCCTCGCGACGGGCTCTTTCAGTGTAAAGATCCTTTCGTGCCATAACACACTATCACCTATCAGTTTCAGGCACTTTTAACCACCTTTCCAGGGTTACTTTTCAGCTTTCGCTCACGCTACTATTTCGCTATCGGTTTCGAGGAGTATTTAGTTTTGGAGGTTGATGACCCCCAGGTTCATGCGAGAATTCCAACCCGCACTACTCGAGACACTTCCTCATCAAACATCGGTATGCGTACGGGGCTGTCACCCTCTGTGGCAAACCGTTCCAGAAATATTTCCGCTTCAGATGTTTGATTAAACGGAAGGCTCACAACACCACATGTCCCTTGCGGGATTCGGTTTGAACTCTGTCGTTTTCGATCGCTTTTACTCACGACATCTCGTTTGATTTCTCTTCCTCCCCCTACTGAGATGTTTCAATTCGGGGGGTTCCCAATCCTTACGGATCGCTTCTTACGAAGCAGGAGGTCCCATTAGGGTATCTCCGGATCATAGGCTCCTTGCGCCTACCCGGAGCTTATCGCAGCTTGGCACGCCCTTCATCGGCACTCGAACCGAGCCATCCACTGACAGGCTTGTATCAGCTTGTCTTGTATGATTGTGTCCGTTAAAACTCATTTAACGTCCTATGTGCACACCTATACACAGCCTCAATGAGTCGGTTAGACTCTCGGCCCTTCCCCGATGACTCACGTCTCCGGGTGCATTGGGATGCCGGGTCTCAAAGAACAGGTCTTTGATTACCAGGCAATGGACTTAAGGGGATTTGAACCCCTGGCCTCGGCGTTGCAAACGCCGCGCTCTTCCAACTGAGCTATAAGCCCACGTCCCTCATTTTGTGTTGGCATCAGCAATTTTACGTTTTATTTAGTAACCGCATACCCAATACTTTAGGAGGTGATCCAGCCGCAGATTCCCCTACGGCTACCTTGTTACGACTTAACCCTCCTTGCGAAACCTAGATTCGACTGCGGCAAAAACCACAGGCTCATCCAGACCTCACTCGGATGGTTTGACGGGCGGTGTGTGCAAGGAGCAGGGACGCATTCACCGCGCTATGTTGAAACGCGATTACTACGGATTCCAGCTTCATGTGGGCGAGTTACAGCCCACAATCCGAACTTAGGACAGGTTTAAGAGATTGCCTTCACCTTTCGGTGTCGATACCCATTGTCCTGCCCATTGTAGCCCGCGTGTAGCCCGGATAATTCGGGGCATGCTGACCTACCGTTGCCCATTCCTTCCTCCTCTTTAGCAGAGGCGGTCCCAACAGTGTCCTCTTCGTTCCGGAGAACAAGCTAGCAACTGTTGGCGTGGGTCTCGCTCGTTGCCTGACTTAACAGGATGCTTCACAGTACCAACTGACGACGGCCATGCACCTCCTCTCAGCTAGTCAAGTAGAGTCTTCAGCCCGACTATCATTCAGCTGTCTTATCCGGTGAGATTTCCGGCGTTGAGTCCAATTAAACCGCAGGCTCCACCCGTTGTGGTGCTCCCCCGCCAATTCCTTTAAGTTTCAGCCTTGCGACCGTACTTCCCAGGCGGCACGTTTCACGGTTTCCCTTCGGCACCCCAGTGACTCGTGGTCACCAGTACACCTAACGCGCATAGTTTACGGCTGGGACTACCCGGGTATCTAATCCGGTTCGCTCCCCCAGCTTTCGTCCCTCACTGTCGGAGCCGTTCTGGTGAGATGCCTTCGCCATCGGTGGTCCCCCGGGGATTACAGGATTTCACTCCTACCCCCGGAGTACCTCTCACCTCTCCCGGTCCCTAGACTCCCAGTATCTCTTAGACGCCCGTCGGTTAAGCCGGCGGATTTCCCAAGAGACTTAAGAGTCCAGCTACGGACGCTTTAAGCCCAATAAAAGTGGCCACCACTCGAGCCGCCGGTATTACCGCGGCGGCTGGCACCGGTCTTGCCCGGCCCTTTCTTCAGATGCGTTTTAAACACCTGGACAGCCCGCGTATACGGGCACTCGGGGTTCCCTTATCACAGTTTCCTGCATTGTAAAGTTTTCGCGCCTGCTGCGCCCCGTAGGGCCTGGAATCGTGTCTCAGATTCCATCTCCGGGCTCTTGCTCCCACAACCCGTATCGATCACAGGCTTGTTGGGCCGTTACCCCAACAACAACCTAATCGACCGCAGATCCATCCTAAGGCGCCGGAACTTTCGATTAAAGAACATTCCAGTGTCTCTAATCTATGGAGTATTATCCCCAGTTTCCCGGGGTTATTCTCCACCTTAGGGCAGGTTATCCACGTGTTACTGAGCAGTCCGCTGAGGGTCTTAACCCTCTCAACTCGCATGGCTTAATCGAACCCCGATAGCAGTGACCTCTGGCAGGATCAACCAGAATTAATTTTTTGAGCTAGGCAAACTGAATGTTCAGATTTGCTTATCAAAGCACACTTACGTTCGACTTAATTTTTAAAGGATATTAGCGGTTACTAAATAAATTTCCGCATTGCCAATGCCAACGTCAGAACCGACACTCCCATTCGAGCGATTTCGGTTCTCCATCAAAATCTCGGACTACAATATATGAAACCAGAGATGATAAATCCTCTTATTTCGATTTGCAGTCCAAAGAATATTCCCTGTAGCACATCCGAAATAATCCGGATAAACACAGAGCTTCATACTCCTATGATATCTTGTTGCCACAAAGCAAACAAGGCCAATTTGACCTTTAATGCCTGAAGCATTCGACCTAACAACATGGAACCTCAGATATTATAAACCCTCGCATTTCCATTCGAAGTCAGGCATCAAACCCCTATAACCACCAACAAAATATTAAGTGGCCACAGAGATTCAACATTCAGATATGTTATTGCCTGCATTACAAACAAAGGCTCTTTTGCCCCGTTTGTCCCAGACATTTGACCTAACTAAATGGTGACTGCACGATGATATAATTGCTCATTTGTTTTTCTGATGCTATCACACAGAATATAGGAAAAAAGTTAAGTGATTTTTTATAAGGAGAGAGAATTGGTATGCAATTCAGGAATTAAAGGAGAAATACTAGATCTAAAAACAGGATAATTTTAAGTATTCTTCCTCATTTCAGCAAAAAACGAAAAATCGAATCCGGTACAGAATTTCGTTCAGGATTCCGAGGAAGAATCAAATAACGACCAAATCGACCATTATTACAAAAATTACGCGATGATTATGCATTAAATGCATCTGCGCGCCATTTTTCAATATAAATATCCCCAAAAAATTCTTCCTGCCATATGATCAGTTTACCTTCAAGCATCAAAAATAACAAAGGGAGATAGACCACGCGGAAATCCTTACTCATTGCAGAACTCAGAGACGAGAGCGTAATAACGTCATTGGTAACTTCCATCTCCTCAAAACAGGAATAGACAGACATTGCCAGGTCCTGAAGGTCCTCCTCATGCGCAACAGAAACTATGTCAGCAGCTTCAAAAACGACATCAGGAAACGCGCGCTTTTTCCTTGTACGCCGGCGTTCCATTTTCTCAGCTGTCTTCAGTTCCTTTATCAGTTCATACAATGTAACCGGACTTTTACGTTTTCCCTTTCTGCCAATCCTTCGTTTAATTTCTCGTTCAAGCCGTTCAATTGGTTCTGATACAGCATCAAATGAAAAATCAGGTCCATAGTCAGAGTCATCTGAGAAATCTAACGAGTCTTCAATAAAATCAGATTCATCTTCCTCGGATTCATCAAGATACTCTGATTTCATTCTCAGAAGAAAAGACGCAAAAAATAGAGTTCTGCCAGAAATCCTGAGATCCAGGGTCTTCATTCGCTCAAGTTCACCCAGAAACCGATCAGTTACTTCAACGATATCAATATTCCATGGATCAATTTCTCCGGACTCCGCCATTGATACTAGTATTTCAACCGGCTCTTCATGCATTGCTTTTTACACCGGTAACATAGGTTGATTTGTCTGGCCGGGCGGTTACTCCGATAATTTGATCCGCCCGTTCAATTGTCGGTTTTCGAAGAGAGACACATATTGACTGAACACCGGTCGAAAATTCCTGAATCATTGTGGAAACCCTTTCCACATTAGAACCATCCAGCATCATGTCGATTTCGTCCAGTGCATAGAATGGAGCCGGGATATACTGCTGAATCGAAAAGATGAACGAAAGTGTAGTAAGTGATTTTTCTCCTCCGGAAAGTGAACTCAGCAGGTGAACTTTTTTGCCCTGCGGCTGGACAGCAAATGTCATTCCTCCGGAAAATGGATCATCCTCATTATCGAGGACAAGCTGACCGGAACCACGTGTCAACTCTGCAAAAATCCTCCTGAAGTTCGTATCAATGGCAACATATGCTTCCATAAACGCATCATACTTCATCTTCCCATAATACTCAATACGCTCGATCAAAAGAGTTCGTTCATTTGAAAGAACCTCTTTTTTTTCCGTTCGTTCATGCACACGTTTATCGACACGATCATACTCATCGATTGCAAGCATATTGACAGCGCCAATTCTCTTAATCATTTTTTCAGCAGATTCAATGCCCTTTTCAATCTCCAGAAGAGTCATATCTGTCTGCCGATCGCCCACCTCTTCTTTCAGGCACTCAATCTCCTCAAGAACGGTGAGCTTTCGTTCATTCAGAGATGAAATCTGCAATCTGATCTTTTCAATACCAGCATCTATCTCAAGAATTCGACGTTCCACATCATGGAGAGAAACACTCAGGTCATCATGCTCTTTTTGAAGCCCGCTTATTTCATCTGAAAACGACTGTTTCCGCTCTTCGAGTAAAGCAATCTCGGTTGATTTCTCGCCAATAGAGAGATTTGCTTTAGTCATTTCATCGTCGATAGATTTATTCCGGGTTTCTATTGTCTCACGCTGGCCGGTAAATTCATCCAGGCGATTTCTGAAATGCTGGCGCTCAAGTTGCTTATCATGGATGTCGGCCTCCTTATTCTTCAGACGCCGCTCAATATCAGAACATTCACGTGACAGACGTTCGCGGTTCTCTGAGAGTGCAGGAATATTCGTTTTATTCAGGCGGGCTTTCAATTCCTCAATGTCACTAGTGACCTGAGAAATCTGAGCATTTTTCTCCTCAATTTCTACCTCAACCTCTGCAAGAATACGACCGCCATTTTTTGATACATCCAAAGAATCCTGCTGCGACTTAAGAATTCCATCCAGCTCATCAGCAAGGGATGCTATTCGGTTTCTGTATTCACCATACAGCATACTATAGCGGGCACATTCATCATCTGCAGTACTGCGTTCACGCCGCGCAGATTCAGCTTCATCAGAATATCTGCCAACAGCCAGTTCAAGGTCATTAAATTCAGAACGCAGAACCATAAGTTCTGCTTCAAGTTTCTGAAGTTCCTCACCAACTGCAACACCAAACCCTCCTGTCCGCTGCTTCCTTGACCCACCAGTCATAGCACCCCCTTTTTCCAGAAGTTCACCCTCAAGAGTGACCATCCGGGAAGAACCAATCATCCGCCGTGCATTTTCAAGACGGTCAACGACCACGGTATCAGAAAATACCTGCCTGAATACCGGTTCAAAAAGAGGGTCAAAATCCAGAAGATTCTCAGCATAATCGATAACCGCAGGAGAAGTTCTCTTCAGGGGTGGCAATGAATGATACTTCAGCTTATTAAGAGGCAGAAACGTCATCCTGCCTAACCGATTATCTTTGAGATATGCAATTGCTGATGATGCAACGGCATCTGTTTCCACAACAACATAATTCAGACGCCCGCCAGCAGCGATGTCAAGTGCTGTGGCGTACTCAGGAGGCGCCTTTCCAAGCTGTGCAACAGTACCATACATCCCATCCATCCCAAGAATCGCATCAAGAGCACGTCCACCTGCTCCACCAGCAGCCTGTTGTTGCGCCTCCATACGCATTATTTCCCGTTCTTTTGACTGAATATCTCTCCGCACTTTTTCCAGTGCTGAACGATTTTTCATAAGGAGGGATTCAGTGCGTGCAATCCGTTCCTGAACGGCTGATTTTTGAGATTCGAGATTTTTAATTAAAGCTTCATATTGAGAACACTGAGTTTCCTTATCGCACTGTTCACTTTTAATCTGCTCGATTCTTCTGTTTAGGCGATAATTCTCAGAGGTACGGAAACGACTTCGCTCTATCGTCCGATCTCGTTCTCCAATAAGATCAGAACGCGCTTCCTTTAATTCAGCAATAGTATTCTGGTACGCAAACAACTGGTCGCGGGCGCCGGACACCTCATCACTCTCAGCAGAGAGAGACTCTTCAATTTTCTTAAGTTCATCTCTGAAACGGGACAAGTCCATATTGAGATTTGAGCGATCAATTGAGAGATCGCGAATTTCATCAGAACGTTCTTTTATACTTGTTTCAGCCCGCTTCGTATTCGTATAAATCGATTGAAGCGATTCCAGATTCCCTTTTTTCTCAGAATTATGACGATCAATAGATTCAGTCAATGAACGGATGGTTCCTTTTGCAGACTCTATTTTTTCAAGAATTTCTAAATATTCACTGCCGGTTTTTCGATTGATATCTTCAGATACGTCACGAATTTTCTTTTTTATTTCTTCGCCATCACTGACAGCAGAATCTTTTTTCTCTCCTGCCTGCCCCAAATCAGTCTCATGGCCAGCAATGATGTCATCCAGAGTGACTAATTCACGTTTACGTTCACTCAGAAGAGCAGAAGAACGACAACCCTCGAGTTCATCCAGTTTCTTCTGCCATTCCCGATATTTGATTGCCTGTTCCCGTTCACTTTCAAGTTCGCCAAGTCTGCGAGTCAATTCAGTCAGAACAAGCTCTTCACGCTCAATTCTTTCACGGACAACCTCAAGTTCACCAAGTGCCTGATCTTTTTTCTTGTCAAACTCTGAAACGCCGGCAATTTCATCAATTATTTTCCGCCGCTCATTGTCTGTCATCTCAGCAATCCGTGTGACATCCCCCTGCATAACAACATTATAGCCTTCTGCTTTTATGCCATATTTTGCCAGAAAATCAACAATTTCCCCCTGCTTGCAGAGCCTGTCATTGAGATAATTGTAACTGTAATACCCATGTGCGGTCTTCTTAATCCTTCTGCGAATCTTTGTGCCATCCGAAAAGGTAATGGATACTTCAGCGGTATTTTTACCGGTATTTACATTAAGAAGATCCGTCAGTTTCTCAGCGCGGAGTCCACGTGCACTCGATAGTGCAAGACAGAATAAAATACTGTCAATTATATTACTTTTCCCAGAACCATTTGGGCCTGATATGACAGTAAAACCCTCAAAAAAGGGGATTCTGGTCTTTCTTCCAAATGACTTGAAATTATCTATCTCAAGTTCAGTGATATACAAAGAGCAGACTCCCGACTATTTCTTCTTTATTTCGACAGTGTCATCTTCGTTTGCGTAGATGAGAGGCTTCTTTTCTTCTTTGCCACGATATTCACGATTTACCTTTGGCTGATACATACTTGCAGGACGGTTTCCGGCAACAATAAGATCATTACTCTTTCGTGGCTCTTCTGCAAGTGTACCATCCGGCTGCATAATGGTTGCCGTGCCTAATTCAGACTCTTCAGGTCGGCTTACATATTGAGGAGGCTGTTCTGATCGTTTTATCACTTGTTCAGGCCGGGTCACCATTTTTTCGGGTACAGGGCGCGCACGCCGGATATCAGGCCTCGCATTTAACTCTTCCTTCCCTTCAAGGACTTTTCCTATTTTTCTTACCTCAGCCTTGAGGTCAAGGAGTTCTTCTGTCAGCCCTTTAACCATCCCCTCAAGATCATTAACCCTGCGGGAAAATTTTTCTGTAATTCCAGAGAATATCCTGTCGGAATCACCTGTCAGCCCCTTAATCATCCCCTCAAGATCATTAATCCGGTGAGAAAACTCTTCGGTTATTCCGGGTTCCATCCTCCCAAAATCTTCTGCCAGCCCCTTAATCATCCCCTCAAGATCATTAACCCGGTGAGAAAACTCTTCGGTGATTCCGGGTTCCATCCTCCCAAAATCTTCTGCCAGCCCCTTTACCATCCCCTCCAGTTCATTAACCCTGTGGGAAAACTCCTCTGTGATTCCGGAGTCCATCCTTCCGGAATCATTTTCATTTTCTCTGAGCATCTCTATCTCCCTGTCTTTCTCTTCAATTATATGCCTGAGCCGATTTATCTCCCGTTGATTCTGCGCCATCTGACCTCTCCCAAGTGAATCATTTCACAGATTGTCTAATAATTCTTATGTTCTGTTATGTATGAAAGTGTTTCCGGGAAATACCCGGGAAACGTAACGAATTCATGGTGAAAGGCACCTATCGTAACAACATATATACTCTTTTCAGGTCAACGTTTTTGCATATGTCTTATCTGGCTGAATCTGATCCAGAGGTCTATGATATTATTGAAATGGAGCGTGCACGTCAGACTAATGGTCTTGAACTGATCGCTTCAGAAAATGTAGTATCAAGAGCGGTTCTCGAAGCTGTCGGTTCGATTATGACCAACAAGTATGCCGAAGGATATCCTGGCAAACGGTATTATGGCGGTTGTATGTATCATGACATGGTTGAGAACCTTGCGCGCGACCGTCTCTGTGAACTGTATGGCGCTGAGCATGCAAATGTACAGGCCGTTTCCGGAAGCCAGGCAAACCAGGCGGTTTACTTCGCATACATGGAACACAATGATATGATGATGAGCCAGGACCTGGCACAGGGTGGCCACCTCTCACACGGATCACCCGTCAATATCACCGGAAAGTGGTATTCTGTCTCTCACTATGGAGTTGACTCAGAAACCGAAACTTTGGATTATGCTGCCATTGCTGAACAGGCACGTAAAGTAAAACCAAAGATGCTTGTCTGTGGCGCAAGCGCATATCCACGCACTATTGACTTCAAGGCATTCAAAGAGATTGCTGAAGACGTGGGCGCATACTGCATGGCAGATATTGCACACATTGCGGGTCTGATTGCAGGAGGTCAACACCCCACATCTGTCGGAGTAACTGATTTCACAACAACAACGACCCATAAAACCCTTCGTGGTCCACGTGGTGGCGCAATCATGTGCAATGAAGAAGATGCTAAGACCATTGACAAGTCGGTTTTCCCCGGAATGCAGGGCGGCCCCCTTATGCATGTGATTGCCGGAAAGGCAGTCTGTTTCGGAGAGGCACTGAAACCGGATTTCAAGGACTATGCAAAGCAGATTGTGAACAATTCACGAGCAATGGCAGAAATACTGATTGAAGAAGGACTGGACCTTGTTTCCGGCGGAACCGATAACCACCTGATTCTTCTTGATCTGACAAACCTGGGCATCACCGGCCTCGAAGCAGAGAACGCACTCGGAGAAGCAGGAATCACCGTTAATAAGAATACCATTCCGCGGGAGACACGCAGTCCGTTTGTGACGAGCGGCCTCCGGATAGGCACACCGGCCATTACATCCCGTGGCATGAAGGAAGACGAAATGAAGCAGATTGCTCACTTCATAGGCCGTGTGCTGAAAGATAAGGACAATGCACTGATGAAAGCTGAAGTTAAAGCAGAAGTGACGGCCCTTGCTTCCGGCTACCCTCTCTACCCCGATGCAGTATGTTAATTGATGGAAAGAAAGTTTCAATGGACCGTCTTGAAACCCTGAAAGGTGAAATCAGGGAATCCGGACTCTCACCCGGACTTGCAACCGTAATTGTTGGGGAGGATCCGGCATCACAGATGTATGTACGGATGAAACACAAGGCATGTGATACTGTCGGTATCCGTTCCGTTGGTGTTGTTCTGAAAGATGATACAACAACAGAAGAAGTGGTTGCACATGTCAGAACACTCAACGAAGATGCATCTGTCGATGGCATTCTGGTCCAGCTTCCTCTTCCCAGCCACATTGACACAGAGGCAGTCATTGAAGCTGTGTCTCCTAAAAAAGATGTGGATGGATTTCATCCGGAAAACATCGGAGCACTCTTCTCCGGACGCCCTGCGTTCGTGCCATGCACACCTGGCGGGATAATGACACTGCTTGAAGAATATGGCATTGAACCAAAAGGGATGAATGCTGTAGTTATTGGCAGAAGCGTTGATGTCGGACGGCCAATGGCTGCCCTTCTCCTGAACGCCGATGCGACCGTGACTATCTGCCATTCAAAGACAAAAAATCTTGCAGAGGAGGTAAAGAGAGCGGATCTTATTGTCAGTGCAATTGGCAAGGCTCACTTTATCACAGCAGAAATGGTATCCCCCGGAGCAGTTGTTATCGACGTTGGCATTAATCAGGACGAGAATGGCAAACTCTGCGGCGATGTTGACTTTGACACCGTGAGCCGCGTTGCATCCGCAATCACCCCTGTTCCCGGAGGCGTTGGTCCGATGACAATCGCAACTCTAATGGAAAACACATTTAAAGCCGCGAAAAACCATTTATGCTAACCTGCAGAATTGGAAATATAACTATTGGAAACAACGCCCCGGTGCGGCTTATGGCTGTTGTCAATGCCAGCCCGGAGTCATTCTTTTCCAAATCTTTTGTTCCGCCCGAGTCCACATTAAGCACTGTCCGGAAATTTGCCGATGAAGGTGCAGATATCATTGATATTGGTGCGCGAAGCACAGCACCCAATTCACCCATAATCCCGGTACACACAGAACGGGAACGAGTAACAGACGCCCTCAAGCAGATTGAGGGCGTAGGAATTCCTATTTCCCTTGACACCATGCACCCTGAAGTCCTGAATGCAGCACTCCGCTATGATATTGCTGCAATCAACGATATTCACGGCCTTGCAGATCCAAAATATTCCCGGATTGCTGCGGATTCGGATCTGCCTGTGATATGCATGGCCTCATTGGTTGCCCCGGGAGATGTCAGAGGCGTGATGTCCACCATGTCCGCCCTGACTACTGTCATTGAACGCGCAGAGAAAAACGGAATTGAAGAGCTGATTCTTGATCCGGGCATAGGAAAATGGATTCCGGAACGGGAATTTGAAGATGACTGGGAATTATGTCGTCATTTTTCTGAATTTTTGGAATTACAGCGACCCCTTCTTGCAGCCGTCTCAAGGAAATCATTCATCGGTGATTTGACCGGAAGAAGCCCTGAGGACAGACTTGCGGGAACGCTCGCTGTAACCTGCTCCCTCATGGATAAAGGTGCTTCATTAATACGCGCACATGACGTCCGCGAAACCGCAGACATTATCCGTGTACACCAGAAACTCAGTCTACGGATCTGATCTCAAATGAACACACAATTCAAAGTAACGGGTCTAAAAACAGGTATTGTTGTACCAGGCGATGACATCTCTGAGATTCTTCTGAAATCAATACTGGAGGCCGGTCTCTTACTGGAAGAAGGCGATGTCATTGTCATTGCAGAGAATGCTGTCGCAACCGCTGAAGGGGCTCTGGTCACCCTTTCAGAGAACACGCCATCACCTGAAGCCCGCAGATACGCAGAAACCTATCAGATGGACCCACACCTTGCAGAAGCCGTCATTCAGGAAAGTGATAGAATAATCGGTGGTATTCCCGGATTCCTTCTCTGCATGAAGAACGGAACACTTCTCCCAAATGCGGGTATTGACGGATCAAATGCTCCACCGGGAACGGTGGTATGCCTCCCACGCAACCCCAACAGAAGTGCTGAGATGATCCGTGCCAGAATTCAGGAAAATGCCGGATGCCGGATAATCATCATCATCGCAGATTCGCGAACTCATGCAATGCGTTTGGGGTGTAGCGGTGTTGCAATTGGGTGTGCAGGAACCCTTTCGGTGACGGATGAAGTTGGGAAACGTGATCTCTTCGGACGCCAACTGACGGTAACGAAAAAAGCTATTGCAGACAATCTCGCATCAGCTGCTGAACTGGTAATGGGGGAAGCAGATGAATCAATGCCTGCGGCAGTGATTCAGGGGCTTTCACTAAATGTCTGTGAGATATCCGGCATACAGGATATCGCAGCAGAAGAATGTCTATTCATGGGAGCTGCGCTGAATGCCAACTCTGCCATGTTCAAGTGACAGTGTAATACCAATCTCCCTGAGAAACGACCGGGCACGTCCATTCCCATGGATGAGAATCTCAACCAGATCCTCTTTTTCATCAATATCTGTTGACATAAAAAAAGAGTCAATGACCTCGTAGCTCAATCCTGCATCCTCTGCAATCCTGACATGATCACAGAATGATGCACCGTAATAATCCACACGATATGCCTGTGGCTTTCTGATGTAGAGAGCATTTGTCCCACCACCACGTCCGGGTACAATTCCAACGTCAGCCGTGCCTGCAACAAGGCGCCTCACTGCATCAGGAGTTATCAAAGGAAGGTCTGACATAATAATCAGCACCGGTGTCTCCTGCAGGGAAAGATATGCATTCAGTGCCTCATTCAGTTCTCTGTTATCAACATGCGTCCGGACACCATGAAACTCAAACGGAACCGTACAGAGGATGGATGGAAGACAGCCAGCTTCCTGAAGGACAGACACTACATCTCCCAGCATGGCACGGGCAAATGCTTCCCGTTCTTCCTGATCCATCACTCCGGAAAGACGGGTCTTCGGATTTACCGGTCTGAATGGAATTATTGCATGAACCTGCCGGGATTCAGACATAAAAAAAACCTAAAAAATTATTCCTCACTGCCAAAGAAAAGGCGGCAGTGACAGTTTCCATCATTCTTTATTTCATCTTCATGGTAGATACAGGGACAGATAATTTCCTTATCCTTCTCGATATCCCCGGTTCTCATACGACAGGGGCAATATTGTTCACCAAAGCGGGTGGTATTTCGTGCAAGTCCCTTGATAACTGCTCCCAGCTGTTTCTCATTCGGATTTACATTCCAGCCGCGGGATGCAGCATATTTCCGTGTCCATGCAAGAATTGCTTCCTGAAGGTCAGCGTCATTCTCTGAATCATTGTTCCCGGTCATTTTACTCTATCTCCTTTCACAGTAATCAATCATTGAATCAAAGAGCTTTTTCCCATCTTCTGAACCAAGAACAGATTCAGCCGCCCTTTCAGGATGCGGCATCATGAGAAGCACATTCTGCTCCTCGCTTAAGACGCCGGTGATATTCAGTGCAGAACCGTTTGGATTGCTTTCTGGAGTACAATTGCCTGAAGCATCACAGAACCGGAATGCTACCCTCCCTTCATCCAGAAGGCATTGGGGGACACCTTCTTCTGCAACATATCTCCCTTCCTTATGTGCAATAGGAATCCGGATAACTTCACCTTTCGTATACTCTGACGTAAAAGGTGATGACGCATTTTCAACTTTTAAATGCACCCACTCACAGATGAACTTCGGATACTCATTTGTGGTGAAGACACCAGGCACCATACCGCTTTCTGCTCCGATCTGCGCACCATTACAGATACCCAGCACAAGGCCACCGGCTGCAGCATGCTGGCGGACATCCTGCATCACAGGTGTTCGTGTCGCAATAGCACCTGCACGGAGATAATCCCCATAGGAAAATCCTCCGGGAATAACTATCGCATCATATGAACGGCTAAACCCCTCTTTGTACCACACCAAATCACAGTCGACACCGCAGACGTCTTCGATTACATGGTGTGCGTCCTGGTCACAGTTACTTCCGCCAAACTGCAGAACAGCGAACCTCATTCAATAGCCTCAATCTCATACGAGTGAATGACAGGATTTGCAAGAAGGCGATCACACATCTCGGCGGCCATACTCTCAGCCTCTTCAGGTGAATCGGTATCTATACCCACATTAAAAACCCGTGCTGTCGAAAGTGAGGCTGTTTTAAACCCCAGATTTGACAATGCATGCTGAATCGCCCGTGCCTCCGGGTCAAGCATACCATCTTTCAGTGAAATTGTAATTTTTACGGTAATTGTCATGCTATTTTCAACCTTTAGTTTGTCTGCAATATTTTTTCAACAACTTTACTATATGCCGAGAGCACATCACCCTTACCAAGACGATACACATCTTTATCCAGTGATTCTCCGGTTTCAAGATCCCATAACCGCATGGAATCCATGCTTATTTCATCACCAAGATAGATTGTGTCACCGGAACGGCCAAACTCAATCTTGAAATCAACAAGCTCAATTCCCGCCTTCGCAAAGAAATCTTTCAGGAGTTTGTTTATCTTCAGTGTCATCTCACGGACTTCCCGCAGACTCTCAACCGAAAGGAAGCCAAGAGCAATAATGAGGTCATCGTTTATCGATGGGTCTCCGTGTTCATCGGATTTATAATCCGTTACGATAACAGGCGGCTCAATGCGCTGCCCTTCCGTAAAAGGGAACTTTTTAACGATAGAACCGGCGGCCACATTACGTGCAATGACTTCAAGGGGAATCATGGTGAGCTCCCTGACAATCATGGTTCTTTCATCTTCCATCCGGATAAAATGTGTTGGTATCCCGTTTTTTTCGAGATATTCAAAGAAAAAAGCAGAAACACGCGCATTATATTCTCCTTTTCCTGCAAGCGTATCCTTTTTCTCTCCATTGAATGCAGTAATATCATCCCGGAATACTACTTTCAGCTCTCCCGCTACTGATGTCCGGAAAACCGATTTTGCCTTTCCCTCATAGACAAGCCCGTTATCATCCATGTAAATCATTATCTCCAAATTCTGTTGTATTCCGTATCTCAATTATTTTTATAAGCCTTTGAATTATTTCATTCAGACGGTCATCATACCATCCTTTGTCAACGAACTGCTGATAGATACAAAGACGTTCTTTCAGAAAATTATTCCCGACAATTGCTTTCAGTTCATCTATCTGCGGCCAGGGATGTTCCGGGTTGACATAATCAATGGTGACAGGTGAGACACCACCCAGATCATCAACCCCACAGGAAATAAGATACGAGGCGTCAGCAAGGTTTGGGGGAATCTGAACCATCACATCCTCCGGCAGGATCTCCCGCGCAGTACGGATGATGCCACACATCTCTTCTGATCCCGGATACGAAGCAGATTCCATCGGAGTGCCTTCTTTGGGACAGAAATTCTGGATAATTACCTCCTGAATATGACCATATCTTCTGTGAAGATCCCGGATAACCTCCAGTGATTCAATACGATCATTTGCGTTCTCACCAATTCCTATTAATATCCCCGTAGTGAACGGAATTTTTAGTTTTCCGGCATCTTCCATCATGCCAATACGAACTTCCGGGGCTTTTCCTGGTGAACCCTGGTGGGCAGGAATGGCAGCTGTCGTCTCAAGCATGAGGCCCATACTCGCATTTACCTCACGCAGGCGTATCATTTCTTCTTCTGTGAGAATTCCTGCATTGGTATGAGGGAGCATGCCCACGGCAATCGCTTCCTTACACATATCATAACAGTATTCAAGAAAATCAGTGTAACCTATCTCCGAGAGATAACGGGAAAAGCCAGGCACTTCACCAGGACGTTCACCAAAGGTAAACAATGCTTCAGTGCACCCCATACGGGCACTATGCTGCAAAATATCACGCACAGCATCAGGATGCATAATACATCCCGTCTGAGGTGGTTTTTTAAAACAACAGTATCCACAGGAATTACAACAGACTGTAGTCAGAGGAAGAAACGCATTGCGTGAAAATGTTACCACACGCCGTTGCATGAATATACGTATCTGCATGCAACATATTCAACCTTCGGAAAATGCAGAAAAAAAAGTCAGAACCATCGGTCAAGAGTCTTCTGACCGGCAGTTGTGCGCATCTTTTTCAGGACTGCATCAACACGTTCTTCAGAAAACTCATACACTGAACAGAGCAGTTCACGGGCAGCGGATTCATCCGGTTTTTTCCATGAAATGGTATAGGTATCAGTAACCGGGGGTGAGCGAAAAAATTCCATGACAGGCATCGGATCAAAATCAGGGGCTTTTTCTTCCAGAGTTTCCAGGAATGCATTATTCCGCACTATTTTCAGTGCTGTTTTTGGACCGATTCCTTTAATTCCTGGATTAAAATCCGTTCCGATAAGGATACTCATTTCAATCAGATTATCCCGTGAAATGTTCAGACCCTCAAGAATCTTTGACAGATAGAGTTTTTCCGGTTCAACCACAACTGTTCGTCCCTGAAACCGCCGTTTACCGCTGACGGCCAGATTTCTCACAAGAACCGGCACCCCGAACAAGAGTGAGTCATAATCCTGTGAAACGGAAAAATCAAGATCACCCTTCTGCACCATATATGCTGCCTGTGCCTCACCCTCACTGGGAGCATCTACAAATGGAATGCCCATTACATTCAACAGTTCCTTTGAACTTGAGATCACCCATTCATCGACACGGGAGGAAGCGCGTGCCTGTTTATATGACTCTTCAATGTCGCCCTCCTCACGGGCCTGTTTCCATGCAATTCCCGCATTATCGCGCAGTTCACGCCTTTTTGCAATGGTTGAAGATTTAAGGTCAGGTGGTTTCCCGTCAAAAACATAGACAGGGCGAAGTCCGTATTCAAGAAAACGGGCAGTCCGGAAAAAGAGTCCGGATAAGTGAGAGGTAACTTTCCCTTCACTGTTCATAAGGGGAGTACCATCCTGCTGTCTGATAATGGTCAAAAACTGGTATAACGCATTATTTCCATCAATCGCTGCAGTACCGGAGAGTGAATCCCACCCAACCGGCACTTTGTAATCTGTCAGAACTTCCCGTAGTGCGACGCCCATAAATATCAAAATAGTATATGTTTTTTCTAACGGTATACTCTACGGGATAGTTCCCCAACAATCTGATGAACTTCTGAGATCATGGTATCGCATTTATTGCATACCATCAGATTCAGCTCATCAAGGTTCATGCGCATAGTCCGTTCTCTCGCAATGACGTTCTGATCAAGGTTTCTAATCTTTGCACCAAGAGAAAGAAACAGTCCCCCCAGTGATGCCATCATCAGCGTTGCTGCAACAGCAAGTATCAGATCCTGCCATACCCGCAGGATCAGAACCAACGTCGATATGATAAGAACAATTGCCAGTATGATATCGACAATGGATTCCTGAATATCCATGATATCTGATATCTGCACGGCACTAATTAAATTACCTATATCGATTTGGTCATAATTCATTCAAAATGTCATAGATTATTGAATCCGCAAATACTCTTTATAAGCAATCAGGGTAAATATTCAGTCATCAATGAATTCGAGAAAAATCGCTCCCTTCATCGGAATGGGAATTCTGATGATTGCCGTACAGCTTATTTCCATCTTCCTCACACCCCTGATGCTTGGCGCGGGATATGAAGCATTTGAAAACCCTGAATCCGCGGCAAATCCGATCTACTTTATTGTCATCCTTCTCATTTTTACAGGCGTTCTCCTCTGGCTTATCAGGCGCGGGAAGGAATTTGCAATTAAGGCCATTATCGGATTTTCAATTCTCTTTATATTTGGATACATATACAGCGCACTCTTCCTCTTTGCCATGGGAAACACCCTTGCCGCATGGTCACTTACCGTCATTGCCACCGTTATCTCAGGGGTGCTCCTCTATGCCTACCCTGAATGGTATGTCATCGATATTCTTGGTGTTCTGGTATCTGGAGGCGCTGCAGCAATATTTGGAATATCCCTCGCCATTCTTCCTGTTCTGATTCTTTTGATACTCCTGGCAGTCTACGATGCAGTGTCGGTATACCGTACAAAACATATGATTGATCTGGCTGAAAGTGTAATTACTATGAAAACACCGATTCTGGTTGTGGTACCTAAATCACTGAATTATTCATACATTAAAGAAGGAATCGGAATAAAAGAGAAAAAAGAAGAGAGGGGAGCATATATTATGGGAATGGGAGACCTCATTATGCCAAATATCCTGGTAGTTTCTTCCTTTGTATTTTTAACCGGCACACCTGCCGTATTTGGCCTCACACTACCAACCATTGGTGCCATGGCAGGAACCATCATCGGCCTGGCAGCCCTTTTATGGTTTGTTTCAGGAGGAAAACCTCAGGCGGGTCTACCCCTGTTAAATGGGGGAGCAATCGCCGGATTTATTCTTCTATGTGCACTAACGGGGAGCTGGGGGTGGATTCCCGGTATGTAAGGAGGAGATCTACTATCTCTTCTATACCTTCACCAGATGCTGTTGACATATTGTAATATCCATCAAGTGATTTCAGGTCGGATTTGTTCACCACAACCTCAATAGGCACATCATCAATTATCCGCCGGAGTTCTTCAAGAAGGTTTAACTGTTCAGCAATCGGGTATCCGCATGCCTCACTCGCATCGATGATAAAAAGGATTACATCCGCGATATTTGTTATCGCAGAGAGTGCCTGATGTTCGATATAATTACGTTCATGAGCAGGTCTGTCAAGAATACCTGGTGTATCAACGATCTGAATCCGTTCTCTTCCTATCTGGCAATGTCCAAGCACAATCTGTTTTGTCGTAAACGCATATTCTGCCACTTCCGGTTCCGCTGATGAGATATGCCGGATAAACGAAGATTTCCCTACATTCGGGAATCCTGCAACAACAATAGTAAAGTCATCCCTGATATCAGGAAGCTTCCTTAGAGTGTTGCGCGCTTCATTGAGGAAATGGAGATCGCCATCAATCTGGTGAAGAACAGAGGCAATGCGTGCAGTTCCCTGTTTTCGAATAGGAGACGGATCCTCCGATTTACGAATTCTCCATGCGTATTCATTCCCCAGCGTCATTACCTGACCGGCGGCCCACGATAATGCACCAAGAGAACGTCTCATTTTGTCAATCCCAAAGAGGATGTCCGTCATCTCCTGATAAAATACCGGAAGATTCTCTATTGTCGGAAATTGTTTCACCGTGTAGACGAGTTTATCACTTAGTGATTTTGATGTTGAGCGGATAAATTCTTCATCAGCACGTTTCTTGTTTCTTTTTTCGTGTTTTGCTATAGCGGGCTTCCGGAAAGCCCGGTCAAGCATTTCATCTGCAGTTAGTATTGTCGGTATTTTCTCATATTCCATCTGTTGTACAACCCAGTATTATTAGCAATTACGAAGCAATTAACTAATATGGAACTGTCACCGATCCAGAAGGACATTCTGATTACATTAATTACGCTGTATCATGAGAGTTCTTCAGCAATAAAAGGCGAGGGAATTGCTGGAGTACTCAAACGAAATCCGGGAACGGTCCGGAATCAGATGCAGGCCCTCCGGGCACTGGGACTTGTTGACGGGGTGCCAGGACCGAAAGGCGGCTATACACCAACGTCACATGCGTACCGGGAGTTAAATATCGCAGATTATGCGAATGAGTCACTTGTCCCTATACGAAAAGCTGAAGAACTGGTGCCAAGTGTCAATGTATCTGAAATCGATTTTACGACCCTGTGCCATCCTGATATCTGTCAGGCAGTGGTCAAATTAATTGGAAGTGTTCGACTCTTCGATATTGGAGATGCTATAACTATTGGACCTTCACCGGTGAATAAACTTCTTGTGCGCGGAGAAATCTATGGAAAAGATGAAGTGTCACAGTCACTTCTGATTACCATTACTGAAATTATTTCTCTTCCCAAGAAACGAATAGAGTATTATATGTCCTCTCCGGTTATCTGCATTGAGATAAACGCAACATTTGCTGACACGTGCCGAATATTTTCTGAGGCAAAAATACATGGTGCACCAGTGACAGAAAATGGGCAGGTTCAGGGTATCGTGACTCTTACAGATATTGCAAATGGCATTGCAAAAGGTAAATCCCTGTCAGATTCTGTCACAGATGTGATGACACGCAATGTTGTGACAGCTGCACCAAGTATCAATCTGTATGAAGTTATTGGAAGATTTAAACAGGAGAATATTGGGAGACTTATCATTGTGAAAGATGAAAAACCCGTAGGGATTCTCACGCAGTCGGATATAATACGTCAATTCCCATCTCTCTGAAAAATGAGATAAGAATCAACCCTCAATATAGGTTTAAAACAAAAAAGACGGACAATAAAAGGGATTTGCAATAATTTATATACTTGAATCCCCACTCTTTTTGTATATGAAACTGACATTTTCCCGAACGCTCTCCAAAAAAAAAGTGATGAGTACAGATGGTATTGTTATTGGAACGATACGTAATATCATGGCGGATTATAAATCCGGGGAAGTCACCGATCTTGTTGTTAAACCAGAATCCGGGTTTGATACATCTAATTACAAAACCGAGGATGACAAACTGTTCATTCCATTTGAAGCGGTAAAAGATATCAGGGATTATATCGTTGTTGACAGGTTCATGTCAAAAAAGTGAAGGAAACGCGTTTTTTACTGCATCAACAAATCCTTCACCATACATTTTTCCGGAAACATAGTCTGCGGCAGTGCACATATCATCACTGCAGTTGTGCACAACTGCACCGCAACCTGCTGCCTGAATCATCTCAACATCATTATTGGAATCACCCACTGCCAGGAATTCTTCAGGATTTCTGCCAGTCTCTTCACAAATTTTTAAAAACGCTGTACCTTTCGTTATCCCTTCAGCCTGCAGATGGATGGCAAAACCGGTATCCAGTACACGAACCGGATAATCTGAGAGCATTCTGCGGACAGTATCCGGATCAACCGTTCGTGCAAATGCAACGTCAGCAAAGCGATATTCAGGACTGTACAACTGCAGTATCTCCCCCTGTTTTTCATAAAACTGCTGTACGAATGAAAATGCATTCCTGCATGTGGATATATCACCGATAACATGTTCATTACCATCAAATCCAATTCGGTATGTCCCGCCGTTTTCACAGATGACAGTCCCATCAGTTCCAATCATTTTAGCAAGGATTGTCATCGAACAGAGAGTATTGCCGCTTGCAAGAATTACCGGAATACCTGAATCTATAAGTGTCCTGATGCACTCAATTGCAGCGGTGCTGATACGCCTGCGCTCATCAGTCAGAGTGCCATCTATATCCGTGATAACTGCCGTGAGATCGCAGGAAAAAGAGGTATTCATAATTTTCATTCAACTCAAAGTGCTTTCATTCCGGGTTCATCCACAAGGAATGCAGCTTCTCCATCAGGGAGATTTGGACTGTCAACCAATTTTGCAACACGTTTGCCGCCCTTACTCTTCCGGAGATAAATCCTGAACTTTGATGCGTGCCCTACGATATTGCCACCAACCGGTTTTGTTGGATCACCGAAAAAGACAGCCGGGTTCGACTGGACCTGATTTGTGACGAGAACAACCGCGTTATGTTCCTCTGCCAGTTTGGCGAGATCATACATATGCTTGTTCAGTTTCTGCTGCCGAACAGAAAGTGTTCCCCGACCAGAGTATTCCGCACGGAAATGGGCAGTCAGTGAGTCGACAATAAAAAGCCGAATGGGATGTTCAGTCTCACGAAGTTCTCCCGCCAGTTCACGCGCACTGTCAACCAGGAGCATCTGGTGATCAGAGGTATATCCTTTTGCCACGTGAATTCGTTCCAGAAACTGCTCTATAGGAGGCACTTCAATATCCAGTTCCAGCCCATTCACCATCTGTTCAATTCGTTCAGGCCGGAACGTGTTTTCAGTATCGATGTATATACAGGAGCCATTCAGACCTCCATATTCTTCCGGAAGCTGCACATTAACCGCCATCTGGTGAGATATCTGACTCTTCCCGGATCCGAATTCACCGTAAAATTCAGTTATTGATTTTGTTTCAAGGCCGCCCCCAAGCAGTTCATCAAAATCCGGAACGAGGCTTTTCAGTTTCCTGACGCTTTTTCGTTCCTCAAGAACAGCAGTACCGGTCTTGAATCCACCAATATCAGCCATTTTACGGGCTTCACGGATCATCTTCTTTGCAGTAGCTTCACCAATCTCTGCTGCTTCAGCTAGATCCGCATATGATGCTGTTGCAATGCCTTCAATCGTTGTATATCCGTTATCCCTGAGTCTGTCAGCTGTTGTTGGTCCGACTCCCGGGAGATCCTCAATTTCAAGTTCTGCCATATTATATACCTTTCAATTGCATCTGTGCAGATAAACAATTTTTCTGAAATGTTAAGAACTCAGCCTGTGCGGGGGGTGAAAGTAAAAAGTTAATCATGTATCGACCGGATACGTCCTTTCAACGATTCTGCTGAACGAATATACTCTGAATATGAACGTATTGAGAGCCGGTCTCCGGTTTTTATCCCGTCTACATAAAATTCATTTCCGGCAGGCAGGTCAGTATCAATAAGGAGACACTCATTTCCATCATCAATACACAGCCCTCTTACCGTAACAATTACCATCCCACAGAGACTTACATTCTCGTTCCGGAGTACAGAATCACAGGTCAAAAGACAACCCCAGCTGACCTGGATTTCTGCTCTGCCATCCCTGTCATATCTGCAGGATGCATTATACAATGAAATATGATCCCCTTCTGCAGGAGGGTTTCTGGCATTATCCCCCCAGAGGACAAGATGAATTGTTCCACTACCGTCCCTGAATTCCGCATTGCGTACCCAGGACTGTGTTCCTTTCCGGGTTGTGAATTCCCGTGCACTCTTTATGCCATAGATAGTTCCGGAAACAGATACCGTAGTGTCTGGCTGAAGAGTGGATACCTCAGAAAAGAGCGGAGAATAACTAACATTTGTCTTTTCTATCACCGCATTGGACCCGGCTGAATACTCGCTTCCTGCGCTGCGCGAATTTCTGCGTAATCCTGATGCATGAATCCCGTCACCTGGCACAAACCCATCAAGGATCTCCGGATTCCATACAACAAGAATCCCAATTCCGGTTTCATCAGCAATTGCTACATCCATCCGTTTTCCCTCACTTCCATCTCTCCGGATAAATGTGCTGACAGCCCCGATTGCCACAATCGTCGCATCAATCGTATCGCCGTTTTGTGGATTACCGGCAAAACCTTCGGAATCATTCCGGGTTGGTATATCGCAGACCGTTTTCTGCAGATCAATTACCCGTACTTCATGCGAAGATTCAGCCTTGCCTACAACTTCTATGACATCGCCAATCCCTATCTCATTCACCACAGAAACGCGTTCGTCCCAGAAAACAAGAGACACCTCGCCACTGTCATCTCCAACCTCAATCTTCGTTACAGCACCAGGTGACCCATCATCACGGGTGAACGTACGGGTATCCCCCTTATGGAGAACTTTTGCAAAAAAATGAACATTGGTGGAATTTCCAGCCAGGCGGGCAATTTTCTGGTGTTTCCTTCCGGCACGACGCAGTACAATCATAGCAGATGTCCGTTCATCAAAGACGTTCCCTGAATCCTCTGAAACCTCCTCAACCAGCTCCTGAAATGTTTCAAATGAAAACAGATCATCAACAAGCGAATAATATGCCCGCATATCTATCAAAAAATTGTGGTGGCTCTCTTACTTCTGCCACGGGAGATCTTTCATAGTCTGCTTTATATCGATGATTGATTCAGCACGGCGCATCAGGCCTTCAAGCGAATCATTCACCATCACCTCTGCACACCGGGGTCTGCTGTTATACTGTGATGACATTGAAAAACCATACGCCCCGGTATCAAGTATTGCAATAAGATCTCCTGCTTCAACCGGCGGAAGAAGTCTGTCAGACGCAATTATGTCACCGGTTTCACAGATAGGCCCTGTAACGGTAACAGGACTTCTCATTTCAGCCTTCGAATCATTCATACCGGTCTTATTTGCAACAACCACTTCATGATATGAGTCATACATCGCAGGGCGTATCAGGAGGTTAAATCCGGCATCAACATTTACAAATGTCTTGTGGGATTGTTTGACTGAATTCACCCGTGAGAGAAGAACCGTGGTGTCTGCCATCAGGTATCTGCCGGGCTCGACCCAGAATTCCGGTTTGATTCCGATGGAATTGATTCCATCCAGAAAAACCGGCATAACAACGTCTGCATACTCAGCAGGGGTGGGTACAGGGTCAGTATCACGATGATACGGAATGCCAAGACCACCGCCAACATCCATAAAACGTAATTTCACGCCAATATCCGTTATATCGCGGGCTACAGAGATGAGAACTTCAGCTTCCTTTGCGAAGGGTGCAACCTCAAGAATCTGTGATCCGATATGACAGTGGAGACCAACGGGCAGAATGTTCTCTGCATCTAAAGCTGCCTGATATGCAGACACGATCTCTCCGGCAGGGATACCAAATTTACTCGTCGCAAGACCTGTTGCAATTTTGGGATGTGTAGGAACATCCATTGCAGGGTTTACCCGGAATGAGACCTCTGCTGTCACACCGGCCTTCTCTGCAAGGGCATTGAGCTGATACAGTTCATCAACCGAGTCAAGGGAGACACGAATCTTCTTATCAAGCGCAGTGGAAAGATCACTTTCTGTTTTTGAACTTCCGTTAAAGAGAAGATATTCAGGCTTCATTCCGGCAGCGAGAGCCAGATGGAGTTCACCGGTTGAAAAGATATCTGCACCTGCACCAAGAGAGGCAAATACTTTCAGAACAGCAAGATTTCCGTTTGCCTTTGCCGCATACAGCACCTGCACTTTATCATAATAGCCTTTCAGCGCATCATAATAGGACTGGTAATTTTCGCGAATGCGTTGCTCATCAGTCACGTATAATGGTGTCCCGTATTTTTCTGCAAGGACCGTTGTATCATGCGACCCGATATAGAGGTGCCCGTCCTTTTCAGAAATGTGAGGAGGATATATCATGCAAACACTCCACGCATGCGCTCAAGTGCTTCCTCAATTCGTTCAACGGAACGGGTAATTGCAAACCGCACGTACCCTGCCCCGGCATCCCCGAATCCCGTGCCGGGTGTGACGACAATTCCGGCTTCATTCAGCATTTTCGCTGCAAAGTCCATCGCATCATCCACCTTAAGCCAGACGTAGAATGTTGCCTTTGGCGACGTCACATCAAACCCTAACTCACGCAGACCGGAAACCAGAATATTCCGCCGTTCTTCATATATTGAACAGGACTGTGCAATGCACTCCTGTGATGAGGTCAGTGCTGTTATTGCTGCTATCTGAATTGCCTCGAATGCACCGGAATCAATATTGGTCTTAACGCGCCCGAGGCCTGCAATAATATCTGCGGATCCTGCCGCCATACCGATACGCCACCCGGTCATGTTGTATGTTTTTGAAAGGGAATGCATCTCAATACCAACATCCATTGCACCATCAACCTCCAAAAACGATCTCGCTTTGTATCCGTCAAATGAAATTTCAGAGTAGGCATTGTCATGCACAATGATTATGTCATGTTCTTTGGCGAATGCAACAGCTTCTTCGAAGAATGAGAGGGGTGCAATTGCCCCTGTTGGGTTATTTGGATAATTCAAAAACATGAGTCTGCTTTTTGAACAGACATCCGATGGAATTGCACTGAAATCAGGGAGAAATCCATTCTCCTCCTTCAGAGGCATCTCCCAGATTTTCCCTTCGGCAAAAAGCGTTGATGTCTTATATACCGGATATCCGGGATCAGGCACGAGCACATACTCACCCGGGTTTACAAATGCCTCGGGAATATGCGCAATACCTTCTTTTGAACCAATCAACGCAAGAACTTCTGTTTTTGGATTAAGTTCTACACCAAACCGCTCATTGTACCAGGCGGCGACTGCTTCACGGTATGAGAGCATACCGGTGTAATCGGGATAGTGATGGGTTGCCGGATTGCGCGCTGCTTCAACAAGTGATTCAATTATATGTGATGGTGTCGGAAGATCCGGATCTCCGACTCCCAAATCTATTACGTCAACACCCTGCGCCCTCTTTTCTGCCTTCATTGCATCAATTCTGGCAAAAAGATAGGGCGGAAGATTGTCCAGACGGTGTGCGTACATCATCCATTCATATAAGTCAACAAATCAATATAAGGGCACTCATACCGTCCAAAGGAATCTCTATATTTTATTGCGAATATAACAGATATTCGACACAGGGAAAAGGGTTCAGATGTTTACTGACAGTTATCCCGGAATCCGGGTGGAAGATGGCATACCTCAGAGAATCACCGATGACGTAATACGGGAAGACCGGTTTTCCCTGTACCTGAACAATACTCACATTCTTGATCAGGTAGCAAGCAATGATATGCTCAGAGAACTTGGTGCAGGATTTGTCATCTGTGAAGGTCTCTCTGATGCGGTTGAATCAGTGAACGTGGACGGCACTGACATTTGGATAGAAGCCGACACACGAAAAGAGGTAGCTCTTGAAATGCGGACCGGCGGAGGACACGGCATTTATCAGAATGAACCGGGAATCGTCACATCCTCTCTCAGCATTCCACCGGAAGAAGTGTATGCAGCCACTGCTGAGATAATGTCAGACACCTGGCAGAAAACAGGGGGAGTTCACTGTTCTGTTCTCTTAACCGAGGGGACGGTCTTCGCGAAAAGCTGCGATATCGGACGCCATAACACAGTTGATAAAGTCGTGGGAACAGCAGAATTACAACGAATCGACCGATCTCTGTGTTACATCGGCTGTACAGGAAGACAACCCTCGGGAATGGTGGGAAAAGTAGCAAATGCAGGAATACCAATCCTCATCTCACGTGCAGCACCGACAAATAAAGGAATTACACTCGCAGAGAGTGTCGGAATTACCCTCATTAACTTTTCACGGGAGCGAAGATTTACGATATTTGCTCACCCGGAACGAATTACAGGGATTAATGAGATGTTATTACAACAACCGGATGGTACAATCATATGAGCGAAAATACATTAATTCAGAAAAAGCCGGATACAGCTTTAATACTCCTCGGATGCCCTCAGGTTCCCATACAGACAAGTGCAGCATTGTACCTGAGTGGAATTCTGAGAAAAAAAGACGTGGATGTCACCATAGGAGGCACAAAAGCAGCGCGGTCACTGGTCGAAATGGCCGACTTTGATGGAATATACACGGGAGGTGCCGGAGGCATACAGAATATTGACACAATCATTGACGAAATGGCGGATGGTGCCTTTGACGCAGACGTTTCATTTGTATTTGTTCATAATGAGGCCGGGGTGGCATACTCCGCCACCATACAGGCATTATCATCAGGAACCGTTATTGCAGTCGTCTTCGGAGGTGAAACCGAGGCCCGGATGAATGAACTCAAAGAGATTGGATGTCCGGCAGTTTCAGCTCAGGGCAGCCACAATCCCCTGCCACTGAAGAGAAAAATTGATGAGGTAGTATCATGGGATGCATAGAACAACTCAACTATGAGGTCATCGATAAGCACATCTCGTTTAAAGAGGCCGCCCTCTTCATCGATAAAAACTGTGCAGAAGTATACGAAGTGAAACCAGGATTCAAAATATTTGATAAAGGGATGATCGGTATACCGCCTGTTCGCATTGGTCTTGACGGTGATGTTGTCACGTTTCCATTCACAAAACCCTGCCACGGAACGTTCCTCCTCCGTGTCAGTGATGCCGCGGAAGCAGACATGGTACGAAGAAAAGCGAAAAACATCAGGTATTGAGGGATCGAATCAACTGGTTCCATCAGGTATACGGAAATTCACCTCACTTTGGGAAGGCATCCCGTATGGTCATCTCCGGTGAATGAATCGTTCGTATCGGGTGAATTCGGTTCATGGTTTCCAGGATGGTTTTTCATTGGTATAGTGGGTTCCGGGACCACATTCCTTTTTTGATACGTGGTTTTCATTCCCAGCCGATGGGGTAAAAATGGTCAGTTTTTCTGCCAAAAAATCAGAAACAATTCTGCTGCCGGGAATCACATGCTACGTTTAATGGACTAAATAGTTACATCAATATAATTTTTTTCATGTGGTCTTATACTTGCGTCTAAAAACTATTTAGAGCAAATTTGGTTCATTCCAAAAGAAGGATCACCAATAATCTTTGCCCGGCAATTCATGCTGGCAATACCTGCTGGCATATCATTTTCAATATTCAGACAGCATTCAGCTCCACAAAAGGTGATCTTATGAAATGGTCAAAGAAAATTGTATTGATTCTGATCCTGTGTACAGGATTATGTATCTCTTCTGCCGTCGCCGGTATTTCGCCGGAGATTGCATACACATATTCAACAGATAGTATCCAGCTCGATGATGCCGGAAACCCGGTTTTCATACCAAAACCAGTCCAAATGAAAGGGGATACGCCATCGGATCAGATGTATGTCCCTGGTGTTGTCATTGTCGTCTACGAAGAGCCGGAGATGGCTGCGACAGACTCCCAAGATACTATTTCTTCAACAGTTAATGCCGGAATTGGCGCATTAGTGACAGAGTCATATGTCACCGGAGTTCTGCCCGGCTATCAGGTAGTTTCCCTGCCGGAGAGCATGACAGTGGATTTGGCAATTGCATACTATGAAAATCAGCCAGGCGTAAAATACGCCCAGCCAAATTATCTCTACACCATTGATGCTGTACCGAATGACCCGTCCTATGCCCTCCAGTGGGGGCTGAAGAATACTGGTCAGACAACTCCATATTTCCCGTCCGGTGGCACCACCGGTGCTGACATCAGTGCGGAAGATGCCTGGGACGTCACCACCGGGTCAGATGATATTGTAATTGCGGTCATTGACTCTGGTGTCGACTATCTGCATGAAGACCTCGCGCCAAACATGTGGGACGATGGAAGCGGCCACTGTGGGTATGATTTTCTCAATGGAGATAATGACCCGATGGATGACAACAGCCACGGTACCCACTGTGCCGGCATCATCGCTGCGGCGGGGAACAATGGTATTGGTGTCACTGGTGTCTGCTGGGATGCGAAGATCATGGCACTCAAATACTCAGATGCAGAGGGCCGGGGAGCAACCGCTACGGCTATCGAAGCCATTAATTATGCGGTTTCTCATGGGGCAGACATTCTATCATGTTCATGGGGTGGGAACTCCTATGATGATGCGTTAAAGGCGGCGATTGACAATTCAAATATCCTTGTAGTCTGTGCGGTCGGGAATGAGGGAACCGACAATGATGCCGACCCGCGTTATCCGGCAACCTATGACAGCCCGAACATCCTCGCTGTGGCAGCCACAACACCGGAAGACACACTCTCCGATTTCAGCAATTACGGTGCAACCAGCGTTGATATTGCTGCACCGGGTAGTGATATCTATAGTACAGTACCCCATGAAGTTGAATATGTGATGACAACAACGGTGTTCAGCGATGATATGTCATCACTTTCCGGTTGGGAGGAGTGGGATGGCACTGGTTCCAATCGGATGGCATGGGATCTGGATACCACTAAATACACCAGTGCACCATCTTCTGCAGCAACCGGTCCATATGGCAATGACTGGATGCAGTGGCTTAGTACGACGGATAGCATCTCACTTGGTGGCCTGACACATCCCGGCCTCCGGTTTGAAAGGTCGTATGATACCGAAATCGCTTATGATTTCGCATGTGTAGGCATCTCGGAAGACGGAAATCAGTATTCTATTAAAGGCATTTCAGGGAATTCAGGGGGATTTATCGAGGAAACCTATGACCTCACGGATTTCAACGGAATAGACTACACAGGGAAAAATATCTGGATCGCCATGATACTGGTAAGCAATGAATTTACGACCGGCAATGGTGTCTGGGTTGATGACATCCGCGTTGGCCAACTGGAACAGTCTAATTCAATTTCCCAATATGCATATAAATCAGGTACATCTATGGCAACACCCTTGGTGTCCGGGGCTGCGGGCCTTGTGATGGCAGCACACCCTGACTATACCTGGGAGGAGGTTAAGGCAGAAATACTTGATAACACAGATCCACTTCCTGCCCTCACCGGAAAATGTGTCACAGGAGGGCGCCTGAGTGTATCTACCGAAGAAGCAATCCAGTTGAATGCAGATTTTATCGCTGATGCAACGAGTGGTAAATTGCCGTTTACGGTGAATTTCACCGACACCTCCACCGGAGATCCAACCGTATGGGCATGGGTCTTTGGAAACGGAGATACATCCACTACACAGAATCCATCATGCACCTATACTGCCGCAGGAAACTACACGGTATCGTTAACCGTTGAAGACGTGGAAGGAAATAGTGATACTAAGACAAAAGAAAGATATATAACGGTTTCACCCGGCACATCCCCGGCAATAAGTCTGTCCCTGTCCCCGGCTTCATCCGTTGTTAATATTGGGACGGACTCCGTTCATTCCGTGATTCTTGATAGCGTACCGGAAGGTCTTGCAGGCTATAACCTGACGCTCTCTCTCAGCAACCTGACCGTGGGCGAAATCGTTGATATCTCCGCTCCTGCGTGGGCATCTATGAGCAGCACATCGGATGTACCTGCTGATTCAGTATGGATTTCATCAGTAGATCTCGATTCTTCTGTCAATCCGGGTGAAACAGATGTACTGCTTGGCAATGTCACAGTACGTGGTGATGTCGAAGGTACTACAGAGCTCATCATTATCGTGAATCAGATGGATGACGATTCCGGGAATACCATCACTCCCCTGACAGAGCCGGCAACTATTGCTGTCATTCCTGTCAATACCATGGAACCGTTCCCGGGTGCCAGTGCACCACCCACTGATCCGGACTACGATGGATTATTTGAGGATATCAACGGAAACGGTCGTATCGATTTCGCCGATGTGGTTCTCTATTTTAATGAGATGGAATGGATTCCTGATCATGAGCAGATATCATTCTTTGACTTCAACGAAAACGGCCGCATTGACTTTGATGATGTTGTGAAACTGTTCAATGAGGTATGATACAAATGTACCCCGTGAGATACCTGATTTCACTAGGAATCCTCCTTTTTTGTATTGTTTATTTCACACCGGTGTCAGCGGTGACACTCTCCTTCCAGCCATCTCAGGTTACCATGGATGAGGGAAGCACAGCCAGTATGACACTGTATGCAAGTGACTTCCCCACCGGCCTCTCGGGGTATAACCTCACCGTCTCTCTTTCTGATGGTTCCATTGCCGATATTGTGAATGTGACCTTCCCCTCATGGGCAGCTGTCCATGATGAAGGTTCCTTCCCCGGTGACACCGTATGGGTTAAGGCAGTCGATTTGAGTGCAAAAATACAGGCCGGGACAACCGAGGTTGAACTGTGTACTCTGGAAATCGGCGGAGAATCGGCTGGCAACAGTGACATCACCACCGTTGTGACGCAGTGCGACACAGACAGCGGGGAGAGCCTTTCTCCAATGGTCTCTGACGGAGAAATCATCGTTATTGGTGATTCTCCGTCCCCGACTCCTACTCCGCCCCCTTCCTCAACAACATTCTCTTTCAGCCCCGCGGAGGCTTCTGTTGAGACAGGAAATTTGGTTCTGATCTCCATAATTGCAGACCAATTCCCCACCGGCCTCTCGGGGTATAACCTCACCGTCTCTCTTTCTGATGGTTCCATTGCCGATATTGTGAATGTGACCTTCCCCTCATGGGCAGCTGTCCATGATGAAGGTTCCTTCCCCGGTGACACCGTATGGGTTAAGGCAGTCGATTTGAGTGCAAAAATACAGGCCGGGGCAACAGAGGTTGAACTGTGTACTCTGGAAATCGGCGGAGAATCGGCTGGCAACAGTGACATCACCATCGTTGTGACGCAGTGCGACACAGACAGCGGGGAGAGCCTTTCTCCAATGGTCTCTGACGGAGAAATCATCGTTATTGGTGATTCTCCGTCCCCGACTCCTACTCCGCCCCCTTCCTCAACAACATTCTCTTTCAGCCCCGCGGAGGCTTCTGTTGAGACAGGAAATTTGGTTCAGATCTCCATAATTGCAGACCAATTCCCCACCGGCCTCTCGGGGTATAACCTCACCGTCTCTCTTTCTGATGGTTCCATTGCCGATATTGTGAATGTGACCTTCCCCTCATGGGCAGCTGTCCATGATGAAGGGTCCTTCCCCGGTGACACCGTATGGGTTAAGGCAGTCGATTTGAGTGCAAAAATACAGGCCGGGGCAACAGAGGTTGAACTGTGTACTCTGGAAATCGGCGGAGAATCGGCTGGCAACAGTGACATCACCATCGTTGTGACGCAGTGCGACACAGACAGCGGGGAGAGCCTTTCTCCAATGGTCTCTGACGGAGAAATCATCGTTATTGGTGATTCTCCGTCCCCGACTCCTACTCCGCCCCCTTCCTCAACAACATTCTCTTTCAGCCCCGCGGAGGCTTCTGTTGAGACAGGAAATTTGGTTCAGATCTCCATAATTGCAGACCAATTCCCCACCGGCCTCTCGGGGTATAACCTCACCGTCTCTCTTTCTGATGGTTCCATTGCCGATATTGTGAATGTGACCTTCCCCTCATGGGCCACTGTCCACGATGAAGGTTCCTTCCCCGGTGACACCGTATGGGTTAAGGCAGTCGATCTGAATTCTAAAGTCCAGACAAATGCAACGGATGTTGAACTGTGTACCCTCGAAATCAGCGGCCAATCCATAGGCAGCAGTGACATCATCATCCCTGTCATAAAGTGCGACAACGACAGCGGAGAGATCCTTTATCCTGCGGTTTCTGCCGGAAAAATCAACGTTACCAATGATGTTCCAGCTCCTTCCTCAACAACATTCTCTTTCAGCCCCGCGGAGGCTTCTGTTAAGACAGGAGATTTGGTTCAGGTCTCCATTATTGCAGACCAGTTCCCCACCGGCCTCTCGGGGTATAACCTCACTGTCTCCCTTGCGGATAGTTCTGTTGCCGACATTGTGAATGTGACCTTCCCCTCATGGGCCACTGTCCACGATGAAGGTTCCTTCCCAGGTGACGCCGTATGGGTAAAGGCAGTCGATTTGAATTCTGAAGTCCAGACAAATGCAACGGATGTTGAGTTGTGTACCTTCGAAATCAGCGGCGAATCCGTAGGCAACAGTGACATCACCATCGCTGTGACGCAGTGCGACACCGACAGCGGGGAGCTCATTTCTCCAGTTGTCTCTGACGGAGAGATCATTGTTATTGGTGATTCTCCGTCCCCGACTCCTACTCCGCCCCCTTCCTCAACAACATTCTCTTTCAGCCCCGCGGAGGCTTATGTTAAGACAGGGGATTTGGTTCAGGTCTCCATTATTGCAGACAAGTTCCCCACCGGCCTCTCGGGGTATAACCTCACCGTCTCCCTTTCGGATGGTTCTGTTGCCGGCATTGTGAATGTGACCTTCCCCTCATGGGCCGCTGTCCACGATGAAGGTTCCTTCCCGGGTGACATCGTATGGGTAAAGGCAGTCGATTTGAGTGCAGAAGTACAGACCGGGGCAACGGATGTTGAGTTGTGTACCTTCGAAATCAGCGGCGAATCCGTAGGCAGCAGTGACATCACCCTCGCTGTGACGCAGTGCGACACTGACGACGGAGGTACTCTTGCTCCAACGGTTTCTGATGGAAAAATCAGAGTGACATCACTTCTCCTGGGTGATGCCAATAGTGACGGGGATGTGAACCAGGCAGATACCCTGTGCGTACTCAAAGAGGTTGTCGGAATGGTGACGTCACCGTTGATAGATACGGATGCGTTTGAACAGACTGACGTCCACTGGAACAATGTCATTGACGTCGGTGATGCCATGTACATCGCACAGTATAATGTTGAACTGCGGAACAAGTGGTTTGCGCTGATCTAAAAATCAGGGTATTCATGTTCATTTCCCCCATTCTTCCTCAATTTATTTCGTTCTCAGTTCCGATTTGGCAAATACGATATATTCATTTGGCAACCTTCCTCACGGAAATCATCGTCATGACATGCCTCCTCTTTCTGACGAGAACTCCCTGATGCTGCCAACGGATCACAGAAGGGATGAACATGCATCACCCAGGTTCGGGTTTGAAGTTTATGCACATTACTGAAATGGTGAATGGTGGAGACCAAAAAAAGGAGAAAAAATAGCCTTTAAAAGAGAATCAAGGTTACCATTCATGGATCATAAGTATTTTGACCATTATCTTTGCAGAACAAGGAATAAAGACAGGAAAGATTCATCTGCTCCACAATGACTCAGATAATTCGTGCTTTCTTATCGGCTGGAACAAATTCTTCAGGAGAAAGAGAGGGAGCAACATACAAAGTATGTCCCTGATTGTATGGTTTGAAGCCATCCTCCTGAGCCAGAATACCTTCAAAAATCCTCCATTCAGGATTCCTTACATTTTATCCCAGGTTTATAGGACAAATTAGTCTTGGGGATTCTGTTCCAACCTGTTGACCGTTTTTTCTTCTTTTTCTTCCACACCTTTCAGGAAATGACCCGTGGTAATCCCCCCGGATGCCATCTGTTGCAACCGGTCTTTTAATTCCTGTATCTCACGATTTTTCATGCTTTTACCAGTGAACAACAATTCAAATGCTTCTTTGTATGTATTGATAACAGATTCTGCATACAGTCCATTCCGTATACGGCAGTCAATTGCAATATGGCTGATACCCGTATCCACTAACAAATCCAGATGATCAATAACGCAGGTTTCACGGGAATTCCAGATATGAGTCCGGCATTCAGTATCGATAGTAACCGGAAAAATATGCCTCTTCACATCCTTTATCCCAAACCACTGTCTGCCACCCGGAATATTTTTGCACCTGAGACACCGGCCATGTGCTGTTGCAATGATGCAGTCTTCACTTACCGCAAGCTCTGCCGGGCCATGGATGATGCATTCAGGAATCGGATATACCTCTTCTTCTGAAATCAACCGGGATACCAGATCTCTTATTGAATCAAACGGAATTTCAGGAGAAAGGGTAACAGAAACACAGTCACTGCCTGCAATTTTTGCAGAATGGCTGTTAAAAATGTTCAGTCCAGGTCCACCATAAATGGGTAAATCCTGGGAAGCGCTCCGGGCAGCAGCAAGTGCACTGATATTTTCTACCATGACCCCTTTGGCTCCCAGTTCGCCCAGTGACGGGATTATACTGCATGCAAAATCAAGAAATCTCTGCCGTGTGATATGGGGCCATTTCCAGATCAGATCTGTACCGGCTTCATTGCAAAGAGACGCTGCCTGAGCAATCTGCGAGTACACCCACTGAGACCACTGGTCTGAATAATCACATGAACCAGATATGGGTCGCCCATGAGGTTCAAAATAAACACGGCGACAGCCGGCCGCAAGTGCTCCACGAACTGCTTCACAATCGGATACATAGACGGATATTTCCGGGGCAGAAGGTCTCTGACGGGATATCGTGGAATCCCCTGTTTTCGAACCGGACTCACGCAGAAGAACAGACCGGACAGCATCCACTGCTGTTTGTTCCGGCAGAAATGACTTCACCGCAGCATCTTCAAGGGCTGTAAAAAATTCCCGCCTAAAACCCGTTATCTCACCAATAGGCGCAAATAAACCACCCAAATAGTCTGATGAAAAGGAACGTACATAATACGGCGTATCTCCCGCACGGGACAATAGTTCTGAAAGATTTTCAGGAGTAAAAGGGCGATTCTCTGCGGGTGAAAAGGAAAAACCAGCTTTAAAGGACACAGAAACCTCGCCAGTCCGGGAAAATGACGTCCCGGTCAGAACAGGGGTATTGTCTTCAAATGAGAGTATAAGGTCAACAGGAATCATCTGAGATGCATTTTTCCGGAGTAAACTGGTTGCATATTCAAAACTCCTTCCGCTTTTTGTCAGGAATACCCTGTTACCCGGCTGGACAGACATAGGCACGCGCATCTGAAATTTCCTGTTTCGTATTGCAGGAGCATTCCTGAGAACTGCGCCTCCAAAGAAGTCAGGCGCCCCGTCAGAAAAAGACACGCCATCACCGGCTTCAGGAGAATATGTTCCGTCCAGACATATTTCAGCCATCTTTTTCCGTGCATCGTAGGAACAGACAGAACCTATATGCACACCCCTGTTTCCGGGTGCTTCCGGCCCCATAACGGTGCCGTTCTTTTTGTCCAGAAGGTATCCTCCGGTGAATTCACGGTTAAATGCCACACGAAGAGTGAGCAGATCAGATTCAGAAAGAACAAACGAACCTTTTAAAGCCCCATCAAGTGCCTTCCGGTAGACATACACAACAGCAGCAACGTACTCCGGCGACTTCATCCGGCCTTCAATTTTGAGGGATACCACAGGCGATTTGATGATATCAGGTATGTTTGAATACGTGCAGAGATCCCGTGGAGAGAGAAGATATTGCATCTTCACGGTTCTGAGAGATTCCTTCACCGGAAGCCCCCATTCGTCAGTATCACCGGAAAGAAGCGTATATTCTCTGCGGCACGGTTGTGCGCATGAACCACGGTTTCCGCTTCTGCCCCCTATCAAAGATGAGAGCAGGCACTGCCCGGAATAGGCGTAGCAGAGTGCACCGTGAACAAACACTTCCGGTTCAGGATAACAGCCATCTGAATCGGCATAGATCTCTGAAATTTCACGTGTGGTAAGTTCCCGGGGAAGAACGACGCGCAGACAGCCAAGGTCATGCACCCATCTCAGACCGTCTTTTGACAGAATAGTCATCTGCGTCGAGGCATGCAACGGGAGGTCCGGAACATAAGTATGAAGGATATCTGCGAGGCCCACATCCTGAACAATCACCGCATCGGCACCCCGTTCATACAGCCAGTATGCATACATCACTGCATCCTGCATCTCAGAATCGGAGAGCAGGGTATTCAGTGTCACATATACCCGGACACCACGCGTATGACAGTACCGAAGGGCCCATTCCATTTCAGGCTTACCGAAATTCACGGCATTTTGTCGGGCTCCATACTGTGCACCGCCCAGATAAACCGCATCAGCTCCCGCTGAAACCGCAGCGATGAGCGCATCAGGGGAACCGGCTGGTGCAAGAAGTTCAGGTATGACAGTAGAATGCATGACAGTGTGCCTCAAATCTATAAGCAATTGACTCCGTTGAGGCATAAACCATCACACCAGAACACCCGGATATTCCGGAATATCTGCTTCAATACCACGCACGATGTGGTAAAAATTACTTTGAATACAGGCTTTTTGTCGTCATTGATTCACATGACCTGATATTTATGAGGAAAGATGCATCCCTGAAGCACTAAAATACCCATACTAAAAAAAGGCAGGTGTAACTGATCATCTCTGCAGGGATTAAGGGGTTATCGCACCAAACGGTACAAAAATGAGGCAGAAAATATCAGAATAAGGCATAGGGGTGACAATGATCTTTCCACACGCCAGATCTGCAAAATGACATCGAAACGCATCACACACTATCATCGAAGAGGGAATATCTATGATATCAGAATACTACCGGCAGCGGATTTACCGTCCCTGTTACCAGAGTATTCCATTCGATGAGACAGAGAGGGGATGGGCACACTCAGATAATCAGACAGATGAAATACAGACCCACCGGTCATATATCGGGTCACGCTCATTTTCAATGATTTCGCATCTTCGCTCCTGCGATGTACACCATTCCTCCACGCGATGAATTTCAGGTTCAGTTGCTGTGGTCATCAGGGTTTCTTCTGATAAAACCAACAGTTCACATACAATATTTTCCCACATCCCTGCATTAAACGCCGTGATGTCCCCGAGCATACACCCCACACCATACGTAACCGGTGCGAGATAGTCAGTTGCACGTGACGCATCAATGTGCATCACCTGATGGGGGTACAGGCGCTTGCTGTGCAACCCCAGAGCAATCAGACTGGGATCATTATCATATCCACAGGGACGGCCACCACATTCCCTGATGGCGTCAGATATCACACCTGACCCACAACAGCAGTCAACACATGACGCATCATCAAGTGTTCCCCAGGTATCTGATATCAGTGAGACTACCATCTCCTTTCTTTCCGGCCGGGTGTCTTCTGTTGCCTTTGGGACTTCAGACAAGAGTTTCAGGCTGAAATATTCCCTGAGAGCATCAAGATACAGAGATTTATCCTCCTGGTAAATATCACCGCCGGATTCTTCAAACTTGGAAAGAACAGCTCCTGAAGGTGATCGGAAGACAAAACTGCCTGCTGACCAGGAAGTATCTTCCCGCAGTGCAAGCGCAATGGGATACTCATTCTCATCAATCAACAGACGCGCCTCCTCTGCCGGAACAGACAGAAGAACTTCCGTGTAATAATCTTCCGTAATCTCAGCAAACACCGGCTCAACGCACCGAATTCCGTGCACATCAAAAATATCATCAATCAGCATTTTTCCCTCACAATCCGAACGCCCAATGGTGCCTTAATCGTTCCATCCAGACGTGCTTCTTCATTCAGTGTAAGATTAGAACATTGAATATCTCCCAGGACATGCACGCCCTGACAGATAACAACATCCCCGGCAGAATGGATATTCCCATGAATTTCATTGTTGGGAGATACCGTAATATCACCTTCTGCCCGAAGACTGCCGAAGATGGTAGTTCCTGTATCAATGGTAATAGATCCTGCACGGATATTTCCGTGAAGACGGCAGTTTGAACCTATTGACAGAGATTTTGGAACGGAGAATGTTTCCAGATCCAGAATTGAATTTGAAGGAATCATCAAAGGAATGTGTGTTACTTCATCCTCGTCGTAACCAAAAAGCTTCTGCATAATTTCAGATATTTCGTCTTCTCTTTCAATTCCAAGGAGGGTTACAAGGTACAGGACGATATATGTCAGAACCGGGAGCGGGTTTCGTATAGAGATCCACCCCTTTGCTTCAAAACCCTTCTCAATCTGGACGTTATCCCCAATATCCAGGTCCCCGTTTACAATCAGGCGGCCTTTTATTTTGACCCCTTCACCGAGATATGCATCCTCTGTTGTATACACATCTCCCTGAATTTCACAGAAATTGTCAATTCGCACATCCCCTCCGGCACGTATATCGCCGTTTATCGTCCTGAATTCACATACAACAATTTCATTGCCTTCGAGACCGTAGTCAATTTTGCACCGGTCTCCGATGACAATAATTCGGTCTGTTTTCAGTGTATGTTCCTGGAGTTCAGTATTATCCGGGAGGATACATTGTTCAAACCAATCCTGTCCACCTTTCTCCATACTGCACCGCCTTCTGAAGAAACTTACTCACCGTATCCATATGAGTCTTCGTAATCATCTCCCCAAAATAAGATGGTTATGTTTGTGTATGTGTTAGATACAGGTACTTCTGCCATGCTTATACCAGATCACTGATGATACATTTCCTTTTTCCGGAACACTCTGAAAGCAGGAACACGTTCTGTTTCTCACCATGATCAACAGGTCTGTCTCTTTTTTCCAGGCAGCGAATATAATAGTCCTGAGGGGCAGGTGTTTTTAGTATGCTGAAATAGTATCGATTTGCATTCAATACCATATCAGGCCATGTGCCGGCAGGACGCTTTTTGAGGATGCATCAGGTGAATAACTGCACCAGAAAGAAATTCAGAATATGTAAAATATAGGACTGAACCGCACTTCAACGGCCACAGTATGAGCAGTATTATTACTGCACCCCAGATATGACAGACACTCATCCCCATGTACCTTACCCGTGCCAAAAATGCATCGTTCCACAGAACGGTCCATTTGCACCTGAAAAAACATCCGGCATCAAACGTTTGATAGTGCATTCTTCTGCTGGCGCATACCGGGAGACAGTATCGTCATTGAAGAAAACAGAGAAAAGATAACTCAGAAAGATTCCGGAGAAAAAAAGAAGAGACTTAGTTCTCTTCTTCCTGCACATCTTCTGCAGGAACTTCAGATTCAGGTGCGGTCGCCTCTTCAGAGACCGGCTCAGCTGCAGTTACGGGCGCAGCCACAACAGCACGGGGTGTACCGGTTGCCTTCTCCTCACCTTTCGATTTGATGATCTCAACACGGCGTGTTGGGTAAATCTTCTTTACAATCTTGAAGAGTTCACGTGAGAGTTCTCCCAGTACCATGTCACGAACAAACTGGTCGTATGTCATCGAAGAAGATTTTGCGATGAGATACTGAGTGATTGTCGATCGAATTGCCTTTACCTGGCTCATCTCTGCACGGGAAATGGTGAAACATGTTGCGGTCACACGGATCTTCCTTCCTTCTTTGGTTGTAAGAAGTACCAGTGAATCAATACGTGATGTCCGGCGCTTGACCATTGCACGAAGATAGTCTTTGGTCACTTCGTGTCCGACAAATTCTGTGTATGCAGCATCGCCGGCCACATTGGTGACCTTAAAGTTCATCTTCACGTTCTGCTTGGAGTAGTCAGAGGTCATTTCGCCGAGCGTTGTCCTCATGACCCTGCCGATAACCTTCTGTGAGTCACCTGCAATGGTTTCACCAAGATCTGCACGGTCGAAATACTCTGGTGCATATACTTTGTACCAGCTCTTTGCTTTCCAGCCTTCTACTCTTCGTCCAACCTGTTTTTTTCGTTTTGCCATATAATTTATCTCCTCATTTTTGATGCATCATCAGAGGAACATCAAGAGATCCTCTGTTTCGTCACACATAATACTAAATTACGTTCCGGACAGGCATCAGCAAACACGCCATTAATGAGCCCTGCTGCATCTGGCGGGATTTCACTGGTAACTATCTGTTCAGTATCTACTGAGAAACGTAGTTGCACATTTCCTCCGCAATTGCAAGATTCATAAGATAATCGTCTACCGATGCTATTGCCGACCGTAAGCGATCGGTGTGAATTTCAGTTCTGACAATTTCGCCTGTTGCAGTTGTTGTCATATTCGAAAGGTTATCAGATGAGAGCGCTTCTGCCACGCATTCGGAGTTTGCATGACGTGTGCACACAATACCTTCAATACGCATTGTCATACACATGCCTCCATAAATCCGGATGTAAAGCATTCTACCTTTTCGCGGGGGATTTTCGCACCTCCGCGCGAATAATGCCCTCCTCCACTGCCACCGCATTCTCCTGCCAGATTCGACAGAATAGCTGCAAGGTCTTTATCTGCACCCTGCGGACACCGTGCCGAAACAGAATAGAAATCGTCCTGCGGTGCTATTACAGCAACAGGATGATTCAACAATCCATCATATGAAATCGCATCCGCAACTCCGCTTATTGCATCTGCATCAGCAATTTCATAGATCAATGAATTATTTTTTTGCGGGTGTGCATTCCGCGCTGCTTCTATTACTCTCAGTCGGTATGCACGTGCAGTTTCCCATGCCTCTTCAAGATATTCATGGGAGCGAAGGCATAATGATGCGCCAAGAATGCCCTTACCTGATTTTCCGCATCCATCAACAATACCTGCCATTGAATGTGCATCCTTCACGATTCCACGCTCAAGATGCCAGGTATCGCCCCAAAGTGAGAACATTGAATCAGCATTGTGATACGGAGATATTTTCAGTACCACATCTGACAGAAGATGCCCTATATCAGTTTCATTACGAAGGGTATATGAACTGATGAGCGACTCGACAGTCTCCTCCTCACCTGCAATACCATGGAGCATGGGATTCAGGGCAGTGTAGAGTTTTTCTTTGAGGTCACGCCCAAAAAGGGGGATACCTTTTCCGGGAGCAATGAAATTGTTTGCCATACCCTCATTCACGATATCCTGATTCTGACCATGAATTAACTGACGATCTCCAATTATTCCAAGAAGCGCCAGCCCGGCCAGATCACGGTTATCGCCAATGTGCTGTGCAACAATATACGCAGCACCCGAAGCAGAGAGTTCATTTTCTCCATCAATTCCTTCCAGACGGGGATTCACATGAAACTCTCCTTCAAATTGGGGAATGTGATGGTCAATGACCATTACATCATCCGAAAGATCGGAAAAACCAGAACCAAAATCACAAAGAACGGTGGCATTACCGCTGCTGATGTCAGATGGGTACATGCGTGGGAGGATACGCAGCCGTACCTGGATGTCCTCACGAATGAGGGCATGAGCCATTATGGATGCAGCTGCAATTCCATCAGCATCATGGTGCCCATAAATCTCGACATATTTCTTCTCACGAAGGTTTTCTGCGAGATGAACAGCAGCGGATTCGATAGACATATCACTCAGTATTATCTTGAAAGCAGGAATTCTGCAGTATCAGGTTTGTATGTCCATCCTTCCGGCATTTTTCCGTTTCTAACGTAGTATTTGCCGAGTCTGCGTACTTTTGCTTCAGTGAGCTGGAGCTGACGCTTATTGTGGACATCTTTTTTGTTCTCACTCAGGTGCTTTCGCATTCCGAGCGCCTTTATGATAAGATTGCGAAGATCTTCAGGAATATCAGATGCAAGCCCGTTTTCCGAAAGAACCTCTTCGATCCTCTTTCCGGTTACGAGTTTTACTGATGGAACGCCATATTTATCACGAAGGATAAGGCCGATCTCTGCTGAAGACATTCCTGTCTTCCTGAGTTCCACCATGATTTTCACAATCTCTACGTTGTCAGTATTAGACCACTCCGGTGCTTCGGAGCGGTTCGGACGGACGGATCCTGATTTACCTCTCCGTCTTGCATGCATTCGTGCCACTTGTTCACCACCTTGTTAAATTGATTTTCGGGATAACGATTATCGTCATACCGGAAATGATAGATACGAGATTTTTGGTTGGTAAAGTCCTCAAAAAAGTCAGAAACTAACTTCTCTGTAATCCCAAAGCCACATATGCGGCCGTGCCTGAGGGCACGTCGGACTTACCGTAGTCAGCACTACCATAACGGTTCTGTGCTCCATTAATGTTGTCCGTTCAGATATTAAGGGTATTGGAGCCAGAACCACTGAAGCACACTTTTACCGCAATAACCCATCCTTCAAAAACGAAGATTTATGAGGGAATGAAAGCTAATACAAACCTGTACAATTTAGAAATTTGCGACTGTAGTCTAGCGGTATGACAGTGGCTTCCCAAGCCACTATCTCGGGTTCGAATCCCGGCAGTCGCATCAGAATCGCAAGCTTGAATCTTTTTTCTCACTCGTTCAACAGGGATGTAATTGTGCAGAGTCAAGGCATCCAATTCTTTTTTAATGCAATAGCATCATTTCCCAATAATTATCCCGAAAAATATCAACCCATCCTCCGGCAGGGAATAGGAGAGACCATCCGGATACAGCAAACAGCATAAAGAGAGGAACACTCTGCAGCAGCACTCCAACCCTTCACTCATAAGAATGTCGATGATGGATATCCGGCTTATGCAGATGAACGTGAATTAGTTCTTCATGCTCGTGCGGATGGCAGTGTTCACCGAATGATGAAATGGGTGGTTCAAAACCCATGTGGTGATGATCATGATGCAGGTCATCATGATCATGCCGGTGTTCATGAAATACCGCTGGATGAGTATGAATATGTGAATGATTTTCCGTCATCAGGAGGTATGCCCCGATTCCCATAACAGGAAGTGCTATGAAAAACGCAGGGGGGAGGGGATCAGGAAATACAACAAGAGCGATAAGGACACCAAAAAAAGGTGAAACTGCCAAAATAGCCCCTGTCCGCGCAGTGCCGATGCCCCGTAGTGCCAACAAAAAAAGGACACTGGTAATTCCTCCATAACTGAAAAACCCAATACCCAGTGCAATAGCGATTTTTTTGTCAACAGATTCATGAAAAAAAACTGCAGGAATGGTCGTTGCCACCGGTTCAAAATTTAACAGGAGGGACGCCGTCGCTGAATGAGTATACTGCAGTGAAATCATGAGCACCATTGGTGCCAGTATCCCCAAAAAAGAACGATTCCTGCAACAGAGGGCAGGTCTGATCGGGTTAGGGATGCTTCGATTTTATGCCGATCTCCTCCGGACAGGCGTACAAGCCACATGTATAATATAAGGCCGCCGCCGCTCCCCAGATAAAACAGGAGTGACAGGACTAATCTCGGTGAGAAGTATCTTCGCTGCGGGCGCTGATGATCCGAAAAGCACCGCTGCAAGGACAGTAAACATCACCGGAAGCCTGTTTTTTGTATCAACTGAATGTACCCGCATGCCATTAATCCTTCATTTTTGGATCGAGGGAAATGTGGGAAATCCATAATACAAAACAGAGGGAATTATTAGTAACTGAAAAGCACAGCCTCTTACTTCAGACAAACATGTTGTATTTTACTTTCAGTTCTTCCCAGTGGAGGTCAGCCATCAGATTGGTCAGACCTGCATTCAGTTTCTCAAGGAGCTTGGGGTCATCTTTCCGGACTGCAATATCAAACTCTTCATTCGTTTCGATAGAGCCAATTATTTCTACATCACGGCCTGCAATGATGTCTTTCAGTGAGAGAGCATCATACATGATCGCATCAATTCTTCCGGTAATCAGATCGTCAACCGCTTTTGTCGTATCTGGATAAACTTTCGGGTTTTCCTTTGGCATAATGCCGGTATCAATAAGGTTCTCTTCCATCCAGATTGCTGCAGTACATCCACTCCGGGTGCCAACAACGACCTTTCCTTTCTGAATGTCTGCAATGGTAACACCGGAATCAGGCTGAGTAGCGACCATCTGATTGACCGTCCAGTACGGAATACTGAAATCGACTTTCTCACGCAGCTCATCGGTGATCGTCATTCCCGCATACACCATATCGATATGGCGCGCCTGCAGCGCAGGGATGATGCCGTCCCATGCAATGGCACAAACTCCTCCTCAAAGCTCTAACCTTCAGCAATCCACTTCATGGATTCAACATCAAAACCGTTTGCATCTCCATTTTTGACGATCCCCGCGGTGGGTATGCGTCATCAATACCAACAGAGTATACCATCTTCTCCTCAGTATCTGATGTCGGTTCTGAACTTGTACATCCTGCAAATGCTACGCACAACAATGCCATGCAGATAACCAGAACGGAAAATAATCGTTTGTCCATATTTGGTTTTTAGAGCAAAGATCCAAAGATCCAATAATCCTCTTTACTTGAACCTGATTATTTACATTAACAATTCTCTAAAATATATTTGAGGAAACTACTATCAGCAGACGAAAACGTATACTACATAAATAATCAGATACTGAAAACAGCCATCAAATAACACAGAATTCCATTATATCTCCGATTGTGAACTGAGCAATAACGGATAAACGGGGAGTTCCCATTCTGTGTGGCAATTTAGTATCTGACAAACCAAAAGAGAAGAACATATAATGCAACGTAGGGCCGTTAACGCATCAGAAACAAACCACCACACCGAAATGCAAGAAGTCATTTAACTCCAAAGCACCAAACCATGTACAGCCATAATCCGATTCTCCGGGATATGACGGTGATCCATCTATGAATGAAACAGGCATTCCAAATGCTCTGAGTATACTATCTGAAAACAGACACGGAGTATTGCGTGATGTGACCTCTGTCATGGCACGCCATGGTGCAAATATTCTGACAACCCAGCAGTCAATAATCTCCTCAGGAACAAAGAAAGGTCTCTCAACGCTTTATTTTGAATTTGAAGGAATTGTGGATACTGATTCTCTGATTCACGAACTCTCAGAGATATCAGAAGTTCACTCAGTAGAGAGACACCAGCCATTTTCACAGATTTATGGAAAACGGGTAATCATCCTGGGTGGCGGCGCACAGGTTGCACAGGTAGCGCTTGGTGCAGTAAATGAAGCCGACCGACACAATATCAGAGGGGAGCGGATATCAGTCGACACGATTCCCCTTGTCGGTGAAGAAGATCTTGCCGTGGCGGTTGAAGCAGTATCGCGGCTGCCCAGAGCCACGGTGCTTGTCCTTGCAGGCAGCATCATGGGCGGGAAAATTACCAAATCGGTAATCAAGATTCAAAAATTAGGAATCCCGGTAATCTCTCTTTCAATGGTTGGGAGTGTCCCGGAACATGCGGATCTTGTGGTAACAGACCCGATTCAGGCAGGGGTGCTTGCCGTTATGCATGTCAGTTCCAAAGCTGTTTTCGATATATACCGCGTACAGGGGAGGAGATTTTGATGAGTATCGTATCAGATGCAGTCAGGGTACTTCGCCGTGATGGACTGATTGTCTATCCGACGGAGACCGTATATGGCCTGGGGGCAGACGCACTCTCAGATTATGCTGTTCACCGGGTGTTTGAAGTCAAAGGCAGACCACTGGGAAAACCGATCTCTGTTGCTGTCTCTGATGAGGATATGATAGGTGCAATAGCAGAGGTATCTGATGAAGCATGGGAATTTATCCGGACATTTCTTCCCGGCCCGGTTACTATTGTTCTCCCTGTGAAGCGCTGCCTGCCACCGGTTCTCTCCGGAGGAACCGGGATGATAGGAATACGGATGCCTCAGAACCAGATAACCTGCGAGATAATTGCAGAACTGGATGCCCCGATTACTGCCACCAGTGCCAACTTGTCAGGTACAATGGCACCGGTATCAAAAGAACAGGTGAATGTAACGTATGACCTCTTCGTTGAAGGGGGAGAACTCTCCGGGACACCCAGTACAGTTGTTGACCTTGGGGCACGCCAAATTCTGCGCCCTGGTGAAGACATTGAAAGAATAGCTGCGTATCTCAGTAATCTGGAGTGAGATAATATGAAACCAATACGGTTACGCGATTTTATTATTGACAAAGATGGGTGGATATACGCAGTAGCAGCATATGACAACGATGAAAAAGCAGGTTGTGTTCTCCGGTATGTGCCCGACGAAGACGGGGAGCGAACAGGCCATGACGGTACGAAATACCATAAACTTGATTTTGAAGATGCATTTGCATATATTGCAGAACATAAACCTGAATACCTTGATACCGTTCACCGCGTCCCTCTCGCAGATATTGCACGTGTGTTGAAACCCGAAGAGGAAATACTCCATCTTGCTGCTGGAAATGAGCAGGTAATGCGCCTTCTTCCGGTGTTTAACGTCTCGATTGAAAAGGTCGGATGCACCGGGTCTCTTTTGTGCGGTCTTGAAAACGGATCGTCAGACATCGATATGGTTGTCTATGGATCAGCCTGGTTTACTGCACAGGAGAATCTCCGGAATGCTATAGAAAATGGCGATGTATCCGGCCTTTCAGAAGAGATGTGGGAAAAAGTCTATGCAAAACGTGTTCCGGAGATAGATTACGAAACATTCCTTGCGCATGAAAAGAGGAAATGGAACCGGGGAGAGATAGAAGGAACATACTTTGATCTCCTCTACACCCGCTCATATGAGAATATTGGCTCGGCCGGTGTTCCCAAGGGGAAGGTCTGCGGAAAGAAGACGATTGAAGCAACCGTGACGGATGCATCTCTTGCCTTTGACAATCCTGCGGTGTATACTGTCGACCACGAAGAGATCAGTAAGGTACTGTCCTTTACGCACACTTACAGTGGGCAGGCCCTGAAAGGAGAAGTCATTGAAGCAACCGGTGTGGTTGAAGAGCATGGCAATACAAAGTGGCTGATTGTTGGTACAACACGGGAAGCAAAGGGCGAGTCGATTATTTCAAAGACGCTACTTGAAACCCTCTGAATCATTCTTTTTTTATTGACGCTGCCTGAGGCTCTTTGTATTATTCAATTATTTGGGCACTGCCGGAACCCTTTGGATTAATCTTTTTTAAAGAAATCACCCAGTTTTTTTGGACCGGAAACGGTACATGCATCAGCGATGAAACATCCTTCACAGGGTGCATTCCGTGGCTTTCTGGGAACCACCCCTTTGTCTATTGCATCAGCTGTTCGTATCGCCTGAAGAGCGCGGCGGCGGTCACGTGGTTCCGGCACACAGTTACGGGTGATGCCGGAAGCCAGGTATTCAAAGGTAATATATGGTGGAGAGAAACCCAGCGTTTCTTCAATACAGACAAGAAAACAGGCTGCGCGGATACGATCGGCTCCCCAGACACCTGCTTCCGGTGCCTCCGTTACCCGCATGAGAGCACATTGCGGAGGGCTGCCCGGAAGGATACGGTCGAGCGTCCCTCCCAATCCAAGCCTTTCGGACGTTACACGCACATCATATTCATCTGCGGGCTCCCATTCGCGCTCTTTGCAGGCATCTACCCAGGTTTCAAGCACCTGTTTCCAGTCATCACTGATTTCAGGAGAGACAAGCCTGATATCTTCCCAGAGGGCTGCTGCATCCAGCGGATGCCCAAGCACATACGATAGTTGTTTTGCAACCGTATACCGTTCAGGTTCAGCCTGTTCGAGTGTTTTCATCAGTTCATACCGTACAGGGCAGGCATGGCACGCAACAACAGATGAGATGCTTTTTTGCCGCATATATCAACAGATCCCGAATTAACAAAGGATTATCTGGAAAGCCGGATATAAATATTGGTATGACGAAGCGGGAAATAGCAGTGAATATTCCGAATGATTTGGACCCCGTATATGCAAACCGGATTCAGGTTGCTTATAAAGATGATGAGTTTACGTTCGTCTTTCTTCACGAACTTCCGGGAACAAATCAGGCCCGTGCCAAGGCAATTGTCTCAATAAGCCCTAAACACGCCAAAAATTTCGCCCAGGTGCTGCAGAAGAGTGTCCAGGATTTCGAGGGCAAATTCAGTGAAATCAAGACGGAAAATCCGGAAAAGCAGGAAGACCCGAATGTTACGATTCGCGGGTACTCCTGATTTGGCACATCTGGCAAAACAACAAATCCAACCAAATTAACAAATCTTACAAAGGAAAAAACTCAACAAAAAACAAATCCAACATAATAATCATTCTTAAAATGAACCAAAGAATATTCGTTATACAAACATTCGTATTACGAATAATCGCATTCCAAAAAACCATATTAAAACACCACCTTTATTATTTTCAAGCGTCAAATACAGTAGGCATCTGGCATAACCAGTAATGTGGTGCCGGTTGTTTCTCAAAAAACAATGCCGTTGTGGCTTAGAGGTATAGCGGCTGATTCGTAATCAGCAGGTCGAGGGTTCAATTCCCTCCAACGGCTTGGTTGGGGACATTATTTAGTCCCAATTCAACTTTAAAGCTTTTTTTAAATTTATTGCATTTAAAGTATTAATTGTCAGATCGCCTATAAATAACGATCCGTTGACCAATGGATCCCCCTGTACCAATCCAAAACCTGATGGGAAACCATCCGGCAGAACAAGATCATACCGGTTAGTGATGGGGAAGAACATGAGATCTCTTTCGGCCGGGGATGCTCATTTTGTGAGTGGTTTTAAAAATGCTGTTCAAATATCCTCACTGCACCGTTTTTACAGCGAAAAAATAGATTTACAAGCGAATTATTGGGATGCTATTGCACTCTTGTTTTCAGTGGATATATGCATGCGATGAATGGGAGAACAGAGACTCACACGATGATATCAGGATGAGTTTTTTGTCTTCTTCAATGTCGACGGGAAACCACTTAATTATCCCGGTTTTGCATAACTATTCCGGCAATTTGCATTGGAAGATTTATGAGGGAATACGGGACATCTTCACAATCGCCGTCATTCCCGAATCACTCAGGTATACGCATGCATCTAAATCCTGTATTCATATCACTGGTATACAAGGGGAGTTTCAATAAGATACACATCCGGTGGTATGCATCTCAGAAATACTATTCTGGCCTCCCGTTTGCTCGTCCGGTATGGGTGTGTATTCCTGAATTCGATACACAAAGGAATGGTCCGTGTCCAGTGTGTATGAAAATCAATTCTCCCTGAACAGGGTAGTATTCTGGATATGGCCCTGTGGTTACCGGAGATGGACACGTAACGCATGAATGTATAATAATCAAATGGAAGGCATTCGGGCCGCGTCCGGGCGCGCGCCAATCTTTATCGTAGATATTGTTAGACCGAAACTGAAGTCTGAGCTGGTGTATGAAATTTAAACCGATGTCGATTTGAGTTCTACGATTTGAGTCGAGGATATCAAATCCTTCTGGATATTTTCAAATGATGGGTCATCCAGTCAGATGTATCTGAATTTCATTTTCATTCTGATCGATATTAGTAACGAATGAATATGCCTATGCGAAATGGGAATATAGGGGCGGGCGGTAACACAACACCCTAGGTTTTTCAGAAAAAAACGCATTTTGGAAAAGTATATTTATTATTAATTCATTAGGATCCGATTATGGTAAAAGTCATAAAAATGCCTAAATGCTTCCCGATGATCTATCCCTCAAAGATTGATGGGAATTCGCATGCATCCATTGTGGGAAAACTTTTAAAAATTAAATGCCATGAGGATTCATTTAGCCACGTGCAAAAAGCGACCATTACGTCGGGAATTTAAAATCGGGACAACCATATTTTATGTTTACATGAATCCGCGAAAGGACATTTATGATCCTTTGGACAGAATTGCTAAAAAACGTCAGGAACACCCGAAATGTTTCCTCGGGGCACTGGATTATTTGAAGGAGGCAGGATGGGTCACTCAATACTACGCTTGGAAGGAGGGGGACTTTATTATCGAAGATTGATTTGACTGAACAATTTTTCTTGCCCGAATACATTCACATGTCATTGGATTCATGACAATCACTCTGTCTGAAGTGATTGTAGGACTCCGGGACCCGAATCTCTGAGATCCTCGACCTCAAAATCGGCAACGTCCAGTTCGACAAATACAGTGTGGTCATCATCGTCATCGGCAAGACCAGGATGCGTCGGCTCCGGCTCATCGGTTCCGCCCCTGACATGCAGACCGGGGTGAACATCCACCCGCTCCGGCACGATGCCCAGGCTCCTCTTTTCATCACCTCGCGGACCTATACCGTAACTCCCCGAAAGCTGAGCTGCAGGACCGTGGAAAATCGGCTCAAGCACCTTTTCAAACAGTTGAACATCACCAAACCAGCCCATCTTCATGCTATTCATCATTCTAGGCTTACTGATCTGATCCGGGCCGATGGCACCGCGAAAGGACTCTCTGAGATGGAGATCCGGCTCGTTGTCGGGTGGTAGAAGAACAGCTCCATGCCGGAGTTCTACATCCTCCTTTTCTGCGGCGACATCGAACGAAAGATGCTGGAGAACGCGGGCCTTATTGATATAGTTGTGAAGGGCCCGACCACGCTGGAGCCGCTGATGTGCCCCCGTTGCCGGTCGATGAACTCCTTTGATGCGTTGTATTGTGCAAAGTGTTCGATGGCATTCAATGAGCAGATGATGCTGAAGGTGGAGCAGTCAACGGATGAGGCCAAGAGGAGAGAGGAGTGAGGAGTATATGATGCTGATTGAGCGGCTGAAAAGGGATTTGGAAATGGTGTTATCTTAGAAATTTCTAGAGAAAATCACTACAAAAGAAGCTCACATGAAAGTCCCAAATATTGCTTCAATCGTTGCTAATGGATTGATATTGAGGCGGATATATGAGCCTGTTTGATAAATTCAGGAGACCACCTGCACCCACTCCTGCACGTTGGGAAGAATTCGGGAATATACTGGGAAAATACCTCATATGAGAAATTGAAGTAAAGAGGTTATTGAGGGACACTGGTCGAATAAAAATAGAGCAGAAGGTATGATTAATAAGATAGAGCAGAAGGTATGATTATGGAAAAAACAAATTATGGTGCTGATAATCAGATCGTTGCATGCAGCAAGACACCGCATCACACTGTAGATATATATTGCCCCATTGTGGAACAAAAAATCCCTATAGATGTGGGAATATCCGAACTCATCCAATTGTTATGGGACAATAGTATAATGACGTTCAATTCCTGTGAAGATAATTTTGGGTGCGTTTGGATAGAGATTGCAAATTCATACGAGATGGGGCAATTTTTTACTACAATTCTGATACCGATCATCGAAAAGGAGGATTGGGAGTTTAACAATTGCATGTATTCACGGATTCATGGCGATGGCGATGGCGATGATAAGAGGTGGAGTTATAAAATTCATATCGATACTGATAGCTATGGGCCTGATGGAGATGTGATTTATTCACTTCCTCCAATTCTTTCTTATTCCATTCGATTTCCAAAAGAAGATTACTCTTTTGTTCTTGAATTATTTAAACAAGGGCGCGATAAAGTGGGACACTACATTGATACTAACTAAAAATGGCGTGAATCCCGGGAATCAAATTCACTTCATCCATTTACCATGAAAGTCCAGACAATCAAACCCTCAATTTTTCGGTATCACTAAGACTAAATCTTATTCCGTAGACTCGCAACAGTCCCGTTTTTTGAGAGCTTAAACACAGATTTTTGAAATGACCACTGATTTACCGATGAAGATCTCCTATATCCCAGGATTTCAATCATTTCATTGGCAAGCTACGCTCATGTAATCCTCTGTATCTCCCTGTATTGTGGGAAATTACAGAATGTCAGGATCTTTTTGTCTCAGAATTGTATTAGCCTGGAAGATAATTGAAATGCATTCATCCACAGGAATCTCAGTTAGTGCAATTGGATGACTGAATCCCTTATTTTTCTTCTCATAGCCCAGATTGTCGGTATAAAATTCATCGTTAACAACAAGATGCCAGATTGTACGGGCTATTTTGTGAGCTAATGCAACAATTGCCTTTTTGAATCCAATATTTGCCTTTTTCCGGTGAAAGAAATCTCTTAATACGTTGTCTTTCGTCCTTGAAGCAACAACATGGGCTATCTGAATAAGGATCCATCGTGCAACTTTTGAACCTCGTTTGGTTATACAGGAATTGTAATATTTGTTGGCTGACTGGTAAACATTTGGAACAATTCCCAACCATGAAGAAAGCTTATCACTGTCTGAAAAGTCATTAAAATCTCCGATTTCAGCAATGAGGGTAATTGCTCCAATTTCTCCAATGCCAGGAACTGACATCAATATGTCCATCTTCCGTTTGCAATTTGTTTGGGCCCATTTGAAGATCCGATTTTCAAGATTTTTTATGGATTCATTAAACTGTAAAATACACGCCCGGCACTCTTTTAACCTTAAAATGGCATCCTGAGAGAATTCTTTTTGCAAAATTTCTCTAAACTCATCCCCCCTTCCAATCATACGAGCAGGAAATTTCTGGATTATGGCATCTACCGCCAATCCATGGATAATTCCTTTTAATATCGTTTCTCCGGTTTTTCCAAAGATGTCAGTTAATTTTGACTTCAAATTGAATTGTTCTGAACTGAGAATACTACTGATTATGTTTTTGAAATCGGTTCTTTTTCTGACGATTTTATGCCTGAGTCTGACATGAGAGCGAATCTGCCTTAATTCGCGTGAAAATACTCTGGATGGTTTGATCATCCCATTCAGGGCCAACAATGCAATGTACTCAGAATCAACCTTGTCAGTCTTTTTATGCGTTTGACCCTTTATGTCACGTGCATTTCCTACAATTACGGTGACATGATCACACAATGAATCGTAAATTGGCATCCAGAAATCATTGGTTGATTCGCATGCAACAACGTCACAGTTTTCAGACAAAACAAAGCTTTTGAGACGTAATATTCCATTATCATCCCGTTCAAATCTCTTTTGTATTTTTCCCTCGATTCCTCTTGTAAGTACGGTAGCTATGACAAATTGCTTATGAACATCAAGACCACAAGATTTCTGTAGATCTTCTGCCATATTCCTACACCTCCTTTAAATTGGGGACAGTGGATTTGCATTGAGGGCGATTTACCATTCGTGATCTACGTCACATTTGTGCCTCCAATGGCAATCCACTGGTTAGTTTTTTGACGGACTATTAATCCAAAATGGGCACAACCTTCCTGCCCCCAGAAGAACTATACAAGAAATGATAATTAAAAAAGAATTCCTTGGGGACTTTCATTTTTTGTGCCTGCTATTCGGAGAATGCATCATTGTTTTTTAAAAAGATCATTCGTAACTATTCAGCCTATCAATACCTGAGGAGTGAATGGTTGGACGGCAACCAATTTCCTCAGTGCCTCAAAAACTGATTTTTTATTTTTCCTGACAGTAGAGATATATCCCCGAAATCTGCAGAACATTTCTGCACCTTCTAGCGATCTGAACGTACCGGATATCTTTTGCTGCACTTTCATCATCCTCACGTCCCGTTCTGCCAGATTATTTGTAAATGGGACCAGCGGGTTGTGCATAAACCTCAGAATATCTTCACGATATTTTTTCAGCCTTATGAGCAGGTTCAGTGGTTTTGACCGTTTCACCCGTCCCCTTTTTCCTGCGTTTTGTCGTTTATCCGGAGGCGGATTTTGTTTCATCCCTTTTTCTACAATGGAAATGTATCTACTTTCAAATCCAGATACTGTCGAAGGATCACGGTTATTTTCATCACAGACGCAGGTATGGATTCCTGCAAAGAGGTCTTTCATATTTTCTGCCCATCCCTGTCCGAAACCGTCAATTATTCCTTGTAATTCTCTCAGAATATGTGCATTGCAATAGGCATGCGTACAGTCGTATGTCGAGTAGGGTGCCCAGAAATCGTGAACCAAAACTCCATCATATTTTGGCAGAACCCCCATCTCCTTCATAGCTGTTGAGCCTCGTTTTGCATTCACTCCGTAAAGTGTCATGTTCTCATTTCCTATTGTATGCAGCCACCATCTTTTCCCATTGACCCTGAGTCCGGTTTCATCCGCATTTAATACCGGTGACAGAATCAATTCATCTTTGACGGATGCCTCAAACGGCTCAAGCAGTCGGGATGCTTCTTTCTGAATATTGAGCATCGTTGCCGAACTTAAGGTATGACCATAAATATCCCTGAAATAGGTTTCAATTTTCTTATAGGGGACAAAAAGCTCATTTTTAAGATAGATGACGGTTGTTTTAAGGTTCTCCCCAAACTGAACCGGCTGGGTAATGCCGGGTGGGAATGCTGCGGTATTTTTTTGTCCACAAACCGGACATATTTTAATTTCTGACTGATATTCAGTAACTTTTAACGGAACCTGAGGGATTTCAAATTCCTGCCTGCGCACTATTTTCTGAGGTATGACATTGTGAAGCGCATGTCCACATTTAAAGGTCTCGACCTGATTTGTGATGATCTCATCCGGATGATTTGATAATTCAAGGGTACTTCCCTTGTGATTTTTCTGACCACCGGGTTTTTTGCCACTCTTTTTCCGGAGACTCGTGGGTTTTGGTGTGTAGATATCACGTGAAGGAGGGAAACTGCTATTACGGCTGTTCTTATTCAGTTGGGCTTCGAGTTCCTCGATTCGTGCTTCAAGTTCTTCTATCTTTTTTGCCTGTTGCTGAATGAGAACGGACTGTTTCTCAACGATAGCATATAGCTCAAGAATGATATTCGTGGCACCTTCAGGATCAGTTAAAACGAAATGTAATACTTCATCCCGATCTTTAAAGGAGGTCATTAGATTTTTATTTGGGTTTATAATATATGGATCAAACGGTTTTTACCTGGGAAAAATAGTGTTGTGGGGGGTGAATAGTTACGATCATTCTACCGTGACTCTCCTTAAATGGGGATAGTGTTCTTGCTTCAGCCCTTCAGAACCCTAATGTAGGGTTATTTTGTGATTATTTGAAAAAATAGGTGGGTCTCCGCTATTTTATATGGGTAAGTTAAACTGTAATTGACCAAGTCTCAAGTAGATCATTGTCATAAAAATCTGGGTATTTTGATATCCTCTTCCACTTTTTTTGAGAGCCTGAATGCTGCTGTTCAGCCCTTCCAGAAGGCCATTCGTAACTTTTAAATCAATGAAATTGATCACGCCGTTCCAGTGTTTTTTAATTGCTATTGCCGTCTTGATTATCGGTTCCAGTCTTGAATGTGTAGCCCGGAAATACCAACGTTTGAGATATTTTATGGATGCTTCTTTATCTTCTATACTCCAAATCGTCTGAAGACTGAGCTTGGTATTATACGCCCGCACCGTCTTTAATTCATATCTTTAAGGCTCCCCAGCCTCTTTAGCTGCTCAAGTCCATGTTGATATCGAGGTGTTCAAATTCATATCTTTCAAAAAGAACATCCTGAATGCCGGAAATTATTTCCTCTCTGTTGGCCCCGGTGGATGCAGGGACACGTTACAAAATTCTTTCACAGAATGGATCGAGACCAAAAATATCACGTACTTCAGGTCTGCTTATCCATTCGTGAGAACGCGTTATGCTGAAGTTGTCCGTTAGTTGGTAGTTGACGAGAGCTTTGAGCAATTTGTTGATATCGATGCCATTCTTCTTGTGTTTCCCAAAAATATCGGTGAAATTCAGAATTTCGTACAATCTACCAACCAGGAAAATGGTCCCGATAAGAAAGGATATATTTTGGTTTGGCTCAACTTTATCGTTCTTAGTTCTGTTTGCATTTGATCAATTCAAAAATGACTGAGAACAGTTTATTTCTTTTCTGCTGTCAAAGTTGGACTCAAAGCTGCTTTTCAGCTGTTTTCGCAACGTGCCGGTCGCTGAAGGCAGGAAATCCGCTCTCATGAGGTACAGGTTTCCTCCAGCTGCCAGAAAAAAAGAAGGAACAGTTGTTTTTTAGGATTTACGCCCTGGTATTGTCACATGGCTCAGGAGATGTGAGTGTTTCATTACGGGATCTCCAGACTCCTACAGGTATATGCAGTTCAAACCGGGCCCCCTCCCCCGGCGTTCCTGTCTCACAGATGTTGATTCCGGTAATCCCCAGAATATCCAAACTGAAGAAAAGTCCCAGGCCGGTTCCTTTCCCCACACCTTTTTTGAATATCTGGTCCTTCATATCATCCGGAATGCCAATGCCGTCGTCCTCAACCACAAGAATACCTTCCCGGCCGTTTTGGTAAAATGAGACGCCAATCCTGCTGATATGATCCCCATGCGTCTCGGCGTTTTGAAACAGGTTGGTGAATACACTGCTCAGCATCATGTCGGCATACACTTCGATGGAATCCAGTGAAGGATCAATGGTAACCGGAAAATTTGTTGTTTGCTGAACTGTTTCAAGAACAGTCCTGACAGACTGCCACACTGGTTTTTCTACACCCAGTCTGGCATACCCGCGAGTGAACTGAATTAGACGACTGATTGCCCCCTTTGCTGATTCACACCTGGAAAGATCCATATCAATCGGTGCTCCCTCTTCTTTTTTAATCCGGATGAGCTCCAGACTTGCGGCAAGCACCAGGACCTGATTTACAATATCATGCCGGGTTATGTTGGAGAGGAGGTGGAGTTTCCTGTTTACCTCCCTGAGTGCATCCTGATACTGGTGTAGTTCGGTCACGTCACTGATGGTTATAATACAATGGCGTTGATCTTTCTCTAATTGAACACTCTGGCCGAAAAAGTGCAGGTGCCGTGGATCTGAGAACAATGTGTGGCCTGAACGCGAGAAAAATTCACCGGGCTGGCTCGTGTCTTTGTTGCAGCACCCCGTATAAAACATGTTAAAGGCAGCAAGAGTTGTCTGGTCCAGAAACATGGAGAGGCGCCTTCCGGTCAGGTGTTCTGTAGTAGTGCCAAAGAGTTCAGCGGCACGGGTGTTGCATTGAAGAATCATACCTTTTGGGCCGAGAACCATATACCCGACCGGCGCTACATCAAAGAGTGTCTGATACTTCTGCCGGAGTTCGTCTGCCATCTGTTTTGCGCTGATGAGTTTTTCGTTTTGCAGTTTCAGATTGGTCTGAATAACCTGCAGTTCCTGCTCGACTCTTCTGCGCTCAGAGAGTTCCCTCTTGAGCTCGGCGGTCCGCATCTCAACGAGTCTGGCAAGGTACCTCTTCTCGTCATGTTCCCGAACGTTTGCCGCCTTGATCTTCACCATGGCCCGGATCTGGGCGATGAACTCCGCATCATCAAAAGGCTTGGAGATGAAGGCCTCCCCTCCCAACTCCAGCGCCCGTATGCGGCTTTTCCGGTCACCCCGGAGTGCGGTTAGGAAGACCACCGGGATGTGCCGGAGCTCCGTGTCCTGCTTCAATATCCTGCAGACCTCAAAGCCGTCCATGACCGGCATGACGATGTCCAGGAGGATTAGGTCAGGGTTGTGTTCACGGGTCAGCTCGATGCCCTTCTTTCCATTCTGCGCCGTAAAAACACGGGCGTCAGGGAAGGCATCGATAATAAAGGCTTTCAGTACCACAAGGTTGTCGCTGTTGTCGTCAATGGCGACGATGGTCAGGTCGTTATGCTCCATAGAGCGTCCTCCTGATGGTCTGTTCCAGTAGTTCCGCATCCACCGGCTTGGAGATGTAGCCATCGAAGCCGCGGGAGAGGATGTCTGCCCGGTCACCTCTCATCGCCCGGGCGGTCAGGGCGATGACCGGGATGTGCCGGAGCTCCGGGTCCTGCTTCAATATCCTGCAGACCTCAAACCCGTCTATGCCAGGAAGTGAGATATCGAGCAGGACCAGGTCAGGCTTCTCTCTTCGCGTCAGATCGATGCCGGACTGACCATCCGCAGCCCCGATGGGGGTGTAGTGTTCACGGAGCAGGGCTTTTGCCGTCATCATGTTATCCGGGTTGTCCTCTACGATGAGGATGACCGGCCGATCCCGCACCCCCTGCCTGGGGGATCGTGCGGGTTTCGGACTCACCTGTTCCATGGGTCCTGAAACCATTCTCCCCACCGTTGCGAGAAGGCTGCTACGGTCGATATCCCCTTTCTGGATGAGCTGGTGGATGCCGTTCCCCTCCAAAAACGAGAGCTCGTCTTTCGTGATATGCTTTGCTGTCAGGATGAGCACCGGGATGCGAACGGTCTGTTCACCGCTCCGGATCATTCTCAGGACAGTAAAGCCGTCCACCTCCGGCATCATCAGGTCGAGGATCATCGCGTCCGGCAGCTCATTATTGATCTCTTTCAGGGCCTCCTTCCCGTTCCGTGCCACCCTGATGCGGTATCCCTCCTCTTCCAGCAGGTCCTTTATCTGGATGATGGCCGGTTCGCTGTCTTCCACCACGAGGAGGGTCTTTCCCACACCGGAGTGTTCTGTGGGCGGGTGTGCGGCCTCTCTGTGGCCGGTGAACCCCCACTCGGCGGCACCCTCGGGGGTTCCGGGAAGAGGCAGGGTGATCCTCAGCGGGAGTATGAGGGTAAACGTTGATCCCTTTCCGGGAGTACTCTCAACCGAGATGCTTCCGGAGAGGAGGATGGCGTATTTATTGGCAATTGAGAGCCCGAGACCGCTCCCGCCATACTGGCGTGCAACTCTTTCATCAGCCTGCCGGAACTCGTCGAAGATGATTTCGATCCGGTCTTCTGGGATGCCGATGCCGGTGTCGGCAACCGAGATGTGCACCTCATCGCCTGCGACTGTGGCCGAGATCGTCACTTCGCCCTTTTCTGTGAACTTGATGGCATTCGCAATCAGGTTCTCGAGGATATGCTGGCACTTGGCAAAGTCACTGGTCATGAGGGGGAGATCCTGGCTCACCAGGTTCTGCAGAGCGATTCCTTTCTCCACTGCCTGCGGTCCGATCCGTTCCACAACCGTGCTGGCAAGCTCCGGCACCGGAAATGTCCTGAGGCTGATGTCTTCCCGGCCGGACTCGATCCGGGCGATGTCCAGGATATCGTTGATCAACGCCAGGAGGTGCCTGCCATTGCGCAGGATCACATCGATGTAACTATACTCCTCTTCGGGGATGGTACCCTTGAGCCGGCGGTTCAGAACCCCGGAGAGTGCGATCACTGAGTTGAGCGGGGTCCGGAGCTCGTGGCTCATGTTCGAGAGGAAGACTGTTTTTGCCCGGTTGGTTTCGTCCAGCTGCTTCTTCTGGATGTCGAGCTCGATATTATGCTCACGCAGCTCGTCTGCCTGGAGTGCGAGCTCCCGTGACTTCTCGTTCAGTTCCCGGTTTTGCTCTTCGAGGGTCTCCGAGAATTCCTGTATCTTCTGGAACCCCAGCAGCCCGTTTAACCGGGCGGTTATGATGCCCCAGCTGTCATCGATAAGGTGGAGTGCCGGTGCCGGATAGGCCCGGACGCTTGCAAGCGAGACGATGGCAACTACTTCTGTTCCGAAGAGGATGGGGATGGTGAGGATATCTTTTGGCAGGATCTCGCCGCTCACCGCAGAGAGGATAAAGACCGTGTCCTCCGGGATGTCGGTGATGTGCTGGATCTGCCGGGTGGCGAGGGCTGTGCCGAACTCCCCCTCATACCTGGTGGCAGAGAAGGATGGGCGGGCTGATCCAGAAAGCCCGATAGACTCAAAGAGCGAAAACTCTGTCTTCTGGGCGTTTAAGAAGTAGACGACGCCCACCTGCGAGCCGGTGTACTGCAGCAGCACGACCAGAAGATCGCGGCAGAAAGAATGCAGTTCACCTCCCCTGAGCGTGACCGCGGCGATACCGTCGGCGATTCCGGTGCTGTTCTCCCTCGCCTGCAGCTCGGCCTGGATCGTATCGGCAAGGATGTTGAAGGAGGTGGCGAGCACTCCCATCTCATTTGCGGAGACAATCCGGCTGCGGGCACTGTAGTCTCCATGCTGGTACCGCTCGGTGACATCGGTCAGTTCTAAGAGCGGGTCCCGCACTGCTTTCAGCAGGGCATAAATAACAACGAAGAAGAGCAGGATAGTGGCGGCGAGCAGGACCGCGAGCTGCACGATAGATCATCTTTCTGCTGCTGTGCGGACTGGAATAATTCATCGGTCTTAATTCGGGCGAAATCGCCGATGATCCAGATATCCTCTCGCCATCTTTCTCGATCTGGGTGTCCTCAACACCGATACTTGTTATCCGGCTCGCCGCTTCAGCTGTTTTTCCTTCACGCAGCAACCGGATGGTCTCGCCGCGGATGGTGTTCCACTGGACAAAATCAGTATATACGGTATCGATGTCGGACCGGGGACCAAGGTAGCGGTCATACAGGATATCGAACTGTTGGAAGGCATCTGCCTCTTCGGTACTTATCTCCTGAAGGATCTGCTCCCGTTCCTGCTCATTCTCCGTCAGGAACAGGTTTTCCATCCCTCGATCCATCCTGAGGAAGTCTGCCTCAAGTGCGCCCGCCGCCCTCCTGATCTTGAGAGGGTGTTCGTAGAGGTCTGATGTAACCTCCCACAGGCTCTCCTCATGCACCACGGCGATAGTGCCGAGCAGGGTGGCCATAAAGATGATGATGCCAATACCGAGTGTCAGTTGCGTGCCGATCTTCAGGTCTCTAAACTTCATGATCTGTCTCCTGTCTCCATGATACTGCTGTTCCCCTCTCGATTCTCTGTTCTGTCTTTTTTATTCGGTCTGCTACTCTTTCTGTACACTGCTGCCGGCCGGAATACCGGGTATATGTCATCTGCCTGCTCAACCATCTCCCGCTCAGCTTCCCCGGTTACGAGATACCCTCCCGGAATCAGGGAACGGTGCAGTTTATCCAGGATGGACTGCCGGGCCTCCGGCCGGTAATAGAAGAGCACGTTGGCGCAGATGATAAGATCAAAGTTTCCGTAGATACTCGTCGGGGGGCTGGTGGAGTGCTTGTCCAGCAGGTTGTATCGGGAAAAATCGATATGGTCCCGAAGTCGCGGGATGACCGTATAGGTATCCCCGCATGAATGGAAATAGGTGTAAAGATGCTTCAGGCGTACATTCTGCACCTTTGCCACATCGTAGACCCCGCTTTTCGCGCGTGCGAGTTCATCTTCCGAGATGTCGGTGGCAAAGATCTGGTATGAGACGGGTTGTTCTGATGCTGTGACCTGTTTATCGAGCAGGATTGCGATAGAATACGCCTCCTCCCCGGCGGCGCACCCGGCAGACCAGATCCGGATGCTGCCCCCCTTTGTCCCCTGCCGCTCTTTCAAAAGGGAGGGCAGGACAAGGGATTCAAGCAGGGCAAAGGTGAGGGGGTTTCTGAAAAATTCGCTATGGGAGTTCTGCAGGGAGCGGGAGAGTGCGTCTGCCTCTTCCCGGTGCCCTGACAGGTACTTGCAGTAGTCATCAACCGTCACAGACGAGGTCTCGGTACAGCGGGTTTCAAGCGATCTGGAGAGGACCGAATCGTCATAGCATGAGAGATCAATTCCGTGCACCCTGTTCATTACCGTGATCATTCTCTGCAGATCCTTTTTCATTCTTTAATCCTGTATTTTTCCATTTTCTCTGCCTGTTCTAAAAGAGCGTTCATCTCGCGTTTCAGCTCGATCATCCGCAGTTTCCTGCCGACGATGAGGGTATTGAACCGGCAGAGGTCGTCGATCGTCTGCTTCAGCTGCCTTTCGCAGGTGTTTTCCAGGATATTTCTCTTCGTTTTTTTTTTATGGTATCTCCCCGATGGTGTTCCCCTCCCGGAATAACAGCCTACCTGGCTTGTTCTGATGGACATCTATTCCTTACAACCACTTGCAGATTTATTTGATAAATCGATTGGTTTGGTCCGGAGATTATGTTTTTATTCATTTTATCACTAATAAATTAATCCAAACGCGCCGTGTCGTTCATTAATATGCTATTCAGTCTGTAATTGGGTATCTTTCGGGATTTACTATTTAATTGCACCCCAATCCGCTCCACTCCCGGGGGTGTCCAGTTTCCGTAGTGGACAACACCAGACTGGGGGATCCCTGAGAGATGCACGCTCAGATTACCCGTTCAGATGAATATACTCACGATAATCGGGAATGTCCCTATCTTATCAGATATCTGGCAGGATTTTTGTATTTTGTATTTGATGATTGCTTAATTCTCTCTCCGGAGGTGTCGTTATGGGTATTGATACCACCATAAAATAGATAAACAACTGATTTGGATTAAAACGAACCCAACATAGATGGACATATTGATATGTCTGTTCCCGGTATTGGAGAAATAGGAGCAGTAAAACTCTCATTGCCGAAATAGGTGATTGCAATGATTTTTCAGACAGTGACAGATTATCTTCATGGTTGGGAATTGTTCCAAATGTTTACCAGCCAGCCAACAAATATTATAATTCATGTATAACCAAACGAGGTTCAAAAGTTGCACGATGGATCCTTATTCAGATAGCCCATCTGGTCTTTCCAGGTAATTTTCAGGCAAAAACAACACTGAAATCTCTGAATTCACGTATCATTGATCTTGGTATGGAACCGGGAACACTGATCTGGGATCGGGGAAATACCTCTGCCGATTCGGTTGAGGAGATTGAAGCACTGGGTTGGGAGATTATCTGTGGCGTTCTTAAAATTTCCACTGATGCAAAGAATATTCTGAAAATAACTGACGTTCCACTTTCTCCAGAATATTTTGTACCCTCAAATAATGGCGATGTTTATGCCCTTCAAAAGGAGGGGACTCTCTATGGAAAAGACCGAAACGTTACGGTCCATGTAAACACTCACAAGAGACTGAATGAGATTAAGCATAAGAATATGGCCTGCGTTGCAATTGAATATGAGCTTTCAGAACTTCAGGAGCGGTGCACCAGTCTTACGAGGGAAGAAATTGATGAAGAAATCGAATATATTCTTGGCAAACAGGAAAAATATTTCAAGACTACAGTTAGTGGTTCTGATGGGAAATTGACATTGAAATGGGAATACAATCGTGAATCCATTGAACTATCTCAGGCCACTGAAGGGAAATATCTGTCGTATGCAACAGATCCAAATCTCAGTCATAGAGATGTGGTAAGGGAGTATATGGAGAAAGATTTCGTAGAGAAATCCTTTCGGGATCTGAAATCTGAGGAAGATATGATGCCTGTTCGTCATCGTCTTGAACCAAGGGTCATGGCTTATTTTTTTATGATTTCAGTCGCTCACCGGATTCGAACCGGACTGCGATATTATATCGCAGAAACCCCGATAAATGAACGGAAGTATGAGATGGATGAATTGCTTCACTTACTGCGCCGGGTTAAGTTTGTAAAATTTTCTGAACAGGGAGAAATGGCATACTAGTACCTGAATCTTCTTAAGAAAACTACCAACCAGTTAGAGGTTATGGGGTTCAAAGATCTCTTTGAAGAGAAAACAGATTCTGATTTGTAGGGTGTATTTTCGATCTATTCAGGTTAAGATCTCATAAAAATGGGAATACTGTAAGTCCACGCAACAAAATTTCGTCTTACTGATACCGAAAATTCAGGGTTTGTTTGTCTGTACTTTCATGGCAAAC
>CAVXFW010000009.1:0-14090 GCA_963761105.1 uncultured Methanomicrobiaceae archaeon | reverse complement strand
TCGGGTGATTTTGGATTATTTCAATATTTTTTTAAATTTCGGTTAATTTCGGTTACTATTTGTTCGTATACGTGCGAGAAGTCGATCTTCAGGCATTTACGAAAATGAACGAACCAGATGAATGCCGGGTGTATGCCCTGATGCATGTGAATGCAAAGGGCGTGCTGATATTCCCGCCGTATGGATTCCTCCACTGTAAAAGCACCCGTTAGCAGGACTCATCATATCATGGGACCCGACAACCGCGTTTATTCCATACTATACTGATGGTCGGTCAAAGGACCTCTCTGTGAGGCGGGAGTTTCTCTTTGTCTCGAATGCTATCCCCCGGTGGACCTTTCTGTGTGTCGAGGGTCACCATTCGGATCATTTCTCCTCGAACTTCGGGTATATCTGAACAAATACTGAAAATAACTTATAGTATACCATAACAAATTCCCAGAAATACTTCTGGTATACTGTAAGTTGTATGCCGTTACCGCTCACTGTTGTAGGATCATGCAGTCGCTCACAAAATCTATGATACCAGAGTTCCTCAACGATAGGAATTGTGTCCATTCAATCCAAAACGCTCTTCCTTCCTCGCCCCAACGGATTATATCTGTGAATTCAATTGATTATGTCTTTCCGAATATCAGGCGTCCGCGAAACTGCCGTGGTGGCCTTGCCGAACGCTGGGAACTGGCAGGAGAGCACGGCTGCAGCTATATCGAGATGCCGGCGCCGTTTGTCTACAATAACTCTGAAAAGAAGATAACCGGCCAGCGATACGGCGAATTTTTTACACCGGAGACGATGTCTCTTCTTTATACCGAGGGAAAAGACCTTCCCGGTTCGCTGAAGTATATCCTCCATACAGACCCCGGATTCGACAATACCAGTGCTGGCAATGGCAACAGCAAAGGTTTCGGCTACAATCCAAAAGATCTCAAATGGTATGACCGCACGTGGGTCGAAAGCTACGCACGGATGCTCGCCGAACTTGCGGGTTATCTTGGCACAGTCCCGCATACCATCGAAATCCATCCAGGCTCACCGAAGAATAACGCAGTGGATTACGTCCTTGCTATGCACACGATCCGGACGATCTTTGAAGACCAGACCGGACAGATGCCCGAGATTGTCCTCGAAAATCTTACGGCATCACATGTATATTCCGGTGCCCATCTTTCAGAGATTGCAGAATTCCTTGAGGCCTCAGACTCCGATCTGGCAGAATCCTGTGGGTTTGTCGTTGATATATCGGGCATATGGACCGCAAACAAACAGGATAAAGAAGTGTATTCGGCCTCATTCGATGCCATCCCACTTGATTTTGTGAGAGGACTGCATATTCACCTGAAGCACCAATCTGTTGATGAAATGGAAAATCCGCCCTTCTGGGCATACTTCCGGGAATGGTTTGCCACAATTGACCATCCGATATTCATCAACCCGGAGGTCCATACGATGAAGTCATTCCTCACAACGTATCCGTACCTGTCAGGAACTAGCAAAAGGGCAGGAATACAGGCTGTGACACAACCCCCAAAAGTACTTTATGCCATAAAAACCCGAAATATATGTAAGGAATCCTGAATCACGGATTCTTCGAGGTTTTTATGGCTCAGAGGGATGGCTTTAAACCATACAATCAGGGACAGATCATGCTGCTCCCCCTGTCTGTTGAAGAATTTGTTCCGGCTGGTCACAAAGCACGCGTTATTAGTGCTGTTGTCGATAAGATGGATCTGTCCGTCCTCTATTCAACGTATTGCACAGATAACGGTCAGAATGCATATGATCCCCGGATGCTGACCAAAGTTCTCTTCTATGCCACGTTTATGGGAATATTCAGCAGCAGAGAAATAGAGAACGAACTCAATACCGACACCGCCTTTATGTACCTTGCAGCAATGCAAAAACCATCATACCGGACTATCGCCCGTTTTCGGACTCGTTTCTTTGACGAATTAGTCCCTCTTTTTGAACAGATCGTTCATATCTGCCAGGATCTTGATCTTGTTGGCCTAAACCATATTGCCTTCGATGGCTCAAAGATCAAAGCCAACGCTTCTCCAAAGAAAACAAAGAATGCAAAACAACTTGAGAAGCGTATCCGAAAACTGCTCAAAATATCTACGAGGACAGATGAAGAGGAGGACGAGTTGTTTGGTGCGGGTTCCCCATTTTTAATTCCCGAAGAACTTGCCGAAGATCCTGATCTGATGAAGAAAATAGAGCAGCTCGCCAATGCACATTCTCACCTGAAAGAATCTGGAGATAAACGGATAAATCTCACAGATGAAGACGCAAATGTGATGAAAAGTAAGCAAACTCTGATTCCTGCATACAACCTTCAGACCGCTGTGGATGAGAAATCACATGTTATCGTTGCTGCTGATGTGACCACAGAAGAAACAGATTACAATCAACTGGTTCCAATGGTAGAACAGGTGATGCATAATACCAACCGCGAACCAGCGATTATCAGTGCTGACCCAGGATACGCAACATATGAAAACTATGAATTTCTCAATAAAAATGGAATTTATGGTCTGATTCCGGATATGATGCATTTCATCGATACTCATGGGAGAACAAAATACTTTACGAAGTCACGGTTTCACTATGTCGAAAAAGACGATTTTTACTACTGCCCTGCCGGGAGAACAATGAACTTTGTCAGAATTCAGAAAGACAACAAAAATCAGCCACTCAGACTCTATAGGGGGAACTGTTCCTGGTGTCCTCTCCATCCGGACTGCACGAAGGCATCATCCAGATCTATAACTCGACACCCAAAAGAAGCGCTAAAGGATGAGATGAGAAAGAGGCTTGCAACACTTATTGGAAAAGAAGAATATGCCAAACGAATCACGGTTGCAGAAGCACCGTTCGGGAATCTGAAGTATAATATGCGGTGGACTCATCTCAATCACAGAGGGTTGAAGAAAGCAAAGGGTGAGTGCCTGCTTCATGTGATTGGGCATAATCTGGGTATCATATGCAGGAATGTTTCAATTGAGCAGGTCGATAACCTCAATCCAATCCTCTTTTCATCTAAACATTGTGGATATTCTGCTGATGAAATCCCGTTTTCGTCTGGAGCAGGGTATACGGGCAATAGTAATGATGACAAAAACGGGTTTGAGATTATTGAATTCGGGTTTGCGATGTAGAGTTAAAAATAGGGATTTTTGGTTCTGTCATTGCCTGGAATAAGGAGAAGAGTGGTTTTGTTGCATACCACACCGTCCAACCAGGGATTCCTCTTTTTTTTGAATGGGAGGTTATTTTTCATCCACTGCGACAAGCTACCATTCTCTGCAAACCCGCTTCTTTCCTCATTCTTCTTTCAGGTATGCGTGCTGGTATCAAGCATTGTATCTTTGAATTAATTTTGGAATGTACCCCGATAATGCTTTGATATTAATATTGGGCAATTGAAACATTTAAAAATCTTTTTAATCTAAAAGGTAAACAGTCAATTGTTCATATAATAGTTAAAATAAGCATTTCCGAATTACACCAATACACAACCGCCCATAATTACGAATTCCTGAGCGTTATTACGGCTGTGATTCCTTATTTTGAACACCCCGAATGCCCGTAAGGAAGAATTGGGAATAGTGATCAATACCACATGAATCTGGAAAATATCGCGTTAAAAGGAATTGAATTTATTATCGATAATGATTCGATGAATTCAACCTATAAATTGGCTCTTTGTAAGGGTGCAATTGAAATCTCCTACAATCATGCAGAAAAGGCCTTTTTGAGTGGTGATTCCCCAAAAATAATTTTTCCACTCTCGTATATCACAGCATATTTCATCCGGTATTATTACCCAATATTTGATTCTCCTTCATTTATTCCTCAACTGAAAACAGAATCTCATAAAAACAACTCCTCATCCCAGTCAGCATTTCGGAAAGAATTTGCTCCAGTCCTTGAGTATTATTCAGAACATGGTGGTTTTGGTATACTCTGGGATCAAATGCAAAAAGGCACTATACCTCCGCAAATAAAAAGCGAATGGAATACTCTATGCCACAAGATCAATGCCACCATTGTCAATCAGCCAATGAAATATTTTGGGAAAAAACATTCGCATCAGATGCATTCGATTTTTGAACTCGTCCCTGATTTTTTAGCGGATGATTATTTTGAAGATTTTCCCGGATGTTCGGTCAATAACGATTTTTTTTCCTACCCTCTGGAATATCATAACCTGTTCACAAACGTCTCATATTCTCGACCTTTGATTGAAAAAATCCACCAAAGATGGTGTTCGTTCACCCTGCCTCTTATGGATGACAAATCCGGAATCTCATCCAGCCAGGTGATGAATATTCTGATATATTCTACCAATGGCCAAACTGCCACTCTAAGTGAACAAAAATGTCCTGCTGTTTCCGATTGGCAGCCCTCGCAGATCATACCGATTATCCTAAACTCCCTTTCCGGAGATAAAACTGATATTGAATGCGATATTTTGTCATATTCTGCTGAAAATATTGTGAATTCACTGCATGAAACAATCAATGAATCACATGCAAATCTGATTGCTGTTAAATCTGAATGGGATGAAGCAGAAAGTGAGTATTCTCAATTGAATTTGGAAATAGAGAAATCAAATGCATCTGTTCAAAAAATAATGGACCAATACGGCATCGTAAGCGGCCCGGTTCCCGTTGTTATTGCTACGTTGGAAAAAACGAAATGCAACGCGAAAAGTGAACTCAATTCCACCGAACAAACAATCAAACCGAGAAGAAATGAGCTTATCAGACAGATTGAAATATTGAATACAGAAAAAAAAGATTTGGAATACATTTCCGACTCAATATCGTTTGAATCTGTGGATTTTGCACAAAAGAAGGCAGAGATTCTTCATCTGCATGAAGAATATGAAAATCTGGAAAGGTATCTGAATGGAAGACCTCCGGCATTTGGCTATGTTGGAAAACCAATAAAGAGATTTCTGACACACTGCGATGATATTGCATCAGAATTCTTACTTCAATCAATTCATCTGTACCTTGCCAAAAAAGATCCCTTTTTAGACACAAACTCTGTACTCCCTGAATGGTTCATTTCAGCTTTTGAGAATTGGTGGAAAGATAAATCAGCCACTCTTCAAAAGGAGAGACGGGTCGGAGGGCCAGCGTCACATAACCCGGTATTGCTTTTCGATTCAGCCCATCGTGAACTCACGTTAATAATACCTGCACAGCAGATTCAGAGCAAGCGTCCCCTCGAAGAAGTTGTTTTCATCGTGCAAACCTCTTCGGAAATACTCTATGAAGAAACACATCCCCTGTATCATGAAGGCAGTGGATATGTCAGTGATGATATTCAGCTTCCCCTTACCGTTCCGTCTGATGTGTTCTATGTCGAGGTAGTGAGTAAAGACTCATCAAAACGATTCCCGGCAATAGAGATATTTTCACAACAAAAGAAGTATGCCTGCTTTGATTACGAAACAGGCCGCTTAATCTCAGGTAACAGCACCACCATTGAAAAAAGTGCGTATGTAATATTTTCTGAACCTATTTCCGTAAACCCGGAGAGCGCAATTATTGAATCCGGCCAATTTTATGGGTCCTGGCATGGATATTCGTATTACTTTATTGACCCTCAATATTCTGACATGGATGCTGTTTCAATCGGAGCAGCAAATGAAGCAGATCACGAGATAAATCCTGTATATCCATCAGTTGCACTCGAACACTACCATTCTCTTGACAATATCCGTATAAACAGTAAAACAACACTAACTGGATTGCCTCCTACAGTGCTTCTCTCCCTCCCCTCAGGTGAAGATCTACCAGAATATCGGCTCTCAATTCATCCGCTTACTCCAGGTACAATCACAGAAACACACCTCTATTCCTATGATGATTTTAAAGACCATTGCTCGCTGAGTGACGGCGGGACGGTCTGCCGGTTTGATCTTTCCTCTGACTATTATTTTGGCATGCATCCGATTGGCACATTTGCCGTCAGAATACGCAACCTGAAGAAAACCTTTGACCACATCTTTGAATTCTCGATTATTCCGGAACTATCGGTTTCATTTTCAAAACATCTCTATCTGCCGAATAAGGGCAATGAAATGGTTGCTCTGGCACTCGGTGGACCGGCACAACTCCAGTGCTTTATGGATGAGCCGTTCGTTGCAGAAAAAGAGAAAAATTCATGGATCATTTCCGGGCCTGTTATGCAGGACGTGCATGGAACCATGAGTCTTGCCATCCTCGACAAGGCACCATTCAGTGGTACCTTCTCTCTTCCCGTTCCTCATCTCTCATGGCGTTTTGAAAACCCTGAAAAGGAGATCATCTGTCCCATTCAGCGAAATACGATCACCGTCTCTGATGACACATATGATGAACTGGGTGACGGAAAAAAACTCACCCTATTCCTTCCCGAAGAGTATTCAGGCACGGGAACCGTCACCATAACACCGGGAAATAGTTACATCATGCAAACCATCAAAAAGGGGAAGGCAATTTTCTCTCTTTCCCGGTTTAACGATATATTACGGGAAACACATGCCCGGAATTATTCGTTTGCTTTTTCTTTTGAATCAAAGAATGAGCATTTTGAAACCACACTATTCAATCTGGATATCTGGAAGATTTCAGGCTTTGACTGGGAAATTGCTGTGGATGATGAAAGAAGAGAAATAACGTTTTCCTGGCAGGAAGAGGGGAATGTTCCAAAACGGAAGATGATTATCTGGAAAGCCGGTGTGGGAGATGGGGCACCTCAAAAAAAGGCTGAAGTTGAAATTCCTATCGGAGCAAGAAGCCTGTCCCTGTCTGGTGCTCGATACAAGGTTTCATCGGGTGTATATTATGCCCAGTTCATTCGAATTCGTGATGAATGGAGTTCTACCCCGGTTCAGTTCCCCGGTGAACAAACACCAAATTTCTTCCAGTTTTCTGTCGAACTTGAAGGTTCTGATCTGTTGAAGGAAGGAGATGAGCTTCTCGTAGCAGGACAGTATACTGACGCAATTGAGCGTTACAAAGAGCTTGAACAACTTAATACCCAACTGGAAGGTCTGTGGAAACAAAAAATCCAAAATACATTCATGTATACATTCCGATATGTTGAAGTATTGAGTCTTTTTAAGAAATTAATGCGGAAAACCAATTTCTTAAAATCAACTGATTATTCATACATCACGTTCAGGGTTTTTGAATGCCTGAAAAGACCCGAAAAAATGACATATGTAACATTTATCCTCCTTTTTGATGTTGTGGAGCTTCTTTTGGGCATCAAAGATGACACATCTCGAACAATCATCTCCAGCAAGATGACTGATTTTGAAAAAGCTATGAAATTGTGTCATGTTCTTGAAGATGAACAGGTTGATTACTTTCGGAAACTGGTCCATAGGTACAGTATTCAGTCAGGTAACAATGGAAGGCACCAAACAAAATGAGTAATGGTACAAAAATATGTCACTGAATCCAGTTGAATTAACCGAAGAAATAACGAAAAGATATCTGGGCTATCTCGAAACAACCTTTCACATTGATGACCCGGAAATTGCAACACTTTTTCAGGAAAGGCTTGAGACGAAGGAATTTATCAAAGGGCCTATTTTAGAGATAACGCCACCCTATAAAACGGGTTCTTCACTCGAGGAACTCATTCAGGAAGGTGTGGTATCTCACTTTTTCCGTGACCTCAATCAAAAACAGCTCCCTGTCAATCGTCCACTCTATCTTCATCAGGAACGTGCACTGAGAAAATCCATTGTCAACAGACAGAATATTGTTGTTGCAACGGGTACAGGCAGTGGTAAAACCGAGATTTTTATGCTGACAATTCTGAACGAATTGTTCCGGCAAAAAGAGGCGGGAACGCTTAATTCCGGGGTCCGGGCGTTGCTTCTCTATCCCATGAATGCACTCGTGAATGATCAGCTCAAACGGATGCGTTTACTTCTTGAAACAACACCCGATATCACCTTCGGCAGATACACCGGGGAAACGGAAGAACATCAGAAAAAGGCTGTTGAAAAACACAGAAACCTTCAGGGGGGTGACCCTCTGGTAAATGAAATAATATCCCGTGAAGAAATGCGGGAATCACCACCCCACATTCTTCTCACAAATTATGCCATGCTTGAATATCTGCTGCTCAGGCCATCTGACAATGTCTTTTTTGATGGTGATTATTCTGATTCATGGAAATTTATTGTCCTGGATGAAGCTCATACCTATAACGGTGCGAAAGGAATTGAGATGGCAATGCTTCTGCGCCGCCTGAAAGACCGGGTTGTTGAAAGCCGTGAGGGGGTGCTCCAATGCATTGCAACCAGTGCAACGATTGGCGGAGGAATTGAAGACTTCCCTGCAGTGGCAGAATTTGCAACAAATATTTTTGGTGAACCCTTCAATCAGGAGGGGGTTGTTACTGCTGAACGGAAAAATCTCATTCATGAGGAATGCTGGGGAAAACCGGATCCAATGTGCTACCCGGTGTGGCAGGAGATTTTGTCCCTGAAAAATGGGGCTGTTCTGCACGATTTGATTGAAACAGGCAAACAGTATGGAATACCTGATACTGTTCTTCAGGATGCATTATCCCGGTCTGATGGAAAACCCGGAGAATTTCTTTATCATGTGTTATCAGGCGATGCATACGTAATGGACGTAAAGTCGCTCTTCTCATCAACTCCTGCAGCACTGAATGAAGCTGCAGATATGATCTTTTCTGATGAGGAGAAGAAAAGAGAAATGCTGGTAGCTCTCGTAGATATTGCAGGCCGGGCCACCTTAGAAGGGTCAGACCCTCTTTTGCCGGCACGGTATCATCTCTTCGTCCGAAGCGTTGAGGGAGCGTATATTCAGTTCTATCCATATCCAAAAGTATTCCTTGAACCCATCACCCGGAATGAATCTGATGGAGCACCGCCGGTTTTTGAACTCGGTGTGTGCCGCTATTGCGGAGCCCCTTATATCGTTGGAAAAACGGAAAAAAAAGGATCCGATGCGATTCTGAAACAGGCCATTCAGTCATATTACGATGATGATGAAAAAAAGGTCAACTATTTCCTCCTGAAAAAATCCATTCTTTCAGAAAATGAGAACGAAGATGACAGTATTGAACTCAATTCTGAAATGAATATCAAAGGGGTGGAGTATAATCTGTGCACAAAATGCGGTGCACTCGATAAAGCAAATCGGGTTAAACCATCCTGTTCTTGTGGAGCGGAACACCGGATTTCGGTCATTGAAATTGAATATAATGGCGAAACACTGCATAAGTGTCCGGTCTGCACCCGTTTAAGTCCGGGAAACTCAGTTGTAGGCAGATTTTTGATGGGAAAAGATGCCATCCCCAGTGGTACTTGCAACGGCTATCTATCAGCAACTGCCTGATAAAGCGATAAATACGGAAGATACGAATCTACCGGCCAAAACTGATGACCCCTGGGCGCAAACTCCTGTTCCAATCTCCCATACCTCTCCAGACAGCAAACGAAATTTACTCATATTTTCTGACAGCAGACAGGATGCCGCATTCTTTGCCCCTTATCTCACACAAACCTACAATAAGATTCTCCGGAGATCTCTAATCATAAAGGTCCTTGAAGAAAACCGGGATGCCATTTTCCACAATGAATGGCGTGTCACTGATCTCATCAGTCCGCTTCTGGAAAAGACCAAAAAACTGGGTCTTTTTCCAAACGTAACAAGGCAGGAATTGCAGAACGAACTGACACGATGGATATTTTATGAGTTCAGTTTTGCCGGGACGGTTGGAAGTTTAGAAAGCCTGGGATTATGTGGATTTACCCTGGTCCGTCCGGATGAATTCAGTGCTCCCCCTCCTCTCCTGAGAGAGCCGTGGAATCTGAATGAAGATGAAGTATGGGCCCTGTTTCAGATTCTTCTGGACAGCTTCCGGAAGGACGGAGCACTCCATTTTCCCAATGGAATTAGCCCGGAAGATGATTTTTTCCAGCCAAGAAATTATCAGTTTTATTTCACCCAGAGAAATGGGAAATCTGATGAACATATTCACGCATGGACACCACAGAGTGGCTACTCCAACCGCAGACTGGACTATCTGAAACGGCTGGTAAAGGCAAACAATGCATCGGTATCAGATGACGAATGCAGGGGTGTTCTGGATGGTATATGGAGATATTGCAAACCTGAGGATAATCATTCAATATTCAATGGATATTTCCATCAGGAACGGTCCGGATGGCAACAGGAGCCTGCATATCTCATGGAACCCAGAAAATGGAAGATATGTGCAGATGGTGCCGGAAAACCTATCCAGTGGTATTACTGCTCCCGTTGCCACACCCTGACCCATCTCAATGTAAAAAATGTCTGCCCCACCTACCGGTGTGAAGGCACACTCAAACCTGTTGACCCTGAAGAAGTGTTTGAATCGGATCATTATCTCCGGTTGTACAAAGAGATGATGCCGGTCCCCCTCCGTGCTGAGGAGCATACCGCTCAGTTGACAAATGACCGGGCCTCACGTATTCAGCAGGAATTCATTGAAGGTACAAATAAACGTGCTCAGTTGCTCAACCACCTTTGAGCTGGGTGTTGATGTAGGAGAACTTGAATCGGTATTTATGAGGAATATGCCTCCTTCTGCTGCAAATTATATACAGCGTGCAGGACGGGCAGGAAGAAGGCTGGAATCAAATGCGTTTGTAACGACGTTTTGTCAGCGTCGGTCCCATGATCTTACCCAGTTCAAAGACCCGATGCCGTTTGTTCGTGGAATTATTTCTCCTCCCCATTGTGATGTCAGAAACGAAAAAATCGTGAAACGGCACATCTATGCAACAGCAATCGCGTCGTTCTGGATGAAATATCCGGAGACATTCAAAACGTCAGGAGTTCTTCTTTGAGGAAAAGATGGATGGCCCAACCCTTTTGAAAGAGTATCTGGGTTCACACCCGGAGGATCTGATGGATTCCCTCAAACGAATTGTACCTCCTGATGTCCAGGATACCATTCACTTATCAGAATGGGAATTTGTTGATGATCTCTACTGTGTTGAGACGAATAATCCCGATAAGGGGCTTATGGTCAAAGCAGCAGATACCGTGCGGTCAGATGTGGAGGGGCTCGATGAGATAAGACTGGAGAATGTCCAGAAGGGATTGAGGTCTGATTATCTCTTCGGGCTCATTAGGACGATCAAAAATAAACCGATTATCAACTATCTGTCATCCTCCAATATTCTCCCGAAATATGGGTTCCCGGTAGATGTGGTTGAATTCAAAATCATGTACCCGTCAGATGAAGCAAAGAATCTTCAGCTTGACCGTGATCTTGCGATTGCCATTTCTGAATATGCACCGGGCAGCCAGATTGTTGCAGCGGGGAACGTCTGGGAGAGCAGATACATAAAGAGAGTGCCAAAACACGAATGGCGGATGTATGATTATGCCATTTGCGGAAATTGCCATCGGTACAACCGGGTGCTCTCTGAATTGCAGCAGGATCTCATTGAGTGTGAGTCCTGCCATGGGGTTTTGACAGGAACGAGACGCAAATTTATCATCCCTGAGTTCGGGTTCCTGTCGGAAAATAAAAAACCCCGAAGTGTACGGGAAAAGCGGCCTAAAAAGACCTACTCTTCACGGGCCTACTATTCCGGAGAGAGTGTTCCGGGAAAACAATTAGTGATTCCCCTTTCAGGAGGGTATTTTGTGAAGGCGGAATCTGCCTCCAATGGCCGTCTTGGAATCATTAACACTGCCGGGAAGCTGGGCTTTCATGTTTGTCAGTCTTGTGGGTACGCGGCATTTGGCAATCAATCATTTCCGAAATCCCACCGAACAGCTGCGGGGCGACCCTGCAGGGGTAAATTTATTCCACGGGTGTGGACCTTGGACATGAGTATTTAACAGACATTCTCCTTCTCGAATTCGTGGGGTATGATAACTCATGACGAAGGGTTCTGGTTATCCCTCCTCTATGCAATGCTTGAAGGAATCAGTTCGCACTTGATATCAGCAGGAATGATCTGGATGGTGCACTGTATCCGATACGGGAAAGCTGAGTGAGCCTGCCCTTGTCCTGTTTGATACCATTCCGGGGGGTGCCGGTCAGGTACGCCGGGTCATTGAAGATGAAGCAACCCTGCGCAAGGTTCTTCTGGCTGCCTGGGAGAACCTGAATAACTGCACCTGCGGTGGGGAAAAAGGGAACGCAAGTTGTTATGGGTGTCTGAAGAACTATTCGAATCAGTTCTGCCACGAACAGCTCGAACGGGGGAACGTTCTGGAGTTCTTCAAATTGATGGGTATTGGAAAAACATAAGGAAATTTTAATGTGATTTTCTAAAGAGAGCATCTATCAATCGGGAAATGATTGATTTTCTCTTGAATTTTTTGGGGATTTTGGGATCATCTGCAAGATATCGCATGCTGATGCGTTTTTTGAACCACGGGTTCTTTGATCGGATGGATTGCATTACGTGCATCAGTTAGATTCTCTACGGAGAATTCATCTCCAATACCCGCCAGTTCGATGAGATTGATATCACATAATTCCTCTACAGAATGTGTCTCACGGGCATCTGTTTTCTCGGGAGAAATGCCCTCAAATTCATATTTTGGTATGAATGTATCTGTTTCTTCATCTTTCCAGAAGGGCACCGGTTCATGATTGTATGGGGTTTGGGGCTGTGGGGTTTTAACCTGTGGTTCCGGAATGTTCTCTTCTTCAAAAAGAGCACTGTTCCATTCGGGAGTATTTTGGAGTATTTCGGGGGCTATTTGATACAATTTGATCATCGGATACGGATTTGGAAGAAATGTCCTCAAATTCATATTTTGTTGCGAATTCATCAGATTTGGCATCTATTTGGAAGGTCACCAATTTGCCATCTATTTTGAGGGTCATCTCTTCAGTATTATGTGGGGTTTCGTCCTGTGCGTCTGAGGAGTTTTGTTCTTCGAAAAGAGCACTGTTCCATTCGGGAATATTTTGGGAAAATTCCGGGTTATTTGATGTAGCTGGATCAATGCATACGGATTCGGAAGAAGTGACTTCGGTATTCTTTTGAACGTCTTCTTTTTGACAGCATATTTCAGGAAGTTCATCTCTCACTTTTCGAATCGTTTCTGCGGTGAGAGGGTGGCTTTCGTCTGCCAGAATTGGAGCAGAATGGTCGTGTGTGTTTTTATCCTTCTGTTCATTCAGCATCTGAATGCGAAGAGTTTCTGCAATTCGTCCTAATTCTGGTTTGTTGATGGAGGTATGGGGAGTGCATTCCACGGTTTCTTTTGAGGGAGGATTTCATCGTCAACAGAATCAGTTGCATTCGATGTTGTGCAAATACTCTCGAGATCTGGTTTGCTGGATGGTTTTTCCTGGATGACGGGTTCTGTCAGTGGATAAATTTCAATGAGATCGCCTGATGAAACAGAGATATCTGAAGGCAGGGTATCTTCAGGTGTTGTTTCTTCCCCGACATACCCATCTGAAGGAGTATCCTCAATGTCATACAGTGACTGAATATCATGATAGACATTCTCCAGACATACTTCACCTGGATCTGTTTGATTCAATGGCAATTCTGATGAAATTGGTTCCTGGCTCATTAACGCAGAGATGCCATTTACATGAGATGCCGAAATATCTGTTATTTCATATACATCGTCAAAGGGCAGATAGGCCATGGATACGGAAAGCATGGTCTGGTATTTTTCCATTGCTTCATCGGATAAGTGGATGGAATAATTGTTTATCCCCTCCGAGAATGACTGGATAAATTCTTTTAGTTTCTCTTTTTCTTCAGGGCTGCCCGTTTTTGCAATGTGAATCAGATGGTCAATCAACCCGGTTTCGGCATTCACGGGTGATACTGTCAGATGTGGGTATGGTTTCCGGATATGCTGAACTGAATAGATTTTGTTCATATGAACGTGATAACGTGAGAATCCGGTCTGAAACACCTTCTTTTTTCTGCTGTAATAGAGAGAGGTCCGTTTCAAGGGTTTTTGCTTTGACAATGTCGCGTTTGATTGTTTGATATTTTTCGAATCGATCATCGCAAATATCGAGTTTCTGCAATTCGCCCGAGAGCACTTTTATTTGCT
>CAVXFW010000008.1:0-86359 GCA_963761105.1 uncultured Methanomicrobiaceae archaeon | reverse complement strand
GCAGCTCTACCCCTGCCATCTCTGCGAATGCTGCATCTGCGTCGTCATCGTTTAGATGGGAATATATTTTCAGCATATCCGAATTTTCATTTCCCCAGAAGGTTTTCTTTAAGAGGGTCTCCTGCATGCCGTTCCGCAGGCAAAATGTGATCCGGGTATGGCGGAATATGTGGGGGGTAATTTTTCGTTTAATAGATGCATCCGCTGCAAATTGTTTGATGGTTTTTAGGGTGTTCTGATATTTTAACGGCTTATCGTGCAGGTTCAAAAACACATAGTTTTCGGGTGACGGATCGGGGTGTTCGCTCTGCCACTTTGCGAGGGTATCACAATACATGATGATCGGCACGGCCCGTTCCTTCTCGGTCTTGCCATCGGTGCGGATGCGGGCCCCCCATTGCGTGAACCGGACGTCTTTCCATTTCATATCAGCGCATTCCTGAATCCTGAATCCTCCTTCAAATAGCACGCTCAATAATGCACGGTATCGAATGCTTTTAGGTGTGGATATAATCTTAAGGACTTCTTCTTCTGTGAGGATGTCCTCATCCGTTTTGGTCTTTGTAGAGTATGCGGGCACCTTAATCTTCTTCTGCACTTTTTTAGCATCAAGATCGATATACTTGTTTTCAATCATCCACAGGGTGAACCTCTTCACAATGCGTAAAAGATCGCTTTGGGTGTTCTCAGTATATGGCTTCCCCCGGGAGGAGATCCCTTTCTTGATCTTATCAACGGATTCATAGAGATCTCCCATGCTCATCTCTTCAATGTCGGGCATGTATTGAAATGCAGTGCACAGATTTGATGCTAACTTGAATTTTCTCTGCGCTGAAAGGTTATTCTCTGAATTGGTCTCAGATAGGAATTCCCGGATATATTTAGCTTCCTTTTTAGAAATTCTACCGTCTTTGATCGCGCCCTCAATACTTCTTTCCTCGTATGTTTCATACTGGTGCGGCGTAGAATGAAAGCTGTTTTTTTCCATAAATATAGTTTGTTTTATACTAAGATAAGCTTATTGGGGCATTATACTTAGGTGCAGAAATCCGGCCTGAGGCACTTATTTTATTGTTTAATTATGATGTGACCGGCAGGAATTTTTCTGGTTCTCCGTTTTCTTCAGTAATCCCGCCATTACAATTTTTTAAGTCTCCCTGCTGTACCGGTAATGTATATCTGCCTGTATCAGGAGGTATATGCATGAAATTTGGGGATGAGGTTTTACTGTTTGATGCGTGTGCGGGCACGATATACAGCACCACTCGTATAAGCCGGACGGATGAAGAATGGAGGGAGGCTCTTTCTCCTGATGTATTTCGTGTTGCACGGGGTGCCGGGACTGAAATCCCTTTCAGTGGGATGTATGCAGACTGCCATAAAAAAGGAGTATATGTGTGTGCCTGTTGCAACACTCACCTCTTTTCTTCCTCGGACAAATTTGAATCCGGAACCGGGTGGCCAAGTTTTTCCCGTCCTGTTTCCCCGGATAATATTGAACTGCATGAAGACAGATCAGGTGGAATGGTGCGCACAGAGGTACTCTGCCGTCGATGCAATGCGCATCTAGGGCATGTCTTTGATGATGGTCCCATGCCGGATGGGATGCGGTATTGCATGAATTCCCTGTCACTTTCCCTTGTTGTATGTGGTACACAAAGCTCTGTTACCAACATGGCTAAATCCGGGCATGGATAAATGCTATTGTATGCGCCCTCATGTGTTTGTCAATCTGGCAATGAGTGCAGATGGTAAACTTTCGACGAAAGAACGCAGACAGGTCAGAATATCCGGAGATGCTGATTTCAGACGTGTTGATCAGATAAAGTCGCAGAGTGATGCGATTATGGTGGGGATAGGGACAGTACTTGCCGATGATCCCTCCCTTACTGTTAAGGATGCCGCTCTCAGAAAGGGGAGGGCAGATACGGGCAGGGATGAAAATCCCGTCCGTATTATCATTGACAGCAGGGCAAGAACGCCTGTGGATGCGGATATACTCCATAAAGGTCCCGGCAAGAGAATTATTGCTGTTTCAGGATCCGCAGATCCTGCGAAGACTGCTCTTCTCTCGCAATATGCGGAAGTGCGGGTATGCGGGGATGAACAGGTCAGTCTTTCATCCTTTCTGGAATATCTGGGGGCTCTTGGGATTCGGAGTCTTATGGTTGAGGGGGGCGGTACTCTGATCGGGTCCCTTTTTGCAGAGGGGCTTGTAGATGAATTGTTTACCTGTATCGGAAATATGATCATCGGCGGGAGAGATGCGCCCACTCCTGCAGATGGTGAAGGGTTTGTCAATGAAGCTGATTTCCCTGCTCTTGTTCTCAAAGATGCCCAAAAAATAGATGACGGGATCCTTCTGCACTGGATTGTCAGAAAAGAGAATGATGATTACTAATCATCATTTTTTTAGTTTGTTGTTCTGGTTCTGGAAAGGACATCATCATAAATTTTGTAGCTTGTGCCATCGTAGAATGATGCGGTGACCATGATCCTGTCCTCCCCCTTTGTTGCTTCCCCGTCATCCACGGTAAATACCGCTTCAGCATTCACATTCGGTTCAATGTATTTGGTGGTTGTAGTGCCAGTGCCTGATATCACAACTGCTGTTATGTCATTTACCTGACTCTGTCCTTTTCCACCCCTGAATGTGACAGTAATATCTCCTGTTATCGGGTCTTTTGAAGTAGCAACGTCTACAAATTGTGTTGTCGGCACAACATCGGTTGGCTGGGGCATGAGATCAGGTGCCGGTTGGGTTGTTGAAACCGGTGTCTGCACGGGCAGGGGTGTTGGCGTGGCAGTAGGCGTAGCCTCGCCGGTGCCTGTTGTGCACCCGGCTATACAAACTATCCCGATGACAAGAACGATCAGAATAATTGATACCTTTTTAATCATACCATTCCATACGGAAAATCGGTATTTATTCTTATCGGGTACCACCTAAGTGGAACCTGGGTATGAAAATGCAGTATCCTGGAGATATGAAAATGAAAAAATCAGTTGCCTGGGAGATGAAACTCGCTCTTTTTCTGGTAGCGGCATCAGTAACCATTTATTCAACAAAGATGCTTCTGTTGCATAATCCGGAAAATACTATTGACTACCTCTTCAATTCTTTTGGTTTTCTCCCAATCAGTGTTCTACTGGTGACAGTAGTACTCAACCGGCTGCTGACCATCAGGTCGAATCAGGAAAAAATGCAGAAACTCAATATGGTTATCGGGACGTTCTTTGCTGAAGTGGGGAACCATCTTCTGACCGTTATCTCGGATTATGATGAAGACTCTTATGTGCTGCGAAACAAGCTCATTATTGGTGATGACTGGGGTGTTGAGCGTTTTCGTGATGCATCAGCATCAATTGATTCCCATTCCTTTTCTGTTGACTGGGAAGAGATTGATTTTGCTGAAATGGATCGGTTTCTTATGCAGAAACGTGATTTTCTCCTTCGTTTGCTTGAAAATCCTGTCCTTCTGGAGAATCAGAAATTTACTGAACTTCTGCGTGCCGTATTCCATCTGAATGAGGAGCTGCAGCGCCGTCCCGGTTTTGACTGCCTTCCCGAAAGTGACTGCCGGCATATCGGTGGGGATATTAACCGGGTTTACAAAGAACTTGTCAGTGAGTGGGTCAGGTATATGGAGTATCTGAAGAACAGCTATCCTTATATGTTCTCTCTTGCTCTCAGGACGAATCCTTTCGATGAGAAGGCTTCGGCAATTGTGCAGTAATGTAATGTGGTAATATGTATTTCTGAAATACACAACCATTATCTATTTTTCATCTCAATGCAGGTTCAAAGGAGATGATAGTTCAATGGCTGAGTGTTCTGTTTTGATTGGGGGGAAAGCGGGGGATGGAATAAATCTTGCAGGCCAGACGATTGCCCGCATTTTCACCAGCCTGGGATATTATGCATATATGTATTATGATTATCCGTCACTTATTCGTGGTGGGCACAATTTTTCCGTTATCCGTGCCAGTACCCATCCTATAGGAACACATCGTTCGGGAATTGATATTCTCCTGGCAATGGACCCGACAACACTTCGGCGCCATCAGAATGACTGCAAACGTGATGGCCTGATTATTTATAACTCTGATATCGTGCGATCAGATGTTGGTTCCGGGATTCCTCTGAAGAGTATTGTTGAGAGGAATGAAGGATCGGCGGTCATGGAGAATACTGCAATGATCGGTGCTCTGGCTTCTGCCATTGGTATGGAGTGGGAGGATTTGTCCTCTGTTCTTTCGCATGAGATGCATAAACTAACCGAAAAAAACCGTGAGATTGCGAGGGATGCATTTCAGATGCAGACTGAGAAGAAAGAATTACAACGTCTGCATCAGTCACCGGGAATTCTTCTTTCCGGAAATGAGGCTGTTTCTCTTGGTTTGCTTTCTGCCGGGCTGAATGGATATGTCGCATATCCAATGAGTCCTTCAACCGGAATTCTTCATTTCATGGCGGGCGCTTCCGGTGAGACGGGTATACAGGTTTTTCAGCCGGAGAGTGAAATTGCAGTGATCACAATGGCAGAGGGAATGGCATATGCCGGGGCAAAAGCTGCTGTTGGCACATCCGGGGGTGGTTTCTGCCTGATGACAGAGGCCCTTTCAATGGCAGGAATGGCAGAAATCCCTATTACCATCATTCTTGCCCAGAGAAGTGGCCCTTCTACCGGTACTCCAACATATACTGCTCAGTCAGATCTTCATTTTGCGATTCATGCAGGTCATGGTGAGTTTCCCCGGTTTGTTTTTGCTCCCGGGGATGCACAACAGGCATTTGAATGGGCAGGTAACGCTCTGTCATTGTCCTGGCTGTTTCAGGTGCCTTCCATTCTGATGACGGATAAAACACTGGCAGAGGGGTTATACACGGTCTCTCCGGAATTGTTACGGGCACATGTGCCTGTTTCGGTCTCTCTTTGGGAAGGTCCGGAAGAGTATCGTCGATACAGAGATACTGAAGACGGTATTTCTCCCTATGCATCTCCTCCCCTTTCAGGTTCTGCAATTAAAGGAAACAGCAAATCACATGATGAGCGTGGCATATCCGTTGATGAAGGGGGGCAGATTGCATCTATGACCCGGAAACAGATGAAAAAAATTTCATTGATGGAAGAGGCGATTTCCCGCCTGAATCCGGTTCATGTCTCCGGGAATAGTGATTCTGATATGTGTCTTATCTCATGGGGTTCAAATGCTCCGCTATGCCGTGAAGCGGCCAATATTGTCGGAATTAAATCAGTCCAGCCTGTTGTAATCAATCCTTTTCCGGATGCTGAGATGATCTCTCTGACCAGCCAATCCCGTATGACCTTTCTTCTGGAAGACAATTATACCGGACAGCTGGCAGATATCTGTGAAGCCCATGGCATTCCGGTTGATATACGATTGCCACGGTTTGACGGAAGGCCTTTCACACTTGATCAACTGGTAGAAGACTTATGGGGGCTTGCTGAATGACAAAAGGGCTGATAACAGACGCACAGAATCTGTGGTGCCCGGGATGTGGCAATTTTGCCATTGAGCATGCAATAAAAGATGTCATTCTCCGTCTGGAGGCAGAAGGCACTCCCCGGGAAACGATAGTTCTCGTATCAGGAATCGGATGCCACGGAAAGATTGCCGATTATCTGAACATTAATTCGTTCTACTCACTTCATGGAAGGGGGGTTTCTTTTGCGACAGGAATTTGTATCGCAAACCCGGACCTGCATATAATCTGCTGTGTGGGAGACGGGGATACATATGCTGAGGGTATTGCACACCTCCTGTTTGCAGCAAAACGGAATGTGAATATGACGGTTCTTGTGCATAATAATCGTGTCTATGGGTTGACCAAGGGGCAGGTAACACCAACGTCTCCCCGGGAATACCATGGAAAGTCAAATCCGTATGGCAGTGGTGAGATTGCATTCAATCCACTGGAATTGCTTCTCTCAGCTGGATGCGGTTTTGTTGCCCGGGGATACACCCAACGCCAGAAAGAACTAACAGAGCTGATTTATGACGGAATTGCACATCCTGGTTTTTCGTATATTGATATTCTTCAGATTTGTGCAACTTTTCTGGATAAGACTGAGGAATATAACGAAAAGGTGTATGTTCCTCTTCATCATAATCCTGAAGATTTTGATGCAGCCTGCCGTCTTGTGCGGGAATACTCATATGATGATTCCGGAAAAATTGCTATTGGAGTGATATTCCGGGAGGAAAGGGAACCATTCAACGTGGGCGTTCCTTTCCTGCAGCAGGAAGAGGCGGATAAAAAATCCTTTATCATGCGTTTCATTGATGGGCGGAAATGAATTCCTTTTTTTCCATCAAAAGTTTTTTTTATATATCGCGCGTTGTTATCGAGCGTGTTGAGGTTGAACGAGGTGATGAAAAATAATGAATGGAAAAATTCTTGATGCAATCAATGAACAGATAAAATGGGAACTCTATTCCGCTTACCTTTATCTTTCCATGTCAGCATGGTATGATTCTATCGGGCTGCGTGGTTTTGCAAACTGGGAACGGATTCAGGCGATGGAAGAGCGTGATCATGCAATGAAATTTTTTGATTATGTTCTCTCCCGTGGCGGAATCATAGAACTGCAGACTATTGATGCCCCTCCTTCTATGTGGGAATCTCCGGAAATGGCTTTTGAATTCCAGTATGAGCATGAACAGTCAGTCACCGCAAAAATCAATAATATTGTTGAGATTGCGCATGAGGAGCATGATCATGCGACATATAATTTGCTTCAGTGGTTTGTGGATGAACAGGTTGAGGAGGAGGAGAACGTACGTATCATCCTTGAAAAACTGAATATGGCCAGTGATGAAAAAGGGATGAATATTATCTTTATGGTCGATAAAGATCTTTTCACGAGGGTATATCATCCGCCTGTAACACAGGCTGAATAATTAACATCTTCTCTTCTCTTTTGTATTTTTTGGTTACTGGAAATCAATATATTATTTAATCAGGAAGTAATTTGCATGGTTCTTCAATTTCCTTTAAATGAGCACACAGCAAAACCTCTATACTAATCTGGTGATGAAAATGAGCGATAGATTTGTGCCAAAACGTGTATTTTTTACCTGTGGTGCTGGCCAGAGTCCGGATGAACTGACTTCATTCGAGATGGCATTGCGGGAAGCATCGATTGAATGCTACAATATTGTTACCGTCAGTTCCATACTCCCCCCGAAATGCAGAATTATAACAAAAGAGGAAGCACTTCCTGATCTGCACGCAGGTAGTATTGTTTTTACTGTTTTTTCACGCCTGTCTTCAAATGAACCTCACCGGAGGATTTCAGCCTCCCTCGGGGTCGCAATTCCGGAAGATATGGAATCTCACTGGGGATACTTTACCGAGCATCATGCATTTGGTCAGGGGCCTGAACAGGTAGGAAAATATGCAGAAAAACTTGCAAAGGACATGTTTGGCACGATCTCCGAAAGTGTGCTTAAGCGCACAATGAATGTGACAAAGAGTGCAGTAGTGGGGGATGATGGGCTCTGGACATCCGTTATTGTAGCAGCTGTATTTCTGATGGACTGATTTTGCCCATATGGGTATGAATAGCTATATATGTTTTTTTTGTTTTTACATCCAAATTTAGGGTCATTTGTAGCATTTTAAGGTAATTTTAAATACTATTGCGGCAAATAACGGATTGTCCTCTTTGGTGGCAGAGATACTGGGTTCACTGCAATAATCTTTTTTTTAAAATAATCAAAGGTACAAGGTGCTGTAAGATAGTGCATGCGCATGAATTTGTGTGTTGATCCTATTACGTGTAGCAATTATTTCTATAGGTGCCAGAGGTTCCCATCTGATATTGATACGATATCGGTGACCGGGCCTTAGAATGTTTATTCCGGGAGTTCAGTCCAGATATCTCCCCGTGTTTCGTTTAATTCATCGGGATAAGTGATATTTCCGGGGGGTGACACGCTCCAGTTCTCCACAGGACTAACAGACCCTGATTGGCCTATGCTCCTCTTGTTGGCAATAATCCGGTTCAGACGTTTCACAGGGAAGCAGAACATGTATGTATCAATCGATTTTATCCTGAATATCCGCAGGGAAGATCTGAGTATCTCTCTGTGGTGGTGAGTGAGATGGTTCCTGCTGAAGTACGGAGTTGGATATTTGACGCACTGATTTTCACACAATGTGATGGGTTTGGCAATGTGTTCAAGGGGGATGGAATTACAACAACCTGGTAATCGTGGATAACAATGCCGCGCTCCTTACTCCTGATATTCCTCCTCTTCCGGAGCCTGCCTCTTAGATGCCAATGGGATGCCAATGGGAAGCCCTCTCAACGGATTTGTTATTTAATGGCAATTGCATCCGCCTTTGCAGACATTTTGGTATGGAAAAAAGAGGATTAATATGTCCGGGCAATGATAGCCGGACGCGCTGGTTTTCCACAGATGATGCACGTACCTGCAGTATCTGCAATATATTTGCTCTGAACATCAGTGCCCAGAACACTGACATCAATCTCTGTTTCAATGGTAGTAGCACATTCCTTACATCCGCACCACTGGACGACGGCCACACCCTTGCCTGCTGCCTCACGTGCTTCTTCAAGGGAAGTGACTGACACAATCTGTTCCTGCACTTTTTGTTCTGCCCGTTCTTTCAGTGTTCCTGTGAACTGTTCTATGATGGCCCGGACGTCAGGTATCAGTGTATCCCTTGTGACGGTCATCTTTTCTCCCAATCGGGTCACAGCCATAACCACACCATTATCAATATCACGCGGGCCAATCTCGATCCTGAGCGGCACGCCGCGCATCTCCCAGTGGTAATATTTTGCACCGGGCCGAAGGCTTCTGAAGTCTGTTTTAACTCTGTATCCTGCTTCTTTTAGTTCTGTTTCGAGTTTTACTGCTTCTGCACGAATCTCTTCCTCGCGCTGTTTCATAATGATGGGGACAATAGCAATCTGTACGGGTGCGACAGCCGGGGGGAGGACAAGTCCCTTGTCATCACCATGCATACTGATGAGTGCTGCAATGCAGCGTTCTGATATGCCATAGCAGGTCTGGTATGCGAGCTGCTGTTCTCCCTGTGGATCCTCGTATGTGATATTAAACGTACGGGAGAAATGGTCGCCCAGATGATGGACGGTCCCGACCTGAAGGGTTTTTCCATCGGGCATTATTGCATCGGTTGCGATGGTATAATCCGCACCGGGGAATTTATCCCATTCCGGGCGGCGTGAGACAATGACCGGGACGCAGAGTTTTTCATAGAATGTACGATACAGGTCCACTGCATCCTTCACCTGTGACTCAGCTTCTTCCCATGTTGCATGGACGGTATGTGCTTCTTTGAATGAGGTTATCTCTCTCAGGCGAATGAGCGGGCGTGTGTGCTTCGTCTCATAGCGGAACGTATTAACTATCTGATACAGTTTTATCGGAAGATCTGCATGGGATCTTACCCACAGAGCATACATGGGGTATATGGCCGTTTCTGATGTAGGGCGGAGTGCAAGAGGCACATCGAGTTCACTTGTTCCGCCATGGGTGACCCAGTATACCTCCTCTTCAAATCCTTTGATATGCTCTGCCTCTTTCATGAATTCATTTTCAGGAATCAATAGCGGAAACAGTGTCTCCTCATGGTCTTTATCCAGTAATTCCCTGAGGATTGCATAGGTTGCTTTTCGAACAGCAAACCCATGAGGGAACCAAACATATAGGCCCTTAACCGGATACCTGACATCCATTATTTCTGCCTGCCAGAGAATGTCATTGTACCATTCACTGAAATTTTCTTTCGACGGGAGTGCGCCTTTATCTTCCTGCATCTCTCATTCACCTATATAAATAACTGTATGATTTCCGGCGTAATAAACCCCTCTATAATCGCCGCAATTCCAAGAAGAGGGAGAACATAGACGAGGAATCGTTTGCCATTCTGTTGTGCCGCAGAGATTGCATCCCCGGTGCCATGCAGTTCTTTCCATAGTTCTTCACCGAGAAGGAGGCCGAACATGCCGGCAAGTACCAGTGCAGGAATCTCAAATACTCCATGTGGCAGTACTCCTGCAAGAATTACATACAGCCCCTGCTCCTGCCGGACGTATTCGACCACTATACCAATAATAAACCCGTTTAAAGAGAGGATCAGTGCCGTTATAAGGCCAAAGGATGCTCCACCGATGAAAAGAATGACCGAGGTTTCGGTATTGTTTGCAAAGATGTTTGCCGCAACAACCGCAGGATCACCCGATCCGATTTTGTTGAACACTTCCTCATTCATCATGGCAATCAGTCCTTCTCCAACCGATTCATCTGCATGCACAGCAAACGCTCCAAGAAGGCCGGTGAGAATGAGGATTCCCACTGTTATGATTGCAGCTGTCCGGTAACTGCCATCAAACATAGAGTATCATCCTTACCATGTCTCTGATACCGGGCGCCATTCCAACAACGATCATGGCCAAAAGGATAAGATGCCACAACTGGCTGTTCCCTTCTTTTCGGTACATTTCAAGCACATAAATTGCAGGAATTATGACCACCAGTTTCAGTGCAAACATGGAAAATGCGGTGCCGGTGGCTTCGATGAGATTGGAGCCGACAACATGTACTTCCACATAGGTCAGTTCATGGAGCTCAATACCAAAACTTGTTGCGCTTGCATCCAGCATATGGCCAAAAATAAGCAGTTTATAGAGAATATTCTCGGTAAATGTCCATTTTAATCCATACCGGAGCAATCCCCAGACAGCAGCTGACGAGACTGCCGCCATCGCCAGTATTGTTACAAGAACATACAGGGCAATCCTTGTTTCAGTAATGCCAAAATATGCCAGAACTGCTGCGGTAATGATGCAGGCGCATATACCACCTGCAGCGTAGCCTTTGGTATATGATGCAATCAGACCCTTCTTTTCCAGTGTTCTTGCGATTACGAGTATGATAATGGTGACAAAAAAAACCACAAAGAATATGATCGGAGTTACCAGAATGACGTTCCATGGCCGGGGTATTACCCCTGTATCCTCGACAACACGCAGTAACCCCCCGAGGACAACGAAGGGAATTGTCGAGAGAATAAATTTCTGATCAATGTCAATGCCTGTCTTCTTCAGCCATCTGTATACGAGATATACAGCGAGAATGAGGATGATTGCATAGGTCAGTGTATCGACAATGGTATAGGGCTCCCCGTTTAGTGTCGGGCCAACGTAATATTTGTATATAAAATCCCACATCATTTAATGATAGTACATGAGTCCTGACGGTATAAAATTACTCAAAACACCAGTTTTGGATAAATCTAAATGGATGCAATTGCCGCGTGATGTGATTATTGGTCATGATGCGCTTATGCAGTTGCCGAAGGTATGTGAGGATCTTCAGGTTTTTGGTTCTGTACTCGTTTTTAGTGGGAGGGGGACAATGAACGTCGCAGGGAGTCAGGTTCTTTCACTTGTCCGGGGGGTGGCCGATGCTGAAGTATTCATTGTCGATACTATTTCCCCGGAGATTATTTCAGAAGCTGAAGAGATGGGTAAATGTGCTGATGTCTTTATTGGTGTCGGCGGCGGCAGGGTAATTGATACTGCAAAGATTGTATCATACAACTGTTGCCGTCCGTTTATCAGTGTTCCCACAGCAGCTTCTCATGATGGCATTGCTTCATCACGTGCTTCCGTGCCGGTGAAAGGAGGGAGTGTATCCCTTGAGGCAAATCCTCCCATTGCATTGGTAGCCGATACTGGCATTATCGCCGCAGCACCCCACCGTCTTCTTGCAGCAGGATGTGCGGATGTGATATCCAATTATACGGCCATTCTTGACTGGGAACTCTCTCACCGCCTCCGGGGAGAACCCATCTCTGAATATGCTATGGCACTTTCACGAATGACAGCAGAAATAATCAGTAAAAATGCTGACCTCATTAAACCCCACGCGGAAGAGAGCGCACGGACTGTCATCAAAGCACTGCTCTCTTCCGGTGTGGCGATGAGTATCGCGGGTTCTTCACGCCCTGCATCAGGTGGGGAACATAAATTCAGTCATGCCCTTGATCAGATTGTTCCGGGGAAAGGGCTTCATGGTGAGCAATGCGGCATTGGTTCCATTATCACTATGTACCTTCATGGGGGTGACTGGAGGGGTATTCGCACCTCTCTGAAAAAGATAGGGGCGCCAACAACCCCAAAGGAGATAGGAATTGATGACCTGTCTGCAGCTCAGGCTCTTATCCTTGCTCGTAGCATCCGCCCCGAAAGGTTTACGATTCTGGACATGGGTGTCACCGAAGAGGTTGCAGAGCAGCTGATTAATATGTTATATGAGGACTGAAATGACCGAAAAAGATGAACGTACAAAAATTACTCTGATTGGAAAAGCCCTCGCACGTGAAGGCACCGAATTTGTGTATAAAGGAGAGGTGTATGAATGTGAAGGCTGCAGACTCAGGAAGGTCTGTCACAATCTGTTGCCCCACCGGAGATACCGTATTGTCGGGGTTCGAACCACCACACTTCATTCCTGCCATGTGCATATGGATGGTGCCTACACGGTGGAAGTAGTGGAGGCCGTAATCCCTGCTGCCGTTTCTGCAGAACGTACAATCCTTAATTCAACCATTGGATATGAGACAGGATGCACGCAAAGTGACTGCATTAATTTTGATCTCTGTAATCCGGAAGGCATCGTCCCTGGTGAAGGGTACCGCATTGCTGAGATTGATAATGGGACTATTATTTCCTGTGAATTGGGAAAGCGGATGAAGCGGGTTCTTTTGAGCCCGTTTTAATCAATCTTTTCTCATAATCCACAGGAGTCTTCCGCAGGCGATCACATCTCCAATTCCTTCAGTATTCCGGATCCAACTTACCGGGAGTGCTTCAACACCGTATTCTGCACCCTTCAGTGCACCGGAAAGGGCGGCAATGGTGTCTGTATCTCCTCCCAGCATTACTGCCTCTGTGGCCGCGCCTACAAAGGAATCTGCATTGAGTGCAATGGAAAGGGATGCGTGAAGGGTGTCAAGTGCATCCATGGATGGATTCAGCGGGTATTTTTCAGGTATAACAATACGTTCGCGGACCTCACCTATTTCGCAGGCTTCAGCGGCTCTGTCTATTGCATAGGTGAGGTGTCTCCCTCTTACCAGATATGATATTATGGTGTTGAATGCTGCTGATGCCTCGCAGGCAACCGGATGAAAATGGGTAATTCGGGAAGCTGCCAGGCTATAAACCCTGACATCCTCTGGTGGGTAGAATATGCCAATTGGGATGCCCCGCATAACACTGCCATTTGTCCGGCCGCGACCTCCTTCTTCAAAGAGGATTTGAGCTGCTTCCAGTGGAGCGCACCCATTTTTTATCATTGAAAATATCCTCCCTGATGTTGGGCCATAGAAACGTGGGTCCCTTTCATATTCCTGAATTAGGGCTATAATTGCATCCATTGGGTCAAAATAACCGCATTTAAGCAACGATTTTGATAATGAAAGCGATTGCTTCGTATCGTCCGTAAATCGGCGGTAAATTGCAGGATTTTGTCCAAAAAATCCCGGTTCATGGATGGAATGCTCTGGTGGAGATCCTCCCTCAAACGGGGCCCCAAATGCATCTCCGAGGGCAAGTCCTGCGAGTGCTCCGATTGCGCGTGAAACCTGCGATATAAAGATCACCAATAAACTATATGTTCTTCTGATTAGTAGTAATTCTAAGGATTGGTGATTTGGTGCAAAAAGAGGAACTTCTACATCTTCACATGCTCTTTGTCCATGTGAAAAAATACTACGAATCTACGTATGGCGACGAGGTTTGCACAGCCGGATATGATGGTTTCTCCATCTCTCCGGTGCATATTCATAAAAATAAATCCTGTCATAAGGAAGCAATCCTGACGCTGGGTGATGAACTTGTTTCATATCTGAAGTCCAAAGGTCTCGCTTCACTTGATTATCAGGAGTATTCGGCCCCTGATGAGATTACTGCCGGTCATTAGACGGTATGCAGGATAATGATATTTTCCGGGAAATTATTTCCCGGCTCTCTTTTCCGGGAATAACGTCGTCAGATGTTCAGAAGGTAAAGATTCAGATTGCCAAAAAATACCGGCTTTCTGAAATTCCAAAAAATTCTGTCATACTTGCAGCTGCAAATGATGATGAATTTGAGTCAATGCGCGTAATCCTTCAGGTAAAACCAACCCGGACACTTTCCGGGGTGGCACCAGTTGCGGTAATGACGTCTCCTCATCCGTGTCCTCATGGTAAATGTCTGCCCTGTCCGGGTGGGCCGGATCACCCATTTGGGTCACCCCAGAGTTATACCGGGGAAGAGCCTGCGGCACTCCGCGGCTGTCAGTATGAATTTGATCCATATGTGCAGGTCCGTCAGCGGATCCTTCAGTTCGAATTACTCGGTCATCATATTGACAAGGTTGAACTGATTGTGATGGGAGGTACGATGACTGCCCGCGATCCGGCGTATCAGGAATCGTTTATGGGTTCGTGTATCCGTGCCATGAACGAGTATGGCGGCGCTATTCTTCCGGATGATGGCTCATCATATGAGGCGCTGTGCCGGAGGAATGAGTCTGCCAGGGCACGATGCATTGCAGCAACATTCGAGACACGCCCGGACTGGTGTAAACAGGAACACATCGATAGTATGCTCTCACTTGGTGTGACGAAAGTAGAACTCGGTGTACAACAGCTGAGAGATGATATTCTCGAATATAACCGGCGCGGGCATGGAATTGCAGAGACTATCACTGCAAATACGTTGTTAAGAGATGCCGGGATTAAGGTAGGTTTTCATGTCATGCCGAATCTTCCTTCCGCAACGATGGATGATGACCGGTGGATGTTTGAAGAACTCTTTCGTAATCCTTCATTCCGTCCTGATTTTCTGAAGATTTATCCAACACTTGTCACCCCGGGTTCGGAGATTGAAGCCCTGTGGCAGGCAGGAGGGTATGCGACATATCCGGAGGATGACCTGATTGACCTTATTGCATTTGGTAAGTCATGTATTCCGGAATATACTCGTCTCCAGCGCGTTCAGCGTGATATCCCGGCACGGCTGATTGTCTCTGGTTCGCATCACAGTAATTTCCGGCAGCTTGCCCATAAAAGACTCCTGGAGGAGGGTAAGAGCTGCCGTTGTATTCGTTGCAGAGAAGCAGGGCGTGCTTTGATAAACGGGGATGCTGTAATTGAGACGCTGACGTATGGGTGCTGCGGCGGAACTGAGCATTTCATCTCGGTAACGGCATCCGACTCACTTATTGGTTTCCTCCGTCTGCGGTATCCTGGAAATCCCTGGCGTGCCGAACTTTCAGAAAGTGCAATTATCCGTGAACTTCATGTGTATGGAACTCTTGTTCCTCTGAAAAAAACCGGTAAAGAATCAGGTGAGTGGCAGCACCGGCAGTATGGTGCGTGCCTCCTGAAAGCAGCAGAAGATCTGGCCGCATCAGGTGGGTATACCTCAATTGCAGTAATGAGTGGAATAGGGGTCCGGCCATATTATGCCAGACATGGATATGAACGATCAGGTCCATATATGATTAAGAGGCTTGGATGAATCCTGCCACTCGTGAATATATAAGGCAGAAATTTGCTGCCTATTACTCGCATACTCCGGTATTTGTGCCGCCGTCGCTTCGTCAGCGTGAATGGGGATTTATCTTCTTTGATGAAACGTCAAAGGTACAGATGCGGCGGCATATGGCGTTTCAGTCACGTGAGGAACTGGCATCCTATGTCCGGGTAACCGTTCCCCGTCATATGTATTTTTCCACTGCATACTATGAGCTTCCGTCCGCTCCGACGATGAGTGATAAAGTATGGGCAGGTGCGGATCTGATCTTTGATCTGGATGCAGATCACATTGTTCAGAAAGTATCCTACGATACCATGCTTTCCCGGGTGAAAGATGAGACTCTGAAACTGATAGATATGCTCGTGGATGAACTGGGATTTTCGAAGCGCAGTATGTCACTGGTCTTCTCAGGCGGGCGCGGGTATCACATTCATGTCCGGGATCTTGAGATCAGAGAATGGGGCAGTTCCCAACGGCGCGAGTTGGTGGATTATGTCTGTGGTATTGGTATTGATCCTGGGTTTATGCTCACCGCTCATGAGGGAGCGGGTGGCGGATGGCCGGCACGATATCGTGATTCTCTGTGCGAGGAACTGCAGCGTATCCGTGATATGGGGGTGAAGGATGGTGTGAAGTATCTGTCATCCCTGCGGGGCGTGGGCAAAGAATCTGCACGCTTGCTTGTTGAGGGGATGGACATGGTGATTGCATCGGCTGGCGACCTCTCCTCACCGGTATCTTTTATGAAGAATAATGCGCTTCGTGCACTTATTGAAGAGGATTATGAACCGCTGAAACGTCTGATCCTTTCAAAGGCTGCCCTTACTGATGAACCGGTAACGACAGACATCAAACGGCTGATTCGTGCGCCGGGTTCTCTTCATGGTGGATCCGGCTTTCGTGTCACTGAACTGGCTTCGGTGGCAGATCTTGAGAGTTTTGATCCTCTCGTTGATGCAGTCGTTAATTTTGGCAGAAATGAAGTGTCTGTGGAATGTCCGTTCTCTCTCACAATGCCTATGATGGGTCAGGTTTATACTATTGAGAAAGGGGTAAACAGGGTGCCGGATGAAATGGCGGTTTTTCTTTGTTGCAGGGGCATTGGAGAGATTACCGATCCTGATTTTTAAACGGTCGAATGTGGTGAGTTGATATATATATGGAGCTTGAAGATCTGCGGATAGTAGTTCTGGATGAGCGTGAAAGTGGTAAACTCACAACGATATCCCGGAATATTTTTGAAAAAGGACAGGTCAGGTTACGGGAGCTCTACGCCCAGGCCCAGTCTATCGATAATTTTCTTACTGACCGTGGCTCAGATCTCATGAATGAGATTGACAGTCTTACGGTAACTTTGAATGATATTTCACGCGAACGCTTTAAAAAAATCCTGAAGATGGCCATAAATCAGATGGATACTCATTATGTGGATGCGCAGGAGCTTCGGAAGATGATTCCTGAAGAGCGGGAGATGTATGACCAAATTCATGCAGCAATCACAACGTGCAGACATTCTCTTATTGATGGTGCATTGGTTGAGAGGGCGAAAGCCGTTCAGGCCCTGCTGCCTTCCGTTTCAGATGAAGGGGTGGGAGAACTATGTCCGGATGGGGAAATCCTCCCTGATGAAACCGAATTTCCGGAAACTCTCAGTGCAGGGTATGACCTTGTTCATGTCCTTGATGATATCGAACCTTTTATGGGGACTGACGGGAGAATATATACTCTTATTAAAGATGACCTGGTCTCGCTTCCTCTCAGGAATGCGCAGGTACTTTATGAACGCAACATAGCCTTAAATATTAAGGTAAGTAAATAATATTGGGATTCAATATCCACATAAAGGGGCTTATTCCATGAAAATGCCAACGAAATTTAATACCTACTGTCCTTATTGCAGGAAACATGAGATCCATGAGGTCGAAAAGGTGAAGCGCGGGAAAGATATGCATCTTCATTGGATTGACAGGCAGAAAGACCGCCGCGGTAAAGTCGGGAACATGGGTAAGTTCTCAAAGGTTCCGGGTGGCGATAAGCCAACGAAGAGAATCAATGTCAGATACCGGTGTACAACGTGCGGTAAGGCACATCTGCGCCGTGGTGTAAAAGCGGGTAAATTTGAACTCACGGAGTGATTAGAATGGTACGGATTAACAGAGATAACCGAAGCGCTTTCTACAAAGTAAAGTGCCAGGATTGTGAAAATGAACAGATCATCTTCCAGCGGGCAAGCACAATCGTTGATTGTGTTGTCTGTGGCAGTGTTCTTGCAGAACCATCTGGCGGGAATGCCAAGATTCATGCTGAAATTATAGAAGAGTTGAGTGAGTAATTCTATGCTAGAGAGAGAATGGCCCGACGAAGGTGAACTTGTTGTCTGTACGGTTGCAAATGTTAAGGATTTCGTTGCATTTGTGACCCTGGATGAATATGATGAACGTGAAGGTCTGATACCTATTGCTGAGGTAGCCCGGGGCTGGATTAAGCACATAAGGGATTACGTCCGTGAAGGTCAGAAGGTTGTATGCAAGGTTCTTCATGTTGACAGATCTAAAGGCCATATCGATCTCTCGCTGAAGGATGTAAATGATCATCAGCGCAAAGAGAAAGTCCATGAATGGAAAAATGAGCAGAAAGCACTGAAATGGATTTCGTTTGTCTCAAAAGCTTCCGGCACTGATGAAGAATCACTACAGAGAGTCTTCTACCACGAATATGGGGCATTATTTCCGGTATTTGAAGATGTTATCACTGATGAAAAAGCAACTCTAAGTCGTCTGAATCTGGATAAAAAGGTTTCAGATGTGCTGATATCAGTTGCTAATGAAAATGTAAAATTAGCAAAGGTAACCATTACCGGCAATCTGATTCTGACATCCAACAAACCTGACGGTGTTAATGTTATTCGTCGGGCATTGCGCAGTGCTCAGCCCAGTATTGATGGGGTTGAGATTGAACTGGTGTATGTTGGTGCCCCCAAGTACCGTGTAAAGGTGACTGCACATGATTACAAATCCGCTGAAAAGGCTATCAACAAAGTTGCAAAAGCTGCAGTTGGTGTTGTTGAACGTGCGGGCGGCACCGGAGAATTTGTCCGGAAAGCACGTTCTGGTAAAAATTAATGGCCGGAAAAATTAGACGATGTCCGTCTGATGGAACATATACCCTCAATTTTTCCTGTCCGCAATGCGGAACTGAAACACGGACTGCACATCCGGCCCGATATTCCCCGCAGGATAGATTTGGAAAATACCGGCGGAGTGTTCGTTATGGATGATATTCGTATAAAAATGCTCACCGATAAGAATTATCATGCTGATATTCTTATTGAAGGCCTCCCTGGCGTTGGTCAGGTTGGAAAACTTGTTGCTGAGCACATGATTGAAGAATTTGGCGCAGAGAAAATTGCAGAGATCACATCCATTTTCTTCCCTCCGCAAGTGCTGATCGATGAAAACGGTGTTGCCCGTCTTTCATCCAATGAAGTGTACCTGGTCAATAAGGATAATCACTCAGTTGCATTTCTTGTAGGCGACGTTCAGAGTGCGTCTGCAGAAGGACATTATCTGCTTGCAGATGCTTATCTTGACATTGCTGAGGAGCTGGGAGTCAAACGGATTTACACTCTCGGAGGGTATGGGACCGGCCATTTACAGGAAGAGACCCGGGTCTTCGGGGCTGTCAATAATATTATTCTTCGGGAGTCTGCTGAAAAAGCAGGAGTGGTTTTTTCAAAAGATGAACCTGGTGGTGGAATTATCGGAGCATCCGGACTTCTCCTGAGTCTTGGGGCTGAGCGTGGAATTGAAGGAATCTGCCTGATGGGAGAGACCTCTGGTTACATTGTTGACCCTAAGAGTGCACATGCGGTTCTGGGTATTCTGTGTGCCCTGACAGGCCTTGACATCGATGACACGAAGCTTGAAGAGCGTGCTGTTGAAATGGAAGGTATTGTTGAAAAAATCAGGGAACTTGAGAATGCGAAGGCTGAGGAAGAACTAAGCTATATTGGCTGATCTGGTTCTCAGAGTAGATTTCATATACATTCCTTTTTTTCAGTGCGTGTGTGAAGTGTATGTCTGTCTCGAAGGCCATCTTTCTCCTGCCTGCCTCTTTGAAGCGGGCCGGATTAAGGTATTGATATTTTCCGGATGCAGGTGATGTTCATCACACATCCTGAACGGCGTTCGATGCTTTCTCTCTCTCTCTTTCCTCACTGTATTTCTCAGGACAGATGTCTGAAACGAATCACTCTGGTAATTCCTCTGTAGTATCCTGTGGTGTGCTGTGGGGTATCTGAGTCTCCGGAGGGGTAGATGTCGATACGGTTCAGCCTCTTTTTGGAACTGTTGTGGATAGAGAGGATTCTCTTCCATCAATGAATGATGATGAATGTGATGGAAAATATATTGCAGAAGGGGCTTTCACATTGCATTTATGTTTCTGAAATCCGTTGTTGCATCATGTGTTGTCCTGCAGATTTTGTCTCTGTGAAGATATGAAGAACAAATGTTGCGTCTGCACTTTTTAAAGAAGACATCAAAAAATTCAATCCCGATTCATTGTAACAGATCCTGAATGTCTTATTAAATCAGGAATCGTGTGGATTGTTATTCCGGCATAGGTGTGAAAGAAGATGGGTGTTATCCGTGTGTGGGAATTGTTCTTTCCGGGTGCTCATCATACTGCCGGGGGACTGGCACATGACTTTTCTAAAATCAAGAGTCTTCTCTCACCTGACGTGCCACAATCTATCAACTGTTTAGGGATTCACCCGGATTTCAGCTGTTTTTAGGGGAGGATTTGTGGTTTATGATATTTCTTGTTTTTGATCGAATTTTATGCGTTCTTCACCCGGGAATGTGAAAATTAATGCATTCTTTTTAATCCCCGGCCTCTCCTGAAAGGAAGGGTTATACTTCGTAATGATCAAAGTATTCAAAATGCTTATCATCAAAAGGGAAGTGTGCGGCTACTGCGGTGCCTGCGTTTCGGTCTGTCCGGAAGGCGCACTCGAACTGGTAGATGCTTACCTTACTGTTGATCCGGAAACCTGTATAGAATGTGGTATCTGTTCCAGAATATGTCCTCTTGGCGCTCTGGAGGTGAAGAATGCAGAATAATTATAACGTTCTGATAATTGGAGGAGGGCCCGGGGGGGCGATGGCGGGTAAGGCTGTTGCAGAAGCCGGACTTTCCTGCTGTATTATTGAGAAGCGCCCGGCAATTGGTGCACCTGTACGATGCGCAGAAGGTGTGGGTCATGAAATTTCCGACCTTGTGGATCTGGATCCAAAATGGATCTCATCAAAAATAAATGGCGCCCAGCTTATTGCGCCTGATGGTCAGATTCTTGAACTGAATCCTGAAATGGCAGGGAATGAAGTTGGGTACGTACTCGACCGAAAAATCTTTGACCGCGAACTGGTCTGGAAAGCAGCAAATGCAGGCTGTGATGTATTTGTCAAGGCCCGGGCAAGCAACGCAATTATGAAAGATGGCAAAGTATGTGGTGCAGTAATTGAAACCGGAGGCAAAACACTCGAAGTATATGCAGATGTAGTGATTGCTGCTGATGGCGTTGAATCCAAGTTTGCCCGCTGGTGTGGTATTGACACGACGGTTCCCATGGCAGAAATTGAGACCTGCGTTCAGTACCTGATGACTGATATCGACATTGACCCCGGCCTCAATGCCTTCTACCTTGGCCGTGATGTTGCTCCGGAAGGATATGTCTGGATCTTCTCCAAAGGTGAACGTACTGCAAATGTTGGTTGTGGTATCTCCGGAAAGATGTGCAGGGATGGTAAACGTCCTAAAAATTACCTTGATGCCTTCATTGCTAAACATTTTCCGAATGGCAAGATTATTGAGTTAATTGTAGGTGGTGTTTCTGCGTGCAAGCCACTGGAGTGCACAGTAGCAGATGGCCTCATTATTGTTGGAGATGCCGCGAGGCTGAGTGATCCGATAACGGGTGGCGGTATCATCAATGCGATGTATACCGGAAAACTGGCCGGTGAAGTGGCAGCACAATGTGTTACGTCCGGGGACTGCAGTAAAAAAGCCCTGATGAAATATGATACTATGTGGCGAAGTTCCAAAATGGGGAAAGGTCTTAAACGCAATTATCAGGTAAAGGAAATATTCATAAAACTGAAGGATGAAAAACTGAATTCCATTGTGAATTCTGTGAATAAACTTGATATGGAAATATTTGATACCAAGTATCTTATTCGTGAACTGGTCAAATACAATCCCTGGCTCTTAAAAGATATTGGAACTCTCAAACGGTTGTTAGACTGATTTTTTCAGCTGTCGGTTGAGAATATTCAGACACTCTTTTTCTGCATCTTTCTTTGTGAAAACAATGATTTTATCTCCTTTTCGTATGCGCACTTTACCGCTTGGAATGATGATGTCTCCGTTTTCTCTTTTAATAGCGATGAATACAAAGTCTGTAACCTCAAGTTCTTTTATTTCGTGATCAATCATAGGAGCATCATCATCAACATCAACTTCAAAGATGGATCCTCCTGGTATTGATGCAAGCTGGTGAAGATCGGTGTTTTCTGACCAGAAATAGAGTCTTTCAGCAACGAGTTCATCTGGATTTTCACTGATGTGCACGCCAACTTCTTTGAACATTTCTGAATGCTCTTTCTGGTTTACAATTGAGACTACATTTGAGACATCAAATTTCTTTGCTAACCAGCAGGCCATCAGGTTTACAGCGTCGTCACTTGTTGTTGCAACAAGTGCCTGTGCACGGTCTATTCCTGCATCCAGAAGGATAGATTTGGTGGTTGCATTTCCGGCAATTGCAAGGACATCATAATGGTCGATAATCTCGTTACAGCGTTCCTCGTCCTGATCGATAACTGCAACCGAGTTTCCATTTTCAATCGCCATGGCTGCGAGCGCCCTGCCGATACCTCCGAGACCAATGATGACGATATACATCAAAATGCGTATCGACCACATCTATTGATATAGGTTGTGGATTGAACCGTATGTACGTGATCTGCGGTATAGATGAAGCCGGAAAAGGATCTGTTCTCGGGCCTATGGTTGTTGCCGGGGTATTGGCCCCTGCTATGGGTGATGTCGCGGTAATAGGCGTTGCTGATTCTAAAACCCTCTCCCGGAAACGTCGTGAATCACTCTACATTGGGATCACGGAAAAATTTTATACTGCCTGTACAATCATCTCTGCAGAAGAAATTGACCGTCTCCGCGCAGAAATTACCATGAATGATATCGTTGCGCGGGCACATGCGGATGTTATCCGGAAGCTTTCCTGTGATACTGCATTTGTGGATGCTTGTGATGTAAATGCTGAGAGATACGGAAGGACTGTTTCTGCGTATGTAGGGGGGGGATGTTCTATTGTATCGGAGCATAAGGCAGATGTTCGGTTTCCGGTCGTTAGTGCTGCTTCAGTTGTTGCAAAAGTAACCCGTGACAGATGCATTGAAAGGCTTCATGAAGAATTTGGTAATTTTGGGAGCGGTTACCCATCAGATGTCTATACAATACAGTTTCTTGAGAAGTATCTTATAGAATTTGGCACTCCTCCTTCCTGCGCCCGTTCGTCATGGGAAACGACACGAAGAATCAGGGAACGATTGTCACAGGCTTCTCTCTTCGATTTCTGATATCGTCACGGGTGTTATACAACTGTTTATAATCACTGAAGGCAACGATATAATGAATGGAATGGCTTTTAATCGGCATTATTGCAGTTATTGTTTATGCCCTTGCTGCTGGTTATATTAAGTTTGCGCATCTGTGGGAAGATCATATTACCTTCTACGGGCCTATTCTTGCTCTGAAGACTGAAAAAGTAGGATTTTTTGATTATTTCAGGAGACAAACGGGGTTCTGGCGTATATATGGGACACTTGGTGCCATCCTTGTGGTTGTTATCTCCATCCTGATGTCCGCTCTCCTCATTCTAGCAGTGTATAACTCAATGATGAGTCCCCCTTCACCAGAAGGAATTTATGAGCCACAGAATATTCTTGCTATTCCCGGCCTCAATGATTTCATTCCGATTACTATCGCAGTAATTATCGGTTTTTTCGTGACGCTTGTTGTCCATGAATTTGGACATGCCATTCTCTGCAGAGTTGAGGATATCAGGGTAAAAAGCACAGGTATCCTCTTTGCAGTAATTCCCATTGGAGCTTTTGTTGAACCCGATGAGGAAGAGGTGGAAAAAGCCCCACGATCTTCCAAAATACGGATGTATGGGGCTGGTATCACGAACAATATTGTTGTTGCAATGATCTGTTTTGCCGGAATCGTCATTTTAATGGGAATGGCAACTCCTTCATCCATGCCAATAGTTCAGGGAGTCTATGAGGATTACCCTGCGGGTCTGGCGGGAATAACTCCCGATTCATTGATTTATGCTGTCGATGGGGTCAGTGTGAAATCTGTAACCGATGTGTCTGATATTCTTCAGATCACATCTCCTGGGGATACTCTGACTGTTACAACACTGAAAGATGGTGTTCATTCTGATTATACTCTTATTCTGAAAGAATGGCCTGAAGAGCTCAGTAATAAGTCCAGTGGATTTATGGGTGTTGTATATTATTCTCCTGAATCGGCTGAATATGTATTTAATAATCTTATAAAAAGTCCTCTTGGCCCCCTTCTTCTGCTCTATGTGCCTATTAATACCGTCATTGATGATGACAGTCTAAACTTGGGGATACTTGCTTTTGATGTGCCATATGTGGACATGTGGGAGGTGCCCTTTACCGGATTTTGGGGAGTAATTCAGGTATTGTTCTGGACATTTTGGTTCAATCTGGCGGTTGGGACATTTAATGCACTCCCGTTTATTCCACTGGATGGTGGGTATATCATGAAGGAGGGTGTCACTGGATTTTTTGAAAAACGGGGTCGCAGTGACCTTGTACCAATCGTTGTGTCTGTTATCAGTTCATTAATGGTGGCAGTGATTCTTCTTTTGCTGGTAATTCCATACATTTTTGGCTGAATCTTTTTTTCCAATACAACTTTTTAACACAGGCGGCGATTATTATGCAGTGATTTGTGTGCCGGCATGAGAAACTATGCTTATGTATAATAATTATGTAATACAGAAGTATCATTACAGAATTTGGTACTTCCATTTATGTCGCGAATTCCGGCAAATAAACTCTATGCCCTTGGCTGGTACAATGAAGGCATTGCAAATCTGAAGATAAATCAGTTTGAAGAAGCAATGCAGTTTATTAATACTGCCCTTGATGCATTACCGGAAAATCCTGATTTTTTAATAGGTAAAGGCGATGTGTATCTTTCTCTTGGAAATTATGAAGAAGCCTATTATTATTACCGAAAGGCTGCCGATAATGAACCCGGAAACTTTCGCGCATGGCTGAATATGGGGACAGCACTTATGCGCCTGGAAAATTTCACTGATTCCCTCGAGTGCTACCGCCAAGCAAATAAAATAAAAACTCATGATGGGGAAGTATGGCTTGGAATTGGCATCTGTCTCCTGAATCTTGGCGAAACGGATGAAGCTTCAAATGCACTGAAGACTGCAATTCGTTTAAAACCAAATCAGCCGGCGCTCTGGTATCATCTTGGACGAATTGAACGTGACAGCGGAAAAGCGCTGAAACTCCTCATGCGTGGGTACCGGATGGATCCCGGGAATATTGATATTTTGCTTGAGATGACCCGAATTTATATACAGTTGGGAAATCAGGAAGAAGCAGGAAAGATACTTGAACGGGCGTACGAATTATCTCCTAAAAATCAGCGTGTTGTTGAGATGATGGAATACTATGTTCTGGAAACGACGTGGAATGAAGTATTCGACAAACCGTATCGTAAAAATTCCGAAGATGAATCATTCTAAAAAATCATTGATATCTGAGCATTGCAATCCGCGAACCTTTTTTTACACCAATTGAATCTGCAATTGGAGCGCATTTTACTGTCATACAATATGCAACAGGGGGCAAGCCTTCAATTTCAGTCAGGGACTCGTAATTAGCCATGCCTTTTGCAATAATGATTGTGGCATTGCCAATTGCTCTCAGCAGCTCTTCTGGCGCCAGCGCCGGATTATATCCGAGTTCAGCGATTCCATGGTTGGTATTGGTCAGAAGAACATCACAGATGGTGTCTATTCCTGCTGTATGTGCATCTTCCATTGTTGCGTCATTAATGATTGGTCCTCCGCGAACGACCACAGTGATGTGAGACCCTCGATTCTTCAGGAACTGTATCAGGTATGAATCAAAAATTATTTCACCACAATTGTCACAGAAATAGACTACTCTGTCGGAAAGGGCCAGGATCTCATCTGTATCATCAATTGTCAGACCATTTTTAAATTCATTTCTAAAATGTGCAATTAGGTTGTCAGTCACCGTATGTTCGCTGGAACCGTAATCGAGTGTGTTTCCAATTATCGCTGCGAGGCAGAGATCACGAAAACTCATGCTATTGGTGATCACTCTTTCACATGTATCATGCGCATCTTCATTGTCTTTCACTTTTAATGACTGATATGGATCAATGGACCCCATCTCTTCATACGCAAGCCGGTGAATCCTGCTTGAGATCCGGGGGCCTGCATCAGGTATTTTACACAGTTCTGTAAGAAGATTTCTACATTTTTCTGTGATCTCATCTGTTTTTTTAGGATCTGTACAGTTAAGTTCACATTCATACGTTATGCGTGAAAGGAGACATTCAAAACATGTTTTAGTAATTTTCATGTAATGTTCCAAAAAAAATACAATGGGGCCACTGCGATTCGAACGCAGGTCAGAAGACCCCCAGTCTCCTAGGATGGTCCAGGCTACCCTATGGCCCCGCTCTACAATCTATGTTCGCTTTGCATATCAAACTTGCTTTTTAAAAATCAGAAGTTAGTACTTTTAAATTCCTCAACATTCTTGGTAAGTTCTTCAATTTCATTTGAAGTCAGGTTTACCTTTCCGTTAAGATCGTTCATTTCTGTTAACAACTGGTTTATTCGGGTATGCATCAGTTTCATTAAAAAAAGGAGAAACACAATCACTATGCCGAATAATATCAGCATCACTCCTTCTGGTGTTGTCCCTATCATTTTTTCCCCTTGAATATCGAGCGAGCCAGTCTGTCAATAAAACTTTCCCTTGATTTTTCATTTTGCAGAGTTTCAGAATATGAGGTTCCGGCAAGGTTAGCTGCAATTCTTCGGTATGCTTTTGACGCATCAGAATCCGGATATTTGACCACTATTGGTGATTTATATGCGGCCGCTCTGCGTGTATTTGGATCCTCAGGGATTATCCCTATTACTTTAACTCCGAGTACCTCCTCCATTTTTTGCTTTGATACCTCCGTATTTTCCATCGTGGCACGGGTGAGTATTGCCCCTTTTACACTCCCTCCCACAAGCTCGGTAAGTATCTTTGTCTTCAATGCATCCACCATAGACGATAATTCCGGATTGACAATCAGAATTACTTCGTCTGCAATGGCAAGCGGAATTACACCGTCCCGACTAATTCCTGCTGGCGCGTCTATGATAAGAAATTCACATTTTCCAATCAGTTCACGCATAACATCGCGTAATTTGTCCGGATCAGCATTCTGAAATCCTTTCAGTGATATGCCGCTCGGAACAACCTTCACACCACATGGTCCCTGATAGACCGCTTCAGACACCTTGGCATTTCCTGCAAGAACTTCGTGAAGTGTTATGGGGACATCTTCCAGTCCCATGATAATACCAAGGTTTGCCATCCCCATGTCGGCATCCATCACGTAGGTTTCTTTTCCTAATTCAGCAAGGCACGTACCAAGGTTTGCTGATGTTGTGGTTTTACCAGTTCCCCCTTTTCCTGACGCTATAGTATATACTTTGACCATGAATACCTCTCAAATTCGTGGATTATACACAGTAGTTCTGTGGTTTTGAATTATTTAATATGTATGGGTTATTGCAAATCAAAATTGATTGGTTGTGTATCATTTACAATTAATCTATGCACAACCATTATATGTATTTTAGAAAAGATGTGAATAAAATTTAAATACTTATAGCCATTGGGAAAGGATTGATCTCCCATCCCGTATCATCATGTCTTCCCGTTCCCGGGTAATCTGTTGGGTTGTTCTGAATATTATCAGAATGTCTTCGCCTCTGTATTTGAAAGGGATGATATGGGTGTCCCCTATTTCTGTCATTGCGTTTTCCCGGTATCTGGCAGTAAGGTTTGCTGCTTCTTTCTCACTGTCAGCATGCGATGAAGCGATTGAAAATCCATCCATTGATGCCAGCGTTGCTGATTCAAGGTAATATTTTATTGTGTATCTTTTCATGCTTTCATTGATGTCTGAAATTCCTTCTGTGAGATTGACACTCTGAATGATAGTCCGATCCGGTTCGGCTGGTTTTTCTTCTTTCTGTTGTTCTTTTCTTTGTTCCTCTTTTGTTGGTGTTTGCGTTTTTTCACGAATATTCTGCATATTTCCGTCTGATGTCTTATGCTGAAGTTCAAATACTTTATAAATCAGAATTGTCAATGCAATAATCAGGATGACTATAATTACACCCAAAATAACCAGATAACTGTCTTCATTCATGTGTGTCTCCGACCCGTTTTTTTTCAGCTTTTGTGTCCATGATCAGGTACTCGAGATCAAGTTCTTTAATCACATCTCTAAAATTTTCCCTCACTCTGGATTCCATAAGTCCCATGTCCATATTTTCAAGTGAGTTTACTTCTCTTGCAAATTCATCAAGTTCTTCATCATCCGATGTGTCTGAAATTCCAGTTTCAGTTTCTGTTTGAACGACTATACTCTTTATTTCTGATTTTTCAAAGTCGGCTATTGTTGAATCTAATGCATCATTGTCTTCTTCGACACTGTTTTCGATGATTTTTTGTTTTTCTTCAATAATTTCTCTTGATATGGATGTGATTGATACTCCTGTTCCTTTGGTCCAGTTATTGGCCCAGTAACCATCATTGAATTCAAGCGCGACATCCATCTGTTGGTGGGACAGGTCGTAAAGTTCAGCGGTTACTTTCGTCTCTAATTCCTGTTGGATGTCTCTGACTGCTTCCTCTCCATATTTTGGAGGATAATCTATCATAATGCACATGCCACTGCGGTAGATTATGGAAGCTTTCCGAATTCCGATATTGATAGTCATGTATCCGGAAAAATTGTTATCTTCGGCGAAGAGGATTATATTCAGGAGGGGAACTAATTTTTGAATTGCGACAAATTTTCCTCTGGGGAGTTGAAAATCACTTTTTGGTTTTCTTATTTTTGGATTTACTGCAGGCCGGAATTCAAAAAACGTATTAATGTCCTTTTTTGATTCTGGCATAATTGCCTCTTCGGAAAGTTGCTGTCGTTTTACTTCAGCCATTATCTTTGAATCTGGTATTACAACAGGTTCTGCCATTTTTTTTGGCAATGGTGTTTTTTTGGGGAAAACAACTGTACAGTCAGCATTGAATTCTGTGCTTAGTCCAATCTGTATATCTGAGAATGCATAAAGTTCTGCAGAAACATTTGATGGTTCGATTTCAACTCGTTTAAATGCTTCAAATCCACGGAATTGTCCTGTTTTTGCCAGTATACATCTGCCTTTTATGAATACCGCGGATGCGGTACCTGACCCAAAATAAATATTGCAATGCCCGGTAAATTTTTGCTCAGAAATTTCTTTAAAAAGGATAGATGGATGAATATCTTTCTTAACTGAATGCAGCGTCCCCCGAGGCAATTGCATACTATTTAAAAATTAAAATTGTAATGTATTAAATCTGTTGTCTTATTTCCATTATCCTGGCGTTGTTTTTCCAGATTAGCCGATTGTGCCAATCTGCTTTCATACCAAAATATTGAAAAGATATATGTGATATGGAATCCAACTGGACTTGTCTTCAATATACATCTGGGGTCATTGGCGTGAGTAATATATCTTCAGCTAAAATGCGAATTGCGGCACATCTGGATGCATGTATGGCCCTTGATGGCGTTTTGGGATGTGTGATCGTTTCACGTACTGGTGCGCTTATGGGGAAAAGAGTTGATCAGGGTATTTCTGTTCCCTCTTTTGCGGCGATGGGGGCAACTATTCTTGGCTCTGCTGAAGCAGCGGCAAGTCTGATGCATTTATCACGTCCTTCTTCTGTTTTTGTAGACGTCGATGATGGAGGGATTATTGTTATGGGTGCCGGGAAAGATGCGCTGATAACGGTAATTATTAATAAATCGGCCGATATACAATCATTAAAAGGGGAACTGGCGGTTATTGCGAATAATATTGGGGTGGAATAGATATGTATACAATTCTGATTGTTGATGACAGTCCGATGATAGTTGACGTGTTTGTTGCGATGCTTGAACGGGGCGGATACCGGCCTATTGCAGCTTATAGCGGCAATGAGTGTCTGGAAGTTTTAGAAGACATCAGGCCTGATCTCATTCTTCTGGATATCATGATGGAACCAATGGATGGGTGGGAAACGCTTGAAAATATAAAAATGAATGCATCTACTTCCGATGTTCCGGTGATGATGCTCACTGCCAAACAGCTGACTCCTGATGAAGCACAGGAATATGGCGCCTATATTGAAGATTACATCATGAAGCCGACTACCCATCGTCAGCTATATGATGCTATTGAATATGTGCTGAAACGTCAGGAAAAGATTAGTCTGGATATTAAAGAAGCAAAGAGCCGGGGCACTGACTCGCAGATTGTTGAAGAATATGAAAAGCTGAGCAAAAGTGCAGATGTATCCCGCCGTCTTCTGAATATTCTGGAATCTACCTATAATCTCAATGATTCTAATGTTAAGGTCGGAGAAAATATTCAGCATGCGATTGAAAGCATGGAGATGAGTATTAAATTCCAGGAAGAACGGCTTGAGCAAATATCAAAAGAATATCTTCATCTGAAAAAATAAAATATACATTATTTTCCCTCTTTTCCAAGGTAAATTATTGCAATTGTAAGGACCAGCACAGCGACGATTGCGAGGACTATCTCTCCAAGCAGAAGTACTGACAATGGCTCAGTGTCAAAAAACAGCAGCCTTCTGACCATGGCGGTAATTCCTGCAATTAATAAGGGGCGTATCTGTATGGTTTTTGTTCGCAGATAACCTGTTACTGTTTCCATAATCTCAATAATTATAATGGTCAAAAGGACGGCATGCAAGGCATCCATCATGCCCGTTTCCTTTAAACCGGTTATAATCATCCCAAATCCGGTAATTGCATCGAGGAGTGACACTGCAGCGAGAATAAGCAGTACGATTGCTACCAATACATAGATCACATATGTCCCTGAAACGAGGAGATCTACAATCCTGTCTTCAGCTTTATCAAATTCTCTTTTCATTTCATCAATCTCCTGTGATGATACAGTGTGAAGTTTTAATTGATTATCTTTCTTTACGTTTAAACTTGTGAAATGGCGTGCGCGGGATTTGTCGCCTTTCTGAGGGGCTATCGTTTACTCAGTTTTAAGCAAGAGGTAACTTTATAAACTTTGAGTTACCACTAATTATGCTGATTCCATCAGCGTTCGGGCCCATAGCTCAGCCAGGAAGAGCGCCTGGCTTTTAACCAGGTGGTCGGGGGTTCAAATCCCTCTAGGCCCGTTGCCACAAAGGCATGTGGCGCAATGTGTAATTTTTTGCGGTGATGCATCTGAAAAAAAATCAGGATCAGGGGCGTTAGATGGACACCAAAGATTTTCCAGTAATTGAGCATGTGATGGTTCCGGAACATCACGTAATGACCCGGGAGGAAGTGGAAGATCTTCTTCAGAAGTATAAGATCTCCTATGACCAGTTGCCCAAAATCTATCATGATGATCCAGCTGTAAAGACGGTTGACGGAAACGTCAATGATGTTATTCGAATTGTAAGAAACAGCCAGACGGCAGGCCGTGCGGAATCGTTCCGGATGGTTGTCAAGAGGCCGAAAAAATAAACCTATTGAGGGTGATCTCTCTGCTTGATACAAATGTATTATCTTCAGCCTATTTTTCACGGGAACATGTAGCACGTCATCAGCTGGATTCATACAATAATTTTCTGGATTTTAACCTTCAGAAGGTTGTCGATGAACAGCGGATTATTGAGACCGATATCGGTCAGCGTGGAAAAGACAATGATCCCGTGTGGGTTGAACTTGGAAAAATAGAAGTGTTAAAACCAGTTGTCAGAGAAGCAGACGGTTCCCAGTCCGGTCTGTTTCCCTGTGAGTCCCGGCTTAGAAATTTGACCTATGCGGCACCTATCAAACTTGATATGGTTCTGGTTCAGGGTGATGAACGTCAGGAGCCTATTGTAACGACAATTGGCCAGCTTCCTGTAATGGTCGGTTCGCAGAGTTGCAATCTGTTTGGAATGTCTGACGAGGAACGGATATCTTTTGGGGAAGATTCTCACGACCCAGGTGGATATTTCATCGTTAATGGTTCTGAACGTGTCTTAATGACACTTGAGGATCTTGCCTCCAACAAGATAATGACCGAATACACGGAGCGATATAATGAGAGAATTTATGTCGCGAAAGTATTCTCTCAGTTCCGTGGATATCGTGCTCTTGTCATTGTTGAACGAAACAGGAAAAATCTCCTGGAGGTTTCCTTCCCGTCCGTTGCAGGTCATCTCAGGTATGTGGACCTGATGCGTGGACTTGGACTAGGGAATGACCTCGATGTTGTGCATGCGGTTTCTGATAATGAGCAGATTCTTACCTTCATGATGCAGAATCTCGAAGAGAGTGAATGCGATGACACCGAAGAGGGAATCATGTATGTCGGGAAAAAGCTTGCTCCGAATCAGACGCGGGATTACCAGCGCAAACGTGCAGAGTTTGTTCTTGATAATTATCTCCTCCCCCATCTGAATTATCTGATGCCTGAAGGGCTGAAGGAAGAGGACCCTGGATACCAGCAGGCAGTTGAGAGTGTCAGGCTTGCAAAGGGATATTTCCTTGGAAGAATGGCAGAGGCATGTTTTGATCTGGTTCTTGAGAACCGGAGAATTGATGATAAGGATCACTATTCCAACAAGCGGCTCAAACTTGCCGGGGATCTGATGGAAGATCTCTTCAGGATATCATTAAACCGGCTTACCCGTGATGTTAAGTATCAGCTTGAGCGTGCAAGCATGCGGCACCGTGATCTCTCTATCGGCACTGCTGTTCGTGCAGATGTGCTGACTGAGCGTCTGCTTCATCCTCTTGCCACAGGAAACTGGGTCGGTGGACGGACTGGTGTCTCACAGCTTCTCGACAGAATTGATCATATGGCAGTTGTGTCTCACCTGAGAAGGGTTATCTCCCCTTTGTCACGCTCACAGCCCCATTTTGAGGCTCGTGATCTCCATCCAACGCAATGGGGCCGAATATGTCCTTCTGAGACTCCTGAAGGTCCAAATTGTGGTCTTGTGAAAAACTTTGCACAGATGGTTGAGATCTCAAAAGGAATCCCTGATGCGCAGGTGGTCAACAAGGCGCTCTATAATTTTGGCGTTGAAGAACTGAAACGGGAGTTACTATGAGCAAAAGCCAGAAAAAATCCCGTGTTTTTGTAGATGGTGCACTGATTGGTCTTTCGGATTCACCTGTTGAGCTGGTCGCACGGGTCCGAAAGATGAGGCGGCGGGGCGAACTATCTTCTGAGATTAACGTCTCGTTCAAGGAATACAACGGGGATATTATCATTCATACCGACCGGGGCCGTGCCCGTCGGCCTCTGATTGTGGTTGAGGAAGGCAAACCGCTGGTCACAGAAGAGGATATTGAGTGGCTGAAATCAGGTGAAATTGACTTCCAGGATCTCGTCTCCCGTGGAATCGTTGAGTATATCGATGCAGAGGAAGAAGAAGACCTCTTCATTGCGATGAATGAATTTGAAATCACACCTGATCACACCCACCTTGAGATTGATCCTGCACTTATTCTTGGTATCGGAGCAGCACATGTTCCGTTCCCGGAACATAATGCATCACCTCGTGTTACGATGGGTGCGGGTATGATCAAACAGGCACTCGGATTTGGATGTTCAAATATGAAACTCCGTCCGGATACCCGTGGTCATCTTCTTCACAATGCACAAAAACCGCTCGTTCATACACAGACCTCTGAGATCATTGGCTCCGATGACCGGCCAGCTGGCCAGAATCTTGTTGTCGCCATTCTTTCATACGAAGGGTTCAATATTGAGGATGCTCTCATTTTCAATCAGGCATCTATTGACCGTGGTGTAGGACGTTCACACTTTTTCCGTACATATGACGGAGAAGAACGCCGGTACCCGGGAGGCCAGGTTGATAAAATCGAGGTCCCTGATGAGGAAGTATCCGGAGCTCATGGTGCTGAATATTATCAAAACCTGGACACTGACGGGGTCATTAACCCTGAGACTGTTGTTCATGAAAAGGACGTTCTTATCGGTAAGACCTCTCCGCCCCGGTTCCTTGAGGAACCATCCGGTGAACTGATAACCGTTGAGAAACGTCGGGATACCTCTGTCACCATGCGGAGCAATGAACGGGGTATTGTAGATACTGTCATTCTGACTGAGGGAGAAAACAGCTCGCGTCTTGTCAAGGTGCGGACGCGTGATCTCAGAATTCCGGAAGTTGGTGACAAATTTGCATCACGTCACGGACAGAAAGGGGTTATCGGACTTATCGTTCCCCAGGAAAATATGCCATTTACTGAAGCAGGAATTGCTCCAGATCTGGTTATTAACCCGCATGCAATTCCATCACGTATGACCATAGGTCATATGCTGGAGATGCTTGGTGGAAAGGTTGGATCTCTGGAAGGGCGGCGTATTAATGCTACTGCCTTCTCTGGCGAGCCTGAAGCAAGCCTTAGAAAATCGCTTGCAAGTCTTGGATTTTCACATAATGGCCGGGAAGTAATGCGGGATGGAATTACCGGAAGGCAGTTCCACGCAGATATTTATATCGGTGTTATCTACTACCAGAAGCTTTACCACATGGTATCCTCGAAGATGCACGCAAGATCCCGTGGACCTGTGCAGGTATTGACCCGACAGCCAACGGAAGGACGTGCCCGTGAAGGTGGTCTCAGATTTGGTGAGATGGAACGTGATGTCATGATTGGACATGGTGCAGCAATGGCTTTGAAAGAGAGACTTCTTGATGAGTCTGACAAGGTTGAACAGTTTGTCTGCGCCAAGTGTGGTATGATTGCCTTCCTCGACCGTAACAGAAATGTTACACGCTGTCTGGCATGTGGAAATGAGATCGATATCTATCCGGTTGAGATGAGTTATGCATTTAAACTTCTCCTGGATGAGATGAAGAGTATGGGTATCGCACCCAGGATGCACCTGGAGGACCAGGTATAGGGGGTTATAAAATATGCCAAGTCCAAAACGAGTGGGGAAGATTGAATTCGGTCTTCTCTCTCCAAAAGAAATCCGTAAGATGAGTGTACGGAAAATCATCTGGGCAGATACCTATGATGACGATGGTTTTCCCTATCCTCAGGGCTTAATGGACCTTCACCTCGGTGTTATTGATCCCGGGTTACGGTGTAAAACATGTGGTAACAAGGCATCAGACTGCCCAGGGCATTTTGGTCATATTGAACTGGCCAAACCCGTTACTCATGTTGGGTACACACGGCTCATCAGGAAATTACTTCGTGTTTCCTGTCGTGAATGTAGCAGGCTTCTTCTTAGTCCGGACGAAGTATACAAGCTTCTTGGTCCTGATGATGAGCAGAATGGAGATACCATCTCCGAAAAAGATATCAAAAAAGAGCGGATTTGTCCTCATTGCGGTGCCCAGCAGAATAAGGTAAACTTTGAGAAGCCAACTACGTTTTCAGAAATCTGGACGGACGAAACCGGCCGCAAAGTTGATCACAAGCTGACTCCTGCCGATATCAGGGGCCGCCTTGAAAAGATACCCGATGAAGACCTTCGTCTCCTTGGAATTAACCCTGATGTTGCCCGTCCGGAGTGGACACTTCTCACGGTTCTTCCTGTGCCTCCTGTTACGATGAGGCCATCGATCATTCTTGAAAACGGACAACGGTCTGAAGATGATCTGACGCACAAACTTGTTGATATTATCCGTATTAATCAGCGATTTAAGGAAAATCAGGATGCTGGTGCCCCTCAGTTAATTATTGAGGATCTCTGGGAATTGTTACAGTATCATGTAACAACCTATATGGACAACGAAGTGGCGGGGTGTCCGCCGGCGAGACATCGTTCAGGCAGACCACTCAAGACAATCTCTCAGCGCCTTAAGGGTAAGGATGGCCGTTTCAGGGGTTCACTTTCCGGTAAACGTGTTAATTTCTCCGGACGTACGGTGATTTCCCCTGACCCGAATATGAGTATTGGTCAGGTGGGCATTCCTCTTGCTATTGCAAATGAGATGAGTGTGCCCATTCGTGTGACTCCGTTTAATATCGAAGAAGTCCGTGCAATGGTGCTGAAAGGCCCAATCCGGAATTCACTGACGGAACCATGTGGTGCCAATTATGCCATCCGGCCTGATAACAGAAGGGTCAGATTAAATGACCTTACAAGTGAGACTGTTGCAGAACAGCTTGAACCGGGGTGGACTGTTGATCGTCAGCTGAGAAACAATGATATTGTTCTCTTCAACCGTCAGCCGTCACTTCACCGAATGTCCATTATGGCTCACCGGATTGTTCTGATGAACGGAAGAACATTCCGTCTGAATCCAGCTGTCTGCCCACCATACAATGCCGATTTTGATGGTGATGAGATGAATCTTCATGTTCCGCAGACTGAAGAGGCACGGGCTGAAGCCCATATGCTTTGTTCTGTCTATGAGAATATCCTCTCACCGAGGTTTGGTGGACCGATCATTGGTGGTATCCACGATCATATCTCTGGTATGTTCCTGTTGACGCATACCCTGCGGTGGTTTAACAAGGAAGAAACAATCTCATTAATCAAGTTTAATCCACCTGAGCACCTTCCGAAACCTGGTAAGGTTGAAAACGGAATAGAATACTGGTCTAATAAACAGGTATTCTCAATGATTCTCGCTGACGACCTGAACCTTGTATATCGCTCCAGTTCCTGTAAAGACTGTGAGGTATGCAAAAAAGGTGATTGTGAGCAGGACTCGTATGTTCAGATTGCGAATGGACAGCTTCTCACCGGTACCATTGATAAGAAATCAATTGGTGCGTTTAAGGGAAATATTCTTCAGCGGACAATCAGGCAGCATGGACAAAGGCGTGGTGCACAGTTTATTGACGATTTCACAAAGCTCTCAATCCGTGCCATTATGTTTGATGGATTTTCATTCGGTATTGATGATGAAGATTTGTCAAAGACGGAGTATAAACAGATTGATGAGGGTCTTGATGAGGCAATGCGTGATGTCAGGCGCCGTATTCAGATTTATGAAGAAGGTCAGCTTGAACCAATGCCGGGCCGTACACTCGAAGAGACTCTCGAGATGCAGATCATGCAGGTTCTTGGAAAAGCCCGTGATAAGACGGGTGAAATTGCAGGACGACACCTTGGTCTCTCTAACAGTGCTGTGGTAATGGCTGTCAGTGGGGCACGTGGTTCAATGCTGAACCTTACCCAGATGGCTGGTTGTATTGGTCAGCAGGCAGTACGTGGTGAACGTATTACCCGTGGGTATGAAGACCGTACACTGCCTCATTTCAAACGTGGAGACCGTGGGGCACCTGCTCACGGATTTGTGCGCAACAGTTACAAGAGTGGACTGACGCCGACCGAGTTCTTCTTCCACGCCATTGGTGGTCGTGAAGGTCTTGTCGATACTGCGGTTCGTACTTCACAGAGTGGATATTTACAGCGGAGGATGATCAATGCACTTCAGGATCTGAAGGTGGCATATGATCTGACTGTCCGGACAACCGGTGGGAGAATTATTCAGTTCCAGTATGGTGAAGATAGTACCGATCCTTCAAAGGCCTGTTTTGGAGATCCGGTTGATGTTCGTGGTATTCTTGAAAATGTGCTGAAGGAGGAGGTATGATGGACTCCAATATGGTTGAAGTTATTGACGCAGCACAGATCCCGGAAAAAACGAAGACCGACCTGAAAAAATTAATGGAAGGTCATAACGTTTCCTCTGAACAGTTTGAAGAGATCATGCGGGAGGTATATATTGAGTATAAGGCAACTCGTATTGAACCGTGTGAAGCAGTAGGCGTTATCGCGGCACAATCAATAGGTGAACCAGGTACTCAGATGACCATGCGAACATTCCACTATGCAGGTGTCGCTGAAATTAACGTTACTCTCGGTCTGCCTCGTTTGATTGAGATTATGGATGCGCGGAAAAGTCCATCAACCCCTACCATGACCATCTACCTGAGAGGGGAATACGCGAATAATCGTGACCGCGCCCGTGATGTGAGCTGGCAGATTGAGGCGACGCGCCTCAACGAGTTTGGCGATGTTTCAACTGACCTTGTTCAGATGATGGTGACGGTAAAGATTAACCGTGAAGTCTGCGAAAAACGTAAGGTCACTGTTGAGGAGATCCTCGAACGAGCTCCCGATAAAATCAGACAAAAACGCCATTACCGTGACTTTGAATCTGAATCAGATGTTGATACTCAACTTCTGATATTCTATCCAAAGGATCGTGAGAGCTATCAGAATCTTTTCCAGCTTGCAAATCATGTGCGCGATGTGATTGTTCAGGGTATTGACGATATAGAGCGTGTTGTTGTCAGAAAGGAAGGAGGAGAGTACATTCTATATACAGAAGGCTCAAATCTTAAGGATGTATTCGAAGTGGACGGTGTTGATAAAAGCCGTACACGGACAAATAACATTTCAGAGATATCAGAGGTTCTGGGAATAGAAGCTGGTAGAAACGCAATCATCGATGAAGCCCTGAGCACACTGCGTGAACAGGGTATCGATGTTGATGTTCGCCATATTATGCTCGTTGCAGATATGATGTGCATGGAAGGTGAAGTCAAACAGATTGGACGTCATGGTATTGCCGGTGAAAAGGAGAGTGTTCTTTCCCGTGCAGCATTTGAAGTCACAGTTAATCACCTGCTTGATGCAGCAGTAGCAAATGAAGAGGATATTCTTCAGGGTGTCACAGAGAATGTCATCGTCGGTCAGCCAATTCAGCTTGGAACCGGAGATGTGAAATTAATTGCAAAACCATTTAAATAGGAACATAATTATGGATTTCGAAACCTCATTGCGCCGCGCAATAAAAACAGGAAAAGTATTCAGCGGCCAGAAATCAACCAAAGAATGCATTGAAAACAAGACAGCCCAGATGGTTGTTGTTGCCAGGAATTGCCCGGGAGAATTTGTAACATATCTGTCCGGTATAAAGGATACCTTTGTCTATACCTATGACGGTTCAAGCGTAATGCTTGGAAAATCATGCGGTCGACCCCACATGGTGAGTGCACTTGCAGTTATTGATGCAGGCGAGTCAGATATCCTTTCACTCAAGAGGGCATAATATGGGAGAAATTGTATTGAATGAACAGAGCCTTCAGCTGATGGCTCAGTTTGAACAGTTGACCGGTGCAGGAAGCAGGGATTGCATCATTGACGAGAGAAATGAACGTCTTATTTTCGTCATAAACCCTGGTGAAATGGGCCGTGCAATTGGAAAGCAGGGCTCGAGCATTAAGAAAGCATCTGAAGAATTAGGTAGGCGCATTGAGGTTGTTGAATATTCCGATGATGCAGAACAGTTTCTCAGAAACTGCTTCCTTCCGGCACGTGTCACATCAATTATCTTTGAAGAAAATGAGGATGGTGAACTTGTTGCATTCATCGATGTTGTTGAAGAAGACCGTGGAATTGCAATTGGCAAGGCTGGTAAGAATATCTTCAAGGCAAAGTGCCTTGCAGAACGACAGCATGATATTGCGAATGTTCAGCTCGTCCAGGACGACGCTGAATAATCTCAGTTTCTTTTTTTCAAAAATTTATATGTATTAATATGTTCAGCTGAAATGTGTGCACCCCATGTCCGGAGGTATGTGCATATGATTCAGAACTTTGCATCTGATGTTTTTTTCTCCTTTTTATTGTGGTTGTTGATCTTGTAACTCTGACCTGTTTCATCTGTACTGCAGGAATTGTTCTGGCGCACAGGAGGGGGGTAAGGTGGGCTTCTTTCACCCTGCATTATCACTTCGCAATCGTTTCTCTGATACTGGGAGCATTTCATGCTCTTCTCGCTGTATCAGTGCACGTTGGATTTTAGGGCCTGTAGTATAATGTATTGTCAACGCCGGGGTTAATTTTCCCCAAGTATGCCGGAATATTTTTCCACAATTTTACTTCAACTTTCCTATGAGTTCACCACTAACCGGCGGAACCCTCCCGGTCTTCTGACGTTCTTTCATACGGTAGCTGTCGCCTCTGATATTCACCGTCGTGCAGTGGTGCAGAACTCTGTCAAGAATTGCCGAAGCAATGACAGTGTCCAGGAATATCTCGCCCCACTGGCTGTATGACTTGTTTGAGGTGAAGACAATGGACTGTTTTTCATACCTCGTGCAAATCAGCTGAAAGAAACAGTACGCAGCATCGGAATCAAATGGAAGATAACCAATCTCATCAATGATTAACAATTGGTATTTTGAGAGAGAATTCAGATACCTCTGTAATTTGCCCTGATTGTATGCGTTGAGCAGTTTTTCAATCAGTGTGGATGCATTGATGAAATACACCTGCATTCCTGCATGAATAGACGCCATTCCCAGGGCAACAGCAAGATGTGTCTTTCCCACCCCGGGAGGACCGAGAAACACCACATTTTCTGCGTTATGAACAAATTTGAGCGTGAGAAGATCCTTTATCACTGACATGTCAATGGATGGCTGAAATTCGAAGGTAAAGTCATCAACCGTCTTCCGAAACGGCAGACCTGACAGTCTGAGATTCCGTTCAGTCCTCCGGTTATCCCTTGATTTCCTTTCTTCCTCCATGAGATAATCCAGAATTTCGAGCGTGGACTTCTCTTCATTTCCGGCAAATTCCAAATAATTATCCAGAATATCATTAATGGTTGTCAGTCCCAGAACGGTCAGATTCTGGTGAAGTCGTTCGTAAAGCAGAACACTCATACGGTTTCACCTCCGGAAAACTGTTCATAAAAGTCAATGGAACGCTGTTGGACTTCAGATTCTCCAAAATGCAAAACAGAGCCTTTCTGTGAAATTCTAGTAGTATTCTGCTTCATTGTTTCAGAGAGGAGACCTTTGAAATGCTCTTTCACTCTCCTCGTATTGCCACTGCCTGCAAGGGTCTCATGCATGCAGATTTCAGTTCCATTGCAAAGGACGGTGAATGAACCATCCTGAATGTTCAAAGTCACGGTTCTGTTGGCATATGCATAGGGCACAGAATAGCGGTTTCCAAGATAGGAGAGATACGAATCAGGGGCTACTTTTCTGGTTTCCCGATGTAAGACCTGGAACGGAGTGATTACCCTGACATCCCGAAGGTTTTCTTTTTCAAGACGTATTTCCGGAATTTCTTTGGTCGTTCCATGAATCTCGGAATTCACTCTTTTGAGCCATTGCAATAGTTTTATGCTGATATCATTGAATAAAATGAACGGGGTGCCTTCAAAGAAATCACGTTTGATGTATCCGATGGTATTTTCGATTTTGCCCTTTGTCTTTGGCGTATATGGCTTGCATGTTCGCAATATGAAGCCATAATGCCTGCTGAAATCTGAAAATATTTGATTCCATTTGGAATCTTTGGATCTGAATGAGTTTTTGATGATGACCGTCTTCATATTGTCATACAGGATTTCTTCAGGTACCCCGCCGAAATACTGGAATGCGTTGATGTGGCAACGAATGAGCGTATACACATCCTGTGAAAGTGTGTATTCGGCATACCGCATTCTTGAGTATCCGAGAATCATTGAGAAGCAGTACAATTTCCGATTTTCTCCATCAAGGAAGGCCTCTCCACATTCTTCCCAGTCCACCTGCGCCTGACGGCCGGGTTTGGTTTCGTATCGGTATACGGCAAGGGGTTGCTTTACCGGCCGTACCGAAGTCAGGTAATCTTTGAGAATAGTGTAGCCACCTTCATAACCATCCTTACGAAGTTCCCGTAAAAGGCGTTTGGCAGATATTTTGGGATATTCACCGAGTCTTTTGTGTATGTAATCTTTGTACGGATCAAGCTTGCTTTTCCGTTTTCTCCTTTGATTAGTTCCTGGGATGCTTTCTGGCTCCAGATATTTCTTTACTGTTCTTCTGTCAAAACCGTTTATCCTGGAGATTTCGCTTACGTTTTTCCAGCCTCTTTCCAGTTCCACGTCGTGGGCAATGTCCCAAATCATAAAAAACTCCTCCATGTTCAACATTTGCCAAACCTCTGAGGTGATCAACCGAGGTTTGGTTTTTGTGGATTTTTAAACCGGCACACTTGTGGATTTTTAAGTCGGCATTGACATGTATCAACTGTCCACGACTACCGTTGTGGGTTTCCTGCCCTGCTTTGGTCGTGACCGATTACAGGACTATCGTGTCAGTGCCTTTCATGAGATTATGTTTGAAGAGCGGTTCGTCGCTGTCTGCTATTGCCCATATGATGGTAATCTCTGCACCCGGTATCAGCACTTTGTCATATGAGTCTCCGGTATCTGTTTTACGGGGAAAATTCGACAACGGTTCCGGCTGTCTGTTCTTTTGCATTGAATTCAAGGATGTCGAAGGTCCCTCCGAGTTCTGTATCAGGAGGATGGGGGCCGGTTGAACCGGTTGAGAACATATCAAACATGTACGGGACTTCGTTTTCTGAGCCACTCAGGAGAATGTCTGCATCCTTCATGCGGGTCGTTGGTTCAAATTCTATTGCAGCCCAGCCCGGTGATGTGGTTTCAAGGCCAAAAAAATGGTATCATATGCAAATTTCCAGTGAATGACATAATTGCCGCCATTTAATGAAAGAGACTTTGCATATTCATTTTCAGAAACGATACCATCAGGATTCCAGGTGGATGTGGGGGTAGAAGTGATGGTGGAGGTAGAGGTGGGGGTGCCTTGCGATTCCTGTATCATAGTGTCTGGTATTTCATCTGAACAGCCGGAGGTGACTGCTAATGTCAGGAGAAGCACCACACATATTTTTATTGCATCCATGGTCCCCCGTACGGATGAATGAGAAAATAAAGTTAGGGATTATTGGTTCTGGTCTTCATCCATGTTGAGAGAAGCCCGAAACAGCCTGTCAGCATCATGTCACCATGGGGTGCCGCCTGATATGCATCCGGGAGAATTTTACTGCGGTTCGGGCCGGTAACGGCGATGAGTGATGAACTGCAGGCACGGTTTACTGCTGCTCCGTGCCCGTGGTCATCAAATACCTCTTCATTTGTCAAAGTGCCTGTCTGAAGTTTCGCAAGATAGTCCCGGCATGTTCCGTTCTTCAGCAGCACCCCTGTGTGATGTTCAAATACACCGCAGACCTCTTCTCCCTCTATGGTAAATGCCAGTGTATGGCCATTTCCCGCGTTAACGATGGTGACACCCTTGTCCTGAGCTTTCCGGACAACCGGGTCCTCAAGTGCACCCAGCACTGCGGCAGCACCGGTATCCATTACAAGTGCCTCGGGCTCTGTGTCAAGAATTGCCTGCATACGTGTCATGGAAGGGGCAGGAGGATCCTGAATAAGTGAATTGATATTCCAGTTCCCTCTCTCAAGAATATCTTTCAGGTGGAGAAATCTGAATTTCCGGTTGCTCATATCCGGGCTGTAGCCGTGGTCCTGCACCGCGACTGCCAGATGTTTTGGATATTCAATGCTAAACCGTGAAAATGTCTCCTGCAGTTCAGCTTTCATATAATCCCCTGTCCGAATGATAACGGCATCCTCAGGAGGTGTGTCAGTGATGGTCACGCCGATGCTTTTTACATATTCAAGATTGTCACGGATAGACAGCGCTGCTGATTGTGATGCAGAGAGTTTCAGACCTTTGGGGAGCCACTCTTTAATCACCTGGGTATTTTTCCCCCCTCCCATCACCGGTCCCTCCAGATGGACTGCCTTCCCCTGTGCTGCAGCCTTTTCAATCGCCATCCCTGTGATTACATTTGGTGACGGCAGAACCATTTTGACTGAATTTTCAATAGGCTGACCGGGTGTGTAGAGTAATATGTCCTGCGTCCCCTTCCCTACATCAAGGAGGAGGATCGGTTCGCATGGCCCTCTCATGGTTAATTCAATATGGGAGGTGAAAATAGTTAAACTTCTACCCGTCTGTCAGCAACAGACAGGCATGACTCCGGATTCTTTTCAGACCGGTATTCCTTAAACTGTTTGAGAGATACAGTGAGATCGCGGGTAAAGGCAAAGTAGCCAATCTGGGTGTTTCTGCAGAGATTCATCGCCATATCCATGAGGCCTCGCGGGTCCGGGCGTGCTTCTCCCAGCCAGATATGAAAAATATTGCCCCCGTCAACAATGGGGAAGAATACATGTTCAATCTCCATTCGTTTCGTCAGGGGGACACCCGCACCAGGCGTAACATGAGTTCCGTTGGTGTAGTAGACCGGAAGATCAAATTTGTGTCCCAGTTCGGGAAGGGTGGCCTCAAGGTCGCCCTTGATCACACTTTCAGCATAGGGTCTGAATCTCTTGTCTATCAGGTCTGCTATGGCAAATCTCTGTCCGGTTGTTTCTGCAGGTGTGCGGGCCAGAGCAATTGTCATCCCTGTCTTCCGGGTAATTTCCTTAGAGTAAAGATCCATCTCAGTCAATGCCCTGATTGCGAAATTGAATGCTTCGCGACTTTCGTGCAACTGGTATCCAATATGGTGCTGGACCATCTCGTTGATGCCGACAATGCCGATGGTGTATACAAGGCCTTCAAAATCAACTGCAATAGGGCCGCGCTCTTCCATATCCGGATCATTCGGGTCTTTTGGCCGCTGCATGGCAAATGGCATCCGTCCGGTTGACCGGATCTGATTCATCCAGCGTCGTTTAATCCGGAAAATTTCAACCGAGACGTCCATTAACTTTTTGAGTTCTGCAAAGAGCCGTTCATCATCTCCCTCCGCCTTATATGCTGCACGGGGGCAGTTTATGGACAGTACCTGCCATGAACCCATTGAGAAGTGCTTTCCGTCTTTGAACAGCATCTTATCATCAAATTCATCGTCCTCATCTGCAAGAGAGGAGAACTGATATGCACAGCACTGATAACAGGAGATGCCTTCCCCTGAACCTCGGTATGCCGGAATCTGGTTATCATAATACGGTGTGCCAAACTTCGATGCCAGTTCGAATGTCATCAGGTAGAGGTCATTATATGAGGGAATATCGGGATTTGCCCGGTTAAACTCCTCATCCTCTGTCAGGAAGTCAGGTTCAATGCTAATTTCAGGTTTCGGGAAATTAAATGGTTTGCCCCAGTAATCACCTTCCAGCATCACTTCCATAAGTGCCTTAAAGAGAAGTCGTACTTCCCGTTCAAACTCACCATATTTTCGTTCCGGCGCCTGTGTGCCATTCCAGACCTTGCCTTTAAAGACGCATGGTTTATCTTTCCAGAGTTCAGGTACTCCTGGTGAGAGCTGAACAGATGAGAATACGACCTGCCCCCCACGGGCCACCATCATCTGGGTCATTTCGTATACGAACATCTGCATGAGCTGTCTGATGTCGGGATACGGAAGTCCTTCAAAATACGGGGCAAGAAATGTCAGAAAATTGTAATATCCCTGTCCACCTGCAAAATTCGTCTGAGCACTGCCAAGTGCCTTAACTGCGTGGAGAACGGCAACCTCAGCACGTTTTGCAGGACCGGCGACAGATGCCTTTGTTCCACTTCCATCCGGCATCAGACCATAATAGAAGAAATACCGTAGATCCCAGTCCTGACAGAAGGGCCGTGTTCCAAAATATTCAAGATCATGGATATGGAGGTCTCCGGCCAGATGGTAATCAGCAAGTTCCGGAGGCAACTGAAGCAGATACTGTTCTTTACTGATTTTATCTGCTTTCTTTTTGTGTGATGTTTCTGCATTTTCCTGGAGATTTGCATTATCATGCGCTTCAAATCCCCTGCCAACATCGATTAAATGTGCATCAAAAACCGGCGTACCGACACGTGTACAGACATTTCTGTATCTGATTAAATCCCGCTCAAGAAGGGTGATATTAAGTATTTCTCTGATTAAAGGGCCTGAAAGGGATTTTAGTCTGAGTTTTTTTATTTTTGTTTCGACTTCAAGTGCAATATCACGTGCAAGTTCAACATCCGCACCCTCGCTCCCATAAAATGTTTCAACAAGTTGTGTTTCTTTGAGAATCTGAGTGACAATTTTTTCCCTGTCCCATTCTACAATATGGCCTCTTGATGTTCTGACACTGGGAAGTGTTGGTACAAAGAATCCATCAAGAGTCTGCTGAGTCTCTGCACGACGGGGATTTTTTGGCATATCAGTCTCCCCGAAGCAATGCATCAACGACGTCCTCACAAACCCCTTCAGCACCAAAGAGGTCCTTTGATGTCAGGAACGTTGTTCCGATCTGAAGGACCGGTGCTTCACGTACAAATACATTATTAATTCTGAGTTCCGTCAATGCCTCTGCTTCCATCATATTGCGGATGGTAAATAGCATACCTGCCTCATTCAGGTATTCTTTTAATAATTCGCAGTTCGGGCAGTTTTCAAGAGTGTACATATTGATTTTGGCTGCAGCTTTCACAGAAAATATTCCCCCATGGACTCGTATACCAATGTGTTGTGTCTGAGCTAAAAATAATACTTCTTTTTCTGTTTCCGAACGGCGGGGTATGGGTAACCTTAGATGATAAAAAGTTCAATAGATATGTATATGGTTCGGGCTTTTTTTGCTGTTGATCTCACTGATGATATCAGGAATGAATTCTATGCTGTGCAGGATATTCTCAGGAACAGTGATGCAAAACTGACCTGTGTTGACCCCCGTCTTGCTCATATTACGATGAAGTTTCTGGGGGAAGTTACTGATGATGTAATGCAGTGCATACAGGAAATCATGTCTGAATTCTCATTTAAACCGACAGAAATAACGGTGTCCGGGGTTCAGCTTCATCCAAAAAAACAGCCACGAATTGTCTGGGCTGGTGTATCTGATAACGGGTGGGGTGAGGTGATGGTTGCTGAACTGGATCGACTTCTTGCTCCTCTCGGTGTTCCAGCTGAAGCCCGGATATTCACACCGCACGTAACGCTCGGGCGCATCAAACGGTATGATACTTCACTGCGCGCTGCAGTTGAAGAGATATCCGGATATTCATTTGGACAGATGGTTATTGATACCATAACCCTTAAAAAAAGTACACTTACTCCACAGGGTCCGGTATATGAGGATATTATGGAGGTGAAGGCATGAACCTGAGGAATGAAACCGAGGAGGAAGTGCTGTCACTCGTTCGTCCAGAAAAAGAGGAGATAGATGGCATATGCATCGTTGCTGAGATGCTTGTTCAGGCGGTGAATGAAAGCGGAACAGCAAAAGGAATGGTAGTTGGCTCTGTCGCACGAAATACCTGGATTAGCGGTGACCGCGATATCGATGTTTTTATGCTGTATCCTCCTGAGATGTCCCGGGAAGCACTTGAAGAAGAGGGAATTATTCTTGGCAGGTCAATTGCATCACGGTTTGGCGGTCAGTTTGTAGAAAAATATGCTGAACACCCGTACGTTAATGCAACAATATCAGGATTTGACGTGGATCTTGTCCCCTGTTATGAGGTGACGAATTCTGCACGGATTCAAAGCGCTGTTGACAGAACTCCGTTTCACACCCGGTACATACAATCCCATATTGGTGGTCTTGAGGATGATGTCCTCCTTATGAAACAGTTTTCAAAGGCTGGTGGGGTGTATGGCTCTGATCTGATGACGGAAGGGTTTGCAGGGTACCTGTGTGAACTTCTCGTTCTGACCTATGGTGGATTCAGTTCACTTATAAAAGCCGGTCAGTCGTGGCAGACCGGGCAGACGATTGACATTGCCGGCCACCAGGGGAAACAATTTGACGATCCTCTTATTGTGATTGATCCGGTTGATCCAAACAGGAATGTGGCTGCATCTGTTTCACAGGCAAAGATGGGGGAATTCATTGAACTCTGCCGGGGTTATTGTGAATCTCATAGTCGTGACTATTTTTTTCCTCCTGCAAAGCGGAGCATTACGCAGAATGAATTTGAACAGATTCTCTCTCTTCGTGGGACCGGGCTGTACAGTATCACGTTCTCAACCCCGCACCAGATTCCTGATATTGTTGTTCCGCAGTTGAGGAGAAGTACAGCAGGTATTGCCTCTCTCCTTGAACGGAATGGATTTGTTGTAAACAGATATGATGCGGTAATGGGCGATGAACACTGCTGCCTTCTCTTTGAAATGCTTGTTGACCGGCTCCCGCTCCTCTACACGCATACGGGCCCTCCCGTTGATAATGCGGTAAATGCAGGAAAGTTCAGGGATAAGTATCTTCATCAGGAGATATTTTCCGGCCCGTTTATTGATGGGGGCGGAAGATATGCCGTTGAAATTAAAAGGAAATGGGTGAATGTGTCCGATCTCCTCACATCAGAAGATCTCTTCTCAGCCAGACTGGGGAAGCATGTGATGAAATCGATGAAAAAGGACTGTGAAATCAGGGCAGGTATTGACTGTTGGAATGAAGATATTAAGGATTTCCTGAGCACATTTTTCTATAGAATCTCGTCTGTTGTTGCATTGAAAAAACAGTGATCCTGAGAATCTATTTTTTCAGTTCGTTTTGTTATAGCAAGATATAGAAAATATATATGGTAATATATGTCTTGGGCAAATCTATTATTATGTTCGGGCTTCAATGTAGTTTTCAAGATTGGTGACGTTATCTATGGAAATCCGGAAAGTTCAGGTGACGGGTGGTTCGTCTTTTATTGTTTCACTTCCTAAGGAGTGGATACGAGCTTCTGACATTCATAAAAATGATCCTGTGGGGCTTATAATTCAGCCCGATGGTTCGCTTACGATAACTCCGAAAATATCTGGTAAGGCGTCAGAACGCGTAAAAAAATTTGACCTGGCTTTTTTTGATGGTGCAGATATTCTCTTTCGCTCTTTGATTGGTGCCTACGTGGCGGGATATAATGTTATTGAAATTGTCTCACCCGGGAGAATCCCGTCCTGGGTGCATAAATCGGTACGGAAATTTACACAAAGAACGGTGGGTCAGGAGGTTTCTGATCAGACGGATAAAAAAATCGTGATTCGTGATCTCTTAAATCCTGGTGAAATGCCGTTTTCCAGTACACTCCGGAGGATGGGGGTGATTGTCGCCGGTATGCAGCGGGATGCTGTGTTTGCGCTGAAGACTCGTGATGAGGAGCTTGTTGAGGATGTTATTCTTCGCGACCGTGATGTAAATCGCCTCTATTGGCTTGTTGCGCGTCAGTTTAACCTTTTGTTACGAAATGTTTCACTGTCTCGTGAGATGGGTATTGATATTGAACTTGCTCTTATCTATCTGCAGATTTCACGGGTTATTGAGCGGGTGGGTGATCATGTCGTCAAGGTTGCTGAGAGTATCCGGAGTCTGATGTATACCTCTATTGAGAAGAAAATCATTGAGATAATTGAGGTTAAAAGCCGGGAATCTCTTGATATTTTTGAGGGGAGTCTTAAATCACTCTTTGAAAAGGATATTGTGAAAGCAAATGCATTGATCTCCGATATGCAGGACTTTGTGGGGAAGTGCAATGATATCTCCAGCTGGCTTTTTGATCTGGGTGTGCCGGGTGTTGTTTCAATTGGCTATTGTGTTGAGAATTTCCGCAGGGTGGGGGAGTATGCCGGCGTGATTTCCGAGAATACCATCAACTATCTGGTCACGGTAAAGTCCTGATCTCTCCTTTCTCTTCATTAAGCTTTTTTATTTCGTGTGTGGATGTATGTCTCTGAAATCACAAATCTATATATTGCTATATAGATTATGACGGATGTCCGGTAGTTCGGGTGATATCTATAAATACTTCACTTGAGCCATGATTATTCATGACATCGTCAACTGATGTTGCAAAGACATTAGAAAGAATTGTGGCAGATAGGGTAAAATTTATCCGCCTGCAGTTTTCCGACATTCAGGGATTGCCAAAGAATGTGGCTATTCCGGCTTGCCAGGCAGAAAAAGCTCTCACAGACGGGATATCCTTTGACGGTTCTTCAATTGAGGGATTCGCACGCATTGAAGAGTCTGATATGGTCCTGAAACCAGATATGTCAACATACTCCCTTCTCCCATGGAGAGGGAATGACTCCCCGGTTGCACGGTTTATCTGTGATGTCTACATGCCTGATGGAACACCGTTTGAAGGTGACCCGCGGTACATTCTCAAGAAAACGCTTGCAGAAGCGGAGAAGATGGGGTATACCTTTAACACAGGTCCTGAACTTGAGTTCTTCCTCTTCAGGCTTGACAAGGATGGCATGCCTACGACGGTCCCGCAGGATGTGGGCGGGTACTTTGACCTGGCTCCTGCAGATCTGGCTGAAGATGTGCGTGCGCAGATTGTTCTTGCATTAACAGAGATGGGCTTTGAGATTGAGGCATCCCACCATGAGGTAGCTGAAAGTCAGCATGAGATTGACTTTAAGTATGGTAATGCACTACAAACCGCTGATAATGTTATCACCTTCAAGTATGCAACAAAATCCATCGCGCTCAAGAACGGGCTGAATGCAACATTTATGGCAAAGCCGAAATATGGCATCAACGGAAGTGGAATGCATGTCAATGCATCGCTCTTCAAAGACGGGAAGAATGCATTTTATGATCCTGAGGCAACTCTTCAGCTTTCAGAAATGTCCCAGCACTTCATTGCCGGTGTGCTTGAGCACATAAAGGCTATAACCCGTATTGCCAATCCGACGGTTAACTCGTACAAGCGTCTGGTGCCGGGATATGAAGCACCGGTCTATGTGAGCTGGAGTGCGTCGAACCGTACAGCCCTTATTCGTGTTCCTGCTCCGCGTGGAAGCAGTACACGGATGGAATTACGAAGTCCTGATCCAACCTGTAATCCATACCTGACATTTGCTGCAATCCTCGCAGCTGGTCTGGATGGGATCAAAAAGCAGCTTGCACCCCCCGCAAGTGTGAATCAGAACATCTTCAAGATGACCGATGAAGAGCGGAGTAAGGCACATATTGATACGCTTCCTGGTGACCTGATGACTGCAAACAAGCATCTTCTGGAAGATACTCTCATATGTGATTTGCTCGGAGGTCACGTAATCAACGGCCTCAACAGTATTGCAGAGATGGAGTGGGATGCATTCCGGACTGCAGTTCATCCATGGGAAGTTGAACAATACCTGTCAAGGTTCTAAAAAGAAATTCAAGGGGAGACTGATCCTCTCCCCTTAAAAGAATTATCCCGTATAGAAGAAGAAACGAGTAATCCAAATGTTATTTGGAGTCATAAGGTAAAAAGGGTTTGATTCATGACAATCAGTAGCGGGGATACCGCATTTATCATAATATGTACGGCAATGGTCATGCTTATGACCCCAGCAGTGGGGCTGTTCTACGGTGGAATGGTCAGAAGGAAGAATATCATCTCAATGATAGGCCTTGCCTTTGTAGCATTTGCCGTAGTGAGTATCCAGTGGGTCGTATTTGGATACAGTCTTGCATTCGGGCCGGACATTGGCGGGTTTATCGGTGGTCTTGACCATTTCATGCTCAACGGTGTCGGACTGGATGGTGATGGAATTCCTGATATACTGTTCATGGTGTTCCAGCTCGTGTTTGCAGCCCTGACGCTTGCAATTATCACATCAGCTGTTGCAGAACGGGTGAAACTGAGTTCATTCATCGTATTCGGTCTGTTGTGGACTACGCTTGTCTATGACCCGCTTGCACACTGGGCATGGGGTGGCGGATGGGCTTCACAACTCGGTGCACTTGATTTCGCAGGTGGAACGGTAGTTCACATAAGTTCAGGTTTCGGTGCTCTTGCCCTTTGCATGGTGATTGGCGCCCGAAAGGGTTTCGGGAAGTATGGAATGGAACCATATCATGTTCCGCTCACTCTCTTGGGTGCAGCACTCCTGTGGTTTGGATGGTTCGGGTTCAATGCGGGTAGTGAACTTGCAGCAGACGGCATCGCGGCAAATGCATTTGTTGTGACGAACACTGCTGCTGCAGCCGGTGCACTTGCCTGGATGGTTGCATCCTGGATACGGGGAAAGCCTGCAACACTTGGCATTGTCTCCGGTGCAATAGCAGGACTTGTTGCAATCACACCTGCAGCAGGGTTTGTTGACGTGAAAGGATCTCTTGTCATCGGTGCACTTGCAGGACTTGTCTGTTACTCTGCACTTCTGTGGAGGCAGAAGAAGGGTATTGATGAATCGCTGGATGCATGGGCTATCCATGGAGTTGGCGGTTTGTTTGGTGCTCTTGCGACAGGTATCTTTGCAACGGCGGCCATTGGAGGTGTTGATGGTCTGATATACGGCAATGTGAATCAGTTCCTTATACAGTTGCTGGATGCGGGAGTATGTGTGGCATACGCCTTCGTTATGACCTATATCCTCGCAAAGGTAGTTGAAAAGGTCATGGGCCTTCGGGTTGATGAGAAGGAAGAATATGTCGGTCTGGATATTTCCCAGCACGGCGAGACGTTAGACGCATAGGGAGGAGAAAAAGATGAAGAAAGTAGAAGCAATCATACGGCCTGAAAAGGTAGAAGCTGTGAAGGCTGCCCTTGATGAAAGAGGATTCTTTGCAATGACTCTGACAAATGTTCATGGCAGGGGTGCACAGCGCGGGATTTCCCTCCAGTTCCGGGGCAGGAAAGTCAATGTTGACCTGATACCCAAGGTAAAAATCGAGATGGTTGTCGAAGATGAGGAGGTTGCAGAGATAGTCTCAATAATCCGGCGGGTAGCAGTAACCGGTGAAGCAGGTGATGGTAAAATATTTATCATTCCTGTGGACATGTCAACAAACGTCAGGGACAAATCCAAAATCTAATATTTTTGCATACGTAAATACCATATATCTCTCTTTTTTTGAAAATCATGTTATGATCTCTTATCTAAACGTCTGAAGCCAAACGGTTTTTTATTCTTTTTTCAAAACATAGATAAGAATGAATCCTCCTATTATCATACAGATGAATCTTTCTCATTACTGCAATGCTGTAATTGGTAAGGGGTGGTTGCAAGGTGATTTTTGAACGTTCTGAGAGAAAATCGGTTGAAATATTGCGTATTCTTTCTGAACAGCATGATCCCCTCGGTGCGAAGCGTCTCAGTGAACTATTGGCTGAACGGGGATTTTCGATGTCAGATCGGGCGGTACAGTATTATCTTCAGTACCTCGATGAGAAGGGATTTACCCGTAAAGTCGGGAATAAAGGGCGGGTTCTGACAACAGAGGGTTCTTCTGAAGCAGCGGATGCCCTGGTTGACGATCGTATGGGCTATATTATATCCCGGCTGGAACAGCTTTCCTTTAATGTTACCTTTAATCCGGAGATGCTAAAAGGAGATATTGCCTACAACCTTACGTATGTGCCATACGATGAGGTCAAAAAGGTTACGCAGGCGTATGATGAAGTGATCGCCCGTGGCTACAATTTTTTCCGGGGATACTCAATAACGGACAATGATCCGCGTCTTCCTCCTGATACGGTTGGGTTCATCTCTGCCTGTTCCATAACAATGGACGGGGTTCTTCAGAATAACGGGATTGGCGTTGATATTGTTTATGGGGGCAGATTCCGTATCGCTGATAATAAGCCTGTTTGTTTTGAAGACCTGATCGGGTACAGGGGGACAACCATTGATCCGCTGTCTCTGTTTATTCATGCGGGTCTGACATCTGTCCAGAGTCTGGTTCAGACAGGGAATGGGGTGGCTCTCGCCAATGTCAGGGAGGTGACTGTTCAGGCGAAAGACAGGGTTGATAGCATTGTTGATGATATGGCTGAGTGTGGTTTTGTCCGTCCGGTTGGGATAGGGACGAGTCTTTTTAACCTGCGCCCAAACCCTTACCGCCTCTCCATTGTCTTTTTCAGCGGAATGAATCTGGTTGCGAATGCTATTGAGCAGGGGTGTAATGTGACGACGGATATTGGGGCTGGGATCATTCCGTTTTCGAAGATTGCGGATAATAAGAGATAAAATAACTCTCATCCAACCTTCACTTCATCTGACAATCTGTTTTCCTCTCTGTTCAGGGACAACAGAGAGAATCTTTCTCCACACCAGGTCCCCCCCTTCTTGAGTGGGATGCACCTGATATCCCCGTCCACAAAGTTGATAGGGAGCCTGTCACATTGATATAGTGGGTAATAACCTAAATTTGACAGTTTAAAGTTCATCAGCTGAAAATCCATCCGCTACAGCGACCAAAAGTTTTCATTTTTTCTCCGGATAATCAATTTGACAGTTAGTGAATTATCCCTCATCAAATCACGAAATCACCCAATTATGCTGCAAAATCATCGTGTTAATGGCATCAAAATTCGAGTGGATGTATGTTTTTGCCTTTTGCATCCACGAATTTACAGTAACTGTCAAATCCGATAACGATTTTTTTATGAATTTCGTTGATGTATGCTTCAGTTCCGGAATCTCAAAGCGAACCAGTGAGATGAATAACTGCGCAATAAATCCAATGATTAACGCACCGTAAATGCTGTTATCTGTCCATACCCGCAATGGTTTTATCTCGATTTCATTCTTCAGGGAGTTGAAAATCTTCTCGATCGAATCCTTTTTTTGGTATGTCAGAAGAGCTTCTGTAAGTGTCAAATTCTTACTTGATTTTAAGCAGAAAAATCCCTCTCTGCCATTGATAAACTTATCTTCGAGGAGCTTTATGGCATCATCTTCCGTGAGTTCAACAAGTTTCGTCTGGATGGAGTAGTCCACATCTATAAGCAAATTGTTTATCCGGAAACGCTTTGGAAGGGCTTTATTCTTGTCGATGCTATCCTGAATTTCTTTTGCCTCTTTTATCTGTCTCACCACTTTTCTGGCCCTGGATTCCAGCTGCTCTTTTTGCAGCTTTTCTGAGAAAAAGAAATAATTGGTGCTGCTTGGTTTTTCGATTTTAATGCCCCGAACGCCGGTTTCTGCATCAATAACTTCAGGGTGGTACTCTTCGAATTTTGCAATGATCGTGTCGTCACTTTTGTTGAGTTTCTTTGCCGTTATGTACTGCAGATTATCTGCACGAATCATTGCAGTATTGGCAACACTGTTTGCTCCTTTATCGAAGATTACAAGGGATCCTTCTCGAAGCCTGCCGTTCAATTGCTGGTATGTCTTTTTGAAGTGCGACTGATCATTGAGATTCCCTGGTTCGACCGTCAGGCCAATCGGGATATTTATCGGATCGGCAAGTTCGCTCACGCCAACAGTAATCTGTTTTTTATCCGGCCTGTGATCACCCGACTATCCGCATTAAAAACCTCAAAACTCAACAATTACCCACCAAAAGATCTATGTACGTTTAAGCAAATAACTACAATATGCCCCTCATTGACGGATTCGATGACGATTCAATCCTTTCTGTCGGCCATCTCGGGATAGTTGCCGGTGCCTATGATTCTCTTGGAATAGCAGATGTAATTGATACCGCCATACCCAAAACCCGCCACCATAATCTCAGTCATTCTCAGGTTGTTAAGTTAATGGCCCTCAACGGTCTGGGATTCATCGAACGCCGTCTGTATCTCTTTCCTGAATTCTTTGACGATATCGCAGTTGAGCGACTCATTGGGGAAGGAATTACCACCGACCAGATCAATGATGATTTACTTGGCAGAACTTTGGATACCATCGCAGAGTATGGTCCCACCGAGCTATTCAATGAAATTGTGTCAAACTGCCTCATTTCCACAGAATTCGGTTCGCACTGTATTCATGTGGATACAACCAACTTCAGTGTCACCGGCGAATATGAATCAGACTTTGGCACAGAAGAAATAAAAATAACCTATGGTCATCCAAAGGATGGTCGCTGGGATCTTAAGCGATTCGTCCTTGGTATGGCATCAAACCAGCATGGAATACCTCTTTTCCTTCAGACTTTTTCCGGGAATGAATCCGATAAAGAAACGCTCAGAACCATTATTGAAAATCTCAAGAACAATCTGAAATCTGACGAAAAAGTCTACCATGTGGCAGATTCTGCCTTTTATACCCGGAAAAATCTCCAGAGTGTGGGGCAGCACACGTTCTGGATCACACGGGTGCCCTCTTCAGTAAAAGAAGCAAAGGATCTACTCGCATCAGAGTGCCAGTTCAAGCCATGCACAGACAATCGATATTCCTATTTTGAACAAGTGAGTGACTACGCCGGCATCACGCAGAAGTGGGTCCAGGACCTATTCCGAGCCCGCGTATGAATCGAAAAAGAAGAAATTTGAAGAGAAACTTGAAACAAAACTGCGTTCTGCAAAGAAATCTCTCAGTAAAATCTGTGCAATTGAATCGAAGTGTGAGCCGGATGCACACAATGTCGCGCAAAGATGGGTGAAAGAACATCCACTGTTTCGGTTCAGTGAATGTAAAATTATTGTGATTCAGAAGAAGGCAGAAAAGAAACGCGGTCGGCCAAAGGAGGGTGAACCAATGGTTCAGATATTCAGGGTCGAAGCAGATATTGAGTTTAATGAAGAAGCAGTTGAAAAGGAACGTCAGAAACTCGGCCGATTTATCCTGGCAACAAATGACACTGCAATGTCTGCAGACGAACTGCTTTACAACTACAAAGAACAGGGAACAGTTGAACGGGGATTTCGGTTCCTGAAGGACAAATCGTTCCGGGTAGCTGAGGTCTACCTGAAAAATCCGTCCCGTATTCAGGCTTTGTCAATGATCATGGTGCTGTGTCTCTTCATCTATTCAATGACCGAGTACCGGCTGAGAAGAGAACTGGAACGGTCTGATGAAACGGTCACCAGCCAGACAAAGAGGCAGACGAAAAGACCGACGATGAAGTGGATCTTCTTCCGTTTCAGGAGGGTTCGTGAATTTTCATTTGTGGATGGGGGAAAGAGAATTAAGAGGATTGCAAATCTGAACGATGAATTCAGGAAGATATTGCGGCTTTTGGGCGCGGAATATGAAAAATATTACACTTGAAAAAATTGGTGCGGAAAGCGGGATCACGGCTGTATCCATACTTTCCCAGTTTGGCTTCCTTTCCATGGAGCACAATACTTGTCCAGTCCATGTTGATATTGGTGTGTTCAAATTCGTATCTTTCAAAAAGAACATCCTGGATGTCAGAAATTATTTCTTCTTTGTTGGCCCCGATGACTTCAAGGACTCGGTATAGAGTTCTTTCACAGAATGGATCGAGACCAAAAATATCACGTACTTCAGGTCTGCTTATCCATTCGTGAGAACGCGTTATGCTGAAGTTGTCCGTTAGTTTATAGCTGACGAGAGCTTTGAGCAATTTGTTGATATCGATGCCATTCTTCTTGTGTTTCCCAAATATATCGGTGAAATTCAGAATTTCATACAATCTACTAACCAAGAAAATGATCCCGATAGGAAAGGATATATTTTGGTTTGGCTCAACTTCATAGGTTCTTAGTTCTGTTTGCATTTGATCAATTCAAACATGACTGAGAACAATTTAGTTCTTTTCTGCTGTCAAAGTTGGGTAATAACCATTCAATAATCCAGCTTTTCGCATGGTTTTAATCGTCCTTAATTTTTTATTATGGAACCATGGATGGTCTGGATAATAATGAATAATGATATCAGACATACCGGAAATGACTGATAAAAATTTAAAGTCCACGGATAATAATGGGAAAAAAATTCTGCAGATAAATTCTCACCGCAATTATCTACACAATCTCATCAATATGAACCAGCCGTGACGCAGAAATAAGCCCCTTCATCGCGGTTGTATCTGCCCACCGTCCTGATTCTATAAATGCACCAATGGGATTTGCTCCGCCAATCATGACAATGCCCTGATAATTCGTTGTTATCGGAACGCCAAACATGGATCTGTTCGGACTGCTGACATCCAGAATTCCGGTAAAGCCAACAGCCCCAATTTGATCCAGAAGTTCAAAGAGGAGTGGTTCTGCCTCCATATGGGATTCCCGTATATTTGCAAGGATACTGCCATTTCCTGACTGGATGACTCCCATGATAGCAGTGGACCCCTGATCGATCAATACCTGTGTCGGATCAATCGTTGTCGCATCGTACCGTATCAGAGAGGTAAACCTGCGTGGATTATGATCTTTAATTTCCAGCAGACCCCCGCCAATGGGATTAATCGGAATGCCGTTTCTCAGCAGTATTGCATCAAGCGTAATACTGCACATTGTTACAATACCACAGTGACCCTTTGGAATTGTCTTCTCTCCAATCTGTTCACCCGGATAAGCGACGAGCATTCTGTCACTCACACAGATACCTGCTCTATATGACTGGTGAATAATTTCTACGGCATAATCCCGGTCTTCTTCTTTAATCAGGGTCAGATTGAAGATTACTTTACCTGTCTCTGTTGACGGGTCGTATGTTACCTGAAGAGCATATTCATCGATGCGATGATTGACAAATTTAAGTTGTTCCATTGTATTATCCTCTGGTTGATACCGGGTGGATCAGATTATCCTATTGTGGTATCAAAGTGTCCAGAACCCCTATGCAGTTCTTAATTAGGATTTTTATATATAAAAAAAGAGGTTATTTGTGGATCCGTTCTGCTTTTTTCTGAGATAGCTTTTCAATGAGAGAAAGGTTGGAAATTTCACTGTCAATGATGAGTCTGCCGGTCTCTGTTGCATGGTTGACAAAACCAACTCCTACAGGTGTCCTGATGATGATGGTGGTTTCCCCATCCGGGCTCCCGATAGAACCGGCGGAGATGTCTGCGTCAACTGCTGTTAAATCACCACATGCATGGCATCCATTCCGGACACAGTCTTCAAGTGCCTGCAGTGGTATTTCTCTGGTCGAATTGTCTGTACATTCGATGATCAGTTTTCCCCGGACGTCAAGCTTTGCTATCTGCCATGGCTCAATGGACATTTCATGAACGATTTTGTCCTTGATGAGCATTTCATAATCAAATGTTTCTGTGCAGAACAGGCCGACTATCAGGCGAATTGCACGTCCGAAAGGTTTGAGCAGGTCATGTTCTGACGACTTCATTATCCGTGCGGCGGATACTGCACAGGGGACGCCGACGATTGCGATATTTTCGATTTTCCGGGTGACAAACGCAGATTTCAGGGCTGCAAGCGTGGGAACCCACCAGGCATATCTGCTTCCTGCCGTTGCAATCAGCGCATCTGTCTTTGTGATAATAACGGACTGCGGCTTCTGTGTCCACGGATCTGCGGTTACGGTAATGACGGCATCTATCAGTCCCTCTTCAAGGGCGTTTGCAAGAATTGCAGTAACTGCACCTCCGGTCTGCCGTTTTTGCACATCAAATCCGGAATGGGCAGCGATTATTCGGGTATATTCGCCAAGACCTGTCTTTTTCATCCTGGATTTATCTTGTGCCTCTGTCCGTGGGCAGACAGCGTAGCATGCTCCGCATGGCACCTTGTCTGAGACTTCTTTACAGTAGCCCGTCTGAACAGGGGAAGAACTCTTTTCGTCACGGGCAAATACGATGGCATCTGCAGGACAGACGGCAACACATGCACCACACCCTGAACAGATATCCCTGTCCCAGACCTCTTCTTTTAGGTTTAGATAATTTTTTCCTGACATTATATATCACCAACAATATTTTCCTGCAAACGGCCGGGCACTGGAAGGGCCGATATGCACATAATCATCACTGAATAATTCAGGCTCATCCACATTAAATTCCCGGCAGTAGTTTTCAATATACGGGCGGATTTTTTCCCGGTCGGCTTCGGTGAAGGGTTTTTTGGCCGCACCGATTCCAAGGAGGTGATCCGGCACCTCTCCCCGTATAAAGAGTTCCCCGCCGTGGATTCCGGTAGCAATTCCCCGTTCATCTACAGGAATGCTGTCTACTCCCCGTCCAAGGACAAGAAGGATACCACCGGCCATATATTCTCCCAGAAACGCCCGTGTGCCTCCGCCAACGACAAGTGCAGGATATTTCTCTTTGTACGCCTTCATGTGGATGCCGCCACGGTACCCAATGCTGTCACGCACATACACTTCCCCGCCCCGCATCGAATGGGCAACTGCATCGCCCGCGGTTCCGTGTATGAATATTTTTCCGCTGTCCATGGTATTTCCCGGAGCATGTTCAGCGTTTGCATGCACAATACAGGTTGGTCCTGACATGAACATGCCCAGGTCTCCGCCGGGAACACCGTTTATTATGATTGTTACATCATCACCACGGAGTCCGTTTGCGATAAAGCGTTGACCATTGATATTTTCAAGAATGATTTCTGTTACGCCGTCTTTTACTGCTGCACGTATCTCTTTGTTGAGTGGCGTGTAGTGCATGCCTTTTGCATCGATTGTCAGGGTATTTTTCGTCATGCGCCAGCTCCAACGGTCTTCACATCAAGAACCGAGAGGATGTTTTCATCAAGCATGTATCCTCTGAGGCGGTCACGGTTTCCGCGCAGGCTTTCAATGGAATTAATACCGGCAGCACCCATCAGCTCTGCGATTTCAAGGGTCCATCCGTTAATCAGGTTTGACACATTTTTATACATGATATCAGGATCAATGCGTGAGGTGAGATCTTCACGCTGGGTTGCAATGCCCCATGGGCACATGTTACGGTAACAGCTTCCACATACCCTGCATCCCAGAGATACCAGTGCAGCTGTGCCAATATAGACAGCATCTGCACCAAGTGCAATGGCTTTTGTCACATCCGCACTGTCACGGATGCCACCGGATGCAATGACTGAAATTTCATTCCTGATGCCCTGTTTGTTGAGCTTTTGATCAACCGCTGCAATAGCTGCTTCGATGGGTATCCCCACATGGTCACGGAATACCCGGGGTGCTGAACCTGTTCCCCCGCGGAATCCGTCAATGACGACCGCATCGGCAGATGACCGTGCAATTCCTGCCGCAATCGCAGCGACATTGTGGACGGCTGCAATCTTTACAAATACGGGTTTCTTCCACTCGGTTGCTTCTTTCAGACTTCGGACAAGCTGAGATAAGTCTTCAATTGAATAAATGTCATGGTGTGGTGCCGGGCTGATTGCATCGCTTGATTCCGGGATCATGCGTGTTTTTGAGACTTCTTCGTCTACTTTTTCACCCGGAAGGTGGCCACCGATTCCCGGTTTTGCTCCCTGTCCTATTTTGATTTCAATGGCTGCACCACGTTCGAGATAATCGATGTTAACACCAAAACGGCCGGATGCTATCTGAACGATCATGTTGTTCTGGTAGGGGTACAGGGATTTGTGCAGTCCGCCTTCTCCTGTTCCCATGAATGTTCCCATTTCAGATGCACCGCGTGCCAGTGAAAGCTGGGCATTGAGGGATATGGCACCATAGCTCATGTGCCCAATCATAATGGGTGTTTCACATTTCAGATTGGGTGCCAGTCTGGTAACAAGGTCGATATCTCCCGAAGCGTTCTTTTTGATCTCGAGCTTGCGGGGCTTTTTCCCGATATACGTTCTGATCTCTATTGGTTCACGGAGCGGGTCAATCGATGGATTGGTGACCTGGCAGGCATCAAGAAGGAGCCTGTCAAAGATTTGGGGTATTTCAAGGGTATTTCCCATTCCGGTCAGGATAATTTTCCCTGATTCTGCCTGTTTATAGATTGCTTCACGGGCTTCCCGTGACCATACGGGGTGTGAGCGGTAATCAACCGGTTTCTCCTCAAGGCTAATTGCATCGCGGGGGCACATTGCCACACAGCGGTGGCAGCCGGTACATGCACGTGAAGATATCAGTATTTTATTGCCTTCACGGCGGAACGTTCCATATGGACAGTTTTCTATGCACCGTTCACAGAGCATGCAGAGATCGTTGTCAATGGTCACTTTATATTTTGGAGGGACACTTCCGATGGGCATTATTCTATCCTCCCGATAACGGGTTCTCCGGCGCGTGGCATCCATACCCGGTCAGGGGATGGTTCCATAACGCGGATTGCTGCCTCCTCACTTGAGAGATACAGACGGTCTCCTTTTTCTGCAGCAACAAGAGGGCGGAGTTTGATTCTGTCGGTAATTCCTACAATTCCTTCTGAATTTGCAACAACAATGGCAAACGGCCCGTTCATCATGGCAGGGCCGTATGTCATTCTCAGGGCAGTATTGAGTTCCCGTTCCTTTTCCGGCATTCTGTCAATATCGTCCCAGAATGGAGGTGCAAGTGCCTTGAATGCCAGTTCTGCCGGAAGTTCGTGCTGTCTCTGGAGAAGGTCTGTTAAATATGCAACCACTTCCGTATCGGTATGCATTGTGCATACGTAGCCATTTCCCTCCAGATATCGCTTGTTTGTCCCATATGATGTGATTTCACCATTATGAACAACCGTCCAGTCAAGCAGGTTGAATGGGTGAGCGCCTCCCCACCATCCTGCGGTATTGGTTGGATAACGGTTGTGGGCGAGCCAGATATATCCTTTATAGTCCTGAATGCGGTAGAAATCAGCGACTTCTTCGGGCCAGCCGGCAGCTTTGAATACTGCAATATTTTTGCCGGTGGAATAGATGAGGGCACCGGGAATGGTGGTATTTACCTTTTTCATGAGATAGACAAGAATGTCTTCTTCAGACGCGGTAGTCCCAAGGGCCGTCACATTTGGCTTAAAGAAATATCTCCAGGGTATATGCCGTTTTTTGAGGTTGGGCTGTTCAACGGTTGGAATTTCCTCATCATGCTCTACTGTGCCCACTTTCTCCAGTTCTGCTTCGACTGCCGTTTTTGGTCCGATAAGATCGTCGTAAAATACATGGATGGCATAGTAATCCGCATATTCGGGGAATGCTCCGTAGACGCCATATCCCGCTCCCTCACCATTGCCCCTTTCATCCATTATGGACAGTGCTTCCCTGATTGCACTTCCATCCATTAGATTTTTCTTTCGATCGATGACGCTGATTATTCCACACATAATTATCACAAATTGTTTTAGAGATATGTTGGATCTGATTTGAACCTTTTCACACCCATGGTTGGACTGGTCTATAATCTTTGTTTTTTATCATAAATAATTACATACCTTTATACAAGGTGGGGGGAACTTTCCTTCGAAAACGGTGTATATACCAGTTATATGGTGTGTACGAATGGCAGAATCAGATTTTTTGTTTTATTGGTTCGTGAAATCAGGAAAAGGAACGGTTGGTATGGGGTAAAAAAGGTAAGAAAATTACCCAATGATTGCCCTTTAACTGACGATTGTTTGATTATTTGAGAAATTCCCGTCGGATGTAGGACGATTTCCCTTTATTTTTGATGCAACCCCAAAAAATAATTATTCTCTTCTTTTTTGGAGAAGAACCATGTAATCGTTCTCTAAGGCGTCAAAAAGACCTTCGAAGAACGTCGTTTAGCATTCTGCCTGCTTTGATCGTGAAGCGGTATATCTCAACGTTTCGTTTTTTTCATCAGGGAGGGCATGCTCTTTTTGGATCTGACTGCATCCGGATACGTGTTGCGGATCTCTTTTTTAGCGCTCTGTTCCTTTGCGCTCAGTCTCTTTATATTGATGTCCCGGTTGATTATCTGGAGCTTTCTTTCTTCCAGACGTATTACATCATGTTCTGCAGGTGCAATCTCTTCGGTAATCGGATCATATCCCAGATAATACATCGCAGTTGAGCGGGTGAGGGGAGTAGGGGTAAACATCTGAATCTGATTTCCATATAATTTATTATTATTAAGAAATTCTATGGTCTCTTCTGTTTCAGCTTTTTCTTCACCGGGATGCCCGGCAATGATATATGGATTTATTTTGAGTGGCAGACCCTCTTTTAAAGAGATTTTCTGGGCCCGTTTCAGAAAGTCTGCAAAAATCTCCGGGGATGGTTTGCCCATCAGGTTCAGCACTCTTGCGCTGCCTGATTCCGGTGCAACTTTCATTCTTCCGGGTGTGTGGTATTTGATGCATGCACTGATGAGTTCATCACCCATTAGGGCCGGGTCAAACCGAAGCCCTGAACTGATGAATACATGTTTTACCCTTTTGATGCTTCTTGCCTCATTTAGCAGCTTAAGATAGTCCTTTGTTCCTGAAATGAGATTTTTGCATACCTTCTCTTCTTTCAGGCAGTCATGATCACGGCATCCCTTTATCCGGCAGGATGAGGCGTACATATTTGCCGACGGGCCGCCAATATCGGTAATCGTCCCGGAAAAATCGGGTTTAGATGCTATTTGTTCTATTTCGTTCAGAATTGATTTTTTGCTGCGGGATACTATCTCCGGGCCCTGGTGTGCGGTAATGGAGCAGAATGAACAACGCCCATAGCATCCTCTGTGCGATGTGACTGAATTTTCTATCATCCGGAATGCAGGAATATCTGTGTATTGCGGATGGGGTGCACGTTCAAACGGAAGGGCGTAGATTGCATCAAGTTCTTCGGGTGTCACCAGGCGCCGTGGAAACTGGACATAGTAACGGGTGTCCTGTGGCTGTATCAGAGGGTTGAGATCCCTGTTCTGGTAAAAAAGATTAAATGCAGTCTTAAATGATTTTTTGTTGTCTCTCACATCTGCAAATGAGGGGAGCGTATATGCTTTCGGGATGCCTTCTGCGGATTTTCTGATGACTGCCGTCCCTGGTATCTCCATTGTCGTTGGGCTCTGTCCCTCCGACAATGCTTTGATACAGTCTACGAGAGGGTATTCGCCCATCCCATAGATAAGAATGTCAGCTTTTGAATCGAAGAGTATGCTTCTCCTTACAGAATCAGACCACCAGTCATAGTGTGCGATTCTTCGCATCGATGCTTCAATGCCGCCGATAATGATGGGAACGTCACGACAAACACTTCGAATCTGGCTTGTGTAGACATTTATTGTTCTGTCAGGCCGAATCCGGTATTTTTTCGCGTCTCCTTTTTGTGAGAAGTAGGGGTCCCCTTTCTCGCAGTATGCATCATCTTTACGGGGGATTTTTGACGCGGTATAATTCATGACCATTGAATCCATCGCTCCGCCGGAGACTGCAAAAGCAATCTTTGGTATCCCTAATTCAAGGAATGACTGAGGATCTTTCCATTTTGGCTGGGATATGATGCCAACCCGATATCCTTTGGATTCAAGCATTCTCCCGAGTACGGCCATGGCAAATGACGGGTGATCAATGTAGGCATCCGGGGTAACAATAACGACATCGCACTGATCCCACTTGCGCTTTTTCATCTCTGTTTTTGTGGTTGGAAGGAACATGGATTTCTCACGGTTTACGAATATATTTTTGTGTTAACGGTAAAAGCGCTTAGCCAGACATTGATTCTTTGGTGGCAATGAGTGAGCTTTTTTGTAGTATGCATTTTCTGTACGAAAAATTGCTGGATATTAATCTGTTGACTTATTAAAAGAATGTCTGCTAAATTGCAATTATATTTTTCGTAATCAGGGGTTATTATTGAATATATTCTCTTTAGAGTAGCATGGAACGAAAAATTTCATCGTCATATCAGGGATTTACACCCAGCCCCGAAGTTTCATCGCATCAACAACACGGGATACTGCAACAGCATACGCTCCCATACGCATGTTTACCTTATATTTCTTTGATGTATACAGAACTTCATGGTATGCTGTTGTCATTTTTTTGTCAAGACGAGCATAAACTTCCTCTGCTGTCCAGTAAAACATGTACATATTCTGAACCATTTCAAAGTATGATATTGTCACTCCACCTGCATTGCAGAGGATGTCGGGAATTACGTGAATTCCATTATTATACAGAATTTCATCTGCGTCAGGTGTGGTTGGGCCATTTGCAAGTTCTGCAATAATTTTTGCTTTTATGTTTCCAGCATTCTCTTTGGTAATTACATTATTGAGGGCGGCCGCGATGAGTATGTCAACATCAAGCTCAAGAATTTCGGTATTTGTGATTGTTTTGGTATTTGGAGCGTTAATAACTGATTTGGTTTCTGCCTTGTGCTCTTTTACTTCTTCAATATTCAGGCCGTCCGGATTGTAGATGCCGCCTTTTGAGTCGCTGACAGCCACAATACCTGCTCCAAATAATTCTTGTGCCAGTGTTGCAGCAGATGAACCGGCATTCCCAAATCCCTGAATTGCTATTGTTGTCTTTGAAAGATCAATATCCAGTTCCTTTGATGCCTCGCGAATGGTATACATTCCGCCCATTGCAGTTGCAACACTGCGGCCGGCGGAACCGCCTATTAGAACAGGCTTGCCTGTCAGGACCCCAAACTGGTTTTTTCCGGATAATCTGGAGTATTCATCCATCATCCAGGCCATGATCTGCGGCGTTGTATATACATCAGGTGCCGGGATATCGACATCCGGCCCGATGAATTTCCAGATACGGTCAATATACGAGCGGCTCAGGCGTTCAAGTTCTTTCTCTGAGAGTTCTTTTGGATTGCAGATGATGCCTCCTTTCGCGCCTCCCAGGGGCAGTTTCAGAAGTGCACATTTCCATGTCATCCATGCAGAAAGTGCTTTTATCGTATCAATTGTTTCTTCCGGGTGGAAACGAATGCCGCCTTTCCCAGGGCCAAGTGCATTGTTGTACAGTATCCTGAATCCGGGAAATACCTGAGTTGTTCCGTTATCCATTTTCAGCGGAACTGATACCTGAACCTGCTGCATGGGGTTTTCAAGCATTCTTACAACATCATCTTCCAAATTAAGAATCCTGGCACTTGCATACAGCTGGCTCTGTGCCATTTCAAAAGGATTGGTTTGCTGCATAATACCTTCCGGAATACACTTTGATTCATTTGATGTTTTAAAAGAGTATGCATTGTTGGGATGTATGTGTCATGTGCTAAGAAATTGTCTTTTTTTGAATGCCTGCCGATCAGATTTTTAATTGGGTAGCCCGATGTTTTCCGGAAATGAATTGTTCGTCCCCTGTTTTTGCAATTATTCTCCGTTTTTTTTTCATGTACTTCCGGTATTGTCAGAATAATGGACTGTTATTTCGTTAAACCAATGAATCGGCTGGAGTTTCAAAACAGGTAATGAGACATTGGAATGCCTCTTTATTTATCCTGATTATGTCGGGGCAAACCGTGTATTATTATAGTGGAAATGTATGTTTGTGTCCGGATTGGATGTGGGCCATGGTGTAATTATTGATAATATCTCACCGGATCTGTTTCGACATCAATAATTGTCGGGCATTTGTTTCTGATAGCCTCTGCTACTGCCTCTTTGAGTCTCAGAGGTTCCTGTACACGAATTCCTTTTCCGCCGCAGACTGATGCGTATGTAGCAAAATCCGGATTATACAGTTCTGTTCCAAAATTAGGATACTGCTCCACCATTTGTTCAACCTGTATCATGCCCAACTGATGGTTATTCAGAATAATCACTACCATGGGGAGATTGTATTTAACCGCGGTAACAAAATCGGCCATGGCCATTGAAAATCCCCCATCACCGGTGATACAGAAGACATCTTTTTCAGGGCAGGCAAGTTTTGCAGCAATTGCTCCCGGAAGTCCAAACCCCATGGCACCCAGATACCCTGACATGACAAACCGCTGTTTTTTCATCCGGAAATTTCTTCCAAACCACCACTGGTTTTCGCCAACATCAAGGGATATGACCGCATCTTCAGGGATGGCTTCAGACAGTATTTTCATGATATACGGGGGGCGGATAGGTTTTTTGGTTGCATCTGCCTCAGTATCCCGTATTTCATTCCATTCTGCCTTCCTTGAGGCTATTTCCCCTCTGTTTTTCTCTGAATTCCTTTTTTTAAGGAAAGGAATCAGAGCGGTGATGATGAGATCGGCATCTCCCCACAGAGGTATTGATTCAGGAGAAATGCCCAGTTTTATGGGGTCAATATCAACCTGAATAATGGGTTTTGTTAAAGGGACGTTGGTGTATTTTGAAAATCCCACGCCAAGGGTGATTAATAGATCAGAATCATTCACCCAGTCCCGGGCTCCCGAGGATCCCAGATTGCCCAGTATTCCCAGATTCCATGGATGGCTGTCAGGAAGCAGCCCTTTTGAACGGAAGGTGGTAATGATCGGTGCACTGATTGTTTCAGCAAGTGCTGCAACGCGTTCCGGATATTTGAATGATCCCCATCCGGCGATGAGAACTGGATTTTTTGCGTCATTTATTATCTTTGCAGCATGGATGATGGTTTCTGAATCGGGTAATACGAAAGCATCAGTGCACCTCTCTTTCTGGCATTTTTTGACTTCAAGCGGCATCTTCTGGATGTTATTTGGCACAGAAAGCTGAGCAACACCATGCCGGATGGTCGCGTATTTCAGAGCACGGGTCAGGAGGAGAACGGTTTTATCTCTGTCGTAGATGGTATTGTTATAAACTGAGACTGGCCGGAAGAATGCGTCCTGATCAATTTCCTGAATCCCTCCCGGGCCGGAATACTGGGCTTCTACCTGGCCGTTAATTGAAATGACAGATGCATGGTCTTCTTTTGCATCATATAATCCTGTAGCACAGTTGGTTGCACCCGGGCCCGCAATGGTGAGGCAGCAGGCAATTTTTCCCGTCAGTTTGTTATACGCAGATGCGGCCATCGCCGCGTTCTCCTCATGACGGACAACAATATACCGAACATTTTCATTTTTTCTGATTGATTCCACAAGACCCAGGGATGAGGTGCCTGGCAGACCAAAAATCAGCTGAACTCCCCATGCAAAAAGCTCAGAGATAATCACATCTGAGACGGTTGTTGTGGCTGATGCATGCATGTCCGTCTCATCCATCTTCTCAAACGCATCCTTTCCTGCACCGCAAACCGGACATCTCCAGGTATCCGGGAGATCATTGAAAAGTATTCCTGATGATATTCCGGATTGATTTTTTGTATCCGATTCATTGTAGATATATCCACAAATTTTGCATTTCCATGATGACATAATGGCCTCCCGGGAATGTGCCAACTAACTGTCTGTTACCGGATAAAAAAGAGACGGTCTGTTGGGATGGGTAGAGAAAGGTATCAAAAAAATTATTCAGATGGAATTGCTTCTGTTTCAAGCATAAGATTTCCAAATATTATTTTTTCAAGAATTTGTGCAACATATTTTATCTTCTGCATTTCATCGCTGTCTACATACCGGTGAATATCTGCATATACCTGAAGGCGCACAAGTCCGAATCTGAAATGGTCCAGATCCTCTTCTTTCATTTTAAAGGATGCAAGATATATCGGCTCAAGTGACTGTGGTAATTCCTCAATGTTTTCAAGAGAAGGTATCAGCATCTGATATATGTCAAGTACCTCGCCACTCCCGGAAATGATCCCGATATAATCCATGGAATACTATTCCTTTGTTCACAATGTTATTTTTTTCTGGGAGCGATACCGGGAAGCATGTCCACTGAGGGTGGGAAAAAAAGAAAATTTGGTTTATTCGTTCAGTTCTCTGAGAATATTGTCCATTACCGCATCAACTTTTTCCCATGTTGCCTGATGCTGTTCATCCCCTGTTTTTCTGATGATAAACGGCCGGCCTTCATCGCCCGCTTTGCGCATTTCAGGATCAATTGGGATTGAACCCAGGTACGGTACATTCAGTTCCTCTGCAGCTTTTTTCCCTCCTCCCTTTCCAAAGAGGTCAATTTCATCACCACAGTGGGGACAGACCATTCCGCTCATATTTTCAATAATTCCAATGACCCGTAAATCAAGCTGCTGAATGAATTTTACCGCCTTTGTTGAATCCATCACCGCGACATCCTGAGGAGTTGTGACAATGACTGCACCATCAATGTTGGGCGCAAGCTGTGCAATAGCGAGTGCTTCGTCGCCGGTGCCGGGCGGGAGGTCAACAATGAGATATTCCATATCTCCCCAGTTCACATCTTCCAGGAACTGTTTGATTGCGGTAAATTTCATTGGACCGCGCCAGACAACCGGGCTTGTGGTGTCGGGAAGTAAAAAGGCCATTGAAACAACACCGAGTTTTCCGGTAACACGGACTGGTTCAATCGTTTTTCCGTCACGTGATTCAAGGCGTTTTTCCTCAATACCCAGCATCTTAGGGATGTTTGGCCCGTGAATGTCAAGATCAACAATTCCGGTTTCATATCCCTTATTTGCAAGTGACATCGCGAGATTTGTTGCAACCGTACTCTTTCCAACTCCTCCCTTGCCTGAAAGAACGAGAATGATGTGTTTTACGTTGATTTTTACCTTCTGTATTCCGCTGCTTTTCTTCTCTGTATCTGTGCACGTGGACGCGGTTCCGCACGATGAACATTTTCCATCGCATGCCTGTTCTGTATTTTTGGTATTTTCTGTCATAGTGTTCTCCTGACTGTATGTCTGTCTTATGTACTGTGAATGTTTTTATTTCATCCGTCCTGCATAAATCTATATATGTTTCCAATATTCTGGCGGATATAATTGCTGATTTTTTGCGATAAAAATGATGATTGATACACCACGGGTTTATTTTTTGGTAGTCTTCTGAACGTTATCAAGATCGATATAGGGTTTAATATCCAGAACCGGAGTATTGTCGATTGCATCCAGTCCGCGAACGGTTAAAACAGTTCCATTGATTTTGATCAGGTCGACCAGTTCAAGGGCAATGGGATTCGGGCGTCCTGGTGACCTGATGGAAAATACCCCCCGTTCCTCAGTCTGTCCCGGTGGTGTTGCCCTGAGAAGTGTTTTTTCTGCCCTGTCAAACCAGCAGAGAACAACGAGTTGTTTGCAGTTCTCAATTGTGTATAATGCATCTTTATATTCCGGAAAGATGTGAATTTCAGATAACTGTTCCGAGAGCCTTCCCTGCCGGGGTGCGTCAGCAGGTGTAATATATGATGATTTGACCACTCCTACAGGTTTGAGAGTAATTTCGTCTCTCTTAAAAGTGTTTTTGTTAAATGGTTTTGCGCCTTCCTTTTGTACCCTGTCAAGTGTCTCATTGCACATCTCGTCAGCGATACTAATGTTTTTGTTTGACCGTGGCACATTTTCAAAAGAAACAGAATCAAATTTTTTGACGATTGCCATTGTCTTCATGTACAGGTGTCTCAGGCAGCGATCTCTGACCTGGTATTCTCCTCTCAGCTGGCGAATGATGAGCTGACTGTCTGAGTAGAGAAGAATATCTTTGAATCCCTGCTTTTCTGCATCTGAGAGTGCATGTATTACTGCGGTATATTCAGCCTGATTGTTTGTTGCAAATTTACAGAATCCGGAATTTTTTGTTCCAATGATTCCATTATTCAGTATAATATAGGCCCACGCTGAATTTCCCGGGTTTCCGCGCGAGGCGCCATCAGTATATATGACAGCTGATGTATCCTTCATAGTCAGAGATATTGGTGAACAAGATATTTAATTCGATTACGAAACAGGTGTTTTGTGTGTACGGAACCTGATTTAAAAGAGTCTGATAGTGTTCCTGCTGCAAAACTCCAAGAATTTAACGATATCCGGATAGATAGTTGTCGTCAGAAGAATGTGTTCATTCTGTATGTTTTTTTTGCATACATTGGCAGATGTCACATATTGTAACACATTTATCACCACTGATAAGTGATCCTGTCCACTGTTCAATTATTTCATTTAGATCTTCTGAGATCTCCAGACATTTGCATCCACGTTTTCTGCTGACATATTGACATACAGCTGCAGGAGTCAGACCCATGTATCCTGCAACCCGTTTCTGGGTTATTCCTCTCTGAATTACCATTCTGGATACAACTTCAGCCCTTATCTGGGGGAGGTACTGCCGTACCATTTCATCACAAATCATTATGTCGCAGAATGGCTGCTTCATGCGGATGCCTTCTGCATTTCTTCAGAAGTAAGTGCGTCCTTAATCTGATACAGCACCTGGCGTGCATCTCTGAAATTAAACTTCTCGATGATAAGTCCGCTTTCTTTCAGTTTTTTTATTGCATACCTGATTGTTCGTGGTGAAATCTCAATTTCCTGTGTCACCTGCTTGAATGTCCTTTGCTGTCCGTCCTTCAGGAGGATTAACACCTGCTGTGAAGAGGGGGGAAGCCGTACTTTGTTAACGCTGTTAATGGCTTGCATAATACATAATTAACACTGTTAACATAAATACTTGTCGTGATAATGAATGACACAGAACCGTTTTTTTTTCTGCATTCAGGGAATTATTATGGTTATTAAGGATAATCAGAGCCTATATATACGGATTTGTCATGTTTGCACAACCGTTTTCATTCCAGGTAGCGCACACCGGTTGCATACATCACGATGATGCCTGAAGCGAAACAGACTTTTGATCCAGGAGATGAAATAAATACAGATGGTTAAACTCGACAGAATTGAATTCGTAAAACTTCTTGTTTCTGTTGGTGCCGGACTAATCGCAGGGAATTATGCCCGGGGTTATTTTGGTGATCAGATTGCCGGTCTCTTTGTGACCGTTGTTGTTCTGGTCCTTGTCTATAGTGCAATTGATGGTGTAAACCGGGCATACGTTCGTCGGGGAAAAAATTAGGTTTTCCTGACAGACTCCTGCTGAGTATGCAGAAATTCATTTTTTGGGAGTCAGTTCCGGGATCGTGCTTTTTAAGGTAACGATTATTGTTAAGGCCCATAAGAGTGATTGCAGCAGGATTTTACTATTCCCGATGAGATGCTGGCTTTTGTCCGGGATATTTATTCCAAACATATTGCACAATGCAATATCGCATTACATCAGATGGCGGATAAATATCCGGAACTTGCAGAGGATGTTGTGAATTACTACCTGCATATGACTCTTATTATGAGGAAAGAGGATCTCATCCGGCATCTGGCAGATGATGGTACAATATATGAAAATGTTCGGGACGACCTCCTTAGGGATCTGAAAAAGGAGAAGGAAGCCCTGGAAAAGCATGTGTATAATATCCTTTGAGCGGTTTGTTTTTTGATCGTGGATGATTGTGCCGGTATCTCTGTTTGAGTGCTATCAAACCCGGAAATTCTTTTTTAACGGATTAAGAAGGAATCTTTTTTTATGAACAGATTAAGAGGAAATTATCGCATGAAGCAGGGATATATTCAGGTCTACACCGGGGACGGGAAAGGAAAGACAACGGCGGCTCTTGGTGTTAGTGTTCGCTCTCTTGTTGCCGGAAACCGGGTATATTTTGCTCAGTTTATCAAAGGGGTGCGGACAGGAGAGCTCTCGTTGTCACAGTATTTTCCTGAATTTACGATTATTCAGTACGGAGAGGGCCGGTTTATTGATGGCCAGCCGGATGAGAGCGACATCATTGCTGCCAGAAAAGGGCTTTATGTCTGTGCTGAAATCCTCCGGTCAGGTGAGTATGATCTGGTTGTTCTGGATGAGATTAATGTGGCACTGTACTATGGGCTCTTTGAACTGTCAGAGGTGATAGCAGCTCTCACCGGCAGGGCTCCTCATGTTGATGTGATATGCACCGGGAGATATGCCCCATCTGAATTAATTGAGATAGCCGATCTCGTAACTGAGATGAAAAAGGTAAAACATTACTATGCAGCCGGTGTGCGGGCCCGCAAAGGTATTGAATTTTAAACGGATTCTATTAGAATTTAAACAGATTCGTCCGGGTGTTCCGGCAGAAAACCCCGTGCAATGATACGTGCTACACGCACCGGTTCGGGGACTTTTCCCTGAGCGGTAAAAATATTACAGGCATGAACGGTATCTGCGAGGGAGATGCCTTCTGCACGCAGGTATACGGTCTGGCCCGTTGAGAGCTGGCAGGTCTTTCTTTTTCCTAACGATATATATGCTGCGAGCCTTTCCTCGTCTTCGGGAAAATGGTAGCGGATATCATCTTCAAGGCCGGGCGAATCTTCATAGGTGACAGAGATGACCGGGAGCCCTGTGTGTTCGTGCACCTGCATGATGTCGATGACATTAAACCAGGAGATGACCGTGCCGCCCAGCATGATGGCCTGGATGTCATCCCGTGCAAGGTGGTCCCATATGGCAAGGACGGCGTCTGTTGCGTCCATGCCTCCTACGGTGGTGTGCGAGAAAGAGCATCCGTCAATAATTCTGTCCCTCCGCATGACAATGCCGCAGATGAGGGACTGTTCGCGTCCGCGGTAGCTCTCTGCGATTCCCAGGATTCGGATGCCTTTTTTCTCGAAGTGAAGCATTGTTTTGTATTCCCCTTCCCCTCTCTCAGATTTCCGTCTCTGTTGTCTTCGTTTCCCTTATGTACATCGTTCTTATGAGTGTCTCCCCCTATGTGCGACTCTCTTTTATTTCCTTTTATGCAGGAATATGGCGCCGGCCCCTATTGCAAGAATTGCGACGGCTGCAATGATGATCAGGCCAACCGGTGCTTTGTTTTCATCATAGAGTCTCTGGGCTGTCTTTAGATTTTCTTCCGGGGGTATTGCATCAGGGTAGGGGGCGATATAATTATTTTGTGACTCCGTTGCCTGGGTGAGTATAGTGACGGCATCAGAATACTTCCCCAGTTCGGTGAGTATCATACCTTTGGTATTGAGGTAATTTACATGTTCAGGGCTGACGGCAAGAGCGGTATCAATGGCAACCAGGGCATTTTTCGGGTCGCCTTCTCCCAGGAGACCTAACGCGATGATATTGTATGCACTTGCACTGAACGAATCCAGTCGGAGCGCTGCTTCCGCATCAAGTCGTGCATTCTGGTAGTCACTGAGTGCCAGATAGGTATATCCCCGGTTCAGATACGGCACAGCATTATTCGGTTCTTTTTCAACAGCAATGGATACTGTGGCAAGGGCCTCATCATACTTTCCCATCTTTCTGAGGGAATAGCCCCATTTGCACCAGACATCGGCAGGTGCATTCTCATCATTTAAGGTAATCAGTTCTGCATACGCAGCGGTCCGCAGCCAGTTTCCTTCATCAAATGCCATATCCATCGTTGCAGTTGCCTTGGTGATGTTGAATTCTGCGGGTACTGCTGTGAGGCCGGGTTTGGCGGTGGCGGCGAGTGCCGGGTGTGCGGCTATTATTGCTAATCCTGCTATGAGGAGGAGGATGAGGAGTGCGTTCGTTGTCGGGTTTTTGGATTTCGGATTTTTCCTGATTTTTGCAATCTTCCGATATTTGACATATTCCTTGTTTGTCATTGCTAGTGGTCAGGTATACCACTGGAAATAAATAATTAATGAATGGGTTTTCGGGGTTCTGAGCCACTCCATAGTCCTTGTTTGCATATGAGAGATAATGGCTGCATCTCTGGTAGATTTCATGCTGCAGGTGATGATCCTGCTCAGGACCCGCAGACACGTACCTCAATATATCCATCGCAAACTATGATTTTCAGTTAGGGAATATCTCCAAACCTAATTTCTTCTCAAGCGCTCTTACTTTCTTTGGTACCTCTGTAATTTGATCGAATCCATCATATGATATTTTTGTGTAACTATTCAGCCTATCAATACCTGAGGAGTGAATGGTTGGACGGCAACCAATTTCCTCAGTGCCTCAAAAACTGATTTTTTATTTTTCCTGACAGTAGAGATATATCCCCGAAATCTGCAGAACATTTCTGCACCTTCTAGCGATCTGAACGTACCGGATATCTTTTGCTGCACTTTCATCATCCTCACGTCCCGTTCTGCCAGATTATTTGTAAATGGGACCAGCGGGTTGTGCATAAACCTCAGAATATCTTCACGATATTTTTTCAGCCTTATGAGCAGGTTCAGTGGTTTTGACCGTTTCACCCGTCCCCTTTTTCCTGCGTTTTGTCGTTTATCCGGAGGCGGATTTTGTTTCATCCCTTTTTCTACAATGGAAATGTATCTACTTTCAAATCCAGATACTGTCGAAGGATCACGGTTATTTTCATCACAGACGCAGGTATGGATTCCTGCAAAGAGGTCTTTCATATTTTCTGCCCATCCCTGTCCGAAACCGTCAATTATTCCTTGTAATTCTCTCAGAATATGTGCATTGCAATAGGCATGCGTACAGTCGTATGTCGAGTAGGGTGCCCAGAAATCGTGAACCAAAACTCCATCATATTTTGGCAGAACCCCCATCTCCTTCATAGCTGTTGAGCCTCGTTTTGCATTCACTCCGTAAAGTGTCATGTTCTCATTTCCTATTGTATGCAGCCACCATCTTTTCCCATTGACCTTGAGTCCGGTTTCATCCGCATTTAATACCGGTGACAGAATCAATTCATCTTTGACGGATGCCTCAAACGGCTCAAGCAGTCGGGATGCTTCTTTCTGAATATTGAGCATCGTTGCCGAACTTAAGGTATGACCATAAATATCCCTGAAATAGGTTTCAATTTTCTTATAGGGGACAAAAAGCTCATTTTTAAGATAGATGACGGTTGTTTTAAGGTTCTCCCCAAACTGAACCGGCTGGGTAATGCCGGGTGGGAATGCTGCGGTATTTTTTTGTCCACAAACCGGACATATTTTAATTTCTGACTGATATTCAGTAACTTTTAACGGAACCTGAGGGATTTCAAATTCCTGCCTGCGCACTATTTTCTGAGGTATGACATTGTGAAGCGCATGTCCACATTTACAGGTCTCGACCTGATTTGTGATGATCTCATCCGGATGATTTGATAATTCAAGGGTAATTCCCTTGTGATTTTTCTGACCACCGGATTTTTTGCCACTCTTTTTCCGGAGACTCGTGGGTTTTGGTGTGTAGATATCACGTGAAGGAGGGAAACTGCTATTACGGCTGTTCTTATTCAGTTGGGCTTCGAGTTCCTCGATTCGTGCTTCAAGTTCTTCTATCTTTTTTGCCTGTTGCTGAATGAGAACGGACTGTTTCTCAACGATAGCATATAGCTCAAGAATGATATTCGTGGCACCTTCAGGATCAGTTAAAACGAAATGTAATACTTCATCCCGATCTTTAAAGGAGGTCATTAGATTTTTATTTGGGTTTATAATATATGGATCAAACGGTTTTCACCTGGGAAAAATAGTGTTGTGGGGGGTGAATAGTTACATTTTTGTGACCTTTGAAAAGATCAGGAGTACATCCTTCGGGGAATACTCAGAAGTCAGCCCTGCTTTCTTTATGACGTTCAGGATCTTACAATAGAGATACAGACACAGAAATCCAACAAACAAATGGCCACAAACTGCGCTTCTGTCGCCAAGATACAGGACGTCTGCCTGAATCTCATTTTTCAGAGTATCAAAATGCTTTTCAACGAGATCCCGTGTTTTGTACAGTTCATAGATCTCCTGCGGAGTCTTCTCCAAGTTTGAAAGAAAGAGAATTCTGCCAGCATTTTTTTCTTTGACCTTTGCTTCGTCTGATTCAAGCTTTCCATTTTCCATTCTTGAAAATATCGTCTTTCTCTCTTCAAGTCTGAGGTCTTCGTCCTCAAACATATACAATATTTTATCGCCGATCTCCCTTTTTCCACCCCGGATAAGGCGTTTATGATACATAAAATGATAATTCAGGTGTATCCGGGTCTTGTAGTGATTACTGTTTCTGCGAAGGGGCACTATGAACGAACATTTCCGCTCAATCAACCCTTCAACTACTTTTTCAGAGACAAATCCTCCATCCATAACAATTGTTGCATCATGGAGATCGAGTTCATCCATTGAAGGTAGGAGTGTGGATACGTCCTTCACTGAACCGGGAACCGGACGAAGCATAACCGGCAGGCCAGTCTCAAGTCCACAAAACAATGCTAAGTTCACCTGAGGGAGGGCCATTTCCTGAGCATTGTGGCCCCATTCGGCAAAGGACAAATTGTCCGAAAGGGAAAAAATAAAGGAGAGATCATAGAGGAGATGGGTATTTCCTTTGCGGAGATATTTGAAGACAATGTCCTGTCCTAATTTGTCATCTCCAATTTCGCGTAATGTGAGTGACAGATTTTTTGGAGAGCATTTGGGGGATATGTTCAAAGAATTGTCTAATTTTTCCCAGGATGTGTTTACTCTTTTTAATGGAAGATATCCGGAAATGCGGGTAAATACAAGAGCAATGATATCTTCCCAGTGGTCCGGAAAAGCTTCGACAAGTATTGGGATCAGCTCTTCAAATTCCTGCGCAAGAAATTTAGCATTTCCATATTCATGAGCTGATTTTGGTCTGGACACGGATTCTCTTTTAGATTTGTCCTGTGGCGGGCGGTCGGCTCCTTTGACAAGCAGCCCATGTTCTTCGGTGAGTCTTCCCTGGTAACGGGAGATCTTTTTGGTCTTCTTGGTTTCCTTGTTGTACGTGCTTGTGGAATGGTAGACATACGGTTTATTCTGAATATATTTGATTTCGAGGCACTTTATTCCCTGACTTCTTTGGTCCTCCAGCCACTTTTTTGCCCATTCATCCATGGTCCAATATTAGGGAATGCAAATATATGAAGCTTTCCCCTGAAATCATGTGAACTTCAAAAATGGCGCAGCATAACGGAAATTAATCCCTATGTGTGGAATAGTTAAGGATCCATGCACATGGCAGGATCGTTCTTGTCGTCGAATAGGGGCGCAAGAGCAATCATGCGTCCCTATTCAACAATATGTTGAATGATTCTTCCTGATCAAACACAGTGACGGTTCTCCATGATCAGAGAGAATGATGTGACACATACAATTATAAGAACGCAGTCACCATTCCCTATATTAAGTATTCTTAAAAAACGGGTATGAGACGCCAGTCTCACATTTGTTTTAATGACAAATCCCGAATAGATTTTCATAATAAGCGGAGCAGGTATGGTGACAGCACAGAATTCTTTGTCGTTAAAAGTACTCGAAAAATGTGCCACAGGGATTATCGGTTTTGACGAGATAACCGTTGGGGGTCTGCCACGTGGACGCCCGACGCTTATTGCCGGAGGTGCCGGTTCAGGCAAGACGATGTTTGGAATGGAATTCATAGTCAACGGTATAACAAATTACAATGAACCGGGAATCTATGTATCTTTTGAAGAACGGGAAACAGATCTTGCGCAGAACTTTGCGTCGATTGGCTTTGATCTGGATCAGCTTGTCGCCGATAAAAAGATCATCATCGATCATATCCCGCTGATCCGGACCGGCTATCAGGAGACCGGGGAATTTGATCTTGAAGGTCTTTTTATCCGGCTGAATATGCATGCAAAAAAGATTGGTGCAAAGAGAATCGTTCTCGATACCGTTGAGGTACTCTTTTCCACCTTCTCAGAACATGCGATCATCCGGTCAGAACTCCAGCGGCTTTTTGGCTGGTTTAAGGAGAACAACCTTACCGCTGTTATTACCGGAGAGGCCGGAACCACCTCGCTGACCCGCTATGGACTTGAGGAGTACGTTGCCGACTGTGTCATCTATCTTGACAACCGGATTAAGGACCAGATTGCCACCCGGCGACTCCGTATCATCAAGTATCGCGGCAGCACTCACGGACTTGATGAGTATCCTTATCTGATCGACAGAGACGGGATAAATGTTCTGCCCATTTCTTCGCTGGGGCTCCAGTCTTCGGCGCCCGCCGAAAGAATATCAACTGGTATTCCACAGCTGGATACCATGTTTAGTGCCAGGGGCTACTATCGTGGCAGTTCCATTCTGATTAGTGGAGGTGCCGGTTCAGGCAAAACATCAATAGCCGCCGCCTTTGCTGCTGCTGCGGTGGCCCGGGGGGAACGATGTGTGTATTTTGCGTTTGAGGAATCAGAAGCCCAGATTATCCGGAATATGGCATCCATAGGCATTAACCTGAAGCCCGGTGTGAAAAGTGGTCTGCTGAGTTTCTTCTGTTCCCGTTCGACCCAGTATGGCCTTGAGATGCATCTTGCAATGATGTACAAGATTCTCGAGGACCTGAATCCGGATGTTATTGTTATGGACCCCATATCAAATCTCATCACTGCCGGCACCGACTGGCAGGTAAAAGGAATGCTCACCCGCCTGATTGATTATCTGAAGATGAAGGAAATAACTTCGCTTTATACTGACCTGACCAGAGGGGGTGAGGTTGCTGAGACCACACAGGAGGGAGTCTCCTCCCTGATGGACACCTGGCTTCTGGTTGGATCTGTGGAAGGGAACGGAGAACGTAACCGGACGCTCAATATCCTGAAATCACGGGGAATGAGCCATTCAAACCAGATGCGTGAGTTTATTCTCTCAGATGACGGCATTGATCTTATAAATGTGTACACCAGCGGTGAGAAGGTCTTAACTGGCGCTGCCCGTCTGGCTCAACAGTCACAGGAAGAGGAGGAGCAGATCCGTTCCCGCAGGGAACGTGAGCTGAACAGTCGGGTGTTTGAGGAGAAAGTGAAAAACATAGAGGCGCATATTGGCAAACTACAGGCTGAAATGACGCTTGAGAAGATCAGGTACGGCCTTGAGGGTGAGGATGCAGAGGAGACCGACCAACTCATCACCGACGCACGGAGGGTAATGGAGGGGCACCGCGGTGCTGATTCCGAGTGATACTCATGGTAAACGAAGAGACAGATGAACAATATGTGCTAAAACTCTACGTGGCAGGCCAGACACCAAAATCACTGGCAGCCTTTGGGAATCTGAAAAAAATCTGTGAGGAACACCTTCGGGGCCGTTACATTATTGAGGTTATTGACCTGCTGGAAAAACCAGAACTGGCAGAAGTCGATCAGATTATCACCATTCCTACCCTAATCAGGACTTTTCCCGGACCGGTTCGAAAGATAATCGGCGATCTCTCCAACACCGAAAATGCGCTGATCGGTCTTGATCTTGTACAACTGTGATTACTATGGATAAAAATGCCCCCGATCCAAGTCAGACGACACGAACTTATGAGGAGGCAATAACAGAAGCAAAACAAGGCAACTATATCCTGACACTCTACGTCACCGGTCAGACACCCGGTTCGCAGCGGGCTATTCGAAACCTCAAAAAGATCTGCGAGGAAGAGCTCAAAGGACATTATGAACTGGAGATAATTGATATCTATCAGCAGCCCGAACTCGCGAAGAATGCAGAGATTGTAGCGGTGCCAACGCTGATTAAATCACTCCCGGCCCCTATCCGCCGGCTCGTCGGTGACATGTCTGATCGGGAACGGGTGCTGGTCGGTCTGGACCTGAAGAAGAAAGAGAAATCCTAAAGAGGACGGGTGACACTGCATGAAAAAATATGACCGGGCCTCTGCTGAGATTCTCACTGAGAACGAACACTTAAATGAACGTCTCGAAGAGCTTGAGGAAGTGCTCCTGGCGATCCGTTCCGGCGAAGTGGACGCTGTTGTTGGATCGCCGGGAAAGGGAGGGCATATTTACACGCTCAAAGGCGCTGAGACACCTTACCGGCATTTTATTGAGGCAATATCCGAGGGTGTTGTAACCTTCAGCCCTGACGGCACTATTCTCTATGCGAACCGGGGGTTTGTGGACATCATCCGTCTGCCGCCCGAAAAGATCCTTGGTTCGATATTCTCTGATTTGGTTGTTGATTCTGACTGGGAAATGGTTGCTGCCATGTTCAATACAGCAATAAAACGGCCTGTCTCAGGTGAACTAAAACTAAAGGTGCCTTCAGAGACCGGTACCGAACCAGTGCATGTACAGCTCTCACTCTCCCGACTGTCGGGTGATGATTATGAGACCATCGGCGGGATTGTCACCGACCTGACATTCCGGAAACAGACTGAAGATATCATCCGATCAGAACGGCTTGCCCACTCCATCTTCGAGCAGGCGGGAGAGGCAATTGTCGTCATTAATAAAAAAGGAACGGTCATCCGTGCAAATGATGTGGCAAACCGACTGGCCAGGACCTATCCGGTCTCCCAACCATTTACAACGGTCTTTCCGATGGTTCCGTCTGAAAATATAACGGCCGAATCCCTGATTCAGGCGCTTCTTTCGGGCAGCACCTTTCAGGGAGCCGGAGTGCACCTTGAAGGCAGAGATTCAACGGATTTAGATCTCCTCTTCAGCGGATCGCCGCTGAGAAATGACACCGGTGAAATTATCGGCTCGGTGATCGTGCTCTCAGATATCACTGATCAGAAAGCATCAGCGGAGCACATCATCTACCTGAATAAGGTGCTTCAAACCACACAAAATGTTAATCGTCTCCTTGTACGTGAGCGCGATCATGATCGGCTCCTTTCAGAGATCTGTAATATTATGGGTGAAAGCGGAGGATTTGAAAATGCATGGATTGTCCGCTTTGATGAGAACGGCGTCTTCCTGAGATTATATTCATCTGGTCCGGGTATGATCTCTACGGATCTTAAGACCTTTCTGCAGGAGGGGAACATCCCCCGATGTCTGGGAGAAGCAGTTAAGCGGGAAGGTGTTGTGCTGGTTGAAAAACTCCTGGAGGAATGTAAAAAATGCCCCCTTTTTGGATTATGTGCCGGCAGAATTACCCTGACCTGCCCCCTCAGGTATGAAGAGGAGATCTATGGTGTCCTCTCGGCTATTCTACCAAAAAAAGTAATCCTAGGGGGAGAAGATCCTGGTCTTTTGAATGAGGTCTGCAATGATGTATCCTTTGGCCTGCACACAATCGGGCTGGAAGAGCGGGAAAAGAGGTCAATAATTCAGATTCAGCAGAACATGATGCAACTTGCAACTCTGAATGATGAGATTAGAAACCCCCTGACCGTAATAAGAATGCTCAATGAACTTGAGGAGACTGAATCAAACCGAAAAATAATCGATGAACAGATCTGTTTAATCGATGATCTTATCAAAAAACTTGACATGGGCTGGCTTGACTCTGAGAAGATATGGAATTATCTTATGAAACATAACTGCATAAAAAAAAAGGACAATCCTGAAGAGTAAATTAGAGATAATATTGGAATTTTATTGATCGATGACAATATCCCACTTTGCTCAGTTTAATCAGATATACCCGAAAAAGGAGGTAAACAAAAGAGCGAGGGAGATAATCCCCCGCTCCTTTTTATCAGAAGCATACAGCACTGATTCTGAAAAAAGCACAGGTCTGACTAAAATAAGGCCAGCGCTGACACAGTGTCTGCCCTGGTCTTACCATTCTGACGAATTGCGTCATCAGTGTAAGAGCTCAGTCTTACATGATCCCTTGTGAAGGACACATAGTACATTTCGCCGTTCGCATCCATGCACTTGAGAGTACAGGAATATGTGTCAGCCGCAGCATCTCTCACACAATCTTTGCCGAGTACGTCTTCAGGATTGGTGTTTGAAAGGACATCCGTAATTGCAGCGTTAAATGCTGAAATTGCAGGAATCTTTACAGATATGGTTCCCACTGTTACTACGTCGTCCTCATAGACGAATTTCGCAGTATAGCTCTGCTTTGATTTTGTCACTCCGGGAACAACCTCTCATCCGGACACATAATCTATGCATTCAAAGGGGTTATTTACAATCACACACCGCAATGATGGAATCAAAGGTCGCAACATTCGGAATCTTGTTTTCAAAGATCCTTGTTGCAGTCTTTGTGTTACTGGTCTCAATAAAGTCAGCCATTTCTTCGTCATCACCGACAAAAGTTTCGTTTTTTTAAAACGAATTTCTCCGGCCCGGTAAAGCAGTATTAATTGCCTGTGGGTCGTTGTTGCCTGAAAATATCCGGATTATGACAGACACATAAGGACATGATTGACAGTTATATCGATCTGACTTTACGGGGAAATTAATTCATAAATAAGGGGTGTGATTCGTAGTTAACAATAAAAGCACCAGAGATATGATTGTCGGGACGAATCGGGATGTAAAATGGATCTGCAAAACCCTCGCAGAAATGAAAGGCTCAATAGAAGATCATAAGGGCAGAATCCGAAAGCTTGAGGAATACAGGGCAGAATCAGGCGGCCGTGAGGGAAGATTGCAGCGGGTCTCGGTGCAGGTGCAGACGCAGGCAAAACAGTTACAATTATACTTAAAATGTTAAACGGATTCTAACTTCCTGCATCCCCATCTCCGACAGTTTCTCTTCTCTGTTGTCTGTTTTCCTCTCTTTTTACCGAATTAAAAAACCCGAATACCGCCGTTATCCAGTAGAATCCGAACATTAAAACCAGGGAATCTGGTGGACGTCTGGAAAGTATGACACATTTGTTATGTTTGAAGCACCTGATTAAAAAGCGGCTATTAAAGTCAATGAGCGATAATAATTTCTGACATTTTTCTCTTATGCAATTAGAGAGAAAGCAATTTGGAAATCATGAGCATTCAATTATTTTTTTTATAATGATTATAAGAATATTACTCTATTTTGGATGCCCTACTGATAGAATTGTAATGCCTTTACACATCAGGAAAATCTGTTATTCTTTTTAGGATCCTCTTTTCAAACTATGATCCCTTTTTCTCAAATTCTCAGATCAATTATCCGGATAATGCGGCGCAATTACATTAATAATATTTATCATCCCCTGATGTCAATCCACCAGTATGGGGGATGAAGAACAGTTCTTTTTCATGTTTAACAGAAAAGACTCGATATTTTTGCTTGTGCTTGGTATAATACTGGTCATTTTCTCACTCACCTCAATGTACAGCTATCTCCTTTTCCACACATTTTCCGAACTTTTCAGCATCGTTATCGCAGCGGCAATATTCATAATCGCATGGAACAGCCGGGATTATATCGACAATAAATACCTGCTTTTTATCGGTATCGCATATCTGTTTATCGGCGAAATTGATCTACTGCATACGCTGGCCTATAAGGGGATGAATATTTTTGCAGGATTTGATGCAAATCTTCCTGGACAGTTATGGATTGCCGGAAGGTATCTTGAGGCGGCAACTCTTATCGCAGCAGCACTGCTAATCTCACGAAGTGTTAATGTATACAAAGAACTGGCAGTGTATACTGCGATATTCTCTGCACTGTTGATCGTAATATTTACCGGTATTTTCCCTGACTGCTACATAGATGGGCAGGGGCTTACAACCTTTAAGATAACAAGTGAATACATCATCTGCCTGATGCTGGTCTTAGCGGGATATCTTTTATACAGGCGTAAGGAGTATTTTGAACCAGGAATATTCAATTTAGTCATCATATCCATCTTCTTTACCATTCTTTCAGAACTTGCATTTACTTTCTATGTCAGCGTATACGACTTTTCAAATCTTATAGGGCACCTTTTTAAGATTATCTCATTCGCACTGATCTATTATGCCCTTGTAGAATCAGGAATCAGGCGTCCACATGAAGTAATATTCCGGGAACTGTCTGAAAAGAAGAAGGAAGCCACAAAAGAGAAAGATAAACTTGAAATGTATCTTGAAGTGGCCGGAGTGATGTTTCTTGTTCTTGATGTAAAAGGAATCGTCAGGCTGATAAATCTAAAAGGCTGCGAGATACTGGGGTATAAAGAGAGCGAGATAGTCGGCATGGATTTTATAGACAACTTTATCCCTGCAAAAAAAAGGGATGAGGCCCACAGGGCGTTTTCAATCACAATGACAGGAGATATTGAATCCTATAGATCTTTGGAATATGATGTTCTGACAAAAAACGGAGATATAAGGACACTTCTGTGGCAGAACAGCATCACAAGAGACGAAGAAGGAATAATTACCGGCACTCTCAGTTCAGGCGTGGATATAACCTTAAGAAAACAGGCTGAATCCCTCCTTCAGAGAACCCAGTTCGCATTTGATCACTCTCCGGATGAGATATATTATGTCAACAGTGAAGGTCAGCTGATATATGCAAATCTCCGGGCACGCGAATCATTCGCTATCGAATCTGATTCAGCTATAAATAAAACAATTTTTGATATCAACCCTGAGATTACACAGAGTCGGTGGAAGGAAATCTGGTCGGAAATGTTGAAGGAAGGTTTTCATGGTTTTGAAACCGTACACAGACATTCTGACGGTACATCGTATCCTGTGGAGATAGTTGCGTACTTAATCACATATGAAGGAGTCAAATATTCCTGTAACATCGCCCGTGATATCACCGAGCGGAAAAAGGCTGAAGATGCCTTACAAGAGGTAAACAAGAAACTCAACCTGCTCTCAAGCATAACCCGCCATGATATCCTCAATCAGATTACTGTTGCTGCAGGATACATGGAGATACTGCGGCTCGACAAAGGAATTTCCGAGGATACAAAAGCCGAAAAATATATTGAAAAAGTTTTACGAGCCATTGAGACGATAAGAAAGCAGATCATCTTTACCGGATATTACAGGGATCTCGGTGAGCAGGCTCCGCAATGGTTTGATATGGGGAGTATTGTTACAGCAACTCAGGAAAGCTTCAGATTTGACGAATTTAACCTTCGAAACGATATTAAAAATACTGAGATATTTGCTGATCCGCTCTTTGGGAAAGTAATCTTCAATCTGATTGATAATGCGATAAAACATGGCGAAACTATCAGTGAGATCTCATTTTTTACAGATGAGACCCCGGATGAACTTATAATTGTCTGTGAGGATGATGGTATGGGGATTCCGGACGAGGCAAAAGAGCAGATCTTTATGAGAGAGTATTTCAAAAACTCCGGATTCGGGCTCTTCCTTTCAAGGGAAATACTGGCAATTACCTGCCTTACAATTACAGAGACAGGAACGTTCGGCGAGGGTGCAAGGTTTGAAATTCATGTTCCAAAAGGAAGGTACAGGGAGATATCATCGCCTGATGATGAGAGGAAATCAGGATGACTGTTTTTTAGGC
>CAVXFW010000007.1:0-106318 GCA_963761105.1 uncultured Methanomicrobiaceae archaeon | reverse complement strand
TTTTTTGAAATACCGAATCTGAATACCCATTCTGCCTTTGACGAATCCCTTAATTCAGACGATGGTTCAATCCTTTTCAGATAGTTATCGCTCTCAGCCCTATGGTTTTGGATTGTCCTCATTTGGGAGAGGGTATACCAAATGCAGAGAACATATTTTTCACCCTTGCTCTACCCAACTCAGTCACGTTTACCGTTCCTGACCTAAATACTGTTTTCATACCACCAAACGGCCTTTCTCCCTTTGATCGTTTCCGGCTGATTCTTGTATCCTGCATTCCCGGCAACACATAACGTGCTAGGAAATCTCACGCCATATTATCCTTAAAATCTCAAAATCTTCTTTTGTATCGAAGCGATAGTTTTATCATCGTTATGTATCATACATTACGCATAACGAGTAGTGAACGTACATGGCCGCAATTGTCTATCAAACGGATAAACGATCCGGGATCACCTATGCCTATCGCTCTGTATCATACTGGGACAAAGAAAAGAAACAATCACGTGCCAGGCGCACCCTGATCGGGCGGGTGGATAAAGAAACAGGAGAAATCGTCCCCACTGATGGAAGAAACAGAAAGAAACAAGAAGGTACAGAACCTGTGAAACGTGGATCAAAGGCAGCTGAGAGAGTACATCACTCCTTTTATGGGGCTACCTATCTGCTGGATGCTATCGGTGAGAAACTGGGGATCACTAATGATCTGAAACAGTGTTTTCCTGACACATACAGACAAATCTTATCCATTGCATACTATCTGATCCTTGAAGACAGCACACCGCTATACCGTTTTGAGAAGTGGGGAATTTTGCACAAGCATCCGTATGGCGACACTATCACCTCACAACGCAGTAGCGAACTGTTCGCCAGCATCACTGAGGAGAATAAACAACGGTTCTTCATCCTGCAGGGGAAAAAAAGGGTGGAAAAGGAATTCTGGGCGTATGACACAACAACTCTCTCCAGTTACTCAGAAACCCTCAGGCAAGTACAATATGGCCACAACAAAGAGCACGACCGACTACCCCAGTTGAATCTGGCTCTCGTCTTCGGGCAGGAGTCCAACCTCCCGTTCTACTACAGAAAACTCGCGGGCAATATTCCTGACACCAAGACATTACGCCATCTGCTTGAAGACCTGGACATTCTTGGTTATTCGAGGGTTAAGCTGGTCATGGACCGGGGATTTTATAGTAAGGACAATATTGACAGCCTGTTTCAGAATCATGTGAAGTTCCTTGTGTCTGCCAAGATGTCTCTGGTCTTTATCCGAAAACAGCTGGATGCGATCTACGACACGTTTCGAAGCTTCGAACATTACCGTGAAGACCACGAACTGTATTGCCAAACCGTTCGAACCATCTGGGATTATACACAGAATCGTCCGTACAAAGGGGATACTCTCCAGGAATCACGCCGCCTGTACATTCACTATTATTATAACATCGACCAGGCAGCCGAAGATGAGAAAAGCTTTGATCGCCAGCTGATCGCACTGAAACAGGAACTGGAATCAGGAAAACGGGATCCTGAACATGAAAAGCTCTATCAGCAGTACTTCATCGTCAAGTCAACGCCGAAACGTGGGACACACGTCACAATCAGGGAAGAGAGTGTCAGCAAAGCCAAGCGCTATTATGGCTTTTTTGCTCTGATCACCAATGAAAAAATGGATGCGATTACCGCTCTCGAACTCTACCGCAACAAAGATGTTGTCGAAAAAGCCTTCGGAAATCTCAAGGAACGCCTGAACATGCGTCGTGCTCTGGTTTCGTCTGAGCAGAGTCTTGACGGGAAGTTGTTTGTTCAGTTTGTGGCACTGATCTACCTCTCCTACATCAAAAAACAGATGCAGGTGAAGGGTCTTCTCAAGAACTATACGTTGCCCGATCTGTTGGATAAGCTGGATGTCATTGAGTGTTTTGAACAGCCGGGAAAATCACTCCGGGTGGGCGAGATACTTGACAAACAAGAGCAGCTGTATTATGATCTTGGGGTGGTGCCACCCACCTCGTTATGAGTAGGCGGGAATCTAGGTAGTATGATAATGTGCCGAAAGTTCTGTAAAATTGAAGACGGTCCTTCTATCCAATATTGATTCGAATTAAATTACTCTTTAATGCTGTTCTCTCATAGCACCAATAATTTTCTTCACAGCATATGAATGTGGAATCTTTTCCTGTTCCAAACGATTTCTCTCATTTTTCTCTAAAAGTTGAGTAAATAATTGATGTTCATCTGGAGTTAAATGAGTGAGTTCAGTCACTGTTGTATCAATTCCGGTTATTGAAAGATCATAAAACTCATTATACGTTTCAAAATCCATCATGCAGGAACATGTTTTGGGAAAATATCCCCTAATTTGGGAGAGAATTTGAAAACCGTGGGCATCAATATCACCCCAATAAATTATTTGTTTGTCAGATAACCAGTGAGCATTTTTTAATAATCCAATCTGAAAACCTTTTCCGAAAATTGCTATAGAGTCTGCTAAATTAGGTAATGTAAGAAAATTAAAAATGTTCGAAAAATTGGTAAGATTTTCGAGGACGAACACTTTCTTACAGGGAATATTTAATGATACAAATTGGCTGTTGGGAATACTGAGATCATTGATGCCAAAAAACAATTTTTTGGACAATTGCTCATCGAGTATTCGTATCCGAATTAATTGTTCATCGTATTTAAGATTGAAGCGTTTTTCAAAAGTATTTTCATCTTTATTGATATACTCTTCAATGAGAATATCCAGAAGCATTCTGACCGTTGCTTTGTTTTCTTCAATAAATTTTGTTGATATATCCAATGGCAATTCTCTGATGTACAAATCCGATTTTGGATTGTGGATGAAAAATTTGCATACCTTTAACAAATCATCCATTTTTTCAAAATTGTCTATAACTTTTTGAGGATATTTAATGATCCATACCATCAATTCGGGGATTTCGGAAATGATTCTGTTGGTAACTCTAATGAATTTTTCATATTCCTTTTCCTTTCGGATAAATTTCAAATAATCATTGTTTGTTTCAAAATAGATACGTCCAGGAAAAAACTGCTCCCCGATTTTTTGGTCATTTCTCTTTATGAATTCGACTTGGTATCCATAACCAACGGTATCCTTTGATTTTTGACGTAAATTTTCAATTTCTTTCTGAATTTTTGAAAAGTCTTTCAAGGTATTGGACGCTTTTATTTTTCCAAAGCGAATATCTTTTGGAAAAAAAGAAAGCTCTTGAATTGACGCAATTAAAAAATCATTGTACCAGCGAAGAGCCTCTTTTTTTATTTCTTCTGGTTGAATCATTTTTTACTCGCCGACAGTGATATTGGATTGATTTAATCTTGTCTTATGATATTCCTGAATAGAGATATCTCGCGACATCGAATCACTACCAGTTTCATTCGAGATGAGATGAACACAATTAATATAATTTTCAATAATATGGATTTTTTGCATCGGTGTAATTATCAGGAGTTGTAAATCTAACGTTTTAAATAAATCTAAACCATAGCGTGCACTTTCGTCAGATCCCCGGCCAAATGCTTCATCTATCATAACAAACCGGAATGATTTAGATTTTGGATTGTCTCCTGCAGGGCCGAACTGATAGGCAAGAGCAGAAGCTAATATTGTGTATGCCAATTTCTCCTTTTGACCTCCAGATTTACCTGAAGAATCACTATAATATTCCTTTTCAGAATTATCGGAAAGATATTTTTCAACAGCAGAAAAAGAATACCAATTTCTTACATCCGTCACCTTATTTGTCCAGTTAATCTCAACTGAATTTCCACTATTGAATCTGTCTAAAATTATTTTCACTTGGTTGAATTTGTTTTCGCTGTAAGGATTTATTTCACCAAATACACCCTGAAGGCAGTCACGTAGTTGAATTTTGAAAGTAGTAATCTCAATATCCTGAATTTTTTCAGACAATAATTCAATATAAGTGCCACTATTGTATTCAATCGTTTTTAAGGAATCATTTATCGCTTTAATGTTTTTCTCAATCTGTTTGGCATTCGACTCTAATCGACTTTTGAATAATGCAATATCATTGATTGTCCCTTCATTGAGTAATTTTTTGAATCGTTCTTCATATCGGGGAAGATCTTCTGTTTTGATTTTTTCATAGTATTTTCTATATTCAGGAATTGCCTCAATGGTTGCTACCATTTCAACGGTTTCTTCAGGATATTCCTGTTTGAATTTTTGCATTTTTGAAATTAATTTGAAACCGATTTTTCTCTCTTTATCCGCATTATCATCGAATGTTTTGGTAAGTGTTTTTTTCACATTTTCCTGACGATGGCCTATATTTTTTATATCAAATTTATCATCTGAAAGGACGCTATTAATTATCAGAACTTGATTGCTCTCAGTATTGAGGGAAAATTCAGATAACAATTGTTTACATTGGTCTAAATCTTCCTTGTAAACGGATATTTTGGAATTGATTTCACCAACCTTGGTCTTGAGTTCGCTTTTTTCTTTATCTGAAATTTCAATCTGTTTTTGTATAGATTCCAATTTGGTTTTTAATGTTTTCAGAAGATCTGAAGATTTTTTCAACTCCTCAATTTCATGCTGACATTTTTCAATATCCTCAGCAATTTGTTTCCAATTTATATCCTGATAATCCTGGAATTGAAGAAAATCATGAAGATTTGTGTTTCGATTTTCTAGAGAATTTTTATTCCTTTCGATTGCTTTTTGTTTATCTTGGTTTTCTCTGATCTGTTTTTCAAGGGATACAATCTCTTCTTTGATAATTTTTATCTTCTCTTGATTGTTCCAACCCAATACAAAATATCGTTGATCGTGAAGGTTTTTCCCGTCATCTTTTTCATGGCGGCCCCGACTCCCTTTAATTTGGCCATTTGTTGTAATCGCTTTTACTTCTCTCCGAAATAGTTCAATTGACTCACAACAAATGTAATTGAATCGCTCATACAATTCGTTCGCGATCCAACCGTAAAATTCCGAATCTGCTTTAATATCAATCTTTTGAATTAAGGAAGTTTTTTCAGGCTCTTTTCTTTTTCCGATTACGATATTTTCAGGAATTTTAAAGTAAACGATTCTCCCCTTTAAATTGGTTTTATCAACAAAAGAGCTGACTTCTTTGTAATACCTTTCAGCCACAAGAATGCTCAATCCAAAACTGTGAAGAACACGTTCGATAGCACCCTCCCAACGTTTTTCTTCAGGTTTTATCTGAAGTAATTCTCCAATAAAAGGCAATTCAGACTCTTCGAAACCTAAATGGGTAAGAATTAACTCACGAATTTGTATGTTTTTTTCTGGAATTTTTGTCTTTCTTCTCGTCAGGGAATCCAGTTCATTCTTATCGTTATTGTATAAATCTTGCAATTTTCGATATACTTCTATAACATTATCTCTTTGCGTGACAAGAGCCGTAAGATCAGTTAGCGTTGAAGATCGTAATTCGTCTGCTTGGTTTAATGTTTGTTGAAACTGGTTTTCATCAGGATCGTTGAAAAAATCTAATTCGACACATAAATTTGAATATTTTTTATTCTGTTTTTGTTTAGTATATTTTATCTTTTCCAGAGCAGCGATTTCACGATCCAGCTGATTTATCCGTTGTCCTTCTGTATTCCGATCGATCGAGATTAAAACATCTTTCTCTTGCTTGCGTAACGTATCTAAATCGAGAGTGATTTTTGTAATATCATGTTCTGTTCGTTCTTTATTTGAAATATGGGATTGAATCTCTCTCTCAAGAATTCTGGCTTTTTTATCTGCAAAAAAAACAGGTAAATAGTCAATTGATTTTTTTAATTCCATATTTTTTTCAACAATGGTTTGATATGCCTCAATTGCGTCATCTAAAGGAGTTAGTTGCTCCAATTGTCGTTTTGCTCTTTGAACTGCTTCGTGAGATTGTGTGAGATTATTATAGTTATTTTTTATTCCCTCAATCTCATCATTTACGTCCATTTTTTCCAGCATATGATTTCGCATGAATTCAGTTAATTTACCCACTGATTTCATCGAGACTGTCTGATAAAATAACTCCATCACTTTTTCAGATTTAATACCAAAATGGGAGCGAAATTTTGAACTATAATCCTTAAAATAATCATAGACTTCGGTTTGATCGAGAGTTTTTAATCGTTTTTTCAGAGAAAAGATATCTCTCTCATCATTATTTATTTTAAAATGCTCTTTGATACTTAAATCCTGTTTTGAGATGACAAAAAATTTCTTTGGAATTCCTTTTCGTATCCAAAAAACCTGAGCTAACGTGTATCCTGATTCAAATCCTTTATTGTAGAACCGAGCAAGAAGGACAGAATATTCATTCTCATTTCTTAAATAAACCGGACTGGAATTATTACTGAACTCACTCCTCTGATTTTTATATTCGCCCATTACATAAGAGCCAATGGTTCGTTCTTTACTTCCAGCGCCAGCTGCTTTATTGTAAATGATCTTATTCGGAGGAACTAAGAGGGTAATAATTGCATCAACCAAAGTGGATTTCCCCGATCCAATATCACCGGTCAATAACGAATTGAAGCCACATGGTTCAACCTTCCACACTTTCTGATTAAAAGTTCCCCAATTATAGACTTCTAAACGATGTAACCGAAATCCTTTCTGGAGATCATCGTCTGAAAAATCAATTAAGGAGTTTTGCATGTTCCCCCAACTTTGCTTTAATCTCCTGAAGTCCATCCGCAGATATTTTTGCTTTCAGAATTCTTCTGACTTCAAACTTATTCGAATCAGTACTCAGTTCTTTCAAAAAACCTATTTCTACAAGTTTTTTGATGTGTGTGTCGACTTTTTCAGTCAATTTAGCCTCGTTTGAACCTTCCGGAAGAAATATTTGTACAGAGTCTTTGATCTCCTCACGATCAATGATTAATCTTGTAGAATCTCCACCCTTCATATCGAATTCAATTAATTTTTCGAATAGCAGGACAGAAAGTAGGGTAACCGGATAACTGAGTTGCCTTCTTTCAATAATATGGGGGAGGTATTCTTCCTGACTTGGATCACTGTCTTTTTGTTTTAAGTAAGCAAATCCTTCGCTTTCCTGGACAAATACTTCAATTCCTATTCCCGAAAAATGTTGTTTAATATCCCGTTGGTATTGAATGAGACAATTCCAAATTGTCTTATCGTCACTGTATACAACACCTTTCAATAATTTTATTACAGCTAGAGCATAGGGTAAAGTCTCGTTATCCATACCAATCTCACCTACAAATGATAATTTGAGGAAGCTGAATTTCGAAATATCTATTCGAAATTTTGTTCCACACGACCATCGTTTCAGAAATATCTTCGTTAACGAATGCTTTCTCATTTTTTAATGCGATATCAACGTAGATAAGAATCTCTGCGAGTCCTCGTTCGACAGGATATTTTTCAATGAGTGTTTTCAATGTAAATTGAGAGGTGATCGATAATAATTCATCAATTCTCGACCTAAGTTCTTCCTGATTGATATCAAATTGAGAATACAATTGTTGAGTATCAACCAATGTCGAGTTACCTTCTTCAAGGTCGATTTTTCTCAACTCCTGACTGATAGATACATCCCATAATGGACGTTCCATAATCATCTCAATTTGGGGGCGATCAGGAATTGTAATAATATCTTTATTGCTTGGGGGATTGTTTTTTATTTCAACTGCAATTGATTTAATGTCCCGAATTATCTCAATAATCCGTTTATTATCCAAATAAATCCTATCATCAAGGTATTTTCGCAATTGCTCAACTAATATGTGATTCGTGGTATTGATCCTATACCCTGCTTCAATAAGATGATCTTTCAATCCATCAAGAGTGTCATCCCTTTTAATATCCTGAATTTGTGGCAGATGAACAATTAATTCGATCAATTCGTCTAATTCATCCTGTTTGTTTTGGGACAGCAACAAATCCCAAAAAGCTCGGAAACTTTTCCCTTGATCGGACTCCGAAAGAATGTCATGGCTCGTAAAAATATCATTTAAGAGTTCTCCTTTTTGAACTTCACTGGTAATCTGCTTTTTTCTGACATCTTGATCAAGTTGGCGAAAATTATATTCAATCTGCTTAAAATCTGAGAGTAATTTATTCGAGGTATCGTAAATATCGAAATATCGTTCTTTTATCTGTGTATCACTTAATTTCTCAAGTATTCCTGAATTAATTTTATTGATTTCTTCGTCAATCTCACTTTTTTTCCTTTCCAATTCTTCTAATCGTATTGTTGGATTATCTGAATTTCTATAAGCAATTTCCTTCAGCATCTCAATAATTTTGATTAGTCGAGATTCGGTGCCTACAAACTCCCGATTCTCTAGCTCCTTTATCCATTCTAAGGCTTTTTCAGTCGATGGAGTAAGTTCAAAACAAGGTTCATCATTATCGGGGGGATAATATTTTCTTAAGTATGCCTCATTTGCCCAATTATCAAGGTAGTTTTGAGCAGAATCTGGATATAATTCCTCTCCGTAAGTATTTCGGATGGAATAAATGGTGTCTGTAAGATTGGAAACGAGCTCATCATTAGGTATCGTGATTTTATTATTCTGTTTAAATGCTTGGAAAAGAAAACTAATGATAAGTGGACTATTATCAGCATTGAATAATCGTATTGTTGGATCGCTTTCTTTGAGATTTTTAATTCTATGATAGTCCATTTCGATACAAGCATAGGGTTATTTCTTTCATTATATGTCCTTATCGAATCTTATTTTGTGAAAATTATGTATTGAATTTTATAAAGAGCTAAAGGGCCGAACACAAGAGTGCGGTTTGTTTGAAGATTTATATCACATTTGACTCAATATTTTACATATTTTAGACAACAGAGAGATTGGTCAATAATTATGAATTTCTATGCCATGTCCCGGCTCACGGTAAACATGTCACATGTCCGTAAGAGATTCAAGATGGTGAATACCGGGAAGGAAGCCAATACTGTTGATGGACAGGCTCTTGATGTGAAGAGGTCACAGGTGTTTGTGAATGAGCGGGAGTGTCAACGCCGAGTTAATTTTCCCCAAGTATGCCGGAATATTTTTCCACAATTTTACTTCAACTTTCCTATGAGTTCACCACTAACCGGCGGAACCCTCCCGGTCTTCTGACGTTCTTTCATACGGTAGCTGTCGCCTCTGATATTCACCGTCGTGCAGTGGTGCAGAACTCTGTCAAGAATTGCCGAAGCAATGACAGTGTCCAGGAATATCTCGCCCCACTGGCTGTATGACTTGTTTGAGGTGAAGACAATGGACTGTTTTTCATACCTCGTGCAAATCAGCTGAAAGAAACAGTACGCAGCATCGGAATCAAATGGAAGATAACCAATCTCATCAATGATTAACAATTGGTATTTTGAGAGATAATTCAGATACCTCTGTAATTTGCCCTGATTGTATGCGTTGAGCAGTTTTTCAATCAGGGTGGATGCATTGATGAAATACACCTGCATTCCTGCATGAATAGACGCCATTCCCAGGGCAACAGCAAGATGTGTCTTTCCCACCCCGGGAGGACCGAGAAACACCACATTTTCTGCGTTATGAACAAATTTGAGCGTGAGAAGATCCTTTATCATTGACATGTCAATGGATGGCTGAAATTCGAAGGTAAAGTCATCAACCGTCTTCCGAAACGGCAGACCTGACAGTCTGAGATTCCGTTCAGTCCTCCGGTTATCCCTTGATTTCCTTTCTTCCTCCATGAGATAATCCAGAATTTCGAGCGTGGACTTCTCTTCATTTCCGGCAAATTCCAAATAATTATCCAGAATATCATTAATGGTTGTCAGTCCCAGAACGGTCAGATTCTGGTGAAGTCGTTCGTAAAGCAGAACACTCATACGGTTTCACCTCCGGAAAACTGTTCATAAAAGTCAATGGAACGCTGTTGGACTTCAGATTCTCCAAAATGCAAAACAGAGCCTTTCTGTGAAATTCTAGTAGTATTCTGCTTCATTGTTTCAGAGAGGAGACCTTTGAAATGCTCTTTCACTCTCCTCGTATTGCCACTGCCTGCAAGGGTCTCATGCATGCAGATTTCAGTTCCATTGCAAAGGACGGTGAATGAACCATCCTGAATGTTCAAAGTCACGGTTCTGTTGGCATATGCATAGGGCACAGAATAGCGGTTTCCAAGATAGGAGAGATACGAATCAGGGGCTACTTTTCTGGTTTCCCGATGTAAGACCTGGAACGGAGTGATTACCCTTGACATCCCGAAGGTTTTCTTTTTCAAGACGTATTTCCGGAATTTCTTTGGTCGTTCCATGAATCTCGGAATTCACTCTTTTGAGCCATTGCAATAGTTTTATGCTGATATCATTGAATGAAATAAACGGGGTGCCTTCAAAGAAATCACGTTTGATGTATCCGATGGTATTTTCGATTTTGCCCTTTGTCTTTGGCGTATATGGCTTGCATGTTCGCAATATGAAGCCATAATGCCTGCTGAAATCTGAAAATATTTGATTCCATTTGGAATCTTTGGATCTGAATGACTTTTTGATGATGACCGTCTTCATATTGTCATACAGGATTTCTTCAGGTACCCCGCCGAAATACTGGAATGCGTTGATGTGGCAACGAATGAGCGTATACACATCCTGTGAAAGTGTGTATTCGGCATACCGCATTCTTGAGTATCCGAGAATCATTGAGAAGCAGTACAATTTCCGATTTTCTCCATCAAGGAAGGCCTCTCCACATTCTCCCCAGTCCACCTGCGCCTGACGGCCGGGTTTGGTTTCGTATCGGTATACGGCAAGGGGTTGCTTTACCGGTCGTACCGAAGTCAGGTAATCTTTGAGAATAGTGTAGCCACCTTCATAACCATCCTTACGAATTTCCCGTAAAAGGCGTTTGGCAGATATTTTGGGATATTCACCGAGTCTTTTGAGTATGTAATCTTTGTACGGATCAAGCTTGCTTTTCCGTTTTCTCCTTTGATTAGTTCCTGGGATGCTTTCTGGCTCCAGATATTTTTTTACTGTTCTTCTGTCAAAACCGTTTATCCTGGAGATTTCGCTTACGTTTTTCCAGCCTCTTTCCAGTTCCACGTCGTGGGCAATGTCCCAAATCATAAAAAACTCCTCCATGTTCAACATTTGCCAAACCTCTGAGGTGATCAATCGAGGTTTGGTTTTTGTGTATTTTTAAACCGGCACACTTGTGGATTTTTAAGTCGGCATTGACAGGGAGGTTAGGGAGGAAATTCTGAATATGTCTTATAAGGAGGGGGAGAGAAGGGGAATTAATCGGGGAACGCTGTGGAGGATGAAGAAAAAGATTCTAAATAATCAATAGGTTATTTAGATAATTATGGGTAAAATTTAATCTCAATTTGCATATCTTCTAATTTTTTAACAATATACTGTTTCAAAATATTTTGTAAAAAAATCTCAGAATCCCTGAGTCCTTCCCAATTTGACGATAAATTATGAAGATTCTGCCCTCTTAATGTAGATATTTCACGAATTTTTCTATATGTAGTATCATAATCCCAACCTAATTGATGACATATATTTTCTGAAATACGTTTATTCCGATTATTTAAAGGAAGTCGATCGGGGTTTGCGACAAATTCTTTGAACTTTGAAAGTCTCCATTCATCTTCAGGCTTAAAGCAATCCAAATCCTTTATTGCTGCATTTATAAGTTTCCGCTCTGATCTACTAAACAATGGCTCTGCATTTCCTCTAAAAATTGTCTCGATAGTTGCCCATAAGAATGATACGCGACTCGGTAAAAATTGCTCAACATAGGATGAATTTAATCCATGTGCAGCCGAGTATAGTCGTTCATCCTTTGTATTTTTCACAAGCATTAAAATTTGAGATATTTCAACCTCATTAGGAATTGTCAATCTTTTATGTATAATATTACTCATTCCAAAAGATGAATTGCCTTTAAGTCTCGACATAATTAATAAATCGTCTAATTTTATGCCAACATTAATTGAGATTGCCAAAATGTCAAGGAATTTTAAGATTTGGTCAATAATTGCATCAATTTCATTTTCATCAATTGTATCAAAATTTATTTTAATTTTTAATGAGAATTCCCCTGATTTTTCAACGATATAGTCCGTACAACCATGAATTATAGTCTCGCACAATACTTTTATTAATTATCATGTTAAGTATAAACTATGTCTAGGTCAGAGCAGATCCCTATTGAAAGACATCTAACACCTGAAGGCATCAATCTTCGAATCAAATCCCTGGAAAAAGATACAAAGGTCTTGAAAAGATTATATTTTATAACGTATCGATATGAAGGGCATGGCGTGGAAGAAGCAGCTCAATTAGTTTGTGTTTCACACAATACGGCCTATATCTGGCAAAGAAGATGGAATGAGTTTGGTTACGAAGGTTTAATTCCGAAATATGCTGGTGGCAAACCTTCAAAACTTTCAGATTGCCAAAAAGAACAATTGGAAAAGAGGCTTAGGGAGCAAGATAATTGGACTACAAATGAAGTTAGGAATTTAATTTTTGATGAATTTAAAGTTGAATACTCCTTAAAACAGATCCGAATGATCTTGAAAAAATGTGGAATGAAATATGCGAAACCATACCCTCATGATTTTAGAAAGCCAACGAATGCCGAAGAGGTTTTAAAAAAACTTGGGCGAGATCGATAAAGATTCAGTAATTGGTTTTTTTGATGAATTCTCTCCTCAAACAACAGCAAATACTCAAAGACTTTGGTCTTTTTCAAAACCAACTATAATAAAAAACACAACTCGAATGAAGGCAAATACATTCGGTTTTTATCCAATTAACGGCAATCCTGTGATTGATTTTAAAGAGCATTCAAAAAAAGAAGATGTTTGTGAATTTTTACATAAGATTCAGGAGTCAAATCCTGGTAAACAAATTGTTCTTATTCTTGATAATTTCAAATCTCATCGGGCGAAACTTACTATTGAAACTGCAGATGAAATTGGATTAGAACTTATTTTCCTGCCACCATATTCTCCTGATCTAAATCCAATTGAATTCATTTGGAAAAGTATCAAGAGAATTATCTCAAGAGAATTCATTAAAGATCTGACTTATCTGAGATGTTTAATAGAACAAAAATTCTTAGAGTTTGCATCAAGTTTGGGATATGCAAACAGGTGGGTAATGAAGTTTATTGAGGAGGAAAATAATTAATAATAGTTAGGTTCCTGACTATATATCAGCTAAATCATTTAATTTGTCATAATCGAACGTTTTAATATTGCAACTATCTGTTCCAATAATATTACAATCAATATGAATTTGTGTTCCAACTCTTGTATTTTGATCCTCTTGTTTTCTTCTGGCGATCTCAATTGTTTTTTTATCACTTGTAACGATAACTTTATTTTCACCACCCTTTCCAAAAAAAATCAAAGACTTATTTCGGTTTTTTGGAGATTCAATGATTTCTTTGTCTATTGGAAAAACAGCGTAAAAATCTCCGCCGCCCTTTACATTAATATCAGATATTTTATCAAATATTTTTATAACAGAATAACCATTGCGAATATATTTTATTATTTTGTCTCGGTGTGACATTACTAATGTCTCTAAAAAATGGACTATAAATATATTCTCACGGTTCCTCGAAAATAAAAGTTGCAAAAATTACAAGATAACTATTACCCAAAAATCAGATGCGAGGGGAGGGATTCGAACCCGCGGACTCCTGCGAGACTGGGCCCTAAACCCAGCGCCTTTGACCAACTCGGCAACCCTCGCAAATACAATACAAATACCGCACCGAATACAATACAGTATTTACAGGTCTTATGTTGTCACTAAAAAGGTATAATTCCTTGTATCTTTGGTGAGACAATCGAGAAAAAAAGCGTATTTGGATTATTATTCTCCCTTCTCTTCAGGATGAAGTGATAGTATACGCAGGGGACGCATGTAACGTTCTCAGGCGGAATTTTCACGCAGCCTTCTCCAGCCACCCATTCTCTTTTGCCCACTTCATAATCATAATCACAATCAGCTCACGCCCGCTTGCTACAAGCAGTGCCAGGACCAGAGGCCCAATCACAAACCCGACAATCCCCATGATCCACAATCCGCCGAAGAACCCGACCCACATAATCGCAGGGTGAATCGACGTCCTCTTCCCCATCATTAAAAGTTCAAACAGGCGTTCTTAATGCGGAAATTTCAGTTATAGGCCTCAACACTTTTCTGATACCTTCCCAGTCCTCCTGATAACAACTTGATAAGAACAGAAACCATAAAAATTTTGAATCATCTCGTAAACGCCTGGAAAATCAATGGGCAAAGAAAGGCCGGATTTGAAGAATTGGAAAAATAGTGGCGTATTGTATGTTTATGAAACGTGAAAATGAAACGTAAAAAAAATGAGAAGTGCTTTCATCTCATATTCTTCACAATGGTTTTCTCATTACAAAATAGGTATTCCCAAACTCATCCGAATATTTCTCAAAGATTTCGGTCTGCCTTTTCAACCCATTAATTATCATCAGAGCGCCCTCATCATCTGCATATTCCTCTTCGAGTCCTCCTAACGTCCCCTTTATTTTACCGTAGAAGGTCTCTACCCATACTCGTGAAGGGAGTCTGAAGGATCCAACCAGCTCAAATCCGGCATTCCGGATGATCTCAAATCCTTTATCTTCGATCATCATTTCGGGATGTATTTCGGCGTAGAACTCCGCTGCCTCAGCCGATGGGCTTTCCGTGAACCAGAATACATCAGATATCATCATATATCCGCCCGGTTTCAGGAATTTTTTCCAGTACCTCACCGCATTTTCAAAGCCCATAATGAATGAACATCCTGCAGCCCAAATAATATCGAAAGACTCCTCTCCAAAGGGAAGTGCGTCCATGGATGCACGGACCGTTTTGATTCTCCCGGAAAAACCTTCGGCTGCAATTTTTTCATCCACCGCATCGAGGAAAGGCTGGTGTATATCTGTCGCTATTATCCTGCAGGACGGGCACAGGCGGGCAAGGGCCATCGTCTGTACGCCCCTCCCGCAGCCAACATCAAGGATCTCACCACCTCCTTTTCGCGGTTCTGTAATGATTGAAAATGCCTTTTCCGTGTGCTCATCATCCCCCGGCCCCAGACTGGGTAACGATTCAAAAATCTTAAAAACAGGATTGATTTCCATATGGCATTTTAATTTTAGGATGGTATTTAGTTTTTGGTCGTCCCGGCCGCTGACGCCTGTTCTCAGTGTAACGGTCTGTTTTGAGTTATTCTGATCGTAATGAGGACGAGCTAAAAATGAGAAAAATACTGAATTCAGATATTCTCAAACGGGGGGCTTCTCCAGCCACCCGTTCGCTTTTGCCCGCTTCAGGATCACAATCAGCTCACGCCCGCTTGCTACAAGCAGTGCCAGGACCAAAGGCCCAATCACAAACCCGACAATCCCCATAATCCACAATCCGCCGAAGAATCCGACCCACATAATTGCGGGGTGAATCGCTGTCCGCTTCCCCATCATGATTGGCCGGAAGAGCAAGTCCGGAACCGCACAGACGACCGGATACCCGATGATTGCAAGCAGGGCGGCCGCCCGGTAATCCCCTATGGCAATCGCGTAAATGCCCAGGAAGATCATAATCAGCGTCGGGCCAACGATTGGTATCAGCTGGAACAATGCCACAATCAGTGACCAGAAGACAATGTGCCCGTATCCCAGCACATAAAAGAACGGGATTGCCAGAAGGAAAGTAATCACCGATGTTGAGATGTGAACAATATATATTGAATACAGGGTGTTTGAGCTTATTTCCTCGATATGACTGATAAAGGTTTTCAGGGTGTCAGGAACACCGGCAATTAGATCCCGCCAGATGTTCTCCCCAAATAACAGGAAAATAAAGAGCGCCAGGAAGAAGATAATGATATTAAATATTGCTGAGGTAAAACCGGCCAATACCGAGAAGAAACCCGACTGAATGGTACCCATTTGGGAATTCAGTATTCCCGCTACATCAACAGGAGGTGTCGTTGCGGCCCCCGGTGAAATCAGCTGCATACCAATAAGAGCAGTATAAATCCGGGTGATAATCTGCGTCAGGTAATCTGCATTTTGATATATAATGGCAGCACTGAATACCAGCGAACCGATAGCGAGGCATCCGACGATAAACGTGACCGCAAACGATGCTACCTGTACATTCATGAACCGTGCAAGCCATGTCTTCAGTGGCATCACAACAATGGCAAGAGATATTGCAAGGATGACAATGCCAAGGAGAGAACCGAAAGCGTACAGCGTAAGAAACAGCACAATTCCTATTATCAGGAGTGCGAGTTTGTCATGGTCCGCAAATGCGCTTTTCATCATGTCTAAAATCACCCTAAATGGTCATAATAAAATCATCTTAAATAGCTATATACATACTGACACTATCTGCTATTGAATCATTTATGAAACAAATATGTTGTATTCTTTGTTATCATACAGATATTTCGTTCAAATCACCAAATTAAGATAAAACGGTGATTTTTACTGTGACAATGGGAAATGTTAAACATATGAAAGAGTATCTGTTATTATTCGGAGTTAATAAATGCCCGGTGTGGTCCTAAACATAATCGTTGCAGCACTTCTCTGCTGGATTCTTTTTATTATCATTGATATTATATTCAAACTTCCGGAAAAAGGAGGCGTGAGCGGTGCAACCGCCATTGGCACCACCATTGCAGCTGACAAAGGCTCACTCAATGGTGGATATATGATGGGAAATATCGTCTGTTCACCTGATGCTTCTGCAGGAACGCTCCTTGCGGCCTGCGGAGTGTTCGTTGCCGGTATTCCCGGCGGACTCACTACTGCTGTCCTCGTATACATCGGAAACAGAATCTGTCATGACCCCGGCTATGCAGGCACAACCGGTGCACTCTGTGCCACATTTATGGTAGCAGGGGCGGGCCTCATCGGTATACCAGCCGATGCATTTATCGCAGGCATGGTCATCGCAATCCTTTCCATTCAGGGTTTATCCCATCCGTATGCAAGCCATCTTCTTACGAAACTCTGGAGGATACGGGCATGATATACGATGCAGCCATGATTCCCTCCTATATATGCGGAATTGTTGCACTCTATGCAGTCATCCGGGTAGTGACAGAAAAAGAAACCCTCAAAAAACTGGTCTTTCTGAATGTCATGAATTTTGCCATAACCGGGCTCATCGTGCTCTCCATTCCGGATATTATGGTTCTTTTTGCAGGCATCGCCTATTTTGTCGGTTCAACCCTGGAAGCAAATGCGATTGCAAGCACCTATGCAGGAGGAAAAACGCATGAATGAATTTTATATGCTCATCCTGAGCCTGATTGCAATACTGGGAGTAATCTCCGTCTACTTCAAAAAGAGCCCATTTGACAAACTGATTGGGCTTGCCGTCATGATGGGCGGGGTGATTCCTCTCATTGCAATCAAGGGCTATCTCGATGTGGCCATTCTTGTGGCAATCATTATGCCCTTAACGACGATATTCATTCTTCAGGCGACAGGGAGGAACACCGATGACTCCTGAACTGATCCTTGGGTTTATTATTCTTTTAGCAGGATTCGCGGCATCCGCATTCCCACGTGAAAGAGATTATATCTCCCGTCTGATTCATGTAGAAATAGCAGGGACCGGCCTGATGCTTGTCATGCTTGCCTACAATGAGACCATCGCTCTCCTTACGTTTGTTGCCGTAACCGCGATTGCCACCATTGTCCTGATACGGGTCATTGAACGGGGTGAGCCCTGTGATTAAGAAGCTCTCCCGATACATGGCGGATATCGACAATCTGATTGCCATTTATTCTGTTATCGTCATTGCCATAGTCGCTCTTTCCCTGATCAGTATCATCGCTGTGCCCATCGGATACGAAGACACGCAACTCTATCCCAAACATATTAACACGTCTTCATCCCTGAATCCCTACGATCGGGGAGGAGTTCCGTTCGGCACAACCGAAGTAATGGCACAATACCCGCAGAATTCTCCCTATCTGGGATATGTGACCGCGTACCTTACCCCACTCTCTGCTCTTATGGCCGTCTCAAACAACTATCTTGGTACAACCATCGTGTCACACCCTGGCGGTATTATCGATGAAATTCTCTACAACACCCGTGGAATGGATACCATCGTAGAGACGAGCATTCTCTTTACTGCCTTTGCCATCGCCTCATTTTTGTACCGGAGGGAGGAAGAATGATGGATGAATACACCATCGGCCTCATTGTTGCCTTAATTGCTGTTATCATCACCTTTGTCGCAGCATTCCGGGAGAAAAATGACATCCACAGATTAATCATTGCTGATCTGGGAGAAATTTCAGTACTTGTTGTCATTGCACTCATCGCAACCGACCTTGCAGAAGCACTCATCATCCCGGGCCTTGTCGTTGGCATCTCTGAACTGATGGCAGTCTCTGAGGTATACCTCATCCGTGAACGCCTGAACCAACCGGTAAAAGAACCATTCAGGATTGAAGTCCTTGATACCGCTCCAACCATTATCGCGGTCATCCTCGTCGGATACGGCATTGTGCTCTCCGGATTTACCGGAGGTGCGGTTGCCGGCACCGGAATGATCTTTTATTTCTTGGGAAAGAAAAATGCCGAACGCTTTGGCCTTATTGAAACCATATCCGGATATGCATGGGCACTCTGGATTGTCGCTTTCTTTATCTTTATGGTCTTTCCCGAATACTGGTTCTTTGCAGTTATGCTTGCAGGTGGAGCAATCCTTGCCAAAGTGACCGCCAAGATGTCACTTATCGGAACAATGCGTGGTGAGAAAGATGTTTGAACTATCGTCATCCGGTGTCGGGGGACAGGAATTATTTGTCCTGCCGTTCGGAGACATTGTCGATTACTTCACACCCTACACAGGAGCACTGTTCTTATTTGCCCTGATATTTACCCTCATCTGCATCTTTTCCAAACCGGAAAAATCGATGGATGTTGCCTTTGGCACCGATGCAATATATGCAAAGGAAGTGACGGGAAAAGATCTTCATTTCAGGCGGTTTATGGCAATTGCCTGTGGTATTGCCACGATGGGTGCTGTCACCAGCGGAGACATATTCAATTTCACCCTCTTTGTCAGTATGGTAGCCATCTGTATTATCGGCATTGTGGCATCGGTGAAAAACGGACAAGTCCTGCATACGGCCTTTAACTATGGCATCATCGCGATGCTTGCAACGGTTCCCCTGTTTGGCGGGGCAGCCATCACGCTTGCTGCGAATGGGACTCTTTCAATCTGGGAACTCTCCGCAATTGCACCCGCAATGCCCTGGATTGCAAAAGCCCTGCTTCTGGTTGGAGTAATGGGAGAAGGGATGGCTCCGTTTTATGTAGCAAAGGCAGAACTGACCCGTGCACCGGGCGCACCGTACGTTCTCATGATTCATGTGAGTTCCCTTCTGATGTTTCTGAGGGTAGTGGAGATAATCCTTACCGTGTGATATACCATGAATGGAAAAATTATTCAGATAATAACCGTTTTCGCGCTGATAGGGCTCGTTATTGGAGGAATCGGACCGTTTGTCGGTATTATGTCAGATATAGAGCAGGCAGTAATCTGTGTTATTTCACTGCCGGCATTCGTTCTGGGAATAATACATCTCTGGAAATACCGGGCTGGAGAAGAAGACTATCCGTTTATGGGGTACTGATACATATGATAGGTTATCTGATAGCAGCACCGTTTCTCGGGCTTTTGTTCATGGGGATACATCGAAAAGTAATTGCACGGATACAGGGCCGGCCCGGCCCTCCCATCTGGCAGGAATTTCTTCATACCCTGAAGTTTTCCTTTAAAGAGACGTGGATCCCCCGTTCTGCCAGTAAAATTCTTTATATTGGCATCGTTTTTATTGCTATTGCTATATGGGTCGGAGCGTTGTACATCCTCCTCCTTGGCGGCAGCCTGCTGATGCTGTTTGCCATATACATGCTGCAAAAATTGGTAGAACACGGAACGGGGTTATCGCCCGGGTCCCCCTATACAAAATTTGGTGGTATTCGTTCTGTTATATCAGCCTCGGCTGAACTCCCCCTTTTTGCGGTGGTCGCAGGCATCTATTTTTTCACCGGATCCCTGATGGTCTCAGATATTATCCAGTATCAGGCTGATAACGGCCCTCTCCTCATCAGTATTCTTCCCGCAGCAATTGCGATGTATATTATCATTCTTTCAAAGATGCATTATGGACCCTTCTCCATTATTGAAGCAAAAGAGCTTGTGAGCGGCTATCGTACCGAGCATTTTGGAGCATGGCGTGCAGGCCTTGAAATATCTGATGCCATACGGACCTTCGTCCTCTTAATGACATTTGTATTGCTCTTCTGGGGAGCTGTTTCCCCGGTAATGCTCGTTATTGCGATGCTCATTATCCTGATATCACTGTCATTTGTCTGTGCGGTAACACCGATGCTCAGTCCGTATGACAGTGTGACGGTGCAATTAGTAATGATTGTCATTCTTGTGGCCTGGATGGCCATTCTGGGGCTGATCGCATGACAAAGATACGAACAATACTCTCCGCTGGCCTCGTTGCCTACCTCCTCATTGCCGTGTGGCAGGTGCTTCTCCACCCGGAGGTATATCTTCAGGCACTCCTTATCGGAGTGGTGTTAATCATTCTGACCGTTATTGCCTGGATAACAGATGAAGAGCGCCTGAAAGAGGCGGAGATGGGTATCCTCTGGATATGTGTCGGACTGTTTGGACTGTATGCGATTCTTGTTGCAGGGGGGATTGTCTGAAATGGTCACTTTTCTCTACGAAAATGATCTGCGGGAGATGAAACTTATCATCCTTTCAAGCCCTCTCCATGAAGTGACCATTGCTGTCCTGTGTAAAAAATACGGAATCCGCCGCCAGATTCTCCGGAAAAAAATGATCGACCTCTTTGACATGTCCCTCTTGGAAAACCTTCCGGCACGGTTTGAGGTATGGGAGAAAGAAGAGCCCGGAAGAGATGAATCCATAGAATCGGCATTTGGTGTATCGCTTATTACCCGGCAGATCCCTCTTATCACAACAGAAGAGATGAACAGCATCATTCAGCAAACAAACGACAAAATCTCAGCCGGATTCGATAAAAGTCAGGCAATAGATGAAGGAATGACAATGATACGAGAGGTACTCTCTTCATGAAAACAGTACAGGACCTGAAAAATGCGGTTCGTTCACGTTCCATTCATGTATGTTATGTAAATGTTGGTTCGTGTAATGGGTGCGATATCGAAATTCTTGCATGTCTTGCACCCCGATATGATATCGAACAATATGGAATTTATGTCCATAATAACCCAAGGGAAGCGGATATTCTTTTAATTACCGGGGGTTTCTCACCACAATGGGAAGACAAACTGAAGATGGTCTGGGATAAAATACCCGAACCAAAAGCTGCCATTGCCATTGGCAACTGTCCGATATCCGGATGTGTCTTTAACCGCGAAGGGACCTACATTGACCCGCCGGTGCGAAAACACATCCCCATCGCAGCAGAAGTCCCGGGATGCCCTCCCCGGCCGACAGAAATACTGGAAGCAGTGCTGTCGCTTGCGCCCGTTGTATTCAAAGATTATGAGAGGAGAGAGGAATGAAGAAGACTGTTGATGTATCCCTTCCGATAGGGCCGGTGCATCCGGTCTTTAAGGAGCCTTGCCGGATAAAATGCGAAACGCGCGGCGAATATGTAATTAGTGCAGAACTTGAGCTTGGATATGTAAAGAAAGGAATTGAACGAATCATGGTCGGCAGGCCCTGGCAGGAAGTGATGTTTCTTGCAGAACGGGTATGCGGCATTTGCTCTGTCATCCATAATTATGTCTATATTGAAGGGATGGAACGAATCAGTGATATCCCTGTCCCTGACCGGGCAGCATATCTTCGGGCCATTTTAAATGAGCTGGACAGGATTCAGAGTCATCTCTTAGCGAATTATTCATACTGCTATACCATCGAGCATGAAACACTCGCCATGTATCTTCTCAATTTACGGGAAACAGCCATGGATGCTCTTGAACTTATCACCGGAGCACGGGTTACCTGTTCATACATCATCCCGGGAGGTGTGCGGTTTGACCTCACCCCTGAAAAAGAACAGTCTCTTCGCACCATGCTTGATCACATTGATTCTGAACTCACCCGGTTTGTGCATATGTTTGAAGGAGGGTCAATGATCGCCCTTCGGAGTAAGGATGTGGGCACATTTACCCGTGAAGAGGCAATAGAATCACATGCGGTAGGTCCTACGGCCCGTGCAAGTAATCTAAATAATGACTGCAGACCGTTCCACCCGACCTATAAAAAACTTGGATTTGAACCAATATTACTGGACGATGGAGATAATTATGCACGTATTATGCTCCGTTTCCTCGAAGTATTTCAGAGCACGAAACTCATCCGCACCTGTCTTGCACAGATGGAGCCGGGGATTATCCGGGGCGGTGGCGTTATAGGAGAAGGGGTTGCCAAATGGTCCGGTGAAGCCCCGCGGGGTGAACTCGCGTACGATATCAGTACAGACGAATTCGGACGGATAATAAAGATTGGAATCCGGACCCCTTCCATCATGAATATTGAAGCATGTGTGCATTACATGCTGACAGGAGTCGATTCTGCGGCCGATGTTACATCGACATACATCAGTTCAGATCCGTGCATTGCATGTAATGAGAGGTGAAAAACAGATGGCATCTTCAATAATCTGGTATCTGAAAGAATTTGTCCGTGGCGAGTGGCTCACGAAATTTTTCACCGTGAAAACGGCCCCTCTCGTCACCCCACCCCATTTTCGGGGATTCCCCACTCTTACCGATAAGGAATGCACGCACTGCCTCGCATGTATGATGATCTGTCCAACACCGAATGCGATAGAAGTACTGGAAACAGATGGCATATGGAATCCGGTCATCTATCCCGGCCACTGCATCCGATGCGGATTCTGTGTTGAAGCATGCCCGGAAGATGTCCTCACAACAGGCGTGCTTCTTGAGACGCAAAAAGCAGAACATACATCATTTACTGCATCATTTCATCTTTCAATCGATCCGGTTCTGTGCAGACGATGCGGAAACTGTGCGGTGGCCTGTCCGGTCAATAAAGAGATTGATCCCTATCTGGGAGGGACGGGAACCGCATTCAGTGAAGAGGTAATTATGCGCATCTTCAACGGCGAGATGCGTGTCATTCACCCCGAAAAATGTACGGGGTGCAAGACCTGTGAAAATTCCTGCCCGAACTATGCAATCAGGGTAGCACGTGTGGTTGAGGGTATTCAGGAGGCAAAAGAATGAAATTCATTCTGAATACCGGACGGACCATCCGGCAGGGAAAGTTTATAGAAAATAAACTGGGCCAGGGGTATGCCGAGGAGACCTCCCAGTGTCATATTCATCCGTCAGACCTTTTTGAGCTGGGTATTGAAGAGGGAGAAAATATTCTGGTGACAAGTGAGACGGGAGACGTCGTATTGGCAGCCGTTGCCGATGAAGGACTGCCAAAAGGCATGGTCTTTGTTTCCTATGGCATTCACTGCAATTCAGTCATCTCACCCTGCACCCATAGCACCGGGATGCCTGACTTTAAAACTCATGAAGTGGAGATTGTCCCGACATCGGAACACCGGAAGACACCAGTTGAACTACTGGAACAGTTAGGAGGAGTCAGGTATGCAGGAAATTAAGGACATGATATGCCCCTTCTGCGGGTGCCTCTGTGATGATATTACCCTGGGAATCGAAGGTGGCAAAATTGTATTAACAGATAACTGCTGCACCATCGGAAATGCAAAATTTCTGGGTAAACACCGATTGAAAAATCCCATTAAGAAGGTTGATGGCGCATGGGTTGACATCACCTACGATGAAGCAGTAGACACCGCCGTTGATATGTTACTGGATGCAGACCGGCCGCTTCTGTTTGGATGGTCAGGCACGCACGGAGAGGCACAGTGCGTAGGAGTTCATATGAACGAAATACTGGGCGGCGTGATTGACAGTACCACATCTGTCTGTCACGGCCCCTCGATTCTCGCTATTCAGGAGGTCGGCCATCCCGGCTGTACCTTAGGTCAGGTCAAAAATCGTGCCGACCTTATCATCTACTGGGGGTGCAACCCCATTGAGGCCCACCCCCGGCATATGAGCCGGTATACCACCTATGCAGACGGTTATTTCCTGGACAATGCGTTCAGAAACCGGAAAGTAATCGTTGTCGATGTGCGGGAAACCGAAACATCAAATGTCGCTGATGAATTTATCCGCATCAAACCGGGTGGTGATTATGCGGTGCTCTCCTCTCTGCGGGCAATTCTCCGGGGAAAAGGTGACATGATACCGGATTCCGTGGCAGGGGTGGCGAAAACACAGCTCATGCAGGTAGCAGAGATGTGTAAGACCTGTTCATTCGGTGCGTTATTCTTTGGTGTCGGCCTGACGATGGCGAAAGGAAAATATAAAAATGTCCGGAATGCCATCGAACTCGTTGATGACTTAAACCGCCATACCAAATTTACCCTTAGCGCAATGCGGGGACACTGGAATGTCTACGGGGCAAATGAAGTACTCTCCTGGATGACGGGCTACCCCTATGCGGTTGATTTCTGCCGTGGTGTTGCATTCTATAATCCCGGAGAAACAACGGCTGTTGATGTTCTTGCACGAAAAGAGTGTGATGCGTGTATGATCGTCGGAAGCGATCCGGGAGCACATTTCCCCCGTGCGTGTATAGAGCAGATGCGTGATATCCCCCTGATTGTCATTGACCCGTTCCAGTCACTGACCACTCCCCTTGCAGACCTTCAGATACCGGTCGCGGTAACGGGTATTGATGCTGAAGGGACAGCATACCGGATGGATGGAGTCCCTCTTAAAGTCAAAAAAGCGATGGATTCAGACTATCCCTCTGATACTGAGATTCTCACCCGGATTTATGACAAAATGCTTAAGGTGAAAGGATTATGAAGACCCTCCTGATAAAAAATGCCTACGTCATCGATCCAATTCAGAACATATCCGGGGAGAGGATGGATATTGCCGTTTGTGACGGAAAAATTGTCGATGATGTGAAAAATCCTGATGTGGTAATTGATGCACAGGGAATGCTTACGCTCCCCGGGGGCATTGATTCGCACACCCATATCTGCGGAACAAAAGTGAATTTTGGCAGATACATGAGTCCGGAGGACATGCGTGCCGGACGCACATCACGGAAAGGAGATATGCATGCGACATCAGGCTACAGTGTCCCGACAACATACGGGAACAGTTACCGGTATTCAAAGATGGGATACACGACCCTCCTCGAAGGTGCCATGGCGCCCATGGAGGCACGCCATACCCATGAGGAGTTCAGGTATACTCCCTTGCAGGACTGCCTTGCAAATACCCTTTTTGATGGCAACTGGTTTGGCTTACAGGCAATTCAGGACGGAGACACGAAACGGCTTGCGGGGGTCCTCGCATGGTATCTCAAAGCTGCAAAAGGATTTGGTGTCAAACTGACGAATCCGGGCGGGACAGAAGCATGGGGGTTCGGAGAGGATGTCTCCTGCATTCATAAGCCGATTCCGCATTTTAACATCACTCCACGGGAAATAATCGTAAAGATGATTGAGGCAAATGAGATGCTCAATCTGCCTCATTCCGTGCATCTGCACTGTAATAACCTGGGAAAACCGGGCAATTACATGTGTACGCTTGATACCTACAATGCCGTTCCTGACCTCAACAGGAAGCGTCAGTCACTGTATTCTACGCATGTACAGTTCCATTCCTACGGCGGTTCATCATGGAATGACTTCTGTTCAAAAGCAGAGGATATCGCCCGTTCGGTGAATGATAAACCACACATTGTCATTGATACCGGCCAGGTGATGTTTGGAAAAACGACCACCATGACTGCGGACGGCCCGATGGAGTTTAATCTCTATCGTCTGTATCATAACAAATGGAGCAATCATGACGTTGAAATGGAAACCGGATCCGGTGTCATTCCCGTAGTATACCGGAAGAAAAATCTGGTCAATGCCATTATGTGGTCAATCGGCCTTGAACTGGCCCTTCTGGTGGATAGCCCGTGGCAGTGCATTCTTGCGACCGATAACCCCAATGGTGCACCGTTTGTCAAATATCCTGAAGTAATGGCACTTTTAATGAGCAAAGAGTATCGCGACAAGGAATTTGCAACACTCCATAAATCAACCGGCCGAAGGGTGGCCCTTCCCGCAATTGATCGTGAACTGACCTGGGAAGAGATTGCGGTCATGACCCGTTCGGCACAGGCACGTGCACTGGGCCTTGTTGATTACGGGAAAGGACACCTTTCGGAAGGTGCAGAAGCAGATATTGCCATCTATCCGATTAACGTTGAGACCACTGACCCGGCACGTGACTATGAACGTATCATCAATGGCTTTGCAACGACAGATTATACCATTAAACGGGGTCAGGTTGTGTGCCGGAGAGGTATCTGCAGCACTCCTGATGGGAACCATTCAACGTACTGGGTGAAACCACGTGTATCTCCGGAATATGATATGAGTACAGATGCTGTGTTTATTGATCAATTTAACAAGTATTACTCAATACGAATGGCAAATTATCCGGTCGGGGAAGAGTATATCGGCCGTAATGTCTGCATGGAGACGGAGGCATCCATATGATGAGGGTAATTCTCGAAGTAAAAGAACGTCATAAACCGAATCTCCCGATTGAGGCAGAATGCATCACACCCAAAAACTTTCTGGATCCGGAACGAAAATTCCATGTCTGGAAAGGGAATAAAGAACTGGATATAACGGATGTATTTCACGTCCGTAAAGACGGGAATGCAAAATCTGCAGAACAGGTCGAAATAACCATCCGCGGTGACAGTTCTCATATCAAACGGGTCGGAGAATATATGGACGGAGGCAAAATCCTCATCGAGCGGGATATCGGGATGCATTGCGGGAATTTCATGAGTGCCGGACTCATTGAAATTCAGGGGAATGCAGACTCATGGCTTGGCCGTGAGATGCATGGCGGAAAAATCGTCTGTCATGGCAATACCATGGATTATGCCGGTTCAGGATACCGGGGTGAAAAGCAGGGTATGCGGGGTGGACTGATTGAAATCATGGGTAATGCAGGAGATTTTGCCGGAGAAACAATGACAGGGGGAGAAATCATTATTCATGGGAACGCAGGAGATATGCCTGGCGTTGATATCAGGGACGGACGTCTGACAATAATGGGCAACTGTTCCCGTCCCTGCGGTAATATGTCCGGTGGAGAGTGCCGGATATTCGGGACGGCACATGATATGCTTCCGACATTCAGAAATGAAGGTCCTGCAACAATTGACGCAGTACCGGTTACCCGTTTTTCCGGGGATTATACGTCCCGTGGATTAGGAACACTTTATGTGGGAAACTACGAATATATGGATTAATGCTGAAACATAGCTGCGGGTATTCTGCTCCCATCCATTGTAAAAACTGTGGCAGGCCACTTATATATCTCGAAAAAAAGGGACTCTATTGTCCCTATTGTGGCCGCCATGTGACCATGATCTGTCCCGGATGCGGAAAACCATGGTTATAGTCTCTTACTGAGCGTGCTGATGCCAACCCTGCGTGCATACGCTGCACGCAGTTCTCTGGTCTCATCAACGGTCAGGTCCGCTCTTTTATTCCGGAGCAGGTACCGCTCCAGTTCAACAATCACTGCATCGGCTTCGTGATGATCATTTACTTCGAGATACTCCGGAACACTGTTTCGCTGCATTGTCTCACCACAGACCGGACAGAGCTTCCACTTCTGGAACCGGTCAATATAGGTGAACGTATTGCAGTTCTGGCAGCGGACAATAAGGTACATCTCTTATATCGCTAATGTATCCGACAGACTATTAATCTTATTGAGAAACACGGTCTTTGATGAATACCGGACGCATGATATTTTCGTATCATTTTTATTTATGAAAATGATTATTGACTAATGACAATTGAAATAATTCCCGTTGAAGGAATACCCATCGTTCAGCCAGGAGATAATTTCCCTGCATTCATCGCTGATTGTCTCGCAATTGAAGAGAATGATGTTTTATGCGTTGCTTCATCCGCATATTCCAAATCAAAGGGATATATACGGAATCTGGCAGAAATCACACCGTCTGAGCGCGCAGATGAAATTGCTGAAAAGTGTGGTGAAGACCCCCGTTTTATTCAGGCTGTTCTTGATGAAGCCGATGATATCATAATCGATTATCCGTTTATTCTCTGCTCCCTGCCGCATGGGCATGTTGGTGTACGGGCAGGTATTGACCATTCCAATGTGGAGGATGGACTGATAATAATACTGCCGCCGAATCCGATGGAAGCGGCAGCAGAAATTCGTGAAGAAATAAAGAGGATTACCGGGAAAAATATACGGGTCATTCTGACAGACACATGCGGCCGTTCATTTCGGAGAGGACAGACAGGAAATGCTATTGGATGGAGCGGTATGCCCGCCATTCAGGATTACCGTGGAGACACAGATCTCTTCGGTCATGTGCTTGAAATAACAGAAGAAGCGGTCGTTGACGAAATTGCAGGTATTGCGAATTTTGTCATGGGAGAGAGTAATCGCGGCGTCCCTGCTGTTATCTGTAGAAATGTTCCTTTCTGGGAAGGGCACGACAATCTGTACTTCAAAGCAGAAGAAGATATTACCCGAAAGGCAATGAAAAATAATAATTATTAGTATAACATGTTCAGAACGACTGTAAGAATAGCAATTACTCCTGCAACTATCATTACCGTTGTCGGGCCGATATGAACGGCCCTGCGATCTTCACTATCATAGTATGTGACAAGACCCGCTGAGGATACAAGTCTTCCACCACTCTTTTTTGCCATGCAGTATAATTGAATTTCAGCATATTTAAATTGGAAGGTGAATATCGCTGTACTCTGAACAAATATTTGAGGGAAGGGCACTTTTAGGAGACGATTTTGAAGAACAAAATGTCCGGATAGTTGTCACCAATGGAAAAATTACCGCCATTGAAGAGATTTCAAAAGTCTCTGAGATATGGATATTTCCGGGTTTTTTTAATGCCCATACGCATCTGGGTGACACCGTTGCAATGGACATCAATGCACCGGGTTCTATAGGATCCCTCGTGGCACCACCTGATGGCCTGAAGCATCGCATGCTTCGTGCGGCATCCCCCCGTCTCTGTGTTGATGCTATGAATGCCAGTATATGGACGATGGCACAAACAGGAACATTTGGATTTGCAGATTTCCGGGAAGGCGGAGTAAACGGTGTCCGGTATCTTCAGGAAGCAAATGCAGAATGCTCTCTTGACTCTGCAATTTTTGGAAGAGACGGAGGGGAAACCATCAGTGATGGTCTGGGTATTTCCAGTTCACGTCATTATGGGGAAGAATTAACCCGAATCGTAGAAGAAGCACGGCATCACGGTAAGATAATTGCCTTTCATGCCGGAGAAAAAGACAGCACGGATGTGGAAACCGCCCTCTCATTTGACCCGGACCTGCTTATTCACTGCACGCATGCAACATCACAACATATTCGCAGTATAGCTGATGCAGGCATTCCGGTGGTAATCTGCCCCCGATCGAACTGGAAACTGGGCGTTACATCCTCAAGCCAAAATCCACCGGTTCATGAAATGACTGAGGCAGGTATTGAACTGATGCTGGGAACGGATAACGTGATGTTTGTACAGCCGGATATGGCAGCAGAGATGGCATTCTGTCACTATGTGTACGGAATTGATACCCAAAAAATACTTAAGATGGCAGTGAAAGGGGCTCACATTATTGGCAGAAATTATTCCATTGCCGAAGGTAATGATGCACGGTTTATCCGGTATAATACGGCGCGTTCGAACACAAAATTCTCTCAAAACATGTTGACTACAATAATAAACCGGCTCAATTTAGTCGACATTGAAGGAAGTGTTTTAAATTGCCATTCAAAATAGTTAATAAAGCAATTCTTAGAGGTGGACCGTGTTTACAAATATTCTCGTTGCCGTAGATGGATCAGAAATTAGTATTAAAACTCTGGAAACGGCATTGACCGAAGCCAAAGTGTGGAATGCACAGCTTAACGTAGTATATGTTCTTGAGACCGGCCTTTTTGATAATATTCCTTCAGCTCAGAATATGGAATATATTTCAAGCATGCTGGAACAGCAGGGAATAAATGTTTTTTCCTATGCAGAAAAGCGATGTGTTGAGGAAGGCGTCACTCTGAAGACACAACTAAGAAAAGGTCATGCAGGAATTGAAATTATTGCTGCAGCAACCGAATTGAATGCTGATCTAATCGTCATTGGCTCTCATGCTAAGAGTGATATCGAAAAGATATTGCTTGGCAGTGTGACAACACACGTTGTACGCCACAGTACGATTAGTACATTGGTGGTGAGATTATAACACAGGAAACAGTTCGTGACGTGATGACAACAGATGTTGTCTGCATTGAAATCCCGGGAAACAGAGATGATGTTCTCAGGATTCTGAAACGAACTGGCATTAGTGGTGTACCTGTTCTGAAAGAGGGAGTTCTTGTAGGAATCATCACCCGGAAAGATCTGCTCAGAAAGCCTGGCGAAATACAGCTTGGACTTCTGATGACCCCTGATCCTGTTACCGTCACTCCCGATGTAACAATTCGGGTTGCAGCAGCAATTTTAATACAAAATCATTTCCGCCGTCTGCCGGTTGTCGAAGGTGGTGAACTGGTCGGTCTTATCAGTATCTCAGATATTGTAAGTGCTATCGCCCGCCTGAAAATTACGGATGAAATCCGCACCAAATTCAGTAGCCATGCCTTTGCAATATGGGAAGAGACGCCCCTCCCCCTTGTCGGCAGGATAATGGAGATGTCAGGATATGATGCAGTGCCAATCCTGAATGAACATGGTCAGCTGACCGGCATCATCTCAGAACGGGACTTAATCCGCCATTCAAGTATTGAAGACAGTGTTGAAGTGAGTGATTTCTCAAATGGCACTGATGATGATGAATGGACATGGGAATCAATCCGTGATATGCACACGGTATCATATGGTATTTCCAGGGTTCAGCTTCCGGATAAACCCGTAAAGGATGCTATGATAAAGGAAGTCGTTTCAGTCCCCCTTAATGCAGAAATCAGTGAATGTGCACTTAAAATGAAGCGGGGACGCGTGGATCAGCTTCCGGTAATCAATGGAGATCGCAAGATGGTTTCTATGCTGTATGACCGCGAATTAATCCGGGTAATTCTTGAAGAAGAGTAATATCTTCTTCATTTTTTAATAATTTCATACAAAATATCCAATACCTTTATGAAAGAATGGCGCATTCTATATCTAAGCGCTTTTACTCCCTTATATAGCGTACTTTTGATTGGAGGATATTGTAAATGTCAGAACTACCAGAAGGGGTAACCAAAGGCACTACAACGGTAGGCCTTGTGTTTCATGATGGTGTAGTACTTGCAACAGAACGACGTGCCACAATGGGCACAATGATTGCAAGCAAGAAAGCAAAAAAAGTGTACCAGATTGCAGACCGAATCGGTATGACAACAGCCGGAGGAGTAGGCGATGCACAGACACTTACACGGCTGATGCAGGTAGAATGCAATCTGTACCAGATCCGTCGCGGTCGTGATATAACCGTAGGTGCAGCAGCGTCACTTCTTTCGAATGTTCTGAATCAGAACCGGGGGTATCCATATTATGTCCAGCTGCTTGTCGGTGGATTTGATACTGATGGGCCAAGCGTTTACTCAGTGGATGCTATGGGCGGTGCATCAAAGGAAGATGATATTGTCGCAACCGGTTCAGGATCACCGTTTGCATATGGTGTACTGGAAGACCGCTATGAATCCGGTTTGGATGAAGCAGCAGCGGTTGACCTTGCAAAACGAGCACTCAGGGCAGCCATCCGGCGGGATTCAGCATCTGGTGAATCCATGAGTATTGTAATAATTACCAAAGATAAATACGAGGAGATGAGTGAGGAGGTTATTTAAACTCTGTTTTCATCCCGCTATTTTTCTTTTTTAGGACGATTTTAATGTTAATAGAAGAGCGCTTAGAAGATCTCAGGAAGAAGATCAATTCCAAAGTACCTGCTGGTATTTCAATATCAGAAGTTGAGTTTGAAGGACCTGAACTTGTCATCTATACGGATGACACAAAGAAATTTGCCGAGCAGGAGGATTTAATTAAAATCCTTGCCCGTGAATTACGCAAACGAATTGTTGTTCGCCCCAATATCCTGGAAGACCCGGAGAAAGCTGCGGTAAAAGTGCGTGCAGTTGTTCCTGAAAGTGCAGGAATAACGAACCTGTTCTTTGATCCTGATACGGGAGAATTACTGGTTGAGGCCGAAAAGCCAGGCATGGTTATCGGAAAGAACGGAGCAACACTCCGCGATATAACAAAAGAGATCGGATGGACCCCAAAAGTTGTCCGGACACCACCTATAGAGAGCAAAACGGTCAAAGATATCCGCCAGTATCTTCGGTCCGTAAAAGATGAACGAAAGGAATTTCTTCGCCGGATTGGGAAGAGAATTCATAGTGATGTCAGAAGCAAAGATAAATGGGTCCGGGTAACCACCCTTGGATGCTGCCGTGAAGTCGGAAGAGCAGCTTTTCTCCTCTCAACACCGGAGAGCAGGATTCTGATTGACTGCGGTGAAAAACCCGGCAGTTCGTCCGAGGGATTTCCTTATCTTGGTATTCCGGAGATATCTCCCCTCAGTTCACTGGATGCAGTAGTACTTACGCATGCACACCTTGACCACTGTGCAATGATACCTCTGCTGTATAAATATGGATTTGACGGCCCGGTATACAGTACACCGGCAACGCGTGACCTCGCTGCCATGCTCCAGCTGGATTACATTGATGTGGTGAATAAAGATGGCGGAGTTGCTCCCTATTCATCGAGGGAAGTTCAGGAATACCTCAAACATTCCATTACCCTGAATTATGGCTCTGTTACGGATATTGCCCCGGATGTAAAACTGACCTATCATAATGCAGGACATATCCTGGGGTCTGCAATCGCCCATTTCCATGTGGGAGACGGACTCTATAATGTAGCGTTTACGGGCGATTTCAATTACGACACGACCCGCCTCTTCGGACCTGCAACGGTGCAGTTCCCTCGTCTGGAGACTCTCTTCATGGAGAGTACATACGGTGGTGCCCATGATATCCAGCCTTCCAAAAAGGATGCAGAACAAAAACTGTATGACATTGTCAATACGGTAATAAACCGGGGAGGAAAGGTTGTCATTCCGGCATTTGCTGTTGGACGTTCACAGGAAGTGATGCTGACACTGGAAGAAGGAATCCGGCTGGAAAAAATACCCAGGGTCAAGGTCTATCTGGACGGTATGATAAAAGAAGCAACAGCGATTCATACAACCTACCCTGAATATCTGAACCCGGACCTTCGAACACAGATATTCAAAGAAGGAATGAATCCGTTTTTGGCTGAATGTTTTGAGCAGGTTGATTCATCAGACCTCCGGAGGAAAGTCATTGAAGGCGACCCGTGTGTTATCATCACCACAAGCGGTATGCTTTCCGGTGGCCCTGTAATGGAATATCTGCGGACACTTGCACCTGAGGAAAAGAATGCTCTGGTCTTTGTCGGATATCAGGCAGACGGCACCCTTGGAAGAAGGATTCAGAAAGGATGGAAGGAGATTCCGATTGGACGCCGTGAGACTATCAATATGAACTGTGAAATACAGACCGTCGATGGATTTTCCGGCCATTCTGACAGAAATCAGCTGATGCGATACGTAAAACATCTTCAGCCCCGGCCGGAACGTATTTTCACTATCCATGGCGATGAGAAGAGTACGCTTGATCTCGCTTCCTCAATATACAAAAATTACCATATCCAGACCGTTTCACCCATGAATCTTGAAACATACCGTCTGGTTTAAGAGGAATATCTTTTATTTTTCAGGAAACCATTTACTAGATTAATGAAACAACGCCTGGCACTCATTATCGGCAGTTTTGTCATCATGGCACTGTCCAATGCCATCGTGCCGGTTCTTCCGGAATATGCCAGTGAGATGCCCGCGCTTCAGGGATTTATCTATTCCGCGTATTTTTTTGGTGCGTTTGTCATGGTCATTCCGGCAGGCGTGCTGGGTGACAGGTATGGCCGCAGACCTTTTATTATTGCAGGCCTTCTTCTTACCGTAGTTTCCGGAGGCATCATTCTGCTGGTCTCAAATCCGTATGCAGTTGCTGCCGCACGGATTGTCGAAGGAATTGGTGCAGGGCTGTTTGTCTCCTGTGCACTCTCCTGGGTCAATATACAGCCGGATCATACCCGCCTCTCCGGTCTGTATTTTGCGGCCTTAAATGCGGGACTTATCGCAGGGCTGATGGGAACAGGCATCCTGAATACTTTTTTTGGCCAGAATAGCGGAGTGATTCTCTTTACCGGATTAGCAGTAATACCCCTCGTTCTCTCCATTTTTATACAGGACGTAAAAAGCGCACTTACAAACGTTCTTCCCCCCGTCCATGCCATTGGCTGGAGAAACAAGTGGCTCTATTTTTCCTCATTTGTTCTTGTCGGCATTTCAGGGGTGCTTATCTCATTATATCCGGAATTTACGGATGAAAGTCCGTTTATTCTGGGAGTTCTGTTTGCTGCGATGAATGGCGCAACCATTTGTGCATCACTGATTGCCCCGTATGTATCTCTTCAGCCAATTCAGACGATACGCCTCGCGTCCGCACTGGTGGGAATTGCCGTGCTTTTTTCATTTGTTGCACCGTCCTATGGAGGAATCGCAGGGATATTTATCCTGTTTATGATAATCGGGGCCTCCATCGGATTCGTGTTTGTCTCCCAGATGAACTACCTTGCGACGAGCGAAAAACTGCAGGGAACAGCGATAGGCCTTTTGACGGCTGCGTCATACGGCGGAATGACCGTGCTGCCGTTTCTTTCCGGTATCATTTCCGAGTATGCATCCTATGGAGCTGCGTTTCTCGTGAATGGCATATTCTGTCTTCTGGTTACCGTAACCATTGCCCGGTGCAGGTGTGCCCTTCCCGGGTAACCGGAGTGAAAATGTGCAGTTATTGGGCAGAAATCTTATCTGTTTCAAATCTGCTGATCAATTTCAATACCGCAGGCATGACCAGAATGGCACCCAGTAAGGAAAATCCAACCGTGATGACCGTTGTTGTTCCAAAATTACTGATAATTCCGAATGCTGACAGGATGAGTGCAGAAAACCCGAATACCGTTGTCAACCCTGATACGGTGATTGCAGTACCTATTTTCCGGACAGCACGTTCGATGGAGACATCAACATCATTTCCCATTCTCCGCTCTTCATTATACCGTTCCATAATCAGAATGGTATATTCGCAGGCAATGCCGATGGTCATGGAGCCAAGGACTGCAGTCATCGGGGTATAGTCAATCTTCAGGGCGAACATAATGAGGCTGTTCCACCCGACAATCATGAGAATCGGAATGATCGGAGAAATCGCGGAAAATTTCCGGTAGAGGAGAAGTAGAAATCCTGAGATCAGTCCAAATCCCAGAATTGTCATCGTGCTCTTTGTGTTTTTTATATCGGTAATCAACCGGGCAAACATATCCGTGCTTCCGGTTAGCCCGGCGGTCACCCCCACCGGAGGATAATGAAATGCAAGGTCTGATTTGATAGTGTTCACCATTGAAAGGGCCTGATTGGGCGACATTTCAACCAGAGAGAATTCGATGATAGTAATCTGGTTTCCTGAGGTATACCGGCTGATTTCAGATGCGGGAACCCGTTTCAGGATCTCCGGTATTTCCGTATCAGATGAGGGGAGTGCTCCATCGTTGTATCGCTCGATGACTGTTACAATACTGTTTGCCCCGATGATCTTCTGATTTTCCCGGAGTTCATATGCCTGGAATTCTTTGATCCAGCGCAGGGTATCCTGACGATAGATGTCATCAGACTGAATAAACACCGGCAGTGTCTCTGTTGCGCCGTTAACACGGGTAATCTTCTTCATATCACTGACGGCAGGCATATCTTTCGGAACAAAGGTTTCCTCCTCGGTATTGATGGGTATTTCACTGTCTATCTGGTAGCCGATACCTGCAATCATCCCAAAAATCAGAATGACCGGGACAGGATTCCCGGCAATTTTTCGTGCGATATTACCCAGATTTTTGTTATACTGCTCCATATACGCCTGTTTTCGGGCAGTATGTGTCTTCTTTGATTTGGGCTTGTAATCTATCAGTGTTGCATAGGTCGGGACAATAAGAAGGGCAGAAATATAGCAGAATAACACCCCGATTGCACAGACTTTCCCAAAATTCTGCACCATAGGAATGGTGGTGGAGAACATTGCGATGAAACCAAGAGCGGTTGCAGTCATGGCATACAATACCGAAGGACCGGTTTTTTCAATGGTTATCCGGACTGATTCCGGGAGGGGTTGCCTCTGTGATTCATCATCAAGGCGGGAATGGAACTGGATGGCATAGTCAATTCCCACGCCGATGAGGACAGGGAATGCCCCTATTACCACCATGCTGATAGAGATGCCAAAGAGTCCCATGATGCCAAAGGTGTTCAGCATTCCGATGAAGACGACCGCGACCGGCAAAAGACGGTGGCTGACATGAGAGAATAATAACCCGACGGCAATGACCATGAGGAAAAGGGCGGCCAGGATGAGGACACCCATCGACTGTGTCATCTCACTGAGCATCTGCTGTTCATAGGCAGGTGAACCGGAAACCGTAAGGGATACGCCTGTCGGGGGCGGATACGATGTGATGACACGTTCGATATTTTCGATTGCCACCCGCTGTGAATCACTGGAAAGGCCGGAATCAAGCGGGATAAAAATAAGGGTCATCTGATGGGAAGGGAGGTACTGATGTACGGTTTCTGGTGGGATACGGGAAAGAACCGCAGATATTTCTGCCTTACTCGCCGGTACCCGGCCGTTATTCATCTGAACCATCAGGTCAGAGACGCTGGATGTTCCGGCGATATAGATTTCATTATTCAGGTCCTGCTGGAGGTTGAAGATATACTCGATAACATCGGTGTCGGTGATGTCATTTCCTTCAACAATGATGATGACCGAAGATGCGCTGAATATGTCCAGGTATTCATTGAGAACAGCACCCTGCGGGGTCTCGATATCGACATAGGTCTCAATCCCCGTCTCCATGGAGAGATTTGTTGCACCGTAGAGTGAGACCAGGATGAGCACGACAATGGCTGCAGCAACCGCCCATGGTGCAGTTTCGATGATGTCTGCAAGTATAGTGAATGGTGAGCGCAGGAAAGTCCCCCCCGAATAATGAACGTAAGAACAGCAGAAGGTAAAAAGATATGTGGGTCTGGTTTTTCCGAAGAAATTCTTTTATCGTATGGGACATTCCCGCCATCCGGGGAAATCAACTCGTTATCTGTGCCTGATATCACGTCAGAAGAGAACGGATGGGACCTGCGAACATACTCCGGATTATTTCTTTTGGTTTCCCATGACACAGGAAATCAATATCAAAAGGGAACAGAACAACATCCTTCTCTCACCTCATCCGGTGTAATCAGGATAATAACTAAATTTAACCGGGAAATTATAGTTTATTCAGAGGATTTATCGAAAATGCCATGCTCGTTTTGAGTGGCGGAATTCATCGTCTTTCGGATTGCAGAACGGGTGGCACTCATCCCATTATACTGATGTCGATGAAGAATATGCATCGTACAGCAGTTTTTGGAAATTTGCACTATCTGTGACTGATGTGCCCTATTCCCATAGGCATTATTGCACATCCTTACAATCCGGCTCATCCGTGCAATACTATAAATATCCCTAACACCCACAAGGTACCATGACCGCCACCAAACGCATCCCTGTATCCGAACCGGTCTGGACTTCTCTTTCTGATTTGAAAAAACCAGGGCAGACCTATGACAGGCTCCTCGCCGAAATCATCGACCATGAAAAGGAGCGCCGTTTTCTGGCGGATATGGCTGCAATTGAGGCTGAGGCTGATTTTGTGGAGTTTTCTCTTTGACCTATCGTCTTCTGCTCGACAAAAAACGGGCTCAGGATTTCTATGATCATCTTCCCGATAAAAGCCGGGCCATCGTTAAAGAGCATTTGCTCCGCCTCACTGTTGATCCATACCCTGGCAACGGTGCCGACAGAGAGCAGCTAACTATCCGCGGAGAGGACAGATATTTCCGGCTCCATATTGGGAGATCATTCACTGCCTTCTATACCATCCACGACACAGAGGGCGAAGTTCACATACTTGAGATCATGACGATTGAACATGCCCACAAGAAGTACGGCCGTCTTGGTTCCCGGCGGTGACCGCCAATGCCCGTATGAATGATGGATGAAAGAAAAAATGACAACCCATTCCCCAAACAGTCAATTGATAATGGGTATAAGGGTAAAATGTCTTTTATCCCATATATGAAAACCAGACGGCTATTGTTTTTTTATACTTTGTCTCTCATGTGTCTGTGTTATTTCAGCATGAAACAATAGATTGATACAGGATACAATAGTGGAGGATTAACGATATGCGTTGCTCACATTGTGGCTTTGAGGATGAAGGGGAATTCTGCAGCAATTGTGGAAACCCATTGACAGAGGAACCGGTCTCAATTCAGTCTCAGCTTGTTTCTGAAATCCCGTGGTCTGATAAATGCCCTGTCTGCAAAAAGGGAAAACTGATTCCTGAACGGAAAAAAATGGCATTTGGTTTGGTAAAGGGAGAACATTTCGTTTGTGATAATTGTGAGGCAGATTTCGCAAAAGGGTCGGGGGAATCATATACCCTGTGGGATATGCCTGATAAAAACCATCCGTTCTGGCTGAAATTTGGACGGACAAAACTCACTACCCGCCATATCAAAAACCTCGCCTATGGTGAAGATCTGGATTCGTTTGGCATAAACCCCGACATCCCGGTTTGGCTGAATGCTATTGAAACCAATCGTGCCCAGCCGGTTGTAGAGGCTTCACCAGGTGTGATGGTCAAAAGAGGAGAAGTACCCATTCTGTCGCTGAATAATGTCATCTTAAAAGAACCCCGTTCTGTTCGGGTCACACACGGAGGATATGCCGGACCCAGGATCAAAGTCGCAAAAGGCATCTCATTTGGTCTCGGAACGTTTGGGGCAAAGAGTGAATCACATGAAGAGATTAAAGAAATAGATCGGGGTAATCTTATCTTAACCAATAAGAGACTGATTTTTTCGGGGACAAAACGCTCCACAACCATTCCGCTCAAAAAGATCGTATCTATCGACCCCTTTGATAATGGGATCGCCCTTCGAAGAGACGGCAAACAGAAAACCGAGTATTATGTCGGGTTAACCAACGCTACTTTCATGGTAAAAGATGATCAGGATTCAGTGTATCGGTATCCTGTGTATGGGCAGGATTTGATGAATATAATCATTGGGGTAGTTATTGAATGATACGCTGACGGGACAGGGCCATTGAAATTTATCTTTGGGACGGATGCAGCTCCTCCGGGTGCAAAAGCAGGAAAGCCGAATACTGCTTTCTTTCATTATCATTTTTAATGGCCCTGACAAAAGAGACGGGCCCATGTATACAATCAATTGAAAGCAATCGTTCAGTATTATCCTTCTTTTATCAAAAGGGCCTGTGCAAAAAGAGGGCAAACGTGAACACGGTAATTGGTTCGTTGGTATCTCAGTGGAGAAAAATCAGCAGTCTATCATTCATACGAACAGCAGGTGAGTGTCTGTATATGAAGAGTGGTATCCCCCCGGTTACATTAGAGGGTGGAACGGGGATAAGGGCGTGGAGTGAAGGCGAAGGAGTAATATACAGTCATTGAATTCCCATGGATTGTTCCGGATTTCTTCCCCGGGGTGGAACAATAATTATTACTATCTGGTGGTACTTTTCGTAATTCCTGAGTAAGTAATCTCTGAAACGAATGATGCCGCCTGAGATGGGTGGGGCAAAGAAAGGGAGGGTTCACCGATTCTCATTCTAAAAAAATTATCAAAGGAATTCAGCTCCAGCGTCATTTTATCTTTGATTTTATCGTACTATTCAGTTTCATATGACTGGTATTTCCTGTTGATAGCGTCCGCAAGAAAATCCCCTGCCTGAATACCGGATTCGCTTTTTGATTCTCTCCATGTTTAATGGTAATGAGATTCACATCATCGATGTGATTACCCGAAATAGTTTCGTATTCCGGATGTAACGCCACCGTCAAAATCTGAGTTTTTTTACCATAGGGAGACCTGTCTGTTTTTTACAGGATTAAAAAAAAATAGGTTCAGCATTCAATGAATGCGCCGGGATTTGAGCTATCAGGGGTACGTTGATTTAAGCATTAATATTCTGGGGATTTTCCTTCTGCTTTTTTCTGACTTTTTTCTGACTTTTTTCCGACTTTTTTCCGTGAAGATGAAACACTCTCATTTCAATCAGATATTATATAAACGACCTCAATATGCGGCGTTTATTTAAATAATCTTAATAAATAGAACTGAGGGGAGTATATATATACCTTTCATCACTATATGCTGGCCATGGACCGTTACTGGAAGGGACCCCTTTCTGAACCATCTGTTAGAACGGTTGGTGACATGGGATGTGTACTTGCAGACCCGGATGGTGTTGAATTGGATTCGGCCACCCCTCTCTACTATATGTATCGCGATCTTGCACTGAATGAAGCTGATCGTGAAACTCTTTCCCGCCAGAACATACGGTATGACATTACCGTCATCCCCCCGGCAGTCCTTGGTGGTGAATATGTCAAGACCAAGGGCCACTATCACCCGAAAAACCCGGCAGGAATTGGCTACCCTGAACTTTATCAGGTACTCTCAGGGGAAGCCCGATTCCTTCTTCAGCGAAAGGACCTCTCTGATGTGGTGGCAGTCACTGCATATGTAGGAGAATTTGTGATTATTCCACCTGGATATGGGCATGTGAGCATCAACCAGGGGAAGGAGGCGCTCATCATGGCGAACCTGGTGTCAAATCAGTTTGAAAGTGAGTATGCGGTGTATGAAAAGATGCGGGGCGGGGCATTCTATGCTCAGAGAGAGAACAGGAACAAAAACAGATGGAATCAAAATCCCCGTTATTCTTCAGTACCCCCGCTCAGAGAACTCTCTGCACGTGATGCACTGGAACCGGTTATTATACACGGGACGATAATTAGACATGGGATGAGAATGTATGACCTGGTTTCCGGATCAGCAGATCTCTCATTCCTGAATGAGCCGGGAAATATGTCAGGTATGTTTTATGAGGAGCGAAATTAGGTGCATATGTTCAATAAATTCAATCCGGGAAATATAATGGATATTCCATTTAACCGTCCTTATCTGACAGGAAATGAACTTCCATATATCGAAGATGTTATCCAGTCGTCCCAGTCGGGTGGCCACATATGTGGCGATGGTAAATATACAAAGCTTGTGCAGCAATTTTTTGAACGTCGTTTTGGTGCACGAATGGCTCTTTTAACAACTTCAGGTACGAGTGCCCTTGAGATTGCGTTCAATTTACTTAATCTCAAACCCGGAGATGAAGTAATCCTTCCGTCCTACACATTCTCTTCGACGGCGAATGCAATTATTTTGGCCGGTGGTACACCTGTTTTTGCAGATATTTCCCGTGATACTCTGAATATTGACCCTGAGGATATCAGGAAGAAAATCACAAAAAAAACCCGTGCCATATGTCCGGTTCATTATGGTGGTGTTTCATGTGCTATGGATGAAATTATGGAGATTGCGGACACACACAATCTGTCGGTAGTAGAGGATGCTGCGCAGGGAGTGAATGCCAGATATAAAGGGAAATATCTTGGTACAATCGGAGATTTTGGCTGTTATAGCTTCCATGAGACGAAGAATTATGTCTGTGGAGAAGGAGGTGCCCTTCTTATCAACACAGATGACCGTAAAATCAATGAACGTGCAGAGATTTTAAGAGAGAAGGGTACGAATCGCACCCAGTTTTTCCGCGGAGAAATAGACAAATATACCTGGCTGGATATTGGGTCAAGTTATCTGCCAAGTGATATTCTGGCAGCCTTTTTATATGCTCAGCTTGAGCATCTGGATGTTATTCAGGAAAAGCGGCTTTCAGTCTGGAATGCATATTATATGGCATTAAAACCATCTGAAGAGGAAGGACGGATTCGACTTCCCATCATACCCGAATATGCTGAAAACAATGCCCATTTATTCTACATACTTTTTGAAAGCGAAACCGTTCGCAACTCCATGATTAAAAAAATTCAAAAACAGGGCATTCATGCAGTTTTTCATTACGTTCCACTGCATTCTTCTCCGATGGGACAACGATATGGATATGTGAAGGGTGATCTTCCCATTACCGAAGATTTATGCAGACGGTTAATGAGATTGCCTATTTTTGCGGGTATTGAATTAAAAGAACAAGAATTTATCAATCACACAGTATTGGATTTGATTAATTCATTATAGCTCATTTAACTTCGGGAAAGAGGATATATTATGCAAATTTCAATTGGGACAGATATCGTGGACATTCATCGATTTGAGAGTATTGTAAAAAATGAAGAATATTCTTTCTTACAAAAAAATTATTCTGACAATGAACTCAGGTACTGTTTTTCAAAGGAGAATGTATCCTCTCATTTAGCAGGAAGATTTGCAGGGAAAGAAGCGGTAATGAAAGCCCTTTATTCACAGGGGTTAAAACCAGTGGCCTACAAAAAAATTGAGATTCTGAATGATGAAACAGGAGTCCCTCATGTCAGAGTAAAGACTATAGAGTATGAAAAATTAAAGGCAGAAATTAGTATTTCACATTGTGAAGACAAAGCAATTGCATTTGCAATAATTTATGGAGATGGCAGAAATGACGAATGAATCAGATAAAATGATGAGAGAAATATTTTGTACAGTAATGGGTGCTGATGAATCTGAAGTAAATGATAATACTGCATATAATTCCTTTGATAAGTGGGATTCCCTGAAACATCTTCAGTTAGTGTCAGAGTATGAAGATTATTTTGATATCGAATTTGAAATGGATGATATTATTGCGATGGAAAATTTTGGATTAATTAAAGAGATTCTTCATAAATATCTGACTGAATAACATGAATTTCGCAGATTATTTGTTTGAAAACAATAAATTATCCTCAAATCCTTTCCTTATCGGTGATGTAGATATTTGTTATAATGAAATATATGAAAAAATTAATAATCTGGCAAATTTTATTCAAAACAAATATTGTACGGAAAAAAATATTTTACTCCTTTCTGACAACAATTATTTTTTTATAATCTGTTATTTAGCAATAATTAAAAGTGGAAATACTGCCGTACTCATTGAAACCCGGATTGGTGAGAAAGACCTTCAGGATATTGTCAACACATGCTCTTTTAGTGCATATTTCATTCAGGAAAAATACCGGGGTAAATTTTCCGGGATTTATAATGATATATATTCAGAGTATTTACCAAAAGAACCGCTGAATCGAACGGAAACTGTATCCTCTCTGGAAAATAATGATGATAACGTAGCGGTAATAATATTCACTTCCGGAAGTACAGGGACAAAAAAGGGAGTTATGCTGACGCATAAGAATCTCCGTGAGAATACCAATTCAATTATTGAATATTTGAATTTAACGGAAATTGATCGGATTTGCATTGTTCTGCCATTATTCTACTGTTTTGGTGCTTCATTATTGCACACACATATTCGGGTTGGCGGCAGCATTTACCTGCATGACAAGCCATTTCTGGGTTCCGTTATCAAAGAGATAAATAAGCACAATTGTACAGGATTTGCCGGTGTTCCCAGTACATATCAGATTTTGATAAATAAATCACCATTATTAGAAGGAGAATTTCCGTCCTTGCGCTATTTTGCACAATCAGGAGGGCAACTCCCAAAAAAATACATCCTTAAAATGGTAGATTCATTCCCCGACAAGGATTTTTATTTAATGTATGGAACTACAGAGGCAACTTCAAGACTATCCTATCTGCCTCCACATCTTATAAAAGAAAAAACGGGGTCTGTTGGCAAAGGAATTCCCGGAGTAATGCTTGAAGTCCTTGATCAGGATGGAAATATAATCCAACCGGGTGATATTGGAGAAATCACCGCATGTGGCAATAATATCATGAAGGGATATTTTAAAGATCCCGTGGAAACATCCAACGTTTTAAAAAACGGGAGATTATATACCGGTGATCTTGCAACAATTGATTCCGACGGATTTATATATATTGTTGGCCGCTCAAAAAACATCATAAAATCCGGTGGATACAGAATTTCACCGAATGAAATTGAAGATTTTATCATAAATCTCAATACCATACTCGAATGTGTGGTTGTCGGGATGCCGGATGATATAATGGGTGAAGGCGTTGTTGCAGTAGTCCAGTCAGAAATTGATGACAAAAAAAAGATAGATGATATTATTTTTTCTGCCTGTAAGAAAAACCTGCCTTCATATAAAGTTCCAAAGAGAGTATTTGTCTTCAGGGAATTTCCTTTGAATTCGTCAAATAAAGTAGATCGAAATAGAATAAAGGAGATGATTTTACGTGACCAATTCTGAGGGAAAACCTGATTCAGATATAGCTCAGTTGTTGACGGAACCACCGTATATTTTAAAGGATCAGGAGAAAAATCAGATTTTAACTGATATACTTAAAATTCAGTTAAAAAATGCCGTTGAAAACAATATTCACATTAAAAACATGTTTTCAAAACAGGGCATAGACATTAACTCAATTACAAAAATAGAGGATATTCCACCAATTCCTGTTCAGATGTTTAAATATTTTGATTTATCGATCTGCGGGAAAGACGATATTGTTAAAATTCTGCGATCCAGTGGCACTACAGGTGAAAATGCAAGCAGAGTGCCATTAAATAAGAAAACTGCTTTAAACCAGATGAAATCGCTAAAGCAGATTCTCTCAGATTATCTGGGAAATAAACGGAAAGTATTCCTTGTTATAGACCATGAAGGCATCAATAATTCCGTTTTGGAATTTACCGCAAGAACTGCTGGTGTAAGGGGCCTTAGCATCTATGCAAAGGAGATATATTATCTTCTTAAGGAAGAAAACGGGAAACTGACATTAAATGAACCGGTAATAAAGGAAGTTATTGAAAAATACTCCGGGAAAGATGTCTACGCATTCGGTTTTACCTATATCATCTGGTCTGTCTTTTTTAAACAAATAATTGAGAAAGATATCCGGTTCAGCTTCCATGATATTATGCTGTTCCATAGCGGGGGCTGGAAAAAGCTCAAAGATGAACAGGTTTCAAAAGAATTCTTTTCAGAATCTCTGTCTTCCGTATTTAATACCGATATACGTAATATTCTGGATTTTTATGGTATGGCTGAACAGACAGGCATTATTTTTGTAGATTGTGAATGCGGAAATAAACATGTACCAAATATTTCACAGGTAATAATCAGAAACCCGTATTCCCTTCAGCCATGTCCTGTCGGTGAAACCGGAATGATTGAAATTCTCAGCATATTATCAGACAGTTATTATTCTCAGGCAGTCCTGACTGAAGACCTGGGGTATGTAGTAGGTATTGATGACTGCCCCTGCGGGAGAAAAGGTACCTATTTCAGATTTGCATCACGCATTGAAAAAGCAGAGATTCGAGGGTGCGGAGATACGTTTAAGGAGTGAAACCAGTGTTAAAATGCTATTTACTTGACGGAGAGTTTTCTGAGCAAAATCCGGATGGTTTCACAACTGTATCCCGGGTTGTTAATACCAATCGCCGGGGTCTTCATGAATTACCGCTGCCGGTGATTATTGAGATATTATCAGCATCAGGTAAAAAAATCATCAATAATCCACATCTCAAGAAAATTCAGGGCATAAGTTACCTGTCCCTGTGGCTGAGAAAAAAAAATCTGGAACAAGTCTGCAGGATAAATTATGGGAATCTCTCCTACATGGATTCCTTTGTTGAAGGAGAAAATCGGTTCAAAATGACTGCTCAGCCAAGAGGAGTTGTCTGTCTCTGGGTTGCAGCGAATATTCCTACCTTAGCAATTATTTCAATCGTTCAGACAATACTTTCAAAGAACGGGAGTATTGTCAAGGTTCCTGAAGAAAATAAAGAAATTCTTCTTCATTTTTTGCAGGAGCTTGCCAAAGTTGAAGTTATGTATGAGAATAAAAAATATTCTGCGATTGATATTGTTAAATCAATCGCAGTCGTCTCTTTTGAAGGGAGAAATCATACATTAAATGCAGATTTTTCACTCAATGCTGATTGCAGGCTGGTGTATGGTGGTTCAAAGGCAATACACTCAATACTGGCATTGCCACAAAAAGACCACTGTGAAACAATTGTTTATGGTCCGAAATATTCCTTTGGTGTGTTTGACAGGGATTTTATTGAAAGTAATTTTTTTGAAAATTCTTTGGAGAAAACGGCAAAGGATATTGCAGCGTTCAATCAGATGGCCTGTTCATCCCCTCATGTGTTATTCTTTGAAAAAAGCACATATCAGCTGCAAACTATTGGAGAACAGTTGGGCAGGTATTTTGAAAACCTTCCCGAAGATTTGAGGATACAACCCACTGATGCAGGAATACTTGCAAATATTATTAACATTCGTGCAAAATATCTACTGTCTGATAATAAATCAGTCATCGCCTCTGATGATTTAAGCTGGACAATTTTGATTGATAATGATTTCCGGTTGGAAGATCCTGTCCACGGCAAATGCATTTTTCTCAAAGAAGTTGAGTCTGTTGACGAGGTTCCCGGATTAATTACCCGAAAAATTCAGGCGATGTCTGTTTCGATATTAAATAAAGAAAAAAGAGAAAATTTTGCTCTTGAAGCAACATATCGGGGCGTGGACAGGATTGTTACCCCCGGAACGATTCATGATTATGATCTCCCCTGGGATGGAATTCTGCCTTTGAACAGGCTTGTACGATGGGTGATACTTAAGAATTGAAAGGGTTGATTGCATAAACGAATAAGGGATACTAATCTCCCGTTTTTTGAAATCCACACTATACGAATGAAAAACCATTGTGCATCGTCCTTCTGATTTTCCACTCCTTACCGGGAAAATATTTGAATTCGTAATATTTCACCAACATCACACAAATGCAGTGAGAAACTAAGAATCCAATCACCCATGTGCCCGGAACACGTCTGATTTGGTGACGATGTCTGATCTCCGGCAGGTCTGGTCAGGGGGTATATACCATGTGGTCGCGAGATCATCAGCACAGTGGTGTATGTCTTCCCCTAAAACGTATTGTGACTGTTGTTGAGCATTCGGTGATTGGCGGTGCAGTAGCTGAATGCCTGAGAGAAATTCCAAATACGCCACGACAGATAATCTCCGGAGTTCCTGATGCCTTTCAAAGAGTTGGTGATGATCAATATCTTCAGAAAGTGAACTATTCGTACCGGCCCTCAGAAATGCGGATCGAATGAATGAAGAATACCTAAATTCTGAATGACGATGGAGGGTCAAAAAGGAATGACCGAATACCTAAGGGAACCACCTGATACAAATCATGTACATGTTGTTGACGTTTTTTGGGATTTTTTGAAAGTTTCAAGATATATAATTGGTAAAACATGCATGAAAAGAATGTTTCAGTCACTTTTTGATGATAATGATTTTGTCATTAAATATTAAGCGCTTTTTGTAAAAACAAATTGATTTGTGCAAATTATTATATGTTGGCGCAACTTAAGGCAATTAAATGGTTCGTATGCAAAAAGATTTGGTTGAATGGGACACCAAATTATTGAATAAAAATGTTTTCGAGATTCAAAACACCGATTATTTCAGTGAAAATGAGTTAAAAGAGGTTGATGAGAGTTGTTATAACGATAATGCATTTATGAGTTTTATAAAATTAAATAACCAGGATTTTCGTAAAATCCACTACTTAGAAGAACTTGGGTTCAATTATATGGAGTCGCAATATGAATTAAATAAAATAATTACAGAAACGTCTCCGGGGAACCTTTTATCCAGGCATTGTTTATTGCAGAAACTGGATTATTCAAATCAAAAAGCAGTAGATGAAGTAATAAAAATTGTTACAACAACATTTGATACAGACCGCTATTTTTTAGACCCAAAATTAGATGAAAAATATTCGGGGTTGCGTTACAAAAATTGGCTCTTAAACTCGTTTCACGATGAAAAATATGTAACATATGCTTATATTTCCAAAAAAAATGGGAACACCATTGGATTTTTAATGGCAAAAAATGAACCTGATGAAACATCTCTTATGTTAGGTGGTGTTTCAGTAGAATACAAAGGGTATGGATTCATGGTTGGTTTATTTAATGATTATCTAAATTATGCTTTTTCACAGGGAATGAAAACAGTTTATACCTGGATATCCAGTCATAATCTGGATATATTCAATATTTTTATTTATTTGGGCTTCCGTTTAACTGATGAAAAAATTGTTATGAGAAAAATTTATGAGTAATATAAATTACGCTCAAAATATGAGGAATAATCCTGAAGGGAGACCATAATGGCGGATCAAAAATTTTCAGTGGTTATTCCTGTTTACAACAGTGAGCATACTCTGATTGAATTAACTGATAGACTTAACGCGATATTTTCAAAAATAATGGGAGATTGTGAAATCATCTTTGTCGATGACTGCAGTTCAGATAATAGCTGGGAGATTTTACAAAAAATACATCATGAAAATAAAAATGTGAAAATAATTCATTTGCAGAGAAATTTTGGACAGCATAATGCAACACTCTGCGGCTTTCATTATGCCACCGGAGATTATGTAGTCATCATGGATGATGATCTGCAGCATCCTCCTGAAGAGATTCCTGTACTGATTAATAAGATAAAAGAAGGCTATGATGTCGTTTATGGAAAGTATATTCAGAAACAACACAGCAGGACTGAAAATTTTTTCAGCCGTATATTTGAAAAATTAACACATAAACTTTTGAAAATTCCTGATAATGTTTATATTTCAAGTTTTGCCATTTTTTCAAAAGATGTCATAAAAAATGCCTGTCTTTTTAAAGGTTCATATATTTTTTTAGCTGCAGTTATCAGTGAAAGTGCCTCTATGAATAATGCTGCTGATGTTGAAGTTCTTCATAATCCAAGAATTCATGGACATTCCAATTATTCATTGGTGAAATACATAAAACTCTCATTAAACCTGATTATTAACCACTCTGTTCTTCCATTAACACTTATTAGTTCATTAGGATTTATTATCAGCATTCTAAGCATTTTATACGGAGTTTATGTAATCATACGAAGTCTGACAGATCCATCTTTTGGACTTATGGGATGGAATTCTCTGATGGTTATGGTGACTTTTTTATCAGGAATGATTTTACTCTCTCTTGGCATTATCGGAGAATATTTACGAAGAGTTCTTGTTGAAGTATCCTACGGACAACAGTATGTGATAGGGGAGAAATATGATTAAAATGAAACTATCTTCAAATTTTCTATTTATATTTCTTTCTATCATCTTCCAGGCAATAGCAGGCATCTCAGGAAAATATGCAGCAATGAGCATATCTGCTGCGACTTTCTTTCCGTTAAATCTTATTACAAATGTATTCTATATCTTTTCTCTCTTATTCATGTTTTTTCAGGCAATAGTCTGGCAGCAGGCACTGAAGCATTACCCGCTTTCATTAGCCTATCCCTTTATGAGTCTTGTTAATTTTGTTGTCCTCCTGGCATCGGCGGTGCTCTTTGGTGAAGGGATTACTGTTGGAAATATTGCAGGTCTTTTGTTAATCACCATTGGTATTGCTGTATTATCACGGGAATTCATAAACAGAAAACCTTCCGATGATAATCCGAACCGGAATAGTGATGTCCGATGATACCAACCGGAGGTCTCTTTTTTGCCCTTTTATCAGTTCTTCTGACCGGGATATCACAGACGGTTTTAAAGTGGTCGGCAGGGCGTGAGGGGAAATTCAGAGGATTTTTGGGTGATTATCTGAAATTGCCGATTGTGTGTGCGTATACGATTTTTGTCATTGTTACCATCTGTTCTGTGTTGGCACTCCGGGAGATGGAGCTAAAAGTATTTTATGCACTTACGGGGTTGAATTTTGTTGTTGTTGTGATTTTTTCAGCGATTTTTTTGAAGGAGAAGGTGAACCCAAGGGTAATTGGATCAGTATTTTTAATTATTTTAGGAGTGGTGGTGTTCAATTTAGATCTTATGTGATTTCGAATATTTTTTTGCTGTCTGGGTATAGGCAAATTATTTTTCTGAAGATGAATTTATTTCCTTCTACCTATGGAGATGCTCATTCGCATAAATGGAATATCAATTATCAATTGTCAAAATAGTGTGGCTTTTTATAAATCTCAAATGCCTCATTTTCCCATAACGAAGTATAATGTAATTCACGAATGTATCTGTTTTTAATATACGACAATTTTTCCTGGTCTTCAGTCTTCAGTGTTGTCAGATCAGCTTCAGGCCAATATCTGTACCTGGTGTTTACTTTAGCGATTATAAGCAACTCAGGGTATTTGTGTTCATTTTCTAATGTATTCTGTTCAAATTTAATCTTTTCAATCGGTTCTAAAAATAACCACGGATTGCCTAAAGCAGGCTTTGTTTTGGTTAGATAGTAAAACATAGGGATGTTGTTTACCATTAGCAATTCATCCCCGTCATCTGAATTATCCTCAATTACCTTTAATGCTTCATCAACAACTTCTACTCGCTCATTTGTTGAATAGACTCCAGATAATGAAGGATGTGAAAAACCTTCCGTTAAGTTCATTCGGTTTGGATCATCACGATATACATTGACTGACTGGAAAAATAGGGAGGTTATCAATAATACGATCAGTATGGCCGGAATCATCGACAATATTGAAGATATTCTGGAATTTTTTACTGATGTTCTAATCTGATAGGCACAAAGGAATGAGAGCGGTAATATCAGCCAAAAACCATATGCTGACTTTATCACACCTGTATTCGATCCAATCGGATTAATTATCATTATTATTGCACCTGCAATGAGTAATAATGAAAGATTCCTGTTTTCACCCCTGTCAGCAAAAAAGAAGACTGCTGTCAGGAGTAATATTAATCCAATCGTGACTAAGACGATATTTGTCGAAAAGAAATCTACTGGATATCCAGATATAAATATGAAAAACAGGCTTGCTAATGGTATTAATATCAAAAGAATATCGGCAAATAAATCTCCTGTCTTTTCCTTTATCTGTGATATTATCAGTAGCCCAAAAACTACAATACCCGTTCCAATGAGGATTTTTATGTAATCAAAAATATAGAGATAAACCAAATTTATCATCGCATAGTCATCATTAAGATTTATATTATTTCCACGTGCAGATTCACCAAAGGTAGAGATAATATTTGCAATTGAGCTTTCGAATATGCCCAGATAGATGGACACACATATGAATATTATGAGTGAAGAAAAAATACCAATTATTGCAATGAATGAGATTCTTTTATATTCATCAATGTTTTCCTTTTTTATCGCAAAATAGAGAATGAATGCAACGGGAATGAGGAATATCAGGACAAGGGTAATTCTGCTTAATATAATCGGGATAAGCATAAATCCCAGTAGAAATCCGAATAAATCATATTTTTTTGATTGAGGATTTGACAATAAAAGGGCATTCAATATCCACAATTCAATTAATATGAGGAATGCCGGGAACGTAAAATAATGAATAAAACAGCCCGGAATCATTGTCAAAAACAGAGTTGAAGTCAATACAACAAAAAAAACCATTTTTTTATTAAAATATTTTTCCAGAACTGAATATACAATACAGGCACAGATTGTATAAAGCAATGCTCCACCAATTTTTCCCCACAAAACAGATGGATATCCTATAAGTGACAGCCACAAACCTCCCGCAATGTCACTGAGTAAATACAAAGGACTGAAATATATTGTATCAATTGGATAATTCAGGAGTGAATATTGATTGGTGAAATGATATCCATAATCGGTAACATCGAATCCCTGAATATTCATCGTTACATAAAATATGAAAAGAATACCGAATAACAGATAAATATTGAGTATTTTTTCAATATCTAAAAATTTAAGATTCATATTTTACCTCAGATGTATTATAATGTAAAGTAATTTCTGTCCGAATAATTCCGTTCATATTATGTCAAATAGTCATTATTCTCTACGAATTCCAGCCATTTCAGATGATCCGGATACCACTGAACCATTTGTCTGAGGCAAATTTCAAATGGAACTTCCGGTCCATTTTAATTCATTTTATTTTTTTTTTAGTTTAAGCAATGTGGCAGATCCCTGTCATGGGCTATTCTGTCTTCAATATATGTAATAATATCTTCTGATATTTTCCTTATCCGGAAGTTTTCCTGAAAACTGAATAACAAAATGTGACACAATCTTCCAAAAATATTTGTATTCCATAAAATCCGAAAATCCGTAAGGAATCCTCAATGAAGGATTCCCGGAGGCGGTCTTCAGTCTCCATACTGACGGCGAACCAGGGCGAATTTATCCTTATGGCACTCTCTTTGGATGCCGGGGCCCGTTTGTCAAGCACCCTGCCGGTGTACCAGGCAGGAAACACCTCTCACTCCCGGATGGTATGGAAAAAAGCTTTTCAGCATTTCATTCAGATTATTCCATTTCACCCTGTCTGCCTGCTGCACAATCAGATCTCTCTATTTTTCCCCTTTCACCACGCGGACTTCTTCTTTATGCCATCTGCCCTCCCTTTTTTCATTGTGCATCAAAGAAACCGTGCACAGGAGGTTATCTCCATGAACAAGATCGAAGAAACCAAAAAAGAACCAAAAACAGGCATGAAAACCAGCCCGGGACAGCAATCAGCACGTGTCCGGGAGAACAGCATCACAGAAGAAATGAACAAAAACCGGCAGATGCTGCCAGACGGGGAGGAAGAGGCATGCAGCCCGTAGATACCAAACAGAGAAAGGGCAGCCCCACCACAAAACCCTGCGCCAACAGTGAAATGTCCGGAACTGCCAAGGAACCTTTGGCGGCAGATGGCATAAAATCAACGGTGCGTGAACAGACCACCATCAAAGCAGGGCCCGTCCCGCTCTATCTCATCCCGCAGACACTCTCGTCAGAAATTCACGCACACGGCGGGGATATCTCCGGGATTGCTATTAAACGGACCGGGCAGCACGTCTATGCGATTACGCTGACCAAAACGGCAAAGCAGGCCATACATCAGAGCAGGGAACAGAAGCGGAATCAGGGTGGTACGAATGCAGACTGAACCCGGCACGCTCTCCCTCGGGAGAGGTGGGACCCTCTCCCTCCACCTTGCAGAGGAGACCTACCGACTCACCCGGGATGACATCCACACGCTGCTCTTTTACGGGCAGAGTGTCCCCCTCATCCGGACGGAGGAGACGAACAAATCCGATGGCGCCGTGATCGTTTCACCTCTCATCGACGGCCACATCACCCTCCACGCCTCCGGCCGGGCCGTCATCGCGGTAACACGGGGAGGCCTGTACAGCATCCCGTTTGCCTGTTTCCAGCAGGTCGCCCGTGGTGAGGCATCCTCTGCCCCCCTCTTCCCGGCACACCCGGCACTGGCAGGTGGTTTTCTGTGAACCCGGACACAGAGAAAATCCGGGGGACTCTCTCCCTCCTCTTTTCGGAAGGTGCCATCGTCGAACTCCGGGCCCTCGGAGATGGCGGCGTCCACAGCGGTTACTTCACCGACTTTGACGCACTCGCCGAGCGGGCGAACGCGATGGATACATTCTCCGGCGTACACGGCATCTATGTCACCTTAAACGAGGTGAACCCCGCTCTTCTCTCCCGCCGGGCCAACCGGGTGAAACAACGCCTCTCCCGGAGTGACGCCACCACCGCTGATGTCGACATCGTCCGCCGCCGGTGGCTTCCCTTAGACTTCGACCCGGTCCGGCCGAGCGGTGTTTCATCAACCGAAGAAGAACACACTGCCGCCCTGAAACGGGCAGAAGAGGTTGCAGCATGGCTCACGGAGAAGGGATTTCCTGCACCGCTCATGGCCGATTCCGGCAACGGGGCACACCTCCTCTACGCAATCGATCTTCCCAACGATGGTGAATCAACCCGGCTCGTGAAGGGATGTCTTGCGGTTCTTGATGCCCTCTTCTCAGATGAGATTGTCCACTGCGACACCGCGAACTTCAACGCCGGACGCATCTGGAAATGCTACGGGACGACGGCCCGCAAGGGTGACAATACCGCTGCCCGGCCCCACCGAAAGGCCCGCATCCTCTCCGCACCGGATGACCCCGTTGTCGTGCCGGATGCCGTGCTCCGGAAACTTGTCGGTTCGATTCCCCGGTCCGCCCCTGCAGCAGATCAGGGGAGGCGCCGGGGTTCGTTTGACCTCCGGTGGTGGCTCGATAACCACACCATCGCCGTCAAAACCGAACGGCCCTGGCAGGGAGGCACGCTCTTCTCTCTTGTTGAATGTCCGTTCTCAACGGCACAAACCGACGGGGCGTTTGCCATCCAGTTTGCAAACGGCGCCATCTTTGCGGGATGCCATCACGACTCCTGCGGAGGCGGCACGCAGCGGTGGCAGGAACTCCGGGCACAGTATGATCCCGGGTGGGCTGCCGGGAGACAGAAAGACAGAGCAAACAGGACGGCTACCCCTCACCCCGGGGAGGAACCACCGGGGAATCCCCCCTCTCCTCCTCTTCAGCCGGACACCTCAGCGGAGCAGCAGGAACACCGCAAGCGTGCCCTGGAGATCCTTGAAACGGGCGACCCGCTCGCCTTTCTCCTCGATGTCTTCCACCATGACCATGTCGGCGACCAGACGGTCGCTGAATGCCTTATTATGTCCGTTGCCTCACAATCGGTGGAGAACACCTCCGGCCTGCACGTCGCCATATCCGGCAACTCCGGCAAGGGCAAGACCCATGCCTGCAATGCGATGGCCCGGCTTCTCCCCGAGGAATACCGGCTGACGGGCACCGTCTCTGACAAGGCGCTCTTCTACTACGATGACCTCCGCCCGGGGACCGTCCTCCTCTTTGATGATGTCACTCTTTCAGATGATATGCAGGAGGTTCTCAAGTCTGCGACGGCGAATTTCCGGGAACCCATTGTGCACCGGACGCTGAGCCGTGAGCGCCAACTGAAACTCTGCACGATTCCGGAACGCTGTGTCTGGTGGTTGGCGAAGGTGGAGAGCATCGGGGACGATCAGGTGATGAACCGGATGCTGACGGTCTGGATTGATGACTCGGCCGCACAGGACCGGGCGGTGTTTGAACATCTGAAGAAATCTGAAACCGGTATTCTGCTCTCTCCCGCTGATGACACGGATGTGCCTGTCTGCCGGGCGATGTGGGAGATACTCAAAGGGGCTGTGCAGAGGGTGAAAATCCCGTTTGCAGAACGGATCTGCTTTTCCACTATCCAAAACCGGCGCAATCCGGCGATGCTCTTTGATTTGATCAAATGTCATGCCCTGCTGCACTTTCTCCAGCGAAAGATGGATGCGGACGGGACACTCATCGCCACTTCTGAGGACTTTGCCTATGCCCGGAAGCTCTTTTCTGCCATAAATGGTGATGGAGGCGGTCAGGAGACGAAGCTGACCAAAAACGAAGCAGCGGCGCTTATGTCTATCGCGAAGATGAATTTAGAGGTATTTACTATCCATCAGCTCCAGGATGCCCTCGGCTTTTCGTATCAGCCGACGTATCGGCTGCTTCATGGCTATACCAGCAAAAAGGCAACCTACACCGGCATCCTTGATAAGTGTCCTGCGGTAAGCCTCATTGATGCGACAGTGGCAGAGATGCTCAGTGGAATGGAGATAAAGCGGCGTGAGAAATACTTCTCCTTTGATGCGGCCATGTACCGGGAATGGATGAGACAGTCGGATGTCTGGCTGGAACCAGGTGATATGGATGGACATTCTGATGACGACAATAGCGATGACGGGGATGACGGGGACGATCACGTTTTCATCTTTTCACCACGTTTTCGTACAAAAAAGGCAAAAAATGAAAACATAAAAGGCGAGCATAATGATGTTCATTCTCCTAAAGGAGACAATAGTATAGATATATGTACAGATAGTAAGGGATGTTTTCACCCAATTCCGGTATCATTCGACACCTCTGTTTTTCCTGTGGCTGGTAGTGGTTGTATGTTTGATATCGGCGTGTATGAGAATGAATTAAACAAAACGGCAGATCACCCTGTAATTTTAAAACAAACAACACACCATCCCCCGTTCGGATGTACATCAAAATGTAATGAGATGAAAACGGGTGAAAATGTGAAAACAAAAAAGGGAGGAGCCACCCTCCCCCTGCCCGCCATCCTCGACCACGGGGACTTTCACCGCTCAACCGTCTCCCTCGGGCACTGCACGCTCTGCGGGGAAGGGTCAGCGGTGTATCATTCAGACAGTCAGCAGGCGAGTGTCTGCGAAAAATGTTATGCACGGCTTGTCCGGGAGTGGAACCGGGGCGAAGGGGTGGTGTGATTCGAAGGGAAGGGTCTGGTTCAGAAGGAGTGAATCTTCCCTCCGTTTTATGTTCTGCACACCTCGATCATCTTCACCGGGTCAAACCGGGGCACTATTTCGCGGGTGTTTCCCATCGCGGACCGTTGGATTAAATCAATGAGTTGGAAGCTTGCAAGTTTGTTCAGTCGGTTATAGAAGGTTGTATAGGAAATGGTCGTGCCCATATTATATGACTCATAGAGTATTCCGGAGGTGATTCGTCCGGCCGCGTCCTTCTGCTTCATCTTCGCAAGGTGCGAGAGCAGCCGCCGGTCGTCCGTTGTCAGGATCCGGGCGAGATGAGTGATATCGGCTTCCTGTGCGTCCCGGAATGAGTACCGGACATCTTCCTCCCGTACTTCGGTTTGTGCAAACCGTTCGGCATGCATAACCGACCGCTTCAGGAGACTGATGCCCACCCGGAGATCCCCTGCCTCCATCGTAAGGGAGGCGACAAGGTCCAGGATATCGGGTGAGACCACGCCATAATAAAGGCCCGCCCGGACACGGTCATGGAGGATGGCCCGCACCTCCTCCTCTCCGTAGGGCGGAAAGGGGATCGTCTCAGGCTGGTAGACAGACATCACCGCCGGGTCGAGGATCGCTGCGAGGTTGACATTCAGGGTGCTGATGGTGGTGATTACACCGGTCCTGACCCCGGGATAGCTCTCGTGCATCCGGAGCAGCGGGCGAAGGACGGAGTCGAGCAGGTGATTTCTGGCCAGAAAGTTGGCATCGTCCATGCAGACGATGAGGACCGCATCGCGTTCGATAAGGGCTTCACTGATGGGCCCGGTGAGCCGCCGGGTGGGAATGCCGGATAAGGGCGGCAGGTAGCCGAAGAGTTTCTCAAATATACTGACGAAGACATTGAACTCCGTCTGGACGTTCTGGCAATTGATCCTGACCGGGATGACATGGCGGGTGGCGGCCTCAATCTCGGTGAAGATGTGGTGGACACAGGTGGTCTTCCCGGTCCCCGGCGAACCCCGGAGAACAGTGTTGACGGGGCGGCCCCCTAAGAGGGCGGGCCGGACTGACTCGGCGAGCTGCCGAAGCTGCATGTCACGGTAGTTGATGGTGTCAGGGGTGTAGTCGATTTCAAAGACGTCGATATCTTTGAAGAGTGTCTGGTTGCCCATGAGATAGTGTTGTGGCATGAGAAAAAAGTCGGAGTGAAGGTTATTATTGATTCAGGGGCCGGAGGGTGAAAGTGTTTTTAGAAAAGCTAAACAAAAGATGTTGAAACCGTCCATGAAGATGAGAGAGAGGTCCGGGAATATGGTACGGGGGAATCCAGACACAGGTATCGATCCGGTTGCCAGGTAATATGAAGAACAATCATAATAAAAAATGGATGAACAACCTGACTTCTGTCGATGACAGGGAATCACGATTAGGCATAAATAGTATCTAAGGACATGTTAACCTATTAAACTGGGTTGCAATTATGAGTGACACACCATCGCACGGAAAGAAATTTTCGGGGCGACCGGAAAACAAAGAGACTCCTTTAAATGCCTCTGTTGGCGTTCAGGAGTCGGGCAACCAATACCTCCCTGTCGGAATACGAGGAACCAAAAAAAGGTTGACGTGTATTCCTATTAAGGAATCCGACATTCATGTGATTACTGGCAGAATGTCCCCTGGGAGTCAAAAAATCTTAACCGGAACAAAGTGGAGTGAAACCGGGTATATTCCCTCATTTAAAGATACAGACGAAATTTTGATGAAGGCTGCCCGACGGACGTATACGAAAACTCACACTACACCTGACCGATGAGAGATCTTTTTCTTTTTGCCGGGCCAAACAGTGCAAAAAATGATCACGAATTCCTGGTCAATCATCTCATGGTGGATACAGAATGGACAATGTATCCCGCATCTTCTGGTATGGATTATCAATTAATCTTTGTCGTTCCTGAATTCCTGCCATGCCAGTACCTCTCGTCTGACACGTTTCAGCCTCATCCAATCTATAATTGAAGCATATCCTGAAGAAGAACCTTAATGCTCAACAGATCATCTTCTGAAAGAGAACCCCATTTATCCGTAAATCTGTTCTCATCCAGTGAAACTAGCTGAAATATCAATGCATAACTTTCCTTACTAAGCCCATTGTTCTCATCGGGCAATATAAAATGGGTATGTGGAAAAGAAGATGCCCGGTCACTCGTGGTGAAGGGAACAGCAATTCGCATCCCATAGGAAACGGCCATTATCACAGCAGGCCTTGTTCCAGACTGTTCGTGGTCTCTGCTGTCATTGAGATCGACAACCCATACATCCCCGATATCCGGCCCTTTCATCTCAGTGCCTCATCGACCGTGCTGCCGCTCTCTGCCAGGGTGCAACTTCATTCTTCAGCCAGATTAAATCCTCTTCTGTTGGGGTGACAAGCAATTGCTTTGCCTTAGAAATGCCTTTCGCGATCTGTGAATCCGGATAAAATCCCTTTTTCTGCTTCACAATTTTTAAGGCATCAGTTGGTGACACGTCCATTTTTTGCAGAACAAACCCATAGGTAGCACCAATCTCAAGAAGTGATGGACTTTTACCAAATATTTGATCCACCTGGTGAACAATCGCAGTTTCTTCATCTGAAAGGCTCTTCGAATTTTCGTCTGCAAAACGTACCGGACTGTTACTATAGTAATCAATTGCAAGATTCGGGGAATACGGGCCTCTAATATAGAAATTAAATTGATAATTCAAATCGATCCCCTTCAAATCAAGGAGACATATTATTTTCTGTGCGATCAGTCGGTCTTCAAATTCGGCAACATGAAATTTGAAATCAATTTCATTGAATACTTGTTTTACTTTCTCCCAATCACCCATCATTAATCACCATTAATCAGAGTTCCAAGCCATTTTTTGATTTTTTTCCATTCTTCCAGCCCTTCAGGAGTAATTGAATACAGCTCAATCTCCTTTTTTTCAAAGGAAACTATCTCTTTTTTCAAATAACCCATTTCAGTAAGGGCATTCAAATTCGCATACGTTGTCCCTTCATTTCCAATATTTATACCCGTCCGAATCTGTCTTGCTGTTGCTCCATCAATGCCAAGTTCGGAGAGTGACCAGAGAATTTTAAGGCGAACCAGGGAAAATACTTTAGAATTTAGATATTCGGATTCATCAACAATTGTTAGAAGATTTCCTTTCATTGTGCTGCACGTTTCCATTGTATTTTTGTTAATTTTTGACTTGAAAATTAAATTCAATTCTAAATTAGAATTTAATTACTACAAAAGTATATATATATACTCACTTTGCTATCGCAGGTGAAGATGAAAATGTATACTGCAATTACATTTACCCCATCCCCAGCCACTGGATCACCCATGCGGCAAGTGCCCCCACAATACCACTCACACCCGCGACGATACCACCGGTCCGCTTCTCTGCCCCGGCCTTTTCGGCCCGCCACCCTTCGAGGTTCCGGATGCGGCCTTCGAAGTCTGCATCCGTCTCTTTCATCTCTTCGAGCGTCCGGCAGATCCATTTCACATCGCGGTGCGTCCCGATGATTATGGCGGTAACATCATCCTTCATTTTCATCAGATTCTCCGTATATTCTTTGCATAGGGTCTGCGGGCAGGGCAGATAAGTATTACTTATGGTAATAATTTTTAAGATGCATGTCTGCGGAAGTCAAAGTCATCCATCAGTATTCTGGGACGAAAATATGAAACGGACAGTGGTAGAAGGGATTAATCCAGTTCAAAAAGGTCTTCTCGTGTCAGACTGGCCTGTTTAAGAATTGAGAGAAGCGTTCCTCGTGGCACAGGATCTCTGCGGGGAATAATCACCAATAGCTTCTTTCCATCATTATTTACCTTGTAAAGTGCCGTATGACTTCCTTTGCCCTGATGAGGGGCAACTTCAAATCCGGCTTTCTTTAATTTACGAATGATAATATCAGATGAGACCAGGGGGAGTCTGGTCATCCCTCAACCTCAATAATTGAGGTGAATTTATGACGGGATGTTAAGGCGGGTTCAAGATCCTTGATAATCCCAAGAACACGGGCATTTTCCAGATATAACTCTATTGCTTCCTGGATATTGTCAAGTGCTTCCTGTGGTGAATCCCCGCAACTGGCGACTTCCAGTTCCTGGCATCGGGATACATATATTCCCTCCTCTTCCCATATTGAAACGGTAAACCGCATTTTTGTCATAGTATCTTCCAGTTACTACGTAAATTATTCATGCATAGAATATAAACTGTGCCTCAAATGTATGATTGAATGATTAAACTGTCCCTGGTTTATTTATCTTTATCATAGTACATCCCGATAAGTCCAACAGGGTGATCGGGTAATTTCCGGTGTGCGGCCCAACGATTGTCCCCTGCGTCCCAATAATTTTAACGCCCAAATAATCATTTTTTTACCTTCAAACTGGCGCATATCCCCCGCATTGGATCTGATGTAAAGGCAGCTTCATATTACTCAAAGTAATAGTTGTATATGTCAGTCGAACCCCGGGAACCGGCTGGCCCAGGAGCGCCAAAAAATGGCTGACTTTATCCAGACCACCAACACCAAGAGTGCGGTGCGGGACCTCTCTGTCCCCATCGCCGATATCACTGTCTTCGACGCCCTCGTGCAGGATATCATCGACACGAACCCCTTCGGCTGTACCTTGTACGTCGAACAGGGTGTAACAATCGACCCGGTCGTCCGTTCCCAGGAGCGGTATGATGCAAAGGTCGTATACGAAAACCTCGAAGCCGATACCATCGGCGACGTCTCCGTCAAGGTCGCGTCCGTCACGGCATTCGGCACCGCTGCCGCCCATGTGATGGCCGACGACGACCTCGCCACCGCAATAGGCGGGACCCAGTCACGAAACACGGCAAAGGACACCTTCTCCTGCAAGCTGAAGTGTCACGACGCAAACGGCGAGACGTACTATGTCACGCTCTCCCGCACAAAGGTCCGCATCTCATCCTATGCGGATGACGCTATTCGGGAAACGGTTGAGACCTGGGCTGACGGGAAGCCTGAACTTAGCTGAGCTGAAGTGTGCGGAATAAAACGAACTCGGATGAACTGGGTTGAATGAAACGAACTCAGCTAAACTGAACTCAGCTCGAGTTCTCCCTAATTTTTTCGAATCTCATCAAATTCATGGAACCTCCTGAAATCTCATGAAATGCTGGGCGAATACCAGAAACAGGGGTACTGCCTCCCCCCTGTTTTTGCCTTGTTTGATGAGTTTGGCATATAGACGGTTCTACCCCATGCAGAAATCATGAAAGCATGTGTGCGCTTTCAAAATGAAAAAAATTTGTGGAAATGCTCTTTTTACATGAAAGTGTAAGGATAAATCATCCTTACCCTGGTCCATGATTTATTCGTTCCATCACAATTTTCATCTCATGTAAAATTTTAATTCTTTCATCAACGGGGATTGAAATCGTCTCTAACACCTTTTTCTTGACGATATAGTTCTTTTCGTAACCGGTATCATCTTCGTACAATTCGTCATTTGTAATGAGGTGCCAGATAATGGTCACAATTTTTCTGGCAAGTGCGATAATTGCCTTGCCAAACCCGATGGAATCCTTCTTTCGAAGATAGAATTCTTTTAGTTTGCTTTTCTTTGTCCGTGCTGCTGCATGTGCGATTTGTGTCAGGATCCACCGTGCAATTTTGGAACCCCTTTTTGTGATCCTTCCGTTGTAGTACTTGTCCGCTGACTGGTGTACGGTGGGAACAATACCCAGCCACGATGCAAGTTTGTCACCGGATGGAAAATCATGAAAATCTCCTATTTCAGCTAACAGGGTCGCTGCACCAAGTTCTCCAATTCCCGGTACTGAAGTGAGAATCTCCATCTCCCGTGGATAATTGGCATACGCATAGTGAAAAAATTCGTTTTCAAGATTCCTAATTTCGCTATCAAATGTATCAATCATTGTGAGACATGATTTCAGACGTAGAGCGGTGTTCTCTGAGATTTCTGTATTTAACACTTCAATGATTTGATCGTGCTTCTTTCGCAGATTTTTTGGGAGACTCTCAATAATTTCATCAACAGGTTTTCCTGATATGATACCGGAAAGGATACGTCTGCCGCCCTTCCCGAAAATATCCGAAAGTACATTGTCAAGATGAAATTCTTCATTGGACAACACACTGTGCGCTTCATTTTTGATATCCGAGCGTTTCCGAACAAATGTATGCCGTTGACGGATAAGAGACCTGAATCCGCGGATTTTCGGTGAGAATACACGGGACGGCTGAATCATATTGTTCAGAGCCAGTCGCGCTATGAATTCAGAATCGACATTGTCGGTTTTCTTGTGAGTAAAGGCTTTGATGTCACGTGCGTTTCCAACAATGACGGGTATCTGGTCGTTGAGAGAGTCGTATATAGGAACCCAGTAATCACTTGTTGATTCACAGGCAATTACATCGCATTGTTCTGACAATACCCATGACTTAAACTCTGCAAGACCTTTTTCGTCCCGTTCAAACCGTTTTCTCTTCTTTAAGGAATTACTATCTGTCAGTACTGTGGCAATGATGAATTGCTTATGAACATCAAGACCACAAGATTTGTGTATTTTTGATGACATAGAACCACATCCATTTAGTAAAATGGGCAGTGAATTGACCTAAGGAGGGGCAATTTTACATCCGTGATCCAAGTCACATTTGTGCCTCCGATGGCAACTCACTGGTTAGTTTTTTCCCGAGCTATAAGCTCAAAAAGAGTACAACCTTCCTGCCCAATGCAAAAATGATTTTATTGAGTAATTAAATGTGGGACGACACAAGCTCACTTTCATTGTTTGTGCATGTGATTCGTTAGAATATCATGAGTGTTTTTTAGTAATTATGGAAAGACAGAATAGATTTCTTCCCGGCTTTTAACCCTGCAAAAGACAACACTTCCATCGTTACGCAGAGCACAACCTATCCGGTACTGACCAACACGGATACGATAACGGCTGCTGGTTCCTTTTATTTTGCGTATGTCATTAAGACTGTTGAGTGACTCACTTTCAGGTATTTCATGAAAGACAAGGTCTTCTATTGTTTCCCGGTATTTAATTGGAAGATGAGACAAATCCTTTAAAAATGTCTTTTTGTAAAAACAGGTGACCATGTTCAGGCCTTCTTTTTCAGAGTTGCGTAGTAGTGGTGTGCTTCTGACAGGGAGAGGGGTTCATCGTCATCGGCTTCATCCATGAACCTGTCAAGGCCATAGTCTTCGATAACAGCTTCTATTTTATGAAAGGTCTCGATATCGAGGATAACACTTACTGGTTCGTTGTCATCTGATACAATATACTGAGGTTTTATATCGAGCATGTTCTTCGTCCTCCTTTTTTCCGTATCTATGAGTAAGACACCGGGGATTAAAAAGTTCTCTCTGGTAGTAATCTGTGAGGGAGAGCTTTCATGGATAAATTTCATTGTTCTTTTGGAAACGAAGTCTGAAGAGGTACTGTTTATCTCTCCATCATCCTTTCTGCAATTAAAAATAAATTGTGCAGAAAGGGTAATTATCCCACACAAGGGTCTGCATCTCAATATATGCAGATGATGCTATTCGGGAAACGGTTGAGACCTGGGCTGACGGGAAGCCTGAACTCAGCTGAACTTTCCAGAACGGTTCATGATTTTCATGAAGTGTCCGGCTGATGCCGGAAACAGGGAAACTCACCTCCCTGTTTTTTTCTTCATTTTTGGATTTTATTTCCGGCATATACAGGAATTTATGGTGGGGACACAAATGGAATTTTTTCCCAATTGTTTAATTACCGTTTTAACCAATAAGAAGATAGACATACATGAAGATCTACCTTGATGTCTGCTGTTTTTGCAGACCATTTGATGATCAAACCTCATACCGGATTCGAATGGAAGCTGAAGCAGTCATTGAAATCCTCAACAGATGCATGGCAGACTGGAATCTTATAGGAAGTGAGATTATCGAATATGAGATTGAACAAATGCCAAATGAGGAACGGATTGAGGCAATCAAATGTTTCCTTACCTTTGCGGATGAAAGGGTTATGATTGATGACAAAATCATTACACGTGCTCACATGTTCCACGGTATGGGAATTGACACGTTTGATGCTTTGCACCTGGCATCTGCTGAGAGTGTTGGTGCGGTCTTTTTATCTACCGATGATTCTCTCATCAGACATATTAATAAGCATAATGATACTATTCACATTGAAGCAAACAATCCATTGATGTGGCTTATGGAGGAAACAAATGGAAACAAAAACACTGAATGAAATCAGGATTCTGGGATTCGAACTGTTAGTAAATAATCTCGGACCCGCAGATGCAATACGGTTCATCCAGAGTTATTCCCATGGCGGTGGAGATTATACGAAAAGCCGTAAAGACTGGCTTGAAACAGATTTTGATACCGTTGTTGAAGGCATCATGGAAAAGCGTAAAAAAACCCAAACGTGATCTGAATCACATTTTGTTGGATATTCTTCCCCGTATGGATATTTTCCAGAAAATATGGTGATCGAGTGATTGACCACATAGGGGAACTCTGGTCTTTTAGTCACTATTTCGCCCACTATTTCAACCACATTTTGCCCATCTCAGTCTCTCTTGTCCCCCTATCATCTCCCTTTTTTTGGGAAATAGAGGGGAAAACGGGCGTTTTTTGCGTGCAGTTTTTAACAGGAAAAAAGCGGTTATAATACCGTTTATTTGCGGAAATAACGATTCATTGCAGAGTATTAAACAGGCAGGATGAGCATAGGTTTTGAGAGGATGTGCAGCATGTCTTCGGGTGAGATTGGGCCGCACCAGGCGTCTGTGGGGACTGTTTTTTCCGGGACTGGAGGGGCACAAAAAGACCATTCGGAACAAATACAGGAATATTTGGCATTATGGAGCCGTATTTGACGTTTTTGATACCGTTTGAGGTTGCAGTATATTCGATGACGGTAACCCGGAATATGAACTCAGATTCACGTTGCTGAAAAACGAAAGATGAGAGTGAGCAATATCGCACCTTTCGGAGTGTTCTGCGAAATATCAAAAACTCCAACCACTGGTGCAGTAATTTGGATTTGTTTCCGCTGCGATTTCTTCACTACCAATTATTTATCGAATCCACTACACCATACAGAATGGCGTAATGTAGCGTTGGTATTATATGCTCCATTCACCCATCTCCTATTCATCAGGTGACAAAATCAATATGTCTGATATTACCATAGTGGTGCCTCCTGCTATCGTCCAGGCGCTTCGTCTCCCTCCTGACACTATCCAGGCCGAACTCCAACAGGAACTCGCTCTGGCACTCTACCAGCGAGGCATTCTCTCTTCCGGGAAGGCGTGCGATCTTGCAGGGATAAACCGTTGGGAATGGGAGGCACTGCTTGGAGAACGAAAAATTCCCCGGCATTATGCAGATGATGAATTCGAGCGGGATAGTGCATATACCACAAGCGGTCAGTAATTCTTCACCCCTCATTCATCTCTCTCACAATCGGGCGTTTATGCCTGCTCAATCATTTTTCATCTATATTCATACCTCCGGCTGTGTGGCATGAAGTTGTTGAAGAGGGGGGTACACGCCCGGGAGCAACAGAAATCCGACGGGCCCGCGATTCAGGGTAAATCTCTGTCAAAGAACCGGTAAACACTGATTTAGTACATTTACTCGAACAAGACCTGCATGCAGGTGAAGCTGAGAGCATTGTTCTCGCCCTTGAAACAAAACCGGATATACTGCTTCTTGATGAGACGGAGGCCCGTCGTATCGCAGGATTATATACCATTCCGGTCACGGGAATTATTGGTATTCTTATGCAGGCGAAAACCGGTGGCCGGATTAGCTCACTGCAAGAGGAAATGAACCTGCTACGAAACCAGAGTGGTTTCTGGATACACGATTCTCTTTATAAGCGTGTTCTTGATTGGGAAAACCAATTGTAAGGAGAAACCGGAACGTAATTGATTTGAGATGTAAGGGTTGTGCCATCTCAGGGCAGTGATACAGCACATACCCCTTATGAATCTCAATGAACTGGTTTCAGAAGAAGGAAGGGGGATAAAGAGTTGATTCTTTCATAATCTCCCGTGTGGTGATTTCCGGCCCGCTTCGTTTCGGTGATGATGACAATATCCATGACCGCCTCAATAGACACATGGATTGCATACAGGATTGCCATCTGAGTCGTTTCGTCATCTTTGAACTGAGCAGCATCCGACGGCTTAAAAACGTTTAAATATTTGATTTTTTGAGAAATGAACTCGATTTTATGGGATATTTTATCAGCTGGCATCAACAACAGACCTCATCTCACCCAGTATCTCCCTCGGGTTTTTCCGGTGAGGGGGGTTTTTCAGGTATGGCTGAAGATACGCATTCAGTTCTTCCTTATCTCCGGAGTATACAACCAGGTGGTTCTCTGCGACAGCATATTTGATATCATCACTGCAGCCTTCAAAGACGACAACGTCATACTGGTCCATTCGTACATGGGGATATATGAAATCATATAATATGATCACAGAATGAGTGCAATCCTTCAGTACAATGCAGACATCAATATCCGAATATGATTCTTCCTCTCCCCGGGCGTATGAACCAAAAATAAGAATGGCAAAGAATCTGTCCCAGCAAAACGCGAAATCCTTACGTACTTTCTCCAGTATCGCGTTCGTTTTGTCAGGAGTTTGGGAAGACACCGTCATATGAATATTCCGTAGTCCTTTCTATGACATCTGTAGATAATAATAGTGCCTTTTTATCGAAAATGTTACCCAAACTCTTTTTCACGCATTCACGCTTTTAAAGGGGGATGGGCGTGGAGGGGTGGGGACGGAGAGGTGGAGTGGAGTGAAGGGGGGCATTTCTGAAGGTTTTCAGATCTGATATCTTATTTTACCCCGGAAATAATCCGGTTCTCAGATCCTTTTTTCTTATTGGTTCGTTATTGGTCGGTTACTGGGTCGGTTACTGGGTCGGTTACCGGATCAGCAGCTGGCAATTCACCGTATTCCGCCAGAGTCACAACCTTCCACCAGAGTTCCCACCTGGTCCCCACTTAGTCCCACTATAGTCCCACCAAGGTCACCGGTTAATTCCACTTCCACCCCCATGTAAAGTAATCCCCCCCTCATCCCCGTGGTGTCTCCGCTGCTTTCATGATATATGCATAATCCTCTTCGGGTATCATCCGCATCGCCTGTCCCCGGATGTGGCCGGACCACTGCTTCTTGTTCGTGATAAACGCGAGATTTGGAATAAGCGGTTTGAATTCCACCGGCGGGTCAAATACCACAATCGGCCTGAGCTTTATCCGCAGGGGGAAGATCTCATCCACTAAATTATCCTTGGTGGGATGCAAATTATTTGAACGCAAACTATGCTTTTCAGTTAGGGAATATTTCCAGATCCAATTTCTTCTCAAGTGCTCTTACCTTCTTTGGGACCTCAGTAATCTGATCGAATCCATCATACGATATCTTTGTAACCTTGGAAAAGATCAGAAGTACATCCTTCGGTGAATACTCAGAAGTCAACCCTGCTCTTTTTATGACATTCAGGATCTTACAGTAGAGATACAGGCACAGAAATCCAACAAACAAATGTCCACAAACTGCACTTCTGTCGCCAAGATAGAGGACATCTGCCTGAATCTCATTTTTCAGTGTGTCAAAATGCTTTTCGACGAGATCCCGTGTTTTGTACAGTTCATAGATATCCTGTGGAGCCTTATTCAGATTTGAAAGGAAGAGTATTCTGCCGGCTTTCTTTTCTTTGGCCATTGCTTCGTCTGAATTAAGTGTGCCATTTTCCGTTCTTGAAAATATCGTTTTTCTCTCTTCAAGTCTGAGGTCTTCGTCCTCAAACAGATACAGCACTTTGTCGCCAATCTCTCGTTTACCTCCCCGTATAAGTCGTTTATGGTATAAAAATCGATGATTCAGGTGTATTCTAGTCTTGTAGTGATTACTGTTTCTGCGAAGTGGCACTATGAACGAACAATTTCGTTCAATCAACCCTCCTACAACATCCTCAGAGACAAAACCTCCATCCAAAACAATTGTTGCATCCTGGAGATCGAGTTCATCCATTGAAGGCAAAAGTGTGGATACGTCCTTCACTGAACCAGGAACGGGACGAATCATAACCGGCAGACCTGTCTCAAGTCCACAAAACAATGCTATGTTCACTTGGGGGAGGGCCATTTCCTGAGCATTGTGGCCCCATTCGGCAAAGGACAAATTGTCTGAAAGGGAGATAATAAAGGAGAGATCATAGAGGAGATGAGTATTTCCTTTGCGGAGATATTTGAAGACAATGTCCTGTCCTAATTTGTCATCTCCAATTTCCCGTAATGTGAGTGACAGATTTTGCGGAGAGCAATTTGGAACTATTTTCAGGGGATTGTCCAATTTTTCCCCGGACGTTTTTACTCGTTTTAATGGAAGATATCCGGAAATGCGGGTAAAGACGAGGGCAATGATATCTTCCCAGTGATCGGGAAAAGCTTCAACGAGTGTTGGGATCAGCTCTTCAAATTCCTGCGCAAGAAATTTGGCATTTCCATATTCATGAGCAGATTTAGGTTTGGACACGGATTCTCTTTTAGATTTGTCCTGTGGTGGGCGGTCGGCTCCTTTGACAAGCAGCCCATGTTCTCCGTGAGTCTTCCCTGGTAACGGGAGATCTTTTTCATCTTCCTGGTTTCCTTGTTGTACGTGCTTGTGGAATGGTAGACATACGGTTAATTCTGAATATATTTGATTTCGATACACTTTATTCCCTGACTTCTTTGGTCCTCCAGCCACTTTTTTGCCCATTCATCCATGTTTTAATATTAGGGAATACATATGTGTGAAGCTTTCTCCTGAAATCAGGTGAATTTCAAAAATGGCGCAGCATAGCGGAAATTAATCCCTATGTTTGGAATAGTTTAGGCTTTAAGAACAAAAAATATGGGTACAGAAACAAACCAATATGTGCTGTTGTTGGTAATATAAATAGGAGGAACTTTAGGAGGCCACTTAATTACGCTTATCAATCAGCATAAAAAATTGGGGGCCCAAGATGCACTCCATTCTTGGAACCGTTTATCAGAAACTCAGGTCAATAAACGCATCGATAAATCTGTCTTACTCTGTAACGGTTCGTACCTGCCGGTTAGGATGTGTTCTTTTTTTGATGCAGAATCCTTAAATCCGGGTGAAAAAATGGAGATTATTCTGATTCACAGGGACAATGGGATAAAGTATAGCTCTTGTATTCGGATGGGAAATCATCTAGATGAACAACGTATTCGGCACACACGCATATATTGGGATGAGGCCCTAGGTGACCTGATTGAAGACCTAATTTCGAATTCGATTGAAGGTTTAATATTGATTTTCGATAAATCTACGCTAGAAAAAAATAAATATTATATCCAAATTGAAGAGAGTAAACAAGAAGTAGGAGATGAACAATTAAAACATCCAATTCCTAAGGTCGATTACCCTGTAATTTCAGAAATCACTAAAAAATATCAAGAAAATAATATTGATAATCCAGTCCGAAAAACCAAAGAAGAGGGAGATAAAGCTCATTTCAAACAAGTATTTGAGGAAGGACTAGGTTCTGCAAAAAATGAAAAATTGATGATAACTGGACACCAAATAATCCTCACTCAAAATAAATTATCTCATGAACAGGAATTATATGCAAAAGTTCTCACAGAACAATTTCCATCGGGGATAAATCTCAATAATCAGCTCCAGGTTATCAGATACAAGATGGCATGTGAAAAGGCATTTTTAGAAAGATATAACAAAGTATGGGCCATGAAAGACGATCTTTTTTTTAATGAAATTCAAAAAATAACTGTTGCATGTGATAAAACGACACGGTTGTCCATCACATCATTAAATGCTTCTGATTCCCTACTAGAAGAGATATTTGTCCATGTAAATAATCTTTTTGAGTCAGGTGAAGAAATTGTTTCTTCTAATGAACTTTATACCAAGTTTAAGCCAAGATTGCTCCATACAAACATTTACAACTCCGCCACATTAGAGAATGTTATTAGATACTATCTAAGAGATAAATACAATTTCACTGATGGTTACATCTGTTCTCAGAAATTGTCGAACCTGGATAGTTATATTTGTGACAGGGTATTAGCTACACTTCTGAAATTTTCCGAACCAATGCCATATAAGGAAATCATACAATCATACCCCCATTTTCCCGAGGAGAAAATTAGATACTGCCTGAAAAGCTCCTCTAAAGTTATCAGAGGAAAAAAAGGATATTATACCCATATCGATTGCTTTGATATTACACTGCAAGACAGGGAGTTACTCCTTACAACCATTAGTGAAAATATGCAAGATAATGTGATTACCACTGCAGGTCTCTTCGATGCGTATCTGGCAATTAACCCCGATTTCTTTGATAGAAACATCATAACTGATATAATAACACTAGGTGACATCTTTGAGTATTGTTATCCATCAAAATATGTCCATAAACGTGGCCAGATAATTCTTGGTGATGGATCAATTCTTAGTTCAACTGAGAAGGTGATACGTCATCTCATGTCGATGAAATCTTTCACATACCAAGATATGGAGGATTTCAAATATTCAAATCATTACAATGTTGCTTGTCTGGGAGTTCTCAAACCAATATTACAGGAATATTTCCGTCTTGATGAAAATCGATTTATTTCAATCGAACAGGTAGATATTCCTAAAAATGTGCTAAATGAAATTGAAAATTTGCTTATGGATGAACTACAAACAGGATATGTCTGTTCTGCGAATATCAAAAATTATCTGTCATATCCGTATATCGGATCTAATCCATGTACACCATATCTTCTTGAAAGTATTACCAGGATTTACGGCAGCAAATTCAGATGTCCATTGAAACTCATTGAATATTATACTGGTTGCAAAAAACCCCGAGGAATTATTGTTAAATTGGATTCGGATTTTATCACTTATGAGGATGTCCTGATAGATGTTCTAAAAAAGCAGAACGTCTGGGAACCATTTGAAAATCAAATGAAAGCAATAGAATACCTTAAAGAAAAAAATTATATGCAAACTGCTCCACGCGATGGGTTCTCTAGAATCTACTCTGAAGCGATCGCGAAATACTAAATTTGGTAAATAAATGTACAAATATGAATGGGATCCAGAAACCGGTGGATATTTACTTTCAACAACTTCTGAAAGTATTGTTGGAAAAGAACTCAGGCCAATATATTCTTCTGAATTAGATATACTTGGATTTGATGAATACTGGGCTTATCCAAAAGATGATACAAAACCTCTGCTCTGGGCGGAAAATAACATATATTATTATTTAGGACGAGTGGTTGGTAAAACGAGCGGTGGAAGTCTTAATAACCGACCTATACTCAACATTATCGAAGATGGATTGGAATTAACCTTTGTAGATATACCGTTAATGGTGAAGAAAAATCGTGTCATAATGGACGCTCTTGTTCATGACACACTTCTCACGATCTATACTACATATCAACAGTTCAAAAATAAAATTGATGTTTTTTACGTTGCATTTAGCGGAGGAAAAGATTCAATAGTCGCCCTTGATTTAGTGCATCGTACTCTTCCAAAAAATGAATTTTTTGCCTTGTTTGGAGATACGGACATGGAACTTCCAGATACATATTTGTTCATGGATGTTATACAGAAATATTACAGCGACATTCCCTTCCATGTGGCTCATGCTGAAATTACCTCAGATGAATCTTGGAAAATTTTTGGTCCACCAGCACGGGGAATCCGTTGGTGCTGTAGTGTCCATAAGACTGCTCCACAAATTAGGTATTTGCGTAATTTATTTAAAAAACCAAACGTTAGGGGGATGGCTTTTACGGGAATCCGGGCAGAAGAAAGTACTGTCCGCTCCTCATATGATATGGTGAGTGTCAGTAAAAAACACCCTGGACAGGCAAGCTGCCATCCAATTCTTCAATGGAATTCTGCAGAGCTTTACCTGTATATCTATGGCAATAATCTTCCCCTCAACGAAGCATATAAAAAAGGGAATTCCCGCGTAGGTTGTTTGTTATGCCCAATGTCTGGAGGAAAACATGAATTTATCAAGATGTCTTGTTATCCAGATACGATAACAAAGTACATAGACATAATTCGGAACACCAGTTCAAAAAACTTTGACCGATTATCAGATATGGATCACTTCATAGAAGACGGTGGATGGAAAATACGCCGTTCAGGACGTGAACTAACACTTGGTCCGAACCTCGTTGAATTTGTAGATACTAAAAAAGAATTACGAATCAACACCAAAGTACCTGCTGATGACTGGAAGGAATGGATTAAAGCACTTGGTGAATTCTGTCAGGTCGAAGATAATTGCTATCTTATAACATATAGTAATGCAACATATCGCTTTACTGTTACCGAAAACGAAAATCACTCCCTGGAAATTGTTTTACCACTAATAGGGGGAGGAAAAAGTGAGATCTATTTTGTATCACTGTTCAAAAATGTCTTTCGCAAAGCTGCTTATTGCAGAAGGTGCGGAGTATGCGTCGCAGAATGCAAGTTTGGGTGTATCACTATGGATCCAGACTCAACTAAAATTGACAGCAATGAATGCAAGCATTGTTGTCAATGTTTAAAAATTAAATACGGATGCTTAATATGTTCTTCAATAAAATTACCATTAGGTAAAGGGACTGAAAAAATGGTTGGAATGGATAGATACATGACATTTGGATTCCGGAAGGAATGGCTTGATTCATATTTCAAAGATCCTGAACAATTTTGGGAGCATAATGATTTAGGAAATAAGATGGTTCCGGCATTCAAAAAATTTTTACGGGATGCAGGGATTGTCTCTGAGAATAGAGATCTTACAATTACCCGGACAGGACAACTGCTCAGGACTATTGGTTCCAATTCTGAGGCTACATGGGCAATTATTCTGATTAATCTCTCATATACTCCTCAAATAGGGTGGTATGTAAGAAATATTATTCCTGGTACCAGTTATACAAAACAAGATCTCCAGGCGCTCCTTCCTGAAGATATCAAAGATACAGTGAAACGCAATATTTGGGAAGCTTACCGTAATATTATGGTAAAAACACCGCTTGGAAGCCAGATTGGGCTTGGTAAACCTTTAAAATCCGGTTCAAGCGTATCTCTGGAGAGAATAAAATGGGAACATCCAATTCCTGAAGTAATATTATATGCCTTCTACAGATATGCAGAAGAAAATATTCAGGAAGATGATAGTATTCGTGATAATGTTAACTACAGGTTTACGTTAACCGAGATCTTATCCGAAGATCCAGACATTTCCGGATTAAGTCCCTCACAAATTTTTGATATCGATAGAGATACATTCAGGCATATTCTTGAAGGACTGTCTATTAAATATTCTGAGTATATTTCAACTTCGTTTACCCACGATTTAGACAATATCGTCCTTTCTCCAAATAAAACATCAGCAGAGGTACTTGAACTCATTACGATGGAGATAAAATAATGACAGATATTGTATATGATAATTTTTTTGAAATTGATCCGAATTATTTCCCCATGATGACAGAAGAGCTCATCAAATCCGAAGATGGAAAATGGAAAGGATTCTATCCACATGGAAAATTTGTAGAATTAATTAAACATACCATAAATACGCTCAATCGTCACGAAAAACAATCCCTCTGGGTCACAGGGTCATATGGTACGGGAAAATCACATGCAGTTTTAACGATAAAATGTATGCTTGAAGCGAAAAAAGAGGATGTAACTGAGTATTTTGAGAAGAATGATCTCGATATGGATCTCTGCAGTCGTCTTACCAACCTAAAAGAACAAGGACGTATTCTCACCGTGTACCGGAATGGATCAGCGAATATTGATTCAACAGCAGCTCTTACTCTTGCATTTCAGAGCAGTATTAAAAAGGCACTGGAAGAGCAGGGTATTGAAAATAAATCAAATATCACATTAAAAGAAACAATTGTCAATAAATTAACCACGGATATTATTTATTCCAACTACGTTAATGAATTAATGCAAAAGAAATATAGCCATTTCTTTTCACCCTATTCTGATGTTACAAGTTTTCTTGATGCAATTAAATCATGTGATGATGAAAAAGCAAATCAGCTTATTAATAAATTTATTGATATGCTCAATAAAGAGGCAATAGTCTTCCCTATTGAGGCAAAAGATTTAGTTAACTGGATTGGAGAAGTTATTAGGGCAAATAATTTAACTTCTATTTTCTTTATCTGGGATGAATTTACTGAATTTTTCAAGATCAATCAAAATAAACTTACAGGTCTTCAGGAAATTGCCGAATCCACACAACATATGCCATTTGTTCTGATGCTGGTTACCCATATTTCCGGAAAACAATTGCCATTAGGTGATTCCAAAAAAATTTCCGATCGTTTTGCTCCCCCAATTGAGATAAGTCTGCCAGATAATACTGCGTTTAAACTCATGGGGAAAGCACTTGCAGTAAAGGATAATCAGGAGGTTCGTTCACAGTGGCAAAACCTTAGGAGTGCACTTTGGAGTAACGTATGCAATTCTGGCAAGCTCGTTATCAGATCAACAAATGATAACGTGACTGAAAATGACTTTAAGGAAATATTACCGTTCCACCCATATGCAGCTCTTATTCTTAAACATCTCTCTGCCCGTTTCAACTCCAATCAGAGAAGTATGTTTGAGTTCATAAAAGGAGGAGAAATTGGATCAGAATCCATAAGTTTCAAATCATTTATTCACCAAACCGGGCCTTTCTCCCCCATCCCCTATCTTACGTGTGACAAATTATGGGATTACTTCTACAGTAGTGATAAAGCCCGATTAGATACGGAACTTAAGGATTTATTGAACACATACAATATTCACAAGGACAACAAGGCATTTGATTCAGATATATTGTTGATCTTAAAAACAACCCTTCTTCTTCAGGGACTTTCAAATCAAGCATGGAATGTCCCGATACTGAAGCCAACACTGAATAATTTGACATATGCCTTTGAAGGTACCGATCTCGCAAAAGTTCGAATAGAACAGATCCTTGAGATTCTTATAGGAAATGGTGTATTATCTCCGCATCCCGGCAAAAATGGGGAACTAGAATATGTCGCTCTTCGTGCTAATAGTGACACGGCGATAATCAGCCAGTTTATACAGGATATTTCAAAAAAATATTCAACACTGGAACTTATTCAAAAGAACAATAATATCGAAGAGTTATTCGAATTGCCTGAAGAACTCTCTCTTCGATATGAATTATCATATTTAACGACCACCAACATTGACGTTTCGTTAAAACGTAAAGTGAATATTCCTCCAAACAAAATCAGATTGTTTTTCACCTTTGCTAAAGATGATCAGGAAGCAAGCATCATTAATGAAAAAATCCAGAATTTCCTATCAACAGGTCTGGATTCAGGAATTATTATTGTAGACACATCATTATCTTCGCTTAAATCCAAAAATTATGATGACATTATTGAGGGTCTAGCAAATGTGCGTTACTGGAAAGAGAAAAATATTTCAAAACAAGTTACCGCATTTGAAAGTCGAGTAAATGATATAATTACTCAATGGAATAATGAACTCATAAATGGAGTATTCGTTCTCTATGATGCTTCCCGTAATGGACAAAAATTTATTAGTTTTGATTTACTTACCAAGCAACTAAGGCAGATCAATGAAGAACGTTTCCCGAAAGGGATTGAACGTCTTTCCAACTCGAAGGCATTGCGTACTATACAGCAATCAAAGAGTGGAGCAATTATGGCAGCATCTGGTGGTGAAAAACCATCCGGAATGTTTAATACTCTTGTCCAGCCTCTTTCTGAGATTTGGTCTGATAATAATTATTGGGAGCACACACCAGACCATCTCTTATCACAGATTAAAAATGAACTTAAAGGTTTCATAGAAAAGAGGTTTACCAAAGATGGAAAGGTAGATATATATGACATATGGGACTTCCTAACACTTCCACCCTATGGATTTCTCCCATGTAGTTTGAGTGCTTTTGTTCTTGGTTTCCTTCTTCGGGAATATGCAAATGACCAGTACACCTGGTCTAATGGCTCAATAGCAGAGCCAATGTCAGCTGAAAAGCTTGGAGAACTCGTAGATGGTGTCATAAAATCTACGTATGGGACACGCCCGTCTTCTCGATATATTGTACAAATGACTGAGGAAGAAAAAGAATTTATGAACTCTTCTGCGTTCGTATTCAATGTTCCTCCCGTCCAGTGTACCTCAATTGAAAATACCCGTAACAAGATCATCAATGCAATAAAAGGACTCCAGTATCCACTTTGGGCATTAAAAAACTACATCGACTCACAAAAATATACACAAGAAGATATTCTCAAAAGTATCATAGATGATTACTGTTCTATTTCAAGTAGTTCTCCAGATGCCAAACAGATTGTTAAAACAAAAGTTAATTCAATTGGGGAGGCATTTCAGCAACATGCTGGCTTGAGCAGTGCTGTCCGAGATCTAATCACACCCAAAAACACAAGAGAAGGCATGGATCTCTATGTTCAGGCCACATATCCAGAGTTAATTACAATTGCACAATCACTCAATGATAAAAATTATCTTGAAGCCATTAAAAAAAGATTCAGTGCGGATAGTGCCTGGTTGTGGTGTAGCGATGATATCAATAATGCAATCATGGAAGTTGTCAGTGATTACCAGATTTTTTATTCAAGCACTCATTTCATTGGCACGAAAACATCAATCCAGGATGTAATTACAGGGTGGAATTATAAATTAAATGAAATCTGCCTTCCGTTAGAAATTATCTTGTCCTCTGAGGAACAGTTAATAAAACCACTCACGATGCTCTATAACATGTGTAAGACAAAAGCGCTCCCACTCTCTGATAAAAAGGAACTGAGTGATGTGTTACAGTCATACACAATAGAGTTGGATGAATTTTTTTGTCTTGAAACTCAAATTAGAATATTCAAAGAGAGATTTTCTGATAAATTCGCCAATCTAAGTATAGATCAAATTCAGGAGTTGTATTTATCTCTTCCAAGGGGGCAGATTTATCAGTCAAAAATAGAATATGAACAGCGTGTTGCGACTAAAATTGAAGATCTTCGCTGTGTTCAGCTCTATCAGCATCTGGAAAGTGAATGGTATAAAATATCCGGGGAAGTGGATCCAGAAGTATGGTCTAACAAGTATGAACTGCCGATACTCTATCTTTTCGATGATGAGCCAGGAAAAGCAAGAGACCTCTGTTCCATTCTATTAAATAAAGGATCCAGCGATGAATCAAAAATAGAGGGCGCAACGGAGTTCCTCAACACCTGTCCTGACTTTGCAAAGATTACAGATACGGAGTATATCCATAAAGTATTCCAGAAAAAAATTCTTAAGGATTACGAATATGTAATTGAATCAGAAAGTATTCCCTCACTCATCTTTGAGCTAAAGTCTAAAGTTGATGAAAATATCTACTCATGGGCTGACAATATAGCTCGGGTAGATGAGGTGGTGAAGGACTATGCGAAAAAATCTTATCTTAAATCAGGGTTTACGAAAGCATTCTCAAAGATTGATAATATGCCCCCGGATGAGGCCAAAAAATATCTAAAAGATCTTATCAAAAATGATCTGCAGGTAGGTATTGCAATCATCAGACGTTTGGAATGATCGTGAAAATGTTGGGTTAAGATCATGAATTATCAAACATACGAAGAACTCTTTGAAAGGATTACCCAATCGCCAGCAACAAGATCAGAAACAATCATTGTGAATGTTAAATCCCATGAGAATTATATGAATCTTGTTACCTCTTTTTCAGGAACAAAACAGATTCAATTAAGTGATTATGTCAAAGAGGATCAGTATCCTGATCTTTTACAGTGCTATGCAGAACTGGAGGAAAGCGAAAATACTACTCTTGTATATGGCTTTTCACAACATATGATGATGATCTCAGAGAAAGAACGTCGGAAGATCTTGTCAAATATATTACATAATATCCAGTTATCTACAAATCACATACATAGAGTCATTTTTCTGTTTTACCAAATGCAGAATATTCTGGTGCAAAAGATTGATGATGATCTGAGGTTAAATGAACGAATCTTTCTGTTAAACGATGTTCCATCCAATCCAACGGGAAAAGTAATCTTTGTTTCAAATACTGTAGAAATTGAATCATCAAATTATGAAAGGATCTTCCATGATTACAACCAGTATTTGCGGGAAGTAGAAAGAAATCCAGACAAGGATATTACCGTTGTCACACAATTTACGCATGACCCATACTCCGAGCGGCTAATACAGGTTACGCTGATTCCATCAGCGTATAAGTACCTTGTTGTCAAAAAACAGTTCCCTCAGAGTATCTCTGAGTCGGTTGGAACTGCAGATAATTGGCAAACTCTGGTAAAAGATACCAAGAGAGTTGCATCTGTAACTACATATTTTTCATCCGTTTTCAAAGACAAGATATCAATCTCCCTTTTGGGAGAATGGAATGATCTTGAAAGCCCTCAGAAAAAATGGTATGCCTGGCTTCATATGAAGCTGCTGTCCCTCAAAAATATCAATGATATCGATCAGACCAGTTGTTTTGAAGAATATCTCCCGTATGTGTTGAGTCTGAGTAATTCTGTTGATGCATTTATTCATGAATATTATTTTGGGATACTAAAGATATCTCCAAATGAACCCTGTTATCAAAAATATTATAGTGAGAGAAAAAAAGGTTTGAAGTATCTAAATAATAACCTTACTCTCAGTGAATATTGTGAGGTAGTCAGTCATTATGGCGAGGAGATGATTTACTATCTCACCGATACCTCCGATTATGAGAAAAAACTTATTCTTGAATGGATTTCCGGAAAGTCTTCATTTGATCCAGAGACTTCGAGACTTATCGAGTTAATCTATCCTGATCTATGGATTTATCTTAAAGAATATTCGGTTCCTTTGGACATTCCGGATTCTGATCTTTATACAAAATATTTTCAGGCATATAAAGAGCAAAAAGTACATAATAGACTCGATCCACAGTTTTGTGAAAAAGTAAATACTATTGCAAAGGTAAAGAAGGAGGGACGTCTATATCACCATCTCTCAACACGTGAGGCAGCTTTTGAAAGACTTGATATTCAGAATACACCTGTTTATTTTATCGATTGTCTCGGGGCAGAATATCTGAGTTTTATTGAAGCCTTTTGCGATAAAAATGAATTATCTTGCTCTGTACAGCTTGTAACTGCCAGAGTTCCAACAGAAACTGAGTATAATACCGAATTCAGGAACAAAAATGGAGTAAACTTGACAGAAATGCATGAGTTAGACCAACTCAAGCATAAAGGAATAGAAACCTGTTCTGGTGACAATCCAAATCTCCCCTATTATTTGATTAAGGAATTGGACCTCCTTCGCAAATACCTTTACTCAATCCTTCAGACTCTTCAAAGAAATCAAAAAGTCGTGATTGTGACAGATCACGGTTCCTCACGGTTGTGTGTCCTGAGTAAACAATCATGCGATAGTGATTTTACATATGACGGGGATGCGAAGAATGCTAAAAGAAGATACTGTGAAAATATGGTGAGTAGCATTTCTAGCCCTTATTTACTCAGAGATGGGGACTACAGTGTTTGGGCAAATTATAACCAGTTTACTGTCCGTGGGGCCCCTCCAAAATGGGAGCTGCATGGTGGGGCGACTATTGAAGAAATTGTCATTCCGCTCATTGAAATCTCTAAAGACAGTACAAAAATCAAACTTATCTGCAAGACCCATGAGATCAAGCTCAAAGTTGATCAGATTCCAATAGTAGAGTTTGTCACAATACCTAAATGCCAGAGTGTCGTCCTTATTGTTGAGAAAAAAAAATACCCATGTAATACATCCGATAACGGATCCGAATGGACATGTGTCTTACCAAAAGATATCAAAACGGGAACGTACACTGCAATCGTGAGAACAAATGAGAAAATTGTGGGTGAGCTTTCCTTCTCAATCACAAAAGGACTCAAAAAGAAATCATTTGATTTGTAAGGAGTAATAAGCCATGGAAAATAAGTTGCGGACAGTTTTTTCGGATATGGTCGTATATAAAAATCTCAAGAAGAGCAATTACTTCTCTGACCTCAGTATTCCTTCCTTTTTACGGGATTGGATCATGCAGGAATACTCGGACGATGAGGGTAATATTGATTATGAGATTGTCGGAGCAGAGATTAAACGGCTCTATCCCCAAAAAGATGAATGGCTTTCGATCAAGGATCGAATTATTCAGGGAAATGAGTCTGTAAAGATTCTTACGAGAATCAGTGTGGATATTGACATCTCTACCAATGATATTACATTCTCTCTCCCAATTTATGATTTGCATAATAAATTGACATTAATTGAACGATATATATGGGATCAATATAAGGATGAACTTTTAATTTCCAAAGAGATATGGGGTATTGTTGAACTGGGATATTTACCACCAGGAGATAATAAGAAAGATGGAAAAATTATCTTAAAGAGTTTCCAGAACTTCTGTCCGTACGAAATTGATTTAGAATATTATAAAGAGGCGCGAAAAAACTTTACGATAGATGAGTGGATAGACGTTCTTCTTGGAGCAATAGATTACAATCCATTAGGATATAAAGACAATACGGAAAAAAGGGCAATGCTTTCCCGTCTTCTGCCTTTTACAGAGAAGCGTGTCAATATTGTGGAGTTGGCACCAAAAGGTACGGGGAAATCTTACCTATTTGGAAGATTAAGCAAGTATGGCTGGCTGGCATCAGGTGGAAAGATGAGCCGGGCAAAAATGTTTTATGATCTTCAGAAAAAAACGACCGGACTTGTTGGCTCATATGACTATATTGCATTTGATGAAGTGCAGACAATTTCTTTTACTGATCCTTCTGAAATGAAAGGTGCACTCAAAGGATATCTTGAAAGTGGTGAGTGTTCTGTTGGTGATAAAAAAGTTGTAGGCAAAACTGGAGTCATCCTTCTTGGAAACATTGATATGAATGATATGGATGTTAATTGTGATATGTTTCGCTCTCTTCCAGGGGTTTTCTATGAGAGTGCACTTATTGATAGATTCCATGGTTTTATTGCCGGATGGAAAATTCCTCGAATGAATGAGGATCTTAAAGCACAAGGATGGGCACTTAACTCTGAGTATTTCACAGATATTCTTCATCAACTGCGTGATGATCTGAGTTATCGTGCGATTGTAAATGAGCTAGTTATTGTCCCCCCCCAGTCTGATACCCGGGATGTAGAAGCAATTAAACGTTTATGTACTGCTTACATCAAGCTCTTCTTCCCTCATATCCATCAGGCATCAGATATTAGTATGTTCGATTTTATGACCTATTGTCTTAAGCCTGCCATAGATATGAGAACGATTATTAAGAGACAGTTAGCTATAATTGACCCGATTGAATTTGGTAAAAAAGGAGTTCCATATCTTTCAGTGAAGGATGTACATGAAAAAAATAACTAGGTGTTGTTATTGCGATGTAGTCCTGAGTAAGGATGAAATTGGGGCTACACAGAAATTTATTCATCGAGAAATTAAGCAGTTCATGTGTTATAGTTGTCTTGCCGAGTTTGTTGAATGTACTGTTGATGAATTAAAATGTCAAATAGAGCGTTTTAAAGAGGAAGACTGTGGCTTGTTCAAGTGATCTACAAATTTCAGTTTTTGCCTCATTATATAAATTGTTGATTATTAAATGATCTGAGTTTCACACCCTTTACTTGACATTTAAGTGCAAGGGTTACCCCAAAATGAATGGGGGGAAAGCGTTGCCAGTGACACAAGAGAGATGGAAGAATAATTGCATTATTCACCTCATGTCTACAAAAGAGAAAAAGTAATGTTGTAAGATCTGTGCACTTACTACCTATTTTTCATTGCATATTTTTTTAATTCGTCAATTAAAGGCGAATTTCCCTTGTTTCTATGAAGCATCCTATGACAATTTGAACAAACTGTAATCAGGTCCTTTTCTGGGTCAATGGTGGTTTCACATTCAAAAAGATTTAAAGGACTGATATGATGTACTTCAATAAATCCATGTCCCAAATCCCCATACATCTCTTTAAAATTAAACCCACACACAGCACATGTCAATCCATGAATTTCAATAGCTAACCGACGATTTTTAGGGTTTCTTTCATAATATTTAGATGAAATTATCTTCATATTTCCTTCTTTGTTGCATTGATAGGCCCTTTCATCGTCGATTTCATTTTCGATATCAGGAATTAAATAAGATTCATCAATAAATTCAATACCAAATTCTTTGCCATTTATCTTATAAAAACGAATTTTTGGAGTTTCATCTAAGCCTATTGAAGCTCCATTTTTGAATATTTTCACCCATTGAGGATATTTTGAATATAGTATTTTGGTAAATTCTTTGCGAAAGTGGAGTCTTGTCCTACCAAAGGGGTCAATATCAATTCTGGCGGGATATTGAGTCTTTTGATAGACTAAATCGATTTCCTTTGTTTCCCCTTTCGATAAATTATGTATCTCAAAAAATGAACGGACTGCTTTTGGAATACCAGTCATATGATGCAAGAAAAATGATTTGTCCATTGTTTTAATGGCTACATTATTTCCATGGACTGACCACGAAAATGAATCAAATATCAAATTATTGGGTGAATCTGTCATCAATTGGTTAATAGCATCCTCAGTTAATTGAAATTCATAAGGATTTGGATAGATAATAATTCCTTCGCTTTTTAGTTCTTCTTTCGCACAACGGATCTCATTCTTAAATTTATGATCATAATCACTTGGGTTAATGATTGCTAGATCATCTTTGGTAAGGTGCATTGTTGAGATGACATAAGCATATAATTCATCGATATTGTGAACTTTGCCATCATTAGCAAGGTCAAGAATACACTGTTTGATCTGTTCTCGTGGGAGAAGAGGCATATATACAATGGTTCTTCTCTTTTTTACGATAAATGTCTCTATTAGTGACAAATATTTCAAAATAAAGTAAAATCCGGAAAAAAATCCGGTTAATATTTCAAACCTTCATATTAAGAGAACATTTATTCAATCACTAAATTAGGATGATTTGGGACTTTGATCTCTTAAAATCACGAATGGTTTTCCTGATTTCTTTGCTTTTCTCTCCCATATCCGAATATCCTCATGAAGCCGTTTGCCTGATTCCAACAAATCCTCATATTGAAACTGTTCAAACAGCATATATGAAAATTTATCAAATGATATTTTATCGTATCCTTGATCCTTTAAGAGTGCGTAGAGAATAGCGAATAGATCATGCCCCTGGCATAATTGCCAAGGAAGGTCATCTTTAGGATACAATTCCTTAACTTCTTCCGGATAAACTTCAATGATATACTGGCACAATTTCCGTTGTTCTTTCGGCGAAAGTTCTTTTTTTAATGATTGTATTAATGATTCAATATTTGCTTTTTTTTCATCAAAATCTATATATTGCCTAATATTTTTTGGATCATTTCTGAAATCTTTTTTAAAATTAAATCCATACGTATATGCTTCATCTTCATTTAGGCAACGAATCAATCCAATTTGCGCAGATATTTCTAACGAATCCTTACGGATCTCATTTAATTTTTCAACTTGTGGCCCACTTGGTTGATATATGTCCTGAAGCATTTTTAGATAGGCACCAGATGATACTACCACGGCATTCATGTCATGGAAATCTGTATAAAATAGATATCTTCTAAGATATAATTGCGGCTGATTTTTTGAGTATCTGAATATTTTTCCATAATCACTATCAACAAGACCAACAATATTTTCAATTTTTTCCTGGTGGACTTTTTTAAGACACTCAATTACGTTCTTTTTTCCATTAACGAATACAACATTGCATTTTTTCTCATCAACAATGCCTCCAAGGGCTATTACATCATCTGGCCCCTCTACTGCAAAAATTACAGTATTTTGCTGGTTAAATTTAACTCGACTGATAACTCCATCTGGAGTATAGGGATGAGATTTCTTAGTCCCATAATCAAAACATCTGGTGGCTGTCATACCTTATCCCCACTCAGCTGAATAATCTGATTCCACTTGTCATTCACGATATCAGGCGAGTGGGTGGTGACGATGAAATCTGCGTTAATTACATTTGAGATTTTGTCGAGATTTCTTAAAAATTGCCGTTGCCATTCGATATGGATTGAAATCTCCGGCTCATCGATCAGAACCAATGTTCCCGGCTCGGAGTTGAATATCAGATCATAATAAAGAATAATCTGGTGTTGCTCACCAGACGATAACCTGTCTAAATCGATGACCTTTCCACGCCTGATAATCTCAAATCCATTCTCATAATTCACCCGTAGTTTCTTGTCGAGGAAGAGATCATTGATGATCTCCTGAAGAAGATTTATTTTCTCCTTCAATAATTCAAAAAGCTGGTATTTCTCCTTGCTGTCACAAATATGAAGTGTAACAGCTTTCAAGAGTTCATTATCATCAGAGATTGCTTCTGGTTTTGGCCCAAGAGGGAGATTGGAATTTACTTTAAGAAAACCCTTATTACGCAAGAATTCACGCTCTTTTTTGAGCTTTTCAAGTTCCACTATTGCTTCTGTTTGCGTCAGTATTTTATGTGGATCTTTGAGTTCTCTATGGAAGGACGTAATGCTATCAGGTTTCTCTGTTAGACGACTTAATGCGGTACATTCATAATCATCTGTGACCTCTGCATAGATGGAAAACAGAGACTCAATCCTTTTAATAATCTCATGACTGTAAATCTTGAGAAGTGATGTATCTTCCTCTCTTTGTGAATTATTTCGTATCGTATATTTACTATATTCAGTTAACCGGGTTGATTTGATAAATTTCACCGGAATGAAGGGAATCGCATCGACTAAACAGTCTATTTCATCAGAATTCTCTGTGCAGACAAGATCATCAATACAAAAAGCATGCTCTTCCATATTAAGGTCACTCGATTCTGTTGCAGAGTGGTAAAGAACCAGAGTGGAATTATTATCAAAAACGAGTCGAACAGATTCAAATGGTACTGATTGTATCTCTGCTAAAATACCACTGATTTCGTCATTTTTTGCTGTTTTTAAAGAAAATATTCGATATATTGTCTCCATCAGTGTTGTTTTCCCAAATCCATTCGGGGCAACAATGATGGTCAGTTTTTCATCCGAGAATAATGAGATATTCGGGTAGTCATATGTTTCAAAGAGTTTTTTCATTTCAACCTTTTTCAGGCGTACAGGAGACTGATTATTCGAAAAATAAAGCGGAATTCCTGTGATTTTTGCATCCTTAATTCTTGCAATTCCAAAATTGTCCTCTTCTTCATTACCCAGTGGACAGAACAAACGATCCTTATGCTCTCCAAGAAGTGTTTCTAAGACCCCTGCCCATCCTTTGTCGATATATCCTTTTGTGCCAAGAAAAACTATCAAATCACTCTCATCGAGATTCAATTCCTTAAACTGTTCCGCTAATTTTTGATCTGATGCGGCCCCGGGATCATCGAAATATGCCGTTTTGGTAATCTCATACCCCGGAACGATTGTGTCCGGAGAAAGCAATCCCTGTTTTGTGGTGAGATAATAATATGATCCTTCAAAGAACTTTTGGGCATATTTCTTTGAAATGATTGAATATCTCCCGATAAACATATCATCGGCTTTCTGCGGCCCCTCAATTCCTTCTTTTCTCTTCCATACCTGTAGTTTACTCCCGGGGACAATGCATGAAATTTTCATTTTGCTCTGATTGAGTGGTATGGACCAATCTCTATATAAATAAAGAGGATTTTGATGCTTTAACAGGGAGCAAAGAAATTAATAAAGTAACACACTGAATTATTTATAAAATTTATCAATCTTGTATCAGCACATCACTATTCACGATTATCACAATGTTCGATAGAGAGATCCTCTCAATTTTTAAACAGTTCTTTGTTGGGCCACCTGGTTTTGCGGCACAAAGAGGTATAGATATATTACCGGCATCTGGTTTGTATTCCAAAAATAAGAAAAGAAATTATTTTTTGCTATTTTTAGCAGATGCTTTCATGGCACGGGATTTCAGTCCCTGATTTGTGCCGGACCGGTCTGCTGCGGACTGAATCCGCTGTGCAGCAGAAGGGGTCATTGGTGCCTTTTTGCTGGAAATACTCTCACCTCCTTTCATTGTAATAATTACAAAACAGCGGAAATAGATAATATAATTTAGAAACAATTTCCTATTATTGGAAACTATTGTCTATTGTCTATTTTCAGATTTTCCTTCAGCTCTTAAAATTGCAAGCGCAAACAAACCATCCCTTGTAATACGGTATTCTTTTTCCCTTTTGCTTTTTGGGTTAGCCCTCTCCTCAATAAGATTCCACTCTTCCAGACGAAAAAACAATTTTGATATTGTGCCTCGTTTAGGCTTTAAATCCATTTTTTTGTCATCGCTCGATTTTTTCGGAACATAGTGATTTGTCATATAAAGGGCGAAATCTTTCCCCAATTTCCAATTGCCTTCTTCTGTTGTATTTGAATCATTCAGGTTTTTATTGCCCAAATAGAAGAGTGCTGTGGGATAATTTGGATTATTACGGACATCATTTATATGCATCTTTGGGATGGAAAAATGTTCAAAATTACCGGAACGGGGTGTGAGGTAAATATCTCCATCCAACCAGAGAGCAAGAGTATGGAGGGAAAGAGTCAACATTTTTGTCCCCCCGCTAAGATTGAATGAGAATTTTGCATCACGTTGATTCGCAGCAAGAGGAAGTATTGAATCACGAACAGATTCAAGTGTAGTATCCGGAGTTCGAACAACAGCACAGTTTATCCGAACCTTTTCGCAGATCTCACAAACACCTTTAACAGAATCTCTTATTTTTGGCTTTGTTTCTTTCAGAAAATCAGAATCTTCCGGATCATCATGAAATACACTTTCCTCAACCACTATTGCCACATCTGTGATCCCATTGAGATGTTTAAGGGTTGTGGGAAATGTATTATGAATATTTTCTCCGGAACTTATGAAATGGATATGCATAGAGAGAACTTAGGGACGTTTATTCAGATAATTGTTTCCATTACAAGGAAATAGTTTCCAACAGGGATTATGTAATTCCAAATATGACAATATATCATGGGTTCAACCGGTGTAATCCAATCAGTAAACTGGCACCTCACACCTGCCTGTAACTATGCCTGTAAATTTTGTTTCGCACAAAATCTTGGTGAAAAACCACTATCCCAGGAACAAGGCGTGCACCTCATTGAACGTCTTGTCAATCTTGGTATGGATAAGATCAATTTTGCCGGAGGCGAACCTCTCCTCCATCCGGGTCTGTCAAACTATTGTTCTGTGGCAAAAGATTTAGGAATGACCGTATCTATTACAACAAACGGTTCACTTTTAACAACAGATCTCATTGATGAGCTCAAAGAAAGCGTTGACTGGATTGCAATCTCTGTCGACTCACCTATCGAGGAAACAGAAACAAAGCTGGGAAGGGGAAAAGGGAATCACGTCCGGAATGCACGAGGTATGGCCACTCTTGTCCGGGAGGCAGGAATTAAGCTGAAGATCAATACCACCGTTACCAGCCTCAGCTGGAATGAGGACATGCACCACTTTATCGAAGAAGTCCGGCCGGATCGCTGGAAGGTCCTCCAAATGCTTCACATCCGGGGAGAGAATGACGAATATGCTAAGGAACTTTCAGTAACAGAGCAGGAGTTTGGTTATTTCGTACAAAATCATTCAGATGTACGTCTTTCCGGGGGAATCAAGCCGGTTTTTGAATCATGTGATGACATTGAAAGCTCGTACTTTATGGTAACACCTTCCGGGAATGTGAAAATTGATACCGGAAGGAAAATCAATCTATATCCTTTGGAATTTATTGAACATTACGGTCCTGAAGCTGTTGTAATGCCAGAAAAATATATTGGACGGGGTGGGGTATATGAGTGGTAGGTGTCTGGTGATTTAAAAAAGGGTTATGCTTTTTTTGTCTTACTTTTTTTCTGCTTTTTTGGTTTTTTCTCCAGACGATACTTTCCGCATTTGCACCACTCATCAAACAGGAGTTCAATTTTTTCTGCCTGATCTTTTTCATTAAAACGAATACCCGTATTAAAACCATAATCCAGACCAGCACGTTCGTAATTTGAAGTCATCACAATGGCTCTTTTTTTCCCTTTTGTACTGGAAATTATCCCTTTGGCATGGAAATATGGAATTGCAATAATTTTTGCCCCTGAGTTTGCAAGTATTTCTAATCCAGAATCGACTTTCCAATTTTTTTCATTAACCCTTGCAATCACGGTAATTTTTCTTTCATTGTCTAAAGCCTTAGCCAATTCATTTACAACTTCAGATTCTTCTTCAAATTTCCATGCAAATACTTTAATTTCATCTTCGGTTTTTTGTATGAATCTGATCAATTCATCCTTGAGCGAGAGTAGTGTGAACATATCGGATTCTGATGATTGGCTCACGGATGACTGTTTAATTGTGAATAGCATCCCTGCCTTAGTTTTCTTTAACAATGGAACATTTACCGGAATGGTTGGGTTCATCACATTAAGATCTCCCAGTCCGTCATTACCTCTGTTCTCAGTCATTGCCATTCGGTAGAATCCAATTAAAAACTGATGAAAGAGAACATCAATCTGGGATGAGTTCAACATAATTCCAATGTCAGGACTGTGTGAAATAGCTCCTGTCAAATTGCATGTTAATAAAAACCCTTTTTTACTATCTGACCTTTTTGGATCAACAATAACACATTTTAGGTGGAAATCCTGGGAGGTTCGAATTAATGCCACACCTTGCATTTTATGAAGAAATTTAATGTGTTTCTGAATATTTTTTATATCTTCTTCCGTAAGTTCAGATTTATTCAAATGGGTTTCAGATGCTGTAAGAAGATAAATTCTGACATCACGATTTGAAGCACCGATTATTGCATCTTCGATGGGTTGATTACCAATAACAAAGGAAGAAATACATATAAAATCCTTTGCAGAGTTGATTGCATTAAGAATTTTCTGAAGAAGTAACTCTGATGGTTTATCGTCAACAGGAGCAATTTTCCCATCATTACCAGATTCTTTTTTACTTTTTTTCTGATTTCCAACTTTTGGAATGGTAATTATTTTGGAAATTTTTTCAGGTAATTCACTGATATCATCATATGAGTCGTTGATCACCCATTTATAATCAGATTTCTTTTTATTTTTATTACTGAAATGAACAGAGCTCATAATATACCCTCCAGTGAAAGATCCAAGGGCGCCATTATATGCCAGTACAAGGCATTTCTCTCACCATTTATTTCCCTGACATGTGCAGCAAATTCCATCCGCTGTGGTTGTTCGAATGACCCGATAAACTCAGAAAAATCTTCAAAAAGTCCCAATTTTTCCTCAACGAGGTCTCTGTAATCTGATTCAGACAAATAATCCCTGATTGATTCTTCAATTAACCAGTAATACCAATTTTTTGCATCATCTGCTGATGCTGGCATGAGAGGGCATCCCTTTAGTTTGATGTCAACCTTTTGCTCAGGAGCATAGTGCTTTAACTGTAGATTATTCAGAGTCACTTCACCAGATATGCCGGCATCAGACAACTGAATATGACTTGGTGACGGAAATTGTGTAATCAAACGATCGTACTTCTTATTCCAATGCAATTCAATATCCGGATTACCCAGGATATCCTCAAGCAGTGCTGAAAATTCAATGTCGCTCCTACTCCAGCATAGCGATTCATGTGTTGTTACCCATTCCTGTAATGGAGAATTCTCTGATATAATCCCCGTTACTGATACATCCTGAACTGATGGTAATTCAACGCACTTTTCACCCAGCCCATAAACAAGAATTGTTTCAGTCAAAAGTTCCTCATTGGTTTTTCTCTTATCCTCTAAATTAAGGTCAATGATGGCATTTTCCAAAGAATTTTTTAATATTGATGGGGTAGGGATTATTTCCACATTTTCGGGCAGCTGTTTATCTCTTGAGGAGAGCCTTTCACAAGATACCAATGGATTTTTAGAGTGTTCTTCATCCAGATACTGGACATGAAATATGTCACTCCCTTTTTCATAGAATATTTGCTCTTTTGCGCAATTATTCCCATAGCTGGTTAATTCTACTGAATCTCCATTATCCATCCTTTTGAAAAGGTTCTGTTTCACACAATAGTCAAGCAGAAATTCAGCAATCCGTGTATTTGGCTTTCCAAGAAGCTTCTTGTTCAACTCCTTTGCTGAGAGAATATTCCCATTCTCCTGAGCAAGTTTTGTATACGCAATAATATCGCCCCGGTTTTTTTGAACTCCATACTCCATTTTGACATAAAAATCTTTGACAGAAGCATTTCTGTTAATATGGATCTTCATGAAGCATCCTCCATCATGTAAGGAATATAATAAGGGCCCTCTGCAAGTTCTTTCATAATTGGAGAGCCCTTCTGTTTTGAAAAATATGCACGATTACCGAATATGACCATATAATGACGGGCTCTGGTCAGAGCCACATTCAGTCGGTTTAGACTATCCAGAAATCCAATTCTGTTCTGATTTACTACGGATAGAAAGACAATGTCAGCTTCATGTCCCTGAAACCCATCTACCGTATTTACAGTGATGTTGATTGGGCTGCCTTTCACCGGGAAAAAAGAGATCCCCTTTTGTACAGGGAGTTCGTCTGCTACTTTTTTTGCAAGGTGCTCTTTTTGGTCACTATAAAATGTTAATATCGCAATTTCCCATGATTTATTCGGATGTGGAGGAGTTTTTCTACGTAATTCAGAAATCACATCACTGGCATGTGATATGATCGCGTTTGATTCAGCCTCATTTACTTCAGAATTATTATCCGATTTTTTCTTCTCAGTAAGTTCCATAATATGAACCCAAAGTGCACGATTTTTGTATTTTTCCAGTGTTAACTCAGATTCACGGAGTTTAGAAATTTTTCCAGGGCTATTTAAACAATTGATTCCCTGTATTTTGTATATTTTTTCCCGTGCATACCTGATGATGTCATCATGGGAACGATGCTGATTTTCAAGTACCTGTACACGGTTCTCATATCCTTCTTCAGGAAATCCTTTGACTAAGACATTTTCCTCACAGGAACTGTCCCCCTGATACCCATCCAGCAATAATTCAATAATTGATGGGAGAGGAACAAATCCTGCGTGAAATATTGCGTCTTTAATCTGATGAAGAACATCTTCATTCCAATGGGGGAGAAGGTCATCAATCTCTCTTTGATACCGGTCATACGTCTTTCCAGCACCATTTACTCCATCTCTGTAATACCTTAGCTGGAACAACCTCCCTCTTCTCCAAGCCAAGGACATTTCCAGATTTGTTTCAAAACGTAACTCTTTTCCATTTTCCTCAATTGCTTTCATAAATGATTCATCCAGATCCTTTCCTCTGGCATATACCACCAGATTCATGAGATTTTCTTTAAATTTTTGAAGATTATCGATATCAATCAAAATAATTGCTGGTTTATTTGGGTTAATTTCAGGGAAGGTTTCCAGCCCATCCAAATCATACCATTGAATATCAAAACATTTTGCCTGTTTTTTGTAGAGATTGAAATTCTGACGACCTTTATTTGCAATGAGTATTGGCCGCTTTACCTTTTTGCATTGAGCAACATCAACACAGACCTCGCTGAATTCATTGAATGTGGGAAATCCATTTGTTTCGGTTGCAATTTTTGCAACATCTTTTCGAATTGTTGCCGCAAGCTCCTTTTCATCAACATACGGTGGGAGTTGAAGTGGATCCCCAACAATAACCCATTTCTTTGCATAAAGTGCAGGAACGAGCCATTCATGAAAGGTTGTACGGCTTGATTCATCCATAATAAGAATATCATATACTGGCTCAACACTCTCCCGCATCTGTTTTATGAGAGGGTGATACAGAATACCAACATTTGTCCCGCAGACTAGATTTGCTGAATTAAGGATTATTTGTGTGACAACTTCATTATTCGTCTTGACGGAAGAGAGAAAATAATCCTGTGATTCTGAGCGTTCAGGCTTATATTCATCCAGATATTGTTGAATCTTTTCCCGTTCATCTCCACGGACATGATCAATGTGATGATTGATGAGCCGTTCATCCACCTTTTCCTCGCGTGCACTGATGCGAACGGCAGTAATCTCTTTCCGCATCCCAATCTTGGCAAGTACATTATCAACGGCAGTATGGGTGGGAGCACACAGGAGAATCTTCTGCCCCCGTTTAGCTGCCTGAAGGATTAATTCACAGATAGCCTCAGTCTTTCCTGAACCAGGTGGGCCGTTTAGTATGGTAAAATCAGGACACCCCAGTGCATTTTGTACAAATTCCTTCTGTGTGGATGTTCCAAGTTCTTCATTATCGCTGAAAGGGGGATGGTTCAATATCTCCCATTCTTTTTCTGGAATCTGAACAGGTGTGAATTCATTTAGTCTTGGTAGAGAACCGAATTTTTTCGCGATTATCTGGAGAATGGGTAGATATTCTTCCCGTGGGTTATTGATCAGTGCCTGCAGTGCGCGAAGCTGTCTGTCTAGAACATATAATTGAGACGGAAGAGAGATTATACCTGATTCTGGAATTTTTTCGACATTTAATAGATTATCATCCGGCCTTGCATCCAGTACTTTGATGATTGGACATTCTTCCAGACCGTGTTGATTTTTTCCATCATATATCAACCCCGCATTTCCAAAATCCTGAACCATTTTTTTGAAGGTCGAATGGTTCATCCATTTCGTTTTTTTAAGAGAAATCCAGTGGGAATTCGAATCCTTTTGACTTATATCTGAATTTTGATTATCAACTGCAACACATTTTAAGAAAGGGGGTTTTTCTATCTGATAATATCGAGCATGGACAATATATTTTTTGTAAACAGACAAAAAGTCCGCAGAATTTTTAACAAGATCTCTGTAATACTCGTTTTCATCGGTTTCACTCAATAATGATGTATAAATTCGACCTCGGTCGCCTAAAATCATATATTTGAAGATAGGAATTAATAACCATATACCTGTGCTTTTGTTTTTTTGTTAATGAGATACCGTAAATAAAAATAGGCCATTGAGTAATCTTCTGGAATCAGTTATGGATTCGTGATCACTCGGGTTCATGAAGTCCTTTTACTGATTAGAGATATTATGAAATTTTGTTCCAATCACACACCATCCCGACACCCCAAAACAAGCTCAATAATCATCTCCCCCAGTGCTTCTTGCACCTGCAGATCCTTCGGATTCCATGATCAGAGATTGGTATTGGTGAGCATGCAATTTTCTGTTACCGTTTTACAGTCACGGTTTTTTTCCGACAATTTTCCGATTCATTTTCTGTTACTCCAAAACCTTTATCCCTCCATTCCCCGACGTTCCATCAGGACACTCCCAATCTCTCTCCCAATCCCAAAAAACTACCATCAACAGATTCCTTCAGGAACACGACATGCCTGATCTCTATCGTTCATATACATGGAAAGGGGAAACCTGGGAAAACGGATTCCCGGATCTCTTTCGTCTGGAAGAGATGTGCTCGCAGGCAGCGATGGAATACTCACTCAATACAACTCACCTGATGGAAATTGCCAGATGGGGATCCCTTCGCAATCCCAAACAGATCTCCTGCCCGGACCCTATCAGGATAACACTGTATATCGACAACATGCCGGCCGTTTGGTTAGAAAAAGAGCCGGAAAACGCTGTTTGTATCCTTGGATGTCAGGTCCGCGGATTTGGACCCACCTATTGCAGTAAAATACTCCATTTTGCAGTTCCACAGATATTTGGGGCCATTGATACCCGCCTTGTCCGGGTCTTCGGAAAGGGAGATAGTCAATGTGGGGGTCGCTATCAATTCCTGGAATTATCTGTTTCTCTCTCGGGAAAACGGTGGCAGATTTCCCCATCTCAGGAAAAATGGCCCGGAGAATATGGTACATGGATTCAGATTCTCAACGATATCGCGGGAACCCTGAACAGCGATGGAATTCCATGTCCCCATCCCCCACAATATCTGGAATCCGGACGCAGGGAAATGGGAAAATGGCTCCCGGCTGATGTTGAAACAGCTCTTTTCAGCTATGCATCACAGGTCGTGAAAGAATCAAACAAAACTAAGAACATATCAGGTTGAGCAAAAAAATAGAATATATCCTTTCCAATCGGCACGAAATGATCTCAGGTTGGGACACAACCTGGTATGTCACTATCATTAACAAGACACGGCGAAAGGCTTAACCTTTTGAATTATTTCATCCCGTGCTTCTATTTCCATGAGAATGGAATCCCCATACTCGATTGCGTGCACAATGCCTTCATCATACAGCCACGATACCGTGGATATACTCTCTTCGGAAATCGGGATGGATATCCTGCACCGTTCCCACGGAGGAAGCATCTCAAAGAGCAGCTGTTTCAGTTCGGTAAGGCCTTCTCCGGATTTTGCAGATATCATGGCAGGAGCAGGAGCAAGATCACGAATCACTTCCCGTTTTTCCTGCAGTTCTTCCTCAGAAATAAGATCGGCCTTATTAAGAGCAGTAACTATCTCAGCACCCTCTGTTTTCTTCCAGAAGATATCATGGCTGACAGCCAGTTTCTGTCTGATAATATCCACCGGATCACTCATATCCACCACAAGAAGAATGACATCAGCCAGGAATATCTCATCAAGCGTTGACCGGAAAGCATCCACCATCAGGTGCGGGAGGTCTTCAATAAATCCCACCGTATCTGTCAGAAGCATTTTTCTCTTATTTACCGTGAGAGCACGTGTTGTAGGAGAGAGTGTCGTAAAGAGCATGTCCTTAACGATTGTCTCTTCCTCCACCAGTGACTGGAAAAGAGTACTTTTTCCCGCATTCGTATACCCTGCCAGAGCTACCAGGGAAAATCCCCTTTCATGCCGGAACGTGCGTAGTGACTCACTCCCAACTCCCTGCTGAAGAAGTTCTGCCTTTATTCTTGCGATCCTGTTTTTTATATCCTGCTCATACGAATCCTCATGGCCCCCAAGACCCATAAATCCCTGCCGTTCCTTCTTTTTTAACAGGAAATTGAGAGCCTTTGTTTTCGGAAGCTCATATTGTAATCTCGCAAGCTCTACCTGCAGTTTTGCACGCCCTGTCGTGGCTCTTGAAGCAAATATCTCCAGGATAAGCTGGAACCGGTCCATTACTTCACATTTGCATATCTCAGAGACATTATAGATCTGCGGTATTGACAGCTGGTTGTTAAAAATTACTTTTTCAGCATCCAGAGATTCCACAAGCTCCGCAAGCTCATCCACCTTACCGCGGCCTATCTGGTACTTCCGGTCAGGATATCTTGACTGCACAAATGTGCCAACAACCACATAATCGGCAGCATGTGCTAACTCTTTGAGCTCTGAGAGCTTCCGCGAATCTGCAGCAGCATCAGAATTATGATCATTTCACTGGACAACAACAATTCTTTTCATAGGAGAGCCCTGGACGTGATCATTTGGTACGAATTCTGTTTCGAATGTCATTTTAATCCTCTATAATACTGCAATTCATACGTCACTCTCAACGTCGGGTTAATTGTTCTCAAGTACTATAATATTTAACCACAATTATAATTATACTTCTCTATGAGTACACCACGAACCGGTGGAACTCTCCTCAGTCTTCTGACATTCTTTCATACGGTAGCTCTCACCTCTGATATTCACCGTTATAAAGTGATGAAAACCCTGTTAAAAATTGCCGAAGCAGTGTTTTGACGGTATCCGGAAATATCCCGCCCCACTGGCTGTATATGACTTGTTTAAAGTGAAGGCTGTGTGGACCGTTTCTCTGAGTTTGTGTTCGGTGGGTATGATTCAAACCTGCGATATTCCAAAGACCAGGATCAAAGCTCCACGCTCCAAAGCCCAAAAATCACCAGACAAAAACAACCCAAAAAAGAACCAAATGCGAGGGAAGGGATTCGAACCCTCGAACCTCTACAGGACTAGGCCCTGAACCTAGCGCCTTTGACCAAGCTCGGCAACCCTCGCGCCTAACGTAATTCGTGCTTAAACAAAATAAAGATGTGTATTTGATTCCGGAATATTTTCGTATTTTCGGTATTTTGGGAATTTTCTCCCTCAGTTTTTCCCCTCAGCCTTCCTCTCTTTTTTCCCCTCGGTTTTTATCTCAGCCTTACTCTCTTTTTTCCCCTCAGGCTTACTTTCCTTTTTGCCTTCAGTTTTTATCTCAGGCTTTTTCTCAGTAATTCTTTCAGCACCACTCTCCATCTTATCCATCTCTTTCTGCTTGAGCTCCTTCCTCTTAATCTTCCCGGAGATGGTCTTCGGCAGACTCTCAACGAACTCAATCGCACGTGGATACTTATACGGAGCGGTCACCTGCTTGACATACTTCTGAATGTCACGGATAAGGGATTCAGATGGCGTATATCCGGGAGAAAGCACAACAAATGCCTTCACAACCTGGCCCCGGATGACATCCGGTGTTCCGACGACAGCGGCCTCCTGAACGGCGGGGTGCTCCAGGAGCGCGCTCTCCACCTCAAACGGGCCGATACGGTATCCGGACGCTTTTATGACATCATCATCCCGTCCGACAAACCAGAAATATCCATCCTCATCCTTGTATGCCTTATCGCCGGTATAGTAATAGCCGTCAGAGAACGATCGGGCATTTTCCCCGGGATTATTAACGTATTCCTTAAAGAGACCAACCGGCCGCGGGTCCAGTTTTATCGCAATATGCCCTTCTTCATGCAGGGGAGCGACCTTTCCCTCGTCATTCAGAATTTCAATAATCCATCCCGGCGCAGGCTTCCCCATGGAACCGAATTTCGGCTTCATACAGGGGAATGTCCCGATACAAAGGACGGTCTCTGTCTGGCCATAGCCCTCGTAAATCGTGAGATCAGTAGCATCCTTCCAGACCTTGATTACCTCAGGATTGAGCGGTTCACCCGCACTGCAGCAATGGCGAAGTTCACTGAAATCATACTTCTCCAGGTCTGCAAGAATCAGCATGCGGTATATGGTAGGAGGCACACAGAATGTGGTAACACCATACTTTTCAATGACCGGAAGAAGCTCCGTTGCATTAAATTTGCCCCGGATATCATAGACCATAATGGCCGCACCCTCATTCCACTGGCCAAAGAGTTTCCCCCATGTACTCTTTCCCCACCCGGTATCTGCAACCGTGAAATGAAGATCCGTCCTTCTGACGTCATGCCAGAAGCGGCCCGTCACAATATGACCCAGCGCATAACTGTGGTCATGAAGCACCATCTTCGGCTCTCCGGTCGTCCCTGACGTAAAGAAAATGAGCATGGGGTCGGCGGCTTTTGTACGTATCATACCATGAAACGTTACCAGTTTACTGGAAACAGGGGCCGGATATGCCAGTTCAACCGGGTAACTGATCCATCCCTCACGCTCACCATCAACAATAAATTTCGATTCGAGAGACGGGCACTCATCAAAGATTGCATCCACCTTATGGGCATTCTCTGCATTGGTGATGACCATCTTCACGTCAGCGGCATTAATCCGGTATTTTAAGTCCTGTTCAGTGAGCATCGTTGGTGCCGGGCAATACACAACACCCATCTTGATCATGCCAAGAACAAAGAACCACCATTCCGGAACACGCGGAAGCATAATGAGAACACGTTCCCCCTTTGCGGGCCCGTATTTGATGAGCATATTTGCCACCTGGTTGGAACGGCGGGAGAGATCGCGGAAGGTGTATTTCATCTCTTCCCCCTGCTGATTGACCCAGATCATGGCAAGTTTATTGCGGTCCCGCTTTGCCCATGCATCGATGACATCAAAGCTGAAATTGTAGTATTCCGGGACATCGATGGAAAATGACTTATACGCCTCGTCATAATCCACCATATTGTGCCGTGAAAAATCTGAATTCTCATTGTTCATCTGAGGGATGCCATTTCCGTCAAGCTCGGGGAAATGTGTGGTGCACACCTCAGATATCCAGTCAGAACGGGAGACATCCTGATTTTTACAGTCACGATCAATTTTCCGGACTAACTCATCGTCCATTGTAATAGAGTAGCGCACCATTGCAAGATATTTTGGTGCACATAGTAATAAAAAATTGCGGTGTGTTGCACCACAAAAAGAATATGATTAGTCTGCTGCAGATTTTTTCAGTTCTTCTTCCCGCAGCACATTGCGTTTAATTTTGCCGGAGATGGTTTTGGGGAGCGTATCAACAAATTCTATGACCCGGGGATATTTATACGGGGCAGTAACATTTTTGACATGACTCTGGAGTTCTCTGACAAGCGGTTCTGAACCGACAAATCCCTGATTAAGGACAACAAACGCCTTTACCACCATACCGCGGATTCTGTCAGGCGAACCGACAACCGCAGATTCCTGCACAGCGGGGTGTTCAAGAAGAGCACTTTCCACTTCAAACGGCCCGATGCGGTACCCGGAACTCTTTATGACATCATCGTCCCTGCCGACAAACCAGAAGTAGCCGTCTTCATCGCGGTAGGCTTTATCACCGGTATAGTAAAACCCGTCAACAAAGGACTCGTTGTTTGCCTCTTCATTATTGATATATTCCACAATGAGACCAACAGGCCGGGGATTTAAGGAAATCGCGATACGCCCTTCTTTATAATCCCCGACAGGATGTCCATCATCATCATGGAGTTCGATACGCCATCCCGGCGATGGTTTCCCCATTGAACCGGGTTTGTTTTTAATGCATGCAAACGATGCAATGGCACAGCATGTCTCCGTCTGACCATACCCTTCATAGATTGTCTGGCCTGTTCCCTCTTCCCATACTTTGATGACTTCAGGATTGAGCGGTTCACCGGCACTACAGCAGTGACGCAGTTCAGCAAGGTCGTATTTTGCAAGATCTGCAATTATCAGCATCCGGTATACAGTTGGTGGGCAGCAGAATGTCGTCACTTTGTACTTTTCAATAAGAGGAAGCAGTTCTGTCGCCTTGAATTTACCCCAGACATCATAGATGAGAAGGCAGGTGCCCTGAATCCATTGCCCGAATATTTTACCCCAGCCGCATTTGGCCCATCCGGTATCAGAATACGTAAAATGCACATCATTCTCCCGGACATCCTGCCATAACCTCGCTGTGACAATATGGCCCAGTGGGTAAGCATTGTTATGCAGCACCATCTTTGCTTCACCGGTTGTACCGGATGTGAAGTAAATAAGCATCGGATCGGTTGAGCGGGTCCGGTTCGTATACGGCATACTGACCTTCCGGTGTGATACCGGTGCCGGATAGTAGAGCTCCTCCTGATAACTCACCCAGTCATCCTTTTCACCATCAATGAGGACTTTGGTCTGCAGTGTCGGGCATTCCTCATATATCTCATCAATTTTCTCTGAATTTTCAAAATCCGTTATTACCATGCAGAAATTGCCTGCATTCATCCGGTACTGGAGATCTTTTGGGGTAAGCAGCGTGGGCACAGGACAGACAACTGCACCAAGTTTGATAATCGCAATGACAAAGATCCACCACTCAGGAACCCGCGGCAGCATGATCATGACCCGGTCCCCTTTATTTATGCCAAACTTCAGGAGAATATTTGCTGCCATATTGGAGTAGTTCTTCAAATCCCGGAATGTGTATTTCTTCTCATCCCCGTCCTGATTGGCCCAGATCATTGCCAGTTTGTTTCTGTCACGCCGTGCCCAGTCGTCGATGACATCATACCCAAAATTAAAAAATTCAGGTACATCAATGGAGAATGTACGATACGTCTCATCGTAATCTGCCATATTATACTCTGCATCTGCCATAGAGAATCAATAGTTGTTCGATGTACGCGGGTATAGTATTTCCTTCTAAACAGACACTTTGCCCATGTCAGTGCACCAGAAACTACCAGAACCGGTGCGTTCTGATATAATTCCGTTCAGCCTTCAGGATTTCACGATAGAAATCATCGCCATCACACATTTTGGCAATGATCCGGGAGGCGTTTTCCGGCCCCACCCCCCGTGCTGCAAGGGCCACCACCGCCTGTCTCCCACTGGAAAGAACAATATTGGCATTCTTCATAAATCTTCGTTCAATTGCCTTTTCATCATCGGTCTTCTGCTTTTTTTTCACAGCGGGAATCAGTTCATCCTCCCATGGTTTGAGCGCTGCCACCAGGCGTGCACCACATTTCGGGCACTGGGGCTGACCGGATACGCGCGACACCTTGGTAAGACTCTTCCATGTGCGGCAGTTCATGCAGAAAAGAAGAATATTGTCATCCTCGATTCTGCGTTTGACCGCAGCAATAATTGCCTGATCTGCACTGGGCGGCGGGATAATATCCCGCGATGAGGTAAGACCTTCCCGCCCGATAGCAGAAAGTGGTGCAATGACAACCTCAGTCACTCCTGACTGTATCTGCTGCACCAGAAGGGCTGCCTCTTTCACATCCATAATGGTGGTAAAGAGTTCCCGGTATGTTTCGGTCTGGATGGGGGTGCCTTCAAAGGTATCGAGAAGCCGGTGTATACTGATGCGTTCATAGTCAGCCTGCTGATCAATGGCACCGAATTTCTTCGCAATCTGAACGATTTTCCACTTAAAGAGCGCGGTTCTCTTCATCGCAAGCCGGAGAAGGCCTTCGATATGTGCCGGATCGATTGAATACAGGAGGTCACGGAGATCTCCCGCCCGGATGCCTGACGGCAGACGGAATACAATCCGGTACGCCCCCACCTCAATACCCACACTGGAACCATGCCGGGCGGTGAGAAGAATAGAGAGTACCCGGGAGAGGGCCTCATTTGCTTTGTGCCCCCCGCAGATATTCATGACAACACCTTCATCAAAGTGTTCGAGGGTGACAAGCCTGTCGGACGGGACGGGTGCACCACAATCCTCCATCGATGAGATAATATCCTCTGCATAGGCCTCAGAAAATGCACCGGCACCATACGCTGCAAATGCATGGGTCCGGCGCAGAGACCCTGTCTCCTGTGCGACCGCGAACGGCACCGGTATCTGCTCCCCTTCCCATGAGGGCAGTTCGCCACTCACCGAGTGAGCCGGTTCAACGATGATTTTCCCGTCATTCAGGTCAACAACCTGCCAGAGCTGGCCCTTCACAATAAAGGTAGCACCGGTGTTAATCCAGCCAATCACAAATGATTCATCAAGGGTTCCCACCGTTCGGCGTGATACCAGATCAAAAATCTGCACTTTCTTCTCATCCGGAATCATCGACAGATTGCCATAGAGGTATGTCCGGGACCTCCCTGTCCGTGTCAGGAGATTTCCCTCGATTCTGATAAGCCGGTGCTCTGCCATCTGCCGGCATACATCAGGCACTGCACCACCGTCAGAAAACCCATATGCCCTTTGGATAATAGCAGTAACCCGTTCAAGAGTGATTTCGCCATACTCCACCAGAAGAGCGGCGATCTGGTTTGCCAGCACATCCAGCGCACCATGGATGATGGAAACGTCTTCGGACTCATTCTGTTTTGCCTTGCGGGTAATGACCAGAGATTCACAGAGATCATCAAATCCGGTGGCAAGGATTGTGCCATGCGAAACGGTGTCAAGACGATGGCCGGCCCTCCCCACCCGCTGCAGGAGACGCGACACCTCGCGGGGTGAACCAAACTGAATGACCCGTTCGATGTGGCCGATATCAATGCCCAGCTCCATGGACGACGTGCAGATAAGGGACCGGATTTCCCCGCGTTTGAACCGGTCTTCAGCATCAATTCTTATCTCTTTCGAAAGAGAGCCATGGTGCACTTCAACATCGCCCCGCTCGTACAGGCGGTGCCCCAGCGCCTCTGCGGTTGAACGGGTATTGACAAACAGAAGAGAGGATTTTTCATGGTCAATGCACCTCTCTACCGCCCGCACCTGGGAATCGAAGTCCTCCCCGGCAAACCTGACCGAGATATTCATATGAGGCGCGGCAGGGATATTGACAATCGTATGGGAGCGGCCAATTCCGGTAAGAAAGGCGGCCACCTCTTCAGGATTTCCCACTGTTGCTGAAAGGCCGATTCGCTGGAATTCCCCTGCATATTCTGCAAGACGTTCAAGTGCGATGGATAACTGGGCCCCCCGTTTGCTTCCGGCGAGTTCGTGAATCTCATCAATGATGACATACCGGACATGAGGCAGATGCTCCCGGAGGCGTTTGCCGATGAAGAGTGCCTGAAGGGTTTCAGGTGTTGTTATCAGAAGATCAGGAGGATTCAGTGCCTGTTTCCTTCTCTCATACTGCGAGGTATCCCCGTGGCGGACGCCAACGGTAAGCCCCAGTTCATGGCACCACCACTCCAGACGAAAGAGGATGTCACGGTTTAAGGAACGAAGCGGGGTGATATAGAGGGCCTTAAACCCACTCCCCTGCAGATGAACCAATCGGTCAAACACCGGGAGCATGGCACTCTCTGTCTTCCCGGTGCCCGTCGGTGCAATGAGGAGGAGATTGTTGCCTTTAAAAATGGGGGGGATTGCCTGCTGCTGGGTCAGCGATAATTCCTGAAAGTTTCGTTTTACCAGTGTCTCCTGAATTTCAGGAGATAACAGATTACGCGCGGGCATCTTTCATCAGTCTCCCCAGCCGGTCAATGTATGTCCCGTCTCCTAAGAATACTTCGGCGCTTTCGGCATCAAAACACCGTGACACAGGGCTCAGTCTGCTGGCATGGATGATGCGCACATCGATACCCCCGGCATACTCAAAAAATGCCGGCATAAACAGAATGCGGGTGCTCCGGCCGTTTGCATGAGGTGCAAGCCCGGCACACTCCTCATTCACTTCTGCCAGAAGATATGCCGGCTGTGCCCGGAGGGAACATCCCACCTCGTCGTACAGGCTTACCACCGGGTGATGATGCCCGCATACAATCAGATGCCCCCCCGACTCAGGAGGAAGATGCATATGCCCGTGAACATACCATGTCCCGTCAATCATCATTCCCGTATTCGGCAGCAGTTCCCCCTCCTGCAGGAAGCGTTCAATGCCCCCGTCATGATTCCCCGGAATCAGCCGGAACGAAATTCGTTTCCTGATGGTGTCAAGAATTGCGGGAAGTTCTGCATACTCCTGGTGACTCATCATCGGAACAGAATGCTTCAGATCACCCAGGAACAGCAGCATTTCAGGGTCGGTTTCATCAATGCACGAACATATCCGGTTGAGGCGGTCACTGCTGTTGCTTGCGATATGTACTCCTTTCCGGGAGAAACCGGATTCAGCACCAAAATGCGCATCAGCAATTACGAGTACCCTCTGCCTGTTATTCATCAGGAGCGCAGGTCCGCCGGAAATAAATTCGGGGGTCATATTTCTACAATAGTCTGATCAAATCCGGTTTTGGCTGATAGCAGTCGCCATCATCGATCATTGATTTCAGAACGGCAAGGAACGTTTCCTTTGACACTCCTTTTTCCCCCAGTGCGGCAATCAGTACATCAAGACGAACGGTATTTTTATCATCGGAAATATCCCTGATCTCTTTTTCAACCAGAATAAATACCGCGTCGTCTGGTGCCGCTGAAACCGGATTAACCGGATTCTCCGGTTTCACCGTGGCAAGTGCCTTCTCTGCCATATCGCACAACCGTTTTTTCCGGTCTAAACCACCCTCCGGCGATTGCTCAAGATGCTCAATCAGATCTGCTGCTGCAGCGAGAACAAAGGTGTCCCGTACTTCTCGTGACACCGGCACCACTGATTCCAGAACGGGCATGCAGTCGCCTGCCGTGCACCGGATTCCCGCCGCACAGAGAACAAAAACCGGAAGGGAAGTCTTATTCAGAAATGTGGATATCTCACTATTTCCCGTATGGTATCCTACAACCAGCATTCCTGTTGGATCATAGAGAGAAAGGGTCATAACCGGTTTTTTCATATCGGAAATCTCCGTGAGTGCACCACAAAAAAGGCATTTGGAAATAGTTCTCCCGGAAAGAGCCAGAATTCCATTATTCTGTGCATCATTTTTTCCGGAATTCAGGTCATCAGCGAATATTTTCTGGTACGATTCCATGCAGTATCCTTATTATATTATTTTTGCCCGGACAACCAATATTCTATCTGTTGAGTGCATATAGATCATTATCTGTTGGGTGAATACCAATTATCTGTACAAAGCAACAGACATCAATCAATTACCTAATACTTTTACATGAGGAAAATGATACCAACAGATGCATACTGTTTCTCGGTATGATTACGGGGTAGGGAATAAAAATGACTTCAAATACAATCTGGATTGAAAAATACCGCCCGTTGGTGCTGGATGATATTGTCGGGCAGGATGAAATTGTCTCCCGCCTGAAATCGTATGTCAGTTCAGGAAACCTCCCGCATCTCCTGTTTACCGGAAATGCCGGCATTGGAAAGACAACATCAGCAGTTGCTCTTGCACGGGAATTTTTTGGTGATACATGGCAGATGAATTTCCGGGAACTGAATGCATCTGATGAACGGGGAATCGATGTCGTACGAAACCAGATTAAGCAGTTTGCACGTACAGCACCACTTGGAGGAGCAGAATTCAAAATTCTCTTCCTTGATGAGGCAGATGCTCTGACACCTGACGCACAGGCAGCACTTCGCCGCACAATGGAAAATTACGCACCAAACTGCAGATTTGTTCTCTCCTGTAATTATTCTTCAAAAATTATTGACCCCATTCAGAGCAGATGTGCAATATACCGGTTCAGGCCTTTGACAAAAGAAGCAATAATTACAGAGATCTCTCACATTACCGAAGCGGAAGGACTGGAATGCACCCCGGAAGCACAAGATGCAATCGTCTACGTCGCGCAGGGCGATATGAGAAAGGCAATCAATGCACTGCAGGGTGCAGCCATTGTCAGTAAAAAGATAGACGAAGATATGATCTATGAAATTACGTCAACGGCACGTCCGGAAGAAATTGAGGGACTGATGCAGACATCGGTTGCCGGTGACTATGAAGGAGCAGAAGCTCTGGTGCATGATCTCCTCTATTCACGGGGTATTGCACCAAATGAACTGATAAACCAGATGTACCGATCCATTATCCAGATGCCGCTTGAACGCAGGCTGAAAACACAATTAATATCGCACCTTGGTGAAACGGATTTTCGTCTCAGTGAAGGTGCAAACAGCGAGATACAGATGGAGGCACTGATTGCAAATATTGTACTGAGTGCTGAAGCCATGAAACAATAAGGAGGCACATTCGGGTGGAAGAAGAGATTGAAGAGATAGAGATTACCGACCGTGCAGCCGACTGGAACAAATTTCTCAAGAAACATTACCGGAAAGAACTCGGAGAAATAAATACCCAGTATCCGCATCTGAAATCCCTTGAGATTGATTACCGTGAACTTTCACTCTGGGGAAAAACCGGGCTTGAAATAGCGGATGAACTCCTGAACAGTCCCGGAAAGGTTATCGGAGATGTACGTGATGCCATCAGAAATTATAATCTGATATTTACCAAGGACGAGGAAGGAAAAACAGATAGTATCAACATCCGTTTCCGTTCGCTCCCCCGGAAAATTGATGTT
>CAVXFW010000006.1:0-98929 GCA_963761105.1 uncultured Methanomicrobiaceae archaeon | reverse complement strand
TGTTATACACCATGACAGAAAGCTATACCTGTGTCTTCCAGTTTAAAATTACGTTAAAAGAGATCACTCCGAAAATCTGGCGGAGAATCCAGGTCCCGGAAACGTATACGTTCTGGGATCTCAGTATTGCCATTCAGAGTGCAATGGATTGGGGCGGACACCACCTCCACGAATTCCGGATATTCAACCCAAAGAGCGGTGTAGATGATGAAATCGGGTTCCCTGATGAAGAGTCCGGCAGAGATGTACTAATCGGATGGGAAACAAAAATAGCACCATATTTTTCGATGGATAATAAAAAGGCCGAGTATCTGTATGATTTTGGAGATTACTGGGAACACACAATCCTGCTCGAAAAGATTCTGCCAAAAGAGCCTGACAGGACATATCCCTGCTGCATTGCAGGAAAAAATAATTCCCCGCCTGATGATGTCGGATCAGTTCCGGGATACGAAGGGTTTGTGGAAGTTATGACCGATCCTGATCACGAGGAACATAAGGAGATGGCACAATGGTATGGGGACGACGAGTATGACCCTAAGCATTTTGACTGTAAAGAGGTCGTATTCGTGAACCCTGACAAGATGTTACGTATGATGCTTAAGGAATGACATTCTGCAGTCTCTCTTCGGATGGAGATGGGAAAAATAATTCGGACTCATCTCCTTTTTTATTCTGGACTAAATTGTCCCATTGCAGCCAAATGGTCATATTTTTGGGGGTTTTGACCTTGTGCTGCCAAGAAAGGGTAAAACAGTCCGGGAATTATCTCCCATGACAGGGAGGGAATGATGACACTCGATTGTGGCAAATACCCGGACACTCCGGGGGTGCAAAATCAAAATCAGAAGATTTAATACGATACTTGTCGTTCTTATTGTGCACATTGTGTGCGTGATTACATGCTGTCGTGGCCTAGTTGGTTAGGGCGCCAGACTCATAGGGTTTGAGCAATTTCGGAGCGCTTTATCTGAGACATCTGGAGGTCGTGGGTTCGGATCCCATCGACAGCATCGATTCATGAGGTTTTAACCTCTTTTTTCCCATTTTTATTATTTCAGTCCTGAGATATTTCATTTTTGAGATTTTTGACTGATACAAGGATGTTCATCTGGCCCCTCATTAAATTACGTGACATTTGTACAGCTAGCATACGTACAGTTAGTCTCATACCAATCAATCCCACACCAATTCCCCCACATATCAATTCTTCACCTTGTCAATCAATCCCACACCAATTCCCCCACATACCAATCAATCCCACACCAATTCTTCACCCTCTTTCTAACCATTACGTCTGCAATCTCTCTCCCAGGATAGTTAATGGATTATAGTTAATTGATCATAGTAGCAGAATACACTCAAAACCATACAACCAAAACATGAAGGACGCCTGACCATCCCCCCTGTGCGCGACCTACCGCAGACACAGGAGATGACTGCCGGTAAGGGGGATTCACCCCTCCCCTTGTAACTCAAAAATCAGATGAAGAAAGAAAGGTGAAATACAGAGTGCAGGCTCATTCAGTACAATGACATACGCAAGAGATACTGAATTTTGTTTCCGTATTACAGACCCATTTTAAATAGCTATGTCCAAAAATTATCCGATCTGAGAACAGTCTGACAATCCCTACAGGATCCGGCCATATACAGAGAGAATGAGTTTAGAAGGGCATGTCAACGTGGAAGAATGAGAGACTGGAAACATGAAAAAGCGAAAGCATGGACGAATAAAAATAGGGAGGGAAGTAAGCATGAAAGGAGGCAAATCCATAGAAACAATCATATAATTACTATATTAAACCTGAGTAGAAGATTGCTGCGCATCCTGTTGTATACTGGCATAAATCGAAGGAAATATCACAAACAACCCACATTCTCAAAATGATAATACAAGCTCTTATTAATGAAAACACAAATAAATACATATAAGGATTCAGACGGTTTGTCATCCATTAAATCCCATATAACATAGATGGCATTCGCTCATTTTTCTGAATATTAATCCACACACCAAAAGCAATAAAGGAGGTATTTCCGGTTTGTATCGTGACAAAAAAATAGGAGTTGTTGTTCCCGCATATAAGGAAGAACTCCTCATCAAGGAGACATTAAAGTCCATACCCGATTATGTAGACCGGGTGTATGTGGTAAATGATTGTTCTCCGGACCGCACCGGAGAAATAATCGCAGAGTTTGCGAAGCATGATGACAGAGTTGTCCCCCTGACGCATGAAGTGAACAAAGGTGTTGGTGCAGCGATTGTCACCGGATATGAAGAAGCCCTTAAAGAAGGAATGGACATCGCTGCCGTCATGGCCGGTGACAACCAGATGGACCCGGAATTCCTCCCGGAGCTTCTCGATCCTATTGTTGACAAGAAAGCTGACTACACCATTGGAAACCGCCTCATGAGCCAGGAGTACCGCCAGCAGATGAGCAAGTGGCGCTTCTTCGGCAATTCAATCCTCACGCTCCTCACAAAGATAGCATCAGGATACTGGCAGATGATGGATCCCCAGAACGGCTACTCGGCTATATCGGCAAGGGCCCTGGATCACATCAGCCTTAAAAGCGTCTATCCCCGCTACGGCTACTGTAATGACCTCCTGGTCCGGCTCAATGTCTGGGGATTCAGGATGAGAAATGTCCCTCACCCGGCCCGCTACGGACGGGAGACATCCGGAATAAAATACTCATCCTACATTGTCAAACTCTCATGGCTCCTCCTGACCAAATTCCTCTGGCGCCTGAAGATGAAGTACGTCGTACTCAGCTTCCACCCGCTGGTATTCTTCTACTTCTTCGGAGCAATACTCACCATCAATAGGCATCATAGCAGGCATCGGCACCCTCTGGGAAAAATTTGGAGCAGGATACAGTGTCCTTGTCGTCCACGGGATTCTGTCATTCATGCTATTCACGCTGGGATTGATGTTCCTTTTCTTCGCGATGCTCTATGACATGGAACAGGAGCGGAATACGAATGGGTGGTATTGAATATTTGAAACCAATTTTTGATGAAATTAATTGGTTCATGTCATCGAACAATATGAGGAGCTTTGTATAATGTGCGGAATTTTTGGTCTGATAACAAATAATTCAAAAAAATACACCTTACCTCAGATAAAAGGAGTTATTGATGAACTATTTATATTATCTGAATCTCGGGGGAAAGAATCAGCGGGTATTGCAATTCGTTCAAATGGAAAATTGACATACAAAAAAGGCCAGAACCAGCGTCAAAAATGATAAAGTCTGGCAAATATTTTGATTTTTTTAACGAGAATGTAGGAAATTGTGTTCAAAATTCTCAGAATAAATGCAATATATTGTCCATTATTGGTCATTCAAGACTTGTAACAAATGGTATTCAATATTCAAGTCTCAATAATCAACCCGTTATTAAGGATGGATTAGTTGGAGTTCATAATGGCATCATAGTTAATGACAATGAATTGTGGAATAATAATAACTCAATCTCACAAAATTCAGAAGTTGATACAGAAGTCCTCTTGGCATTATTAAGTTATCATAAAAATAATAAAAATTCTTTGATCACAGCTGTAAAGTCTACATATAAAGAAATAATAGGATCTGCATCCATTGCTATTCTATTTGATGACTTGGATGTGACTCTCCTTGCATCAAACACAGGATCATTATATTTTTGCAGAGATTACTCAGAAAAGACAATTATTTTTGGCTCAGAAAAATATATTTTGCAACAAATTTTATCTAAAAAGTATATTAATAAATTATTTGTGTTTGGAGAAATTTGCCAGATAAAACCTGGAATTGGATGTATTATTAATAATCAAAATATGAATGTCAGAGAGTTTTCACTTAATGGCAATCAAAATTTTGAATCTGATACTTCTAGTTATTTACAAGACCCGGTGAAAATTATTGATTATTCAATTGATGACATCTCAAAAGGATCCATAAATAAAAAAAATAGTCTCCCAATAAGTGTAAAGTCAAAAAAGCGAATTGAATCTGCAATAAATCAACAAAGAAGACCTGATGAAAAATTAAAACGATGCACAAAATGTTTGTTGCCTGAAACATTCCCATACATTGAATTTAATGAAAAAGGAGTATGCAATTATTGTCAAAATTATGAAAAAATCAAATATGAAGGAGAATCATCACTATTTGATATAGCGTCACAATTTCGCAGTTCCAATGGTGAACCTGATTGCATCGTTGGATTTAGTGGAGGACGAGATAGTTCCTTTATGTTGCATTACGTAAAGAAAATTTTAAAAATGAACCCCATTGCATTTAGCTATGATTGGGGCATGGTTACTGATCTTGCAAGAAGAAATCAGGCAAGATTGTGTGGTGAATTGGGCGTAGAACATATATTGGTTTCAGCTGACATAGAAAAGAAAAGAAAAAATATCTGTGCCAATGTTAATGCTTGGTTAAAAAAACCCGATCTTGGAATGGTTCCACTTTTAATGGCAGGGGATAAACAGATGTTTAATTATTATCCCCATAAACTCATGCAACAAACTGGGATAAAATTATTTTTCAATGGAAGTAACTCTCTTGAAAAAACAGGTTTTAAACTTGGATTTTGTGGTATAAATGAACAAATCAGTAGTAAAAAAGGGCAGGTATATACAGGAATTTCAGCTAAAAATAAATTTCAACTAGCAGCATATTACGGAAAAAATTACATATTAAATCCTGCATATATCAATACATCACTGTTTGATACAATTCATGCATATTATACCTCATATTTCATACCAGATATTTCCACTTACTTCTTCAATTATGTTCCTTGGGATGAAAAACAAATTGTATCAACATTACGAAAACAGTATGATTGGGAATTAGCTTCAGATACTGAGGCCACTTGGAGAATTGGAGATGGTACAGCAGCATTTTATGACTATATCTATTATACAGTTACCGGATTCAGCGAATTTGATACTTTTAGGAGTAATCAAATAAGAGAGGGAATTATGACCAGAGACGAAGCATTAAAAATCGTTCAAAAAGAGAACATCCCAAGGTATGAGTCTTTAGAGTGGTATGCTCAAACGGTTGGATTCAATCTAGAAAATGCATTAGATGTTATTCATAATATTCCAAAAATGTATTGAAATAAGTTGAAAGATGAAAAATTATATCAGCAGAGCACCAACATGAATCAATCAAAGGAACATATAATCAAGGAGTTGAAGAAGAAAGATTTTGGAGTAGGAGTACTTGCAAATAATGGTGCAGAAATGCAGGTTTATAACCCATTTCCCCCCTCAAACTGGATAGATACAGGAATAATAATATGGTAATAGTCAAAACATTTTATTTTTAATTATTTGGAGAAATTATGAATCACATAGTTACAAAGATCAAAGATCAGAGTGTACAAAATTGGAATCATCGGACAAGGATATGTAGGTCTCCCACTTGCAATGGCCTTCGCAAAATATTTTACTGTTTTTGGCTATGACGTTAGCTCAGCGACCGTTCAAAATCTCAGGTCAGGCAAATCCCACATTCAAGATATTTCGGACAAACACTTCTCACAACTTCTGGGTAATACTTACTTTCCAACCTCAGATCCTGAAGACCTTAAACAGTGTGATATTTTCATCATCTGTGTCCCTACACCCCTGACTGAAGAGCGTTTACCCGACCTTACGTTTATCAAATCGGCCTGCAGGGCAATCACCAATATTCTGAGGGAAGGCCAGTTTGTGATCCTGGAGAGCACCACCTACCCGGGAACAACTGAAGAAGTTGTCATCCCAATCCTTGAAGAGAGCGGGCTTAAAGCCGGTATCGATTTCGGTGTTGCCTACTCACCTGAACGAATTGATCCAGGCAACAAGCAATTTACCATCGATGCGGTCCCAAAGGTTGTTGGTGGATTAAACGATGCATGCACCGAGATTGCCGTTGCCCTTTATGGGAGCATAATCAATAAGATCGTCCCCGTCAGGGACATGCATACCGCAGAATCGGTCAAGATGTTGGAAAATATCTTCAGGAATGTGAATATTGCTCTCATCAACGAGATGGCCCTAATCTTTGAGCGGATGGGCATCAACACTTGGGAGGTGATCGACGCCGCTGCCTCAAAACCATACGGATTTATGCCGTTCTATCCTGGCCCTGGTATCGGCGGACACTGTATCCCACTGGATCCCTTCTACATGTCTTACAAGGCGAAGAAGTACAGGTTTCATTCCCCGATTCATCGAGACCTCTGGTGAGATCAATGAATTCATGAGGATGCATGCAGTAAACCTCGTTGAGAAGGGCCTCGGGCAGGTCGGCAAGCGCCTCTATGGAGCAAAGGTCACTGTTATGGGCCTTGCCTACAAGAAAAACATCAATGACTCACGAGAGTCACCGTCCATCAAGATCATTGAGGAGCTCGTCCGGCTTGGGGCAAAGGTGCGGGTGTATGACCCCTATGTCCCCTCCATCCAGACTCATGAAGGTGAGTTTACCTCTGTTTTGAGTATTGAGGATGCACTTGATGGTGCGGAGTGTGCAATATTCCTAACTGATCACGATGTATTCAGGGAAATCTCGCTTGAAACCATGAAGAAAATGATGGCATCGCCAGTTATCGTGGATGGGAAAAATATGTTTGACGAAAATATTTCAATAGAATATTTGGGCATTGGAAAGGGAAGAAAAAGGGGATGATATGGCACATGGGGATATGAATAAAAACTCCCTCCACATCTTTAAGAGCCATATTACTTATATTCCCACTTACCCATAACGAGGTCGGTGGTACCACCCAAGATCATAATACAGCTGCTCTTGTCTGTCAAGTATCTCGCCCAGCCGGAGTAATTTCCCCGGCTGTTCAAACCTAAGCTCCCGAAGAAATTAGGTGCATGAGCTCTAGCGCCTCCAGGATTGTCCTTTGTTTGGTGGTTTTGAGGTGGGAGTATATAATGGGACCGAATTATTACGTGCAGAAAATTACTGACTGATTTTTGAGTAGATATACACATATTGCCGATGGAGACATTCCTTAACCGATGACGTATACAGATGGATGAAAAAAAAATTCATTGGAATGAAAAAGTATTACGACCGGTTGTTTGAACCGGGCAACAGCCCCACTAGTGATCAAAATTGCTCTATTCAAGTTTAAATTACTGAATAGAGACGCATGATTGCTACTGCACACCTCCAAAAATGTTCTTATCTAATAAAATAAACCTATATTATGTTGAAATCATTAATTGAAATTGAAATTGAAGAAGACTTATGGCATTTTGATATCGAGGGAAACTGCATTTGGTCTTTAATTAGAACAGAACTTTTTTCATATATTATTCAGAGAGAAATGGGGTATAACCACAAAATTCATACCAGAGGCAATATATTAAATCTTACAAGTCCCAAATATCTTAGAGAATTGAAAAGAACACATGATTTTATCAAAAATGTGAATAAAGAAAAGTTCGACTCATTTTTTTCAACATCTGTCCGAAATAAAAAATACAACATGGAGAAAAATAGATACTATGATGTTCTTTATGATCCTTATCTATGTAATTTTTCAAATCCTTTAATTTTTGAAAAAAGTTATCAATTCAAAATAAATCATCCATCTGCAAATGAAGACTCAACGTATTTATCTGACTATTTATATGCGTTGAGATCGATTGGTTCATTAAAAAGATCTCGTATTAAATCCAAAGATAAAATAAAAGAATTTTCAGAATTACTATATAGTATATTTAATATTGGAGATAATGAATTTAATATTCATCGATTTCTTTGTAAAGAATTAAATGGAAGATATAAATATATTAATTCTATTGATAATGTTATTCAAAAAATGGATGGTAATATTGCATTTATAACACAGGTTCTTATTTAGGATTGTGGGGGCAAATAATTAAAGAATTAAAAGAATCTGGAATAAAAATAATAGAAATTCAACATGGATATATTGGCAATGAGCATTACGCATATAATTATCCGAAAAATATTAACAGGATTAAAGAATACCTGCCTGATTACTTTTTAACTTTTGGAAAACACTGGAATGAACAAATATCAAACAACAAGTAAAATCGTAACCATTGGAAACCCAATGTTAAATAATTACAAGGAGAATTCTGAAAAAATGTGCCAACCCATACCAAACTCAATATTGGTTGTATCTCAAGGAACAGTTACCTCAAAAATGGTTGAAATTACAAAATTCATTTCAAAATCCTTTCCGAGATCAAAAATAATTTTTAAGTTGCATCCTGGCGAAATAACATTTAAAAACCGATATGAAGAACTAAAAAATTTTCATAATGTTACAATAAAAACTTATGACAATATATATGACCTTATTGCCTTATCAGAAATAATCATAGGATACAATTCAACAACACTATTTGAAACAGTTGCATTTAATGACAAAAGGATATTTATTGTTAAAAATGATTTAGTTCCATCATCAGTTGGATATAAATTTTCAAACTACAAAGATCTCCAAAATGCTATTTTGGATCAAAATATTGGCTATCCATCTATAAATCCAACTGATTTATGGGAATTAGAACCCCAGTCAAATATTGCTTCATTTTTAAATATGGTGTAAACTAAGGGCCCGTGCAGTAATTACTTAACATTATTTGGAAAAATGGAGTAGTTCCATTCACCATGAAACTCCTCACGCTTCAAACCGAAACTATTCCATACGTCATCGGTTAGTGCGACAAGAAGTCATGTTTAGGATTGCTTAAAGCTATCCTATCCGTTAGGGATATCCCTATTCGGGCGTGCGTTCGCGTGCGAAGCCCCGAAAACAACGTGGAGAAAATCAGAACCTGACTGATTGATTTGCAACCTAAATTTGACAGTTTAAAGTTCATCAGCTGAAAATCCATCAGCTACAGCGACCAAAAGTTTTCATTTTTTCTCCGGATAATCAATTTGACAGTTAGTGAATTATCCCTCATCAAATCACGAAATCACCCAATTATGCTGCAAAATCATCGTGTTAATGGCATCAAAATTCGAGTGGATGTATGTTTTTGCCTTTTGCATCCACGAATTTACAGTAACTGTCAAATCCGATAACGATTTTACCATGAAAGTCCAGACAATCAAACCCTCAATTTTTCGGTATCACTAAGACTAAATCTTATTCCGTAGACTCGCAACAGTCCCGTTTTTTGAGAGCTTAAACACAGATTTTTGAAATGACCACTGATTTACCGATGAAGATCTCCTATATCCCAGGATTTCAATCATTTCATTGGCAAGCTACGCTCATGTAATCCTCTGTATCTCCCTGTATTGTGGGAAATTACAGAATGTCAGGATCTTTTTGTCTCAGAATTGTATTAGCCTGGAAGATAATTGAAATGCATTCATCCACAGGAATCTCAGTTAGTGCAATTGGATGACTGAATCCCTTATTTTTCTTCTCATAGCCCAGATTGTCGGTATAAAATTCATCGTTAACAACAAGATGCCAGATTGTACGGGCTATTTTGTGAGCTAATGCAACAATTGCCTTATTGAATCCAATATTTGCCTTTTTCCGGTGAAAGAAATCTCTTAATACGTTGTCTTTCGTCCTTGAAGCAACAACATGGGCTATCTGAATAAGGATCCATCGTGCAACTTTTGAACCTCGTTTGGTTATACAGGAATTGTAATATTTGTTGGCTGACTGGTAAACATTTGGAACAATTCCCAACCATGAAGAAAGCTTATCACTGTCTGAAAAGTCATTAAAATCTCCGATTTCAGCAATGAGGGTAATTGCTCCAATTTCTCCAATGCCAGGAACTGACATCAATATGTCCATCTTCCGTTTGCAATTTGTTTGGGCCCATTTGAAGATCCGATTTTCAAGATTTTTTATGGATTCATTAAACTGTAAAATACACGCCCGGCACTCTTTTAACCTTAAAATGGCATCCTGAGAGAATTCTTTTTGCAAAATTTCTCTAAACTCATCCCCCCTTCCAATCATACGAGCAGGAAATTTCTGGATTATGGCATCTACCGCCAATCCATGGATAATTCCTTCTAATATCGTTTCTCCGGTTTTTCCAAAGATGTCAGTTAATTTTGACTTCAAATTGAATTGTTCTGAACTGAGAATACTACTGATTATGTTTTTGAAATCGGTTCTTTTTCTGACGATTTTATGCCTGAGTCTGACATGAGAGCGAATCTGCCTTAATTCGCGTGAAAATACTCTGGATGGTTTGATCATCCCATTCAGGGCCAACAATGCAATGTACTCAGAATCAACCTTGTCAGTCTTTTTATGCGTTTGACCCTTTATGTCACGTGCATTTCCTACAATTACGGTGACATGATCACACAATGAATCGTAAATTGGCATCCAGAAATCATTGGTTGATTCGCATGCAACAACGTCACAGTTTTCAGACAAAACAAAGCTTTTGAGACGTAATATTCCATTATCATCCCGTTCAAATCTCTTTTGTATTTTTCCCTCGATTCCTCTTGTAAGTACGGTAGCTATGACAAATTGCTTATGAACATCAAGACCACAAGATTTCTGTAGATCTTCTGCCATATTCCTACACCTCCTTTAAATTGGGGACAGTGGATTTGCATTGAGGGCGATTTACCATTCGTGATCTACGTCACATTTGTGCCTCCAATGGCAATCCACTGGTTAGTTTTTTGACGGACTATTAATCCAAAATGGGCACAACCTTCCTGCCCCCAGAAGAACTATACAAGAAATGATAATTAAAAAAGAATTCCTTGGGGACTTTCATTTTTTGTGCCTGCTATTCGGAGAATGCATCATTGTTTTTTGAAATACCGGATATCCCAGCATCCGCACTAAAATCCACAATTTACACAATTATCCACCGCAAGATCTATGTACGTATAAGCAAATATCTACAATATGCCCCTCATTGACGGATTTGATGACGAATCAATCCTTTCCGTCGGCCACCTCGGCATTGTTGCCGGAGCCTACGATTCTCTAGGGATCGCGAATATAATCGATACCGCAATACCAAAGACCCGGAACCATAATCTCACCCATTCTCAGACCGTGAAAGCTATGGTACTCAACGGTCTGGGATTCATCGAACGCCGCCTCTATCTGTTTCCGGAATTCTTTGACGATATCGCCGTTGAACGGCTTCTTGGGGAGGGAATTACCCGGGAACAGATAAACGACGATGTGCTCGGGAGAACACTGGATGCCATTGCAGAGTATGGTCCAACTGAATTATTCAATGAAATCGTTGCAAAATGCCTTCTCCCGACAGAATTTGGCTCGCATTGCGTTCACGTCGATACCACCAACTTCAGTGTCACCGGTGAATATGAATCCGATTTCAACACCGAAGAAATCCAGATTACCTACGGCCACCCGAAGGATGGCCGATGGGACCTCAAACGGTTTGTCCTGGGCATGGCATCAAACCAGCACGGGGTGCCCCTTTTTCTTCAGACATTTTCCGGGAATGAATCAGATAAAGAGACGCTCAGAATCATTATTGAAAAACTCCAGAGCAATCTGAAATCAGACGAGAAAGTCTACCATGTGGCTGACGCTGCATTTTATACTGAAAAGAATCTCCAGAGCTTAGGCCAGCATATGTTCTGGATCAGCCGTGTGCCGGTTACCATCAAAGACGTAAAAGAACTTATCAAATCGGATTTTCAGTTCACACCGTGCGTTGATGAACGCTATTCCTCTAGAGAATATTTCAGTGAATATGCCGGGATCAGACAGAAATGGGTCATGTATCATTCTGAACCAATGCATGAACAGCAGAATAAAACGTTTCAAAAGAGTCTGGTAAAAGATCTGGAGAAAGCGAAAACATCTCTCCGAAAAGTTTGTGCACAGGAATTCGCTTGTGAACCGGACGCACGTTTTGCAGCGGAGAAGTGGTTAGACAAACATCCAAAGTATCTGTTCAGCGAACTCGAAATTCTTACGATTCAACGGAAAGAAGAGAAGAAACGGGACCGGCCGAAGGCCGGTGAACCATTGGTTCATTCGTATAAGATTACTGCAGATATTGAATACGATGACAACGTAGTTGAGCAGGAACGCCAAAATCTCGGGCGTTTTGTTCTGGCAACGAATGATACAGGGATGTCTGCGGATGAACTGCTCACGAATTATAAAGGCCAGGGAACGGTTGAGAGGGGATTCAGGTTCCTGAAGGACAAATCATTCCGCGTTGCGGAGGTCTATTTAAAGAAACCATCGCGTATTCAGGCATTAGCGATGATCATGGTACTGTGCCTGTTTATCTACTCGATGACCGAATTCCGGCTGAGAAGGGAGCTGGGACAGTCTGGTGAAACAGTCACCAGCCAGACAAAGAAGCAGACACAGAGACCGACAATGAAGTGGACCTTTTTCCTGTTCAGGAGGGTGAGGGAGTTTTCATTTGTCGAGGGAGAACGGAGAATAAAGCGAATTACGAATCTGAATGATGAATTGAAAAAGATATTGCGGTTATTGGGTGACGAGTACGAAAAATACTATTGTTGAAAGGAGACATGCGGAAAGTGAGAGTGCGACAAGAAGCTGTAATATGGATTGCGTAATGCTATCCCATTCGTTCGGGATATCTCTACCGCAGCATGCATTTCTGGTAAACGGAATTGTGTGAAGCCTGTGGAACAACGTGGAGAAGACCGGGAGTCTGACCTGGTCAATCTGCCAGGGAAAGGATGTCATGGAGAAGCATATGCTGAATCATCGTAAGGGTCGTAATCCGCGACAAGCGAAAACAGACTGAGACGCTTGAACCAAAAATGGTATGGAATCAGGTTATGCCGGCTTCTTACACGGTATGGCGAACGAACGGACGATTCCCGGCCTAAAGATGGCTCCTAAAACATCTGCATTATCCAGATCACAGAACTTGGTAACCCGTATGCGCCCCCTTGAATGGGTAGGGACTTCGTGAGGAGAACCGATAGCACAGACGGGAGAGGAAGCAGCAAAAAGCAAATGTCTGCCTATAATGGGCAGGATAAGGGGATTCCTCTGACCTGAAAGGGTGCTGACTTGCTGCAGGTACTTTACGGCAAAAAAGGGGAACGGAAATCTATGAATGTACATCATTCAACGACGCCAAAGTGCGAGAAGAGTACAGACAGAGCTCCTGCTAATCAGTGGAATTCCATTGACTGGACAGAAACCCGAGCAACTGTGAATAGACTGCAGACCCGGATTGCAAAGGCAACAATCGAAGGAAGATGGAATTTAGTAAAACGACTACAGTATCTACTTACTCACTCGTATTATGCAAAACTCCTGGCGGTTCGAATTGTCACTCAGAGTCGTGGAAAAAGAACCCCCGGGATAGACGGAGAACTATGGAATAAACCGCAGGAAAAAATGCAGGCAGCCATAAATCTCACCGACAGAAAGTATCGGGCAAAACCACTACGAAGAATTTTCATTCCAAAACCCGGAAAAATTACACAGCGACCCCTATCGATTCCGACCATGTATGACAGAACAATGCAGGCACTGTATGCTATGGCGCTAAGCCCGACAGCTGAAACTCTTGCAGACTCAATGTCATTTGGCTTTCGCAAATACCGCAGTACACATGATGCATATGTATATGCATTTGTAACCCTTCGGGACAAAAACTCTGCGAAATGGATACTGGAAGCCGATATTAAGGGCTGTTTTGGTGCGACGAGAAGTTATATTCTGGATTGCGGCCAATCCGCCGTTCTATCCATTCAGAATGTCTCTACCCTGATGTGCATCTCTGGTAACGGAAATGTGCAAAGCTCAGGGGACAACGCGGTGTAGGGATGAACCTGACATTCCCAAACTGCTAGAGAAACGAACACATGGAGAACTGAAAGGTGAAGTTACCTAGGGGTCGTTACCTTTGACATGCGAAAACAGGTTGAATTTACGCATGAGCCAAAATGGCACCGAAGCCCGGTTATAGCAAACCGAAACGTGTTATAACGAATGGACACATGGGCCTCCGGCCTATAGTAGCCTCCTAAATGTTCGACAATTATCCAGAGTATAGAAACTCGGTAAACCATTTGTGGTCCTCAATGAGGTAGGAACTCTGTGAAGAGAACTACAACCACAGGTGGCAGAGGAAAGGGCAAAAAGCGAAAGGTCGTCTGTAATGGACGATATAGAGGTTCAAACTTTGCCTCAATGCGAAAGCATGCAGACTTGCCCATGGTCATGAAAGCAACAGAGAATGTTTAGTATGAATGTAAGAGAACCAGAGATAACTTCGGTTACGGACCTTACAGACAAGGAACTCGCCCGCAAATGGGAAAACATTGACTGGAGCAGAGTCGAAGAAATTGTTAATAACCTACAGTCTCGAATTGCAAGTGCAGCTAAAGAAGGAAATTGGAAGAAAGTGGGCAAACTTTCCAGACTCCTGACTCGTTCACATTATGCCAAAATGTTAGCAGTTCGCAAGGTCTCCACAAACAAAGGGAGTAAAACTCCCGGGGTGGATGGCATCCTCTGGACAAAACCAGCAGATAAAATGCGGGCTGCCTTACAGTTGGAAAGTAAAGGATACCGTGCGAAACCTCTCACAAGAAAGTACATCCAAAAGAAAAACGGCAAACTCCGTCCACTCAGTATTCCTACTCTCTATGACAGAGCAATGCAAACTCTACATGCTCTGGCACTAGGCCCAGTAGAATCAGCCACGAGTGACAGAACCTCATTCGGGTTCAAACCATATCGCTCAACAAAAGATGCTTTTGCCTACCTGAACATCTGCCTGAGCAAGAAGAATGCTCCCCTGTGGGTGGTTGAGGGGGATATCAAAGCATGCTATGATGAGATCAACCATGAATGGATTCTCAAAAACACTTTGATGAACAAGAAAGTACTAAAAGAATTCCTTAAATCAGGCTATATTGAAAACTACCACCTATTCCCTACCGAAAAGGGAACGCCACAAGGGGGGACCATCTCCCCAATTATTGCGAATATCACCCTTAATGGCTTGGAAACAGCTTTAGCCAAAGAATTTTATTCTTGGAATAATGGTACCATCGATAAGCAGCATAGGAACAAACATAGGGTAAACTACGTACGCTTTGCAGATGACTTTGTAGTGACAGCTGATTCACCTGAAACAGCTTACGAAATTCTTACCATCGTAAAAACGTTCTTAGAACCTCGTGGATTAACACTTTCCGAAGAGAAAACTCTTGTAACACATATCTCTGATGGTTTTACATTCTTGGGATGGAACTTTAGAAAATACAATGGTAAACTTCTCACAAAACCGTCAAAGGATTCACAGAAAACCATCACGAAGAAAATCCATGATGTGATCCATAAAGCGAGAGCATGGAGTCAGGATGAATTGATCCGTATACTCAACCCGATAATCAGGGGCTGGGCACAATATCATAATCATGCCGTCTCATCCGCCGTCTTCAACAAATTAGACCACGTCATTTTTATTATGCTAGTATCTTGGGCAAAAAGGAGACACCCAAATAAAGGCTTCTCGTGGATTATGGTAAAATACTGGCACAGAGTCGGTAACCGGAAGTATATATTTTCAACAGATGCTCAATCACTGGAGAGATTTTCAAACACGAAAATTATCCGTCAAAGACTGGCCAAACTCGATAAAAATCCCTACATTGACAGGGAATACTTCGAGCGGTGGAAAGTCATGGAATACTATCGGAAAAAGCAACACGTATCACCTATTCCAAATTCGTTCTGAACTGACACCCGAAAGGGTAGAAATGGCTTGAGCCGGATGAAGCGAAAGTTTCACGTCCGGTTCCTAGAAGACGGGGCGGGATCAATTCCGCCTTGTTATTCGACATAATCTCGCCCACGAATGGCTCATGGGAGAACATTCCCAATGGACAAACACATCCTGCACGAATTCCTGAACGCAGGTTTCATCTTACGAGCAGCAACTATTCCCCACAAATCGAGGAACACCTCAAGGAGGCGTTATATCGCCTATTTTTGCCAACATGGTTCTCGATGGCCTGGAGATACTGATAATGGACCAGTACCCGAATATGAAAGTTCATTTCATCCGGTATGCTGATGATTTTATCGTCACTGCTCCTACAAAAGAAACTGCAGAAGAACTTAAGGAACTAATTCGTTGGTTCCTTATGGAACGGGGACTTGAAGTGTCCGAGATGAAAACGCAGATTACTCATATCGATGACGGTTTTGATTTTCTAGGCTGGAATATCCGAAAATACAAGGGTACTCTACTCTTGAAACCTTCGAAGGCCTCCATCCAAAAATTAACACAGAAAATCAAAAGCATCATTCAAAGAGCATCTGCTTGGACTCAAGACCAGCTGATTGACGCATTAAATCCAGTTATCACCGGCTGGACAAACTATCATCGTCATGTCGCCAGTAAGGCGACATTTCAGCGCATGGATGCAGTAATGTGGAATATGCTCTGGAAATGGGCAAAACGCAGACACACTAACAAGGGTCACCAATGGATTGTCCAACGATACTGGCATACTGTAGATACTCGTAACTGGGTGTTTAAATCTGAATCAAAGAAGCTCGCTGTATTCGCAGATACAAAAATAAGGAGGCATTTCATGGTAAAACTGGAGATGAATCCATATCTGGATAAGGAATACTTCTTGAGGAGGATTGATTCGCTAAACCGGCGAACACCCACTATTCAAACCAAACTCACTTACTTCGCTGCCCGCCGCCCAATTCTTGGGTTGTAAAGTGCATGAGCTGTATGCGTTGAAAGGCGCACGTACAGTTCTTGGAAGGGGGGAACAGGGCAACTTGTTCTCCCTATTCGACGATATGGATACAAACTCTAACTTTGCGTAACCCTTTGATTCCAACTATGTTTCTACCCTTTTCGGATAGCTATCGCTCTAAGCTCTCTGTTTTTCAATCGTCCTCATCTGATAGAGGTTATAACAAAATGCCGTGAACGTATTTTTCACTCTTGCTCTGCACAACTCAGTCACTCTCACCGTTCCTGACTTAAATACCGTTTTGATAACAGCAAACGGTCTTTCCCCTTTTGATCTCTTCCGGGTGATTCTTTCGTTACGAAGTTTATCCCGGATACCAATAGGATGGTTTCTTGCCCCTCTTTTCATAGTGGCATTGTACCCTTTGCATTCCGCTCCCTGATATCCTCTGTCACGATAAACAACCTCTCCCGTTTCAGACAGATCAACCTGACTGTCATGAACCGATGCAGTTGTTGTAGAAATTCTTCGTATTAGATCATAGTCCCGATCCATAATTGCATGGAGTTTGTATCCAAAATGGGATTTTCCGCCTTTCTTCGTCCATGTGCCATCTTTGCTTCTTCTGGTCTTTGCCTCACCTCCCCGAGGAGTATCAATAGAAGCATGACCCGGATCGGAATGGATGAATGTTGCATCCTGGATCATACCTTCCTTGATCGTAAGCCCTTTAACATCCAGCTGGCGCTGGAGTTCATTCCAGATGGCTGTATCTTTTCCGGATTTGGAGAGTCTTTCACGGAATAACCAGATCGTAGATCGGTCGGGTATTTTATCGGGAAATCCAAGAAACTGCCTGAATGATATACGATCATTTGCCTGTCGCTCAAGTTCAGGATCAGAGAGGCCATGCCACTGCTGCAGAACAAGCATTTTGATCATAAGGATTTCATCCAGATTTGGACGACCACCTTTATCGGTTTTATTTGAATACAGCTCTCCGAGAATTGGGCGAAATCGTTCCCAGTTTATTAGTTTCTCTATTTCACCCAATTTATCGCCCAATTCAGCAATACGCTCGTATTCAGATTTTATTGCAAAATTAGTGAAAGTGCTCATGAATTAGTGATCGATCCTGTTCATTAAAGTACTTCCGGCAAAATGGGGGTTTATAGAAATTCTCAGTAATTAAATGTGGGACGACACAAGCTCACTTTCATTGTTTGTGCATGTGATTCGTTAGAATATCATGAGTGTTTTTTTATCAACTGTTCAACTATGCGTTTAGACTGTTCAGTTTCAGCGTTCTGACTGTTCAATATCGACGGTCAAGGTGTTCAGGATCAAACGGTCAGACTGTTCAATCGAGACGTTATATACATCTCTGAGCTTTGCACAAATCCGTTACCAGATATGCGCATCAGAGTAGGGACACTCTGAATGGAGAGAGTGGCGAATTTTAACCGCAATCCATTGATATAGCTTTCCCCGTCGCACTGGATCAAATTGTAATGACCATTTACACAGCCAGTGGGGGGAGATATTCCTGGACACAGTCATTGCTTCGGCAATTCTTGACATGGGTTTTGCACCACTGCACAACGGTGAACATCAGGGGTGAAAGCTACCGTATGAAAGAACGTCAGAAGACTGGGAGGGTTCCACCGGTTAGTGGTGAACTCATAGGAAAGTTGAAGTTAAATTGTGGAAATATATTCCGGCATACTTGAGGAAAATTAACCCGGCGTTGACATGTGTCTGCGAAATATCGTTAATTTAAACTGTTTTTCCTAGCAAAGGTGCGAAATCAGAATTTTAGTCTGATTACCTTTCAGAAATATGGAAAAGAACCAAATTATGAAGCGAAGGTACTTACAATAGCCTCACAACTTCCAGAATCATAGGTTTTTGACAATGTAAATTCATTTTGAAAATAGTGATAATAGTTATTGCTCATAGTATATGCTATAGAATTTCTGTATGCTCCTTCATTTACTAATTGAACACGATTATTTAGCATTTCATTTCTAAGTATTATGGTCCCATCAATGGTTGTTTCTCCTCTAATTAGAGAGAGAGATAATGGGAAAACTCTATCTTCATCATAAAAGATACCATGTCTGATACTAGATATAAAGATTGAATCACAATAGATTTTATCATTAGAATTTACCGTATTTAGATAAATCTGGGAATATGATTGAGATTCAGAATCTGTTAATCCATACCTGGGATATTCTGCCCAAGGTACCACTTCTGTAATATTTGAATTATTGTTTAGTACCATTACACTTGAAAATATTAGCAATACAATAACTATTGTCACCAATTGATACTTTTTAGAAATAAATAATGTCATATAAATGCCCAGTGAACATGGAATTGAGAGAAATAGCATAATAAAAACAGGCCAGCGGCCAAACAAAACCGCGTTTGAACCTGATATGTAGAGAAAAAAGACACAAATTGTCATGCACAATGATGTGAGTATAAGATGAATTCGATTAATGTTTCTATTTTTAATGTTTAATATAAATAATGTTCCAATTATTGAAAAAAATCCAAATAAATTTATTCCTAGATAATCCCATGTACTCTCAATAAGCGATTTTGTTCCAGACACACTACTCTTATCCCATTTTGTAAATCGAAAAGAATTTACTATAGAGCCCCCTATATACTCAAAAAAATCAGATATATAAATCCAATAAAATGATAGCAACAATAATGATATTACAACAAAGAATATCCCAAACAAATTTCTCTTTGAACAGTTAAATGGCAGAATATTCATACTATGTGAGAAAAACCAATAAATGATTAAATAAAGTAATAATACGAAAGAAGCAACGGTATGTGTAAGATAAACAATTAGTATTATAAATAAAACAAATATGGTATAGATTTTATTATTTTTATCATTCTTTGTGAACAAAATATATATTAGCATAGGGATTAAACAAAGTGCAAAACTCATTGCAATTATCCAATATCCCCACAAAATATGTTCACTTGACAAGGATATTATTAAACAAGACAACAAACCAATTTGATTGTTGAATAATTTCTTTCCAAGTAAGTATACAAATATAAGTGAAATAACTTCAATAATCCCAATGAAAAAAAAACTATCTATCGGTGATAGATTAGATATAATTGACACAGCAGCAACGAATATGTGCATTGCTGGAAAATGAAAATAAGTATCCCCTATTCTTAAAAATCCGTTCATCAACAAATAATTAATAAAATCAATGTGGTAAAAAGGATCTACACCAACAACTCCCGGAAATTGATAATATATACTCGAACGTATTAATATTGCCAATACAATAATTTTTGAGAAGGTCCAAAAGGAACTTAAAAATTTAAAATTTGTTTGAAACTGAATTATTTCTATACCAAGGAGAATAGCAGTTATACAAACAATAATTAAAAATAATGTTGACCTTTCGTACAAATAGGTGTATGATAAAATAAAACATAATGTAATTAATATAAAATATGCTACATTAATTAAGTATAAATAAATTCTTTTTGATTTATAATTTTTAAAATCAACATTTTGTTCATCTACATATGATTCCTTTGGAATATGTTTTTGCAAAACTATATATGTGAAAAATGCAAATGATGAAAATAGTATCATTTCTTTTATGACAATTGACATCCCCAAAACGATTGAAATTATTAAGAAAATTAGTCCAATGCATGCTCCAAAATATGCAAAATATATGTCAAGATTATTTGAACGTATTTTATAACAAATACTTTTGATGTCAATTACACAATTCCTTTCCATGAATTATTTTACCCCTATTATTATAAACATTGATACAATTCTTACTAATTTTAGAGTTATTGAAACCTCTAAATCTCTAAATAATTGAAACAGAAGATTGATCTACTAAAATTTCCTCTTTTATTTTATGTAATTCTGCTAAATTTGTCAGTTGATAGGAAATATCAGCATCCTTAGTGTTGTTTGAACACATTGAAGGTGAATTCAAGAAGTACAAAAACCAATTATGCATTCTTGACCTCCAGTATCTTGGAATATCTTTTAACTGCACTATTATATGAATAGTTTTTTATAATTGTATCTATTGATTTTTTCGATACTTTAGGTAAACAAGGATCAAATATTCCTTTAATTATACCGTCAGCAATTGTTTGCGGGTCGTTATTATCCAAAATATATCCATTTTGAAAATCTTTAATTATGTCGGGTATTAAACCAACTTTAGTGGCTAATATAGGTGTTCCGCATGCCATTGATTCTAATGCAATTTGTGGACCTGTTTCTGTGTAGGAGGGTATCACAAGCAATTTAATTTTATTTAAATAAAATCCAATCTCGTCATGTGAAATGGAGCCAAGTAAATTTATTCGGTCTGAAATTGCTAAATGTTCTATTTCAGATAATACTTTATGCATTAAGATACCGTCTCCAATGATTAAAAATTTTAAATCAGGACATTTTTTTGAAATTATTGCTATGGCTTTGACTAGATTAAGAATGCCCTTTTCTTCACTTAATCGTCCAATATACCCAATAATCATCTCTCTTTCTGTATAATTTATTTGCAAATTAAAATGACGATTGTCGATATATCTTGACCCTTCAGTTGATATTTTATATGAGTATTTATTTATATTCAATTGATCAACAACATTTTTAGAATATACAACTAATTGAGTTGAGAATATATAATTGATATGCTCAAATATATTTGTTAAATAGGACATAATCTTTCGACTCAATCCAAATAATTCATTGCTATGATTAATTTTCGTTGCATCTGACGCTGTTATGATCGAAATAATGTTCTTATTCAAGATAAACGAAATAAATAAAGGTAAAATCAAAGAAGTTCCACCAACAAAAAATATGATAGTATCAACATTTTTTGACATTTTTAGAATTTGAATTGTCATTTTAATTTGCACTATCATAAATTTGATGCAACTAGCAAATATTGGTTTTCTAGTACACTTAAAATAAATTGGAAATACGTTGGAAAATGAGAGATCATCTATTTCAATTCCCGTTAGAACATATACTTTTTCTGAAAGGGGTTTTAAAATACATATAAAGTTTGAAAGCAATGCATGACCAACTATTGGTGAAGAAAAGGGATGTGTAATTACACAAACGCTTCTTTTTTTCATTCTATATCCCCATTTATTATCATATTCGATATTATTATAAATTTGTTTGCCATCTTGTCCCACAAATATTTTTCATTAACTGTTTTAAGTCCATTCTCACACAATTTCCTTGAAAAATTTTCATTGAAAGCGATTTTTATGATAGAATTCGCTAATTCTTTTGGTGATTTTTCAGGAACCAACACTCCATTTATTCCATCATCAATTATATTTGGTATTCCCCCAACATTGCTGCCAATAACTGGAGTATTGCTCGCCATTGCCTCAATAAGTACTAAACCTAGACCTTCAGTATCTCCATTTTTATCAATAATCGAAGGCAATATGAATATATCACTCATCCTCATGTATTTTGGAAGATTTTCATTTTTAATAAATCCAGGAAAGCGAACATATTTCTCAAGATCCATACTTTTTACAATTTTTTCAAGTTTATCCCTTTCGGGACCCTCTCCTCCAATTATTAACAGTACATTTGATATACTCTCCAAAACAAACGGCAATGATCTCAATAAATATTCAAATCCCTTGCGCTCTATCATGTGACCTGTTGCAAAAATTATGTGTCTTGAATCTTTTTGATAAATGCTAGCCAATTTATCATAATTTACGTTGGGATTGAAATATTTTATGTCAACTCCATCAGGCAATGGAAAAATATTATTTCTTCCACTGATTAATTTTCCGATATTTGCAGTTGCAATGCTATTTGCAATTACATAATCTGATTTATTTAATGAATATTTTAAAATACTTCTGAACATCTTATTGATGCAGCCATTGTTTTTTAAAAACGGATACAGTTCTGCTCCATAGATTCTAATTATTATAGGCTTCTTATGAATTGGTTTGGTTACTACTGCTAAAAAACCAGTGGGTATTGCCCAATGTGCGTTAATAACATCATAATCATACATACGGGTATATTTTATTAAATTATATGTCATACTTATAAGGAATGGTATTGTCTGTAATTTTCCGCTTAATGTTTTAATTTTATCTGCTAATCCCGATCCATAAGCAAAAGATTGAATTTTTTTGGGGAATAAATATTGGAATCTATGGATATAAATACCTTCAATGGAATCTTCTTTAACAGTATCAGGAGAATCAGGAGCAATAACATGAATTATTTGCCCCTTTTCTTTTAAAGCAATTGCAAATCTATGCAGATATATATTTGACATATCATTTTGATTTTTTGGATATCCTGTAGTTAATATTAGTATTTTATTTTGAATGATATCACTTCCCACACAGTAAACACTATATATAGATTATATCACAGTTTTGTCAATATATTACTTCCCTTTCGCTCATTTCTAATGGCGAGCCTGTCCTGCCAGTGCTGATCTGCCAGGACAGTATCTCTCAGTAACAAAATGACATTCATCGCCTCCTACCAAAAACGCGCACTCATGCAGAATTTCAGTTCAAAAATACCACAGTAATCGGGAAAAACACAAAAGTTCAGACAAAAATTTGTGTCTCCGCTATTTCAAGTAGGTAAGTTAAATTGTAATTGACCCAGTCTTAAGTAGATCATTGTCATAATATTTAGGGTATTTTGATATCCTCTTGCACTCTTTTTGAGGGCCTGAATGCTGCTGTTCAACCCTTCCAAAAGGCCATTCATAACTTTCGAATCAATGAAGTTGATCACACCGTTCCAGTGCCTTTTGATAGTTTTTGCCGCCTTAATTATTGGGTCCAATCTTGAATGGGTGGCCCAATAATACCACTTCTTGAGATATTTTATGGCTGCTTCTTTATCTTCTATACTCCAGAACGTCTGAAGACTGAGCTTGATGTTATACGCCCGCACCGTCTTCAAATTCATATCTTTAAGGCTTCCCAACTTCTTTAGCTGTTTTTTTGTGAGGTTGCATTGATTTTTCAACCAGATATATCTGGTATTTTTGAGCAGTGCATTCTCTGCCTGCCCCTCTCTTCTAACCTCATCAACAGCTTCACTCATTATTTTCGTGACATGAAATTTGTCATATGTGATATCGGAATCTGGGAAATTGTCTTTAATTCCACGAATAAAGGCTGGAGACATGTCACAACAAAATTGGGATATATTGGCTGGAATTCCAAAATGTCCAGAGAAATCCGATTTAAATCTGGCGACTGTTGCTGCATCTTTGCCTTCAGTGAGATAAATGACTTTAGAAGTATCCAGATCTACAACAACTGTGATGTACCGGTGGCCTTTCTTGCATGATGTCTCATCAACCCCCACTGTTGAGACATTTGAGTAATCCTCACGTTCTCTTGCTTCTTCAACATAATGTTTAATGACACGGAAAATTCGTGTGTCATGTTCTTCCAGAAGGTCTGTAATGTGAGAATCTTGCATTTTTTGCGCCATTCGGACGATCATGCTGTCCATAAGAAGAGTAAATCCACTTTTTTTTCTTGCCCAGGGGACCTTTACCTGGTGAATTCCACATTTCTTACATTCAACACGAGGTACCCGGCAGTGAAGATAACATTTATACTGGAAAAAATTCAGATGACGCCAGGTCTTATCTGATGTATCATATGCCTTACACTCGGTTCCGCCACATTCGGGGCATTCAAATTCAGAACAGGGGATAAAATAAATCTAAAGATCAAGACGCTTTTCATCGGGGACAAATTCAATGCAATCAATAAACCATGGATCCTGAATGTTGAGGGCAAGTTGAAACAGCTCTTTTTCCATCTAAAGACACAAAAGGAAATGGGTCTTCAAAGATAGTGAAAATTGTTATATCTACCCACGTGGAATAGCGAAGAGCCTTCTTTTCCTTCTTCTTTGAGAAAATACTGACAGGTCGGTATTTGACATGTCATGTAATTTTCACCCCTGGGTCTTGCCATGTTGTTATATTAAACAGCCTGAGTATATGATTATACGGTATAAATTGGGACAGTGCCTAATTTCCGGGACATTCAGGAGTACAAAAAGGTACATCCAACTTCTGTCAAATTCGCGGATACATTTCAAATGTGAAGATAAATGCTGTGCCAGTGACACGATGAATCTAAATCCTGATATATCCCTATAACAAACCTAAACACAGTGTCTGAATTCCATAGATTTGCAAGACAAATCGGCCTGATCGGAATAACCAACCTTCTCATAGGTCTGAGCGGTCTTATCCTTCTTCCCATCCTCACCAAGACCCTCCCGATTGAGGAATACGGTACATATGTTCAGATCCTTGTAACCATCGGCATTGTCCCTGGGCTAGTGATGCTCGGTCTCCCCTATACAATGGTCAGGTACCTCGCGGGAGCAAAAACACGGGAAGAGATTCAGGAAGGTTACTACTCAATCGCAGGCATTACAATCATTACCGCCGGCATTGCCTCGGTCGCTCTCCTCATCCTGGCTGAACCGCTAGCTGCTGCACTCTTCGATGGACAGACAATGATTACCCAGATCCTTGCTCTGGTCGTCTTTTTGGAGTGCATGAATCTCCTTCAGTTCAATTACTTCAGAACATTTCAACAGATAAAGCGGTATTCCTCACTTCTCTTCTTTAAAACCTGCCTAAAGTTGATCATGGTCGGAGGACTTGTCCTTGCAGGCCATGGCATCTTCGGCGCAGTAATGGGACTGTTTATCACCGACCTTACGTTGCTAACCATCATGGGCGTCCTCATCGTTTCCGGCATCGGGGTCGCCATCCCAAAGTTCACGCACCTCCGCGAATACCTCTCCTTTGGCCTTCCAACGGTGCCTGGGAACGTCTCCAGCTGGGTCGTGAATTCGAGTGACAGATATATGATAGGAATTTTTCTGGGAACCGCATATGTCGGATACTATGCCCCGGGATATACTCTTGGGAACATCATTAGCATGTTCATTGCACCACTTTCATTTATGCTGCCTGCAGTCCTTTCAAAGTATTATGATGAAAAGAATTTTCAGGGAGTTCAAACAGTCCTTCAGTATTCTCTAAAGGACTTTCTTATGTTAGCAATTCCATCATTTGTCGGATTGTCAATTCTATCAAAACCAATTCTAACAATTCTTTCAACACCAGAGATTGCTTCAAATGGATATTTAATCACTCCATTTACCGCATTAAGTTCCTTATTTTTTGGGATTTATACAATAATTTTTCAAATCATAATTTTAGAGAAAAATACTCGGATTACAGCAATGGTATGGATAATTGCTGCATTACTTAATTTTGGACTCAATCTTATTCTAATACCATATCTAGGAATTATTGGTGCCGCTGTTACGACACTTATTTCATTTGTATTTGTTTTAGGATTAATCCAATTCTATTTGAAAACAAAATCTCAGGTATCAATATCATATAATATTAGTATTGGAAGCATTTTTCGGATTATATTCGCATCTTTCTGGATTATTCCAATCTCACTAATCCTACAACCTGCTGGAATTGGGCCAGTAATGCTAACGGTAGCACTTTGTGCGATTATATATTCCATTCTAATATTTGCTATTAGTGGAATAACAAAAGAAGAAATATCCTTTTTCAAGAGTTTAATCATCAAATAACTCATATCTACTCTATAGAAAACCTATGTTTCAAACAGAAACATAGGTTTGCAAGCATACGTCATCGGTTAAGGTCGGCGTAACACTTTCAAAGCCCCAGGATTAACCTATAATTCACTCAAATGTCAGAAAGTCGTGGGATTTACTCATCGTATTGTTTGAACCATAATATTCACCGGTAATTTTGGCATCTAAATTCCAGAAAATCCAAAAAGTGGCATTCAAAATTGGATAGCCTAAGCTATGCACATGCCAACAGATCTCACCTTTGTTCAAAGGTACAGATTATCGGTAAACGACCTTCTGGTAATGTGAGCAGATGTCGACCCCAACACCACAGTCTCCCAAATGTCAGACCAGGGCTCTGTTGCACGAAGTCCCTGAATCTCTTTTATCAGATTCGAAAGAATCCTCCTTGCGTTCTCCGCAAAAACGATTGCCCACAATCTCTTTTTCAGGCGTTTGAATTCTCCGGCATCCAAAATCTTCCGAGCAGTTCCAAACAATTTTCGTGCGATAATCAGGCGTATAAATGGAATTAAGACAAATATTTCAGTAATATATTCGTTCTTTGATTCAAGACGACCAAGAAGATTCTCACTTTTCATCTCCCGGAAGAGATTTTCGATATCCCATCTGACAGCGTAGAGTGCTGCCACCTCCCTGCCATCAAGTTCCTGTTCAGGGATGTTCGTGAAATATGTGTGGTAGTCACCGGTACGTTCATTAAATGTCGCAACAAACCGTAGATTCAGGGCTTGTTTATCCTTGCATTTACCACATGGTGGATACCTGACCCGAACCCGGGCATCAATATCAAGTTTTATGGGCTTGACACGTTCGATGGCATCATGGATGTCCGTCCCAGCCATCGTATCCCGGATTTTTTCAGGTATTCCGAGATATACCGAAGTAATTTCCGCACGGGTATTGGATTTTAGCTGTGTCACAAAAAATCCCCCATAATCGTCTATCTTTGCAAAAGACGCGAATTTGAAGAAACCACGATCCATTCAGATAATCATATCTTTCACCCATGGCCCAATAGTCAGGGTTTTCGCATCATTTGTTTTCTCCGGATAGAACTTTACTGACTGGGGACCATTTCCGACCACACTCAGTAACACCGAGACTTTTATGCCGGCAGCTAATCGCCGCGTTCGTGTTGCCGGGAACTTCTCCGCAAGTTTAGAGTGAACCCGGACGATAGTATTGTCAACGATTAGAACATCATGAAATCTGCGAATATATCCTTTTAATTCAGCATTTACGCAATCAATTTTCTTTAACATGAGATTGGTTAAGCATTCGTTAACGAAGATTAACGCATCTGCTGTGAATCGTTCGTAGAAACTGCTGTACACCACCTGATTCCCGGGGTTCACCAATGAGTTATAAAGCCGATGAAATTTGGAGATGGATGGTTCCTCTTTTGAATAAAATCCCAATACCAGGGTCAAAAGAAATTCAACGGGATTTATCTTCCGCGATCGTACTGTAAATTTACTCGCTACTGCTGTATGAGCGATGTCATCAAAAGAAACCATTTCCAGTAGTTCTTTCTTAAACTGCCACAGCTCCGTGCTTTGTTTAGGAAGCATGGTGGCTTTGAGGTGGGGGTATATAATGGTACCGAATTTGTACGTGCAGAAAATTACTGACTCATTTTTGAGTGGATGGATAGGCATTGCCGGTGGAGACATTCCTTAACCGATGACGTATGGATTTGCAAGTGAGAAACATTATTTTGCCATAGTTGGGGATTTTAAATCACTTGGGACATATTACCCATCGATTCTTTTAATCAGATCATAAATATTTCTTATAATACCAAATCCTCCCCGATTATGGAGAATATAATTACAAATGTCCTTAACTTCATCTACAGCGTCATTGGGGCAAGAACCAAAAACCCACTATTTTTAGAACAGCAATATCATTGATATCATCACCCACATAAGCAATTTCTGAATAATCCAAATTGTATTTTTTTCTCAAATCTTCGAGAGCAATTAATTTATCTTCATTCCCGTAAACCTCGTCAATTTTTAATTTTTTTGCCCTATTTTTAACAATTGTTGTATTTTCCTTTGTAATAATTGCAGTTTTAATTCCTTTTTCACGCATAACTGAAATCCCATGCCATCTCTCGTGTTGAATTTCTTTATCTCATCTCCTTTTTCAGTGTAATACATCCCACAATCAGTTAATACACCATCGACATCAGTCACAAGTAATTTTACATTATTTAAATTATTTTTAGGCGAATTATTTGCGTTTTTTCTGGAGAGCAATAACCTTTCAACAATTATCCAATCCGAAGGTTCATCAATTTCATAATAGGTTTCTTCAGGCATTTTGTAGCATGCAATATTCCCTGAAATTCTGGATTTGGTTTCCTGCAATAGATTTTTTCCAGTAATGTATAATGCTCCATTTTCCACAAGAAAACCATTGAAATCCTGCCTTCTGGGTCTATTAAGTGGATTATAATTTAAAGGTTTTACAAATGAATCAGAGCGGATATCCCACATAAACCTTTTTTGCTCAACAACGGACAACAATGAATCTACATTACTATCTTCATATTTTATTATCGCAGATTCAATATCTTTTGATGTTAATAAGGGAGAAGTTGGTTGAATTAAAATTATATTTTCAAAACTAAATGAATTTGAAAATTCCAACATTGCCGATTCTGTACTTGCTAAATCTGTAGCAGTTTCAGAACTTCTCTGAACGATTTCAAATTTTTTGTTTTTAATTTGTTTTGCAACACGAATGATTTGTTCAGAATCAGTAGAAAGGTAGACCCGGTCAACTTTATCACAATTAATTGCAGCTTCAATCGTCCAAAAAATTAAAGGTTTTCCTGCAATATTGTTTATATTTTTCAGAGGTATACTTTTGCTACCCCCCCGAGCGGGAATAAAAACAATATATTTATCCAATTCAAAACCTCTTCAATTTATTTCTTTGGACTTTTTCAATATCTAAAATATCCTCTTGTTTATATGTAAGACTTTTTGAGACATTCCTTAAATCACGGCTTAATTTCCGAAGGCCATTAGGTTCTAAACTTGCAGCATGGTCTGTCCCTTTCCAAGTCCGATCTAATGTAAAATGTCTTTCAAAATATGTCGCACCATAAGCCAATGCTGCTATATCGGCTGCAATTCCTAAATGGTGACCTGAAAAACCAATAGCTTTAACCCTGTTTCCAAATTTGTCACATAACCTAATGATTTCTTTTAAACAAATATCTTCAAAAGGAACGGGATACCCTGATGTGCAACTATAGATAACCAGATCTTTAGAACGGTTATGCTCTTCAAAAAATTGAACAATATCCTCTTCTTCAGATTGCGTAGTCATTCCAAAGGATAAATGGATTTCACCCATATAATTTTCACACAGATATCCAAGAATATCATACTTCAAATTACAGGCTGAAGGAATCTTAATTAATTCAGGATTTATGGATGCAATTTCCTTTGCTGAAGTCAAATCCCATACGGACGTTGAATAAATAACATTCCACTCTTCACACCATTTTTTCAATTGCTTATGCTGTTCCAAATTGAATTCTAAAAATTCTCTGTGTTCACCATACGTATTTCCATAAGAATTGTTAGGTACGGGATGTGGTGCATGATATTCTTCAGGAGATAATAATTCTTTAGAATTCCTTTTTTGGAATTTAACAACATCAACATTGCAAAATTGTCCAGCAATCTTAATCATTTCGTGAGCGATTTCCATATCCCCTTTATGGTTACACCCAATTTCAGCAATCACTATTATATCATTCATAATTTACCCATCAGCACTAAAACTTGTTATCTACATTTGAATTTAATATTTATAAATTGACTTTTCTTGAGTATTCAAATATTTTAAATTTTACGCTCCATCATACAACGCTTAATTTAGAATACTTTCACCGATATTATTCCTAAAACTTATTTTTTAGACCTTCAAGAACCATCACTCCCTCTCAAAATCATCCTCGAACCGCACAATATCATCCTCACCAACATATTCCCCGTTCTGCACCTCAATCACCTCAAGCGGAATCAGGCCCGGGTTCTCCAGTCGGTGTTTGGTGCCTGCAGGGACAAAGGTGCTCTCGCCTATTCTTACGAAGAATTCATTGCCGTTGTTTGCAACAAGGGCCGTTCCTTTGACAACGACCCAGTGCTCACTCCGGTGGTGATGCAGCTGCAGGCTGATGCGGCGTCCGGGCATAACGGTGATACGTTTTATTTGGAAGGTATCCCCACATTGAAGGACGGTATATGTCCCCCAGGGACGGTGAACCGTTGTGTGGAGTTCACAGCGTTCGTCTCCCCGTTCCCTGAGAAGGCCCGCGATTTCCCCGACTCTCTGCGACTCGGACCGGGGGCAGACGAGAAGGGCATCAGGGGAGTCAATGATTGCAAGGTCATTGACTCCGATGGTTGCAACAAGCCGGTCTGAGATGATAAGATTGTCATGGCTCTCGATGCCAAGGTATTCGCCACGAACGGCATTCCCATCCTCACCTTTGGAATGAACAGAGTACAGCGCTTCAAAATTTCCGACATCACTCCAGGGAACAGAGAGCGTGACCACCGCAGCAATATCTGTCTTTTCCATGATGCCATAGTCAACCGAAATTTTCGGAGTCCGTTCAAATGCCTCTTTTGCCGGAAGAGTGAATGCCTCTGCAACCTCAGGAGCATGTTTTCTGCACTCATCCATGAAAAGAGCAGCAGAAAAAAGAAACATCCCGGCATTCCACAGGTAGCCGTCACGCAGATATGACTCTGCGGTTTCCTGATCAGGTTTTTCAACAAAGGCATCCACAGCAAAACCTCCATCGAGGGTTGCACCCGGACGGATATACCCATATCCGGTGTGAGGGGAGTCGGGTGTTATGCCAAAGGTGACCAGATACTTCTCTGCGAGTTTTTCTGCCGCCAGAAATGCAGCTTTGTATGATTCATCAGGTGTTATGAGTTGATCTGAGGAGATGATGGCAACCCGTGCGTCCGGGTCTTCCTTCAGAATAGTGGTAATACCATAGGTAATGGCAGGAAGAGTGTTTTTTCCCTGCGGTTCAGGGAGAATATGACAGGTGACATGCATCTCCTCCAGCTGATCAGCTACGAGAAACCGGTGCAGCTCATTGGTGACTATTGTTATTTCATCCGGTTCAGAGAAAATAAGGGCCCGCCGCACCGATTTCTGAAAGAGGGACTCAGAGTCAACGAGAGGAATAAATTGTTTCGGATAACAAGTACGGCTCAGGGGGAAGAGCCGGGTGCCGGAACCGCCTGCAAGAATGAGGGTTTTCATTGGGTATCAAAATTATATTGAATGAGATGCCATTTTAAATGATTGATAATTGTTTATCAGTTAAATATTCCATTTCTCAGGCTCATTCAGAAATGACAGATCTGCTGAGCCGGAGACCAGGTCATAAATTCCCATTCCATGTCTTATCCCCAGTTCCGGTGCATCCCGTGCGGAAATAGTTCTTATTTTAGTATCCACCGGGCACCGTGCATTCCGAACCCACCTGTCCTCATTCCCCCCCTCTTTCTGAGCATAGTACGCTCCGCCCTGCATCTCCTCATACAGCGCATACTCACTTTCAAACTGAGTTGAGACCAGGTTCGCCATGACGAGCACCTCTTCACCGGAGTTGATGCTCACATGCCCGTAGCCGGGCGGAATCATTACGAATTCTCCGGCAGATGCGACGACTGCCACCACATCAGAGAGATCCTTTCGCTGGAGAAGGAAGCGGGCGTTTCCTGCAAGAACCTGGTAGAGTTCAGGGTAGCCGATTCCTGCGGGGTTTTCCGGGTGATAATGTCCCTTCGTCTTGACATATTCACCATTGAGGACCGCCGGGGGGATGACCGTGATGTCATACCGTATGTTCTGGCGGGAAAGCGTCTCACGATCTTCGTCATTCATCGCAAGATCGCGGTACATATAGTAGAGAGGGGTGGCCAAATCCAGTTCGACACCATCCGGGTCTGCAAGCACACATTCCATATTACCAACCGTTCGAACAGAAGGTTCAGGAAGGAATCCTTTCCAGTAGCGGTCCATTCATTAAGTGTTTGGAATGAATAATATTTATAATGCGTATTTTGGATTCTTATTTAAGGGTATTTCATTAACAGCCGCGGGAGAACAGATCTCTTATGGTGCATATCTGATTGAATTGAGATTTTTCTGATTTTCAGGGTAAAGAATCTAAAAGGAAATTTCTTAACAGAACTATTCTCATAACGCCAATGAGAGACAATTAAAAGACCATTTTGCGTAAATAAAGGATTTTTGGCAGGAATATTACCCAATTCAGGTGAGAAATACTCAAATAATGCTCAAAATACCACAAAATCAGTAAAAACGCTCAAATACTCTGCAAAAAATCCTCTAAAACCCAACCCCCACAAACGCCCGGAGCGGGCCTATCTCACCACGGCCCACCCAATACATCCTCTCCAAAACACCCACCAGCAGCACCCACACACAAACCTCAGAATAAGACCAATGCTGCAAATAAAGAGCAGAACTGCCGCAAATAAATCTACAACAACAAACACCAATATAAACAGAAAATACGCCCAATTCACCCCCTGTTTTCCTATACCCAGGGTCAAAAATAAGCCAGAAAGCAAGGAAAAAAAGGTCAAAGATAAGAAGTAAAAAATGACACATAAAACAGGGGAAAATCACCCCTGTTTCTGGTATTCGTCCGGTGTTATGGAGGTTTTGTCAACGCCGGCAGTCCCGGTGGTCGAGGATGCCGGGGAGGGAAAGGACCGTTCCTGCCTTCTTTGTTTTCACGTTTTCACTCGTTTTCACTCGTTTTCACTTTGACTCACACCTGAAAGGAGGGACCTGTGTCTCCTGTATTGGAATTAACGGGCAATCTGTCGTATTGTCTGGTTCATTTTCACTTACGCCAGTATCACACATACAGCCACTACCCGCACCAGAGGAAACGGAATCGCTGAATGATACCTGATTTGGGTGAAAACATCCCGTAATATCTGTATATATATCTATATTATTGTCTTCTTTAGAAGAATGAACACCATTATGCTCGTCATTTACGTTTTCACTTTTTGCTGTTTTTGGGTGAAAACGTGGTGAAAAAGTGAAAACGTGATCTTTTCCCTCACCCTCTTTACGTGTGTTATTACACCCTTCAATCCCTGTCATCACAGCCTTCAATCCTTGTCATCACAGCCTTCATCTGCGACATTACTCCATTCATCAATATCATCACCACACCCAGGTTCACGGGGATCCCGGTCATCGTCACCACCCCCATCCCGCTCATCAGGCACAAGCCAGACGTCTGATTCTGCGGTCCACTCCCGGTATATCTTAGCATCAAAAGAAAAGTATCGTTCATCTCGGCGAATCTCCATGCCAACGAGCGATTCAGCCATTGTTGCATCGATGAGGCTGATTGCTGTATGATTGCTGTATAATACGTCTCGCCGGTGGCGTCGTGACACTTCAGCTTGCGGGAGTTGGTGTCTTTTGCGGTGTTGCGGGACGGGGTTCCGCCGATGGCGGTGGCGAGGGTCTCGTCGTCCATGACATGGGCGGCAGCGGTGCCGAATGCCGCGACCGTTGCGACCTGGACGGAGACATCGCCGATGGTGTCGGCTTCGAGGTTTTCGTATACGATCTTGGCATCATACCGTTCCTGGGAACGGACAAACGGGTCGATTGTTACACCCTGCTCAACGTACAAGGTACAGCCGAAGGGGTTGGTGTCGATGATATCCTGCACGAGGGCATCAAAGGTGGTGATACCCGTCATGGGAACCGTGAGGTCCCGCACCGCACTCCTAGTGGTTGTGGTCTGGATATAGTCAGCCATTTATTTGGCACTCCCAGGCCAGCCTGTTCCCCAGGGTGCGACTTACATAGTGAGCCTGTCCTGTCAAAAATTGCCACTGGCTGGACAGGCTCCAAAGAGACAAAAGTGTCAGGGCAGATCCAATTATATATTTTGTCTTACAAATAAGACAAATAATCCATTATGTCATTGATTGATATTAAAACCGGAACAATAACAGAAAAAGGCCAAATCGTAATTCCACGGTCTGTCAGAGATACATTTCTTCCCGGAGAAAAGGTAGCGATACTCGCATATAATGACAGAATTGAACTTAGACCTCTTGGAACGGTGGATGAGGCACTCTCATGTGCATATTTATCTGAAAAGACTCTAAAAAAAGACTGGTGCTCAAAAGAAGAAGATGAGGCATGGAAAAATTTGTAAAGGGCGATGTGCTGGTCGTCCCGTTCCCTTTTTCTGATCTCTCCGATTCAAAGAAAAGACCAGCCCTTGTAGTTGCAACCTTGGGAGGAGATGATATCATCCTCTGCCAGATCACAAGCAAAAACCGGAATGACACATATTCAATACCATGTACCGACCGGGACTATATGTGTGGCAGATTACGGGTGGACAGTTGTATTCGCCCAAACAGAATTTTTACCGCTGATATGTCTTTGATCTTATACCGGGCCGGAAGAGTGAAACCGGAGAAGATGAAAGAAGTTGAAGATATGCTTGTCCGGATTGTTACCAAATAATACCATCAAAAAAGAGAGAGAAAGATTACACGCACTGCTTAATTCAGCACAAAACCCGGAATTATTTATTTCTCCCATTTTCAGTGCCATACAGGAGCAATGGTGGTGCCGGTCCCCCCCTGCGACCGATCCGTTGAATGGGTGGGGTCTTGCATGGGAAGGCAACCCATCTCCGCATTTCGACGCGGTTACATTCATACGCACAGAAAACGGTGATGACCAAAAATTTACAACCGGTAGACTTCAGCAACAACCCGGTTCACCGTTTCGCGGACGTGCGGACCTGCCACTCCCAGTTCCCCCAAGATCAGGGAGGAAAGCACTGTTGCCACCTTATCAAGCCTGATAACCGAGGACATTTTCAGCCCACTCACACCAAAATCCGGATGTGACTGGTCCAATACAACAGACGCCAGGGGTACTTCCCCTACAGGGATACGCGAGGAAATAAAGGCCAACACCACATCATCTCCCCCTGCATGCAACACAAGCGCTGGCCGCAGTTTTGAAGCGGTTAAATCCGTAAAAGGAAAAGGTACCAGGATAATGCTCCCTTTCATTAGTATACAACCTTCAGATCGCGAACGGAATACACCTCAGGCTCGTCATCCAGAAACGCTTTCAGTGAACGATCTGAAAGTGCCATATGTGCGGTCATATCCCGCTCATAGAGAATACTATCCAGTTTCTCAGACATGAGCATGATCTGCTCTTTTACTTCTCTAAGTTCCGCCTCAACACCCATCTTTTGCTCCTGACACCACATCTCACATACATTATCCAGAGCGTTTGATTCGTGGTATCCTGATATTATTGTTTATGTCTGTCACTGAATAGATAAAAATATGGCTCATCTCCATTTTACTGAATCACAATAGAAATACAATTTTTCAGGTAAAAATGCCCAAAATCAGAAATAACGCCCAAATAATATCAAAAATCGTGTTAAGTGTGTAAGAGAATATATGCAAATCAGGTTGTATGGAATGAAATTGGGTTTTGTTATATGCAAATTGTATTGTGTGTAAGAGAATCACGATCAAACAGGCGGGAAGTCCACACTTTTAGTCATGGATAGTTGAGACAGACGAATATTCATACGAATTTCTCAGGCTCATTCAGAAATGAAAGATCAGCGGAACAGGAGACCAGATCATATATTCCCATCCCCTGCCTAACCACCAGCCTGTTCAGGATCCCCGGCTCCGGTACATCCCGTGCATTCATTTTCCTGATTGGGGTGACCGATGAATACCGTGGATTTTGATTCCACCCGTTCCCGTCCATCGCATAGTATGCCCCACCCTGCATCTCCTCATACACAGCATATTCACTTTGAAAAAGAGTCGAAACAAGGTTCGCCATCACAAGCACCTCCTTACCCGGGTTGATACTTACATGCCCATACCCGGGAGGAATAAGAACAAATTCTCCGGCAGATGCAGAGACAGCAACCACATCCGAGAGGTCCTTATGCTGGAGAAGAAAGCGGGCCTCCCCTGCAAGCACCTGATACAGTTCAGGGTAGCCGATGCCTGCCGGATTTTCCGGGTGGTAATGTCCCTTGGTCTTGACATATTCACCACTGAGGACCGCCGGGGGGATGACCGTGATGTCATACCGTATATTCTGGCGGGAAAGAATCTCACGATCGGTTTCATTCATCGCAAGATCGCGGTACATAGAGTAGAGAGGGGTGGCCGAATCCAGTTCGACACCATCAGGGTCTGCAAGTACACATTCCATATCACCAACCGTTCGAACAGAAGGTTCAGGAAGGAATCCTTTCCAGTAACGGTCCATGCTTTCAGTGTTTTGAATGAATAATATTTATAATGCGTATTTTTGATTCTTATTTAAGGGTATTTCATTAACAGCCACGTGAGAACAGATCTCTTATGGTGTATATTTGATTGAATTAAGATTTTTCTGATTTTCAGGGTAAAGAATCTAAAAGGAAATTTCTTAACAGAACTATTCTCATAACACCAATGAGAAACAATTAAAAGACCATTTTGTGTGAATAAAGGATTTTTGGCAGGAATATTACCACGTTCAGGTGAGAAATACTCAAATAATACTCAGAAATACCACAAAATCAGTAAAAAAGCCCAAATACTCCGCAAAAGATCCGCAAAAACCCAACCCCCACAAACGCCCGGAGCGGGCCTATCTCACCCCGGCCCACCCAATACATCCTCTGCAAAACACCCATCAACAGCACCCAAACACAAACCCCAGAACAAGGCCCATACTGCAAATAAAGAGCAGAACTACCGCAAATAAATCTGGGCCAATAAATACCAAAAAGAGAAGAAAATACGCCCAATTCACCCCCTGTTTTCCTAAACCCCGAGGCAAAAAATAAGCTCAAAAGCAAGGAAAAAAAGGTCAAAGATAAGAAGTAAAAAATGACACAAAAAACAGGGGGAACATCACCCCTGTTTCTGGTATTCGTCCGGCGTTATGGAGGTTTTGTCAACGCCGGCAGTCCCGGTGGTCGAGGATGCCGGGGAGGGAAAGGACCGTTCCTGCCTTCTTTGTTTTCACGTTTTCACTCGTTTTCACTCGTTTTCACTTCGACTCACACCTGAAAGGAGGGACCTGTGTCTCCTGTATTGGAATTAACGGGCAATATGTCGTATTGTCTGGTTCATTTTCACTTACGCCAATATCATCCATACAGCCACTACCCGCACCAGAGGAAACGGAATCGCTGAATGATACCTGATTTGGGTGAAAACATCCAGTAATATCTGTACATATATCTATATTATTGTCTTCTTTAGAAGAATGAACATCATTATGCTCGTAATTTACGTTTTCACTTTTTACCGTTTTTGGGTGAAAACGTGGTGAAAACGTGAAAACGTGATCTTCTCTGTTATCCCCGTCATCGGTATTGTCACCATCAGAATGTCCATCCATATCACCGGGCTTTAGCCAGACATCCGACTGCCTCATCCACTCCCGGTATGTGGTGGCATCGAAAGTGAAATATTTCTCACGACGCTTAATCTCCATTCCGGCGAGCATCTCTCCCACCGTTGCATCGATGGGGCTTCGTCCCGGTGCTCGTCAACTGCCAGATAATGCAGACCGAATACGGAGTATTTCAGAAAATATACGAAGCCGCCTTCCACCAGGAGCCACCCGTCTGCGGCATCTCCCTCCAGCGTCTCATTGGAAGACTGGGCAGGGAATTTTCCCGGCATGATGCCGTGTACCTCATCTGCTTCGATGATGCCATCTCCCTCTGCCATAACCACATCATGGAGAATGTGCTCCGCATCCTTCTCCGGCTGCATGAAGAATATCCCGGCGTCAAAATAGGCATCATCGCCACCGTGAATACCACAGAGAAAGCCACCACAAACTATCTCAGTGTATCCATTCGTTCCGTCTTTCAGCCGCTTCAGATAGTCTTCCCTCCCTACAAAGAGAACGAAGTACGGACCATCATGCACGACATGGCGAGAACCGCCCTCTGGCCCGACGTCATCCCGCCCGAACTCCTTGACAGGATCGTCGAAGAGACCATGGAATTCAATAACCTGCGGATTGGCATCGGCCTCCTGAAGTGTTCCGTGAAACATGCCGAATCTGAGAACCACACATCCGTTACCAAAGCAGATGTACAGACCTCCCTCCAGATGGTGGAAGACATACAGATCCAGACCGTCCTCCGGAGTCTTGGAGATCAGGAAAAAACGATGCTGAATACCATTGCCCGCCTGCTGCAGAACAACGAAGACACCATGATCTCCGGTGAACTCTATCAGGCACTGAAAAAACAGGTGCCGATGTGCTATTCGCTCTTCGGAAGACGCCTCACAAAGTTCCGCAATCTGGGACTGATTAAAATGGACCGGCCTTCAATATGGGGAAATACCCGGCTGATCCTGATGCAGTATGATGCAGGAAAAATCATAAACGCCTGTAATCTTCGGGAATAACCACTTAAAATGTCCTTTTTTTCCAACCAGGCACCGAACAGCCTTCACTCCATCATTCCTTCACTCCGTGAATACACTCATAAGTAGTCTACCTGAAAGTGTACAATTTTTGCGTTGAGACCAAAATACCTCCCCATTTATTCACCGATTGCCTCCCCATGGTATTGCTTTGTCATCACCAACCTAAGAGAGAGAGAAAGAAAGAAAGAAAGAGAAGGGGAAAAAATAGTGCCATACACGTAACCGAATAGCAATGTTGCCCTGCTCACTGTATGGCTATCTCTGATATTACCTATTATACATGTGTATTTCCCGGGACAGTATCAGGGGAATAAAAGCAATCGAAAACCAGCAGGAGGGTGGTCATCTTCCTGCCGCCGCCCGTAACATTTCTCACCTCAGCGGCTGCACAGGATATTATCTGCGGGAATACTCCTTATGAGCCCGTTCAATCGTAGTGATTTTCTCAATTTTTATGATATGTTCATCATTTTCAATGATATAAAACACGGTAAAAGATCTGCTGACATGAAGACGGTACACCGCAGGAGGATGGTCATACTCGAGCTTTTCCTTATTCCCTCCCGGGAACGGATCATCTTTTAATTCAAGGATTTTATCAACGATGATGCGCCGGGCTTTTTGTGGCAGCTTTTTGAGAAATTTTTCTGCCTTTTTTTCAATAACTATGGAGAACACACTCTCTTAAACTCCTGCGGTGTTACTCGCCCGTCATGATATCTTCAGGGTCAAAGGCTACAAATTCCCCGGCATTGTCAGCCTCAGTGATCATCTTCCAGTCCCGGTAGTCCCGCTCGCGACGGACCATCCTGGAAAGCAGATCGTCATAACTCTGTCCGGCACCCTTCAGGTCATGAAGGTCCCTCCAGGTGGGCTCTTTCACGGGAATACGTTTGATGGTATTCCCTCCGGTTTCACTCGTGCTGGAAGACATACCTGAGTATTGATATGCAGGGCATTTATATTTGTGCATATGTGCCACAATGTGCACAGATGCCATATTGAGCTTACTGATTTTTCTGTTCGAAATACACACAGGATTTCAGAAATAGAATTACATTACCGTTTATTTTACCCCATGTAGTTTGAGAACCCGTTCATCTGGAGAGAGAAATAGTTGATGCATGTGTGGCACTATCCGAAACGAAGGGCAATCTGAAAAATCCCATGCTAAAATTAAAATTTGGAAAACCTTCCTCCTGGTGAGAAAAACAGGGGGATATAATAATAAAATGTGGAATGCCGTGTGTGTGTTCCCGTTCATTTTTGTACCGGGGATTCGTCAGAATATCAGGGCTATTTATTTATACAATCCTACACTATTTTCAACAACCACCTCGGACAAATTCGGAGTGGTATTCCGGATTTGTCCGGAATGGGGGGCGCCAATATGATCAAAAGAGAGGCAGAAGAAAAACTGAGACAACTTGCAGGCGGGTTTCCGGCAGTATCTGTCACCGGGCCAAGACAATCCGGAAAGACGACTCTTGTAAAGGCTGTTTTTCATGAATTACCCTATATATTACTGGAAGACCCGGATACCAGAGCGTATGCAAAGGAAGATCCCAGAAGTTTTTTGAAACACTATGAAGAGACCGGAGCAATCATTGATGAAATTCAGCATGTTCCGGAATTATTCTCGTACCTTCAGGGATTCCTTGACAATTCAAAAAAGACGGGCAGGTTTATTCTCACCGGTTCACAAAATTTCATGCTCTCAGAAAAGATATCACAGTCCCTTGCAGGAAGAGTTGGAATACTAAAACTTCTTCCTCTTTCAATATCGGAGATAAAAAACGCAGGTTTAGGCCATAAAACGTATGAAGATTACCTGTTCACCGGATTTTTCCCGCGAATATATGATAGTGAAATCGACCCGCGAGACTATTACTCCTCATATATCCAGACGTACATTGAAAGAGACGTGCGACAGATAAAGCAGATAAAAGACCTTTTTGCATTTCAGGACTTTCTGAAGATGTGTGCAAACAGAAACGGACAGTTGGTCAATTTTACTTCCCTTGCAAATGACTGTGGTATCACCGATAAAACCGCTAAGGAATGGATTTCTCTTCTTCAGACATCATTTATCATTTTCCTCACACGGGCCCATCACAAAAACTTCAATAAACGACTTACCAAAATGCCCAAACTCTACTTCACAGACCCGGGTCTCGCGGCACATCTTGCCGGAATACAGGACCCGCAACAGGTAAACTATCATTCACTGAAAGGAGGCCTGTTTGAGTCGATGATCGTCAGTGAACTGCTAAAATACCGTTTCAACAGGGCACGGGAAAACAACCTCTATTACTGGAGGGATAAGGCAGGACATGAGATAGACTGTATCATAGACACCGGCCCGGGCAATCCGGTGCCTGTCGAAATCAAGTCCGGCAGAACAGTAAATGATGATTACTTTAAAAATATCTCATACTGGAATAATCTTTCCGGCAATCCGCCGGAGAGGTCTTTTGTTGTCTATGGCGGAGACACCCCTCAGAACAGAAAGGCGGGAAGAGTCATTTCCTATGATAATTTACGTCCGGTGATGGAATTTTTGTAAGAAAGGGGAAAACATTGACAAAAGTGCCTGACTTTCAGCCCGTCGTTATCAGTTTTTGAGGTACCGTTCTGCTGCCTGCCGGATATGTGCCAATGCTCTTTCATCCCCGTTTTTCCCCGGTGAAACGTATCCAGGAAGAGCAGGAACGTCAGGACTATTCTATACCTGAGACCGAGCCAACTGCAATTTTCAGCGTACCCACCTGAGAAACAACGAAGACCCACATTTAAGTATGTGTTTCACGGGAGAGTGCCTGCAGAATAAAAGAGAGGGAAATCTTCTTCCCGCCGTCTTCCATGAGAATTATCCTGTCAACCGAAACATTTGGGGATTTTTTCATCGGCACTGACACCCTTCAGGGAGCAAATGCGAATGTAATTGCCGATAATGCTTCATGTTGAAAATAAAAAACAGAGAATATTGATGAGTCAAACGGTATGATTCACTCCCATTCAATGGGGTCTTCACCAGCTGAATCACCATTCTGCACTTCAGGCAGAATCAGGCCGGTTTCTCCAGCCAGTGCCGGAACCGCCAGCAGGGATAAGGGTTTCATCGGGTATCAAAATTACCCTGAATGAGATTCCATTTCAGACGACTGATAATTGTTTATCAGTCAAATTTCCCGTTTTCTCAGGCTCATTCAGGAATGAAAGATCAGCGGAACAGGAGACCAGATCATATATTCCCATCCCCTGCCTAACCACCGGCCCGTTCAGGATCCCCGGCTCCGGAGCATCGCGTGCAAATATTTCCCTGATTGGAGTGACCGATGAATACCGTGGATTTTGATTCCAGCCGTTCCCGTTCCTGTTCTCATTTCCGTCCCCTTCCATCGCATAGTAAGCCCCGCCCTGCATCTCCTCATACAGCGCATATTCACTTTCAAACTGAGCTGAGACCAGGTTCGCCATGACGAGCACCTCTTCACCGGAGTTGACTGTCACATGCCCGTAGCCGGGCGGAATCATTACGAATTCTCCGGCAGATGCGACGACTGACACCACATCAGAGAGATCTTTTCGCTGGAGAAGGAAGCGGGCGTTCCCTGCAAGAACCTGGTAGAGTTCAGGGTAGCCGATACCTGCCGGGTTTTCCGGGTGGTAGTGGCCCTTCGTCTTGACGTATTCACCGCTGAGGATCGCCGGGGGGATGACGGTGATGTCATACCGCACGTTCTGCCGGGAAAGATTCACACGATCTTCGTCATTCATCGCAAGATCGCGGTACATATAGTAGAGAGGGGTGGCCGAATCCAGGTCGACACCATCCGGGTCTGCAAATACACATTCCATATCACCAACAGTTCGAACGGATGGTTCAGGAAGAACTCCTTTCCAGTAACGGTCCATGCCCTCCGTTAGGAGATGAACAGTATATATATATTTCCTGCATTTAATTACTATTTAATTGTTTTTCTTTAACAGCGACGTTAGGACACACCTATTATATTGCAATAGATTGCATTGAGATTTCCTGATCTTCCCTGAAAGAAATTTGAACGGAAATTTCTGACAGAGCAAATCCCATACCAGCAATGAGAAGCAATCAAAGACTCTTCGCTAAATCGGGCGATTATATGTGCCAATTATTCTCGCACCTATCATACCCTATTATTCTAACTCTTATGTCCGCAATCTTTCTCCCGGGATAGTTGTAAGATTAAGTTGCAGGATACACTACAAACCACCACAAACAGAACAGGAGGGATAATTGCCCATTTCAGGTGAGAAATACCCCAATACCCCCAAAAAATCACCGGAATTATCCCGGAATTGTTCCAAAAATCCTTGAATAATCCCCAAAAACCAACCCCCACAGACGCCCGGAGCGGGCCGAACTCACCCTGTGACTACTTATGCATCCTCCTGAAAACACCCCTCAACAACGCCCCTACAAAACCCTTCAAAAACCGTTAATAACACATATAATGAGCAGATATACCGTAAATTTGCCCAAGCTAAAAGAACACTCAGAAAAACCGGAAATACGGCCGGTTCACTTGTTATTTCCCTACACCCAAGGTAAAAACAAGGTAAAAAAAGGTTAAAAGCAAGGCAAAAACAAGGTCGGGTCAGGATCGATAATAAGAAGCTCAAAAACAGAGGGAGGTCATCACCCCTGTCTCTGGTATTTATCCGGTTGTGTATTCGTCCGGTGGTTATGGAGATTTGGGTTTCATGAACAAATTCGAAATCGAGGAAAGGCTCATCAGAACTCAGTGCAGTGCAGTTTAGTTCAGTGCAGTTCAGTTCAGCCTTCCCGTCAGCCCATGCCTCAACCGTGGCCCGGATGGCATCATTCATTCCTTCTTTACGACCAGCCTGCTTCTGGATACGTACTGTTCATTGTGCCCGGGAAAGGTAATTGTGTATGAAAAATACAGTAGTAATAGAGATTTTGTAATGGGACAAATATTTTATCCTCAAATGCTGCCACAGGATACTATTGACTGGCTCAGGCATGTTTCCCTTATCGGAAGATCCAATGCTGCTCTTGCGAGATATGATGGGATACTCCAGGGAATAGTAAATCCCGAAATACTGTTTTCTCCTCTGATAACTGAAGAAGCAATTATTTCATCCCGTATTGAGGGAACAATAACAACACTCGAGGAAATTCTGGCATCTGAAGGGTATCTGAAAAAGGATATTTCCAAATCAAAAAAAGCAGATATAGAGGAAGTAAACAATTACCGGGAGGCAATTTTGATGGCGATGTCTGACTTGAAAATCAAACCTCTCTATATGCCTATGATAAAATCCCTGCACAAAAAACTGCTCGAAGGGGTCAGGGGCAAGCATAAAGAACCTGGTGAAGTCAGGTCATGGCAGAACTGGATTGGACCTTCCGGCTGTTCTATTGAAGAAGCAACCTATGTTCCTCCACCCCCTGTACTGGTATGGGAGTATCTGAATAACTGGGAGAAATATATGGACAGCGAAGAAAAGGATCCAATTGTCCAGATTGCTATTTTAAAAGGCCAGTTTGAGCTGATTCATCCCTTCTCTGACGGAAACGGGCGTGTTGGCAGAATGCTCATTCCTTTGCTTATGTATAATAAAAATCTCATATCATCACCGATGTTTTATATCAGCGGCTTCTTTGACCAGAACCGTGAAGAATACTACACCCGTCTTCTTGCACTTTCCAGAGATAATGACTGGGATGGCTGGATTGATTTTTTCCTTCGTGGAGTTGAGCACCAGGCAAATGAGAATACCAGAAAGGCAAAGAAAATAATTGCGTTATATTCTGGCATGAAAACGGATATTCCTGACATTCTGAAATCCAAGTATTCGGTTCAGGTGATTGATGCGCTCTTTATCCGGCCGATTTTTACCATTCATGATTTTGTTACAGATTCCGGCATCCCAAACGACAGCGGGCAGAAAATCATTGCAGCGTTAAAAAAGAATTCAGTGATTTCTGTCCGAAAAGAGGGAAAAGGGAGAAATCCCTCTGTGTATGAATTTTCTGACCTTCTGGCGATAATCTGAATAACATCATTTTTTGTTCGTAATGAAACGGGGTTTTGTTACATGCAAATAATGTCGTATGTAAGAGAATATATGCAAATCGGGTTGCATGTAATGAAATGGGGATTTGTTACATACAAGCAACGTTGTGTGGAAGAGAATACATGCAAATCGGGTTGTGAGTAAGAAAGTATGCAGGCAAAACGCGAACCCTGCTGCGGGAGAGAGTGACATAGTACACCATTTGCGATAAAAATCAAAAATCCACGTCGACATCGGTTTTGTGTATAATGACCACAGGCATCATGCGGATTCACAATAAAACTGAGGATGGTGGCTGCCAGTCATTCACTCCTCAGGCATTGACAGGAAAAAAAAGGCACGGAATTTTATTCATTCTCCTGAACAGGTAGCCGAATTTAGTATTCGGACCGTTTCAGCCACCCTCTCTTCCAGATGAATGCTGTCCATCATATACCTGACCATGCAGAGATTTTTTGCACCGGCACTAAGGACATCTCTCAGATTTTCGGCATTGATACCCCCGATTGCAACAACGGGAATATCGCCTGCCATCTCTATTGCCTCTTTTAACATGTGAGTTCCTGTTACGGGGTCGGGTTTTTTCTTTGTCGGTGTCTTAAATACCGGGCCAAATCCGATATAGTCCGGTTTTAGCCGGACAGCATCTTCTACCTGGGCGAGGGTATGGGTTGAGAGTCCAAATTCGCCCACCTTCCCCCCACAGATTTTTTTGGCATCCAAAAGGCTGATGTCATCCTGACCCAGATGAAGGCAGTCTGCACCGCAAAGAAAAGCAAGATCTGCCCGGTCATTGATCACAAACCGCGTTTCTGTGCCATCCGTTACCGCCATAATCTCATCTGCAGCGAGAAGAATCTCTCTGTCACTGAGCTCTTTTTCCCTCAGCTGAAGATACCTGACATTATTGTCAACAGCAACCCGGGCAATCTTTGTATATGGGACATAAGGATTTGTTATTATCAGATACAGCCCAAAGTCTCTTTCATTCACGTTAACTCCTCAATGATGAGCTTTGATGCCCTCTCTCCGGAAAGCAGCATCCCTCCGAATATGGGCCCCATTCTTGGAGAACCAAAGACGCCGTTTGCCGCCATACCGCAGACATACAGTCCGGGATATATCTGTTTGGTATTCTTAACCGTCTCTGCCTCACCCTCGTTTACATTCATGGAACGCTCCCCGGAGACCTTTCCTGACGGCGTGTTAAGCGTGATATTATTCTTTTTTGCAACTGTCTCTGAGATTTCGCACGGGTGACCGGTTGCATCAACCACAATTTTTGCCCGAAAAGACAGCGGGTCGACATGAAGCCCTTCTCGTACAACCGGGCTCCAGTTGACGACAACTCCTGATACCCTGTTATCCTTAAACACAACATCCTCAACGCTCATGCCGTTGTGAATCAAAACTCCCGCCCGGGATGCCCGGTATATCAGCGCAGATGTCGCAAGAACACTGTCACACATGACAAGGTTTTCATTGTATCTCTGATAGGGAATTTCAAGTTCATCAAGAAGGTATACTGCCTCATTTTGGATAGCAACCGAGGTAAACAACATAGCACCGCCCCACATGCCTCCGCCGGGGGCAAGTTTGCTCTCAAACATAGAGACCTTATAGCCCGCTTCTGCAATTCTTAATGCGGCAATGAGTCCTGACGGGCCGGTTCCGGTAATAGCCACATCAACGTCCAGATTTTCCTGAAGTCTTCGAAACCAGGTCTCTGTTATTGCTTTTGTTACTTCTAAATCCATTCTGTTATCCTCCCCTGAATAAAGGCGGATAATGCAAGAAGCTGAGAACGAAAAAGGAGCTCCCTACGCCGGCATTATCCGGATCAGGTTAAATGGGTATAATCTCAGCCGTAGCAGTCAGATGAATATTTTCTCTGCCTGCAACAGCACCCCATCGTATTCACTGATTTCAGGGAATAAATAATTTCTGAAATGCAAGACACGTATGGGGCTTTTGTGTCGTCTCAGGCCATTGTTATAAAGGTAAAAAGGGTATAACGTCAAAAATCTACGTGGTTTCTGTCGGATGTTGAAAAACGATATTTAATAAAAAGGAACACGGTAAACGATGATTCAATCCCTCTCAAAATCATCATCGAACCGCACAATATCATCCTCACCAACATATTCTCCGTTCTGAACCTCTATCACCTCAAGCGGAATCAGGCCCGGGTTCTCCAGACGATGCCTGGTGCCTGAGGGGACAAAGGTGCTCTCACCGGTCCGGACAAAGAATTCATTGCCGTCATTTGCTACCCGTGCCGTTCCTTTGACAACGACCCAGTGCTCACTCCGGTGGTGATGCAGCTGGAGACTGATGCGCCGCCCGGGCATGACCGTTATCCGTTTGATCTGGAAGGTATCTCCCCGCTGGAGAATGGTGTATGTGCCCCAGGGGCGGTGAACGGTTGTGTGGAGCTCGCAGCGTTCGTCTCCCCCCGTCCCTTCAGAAGGCCCGCGATTTCCCCGACTCTCTGTGACTCTGACCGGGGGCAGACGAGAAGAGCATCAGGAGAGTCAATGATTGCAACAAGCCTGTCTGAGATAATAAGATTGTCATTGCTCTCGATGCCAAGGTATTCGCCACGAACGGCATTCCCATCCTCACCCTTGGAATGAACAGAGTACAACGCTTCAAAATTTCCGACCGGAAGACGCCTCACACAAAGTTCTGCAGTCTGGGACTGATCATATTGAGCTTCCTGATTTTTCTGTTCGGAATACACACAGGATTCAGAAACAGAATTCCATTACCGTTTATTTTACCCCATGTCGTTTGAGAACCCGTTCATCTGGAGAGAGAGAGAAAGATTTGATGCATATGTGGCACTATCCGAAACGAAGGGCAATCTGAAATCCCATGCTAAAAAATAAAATTTGGACAACCTTCCTCCGGGTGAGAAAAACGGGGGTTATGGCAATTATATGTGGAATGCCGTGTGTGTTCCCGTTCATTTTTGTACCGGTGATTCGTCAGAATATCAGGGATGTTTATGTATCCCATACGATACCATTTTCAGCAAACACCCCGGACAAATTCGGAATGGCATTCCGGATTTGTCCGAAATAAGGAGAATCAATATGATCAAAAGAGAGGCTGAAGAAAAACGCAACACACCTTGCAGGCGGGTTTCCGGCAGTATTTGTTATACCGGGTCAACTGCAATTTTCAGAGTACCCACCGGAGAAACAGCGAAGGCACAAAAGAAACTCAAAGACCGCGAAAAGGGATATATATTACAAAAATTCTCAGGGATTACTATTTCCGGTATATGTTCTTCCGGTGACCTGCCTCAATCACATGAATCACCATCACATTGTCCTCAATATTAAGAATCACACGGGAACTTTCCACACGAAGAGAATAAAACGGAGGATTTTTGTTGCCCTTTAATTTTTTGACGTATTTTGTAGGGTTATCTTCACACGAAAGGGATTTTAATTCCAGATACATTTCTTTCGCGATATTTTTTGGAAGATCGCCAAGACTCTTTTTTGCACGCTTTGTAACCAGAACAGAATAACTCATATCAATGAAGACCCAGCTCTTCTGCAACGTCTTCCAGAGAATAAACTCTTCCTGCTTTTATATCAGCCAGTGATTCTTCCATTGCCTGTATCGTTGCATCGCTTAATGGTTCATCATCAACGCAATCTTCCACGAGGCGCTTAATTACATCTTCATAAGACTCCTTCGGATGAACCTTTAACTCCGATAGTTTATCCCTCATATCCGTGCTTATCCTGATCGATGTAATGGTGGACATACACTAACATATGCACACATACACACATATACCTGATGGACGACATCAATTTGGAATATTCAGGACATCAGTGCCGGATTCACAAAAGACACATACCCGGCCTGCTGCAATGATCATATATGGTGCCGGTTCTCCGGGATGCATTAACTTCCCTTACGACCCGTACACTTCTCTGGATAGTATACTCATCTAGAAGAATACGCATCAATAAGGGTTTATTCAGAGGCTTCTTTTTTTACACTTTGTGAGTGTAAAAGGGGTAACAGTCCATCAAACCTCTGACGAATCACTTTTCCCCACCTCTGCAGCAAGCATCGCAAGATCATCCAGATCATAACAAAATACCCTGCCATCCGCCTCCGGGCGGCGTGAGAACGTCCGTGCCACGATACAGAAGTACTCCCTGCGGTTGCCGGTGTGCCAGGATACATGAGGAGCCTTCGCCTGAAGTTCTTCATATATTCGTTTTCCATCTACACCATCCTGCCATTTGCATTCGCAGAAGAGAACTTCGTATGGGTCATCCCGGAGACACACAATATCTATCTCCTCTCCACGGTGCCACCAGCTTCCTGTCCGGGTGTAGACAAAGGGCAGAGCACTATGCTCGTTGAAGAGTTCAAAGAGATCCATCACAATCGCCTCAAAGTGCCTGCCCACATATGCAGCGAACCGCGGCCTGACGAATTGATCAACTATGAGTCGCGTATTACCACGCTCAAGTGATTCCAGATAGGGATTGACAAACGAGAACCAGAAATCAAAAAGATTGTCTGAGAGGAAGTACAGGCCTTTTCTGCTCTTCTGCCCTTCTGTCACAGGAATACGCCGGCACACCAGATGCAGGTCATTTAAAATGGAAAGATACTTACTAACGACACTCTTGGAAAGGCCCGTATCATTACAGATAAGTCCAATACGATGATTTCCCTGTGCAATTGAAAAGAGAATAGAGAGATAATACCGGGGTTCTGTCAGTTCTGATCGGATGACAAAATCAACATCCCGAAACAGGAAGGAATCCTCCCGCAGTATCTTCTCCCCGATATTCGTCATGATGTCCTTATCCGGATCGGTAGCCATGATATATGCAGGCGTCCCACCAAAGACCGAATAGAATTCCACCGCCTTTTGCATATCCTTCAGGTACTCAAGGATGTGGATGAACCGGAGAGGCTGCAGAAGTATTTGTCCGGTCCTTCTTCCAAAGAGAGGACTTGCATGATCCATTGTCGACGCCTCCATCATAGAGATGCTTGAGCCGGAGAGAATGAGAAAAGCCTGAGTGTCCTTCAGGTGGGTATCCCAGTACCCCTGAAGGATGGAAGGAAGGGAAGAGTCCTCCTTCACAAGATAGGGAAATTCATCGATGGCAATGACGATTCTGGAGTCCGAATGCTGAAGAATATATTCAAAGAAACTGTCCCAGTCGGAAAACCCATTTTTACCATGAAAGTCCAGACAATCAAACCCTCAATTTTTCGGTATCACTAAGACTAAATCTTATTCCGTAGACTCGCAACAGTCCCGTTTTTTGAGAGCTTAAACACAGATTTTTGAAATGACCACTGATTTACCGATGAAGATCTCCTATATCCCAGGATTTCGATCATTTCATTGGCAAGCTACGCTCATGTAATCCTCTGTATCTCCCTGTATTGTGGGAAATTACAGAATGTCAGGATCTTTTTGTCTCAGAATTGTATTAGCCTGGAAGATAATTGAAATGCATTCATCCACAGGAATCTCAGTTAGTGCAATTGGATGACTGAATCCCTTATTTTTCTTCTCATAGCCCAGATTGTCGGTATAAAATTCATCGTTAACAACAAGATGCCAGATTGTACGGGCTATTTTGTGAGCTAATGCAACAATTGCCTTATTGAATCCAATATTTGCCTTTTTCCGGTGAAAGAAATCTCTTAATACGTTGTCTTTCGTCCTTGAAGCAACAACATGGGCTATCTGAATAAGGATCCATCGTGCAACTTTTGAACCTCGTTTGGTTATACAGGAATTGTAATATTTGTTGGCTGACTGGTAAACATTTGGAACAATTCCCAACCATGAAGAAAGCTTATCACTGTCTGAAAAGTCATTAAAATCTCCGATTTCAGCAATGAGGGTAATTGCTCCAATTTCTCCAATGCCAGGGACTGACATCAATATGTCCATCTTCCGTTTGCAATTTGTTTGGGCCCATTTGAAGATCCGATTTTCAAGATTTTTTATGGATTCATTAAACTGTAAAATACACGCCCGGCACTCTTTTAACCTTAAAATGGCATCCTGAGAGAATTCTTTTTGCAAAATTTCTCTAAACTCATCCCCCCTTCCAATCATACGAGCAGGAAATTTCTGGATTATGGCATCTACCGCCAATCCATGGATAATTCCTTCTAATATCGTTTCTCCGGTTTTTCCAAAGATGTCAGTTAATTTTGACTTCAAATTGAATTGTTCTGAACTGAGAATACTACTGATTATGTTTTTGAAATCGGTTCTTTTTCTGACGATTTTATGCCTGAGTCTGACATGAGAGCGAATCTGCCTTAATTCGCGTGAAAATACTCTGGATGGTTTGATCATCCCATTCAGGGCCAACAATGCAATGTACTCAGAATCAACCTTGTCAGTCTTTTTATGCGTTTGACCCTTTATGTCACGTGCATTTCCTACAATTACGGTGACATGATCACACAATGAATCGTAAATTGGCATCCAGAAATCATTGGTTGATTCGCATGCAACAACGTCACAGTTTTCAGACAAAACAAAGCTTTTGAGACGTAATATTCCATTATCATCCCGTTCAAATCTCTTTTGTATTTTTCCCTCGATTCCTCTTGTAAGTACGGTAGCTATGACAAATTGCTTATGAACATCAAGACCACAAGATTTCTGTAGATCTTCTGCCATATTCCTACACCTCCTTTAAATTGGGGACAGTGGATTTGCATTGAGGGCGATTTACCATTCGTGATCTACGTCACATTTGTGCCTCCAATGGCAATCCACTGGTTAGTTTTTTGACGGACTATTAATCCAAAATGGGCACAACCTTCCTGCCCCCAGAAGAACTATACAAGAAATGATAATTAAAAAAGAATTCCTTGGGGACTTTCATTTTTTGTGCCTGCTATTCGGAGAATGCATCATTGTTTTTTAAGAAAATTATCCTGAAAAAAATCCCCCAGAACTGACGAAAAACGCCGGAGCTGCAGAGTCTTTGACTCTTCACGGGCGAGGAGACGGATTCCGCCCACTTACGCAATAAACTGATCGATAAGCTCACTTTTTCCAACCCGCCGGCGTCCATAGAGCACAATAAGCTCAGCCTCATTGTTCTCATACCGCTCGTACAGAAGGAAACGTTCCCGGTGCCGATCCAGGAATATACCCACAGGTAGTATACTCGTAAGTATACTATATTGTTGTTGCGACCGAAACCCACCCATCCAGTCTCATAATTACACCCGTTTTTATCAACGATGAGGCGCAGGGCTTTTTGTGGCAGCTTTTTGAGGAATATTTCTGTCTTTTTTCAATACCTATGGAGAATACACTCTTGTAAACTCCCTCTCGTGTTACTCGCCCGTCATGATATCTTCAGGGTCAAAGGCTACAAATTCCCCGGCATTGTCAGCCTCATTGATCATGGCTCTTCGCTAATCGGTGTGGGTGAATATCCTGGAAATTCTCCTTTGGTTAAGAACGGAAACATAACTTTAGTATTCACAGCATTTAAAAAAAACACAGAAAAACAAGGGGAGTAAAATTCTTTTTGACAGGCAAATACCCCTTAAAAGTCCCTGTATGATTTCTGATCCGGATGAAATATCCCATAAATGTCATATTCTCTGAACAAAAACTGGAGAGCAGGTTGGATACTTGCCTATCCCACCTGCGACCTCTCTCATCTGGTGGGGTGGGTCTCGCAGGGAGTGGGCACCCCTCCCTTGCTTTTCGATTTGGTTAAATGGATACCCACAGAAAACAGCGAAGAGCCAAAAATTATGATTCTATTGAAAGAAATTCCGGTGTCTGGTAAAGAGTGGCTGCATCTTTCTGGCCCAGGTACAACTTCCAGTATTCACTTTTTAATTTCATTAATTCCTCATGAGAACCACTTTCAACAAGGATTCTGTCCTTTAGCACACAGATGAGATCCGCCCCCTGAATTGTGGATAAGCGATGAGCAATGATGATCACCGTCATATTTTCAGCCAACTTCTCAACAGATTCCATAATTCTCTGCTCAGATATATTGTCAAGAGAACTCGTTGCCTCATCAAGGAGTAAAATCTCAGGCTTTCGCAAAACGATGCGTGCAATGGCAACCCTCTGCCGCTGGCCCCCGGACAGTTTTATTCCCTGGTCACCAATGATGGTGTCATACCCGTCAGCGGTTTCCATAATAAATTCATGTGCATCTGCAAGTTTTGCCGCCTCAATAATCTCTTCATCTGTGCAATCCAGACCAAATCTGATATTCTCTTTGATTGTATCATGATACACAAAGGTTTCCTGACCAATATATCCAAGTGAACGAAGGTAATCAGCAGAGTCAATATCATTGAGATTCACACCGTCCATAAATATCCCACCGGAAACAGGTCTGTACAACAGTGCCAGAAGATTAGCTATGGTAGTCTTTCCTGAACCTGAACTTCCGACAATCGCCACCGTTGTATTTTTATCGATCTCCAGCGACAGATTGTGAAGGATATTTTCCTGACTGTTATCATATCTAAACGAAACATCACGGAATTCAATTTTTTCATCAAAAGAGAATGGTGTTTTTTTCGATTCCTTTGCTTTCTCAGAATCTGGAGATTTATTCGTGTCATTCTCAGACAAAATAGAGTAGACCAGTTCAAGCGCAGGAAGATACTGCACCAGATTCGATAAATTACTCTGCGCAGAAGTTAAAGATGGCACAAGACGATAGAGTGCAAGTATAAATGTACCAAATATCGCGATATATGGGGTAAAATTGCCACCGGTGAAAAAATACAGAAGAATTCCACCAAGTGCAATGGTTGAGAACATTATTAATTCATTAGCTATGGTTGAGATCTTGCTCAAAGCGTATACATTAATATATGCCTTTAAAAGCCTGTTTACAGCAATTTCATACTTATTTTTCCAGACTCCAACGGAACCGGTTATAAATATCGTTTTGATTCCGGAAATAAACTCCTGATAAATAACAGATTTTTTCATTAAAGAACGAGTCAATTCTCCACTGTTCCTGTAAACACGTGAAAATATCTGTTTTTTTACAATACATGCATATACCGAACCGAGCACTATGACGCCCAGAGTCAGCCAAAATGAGAGATAAAGGAGGAATAACAGATATAACAAAGATAACAATGAATTTCGCATCAGTTCAACAAACTGACTGACAGCCAGGCCGGACTCATTGACAGCACCCTGACCTAAATAGAGAAGATCACCCTGCTTTTTTGAAGCAAAAAAACTATATGGCCTGCTTTGTATTGTAGCAAAAACCCGCCGGTCAAGTGAATCACGAACTGTTGCAAAAAGATACGCTCCCCCGTATGCAACAACCGCGTAAAAACCAGCAATTATAACTGTAGTTATGAGGAGCAGAAATGCTGAAGCCAAAAAGGGATCAACTGATGATGGCAAAATATAACTATAAAATACATCCAGAAGTTTTGGATGATTTTCAACACCAAGCCCATAATCAATGATCGGGTAAACCAATGAGATTCTGAACACTTCAAGAAAACTGAGAGCAATAACAGCTATCAGATAAAGAGCGATAATTTTCTTAAAAGGACTGAAAAGATATCGCATTATCTTAACTGAATCGTTTATTATTGACATTATATGAAATACCTTTAAAGAAAATACCAGTCCGATTATTTTTTAGCAACTGTTGTAAACTGACTTTCAGCAATTTATTCTTCTGCAATGATCTAATCCGGATTCCCTACCAAGCCGATCAGGAACTTCCGCAATTCCTCATTCGTATTAAATCCACATGCGAATTCATGATTATACGCATTTAGTGAATTATTTGTGCATTCTAAGAATATTTTGAAAACCATTTTATTCACCATATCGTTCAGAACATATATATTTTTTGAATGAGGAGGATTTTTCATATTTGGCAATGGTACATGCCCAACGTATCCGTACGGTATATACTATTCAAAAAGCTGCAGAAAATTTATGGTATACTGCAACATCTGCCACAGGATATACTTTAACACAAGATTTCAGGTTGTTCCGGATTTTTTTCAATCCAGATTCAGAAAGTCATTTTATCTGATTCATTCCCTGAGAACGTCTGGAGAGAATAAGAACGATTCTTTTTACCGGTTTATTCATTCACCTGGGCAAAGCGTTTGATATGTTACACCGCTCATTCGCTGGATGAACATATGTGACCCGGACCTCTTCGAGATATAAAATCAGGTTCATCCTCCCGGGAACACGAAAGTTGGTGCTATCGACATGGATACAGGGTGAACTGAATACCATTGGTATGAGGCAACCTGCAGCGATCTTGTTGAACAGTTCAATTGGACCATGACCTGCGACTCCATCCGGTGATCTGCGAAGTACATCGTCAATTATCAGTTCCTGAGTTATTCCCTCTCCAGGGAGTCGCTCAACAGCGATATTGTCGAAGAATTCCGGAAAAAGAGAGAAGCGACGCTCAATTAAACAGGACCTTTGATTACCCTTTGCTTTCACGACCCGAAAACGAGTAAGGCTATGATGGTGGAGTGAGGACTTTCAACGGAAAAAAGAAAAAAGGGTATGTTCAAAGAAAATCTCACAAATCCAGTAAATGAAAAATAATTCAATCCCGCTCAAAATCATCATCGAACCGCACAATATCATCCTCACCAACATATTCTCCGTTCTGAACCTCTATCACCTCAAGCGGAATCAGGCCCGGGTTCTCCAGACGATGCCTGGTGCCTGAGGGGACAAAGGTGCTCTCACCGGTCCGGACAAAGAATTCACTGCCGTTATTTGCTACCCGTGCCGTTCCTTTTACAACGACCCAGTGCTCACTCCGGTGGTGGTGAAGCTGGAGACTGATGCGCCGCCCGGGCATGACCGTTATCCGTTTGATCTGGAAGGTATCCCCACATTGAAGGACGGTATATGTGCCCCAGGGGCGGTGGACAGTAGTATGGAGCTCGCAGCGTTCGTCTCCCCGTTCCTTCAGAAGGCCCGCGATTTCCCCGACTCTCTGTGACTCTGACCGGGGGCAGACGAGAAGAGCATCAGGAGAGTCGATGATTGCAAGGTCATTGATTCCGATGGTTGCAACAAGCCTGTCTGAGATGATAAGATTGTCATTACTCTCGATGCCAAGGTATTCGCCACGAACGGCATTCCCACCCTCACCTTTGGAATGAACAGAGTACAGCGCTTCAAAACTTCCGACATCACTCCAGGGAACAGAGAGCGGGACCACCGCAGCCTTGTCTGTCTTCTCCATGATGCCATAGTCAACCGAAATTTTCGGAGTCCGTTCAAATGCCTCTTTTGCCGGAAGAGTGAATGCCTCTGCAACCTCAGGAGCATGTTTCCTGCACTCATCCATGAAAAGAGCAGCAGAAAAAAGAAACATCCCGGCATTCCACAGGTAGCCATCCCGGAGATAGGATTCTGCTGTTTCCTTGTCAGGTTTTTCAACAAAGGCATCCACGACAAAACCCCCATCGAGGGTTGCACCCGGACGGATATACCCATATCCGGTGTGAGGGGAGTCGGGTGTTATGCCAAAGGTGACCAGATACTTCTCTGCGAGTTTTTCTGCTGTCAGAAATGCGGCTTTGTATGACTCATCAGGCGTGATGAGCTGATCCGATGAGATGATGGCAACCCGTGCATCCGGGTATTCCTTCAGAATGTGAGTAATACCATAGGTAATGGCAGGAAGGGTGTTTTTTCCCTGCGGTTCAGAGAGAATATGACAGGCAGCATGTATCTCCTCCAGCTGATCTGCTACGAGAAACCGGTGTACTTCATTGGTTACGATTGTTATTTCATCCGGTTTTGAGAAGAGAAGGGCCCGCCGCACCGATTTCTGAAAGAGGGATTCTGAATCAATCAGGGGAATAAACTGTTTCGGATAACAGGTACGGCTCAGGGGGAAGAGCCGGGTGCCGGAACCGCCTGCAAGAATGAGGGTTTTCATTGGGTATCAAAATTATATTGAATGAGATGCCATTTTAAATGATTGTTCAATCTTTTTTCAGCCAGGATACCGGATATCAGGCAGACGCAAAAAATAAGTCCGGTTTGCAGACAAATGAAAATACCGTGGAATTCGCACCAGACATACCGCAAACGATTCTTCCGGGTCACAGGCACCATACATTCCCCGGAACGGTTGATCTTTTATACATTCATTATGCAACCATTTTTCTTCCGCCAGTTTGGTCCTTTTAATACATTCCCTGCCTGTTACAGCTCAGATTATGTGAACGCCATAATGCGGCCAAACTCGTTTGTTAGTAACTCACCTATTATGGTTGTGCTTGTCTTCATGCAAAAAGTGTTCTTCACCAGAAGGGAACCGCCCTCTTTGGTAATAACAGCAACTTCAGAAATATATATATTGCCCTGAACATGATACTGACTCATGCAGTCTTCACCACAGCAGTATATCGTCGATGAAAAAGGAAACAAAATATCCGTGATTCTGCCATTTTCAGAATATCAGCAAATGCAGAAAGATTTGCATGACCTTGCTGTTATTGCAGAGAGAAAAAATGAAAATACCCATACCTTAATTGAGATGAAAAAACGGCTCGGAAATAGTTTATGACAGAGTATTCTGTTGAATTCAAATCCGGTGTTGAAAAGGATTTGAGGAAGATTGATACAATACATATCGAATCAATTTTTACCAGAATTGAACAATTATCTTCTGAACCTATTCCTCATGAATCTAAAAAGATATCTGGTTCTGATACTTTCTACAGAATTTGTTCCGGCAATTATCGAATTATTTATCAGGTCAGTCATGATGATGCCACAGTCACCGTATATTATGTACGCCACAGGAAAGTTGCATACAGACATTTTTAAGATGATATTTGTATACCCATTACAGCAACACAATAGTACGAAAAAACAGGCAAGAAGCCCATTGACTATGTGAAGGCGCGAGTAGTTGACAATAGGTATCTACCATAAGAACGGAATATTCATTCAGAAAGGCAGGGGCGAAGGGCAGGGCCCTTTCCAATAGGGAGAGAAAAAGAATCAGATGATCGTTGTTGGGATTGATCCGGGGATTGCACGGGTCGGGTATGGTGTTCTTGATAAAACCGACCGGTATCCAACTCCCCTCACTTATGGCTGCATTGAGACCAAAAGCAGCCAGAGCCAGTCCCAGCGTCTGCGGGAGATTTACGAGAAAATCACCGCAATTCTCGATGAGTACAACCCGGCATGCGTTGCGGTGGAACAACTCTTTTTCTCCCGGAACACCACCTCTGCCATGCAGGTCAGTGAGGCACGGGGCGTCCTCCTTCTCGCAGCAGTTCAGCGGGACATTCCGATTGCGGAGTACACGCCCAACCAGATCAAGCAGGCGGTCACCGGATCGGGACGGGCCGACAAACACCAGGTGCAGGAGATGATGAAGAGGCTCCTCCGTCTGCAGGAAATTCCCCGCCCGGACGATGCTGCAGACGGCCTTGCGGTCGCTCTCTGCCACATAAATATGATGCGATAATATGATAGCCCATCTCTCAGGAGTTCTGGCATCCACCGGAGACCGGTGGGTGATAATAGACGTCAACGGTATCGGCTACCGGGTGCAGGTCACCCAGCCCGCACTGCAGAGTATCAGAGAGACAGAAGGCCCTGTCCGGGTGCACACCCATATGGCTGTTCGTGACGATGACATTCAGCTCTATGGCTTCCTCCACCCGAGTGAACTGGAACTCTTCCGGATTTTAATCAGCGTCTCCGGTATTGGCCCTCAGATTGCGATGAACATCCTCTCCCAGATATCTTTTGAGGATTTTGCCATCGCAATTCTCAGTGACGACGAAAAAGTGCTCACCCGGATACCGGGAATCGGACAGAAAAGTGCAAAACGCCTGATTCTGGAACTTAAGGATAAGATGAAGAAACACGCAGGGACCATCACCGGCGGCAAACGAACAGCAGAAGAAGGAGACGCGGTGAGTGCCCTTATCTCACTCGGGTTTTCACCACGGGAGGCACAGGAAGCGGTTGATGCTTCCCTGCCCATCGCAGACCCGACCGTGCAGAAGCTTATTCGTGCCGCTCTGGCCCGCCTGCGGGAGCACTGATACATACCATGAAAGAGAATTCCATTCAGGAGAGGCTCCCTTCCTCCGCACTTTTAACAGAAGAAGCGGACGACGCCACCATCCGGCCTGCACACTTCGAGGAATTTGTCGGCCAGTCGCAGATAAAGGAGACACTCTCCATAGCCATCGCGGCGGCAAAGACGCGGGGCGAGACCCTTGACCACATCCTCTTCTCCGGTCCGCCCGGCCTCGGAAAGACAACACTCGCCCAGATTGTCGCCCGGGAGATGGGGGTTTCCATCCGGAGCACCACCGGCCCCGTGCTGGATAAGCCCGGCGACCTTGCCGCCCAGTTAACAGCGCTTTCTCAGGGAGATGTGCTCTTTATTGATGAAATTCACCGGTTAAACCCGGTGGTCGAGGAAATTCTGTATCCTGCAATGGAGGACTCCTGTATTGACGTGATGATCGGCGAAGGGCCGGGGGCACGGTCGGTGCAGCTCCCCTTAGAGGAGTTCACCCTCGTTGGTGCGACAACGAAGGTCGGGCTCTTAGGCTCTCCTTTGCGTGACCGGTTCGGTTTCATATTCCGCCTCACCCTCTACGAGGTAGCCGATCTCGTGAAGATTGTGCTCAGGAGCGCTGCAATCATGCAGACGCCAATCACCCAGGACGGTGCACAGGAAATTGCAAAGCGAAGCCGCGGAACCCCGCGGATAGCCAACCGTCTGCTCCGGCGGGTACGCGATTTCGCACTGGTCCGGGAGGACGGCACCATTGACGAAAGGACAGCAGACCTCGCGCTGACCATGCTCGGAATTGACTCCCTTGGCCTTGACAATATCGACCGGCGGATTCTCTCGGTGATTGCCCATGACTTCGGCGGCGGGCCCGTTGGGGTTAAGACGATTGCCATCGCGATTGGAGAGGAGGTCCGGACGGTTGAAGAGGTCTACGAGCCGTATCTGATTCAGATAGGGTTTATCAAACGGACACCGCAGGGCCGGGATATCACCGAGGCTGCACGCAGGCATATCGGGTCGGCGTGCGGGCAGGGGAAGACAGAATCTGTAGTTTGCACCGCACAGTGCCCCCCTTCACCGCTGTTGAAAGAGGAGGTACGTTCCCTCTTCAGCGGGCAGGCCGGGACCTGCACAGGCACACGAAATTTAACAAAATTCTCAGACTCAAAAGAGGCTTAAACCCACCTTCCCGCACACTGTCTCCCGGAGGCCTCCCTATAGTGGCAATCGGTCTTTGTGTCTCCTCATTTTCACCATATTTTAGATACCGGTGGTCCGGGTTTAGGCGATCAGAACATGTGGTCCAAAACCCCATCGACAGGAGATTATGTACGGTTCGTTTCTCATTCCACTTCGGTAGAAATAAAGGGAATGCAGAAAAAAAAGAGAACTTTCAATTCATTTATCACTGGTCAGTGCACAACATTTCTGAATGCACCGTGAATCAGAAACGCCAACCCCTGAAAATTTTGAGGCAGTGCTTGCCTACCGGGGGATTTTGGACGGAGCAGCAATCCTGAAGGGTCATGAGGAAGAGATTCAGAAAAACGGGACCTGCCCGCCGGTGAATGAATTTGTCCGGACACTCTATGACAATAACTGGCTCATCAACACACGCTGGCAGGACTGGACGGATGAGACAACCGGATATTTTGATAAACCATCTCTTCTCTGCGTTGCAGAAACAGAGACCATCCGCCGGATTCTCACCGTTCACGTCCGCATCGACCGGTTAATGCCGGGAGAGATAACAGATATTATTAAAAAAGGGTATATGCTCTCTGTAGTTAACCGGATTGGTGAAATTTATGAGGTATGAAGCGTTTTTGAGGCACCAATAACGCAGACACCACGGTTATCATTACCCTCACCCGACAGAATGGATTCCTGATACCGGATACACCCGGAGCACCTCACAGATTCTGGTATTATACCGTGGATAATTCGGGAATTCTTTATATTCCTCTGCCCGAAAGGCGAAAACGGACAAGAACACTACTCTCTTTTAGCCACGTCATCCGGCATACTGTGTATGATACACGGGCGAACAAGTCCCGTTGATCAGTACATCGGCCAGAAGGTGAGGAGGAGCGGGACAGAGACGATGACGATGATAATCTCGAGTACTGCCCCCATCCTCCAGTAGTCGGTAAAGAGATACCCTCCCGGCACCATGACAAGCGTATTTGACTGGTGCCCGATCGGGGTTAAAAAGGCACAGGATGCCCCAATTGCAACGGCCATCAGGAACGGATCTATGGAGGCACCAAGGCTGTTCGCAATTCCTATCCCGATTGGCGCCATCAAAACCGCAGAGGCTGCATTGTTCACCAGATCCGAGAGGAACATGGTGATGACCAGAAGCAGGACGAGCGTCGCTTCCGGCGGAAACGTGGATGCAGCGCTAACGATACTCCCGGCAATCAGTGCTGCCCCGCCGCTTGTCTCAAGCGCCTGGCCGACAGGTATCATCGCGCCAAGAAGAATGATAATCGGCCACTCCACACTCTCATATGCATCACGCAGAGAGACAATGGAGGTCAGGATCATCAAAACGACCGCAGCACTGAAGGTGATCTGGACCGGTATGATTCCAAGGGCTGATATTCCAAGGGCTGTTCCGAAGATTCCTATCGCAAGCAGAATAGTTTTATGCCCCCCTATCCGAATACCCCGTTCAGCAAGCGGGAGACAGCCAATTTTCGGAAGGGCTGTCTGGAGGGCATCTTTCTTGCCCTGGAGAAGAAGGATATCGCCCGGCTGGAACCGGATCTGGTGCAGCCGATCCCGGAGACGCCCCCCCTCCCGTGCGACGGCAAGGAGATTGATGCCATGAATCCAGCGAAGATTTGCTGAATACGCGGTCTTATCCAGGATCGGTGAATCCGGTTTTACAATAGCCTCAATAATCCCAATAGTATCAGACCCGATAACCTCCTCAGAGAGATCTGTCTTCCCGACAAGTTCGAGGCGTGTGGCATCCAGGAGTGTCTGCAGGTCTTTCGAATCCGCCCTGAGGATCAGGATGTCATTCTCAAGCATCGTTTCGTAGATTGACGGTGCGACGATCTTTCGCTCTTTTCGTATCAGACCGACGACCACCACCTCTGCCTCGGTGGCAGCACCGATATCGATGATCATCTTTCCTGCAAGTTTTGAATTCTCCGGAACTCTGACCTCAGTAAGATAATCCCTGACGGCAAAGAGATCCTCTTTTGATGCAGGACTCTGCCGGGACGGGACGAGCCTCCACCCCAAAAAAGAGATGAAGAGGACTCCACAGATGGCAACCCCAACCCCGACATAGGCAAAGTCAAAGATGAGGAATGGGGAGCCCCCGCTCTGGGCACGATAGCTTGCGATGATGATATTGGGAGGAGTACCCTATCAGGGTTGTCATCCCACCAAGAAGAGAGCCAAATGCTATTGGCATCAGGAGGGAGGAAGGAGACCTTCCGCTCTTCCGGGCAGTCCGGATAGCTACCGGCATCATCAGGGCAAGTGCCCCGATATTATTCATAAATCCTGAGAGGATGGCAACGATGCCGGTAAGCGAGAAGATCTGCCGGACCTCCCCATCCCCGACCCGTGAAACCCACCGGGTCAGAATATCAATAAGACCGGAGTTCTGAAGCCCCTTGCTGAGAATAAGAACAGCTGCAACGGTGATCACCGCCGGATGGCCAAACCCAAGGAAGGCATCCATCGGGTCGACGATGCCTGCAATGGTGACAATCAAAAGCGCTATCAGGGCAACGATGTCATAACGGACCCTGCCTGTTGCAAAGAGAATAAGCGCAAGGATGAGGGTCCCAAAAACAATTGCCATATCGAACATGGGTGATCAATATTTCCCTATGTGGTTCAGGGTGATGATGAAGATATACCTTCCTCAGGGCCCCGGAATAACGAATACCTGAAAACCGGTCTCACCAGTTGAGTGTGTCAGGTTCATAATTGATACCGGGGCGAGAGGGGGGAATGTTCGGTGAGCAGTTTTACCCGGACTCAGAGGGAAACTCCTGCAGCCGTTGCGATGAACGGTTGTGCGGCAATAGTGGCCTCAACATATGTGTGAGGTGAAAATGGACCGGCGTAAGGAGGATTAATCCTTACCCTTGCATGGAAATGAGAGAGCCAAAATCAACCCACGACACCCGCATAAATCCCGGACCCGACAAAATACTCATCCAGAACGGGTGCCACATAGCAGAACTTAAGCTCCTCATTTCCCGTATCAGGGTTCTCATAGACCACATACACATACCCGCCGCCCCGCTGTGCGGCATCAATCTCCAGTTTTACTGCCTCAACACCATACGCATCGGTAAAGTTCAGGCGATCTGTTCCTGCCATCTCCGGCTGGAAGGGGAGGGAGAGGCATGTGCCGTTCATGTCATATGCAAAGATGTAGTCTGCATTACTGCCGAATCTCTCGCTCATCGCTGCAAATACTCCTTCTTCTTTACTATATGCAGATGACGTGAGAGCAAAGGCCTGTGCTTCTTTCACCCGGGCAACAAGAGCATCAATTGCCGTCTGGTTCAGCGCGACATTCATCTCAGGAATATATATTCCGGAACCCACAAACCAGGTATCATCAACCGGCCGAATGGCGACCAGCTTCAGTTCTTTCCGGTATCCCTCAGACGGATTCGGGAAGACATAGTACAGGTACCCGCCGCCGCGGGCCGCAAGGTCCACAAAACTCTTCAATGTTTCAAGCCCGTTTTCATCCGCGTTGGCCATCCGGTTTTCACCGATAATGCCCGGCTGATACGGGTGGGCAAGCGTCGTAGCGTTCATATCGTAGGCAAAGATGTAGAGCTCCCCGTCAATGAACTCGCCTTTCGGATCGTTGAAGACTGCAAGGGCTGCAGTTCTGCCATTCTGCAGTCCAAATGCTGCCGCATCTTCGACAAAGGATGTCATGGAAGAAATATCCGCATCCAGCACTTCGTCAGACCGCAGAGTTGGAGCCGATGTCGGGGAAAAAGCAGCATCGAGGTCACGAATGACTGCCACCCTCCATTCCGTCCCGTCAAAGGAAACCGTTGACCAAAAGATCTCACGGCCCGCTTCCCTCTTCCAGTCCACATCCCAGAAGGTATATTCTCCCCGGCCCGATGGCTCTGCAACAACCTTTTTTGCCAGTTTGGGGATCTCTGTTGACTGGTAGAGAGGATCCGTGAAGGTGTTCCTCGCTACTTCCTCTTCATTGGTCTCATAGAGAATAGTGCCATCCGTCTGGAGAACCATGAACTCATATCCCGTTTCTTCCGTGAGGGGACGGAAATACTGGCGCAAAAATATCTCCGGCCGGAAGGTAAGATCCGTGTATCCCAGATAGGTATCTCCGGAAAATACCGGATAACTGAGTGATACGCCGGCAAACCCTTCCTCAAGAAGGAAGAGATCGCTTACCACCGGCTCTTTCACTTCGTTTGCATACTGCACCTCAGGCTGGTAGCCAAGATCTGTGCCAATAAAGGTATCGTAGCCCGCCGGCGCTGCTGCGGTGACGATTCCTTCTGTGTCTATCACCAGTGACGAGATGACATAGGGAGACACACCGGCGAGCTTCTCCTGCAATTCCTCTCCTGCCGCATCACCTTTAATACCGATTTCGGATAATTTCTCAGCACTCTCTCTATTGCTCTCCTGCAACTGAGAAAGACCTGCCGAGACTTCCCCCGTTGCACGTTCAAGAAGTGCAGTCATCTTTGCGTCCCCCGGTGTCGCTGCCGGTTCATCAGGAGTGGTAATGCATCCTGCTGACAATAAACAGAGGCAGAGCCCCACAAGAACAATACCGGTGATTCGGTTAACCATTGCTGAAAAATAGTGCTTCAGGTACTATTAAATGATGAGAATTGCCTCTCTTTGTCCGGGTCATACAATGGCAAAGCCGGTATCCGGGCAAAACGGTAAAAAATACCCCTTATTGGGGGGTGGTACGAATTTCTTCGAGCACTTCGGCAACAATTCCGATGCCGGTCATGATCTGCTCTTTGTCTGAATTTGAGAAATTAATCCGTGCCGCAGACTCCCCGCCGCCATTGGAATAGAACGGCGTGCCCGGCAGGATGGCCACCTTGCGCTTCAGGGCAGCGTCAAAGAGGCGGGTGGAAGAGACACCCTCAGGAAGCGTCAGCCAGACAAACATCCCGCCGGTCGGCCGGGTGAAAGAGACATCGTCCGGGAAGCACTCCTCCATACGGGAAACCATCCATTCGGCACGTTTCCGGTACTCTTCGTTTATACATGCGATATGGGCATCAATGTCGTTTGTTTCCAGATATTTTGACAGGATGCGCTGGGAGAGGTAGTTTGAGTGCAGGTCAGACGCCTGTTTTGCAATGAGAATCCTGTCCATGACTTCTTCAGGAGCACAGACCCATCCCATCCGCATACCGGGTGAGAAAATCTTGGAAAACGACCCGGTTAAAATTCCCTCACCGTCCATATATGCACTGACCGGTTTTCTCGCGACCCCGTCAAACTGCAGTTCCCCGTATGCATCGTCTTCCACAAACGGCAGATCATATTCACAGAGAATGGCAGCAAGATCCCTTCTCCGGTCCTCTGAATAGGTGATTCCGGAGGGATTCTGTGAGTTCGGAATGCCGTACATAAACTTCGGGGATGATGCCGCCAAAACTGCGGTGAGCTGCGTTAGGTCAGGACCCTCCTCATTCAGGGATACCGGAAGAAATTCCGGCTGAAACATGGAGAAGGACTGGATGGCACCCAGATATCCGGGGTCTTCAACAATGACAGAATCGCCGTTATTGAGGTAGACCTTCCCGACAAGATCCAGACACTGCTGGGACCCGTTTGTAATAAGTATCTGATCAGCATCGACCGAAAGACCGTACCGGGTACGGTAGCGTTCTGCAATCCATTCGCGCAGAGGGAGATATCCTTCTGTCGTTGAGTACTGGAGTGCTGCCTTGCCATCCTCTTTCAGCAGTGCTGCTGCCGCATTCTGGATCCCCTCATCATCGATGAGATTGGGATTGGGAAGGCCGCCTGCAAAGGAGATAATCTCCGGATCTGCGGTGACCTTCAGTATCTCACGGATAAACGATTTCTGTGTTGAGCAGATTCTCTCCGAGTACCGATGGTTCATTAGAATAGTGTGTACCGGTGAGAGAGAAAATCATGTTCATTTGGTTAACATTTACCACCACGTGCTCCCCTCTGCTTCAGTGATGCATGCGGGGGATTCATGTTCGGGATTATTGACCACATCTGTCACCTGCACCATCGTCATCCCTGCCTCCGGATATGGCTGCAGAACATCCGGAACATACGGCCCAAAGAGCCAGGGCGTTACATCTTCCTCCTGCAGGACGACAGGCATGCGGTTGTGGACCCGGGAGACAAGGGTATTAGATGGACAGGTGATGATGGTAAAGGTGAGTTTCAGGATGCCGGATGCAGGGTCTGTCCACCAGTCGCAGAGTCCGGCCAGCCCAAAGAGCGGCCGGGACGGGATGGTGAAATAGAAGGGATAGGAGGTGCCACGCTCCCGCTTCCATTCATAAAACCCGGATGCAGGAATGACACAGCGTGAGTGCTGCACAAGATCAAAGAAGGCTGCCTTCTCAGCAAGCGTCTCCGCACGGGCGTTTGCCAGCCATTCCCCGCATTCATTATCCTTTTGCCATGAGGGAACCAAACCCCATCTGGCAATGGTGCAGGCGATAGCATCACCCTCTGCCACAAGGACCGGAGCCTCCTGCGTCGGTGCAATATTATAGCGATCCTCCATCTCCCCACATGAGATACCGAAGGCAGAGGCAAAGTCTTCGGTATGGGTAAGGGTATAACGCATGCACATGGCAAGGTGATTGGTGTTTAACTGGCATATAAATACTCCCCTGCGTCTGAAAAGAGAGGTTAAGACGTCCGGGATCAAATCTCTGAATCATACAAGGTGAAGAAAGAGATGACAGATTCAGCAAAGATAGAATATACCAATGAAGGTCTCCTGGTGACCTTTGTAAACGGCCGCGTCTACGACGTCCACCCAGGTAAAGACAGGGGAGTCTCCTGCACATTACAAAATGGCCCCATCGAACTTATTCCCTTTGCACAGACGGTGAAAGGCCTGATAGGAGAAGAGATTCTCTCAGAGATTGAGCACTGTGCAGAACTCTATAATCAGAAATGCAGATGAAACCGGGATGTACCGATTGAAAGGGTCGCATCCATTTTAAAAAGAGGAGACCCGTTTTTAAAATGTACCAAAATAAGATGGATTATACCCCATTCTGGTTGATAAGGTAGATAAGAGCGGAGAAACCGTCGATCTCCATCTGGAGCACCTCATCACGGGTCATACCCATGGAGGTCTCCGCATCAGCGGTGAGGGTCTCAGGCCCGCGGATAATAGTCCGCCTCACACCATCTGCTGAGAGTATCTCTGCAGCCTCCATCTCATGCACAAATGAGCGGCCCGGGATGATGACCACTTTTTCAAGCGAGGACAGGTCAATCTCTTTTAAGTCGTCACGGGTGATAAGACAGGCAATCTCTTTTTTCGGGCTGCTTACCCAGGAATTATTTCCGCAGGCATCAAGCACTTCCTGCACATATCGGGCGGCAACAGACCCGGAGATAACACTCGCCCGTTTCCGCACCCGCGGGAGTTTTTCAAGAAGGTCAGGTTCATCCAGAATGGCAAACGGTGACCCAAGGGTCGGGTCCCAGAGCGGTGTCCCGTTGATGCGCAGATTGTAGCGCTCATTGAGGTCGGTGACCATGTCACGGAACGCGGACACGCTCTGCACCCGCTGGCCCTTAACGATGGGCGCATTTTTGAGAATAAGCCCCTGTTCCTCCCGGTTCGCAAACCGCATGAGAATGAGGCCCTTCGCACCCTTGTCCTCCAGCCATTTACAGGTGCGTTCGAGATCTTCTCCATCATTGACACCGGGTATGACCAGCGCTGCGGCATAGACATCTATCTTCTTGCAGAGTTTTCCCAGAACAGCAAGAGATGCCTCCGGTGTCGGGTCTTTCAGCCATTCACGGCGAAGTTCCGGATTTACCGAAAATACGGTGAATGAGACTTCAGAGAGGCCCTGCTCCACCATCCGGTCTGCAATGGCCGGGTCATCGAACCCTTTCCCACTGGTATACCCGATATGAATGGGCACCTCCATACTGCCCAGAAGGTCCATGAGGTCTTCGAACGCCGGATAACAGGACGGGTCACCGCCGCCTGATATCGTAATCCGTTCCAGGTTGCCGCCCATCAGCTGCAGGTTGCCGAGCACATCATCTGCCACATCCCGGAGATCTTTAAACCCGGTATAGTGTTCACGGACAAAATTGGTGCAGTAGTCACACCCGACAGAAAACGGCAGGCAGTATTTACAGCCGAGGGGTTCGGGTTCCTCTTCTTCGCGGACCCCTTTAAAGTAGCAATATTTACAGAATCCCCTGCAGTCCAGACCGGGTCTGCCGCCGATATCTACAGTCAGGTGTACCATGATTGTGTACTATTCTGACCCTGACGGGATAAATGGATTTGGAATGGGAGGGAGGAGGCCGGGGGGAAGGTCGGGCAGAAGGATGACCGAAAATGAGCGTGGTGAGAGAGAGAAAGAGACAGGAGATGAGAGAAAACAGAAAGCAGAAAATCTGTCACACCGCCGTCACCAGGTGTTCATCCAGGGGGATCATACCGCCACATTCTTCTCCCCTGAGATACGATTAGACAGAGCGCCTCAGTGGCTTAGTGGAATAGCGGTTGATTTGTAATCAGCAGGTCGGAGGTTCGACTCCTTCCTGAGGCTTGGTTTCTCTTTTTAATTTGTTTATCAGGTTATATGGCACTATGAGGACAGAGAGATAGGATGAAAATATCAGGCAAATCCGGCAGATGTGAAATGGAGCAGGCATATGATGCAAACAGAAGGGAATGTGCCGGATCATATCGCCACATTTTTTACCCCTGAACACAAATAGAGTAGAGCGCCTCAGTGGCTTAGTGGCATAGCGGCTGATTTGTAATCAGCAGGTCGGGGGTTCAACTCCCTCCTGAGGCTTAAGGAACTTAAGTTCACAAACTCTTTAGGAAACACGGCTTTAAACGTTTTATTTCAGTTTTAAAATTGAATTGTATTCAGGCTTCTTTTGGGTTGGTGTTTGTTGAAAGGGTCTCTTTTCAGGAGTCCGTATTGCTCCTTGTGTTGCCCTATGTTTGTAATATCATATAATCCTACCTATGACTGCGGCGGGCCATACCGTGCCGCTGTGTGCCTATCTGACGGCCCGCTGTTGTCACTATAATGATGAATGGATCTATCCGCTCTTTGAATTAACTCAAAAAAAGATTAATTTGTATTTGAAGTAATGAATACTTCCACCTGGTGAGATCCCTTCTCGCAGGTGCAGGGAATAGAACGGGTGAGGGTTGCCGCTCTGCGTGCAAGTGGTGAACCACTGACACCACCCTTAAAATTCATTACCAGATGGCCATGAACATTCTTTACAGCAATGACAAGATGGTCCATCTCTTTTTGATCTGGTGTTCCATTCTTGCAGATGTCCCCGGGTTTGGTGAGGATCTTGTTATCGCATCTCACAATAATCTCCCCGCCCTGCCACATCTCATTAAATTGTTTGCGGGCCTTCTCAAGTGCTGCGGCCTCTTTCGCTTTCTCTGCCTTTATCTGGTCCTGGAGTCTCAGAATGCGTGCTTTTTCCTGTCGGCTCTCTGATGCTTTCTTAAGGTCCTCAAGGGAGATCCCCAGATGTTCACTAATTAATTCCATGCTTTCCATTGGGCTAATATATTCTGTCATTTTACTCATCTCCTTAATCTACAAAGTGAAGTCCCGATTTTTTCACCAGATCATTAAGTGCCTGCTCTTCCGCCTTCTGTCGGTTTTCATAAATCTGAGTCCCCGTTTCTATCGCCGTTTTTACGGCTTTTAACCGGAGTGCTGCGGTCTCTTCTTTCAATGCTTCAATTCGTGCCCTGCTGCTGCTGTTGTTTGTCATAGTGTGAACCTCTTTCTTTGGTGTTGGTGTGGATGATAACCGGCATCCTTCCCGGTGTTCTGTGATCGCTCCTATTGGGTATGCATCTTCCACGTTCCCGATCTCTTCCGTGCGAACCATCACCGGCGCCGGGCTGTTGGGCGGTCGCCTGTCTATAATTGACATGTTTTTTCCTCCTCCTGGTGCCGTGTTGCTCGGTGACGGCGGACTGCTGCAAGAATGATAAGAATGATACTTCCCATCATGCACGCTGCTATACCCGGCTGTGGTGGTGTCATACATCGCCCCCGCGGATGTCATCATAGATCACAATTTCTGATCCGCGTGCAAGTTCTTCCAATTGTTCATCTGTCAAATGCCCCCCGACAATATTCTCCAATTGTGAGTCTGTCATCTCGATAATTCGAACCGGGTTTATCCCGGTCCGTTCTTCCAATTTTGATAATCTCTTATCAAGTCCCTCTTTTGATGTCATTTATTCAAACTCCATAATTCTGTTTTTAGTCTCATGCCCGTTTTCCAACTGTTCTATACGGCGGGCCAAATCTTCCATATCTGAATCCTTAAGAATCCGGTTTGTGCTGTCTACGAGTCCGGAGATCGCCCTGATGGTTTGCAGGAATAACGCTTCATTCTCAGATGGTCGATACCTGCCAGATATTTTTTTATCGAGTTTCGTAAGGATTTTTGAGCATAAGCGGATTAGTTCCGCCCTGCTCATTGTTTCCGGCTCGTTTAGGTCCTTATCGGGCATATTCTTCCTCCCAATTCTCTGACTTTACCGCAGGCATATTCAACCGGCGGGCCTGCTCTTCAGACATCTTCCATTTTGCAGCCTTGCACACTGGTGTTGTGTATGTCTTCTGTTGAGCCTGATGGGGATGGGTTCTATAATATTGACTCATGCCCTCCCCCTCTTCCACTTCGGATCAATATCCGGCCCCCAGTCATATGAGTGAGGTTCCCAGTCGGGCCCGGGAGCAGATCCCGGTGACCACCCTGCCACCCAACCCGCTAAATATCTGGGTGTGTATTCTTTGCCGGTGATGTGTGCCCGGTTCCGTCGGCGTTCGTTGTCTCGTGCAAGGTCTGCAAGAACCTTAGGCATTGGCTCCGGTGAAGTCTCTACAATATCATATCCTCTTACTGCTACCGGGTGAAAATCACAGTGTGGAACACGGCAGCCTATCACGGGACCGTATGCCCCGTTCACCGCTTCCCTATCCCCTCCATGATGATGACGGCAACCACAGAACGGACAAAAGATCTGTTGATCTCCGTCTCGAGTGATATATCCCTTCACTGGGAACGGTTTCCCCGGGTAAAGGTCTGCTATCTGCTCACCAATACGGGATTCATAAGAGATATTACGCGGCCCGCATGGTATCGGCCAATATGAATCAATGACAGCAATGCATTGATTAGAGTTTCCGGATGCATCACAGATCATTCAGAACACCCCCCGGAATGTATAGTCTGTATAGTTTCGACCGTTTCGCCAACCTTTTTTTTATAATTAATATTAATTTTTAAATTTTTTAAACTCAGAGAAGTATAGGAAACAGCCCTAAACCATACAGACCCTACATGAATTGATGGGTTTATCATTGGAGCAGCCCCCCGGGCATGCCTATACCTTGGTAAAAGTTACCGGTATCTTTCCGTGCTTTACCAAATCGACCTGATACATCACGCCCAAATCTGGTTCCTGACAATGGCTTAAGGTTATTGGCTTCGCACCAATCCTTATAATGTGAATACAGGATGGTTGCGCTTATCTCAGCCTTTGCATTAATGATACAAACATCTGATAGGAACTGCCCGATAATATCGACATCGGCGCGGTATTCCTTCACTGCCACTTTCACAGCATCAGGATCGGCTAACCCTATCCGCTGATACTCGAGGCACCCCTTTACCATCCAATTGAGAATCCCTTTTGATTCAGACATTAATATATCAGAAAGCCCTTTGATCTCCTTCCGCTCAAACGGTGCCCTCGGTTCCGGAACAAATGAGAACGGAAAAGATATACACTTTACCCTATACCAAAAAGCAAGATCTGAAGCATCGGCAATGGGTTTGTGGTTTGTCTCAAGAAAGATCAAATGGCTGGCTTTAAACTGGATCTCAGTTTTACCATATGGTGCCCGTCCTTTCAAATCGCCACCTCCTGACAAGTCTTTCACGCGGGCCAAATCAAAGCATTTTCCGTTGCCGGTCTCACTGGCAAATACAAAGCGTTTACCCTGCAAATCCATGATCTCAGGTGCGGCGCTCCCTGCTGCTTTCATGTTTCCGGTATCAAGTAATAATGCGCTGTTGATCTTCCCACACAACGAATTACCGAGGATACGGTTTAACACTTTAATCAGGGTGTCTTTCCCATTGCGCCCCCTGCCGATCAACATTACTACATGCTGCTTAAGTGCTGCATCGCCTATGAGCGCCATTCCTAACAGTCGCTGCATATATCGCACCAATTCAGAATCCCCCCCGAGGATCTCAGATAAGAAATATTCAAAGTTCGGGCATTCTGCACCCGGGGTATATGGGGTTTTTGTGACGCTCCGGATATAGTCCCCCGGGGTGCCGTCTCTAAGATCCCCGGACTTTAGATCAATAATACCGTTTGGACATCCTAATACCCATGCATCCCGATCCCATTCTTCCCCCGTGAGTCCTATTCCTTCCGCACCAATTGATGCAAATTCACAGACAACCTTTCTGTATGCAAGGGTATCAAGTGCGTGCACCGTGCTTCTAAGCGCCTTAATATCAGCGTTTAAACGATCAATGTTAGCTTTAAAGGCTTCTGCATCATTCTTTGATATATCGTCTTTGTCCTTTGCCTGGTGTTCGTCTGAAGATGTTTTAAGTTCCTTCTCAAGTGCGAATGCCGCTTTTCTGAATGCATCCTGAATTGGGGTGAGGCTCCGTATTTGTTCGGATAGGATCTCCGGCACCCATGTATGATCCCGGTATGAATACCATTGCCCGGCACTGTGATCAAATACAAATTTACCCTTATACACTTTAACGAATAGATCGGCTATACCTCGCTGCCCGCCATATGATGCATTGATCAAAGTCTTAACCGTCTGGTTATCGCTCGGTGCTGTGATCTCTTCCGGTTCTTCCGGCTCCTCTGGTGCAGGTGGATTCAAGATCCCTGAGAGGTCACATTCAAAGACCGGTTTGATTCCATCATCCTCAAGAGAAGATAAGACCTTATCCATGCAATCGGAGAGGCACCCCGGGCCCACGTCCTTAAAGTCAATAATGCCCTTTGCAAGAGCATATGCGATAAGCCCGTCACCACCGCGTTTATGCACTCCGTCATAGTTATGGAAGTCGAAAAATACTCCTTTTGTGGTATCAATATGTAGATTTTGCCCGCCTTCAGAACCTATGATCGGATTACCTCCGATAATGGTATTTCCCACATATTTGGGGTTCGTTGGCATGATCCAATCTTCCGGCCTTATGTCGTATTTATCAGATAAAAGCGCGGAATCAGTGTTCCGGATCTTCCTGGTTAGTGTCTTCTGCTCATCAGTAAGATCAATATCTCCCTTGTTCTCTTCGATAAATGCCGATAGGTCATCCCATGACACTTCAATGATAGGTGCATCGTTCACGACCGTATACGGCCTGCCGGATTTATCGTGTATGCTCCCCGATCCCACAGTATAAAATCTGCTTCCGGACAGTCTGATGTCTCCCAATTTACCCGGGAATATTACCTTAATGGCTTTGGGTGCATCTGGACATGATAAGAAAAGGTGTCTCCCGTCTCTGGTCTCCCTGCCTGACTGCACAGTGAAAGATTCTTTCCAATCATCGGGTATTGCATCCCAAAGGCTTTGCGAGTCTGCATCAAAGGTGCACACACCGCCCCGGGGTATAACGCCATAATTCCCGCCGTTCTGAATATGTCTGAGTAGTGCGGGATCGTCTATACCATAGTTTCGGGTGTTACTGTCAAAATGACCCCATTGGCCTGATGCTGGCTCTTTAGAATGATGCGCTAACAGGATGAACCTGCACCCCTCCAATTGTCGGGGGATGCATACCTTCGAGTCGGTTGCTCCGCTAATCGCTGAAGATCCCATTTATACCGCCTCAGCAATATGGCATCCTTCTCTTAGTAGGGTGCACTGTCCTTCTCACGCCTGTGTACTGTACGTCTCTTCCTGCCCGGTGTCCCACATCTCCTTTCGCGTCTTTCGGTATCATTCGCGGTGCCTTGCCCACTTTGTGCTGGTTCTCACTGTCATCTTGCCTTACGGTGTCGGTCTGGGTCCTGTGCCGCGCGGTGTCTGCTGTGTTCCTGTCTGTTCTGCTCACTGCTGGGGGTGTCTCCTGCTGCGCTTTGACGGTTCAGACTCGTCAGACACCGCGCGGCCTTTACACTCCGGCTCTCTTGCGGGGTTTCTGGTCTGTCCTGCAGGCTCTCATTTTTTTCAGTCTTTGTGCTCCTTTTCTCTCCCTCGTCGCTCGGTCTCCGTTTCGCCTGCCTGCCTTCGTCGGGGTCCGGGGTTTCGCCTGTCATTTTGTACGTATCTCCTTTCCTCTGGACGTCCTCTTCGCCGGTTTTGGTGGTTCTGTTCTTTTATGTTGGACCCTTCCCTCTCCTGGGGCGGGGGTGTGTTTTGCGGGGTTTTCGCGCATTGCGTTGCTTGTGCCCCGCTGGTTTTATTTGCGGTTTTTTCAGGTCTTTTGGGTGCCCACTGACGAGTCACTATCCGTTCGGGCCGGTGCATCTTCTCCGGCCGGTTTATACCTTTACGCTTGCGCTAGCGGCCGTTTGTCTGGCTCCGCGGGGGTGGGTCTTCAGGGGAGATTTAATATCTAGCGCTATGCAGTTGCAATTATGTCATCCCCTGCCGGGTCAACATCGGTAGATCAGAACCGGAGATCCGGGGGGCTGTTTATCTAGGTTCGGAGCTGGTAGTTCGGCCCGTCCCTTCATATACCGAGTGGTATCATTCACCCGCACGACTGCAGCAGGAGAGAGTACCAGGGATTTCCTCCATCCGTGGATATCGGGAGAGAGGTATAGCTGTGTCGCCCTAGGTCGTCCGCTACTCCCAGCAATGGTTACACTGGATAAGACATCTGTGATCTTAACGTCTCATCGGGACGGGACGCGGATCTGTCGGATCTCCGACAGCGTGTCGGCCATCACTTCCGCCTATCCGGGTCATAGGCCTCTGGGTGCCGGGCTGGGCGTAGCTGAGATTTGCAGATATCCATCTTGCTAGGCACACAATACACTATTCATTCGTTGAGAGAATTTCCTGTAGCAACATCAGCCCGATCTCCTTCCCAATCAGGGCCCGTGTTATCTTTATCTTGGTCTGAGTATGATCGCACCGGCAGCACTGACCAGCCATACAGAGCGAGTCTCCTGAGCAGAGAATCAATGCAGATTAAGCAGCTATGAGAGTGAAGAGACAATAGCGCCTGGTGCATCATTTTAAGTATAGATATATCTATCATCTTCTTTTTACTAAGCGGCCCCTATATGCCCGTTGCGGCCGCTGTGTCACCAAAGAAGAGATATAACCTCTATGAATTATGATTCATTTATTTGAGAATGAATACTTCAATATATGGTCTTCCGCGGTGCAGGTAACTTCCTTTGATACGGTTGCCCCTGGTTATGCTGGCATCATTGCCGGTGAATCCCTTAAAACTCTGCAATAGTGATCGGCGGTGTCCTAGTCCGGCGGATGACCGGCGCCATGTTTGGCTCTCCATCTTTGCAGAGCGTTCCCACTTTGGTGATGATCTTGCCATCACATCTCACGAGAATAGCCCGTTCTCCCATGCTGCATAAATGGGCTTTGCTTCTCAAGTGCCGCCGCCTCTGCTTCCTTCTGCTGCTGGATTTGAGCAGATAACCTTTCTATTCTCTCTGCTCATATTTTTTCTCACTGGCTACTATTGCTCATCAAGTGAAATATTCAAATGTTCTGCCAGAAGCGAGTCCTTCATTGTTGCTACTGTGTGTTGTCATATTTTTTTCATCTCCTCAATCTACAAAGGAAGCCCTATTTTTTCACCATTCAAAGTGCCTGCTCTTCCGCCCTCTGTCGGGTTTCATAAATCTGAGTTCCCGTTTCTATCGCCAGTTTTACGGCTTTTAACCGGAGTGCTGCGTTCTCATCTTTCATGCGTCAATTCTTGCCATGCTGCTGTTGTTTGTCATAGTCTTCTCCTTGGTGTTGGTGTGGAGATAACGGGCATCCACGGCCCGTATTCTTCTGCTCAAGTCCATTCACGAATTCACCGGGTGCGGTTAAATTTGTGAGAAATTCCATGTGTGCCCCGGGTGCAGGAGGTCGGCGGAATATGTCTATAATTGACATGGTTCATCCTCCTGGTGTCGTGCTCCTCGGTGACGCATTACCCAAAACAGGAGCAGGAGAATTCCCCCTGCCATGCACACCGCTATGCCTATCTGTTCAGGTGTCATACGTCCCCCACATCATCGATGATGATTAACCGGCCCGTGCCATCATACCGCCGTGCCTCTTCTTCAGTATCAACAATCACAGGTGCATGATCTTCGTGCTGCATTTCCATCATGCTTAAACGGCGTTCTAACTCTGATCTGGTTTTCATAAGTCCCCCTCAATAATCCGCTGCAGCTCGCTGTCTGTCGGATTCTTCCCCAGCCCTATGACATTGCAGAGCTCACGGTCTGACATATCCGCCGCACCCCGGCGGTCTGGTCTGGCTGTCTCAAGTGCGTTCAATCGATTTTCCAATGTGATTTTACTCATAATTTTTCTCCCGTGTCTGTGTGTTCGTCTCGGTGCTCCCTTCCAGTGCAGAGAGCCTTTCGTTAATTTCTATCAAATCTGAGTCCCGAAGTGCTGCGGTTAATGCCTGTGCAGTCTGCGAGAATGCCCGGGTAAACGCGAGAAGGGTTTGATCTGCCTCTCTCTCACGGAATCGTTTTGCCGATATTCTAAGGTATAGTCTTTTTGAGACATCAGAAAGCATTTTAATAAGCTCTTCCCGATTCATCGCCTCTGCGTCCCGCGTTGCCGGTTTAAATGGCCCGTTACCTGTCACTGTCATCACTCCAGTTCTCTGAATGAATAGGTAGGTGCAGACGGCGGGCCTGCTCTTCTGACAACTTCCACTTTGCAGCCTTGCACACTGGTGTTGTGTATGTCTTCTGTTGTGCCTGGTGCGGATGAGTTCTATAATATTGACTCATGCCCTCCCCTCTTCCCACTTTTCGTCAATGTCGGGGAGCCAATCATAAGGATGAGGTTCCCAGTCGGGCCCGGGAGCAGATCCCGGTGACCACCCTGCCACCCAACCCGCTAAATATCTGGGTGTGTATTCTTTGCCGGTGATGTGTGCCCGGTTCCGTCGGCGTTCGTTGTCTCGTGCAAGGTCTGCAAGGATCTTTGGCATTGGCTCCGGAGAAGTCTCTACAATATCATACCCACGTGCTGCCACCGGGTGAAAATCACAGTGTGGAACACGGCAGCCTATCACCGGGCCATAATTCAGCCCTACTTTTTCCCTATCCCCGCCATGATGGTGACGGCACCCACAGAACGGACAAAAGATCTGTTGATCTCCGTCTCGAGTGATGTATCCCTTCACCGGGAACGGTTTTCCGGGGTAAAGGTCTGCTATCTGCTCACAAATACGAGACTCATAAGAGATATTACGCGGCCCGCATGGTATCGGCCAATAATGATCAATAACTCCAATACATTGATTTGAGTTCCCCGAGGTATCGCAGATCATAAGATCACCCCTGACAAATTCCTTATTTTGTTATTTTGTCGGCTTTTGTCAGAGCTTTGACATTTTAACAAATGCGTATTTGTGCTTAGTTTAGGAATTAAAGAGATTCTCTCTCTTAGTATAGTATACATATATAAAAATGTCATTTTGTCACATATGATATATCTATGATAATTCTCTCCTCTACTACTGGGGGTATGGTAGGTGTGACATTTTGACACATTAAGAAAACCAACCAACGATTGCAGAGGATTACTTAATTCCGCGCTTTTATGTGCCCCAACTCTGTGCCATTCTCGTGACAATAAACTGACATATGACAATTTAAGGATCATATTGTCACTTCCTGTTTTGTTGTCTGAAAATCTTTGAAGAGTTCTTCAATGTTTTCTTCTTCATCAATCCAAACGTATGAATTGACGTTAAATTTACTATTCCGCGCCTGATTCTCGTTCTTGACTGCAAGTATTGAGTAGTCGCCCAAAGAATCAAGCACACTCATCTTTTTCGGTGTGCTATCAAGATCCCGCCATGCCCGCACATCACGCCATGACTCATACCCTACTGCTTTCCCTTTACCTGACTTGATGACTTCAACCACAACTTTGATCGCTCGGTGAACGTCACTATTCGCGATCTGTGGAACGATCTTCTTATCCGTTTCATTAATAAGGTAGTTTACTACCTCTATGGCTTTTAGAGCGTGCTCACGGGCCACCACGCGCCTCTCACGTGTGTCTGCATCCATTAACGAATATATCAAAGATAAACGCATTGCGTTCTCGTGTTGTTTACTGTGCAGCGCATTATCTTTGGCCCAGTATTTCCCCAATAATTGACGCTGTAGAATAAGGAAAAGATCATTTCGCATATTCTCGCATTCCCACTCAAACACAACTGGAACCGGTGGGCGGTCTGGGTTGTCGGGGGAATTTTTTAAGAAACCTGCCTGATTGGCGATGAGATCTTTTATCCGGTTTTTTATATCGGCTTCAGAGGGTAACAACAAAGATCTTAGTTCCGGGGGGGCGTGTGAACGTTCATTCCACATGATATCTTTTGCAGACTGGTATGCCTGGTCATCTGTAAGATCGCCTGAACCATACCTGATTGCAGAGAGAACATATCTTATGTGGTCAGGGAGATCAATCTTTGGCGGGTCCGTCTCTGCAAGTGTTGGCATTTCTCCGGAGTCTGCAAGGATGAGATACCGGCCTAATTCCCCGCTACTGATATCGTCCGGTGTCACCTGCTGCAATAGTTTTTCGCCTGTCGATAATTCCAGATAGGTTAATGCAGGATGTTCGATCGGTTGTTCATATTTCCGTTTTGTCTCTTTGTCTTTACTGGACAAACCGCGTTCACTGGTTGCGGGTAAGGAAAAGCTTCCTTCAGAGTTAGTTACCAGTGACATTATGGCGCCTTTCAGTCCGATTGCATGAGCATCACCTTTGCCTGCCTGCCGGTGAATACCGCTTTCATCAATCACGATAATCTGGGATGGGCATTCTTTTAGGATCCCAAAGAGCCCCTGCTTTGATGAGCAGCCGGCTGGGTTTTTACTCAGTTGTGATAATCCGGACTGTTTGAGACATTCGGAAATAAAAGTCATTATCCCATTTTTGCCCGATGAACTACGAGCTAATACCATCATGCTGATAGGAGTATAGTTCCGGGAAGGGGTGCAATATACACGAGAACCTATTACAGAGAACAAAGACACTGCCGCCGCCCATGAGAACCGATAGTCAGGAACCTGTGCGGTCTGCATATAGATCTCCTGGAGTTCCCCACCTATTCCGGGAAGTTTCCAAAGGTCATTATTGGTCATTGGCAGCCCTCCGCTCTGCTAAATATTTCAGAAAATCTTTAGCTATTTTGGCATCCATCCCAGAATTACCGAGGTTAAACCCTTCATCCTCCAGCGCTTTGAAGACATCCGCCCAAATATCATTAAGGCAATTTGGCCCTAACTCCTCAAAGGTAATGAGCCCCCTGGCGATGCATAGAGCGTGTAATCCATCCCCACCTACATGATTGCGGAAATCATAGAATAACCCTCTCTGCGAGTCGATATGCAGATTAAATCCATTCTTTGAGCCAAACGCGGGATTTGATCCCATTATGACAGTTCCAACGATCTTTGCATTAAGTGGGCGAATATAATCTTCAGGTTTGAGGTTACATACCTCCGCGATCAGACTATCCCCACGGGCCCGGTGTTCACGCGCTGCAACGATCTTTGCCTCTCGCTCTTCCTGGGTTTTTGACTTCTTGACGGCGCCCTTGTTGGTCTCAATGAATGTGGATAACTCACTCCACGAGACGGTTATGATCTCGTTGTCGTTGTTCGTGTATCGGCGCCCGGTGTCCGGATGAATTGAACCGGGACCCACTACATACGAGTTATGGCCACTCAACCGGATATCTCCCATGTCTCCCGGGAAGATGATCTTTGAAGATGTCGGTGCGTCCACACATCTCAAGTAGATATGACGGCCTGTTCCATCTTCACGGCCTGAAGTAACTACAAAGGATTCTTTCCAGTGTGCAGGAATGCGATCCCAAAGTTCTGATGAATCACAGTCGATGATCAGAATACCGTTCCTCGGGAGCACGGCATAATTATTACCTGTGGTGATATGCTGGATAAGCTCTGTGTCATCAATCGCATAATTGCAGGTGTCGGATCTGAAATGGCCCGCCTGTCCTGGTGCTGGTGTCTTGCTATGATAACCCAGTCGGATGAACCGACAATCTGCCATTTCAAGAGGAATACTTTTATACTTATCAGTAGTATATTCAGGTGTCAATACCTCTTTTTGTTCCATTATTCGGCGCTCCCGATCTGACAGTGTCCATTCCGGGACATGATTTCCAGCGCGGCCTGGTAGAAATTTGGCAGGTGATCGAATGTGTCGCGTGCGATAACAGGGACATCTTTAATACCAGATGATGCATATGATTGTATACTACCTCGTGCTGATGTAGCGTTTTTAGCTGCTCCTGTTGTCGCAGGAGTGGCCTTTCTATCTTCAATCATCAAAATTTGTTCTCCTCTCTTGGTCTACTGCGAACCTGATACCCTCTCTACATGCCTGTGTAAGATTCACACCGGCTTTCAGAGCATCCAATTTCAATTCTGCTGGGATTCTTGCGGTTACATTACAATAAATCCCGGATGAAGTCTTGTCCAACATTTTATTACCCACTGCATGTTAGGTGTCATTTCCTAACATACAATACTACTACACCGACAAGACAGAAATAAGAAAGGTTCCGGAGTTCAATTCAAAAACGGAGGTGTAGCAAATATTATATGTCCGATTGTATGAAATGCATATTGTAATATGTATGGGGTGAACCACCGCCATAAAAATAGACTAAAAAGGAAGAGAAAAAAGGGGTGCCGCATCAATCTTTGACAGCCTTTTTACTGAGTAATGCCAATACTTCGAGTTTTTCATGGTCTGGCAGGTTTGGGAAATTCAGATCTACAAAGCGCTGTGCAGCTTCCAGATCTCCAATGGCTGAAGGTGTGAGAGTAATTCCACAGCGTGCACAGAACCTTGCCCCGGGTGGGTTGGTGAAATGGCAGGTGCTACATTGGATCGGTTCGGGTGCATCGTTGACCTGTTCGGTTTCAAGCTCTATACCCGCCTGCCGTGCGAACTCCCGATCTACATCGTCATTAGTCAAATGCTCATATACCTGAATCATATTAGTGCCCGGGTTTCCCCAGAATGCCCGCTTCGCTAAAGATTCACTCATGCCCCCTCTAATCGCATGGGTAATGCGTGTGTGCCGGAAGCAATGCAACGTGCAGCTTTTATCTGTGATTCCTGCATCCTTTACAAATCCTTTGAGAGCCTTTGCCACGCCCCGGTATTGGAGGGGTTCGCCCCGGTTGGTGATAAATACATAATTGTTCCCGCTGGCATCGCCTGGATAGTCCTGTCGCCATGTTGCAAGATAGGAAGCGTAAGTTATGATCGGTGTTGTTCTGACTGTGGGTGATGCTCCTGCCTTGTTGTCGGTGAGTCTGACCTTTGCGCCCCATTCATGGAATGACACATCTTTCCATTGCAGGTTTGCAAGTTCAATAGATCGGGCCCCTGCTTCATAGAGCACACCAATATATGCTTTGTATTTTGAGGATCGGGCAGCTGCGATAATTGCGGTGATCTCTTCCGATGTTAGAACGTCATCTTCGCTCTTGCAGTGCATATCATACCGTCCGGGGACAATCAGATCAATCTCTTCCCGGGGTATTTTTGTGAGTCCTTTTTTTGACATCCACAGGAAGAACCGCTTTGACGTTTTCAGAAAATCGGTTTTGGTGTTTCGCGTGTAGGGGATGCCGTCCGGCTTAACTGCATTCCGAATATTCTTAATTGCCACATCAAGATCGCCCTCATCACACGCGCTGTATTCATTGGCATAATACCGCCTGACATTCACTAAAAGAGATGTGATCTTAAACTCTCTTCCCGGGGATATTTTGCCTTTTGAAAGGCTGGCAACGAATTTTTTAATCAGGTCTGCATCATTCTGAGTAATCCTTTTTTCGGCTAATGCCTTGGAAATACTCTTCTCAGAATGCTGCTCATATTGGAGGGGTGCCGCATGGTATCTCTCGTTTGACATAATATATTGTATGGCTTTTATAGTATATACACATATTGGAGTTTATGAACTCTTGTTCCTCATGCCCTCCTGAGGCTTCGTTTCATTTTTTAATCATTTTAAGAGGAAGAGTGATTCTATTTATCTCATAGACACTCTCCCATCTTTCAATAATTATCCTGCGGTTTCATCATAACCGTATCCTCAACCTCGGGCACCAGAAGCCAGAGAGCCTTCACCACCTTATTCCGTATCACCGGATCATCGGTGTCAAGCATCGGATCGAGCTTTGCGATCACCCCATCACCGATGAGAGCCTCCCCATCACCGGTTGCTGCGATGGCAATGATGATATCAAGAGCCGCACCCCGGATGTGGGAATTTGGGTCATCAAGGAGGTCTGCAATCACCTCGATGCCATTCTGCCGGATGAGTTCATTTGCCCGCCAGTTCTCATCTTCTGTACTCACCGCAAGTGCCTCCACTGCTGCTTCCCTCACTTCCTCATCCGGATGAACGAGGCGACTGAGGAGATCCTCTGTCAGATCTCTTCTTATTTTCATATCTTCCATACCTGTTTTTTCCCTCCTCCTGCCTGTCCCCTTCAGAACCAACCAGATTACGGATGTTCTTACTCTACAGTCAACCATTAAATGATTTCGTGCGACGTCGGCCTCACAATACATATCAGATACCACAGGGGACGAAAACCTGAAAGGATCGAACAATTTCAATAAATAGTCCAAGACGGAGAAATAAAGAGGAGATTGTATGAAAAAAACAGCAATAACAGCACTGATTCTCGTGCTTACTATATGCATCCTCTTTGCATGCGGCTGCACGGCACCTGTCACAACGGAACCAACCGCACTACCCACAGAAACACCCCTCCCCGTCATCTCATATGAGGACACACCAGTCCAGTACAGCGAGGTAAACGGTGTTACCCTCGCATACCGCGAATTCGGCACAGAAAACACCGAACCCCTCCTCATGATCATCGGATTCGGCAGTACAATGGAACACTGGAATACCACATTTGTGGGCATCCTTGCAGAGAACTACCATATCTATGCCTATGACCACCGCGACATGGGAGATAGTAGTGAGAGTGACGCACAGTTTACAATTGAACAGCTTTCAGACGATGCCGCAGGGCTCATCACGGCACTCGGATATGACAGCATGAACACCTATGGCGTCTCGATGGGATCAACAGTGTCACAACAGCTTCTCATAGATCACCCGGAAAAGGTTCGAAAAGCCATTCTCTCATCTGCCTCATACAGTGCGAGCATTCCGGAAACTGAGAAACTGCATGGTCTTCTTGAACAATCTGCAGTAAATACGGATGTCCCTGAAGGAGTGCGGAAAGAAGCGGTTGCAAACCTCGAATGGGCTGGTGCATATGACGGCCTCTCAGGCATCACAAACGATGTCATGCTCATCACCGGCACTGCAGATGACATCACCCCCCAGTCAGTGGCAGTCGATATTGCCGGACAGATCAACGGATCATGGCTTGTCCGGTTTAAGGGAATACCTCATGCAGGTTCATCCTATGCACCGGTTGAATACGGAACCATTGTGACAACGTTCCTGGAGATGGATGAATCTCCGGTCTAACCTTTTTTAACCACTTTTGCACATCAGACAGGGACAAAAACCGACTGGAATTATTCTCACCAGCCGAACAGACAATCAGATAAAATACCAGAAATCCGGCATAAACCGACCACTTCTGGAACCCTTGCATGAATGAGTCTCAGATAAATTACCATCATTACCCATTATCCACAGATAACAGAAACGCTCTGCCAAATCTGCCCAAAAATTTGATGTGCCGGGTTCAGAATTTCCGGTGGCCTCACACAATACTCACAATCAGATACCCACCGTCTGCTGTTGCAATCACATCACGCTGCATGCCATATTCTCCCTCAAGCCTGATGTCAGCAGAAATCTGCGTAAAATCATCATTATGTCTGCAAAGAGCCAGTATGCCATCCGAAAAAACAAACGAATCCACAGAACCGTCAGCATAAAGCAGGGCATCTTCAAAACGTTCATGGCCCCCGGTTGATGAAGGAAAAAGGTGTTGCTTTGGCATTACCATGAAATACCTGACATAACGAATCATTTTCATACATCCGTTAAAAAATCGGGAAGAAGATAAGCCCTGCATGAAAAATCAGCGCAGATAATTTTCAGGATAAATACTATCAGTTAACCACAGGGATCTTCCTTAAATAACCACACAGAAGATGAAACACCATGGATGAAAAGACAAAACAGATACTGGGGGTGCTTTTCATATGCGCAGTGGTCGTGCTTTTTATCGCGTTTGCCGCAACAACCGGTTTGTCCCGGACAACGCTGAATGGCATCTATCCGGAGGAAACGAATAATTTTGAACAACACGCCGTTTTCTCACATAATGGTGAAGATATCGTAACCATCTCGGTGCGTGCAATGCCCGGCACCTATTCTGACAACAGCACCATTCCCCTGATGGTCGTACTAACCCATCCGGAACATACGAACATTGACAGCCTGAAAATGAGCATCCACCCGCCGCAAACCACAACCGAATTCCCGTATGGTGACATCTACCTGAAAATACCTGAATGGAATCCCGGCCCCACAATATCCTTCCGTACCGAGACTGAATCCGGGAGGGAAATCAGTGTTATGGACATTCCTGACATGGGAGTACAGGGAAAAGGCTCACTCCGGTTTGATTTCCTGATACACCCATTCCGGGAGAGCGGCCAGGAGGAGTTCATGGACGTTTACCTATACGCACAGCTGTCAGGGACCAGTGACTTCTGGAATAAATATGTCGTGAGTTGTCCTGTCGGAGTTGAATTTACCTGACAGCAGAAAAGAAATATGCCGGGTTTTAGCCCCACACACCCGGCTTATACCCGTTGTTGGCAGCATCCCGGCAGCGCTTCCCGATACGGTCCGGGTCCATCGTAAGCACCTCAAGACCGGGCACAATAACCCTGACTACCGGCACCCCGATATCCGCACGGGTGATATCTGCCACAATACAGCGGTCAAGGCCCGCACCTTTCAGTTCATCCAGGACATATTCGATATCCGTGAGGAAATTATCACTTCTGAAGGCCCCGATATCCCCGTAGACGGACTCGGATTCTTTCGCGAACCACATTTTGTTCATCCGCTTGGTGCGATCATACCCCATCACCCGCCGCATGTCAGCCCCTGTTGGCTTCGTACCGTCCACAAAGAGTTGCGTGGCACGACTCTGCGCAACCTCGGTTAAGGCACGCAGCACCGCAATCTCCGGGCAGACATGGGTCCCTGCTCCCGTACAGAGCAGCGCAGGGTCCTTCAGTTTCACATCATCACATATGGCCACAATTGTTGGCAGACGGATGTCACTTGTTATATCCCGGACAATCACCTCTACACCTGCCTCCCGGAACGATTCAATCACCTGAAGACAGCGCTCATCGGTGATATTCCCGACAATCGGCCCGGCATTCCGGGTGACCTCAGCAAGCGACCATGCATCACGCTCAATGAGTTCGGCGAGTGCATGAAATATTGCCTCTTCCAGCGTATTGCCGGACGCAATCCCGTTGGTATGTGTCCGGATAAAATCCCCGTATGACGTGTCAAGGGGATGGAATACCTCATGGGCAGGCACAAGAATGGGTTCATCCCGGATGATGTCATATGCCCAGACCCAGGAGATAGCAGCATCCGGATTCGTATATCCGGGCAGGATCATCTCTTCCGGGGAAAGCAGGGGATATTCACCGGAAAGTTCGCTATAGGACCCCACAATCATTTCACGGCCGTCAGGTTCAGCCGAATACCGTTCAATCGCCTCCATAATGGCAGAAACCCGTGCAGCAACGGGAGTTGCCCCTTTCCCGTTGTGCACGAATTCTTTCCCGTTTATTCCCGGGCGTGTACAGGTAAAGACCGGAATGCCCAGCCGGTCAACATCAGTGATGTCCTCCACATGGGTTACACCAGTCAGAGGCACCAGTGGATCAACACGCTTCAGCGTATCTTCCGGTGAAACAGTCCGGTGTGTCTCCACAGAGTACCCTTTGACACAGGATGATAATTTCATGAATATAAATTATTGGGCAGGGCCGGTAATACACTTTTCTTTCAGAATGGAAACCTTCCGGACTACCGGATGAGACCATACCTATTTATTCCCCGGCGGACTTTCATCGTTCATCGGGATAAACCATGACAGAACAAAAGCAAAATACCATTATCCGCCTCCCTGTTACCGGAATGATGTGCGGCGGATGTGTCGCAGCAGTAAAAGCCGCCCTTGAATCTGTTGCAGGTGTAGAAAAGGCCGATGTCAGCCTCGAAAAGAAAGAAGCAGTCGTCACCTATGACCCCGCACAGGCAACAGAGGACGAAATGAAAAAGGCAGTTGAAAACGCAGGATACGGCATCGGTGCCTGAGCAGAACAAAGAGACAGGAAATCACAATTCAGGAGGCATATCCATCAGCAAAAATGAACAGGATACCGGAGGGGCAACCGCAGTCATCCGGGTGACCGGGATGCACTGTGCGACCTGTGTCGCCACGGTTGAAAAAGCACTCCGTGCCGTGGACGGTGTCCATGAAGTTTCCGTCAGTCTTGCCACCGAGAAGGCAGTTGTGCGGTATAACCCGGAAAAGTGCACCGTCCGGCAACTGGACGCGGCCGTCACCAGTGCCGGCTATGGTGTCCTCCGGGAGACCCTGCAGATTCGTCTCGGAGGGATTCACTGCGCCACCTGTGTTACCACTGTTGAAAAAGCACTCATGTCGCTTGACGGAGTCTACTCCGCAGAGGTAAATCTCACGACCAACCGGGTGGTTGTCGGCTATGACCCGGATACCGTTGACGTCTCCCGCATGAAGACGGTCATTGTCGGCGCCGGGTATGAATACCTCGGCTATGAGGGGGATGAACGGGGAAGTCAGGAAGAGAAACAGCGGTCCCGTGAGATACGAAATCTCAGGAACCGGACACTGATCGGGTTTGCTGTATCAGTGTTCCTGATAGCAATCATGTTCTCCGGAATTATGCTGCCCATTCCGATGACGTATTTCATGTTTGTCGTCTCTACACCCTTCTTCATCTATCTTGCATACCCCATATTCCGGGCGGCATGGGGAGCGCTCAGAAATTACTCTCTGAGCATGGATGTGATGTATGCGATGGGTATCGGTGTCGCCTACGGGGCCAGTGTCCTTGGCACATTCGGCATTGTCCTCACGAGTGATTTTCTCTTTTATGAGACCGCTGTCATGCTCGCTGCCTTCCTCACCCTCGGGAGGTATCTGGAGGCACGGGCAAAAGGACGGACAAACGATGCCATCAAAAAACTGGTCGAACTCCAGGCCAAAACAGCCATTGTCCTCAGGGGAAAAGACGAAGTTGAAGTTCCGGTGGAAGAACTCACTATTGGCGATGTGATCTTAGTCAGGCCGGGCGGAAAAATTCCCGTTGACGGAAAAATTATCTCAGGGGAATCATATATTGATGAATCGATGATCAGCGGTGAGCCGGTGCCGGTCTACAAAGAACCTGGTGCTCCGGTCACCGGCGGCACGATTAACACCACCGGTGCCATCACATTTAGCGCCACCCGTGTCGGAAAAGAGACCTACCTCGCCCAGATAATCAAACTTGTGGAGACTGCGCAGGCAACCAAACCCTCCGTCGAGAAATATGCGGATACTGCGGTCACCTGGTTTATCCCGACAATCCTCACCATAGCCATCGTTGCAGCTCTTGTCTGGTACTTTGCACTGGGAGCGACCGGCCTGTTTTCCATCACCGTCCTTATCTCCATTCTCGTCATCGCATGCCCCTGTGCCCTTGGTCTTGCCACACCGACTGCCATCACCGTTGGTGTCGGAAGAGGGGCAGAACTGGGGATTCTCATCAAGAACAGTGAAGTTCTCGAGTTATCACAAAAAATTACCACAGTCATATTTGACAAGACCGGCACCCTCACACGGGGAATCCCGGTGGTAACAGAGACAGTCATTTTCAAAAAGAGCGAACAGGAGTTTCTGGAAATTGCATCCGGTGTTGAAGCACGTTCAGAACATCCACTCGCAGCAGCCGTTGTTTCGTATGCGAAAGAAAAAGGAATCGTGCCCACAGAATGCACTGAATTTCAGGCAGTGAGCGGCAGAGGGGTGAAAGCAGAGACAGGCGGGGTTCCCGTCCTTATTGGCAATATGACATTTCTTTCACAACAGGGAATCGGGCTGATAGTTCCTGTTATTGATGCGTTTGAAGCCATACAGGCCCGCGGGGAAACAGCCATCGGGGTCGCCGCCGGCGGTGCCATTGCAGGCATCATCGGCATATCAGACAGTGTCCGGGACACATCTGCGGCAGCTACTGAAGAACTTCACAGAATGGGCCTTACTGTCGGCATGATAACGGGAGACAATGAACGAACTGCAGCAGCGGTAACAAAGCAGTTGGGAATTGACTTTATGAACGCAGAAGTGCTCCCGGATGAGAAATCGGGGATTATTCAGGCGATGCAGGGCAAAGGAAAAACGATAGCATTTGTGGGTGACGGCATCAATGACGCACCCGCGCTTGCGGCAGCAGACATCGGTATAGCCATCGGAAGCGGCACAGACATCGCAATTGAGAGTGGTGATATCGTTCTCGTCCAGAGCAGTCCTCTTGATGTTGCAGCAGCCATACAGCTTGGACAGAAGGTTATGGGAAGAATTAAACTGAACCTGTTTTGGGCATTTGCCTACAATGCAGCCTTAATTCCGGTTGCTGCAGGCATCCTCTATCCCCTGTATGGCATCACCTTCCGCCCCGAGTTCGCAGGGCTTGCGATGGCACTCAGTTCAGTCACCGTCATCTCACTCTCTCTCCTTCTTAAACGGTATACCCCTCCTGCAACGGTAAAGAAAGCAAATCAGCAAAAAACCCCATAACGTCTTTTTTTTGGATAAAAAACCCAAATATTTAAGCAATCAGTAATAATCCCTCCAAAACTGAAAAACATAATGCTAAAATATTCCTGCCGAACAACTACCCATTATCACAGAGGTGTGATAACGTGGTTGAGAGATTTATTGAAGGGAACCGTGCCTTTATCGAAAACGATTTCCGGAAAGACAATGAGCATTATCAGAAACTGGCAACCAGCCAGAGTCCGGAATCCCTCTGGATTGCATGTTCTGATTCACGGGTAAACCCGGAACGCATTGTCTCTGCAAAGATGGGCGACATCTTTGTACACCGTAACATCGGCAATATTGTTGCAAAGAACGATCCAAACCTTGGATGTGTCCTTGAATATGCAGTCGGCCACCTGAAGGTGAAATATATCATCATATGCGGTCATTCCGACTGCGGCGCCATGAAAGCCCTTGATGCTGACATGTCCCATGAGGAGTATATTCCGGGATGGCTGAAACATTCAGAGATCGTGAAAGAGACCGTCGAAGGAGAACATGGTACTCCTGCAGAATGTGCTGACCTTGCTGCACGCAAAAAAGAAATTGAACTGGAGAACATCAGGGTTCAGCTGGAAAACCTCAGATCATATTCCCCGGTAAAGGGAGCAGAAGAAGAGGGCAGAGTGCAGCTTCATGGCTTTTTCTATGATCTTGGCACCGGAGGACTGGAAAAGATCGTCTGATATCCGCGCAAATTGTCTGCAGGAATGAAGACCTTTTTTTTATATTTTTTATATCTGGATTAATTCTGAACCTTAATTTTAAAATAAACATTAATTGTTCGCTGTTTTTCATTAATGTGTGGGCATCACCCTTTAATCTGTAAAAAATAGACGAATAATCCGCGTGAGGTTATTCACCAATAAAACAATTAAAATTAACTTTGCCTACAATCAACATAATTATATTTACCGAATTCGTGGACGCTGGTGAGAGATTATCAAAATCCTTTCGAGTACCAGGAAAATGTATCGAAAGTTATTAATATACTCATACAGACTTTAAATCACCTATAAATTATAGGTAGTTGTGTGTAATTTGGTAATTCAAGCCAAATGAGGTGAAAGAAAAATGGTATTCCATTCCCCAGTATCTATCATTTCCAAAGTTGGAGATGCAGGCAAGGGCAAGTGTGCCCTTCCGGCCTGGAATATGCTCCTGCGTGGTTTCATGGCAGGCGCATACATTGCAATGGGTGCAGCGCTCGCAACCGTCTGTGTAACAGGCACCGCAGCATTCCTCGGAGCAGGTGTCGCAAAATTAGTTCTCGGTTCAGTGTTCCCAGTAGGACTTATTATCATTGTTCTTACCGGTGCAGAACTCTTCACTGGTGACGCAATGTTTGCCCCAATGGCAGCGTTTAAGCACAAAATCAGCTGGGCAGCAGTCCTGAATCTCTGGATATGGGTATACATAGGCAACCTGATTGGTTCACTCGTATTCGCATATCTTATGTCTGTAGGTCCACTGATCTCAGTATCAGCATCAGGAACTGCAACCGCAACAGCATTCGGTGTAACCGCAGTAAGTATTGCAGCAGGAAAGACCAGCTACATTGGTGGATTCGCAATGTGGTCTGCATTCTGTAAAGCTATCTGTTGTAACTGGCTTGTTAACCTTGCAATTCTTCTCGGTATCTGTGCAGATGACGCAATCGGTAAGATTGTCGGTATCTGGTTCCCAATCATGGCTTTCGTTGCCTCCGGATTCGAGCACTGTGTCGCAAACATGTACTTCATTCCCGCAGGTCTCCTTACCATGCCATACCTGACAGCAGACCAGGCAGCAGGCCTCGGCGCAAACCTCGCCAACCTCTCCTGGGTCACCATGTGGACGAACAACATCATCGTCGTCACCATCGGTAACATTGTTGGTGGTCTTGTCTTTGTCGGTCTTCTTTACTGGATCTCATTCAAGAAAGACATCCTTGCAGAATCTAAATAATGAAAATCAAAGGAACAACGGTAAGGGTTTCAATCGTTCAGATTGGACTTGTAACAACCCTTACCCTTATTTTAATCGCATATGTCATCCTCACGGGGGATTATGGATTTCTTATCTGGGCTGTTCCTATTCTTGTAATGCTCCTCGTGATTCCATCAGCACTGAACTATATGAGCCAGAGCCAGTATGATGATCTGATACCTTATTACGAAGCAGAAGCAGTGCCAGTCAGGCTTGCTACCATCCGCCCAAATGACATAGGCAAGATTGTAAGGGTTGAAGGCGTTGTCGAACGTACCCTCTTTAAGTCACTCAACCGTCCGCAGTATCTCGTGGCTGACAAAAGCGGAGAAATGTCAGTGAAGATGTTCACGACACCAAAAGAGAACATAAAGAAAGGCGATGTTGTTGTAATTCTTGGCCAGGTAATCAAGCGGTATGTAGTCGTCGGTGATCCGGTGATAAACGCTGTTTCCATCCGCAAGAGAACAGACGCGAAACCGAACAAAAAAACCTAAAACCAACTCCTGTTGGGAAACAATTTTCACATTTCATTCAATAGGGACAGGACAAAACCCTGGTAAAAAGGTAAACCCATCCTTCTTAATTACCGAAACAGCAAATCATTTTCTATAATATTTATACAGGAGATTGCTATGACAGACAAGATTTCATCATTACCGGAACTGCCCAAATATGCCTGGGCATCCGTTCCCATCATTGCCTTTGCGGGAATTGGTATCGGCATACTATCACAGGTTAATTCTGTCGGAATAGGAGGATGTCTGATCAGTTCTTTCATCCTCTGCGCCATCGCCTACCTGAAACCTAAAAAAGATCTGGTATCTCTCTTAGTGCCGCTCTTTGCAATTATCATCTTCAACCCGTGGAGCGAATTCACCACAGGACCAGTCATGCAGATTCTTTTTGCAATTACCATCACCATTATTGTAGTCCGTCTTGAGAAAAGATACAGCGAGAAAGTGAGCTACACCTAAGAGCGAAAGACGAAAGGATGCTACCCTTTTTTTTCCCATTTTTCCAGTGAATCATATACCTTTTTTTCCGGATACACATGGGGCAGCACCCAGCAACACACCGGGAGGATCTGCGCTCCTGCATGAGAATATGTAACAAAGTAAATATCCACAGGTTAACATGCAGTGAAATTAATTAACAATAAATAACCGCCTATTTCCATAACAAACAGCATATAAACCCAATTCCACCAATAATCACAAAGTTTTAGATTACATTTATATGCTGTGAGTATAAAAATGAACATGTTCGAGGTAATGATAATGGACATGAAATACGTTCAGACAACCTGCCCATACTGTGGGACAGGCTGTTCATTTAATCTCGTGGTCAAAGACGGCAAAGTCGTTGATACCGCTCCGTATCATCGCTCCCCCGTCAATGAAGGCAAAATGTGTCCGAAGGGCACCTATGCTCACGAGTTTGTGAACAGAGAGGACCGCCTTACCACGCCGCTCATCAAAAAGGACGGCAAGTTTGTGGAGGCAACATGGGAGGAGGCAAACGCCCTCATCGCAGAGAAATTCAAAAGCTACACAGCTGAGGAATGCGCAGTACTCTCATCAGCACGTACTTCTAACGAAGACAACTACGCTCTGATGAAATTCGCACGTGGTGCATTAAAAACACGCCACATCGACCACTGTGCACGTCTCTGCCACGCTTCAACGGTAGCAGGTCTTGCTGCATCATTCGGCTCCGGTGCAATGACCAACTCTATTGGGGACATTGCAGAGTCAAAGTGTGTCTTTATAATTGGGTCCAACACATTTGAGCAGCACCCGCTTATCGGCCGCAGAGTAATGCAGGCAAAGATGAACGGCGCAAAACTCATCTACGCTGACCCGCGTTTAACCTGTACCGGAAAGCAGGCTGACCTCTTTATGCAGTTCAGATCAGGCTCTGATGTCGCAATCCTGAACTGTATCATGGGAGAGATCATAAGAAACGGCTGGGAAGACAAAGAATGGGTTCAGAACCGTGCCAAGGGCTATGATGAACTCAAGGCAACCGTTCTCCAGGACGCCTACCTGCCGGAGAATGTCGAGACACTCTCAGGAATCCCTGCAGAACAACTCAGAACCGCAGCAGAATGGATCGGAACCGCTGAATCCAGTACACTTCTCTACTCAATGGGTATCACCCAGCACACCGTTGGTGTAGACAACGTGAAGTCCACTGCAAACCTCCAGATGCTCACCGGTAACATCGGCAAGCGTGGAGGCGGTGTGAACGCACTTCGTGGACAGAACAATGTGCAGGGCGCCTGTGATATGGGAGCACTCCCTGTTGTGTTCACCGCATATCAGAAGGTCATTGACCCCGTCGCACACAAGAAATTCGAAGACGCATGGGCATTCCCTGACGGTATCGCTCCAGCTCAGAACGGATACGAAGTAACCGTTATGATGGATGTCTTAACCGACAAGCCTGGTGAACTCAAGGCAATGTACATCATGGGAGAGAACCCGTTCCTCTCAGACCCTGACATTCACCACGTCGAACATGCATTCGAGAACCTTGAGTTCCTCGTTGTCCAGGATATCTTCCTGACTGAGACTGCACAGCACGCTGATGTTGTACTTCCCGCCACCTGCTACGCAGAGAAGGATGGAACACAGACCAGCACCGAACGCCGTGTTCAGATGTGGAGAAAGGCACAGGAACCACCAGGCCAGGCAAAACTCGACTGGAAAATAATCGCAGACGTTGCAGCAGCAATGGGCTATGCAGACCAGTTTGCATGGGAAACAACAGAAGACGTCTTCAACGAGATGCGCTCACTGACCCCATCCTATGCAGGAATGACCTACGACCGTCTCAACAAACCTGAGGCACTTCACTGGCCATGCCCCACAGAAGAGCACCCCGGCACACCCATTCTCCACATAGGAAAGTGCTCCCACCCCGATGGTATGGGTATCATGCACGCAATCGAGTGGAAACCTCCTGCAGAAGTACCTGACGAAGAATATCCGTTCATCCTTACCACCGGCCGCTGTATCTGGCACTGGCACACTGGTAGCATGACCCGTCGTTCAGACACTCTTGCAAATGAAGTTCCGACCGGATGGATTGAAATCAATCCTGAAGACGCAGCAGCACTTGGCATCAAAGACAAAGAGATGATCAAAGCAATCTCCCGCCGTGGTGAAATCGAGGTCCCTGCAAAGGTCACCCCTGACATCATGAAAGGTGTCATGTTCATGCCGTTCCACTTTGCAGAATGTGCAGCAAATTTCCTGACCAACAACGCTCTTGACCCAATCGCTAAGATTCCGGAGTTTAAGGCCTGTTCAGTGAAGGTTGAGAAAATTCAGGAGGCCTGAAAATGGTAGCTAAAGGCGATATGGTATATGCATCTGCAAGTGATGCAGCAATCCTTGAGAAAGGAGAATGTGGCGGTGCAGTCACAGCACTTCTCAAGTACGCTCTTGAAAGCGGCATGGTCGATGCAGTCCTTACGGTGAAGAAGGGATACGACATCTACGATGCAACCCCTGTCCTCATCAGAGACCCGGCTGAGCTCGCAGACACAGCAGGTTCACTCCACTGTGGTACACTCCTTCTCCCGAAACTCATCAAAAAATATCTTGACGGGGCAAAGAACGAGAAAATTGCAGTCACACTCAAGGGGTGCGACGCAAAGGCAATGTACGAGCTTGCAAAGAGAAAACAGATCAACCTTGACAATATCATCATGATCGGTCTCAACTGTGGTGGATCCGTCTCCCCGGTTCTGGCACGGAAAATGATTGCAGACAAGTTCGAGATGGACCCTGACTCCATTGTCAAAGAAGAGATTGACAAAGGCCAGTTCATTGTTGTTGATAAGAACCATGAGCACAAGGGCATCTCTATCGACGAACTCGAGGAAGATGGATACGGACGTCGTGCAAACTGCCAGCGCTGTAAAACAAAGGTTCCCCGCCAATGCGATCTCGCATGCGGAAACTGGGGAGTCATTGGTGAAAAAGCAGGCAAGGCAACCTTCGTTGAAGTATGCAGCGACAAGGGAGCAGCACTTCTCGAGGGCGCAGTTAAAGCAGGCGCAATCGAAACTGCAGCACCAATCCCCAAGGGCATTGAGATTCGCGGCAAAGTCGAGAATGCAATGTTCAAGCTCGCTGACAAACACCGTGCAGAACAGTTTGGTGCACTTGGTGAGAGCGAAGACCGCCTGAAATTCATCATGGACGAGACTTCACGCTGTATCAAATGCTACCAGTGTATTGAGAACTGTCCAATCTGCTACTGTGTCGATTGTTCCACCCGGAAACCACACCTGGTTACTCCCGGACAGGTTCCACCGCCCTTCATGTTCCACCTCATCAGGTTCAGCCACATCTCCGATTCCTGTGTGAACTGCGGACAGTGCGAAGAACTCTGTGCTATGGACATCCCGAATTCACTCTTCATGCATTCCCTGCAGGTCGAGATGGAGAAGATGTTCGGATTCGTACCTGGCGTGAACATGGATCTTCCGGTCCTTGCACTTGTTGAAGAACCTGCTGAGCGCAAGCGTCTTTCAGACACCGGCTCCGATCAGATCTACAACATATTCTAATCTTCCCTTTTTTTCTAACCTGGAAATATTATTTCTGTCAAAAGTGTTTTCCGGATGTGTATACTCCATCACCCGGGTGTATTTCATATTCTTCGTTGTCTCTCCTGCATAAGTATCGTATATGCCATAGAGAGTAACATCAGGCGGCGTCTGTAGTGCCATGCTGCTATAGCCAATGCAGCAGTGGCTAAACGATTTGTCGGAGTGCCCGGTGTGAGAACAGCATCCAGGGAATTCATGGTATATGAACGGTACCGGCGGCTGCCTGCACTACCATATGAAAGATAATCTTTTTTTTGCATCATACAATCCCTGCGTGTATCATTGGCACCGTCGTACAAAATAATTTCTATGCCAGGAATCAAAAATTATCAGAATATCATACGAAACTCCTGAACCTGATCGAATGGTGGGATGAATTCCGTCTCTTCAACAGCTCACCTGAAACATCTTTTCCTCTCACACCGCCGGTATCCCTGCGGGGAAAATGATGTTCATATTATTGGAGAGGGAATGTATGCATCCGGATTAGGAAATTTCTTTGGCATACTTTTGCAAATCATCGAAATCCGGTGCCATTACTATGTACTTCTGACAGTGGTGGCACTTACTGTCGCCAGAAAAGAGAGAAAAAAATGATTTTTTAAAGTGGTCAGTGTGACAAATCCGGATGGGAGGGGGCAAAATGCAAAAAAGATAATAATTATCCCAGAAATTTCCTTCTTTCTGCAGCTCTGAGAATATCTGTTTTCGAATCATGCAGCTTATTTTCCGAAATATTCCGTATAATTGTATCCGTTGCATCCTTATGCTCACTATCTATCTCAAAGTCGCCGAGTATACCTTGTGCATATTCAAAATCCTCTTTTGGAAGATAGGGGGAATCAGGATTCAGATACCTCAGCGCCTCGGTAAGATCCTCTGTAAAATTCAGATATATTTCTTTCAGATAATCGTACTCTTTGTCAGAGAGTGCAGATATCCCCAGAATTTCGGGTGGGACACCCACGGAATAGCAGGCAGCGGTGAAGGTTATGGCACGGGGAAGATTGAGCCCCCCGTGATTTCTCGAATACCCAAATAGGCCGATATGCAGCTTTCTGCGTCGTCTTTCCGGAATGAATTCTGCCACTTTATTAATTACCGGTGAAAGCTCAGTCAGCCTTTTATGGTATTCTGCCGAGCACGTATCAAAAAGAGACAGGCACTTTTCAGTATCGACCATTTGCGAGGTGCCGACTTCTCTCTCCTCAAGTTTTCGGATTCCCTCACGGACCAGATCCGGGGAATAATCGTATTTAAATGCAGACTGTATTGTGAATGTATGAACTCCGGGATATTCTGTTATAACCCGCTCGACATTATCCGGCCTCAGGTTCCCCCTGAAAGGTGCCGAACCTACACCAATTATCGGATATATGGGAATTCCGGACGTTTCCGATAATATTCCCATCTGCATCAGAGCAATTTTATTCAGAATTACTGCACCGATGTTTCCATAATTTATTGCAGGATCAGAACGTGCAAAAAATACTCTCTGGTAATCAAGATTCTTATTTTCAATGTATCGTTCAACAATTTCACCGGATTTCAGCATTCCTTCTCTATTCTCAAAGAGTGGAATTACATCAATTTTCTCAGGTTTGAATTCACCAATCCAGTCCGCGATGGTAATATCCCGCCCTCCAAGTCTGGCATGCTGTTTTCCGATTACATAATCACAGTAATACTGGTAAATATTGTCAATTGAAGCATATGAAGTAGTCATCGGGAGTATGACTTCAAAAATGGGCGCCGTTTCATTTTTGTAAAAAAGCCGTGCCAAATCAAACGAACGGGGAATACTCTCAAGCGTTTCAAGGAGAATTTTCGCTTCAGCCTTTTCAACTTCGGGGTTAGGCAGTCGTAAGGTTAAAAAAATGTCTTTCCCAAGCTGGTTTTGTAAAAAGTATGACTCATACCGGGAAAGCAGTTTTTTTACGACAAAATTGTCAACCTCTTTTCCCTCGCAGTCCCACATTTGTTCCCTGCAGTTCAGATGAGAATAGGCATAATATGCCTCTAGCACCTCGTCTTCCCCGCCCATAAGTGAAGAATAGGAGAAAAATGGTATGTTAACATTATCCGGATGCTGGGTACTCATCGTTTTTGGTATTTCACGGTGACAATGATCTTTCATCGTAATCTTCACCAATGGTATTGGCTGTCCCCCATATATATTTTTGTGGTTGACACATAATTTAAGAACGCATACTGCCCTTAAAATAAAAAATAAGAACAAAAAGACCTTGTTATCAATTCAATTTCCATCCAGAAAATTCAGTGGCTGTACCGAATAATGAATGTCAGGAAAACACCTGAAAACAGACTACACCTCTCTCCCGAAATGCCGTGGCACCGACAGATAAAGACGAAGATTTCTCCCTTATTGTACATCTGGTTTCAAAAAACATGGCTTTCATTCCGGGATCGTGCTGCGAAATATATTCACGAGCACTTCCGCTCTCTCTTTTTTTGTATAAACAGGCACAAATCAAATTTTCAATAGTTACATGTACAGCAAAGAATAATTTACGAGCGCTCAGGCTCCAAAGTATATCATTTGCAAAACCAGAATTCTCTTTACATTAACGAAACACCCGGAGGGAAATATCCTTCCCAGGCACTCATGTTATTTTACAGAACCGGATATACAAAATAATCACTCATTTCATTACCGGCATGCGCAGCGAAAAATTATTTTTTCGAAGGCTCACGCTCCTC
>CAVXFW010000005.1:0-214672 GCA_963761105.1 uncultured Methanomicrobiaceae archaeon | reverse complement strand
TCTCTGACGAGTTCTGCGACAGATTCCTTTGTGATAGGAGTACCTACAAGTGTCGTACCAAATACCTCTTCGCCGGGTCTGGGCAGTCGGACGTCACGGCTCATTGATACCGTTTTATGAATAATATAAGAACGCCCGGTCTCCAGGTTTGTGCCGGTCAGGATACATTTGGTAGTGGTATTTCCCATTTCAACAGATGCAACGATAAAATATGGCTTCACACGATATTCCGGTTTCTGAAGTCCGGCACCCTGTCCCGACACCGGCGGAGGGGGACTCTCAACAATATTAAGGGTTGTTTTTTTAAACCGGTCGAAAAAGGCACACATAATAGACCGTTTCCGGTTATCTGATATTATATTTATCGATACCATCGGGTGACAGGTGGTTCGGTGCGAAAAAAAAGAAGATTTTGGTTATTTTCTGAGTTGTGCGACTAATCTGGCCTGGAAACCATAGTAGGCAGAGAAGCCTACTGCATCATTCTGGTCGATTGTCGTACTCTCAAAGGATACGAGATCATCAGAATAGATGGCTTCCTTTGCGCTCCTTCCGGCAACTGTTACACTGCCTTTATAAAGCACAACATCAACGGTGCCGGTGACCCGTTCCTGTGTTTTGTCAACAAAGGCGGAGAGTGCTTTGAAGAGTGGCTCCTCCACAAGACCCATGTATCCCAGTTCTGACCATTTGTCATCCACAATGGACTTGAAAGCCAGTTCCTGCCGGGTAAGGACCAGACGTTCAAGGTCAGCATGTGCTTTCAGAAGCACGGTTGCTGCCGGGTGTTCATAGATTTCACGGGCTTTGAGGCCTAAAATCCGGTCTTCGATCATGTCATTTCTACCGACGCCGCAGGCACCTGCAATCTCATTCAGTTTCCTGATGAGTGCATATCCGCCGAGGCGTTCACCGTCCAGGGAGACCGGCACACCGTTCTCAAACCCAATCACCAGTTCGCGTGGTTCATCAGGTGCTGCAGAGGCTGATACCGTCCATGCATAGATATCTTCGGGGGGATGGAATGTGGGGTCTTCCAGCTGTCCGCCCTCAATGGACCTGCTCCAGCAGTTCTCATCAACAGAGTACGGTTTATCCTTTACGACGGGTACCGGAATGCCGTGCTTTTCAGCGTATTCCATCTCCCACTCACGTGTCAGGTTCATCTCACGCATCGGTGCGATGATATCAAGACCTTCCTTGCGGAAGACAAAGTCAAATCGCAGCTGGTCATTGCCTTTCCCGGTACAGCCGTGGGAAACCGTGGTTGCCTCTTCCACCCGGGCGATTTTTACGATTTCTTCGGCGATAAGCGGGCGTGCAAGGGCCGTTCCCATTGGGTACCCTTCATATGAACCGTTTGCCTTGATTGACGGGAAGAGCTGTTCTGTGACAAACCGCTCTTTGATGTCTATGGTGTAGTGCTTGTCTGCAATGAGTTCACCTTTCTCGGTTGCCATCCGGATGTCCTTTTCCGGCTGACCCACATCGACTGCAACGGTAACGACGGTGTCAAATCCATACTGCTCTTTGAGGAGGGGTACGCAGATTGATGTGTCGAGGCCTCCGGAAAATGCAAGAATTACTGTTCCCTTTCCCATGATTGTTCTCCTGTATATCCTGAATGAAATATTCTGCTTTTATATTATGCGTAAGAATAGCTATAAAGTCATATCATTCCTGTGTATTTTTCTTATTCATCCTGCCAAAAAAGAAATGTACAAAAACACAGCTGCATTGGTATTCATCCGGCAGGCATTCTGCGTAATAATCCACTGATTTTCATTCAATTTTCTTCGTCCGGACGTTTTTCGGTTCACCTCCGGATGCTGCTATGTGCGTCTGCTTCATCATGAAACGGGATGCTGCCACATATGATTATGTGTGTGGTGCCTGTTTAGGGTTCATACACATTCCCCCCGAACTTCATCCCGGATGAGAAGGCCCTGCCTGCCGGTTTCCCGATGGTATAATATGTCTTCTTCTGTGAATCGTACAGAAGCGGCCTGATTAACTCGATATCCGGCATGTCATCTTTTCCGCATACCTTCTCATCTGCAAGTATCGAGAGAATTTCACCGACAATGAGTGTGTGCGAACCGAGGGGCATCAGGTTGCGTGCCCTGCAGGCAATTGCAATCGGGCATTCTTCAATGTAAGGGGCTTCAATGACATCGCTCGGTACCGGTGTCAGGCCGGTTTTTGCAAATTTATCCAGATTTCTCCCTGAGGCTATGCCGAAATAATCTGTCTCTTCGACGAGGGATTCAGATGGAATGCAGACCATAAATTCGCCCCGATCTTTGATGTTTTCCCAGGTATATCGTGTCTTTTGTATTCCAAGTGAGATGCAGGGAGGTTCAGAACAGCAGATTCCGCCCCATGATGCAGCCATTGCGTCCGGCCGCCCATCATTTCCATATGTACAGATGAGAAGCACGGGGTTGGGGTAGAGAAGAGGCATAGCGCTGATGGATTTTTTCATGCGTCATATAATTGGCGGCATCCAGATAATCTTTATGGTCTCTGGGTACTGGATGATTGTATCTGAGCATATGGGGGATCGGGAACGGCGGCACGAAAAAAATACCCAAATGGTAATCAGACCGGTAAGAGGGAGCGGGACATCATACCGGAGATGGGGCAGCTGAAGCTCCGTATATCTGTGATGGTATGATGTGGTGCTCCATCTGATACGGGCCGCAACAAATGATTCTGATATCAGATTCATGACGATAAGGTTCCCGGGAATGAATGAATTCCTCTTGCAGTATTTCAGATAATACAAATATTTATATAGTATATCTGAATCATTCACGCTGGGTGATGCGGACATCTGGAGATCTTTTGGACCCTCACATTTCCCCTTATGATAATCTCATCTCTGTACTGATACTGCTGTCATGGTGAGGTGTTTATTCGTATAATAATAGCTAAATGTGGGAATTTGGACGTTCATGGCTGCTATTGTGGTGATGGCTGATGAAGGGGATCCAGTATTTTCCTCCAGCGTTTTTGGTAGCCTTCTTATTATCATTCAACTGATAATTCATCTGAAAAAAAGATGCATGCTACTGTGGTAGGGCATGTGCTGGCATACTTATTTATAGTGGTATTTCATATGTGGGTTGTGGTTACATGCCTCATGGGAAATTTGAAATTTATAAGGACCGCTCCGGGGAATACCGGTTCCGTCTGAAGGCAGCAAATGGGCAGACCATTGCAATTGGCCAGGGATATTCCTCCAAAGCGTCATGTATGAAAGGTATTGCGAGTATTCGAAAAAACGCTCCTGATGCAGAGATTTTTGAACTTGAAGTGTAATGTCTGAAAAGACGGCGGGCATTTCTTTGTAACCCCCCCATGAGTCAGAGCGTTTTTTGTTTTTCCATTATATGTTCAAAAATATTCGAAGTCAAAGATACTTAATTATCATCCATTCTCCAATAGAAGCACATTAAAGGATAACGGGAATGTGGTGATAAAATGAATCAAAACGTAATTCGGGGACTTCTGGGTGCCGGCATTGTGATTATCTGTCTCATTGTTGGTGCGGGTATTCTTGCAGAACAACCTTCTGAAACAGAGAATATATCCGGGATACAGGTATTTACTTCGGCCTCGGCACTTTCTGCATACCTGGACAACATGCCACAGGCGGACAACGGGTATACGACCGGATTTATGGGCATGGATGGCAATGTTCGTGTTGTTTCTGAGGAAGCGGCTATGGACAGTGCAATGCCGCCGGCACCGGTTCCGGCTCAGCTCCCGCAGGCACTGAAAGGGGAGTCATCAGGGTCAGGAGAGGCAGATGAGTATTCATCCACGAATGTCCAGGTATCAGGCGTTGATGAAGCCGATTTCATCAAAAATGACGGCAAATACATCTATCTTGTCAGCGGTGGCCGGCTGGTGATTGTGGATGCCTATCCGCCTCTTGGTGCGGGCATTGTCTCTGATACACCACTCACCGGCACCCCCTCAAATCTGTTTCTCTCGAAAGACCGGCTTGCGGTCTTTTCATCGGTCCGTGAAACTGCTTTTATCCAGCCAGAAGGGAGTGCGGCACCCGTCCCGTACACACGGGATGTGACGCATGTGTACGTGTATGATGTCAGTGACCGGAAAGAACCAAAAATTGTCCGGGATCTGACGGTGAGTGGCACGTATTCTGACGGTCGGATGAAGGGAACGGATGTTTTCCTCTTTACCCGTGAATCGCTCTCACGCTATGGGGATTATCTGCAGATGCCGGAGGTGCGTGACGGTGACACGCTCATTGCACAACCTCCGGTCTCTGTACCGGATATGGTGGGATACTCCTGGCAGTTTACCACCGTCACATCTTTTGATATCCGTGACGGGACGGTCACGGACACAGAATCATTCCTGCTGGGATACGGGACCACGCTCTACGTATCAGAAGATAATATATACATCGCTTACGAGTGGCAGCCATATTCCCGGGGGGTATGGGGCGGGTTTAACGAGCCACCTGCAGATACCCGTGAACAATCTGTGTTACACCGGTTCTCTGTTGAGAAGGGTGACATTTCCTATGCAGCCACCGGTACATTCCCCGGCCGCCTTCTGAATCAGTTCTCCCTGGACGAATACAAGGGCAATCTCAGAGTTGCCACAACGGTTGACGACTGGACACGGGATACGCGGGTTCAGTACAACAATGTCTATGTCCTTGGCCCCGACCTTGCCATTATGGGAAAACTGGAGTATATTGCCCCGGACGAGAGAATATATGCCGCCCGGTTTATCGGGGACAGACTGTACCTGGTCACCTTCAAACAGATGGACCCGTTCTTTGTCATTGACCTTTCAGACCCGAAGAGGCCGGCAGTTCTTGGCGAACTGAAGCTGCCAGGCTACTCTGATTATCTGCACCCGTATGATGCAACGCACATCATTGGTATTGGCAAAGAGACGGTGGCAAATGAGTGGGGCGGGTTTACTACCGGCGGGCTGAAGATGACACTCTTCGATGTTGCTGACGTGAATAACCCCGTCGAGGTTGATACAGTGGAGATAGGTCTTCCGGGCACCGACTCTGAAGCGCTGCACGATCACAAGGCGTTTCTCTTTGATGCATCGCGGGGTATTCTTGTCCTTCCGGTGCATGAAATCGTGAAAGTGCCGGTGACCGGGAAGTCATATGATGCCTACTCAACAAAATACTGGCAGGGAGCCTATGTCTATGGTCTGACACCGGAGACAGGCTTTGTCCTGAAAGGAACCGTGACGCACAACGCAGACCCACAGTCCGGGTATTACTGGGGTGCCCCCGACTCTGTCCTGCGGTCTCTGTATATGGATGATGTGCTCTACACGGTCTCACGCACAAAGCTCGTCATAAGCGGTCTGGAGCACCCGGAGATGGTCTATGGCACCCTCACTCTTCCGGATGGTGGCTACAGCGACAACCGATATGATGGCGGCCCCTGGCCGGTTTCGGATGTGATGATCGAATAACTCCCCTTTTTACAATCGAACCTACGTCTTTTTTCTCATCAAAGCGTGCGAGACTGAAGTCTCATACCCGTTTAACCTGAAAATGTCAGCCCATTTTCATTAAGAATTGAGCCTGAACCATTCATTTCATGCTCTTTTTTAGCCACTGAAACGGATACCTCACCTCTCTCCATGCCTTCTCCAGCAGTGTGTCATAGTAGGCGTAATCCGGTTTCTCTGCCTTCCACCCGGGAACAACCGTCTTCGTCCGGGCGTCCTGCACCAGATATTCCACGTCCATTCCCGGTTCCGGAGGTATTCCTTCGGCACGGTACATCCGGACAACCGCAGCAGAGATGGAGTTATTTTTGTATTCTGTCCCGCTCAATCGGCGGTGTATCACAAACGAAGATGGCGGGGCGTCTGTCATTTTTTCACGATACGTGCGGTAGAGTGCTGCCACACGCTCTTCACACCCTGCCAGTTCATCCGGAGAGGCGGCCTCTGCCATCAGGGAGAAACAGGCCTCCTGCATCGTACGGACATAGGGAGGTGTGTCCCGCCGTTGTGTCATCACACCCCGGAGTTTCATGGTGCCGTCTGTGAGGCGTCCGAAGTAATTGGTGTATGACCCGGTGCCGTCGTTTTGCGGGAGAAAGACGAGCCAGTCGTAGTCTTCCTGTTCTGTAGGGATGCCGGTCACCTCTTCGATGCGCTTTTTTAAGTCTGCGGCATCCCCGCCCTGCACCCAGAGGCAGTCGACAATCCCGTGCAGAACCGTGTATCCCATCTCCTCTGCCATCTTTTTCACCGACCCGAGAATCTCTGCAGAGATTGCGGTAATCTTCTCGTGCATCTCAATTCGTCCGAACCGGGCATTTTTGTATCCCGTATACCCGAAGCAGGTGACCAGCATCCATTTGAGAACGGCGTCCATCCCTGCGTACCGTGGGTCTTCGCGTTTTTTCGCTTTCATCGCAATTCTGAATTCCAGCAGGGGGGCAATCACCGACGGCAGGAACCCGGGCCTTTCGGGGTCTGCCAGTGTCTCGGGGGATATGTTGTAGTTCACGATGATGGACGGGTAAAATGACGTGAAGTCAATCTGGGCGGCTGACCCGTACAGGCCCGGCACCGGCTGAAGAATCAGGCCGCCGCGGTCGTCCAGCCGCACATCCCAACAGTTGCGGGTGGCTTCTGCGTCATTTTTGCGGAATGGCACAGCAATGCCCCGTTTGAGTGCCTCACAACATTCGTAGGAGGAAATGATGGTGCCCGGCGTAAACCGGCTGGTCAGGTTGGGCGGAATACCGGACAGGCGGGATGCCAGAAATACTCCTGCAAGACCGCCGGTGCGGTACATAAAGCTCGCATCAGCATCGATTAAGACTCTTCCCTCCGGGATGAGGGCCGGCGGACGGTGCCGCATCTGCCCGTAACTGGTATAGGACTGCTCCCGCAGCCTCCGATAGCGGCCGGTCCTGCTAAGGGCACAGGGGATGCCGGCTTTCTCTGCTGCAGCAAGAACCCGTTCTGCCCACCGGTCAATGCCGTGGAAGAGCAGAAGGTCAGGGTCTTCATCGGTGATGATGGTGAAGAGGTCGTGGACGACAGCGGTTTCACTGCCGCGGAGGTGACAGCTGCGGCGGCCGGTTACCTGTACGTCGGTGAGGGTGCGTGCCGTCTCCGGCCGCCCGGCAGGTTGTATGGTGACGGTGGTGAGGGGATGGGTGATATCTGCAAAGAACAGGCCCTCTGTTCCGGTACTGCAGGGCATACAGCCTTTTGCTGCGCAGTAAAGCTGGCTTTTTCGCAGATCAACATTATAGAGCGCGGCATGGAACTGCGTCTGGCGTTCTATATCCTCTGCGACATCCCGTGGTGCATAGATGCGGTAGCCCTTCTCTCTCCCGTAGATGGTCCGGAATGTGCACGGGGATGCACCATACTCTTCGGTGAGGGCGTCAATCATCTCCCAGTGGGCTGTCTCATCATCAAGGGCACAGTAGAACGGCGGCCGGAATTCGCGGGTGATGGCCTCCGCACACCCCTCTGTCTTCACCCAGAGGGTGACTTTCCCGGGAGAGGGGACGATGTCAAATATCCATGGATATGCGGGTGTCACTGCCAGTCTCCGTCCCAGAGGTTCCGTTGTGCACTCTGCCTGCCGGTATCAGGATTCGTTGTCTTGTTTGTCTTCGCTGTCTTTGTCTTCGCCCTCTTTTTTTGCTCGTGCACTGCGGCAGGCCACGTCTGTCTGTTGCACACCGGGGCAGAATTCTTCTTATGCTCCTGTATCTGCACAACGGAGTGTGCGGCGGGCGCCATCGCTTCAATGAACGGGTCCCATCTCCGGGCGATGAGGAGTACGGCTGCCCCCTCTGCTCTTTCCCTGCAAAGCCTGCCAAATGCTTCGGCAACCTCCGGTGCATCTGTATAAACTGAATGGTCATGCTCGATGATGATGCATGACTCATAGGCTTCGGCAAGGATGGTAAGGTACTGGTAGGCGGTGAGGGCCCTCCGGACGCTGAACCGGCTGTTCTGCCGGTCAATTGCGGTCAGGACAGGAGGGTAATTCCCGCTGACATACAGAATCTTCCGCCGCTCTTCCTGCAGTGTCTGCATGACCGCGGGCACAAGACCGGCGTATGATGCAATGACGATAGAGAAACAGCCTTCCGGCAGGGAGAACGCCTGTGCAAGGTCATGATGCATTGTGCTACCGGTTGGGTGCCTGCAGGGTATTACCCCTCTGCGGGGGCGGGGTGAAAATGAATCCGGTGAGATGGCGGCATTGAGTCTCCCTTCCTGCTGTCCTGCATGTATGGTTTGATTCTTTGGCAACAGTTGCAGGGTATAATGTGCAGGTTTTTTGCTATTCTGTGTGGGTGCATAAATATGAGTTTCATACATTTTCATGTCTGCCACTGTCCTGTGCAATTCAGTCCTTCGCAATTCAAATTCTCCCCTGTTTCTGATGAAGAGCAAGGGAGGGGGTGCCCCGTCGAATAGGAAGAGGAAGTTTCCTTCCTCCCCCCTTCAGAGAACGCACCGTGCGACTTTCATCGCAGTACGCTCGAGCGTTTCATACCCTTTCGGAATCGGGTAGCTCAAAAATAGGAAAATGGAAAAGGGTTACTTGTGGGAATTTATCTTCCCCGTTGTTTCTCTGATTTTTCTGTTCAAAATATTCTTTATCCAGATATGGATTCCTGTTGAGTGCAGCCATTCGGTAGCGGGTAATAGGGGTATCTGCCAGAGAAATGAGTCTGGAGCTTTTCGTCTCGAATATCCAGTCTCTGTTCCCATCCCGGTGCCAATATCGGTCTTTCACCCATTTCATGGACTTGTCCGGATGCCTTCTTTTTGCCCATCTGTAGAGCTGATTCCAGAGAATGTGGTCTTGTCGTGAGAAGATCTGTTTTGATATGGCATGTCGGTGATAATTTGCCCATCCCTGAATTATCGGATTAATTTTTAGAATGAGATTATCCTGTGTCCATGCCGTTGCTTTTCTTATCAGCTTGCCTACTTTCTCATTCAGTCGTTTAATTGACTCTTTAGATGGTTTTGCAAGGAGTTTTCCATTGTATTTCCTGAAATTCCATCCAAGGAAATCGAATCCTTCATCAATGTGAATAATCTTTGTTTTCTCTTCTGATAGTTCCAGACCTCTTGGTTTAAGAAAATCAATCAGCATTTCTTTTATTGAAGCGGCTGTTTCTTCTGAATCTGCAGTTATAATTAAATCGTCTGCGTATCGGGCAAGGCTAACCTTTCTGGTGTTGCATCTTTGTTTGTTTATCTTTCCCCGGGGACATTTCCAGAAGGCCTCTGCAAGCATGCCCTCAATACCATCTAACGCCATATTGGCGAGTAATGGTGAAATTATGCCACCCTGGGGAGTACCTCTGTCTGAGGGAAACAAATGCCTGTTAAAGATAAAGCCAGCTTTGAGAAATTGCTTTAGGACTGATTTATCCATTGGTATGTGTTCGATGAGCCATTCATGAGATAGATTATCAAAACAGCCCTTAATATCGGCTTCCAGTATCCATTTCGCAGAGTTTTTGTCCCGAAGGGTTACAAATGCATATACATATGCATCATGTGTACTGCGGTATTTGCGAAAGCCAAATGACATTGAGTCTGCAAGAGTTTCAGCTGTCGGGCTTAGCGCCATAGCATACAGTGCCTGCATTGTTCTGTCATACATGGTCGGAATCGATAGGGGTCGCTGTGTAATTTTTCCGGGTTTTGGAATGAAAATTCTTCGTAGTGGTTTTGCCTTGTATCTTTTGTCTGTAAGGGAAAGGACGGCTTTCATCTTGGCTCCTGGTGTAGACCAGATTTCGTCATCGACGCCTGCTGTTCTTTTCCCTTTGTTTTGAGTAACGGTTCGTACTGCTAACGCTTTTGCGTAGAATGAATGGGTTAGCAGAAATTGGAGCCGTTTAATCAGATTCCATTTTCCTTCTTTGGTCGCTTTTGCAATTCTGACCTGTAGCCTATTGACGTTGTCTTCCGCTTCTTTCCAGTTGATACTTTCCCACTGGGTTGGACGGGAGCTGTCCGCAAGGTTCTCACAGTTACGTGTAATTGAATCACTTGTGTTCATAGGTATACTTTCAGTTTTGTCATGTCGCGCTATCACCAAGTCTGCACACTTTCATGTCAGGGCAAAGTTTGAACCCTTATGCCGCTCGTTACAAGCAACCATTCGCTTTCTGGTGGTTCCTTTAACCGCTGCGCCGTTGGTATGCCTCGCGGCTTCCTACCTCAGATGAGGAACGCATCGGTCTTACCATGTTCCGGATTATGAATAATTATGAAACCTTAGGAACTTCCTGTAGACCGGGAATGCTTCGTCCTTTCGATACAATACGGGAGGAGTTATTGTATCCTGATTCCTTGCCATTTTGGCTCAAGTGTGTCATCTCATTTCACTTGTTGGCCGTGACGATCCTTCAGGCAGAAGTTTAGCTTGAGCTTTTCCATAGTTTCTTATCCTAACGGCTTGTCTGAATTGAGCTTTCCGAGGTTGCCGTATTGTCCCACAGGCTTCGCACCCTTCCGTTACCAGAAACGCACGCTGTGGTAGGATTATCCCGAGAGGATGGGATAGCTTTACGCAATCCATAATCCAGCTTCATGTCGCACCCTCCCTGCAGACCCACTCCCCATGCGTGATGAGTCATACTGGAGGTATGGAATGTTTCGTTCATCCTGTTCCGCCGATTTCGGGAGATTTTGTGTATGTTACAATTGTGTTCACACGTTTGCAAAAAAATGTATGAGATTTTTACCCATACCGTTCAGCGAAGAGTCAATTTTCATGGCAACACCGGTGTTCGTCAGATATCGGAAATGCATGAAGACGTATCCGGAGAGGGAACGAAAAAAGAGGGAATCTGATTTGGATATCTCAGGCAAACGGGCTGTCCCGTTTCAGGGCTGCGAGGAGGAGTTTTATCCCAGCCTCAACATCACCGATGTCAACGACCTCCACCGGGGAGTGGATGTAGCGTGCGGGAATAGAGAGAGGGATGCTCGGGATGCCGCCCCTCTCGAGGTGGATGATGGTGGCATCGGTATTACCGCCGGTGCCGACCTCCAGCTGGTAGGGAATCCCTGCCTCTTCTGCGGCGTCACGGAGCCAGTCGGCAAGTTTCCAGTTGGCCATCAGGCCACGGCCCTGTGCACTCACAAGGACTAAGACCGGCCCTTTTCCCATTACAGGACTTGCTTCTTTTTTGGTGACGCCGGGGTGGTCGCCGGGGATGGTCACGTCGGTTGCAATCGCGCAGTCGGGGTCAAGGGTGAATGCACTGACCTTTGCTCCTTTCAACCCGAGTTCTTCCTGCACCGTGAAGACACCGTAGATGGTGTGGGAGGTTGTGGTCTCTTTGAGTGCCTTGATCAGGAGTGCGACACCGACACGGTTGTCCATCGCCTTGCCGGTGACCCGGTTGTTGGCAAGTTCGGTGAACTCACGGTCAATGGTGACCGGTGTGCCGATTTCAATGCCCAGGTTTGCGGCATCTTCAGCGGACGTGGCCCCGATATCGATGAAGAAATCTTCTATCTTCACTTCTTTCTTCCGGTCCTCAGGGGAGAGCAGGTGCGGTGGTTTTGCCCCGATGACACCGGGCACATCTCCCTTCTTTCCGTGGAGGATGACCCGCTGGGTGTAGAGTACCGGCCCAAACCATCCGCCGATGGGAACAAACCGGATGAATCCTTCATCATCGATGTACTGCACCATCAGGCCGATCTCGTCCATGTGGGACGCCACCATGACCTTAAAGTCACCTCCACGCCGGATGGCAACGAGGTTGCCCATAGTGTCTTCCGTAAATTCATCCACATGCCCTTCCAGTTCGGTCCGGATAATTTCACGGATGGAACCTTCATAACTGGAGAGTCCGTGGGCATCTGAGAGTTTTCTGAGGAGTTCTTTTACCATATTATTCACTGTCCTATTTTGTCTGAATGCGTTCGAGTGCTGATGCTATATCGCTTCGTGAGGCTGCATAACTGAACCTCGCGAATCCTGCAGACCGTTCTCCGAATGCGTCACCCGGGATGATGACGACGCCTGCATCGATGATGGCGCGGAATGTCTCCGGCTCCATCGGGACGAACATATAGAATGCGCCATCCGGTTTGGGGAAGGTAAATCCGCAGTCTAAGAGGCCCTGGTAGAGCAGATCCCTCCGTATGCGGTATTCATCCCGCATCGCGGTGACGCAGGCATTGTCGCCGGTGTATGCCGCAAGTGCTGCATACTGGGAGATGGACGTGGCACAGGTCTGGCAGTTCTGGTGCACCTTGATGGCCTCTTCTATTACCTCGCCCGGGCCTGCCATAAACCCGAGGCGCCATCCGGTCATGGAATAGGTCTTACTGGTGGCATTGATAGTGATGACGTCATCTCCAAACCGGGCGGCGCTGTAATGCGTTTTGTCGTAGACGAAGTGTTCGTAGACTTCATCTGAGATGATGGTGACGCCATGGTCATTGCCGTACTCGACAATGGCACGAATGGTCTCTTCCTCCTCCACGGTCCCTGTCGGATTGCCCGGAGAGTTGAGCACAAAGAGGCGGGCACCGTCCATTTGTTCCTTGCATGCTTCCACATCAAGCCGAAGGTCCGGTGTCAGGGGGACTCCTTCCGGTCTGCCGCCGGCAAGCACCGTGCATGCCTCATACGAGACAAATCCGGGGTCCTGGAAGAGCACCCGTTCCCCTTCCCTGACCAGAGTCGTGATTGCCACAAAGAGTGCCTCTCCGGCACCGGCAGTGACGATAACCTCACCGGGGGTGTGGGAGATCCCGTTCTCCCGTGCGAGTTTGCCGCATATTGCCTCGCGCAGTTCGGGGAGACCATAGTTAAAAGTGTAACCGGTGTGGTTGTTTCGTATCGCCTCAATCCCTGCCTCTTTGATGTGCTCCGGGGTAGGAAAATCCGGTTGACCGATGCCGAGGTTAATAGCATCGGGTGATGCAGACTGGAAAAATTTTCGGATGCCTGACATCTCTACATCCCGTACGCGCTGTGAAATCCGTCCTGTATATGCGGTCAAATCTCTTCACCTACTCTATGTTTGCATGTCTGCCCTTGAGGTCCTTCTCCTCGCACTGGGTTATTTCCATAATCGAAGACACAATGGCGTCGGAAAATACCATCGCTGTTGTCTCAAATATGGTTCCCAGCGGTGCAAAGGAACGGTGTTCCCCACGCATCTGTCTCACTTCATATTCTGCTGATTCATCTTTGACATCATCGCGGTGGCTCTCAATTACCGCAACACAGTCTGCAATCCGTCCGATGCGTGAGTCTTTTTTAGATGTCACCAGGCAAAGGCGTCCGCCGATGGATTTGGCGGTCTCACAGAGTTCAGCGATGGACTTTGTCTCCCCTGACCCTGAGAAGGCCACAATTGTGTCACCCTCTTTCATGGCAGGGGTGATTGTCTCACCGACGACATAGGAATGCATCCCGAGATGCATCAGCCGCATGGCAAATGCCTTGGCGACAAGACCTGACCTGCCTGCCCCCATCACATAAATCCGTTTGGCACTAAGGAGTTCATCAATGAACTGCCCGGCTCCCTCATTTGAGAGTGAGTCGGCAGTTGATGAGATGGTGGACGCCATCAGTTTCATCATATCCTGGACATTGCCTGCATAGCACTCATTCATAGCACCGTACATATTCCCGATAAACTACATCAGCGTTGCGAAACTAATAGAAGGGGTGAAGGTGACGGGTAGATTCTGATGACCGGGATCCTCTCAGCAGACATCTCATGATTGTGCACGTTTTTATGACAGTATGCAGAAGATTATTATAGATATGGATATTCCTCCGCTCTCACCGTATTATCAGTGGGAGGGGGCTGCACTGTACTGCACTGACTGCAGAATTCTTCTGCGGAGTATGCCTGCATCATCGGTGGATATGATCTTTGCCGACCCGCCGTACAATCTCTCTAACGGTGTGTTTACCTGCCAGGCGGGAGACGGGTGCGAGTGGGGATAAGGGTGAATGGGATGCTTCAAACGGGTTTGAAGATGATTTATCCTTCCACAAGGACTGGATTGCTGCCTGCCGGCGTGTGTTGAAGGATGAAGGGACTCTGTGGGTATCAGGGATCTGCCATTCCATCTATGCGTGCGGGTATGCCCTGCAGAGTGCGGGATTTCATTTCCTGAATGACATCTGCTGGTTCAAGCCGAATGCACCGCCGAACCTCTCGGGGAGGTACTTTATGGCAAGCCATGAGACGATTATCCGGGCACGAAAATCGCCTGACGTTCGTCATATATTCAATTATGAAGATCTGAAAGGGGGCGATTGGCATGAGGGGGATACACTCAAAAACGAAGGGAAACATATGCGTTCTGTCTGGTCAGTGCCTGCACTGCGTAAGGCAGAGAAGGCGCACGGGAAACATCCTACACAAAAACCGCTCGCCCTCCTGAATCGGATTATCCTTGCTGCGACAAAACCCGGTGATCTGGTGGTGGATCCTTTTACCGGCAGTTCGACCACAGGCATTGCTGCGGTCTCCCACGGACGGCGGTTCATTGGCTCTGATGTGAGCCCGGAATATCCTGAAATGTCTGTCGGGCGGTTTGAAGACCTTCCTGAACAGTAAAATAAACCAGAAAGGAAATGGGAAAACAGAATAAAATGGATTATTTCTGTTTTTCAATCTCTTCTTCGACTTCTTTGTATCCCTCTTTGTAGAAGGACTCCTCATCGGGCGCCAGCTGATGGAGCAGGCGGAGGAACTCCCCTGCATGCACTTTCTCTTCGTCTGCGATGTCGCGGAGCACTTCCTGTGCAAGTTTGTTGTCTGTTGACTCTGCAAGCTGGACATAAAGCTGGATAGCCTCATACTCCGCAGAAACCATGAAGCGTATCGCACGGATGAGTTCTTCGTCGGTCAGTTTCCTGTCAGCTTTCATTCCTGAGAATGGTGATCCAAATTCGGGCATTTTTACTCACTTCCTTGTATTATTCCCAATATGTGTTGAGGCTTTTAAGCCTTTTTGAATAGAAAAACACAGAAGGGTATCTTCATGTATGGATCCCGTTTAACCTGTTCATACGGAGATTATTTGCAAATGAAGAAGCAGTCGTGGAATGATATTGTTGGGGACAGTGTCGCAGAAAAGATGCAGACTCTCGGGATAACCGTCGGACGAAAGGCAGATGTACGGAAACTGGGAGAGATTGCAGATGCCTTTGGGATTGAGGCGGTGGTCTACTTTGAGAAGGAACTCGCGGAAACCTCTACCTATGAAGCTGACCTGAAAAATTTTGCCGGGGACGATGAGTTCAATCGCCCGTTTGTCCTGGCGAATTCCTTCATAAAATTCGGTTCTGAGGAAGACCCGTCATTTATCGCCCGTCTCGAGGAATTTCCCCTGATGATTACGATAACTGAGGTATCTGAACGCCGTGACGGATCCCGTGTTATCCCGTATATCAAAGGCCTGATGCCATTTCTGGATGAGTTTGACGTTGATGCCGAACCCGAAGGGACGTTTATTAAATAACTGAATTGCTCCCCTGTTTCCGGGGTATTTTTTATTGCAGAGCAGGCAGTAATAGCAGGCAGTATATATTCAGACTATGGAGAGGACCGGGGTTTAAATGAGAGAGGAAGATATTCGTGGAGGCACTGGTTCGGGCGAGACTATCCGGGTGGTAAATCCTGCCACCGGAGGTCTGGTTGGTGAGGCGCCTGCGGGGGGCAAAGCGGCAGTGGCTGCTGCTGTTGATGCAGCAGAGGCGGCGCAGGCCGGATGGGTGAAGCGGGATCCCCGCGAGCGGGGGAAGATTCTGGGTGTTGGTGCCGGGGCAATCCGGGCGCAGATGGACACACTTGCTGCCCTTTTAACAGCAGAACAGGGCAAACCGCTGCACGAGGCACGAAACGAGATACAGGGGTGTGCAAATGTCCTTGAGTATTATCATTCTGTCTCCGGATCCATCAGGGGTGAGTGTCTGCCGCTCTCGTCGTACGGCCTTGCCTATGTTCTCAAAGAACCTGTCGGCGTCTGCGGTGCAATTATCCCGTGGAATATGCCCGTTTTGATCTTTGCATGGAAGATATGCCCGGCACTTGTCGCGGGAAATCCCATCGTGGTGAAACCGGCGAGTTCCACACCACTTACAACAATGCGGATTGCAGACATCCTGCAGGCAGCCGGCCTTCCTGCAGGGCTGCTTCAGGTGGTGACGGGTAGCGGAGATACCGCTGGTGCTGCCCTTGCAGCTACGCCCTCTCTGGGTCATCTCTCGTTTACGGGCGACACGAAGACCGGAGGTGAGGTATCACAGGCTGCTGGGAGAAACGGTGTGCCGTTAACCCTGGAACTGGGAGGCAGTGACGCGATGATCGTCTGCCGTGATGCCGATCTTCATGCGGCAGCGGCCGGTGCTGTTGCCGGCCGGTTCTATAACTGCGGCCAGACCTGCACGGCAGTCAAACGGGTTATTGTTGATGCATCCGTCAAAGAGCAGTTTACCCGTATGCTCTGTGAGAAGACAGCAGGTATTGCGGTGGGAGACGGCAGCCGTCCGGGTGTTGGGATGGGTCCCCTGAATAATGCACCGGCACGTGACGGCATCTGCCGGATGATGGATGCCTGCCTCTCTGCCGGTGAGGGCACCCTTCTCTGCGGCGGCGGTATTCCGGACGGTGCACACTATGAGAAAGGCCTCTTCTATGAACCGACCATTGTGGCTGATCTCCCGGAGGACTCTGTGCTCCTGAACACCGAAGTATTCGGTCCGGTATTGCCGGTCATCTCCTCTGATAGTCTGGATGATGCCATCAGAATCGCAAACAGTACGCGCTATGGTCTGGGTGCTTCAGTCTGGACCCATGATATTAAAACTGCAATGAGCGCCTCATCACAGCTTGATGCAGGCATTGTCTGGATAAACCAGCACCTGCGGCTTCCCCCGGATGTGCCGTTCGGGGGTATGAAAGCAAGCGGGACGGGGAGGGAGAACGGGTCAGGTGCGTTTGACCCCTACCTGCGTTCAAAGACCGTGCTCGTCAAGTCATAACAGGGTCTGTGCCCGGGGCTGCTCCGGTGACAGATGTGCACGGCATATGAGAGAGAATGAAAATACCATCTGATATGCAGGAGGAAAAATAAGAATGAAGATCATTTCGTGGAATGTGAATGGTATTCGGGCAGTGGCACGGAAAGGAAACCTGCAGGAGATATTCACCCGTGAACAGCCGGATGTCTTCTGCCTGCAGGAGACAAAGGCGCATCCGGATCAGCTGACCGGCAGAATGCGTCACCCGGACGGGTATTTCTCGTATTTCTCCTGGGCAGAAAAGAAGGGTTACAGCGGCGTTGCCACATTCTCCCGTGAGGAGGCGCTGTCGGTGAGGACAGACTTTGCTGGCTCCCGTTTTGAAAATGAGGGCCGGATTTTAATCACCGAACATCCGGAATTTCTGTTGTACAATATTTATTTCCCGAACGGCAAGGCATCCGGAGAACGCCTCGGTTATAAAATGGATTTCTATGAAGCCTGTCTCAGGGATGCGGTCGCACAGGTGGACAGCGGCAAAAATGTCCTCATCTGTGGTGACGTAAATACGGCCCATACTGAACTTGATCTTGCACGCCCAAAGGAGAATGCAAAGGTATCAGGTTTTTTGCCGGAGGAGCGTGCATGGATTGACCGGCTTATCGGTGCCGGTTTTGCTGATACCTTCCGTCTGTTTGAAACGGGTGGCGGGCATTATTCGTGGTGGGATTTGAAATCACGGGCACGGGAACGGAATGTCGGATGGCGGATTGATTATTTCTTTGTCAGTCAGGCACTGGTGGACAGGGTTACCGCTGCATCCCTTCTGACAGACATCTACGGTTCAGACCACTGCCCCGTCTGCCTGGAATTATTGTGACTGAGGTTCCTGCTGAAAAATGTCCTGCGATGGCGGAAACGGAACACCCCGGAATTCTTTCTTTTTTGCTACCCAAAAACAGGTAACGGGTCAGCAGTTGCAGGGCGTCTGAAAATGTCTCTTCATTGATGAAGACACCAAAAAAAGGATGTGATTATTCCTGTGTTCCGAGGTAAATCGCCATTGCCTCTTCAGGTGAGGCACCATCAATGGTGAGCGCAGAGATGGCATTGCACATCCGTAATGCTTCGTCCAGAGGCCTCTGGTGGATGTTTCGCCCGGTTGCATTCCCTGCGGTTCCACCGGTGTGAAGCTGGTCGTAAAGCTGTTTTAGGAATACTTCTGCTGAGACACTGGATCCGCCTGCACAGACGACCTTTGTTCTGCCGGCAGCCATTGTTGCCTCTTTGAGCATCTCTGCAGAGGAAATCCCGTCCTTTTTCGGTGCATTGACTTTTACAAAGTCACTGCCCAGTGTTGCGGCGACGCCGGTTGCTCCTGCAATGAGATGCGGGTCTTTCTCGTCACCGACAGCAGCGCCCCGTGGATAGATCCAGAGGACGGTCAACAGACCGTGTGCGTGCGCCTCAGCAATGAGCTGGGCTGCTTCACGCAGCATTCGTGCCTCTTTTGTACTGCCCAGGTAGATGGTATACCCGATGCCTGCAATATCAAGGCCGGTGCGGTCGCGCAGGTCGACTACCTGCTGAACAGTAAAGAGCTGCGGACTGTAGGGATCTTTCTGGGCGGTCTTGACAAGATGCGTCTTTGAGTTCATCTTGACGAGATACGGAATATCCGGGTAGTCCATTCCGTATTGAGCGATCAGGCCCAGCTGGGTTGCAAAGACACCTATTCTGCCTTCCGCTGCAATTCTGAAGAGGTGTTCGGGGTCAGCGTCATCAGCTGCGATTCCTTCACCATAGAAATCGTCGTTCAGGTGCTCCACCTTCTGGTCACCGGCAAAGAGCATCAGATTGCCCGAGTACCGGGTGACCAACAGGTAGTTATCAATATAGGTGGCCTTTGCCGAATCCGGCACATCAAGCGGAATCCGTACAGAAATCTCATCCGTCATACCACATCCTATCATTTGGGAAATACTTATTAGTTGCCAGACATGCCGGGGATCTGGTGCCTGAAAGTGGTGTTCAGGCCGGATTACGTGTACTTTTTTGGAATCTGTTTCCCGGTTTCTGCCTCCCACACGGCTGTGGCCGCGGGTGATGCGGCAAGGATTCTTCGGGCTGTGTTATAAACGCTGGGTGTCTTCTGTGGATCCGTTGCGTCCAGCACCCGCAGCAGAATTTCAATGAGCGGTGCCTGGTGTTCTTTTTTCATCCGGTCAAGGTTGCCGAATACGGCAAGCATGTTGCCGGTGCTATACTCATTGACCGGTGCAAGCGTGAGGAGAATTTCTTCGAGGAGAGCCCTTCCCTCCTGAGTCTCCAGTGATATTTTTTTGTTCTGGGCAAACCTGCCGAAGAGTGCCCGCTGGTCATTGGCCATCTCAAGATTGAAACTGTCTGATTTTGCTGCATCACGGATGAATCTGATATCTGTTGCCGATGCAATGCCTGCAAGGGACCCCAGATATGTCTCCCATGCAACGGGATTGTTCCGTGATCTATCGTAACAGTCGCGGATAATGGATTCACGCTCAGAACAGCTGCTGTTCACAATGTGCCCAAATGCTGTGACCCTGTCTGTTGCCGTTGTCCCTTCCCTGTACTGGCGGATGAGTTTGGCGTGCACGTCCGGTGTGTCCATAGCTGCGAGGAAGAGGAGCGCAGTGTTTTTTACCTGCCGCCGCTTCAGACGGGCGACATCTCCTGCAATACCGTCAGGACAGCGGGTATCTTTTGTATATGTGGTGTAAATATCCGATATGAGGGGAAAGTGCCGTTCTGCCGCAGCTTTTATCAGTCGTCTGCGTGCCTGATAGAGGTCAGCATACTGGTGTGCGTAACGTTCGTCTCCCACGGCATCAAAGATGGTCAGAAAGAGTCCGCCTGCCTCTGAAAGAAGTTTTTCGTCAGAGAAGAGGTCTGCAACAAGGTCGGTGAGAGTGATGCTGACTGGTGCTTCGGTGTCTTCCATCAGGCGGACTATTTCTGTCTCACAGAGGTGGGTGAATGCCTGAAACCGGCTGGTGATGTCATCATCGAGTTTTGCCTGAAGACAGAGTGCATCTGTCCCGGGATTATACCGAAGCCTGCCATAAAAGGCAGCCCCGCGGTTCAGGGAGACGAAGCCGGGTACATCCTGTTCCGGAATGACAATGGTGTGGTCCGGTGTATTCATCCGGAAACAGCCGGATGCCGTCTTCTCTCCGGAATGACTGAACACAGCGTAGTTGACCGGCATCTCCCATTCCTTTTTGTCCGGTCGTTTTGTCTTGTGAAATGAGAGCGTCAGTTCGCGTTTTGCTGCATCATACCGGTCTGTAACAGCTATGACCGGGTAGCCGGTCTGCGTCAGCCATTTTTCTGCGAAATCGGTAAAATTCTGGCCGGATGCCTCCTCAATTGCATGTATCCAGTCATCCCGGGACGCGTTTTTGTGCTGGTACCGGGTATGGTACCGGGCAAGCCCTTCTGCAAATGCTTCTTTGCCTGTCAGGGTCTCAATCATCCGGACGAATTCCGGCGCCTTGACATAGGTGACACCGGTGATCAGTTCATTCGGATCATTAAATCCCTCGGGTTCAATCGGCAGGGCGCCTGCCCCGCCGTCCAAAAAGAGCGTGCCGCCCGCAGGTGAGAGGAGCGTGAGAATGGTCTCAAGGCGGGTATAATCTTCACCAAAATGGAAGGCATGGTAGGCATTTTCGATATGAACGGTCACCGCCTCATTCAGCCAGATCTCAAAGGGGCTGATGCCAGTCACTTCTGATCCATTCAGGTTATGGTAGAACTCATGCACCTTTACCCGCATCAGGTATTCAAATGCGCCATCGGTGGCATCCGGAAACGCGAGGAGGCGGTTGGTGGTGATGGTGGTATTGCCCACATTCTCCATGCCGCCAAAATCGGAATTCTGCATCCCGATTTCACGGTAGACGGTGCCGGTATATTGGTATCCGGGAGTGATCATGCCATTCAACTCCAGAAGAAGGGAGCGGATGGCCCATACCTCATCCTCAGGTGCCTCATTCTCTGTCAGGCGGTCACGTTCCTCTGACAGGCGGTACATCTCATAGCGTGTTTCAGGGGTTGCATACCACTTTGCACCGGTAAAAAGATAGATCCACAGAATGCTGTCTGCAAGTATTTGAAGTGCTTTTTTAGCGAGGGCTGCGTCTGTTCCGGGCGGCCCCAGCAGTTCGAGGGTGAATGTGGTGCCGTCCGGGTATTCAAATGGTCGGGCAAATGTTTCGTACGTACCAACACCGAGGAAGAAGAGATAGGGGGCCATCGGTGTGACACTGTTGTCATAGGTGATACTGTCACGCCCGTCTGCTACCGGATGGCGTGGAATGGTAATGTCACCATTGCTGATGAGATTGGTGTAGCGGCTGTCAGCGATTATCGTTGTGGTGTATGTGCATTTTGCCGTCATATCATCGATGCATGGCACAATGCGCTGGAATCCCCACTGCTGGCACTGGGTTATCTGTTGGGGCGGAGCACCTTCCGGGGTGGTATCATAATAGAGGCCTTCCAGCACATGTGAGGTCGGATGGCAGATAGTCTCTGTGTGGACGTCAAAAACTTCATTCGGCTGAACCGGCTGTCTGAAGCGAATGTGGAGCAGACTTTTTTCGATGTCATAGGTATATGATATTTCGTGTTTTGTGGCTGAAATCCTTGATATCTCAAGATTTTTTGCATTCAGGGTCAGGGTCTCAATTGGTGTGTTATGTGCCCTGAGTTTCATCCGGGAATGAACTACGGTCCGGGTATCATAGACATCAAATGTCAGGTCCATATGGCAGACATCGACAGGAATAATCCCGAAATCAGATGGATAATAGGTAAATTGGCGTTGTCCGGTCATGGGTTCAGATATGCAGGGGAACTACAAAAATGATGTGAGGTTTTGGGTATCAGATACTATAATTAATGAGTGTCGCTTATCTCCGGTTGTCTCGTTTGGAGGTGTGAATATTTGAAAGATATTCGGATTGGATGGAAACTGGCAGCGTGTATGGTGGTGTTCCTGTCAGTATGTTGTGTGTGTGGATGTACGGATAATTCTTCAGCAGGTGGTGAAACAGCAACGCCTGCACAGACGGCAGCGCCAACGGCGCAGTCTTCCCCTCAGGCATCAGCGCCGGGCGAGGTGGTTCATTATACTGTCATGATGGAATACCTTCCGACCATGACCAGTAACTGGATTACCGGGGAAAAGGATGGGGCGACGATGGACTATGGTGGTGAATCATGGAGCATGGCAACTGCTGATTATACCCTGAAGTCCGATGACACTGTTGTGGCCCAGGTTGTAATTCAGGACACAAGGGGCATTGAGGGTGCAGGGTATTACGGGATGTGGAATACAAAGATGATCTTCGAAACCCCTGAGATGAAGATGTATACCGGGACTGCCGGGGGGTACCCTGCCTATTTCGTTGAGAATCTTGAGGATGATGAATATTCTGAGATTGTGAGTATCAATGACCGGTTTTTTGTCTATGTCGTGATCGAAAACGGCAAACCTGAATACCTGACGATTTTTAACAACCAGATAGACTTCAATGGTATTGCAGGCCTGGCCTGAAATCTGTCTATCTGTCTTTCTCTTTTTTATTACCTTCTGTCAACGAAACGTTTGGGGCGCCCTTTCAGGTGATAGAGCTCCAGATCGCCGTCTGGCGGATAGTTAAAGAGTATCTCCAGCGTTCCGTCGCTGTAGATATGGCTGAGCGAGGGGTTTGTTTCAAAGAGTGCTGAGAGAAAGTTTTCTTCAACCAGCTTTCTGTCACAGGTATCAGGGTCATGGCATTCCAGACTTATCCGCATTGCAACAGAATCCCTGTCTTCATCACTGTAGACAAATGCCTCGTATTCACCGGAGAGATATTCCATATTCTCACGCTGGAATACCCCTTCTTCAATATCCACCCGGTTAATGGTAATGTCTTTGATATGAATGGTCTCTGCCTCACGTATCGGGTTTTTGACCCGCATGTGCGTCCGTCCACAAGGGCAGGGATCCCGGGTGATTACCTCAGTTACATCCTCCGTATCGTAATTGATGAGCAGATTACCGCTTCTGGCCCCTTTGGGGATGAGGTTTGTCAGTACAATTCTTCCGCTCTTTCCATCGGGCACAAATGAGCTGAGTTTCGGGTCATAGATATCCATATGCACGAGATCTTCGGGCACATGCAGGCCGTTTCTCACGGTGCATTCACCGCACATCGTCCCCTCGGTGCTTCCATACGTATTGTATGAGGGAATGCCCCACACTTCGTCCAGGTATGTCCGTGACTCCTCTGCAAAACTCTCTCCCCCCACGATGAGTCGGGTGATGCCTGAATCTTTCGGGTCCATACCCTCTGCTTCCATACGGTGTGCGAGGCGAAGAAGTTTGAAGACACTCCCGACGATGGCCGTCGGATGGTAGCTTTGTATGACCCGGACGGGGAATGTGCATTTTCCCTCAGGAATTATGGTAAATCCGACCTTGTGGGCCGCAAGGGTCATTGTATTTGCTCCGACGTTCATTCCGTAACTGGCACAGACAGCAACCCGGTCACCGGGACCAAAACCCTGTGATACAAATGTCCTGGCATATTTTTCTGCATACCGCTGCCAGTCGTCCCACATCAAAAAGAAGGCTTTTGGTGTTCCGGACGTGCCGCTGGTTTCATGAATGGTATAGATATCTTCCCAAGGGGCACTTTTGAAGCAGAATTCATCTGTGAACGGTGGCTGATGTTCACGGATGGTTGTGCCATTAATGACCGGAAGTTCCAGCAGATCTTCATGTTCACGGATTGAATGCGGGTCAATGTGGTTGTTTTTGAACCATTTCCGGTAAAAAGGCGAATGTTCTGCTGCATACCCGACTGTATACCTGACCCGTTCATCAATGAGGGCGTCCAGTCCGTCCCTCTTCATCGTCTCGGTTTCAGGATTGTAATAATTCATATGACTCCCGTTCATCTCCGTATCAGCTGTTCCTCTTTATATGATTTGGTCTCAGGATGTTCACCGGAGGTTTGAAGAGACCCTGAGTGCATTCAGGACAGTATGGGGAGTACAGATGGAAAGAGAGAAGAGATGTTTGCCTATTTCATCCGCAACCTGACTTCTGATAATCCAACCCTTCGATGGGGGGCAGCTCATTCTCTGGGGCGGATGAATGACCCCCGGGCCATTGAACCATTGATTGCGCTCTTAGAAGATGGTGACTGGCGGGTCAGGTTCAAGGCAGTCTGGGCACTTGGGCAGCTGGGGGATGTAGGAGTGCTTCCGTTTGTGCTTAGACTCTCCAATGATGAATCTGAGACTGTAAGAGACAGCGTTTTACAGGCAAAAGATGAGATCCTCCGCAGGGTATCCCGGAAAAAACGGTAATTATCTCCCGGAGGCAGATTTTAAATTGTCCGCCCGCCCATCTTTCCATTACGTGTGACACTATGATTGAATGGATAATTGGCGGAATTCTGGTTATTGTGCTTATTGCACTTGTTCTCTGGCTTGTGGGCATCTATAACCGGTTCCAGAGCCTGAAAAATTCCTCAGAGGCAACACTGGGACAAATTCGTGTTGCAATGAAGAAACGGCTGGATATGATAAACCAGCTCCTTGGTGCAGTGAAAAGTTATGCATCGTTTGAGAAAGAGACCCTTGAGAAAGTGACAAAGATGCGGTCCGGTGTCGGCTCTGCGGGCCCCGGGGACCTCAATGAAATTGAGGCGCAGTCACGTTCAATACTCGGCCGTCTCTTTGCTGTTGTCGAGAACTATCCTGATCTGAAGACTGCCTCGGTGGTCTCTGAACTGACGGCTTCTATCCGCAGTATCGAAGATGAGATTGGCCGGCAGCGCTACACGTATAATAACATTTCAGAGCAGTACAACACGATGTGCGACACCATTCCATCGAATATGGTTGCATCTGCGGCTCATTTAACCAAACTTGAGTATCTCCAGTTTGAAGAAGAGATAAATAAGGCTCCGACGATTGCCTTCTAGAAAGGACTGAAGTGTTGTGAAAGAGACAAATCAGCTCGGGATCATTGTCGTTGCCTGTCTGCTTCTTGCAGGCATCTCCCTGTTTTTTTCGTTTGGATCAGGTCTCTCATTTGAACCAGATCTTGTGGCGGATAGATACACGGCAGTGCTTGAAAATGATGGTACCCTGACTGAAACCTATGTGTATGACGTGGCATCTGCGGGGACCTACCGAATGCTCTTTCGGACATGGGATGATACCCTTGCATTTGAAAAGCAGCAGGCTCCGTATGTTGAGTTCATCGATGTAGCGGCACCTCTCGATATGGTCGGGTATGCCATTGACTGGAGGGGTAATTCCATGGTTACCGGGGATGGGGCAGAAACAGAGCGTTCCCTGATTGAAAGTCTTGGTGAATACAATGAGATGGGAATATTCCGGGAAACACGGCTGGATGCAGGTCAGTACACGGCCCAGTACACCGTCCGCGTCCATCCCCCGCTCCAGTATGATGAGGCGGATGCCCACCTCAACCTGAAACTTGCGGCAACGCATATCCCCTACCGTTCGGTGGATATTACCATTCCGGGAGAGTATGTCAAAGATATCTGGGTTCGTCCCACCTCATTTGAAACCGTACTGACAGACGGGAATTATCATATTACGGGGACTGCAGGTGAGGATGTACTTATTGAAGTTGAGATGCTCCTTGATCCAACGTATCTGGAGGTAATTGACGGGTTCCCGGTGAAGACCGATGCTGTCCGGCAGCAGACCGAGTCCGCTGCACTTTTCTACAGCATTCCTGCACTCCTCTCATCGCTAATGCTTCTTCTGGGGAAAATTGGTGTTCTTGCAGCCCCGGTTTTTCTTATTGCCATCTTTCTGCGGCATGGGCAGGAGAAACAGGCAGTCGTTCCGGAACACATCAGTTTTGTGCCTGACCCTTCCCTTTTACCATGGCAGGTAAATCTGCTTTTCAAAGGAGATGCCGTGGACTTTGATGAGAACGGGTTCTACGCAACGATTCTTGACCTTCACCGCAAGGGCATTCTCCATGTGACAGAGCATGACGATGCTTCAGGGGTAGACATCCGTGTCGTAAAGACTGTCTCGGACGATACATATGAACAGCGGGTTATAAACTTCGTCTCCAATGCAGGGACGGGAGGTGTTCTTGACACCCGTTCCTTTGTTGCCGCAGCAGAGTCCGGAGGAGCGAATATAGTCAGCCTGAATGCCTCTCTTTCGGCACTGACATCAGAGGTGGACAGTTCCATTTCCGGGCGATATATTGAGGAGGGACGCGGGCGGATTGCACCGCTCTTTATAGCAGGTCTTGGGATAGCCCTCTTCTCATTCTTCCTCTTCTTTATAGCCCCTGCAACTGCTCCTCTCTCTGTTACTGCAGGAATACTGGGGTTTGTTATGATCATACAGGGATTCATTGCAGCAGCATTTCCAACGACACTCTTTGGCCGGTGGAAAGGAGACTATTATGCCGAGAAACTGAAGTGGAATGGGTTTACTGCATTCCTTTCAGACTCTGCCATGATAAAGCGATACTCCCCGGCAGATATATCAATGTGGGGAGAGTGGCTTGTTTATGGCACCGCCCTCGGGGTTGGTGACAAGGTTGAAGAAGCGATGAAATCCCTCTCCATCGATATCCGGGAGACCAACATGCCGCATAGTTACCTGATGTATGCTGCGTTTATTCCGGTTGCCCACTATACTCCTCAGTCGTCCTCCGGCGGATTTGGCGGTGGCGGCGGATTTGGCGGTGGCGGCGGATTTGGCGGCGGCGGTGCCGGCGGTAGATAACTCCGTTTTTTCACCTTTTTTGGATGAGGGTATTTTTATATAGCATTAGCCTCAAGTGAGGATTTGGTGCCCTTCAATGGATTTTACTCATGTGGATGGTGATGACCGTATCGCTGTCACAATCTTTTCTCTCAGTACGTGCGGACACTGCAGGAGAACAAAGTCCTTTCTCGAAGAGAAGGGCATTGCCTATGACTATGTTGATGTAGACCTTCTTAGCGGAGAGACGTTTACCGGGATGTATGAGCTGGTGAAGAGCTATAATCCCCGTGGTTCATTTCCGACGATTGTTATCGGAGAGAAAAAACAGGTCATTGTCGGGGACCGGCTGGATGAGATTGCCGCTGCACTGGAGCTTGCCATATGATCACCCGGTTTGATATTGAACGCAGGTATCTTGCGATAAAAAAGCAGGCCGAACCATCGGGGTATCACCTGAACCCTGATGAGGACTTTGCAAAGGAACTGGTGCACGGCATTTTAATCAATGAAGGACGCTATGGTTTTGGTGCCTGTCCCTGCCGTCTCACCGTTGGCCCGCGTGAAGACAACATCGATATTATCTGCCCGTGTGATTATCGGGATCAGGATATTATAGAATATGGTGTCTGTTACTGCGCTCTGTATGTATCAAAGGATGTGGCTGCAGGAATTACTCCTGTGCCGTACATCCCGGACAGGAGGGCACCTCCGGGTGAATATGCGTCCGAAAATACTGAAGTGCCCGAAGAGGTGAAATCATCTATTCTGCCGGATGAGTCTCCGCTTCCATATCCGGTATTCCGGTGCCGGGTATGTGGCTACCTTTGTGCACGCACGAGTCCTCCGGAGACCTGCCCTATTTGTGGTGCTGCATCAGATCGGTTTGAGAAGTATCTTCAATAATACAATCCATATACCTTAGTATGGATGCAGGTGGACTGTTTCGGAATTATGCGGTTGATATTGTACTGCTCCCTCCTCCCGAGGTGATGGATGCTGCCATACAGATCAATCGGATGCTTATTGAAATGACCGGGGATGACACTATTCGGCTGGATATGATCCAGCAGATTCCTCATGTATCTCTTGCAATGGGATGCATCCCCGGGCGTGCCCTGTCCGAACTTAACGTTCCTCTTGAACAAATGGCAAAGAGGCTTTTGCCTATGGAGATTGGTATTGAGGGGGTAGTAACGGCCGATACCGACTCCGGCGAGCGTGTATCCGGCATTAATCTTGCAAAAGAGGACTCCGTTTTTATGATGCACCGCAGTGTTATGGCACAGCTTGCGGGCATCTCAAAGGAAAAATGCACGCCAGCATCGTTTGTCCGTGATCAGGATGAGGAACTGACCTCTTTTACACTTGGTTATGTGTCGGAGTACAAGAAAAATGCAGGATTTGAACTATATTCCCCTCATATTACTCTTGGGAATGGTGACGTTACCGAGATAGAAAACCTGCCTGTGCTCCCGGATAAAGCCATATTTTCCACCCTTGCGGTCTGCCATCTGGGAAATAACTGCACCTGCCGGTCAGTGCTCTGGAGTAGTGGTGCAGGGGGAAAACGGGTCTGAGAGCGGATAATCTTCAATACCATTAAAATCAGTGAACGGCACAGAACAGGTCCCTTCCCTGCAGATGTAGAGCGTTGTTTTTTCATCTTTCTGCTTCATGGTCCGGGTAAAGGGTGCGGTAGTTGTAATAGCAGGGCTTTTGTCTGCTATCGTAATTGTTCTGAATGGCTGGTATCCTTGTGAGAGTACCTGCAGGAGGGCTGCTGTCCCTTCCTGTCCAGGGACAATGACGCATTCCTCACCGGATTCAATGTGCAGATATGCAGAGAGGAGGTGGCAGTATGCTGATGGTGTGTGCATGACAGCAGGTGCAAAAGCGCCAAAAATCCGGATTGCATCATCTTCATATGCTGTTTCTGCTGTTATCCTGGCAAAAAGAACCAGGGAGACAGCAAGCATTGAGTTTCCCGACGGAAGTGCACCGTCATATACGTTTTTCTGTCTGATAAGGGGTGTTTCCGCCCCGTCTGCGGTCAGGTAATATGCTCCCCCCTCTGGAGCACGGTATTTTTCCGACAGAATGGTGTTTAGATTCTGTGCATGTTCAAGCCATAGAGCATCAAAGGTTGCCTCATAAAGCATGATATATCCCCAAAGTAAAAATGCATAATCATCCAGCAGCGGTGTACCGGAGGAGACTCCTTTAAATCTGCTGTGGAGCAGTTCTCTTTTTTGTCCGGCATCTGTATACGGTATTTTGCCTGCAGCCATCTCTGCTGCTCTGATATAATTCGGATGGTCCAGTGAAGCTCCGGCATATGCCAGTGCACCGATGCACAGACCATTCCAGTCGGTGAGTATCTTCTCGTCGCGGAAGGGAAGGGGGCGCCGGTTCCTTGTCTCCATGAGCGTTTTTCTGATAGCTGTGCGGTTCTCTGAGGTATACCACCGGTATGCTGCATCCCGTGATGCAAATGCCAGAGTCTGTTTTCCGGGTGGGATGCCGTGTTTTTCTTCTCCCGGATTTTCGTTCTCCCTGATGTCAAACGTGGTGAGGACTTCGTCTGTATATTCACCTGCTGCTTCCCGGAGTTCTTCATACGTCCAGAGATATGCAGCTCCCTCTGTGTTGTCACTGTCTGCATCTTCAGCAGAATAAAATCCACCTTCTTCAGCCTGCATTCCGGTGATGAGGTATTCTGCGATGTCTTCTGCTACCCGTTTGTAGACCTCATTACCCGTAGCATGCCAGCCTTCAGTATAGGCATACAGCATCATTGCCTGGTCATAGAGCATCTTTTCAAAGTGGGGTATACGCCAGTCACGGGTGACAGAATAACGGTGAAATCCCCCTCCAATATGATCACAGATGCCACCTTTTATCATGGCATCCAGATTCCTCTCTGCTATTCTGCGTGCATCGATATTTCCGCTGAATTTCCAGTATTTCAGAAGGAATACGATGATATGGGGTGACGGGAATTTAGGTGCGATTCCGAACCCGCCGTATTGTTCATCAAATGTGCCGGAGAGTTCTCTGAATGCGGTATGTACAACGTTCCCGCTGAATGTTCCCTCAGGTGTCTGGGCCGCCTGTTTTTCCATTGTTTCTCTGAGTTTTCCTGCTGAATCACGCACTCCTGCATCGTTCTTCTGCCAGAGGGTTTCGATCTCTTTCAGGATGTCTGTGAGTCCCTTTCGTCCGAATTTCCTGATTTTCGGGATGTATGTTGCGGCAAAAAACGGCTCTTTTTCAGGCGTCATGACAATGGTGAGCGGCCATCCCCCCGCTCCTGTCAGTGCCTGGGCAAATGTCATATACACTGCATCGATATCCGGTCGTTCTTCCCGGTCAACTTTGATGCTGATAAAAGACTTGTTCAGTATTTTTGCAACGTCACGGTCTTCAAATGATTCGTGGGCCATGACATGACACCAGTGGCAGGACGAATACCCGATGGAGAGAAATATTGGTTTATTCTCCGCGTGCGCACGGGAAAATGCCTCATCACCCCAGGGATACCACGCTACCGGGTTTGTGGCGTGCTGGAGGAGATAGGGGCTGTTTGTGTCTTTGAGATGGTTGTGTACAGGAGGTTTGGACATTGGGCTTCAGGGCGGTATTCGGTATGGGGGGTGAAATAATTATTGGCATCGCCTGGATGTTGTGAGAATTTACCCGGGGGATTTTCTGTGGTTCCCTGATCAGGACATATGGGCGGCTCTTTGTCCTTGGTATGCATATATATGCAGGATAATTATGCTCACTTTCATCTTAGGGATTTACACCGTTTTTTACTGTCCCCAAAGCGAACTCGTCACCTTTGATTTTGCGTATACGATTAAAACATACGGTAGTAATACATTCGTGAAATAAAAAGAAATGATGCGTAAAAAGGGGAAGGGAACACGAATCTCCACCATTACGCCCCGGCCGGGACTCGAACCCGGGTCGGAAGCTTCGGAGGCTCCCAGGATATCCACTACCCTACCGGGACCTGCCTTATCCTATTCATCTCTCTGATATTAAGGGATTTCCATCTGATTGAGGGGTACATCGGTAAAATTGATGAATAGGGTGTATTTTTTGATATTGTTATTGTGATATTGTTGTATCAGTATTTTTTCTGGTTATAGAGCGCCCATATCTTACAGGCACCTTCATGGCTGACCATGCATGGTCCGACCGGCTTTCTTGGGGTGCAGGCCTTTCCAAAGAGTTTGCAGTCAGAGGGATCTGCCACACCGCGAAGCACCCTGTCGCAGATACACGCAGTATTTTTCTCAACATGTTTGATTTCGATGCCAAATTTCTTCTGCGCATCATATGCTGCATACTTCTCTTTTAGTCTGAGACCGGAACCCGGAATGACCGGGAATCCCCGCCACTCTACATCGCAGGTTTCAAAGACTTCAAACATCATCTTCATCGCTTTCGGGTTGCCTTCGCGCGATACCGCACGCGGATACGCATTTTCAACCTCTGCTCTGCCTTCTTTGACCTGTTTGACAAGCATCAGGAGGCCAAGGAGAATATCTTCCGGCTCAAATCCGCCGACAACCTGTGGCACCGGGAACTGTTCATAATCCTTGTATCCGGCGACCACACAGACATGGCCTGGCAAAAGGAACCCATCCAGATTTGCCTCACCCTGTTCTAAGAGGTACTTCATTGCCGGCGGAACAAACCGGTGGCAACTGAGAATACTGAAATTCTCCGGTGGTTCCTGCAGGATGGTGGCAGCGACCGTAGGTGCTGTCGTCTCAAACCCGACTGATATAAAGACAACCTCCCTATCCGTCTTTTCTGCTATCTCAACTGCCTTGTGGACACCCTGGACGACCCTGACATCGTTCTTACTGAATTCCTCAAGGGAGCCCTTTGTACCGGGCACACGGATGAGATCCCCATAGGTTGCAATGATGCAGCCTTTTTCTGCGAGGTCGATGGCAGCATCAATCTCACCCTGAGGGGTGATACAGACGGGGCATCCGGGCCCCATGACAATTTTCAGTCCGTCCGGCAGAATACTTCGAAGCCCTGAATGGGCAATTGCGGCTTCATGCGTACCGCAGATATGCATGAATGTGTACGGTTTGTCAATCTCTTCCTGTAACGCCTTGAGGATATCTGTTCCATCTGCCATATTGATCATTATTTTTATAGTTGCCTGCAAAAAAGATTATCTCATATGTCTGATATCTGGATCGCTGCAGTAATAATCTTCATTGGGATAATTGCAGCCTATATTGTCGCACGAATCTTTAAATGGCTGCGGAAAAGGGCTGATTTAACAGAATCACGATTTGATGATATCCTTGTCATGTCGTTTGGAAAACCGATTATTGCAGGAATACTGTTTTTTTCTTTTTTCCTTGCGATGGGATATATTACCATTCCCGAGGGGTATACATGGATTATTGAAGGCAAATTTCTGAATTCGGTGTACATTCTTCTGGGTGCCTGGGTTGTCTCAATATTTGTGGAAAATTTTATTAACCTGTACGGGCAGTGGCTTTCTGCCAAAACAGAGAGTGACCTTGACGATAAAATTATTAACATTCTTGAGATTTCCGCCCGGTACATCATCTGGTTTATCGCGATTCTCATTGTCCTTTCATACCTCGAAATTGATGTAACTCCACTCATTGCCGCAGGAGGTATCTTTGGGCTGGCTGTTGCCCTTGCAGGACAGGATCTGATATCCAATTTCTTTGGCGGCGCCATCATTGTGGTTGACAAACCCTTTGTCATCGGTGACCGGATTAAAATTGATGGATATCTGGGTGATGTGGAGAGTGTCGGGCCGCGAAGCACGAGAATAAAGACTCTTGATTATCAGCTGCTGACAATCCCCAACTCAAAAATTGCAAACAGTGTTATTATTAATTATGCCATGCCGGATGTCAAACTGAAGGTAAAGATCCCTATTTCCGTTGCGTATGGGAGTGATATCCGCCGGGCAAAAGAGATTCTCATGGAAATCTGCCGTGATGCAGCGGTGAATACTCCGTATATTCTGACGGATCCTGTTCCTAATGTGTATTTCCTGGAATTCGGGGCATCAAGTCTTGATTATATGATGGTTATCTGGGCAAAAAAGTTCAATATGTCATGGGAAATTAAAGATCATATCAATTTTGAGATTGAACGCCGGTTTGCTGAGGAAGGAATTGAAATACCGTTCCCGCAAATGGATGTGCATATGCGAACGTAATCTCTATTCTTCTTTTATTTCATCTACAAATGTGGTCAGCTGAATCATGAACCCGGGGTCAAGTCCGTTTTTGGCTGCAAAGAGCACACCATGAATATCGGACAGCCGGATTTTGTTTGTGAGGTAGTGAAGAAATTTGGTGATCTTTGCTGATGATACATAGATGAGCATGGTACTAATCGAATCAAGCACAATGCACACATCTTCATTCCCAAATTTTTTCATCGCTTTTGTAAGTGCAATTCCAATCTCAGTGAGATCTCCCGGGTTACTGATAAATATGGTGTTTTCATTGTCCGCTTCATCTTTTCCCAAGGCATAATTGGTAATCCCATCGATAAAAAAGACCCGATCGGTATTAATATTGGCACGGGAATACATCTTTGAAAGAATCACGGATGGCTGGTTTGTAGTGATCATAATTACTTGGAATCCATCGGCTGTAATATTCTGTACAACCTCTGTATTCACTTTTTTCAGTAAATGGGCCTCTGACTGGACAAGTGTAATCTGCTCTGCTGTCAGTTCCCCGGGATTAATCACCAAATGTCTGCTCCTTAATGAATGGTATCCGGTATAATATCTTCTTCGATCTCTCTAAAGTGGCCAATTACTGCCTGAGAGAGTTCCCTGAGATTATGAACTATTTGTGACAGTGCTTTCTGCTGTACCTGGAGTTCCATCAGGAGATCTTCCTCTTCATAATCTCCCTCTCTGATTCGCTCAATCAGGGACATGATATTCCCTTCCACCAGTTCTGCAGGGTGGTTCAGGCGCATTGTTGCTTCAGCTATATAGCACTCCATTGTCCGCTGAATAGACAGTTCCCGTGTCATATCCCTCATAATGGCAGAAATGCCATCGACTGTCCCGTCCTCACCTGATATCGGTGAAAAAGCAATACCGGCAGTAATTTCTTTTCCTGTTTTTGTGAGGCAGACCATAATTCCGGTAAAGTTCTTTCCTTCTGAGACATCCCTGAGAATGGATGCAAAGAAATCTTTCTTATCATCCGGGATATGGCGGGAGAACGGTTCCCCGATACTTTCTGTTTCTCTGTATCTGAATATATTCTCTGCAGCATTGTTCCATGTAAGAATTGAGCCATCCAGGCTGATACCAACAATTGCATCATGTGATGATTTGACAATTTCACTGAGGAAGATAGTATCATTTTCACTTTGCCTCGCGTGAGTTACGTCCGTTCCGGTTGTTACGTACACCTGCGGGGTTGTATGAGTCTTGGGGATTCGTTCAATTGTCCATGAAATATAACGGATTTGTCCATTTTTTGTTTTTATCTTTGTCTCATAATGAACTGACTTATTTTCATTTTTTCTGAACACATCCCTGACAGTGGTAATTATTTCCCGGTAGTTGCTGTCAGGATATGCTACCCTGAGCACTGTTGCTACATCAGGTACTTCAGGATGAGAATAACCGGTTATAATCTCTGCCGCCCGATTCCATAGGAGTATTTTTTCGGTATCATCAGTACAGAAAACAATCAGGTGGTCTGAGTTCTTTATTACCTGTGGGATAATGGTCTGCAGAATTTGGGTATCGCTGGTATGGGTTTTTTTTTCCTTGTCCGGCATTGTACCTCTTCCGAATCAGTAATGTCTATATATTACTATTTTTATCCATAAAGGCATTCTCTCTCATCAGAATGCCAAATCACCATGAATTAATATATACATGGTTCATTCAAAAACAAAATTCTTTTTATATTTGCTTCCTGTGAGGCAATCAGTTTAGTATACATGTTTTCCAATACTCTGTAGTATGACTGGTATCTCGACTTCATGTCTGGACGACAGGCCGCTTGAAGATGCACTTGAAATTCTTTCAGGAATGACTGATTTTGTAGAGATTATGGATGATGGTTCCCATTACTGCCAGTCTGCAGAGATCCCAGGTCAGTTTTCCTTCCGGTATTCTCTTCATGCACCCTCGCGTGGGGTCAATATTGCAAGCACTCTCGAACCAATTCGTCGTGCAAGCGTAGAAGTAATCTCAGAAGCGTTTACAATAGCGGGTGAACTGAATGCGAATGTTGTCATCCATCCGGGGTATTCTGCGTGGATGGGGGGGAGAGTTTCTTCCCTTAGGGCCCTTCGTTTTTCACTTGATGAGATTAGGCGTGCGGCTGATGACTCCGGTGTCACATATTTTGTTGAAAATATGCCAAAATGGCCGTATTTTTTCTTCTGCACTCCTGATGACTACCCGTATTTTGATGACGGCAACATATGTCTGGATGTCGGGCATGCATTCATGTCAGGAGTACTTGATTCATTCCTGTGCCTCCCGTTTGGGCATTGTCATATCCATGATAACCGCGGAACGGATGATAGTCATTCTCCTGTGGGGAGCGGCAGTATTGACTGGAAGAATGTGCTGAGTATTCTGAAGCAGAGGGAAGTAGAGCCGGTTCTTGAAGTGCGGTCACTGGATGCTGTCGAAGCCAGTTTTGCTGTACTTAAATCTTTTGGTTTTCAATGACTATTTTGTGGCCAAATGGCAGAATCTCTGCGCACGGAGGGAATTTGGATGGTAAAGGAGGGCTGTGAATGCCTGTTTTTGAGAACAATTTCAATACTATTTTATACGTATGAAATCGACCTTGTAATACACTCTTATGGTGAGTGCCTCAGTGGCTTAGTGGTATAGCGCGTCCTTGGTAAGGACGAGGTCGCGAGTTCAACTCTCGCCTGAGGCTTGATAACTCTAATTACCGTATCCCTTTTTTGATTTCTAGCGATTTAAATTTTTATTACAGTTTTACTATTAATTGTCTGATCACATATAAATGCACTTTTTCGTGAACATATGCATTACACTCTTCAAACCAAATTGTGATAGAAAGTAAATTCTGATTACTGGTTTTGTCCCCTTAGTGAGTGGTTCAAAAATAACTGAAAAATATCCCCATTGCTTTTGTTAAAACGGTAATACTCGAAATTCCAATCGAATTATAGGGGTTCTGTTCCTTTCAATTTTTAGAGGATATATACATCGGATCTCTTGAAAAAAGAGAATGACGTTAAGATATGAAGGTGGTTTTTTTTGGATTTTCCATTAGATTTCCCAAATTTAAAAAAAGGGCATTCAGGCTGGGACACAATCCCCAAGAGTAATTTATCCCATAAATGGCCGAAATATAATGCAAGGAATCCCGAATGAATGACTTTTTTCGGTTCGTATGGCTCAGAGGGGTGGCTTCAAACCATTCAATCAGGGGTAGAAGATGTTACTTCCCATGTCAGTTGAAGAAATTGTTTCGGCCGGTCACAAAAAATTTCCGGGACATTCAGGAGTGCAGAAGGTGCATCCAACTTCTGCCGAATTTGCGGATACATTTCAAATGTGAAGAAAAATGATGCGCCATTACTCGAATCAATCAGAGGAGTATTTGGGGAAAACCCATTTACTCCTACTGAAATTTTAGGCTCACCTTGACCAGTTACCGTGTTAGGATAATAGATCCCTTAAATCACCACGTGAAATGGTTTGATATAAATCAGACATACTATAGTAATAATCAGATTTCCTCTCCACATAGTCTTTAATTTGGCTTTGAAGTGGTGAATTTTCTTTTAATCCTGCTTTTAGAACGAGTGGTGCGATTGAAAGGGCTTTGAAAAGATCAGTTTGATCTGCGCCATTAACTCTGGGCTTTGGGTTATCAATTAGATGTCCAATAAAAAGATCTGTAAAGAAAACATCTGGTTCTACACCCATTTTTGAATTGATAGCATATAATTTATCGAAGATTCTGCCAAGTATTTTAGTCTCCTTATAATCTAATGCTTCACTAAAGTACTCATTGTTCATGTCAAGCAGTTTGATTGATTGTTTATATTCTTGTAAGTATGATACACAAGTTTGTGTAATAGAATATATGCAATATTTTTCCCAAATTTCTTCTGATTTGTATTTGTATTTAAATTCAAGTTTTATCTTCCCTTCGTACTATTTTTTTGATTGTCACTTGATAACCTTCTTATTGCATCTGATATTTGGTCGGTGACATATTTTTCCTTAAGAATAGATTCCCAATTTTGCAGAACGGTAGGAAATATGAAATCATATTTTGATATTAGATTTGAAATATCACTTATGATTTGGTCATTCAATGGTTTTGAGTATTCTCCGTTTTTACTCTTAAATAATTCACGAACACAATAACACAAACCATATTCTGTTAAAACAATTGGTTTAGAATTCGTTTTAAATTTTAATTTATCCTGTATATTTTGTGGTATTTCAGGCATTGGGAAGTGACGAATGATTCCATCATTCTTTAGGATATTAATTACTTCATTGATGTTCTGATATGTGTTTTCTATCTGATACTTTTGTTCCAGATCAATTTCAATGTTATGAGCACTATAATATGGGTTATTCATAATGCAATTTAATATTTTTTTTTGCCGATCTTTGTCCCTAATTTGTCGTTTAATCGTATCTGAAGACATAACATATATTGTATTACTTTATTTTGCTATATGAAACGTAGCCTATAAAGTTATGTACAAAATAAAAAAAATACATTAATTCACATATGCCCATACGAAAGGTAGATCTTATAATATTGCATGATATAGTTCATACGATTTTATGGGATCCCAGAAATATCTGAATGTTTTTTGATTAAACAATATTACAAACCTGTTCTCCCTAAACATTACGGTTAAATTCTAAGGGGATTACTATTATTCCGTTTTTTTAGATATCTAACATGGATACAGAATTCAAATCTGCCTAATCCCTTTATTTTGACTTCCTTTCTCTCTTTTTCAGATATTTATTGCTTTAAGTTCTCTGTTTTTGAATCGTCCTCATCTGATACAGATTATAACAAAATGCAGAGAATGTATTCTCCACCCTTGCTCTGCCAAGTTCATCCACTTTCATCGTTCCTGACTTAAATACCGTTTTCATAACAGCATGTGGCCTAGAATATTTTACATTGTATTATGCAATTTTTGTTTGTTCAAAATGTAATATCAAGTTAGGTTTGCGATTCTAACTTTATATAAAGTTAAATGTGCCCCTGTAACTTTATATAAAGTTATTATGTGGTATATTAGCTTTAAAATATTATTATTATGCCAGACGACGTAAAGTGATCTATGGAAAAATCCAGACACACTTGTGTTGTAAAGTGCTGTGGAACTAATTCTCAGCGAATGTTGAATGTACCGACTTAGATCTGTAATAAAAATCGCATTAACAAGGGTGATTTTTTTACTGTGACAAGTGACATTCAAGATAGAATTGTGTATGAAAAAGTGTTTCTTGGAGTGAAAAAGGAAGGTGAATCATCGCCAAATGATACCTACAAGGTAATTTCCCCTTCCTCCACCCCTAATCAGGAAGATCAGGAGGCAATCAATGATTAGAAATTCTCAGGGTAAATATCTACCGACTATACTCGAAGTGAGAGCAGATGTACTCAAAAGTCTTGATCCCTTATCTCAGGAAATCGTGAAGAGACTAGTTGTGTGCGGAGACATTACCATAGTTCCAAACACAGACAAGGAGGTGTGAAGATTGTTTATTATTGGAGGGCAGTTTATGCGTGGTTCTGAATATCCATGCGTTATTATTCGCGGAAAAACGTACATACTTCCGAGGCAGGCTGCTAGTGATTTGCTTCGCTATAATATGCGTGCTTCTCTTGAACCTTCTGGTACAATATTTCCTGAAAAAGGCGGAACACATGAAATATCCATCCCAGAGATCGGGGAGTTTTGGATCTTCGCTGACCTATTAAGAAAAACCATTGAACCAAAAGGAGGGGTAAATTTAACCCTGATTTATGAAATACATCCAATTAATGACTTGGTGAATTGACAAATGGTGCTTGAAGCAATTTATATGACTTTTCTGTTTCGGAGGAAAAGCTGTGAATACTCAAAATCCTGATGAAGATCTGGAATTAGATGGTTCAATTTCACATCTTCTTCCATCTTGTAACATTGATGAAAATCCGGAAAAATTTCTTGAGGAACGCGTGAAAGGTTTTTTTGATAGTAATCTGTCAAAAAAAGAAGTATTCTACGATATTTCACAGTATTATCCGGATAAATTCACGACTGATCAAATCAATAAAGTTATTAAATTCGTTTTTGATTCTTACTCACGTGAACCAGCTGATTACCATCTGACTGATGCTGGAAATTCAGAACGGTTCATTTATCGTCATGGAAAAAATCTACGGTATTGCCCAGGGACGAAGATGAAAGGGTCTTGGTTCAGGTGGGGTGGGAAAGTATGGAAGGAAGTGGGTGAAGATTCACTCATGAGTTCTGCAACAAATACGGCCAAAGCAATATACGGAGAAGCAAAACACTCGGATAATAGCACAATGACTGGAAAATGGGCAATTTACTCTGAATCCCTTCGGGGACGAAGAGAAATGATCCGTGGAGCAGGTTTCCACGTTGAAATAAATGTTGAGGATTTTGATAATAAACCCGAGCTCATAAATCTTGAAAACGGAACATACAACCTTGAAAAACATACATTTCAAAGCCACATGAGGGGTGATTTTCTCTCAAAGATGTCTTCGGTTGAATTTAATGAGGAGGCTGAATGTCCGTTTTGGGAAGAGCACCTGCTAACCATCTTTGCAGGTGATACTGAAACGGTGAAATATTTCCAGGAAATCTGTGGATATTCTCTATTACAGTATAATCCCGATCAGGTGTTGTTCATTCTGTGGGGTGAAGGTAAAAACGGTAAATCTGAGACAATTAAAGTTTTGAAAAAAATTCATGGTGATTATGGAATCAATATTCAATCAGAATCTCTTATTGCATCACGTAAGGATGCAGGAGAGCGAGCACGTCCAGATCTGGAACGATTGAAGGGTGCCAGGCTGGTCACTGTGACAGAACCTGACAAGGATATCTATCTAAGTGAGGGATTGATTAAAACGTTAACTGGTGATGAGACGATAACTGCCCGGTCCCGTTACTGTGATCCCATAGAATTTAAGCCAGGAGGAAAAATTTTCCTTGCAACAAACCACATGCCAAAATTCTCAGCTGGTGGTAATGGAATTTATCGCAGGGTTAAGAAGATCCCTTTTGTTGTTCAAATATCCGAAGCAAAAAGGAAACCGGATTATGGGGATTTCATGTATGAGAGCGAAGGATCAGGAATATTGAATTGGATGTTGCAAGGTCTTAAACAATATCAGGATCGTGGGCACCTTTTAGAATCAACTGCGGTGAAAAACGCGACATTAAATTTCCGGATGGAAAGCTCGCCAATTGGTGAATTTTTGATGGAAGAATGTGTCATTACACTAAATCAGGATGATATCGTTGGTCGGAAGGATATTTACGACAAGTATGGCTTATATTGCAATGAATGGGGAATAAAGGATGATCACAGAATTAAAGCTAAAATATTTGCCAATTTTCTGAAGGATACTGGTATTTCAAAAGGTCCGAAATTACATGGCAATCGTTCATGGAGAGGTATTCGATTTAAAACAGAAGAAGAGAAGGAAATAGAAGAACAAACCGGGGAACAACAAACGAATCTCTAACATTTTACCCTGTTTTCTGAATTAACGTGCTTGTTAAAATTTAATCTGCCCCTGAAATTATGTAATATAACCACGTATTTTCCAAAATCAAAGCAATATTGCGGGTATGTGAGTTTTGAAATACCACTGAGGGCATTTCAATTGCACATATTTCATAATACACGTATATGAAAAGTCTGACAACAATGTGCCCTTTGTGCCCCCAAAGTAATACCATCATGAGAGGACCAATCAATCATGATCCTGTTATTCTATCTTCTTAGCATATCGAACAGTCATGCGATGATATCACCGAATTGCTCAAAAGTTTGTAACTGGTCAGGCCCCTCCTCAGTCACATTTTAGACCCTTTATGCTGACCTCAATTTTTAAAACAAAGGACATATATTAGTCATATCCATAAACTATGAGATAAATGAGATATTTAGAGATAAAATATAGGGTGTGACGAGATCCTTTTCTCATATCAAACAATCCAGAAGGTATTGTTACAATTATCTAGCGTCTTGAAGACTCTGTGAAACTTGAACCTCTGAAAAGAAGGTTCGAATCATACCCCTCGAACACAAGCTCATGGTTATAGTTAGTAGCGAAAAACCCACTCTTTGCAATCAAGCTATTAGGAGGAACAAATAACTCAAGGCTATTCAAAATTACATGCCAAAAACATATAGAATCGATAAAATGACATTGGTATTATGACAAATGGTATGATCAGAGTTTTAGTGATTTCCGTTGTAGATAAACTCGGTTATTTCCCTTTCATGGCTATTTAAGCGCTGGTTATCTGTGAACTTTTTAACCTCGTAAAGATGACATTACACTGTTCTTAAAAGTTGTTTGACTACTGAGACGCTTTACTCCATTTACTTGGCTGAAAATATTTTTTGATATTCTGTAAACGTGGCCTCAATTGTATCGTTTTCAGTCTCATTGAGGAATTTATCAGGTATTTCAAGAGGCAACTTATATTCACTCAGAATTTGACAGAGATATTCTTGTATTTCCTCCCACATTTGGACAATTCGATCACTGTTCTCTGACAAATGGGGCATAAGACTATCCATTTTTGTCGCAACTGTGTAAAAGTATGGATAATTTGCAGTTAAATCGTCAAATAGCGTCTTAAATGCAATTTCTCTCCCCAGATCCTCGTCTATTTGCATTATAATCTTTAGTGCTTCAACCTTTGCTCCATGATCACTGGGAAGACCGTATCCTCCCCATTGGCATTCGTTTATTGCTTTTATAGCGACTTGTTTTTTATGACTCAAATTATTTATATTGATTAATCTTCGACTTAGGATAACGCATAAATCAGAATTATTTGAAATAACGCTGATCACTTTTTGAATCTGCTCTTTCGAATACGTAGAGACTATATCAAAAATAGTAGATTCCCAAGTGTAATAATATTTCAGTCCAGGGATTATTTGAATCAATACTTCTGGATCGACGGTTGCTGAGTATCTTCGGAATTTCCTCACCTAAGCCAGACATGCTGGATTTATTTGAATTTACAATTTTCTTCAGTACATCAACATTTAAATTGAAATTATTCGGGTCAATCGCATTAGCATGAATTATTTCCGCAATATTGAGTTGCCATTGATATTTCTGTGTGGGTTCACAATTCAGCTTGATAGAATCTAGGAGGTGGTTGATGATTATATCAGCAGAAGGTTCCCCACTTTTTATGGAGCGAATAATAGTGGTCCCTAATATTTTCTTGTGGATATCCAGAATATCGTCCGAAAACAGCATTAGATCAACAAAAGGAATAATGTCTCCAGTTGATATGTGACTCTCCTGTTGTAACAATAGAGATAAGAAAAAATCTCGTGCATAATCTGTCGAAATAACTCCAATATCGACGAACCATTTTATGAGTATTAACGATCTTCTCGGACTCCAATTAAATGTTACTGAAATTAACTCCTCAGCAGCGTAAAAGTCTGCCCTCTTTTCGACATACTCGTGTAGCAGTGATACTATTCTCGCAAAATAGAGTGTTCTTTGGACTCTTTTATCAGGTTCGATGTTGTTAATTATATCCAACCATTTTATCCAAGAATTGAGTTGGTAATCCTTACGAAAACCGATACCAAAAGATGTCTGGAGAACCCTTACCAAACTCTTCTTGGATTTGGCAATATCTCCACAGATACTCCATGCTTCTGCATATTCATAGTATTCATCAACTCGAGCATATGTATCATAATATTCATTCGGACGCTCTAAGATCGAGTCTTCAAGACAGGATAGTTTATCTATGCACCATTTTTTCGCAGCGCCTCTTAGGTATAATATAATGATAAAATTCTCCCAAACTTTGGATGACCAATACTTTTTGTTATCAGGGTTAGCCCACTCATCATCTAATAAATTACAAAACGAACGGATCGCCTGAGTCGCCATGCTTAGCTACAGATTTTACTAGAAATTGAAACAGGTTTCACCTAGTTTGACGGAGTAGCCTGCCCTCGGTTTGATAATGGAAAATATGATAGTCTTTGTAATAAAATTTTAAAATTGGCGAAACTAACTCCTCAATCCGAGAAACACTTATTTTATTACGAATGTCACCAAGCGCTGAAATGTACAATATATTGTATATACATGTCGTTGAAAGTCGGTTAATAATTTATCAGTCTTTTTTCCGGTCGAGATAATATCTTCAAATGGCTTATACGCCCCACCGAGATAAAAAAGATCATAATATAGTCTGCATAATCTTGAAAAAACCATCCATGGGTTAGAGAAAGCAGTTGTATTGAAATTTAACCTAACATTTTTGGATAAAGAAAGTGTTGTAAATATTGATTGGCTAAAGCATTATCCTGATAAATATGGAAAATACCTTTGGCGAGACGAATGATTCTTTGAGGGCTAAAATCAACAGTTTCTGGTGAAAAATACGAATCTCCAACAAGTTCTATCCCCTTCTGTAAAAAGAATTAGCCTTATCATACTGATGCCGATGTATGCATTGATTCCAGCTCCAATAATACAAATTAAATTCATCCGATTAGCCACATCTTTCGGATATTTTTCCAACTCCTCTATAATTACCTTAAGATCATCCCACTGTTCGAGCGCGATGAATGAAAAAGCTGCACGGTCCAAGTAAATTTTTCTGGAATCCTGTTACCCGTCATTTGGTGGAGACGCCAAACGGAAATTTGTTTGTTTGCAATTTTTTATTAAGTCGACAATCTCTTTTACCTCTCTAAAATATGGAGCAGCGATAGCCCAGAAGTACATTCATTTCAGGTTGATCTCTTTGAAAGTCTTGTATAGGTTCTGAAGCAATTAAGATATCAAATGGCTCAGATAAGTAAAATATCTGTTTTGCACTCTGTTTATCAATATAGATAAGGTCTTTACATTTATCCAATGCTTTTTTATGGTCTATAATGAGTGAATTCCCAGATAAGATATGGTTTAAGCATAGTTTCCTCTCATTTTTTATGTAATTTGGATGATTCAATGTGCCAATACGATATTTGGTCTAGGTGGTTTTGTCGTTGTTCGTACTCGCTCCCTATTAGTCCTTTGACGGAAAACTGCAGTTAGATTTTTTTTTAACATTTTTGCACTGCTTAATGCCAAATTTAGAATGTCTCTGGATATCTGGGATTGCACGAAAACTTAAAAATTGGTTTCTAAAGTACCTCGTAGGTTCTTCTCTTGGTATTGCTTTGCATAAAAACGGTGATAAATTTCATCCCACGTGTGTATATGACAATCGGGTTGTTTTATTGATTGTTCAGCTAATAAGAGATGGAAATCAACTTGCTTGGATTGTAAATTGATCCTTTGTCCATCTTCAGATGTCCTTCTAATAACAAATATCCTGAAACTATTGTGGAAAAAGCGCCATAATGTGCTACCATCTCTTTTAAAATAGTGCGAAAATTTTCTTTTGAGTTCGATAATGGCTGTTTAATGGTACCAAGTTTTAAAACCAATCCAAATCAATATTTGATTTGCATCTCGCGACTAGTCCTAACAACTGAAAAAGTCGCGAATCAGCACTAATTTCATCCCAATATGATTGATACTGCTGCTCAATGTTTCCAGAATTCCCGTAGAATCTTTCAATCTAGTGGTCATTTTCTTCAGTGCTTTGCGCATCACAAATCCTGTTAATAATGTAATTAAGAGCTAATGGATGTCCATCTGAAAGCGAGTAAATCTTTGAAATTTGATCAAATGTAGGGTTAGTCTGGAGCGAAGACCAATTTACAATTTCTGTGACCGCTTGACGACTTAATGGTCGCATTTCAATTTTATGACCGTCACGTATTTTTGATTTAATCCTACTCGGAAAAATTTCATCTGTCTGACTACCAAGAACAATCCCTTCCGGAATAGTTTCAGGGGAAGGTCGAACAAGCGATCGAGACCATTCTGGGTGTTGTTCACGTTGGATATAATCTAGCCCCATCAATTAAAAAAATTGTTTTCCGCCTTCCTCTTTTTTCCAGGCTGTATGAAGGAACTGTAACTGGTCATGAAACCATCTCAATAATACACTGCCATCGAATGAACTAATACCTACCCCCCTATGAGAAAAGTTCTTTTTCCATTTGCATCGTTATATGATGAAGGAAATTTTTTGCTTCTCCACGAAGGTTTATCGATTGAAATGAGTCAGGAATAAAAGAGTAATAACTTAATAATTCGTTCCTTACGATTTTTTAAAACTTGAGTTAAAATTGTTGACTTTCCATATCCGGGTGTCCGAATAATCGCAATATAGCCTTGAGTGGTGCTATTTATTATGATTCAAATTCTTCATCTAATCCCTCGATTTGCTTATATGTATCTTCATCTACAGGGAAATCTGGATATTGAAAAGTTGAATGTTGCTTGACCAGCCTAATAATTGAAGAAATTCTTTTGTGGTATATCCGGTAGATGCCCCGGGATCGGCAACTAGGTCGATTACTTTCTTTGAAACAGTATCGATTTGATCTTTCAATAATATCCGGTCGTTTAGTGGGAGTTCTTATAGGAGGGAATTTCATATCCAAATTCAAGCTTCAATCTTTACAAATTCATTAAATTCCTATACTTTTAATCCAGAAGCTTCCTGAAAAGCGTCCCACGCGGGTTCCCATTGAATAGGGGGTTTAAATATCGACTCCGGTTGGGATTATGTGCGTTATTCCAAACTTGGCTAACGAAACCCGCAAAATGATATTATTTTGGTTTTAGTTCTGTTGCAGGGATTGTTGCTTTGTTGGGGGAGGGACTTTCCCTCATAACTAGGTGCACGATGACCCGTCTATCTAAATAATTCTTCTTTAGTCGCTTCCATCCGTCTGCAAGTTGTGCAAGTAGACAAGGATCGCCTCTGGGTTTCGAAGTGATTAAATCATTCTATGTTACTAAAGACGAATGTTCACTCCATTTTACTTGAAACGCATCAATTCTATTTGGGAGAGTATCTGAAAATCATCAACACGACCCGTCCGATCGGCAATCCGAATTCACTCTAGGCTTCCTTCTCTTATGGCTAAAATTATTCTAATTGCGGCAATCTCATATTGAGGCTAAACCTATTATTTCATTTTCTCGCCGCGCGATGGAGGATACTGGCCGGTCATTTATTAATTGTATTGCTATATAGCAGAAATGATTATCGATTGCAAATTCTGTGATAACTAATAGCGATAGCAGGAATGATGATTTGGGTTAAACAATCCTATGAATCAACAGTGGTTCATGTCGATCGATGAGTTGATCCCACTGCATCAACCGTTCAACAACATGTTGATTGAGGGAAAACCGTTTCTCTGACTCTGCGTTCTTCTTCATATAGTACAATGTTCCTTTTGAGAAACCCAGTTTCTTCTAGTCAGCATACGATATACCCAGTATCTTCCTGTGGATCTCATCCGTATCAACCCTGTCAACCTGATACTCCGGTTTCATGAAATTCACCGACTGTTACATCCCGGTCAATAGTGCGCCAGCTCCCTGCCCTTCAGCACCATCACATAACTCCACATCAGCTCTTTGCCCTGATACCCTACCGTCTTGTTGAACCATGCGTTTACCTTATATGTCGCCTTCCGTGCGACCGGTGGGTCTGAGCCTCAGTGCATAGCTCTCAGTCCAACAAAATCCTTCGCGGTCACGCGTCCCACTCAATGAGGTTGATAATGCCAGGTCAACAAGGAACCGGACAATTCCTGCATGTTATATGCCAGACTGTTCATCCCGGGTTGTATCTCATGAAGGAACCCCACATGTGCGTCAAACCTTATACTGTTGATGACACGCAGACACTCGGCTTCGAGAAGGTTATACCCATATTCAGCATGCAGTTGACCTGTTCTCCTGCCCCTGGTGGCCTTGTATGGTAGCTCCCTGTCCGTTCCTCACATTCATACTCCTCCTCAGGGATGACTTTAGCAAAATGTTTCCAGTAATGCTGTGCAACTGCACCCTCAATGCCCATCACTTCACGGATCACCTTTGCATCTTTCAGATTCTTTGGTTCATACGGGATCTCAGGGTCAACATCGGGATACCGCTGGTGCAGATAATCAAAAATTCATCAAGAAGGGCAAAATGTCTTTTTCCCTTGATAATTATTTATTTCTCTATGATTCTTGCTGATATCTCTCCTAAAGGGTACAGGTGTTTTTTACTTTTGTACCTGTAGGAATTACATTTGCATATGCCTGTTCCACCCATAAAATGGCAAAGGCTTCGATGAACCAAATCGAGTATCTTGAAAAAAATAATTTGTGTCGTGTGATAATTGACGTGGCAAAAAATACCTATTGGGAAATATATTGTATAGGATTGCGATTAACTCGCCCCTCCCCTTGGATACTTACCTCCTCCTGCGCACGTACCCTCTTCGGGAACTGTTTTTTTCCCGGAATCCTTGGGTTATTAGTCTTTTTTAGAATTTTTCGAAAGCTATCACTCAACGGCCTGCGCTTTGAGGGTGAGAAGTTGCCAATTTTTTAATATTCTGGACCATGATAAAATCACGAATGCCATAACTATCATTAGGGAACCCTTATGATAAACACACTACCAACAGTAACCTTATATATTGTGATGGCCCGATCATTATCATAAAGGTTGCTTATGATAATTGGTTATGCACGAACCTCATTGGCTACAGAGAACATAGAAAATCAACTCTCTGTGCTATCCCAAAAAGGAATACCTATAGATAATATTTTCTTAGACAATGGAGTGTCCGGTTCCATTTCACCAATTTCGCGACCAGGATTTCAAAAACTATATGATTTCGTGAAAACTTCTCAAGTAACCCATCTATATATCTATGAACTATCGAGGCTTTCACGTGATTTGACAGACCTTCTCAACATTATTAGAGACATGGATAGACTCGGCGTTTGTGTTGAAAGTTTGTCCCCCAATGAATCCTGGCTAAATTGTGATCCAAGCATCAAACAACTCATAATTGCTGTGATGGGTTGGTGTGCTCAAAGGGAACGGGAAAATCTAATTGAACGTACAAAAGTCGGAATGTCCAGAGCAAAAGCTGAAGGTAAACATATAGGAAGGCCCTTCAAAAATATTGACTGGAAATATGTAGAATTTCTATATTCTGAGGGGATGAATTATAAAGAAATTGCAACAAAAATAGAAGTCCCATATGCAACCTTGATGAGGAGAAAACGAATTTCATAGGCAGATCTATCAATTAGAGCAACAAATTCTTTTTGACTGAATTTTTCCGAGATCCTTCATATTATTCCATAGCTTCTTAGAAAGGAATCGAGACAAGGCCGTACGATGAGTCGAATAGTGAGGGAATGTTACCATTTTCCCCCCTTCTAGGAACGGTAAGTGCGCCTTTATGTTCAATATTTCACAAATCCCTGTGGTATTTGACCGGAATTTGATTTTTGGGTATATTTTACTTACCCACGTGAAACAGCGGTGCGACATGTAAGCTATATTAGGAATTGCGAAATGCCCTGCCTTCCTTTCGGCATGATTCTACCATGACGTGCATTCCTGGTAACGGGATTGTGCGAAGCTCATGGGACAATGTGATTATATTCGAGAGCCTTGCCCGAATTATATTGCTAGAATAAGGATGCTATGGAGAACTGAAAAGTGAATCATTGTAAGGGTCGTGACATGTGACGAGCGAAAGAAGGCTGAAACGCTCGAGCCTAATGGCACTGGAATCAGGTTTTCATGGCTCGCTGTACATGAAAACGAAAGGACAAACGGTTCCCGGCCTATAGATGGCTCCTAAGGTATCCACAGGTATTTCTGATATGGAACATGGTAAGCCCCATGAGCTCCTCGAAGGTAGGAAATTCGTGAGAATATCCAATGGCTCAGGGGGTAGAGGAGGTAGTAAAACGCGAATGCCAGCCTGCAATGGGTTGGATAGAAACAAATGTTTCGACCTGAAAAGGTGCTTACTTGCTACTGGTGCTTTACAGCAAGAAAAGGAGGTATACTTGTGAATGTACGATATTCAACGACGTCAATTGGCGAGAAGCGTACAGACCTGGACCTCGCCCGGCAATGGAGTATCATTGACTGGAAAGAAGTTCGAAAAACGGTGAACAGGCTACAGACCCGGATTGCAAAGGCAACACGTGAAGAAAAATGGAATCTGGTAAAGCGACTCCAGTATCTGTTGACACATTCATACTCAGCGAAACTTCTCGCGGTACGGACTGTCACACGAAACCGGGGTGCACGCACACCGTGAATTGATGGTGAACGCTGGACAAGCCAATCTGATAAAATGAGGGCTGCATTGAGACTCACCAGCAAACAATACGTGCACAACCACTAAAACGTGTCTACATCCCAAAACCTGGGAAAGATACAAAACGTCCTCTCTCCATCCCAACCATGCATGACCGGGCAATGCAGGCGCTCTATGCACTGGCACTTCACCCAGTCGCGGAGACTTGTGCTGATAAACGGTCATTTGGATTTCGGTTATTTCGATGTGCTCAGGATGCAGTACAATATGCATTCATCTGTCTCTATCGCCCGACATCCTCTCCATGGATTCTGAAGGAGATATTCGGGGATGTTTTGACAACATTTCACACGAATGGCTGAAAGCAAACATCCCAATGGAGACGTCTGTCCTGAAACAGTTCCTCAAAGCCGGTTTTGTCTTCGAACATAAGCTCTATCCGACCGATAAAGGAACGCCGCAGGGGGGAATAATCTCTCCAATATTAGCTAATCTGGCTCTTGATGGGATTGAGAAAACCCTTGATAAGATGTTCCCAAAGATGAGGGTATATTTCATACGATACGCAGATGACTTCTTGGAAACCGCCCCAACACGGGAGGTCGCAGAAGAAATCCGCGAATACATCGGGAAATTCCTTGCAGAAAGGGGACTGGAACTCTCAGAATCAAAAACGTTGATTACTCATATTGACGACGGATTTACTTTTAGGATGGAATCTCCGGAAATATAACGGAAAATTGCTCACCCAGCCATCCCAAAAGTCAATTGAGAAAATAATTGATAAGATGAGAGAAATCATCCATGAAGCTGCAGCCTGGACACAGGAAGACCTGATTCATGCATTAAATCCGATTATCATGGGATGGGCCAACTACCATCGCCATATTGTGGCAAACAGGGCATACCAACGCTTGGATTTTATCCTGGAATATGCTCTGGAAGTGGGCCAAACGCAGACACCCGAAAAAGGACACAGGTGGATAGCACGACGATACTGGCATACAGAAGGCACCAGAAACTGGTCTTCAAAACAAATCTGCAAAACTCGTTCGGTTCTCAGATACGAAGATTCGCAGATATACCATGGTAAAACTTGATGCAAATCCCTATCTAGACAGAGGATACTTCCTCAACAGAACAGAGAGGATACAAAAGCAAATGCCTTGGATTCAGACCAAACTCTCGTTTTTCGCGTATCGCCGCCCGAAATTCGGGTTGTGAAGTGCTTGAGCGTAATGCGGTGAAAGTCGCACGGTGCGTTCTTAGAAGGGGGTGCAAGAGCAATCTTGCATCCCTATTCGACAAGAGCCTAATTTTCCGGAATCCCTTCTATCAAACGTTTGATAATTAGGGGTTTCTTCTAAACCTACTGGGATAGTTCCTCTGCGGCACTCATATATTCAACCCATAAAATTAAGACTCCGATTCGGTTTCATTTTTATTCCAGGAATCCTGATAATCTGGTCCTGAAGATTTCGGGGGGTCATTTGGCTCATCTATTTGTATAGTAAGTGGAATTGGCAAATCACAACCAATGATAACTGCTTCACCAGGTTTTAAATTTGGAAGGAATGCAGAAGCATCTCGATCTAACTCCCCACAGGCTCTTTCTACAACTTCCCGATCTTTTTCATTGGTCAGACGATGTACAATCATTGTTCCCATCTGGCTCAACACACCTTCAGTAATATCTCTGGGCCTCTGGGTTGCAAGACAAATGTTCAATCCATATTTCCTTCCTTCTTTAGCAATTAGCTCGAAAGCATCGAGTTTGGCAATAATATCTTCTCCACCAATATGTTTCCCAAGAAAATTGTGGGCTTCATCAATAAACACCAGTAAGGGTGCTTTTATATAGGCATTGTTTCGTGCTTCATTTAGCAAATGTCTGCCAATTACATTTGCAATAATTTCTCTAGCATTATATTCAAAAGAAAGGCCACTGAGATCAAGTCGAAGCAGGTGTTTTTCGTGATTACTTAGGAAGTCATTAATTTTATCAATAAGTGATGGACATTTATCATCTTGAAAAACACTGCAAAATGCGTGTAATGTTCTAACGTTATCAATTCTAGTGATTAATCGGAAAAATAATTTGAATATGAAAAGTCATCGGCAAGTCCCCGATTTGGATGTAGACCCAGAATTAGATGGTCTAACACACTCTTGTTCTATTTGTTTCGGGAGATTTTCTACTTCAAACGGGTTTGTAGGATCATTTAATTTATCTAAAACACCTGCTTCTGACATGCAATCTGTATATATCTCCTTACTTTGCCCAATTTTTTCAATATAACCTTGAGAAAATTTATCCGGAAAAAGCATTACCAGACGTAAACTCCGTATTGCCTCTCTGAGTTTTGGACCTTGCACCTTCCCTGCTGGTTCGAAAAGTGCCATAAAATCACTCTCGATAAAGCATTTTGGTGGCAGATAACATTTTATTGAGCACTCTGCTTCTTTTACTGGATTACTGAGATGAATGTGAGAGACAAGAACCCTTATTACATGCAGCGATATTCACCAGTAGCATCAAGCAAAATAACCTTACTTTGAAAACGAAGGCTTTCTCAATTATTCGTGAAATAGTCCAGCTTTTTCCCCCACCAGTTGAACCCAATATTGCACAATGTCTTCCGAATAATTTTTGGGTGATATCTGTACCTTATTTTCAAATTCTGTATCTACCGAACCAAAGACAGGGATATTTCTTCTTGTAAATCTCCATCCATCAATGATGGAATCAAAGAAACCAACTTTTTTGGAGCTGCATAAACTCTGTCGCCCAGTCTGGGATAGGCTTTAACTCCTGCAATTACTCTTAGTGTATCCATGGAAATAGAACCTAGCATTCTTATTTTTGCAAAAGCTTCGGATTTTTCCTTACCTGGCTTTTTATCGGCTGTCCATACCTCTATGACTCTGGCCAGAACAAGATTGATCTGTCCTTCAATAATGATAAATTCACCAACCTCCCCTTTGCCATATCTGCCTCCCAGATAGTATGAGCCACTTGGAGCACCCGCTCCGGTTAAATTGACCTGAACTGCGTTTGCATTGACTGAATAAACCTCACCCATATACAATTCTGGCCGCAGGATACCTTTTGGGAATTCTTTAGCAATATTATTCATTTCCATCACTTAGATTTTGAATGTCTTTAGCAAGTTTCTCTGCTGGTGTTAATGAATGAAGATTAGGAATAAGGTTCGCAAATCCCTGAAATGAAGCATTGATGAAACAGATATTTTCACCATTTTCTGAAAAATCAATCAGTTTTTTCCAATGTCTGTTTCCATTAGATTGGCTAAAATTCTTCTCAGCATTTATATCAACAATAATCACTTTCAGATGTGGATTGGTAGATATAGCAGAAATAATTGGCTCAGACAAATGATCATCATTGAATCCAAATCCACAGATTACGAGGCATGTATTTGGTTCCCTAAGAGCTGAGAGAAATCTTGCTATTAATTCAAGATGTGGCTGGATGTATGACTGCTGATACTTCCCCTTTGCCGGAAAAATTAAACAGGCATCTTCACCAGAAGCGCTATCTTCGATTATTATGTCTTCTTTTCGTGCCCAATTAACTGAGCCATGAAGTTTATACAGTTTAATAACTCCCTCAAGATAATTTGACATATCTTCCCCCGAGGATTTACGACGAACAATATCATAATCAAAAAAGCGTGGATCATAATATCTTGGTTTTGTAAAAGAGAAACCATCAATAACTACAATACCCTGCTTACCGGCAGCAGTTTCAAAGCAGGTATCATAATTGGTAGTAAAAAGGTTTACTCGTGAATCTCTCACTCTTCTGCGGGACAAACGGTGAAGGAATGTTTTATGAGCGTCTAAAGATGTGTTGTTATGTTCAAATCTACATTCCCTAAGTATCTTTTCTTTGCAAGATTTCAAAAATTGAGCAATATCTTCTCCTTCGGGGTATATTTGAAGAACAGCTTCACAGTTAGATAATAAATCCTCTATATTTCCGCCATTTTTATCAAGAGAATAATTTACATCTTTAAAATTTTTGTTAGCTTTTTCAGTGTATTCTTCATTTTCTTTTGTGCAGATATTCCACAAATCATTCATTGATGGACCACCCGGATTTCCAAGGGAGGTTCCGCTACCTGCAAGTACCATAATATTCTGCATTTGCAGTGAAGATAGCAAAAAATCATTTAAAATTGATTTATTTGCTTTTGCTTCGTCTTTTTCAGTACCAGTATCAAAATCAATACATCTCCATTTTTCACTATTAGGTGAACGGAATTTTACTTCATCAGCCATATTATCACTCAATTTAAATAGGTTAAATCTCCATGCGTGAATAAAATTAATATGAGAACAGGTATTTTGTGTTGTTTTTCTCTCAGATTTTCCAATTATTTGAGATGCCACAAATTTCCCATAATCCTGCTATTTTGCAAAATTGTATGAAATATATTTTGCATTACATTTCCTTTCACTCATGCAATGATAAATCAAGTGGATTCTTAAAATGTGAATGACCCTAATTTTAAGATTTCCAAGTTTATTTTGCTGATTTGTAGTTAGCCAGGAAGGGGATTTAAAATAAGAAGGTTAACTGACAAATTTTAAAAACGATTTTATTGGTCCAATTGTTGTCCTTTTCATTATGGATACAGCATTTGAAATTACCAATAATGCTGAGCTTATTGCTCCCTACTGCAACTGTGGATTATGATTCTCTTTATATGGGGCAAAATACCCGCCCCGGGTTAAGTAACGAATAGATTGGCCCCAAAAAGGCCCGTCCTCTCGGAAAAACATCCACACAGGTGGCCAGAGCGGGCCGTTCGTCAGCCCATGCCTCAACCGCTGCCCGAATGGCATTGTCTATATACATTACCTTAAAATCGGAGAGGATTGGTCTGTCAGATTTTAAAGTAATGAACTATGTGATATAACGAAATTTGAAATTAATTTAATCCAAGTCCCTTCAAAGAAGCCGTCATTATATCCCCATAGAAAACAGGGTCAACCCGCTCCATAATATCAGCTGAAACGTCGAGGAAGTTCCGTTTATTCTCAATAGGAATCAGGGCTTTTCTTGCACCATTATCCATGGCAACCTGTAGCACTTCGGCCAGACTGGGAAGTGCCTTAATATTTCCCTGAATACTCAAATCTCCGGTAACCAACAGGCCAGGAATAACAGGATGTCTCTTTATAGCTGAATAAATGGCGATGATAAACGCAACTCCCGCGTCACAGGAAACTCTGTTCGAGAGGAGATCAATTCCTTCAGCATGGAAATCTGATGTATCTAAAACGGCTGCAATACCCATCTCAACTTTGTGACCTTGAAGATATGCAAACGATCGGGCTATCGACTCTTTCATACTACCAGATATCCCACCGGCCATTTTCAGTTTCCCTGTTCCTGCGGAAAGACTCACTTCGACACGGTAGAGCCCAACCTTTCCTTCATTATCTACCGATGCGGTGTATATGGAACCGGGAGCAAGTGGGTCAACTGATATCAAATCACGGCTCCCTTCTTCCGGAACTCCGACATAGAACTCTTCTCTTGTCTCGTTATCTATGTATGAAAATGAAGTTTGATGATATTCGAATGAGCCCATCTTTTTCAGTTGCTCTTTCACCCTTCTCCGTCCTTCCATTGATATATCAATAATTTCGGCAAGCTCTTCCTGACTAAATTCCCCATGTGGATAGATTATCTTGATGAGGCCGGATACGGTCTTTCTCACCGCTTTAACATCCCGTGCATTGAGGTGTGACCCCATTGAGTAATAGCGATCAATTACATCCGTGAAATTAAGTTTGCGCATTTCGCGGAGGGCCTCAGCAAGGTAGTCCACTACGAATCCATAATGATCGGTAAAATGTTCTATACGCACTTGGGAACTTCCCAGCCGGGAAGGTAGTAGTGCAGACGATCAATAAAGGCCATATCCTCCCTGATTATCTCAGGCATTGGAGTAAACAGATGCGACGAGCGGACCATGACCTCAACCGGCTGGTTTGTATTTCCAAAGAGGGCGATTGATGCATATGCGGAGAGAGCCTCTTTGCCACGGGCAAAAGTGCCGGATTCACAGTATGTCTTGAGCATTGTGATGATCTCTTTGGGCATCTTCTGGAGATCAGCCACCTCATCGAAGCCAACGACATCCCAGAGCCCGACAAGCCCCATCTTTCCCGTGCCCATGTTATAGAAGAGGTTGGCAACGGTTGTGGGTCCGGTTAGCAGGATGCCGTAGGGAGATATCTCCTGGTAGGCATATGACTTTCCTGTCCCCCGCGGACCAAGTTCTACCATATTGTAGTTATGCTCGCAGAATGGGACGAGACGGAGCAGGAGGAGGATTTTGAGGCGACGGTCAAAGTATGATGGCTCCAGACCTATGCTCCTGATGAGAAAATCGATCCACTCATCGGTTGTAAACATCTTACGGCCTTCGCAGTACTGCTCCAGGTCAAAATTGGCAAGCTGGATTGGCTGAAGGTCTTCAATCCAGAAGGGGCTCTTTTTGCCCTTTGCTTCCTCATCATACATGTGATTAAGGTGAATTTCAGCCCAGATCCCACCCATTAGAAGACGATCATACTGTTTTATGAAACGTTCAGGAATGTGGACATATTTATGTCCAAAATTGACCAGTTCCGCCCAATACTTGTCCTGATCGGAGTTATACCTGACTTTGATCTTGTCAATGACCATGTGCCGACTGCGTTCACGGACATATGACTGTGCTTTGGTGGCTTCATCCGGCCGGACGAAATTTTTTGAAAGTGTGGTATTGACAATGTTCAGCCCGGCTTCAATCGCAATTGGATTATCGGTCGAGCAGTAGGTCCCGAGGAGAAACTCAAGCACAAATACGGGCACATTGGCTCCAACTTTCACCTTGCGAACAAGATCCTTTCGCACCACCCTTCCGGGGAATGCAGCTATTGCTTTTTGATTCAGGTCTTCCATACTTTCCACCTAGAAGGAAATTTGAACAGGGATGTCCTCTATTTTTTTCAGCAGCACTCCGGTTGTTGCATCGAGCAGATGAATAGAGGCAGTTTTGCCCAGCTTTGAATCTTGGGGGATGAGAAGCGTTATCGTATCTGGATTATACTCTGCGAGTCCTTTTTACTCATCTTCAACTGGACATCACCTGTGGCCTCTTCGTACCCGTAAAGTGCGCCTAATGGCCGAGATATTATCGCTCCCTCACTCCATATTTCAACACGTATTTTTGGTGGTTGTATATCAGAAAGTGTTGTGGCATTTCCTTCAATTTTCACCATGCACACACGCGTAGTGATGCTCGTGCCCCCCATTTCGAGACTTAAATGAATTCCTGAGGGGAGAGCCTGTTCCGGAACTGAGGCCTGGATTGTGAGCACAGGAATGAGATACTCCTGCGGTGAAAGGCCGCCGTGGAAATAGGCAAGTCCTCCTCCTGCAACCTTGAAAGCACCAAATCCACAGGGAACTGCAATTTCGAGGTCTCCGGCAAGTCCCTGATTTGATGCTTTGAAATAGCAATATGCATCGTTGGCTGCACCGCCTTTCCCCACCCAAACCCTACGGTGGAGGTCAGCGGTCTCGCCACCCGGTGAAGGAATCTTCATCGGGTCATCAATCTCCTCTCCGAACAGATACCCATGGTCTGCAGTGGCGATGATCGTGGTTACACCATATTCGGAAAGGACCCGGAAGGATCTTCGCAGGGTGTGAAGAACATCGTCCATGTATCTCCGGGCCTGGTAGGTTTCGGCGTTCTCTGCAAATTCATCAATCTCCTGGGAGGTTACAAGGACAAGATCTGCTTTTTGAATGCCATCTTTGGTCGATTTTGAAGGGTTCAGGAAATCGCCGAGTTTAAGTGAGAGCATCTCACCGTCCACATTGCCTGCAAGATAGTTTAGCCTGGAGGAGCGATCCTTCAACACCGTTCCACCGACTTCGAGGGCAAGTTTCCCTCCTCCAATAGAGACCAGTGCTGGCTTTTCATCCCCCTTCATCACGAGGGCTGCCATGCCAACCTCGGTGATAGTGGGGACCGTAGCACAGGCCGCACCAAGGGTTGCCACACTGCCCTCCGGGAGTACCTGCAGCAATTCCTGGGCCATTTCATAGCGGAAGGCATCCACGAGAATGTAGGCAACCTTGCCTTGTTCCATGGCGGGTGCTACATATTCGGAAAATATTTCGGTCTGGCGTGGAAATTCAGGAAGATTGAATTTTGACTGGATAAGCTGCTCTACGAATTTGGAGGCATGTTTCCCCCGAGTTCCATGTATCGCTGACGAACTTTTGCGTAAAGTTTTTTGAGGGACTTCGGTGATGAACCCGATTCGTACTCAATAGTGATATAGTCTTTTTCCACGTAGCGATAGAGCGTATCCATGCGGCACCATGACTGCTCTTTATCGATATAGAAAGCTGCTATTTCTCCGGCAGTGAGCGTGCGTCCCTTCATTGCAGTGTCGATAGTCTGGCAGAGGTTTAAAAAAGCTGCAATGGTCGCCAAAAGGTGCCAGCGTGCTTTTGTGGTGGGAACCATTTCAGCCCAGAACCCAAGTTCCCTGTTACGGGCGATCTCTTCCAGGTCGTCTGTTGAGTCATTGAGAAGGGCTTGCTCTACCATCGTCAGCACCATCCCATCTATTCCATGGAATACGTGGACATCTCTGATTTGGGCGATGGACATGGGAGAATCTCTTACTCCAAATGCCGTCTCAATTTTTTTGGCACAGGCCGCATACTGTTCCTGCAGATCACGCCGCATCTGCCATTCATGAACAAGCTCTCCACATGCCAGTTGATTCTTTTTATCCTGTGCGTGAGCTACCCGGGCAAGATGTTCAGGCACATATCCATCTAAATGTGCCAGAAGTGAGCTCACCAGCAGGTAGCGTGCAAGCTCCCCGCGGCATTTTTCGCCAGTGTCCCCACTGATCTCCGCCCCATATTCAACATGGATGAATGTTTTCAGATCGTCAAAGGCATTTTTTCTGTTGAGTTCTGCGTCCTGTTCGGGACAATTCAGGAAGGAGAGGGCGATCTCCTTTGGATTCTCAACATTATAGATGAGGGAGAGAATTTTTCGGTGGCTTGATTTCCGTATCCGCTCAGCGAGGGCGTCGAGGTCAGAGAGGGTGAGCTCCTTTCGCTCAACTTTCTTCAGGATCTCATCAAGTTCTGTTGAGTCGTCAATGAGGTCTTTAAAGGCTTGTTTGGCGAGAATCCCAAGGCGGGTGTTGCGCTGCCATGGGGTCTGGTGCGGTTTGAGCACGATACCTGTTGATGTGTAGGCAATGAGGGCGTATTCGGTTTCTTCCTCAGATAGCGGAACATAGATGAGGAGTTCCGGAGGATTTTCCGCCATCATGAGTGGTGCAATATCGTGGCGCAGTTCAATGAATGAATCCTGATATCGCACCACCTTGCCATCCGGAATTTCAAGTTCGGCTGCAATATCTCTGTATATTTCTTCCGGGTCAAACCAGACCACGAGATGATTGTCTGCAACCTGTTTTACAACCATCTCTTTGATGTATTCACTCACGTGTCCCATTGTCTAACTCCTTTTTATCAGTCCGTTCTCTGCAAGCTGTTTTCCAATTGACGACCATTCATACTTCCCGTCAATCAACTCATCCCAATAGTTCTTCGGTTCCTTCCAGGGCACAATCTCCCAGAGTGGTGCAATGGTGAGCACGACGCCGTCGTCATGCTCAGGGATGAGATTAAGATTTGCCGCCCGTTCCAGTTTCTCCACAAACTCATGCAGTTCGCTGACAAATGACTCCTGACTGTCGATCTCCTTCTCCAGTTTCTTGACCGCAGGTCCACCGGTGCCGAACTCTTGCCGCCGGTTGGTCATATCCTCCAGCCTTCGCACCTCCATCGCAAGCTTGTCCTTCGCGTATCGCAGCGCCTTGTAGAGCGTGTCTCCATCCATCCGGGGATAGTAGATCCAGATGCTGTAGTTCTTCTTCGCCGACTGGAGCAGCCAGTAGATAGGAGCCTTGCGTCTGCTCTTCGAGTAGCGTTTCACATGATCGTTCCAGAATCCACCGGCACCGGGCTTGCGGAAATAATCCCGTAGTGATTTCACACCAAGGATCTCACGGGCCTCTTTCTCGATTGCATCGGCCCGATCCCCCCAGATGAGTGTCAGTACATCACGAATGCGGGCAATGATGTCATCTGAGTGACCTTCATCATCAACGAGGATGCCATCCGCATCGACCGCGAGGGGATATTCAGAGGGGATCTCATGCGGTTCGAGCGGCAGGCCATCTTCGTCCTGCAGCATCCCGGGAGAACAGGAGGAAGGGGTGCGAAGGGGTCGGGGAGTTCAGGCGGTTCTTTTTCACCGGTGGCGTAGCGGATATCCCAGCGACCACAAATGCACCCGAAGACATAGGATTAGACAATCAATGACTACATTGATTGAATCTGTAGAGGGTGCATTTACGGGAGATGGTCGATCAGAAAAAGCATCTCTTATAATATTTTTATCTGAATCACTGATGCCATAATTCTCAAAGGAAATTTCATCGATTTGATTTTGAATAATATTTCCCTCTGCAATTGAATTTTGGATGTAAATATGCCAATTCTCAATTGCTTCATCCAGATTTCGGTTTTGAGATTGAATAATTGATGGATAGATGAAGATGTGGCTCATTTCATTAAATTTGTCGATATTTCTTTTATTTTCAATTATTTGATTGGTAAAATTTGTCGATTGAATTTTTATATTCTCATCATTTATGGGAAATGGCGTTTTTTGAATAACACCTACTTCATAGGATCTAGCTGCAGCATCTGCTGCTGCAATCTGAATATTCATCAAATATGAAAATACAGATGATTGTGTGATTGTCAGCAATGGAGTTGGTAGTTTGCCATTTTTTATAAAATAAGACGGACCCTTGTGCCCAAATATTGCTCCTCGATTAATTATCCTAAAACTTATGCCACTTGTAGTTCTCAATGGCCAAGTAAGCCCTGGTCGGAAATAATAATCAGCGTTTTTTACCACCCATCCCCAATTTCCATTCACATATGGATACCGTTCACAAATCCATTGTTTAATATCCTCGCCATCTTTCTTCCAATATATTACCGATGGACATCTGAATAAAATGGCGAGTATTCTCCCCCCTTTGCAAAGGCACCCATGGTTTCCAGGAAAACGTCTGCACTTTGATTTCATCCGGAGTCGTTTCCTGCGTTCCAATTACAGTTTTTGATGGTTCTACTTCCCACCATGCCCTGACAATCGGAAATCATCGGCAGTGGCAAGACCCTGCTTCACAGTTCTCCCTTCGCCTTCAAAAGAGGGTAAATTCACAAAGAGCTGCCTGATATGATCGCTAACCCAATGCAAACGGCGACCCCGGCACCATAGAGAGTTTTGCTGGATCGATAGAAAAAATAGAAGAGGATTTCTTGCCATTTTGCAGAATAGTGACCGAATCAGAGAGAATGGTTCCCTTATCTTCTCCGGAAAGCAGTTGGATAAATGTGCAATTGTTGCTCATCACAGCGCCTCCAGACAATATGCCGCTGTCTCCACCATGGCGGTATCCAGCACCCCGTCGCCAAGATCTGCAACGACAACCGGTCGGCACTCCTTCAGGAGAATTTCTTCCCGCCATTTCTGATAGGAGGAAAGGAAGATCCCGTGCGGGATGTAAGCGCACCAAGTCTGCCGTGGGAGACGAGTTTGCCCACCCACCGTTCCACGAATGCCGCGTAAATATCGTTCTTCGTCCGTGGATATGTTTTATCTATGTAATTTTTCGATGGCTTGCTCGCCGCTCCAAATGGTGGATTCATCAGGACGACGTCATACTGCTTCTGGCAGAGCTCGATGAAGGCAAAGCCCCGCTCGGCATCCTCGGCGAAGAGCCTGCGCTGGTAGCCCGCACCATTGGTGGGACCTGCCGGGTGTAGGTGTGGAGAGCTTCAAGAACATTGTGCTCAGCTAAATCCCAGAACGATTCATCGGTGATGCCCTTGAATGAATAGAGCCCCGTCTGCCACTCCTGTTTCTTTTCCACCCTGAAGAGAGTGGTCTGCTCGTCCTTTGGACGGGTGAGCCACTGCTGTTTTGCTCTGGCAATCGTAGCCTGTATTTCGGTTTCAATCTTGAGCAGTGATCCCGCCTGACCAGCAAGTTTCATCTTCTCGAAAATATTCTGGACGAGTGCACCGAGGAGTGGGGGATTGAGTCCCTGCACGAATTCCCTGAGCATATCCTCCTCTCCGGGCATCGGTTCGGCACAGACAATGTTGGCCTTTGTGATCCGGGCGGTGCTCCTAATCGAGACTGAGGTCATGGAATGAACGCTGGCTCGGAGCCAGAGGGCAAGGGATGCGATCTGGGTGGCCCGTGGGATCATATCGATCCCATGCAGGTTGTGGCGCAAAATCAGGCCCGGGATCTCAGCGAGATAAACATCGTGGTCGGGATAATCCTGATGGAGATTCTTCTCGAACCGTCCATATCGCGCCTGCTTGTCATTCCATGCTTCCCGGTAGATCGTCTCTAGCAGGTCATAGCAGTCGAGCAGGAAATAACCCGATCCGCAGGCAGGATCAAGGATGCGGATACCCGTGGATCCTTTTTTGCACGGAAGATACCAGCTGGGGGGATTTGAGCATGTCTCCTGGATGCATCGGCATCCATACCTGCACGGATGCGGCCCTCGATCTCCGCAGTGATGGTCATAGTTGCCGAACCATCACCTCCCGGGAATCATTGAAACGTCGGCCTTACCATCGCATAGAGACAATCGAGAAGTCCTGTGTTTTCCATGATGCGAAATCTACCCACCTCTGCATCGAGAACACTCACCGCCTCATGCCACATTGATATGCGGGATCGTTTACCAGTCAAATTGTCGACCTGATGCAGCGAGGTGGAATAGCACAGGAAACCACGTTGTTTCACCATCTGCAAATGCCAGCAACGAATGTTCCCTATCTTCATCTTCCCTCTCGCCTAAGTATACCTCATCAGGGTAACGGACAATACTCGCACCGATCAGTGAGGGCAGTCTTTCCCTGATGCATCTCATACCGATCCGACCGAGGGTGTTGTCGGTCAGGACTGGACCACGTATCGCGGGTGAAGAACTGGTTGAGAAAGGCAAGCTCATAGGAATTTCTCGGTGCCTGGCTCTCTTTTCGGGCCTTATCACGAAGCTCCTTTCGCATAAAATATGGTCGGTCCGTTCCGACGGTCTCATCACTCTCCCAGATATGAGCGAGTGACTCGGCATTCAGCTCCTCCATCGCCGCATCGATGGTTCGCTGCGGCGGGAAGAGGCGGCTTCCGGATCGGTTGAAGAGAAGAGGACGCCAATCTCTTCATTCAGGGTCGTCACAAGCCACCCGAGTTAATGGCGGTAAGCCAAATGTCATGGTTTCCCAATGAAAGTACAGGTCATCCTCAGGATGCTTCGCACAGTCTCGGAAGAAATCCCTTCGACCTATGCCCTCTGCTCACCGACTACAGGATATATGTCCCGTGTTTCGAGAATTTTCTAGGCACATATACGGTTTAGATCAGTAAATACCACCTCCCTGGTAGTTCCTCGGTAGAGGCTTTCTCATGTATCCATTTGCCTCGATATGCTTAATATGGGAGATGAGATTTGTCCGGAAATGCTGATCTTCCGGTGATAAGTGCTCCATCCGCTCACTCGGCGTAATGGTACCTTTTAATCAATACCGAATCTGCCTTCCAGAATCTGAAATGGCTGTTTCCAGAATTTTTGACAGCCGGTACGGTGTTTCTGACAGTCTTCTGTAGTTGCATCCATAGAATCTCACTCCGGAATACGATGATATCTTCATCGATCAGCTTGAGCAATTCCTCTTTTAAGGCTTCGATGGCGTTTTTCACTGCTTCTTTACTGTCAGGCCGGGAGGGGAAAGACGCTGAAGACGAACCCGTTCGGTAATAATTTCAGGATCCTTCACCATCAGTTCCTGTACCTTTGCAAGCGCCCCCTGTTTCGGCTTTCCACTGCAGCGATATCAGCCATCATTTGCCCCAGCCCGGAACGGCAGATTCAGCATTTCCAGATCGTTTCACCAAACGTGCACTCAACATCCCACTTTTTCCAATGGCGAAATCACCGTTGTTTGAGAGTTCTCCTCCAGTTCTGCAGAATCAGGATCGCTTTTTATCTCCTCCATGGCTCCCGGTACTGATATTTGCGCTCCTTGTGGAGTTCTTCATATGATCCTGAAGGTTGCAACCAGTCGATCAGAGAGTTCAGTGATGAGATTCACCCGTGTGTAAAAATCAGGTGAAGCGAGAACATCCCCAATTTCATCGCCGATTTTAGTATCTTCAACCTGAGGAGCCACCTCCTGGAGGATTTTGTGGGCACGGGATATTGCATCCAGACACTCTGCGGTAAGTGACCGTTTGAGGTCCAGATATGCACGATGTGATGCTAGTAAATCGTTGCCATAACTGGTGATTAAGGTGAACGTATCATTGGCATCTAAAGTTTGATAGATGACAGCATCCTATAATAGTCATCGATAGCATCACCGACAGGGAGGTTGTGAGATTGGATACGGGCCCTGAGTCCCACCACATCATCATAATATTTCACTGCCAGAGCCTTGAAAGCGGAGACGATCTTTGCTTCATCCATATCAGTCTCTACGCCTTCAATTTCCCGATGGAGATCTGAGGCCAGCATGAGTGCTGCATTTGATGGCCTGCCCACACGTTCAACAAATCCGGCGGCCCGGAATTTGATATTATTCGTAAAGGGCACCCAGGACTGGGGATCAGAATAATCTTGAAAGGTTTCCCTTCGTGAACAATCTCAATCTCACCGGCACGGAAGAGTGCAGCAAGCACCAGCTTCAGGACATCGATATCCCAGCCATATTTAAAACCAGAGAAATGCTGTTCAAGTCTCTTCCCCGTCTCACGTTCCCCGCCGTAATCCTTTGACTGATGAATCGGTCCGAAAACTTCCTGGGCAATGGGTGCACTGGGATTAAGAACATAATTCTGTCCTTGCCGGATGACCAGTCCAAGAGCATCCTCGCCTTCATAGAATACCGCAGGCAACCCATTGAGGTTTTCTGCTTTGAGAATCCTCGCTGCCTCATCCCCTTTGAGTTTAACCGCACCCATTTCAAATTGAGAGAACAACTCCGGCACAGCATATTCAAAAAATCCTTTAAACACGGTGCTTAGGGTATTCCCAAATGAGGCACTGTCCTTTTTTATCCCTTCAAATATGCCTGTTCCCTGAAGGAGAGCTTCTGAAATCTTATCATTGAGACGGGATCGAATCCGGCTCTGAATCTGTTTTTCGCTCTCAAGACACTCTCGCTCGATATTGGTTATCTTGTTTTGAGCTGCCAACCGCCCATACTCTTCAACCATGTAATGGGAGGCGTAATACTGCGTTACGAGATCGTCAATCTCCGGGGTAAGTGCCATCACCCAGAACAGTGTTTTCTTATGAATCCTACTTTCGTCCTCAGTTGCCTCGATTTTTTTGGGAATCTCAGACGGTGAATCAGTCATTATGAGAGAGACAGGAATCATTCCGGATTCACCTATTTTGACGCCATTTAAGGAGTATTCTACCTTGAAATTCTTTTTCTTTAACTGGTAGTTCTTCAGTTTAATATCACCGACGATATCCCCAATAACATCATGATGTATCCCATTCCGATCGGCAGGCTTTGGATCCAGGTGGCGACGACGTTCCACTCCCCAGTCTTTCTCCTCTGCAGACTGGATTTTCCAGCCTTCTTCAGTGGACTTGATGAAGTCGGCAGCATTTAGCCGTTCAAGTGCGTTTTCGACTTCGTGTAAGGGGGCAGACCCACCAACCGACTTCAGCATCACTGCGGAAATATTTTTTTCAGTCCTTGGCACTTCACGAACGAATTCAAGGAGGGTGATTGTTTTTGCCACCCGGAGTGCCCATCCGCCATCATCAGAAAAAGTCTCCTTTATCTGAGCGATGTCTGAACGGCGTTCCTGAAGGCTCCCTTCAACCAGTTCATAGATGTCATCCATGGCAACGAGCGTTCCGATAGGTTTAGCGGCAAGGTTCGTTCTTTTGGACACAAGCATCTCGTAAGCCTGTTTGATGATCGTCCGGTTGCTGCCGCCAATATGACGTGTTGCACCCGGTTGGCGACGTATGCCATCCATGATTTTTATAGAGAGATTGATGAAGTGGGGGAGATAGGGATAAAACTAACAAAGTTCTCATAAGAAACATCTGATCGAATCGAAGACCGTTCAAGCTGACATTGCTCAAGCAACTTCCCATGACCATCACGATAAAGCTTTTCGAGCACTGGTTTTGCTTCGTCTTTCTTCGAGAGAACACGACGGGTTGCAACTTCCCGGATATCCTCCGGAGAGAGATCAACAGATGAAAACCGATCGAGAAGCTTTGGGAACTTGACGTTTTTTTCATCAATTGTGTTTATGACATCCTGCAACCGTTCCTGTGAAGTCACCATTACCCAGACAGGTGCACTAATCTCTCCACTGTTGAGTCGATTCTTGCTCTGCTTTCCAAGGCCTTCGATAATAACCCGCAGATCCTCAAGTTTGGGGTCACTTCTTCCGACATACTGCCCAACTTCATCAATAATAAAAACAAGAGATTTTCCCTTAAGACGCCGTTCACTCAGTTCAAAAACCCGGGTGACAAAATCTTCCACCGAAAAATCGACTGATTTACCACGCACTGTTTTTCGCCATGCAAGGACATCGGGATAAGTGGCAGGATCAAGCCGGTGCATCACTGCACTTGCCCGGCCCATCTTTTCCGCACCGTTTCGTGCATCTTCCCACGGCACATCCTGATAGAGTTCATCGTAGGCAGCAAGGAATTGGTCATAACGTTCAGATTTTTCAATCCAGATTTCAAGTTCTGCAACATCAAAATCCTTTGAATATCCCAGATTTTCGAGCAATGCCCGGTACATCACTTCTGAGATGAGCTCCTTGCCACCCTTCTTAATATAGCTCGTGTTCGCAATGTCGAACATGATTACTTTCGCAGGAATTCGGGCATTAATGCTGTCTATGAAATTGCTAATTCTTGGATCATCAAATTTTTCCTTAAAAAGATCAGAAGCTTGAAAACCGCATATTTCGGGATTTGAAAGGATCAATCCCAGATTCTTGGCAAACGATGACTTCCCGGATCCAAAGAAACCAGAGATCCATAGTCCAATTTTCTCAATCTTCTTGTGGGATCGAGGACTTTTGGCAATAGCTTCGAGCGTTTCTATATAATGCTCTTTCAGATTCTCGGTTGGGACATATTCTGATATTTCATCAAAAATTGTTTGCTCATCATTCTGGGAGACCTTAATAATCTCCTCAATCTGTCGTGAAAGATCTCGTTCAATTACATCCTGAATTAATTCCATATTTTCCTTCCCTGCATTTTTCACAAGATTTCAACGCGATAATTACCCATTGGTTCGCGATCCCGCATATCCATAAAGCGAAGTCCCGTTATCCCATCCAGTGATCCTGGGTAGAACAGAATACTCGGGACCATCGTTTTGCCTTCCAATTTGTCCAGCAGTACCATGCATCTGGTAGAGATCTGGTGACATTGCTGCGACGTGTACAAAAAATACAATATGATTTTCTGGATCAAACTCTTCTAAGCGCTCTGCAATCTTTTCAACAAGCGGACAGCGATCGTTGTCAGAAAAATAGGTGACAATCTGATCCTGCGCCTCCAGATAGTCAGAATCCTTTTCAAGTTCTACAACTGCATGATACCCTTCGATCGGATTGTCCTGTTCAATGCCCTCAAGTGCTTCCCACAGGAGTTTTTCCATTGAAAGATAGACAATATGTTTCCCTTCATTTTCCAGCTGTATCCCAAGATTATTCACCATCCTCCGTAATCTCCACTCATCCTCCGGATTATAGTGGAAAATCATGAATGGCAATGTTTCGGTTGAATTCAGTTTCAACGGTTCATTTTTCAGTTTTCGTTCAAGATCCGCAAATCTATTTTCGAGTGAGGACATCTGCATACTCCTTTAGTGATGTTGTGGGGAAATCAATCCGGATGACTGATCCTGCCCCGTGATATTTCAACAGTCCTTGCTGATGGCATTCAAGGAAAAAGCGTTCCACCAGCCGTGAATCCAAGAAGAATAGTCGCCAGTCCGGGTGATTTACTAATTTACTTCCTGGATTCCCCTCATTATACAAATACAGTGCAATGAACGCAAACGCTTGATTTGGAAGATAAAATGAGGAAATCTTTTTTTTGGCTCCCCCTTCCAGGATACCGAAATCCCGCAGTGTGGACAACAGATGTTGCGTTACCCTAATAATCGTGCTTTCCGACCAATGAGTTGTTGTCTTCCCTTCATCGACAAATTTCTGAATTTCTCGTTTTGTCTCATCGACGCTGATGTATTTCTGACCCCGCATTGCAAAACTCTGTAGGATATCTGTCGCCGTATCATAGAGCAAATTATCCGTTTTTGCAGAAAAATAGAACAAAATCGGGTGCAAAATTTCGTTTGTAACGTTATTCTTTACAAAGTATGCGAGTGCAGACGAAACATCAGGATCAAAGAAGTAACGTTGACGAAATATCCTGAGTTCATCTTTGATTCGTGATCGTGAGGATTTTCCGAAGATATTCTGTTCCTGAATTTGGGCAAAATTTTCCTCGATTGATATCTCTTCATCCCAGTATGCAAGAAGTGTTTTGGTATCGTCTAACTGTGCCGTCGCTTTCAATATTTTGGAGGTATATTTGGAAATATTAGCTTTAGATGGTGGTGATGTTCGTCTCTCGATACCCATTATGAGCATGTTAATTATTATGGCAATTAACTGTAGTCATTTGATTGCAAATGGATAGGGTCGGAGATAATAAAAATAAAACAAGGTAGATAAGGCTGGGACAAAATCCCCAAAAGTAATTAGTCCCCTAAAAACCCGAGATATATGTAATGAATCCCAATATAGTATTTTTCGTGGTTCTTATGGCTTAGAGAGATGGCTTCCAGCCATACAATCAGGGGGAGAGAATTATACTTCCCTGTCGGGTGAATAATTTGTTCCGGCCGCTCACAAAGCACGCATCATTAGTGATATTGTCGATAAGATGGATCTGTCCTTTCTTTATTCATCGTATTGCACAGATAACGGTCAGAATGGATATGACCCCTGGGATGCTGACCAAGGTTCTTTTTTTTCAACATTTGTGGGGATATTCAGCAGCAGATAGATCGTAAATGAATTCAATACCAAAACTGTCTTTATGTATCTCGCAGCAATGCAAAAAACTTCATACCGAATCATCGCCAGGTTCCAGACTCGTTTCTTTGACGAATTTGTCCCTCTCTCTAAAGGATATATTCTGATTTGGTTCAATCTCATTCGTTTTTAGTGTTGTCTGCAATTTATCGATTCAAACATCACTAAGAACTAACTTATTTCTTCTTAACTGGCAAAGTCAGGATATAATGACCGAACCGTCAAATCTCGAACGCTATCACGGATCCCTTCTCGGCCTCGCAATCGGGGATGCAATGGGTGTCCCTCTGGAATTTAGGCGACCTGGATCGTTCACACCCGTCAACGAAATGATTGGCGGGGGATCGTTTGGCCTGAATCCCGGTGATTGGACCGATGATACTTCAATGGCCCTCTGTCTGGCCGAGAGCCTCATCAATTGCAAAGGATTTGATCCAAAAGATCAACTCGCACGCTATGGTGACTGGTATCACAATGGACACCTGAGTAGCAATGGTAATTGTTTCGATATCGGCAAAACGACAAGAGCGGCGATTATCCATTTCGAAGAAACGGGTGACCCAAGTTCTGGTCTTACCGATCCCCGGTCGGCAGGAAATGGATCCCTGATGCGCCTGGCACCGGTCCCACTGGCGTATGCAAAGACACCCTCCCGGGCAATTGAACTCTCCGGTGAATGTTCTAAAACCACCCATGCCCTTGACGTATGTGTGGATGCATGCCGCTATATGGGGGCGCTCATTGTGGGAGCAGTCTCGGGATATTCAAAGGCACAATTACTATCTCCGCAATTTTCTCAGCCGGAACAGTATTGGGAACTCTATCCACTCACAAGTGAGATTCACACAATAGCAAACGGTTCATTCCGCGAAAAGGAGCCCCCCGAAATTCGGGGGGCGGGATACGTTGTGGACTCACTCGAAGCAGCCCTGTGGGCATTTGCCCGGACAGAAACGTTTGAGGAAGGGTGCCTTGCGGCAGTGAACCTTGGGAACGATGCAGACACAACGGGGGCGATATATGGGCAGCTTGCAGGTGCATATTACGGTGTCAGTGCACTTCCTGAGGAATGGAAATGCACCATTGTACAAAGAGAATTGATTGAGCAATTTTCAAATGATTTGTTCCTCCTTGCCGCGAAATTGTAAAAAGGGAAATGGTTGTGGTTTTTTGATCGATAAAAATGGCAGGAAATGGTCGCCTGAAGAGCGAACCGCTTCCTACGAGAAGGCGCAGGTAGCCATACGGGGCGGCATCATTATATTTCCGTCATAAATCGGATGCAACCTGCAGTGTATAAAAACAGGGTATCATCCGCTACTATAACTGCGATTACAGCGATCCGTCCTAATTCCTCGAATCCTAATATTTCTGGTGTCACTAGGTGCTGCATGCAAAATTACATTTACCCAAAGAATGCCGCAAATATGAAGATAAGGCAGCAACCGGATCGTAATGGCCCTCAATGTATTCGGGCAAGAAAAATTGTTCAGCCCAATCAATCTTTGATGATATAGTCCCCCTCCTTCCAAGCGTAGTATTGAGTGACCCATCCTGCCTCCTTCAAATATTCCAGTGCCCCAATGAACCATTTCGGATTATCTCGATGTTTTTCAGCAATTCTTTCCAAAGGATCATAAACGTCCTTTCGTGGATTCATGTAAACATAAAAAAGGATTGTCCCGAATTTAAAGTCCCGACGCAATGCTCGTTTTTTGCACGTGGCTAAATGAATCCTCATGGCATTTAATTTTTTAAAAGTTTTCCCGCAATGAATGCATGTGAATTCCCCTTCAATATTTGAGGGATTGATCATCGAGAGGCTTTTTGGCATTTTTACAACTTCTACCATAATCGGATCCGATTGAATTAATACTAAATATACTTTTCCAAAATGCGTTTTTTAGAAAAAGCTAGGGTGTTGTGTTACCGCCCGCCCCTATATTCCCATTTCGCAGAGGCATATTCATTCGTTACTAATATCGATCAGAATGAAAATGAACTTCAGATACATCTGACTGGATGACTCATCAATTGAAAAGATCCAGAGGGATTTGATATCATCGACTCAAATCGTAGAACTCAAATCGACATCGGTTTAAATTTCATACACCAGCTCAGACTTCAGTTTCGGTCTAACAATATCTACGGTAAAGATTGGCGCGCGCCCGGACGCGGCCCGAATGCCTTCCATTTGATTATTATACATTCATGCGTTACGTGTCCATCTCCGGTAACCACAGGGCCATATCCAGAATACTACCCTGTTCAGGGAGAATTGATTTTCATACACACTGGGCACGGACCATTCCTTTGTGTATCAAATTCAGGAATGCACACCCATACCGGATGAGCAAACTGGAAGTCAGAATAGTATTCGTGAGATGCATACCACCGGATGCGTGTCTTATTGACATTCCCCTTGTATACTAGTGATATATGAATACAGGATTCGGGTGCATGCGTATACCTGAGTGATTCGGGAATGATAGCGAGGGTGAAGAGGTCCCGGTTTCCCTCACACATCTTCCAATGCAAATTGCCGGAATGGGTATGCAAAACCTGGATAATTGGGTGGTTACCCATCGACATGAACGAAGGCAAAAAACGCATCCTCATATCTTCGCGTGAGTCCCTTTTCTTCCATTCATTGAATGCATATGTCCAATGAAAACAAGAGTGCAATAGCATCCCAATAATTCGCTTGTAAATCTACGTTTTCGCGGTAAAAACGGCGCAGTGAGGATATTTGAACATTCTTTTTCGAACCACCCATACTACCCTTTTGTCGGTTAGGGGGATGTTCGTATTTCACCGGATTATTCCAACATTTCGCCGAGGATTAATCCCGCTGTCACAAAAGTGATGAAATATGATTTCATAAAATAAAATTATGTTATCTGTTGTTGAATCAATTCAACCAGTTGCTCTTTTGTAAGAGATTTAAGCGATGTAATAATATTTTCCCGTTCTGCTCTTGCTTCTTTCGTAAGGGTAAGGCCACAGGTGTTGCATACTCGTGATGTTGGACCGTTTATTGTGAAACACTGGGGACACTGTCGGGCTTCAAGTGGTGATTTTTCCTGATTTTCATCTGTTATAATCCCTTCACGCCTGGCGATTTCTTCTGTTATGTCATGGTTGGTCAGGTGACAATAGGTTTCATACTGTTTGGTGGATAAATTTCCCCAGCACATCAATTTGATTACGGATTCATTGTAATTCTTCTTTATCAAATCAGTAATTCGTGAGTGCCGGAATAAATGTGGATATATCTCCCTTTCAACCCCAGCTTTCGCAGCAATCGTCAAAATTTTTTTCTGTAATCCCCGATATTGCATCGGTTTGTTTTTATTGATGCTAAGGAAAACATGGTTCCTGCCAGACGGTGTGAGAGGATAATCATTCATCCACGCTGCAACATAGGGTAGTGCCATAACGCAGGGTATATATCTTGGGTTCCCGGTCTTTTCTGCTGTGTTTATTGTTACATTCCAGCTGTTAAATTGAACCTGCTCCCATCTCAATTTCCCAATTTCGCCAATTCTACATCCCGATTCCCACAACAACGCGATGATGGCGCGATCCCTGGAAGTCCAGCATGCTTGGATCATCTGCAATACCTCTTCTTCAAGGATTAGTTGTTCAGCTGTGACCGTCATTCTGTCGCCTTTGGGGGGGCGTATTTTCATTAACTTCTTTTCAGGTATAGTAGAATGCTCATTCTCGCATAACCACATATAGAACCGCTTGAGGAATCGGATATAATCGGTCTTTGTGTTGATTGAATAATATTTCCCGTTCTCCTGACGATACATATTCAGGAGCTCTATACCATCGAAGAGATCATCTGCCTGATTTTCCCGGAATGGACCAACAAAAGTCCTCCAGCTTATGAGGGTGTGATAATATTTGTATTTCCTTCCCGGAGACATATTCACAGAAATCTCATTAATGAATTCTCTAAGAAGTGATGCATCATCTGAAGTGATCTTTCCTTCATCCAATGCGGCTAAAAGTGCTTTTTTTGAATACTTGATATACTTTTCAGGGGATCCATGGAATCCTCTATTTTCGGTATCATTTGGCATGATTTTTTATACGCTCCCTTTTTATATATACTTGCGGGGATTACGTAATTGCAGTGATAAATCTCGCCTGAGGCTTTGTGATTCGTAGTTTCTGCTACGATTTGTTCTTCTTTTTGGTTTGTTACATTTTTCCTTAATCGACATATGTCTGGAAATCAATACTGTCGGATTGCACTCCTGATTTTAAATCGGAACTTTAACCGGAAAACCGGTACCTAAAACTGACCTTATGGATTGTGTATTTTTTTCTCCGTCTCCGGATTAACCGGGGTAGATGAGATCTGAGACGAAAAAAATTAAAAAAAACGAAAAATGAAATCCGAACATGTTAATTCCGGATAATTTCAACCTTTTGTCTCCCCTGAATTTCCATTGTTTCACTTGCAATAGTATAAGCCTTTGAAGCAGCAACATCTTCAAGAATTTTCCGGTTTAATACATCACTCAGAATTCTTCTGGTTTTTGTATCGGTTACATACCGTATCCCAAGTTCTACCCAATTGTCAGTCAGTTTTACATATACTGCCGGATCAGTGACTTTTTTCGGAAGATAATACTTTTCCCCAAGTCTCTCCACCTCAATTTCTGCCTGTTTTGTCATCTCTTCTGTTTCTGATTTCACAATATCCAGGAAATTGTTTATTGCCGTTTTCCAGTCACTCTCATATGTTAAGGGAACTCTGATTTCATCCCAGATAAAGTTGTGATCTTTTGTATAATTGTATATGCTGCCAGACATTACAATCGAATTGGGCATTATTATCAGGCGTCCTGTTGGCTGTTCAGCATCAACCCAGCCCTTTAACTCCATCATTGTCGTGTTCAAAATTCCAATGTCCATGATGTCGCCAAAAGTGCCGCCAACTTCCACCCGGTCCCCGATTTTATAGATGCTCGTCAGTGCAATTATGATTCCGCCAACAAAACTTCTGAAGAGATCCTGAAGGGCAATTGCAAGGCCGGCAGCGATAATTCCATATGATATCACGAGGGATTCGGTATTTTCAACCCAGATCTGGATGATCAGAAACAAAAAAATTACGGCTGAGATTATAAGAATCCCTTTATTGAATGTAAATTGTGTTTTTCTGTCCTTTATCACTTTTTTCGCAATTCTTCCGGTAATTATTTCATAACCGACCAAAATCATTCCTATGAGGAATAATGATAAAAATATTTTGAAGAATATCTGTTCTTTAAAATAGTTGTTAAGAAACCAGAATAGTGCAGAGCCGGAAAACAGAATTATGGAGAATATATAATTCCAGAGCATAAGCAGAATACATTATGGCAATATTTATATCTGCCCTCTTTCTTTTCGGAAATGACTGGTTTTAACTTAAATACTCTTCAATTGCGAAAATTAAAATTTTGGCAGAGGTCTCAAACCAGTTAATCTGATTATCTTCTTTCTGTGGCATCCGATGCACATTATTCATCAGGTTGTTAATTATGGGTGTTCTGATAGAAAGTGTTCGGGAGTTGCACAAAAATCATCACTTTCCAAATTACGCTCTTTGAAAAAGGAAGACGGCGGGTGGATTAAATAAATTCTGATTATTGATAGGTGGAAAAAAATAATTTATCATTGACATTTAGGACATAATTATTACAGGGCATAATTATTTCTGCCCCCTCCCCCAAAAAATAGAAAGTAACCGAAAATTACCGGTAATATGCTGTTTAATTCCTATTCAGTTTAATCAGTGTCTGAAATATTCTCACTTTCCTTTGTTGTATCTGCATATTTCTTAAAGAAAGTCCTGATATTTTCCGCTTCGATATTTCCAATATTAAGTTGGCGGATGATTTTATCTATCTCATTTATCTGTTCTTTTATTTGATCAGTCATCTCGACATTTTCAAGATCGGTAATGCCGATGATTACCTGCAGGGGGTTTCTTATTTGATCATTCAGTTCAGCAATATGCTCTACCTTGACCAATAGTTCACTGATGTTTTTAAGAAGTTCCCTGAATTTTTGTTCACTTTCCTGAAGGGCTTTTATTGACTTCCGGTATTCTGTGATGTCTTCAAGAATGATGGTGATGCCGGGCGAACCGTCAGCGAAAACGGTCGGAACAACTTTCATTTTAAAGAACAGTTCTTCCGCATCTTTCAGTATCCTGACCTCTTCAATGACTTCTTCTCCTCCCAGAGCCTTATCTATTTTTGGCTGCAGCTCTATCCCGGTGATGAGAGGGAGAAGAATGTCCTTGATATTTTTATTGATAATATCTTCTTTCCTGCGATGAAGCAGGGAGATGATGTTACTGTTCACCTGTACAATCTTCTGGGTATTATTCAGGACAATTACATAATCAGAAGAGAGATTCATCATCGCAGAAATCGGCACACGATGTGAGATGAAGTATACCTTGGATTGTCCATAAGTTTCCATATCGACCTCACCGGACGTTCGCAGGATGTCAAGATAATGTCCAATGGTAATCCTGTTCATCCCAACAATTTCTGTAATCTGTGTGACTGACATACCTCGTGGGTTCTGTTGGAGAATCTCAAGAATCTTTGTCAGCCCTCCATGATTTTCTTTCATGATTATGTGTTAGTTTGTCATTATGGTATTTAACAGTTTATGTCATCGTCTATCATAGCAGATAATCGAACCTGTGTGACTATATTGGATGGCAATAATGCATCCAAATCTCGTTTTTTGAAAATGGTTTTTCAAAATTCGGATATTGCCATTATCATACATTTCATCTGTAGTCGATGGGGACGGATCATTAATTATGACCTGAATTTCTGATTTGGCAATTTCGTGTATTGTCTGACATGTTCATCGCCCATCCGGAGAATATTTGCAGCGTCTCCTGTGCTATTGATCATTTTTTCGGGATTGTGGGTGGCATTTATTGTTTCTCCAATCTGTGAAACATGTGGCATTGAGAATTCTCTATAATCATCTTTTACATCACTTGCAACACACTTCTGAATCTCATGTGATTCATGGCGTAAGGATGGGGGAATTAAATCTGCAATTATTTTTCCTGTGATAGGGGTGTTTTCTTCAGGAATTTCCATAATTTTTGAATTTGCATGGCTAATCGTCCCCCCGGTATCGACTGATGATACAGGTCTGTTCATGTTTTTTCCACAGATGGATGCGAATACTTCATTTTGTTTCCGGACATCGAGGATGTGATTATTCTTGATAGTTTCAAAAACTGTTTTAAGATTATTTTGTGATTGTTTTGTCTGTGTGGTATTCTCTTTTTCTTCCTGGTCTGGAAAAGTGGCTTTCTTAACCAGTTCTTCTTCATACCAGCATTTTTGAAGAGCAACTGATGCCTGGTTTACAAAAATCTCGATAATTATTTTGATGTCATCGTGAATGCAGTTCGGTATGGCAAAGGAGATGCTCCCAATTAATTTATCATCTCTTGATATTCCTACCATATAGCATTCATGGAGGTCCAAAACATCATTGATCGTTTTGCAGACATCCTCGGAAAAGTTCCTGAGAAATAGATCATATAACCCTCCTGACAGGTGGATTAGTCTGTTGGAATTTAAGTATGGGCGATAGTTGTCGGGAATTTTGAGGCTCTTATCCAGAACATTCTGGTTAAGCATATTGCTTAACATATTTTCATATCTCTCAATTTGCCCTTTTACTGATTGGATATGAAATGTTCCTGAGTTTTCATCATATGAATTGACTACTGCCACGCTCATGGGGAGGAGGGAAATGAGTTCAGATGAAATATAATCATATATTTTTCCATTGTGGGGCAGATTGGCAAAGCTCATGGCAGACTGGGAAATGAATTCAAGATTTTTCAGATGTATTTTTTCTTTGATTTCCCTCTGTTTTCGAGCAGTATTGTCTGTGCCAACCGCAGATATTCCTGTGAGGCGGCCCTGGGCATCGACGGTGGGACTATTTGTCCAGGAGATCCATATTTTGTCTCCATTTCGGGAAATGTATTCATTTTCGGTTACTCTGAATTGGCTTGGATTTTGAAGGATGTCTTCAATGGTATCGCCGGATATTTTGAAATTTTCCATTGAACCGGAAAAAATGGTCTCAATCGCATTATTGTTTATCAGTTCTCTCTGTTGATATCCGAGCAGGTTTTCTCCAAACTCATTGATATACAAAATTTTCCCGGTTATATCAGTTTTCAGAACGATTGCACATGTTTTTTCAATTATGTCGCGGTATTTTCCTTCACTGTCTAATATTTCTTTATCCAGTCTCTTTCTCTGTGTCACATCCTGAATTAATTCAATTGCACCGACAACGTTTCCTTCTCCATCGTACAATCCTGTTGCCTTCGCCTGGAGGTATGCTCCTTTTTGATTATGGATGTGAGGCGACCAGATCTCTGCATGAAGTGAATTCCCCTCTTTTCTGATTGTTTCAGGCGGATCATATTGCGTCATATCGCGGGATATTGCGTAGTCAATGAGCATTGGCCGTTTTGAACCATAAATAGGAATTGAATAAAGGAGATCTCCTCTGCCAAAAATCTCATCCTTTGTCACGCCGGTTAATTGTTCCATAGCCTTATTCCATGCAATTACTTCAGAATCACTGTTAATCACAAAGGTGGCTTCAGGAATAAAATCGATAATGTCAGTCAACCGGGAAATGGTGCCGGATAGATTTGAAATGCATTCTTTCCTCTCTGTAATGCTCCTTTTAACAATAGCAATTTTTTCGACCTCCCCGCCTGCATTTACTATTGGTGAAAACGAAAAGTCAAAAGGCTTGTTATCAATTTCATCCACGAATGAATCTGATTTTTTTGAAACGGTGATTTCAGATACGACATTCCTGATATTTCTACCAACATCTTCCGGAATAAAATCATAGATGCTCCTGCCGGTAATAGAGTGTATATTCAGAGAGTTGTCTGCGCAAACATTTCGGATGTATTCAAAGGACGATTTGTTCAGTGACAGTATGCGACCGGTTCCATCAATGAGGAGCGAATTGTCATTTGTTGAATTCAGTAAAAACTGTGTGTTTTCTTCATTACGTTTCAGGGCTTCTTTTGCCAGTTTTGGATCGGTAATGTCTCTCCCGATGAACTGAAATTCATGAATTGTTCCGTCTGTATCTAATATTGGGGATATGCTGCTTTCTATCCATCTGAATTTCCTGTCCTGTTGATTAACCCGGAACTCAACATTTTTGGATTGTTTCTCAGTACCTGCCAGATTCATGCATGCCTGAATCAACTCTCTATCGGCCGGGTGAATATCCAGCGAGTTCACCGTTTTGCCTGTGAATGTATCTCTTTGAATATTGAATTGTCTGCAGAATGCTTCGTTAACAAAATTTATCGCATGATCCGGCGAAATGTGGCATATCAGTTCCTGCTGGCCTTCAACAATATTTCTATATCGGTTTTCACTTAATTTCAGACAGTTCTCTGCATTTTGTCTTTCGGAGATATCCCGGACCATATATAAGGCAACCTGCCTCTCCTGTAAAGAAAACACATGGGCACTGACTTCAACCGGGAACGGTGTCCCGTCTTTTTTTACCAGTCTCCCTTCGTAAATTGAATGGTAATTCTCTGCCAGGCCTGGATCGATCGTACCGTCCTGTTTTTGGAATTCTGAATGAAGTATTTTTTCGAATTCCATCTTAAAGAATTCATTCCGGGAATAACTGAGTTTATTGCAGGCTGTTTTATTTACTTCAATTAATTTCCCGATGTGTTGGCTATCGGTGATTTCATAGAGAAATATTGAATCATTTGCATTATCAAACAGGCTTTTAAATTTTTCTTCATTTTCTGTCAGTGCGTCTTTTATCCTCTTTTCTTCGGTGAAATCTTTGATAATGAAAATCAGGCCATGCCCTCCGTCTTCGAGAACTAATGGAACATATTTGACAAAAAAAGAGTATCTTTCATCGCCATGGATATAGGTAATTTCCTTACTGCATATCGTCCCTTTTTCAATGGAATGGTCAATTAAAGGGAAAAGTGTCTCTTCACTGATTATGGGGATATTCAGGTTATTAATTTCTTTGTTGATTATATCTTTTTCGTTGAGATTGAAGTATTTCAGATATTTGTCATTAACCTGAATTACCTCTCTGTCCTGATTAATGAGGATAATTAAATCAGGGTAGCAGTGCAGCATTGAGTTGATTGGCAGTCGATGTGAATGGGTGTAAATCTTTGCATTGCCGATAAGCTGAACATCAGCTTTGCCTGATGCCAGAAGAATCTGAAGATATTTGGCGATAGAATTGCGGTGAATGTTTGTAACATGAGATATCTCAGTTATTGTCATTCCCTTTGGCCTGAACTTCAGTATGTTCAATATTCTATCGAGCAGTTCCTGCTCGCCGGGCATAGGTGTTGAATATACAATATGATACTTAAATATATGTTTTGCAATTTGTTTTTGTCCAGCGTTTTGCATACTATTTGAATATATTATTCTGCAATTTGGAGTTTGATTACATATTTATCGCACATTATCTGTTATTACTCAATGTGAGCCAAAAATGGGTGTTAAATGTAATAATATATAATGTATGTGCATTTCTGTTATGATGGGAGAATGAACCGGTTGAATGAGATGAAAGATTCTGAATTTAGCACGTGATACATTTCTTCAGATAATCATTATTTTTTGCTTTAATTGCCAGAAATCTTTTTCAACCCGATGTGATCTCCGGGAATTATGCAGGAATTACTCAGTTTTCATGATTACGCGGAAGATCTTTGACAAGTCACATGATGAATTCAGTTTAGAGAAGAAGATTGATGGAGAGAATTGTATAATGGGGAGATATGGGATACGTGGAAAATCATGCAGTTCAGATCAGGATAGGGACTCAATTATACTGCGATTGCAGCTTCCCGGAAAACCAGATAGAATTGGGAAAATGTTTCCCGTACATAATCTGCACGAAAATGGTGTGCTATTCCTATACTGGATGCTCCAGTATCCGAATATGGAATGATGTTCCGAAAGATGCTAAGCAAAGGTCAGTTATTCTTAATTTCGTATGGGAAAAATCCGCCTGATTTTTTATTCCGGTGAATTCCCAATAATTATTCGCACACCAATTCTGGTTTACGGTTATCAGAAATGAGGTTGCTGTTTTTAGTAATTCCTGCAGGCCAAAATGCCTTTTACCTTTATATCCATTCACGGAGAGATCATTCATAGTACTGTCAGGCCTGCCTGACAATTAAAATAAAGGATATTGGTACAAAAACATGAAACTTGGTGTGCTTTTTTCCGGTGGCAAAGACTCAGTGTATGCCACATACCTTGCGATGCAGAAAGAAGAGGTCTCCTGCCTTATTGCACTTGTATCCGAAAATTGTGAGAGCTACATGTTCCATACTCCAAATATTCATCTCACATCACTGCAGGCAGAGGCAATGGGAATTCCCATATTGGAGTATATCACAAAAGGGATTGAAGAAGAGGAACTGGAAGACCTGAAAAAAGCGATCTCTCTTGCTGTTGACAAATATGACATTGAGGGTATTGTGACCGGGGCCGTTCTCTCTGTATATCAGGCCACCCGTATTCAGAAGATCTGTTTTGCCCTTGATCTCTGGTGCTATAATCCGCTCTGGCACGTCGACCAGGACCGGTACATGCAGTCTCTGATTGATGAGGGTTTTGAAGTTATTGTTTCCGGGGTATTCTCAGCTCCCTTTGACGAAACCTGGCTGGGAAAGCGTATTGATAATGAAGCACTCCGTCTTCTGCGAATCTATGCAGTAAAATATGGCATCACTCTCACCGGAGAGGGCGGTGAACTTGAAACACTGGTGACTGATGCGCCGTTTTTTAAGAAAAAACTTATTCTCCTCCGGTCAGAGTCGGTATATGCGAATTACAACGGGCGATTTTGTGTTCAAAAAGCTGAGGTGAGGGAGAAATGATCCTTCTTATAGACCTTTGTTATCGTCCGGGATCTCTTGGTGAAGATGAATACGTGCGCCCGATTGCAGATATTGTAAATGGTTGTGGATATCAGTCTGAAATCTGTCATTTTACCGAATGGGAACGTGTGTCCGGAGCTAATGTTGATGCAGTAATTCTCTGCGGGACGCCGCTTAAAGACAATCGATTTGCCGAAATGCCAGAATGTTTTGCCTGGATACCAGAATCACCTGTGCCGGTTCTTGGAATCTGTGCCGGTATGCAGGCAGTAATTCTTGCGTATGCAGGCAAAATCGAAGAAAATCCGGAAATTGGCATGACTCCTGTCTTTTGCAGGGTATCTGATGATCCGATATTCTGTGAGAATGAGTGGATAGCGTATGAACTGCACCGATTTGCAACAGTCCCCGGAAGTGATTTTATTGTTCTCGCGAATTCAGATGCCTGTATTCAGGCAGTGCGGCACCAGGCAGGCACGGTGTATGGGGTCATGTTTCACCCGGAGGTGCGTAACGCGTGGGTGGTGGAGCGGTTCCTTACCACTTTTGTCAGCCATGACATAAATCCTGTAAATGGTGGCAAAATTACGTATGCATAAATAATCTGCCAATAGAGGAATCTGTACAAATGAGAGGGTGCAATAACGGAGGAGAGAAACCTGCCCGGCGGGGGAGGCCCCGAAAAAGAAGATTTTTGAATATGGATTCGCAGTATCGCTGTTTTCAGCCATGCTGCCATCCTGATACTGAGGGGAGAGTGAATGTGCTCAAACCTGAAGAACTTGAGGCACTCCGACTGGTTGATTTACTGGATTATGACCAGGAAACTGCGGCTGAACATATGGGTATTTCAAGAAAAACCCTGTGGCGTGATCTTCATGAAGGTCGCAAAAAGGTTGTGGAAGCCCTTGTTGAAGGCAAGCGGCTTGAGATGGCAGAGTGTGCTGATTCTGAGAAAGAAGAATGCTGCTGCAGAAACCGGGGATGCAGGCATGCAGCGGACTCATCAGAAGAACGAAAAAATGAGATATAAATACGGGTTCTTCTGAATATTTAGGCCCGTGTCAGAAAGATATCTGCATAATTCCGGGCAACTTTCCCTCCGAGCGTTGGCTTTAGGGACTCCAGCCAGAGGAAAAATCCAGTCATCTGAGGAGTTCGTTTACTTTCAACCCGGAAGCCGCCGGATTTCCGGACAACGACTTTCAGGTATTCCTTTTTGTTTCGGGACCTGAGGTATATAACTGGTTCAAATTCCGGAATATCCAGTGCAATAATCACTTTTGAAAAATCCTTACTGATTTTTTCCTGGTCATAGTGTGTTCCTTTTATGATCAGTTTTTTTCCTTTCCAGATTTCCTGTGATCCTGATTCCTGGAGGGCACCGAGGAGCAGTTTTTTTGCAAGAGGGGGGAGTTCATCTCTCTCATGAAACTCTTCTATATGTTTGGCTGCACTTATTTCTGACAGAATTCTGTCCCTACGGTAATCATGTATTATTTTGTAGTCAAAGGGACGCCGTGGCTGAAGATCTTTCACGTCAATGAGTTTTGTGTGTTTCAGTGGTTTGCGTGGAACGCCTCTTGTTGAACTGCTATCCAGAAGATGTTTCAGTGTCTCACATGGCTTCGTTACAATTAATACGCTCTCTGTTTCACGCATCAGTATTTTAACGACAGAGGAGCGTGATATATCGACAGAAGAAAAAAGGACGAATGGTACAGTGATTTGTCCATAGAGGTAGCCAAGAAGTCTCTTTTTATAGTGAACCTCTTCTCTGAGTTCTTTTAATTCTGTCCCGGATGTGACAACTTCTGCAAACCCAATTTTCCCATCTCCTCCGACAAAGAGCATATCCACTTCAGCAATGTCCTGGCCATTACCCCGGATGTTAATGTCTCCCCGGTTTGAAAAATACAGGCCGTTCTGGCCAAATTTTGCAGGAATTGAAGGGAATGGTGCATCTGCTCCTTTCCGGACGATATACTGAATATTGTTGGATCTGCGTGAGAATTCCAGCATCATTTCATACATCAGTGATTCATACCATCGTCCTTCCGCTGCACGCATGGTCGAAATGTCATCTGAAAATAGCTGTGCTTTTTCGATTTTTTTCAGATGCCGGATTGCCCGCCTTGAAATTGCTTTATTCGGATTACAGGATCGGAAGGATTCCTTTATCCACCTGAGAGTATTCATGTGATGACCTTTTTTCGTCCAGGCAATGCGGAATACAGTATAATGATATTGATATTATTATCCGTGTTGCCTGCAATTACTTTCACCCGAATACTATATTATAGTGGCGAACGTCGTATTTGAGCCAATGGCTAAAATAATACGAAATATTTGGTTATATTAAGTATAAATCACGTATTTTGAGGTTTTTTCCGCTATAGTATTCCGGAATTATTCCAGAATTAAAATATGCCGTGTCAGGCTTTTGTGTATGCGCTGGTAAAATTTTTTGACTACCGTAAACTCCTTTTCTGCAAGTGGCTGGATATCCACATGTGTCACAATAACACATCGTCCGCCCGGTTTGACAATTCTGCGTATTTCATGCAGTGAATCCGAGTACAGCTGGTCCATTGATGATGCCATTATGCATACAGAATGACCATAGGGAAGGTCGGTTACGACTGCATCAACGGAGTTATCTCCCAGAGGAAGGGCTGTTGCATCCGCAAGGAAGAGATCGGCGTCCGGCAGGTTTTTGCGGCAGCCCTCAATCATCATTGGGTCCATATCACTTCCGATGATCTCCATTCCGCAGAGTTTCGCCTCCAGAAGCACTCCGCCGGTTCCGCAGAACGGGTCACAGATAATCTCTCCCATTTCTGCCTGCGAAAGGTTCACCAGGGTACGGGCAGTGATTGGCATCATCACACCAGGGTGGAAGAACGGCCTGCGCATCGGGTTTCTGTACTGATAGCTCCCTCTGTCGATATGCAGAATGACCCGCCCGAAATAACATGTGCTGCCGGCGATAATTGCACGGAATTCAGTCACTGGTGCATCCAGTGAGACGGGGCCGCTGATGTTGCTACCTATAAGCTTCTCAAGGGAAAGCTGTGACATTGTTGTGGGGGCATCTTCCATCTTCCGCACGCGTGCGGCAAATGTCTGTTCAGTTGAAATGGAGAGTGACTGAAGCATGGCAGTGATGCTGGCTTCATCTGCATCACATCTGCCCAGAAATTCCATGACTGTGTGGGCCATGGCAAGTTTGCTGCAGGCATCAGGGTCAGGACAAACAACTACAGCCACCTGTGTTGCCTGTTCTTCTATGCAGGCAAATGCTTCAGCTTCTGCAAACGGAAGCTCAGGATGCTCTCCAGAGAGCTCAATGATACATTTCATATGCGGATATAATTCTACTCCAGCCAGAGGGATAACTTCTTTGGAACTGGTATGAAAGGGTACTGATGGCCGTTTCTGACCATACCGTTGTGTATGGCCACAAAAAAGAAAGATCTGTTTTGGGTTATATTATTTTGTCCTTAAGATCCTTGAAGAAACCTTTTGAACCATGCCCTGATTCTTTATTTCCTTCCAGTTCAAGGATTTTTTCGTAAAGTTCTTTCTCCTGTGATCCAGGGTGTTTTGGAATGACGATCTTTATTCTGATGAGCAGGTCTCCCGGCCTGCCGCGCCGGCGAATACCTTCTCCTGGAATCTTGAGCGCTGTATTATACTGAACACCTGCCGGAACTTTCAGATCAATTTTCCTGTTATCGATTGTTTTTATGGTAATCGATGAGCCCATCACTGCCTGGGCAGGGGTTATTTCTGCTGTGGTCTCAAGATTGTCGCCAATACGGGTGAATACCGAATTCGGGGCTACATGCATCTCAATAAAGAGGTCACCATTTGAAGCGCCTGGATCCCCGGCTTCCCCGTATCCTTCCATTCTCAGGCGCATGCCACTTTCAACCCCCGCAGGGATATTGACCGTTATTGTCCGCTTTACCCGTGAATGGCCGCTGCCATTGCATGTTTTGCAGCGTTCTTCGGGAATCCGGCCTGCCCCTCCACACTGGGAACAGGTTACCATGCTGACAAATTGTCCGAAGGGAGTATTATTTGCACGACGTTCCTGGCCGCTTCCGCCACACCTGGGGCAGATATTCGTCTTTTTTGTTGCACTCCCGGTTCCGTCACAGGCAGGACAGGGTTCATTGTGCATCACATCAATGTCCCTGTCTACGCCAAAGACTGCATCCTGCAGGGTTATCTGTATGCGCATTAACAGGTCAGACCCGCTCTGCGGCCCCCGTGATCCCCGTGCACCGCCACCGAAGAATGAATCAAAGATATCTCCGAATCCCCCAAAGTCTGCGTTAAATCCGCCAGACCCGTATCCACCGCCCTGATATGAGCCTTTTGAAGCGCTGGTAAAGTTATCGTGGCCCAGCTGATCATACTGGGCCCGTTTCTGGGAGTCGGAGAGGACGCTGTACGCCTCATTTATCTCTTTGAATTTATCCTCTGCGCCCTCTTCCTTGTTGATGTCCGGGTGATACTTCTTTGTCAGACTCCGGTATGCACGTTTCAGCTCCTTTTCATCGGCATTACGCGGAACATTTAGGATGTCGTAGTAATTTTTCCCGGACATCCTGCTCACTCTTTCTTTTCATCCTGAACTTCATAATCTGCATCGACAACGGAATCATCATCCTGTGCAGATGCCTGAGGTTCTCCGGTTTTACCCGCAGCCTGTGCTTCAGCCGCAGCCTCCTGATACATCCGGATTGTTACTGCATATACTGCTTCAGTGAGTGCCTCGGTTTCGGTCCTGATGGTCTCGGTCTCATCGTTTTCAAGGGCGGTTTTTACCTTTTCTGCAGCATCTTCAATGGACTTTTTCTCATCTTCGGTTATTTTCTCTGCAGAATCCTTCAGGAGTTTTTCTGCGGTGAAGACAGCAGTATCTGCATTATTGCGGATTTCTATCTCTTCGCGCTTCTGCTTGTCCTCTTCCTCATAATCTTTGGCTTTATTGACCATCTCATCAATTTCATCATCAGAGAGGTGCCGGTCACCGGAGATTGTGATGGTCTGTTCGTTTCCGCTTCCAAGGTCTTTGGCTGAGACATTGATGATGCCGTTTGCATCGATATCAAATGTCACTTCAATCTGTGGGATGCCCCGTGGTGCGGGTGGAATACCGGTCAGCTGGAATTTACCAAGGGTGAAATTGTCCTTTGCAAGCGCCCGTTCGCCCTGAACAACATGAATCTCAACGCTGGTCTGCTTATCTGCTGCAGTGGTAAAGATCTGACTTTTTCTCGTGGGGATGGTTGTATTTCGCTCAATGAGTTTTGTGGCGATTCCACCCATGGTTTCAATGGAGAGTGTGAGCGGTGTGACATCAAGAAGGACAATATCTTTTGTTTCACCGGTCAGGACTCCTCCCTGAATTGCAGCACCAAGTGCCACACATTCGTCAGGATTGAGACCTTTGTCTGCGTCCTTTTTCAGGATATCTTTGACTTTCTCCTGTACCATCGGCACACGGGTGGAACCACCAACTAAAAGGACATGATCAATGTCACTTGCCGAAAGACCGGCATCATCAAGAGCCTGCCTGACCGGACCCAGAGTTTTGTCGACCAGTGTGCCAATCAGCTGTTCAAACTTTGCACGGGTAAGGTCGATATCAAGGAACTTCGGGCCCGCTGCATCTGTAGTGATATAGGGGAGATTGATATTCGTCTTCTGGAGCGTTGAAAGCTCTTTTTTCGCATTTTCTGCTGCATCACGAAGACGCTGCATGGCCATTGGGTCTTTGGTCAGGTCAATACCTTCCTGTTTTTTAAATTCAGCAACAAGGTAATCCATGACGCACTGGTCAAAGTCATCGCCGCCAAGGTGATTATCTCCGGCTGTTGCCTGCACTTCAAAGACACCGTCACCCAGTGTCATCACAGAGACATCAAATGTACCGCCGCCAAGGTCGTAGACAAGGACCGTTGCCTCTTCTTCTTTGTCAATGCCGTATGCGAGAGCACTTGCTGTCGGTTCATTGATGATGCGCATGACCTCAAGGCCTGCGATTTTTCCTGCGTCTTTGGTCGCCTGGCGCTGGGAATCATTGAAGTATGCAGGAACAGTGATGACTGCTTTGGTAATTTTTTCACCAAGGTATCCTTCAGCGTCTGTCTTCATTTTCTGAAGAATCATTGCTGAAATTTCCTGTGGCGTGTACTCCTTGTCATCGATCTTTACTTTCCGGCTAGAACCCATGTCACGTTTTATTGAGATGATGGTCCGTCCTGAATTTGTAACTGCCTGCCTTTTTGCGACATTTCCAATAAGGCGTTCTCCCTCTTTTGAAAATGCAACGACTGACGGTGTTGTGCGTCCCCCTTCTGCATTCGGGATGACAATGGGTTTCCCGCCTTCCATGATTGACATACACGAGTTTGTTGTACCAAGGTCAATTCCAAGAATCTTTTCTGATGCCATATTTTTATGCCTCTGTTGTTTTTCCCTGTGACACTGCGACTCTTGCGCAGCGAATTATTTTTCCTTTTCTGCAATATCCCGGTTCAATTTCATCAATGACAGTTCCTTCACTACAGTCTGAAGGGACATATACCACTGCTTCCTGGGTTTCCGGGTTAAATGGAAGGTTCAGACATTCGATCTTCGTAATTTCATGACGATCCAGGACAGATTCAAGAAGTTTATGAATATGTTCGATACCTTCACGAAGGGTTTTTTCATCTGATGCCAGTGCCCGTTCAATGTTGTCAACAATAACAAGCACTTCACGTGCAAGTTGATCCACAGCACGGTTAGAGCGTTCCTCTGTTTCACGTGAGATACGTTTTTTATAGTTCTCGAAATCAGCGGCAAGCCTCAGATAGCGTTTGTTTTGCTCATCACACTCTCTATAGAGTTCAACCAGACGTTCAGTGTCTGTCAGTTCTGTCGGGTTATTTTCTGCCATATCAGAAGACTCGGTGCCATCCGAAGGAGCAGACGTTTCATCTTTTTTCAGGTTAGAATTATCAGTCATGATATCACCTGCCGGGTGGCATTTTGTGATCGATATACCTAATTTATGGTCAGGAGTTCTATATAATGATTTCTCTATAGACAAACGTTAATCCTTGTTAATTGGGTTGATTTTAAAAAAATGAGGATTTATCGTCTGTTTTTAGGTTTTATTGATTTTTGTGTGTTTATTTGAATTCCACTTTCTTTCATCAGAGTAACCATTTTAGGAGGCGGGCTCTTCCACCGCCACCATCCACATTTCATTGCTGCATCAGAGATATGTTCTTTTTTGGCGTATCTGCTAATAATTTTCTCCCATTCTGAAATCTTCTCAGGGTGAAGTGTATGTGTAACTTCATATTCTGATTCAAGCATGGCAGGACACATCCAGCATCCGACGCGCTCAAATCCCTGTTCATATAATGGATTTAACGGAAGCTCCCTCCACCAGGTATAAAGGAATACTTCAAGCGCCCGCCAACTCCTGATAGGGGATACGTTCAGCTGTCCGGAATAATCAGGATTCACCGCTATTCCGGGAAGTCCGATCTGTTCAAATGATTCATGCCAGCGGTTCCCCTGGACAGTGACGCACTCTCCCCTGGTTTCTCTCCACTGACGTACTGGTTCAAGTTTCAGGAATTTGCAGCACCACCTGTCATCTTTTGTAGGAATTCCATTTGTCCTGAGTCCTTCCTGGAAATCCGGAGCATGAAGAATCACGGGAATTTCAAGTGACCTGACAAATTCTGTTGTCTCCGGAAATTCCAGTCCGGTATCGACATAATAGCAGTCGGTGACACCTGCCTTCCGTGCAAGTTCCCGAACAACGGTACTTTCTGTCCCGCCGGAGAATGCAACATTACACTCCGGGCGCAGATCTTTCTCTGATTTGATAAACCGTATGGCATGCCGTTCGAGGTTTTTGAGATGCGGTTTATTACATCGAATAACCTGCTCTCTGTCAGGATCCGGAAGTATTTCAGGACGAGGTCTCCCCAGACTTTTTACTTTCACCACATTATTTCGCAGCCATCCGGTTCCATATCGCCCGTTAGCATGAACGATAACCGGTCCGTCCGTCAGATCTGATTTGCAGGGAATATTTTTCCCTCCCAGATGACGGTTTGCCCCTTCCGCAATTTCATCTGTGATGTCCACAATTCCTTTTGAAATCTCGTCAATGACAAACGGGAGAGCATCAGGAGTGAGTTCTATAGTATATTCCCGCAGAAGGGGATCAAACGTAAGGCGGCTGAATATAACACCGTTCGCGATGATGGCATCTGTGCGGTCAATGCCTCCTGATTTATTGAGCAGAATGATTTTGGGGAGGGTAACAATTCCAAATCTGTTATTCAGGTATTTTGCGATTACATTTCTGTCATGCTCCAGTGCGGGACGCACATCATGTGGCTTTGTGAGGGGTATCTCATATCCTGGTGTCCCGCACCCGCAGTTTGATGCAACAAGCGGGACATTACAGTCGGGGCACCAGTACAGGCTTTTCCGAAATGGTGGTTCTCTGACAGGTTCTCTCATATAACGGTATAAGATGTGTTGTTCTAACGCAAAAATACGTGTTACCACTGCAGACAATGTTCATTAGATTCTTAAGATCTCACGCCGATAATATGCGCATGAAAACTGCACTTCTCTCTGTGTGGGACAAGACAGGAATTGTTGAGCTGGCCCGTTTCCTGTCTGAATCCAACATTGCAATTCTCAGTTCGGGAGGGACCGGAAAGGCCCTCGCAGAAGCAGGGATTCCGTTTACAGAAGTCTCCGAATATACCGGTTCTCCTGAAATGATGGACGGAAGAGTGAAGACTCTTCACCCAAAGATTCATGGCGGACTTCTTGGCCGGAGGGGAATTGATGAACAGGTGATGGAAAAACAGGGTATAGGGCCGATTGATCTCCTCGTTGTCAACCTGTATCCCTTTGAAGAGATGGCAAAAAAAGACCTTTCTCTCCCTGAACTCATTGAATTTATCGATATTGGCGGCCCTGCAATGATCCGTTCTGCTGCCAAGAATTTTCGGGATGTTGCAGTAATTATTGACCCGTCAGATTACCCGGCAATTATAACCGGGATAAAAGACGGCGGTCTTTCAGAAGAAGATCGTCTGCATCTTGCACGTAAAGTCTTTGCACGGACTGCATCCTATGATGCGGCAATATCAAATTATCTCTACAGTATTGACCACGAATTCCCGGAGATTTATTCATTCCAGCTTAATAACGGCCGTGAACTTCGGTATGGTGAGAACCCACACCAGAAAGCGGCAGTATATGGTACCGGCGGCATTGCGGGACAGACACCGCTTCAGGGCAAACAGATGTCCTATAATAATTACCTTGATGCAGATGCTGCAACCGCCCTCCTGCATGAATTTGACAAACCGACAGCAGTGATTGTGAAGCATACCAACCCTTGTGGTGTTGCAACGGGAGATGCACTCCTGTCTGCATATTTTAGTGCCCGTGATGTTGATCCGGTCTCAGCATATGGATCTGTTGTTGCATTAAATCGTGTTGTAGAAGACGATGTCGCAGAAGAGCTCGCATCAACGTTTGTTGAGGTTGTCATTGCACCAGGATACACAGATTCCGCCCGGAAAATTATGGCACGAAAAGAGAATATGCGTGTCCTGATTCTTCCGGAAACAGAGAACGCACCTGCTATACGAACGATTAACGGAGGAGCCCTCATTCAGGTGTCTCCCGAATCGATACCTGACAACTGGCGTGTGGTGAGCGAACGTGAACCAACCGCTACAGAATATGATGCAATGAGAATGGCACTCAAGGTCTGCCAGCACACAAAAAGCAATACGATTATTTTTGCAAATCCCACTGCAACAGTAGGTATCGGGGCCGGCCAGATGAGTCGTGTTGATGCAGCAAAGATTGCGGTTGATAAGGCACTGTCTTCCCTTGAAGGCACATCTGTTGCATCTGATGCATTCCTGCCATTCCCGGATGCCCTGGAAGAGGCTGCAAAGGCCGGTGCAACAGCACTGATTCAGCCGGGTGGTTCTATCCGTGATCAGGAAGTGATTGATGCTGCAAACCGCCTGAATATAGCGATGGTTTTCACCGGAATCCGTCATTTCAGACATTAATCCTCTTTTTTTCGCAGGCAAACGATTATATTATTTCAGGTCAATGAATTATTATGGTGAAAACCTATGAGTGAGTGCTTTATTTGTCAATAAGCCACGTTTTTTTGACACCACCCTGAGGGATGGTGAACAGACACCGGGTGTAACGCTGACTCCTGACCAGAAACTGGAGATTGCATGTGCCCTGTCTGATATTGGAGTAGATGTTATAGAAGCCGGTTCTGCAGCAGCATCTGTTGGAGAGCTTGAAGCAATCAGGTTAATTTCTGATGCAGGGCTTGGCACTGAATGCTGTACCTATGTGCGGGCACTGCCCTATGATATTGATCTTGCGGCAGACGCAGGTGCTGATTCTGTACACCTCGTTATTCCGGTGAGTGATCTGCATATTGTAGAGAAGATGCAGAAAACCCGTGATGAGGTATATGCGATGGCCATGTCGGCTGTTGAGTATGCAAAGGAACGGGGCCTTATCGTTGAACTTTCCGGTGAGGATGCGTCCCGTGCAGACCAGGCATTTCTCTCCCGAATCTTTACTGACGGCGTTGCCCATGGTGCTGACCGGCTCTGTTTCTGCGATACGGTGGGGATTTTAACACCTGAACGGACGGCAGAGTATATTCCTCCGCTTTCCCGAATTGCCCCGATCAGTATTCATTGCCATAATGATCTCGGGTTTGCACTCCCGAATACCATCACCGCACTGAAATCAGGTGCCACATGTGCGCATGTGACAGTGAATGGTCTGGGGGAACGTGCAGGCAATACTCCCTTTGAAGAGGTGGTAATGTCGCTTGAAGTTCTCTATGGGGTGGATACCGGGATTCAGACGGAGAAGATATACCCGCTTTCAACACTGGTGGCACGTCTTACGGGGATTGATCTTCCGGCAAACAAGGCCATCGTAGGGTCCATGGCATTTACCCATGAAAGTGGTATTCATGCTCATGGCGTGCTCAAAAATGCACGGACGTACGAACCGGTGCCGCCCGAGATGGTCGGAAGAACCAGACGGATTGTCTTAGGGAAGCATTCGGGAAAAGCATCTGTTGAGGCATCCCTGAATGAACTGGGCTATACGGCTACATCTGAACAGCTTTTGGCCATTCTTGCGAGAGTGAAGCAATTGGGCGATGAAGGAAAACGGGTCACCGATGCCGACCTGATGGCGATAGCAGATACAGTTCTGCAACTGGTATGCACCCCTGCAATCAGCCTGCGCCAGTTTACGGTCGTTTCCGGGAACCGGTCAATTCCGACTGCCTCTGTGACGATATCAGTGAACGGAAATGAAACAACCCATGCATCAACAGGAAACGGACCGGTTGATGCGGCAATTAAGGCGTTGCAGGATTCGGTTTCCGATGTTGCTGATATTACCCTTGAAGATTATCACGTGGATGCGATTACCGGTGGTGCAGACGCACTGGTAGATGTAACTGTTAAATTAAGGAAAGACGGAAAAGTAATTACATCCCGCGGAGCGCGAACAGACATTATCACCGCGAGTGTTGAAGCCGTCATTGCCGGGATGAACAGACTACTGAGGGATGATAAATGAAAAACGGGGCGAAAATACTTATTGAGAGCCTGATGCACGAAGGGGTGGATACCATTTTTGGATACCCCGGCGGCACCGTTCTGCCGATATATGATGAATTATATGGCTCTTCACTCCGGCACATCCTTGTTCGTCACGAACAGGCAGCAGTTCATGCTGCAGACGGATATGCACGGGCAAGCGGCAGAGTGGGCGTTTGCCTCGCAACCTCCGGACCCGGTGCCTGTAATCTCGTTACCGGGATTGCCAATGCCTATATGGATTCTGTACCGATAGTGGCAATTACCGGTCAGGTCCCGACCACGCTCTTAGGAAATGATGCATTTCAGGAATCTGATATCACAGGAATTACGCTTCCCATCACCAAGCACAGTTATCTCGTGAATAATGTGGGTGAACTAGGGAAGATTGTGCATGAAGCCTTTTATATCGCCAGTACCGGACGCATGGGGCCTGTACTTATTGATATTCCCAAGGATGTGCAGACCGATGTTGTCACAGAATCTGAGGCTGTACCGGACAAGGTTACGATACGGGGGTATCAGCCGACTGTCAGGGGGCACCCAAAGCAGATTGAAAAGGCTGTCAGCATGATCTCAGGGGCTGCCCGTCCCGTCATCTATGCAGGCGGGGGTGTGATTGCATCCGGTAGTGATGCAGAACTGCTGTACCTCGCAGAGACCCTGATGATTCCTGTCACAACCACCCTGATGGGGCTTGGTGCTATCCCGTCCCATCATCCCCTGAATTTAGGGATGCTTGGGATGCATGGAACACAAAGTGCTAACTATGCCATCACGGAATGTGACCTCCTCATTGCCATCGGCGCACGGTTTGATGACAGAGTAACGGGAAGACTTGAGTCGTTTGCCCCCAATGCACAGGTTATTCATATCGATATAGATCCTGCTGAAATTGGGAAAAATAAGGCAGTGGATCTCCCGATTGTTGGAGACGTCAGGCATGTCCTTAAAGAGATCAACCGTAAACTGACGGAACAAAAAGTTCAGGGCCCATGGAATGGTCGGCTTTCTGAATGGAAGAGACAGTCCGCAGAGCGTGCGGCTGTGGATACCGGCCTTTTAACTCCTCAGTATGTCGTCCGGACCCTCTCTGATCTCCTCAACGGTGCCGGGATTATTGTGACTGAAGTGGGCCAGAATCAGATGTGGGCTGCGCAGAATTTCTCATTTACCCGTCCGCGCCAGTGGATCACGTCTGGTGGCCTGGGCACAATGGGATATGGATTCCCGGCAGCAATTGGTGCCAGTATTGCCTGTCCTGATGAAACGGTTATTGATATAGCAGGGGATGGCAGTTTCCAGATGAATATTCAGGAACTTGCAACGGTTGTCCAGTATAATATCCCGGTTAAGGTCATGATCTTAAATAACCAGTATCTGGGTATGGTTCGCCAGTGGCAGGAGTTGTTCTATGACAAACGATATTCCTACACCGAAATGCCGTCTGTTGATTTTGTCGGTATTGCGAAGGCATATGGTGTGCCTGGGATATGTGTGACAGATCCGGCTGATGTGAAAGATGCACTACAGACGTCACTATCCCATGACGGGCCGTTTTTGCTTGACTTCAGAATTGAGCGTGAGGAGAATGTCATGCCGATGGTTCCTGCAGGTGCTGCAATCAATGAGATGATACTGGGGGAGAAAAAATGAAACCGCATACCATCTCTATTCTGGTAGAGAACCGTCCAGGTGTTCTTTCGCGTGTGGCAGGACTCTTCACCCGCCGCGGGTTTAATATTGAAAGTCTCGCCGTTGGTACCTGCGAAGAATCAGGGATGAGCAGAATTACTGCTGTTGTGATTGCCGATGATGAGATTATTGAGCAGGTAAAAAAACAGCTGAATAAACTCATCAATGTTATTAAAGTAAGCGACATCACCTACACGGATCATGTGGCGCGGGAGATTGCACTGATAAAAGTCGCTGCTGAAGCAGGGCAGACACGTGCTGAGGTGATGCAGCTGGCAGACAACTTCCGGGCCAGGATTATTGATGTCGGCACCCGCACTGTCGTTCTTGAGGTAACGGGCGACACCGGAAAGATTGACGCACTGGAGAAACTTCTCCACCAGTATGGTATCAAAGAACTGGTCCGGACCGGAAAGATTGCGATGCCGCGCGGTTCAAAGATCGTCTCTCCCAAAAAATAATTTTCCTTCTTTTTTGTAAAGGAATCATCAGACTATATCGGAAAATGTCAATCATGTTATATGTTAGCATGCCGCACATTAGCATAGTTATATGTTTGGACTACCGGTAATAACGATAGTATCTGTGGGCTGTGCGCTTGCAATTTCTTTTGTCCTTCTCATATGGTGGGGCATCCATTTCAGAGGTGACGAGCCCGATGTCTGATATAATTACTATCGGAATAATTGCACTCTACGGTATCATGCTCATTGGTATCGGGGGCTGGGCTTCGAAAAAAATTCATAATACCGAAGACTATATTCTTGCGGGCCGTTCTCTTGGGTTCTGGGTATTCACCATCCTGATGGTGGCCTCGGTCTGTTCCGGAATGACGCTCGTCGGTGTCAGTGGATTTGGATATGCATCCGGGTGGCCGGGTATATGGGAGCAGATCTTCGTTCCACTGGCCGCATCTTTTGCCATCATTGTCTTTGGTGCAAAACTCCATGCGGTTTCGAAAAAAACCGGGTACATGACGGTCGAGGATTACCTTGCACACCGGTATGAAAGCCCGCGGACGGTGCGGGGACTTGCTGCGGTGTCAGGTATTGTGGTCTCCCTGATTTACCTTGTCGGGCAGTATACCGCAATCAGCCTTGTTTTGGTCTGGCTCTTTAATATTCCGCATACAACAGCACTGATTATATCAGCGATTATTATTACCGTCTATACGGTTATCGGCGGTATGTACGCCGTCTCATGGACCACACTGATTCAGGGCATCATTCTCATTGCAGGAGTGCTCATCATGGCACCTCTTGTCATCATCTCTGCAGGTGGTCTGACCCATATCAACGAAGTGCTGTCATCAATTGATCCGAATATGGTGCAGCCGTTCTATCCATCCCCCGTCTATGCAGCATATGCCTACTGTACACCGGAATTTCTCTTTTCATTTGGGATTCTGTTGATGGTGGGTCTTGCCTGCGCCCCGCATGTGATAAATAACATTCTCGCTGCAAAAGAAACTAAATTCTTCAAATGGTCTCCATTAGTGGCATTTGGAATTTATCTGATTGTGATGTTTCTGGTGAAGTTTACCGGGTTTGCCGTGCGGGCGCTGGTTGAGGAAGGAAAACTTGTCTTGCCTGCGACGGTGAATACCCAGGACTTTGCGTTCATGTATGGTGTGGAGTATGCCATGCCTAACATGCTGGTCTGGGCATTCTTTGCGGTGATTGTACTGGCAGCGGTCATGTCAACAACAGACAGGCTGATGCTCACCATCGGCACGCTGTTTTCCTGGGATGTCTACCGGAATCTGCTGAAGCCGAAAGCCCCGGACAGAGAGGTACTGAAGGTGAGTCAGATTTGTGTTGTCATTGCAGCAGTAGTGTCACTCTTTCTTGCAATCAATCCGCCTGACATGCTTGCATGGCTGATATGGATGGGCATCGGAGTCATGCTTGCAACCTTTGCTGTGCCGCTTCTGGCAGCACTCTACTGGCGGCGGGCAAATGGTGCCGGTGCCATCGCAAGTATGCTTGCCGGTCTCATTGGTTCTGGTATCTTTGGATATTATCACAAATTTGTGTCACCGCTGACGGTGCATTTCAGTCTCTATGCAGTGACACTTTCTCTTATTGCAATGATTGTCTTCAGCCTGATGACCCCGAAGAACAGTGAAGAAGTGCTGGATGCTACCATGACCGGCCCATACATTCAGGCAAAATAATTTTTTCCCTGCCTTTTTTATGTCCCGGCGGCATAATATTCTAGATTGTGACGACAGCAATTATCGGTGGCGGACTTACCGGTGCCACGCTTGCCAGACTGCTTTCCCTACAGGGTGAAGAGGTAGTCATTCTGGAGCGTGATGAGAAATACGGAGGGTTGTGCCGTTCCCATACGGAAAATGGATTTACGTTTGACAACGGTGGTTCCCATATCATATTCTCGCGTGATGCTGAGGTCCAGTCATTTATGCGTGATGTGCTGCAGGATAACAAAGCGGAACGGAACAGGAATACCAAGATCTTTTTTAAGGGAGCGTATGTCAAGTATCCGTTTGAAAATGGCCTTGCTGAACTTCCCCCTGAAGACCGGTTTTACTGTATCAATGAGTATATCAAAACGCTCATTGCGCTTGAGAAAGGAGAACTTCAGCCTCCGGAAAACTTTCGGGAATGGATTCTCTATACATTTGGCGCCGGGATTGCAGACCTCTATATGATTCCGTATAATGAGAAAATCTGGAATTATCCGGCAGATAAGATGTCACTGCACTGGGTGGATGGCCGTATCCCCCGTCCTCCGGTGGAAGATATCATCAAATCCGCGATTGGCATTGAAACAGAGGGCTATACCCACCAGTCGGTCTTTACCTATCCCGTTGCAGGCGGCATCGAGGCCCTTGTCCGTGCGATTGCAGCACCTGTTGAAGATAAAATCCGATGCGGTTTTTCGGTGTCTTCCATTCAGAAGACAGTGGACGGATTTTCTATAAGCAACGGGACAGAAACGATTACGGCTGACCGGTGCATATCAACGATTCCGCCGCAGGAATTACTGCCCTGCCTCTCGGATGTGCCTCCTGAGGTTTGTGAGGCGGTTTCTGCCCTCTGTTATAATTCCCTGTATTCCGTATGCCTTGGGTTGTCCCATAAGGTGAATGATTACTCCTGGTTATATGTGCCCCAGAAGGAACTGGGTATGTTCAACCGGATTTCATTCCCGTCCAATTATTCGGATGCCGTTGCTCCCGCAGGGCAGTCGTCGGTGCTTGCTGAAATCACCTTTAATGAGGGTGATGATGTCTCCCGGATGACGGATGAGAAGATTATTTCACATACGGTGAAAGGACTCGCTGCAATGGATATCCTGGAATCACCGGAAGATGTGGTGTATGCAGCAGTCAAACGACAGGATTATGCCTATGTTGTCTATGATCTTGCCTACCAGGAGAATATCGGGATTGTTCTTTCCTATCTGAAAGATGTCGGTATTGAACCTCTCGGACGGTTCGGAGAATTTGAATATCTTAATATGGACGGCTGTATCCGGCGTGTGCTTGATTATTTGAATTTGAAAAATCCGGTCTGAAGGGCAGAACCCCTCCCGTTTTCATTTTCTAAAAAGACGCCAGAGCAGGACTTTTACCGTAAATTTGATTGCATTACCTGTGGAAACGTAATGCACTGGCCCGAATAAACTCCGGATGTAACAAATATGAATCACAATTATGTTTCCGGATACCACAATTGAAAGGGAGCTATAATATGGAAAACGTTGTTTCGGTATTGAATCTGAAAAAAACATTTGATAAAAGTCCGGTTCTTTCCGGCATCACCTTTGATGTATCCAGAGGAGAGATTTTTGGATTTCTGGGTCCCAATGGTTCCGGGAAAACCACTACAATAAGAATCCTCTTAGGACTGTTACGGCCGGACTCAGGGAGTGCCCTTGTTTTTGAACAGCCCCTTGAAACCAGTGACAAAACCCGTGGACGTGTCGGTGTTTTACTGGAGAATAACGGGCTTTTTGACAAACTCACTGCATATGAGAACCTGAAATATTATGCAGAACTGTATGGCATACCGGGTGTTGAAGAACGAATTCGCGAGCTGTTGGAGTTTACCGATTTAACATCGAGAAAAGACACGCTTGTCGGGACGTATTCCACCGGAATGAAAAGAAAGCTTGGTATTGCACGGGCAATTCTGCACCGCCCGGAGGTGCTGTTTCTGGATGAACCCACCTCAGCACTTGACCCTGAAGCGCAGAAGATGGTTCGCGACCTGATTGTTCATCTGTCGGGAGATGAATCGATGACGGTTTTCTTAAGTTCCCATAACCTCGATGAAGTGCAGAAGATATGCAGTCGTGTTGCCATTCTTCACGGAGGCAAAATAAAGGCTCTGGACTCTGTTGAAAATCTCAGGAAAACCAGTAGTGTTACGAATGTGAGAATCACGCTTTCGGATTCCACGCAGGTAACTGAGGCACGAACTGTCGTCTCCCAAACACCCGGAGTCTCTGATTTTAAAGAAACAGAAACAGGCTTTTCCATCACCCTGTCCGGTTCATCTGCGTCATCGGTCATATCCGGTCTCTGCAGTGCCGGAATTGCTATTGAAGAGGTTGTAAAGGACAAACGTTCTCTTGAAGATATTTATATTGACGTGATGCGGGAAGAGGTGTAAAATATGAATCCAATACTTGTGGTCGCAAAAAAAGAGATGAAACAGATCGCAAAGAACCGGTCAATGATCATAGGCATTGTGCTTTTTATGGGTGTTTTTGGCGGACTGACTTCCATTGGTGCAATAATGTCGGTTATCGAGGGAGACGCGGAAAATATTGTATCACTGCTTGATTCTCTTATGATGTATCTGGTTCTGGTCTTAGGTGTATTTAGCGGATATTTCTTCTCTTCACAGGCATTTCTGGGTGAAAAGACCGGAGGGACAATCGAAACGCTGCTCTGCTCTCCCCTGCCGCTGCGGGATATCTGGCTGGGAAAAGTGATCGGCGTTATGATTCCTGCCTATGGTGTTGCCCTCCTGATTGCGGCAATACTGGTGGTACTTTCAAACATGGCTGCAGACTTTCTGGTTTTGCCTTCTGTTGTCATGATGCTGTTCATACTCGCTGTTGTCCCGGTCTACATCGCATGTGCTGTAGGCATTTTAGGGTTCGTCCAATTACTGTTAGGGATGAAAGAGAACCAGATAATAAATATCGTGCTGATTATCGGGTTTATTGCGGCAATTTCCGTTTTTGACAGTCTGGTGGCGGAAGGAGTGATTGTGATGTCCGCTCTTGTCGTGGGAGAAATGTTTATGCTGGGCATTCTTCTGCTGGGAGGAATAGGGTTCATGACCCGGATATTAAACCGGGAGAAGATTGTGACGACTCTTCCCTGAGGAAAGGGATACATTTTTTATTTTTGACCTCTGGAAAAAATTATCTGAAGCCAAAATTATATATCCTGCCAAATGACCTTTTCCGGGAATCTGAAAGGTTTCTGATGTCCAGCCGACTATCCTCTTTTAAAAGCCCAAAGGGTGAAGCCGAGTATCTATTAGCTTATGATGCTGTCCTGAAATTGTGGCCAGTACCTTTTGAAGAAATTGATATAATGACCCGCTTTGGAACTACCCATGTCATCGCGAGCGGACTGAAAGAGTCGCCATCACTGCTTGTGCTGCATGCCTGTGGCGTAAGTTCCACGATGTGGTTCCCAAACATCGGCGTTTAAGCAGCGCCTATCGTGTTTATGCTGTCGATATCATTGGTGAACCGGGAAAAAGCCGCCAGTCCCGGTTACTCAGAGACAGGGAGGATTGCGCTAACTGGCTGGGCGATGTAATGCAGGGTTTGGGTTTAAAGAGAACGAATATTGCCGGATTATCGTATGGGGGGTGGCATACGCTTAATTTTGCTTTATTTTTCCGGATAACATAAACAAAATTGTCGCTCTTGCACCTGGAGCTTCCATTCTGCCATTCAGCTGGCCGGTGCTCTTAATGCTCCGCATGCTCCCTTATGTGCCCATCAAACCGAACCCGTTTAAGAGTTTTTTGTAACTATTCAGCCTATCAATACCTGAGGAGTGAATGGTTGGACGGCAACCAATTTCCTCAGTGCCTCAAAAACTGATTTTTTATTTTTCCTGACAGTAGAGATATATCCCCGAAATCTGCAGAACATTTCTGCACCTTCTAGCGATCTGAACGTACCGGATATCTTTTGCTGCACTTTCATCATCCTCACGTCCCGTTCTGCCAGATTATTTGTAAATGGGACCAGCGGGTTGTGCATAAACCTCAGAATATCTTCACGATATTTTTTCAGCCTTATGAGCAGGTTCAGTGGTTTTGACCGTTTCACCCGTCCCCTTTTTCCTGCGTTTTGTCGTTTATCCGGAGGCGGATTTTGTTTCATCCCTTTTTCTACAATGGAAATGTATCTACTTTCAAATCCAGATACTGTCGAAGGATCACGGTTATTTTCATCACAGACGCAGGTATGGATTCCTGCAAAGAGGTCTTTCATATTTTCTGCCCATCCCTGTCCGAAACCGTCAATTATTCCTTGTAATTCTCTCAGAATATGTGCATTGCAATAGGCATGCGTACAGTCGTATGTCGAGTAGGGTGCCCAGAAATCGTGAACCAAAACTCCATCATATTTTGGCAGAACCCCCATCTCTTTCATAGCTGTTGAGCCTCGTTTTGCATTCACTCCGTAAAGTGTCATGTTCTCATTTCCTATTGTATGCAGCCACCATCTTTTCCCATTGACCTTGAGTCCGGTTTCATCCGCATTTAATACCGGTGACAGAATCAATTCATCTTTGACGGATGCCTCAAACGGCTCAAGCAGTCGGGATGCTTCTTTCTGAATATTGAGCATCGTTGCCGAACTTAAGGTATGACCATAAATATCCCTGAAATAGGTTTCAATTTTCTTATAGGGGACAAAAAGCTCATTTTTAAGATAGATGACGGTTGTTTTAAGGTTCTCCCCAAACTGAACCGGCTGGGTAATGCCGGGTGGGAATGCTGCGGTATTTTTTTGTCCACAAACCGGACATATTTTAATTTCTGACTGATATTCAGTAACTTTTAACGGAACCTGAGGGATTTCAAATTCCTGCCTGCGCACTATTTTCTGAGGTATGACATTGTGAAGCGCATGTCCACATTTACAGGTCTCGACCTGATTTGTGATGATCTCATCCGGATGATTTGATAATTCAAGGGTACTTCCCTTGTGATTTTTCTGACCACCGGGTTTTTTGCCGCTTTTTTTCCGGAGACTCGTGGGTTTTGGTGTGTAGATATCACGTGAAGGAGGAAAACTGCTATTACGGCTGTTTTTATTCAGTTGGGCTTCGAGTTCCTCGATTCGTGCTTCAAGTTCTTCTATCTTTTTTGCCTGTTGCTGAATGAGAACGGACTGTTTCTCAACGATAGCATATAGCTCAAGAATGATATTCGTGGCACCTTCAGGATCAGTTAAAACGAAATGTAATACTTCATCCCGATCTTTAAAGGAGGTCATTAGATTTTTATTTGGGTTTATAATATATGGATCAAACGGTTTTCACCTGGGAAAAATAGTGTTGTGGGGGGTGAATAGTTACAGTTTTTTTACCAAGGGTTTTCACCCAAACGAATTGTTTGCGAGGCAATTCGCGAGTGGGGTAAAACATTTTCGCTACGCTGACCCTAAGGAAAACATTTTTACCAACGTCTTCAGTGAGGCTGAGCTCAGCAGAATCAATGGTCCTACACTTTTTATTGTCGGTGAAAATGAGATTATTTATGATCCCGTCGCTGCCATAGAAAAGGTCAATCGACTGATACCGAACGCAGACACAAAACTCGTCCCGAATGCAAGCCATCTGGTCTCAATGGAACAGCCCGCACTGGTAAACAACCATATTTTACCATTTCTGGAATAACACGATCCTTTATTTCTCGCTATAGTCTCCATGTTCCGTTTGAATCCGGAACTCCATTGCCACGCTGCGGGAACCCGGCAGACGGGATGTGGCATAATGTTAGTGATATCCGTAATGTGATGAGGATACACTTATCTTCCCTCATTTCTTCAGAAATATATCTTTTTTCAGCATGCCAAATCCATCAAAGCTGATGTATGACGTAAGAATAATCGCAAGCGTGACACAGATGGTCGTTGTCGAATAGATCGTGACCATCAGGACAATCTGGTATGATATGGCAGTCATCGGGGAGAGCCCTGCTAAGAGCTGCCCGGTCATCATGCCGGGAAGAAAGACAATGCCCATGACGGCGACATTCCCGAGAGAGGGCTTGAGGGCAGACTTCAGTGCTGTCCTGAAATGCGGGAGGAGTGCTTCTGTTCGCTGAGCGCCGAATGAAAGTGCCGAGATATATCGGTTTTCATTTCTGCGCAGGTCATTATAGAAGAGGGATACCGCGATGATTGTCCCTCCGAGAGAGTTGCCCAGCAGCATGCCGGCGATGGGTATCAGAAATCGTGCTTCAGATATACCTCCTTCCTGGAGAATGAGTGTCTCAAAATAGATGAGCGAAAGGGTGACGGTGATGACGAAGGCAGCAAAGGTTGGCAGGTAGAGTTTTCTGATGTTTAATTCCTGCTTGCGCACTGACTCATACGCTGCAACGGTGATCATGATACCCAGCCAGAGGACGTTCAGGAAGGGGTTGTTATACTCAAAAAGCACCGTCAGGAATACTCCTGCAAGAGCAAGCTGAACAGACATCCTGATAAATGACCAGACCGTCTCCCGCATCATGGGAAGACGGGTTTTGTGCATGATAAATACGGGAATTGCAAGCAGGAGAAACGCAAAGAGAATTCCTGATATGTGTATGACAGGAGTGGTCATATTTTAGTTACCTCCTATAGGGATGATGCGTGCCCCTTCCCGGTACCAGGCATCATCGTGTGATATGGCAATAACCGTCCAGTCATCATGAGAGAGAAAATAGTCTGCAACCGTTGTTTTCATCCGGCCGTCAAGGGCCGCGGTTATTTCATCCAGGAAATAGACTGTTCTCCCCAGCAGGAGTGAGATGATAATCACGATTCTCTGTTTTTCCCCGCCGGAAAGAGTTCGAAAATCTTTGTCAAGGATGGTCCCGTCCAGGGCAAACAGGGTGAGATATTTGTTTAGAGAAATGTCGTAATGAAGGGATTTGTTTGCCGCGTATGCAAAGACGCCTGCAATTAATTCCCTGACAATTCCTTCCCCGATGTCAGTATCCTGTGAGATGTATGCGGTTTCCTGCCGTATGGTCCATGCGGTCTCAGCATCAATTTCATGCTTTCGGTACAAAACCGTGCCGGTATTAGGTCTGGCATATCCCTGTGCCATCTTCAGGAGGGTTGATTTCCCTGATCCGGATATACCCCGGAGTATGACTTTATCACCTTTGCATACGGGAAGGGAAAAATGTTCAATTATGGTTGTTCCATCAAATACGACGGATACATTCTCATATCTGATTATTTCTTCTTCCATGGTGGCAGCTCCCGTGTCCTCTTGTCAACTACCCCGGCCTAAAGGCCGGGGCTTGGGACTCTACTTATAGGTAGTTCCCGTATGGGTGGTTGACTGCACCCCTGCACTTCCAGGTTATACCTGACAGTGCGTGCTCTGGACTCAATGTTCCGAGCACCAATAAGATCAGCATGTAGAGCAAATCCACAGCATTCACAAACAAATGATTTCCTGTTTCTGTTGTTCTTGCTAATATGTTTACATCGAGGGCATGTTTGTGATGTATAAGCCGGGTCGATGTAGACTGTCGTTATACCTTTCTCTTTTGCTTTATAATCGATAAAGGTCTGAAGTTCGTAGAATGCCCAGGAGTGGTGAGTATATCTTTGTTTTTTGCGGGTTTTCGTAGTATTTCGAATCCCCGTGAGATCCTCCAATCCAATCACATCAACATCATTCTGAACAGTAAACTCAACAATCTCCTTTGATACACGGTGATTCATATCAGTCATAAGCCGTCTTTCCCGACCGGAGAGATGTTTCAACATCCTCTTTGCTGATCGGGTGCCCTTTGACTGTAACCGTTTCCGCATATTAGAATAGATATTTCGGAGATTCTTGGCTTCACCGCCACAGAAAAACTTACATTTCTTATCGGTTGTCGATGCGACGGCAAGGAAATTCTGACCGACATCGACACCCATAAAGGTTGATGACTCGGGAACCTCTTTGGTGTCTACCTCTTTTTCGCAACATAGATGGAAGTAATATGCCCCATCCCGGTGTTTCACCAGTTTGGATGCGCCGAACTTCCATGAATTGTCAAGATATTTTTCCATATGGGGATACCGAAAGTATCTGAATATCTTTCGACCTTCAAGGGTGGTTAAGCCTATATGATCTCCATCTATCGTGAAATCCCGTCTAAACGAGAAGGTCATGGTAGTGGGAGTGAATTCGATTTTCTGCCACTCAGATTTCTTAATTTTTATCTGTTGCTGGAGTGTCCGATACGTCCCTGTGACTTGTCGGACAACATTGCAGGCCATCTGTGACTTTAGACCAAATACCTCTCTAAGAGTGGGATATACTTCCTTCTGAAGTGCCACAGATCCTTTCGGTTTCCCAAGAGCATACACGACCGTAGAGACATGGTTCATCCCGTCTGTATATGTCTGAACCGTCCGGTCAAGGAAACATGTGTCGGGACAGTCCAGTTTGAGGATGATCGTCTTTACGGTGAGCACAAGTTATAGATCCACTCAATAATGCATATTACTTTTTACGTGAACGCAATTCCTCCCCGGCCTGAAGACCGGGGAGGAATTGCGGGGATGTTGAATAAAATGGTCTGCGGGAATATTCATAGGTAATCCCTCTGGATTGGCATCTAATTTTTTGTGGCTCCCAAATGTAATCATATAATCCGCAGCAAATAGATACCGATATATTCAACATGATCTTGAATTAACTATATGCATTTTAAAAAACGCTATTTCCTGTTATTCGCTGTTTTTTTGACGATTGTCATTTTCTCAGCTGGTTGTACAGATACGGCCACACCTGGCACTGAAGTAGTTTCATCCCCGGAGATCACATCAACAACGTCTATCCCTAACATTGTAGGGGTCTGGACAGGAACATCAATCGAGCACAGTAAAGACAACGGATTCCGTGATTCCGATTCGAAGTGGTGGAATGTAACAGAACAGAACGGACTGGCCTTTACCGGTTATAAAGTTTATACCATCTCTGACGGGACAGAGATACAGGAGAATTTTTCCGGTGTCATGTCCTATGACGGAGAGACCATCTATATCGCTGACCACGATAATGGCTTCATTTTCGGTGAATTTATCGGACCGGATGAGGTTGAACTCAGGCTTCTCAATGACGGGGAAGGAGCAACTGCCATGACTTTCCACCTCACCAGGGAAGAGAACTGATTTCTCACCCCTCATTTTTTCAAAATTGGTATTTTAATTACTTTCCTATTTTTTCGATGTTCTGAAAAACCCTTCTCATCAGGATGTACAGGATTTTCCTTTCCGTTTGAGGCCGTTAAAAAATATGTGAAAAAAGAATGACCTAATAACCGCTCTTCACCGTCGGGATATCACCTATATCGAGATACCGGCCCCCGTCCCTGGTGTATTGCGGCCAGGTAACATTCATCCCGCCGTTTGGGTCCCCCGTTTTTGCAAATCTCGTCCAGAGATCCACTATGTTATCTGTGACCTCCGGGTCCGCTTTCAGCTCCTTTGCCATTCCAAACAATAAAAGGGTCTCACTGCCATGGAATGCTCCATTGGGCTGTCCGGGCAGAATATAGGAGTACCGGTAAAGATATGTGTCCGGGTTTACGTCTGCCATTGATCCGGCTGCAAACTTTGCAGCGTCAGAAAAGTCATAATCCGTCATGATCCGTGCCAGCTGAAGCTGAACCTCTTCTGTCGAACCGGCCGGATATTGTGCGAGAACTTCATCTGCGTCAGTCCCAAAATAATTCTGAATGAGTGATACATACTCCGGAACTGTCATGTTAGCATCCGCAGAAAGCGTGGTCCCGTCATTGGCGTTTGTTCCGATGATAAGAGGGACTGGGTTTTGACGGTTAAGGCCGAACAGTGCATCCACTGAGTCAGGAAGTATCCATCCGTCGATCGTCGGCTCAAAATGGAGGGTGTGTGTGAGCTCCCATGAGGATGATGGCCAGGGTGTTGCATTAATGAGGTCTTGTGGACTCAAATTTCGCATCTGTGCAATTGCATCCGGACCGGAGTATCCGAGGCTTTTTGCATACTCTTCCCCGAACAATTCTGCATCAGCTTTTGAATGGACGTTGTCAATAGTAGGTCCGTTCGCCCAGAAGGGGCCGCTTTCAACAATTGCCTGGCTGTAGAGCCCTTTGCTCTCGGGGCTCACAAGATGTATGAGAACACTTTCTCCTCCTGCCGACTGCCCGAATATTGTAACCCGTGACGGATCACCGCCAAACTCTTCTATGTTTTTCTGAACCCACTGCAGGGCTGCAATCTGATCGAGAAGCCCGTAATTTCCCGAGCTGTTATGTGGGGACTCGTCTGAAAGTTCGGGATGAGCAAGGAACCCGAGAGCACCAAGCCGGTAATTTGGTGTAACAACGACAACCCCTTTTTCTGAAAGGAGGGTCGCGTTATAGGCCGCCATTGTACCTGCCGGAGCTATCTTTCCAAATGCTCCGCCATAGAAAAATACCATTACCGGCAGTTTTTCATCAGCACTCTTTGCCGGGGTCCAGACGTTGAGGTACAGGCAGTCTTCGCTCATAAAAGGTTCACCGGATACGGGATTCGGAGTTATCGGCTGGGGAGGGACTGCTGCAAATGCCTTTGTCTCCTTAACGCCGTCCCATGGCTGTACAGGTACAGGCGGTTTCCACCGCAAGTCTCCGGTCGGAGGAGCTGCAAACGGGATTCCTAAAAAAACCCGGAGTTCGCCCTGCTGTAGTCCTGAAACATACCCTGCGTCTGTCTTCACAATCCCCGGTTCATTCCGGGTACATCCGGCGAGGAACGTAAACCCGGTTAAGACCAGACAGATTGCGAGAATACTACATATTGCTTTCCATTTTTTTTGTTGCATATGATCTCATCACCATTTGTTTTCAATACCATAAAGAACCGGATTCCAAAAAAATGAATAGAAGATCATTGAAGGATCTGGTCTCTTTATTTCATCCGGATGTAAATTCCGAAAAATTATGTGGATATTCAATTATAATGATTTAATGCTGTCTATCAGATGGTTATAACCGTCATTGTTTCATTAATGTCGAGATACCGGCCACTTTCACCGGTATACTGCGGCCATGTCACATTCACCCCGCCGTTCGGGTCCCCCGTTTTTGCAAATCGTGTCCAGAGATTTATCAGGTTATCGGCAACCGAGTCAGTCGCCTGATCACGTGGTATAGGAACCCCAAACAACAGCAGGGCTTCACTGCCGTGGAATGCTCCGTATGGCTGCCCGGGAAGTACGTAAGAATATCGGTACAGGTAGGTATTCGGTTCGAGATCTGCCATCGATCCCGCCACAAACTTCGCTGCATCAGTGAAGTCATAGTCGGTCATTATCTGCTCAAGCCGGAGCTGGACTTCTGCGGTTGAATTGGCCGGATACTTTGCGAGCACCTCCTCTGTCTCCGTCCCGAACCGGTTCCCGATAAATGTTTTGTATTCCGGAACGGTCATGTTTGCATCTGCGGCAAGTGTGGTCCCCTCATTCTCGTTCGTCCCGATGATAAGGGGAACAGGATTCTCGCGGTGTAGAAGGAACAGATTGTCCGGGGAGTCAGGGATTACCCACCCGTCAATTGTAGGCTCGAAATGTTTGGAGTTCACCATCTGGAACGGTGATGCCGGCCAGGGTGTGGCATTGACAATCTCCTGATAACTCAGTTTTCGCATCTGTGCAATCGCATCCGGGCCGGAATACCCGAGGCTTTGTGCGTATGTCTCCCCGAGCTGCTCGGCATCGGCTTTTGAATAGAGGGCATCAATCTCCGCTCCGTTTGTCCAGAAAGTGCCGCTTTCAGAAATTGCCTGGCTGTATAGCCCTTTGCTCAGGGGGCTGACAAGATGGATAAGGACACTCTCCGCTCCTGCGGACTGTCCGAATATGGTCACCCGTGCGGGGTCGCCTCCGAATGCCCCGATGTTTTTATGGACCCACTGCATAGCGGCAATCTGATCGAGAAGCCCGTAATTTCCTGAGCTGTTATTCGGGGACTCGTTGTCCAGCTCCGGATGGGCCAGGAATCCGAGAGCTCCATCCCGGTAATTTGGTGTGACGATGATGACTCCTTTCTCTGCAAGGTCAGTGCCGTTATATAACGGCATGGAGCCCGCTATCTTTCCAAATGCCCCTCCATAGAAAAAGATCATTACCGGCAGTTTTTCATCAGCACTCTTAGCGGGTGTCCATACATTAAGGTACAGGCAGTCTTCGCTCATATTGAGAGAACCTCCCGGATCCGCAGCGGCCGGTTGGGGACAGGCCGGTGAAAACTGCGTTGTCTCCTTAACGCCGTCCCATGGCTGTACAGGCGCGGGTGGTCTCCACCGCAATTCTCCAATCGGAGGAGCTGCAAACGGGATACCTAAAAAAACCCGGAGTTCGTCCTGCTGTAGTCCTGAAACATATCCGGCGTCAGTCTTTACAACATTGGGTTCTGATTCCTGTTGGGTACATCCTGCAAGAAAAGAACATCCGATGAGGACCATGCAGATTACCAGAATATTACCTATTACTTTACCTTTTTCGTGCATACGATTTCATCTCCATTTGCCGTTTTGACAAAAAACCCGGTTCCCAAAAATGATACGCAGATCAGTATAGAATCCGGCATCTCCATTTCATCCGGGTATACACCAGAGAAATTTTGTGAATATTACTCTATAATGGTTTAATGCTATGTACCTGCCGCAATTTGACGACAGGATCATCGCTATCCTATTTGTATATCTCACAACAGCTCTCCCTGTTGCTTCGTTCTTCCCTTGTTCATTTAAGCAAAGCCCCCCTTTCCCTCTCCTGTTTTCCGGGCATCCCCCTGAGACCGGGAAATGGAGCAGAGATGGGGAAAGAACGGGACCATGGTTGCTGGCTGTCCTAAGTGAGATGCCTGAATGGGCAAAAAAGAAATGCGAAAGTCCGGCTTTGACTCCGGGATTATCTGAAACCTGCATTTATCCGAAACACCTGGAACAAAAAATGAAGCAAATGTAAAATTTTTCAAATGGTTCACGAAGAACCTATTAAGAATATATATCCAGTTTCCCAACAGATCTTTATTATATGGCGGGACGCACAATTCTCTCGGTAATTATTTTATGTATGTTGGTATCCATGACAATCTCCGTGACAATCGTTGCGGCGAGTACACCCAGTTATCCAATAGATTCCACGGTGTTAACAACTGCCAACAGGACTGTTGACATTGTTCCTGTTCCTACGGGCTTGCCCCCACTTCTTCGTCATGATGATATTGCAAATTATAGTTCGTGTGGTTATGGTGTCTGGCAGTATGGCCCGAATCTGAGCTATGAAAAAAGATTGGATCTTATGCCATCCGGATATACCGGATCTTCAGTTAACCATACGACAAAACTTCTCAATTTCTTTACCATATCCGATATCCATATAACCGATGAAGAAACTCCTGCTTCAGCGATATTCTTTGGCATGTACAGCAATGTTTCTTCGGGATATTCACCGGTTATGTCCTTAACGACACAGGTTTTAGACGCAGCCGTTCAGACAATAAACGCCCAGCACCTGCAAAAGCCGTTTGATTTCGGTATCTCACTTGGCGATGCAGCCAACAGCAATCAGTATAACGAATTGCGATGGTATATCGATGTCCTCGACGGGCAGTTGGTAGACCCCGATTCCGGTGTAAAAGATGATCCGGTCAGCGGGGCACACAACGATTATCAGGATGAATTCCAGGCGGCGGGAATTAATCCATCAATCAAGTGGTACCAGACGCTCGGCAACCACGATCATTTCTGGACAGGTTTCCTGCCACAGGATGATTATTCCCGACAGACGATGATCGGCCTTGATATCCTCAACCTGGGAGATGTATTCACCAACCTTAACGGCATGAACTCCCGTGGTTTCTATATGGGTTCCATCAACGGTTCCACACCCTATGCTACGGTTTTCGGTGTTGGCCCGAACAGTACCTTTAATACCACTCCGAAGGTACTTGCAGCCGATCCGAACCGCCGTTCATTCACCGTATCAGAATATATGAACGAATTTTTTAATACCGCAACAAGTCCCCAGGGACATGGGTTCAATCAATCTGATGTAGCAGAAGGATTTGCCTGCTATTCGTTCGAACCAGTTTCGGACATACCGATCAAGGTTATTGTGCTTGATGATACCCAGGGCGATAGCGATCCCGAAGATCCCACTTCTCTCGGATATGGACATGGCACTCTTGATCAGAAACGGTATGACTGGCTGGTAAACGAACTTGATAACGGTCAGCGTGAAGGGAAGCTCATGATAATCGCTGCGCATGTACCGATAGGAGTCTTAGATCCGGGTGAAATGGCAGGCTGGAGCAGTTATTCGTATAAAAGCGAAACAGAGATAATTGACAAACTTCACACCTACCCGAACTTCATATTGTGGATATCTGGACATCTTCATCAGAATACTGCATCCGCATTTCCATCACCGGATCCAAGCTATCCGGAATTCGGGTTCTGGGAGGTTCAGACTTCATCATTACGGGATTATCCTCAGCAGTACCGCACGTTTGAGATTTTCCGCAACAGCGATGAGACAATTTCAATCATTATAACCAACGTTGATCCGGCGGTTAGTGACGGGTCACTTGCGGCGAAATCGCGTTCTTATGGTGTTGCTGGCCAGGAGATATTCGTCAATCCGCTGTCCCCATTGCCGAATGGTTCATACAATGCAGAACTTGTAAAACAAGTAAAATCTAGTATACCGATTCCGACTCCATACGATGATTCCAGTGATGAAACCTTTGTCAGAACTCCTGGTCCAACCCGAACAGAAACCGTCAATGTCGGTGGCGGATCGGCAGTAACCCGCGCTGAGATGACAGGAACTGATCTTGGAAGTAACCTTGTAATCACGGCCATGCCCCGGAGTACCCTGCCTGCAACAATGGCTGCCCCACCCACGACCATATACCAGTACATTTCAATAACCTCAAGTACGATAACCGGAGTCGTAAACCAGACGACTCTTGATTTCAATATCCCGCTATCATGGCTTACCGAGCATGGGTTTTCCGTTGAAGATATCGTTATGATGCATAATGTGGAAGGGCAGTGGCAGACACTCAATACCCAGTTTGTATCACAGATCGATGGGAATGTTCGTTACCGTTCGACAACGCCGACATTCTCGTATTTTGCGATTGCATACCAGAAAGATGGCACGGATATGGGAACGGTTACTCCCATTCCAACCACATTGGCGGCGGTAACGGCCTCAGTAACAAATACACCCTCACCCGTTTCCTCATCACCCGTTGCAAATACAACAACCCTGACGCCGACCGTAGCACTACCTACGCCAGTTACATCTCCGGATGAGGGGATGCCTCTGATGATGATTTTTGTTGGAGTTATCGGCGCGATTATCATTATCATAGGGGCATTTCTTGTAAGGCGCTGGTTGATCCAGAGGCAAAACCCGGATCTAATTAAAAAATAGGATTACATTTTTTTGTTCTTTTTTTTGTAGAAACAGTATTTATGCATCCGAACCATACATCCAGCCGGTGTATTCGGGTGTTGCGTCCTTCATATCCTGATACAGCCATACCATCCGGTCTAAAAACCACCGTTTGCTCAGATAAACAACAACTGCACCGAACAGGGTGGGCCAGATTTCGAGGCTAAATACTCCCCCGATAACACATAATGACCCGATGCCGGATAACGTCGAGAGAATATTCGGCGCAAGCTGATGAGTCGAATAGGGAGGAAATGATAACATTTCCTCCCTATTCGACTATATCTCACAACAGCTCTCTTTGTTGCTTTGTTCTCCCCCTGCCCGTTTAAGGAAAAACCCCTCCTTCCCTCTCCTGTTTTCCGGGCATACCCCTGACGGGGAAAGAACGGGACCATGGTTGCTGGATGTCCAGAGTGAGATGCCTGAATATAAAAAAAGGGAGTTAGAACAGAAAACACATTAGCGATTCAAAAGAATCTCTATCCTGGAACAATACGTATGGATGCAGTCGAAGCAGAGAACCTCAGAAAAACATTCGGATCTGTCACCGCCGTTGATGATGTCAGTATACATATCCCGGAAGGTGGCATCTTCGGTTTTTTGGGCCCGAACGGTGCCGGAAAGACTACCACAATACGCATGCTGACAGGCGTTTTAATACCTGATTTGGGATCGGTGCGAATATTTGGAACTGACGTTCACAAAGATCCTCTTGCAGCAAAGCGGAAGATGGGTGTCATCCCCGAGAACGGGACGGTTTACAGCGATCTGACAGCCTTACAGAACATCCTTTTAACGGGTAAATTCTACGGCATGGACAGGGTCAGCCGGGAAGAGCGGGCAGATGAGATTCTCGTACGGCTCGGTCTTTCGGAAAGACGAAACGATATTGTACGGACATTTTCCAAGGGAATGCGCCAGAGGATAAGCATTGCATGTGCCATCGTCCATTCGCCGCCGCTTTTAATCCTTGATGAGCCTACAACCGGCCTTGATGTATACAGCCGCCGGCTGGTAATCGATACCGTCAGGCACATGAACAGCGAGGGCAGCACGGTTCTTCTCACAACACATAACATCGAAGAGGCGAATGCGCTCTGTACGAATATCAGCATCATAAACAGCGGAAAGATAGTGGCAACAGGAAGTCCGGAGAAACTTAAAAAGGCGTTTGATACCTCCCGTTATGTTGAGGTATCGTTTGACAGGCCGGTGGAACTGAATCTGTTTTCTGCCTCGGGCATCACAAGGGCTGAGTCATGGGGGGATAAATGGCGGATATACTCTGATGATCCTGACCGGGCGGTGAAATACCTTGCTTCTGTTGCAGAGCAGGAAAAACTGGCATTCGTCTCTATTGCGACCTCAAACCCTACTCTTGAAGAGGCGTTTGTGAAACTGACTGAAGGGGTCTAAAAATGGACTGGAACCTTTTTTTAAGAAGCATTCTCTCAATAACTGAGAAGAACATGCGTATATATTACTTCAAGGGGCCGGTTATGATCTTCGGCCTGCTCTTTCCTCTTATCATGTTCCTCACATTTTTCATCGGCAGAAATCTCGATCTTATCCTCTTCTTTCCGGGTTTTCTGGGGATGATGCTGTTTTTCACTGCATCCTCGGTCGGCCCCCTGATAACCCCATGGGAGAAGCGTGAGAAGACCTATGAGCGGCTTGTCTCCCTTCCGGTTATCCTTGAGAGTATCATAATAGGCGATCTGCTGGCAGGGGCAATCTTTGGTGTTGCAATAACGGCAGTTGTCTTTTGCGCCTCTGCCGTTCTCTTCCACCTTCCTCTCATGAATGCAGGGCTTCTTTTATTGTCGTTAATACTTGGATCAATAACGTTTGCAGCGCTTGGAACACTTCTTGCCTCACCTGCAACGAACAATCCGTCAAACATTATGATGCTCTCAAGTCTTGTCCGGCTTCCGCTCATCTTCATATCAGGCATATTCATTCCGCTTGGAGAGCTTACCGGCTGGTTCTATATCCTGACATCACTCTCACCGCTTACGTATCTTGTCGATCTTTTGCATGCGGCATTAAACGGCGATGCAGTCTACCCACCCTGGTTTGATGCACTGGTGCTTGTTACTGTTATTTGTGTGTTTATCCTGTGTGCGAAGATTATCCAGAGAAGGAATCTTGTGAAAGGAGTATGACAGGGAACTGTTTTTTTCGTCTCCTCTTTTTTTGGTATAACAGGATTTATGCATCCGAACCATACAGCCAGCTGTTGTATTCGGGTGTCGTGTCCTTCATATCCTGATACAGCCATACCATCCGGTCTAAAAACCACAGTTTGCTCATATAAACGACAACCGCACCAAACAGGGTGGGCCAGACGTCGAGGCTAAATACGCCCCAGATAACACATAATGCCCCTATGCCGGAGAACGTCGAGAGAATATTCGGCGCAAGCTGATGGTGTTTTGGTATAGGAATTTCTGTTCTGTTCAGCCAGACCCGTTCGCCAAGCACAGCCATGGACGCCCAGTTATCCGTTGATTCCGGTTTTTTAAAGAGCCCCGGGTTTATCCACGTCCAGATCACGGCAACGGCAATTGGAGCCAGCGACCACAACCCTAACCAGACACGGCTCCAGAACACGATAATCAGCAGGGCAAGAACGGTGTTTCTGGTCCACACACTCCAGGGGTTTGCATGCCGGGCCCATGTCTCGTTATCCATCTGAAAAAGGGAGGCAATTTTTTGCTCTATTGTCACGTGAACTCATTTTTGGTGGGTGTGGCATTATAGATTATGGCCGCACCGCAGTGCTTTTTTCGGTGAGCAAAACGCCGTTTCTGTGCCATGAATTCCCTTATTGCCTCCCGTTTCAATAAAAGCCTGCATTAATACAATTTTGAACGGCATCCATAAATAAGACTGGCATGAAATACTTTATATGACTTATACTCCAAGAGAGCTCGTTATATTCACAGGTAGTCTGACTGCCATTCTTGCCAGTATCTATAATGTCGCAACCGGTGCAGCAGGAACCGGGTTGTATGTCTCCGTTTTTGTTATCCTGATGTTTATCATCGTTATTGTCATGACACTGAAGAAGAAATAAAAGGCGGTGAATAAAAGGGCTCTGGTTTATCCGAATCATAAATCACAAAGAACTGATGAGAGAACGGGTGTCTGTTATGAATGGAAATAATCCGGGTGAAAAAAAAATAGCAAAATGAGCTCTGCTCTTGTTAAAAGAAATCCGGATAAAAGATACACCCTTAATCGTTATCCACAATAAACCGGTAATTACCTTTCGGGAAGGTAATTTCAAATCTGACACCTTCTCCCTGCTTTCCGTTCTCCTGAATGGTGCTGTTGGTTATGGACAGGATTTCACGTGAAAGGAACAGGCCAAGCCCGGTATTTTTGCCATACCCTTTTTGAAAAAGCATCTTCCTGTCTTTTTGGGTGATCCCAACACCGTTGTCGAGATAGGTAATGATGAGCCCTGCCTCAGTCTCCGCGTATGATAGCGATATAGAGGTCACGTGCCCGCCGTGGCGGATGGTGTCATCAATCAAATTATAGAATACCTTCTCGATTAAGGGATCGGCGAAAACTTCAACTCCTTTCAGGGAATTATCCAGCCGGATACCTTCAATATTCAGCGATTCTGAAGCCTCATCGACAATTTTTGAGGGATTCTGCCATTTTGGCTCCTCTATTCCGATATCCTGATAAAATTTAGTAAACTCAATCTGATGCTGAATCACATCAACCGCATCTTTCTCTTTTAAAATATATTCCTTCAGAACGGGTTTGTCCTCAATACCCTCTGACAGTTCAATGTAGCCACGGATTACCATAATCAGGTTCATGATATCGTGCCTTGTTATAGAAGAGAGCATATTGAGTTTTTTGTTCGCTATAAAAAGGGCTTCCTGCGCTTTTTTGCGAATGGTGAGGTCCTGTATCGCACCGCGGATTTTGATTGTATTGCCGTTTTTGTCTTTTATGATTCTCAAACGCACCGCAACATATCGTATTTCACCGTCCTTGCGGATGATCCGGTGATCCACCTCGGATATGTGCCCGGGGTCGGTTGCCCTGATGGCTTTTTTCACTTCTTCAGTCACGAAGTGCCGGTCATCCGGGTGGACGAATTTTTGGACATACTCCTCTAATGACATATGGTAGCCGTCTTCGAGATCCCCGGTAGTGCCGTAAAGAGCGTAGATCCGGTTATCAAAGGTAAAAACATCTGTTGCAATATCGAATTCCAGGTTCACCACATGTGCCAGGTCCATTGCCTCCGTAAGCTTCATCTGGGTTGTTTTCAGCTTATCTTCCGCTCTTTTGCGTTTGGTTACATCCCATACCGTTGACATCACAAGGTTTTTTCCGGGGATCGGTATACTCCTCGTACTGATGAAGGTTGTCTCTTCTCCAAAACGGGTTATTGGTATGTCTTCCCAGTGCATTTTATCAGGATCGCCGCTGGCAGAATCCTCGATTACTCTTTGCTTTATTTCCTTTCGAAAGACCGGATCTTCACACACCATATCCCAGAATGTATCAGTTGATACCAAAGCCTCCGCGGTTATCCGGAAGATTTTCAGAAAATTTTCATTGAAATACTCAAATGAACCATTCGGATCGACAGAATAGACGGAAACACCGATTGGGAGATTATCAAGGACTGTCCTGATATATGCTTCGTTCTCCCTGAGTGCCTCCTCCGTCTGTTTGAGTTCGGTGATGTCTTCGAGGGTTTCTACGGCACCGGTTATTCTGCCCCTTTCATCTCTGATGGGAGAGACGGTGAGGTGGAGCCAGACTCCGGATTCTCCCATACCCGGGTAAAAACCGGTTCCTTCGTAAGTGCCTTCGATGAGCGGTGTTTTTCTCTTTTTTGGGGGATACAATTCCGGAATCCGGCTTTCCATACCGTCAACCAGTAGATCCGCCATAGATGGTCTTTCATACGGATATAACGCTTTCCAGTGCTTTTTTGTTCCAATTACTTCTTCGGCTTTTATCCCGCTGTATATTTCAAAGGCCTTATTCCAGTAGATAACCCGGTGGTTACTGTCTATAGCAAACTGGGGGATTGGTGATCCGTGGGTGATGGCGTCTATCCAGATTTCGCGTTTCTGCGAAATTTCCCGGGGATTTTGGGTATATTTTGTCTGGTTTTGGCGGTCCATTCCCTGATTCCCTGTCCCCCCTATTGTAAGAGGTAATATTTATGTATTGTGCCTCAGTGTTTACATCGCCAGAATCATTCTGGTTATGATCAGCATTGGCACAGACAAAGCAGGAATTTGATTATATAACCCAATTTTTGGTCATGTTTTTGAGAATATGGAGTAGAATGGATATATTATTTTTCCCTCTTCTCCTCATCGGAAAAATACGGATGTAATGCCGCCTATTTGCTAAAATGATGAATAATTGCGAACTACAGAATGGTAGCTATTGGCAGATATTTTTGGGAGGATCTACACAGGCTGCCTCCGGTTGAGATCTGCCACCTCCGTGCTTCTGTGTAGACGTGTTTTTCCAGGACGAAGGCCATCTTAAGGGTTCTTTATGCGTTGCTTTACCAAAGTCCGGATTTTTGCCAAAAATAACGTAGATCGGTTAATCGCAGTTTCAGGAGATAAAGAGCAAACAGCATAGCACATCTGGTGGCCTGTCACCTGTAATATTATAACCCCTTCCACACGTTCAAGTATTTTTAATGGCAATATATACCAGCGATATTCTGCATTTTGTGCAATATCACCGGTGGCTGACCATGAAAGTTTCAGTAGTTATTCCGACATATAATGAAGACAAAAATATCGGCAGGTGCCTTGAGTCACTCTGTAACCAGACGATGAACCGAACAGAGTATGAACTCATTGTTGTTGACGGTAATTCAAAGGATACCACACGGGATATTGCCCAAAAGTATGCTGACAAGGTAATCATTCAGACCCGTGCAAAGGTGGGCGGTGCAAGGAATGACGGTGCCGACCTTGCTGCATCTGATATTATTGCCACAACAGACGGAGACTGTGTCCTGCCTCAGGATTGGATCGAGACCGTGTATAACGAATTTGCTGCACATCCGGAAGCGGCAGCTATTTACGGGACGGTCTACCCGCTTGAGGAAGGCATAAAAAACCGCGTCAATCTCGGAATGGCCAATACCTTTTCCCGGCTGGGCTATTACACAAAGATGCTTTATTACACTCTGGGGTGTAATACGGCGTTTCGAAAAGATGCCTTCCTGAAAATTGGCGGGTATAAAGTATGTGACGCAGGGGATGACCTGGAAATTGCGCGGCGGATTGTTCATGAAGGCGCCGTCCGTTTCTGTCCTAAGATGAGAGTAGGTTTTTCCATGCGCCGGTATGACCAGTTTGGAACCCTGAAATCACTCTATGAATGGGTACATATTGTGCGAAAAGGCGGGGACTCGGATGAGTGCCAGTATTCAAAGCGTGAATACAAGTAAATATCCTGCTTTTTTCACCGCGAAATACGGATCTATATCTTCTGAAATATGTTTATCTCAAAGATAATCGCATATTTTGTTTAATTTTGTTTAATTTTGTTTAATTTTGTTTAATTTTGTTTAATTTTGTTTAATTTTGTTTAATTTTGTTTAATTTTGTTTAATTTTGTTTAATTTTGTTTAATTTTGTTCATTTTCTCCGGATGTATCTTGTAGCATTTCTAAGGATTGGTCTTTTCACAATCTGTCCTGTTTCAAATTAACTTCCATTATCTGCAATAATTCGGATAGCGGTAATAATTTAGATAGGAGGTCTTTTATTACGCCTTCTGCTCATATTTGTTATGAATCCTGAAACCCGTGCGGCAGGAATGGTCGCAGACCTGATGGTTCTCTCTGCACGGACCGCCCCGAAAGGGAAGGCAATTGATTCCATCACAGCAGTCGTGAAGACAGGGGATGAACTAACCGTCCTCTCTGATGAAATGAAACGTATCGGGGAACGTGACGACATTGGATTTTTCATCCGTGATGCAGGAAATGTCGCATCCGCTGATGCATGTGTGATCCTCGGATGCGAGGGGGGCAGCATAATTGGCCTCAACTGCGGGGGATGCGGATATGCAACCTGCAAAGAGATGGCTGATGCATGGTCTGAAAGAGAGCAGAACCAGCCATTCTCAGGCCCGAACTGTGTCATCAGGATGGCAGACCTGGGAATTGCCCTCGGGTCTGCGGTAAAGACGGCATCCATCCATAACCTGGATAACCGGATCATGTACTCCGCAGGTGTGGCGGCACTGAGCCTTGGCTGGCTTCCAGGGTGTTCGGTCGCCTATGCGATACCGGTCTGTGCAGCAGGAAAAAATATTTTTTTTGACAGGAAGGCGTGAACCACCATGGCTAAAATGATTATACGGGGAGGAGACCTCGATCTTGTTGAGTATGATTTTGCTCCGTTCTCACCGGGAGAGAGCATCAATACCCTTGGATATGAAAAAGACTACTCACTTGAAATCTCTGAAAAACCCGTCACCGTCCGTGTACCTGCCCGTATCCATCTGACCGTTCTTGACATGAACCGGTTTGCACCCAACAGACCGGGCGGCGGTGGGTTTGGATTTGCTCTGGCACTTTATTCCACGGCAACGGTTGAGTGCATGCCGTCCGGCGTAGAAGTTAACTATACCCGTGTTCCGATGCTCCTTCACCTGGTAGCAGTGCTGAAGAAAGTCACCGGCTATACCGGCGGTTTCAGAATCACGGTGGTTGACCATGAACGAAAACATGTCGGTCTTGGCTCAACAGGAACGGTGCTGACTGCGGTTGCCCATGCCATAAATGTCGCCCTCGGCTCACCTCTTACAACAAAAGAGCTTCGCCTTTTAGTCGGGTATAACTATGTCGAAGAGACCGCAACCGGAGAAGTGGTACAGGGATTTGAAACCGGTGTCGGGCCTGCTGCTGTTGCGTATGGCGGAATGGCAGTCATGGGAGATGAACTGACCCTGGTTTCCTGCCATCCTTTTGCCAAAAACAAAAATGTGTTCATCATCATTCCTCCGGTAGAAGCAAACGCCGCAGGAGAGAGTGAGTTCAATGTTTTAATGAACCGGGCACGTGTGCTGGATTACCGTGACCGTGAACTGAAGGCATACATGGTACTGATGGACCTCATTCCCGCCTTGGTTCATGACGACCTGCGCCGTGTTGGAGATGTTGTCTGGGAGATTGAGTTCAGGGGCTCAAAACGTGCTGAAGTGGAGCATAACAGTTTCATGATTTATCAGTATATGAGCCAGCTTAGGGAGGCAGGGTTTGAATTTGTGGCGATGAGTTCTGTCGGCCCCACCATCGCGGTTGTGACTGAATCATCCCGTGAAGATGTTGAAGCAGTCCTGAAACCGCTGGGAATAGAGATTGCCCTTGAGACAAAAGTAGACAATGAAGGCATCAAAGTTATCTGATGGCAAAATTCACAGAGTTCTGTGAATTTCAGGATACTTTTATCTCCCTTTTTAGATTTTGGATTATTGATTTTCAAGTACGCTCCCGGACGAAAGCACCATCGGGAGAGAAAAGATCGCATTCTTTCCGGCACAAAAAAAAAAGATAAAATTATTCTGAATCAGTTCCTGCAAGCATCTGGTTTATTGCAGCTGCCGCCTTCTTTGCAGATCCCATTGCCCAGATAACGGTTGCCGCACCGGTTGCAATATCCCCGCCCGCAAATACATGCGGAATGGATGTCCGTCCGTCCTCATCAACTTCAATCGTGCCGCGGCGTCCCCGTTTCAGTCCGGGGATAAGCCCTGCAAGAAGCGGATTCGGCCCCTGTCCGATGGCTTCAATGACGACGTCCACATCGAGGGTGAACGTGCTGTCAACTCCTGTGCAGGCACGGGGAACAGGCCGGCCGCTCTCATCGAGTTCGCACATATCCATACGATTGCACTCGATTCCCTGCACTTCCGGGCCGCCCAGAATCCGCGTAGGATTTGCACAGCAGACAAACTCCACTCCTTCCTGAATGGCGTTTTCCACTTCTTCCTGCCGGGCAGGCAGGTCCTCTTCACGCCGCCGGTAGATGAGGTATACCTTTGCCCCGAGCCTGCGGGCGACACGTGCAGAGTCCATTGCCACATTGCCACCGCCGACCACAGCAACCCTGCTGCCACGGATGACCGGTGTATCAAACTCCGGGAACCGGTCAGCGTGCATCAGGTTTACGCGGGTCAGAAATTCATTGGCTGAATACACACCGCTGAAATTCTCCCCCTCAATACCCATAAAATAGGGAAGACCTGCACCGGTGCCGATGAATACTGCGTCATAGGCAAGCAGCTCATCGACCGGGACACTTCGTCCGACAATATGGTTCAGACGGAGTTCGGCGCCAAGGGCAAGGACCTGTTCGATCTCAAATCTGACAATGTCCTTTGGCATCCGGAATGCAGGAATGCCGTATGTCAGCACACCTCCTGCTTCATGCAGGGACTCATATATGGTGACCTCGTGGCCGGCGCGGAGGCACTCTGAGGCTGCCGTGATACCTGCCGGGCCTGACCCGACAATGGCAATGCGCTTTCCGGTCGAAGGTGCAATCTCCGGCACTTCAACACCATTCTCTCTCTCCCAGTCTGCAACAAACCGTTCAAGCGCTCCAATGCGCACAGGTTTGTCTTTCTTTCCCAGAACACACGTGCCCTGGCACTGTGCCTCCTGTGGGCAGACACGTCCGCATATTGCAGGGAGCATATTGTCCTGTTTTATTATCCGGGCAGCAGTTCTGAAATCTTCATTTGCTACTGCATTGATGAAACCCGGAATGTCGATTGATACCGGACACCCGTTTACACAGAGTGGGCGTGGGCATCCCATGCACCGCAGTGCCTCAAGTACTGCGGTCTGTTCAGGAAGACCCGTTGCCACCTCTTTAAAATCATGAAGACGCTCTTCCGGAGATCTACGGTTCATTTGTGCTCACCACACCGGCATATGTGTTGATGGTAATGTTCCAGGGCTTCCTTCTCCTGTCCGGTATATGTGCGCTGACGGTTCATCAGTTCGTTCCAGTCAACCTGGTGTGCATCGAATTCCGGGCCGTCAACACAGGCAAATTTTGTCTCGCCTGCAATTGTCACCCGGCATGAACCACACATGCCGGTCCCGTCCACCATAATGGGGTTCAGGCTGACAAATGTTCTGATGCCGGTGTCGAGTGTAGCAAGTGATGTAATCTTCATCATAATTGCAGGACCGATGATCCAGACAGCATCAAGTGCCTTTTCTGCAACCATCTTCTTCAGGATATCTGCAGGAAATCCGTGGTGTCCCTTTGAACCGTCATCCGTGCAGATGACCAGTTCATCACAGGCATCACGGAGTTCGTCTTCAAGCAGCAGGAGTCCTTCATTTCGTGCACCGATAATCCCGGTGACCTCATTTCCTGCAGCTTTCAGTTCCCGTGCAAGAATCGGGAGGCAGGCAATACCCACACCTCCCCCGATAACCGCACACCGACCCCATTTTTTCACATCTGACGGCGTGCCGAGGGGACCTGCGACATCGCGGATATTATCTCCTTCCTGCAGGGATGCGAGCTGTTGGGTTGTTTTTCCGATTGCCATGAAGACAATCCGTACGTCTTCACCGTTGGTAGCCGAAATGGTCAGGGGTATTCTCTCCCCGTGTTCATCAATACGAAGTACGACAAACTGTCCTGCACGCCCGGTTTTGGTAACATGGGGTGCATTGATCCAGAATTCGTAGATATTATCAGCAATTTGGTTCCGTTTAATTATCCTGTACACAGCGCCATCTCCAGGAGATACAAATAATGTGTGAGATTATTGGGTTTTACCCCTTCTTTACCTTACGCAACTTTACCGCAACACCGCGGGATGAATGCAGCATCTCTTTTGCACCCATGAACGCCTTGCCTGTTGCCTGAGCACGCGGACCGGTGACAAACACTTCATCTCCTTCGCGGATGGCAGGGTCAGCATCGACAATACCCGGCGCAAGCACATCGCCCTGCGGAATAAAGTCATCAATGGTAACATGATATCTGTCCCCAAGAAGCTTCCAGCCATCCATGGTGGGGCGCAGGAGTCCGGTTGACTCATCGACACTGAACAACTGGTTGTTCCCTTTCATTACCTTACGGCGGCCTCTGCGTCCTTTCAGGGTGAGCCTGCTGGTGTCCACATCTGCATCGAACTGCCAGGATAGTGTGCCCCTGACGACATCCGGGAATAATTTGCGTTCCCCTCTGAGGCTTTCCTCAAGACACCTGAGGGATTCAGGAGATGTCGGGCGGTCGCCCACACAGGCAGATTCAATTGTTGTCCCGGCACGTTGTGCTGCATCTTCTGCGATGAGACGGGTTTTTTCATCAAGATTGGCGATGATTCTTCCAAACTGATGTTTTTCAAAGTAGCGTGCAAGAGATGATGCGATGAATTCCCGCTCCTCCCGGTCCCAGTAGCCTGTCACCGGAATGTCATAATGACCTGCCGGATAGATGGCTTCCAGTTCCCGTGGCACAATCCCCATAGGAGAGGTAAGAATCAGTTCATGTGCCCTGTTCTGAATGGCAAACGTGAATTTGCGGTGGCTCTGTGAGAGGGAGTATGGTTTGCGCGCCGAGCAGGGAAGGAGAACCACCGTATCGGTGCGGGTTGGGATAAACCGGTCAATCACCCGGTCAACAAACCGTGTGACCTCATTTCGTTTCAGGGAATCTGCAGAATTGGCTGAGAACGGGGTGCTCCGTACAATCGGTATCATTGGTTCAGAGTACGCAGGTGCAGCGTCAAGGAGACGCATAACAGCCACCTGCCATGCAGCATTCCGAACCCGTTTTTCAATGAATTCGCGGAGCACATGTGAACGAATGAACCAGCGTGCCGTTGCAATTTCTGTATCCAGTGCATTCCGGTTATGAAGCTTTAGATCATTATTTTTGCAGCCTTCACACGAACACAGGCCGGTATCACGCACCTCACCATACGAAAACTCGCCGTCCTGCGTGCAGAATATGTTGCGTACCGTCATCAGGTCTACTGCCCGGTAATCAAAGAGATCAAATCCGCAGTAGATGAGAATAGCAACATTTGACGGGAGGGCACTTGCCGGTGCATACCAGGCAGTGTCCATGGGAAACCGTTCTTTGAGTGCAATCAGAAGATCAGTGAATCGCCGGGGATTGTCAAAGAGGGTATGGCATCCCGGAACGATTACCGCAGACTCTTCTGAACCATCCGGTTTCTCTCCAACATATGCATTGAGAATCCCGTTATACTGAATGGGTTTTGGCCATCTGATTTTTTCCGGAAATTCAGGTGGGGTATTGGCAAATGGATGATTGAATAAATCAGGAAACATCTCCCGTGGATTAATGGTACCTGGTGTTACCACAACATCTTCTCCGGAAGTATATTTGCCCGTCCGTCCGGGACCGTCGCGAATGATACGTTCAAATAAACTCATAAAATTCCTCCACATCCTGCAGTGCATCTGCTATTACTGCTTTCCATCTCTCACCGGCATAGATAGTGACAGGAATGCCGGGATTTGCATTGATAAGCTGTATGATGCCTTTGCACCCGCTTTTAACCATATCTTCATCCCACTCGGGAATTTCACTCTGGCCAATGGGGAATGTCTCTTTTAGTCCGTGGGGGTACGGGCCGAATGGTGGTTTAAACCGGAACGTTGTTGCGTCAACGGGGCCATCCTCATCGTTCAGGCTGATATGGATGGCATCTTTGACAGAAAACCGCGGGATCATTTCATGGTACCGGATTACTTCCGTCCTGCTGCAGGATTCACTTCCCCGGTAGAAGAATCTCCGTTTTGTAACGGTATCCCGGGTCAGAAGTATATCGGTATATTTCAGGAGTTCCCGGTAGCCGTCAAGCAGGCGGGGGTGATTTCTGCAGCGTTCGTCAACGAGCTCCCAGAGGGTGCCGTCCTGAATGCTCTGTCTGATGCGTGCAATCTCGGCAAGGCTTACGAGGAGGTTATGTTTGGCAAGCAGCTTCTCTTTGTCCGGTGATTCCTGAAGTTCCCGTGCCGTATGCGAACGGCAGACTTCACAGGCACAGGGAAGTTCGCTGAGTTCAGCAAGTTTATAGCTTCCGGATACGGTCATGTATCGTCCTTCGCGGGCGTAGAGCGCATAGGCAGCAGAATCAAATACATCACATCCCATCGCTGCTGCAAGGGCAAACATCGATGGATGCCCTGCCCCAAAGAGGTGAATGCATGCGCCCGGGGAAAGCGTCTGTTTTGCTGCCATCACAACCGTTACGAGCTCACGGTAGCGGTATGACTCCATGAGCGGCACAACAGCACCAATGGGACAGAATACTGCCCCTGTCTCACGGACTTCTTCTCCGGCCCTCTTCCGGAGATCGGGGTGGATGCCTCCCTGCACCGGGGCTGCCAGGTGACCATCGTCAATTATCTCCATCGCTTCGCGAATCCGCGCCATGGTGACAGAGAGTTCCTCTGCGGCCTCTTCATGATCCTTGTCAGGCGGTGTCGCAATATCCATAGGAACAATTATTTCACTTCCTATCTGGCGCTGAAACCGGACAGTATCGGTGTTTGAAAAAGCGACGTCTCCATACACTGACTGCTGAAATGCACCTGAGTCAGTCATGATGATGCCCTGAAATCCAAGAACGGAATGAAGACCCTCATGTATTGCCCGTTCACGAAACTCCTCACTTTTGCTGAAAATATATGCATTCGTTATCAGTGCTTCAACACCCATCTTCTGCATCTCTTCAGGAGGTATTAACTGGATATGGGGATTAATTACCGGAAGAAGCAGGGGTGTTTTTGCCGTTTTATCTCCGACCCTGAGTTTTCCGGTTCTCGCCCAGATGTCCTTATGCTGGCTCTCAAAGGTGATCATGTGTGTTCCTCCTCATAAAATATCTGTCCTTCAAATGTGTATAGTTCCGTATCATCTCTTCTCCATGTCCCGGGAGGGAGGCCTGCTTTTATGCAGACCTGATCTAAAAAAGTACTTGCATCCCAGTGGTATTCGACCGGCACCTGTGGGAGGAGAAGGCCGGTTCTTCCATAGCCTGCAATAATCAGCCCGTGTTTTCCGACAGTTACTGTCTCCGCACGCCTGTCCGGAGGGGAGGAAACAAGAACAGGGGGTGTCAGTACAGTGATCTCTATCGAAATTTCGGGAAGTTCATCAGCGCGTACAGGTGGAAAACGTGGATCGTCAAGTGCGGCGGAGAGTGCGGCGTCGGGAATTGCAACTGATAATGGGAGCACAGGTGTTGGAAATCCAATACAGCCTCTAAGCCTGCCGTTACGGTTCAGTGTGACAAATACACCCCGTTTTTCACTAAATGAATCCGGCACGAACACCTCCGGCAGTTTCTCTTTGCCAATGTTCTCCTGAAGAACCTTCCGTGCGAGTTTTACCGCCGTCGCACCCTCTTCACTGCTGATCCCGTCCATGCCCATAAATATTGCGAGATACGATATTAATAGGAGAGGGAGTGTGCGGCTGACGGTGGCAGAAAATGCTGCTGAGGAAAGTCCCCACACCAACCGGACGCGTAGCCGCATGCAAGTGCGGGTGGCGAGAGTCACGGCGCTGACACAGAAACGACACGCCCTGCCGTTAGCGATGATGCGACTGAGCCATCAGTTTATGCTGGTGGCGAGAAGGCGCTATAGGTGCTGAGTTAACTCGCTGATGCACAGCGGCAGGATTCGATGGAACGGTGAAACCCTACGGGTGCAAGCCAGAACAGGGCAACAGGGTCGGTCCGGGCCTGCCCGGGTATGGCGCGTAGCTGAATGCCGCATAGAAACAGAATGGGGCTTACTACTCCCACTCACATATAATTCAATTATAATTCAATTTTGAAAAGATATATACCGGTTTACCATCAGGTATCATTATAGGAATGTTGCCTATGAATGACACTGATTACTTTTCTGCATATATCGAAAAAATAAACTGTGAATGCCCTCTTTCTGATGAATCAGCAGGACATATAATTGCATCAATGCTCATCGGATACAGGATGGGATTATATGACCGGGCAGTTTCGCAGGGGGATAAGGCATTGGGACTTCTCAAAAAGATCGAAACTATTCCTGAGGTTCTCATACGTGCCGTCCTGATTGTAAAGAATGATGCAGTGCAAAAAATGCCTGAACAGGTGACTATTAAATCAAGTTTTGACTGGGAAGGAAATGACCCTTCACTCGATAGTACACAAATGATCTCCGGTGATGGCAGAGAGTATGCATTTGATGAAGACAGCTTCAAATGGCTGGCTGTTTTACTTCCTGAAGAAAAGGCAGATATCCGGGATGTATACATGCTTGATACCGCCCTGATGCTGTTATATGGAGTAACTGTCTGTTCATCACCGATGGATGAACAGGCAATGGAAGAGCATCTCTATGAATATCTCATTCAGCGCCTTGGGCTATACCGCGAGGAGAATGCGTAACAATTCAGGCAGTAAATATTCTCGATGAGCATATTATTATCTGCCATTATCACCTCAAATAATATTATGAATATTCCAACATCTGGTGAGATTCGGGAAAAACGTATCAAGGCAGGCATGACACAATCAGATGTTGCAGCCCGGGCAGGTTTTTCACAGTCAATGATTGCACGGATAGAGGCAGGAACCGTTGATCCCCGTGCAAGCACACTCCGCCGGATTATTGCAATTCTGAATGAATCTGAGACATCACGTACATCTGCCGGCGATATTATGACAATCCCTGTTATCAGCATATCTCCGGAAGAAACCATTGAAAATACCATAGACGTGATGGAAAAGTATGGCATATCACAGGTTCCGGTCATAAAAAACGGTGTCCCTATCGGGTGTGTATCTGAATCAGCAATTATCGGCGCCATGGAAAACGGAACGATTCATCGTTCGATGAAAAATACGGTCCTTGATATCATGGAAGAAGGATTTCCCACCGTTCCGCCTTCAGAAAAAATTGAGACAATTGTTCACAGTCTCCAAAACCATCATGCCGTTCTTGTGATGGATAAAGGAAAAGTGGTTGGTGTTATCACCAAGCACGACTGCATACGCCGCCTCTCTTAAATTTTTGAAACAAGATCGCGAAGAACCGCTTCCGGATCCTTCGCTTTCACAACACCTGATGCAAGGAGCACACCATCGGTGCCAAGGTCCAGTGCCGTTCTGACACATTCACCAGTACCTGATTCCGGCACCAGTCAACACTTTTACCATCGCATTCACGGAATGCACTGTCTCAACAGATTTTTCAATAATACCGGGATCTGCTTTTGATACAGAAATTCCGCTGCCAATCAGTTCAGGGGGTTCAATGGCAATATAATCCGGACTGAAAAATGCTGCGGCACCGCTTGTGGCAACATTATTTGTGCAGATGACCGTTTCAAGACCTGCATTGCGCGCAGAACGGTGTGCTGCTTCAATATCTGCGAGCGTCAGTCTGCGTTCAGAATGGTTTATCAGAGTCCCTGTGGCACCTGCTGCCTTCAGAGCCTCTGCAACAATATGGCCGGTATGTGCCCCCGGGGTAACACCGTCAACGTGCTGGGCAAATATGGGCAGGGAATGATGAACATATAATGGATGGATGTCCATATACCCGGGCGCGAGACCGATTCTGACATCATTCTCATGCGTGATAATTTCTGCAATCTGTGCAATTTTCTGTGCATTATGCCCAAATCCCTCCGTATAGGTCTTCAGGTTTATGAGAATGAATGGGGTGGCCATATCGTTTAACCTTCTGTTTGAATATTATTTTCCCTGTTTTTTTATTCGTATAACATCTCCAAGCGTTGTCGTCACTGCAGATGTACCGAATGATTTCATATCACTATCAACTGACTCAATCAGTTGAATCTCAAGGACTTTCTCGATTTTCTTTAGCACCTGATCTTCCGGGATAAATCCTGTTTCAATTTTTTTGATGAGATTTTCCTTTTCCTTAATTTCCTGCGCGAGATCTTTCTGTGTCCATCCTTTTGCCATTCTGGCTTCACGGATGAGAGCATTGAAATCATCGACAATATCCCCTACCATCAGATCAAAAACATCGCGGGGTCTCTTCGTCTGTGGTTTTTTAGAGCTTACCTTCGCTTTTGCTCCCGGAACTTTGGCACCTGGCGGTAGTTTAATTTCTGTACCAAGTTTTACACATTTCGGGCACACCCACATCTTCGCTCCACCAATCTGAACCAGAATCAGCTCGCCATTTATAGATGCGCCGCAAACTTCACAGTCGGACATTTCAAATCGTAAACAAATTTATAGTCATATAAACAGATATACCTAATTGAGGTTTCAAATTGGGGGATTACTCTGCGCAAAATCCGGAAATCGGCGATGAAGACCTGAAAGAGTATCTTCTGAACCGGATTGCAGCACTTGAATCGAAAAATATGCAGTACAAAGAGCAGGTGCGGCAACTTGATATTGAAAAGAAGAATGTAGAGAACCAAAAAACCCGTTACGAACGTGAAATCAGAAAATTAAAGAGTGAAGTCGAAAAACTAAGAAGCCCCCCTCTTGTTATCGGCACCGTTTCTGATATCATTGATGATCAGCGTGTAATAGTACAGAGCAGTGCTGGTCCGCGTTTTATGGTGCGGGTATCAAATTTTGTGAGACCTGAAGATTTGAAACCCGGATTGAGATGTACGATGAATCAGCAGTCACTCACGGTTGTTGAGGTTTTACCGGAAGCATTTGACAGCCAGATTTATGGCATGGAAATCGTTGATTCTCCCGAGGAATCATATTATGATATTGGTGGCCTGGAAGAACAGATTCGTGAGATAAAAGAAGCAGTTGAACTGCCTCTGATACGGCCTGATTTGTTCGCGGCTGTTGGGATTCTTCCTCCGAAAGGGGTGCTTCTGTATGGTCCCCCGGGAACGGGAAAGACCCTTCTCGCCCGTGCGGTGGCCCATGAAACCCAGGCACATTTTCTCCGGGTTGTTGGATCAGAACTGGTTCAGAAATACATCGGTGAAGGAGCGCGTCTTGTCCGGGAAATGTTTGAAATGGCGAAAAAGAACGTCCCCTCAATTATTTTCATTGATGAAATTGATGCGATTGGTGCGATGCGCAGTGAAAGCACTACATCCGGTGACCGGGAAGTGCAGCGGACTCTTATGCAGCTTCTCGCTGATATGGACGGTTTTGAGTCCCGGGGCGATGTAAAAATAATCGCTGCCACAAACAGAATTGATATCCTTGATCATGCACTTCTGCGGCCGGGCCGTTTTGATCGTATTATCGAGATACCATTGCCCAATTGTGAAGGGCGGCGGTCAATTATGGGGATACATTCTGCAAATATGGCTCTTGACATTGCAGTTGACCTCCAGGAAATTGCTGAGTTAACAGACGGGAAGAATGGTTCTGAACTCCGTGCAATCTGCACAGAGGCAGGAATGTTTGCCATTCGTGCTGAGCGAACAAAAATATATCAGTCAGATTTTATCAAGGCAATTGACAAAGTCACCCATGACCTGACAAATCACCCCAAGTGCAGTCCGTACGACAGTGCAATGTTTGCCTGAAAAAAAAAACTATATTTTTTCCAGTTCTTCTTCAGAACAGCGTGCACGAAATGTTGTGTCCATTCCTGAAGCAAATTCAGTGACTACATTAATTGCTGATTCAGGAGTTACCGCCATCCGGTCCAGGATTGTATGATATTTAATGCCATAGAGTATCTCCCATTCCCAACCGTCATGAACGGACTCTTCACGTCCATAGATAATTCCTGCATACGCAGGAGTGCAGATGATTCCGTTTGAGAGAAGACAGAGCGGTTGTGACACGTACCGCTGGATGTACCACTTAAGTTCAGATATGACAGAGAGCGCACTTCCCAGGGTTGACGCTTCAATACAAACTCCCCAGTCCTTTTTTTTCGGGTGATAAAACCGAAGCACTTCCCTGCTTGTCTCAGATGCCAAAAGAGTGGAATGAAGGTCAGTTCCTTCTTTCTGTATGAGTAAAACCTTCATAGTTTAAAGGAACATGATGTCCGGCTTCTGGGTTTTATCCTTGACTTTCCGCATGGCTTCTTCAAAATCAGTCCAGGTGATAGCATCTGCATCACGCCTGACAGCCATCATTCCGGCTTCACGGCATATTGCTTCCAGTTCTGCACCAGTGCTATTCTCTGCATCTGCTGCCAGTTTGTCAAGAGGGACTCCCACAAGGTGCATTTTTGCGGAATGAATCTTCAGTATTTCTAAGCGGGCGGCGGTGTCAGGAAGCGGAACCAGCACTACTCTGTCAAACCGTCCCGGCCGCAAAAGTGCAGGATCCAGCATATCCACCCGGTTTGTCGCGCCCATTATCCTGACATCACCCCTGTTGTCAAATCCATCCATCTCTGCAAGAAGCTGCATCAGGGTCCGCTGCACTTCTGCGCTTCCGGATGTCCCGTCATGCATTCGCATGGTCCCGATTGCATCAATTTCATCGATGAAGACGATGGATGGGGCCCGTTCCCGTGCCATGGTAAAGAGCTCCCTCACCATCTGAGCACCTTCTCCGATAAATTTATGGACCAGCTCACTGCCGGACATCCGGATAAAGGTGGCGTTTGCCTGATGGGCAACTGCTTTTGCTATCAGGGTCTTTCCGGTACCCGGCGGCCCGTAGAGCAGAATTCCTTTTGGCGGTTCCACACCGATTTTGCGGAAAATCTCAGGCTTCGTAAGTGGATATTCAACGGCTTCTCTGACTTCTTCGATCTCTTCCCTGAGTCCACCGATTTTTTCGAATGTTGTATCAGGAGTCTCAATCAGTTCCATAACCCGCACGCGCGAATCAACTGAATTCGCAACGATACGTACGATGGAAAGCGCATTGTTAACCGCAACCTTCATGCCGGGTTTTAGTTCGGTTCTCATATTCTCGCTGCTTCCGGTAATATATTCCTGGTTATTCCCCTGCTGACGAAGATACACTTCACCTGAATCCAGAATATCAATCACGGATGCTACAAAGAGCGGTGTTCGTTTCAGCTGGTTATTCTCCTTTTTCAGCTGTTCGCTCTCTTTTTTAATACTGGAAATTTCCTTTGTCTGAATTTCAATTTTACCCTGCAAATCTTCAATGATCTCCTCATATTCCTGATTTGTCAGACTGGTCAGATTCCGTTCAGCATTGGTATTGTTGATGATGCTCTCATCCATGTCATATTTATCTTTGCTCTCACCACATTTATGTAGTATGTCCATTACAATTCAGGCGCGTGGTATTTCGGCAGGTATAGGATCCGGTACTGTTCTTGTCAGCAGTGAACCGATCTCCTTTTTGTCAGGAGTCGATCCGGATACTGGTGTTGTGGTTGAATCCGGCCACCCTCTGGAAGGGCAGTCAATAGCAGGAAAAGTGCTGGCTTTTCCCTATGGGAAAGGATCTACTGTTGGTTCATATGTCATCTATGCGCTCAGACGGAACAATATGGCACCTTCTGCAATAATCAATACAGAAGCCGAACCGATAATCGCTGTCGGGGCAATAATCGCAGAAATCCCAATGGTTGATCGTCCGGATACACCAATCGAGGATATGGAAGACGGGCGGACTGCATTCGTTGATGGCAGTTCGGGTGAGATAACACTTAGTGACGATTAATTCCAGGTATCAGCGTGTATTATTATATCCTGTTAAACGACATCTGTAATCTGAATTGTAGATATTGTAAAGGGCGCATATTCCCCAAGATTGATACTGACAGCTGGGACCCAAATCCACGGCAGGTTCGGTCAGATATTACCTATGCAACTGAAGATTTGTGCCGGTTCATCAGTATGGATTCAGATCCCTGTCTTACGTTTTATGGAGGTGAACCACTCCTCTCTATTGAGGCCATCCGGTCTGTTATGGAGACATTATCCGGAAGATGCCGGTTTATGCTTCACACGAATGGCACTCTCCTGGATCAGGTGCCTGATGGTGTTCTCAGCCATCTGGAGACAATTATTGTTTCCGTTGACGGACGCAGGGAAACGCATGACCGGAACAGGGGGAGAGGCACATATCAGCAGATCGTGGAGAACTGCAGGAGAATCCAGGCGATGAAAATACCCGCTGATTTCATCGGCAGAATGACGGTGACGGAAGATACTGACATTTATCAGGATGTTATGCACCTTGCATTTAACACAGGCGGATTGTTTCCATCTGTTCACTGGCAGCTTGACGCCAATTTTTCTGAAGCCTACAGCCGTGACTCCTATAGTTCCTGGGTAGACGATTCATATATTCCCGGACTCTACAGGCTGATGAACAGGTGGGTGTCCCACATAGAGGAGACAGGGGAGGTACTGAGATGGTATCCATTCATTGACACCATGCAGGATGCCCTTAATGGCAAACATTTGCCTGTTCTGAGATGTGGTTCAGGTTTTGCCAATTATTCCATTACCCCTGATGGTATGGTTACTCCCTGTCCATGCATGATTGGTATGACTGAGTATTATTGTGGTGATATCAGGAAAGACAGCCCGGATTCATTACGGAAAGTTGTATATGACGGGGGCTGTATCGAGTGCGATCTCTTTGATTTCTGTGGGGGGCGATGTCTTTATTCCAAGGTCATGGACCTCTGGCCGGATGAAGGATGCACGGATATTTACCGGACCGTACATGCACTTTATGGGGCGGTTTGTCAGGCTCTTCCACGGGTAAGGGCATGCATTCAGAACAATACTGTTTCTCCTGAGCAATTTGTTCATCCCAAATTTAATGGCTGTGAAATAATTCCCTGAGGAACAATATCCGATGAAAGTAAACTGGCGTTCAATTTCCTGGGCGAAAAATTCGTTATCTGCACTCAGCGCGGCATGTGAACTTTCCGGCATTGTTTTGAATGAAGTAGATGCTCCGGAAAACGATATCACCTGCTATAGTCTCAATTCCGTAAATGAACCTCATTTTAAAGATGAAATTTCAGATGCAGAATGTATTACCATTGCCGGGGGCCCACATCCATCCGCCTGCTGGGAAGAAGTACGCCAGTATGCGGATTATGTTGTGATTGGTGAAGGGGAATATACGCTTCCTGCCCTTATCAGAATGATTGAGTCCGGCAGTCATCTCCTGCCAGCCGGAGTAGCTTCAAAAAAGCAGGTCGTGATGCCAAACCATTGTGTGCTTCTCTCCTCCTATCCCCCGTTTACGCTGGTAAAAGGATACACAGAGATTACCCGTGGATGCCCGTTTGGATGTGGATATTGTCAGACGCCGCAGCTTTTTGGCAGGAATATGCGCCACCGCAGAATTGATGATATTGAGCGTGCCACCCGCATTTTTCGCGATATACGGTTTGTCACACCGAATGCTCTTGCCTATGGATCTGATGGCATCCATCTGCGCCTCGACAAGGTTGAAAAACTGCTCCGGTCGTTAACCGGAAGGAGAATTTTTTTCGGAACCTTTCCCAGTGAAGTAAGGCCGGAGTGCATCTCTGATGCATCACTGGACCTGATTGAGAAATACTGTGCGAACAGGAAAGTCCATTTTGGCGCACAGTCCGGCAGTAATCATGTATTGCAGATGCTCAGGCGCGGTCACACCGCAGAGGATGTGATGAGGGCATATGACCTCTGCAGAGACCATGGAATTACCCCTGTTGTTGATTATATTGTGGGTCTTCCGAATGAATCTGATGAGGATCAGCGGCTTTCTGTTACCCAGATGAAAGAGATAACCCGCGGTGGCATTGTGCACGTTCATCATTTCACACCGCTTTCGGGCACTCCCCTTGCCGGTATGTTGGCACGCACCATTCTTCCCGATGTACAGCGGGAACTTGGAAGGATGGCACTCAATGGAAAGGCAACAGGTTCATGGATAGATGCTGAAGTAAGGTTTTTTAAGGAAGATGGAGACCAGTTATCATGATAAAAATACTCCTTCTTACGGATATCCACGGGCAGTATGACACCATTTCCGATTTCATGGAACTTTCTCCGGATATGGTAATCATTGCCGGGGACATCACTGACTGCGGCGATCCGCAGGAAGCAAATGAGGTATTTGAACAGATTGATGTCCCCTGCTTTGCAATTCCCGGAAATTGTGACGCCCAGGGGATCCTGGAAACAATTGAAGATTCTGATGCAGTAAACCTGCATGGAACCTCCCTTGAGATAGGAAAGGTAACTTTTACGGGTGTCGGAGGTTCAAATCCTACACCCTTTAACACACCTTTTGAACTCTCTGAAGAAGAACTGAATGAATTGTTAGAGAAGGCGAAAAAGAGGAGCCGGCCGAATGTTCATAATGTTCTGGTCACCCATGCACCGCCATACTGCACACTTGATGATATTAACGGAACAAATGTCGGGTGTAAATGCTTCCGGGATAATCTAAAAGATTTTGATCTTGTCTGCTGCGGCCATATCCATGATTGCACCGGAGTTATGGAAATTGAAGGAACGCTGATTGTTAACCCCGGACCTGCCTCAGAAGGAAAATGTGCGCTCATTACTCTTGGGGACGAAGCAAAAGAGATTGAAGTGGAATTAGTCACTCTTTAGAAGACTGTTGTGATAATAACATTTCAAGATAGGACACCGATATGTGTGTCCCGGAAATATTCAGCTCTTTTTTGACGGATTCAATTTTTTTATGTGCTGCAGGTATATCAGTATCAGTCAGGACTTCAATTTCAATATACGTACCCAGGCCTTCAACGTGGTCGAGAGCAATTGTTGTACCACCGTATTGGTATTCATTCCGTTCTTTTCTGACTCTTGCACTAACAAAAAATCCAGCTGCGGTTAGAAGAGATATGGCATCCTGTGCGGACTCTACAGAGAGTGTTATCTCTGTCCGGGCCTTTAAACCGGTGGCCTGAGTTTTTGGGCCTTTGTAGGTGATCTCAGTGCCGGATTCGGTTTCACGTACACGAAGTGCTTCATCTGTCTTTCCATAATCACAGTGCGGTGCATTCAGATATGTATCCTGCTGGAACGAACTGCCGAGATCAATTGCTCCCAGAGAGCGCAGACGACTCGCGATTTCGGGGAGATTAGATACCGCAATTTTGGTTTCAACTTCAATTACAGAGCTCATTATTTTAAGTAGGCACGCCGTATAAATATAGACAGGTGAATGTAATGGCAGTTACAGAAGGAAGTTTTATTAAACTCAGATTTACCGGCTTATCAGATGGTATCGTATTTGACACTACCGAAGAAGCCAAAGCAAAAGAAGCAGATATTTTCAATGAAAGGAAAGAATATAAGCCAATTGTTGTGCGCCTTGGTGGTATGCATATCATTCCCGGCCTTGATGAGGCATTAATCGGGAAAGAAGTTGGCGAAAAAGGTATTGTCGAGATTCCTCCTGAGAAAGCATATGGCCCACGTGATGAATCACTTATGCGGTCTGCTCTGGTCAAAAACTTTGGTGAAAAGCCTTATGTTGGCATGAGGATTTCATCTGACGGTGAGGAAGGTTTCGTTGCAAGTGTTGTTGGAAAACGTGCTGTCGTCGACTTTAACCATGTATTTGCCGGAAAAACGCTTACCTACGAGTATGAGATAGAATCAGTTGTTGAGGACCCCGAAGAACAGGTAAAGGGTCTTATTGATCTGTATACCGGGAAAACAATGGATATCGAGCTCACTGACGGCGTTCTCACCATGATTCTCCCTCCGGGCATTAATTATGACAAACGCTGGGGAATGGCCCGCGGAATCCTCATGCACCAGATCTTTGAATTTATCGATGGTATCAACGAAATCGTGTTAAAAGAATCATATAAACGCCCCGTTGCACCTGCTGATATTGAAGAGATCGAAGAAACAGATGAATCTTCAGAGTCAGTTGTTATGTCTGAACCTGAAGAATCATCCGAAGAATAATTTTTTTTACTGAATGGGAAAACGCAGTAATGCGGCGATTCCCCCAATTGCTTCCAGTTGTTTTCCTGGCTCAAATTCTGAGGAAAAAACGGTTATCTTTGCACGCATGGTATCCGCAGTTTCGAGAAGGCAATTAATGGTTTCATCACTGATTTTTGTGTCAACAACAAGTATGTCTGATACTGCACCATACCGGACTGCTGTTGCAACTTCATCAAAGCCGTATGCTGCAGAGCCACTACCCGCCATCCTTTTAAGCAGTTCTTCCATCAGGGTTACTTCTCTTCCCAGCTGAAGATCCTGTGTTATCCGTTCCAGTATACCCTGTCCGATAACTTCCTGCACAGCACCCCGTCCGGTTCTGCGTGTCTCAGCAATAAGCATACGGTCGGCCATATCCGAATCGGTTCTGTGGAGATAGGAAAGAAAATCCTCTTTCACAAAACCGGGCCCTGCAATAACAATTGATCCGGTGACCGTGATGAGTGAATGATATATATCTTCAAAAAATGCATGTCTGGCATCTACACCCTCACGTTTTCCGCTTCCGGCAGTCATTTTCATAACATATTCCGGACCATACTGGCGGATACGGAATATCTGTGCCTCCCCTTCTTCAATGGCTACAATATGAACAATTCCTGAGGTAGATGCAGTCACTGCCCTATCGATTCTGTCCCGTTCAACCGACGTCCATGTTTTAATGACCGACACTTGACGGCCGGGTTCAAGATTGATGGTATGGTAAAAACCGGTGTCAGGGCCCTGTTCAATCACCCCGGAAATTCTCAGCCTGATGGTATCAGGGTGGAATTCGGTCTTCTCCACCCGGATGCCAAGCCGGACCGGCTTTTTTTCCATCTTTTCCGGTCGGGTTTTGTCAGTCTGGGAATCAAGGCTCCTGAATGTATCTGCAAAAATAAGATCGCCGCCTCTGATGAGGTGTTTGATATGCCAGATATCATCAATTGATTCAGGAAACAACCGTATTTCACCGGTTGAATCCTTCAGGGCATCGAATTCTGCTTTCATAACTCTTCAGTAATATCAGATCCGCCCGGCGGAACAAATGCGGCAATACTCTCTGAATTCAGGACATTTTTCATTGATTTCCATTCATCTCCATATTTATCCCGCAGAATCCGAAGTATTTTTTTGGCAACGTCATTTTGCTCATAGCGTCCCGGACGAAGAATAACATAATGCTCTGCTCTGCTAATCACCGCATTTATAGGCCCCCCGATAACGCCTAACTCCGGGGTTACCTGCAGGCCGATTGCAACACCAAGGCCTACATTCCGTGTGTATGTCCGTTCTCCCCTGATGATAAATCCACCACGTGAGACATACTCTCCGGCTTCAGGAGTCTTGCTTACCTGATCCGGGGATGCAGCATATACGTCGGCTGTCAGATGTCCGTTTTTCCACGCATTTGAATATGATGCGGCAAACTGGGCGACTTCATCATTCTTCTCCGTCTGTCCTTTGACAATGATGACACTGCCACCATGCACATCCGCATGGACGAATGTGTCGCCTCCCTGGAGATACTTTTTTACGACTTCTTCATTGGTACCGGCATCTTTCCCGCCAACCATCAGCACTCCGTCAGATGTATAGCACCAGCGGAACCGGTGGTACCATTTCTTTTTTCTGAGAGGAATTACGGATTTTTGCTTTTTTTGGGTGATTACCATGCGTTCCATCGCTGCAAATGCACCGGTCCGCTTCCTCTTAAATTTCTTTGCCAGTTCGTAATACCGTTCTGCGTTGGCTTCAAGACTCTCCTGTACAAAGAGTTTAACGACCGTTCCTTCAATATCAAGGTCAATCGCACTTTCAGCAGGGAATATACTCTTTATGGCAGAAGCGGATTCACTCTTGCTCTCTTTCAGGATTCTTCCAATATCCTGCCAGGATGTAGTAGCACTGGCGGCCTTAAGTGTTGAGAGGATTTCCTGGACAAAGGTATAATGCGAATAGATAGCATCAACAATGATTCCATACCGTTCAATCTTCTTTTCAAACGAAGTAATAGCATCTAATTGCCGCACTCTGATATTTTCTTCCCGGGTGAGTTTTGGTTTGGGTGGAGTAATCAGTTCTTTCCCACGGGGATAATACTGGTCAAGCGCATCGTAAAATGTTGAGAATGTCTCAACAGCTGTTTCATTTCCCAGAAGAAACGGCCAGCATCCGGATTTTGTGATGGAGGGGCTGCGTTCAGTTTCCGTTTTCTTCAGAATCGATAAATATGCCGCAAACAATGTGTCTGCAGGTGCGCTGACAGCCGGTTCCTCCTTGCTGACACCGGCAATTTTACACGCTTCTTCCGCAAATTTCCCCCCCATGAGAAACTGCGTGGCAAGCGTCCTGACCGTATCAGCATCTGATGCCCGAAGAATAGATTCAAATTCTTCAACAGATCCCGGTGCAGTATGTGCAGCAAGGGTATACGCCTCATCGGCAAAAACACTGCGATCTTTAAACCGATGTTTTTTCAGGGGCTGAATAATGGTGTAATCCCCATCTGTCAGGACGATATTGCCTTCATCAAAGAGTTCAACAATCAGGTGAAACCGTTTTTCACTTTTTCCGATTTCAATATCAATCACCCGTTCAATTCCCGGCTGAGATATAGCAAGTACTCTTCCGCCATTGCAGTATTTTCGCAGAAACATTGAATATCCGGATGGATTTGGTGTTGCCGCAGGGAGCGATGACGTAAAATGTACCCGTTTTCCTATTTCAATAATAAGGGAAAATTTTTGCTTTTCTTCTCCATTAAGGCGGATTCCAAACAGTCCTGTATCATATTGGTAGGTTTTTCCGATCCACAAAGGGAGAAAACCCTGGGCCTCTGACACCATGGCATGGATATCAAGCCCACTCATTCCCTTTAAATTCGCCATTTATACCAAATTACATATTGTTCTAAGACAAAATTATAATGACTGGTGTCTGGATGAATGAAGAAAACGTGTCCAACGGAACTGAGGCAAGAATTGTCAAGTCCGGAGAACAAAAGAGAAAAGAACATAATGAACGGATAATCCGTACTGGTATTGCCAGCATTATGGGTATTATCGCTGGAATTCTCTCATACCTCCTCGTTCAGAATGAATTTCAGGGTGTTATCGGACTTCTCCTTCTCCTGGGTGCAATGGTATTCCAGAAACATGTATTCATGCTGATAAAGATGGATATATCCGGATTGGGTGGAAAAGACTGGTTTTATCAGAGTTTTATGGCGTTTTCGTTCTGGTTTATTTCCTGGACAATTCTCCTTACAATACAATAATTTTGTGATATACTATGCGAATAGCTGTTGTTCATCGTGATCGATGCCACCCGATAAAGTGTGGCAAAGAATGTATTTTGTACTGCCCGCGTGTTCGTACCGGTGATGAGACGATTGTTATCGGAGAGGAAGGGAAAGCAGTTATCTCTGAAGAACTCTGTGTCGGATGTGGTATCTGTATCAAAAAATGCCCGTTCGATGCACTTGATATTGTGACCCTGCCCGAAGAACTCGATAACCCGACGCATCGCTATGGAACAAACGGATTTGCTTTATATGGGCTTCCGATTCCGGTTGAAGGGAAAGTTACCGGGATTCTTGGAGCGAATGGTATCGGAAAAAGTACGGCAGTAAAAATTCTCTGTGGTCAGCTTGTCCCAAATCTGGGAAATCCGGAAGATGACTCTAACTGGGAAGGAATTTTAAAACAGTACACAGGAACTGAACTCTATGAATACCTTCAGCAGGTCTCAAAATCATCCATAAAACCATCACTGAAACCTCAGTACATCGATTATATTCCGAAGGTGTTTAAGGGAACAGTGTCTGAACTTCTGGCATCCACTGATGAACGGGGAATGCTGGATTATTATATTCGTGAACTTCATCTTGAATCGATTCTTGACCGTCCGATTGGAAAAGTGAGTGGTGGTGAACTTCAGCGTATTGCCATTACCGCCTGTCTCTCACGTGACGCAGATTTCTATTTCCTTGATGAAATCACCCCGTTTCTTGATATCTACCAACGGATGATCGCTGCAAAACTTATCCGGGAACTTGCAGAGACGCGGCCTGTGGTCATTGTTGAACACGACCTCGCAATTCTGGATATGCTTGCAGATACCGTGCATGTTGCCTACGGAAAACCCAGTGTTTTCGGAATCATCACCCGGCCAAAAGGGGTGAGGATTGGAATCAATCAATACCTGGAAGGATTTTTACCTGAAGAAAATGTGCGTTTCAGGGATTATGCTGTCGCCTTTGAAACACGATTCCACAAGCGGGATGTAGTCCGCCCGACACTCATTGCATTTCCGGAGATGGAGAAGAAGTATGGTGATACCTTTTCTCTTACCATCTCCGCCGGGAAAATTCAGGCAGGAGAAGTGCTGGGTCTTGTTGGTGCAAATGGTATTGGAAAAAGTACGTTTGCAAAAATTCTTGCAGGTGTTGAGATGCCTGACCGCGGCGAGATGGATAAAAAAATTAAAATTGCATACAAACCGCAGTATGTAAAAGCCGACTCATCGGCTTCAGTAGAATTCCTTCTTCGGCAGGCTTGCCGTTCGTTTGATTCATCATATTACCAGCATGAAATAATTGAACCTCTGTCTATTATTCCCCTTCTTCAGTCACCTGTGGATCAGCTGAGTGGTGGTGAACTGCAGCGTGTTTCAATCGCTCTGTGCCTCTCCCAGGATGCTGATCTCTATATTCTTGATGAACCAAGCGCTCATCTGGATGTTGAACAGAGGGTGAACCTGGCACGGGTTTTGCGCCGCCATGCTGAAGGCAATGAGGCCGGAATTATTGTAATCGATCACGATATTTATCTTATTGATATGATCAGTGAGCGAATGCTTGTTTTTGACGGCACACCCGGTGTCAGGGGTTCTGCATATGGCCCCTATGATATGAAAGATGGTATGAACCATTTCCTGAAAGGACTGGGGATAACATTCAGGAGAGATCAGTCAGGACGTCCCCGGATAAATAAACCCGAATCCTATCTTGACAGAGAACAGCGGGCGAAGGGCGAATATTATTACGCCGATCTCTGAAGAATCGTAGAGATTATCGTTTTAACAATTTAATGGTATATTAACTGGTGAAATATGGCACGGGATGAACAACTCGGGGATGCAATCCGGTATGAAAAAATTGAGAACCTCCGGCAGGATCTCTATTCATATATCGATAATAATACCGAAAAAATAACGGTAAATCTTCCTGTTTTTTTTGCCCATATCGTATCAGCACTGGATAACGGATTCCCTGATATTGATAATGCGAAATATGATGAATTTATTGACAGTATTGCATACCGGGTGATGACACATAGCGGTCAGGATGATTCAACACAGTACATTGAACGTATAATAACCACTGCTATCCGCTCAAAACGCTCTTCCGGAAAGGCATCTCTCAGAATTCTCGGCGGATTACAGCTGCTCTCATCAGGATATTTCCAGGATGCGATTACGTATTTTGCGGATTACTGGAAGCATGATGCAAGAATTGGTTTTTATATTGCGTATTGTTATTATTCCATATCCAAATCCCGGAAAGGGGATGAAAATACTGAATTATCACGCCAGAAACAGGAGACTGAACTTGCAGCACGTGAACAGTTACTGGAAATGGTGCGGGTTGCCCCCCCTCTGTATCGCCTGAAACCACTGGACCTGTCGGTTGATGAAACCGTTGATAACGCATTTTGGTTTATGATAAAAATGTCTCTCTGGTGGTTTCCGAACGAAAAATGGTTCCTCCAGATTGGCTTAGAAAAGGCAAAAAAAGATAAGAATGAGGCAAAACGGGTTGAACTTCTGAATATTGCAACCGTAAAGTTCTTCAATGACCTTGATTTCCTCCGTGAATCATTTAGTTTCAGGCTTGAACAGGGTGACGGGGTTGGTGCAAACGGGATTGTAAAACAGATGATACAGCAATATCCTGATAGTCTTGAACCAATATACTATGGACTGAAGCTTTCTCTTATTGCAACAGGGAAAACATCGTATTCTCAGTATCGCTCGATGGCAGCGGGGAAAGGAATGCCTGTCTACCTGATACAGATGCTTGACTGGGCATTTTATGTATTAAAAAATCAGGAAAATGAATCTAATGTGCAATTCCGGGAACTATCACGCAGATTTAATTCCTTGTCATATTATTTTATCCTTTTAGACTATATCGTTCAGCAGATATTTTACGGTGAAGAGGAAGAATCCAAACGAGCGCGTATGTTATTTATTGACTCTATAGATTTGTATGCCAAAAAAGTCATGAAGATTCACACCTAGGTCAACATACATAGCCTAAAAGAGAGAACCTGAATGCAAGTGACAAAAGAGTGATAAGGGTCACCTTTGCAGCCCATGTGAGTCCCTCTCTTCCGGATTATCTGATATAATGAACGGGTACCTGGATGGGACCGGATGATTCTGACCATTCTGAATCATTGGTCATATATTCAGGTGCGATTGTGACCGGTATTTTATCTATTGTATCATCCGGCAGATAGTATCCTGCTTCACCTTTTGTGACAAACCACCATCGGCCTTTTGAGTCAGGGAAGACTTTCGTCACTTCGTCATTGGAAATCTCAATACTATTTCGGGAGATATGAGTGATAATTTTATCATTGTGGTATCCAAAAAATCCGTTATTGGTACCAATAACAAATATCCCACCCTCTGTCACTCCAACATCATTGATTCGGGTAACGGCATACCCAAGGGCTGCAGGATCAGTGACGGAAACAATACCTGTTGATTCTGAATAATACAGGAGGCAATTCTCATTGAAAAAAACTACGCCACCAAATGGATAATCCACTACACTGGTAATTTTTCCATACTGTTCTTCAGGGATGGGAATCGGTGAAAATCGTATCCCCTCTTCATCTGAAATACCTTTCCAGACACCATTGAGGCGGGTTGTAAGAATGATATTTCCCGTTGCATGATCCTTTGCCATAGAGGTAATATAATAGGCACCGGGACCATTCTCTGCAAATGGACGAATCCATTTCCATTTACCTTGAGTAAAATGATTTAGTCCGGAATTTCCATTTGCAATCCACATTGTATCATCATCGCGAAGAATACCATGTATGTCCATTGTGGAAAAAAATTCATCAGTACCGACCCGGCTAAATGATATCCCGTCATATTGCTGCAGTCCTGCTGAAAAACCAAGCCAGAGTACATTATTTGCATCAAATTCTATTGTCTCAATAAAATTGTCCTGTAATCCGGTATCATATTTCCATGATTCTGCCTGAATGGTAGCCCATCCCGAGTCAAAAAAAGAAAGACCATTTGTGGTTGCAAAGGCAATCATGCCGTCATGGCTTTCTCTGATATCCATAACATCAAGTGAGGAAATTGACCCGCTTGCAGGTATATATGTTACAACTGTTCCGGATACCGGAATAATGATACAAAACAGAGTGATACAAAGAATTAAATTTCGTACCATTTTCCATCTGCTCTTCGAATATTTATTTTTCCTCCGTCTTCCGGAAAAAAATTCACCGATCTCCCTGATGTTCCACCAATATCTTCGGATTCAATGGGTATACGTAATTCATTGAGATGCTCTTTCAAAGCACATATATTCCGTTTTCCAATATCCAGATTTCCTTTAAACTGCTGAAACATACTTGCCCCGCCGACCAGATGTGCTGATAAACTCCTGCGTGATGAACCATGTTTTTCCATTTCACAAATGAGGTGAGGCACTGCAGTATCAGCAAATTTTCCCGGTCGTTCGCTTTTGCCATTACTGTCAGGCAACATCACATGAGCCAGTCCACCCGTTTTTTGTTTTCTGTCGTACAGAATGAATGCAACACAGGATCCAAGTCCAATCGATGAAATTTGGGTAGTTCCGACTTTGTACTCTCCAATTCCAACGTTTATTCCCTTTGAATCAGCTGCATCTAGTTTTTCCATTGAAAAGTGCCGCCTCTATGTTGCTGGATTTATAAGATTATTCAGGAGGGTAAGAATCTGCTGGAGTGTCTGTTCTTTCGGTAGCATAATAATTGTACTTTTGATATCATTATTTGTGGATTTAAGTTCAGTTGTGAAGAGAATAATTTCATTAATATCCCCTGCCACCTGCGCAAGAATATTTTCAAATGCAGCTAGTGCCATATCGATTGCCATCATGGGCGGTGATGGCAACATGACTACACCAAGAAGTTCTGCTGTTGCATCGAGAAAATGAGAAATCATAATATTGCCAATTTCTGTGATTGCACTCTCATCCATTTCATTGAATTCCCTGTCTTCATCGGTTGAACCAAGCATGGTGTTCGTGAGTCTTATGGCCGATAATTTTGGTACATGATAGACAATATATCCAGCGGACTGAATTTCTCCCTGTATTTCAAATACAACCATTGCTGAAATTTCTTCACCAAAATACTTATTGACCTGAGAAATATCGATAACAACAACCTCTGGTACTGTCATCTCAATTTCACTCATCAACATCTGGGAAAGAGAAGTCGCGGCATGCGAGGCACCAATATTTCCCAATTCTTTTAACATGTCCAGTTGTTGGTCATTTAAATCCATTTTATCATATCCTGTATAATTTAATTTATATCATTGAATTTACATCGAGAATGGGAACAACGTCACCATCACCGGGAATAGTTACGCCACTTACTCCCTTACATGTTCCAATTACGTTGCTTAATGGTTTGACAACGACTTCCTGTTGTCCTTCGACAATATCAACCGGGATACAGCATTTCGTATCCTTATATTGTATGACAACAACAATATCCCCGTTGCTTTCTCCTTTAAACATTTCATTTAAGTGATGAATCTGGAGGACTTCACCCCTGAATGGAATGGCTTCACTCTTTCCAATACGGGTAATCGCATTACGGTTAATTCTTGCAACTTCAACAACTGCAGAAATGGGAATTGCACACCTCAAACCATTAATCCGGACCATCATTACTTCAATGATTGCCATTGTAGGTGGAAGAACCAGTGTAAATGTTGTTCCTTTCCCTTCTTCACTCTCTACGTTGATTGTTCCTTTTAACGATTCAATGGCACCTTTCACCACATCCAGTCCGACACCTCTCCCACTGATGTCGGTAATCTCTTCTGCAGTGGAAAATCCAGCTATGAAAAGGAGATTAATTATTTCTTCTCTGGTCAGATTATTTGACTGGTCAGGTGAAATAAACCCTTTTTCTATGGCTTTTGACAAAATTGAATCAGGAGAAATCCCCCCGCCATCATCCTTCAGTCTTATAAGGACATTCCCCCTTTCCCTCCATGCAGAAAGGACAACAGTACCTTTCGGATTTTTCCCTGCCTTTATACGCTTTTCAGGTCTCTCAATACCATGGTTTACCGCATTTCGAATCAGATGGAGCAGAGGATCTCCCAGCCCGTCTATGACACTTCTGTCGAGCTCAGTTTCTGCTCCGGTCATGATGAATTCCACTTCTTTTCCATCATGCATCGCAACGTCCCTTACAACTCGGGGAAACCGGTTAAATATCTGGTTGAGGGGAATCATCCGGATATTAATCATGAGGTTTTGTAAATCAGAAACAGAACGACTGACCATATTGAGCGCTTCATCCATCTCCTTACTGTTGTACTGGTGGGCAATCTGCCGGAGTCTTCCCCCGGTAATTACCAGGTCCTCTACAAGATTCATCATCTGGTCCAGTCGTTGAATCTCCACTCTGATATTCTGTACTTCTTTCTTTTTTGGTTTTTTCGGGGATATTTCCGAACTGTTTATTCCTTCTTCTTCAGAATCTTTTGTATCAGAAAGGGAGTTCATTTGAATTTTTGTGTTTTCTTCCTCTCTAAATGGTTCAACCACTACATTCTCAATATCGACACCGGATGCTGCGTCATGTAATGCTTCTTGTCCGGCATCAGAGTGAATGATGACCGTTAAGATCCCGGAAAATTTCCCTTCATCCAAATCTTCAGGAGTTGGTTCAGATGAAATTATATGTCCAATATCAGCAAGATTCTGATACGCAATGAGTGCCCGTACGTCTCCCAGGTCACTTCCTTCTGAAACGGTAATGGTAATTTTAAAGAGATTATTATTCGATTTGAGAGTAAGGTCTTCCGGTGCCCTTTCCTCCGGCCCCCCTTCCTGTGGTGATGAAAATGGCAGAATTATGATCTCTGATACTTCAGAAACCATCGCTGCATTCCGAATAGTATCTTCATCTGAATCAGTAAGGATATACAGATTCAGATTACCACTGAAACCCGACTGAGAGGATTCCAGTTTCTCAGGAGTTGGACTGCAGCAGATTATATCCCCAATCTCTTTCAGATTTGCAAGGGCAAGAAGCGCACGGATATCCTTCATCTGACTGTTTTTGTCAATGGTCAGAGAAATGTGATGTGAATATTTTTCCGGTTGCTTAGGGCTATTCACTGTTGTTTGAGAATACCGGCCGGATTCTTCTTCAGGTATAGTTTTCTCTTCAGATATCAGTGATTTCAGCTTTTCTGCCAATTCCCGTGAACTGAAAGAAGAACTATCTCCTCCCGATTCGATATCGTCAAGCATCTCTTCAATTCTGTCAGTGCAGGCAAGGAGTATATCAATAAGGTCTCTATCGACATTGCGCTCACCACTTCGGATGAGATGAAGAACATCTTCCATGGAATGGCAGAGTGTTTCCATCTCATCGAATCCCATAGACGCTGACATCCCTTTTAGTGTATGGGCAGCCCGGAATATCTCATCAATTGCTGTATCATCTGAACCATTTTCAAGAACTAAGAGGTTATTTACGATATTTTCATGGTTTTCAATGGATTCAGCAACAAAGAGTTTCCGGTATGTGTCATCTTCAGCCATAATTTATTCCTTATTTGCGATATATTTCATTATCTCACGGTGTATTCTGTTTAGTGGAACGACCTTGTCAATACAATCTCGCTTTAATGCAGACCTTACCATACCGTAGACCAGACAATCTTCTTCCCGAACAGCAATATTCGTGCCTCCGGCATTTTTTATTGCCAGTGCTCCTTCTCCTGCATCATTTCCCATCCCACTGACGATAACAGAAAGACAGTTCTTTCCAAATACCTTTGCGGCAGAAGAAAATGTAATATCAACAGCAGGACGGACAGCATGAACAGGGGCTGATTTTGTCAGAGTTATCTGCCCACCCTGGCGACCGGATTCATCAATGTGCCGGGAGATGACGGTGTGATATCCTCCTTTTGAAAGATAGACATTGCCATTATTGAGAATATCGCCGCTTTCCGTTTCTTTAACAGGCATGGGACAGATTCTGTTCAGCCGTTCTGCAAGTGCCGCTGTGAATCCTTCCGGCATATGCTGTGTAATTACAAACGCAGCATTTTGTTTCCCCAACAGATTTGAAAAAATCAGATCCAGCATCGGGGGGCCTCCTGCAGATGAACCAATTAAAACGATACTTTTTGCAGGAATGTTTGTTTCAGGTGTGCATTTCTGCGATTCTGAGATACTTATGAGCTGTTTTAACTTTGTTGTTAATTCATTCTCAATACCCCGCATCTTTGAGATATTATGGGGTTTCAGCATGAAGTCATCAGCACCCAGGTGCAAAGCCTTGTACGTCAGTTCAGCATCGCGTGAAGTCAGCGTACTTAATACCAGGATTTTCGGTTTATACGATAAATGTTTGATCTGCCTCAGCGTTTCAATTCCATCCATCTGAGGCATCTGGATGTCAAGCGTAATCACATCCGGCTTAAGCTCTTCAATCATCGGAAGTGCTTCAACACCGTTGCATGCTGTTCCGATAACTTCAATATCCGGAGCACGGTTAAGTAAGTCTGATAAAACAGTCCGGATAAATACTGAGTCATCGACAATGAGAACCCTGAGCATAATGACAGATTTACGATTTTAATACGTTATTTATCTCTTCTAACACCTTAGGTGCCTGGAATGGTTTCACAATATATCCTTTGGCACCCGTTTTGATGGCAAGTTTAACCATCTGTTCCTGTCCGACAGCAGTGCACATAATTACTTTTGCTTTCGGATTAGTTGCCATTATTTCTTTTAAAGCCTCAATTCCATTTTTTTTCGGCATTACAATATCCATTGTAACAAGATCAGGCTGAAGGGATGTATATTTTTGAATTGCATCCTCCCCATCCTCAGCTTCACCAACAATATCGTGATTCCCGGAGAACAGGATATTTTTAAGAAGTGTTCTCATAAAGAGAGTATCATCAACGACCAGAATCCTACCCATATGTGATCAAATATTCCTTATGTCACATATGTAATAAATATTCTTAATGGTGTATTTTGGAAAAAAACCGTCTAAATATTTTATGTTGGCATTATTATTTGAAAAAAATTTTTTTTTACTGTTTTTAATTACAATGATGGTGGTTTCACAGCTTCTGTTACAAACCTGACCCCTTTCGTTGTCAGTTTCACTTCACGGCGTGTCTGAACAACTTCAACCAGCCCAAGTCCCAGCATTCTGTCATAAACCATGTCAATATCCTTTTGAGTTTTTTCCAGCATCCCTTCAATTGAATGAGTATCCATTCCGCTATAAACAAGCATGGCAACCTGACTTGAAAGGGGGTCGAGTTCTTCATCCATTGAACTTCCTTTAGTGGCATCAGTCAGATAATTATAGAGCACCTGGAGGGTTGTTGGAGGACAGAGGACAAAACTTGTTGAAACGTCTCCGCTTTCAACATGATCAACCTTTACAACTTCTTTGTCAGTTCCCTGCACCTCTCTTTTTGTCAGTTCAATTGCTGATACATCAGCTACCGGGATACATATCTGATTATTCTGGCTCACAAACCATATTCCGGTTTTAAGGACAGTAATGGCACCTTTTTCCCATTCCGCATCATTCACCATCACCCCCCCTCTGATAGCCGGAGACATAAAATATGCCATGAGGCGATATCCGGAACACCCCATCAGGATTACGCGTTTTAATATGGCCAGTGCTTTGGGAACTGTCGCAATTCGATACTGTTGTTCTGCAACAGAAATGGTGAGAATATTCTTTTTCTGCTGGACATCGTCAATTGATTTTATCAAAATGGTTGTATTTATCGGTTCAGGCAGATGGATAGTTGTCTCATCAATTCCAATTTTTGCTGATATCCATTTACCCTCTGCTTCGAATTTAACGGGAATTTCTTTCATTATTCAGATCCTCTCCTCCTGATCGTTTGTTTTATGGGATTTTCCTCCCATCGCATGAAGAACTATTTCAAGCTCTTCAACCAGTTCTTTCGCTTCGACATGAACATCCTTCATGTCACGGACAAGACTTGTCTGGGGTGCCTTTTTTGTTGTCTTTATATCTGATTTCAGAACATTCAGAATGTCATCGTATTCATTTTTTCCGGAAAATGACATTGAGTCATCTATTTCCAGAGTATTAATGCCTGAATTGTCAAACAGATTATTTTTTGCTGCCTTCAATTCTAATTCATTTTTTGTATTACCGGTATCTGGTGATGAGATGAAATCATCAGGAAGAATATCAGTTTCACTTATCTCTTCTTCTTCTTCAATGATAATTTCATCTGTTTCAAGAGAGAATTCATCTGTTTCAAGTTCTTCCAGATTGATGGCATCAAAACCTGAAAATGTATCATCTCCTTTAGTGATTTTTTCAAATTCTGTGATATTACTGAGTTCGTCCAGTGAATCTTTCAGAGAAGTTTTCGTCGTATTCTGATTCCCTGTGTGGGTATTTGGAAGATTAATAAATAATTCTTCATCGAGTCCATCTTCAATTCCCTGTACGAAAAATTCTTCTGAATTAAACAGACCCTCTTCTGCACCTATGTCCTGTTTCTCTGTATCCCTGTGTTGAGGTTCCGGGGAGACGATATCATTGTGATCTCCGGATGAAAAGTCATCATCTTCATCGAGTGCATTTCCGGAAAGAAGAATTGCATTAATTTCGTCATCCATATTCAGGGTATCAGAATCTTTTTTCAGTGTTGACCGGGATTCGATGGGATTTTCCCCATCAAAGTCAAAGAGTGTCTCCTCACCTTCAATTTCAAGAGAATCCAGACTGTCAAAATCATCATCATCAAATAAACCCATGTCATCGGATAATGGTGATTCCGGTTGATTTTTTGCAATATCCGAAGGAGATAAAACCGGTTCGTCAATCGTTGTCTTCAGGAGATTATCGATTTTTTCTGAGTGCTTATTGTCACGTGATTTGTGTACTGTTGTAATAAAAGAACTAATAGCTGCATTCAGTCCAGCTGAAAATCCTTTATTATTGGTCTGTTTTGATTTTTCGGTCTGATTCGTTTCTTTTTCTTTTTTATGAAATCGGGATAACAGATTGCCGGTTTCAACATTTTTTTTATCTGTTCCTGATTCTTTTTTTGATTCTGGTTTTTTGTTCTCTTTCTTAAGTTTGCTATCTTTTTTTATTGAAGGTATCTTCAGATTGCTTAATCGCTTGAAATCCTCTTTTTTTAGCAACCCAAGGCCCATCGCCATGATGACACCAAAAGCGAGTGTTGCAGATATTGTGATAATTGCTGATGTATTAAAGAAAATCAAAATTGTACCAATGGCAACAATTCCAAGCATCATTACTATACGACGTATAATTTCGTTCATGGTACTCCTCCAAATGACGGAATCTGAAATAACATATCAACAATAAACGGAGTTACAATGAATATCATTCCGGTGAGGAAAAAAAGGATACTTCCAAATGCATAATAGAGATAATTTGCACCGCCTTTAACAATTTTTCCTGCCATGATATTTGCTATTGTTATTATTAATACAACAATTGCTACATATACTCCCATTTGATCTTCCGGAAAATTGACAAAGATATTCACCATACCTGTCATTGAACCTCCGACTGATGTTGTTGTATCACTCATTGCTGAACTTGCCTGATCAAATGAAGCCATCACAGAAGTTACTGCACGTGACATAGAGAGAAGTATCTGATAAAGGAAAATAAATATTGCAACCATCGCTACATGCATCGGAATAAGAAGCACAATAAATCCTGTCGCAAGCATTTCCCTTTTTTCACGTAATAACGTCTGTTCAAGCATCGATGAACTGACAACCCGTGCAATCTCTGATGGACTGCCACCAAGTTTAATTGAGTCACGGAAAATATTCAGGTATTTGGAAATGAGGTTACTGCCGGTTTCATCAATGAATCGATCCCAGACAAGATTCTCATCCAGACCCAGATTCATCTTTGAATAGACAGACTTTATAAAGTCTGAGAGCACTTTCAGCGTTTTGAGATCAATCTCAGCAAGGGCATAGGTGACCGTGAGACCTTTACCGCCCATAATTGTCCCAATACTTCGGATAAACACGGAAAAGTCTGAATCACGTCCGATAATATTTGTGTCATCAATAACAGCAAATATCCCAAGGGGTGCAAGGAGTATTCCGGCGATAAGAAAAATCAGACCAGTATTAAATCCTCCCAGAATGAGAAGAACAGAAGTGATGACTACCGTGGGAAGAATAAACCGTTCCATTCTGCGGATCATCTTTTGTTCATAACTTCCCTGGCCGGGAATTTCATGGCATTTCTGGTCACCAGGGATTGCCTGGTACATTGTACCGATACCAAATATGGCAATACCAATGATAAGCAAATATGAAGTATTCAGTGTTGAGCTTAAATCATCAGGTGCATAAATGGCAATTGAGACCATAATGATGACACTTACAATGGTCGCTGAAAGCATCAGAGCGATGTATGCATCTCCCCATTTCTTCAGCATCTCTATGCCCTGTTCGAAATGGTTCCGGTAAACACTTCTTACGGTAGATAATTCGAGCAGAAGAAATTCGTCATCCGGAACTCCTGAGCTGATTGAGTTTCCGTACCGTGATAACATGCTGGAGAGCATGGGATTTTTGGTTCGGTCGGCCACTATTGAGAGAGCTAAGGCATAATTATAGTTCCACCTCTTAACGAATGTTTCAACCTTTGCAATATATTTTGATGTGGCATACTCCTTTCGTGTTGCCGTGAATGCAAAAATTTCCGGCCGTGATATCTCAGCAGTGATAATTGAAGCCATATAGGTGATCATGAAAAGAAGATCAGAACCCATCTGTTTATTTTCAGATATCCGGGAAAAAAAGGCCTTTATATTACTCCCGGTATCTTCAAAAGGTAATTTTCCTCCGGATTTCTCACGGATATTTTCAGTCAGTGAGTCAAACATGCATCAGATCTCAATCTTCAGAAGGCCCTGTTTTTTGATCTTTGTTATCATATGATAAAGATCCCAGAATCCTGTATATCCTGCTTTATGAAGCCGTTCTAATATACGAGCCCTTTTATCGATTTCCAGGTAAATCTCCCCTCTTCGGTCTTCAGGTAGTCCAAGAAGTGTGGCAACTTTATTTTCCAGAAGAAAACTGCTTCCTTTTCCCGGAAAATCAAATGTATCTGTTACCGGATTCCAGACAAACATTGCAACAAATGAAAAACCACCCGTTTCGGGGTCATAGCCAACCAGTTCATTCACAGAAATCATTCTGCGCACCATGTCACCGTTGGGTCTCCTTACAGCACTCTGGATTATTACGATATTCAGGTTATCAACATGGCTGATAGGGATATTAATAGGGTCACTGCAGAGACGCTGAATGAGTTTTTCAACGGAAGATGCGTGGAATGTACTCATAACCGGATGGCCGGTCTGCATTGCACCAAATGCAACTGCACCTTCCGAACCTCTGATTTCACCAACAAGAATCTGGTTTGGCCTCTGTCGGAGAGCTGCACGCAGCAGATCAAACATCGTGACAGACCCGCCTTCTCCTTCGCCGCTTCCTTTTCCTTTTGATACCTCACGTGTCCAGTTTTTGTGAGGTACAGTCAGTTCAGGGGTATCTTCAATGGTTACAATTTTGTTTTCCGGGGCAAGGAAAGTGGTAATGGCATTGAGGCTCGTTGTCTTTCCTGATGCTGTTTCACCGCTGACGAAAAGTGACATTCCAAATTCCAGACAGATCCAGAGATACGCCGCAGTCATATAATCTGTTGTTTTCCATTCGATCAGATTAAGAATACTTGGTGGATCTTCAGCGAATTTACGTATAGTGAAATTTGACCCGTGTTTACTGATTTCAGTGCCATATACAATATTAATCCTCGAACCATCCGGCAGTGTTGCATCAACGATCGGATCACGATAGGTAAGCGGCCGTTTGATACGTTCTGCCATACGGATGACAAAATCATCAATTTCTTTTGAGTGCCTGAATTCAACGGCAGATTTCAGCCCCTTAAAAATTTTATGCTCAATAAATATTGGGCCTACACCATCACAGGTAATATCTTCAATATAGGAATCATTCAAAAATGGTTCCAGAATTCCCATATTGACTTTATCACGAATCAAGAGATATTCAATGGAATTAAATTCCATCTGTGTTAAAATTAATTTTCCTTCCGGAGTTGACGGGACTACCGGAAGTTTTGCTTTCTTAACATCATTTTTTTCCGTGAAATCAGTATTCAGAAATCCAATGATTCTATCCTTCAGTCCCTGTTCTGAATTATCTCCTGCAGTGAGGGCTTTGATATCTTCATCAGGGCCGACAATATGAGTGATTTCCTTCAGCACCCGACGCAGAACTTCAGTTCGTTCTTCATCAGATATCGGGTCCTCTTCAAAACTGTCAATAAAATCAACGAGTTTTTTTTCAACATGAACCATCAGTTCTGTGACGCTGTGAAGAAATGAGGGTTCAATGGGAATATAGAAATTTCTGACATCATTTTCATCCGGAAATATGTGAATAAAGGTAATATCATTTACCGGATAGATAATGTTCGGGCTTTCCATCCCTTTCAAATCACGGGTCAGAGCTGAGAAAAAAAGCGGAATACCAAATGTATTTACCGGGAACATATTGAGATATTCAAGAAGATGTGGAGCCTGTTTTACATATTCCTTGGCGTTCGCAGGAAGCATCCGGTATAGTGCACTGGCTTCAACCGATTTTTCGTCATATGCTATTGATTCATCAACTTCTTCAGGGGTAAACGGAAGATTGATTGAAGCGCTTAATGTTCCCATTATTAATTACACCCTCGCCATTGAGATTGGAATTATTTTCATACCAAAACCAGGGTGAACTTCAAATGAAACGATATTTCCGGTTGTCCTCCGTGCTCCACGGATTTTAACAACCTCCATTACCATGACATATTTCTGACCGACAAGTGCCCGCTTCATCATCAGATGAGCATCACAGATAGAGCGAATCCTGACGAGTGTTTCTTCCTGAAAAGCGTATGTGTGAAGCGTAATGAGTATCGTTTTATTAGAATCGACCATGGTTTTGCAGTTGGTAAGAAATGCGAGCAGGTCCGACTGGTTTGTGGATTCTGTCAGAAGCGTCAGAGAATCAATGATGATGACCTCGGCCTTTGATTGACGCATATGTGCAATGATTCTCTTCATAACGCCGTGCATCTCTTCTGCACCCCATTCCATCCCAATGGTATGCATAGGAAAAACACGAAGATGTCCCCATGCAAAGAAATCAGAGATATCAAGACTCATCGATTTCATCTGACTCAGGAAACTTTTTGCCGTATTTTCAGAGGTGTACAAGTCCACATTCATGCCCCCCTTTAGTCCACCCCAGATAATTTGTTGAGTAATGACACTTTTTCCGGTATCATTTTCTCCTTCGATAAGTGTCAGGGATTCCAGCGGAAGACCATCCGCGAGTTTTTTATCGATATCAGGATATCCGGTTGAAAGAATTTTTCTATCCTCTCCCCCCAACAAATCTCCTAATCCACTGCTTTTACTCATCTTTGTACCCCTCCGCTGTTTGGATCAGGAATTTACATATGCTGAATCATATACTCCGTTTGGAGTGGTTACTTTCACCCAAAACGGGGGAACTCCTTCAGTATATGTTACGGTCATTGTCACAGATTCTCCGGGATCAAGTTCATTGGGGTGAACGATATCCGGTGTTATCTGAGACACAGACCAGGTATTTTCAGTTCCTGGTGATTCTTTGTATGGGACCAGTATTGGTTGATCTCCTGAGTAGATCATATATATATCCATATACTTAAACTGCGAGATCTTCTCACTCCCGCTATTATTAACAATCATATTAAGGGAATGTGTCTCATTTGAAACAGTAATATCAAAAATATCAATGGATGTGCCCATTCGGGATTCCTGGAGATTGAACCTTTGTGCCTGTGACATTGTTATGATATCAGTTGCAGCCAGTATCCCCCCGACAACGACGTATGCTGTCACTATCAGGAGCACCAGAGCAATAGCGGTTGCAATAAGACTTGCACTTCCCATAACTCCACCTTATGATACGGTATACTGGGTTGAAACGGAGACTCCGTTTGGCAGTACAAACTGGAAATATGCATATTCTCCTGTTGAGAATGTGGAAGAGTCTACGGCAAGTGTTATCTCAAGTGTTTCACCTGAATCCCAGTATTCATTTGGTGTTCCGGAATCTTCCCGAATGGTAAATGTCCATTGGCCGGATGAAGGGGTGTCTCCGGTTGTATAGATCATATAATCAAATTCTCCCGGAATGCCAAAATATACATCTGACGATGATATGTCAGTATCTCCAATTCGTATTGACCCGATATTTTTTATCCATATTTTTGAATTGCCATCTGCTGCAGTATGTGCATTTACAATTTTCATATCTGTACGCAGACGTTCATCTGCACTCTGGGAAGATTCAGTGAATGTACTGGTTGCAGAATAAATGACCGGGAAAAATGCATTCACCAGTATTGCAGCAGCTACTATTGCTGTAATTAGAAAAATTGCGGTGGTGAATGACTCACTTGACATTGTTATATCCTGTCAAGCATGTCAATCCATTCATCTTTTGCCAGTTTATTTTTGATTTTTCCCGGTGATTCTTCTGTTGGCTGTTGCCCCGCTCTCCTATCCATAAGAACTTCTATCATATCACGATCAAGGGAGGAATCGCTGGGTGAGATAATTCTGTTGAGGACGTACAATTCAGAAACAAATTCATCTGAACTTATTTCATGAGATTCTCCCAGACTTTCAGGCATCAGACGGGCAATATCATTGACCTGCTGATATGCGTCACCTGATATGTATCCCATCGTCCGGTATGATTCAATCATTATCTCAAGGCGGTCATGCCCATATTTTTTGACCATCTTATTTGTCCATTCAAACAGACGGTGTAGTTTCTGGAGGCGCACCTTTTCGGGTGGGGCATTTTTGTCAACCGGAGTAAGTTCTTCCATCTTTCGCTGCAGTGAAAGAAGGAGGGATTCGTCTTTTGATAATTGGGAAAATGCTACGGATGGTGCGCCTGCAGAAAACGGAATGCCGGATTGCTGCGGGGTTCCTGTATTCAGGGGATCATGAATACCCTGGGAACCTGCTTCTCCGAATGGAGATGATGGCACAGTATTCTGTTCCGGAACTGGTACAGGTTTATTCTGTTCCGGAACTGGTACAGGTTTATTCAGTTCTTCTGTGAGTATGTCAGGAGAATGAACACGTTTTGGCACCTCTGGCTGAGCAGAAGCAATGATGAAAGGATTTTCCATTTCATTCATGCGTTCCCGTATATCAATGAGCAGCTTTTTTATTGACTTTTTGAGAAGATCAACCTCGTCCTGAAGGTTCTGCAGCTTAACCTCCGGATCGTCAGCAGAGGACGAACTGATGATGTGGTCCACCTGCGATTGATTTATTGCCATAGCACTACTTATTTTCAATAAGGTAGTATAAATACTTTTATAATATACGCGTGTTCAGATAAATCAGATATTCCTGTATTATGAAATCTAAGTGGTGGATATACCGTGATTATTGCAGGTTTTATTTTGTTATTGTATTTAGGTGTATGTCTGATTTGATGTGCCTGGCACAAATAAAGATATATGATTAGTAGAGCAGGTTGACCTTGTCAATCTTTGCCGGTGTGGTCCTCTTCAGGCCGAATGCCGCACCGGTGGATGGGCGAATCTCCAGATTAAACTGGGAATTTGTTCCCAATGCTGTTGTCGGCATGGCAATGATGGTGAATTTATCCCCACCTTCAAGAAGAACATCAGTAGTAGTTGCACCATTGGTGATATTCCATCCACCTGCAGTGGCTGCAGTTTGATTGAGGGGACTTGTCCCGGTGAGAATTTCTACCACCGATGAAGTGGCATATACCATCTGAATCGTGCTGAAATCAACGGATGAACCTCCTGCTGCAAGGCCAAGGGTGAATCGGATTGCCTCGATGTCATTATTGTCGTCAGCATCAAGACCATATACATCGCCAATGATTTCCATACTGGATGATGCCATTTCAACACCAGTATAGACAACTTCCTGAGATTTCTGCGTGGTAAAAAAACCTGCACCCAGTACTACATATGAGAATACTGCTGCAACAACGACAAAAGCAATCAAAACAATTGCTGCCTCAAGGCCGGTAAATCCATCTTCCCTGGTCATGATTTGTTTCATTTTCCCCCCTCTGTGTATTTCATATCTCATAATTATAAGATAAATTTACATGAGCATCTTATTTTTTATGGTATATATATATTTTTATCAAATGGAGAGAATGGAACAGTCTCAGATACACGAGGTAGAGACATTATTCCAAAATCCCCAAACGGATTGCAAAATGTGAAAAAAAGATTAGGTACAGAAGATTTACTTTATTTATCTTTGCAGGGATGGTTCTTTTCAGACCAAATGATGCACCGGTGGATGGACGAACCTCCAGATTGAACTCCTGATTTTCACTCAGATTATTCGTTGGTGTGGCAAGACATGTATATTTGTCCTCCCCTTCCAGGAGATAATCAGATGCGTCAGCACCATTTTCAATACCCCACTTTCCTACAGGGACAGCACCACCAATAAGAGTGGTATTTTTTGCAAGAATTTCTACATCAGAACTGGTAGCAAATACCATCTGAACGGTATTAAAATCGACCGGAGATCCACCGGCAGCAAGACCGAGTGTGAAGCGGATGGTCTGAACATCTCCCTTTGAATCTGGATCCAGACCATACACATCGCCAATAACTTCCATACTGGATGAAGCCATTTCGACACCAGTATAGACTACTTCCTGTGATTTCTGTGTGGTGAAGAAACCAGCACCGAGTACTACATATGAGAATACTGCGGCGACCACAACAAATGCAATAAGCACAATTGCAGCCTCAAGGCCGGTGAAACCCTCATCACGGTTCATTATTTTCTGCATTTTTTGCCTCCTTCCTGTTTTCATCGTAAGATGACTACAAACTAATTCTAATCTAAGTGATATATATAGTTTTTTACAGTGATGAGTTAATTTGGCCATCTTTTCGAGTTCTAACAAATAATCACATTATTGAATAGTTATGTTGCCTATCAATTTAATTGACAATATCAAGAACATCCGATATTTATGGGAGAAATGAAAGCCTGAAAATTATGCGCTGATAGTGGAAAAAAAAGATTAGTATAAAAGATTCACATCATTAATCTTAGCAGGAACGGTTCTTTTCAGACCAAATGATGCTCCGGTAGATGGTCTAATTTCAAGATTAAATTCCTGGTTTGCAGTCAGTGCCGTGGTTGGCTTAGCAGTACAGGTAAATTTGTCCTCCCCTTCAAGCAGCAAATCAGATGTTGCGCCATCGACAATATTCCATTTCTTTACTTCAGCTGCACCTATTGCTGTGGTGTGGTCTGTAGTGGGATCAAGGATTTCGACTACATCACTGGTTGCCCATACCATCTGGACGGTTGTAAAGTCAACGGGCGATCCGCCAGCAGCAAGACCAACGGTAAAGCGAATGGTATCAACATCATTTGCACCAGTTGTATTCAGTCCATACACATCCCCAATAACTTCCATACTGGATGATGCCATTTCAACACCGGTATAGACAACTTCCTGTGATTTCTGTGTGGTGAAGAAACCGGCGCCGAGTACTACATATGAGAATACTGCGGCAACCACAACGAATGCAATAAGCACAATTGCGGCTTCCAGACCGGTGAAACCTTCATCACGGTTCATTATTTTCTGCATTTTATGCCTCCTTTCTGTTGTTCATCGTTTCGATGATTAACAATGTATATCTTGCAGGTCATGTATATAATATTTCTGTATGGATCCTGCTGTTAACCTTGTAATTATGGTTTTTATTTAAAGAACATAGATTTGCAAAACTTATGTGCCTATCAGTCATGGTATGCTTTACTGGCTTCAATGATTCATTCTTCTGAGAATCGTACTCTTTAGAAACGGTTCATCCGCATATTCACAATGCAATATACTATAATGCACAAATGTCCATTATTTTAGTATGGACAAGAAGGATCTGGCATTTTTTGGAGTAGCGATTGTCATTGTCATTATCGTTGCTCTTATTGGAAAGCCCCTCATGATGGGTGAACCAATACCATTTCTGCCATCATCAGAACCTTCGGTCAATCCAAATGCACCTCTCCCCATCCCTGCCAATCTTCCCACACTAACTCCCCGGGCAGAGACACCGCTACCGACGCCCACGCCGGTCTGGGACGGGGAGGTAAAGACGGTGGGTTATGTTGATCCATCAACATACAATATTGAAACACCTGAAAAGATTGTCATGGGTGAGCAACCGGCTTCCTACCAGCAAAATCGTAATATGACTACATATGCTGTTATTGAGGGGGAAGCGAGTGGCGTTACAGAAATTATTACGATTCCATCCGGATACTGGGAAATGCACATCACGTTTGACCCATGGACAGACATCCCTATAAACTCGTATCTTAAATTTCAGATCAGGAATGCAGAGGACAGATCTGATTATCAGACATTCAATTCGGTCGATGAAGGCCCCCGTGTAACAAAGGAGTCCGGTGGTCAGGATATCTGGGTTATTGACCGCTATGAATCAGGCAGCTTTTATTTTGTCATAGAAGAACAACTGCTGAAATCGTATAAAATAGAAATAATGGTTCCAAAAACGTGATTCCTGAATAGTTCCCATTATTTTTGATTCATCCGAAATAATCAAAAAAAAGGACGAATCCAGACTATCCCTGATTATTTATCCGGTGGACTGCAATAAATTCCCGGATGAGTTTTGCTGCAACAGCCGCTGTCTGGCCTGCATCAATGGGACAGACTTCCATGTAATCAAACGCCTCTGCAAGGGGGCCGATTGTTCTGATTACGTCCCGGACATCATAATGAGTAATACCAAATGGTTCAGGGGTGCCAAGACCAGGGGTAAGACAACAGTCTATTGCATCCGCATCGATGGAAAGATACACACTTCTTCCTGCAATTGTTTCAACAATTTCATCAAGGATGTCGCTCATTCCCCGTTCTCTGACACAATCAGCGGAATAGAGATTCAGATTTTTTGCGAATGCATACTCTTCTTCTGTCCCGCTTCGTGCGCCAATAATGAATATCTCTTTTGCACCTGCCTCTGATATTCTGCGTGTGATGCATGCATGATTATACGGGGTGCTGCCAAATTCATCTCTCAGATCGAGATGGGCATCACAGACCACAAAACATTCAGAGCGGACTGCCCTGTATGAACCAAGAGTTATACTATGTTCTCCTCCCAGAACAACAGGAATTTTCCTGTCTGCTACAATATTGGCAGTTACCTCAGCAACAGCAGCAATGACATCCACGGGAGTTGATGGAACGTCCAGGTTGCCAAGATCATGAATTTTTGCTTCACTCAGAGAATATTGATATTCCGGAAGATACTGTTCAAAATTATAACTTACCTTGCGTATTGCATCAGGACCATGTCGTGTGCCAGCTACATATGATGTTGTGCCGTCATATGGCACCCCAAAGATAACATACCGGGCATCATCATAGGGAGTATCAGCATCCGCAAAAAGATTGTTATTAAAATATTGCATTTTCAGATGTCAAGTTTCCGCTTTCCAAGTGATGCAATGATTGGAATCTCGGCTCCTGCTTCAATGGTTTTAAGCTGTTCGTCAGTGACCACGAGATCAAACATTTCATAATCCTTGATATCCATGAACTGAACCGTATTGCCTGCAATAGAAATTACCTGCGCGCTTTTACGTTCAACAATCGGCACATAGGTCTTTGCAGATACCGGCTGAACAATTGAACGCTTCATCCCGTCAAAGATGCCAACGACATCTATTCTTGCCTTTGCAGCGCCGTGTTTTCCAGGTTTTGATGTTGCAATTGAAAGGATCTTGCAGGGTTCATCATCAACAACTACATATCTGCCTTCTTTCAGTTTTCCTATTTCAGTCTGCTGTTTACTCATGAGGATCAATCTCGGAATAGATATCTCGGTAAAATTAAATAAATGCAATGGTAATGAGCACGTAACTATAGGTTCAAAAATGAGTTTTTTTTCACTATTCAATGAAATAACGTCAGCAGTATCAGATGCAACAAAAAATATTGCAGGTACACCGGATGCCGGAATAATAATTGAAATGGGAGCAGACGGTACTCCGACAAAAGCAATTGACAAGATTGCAGAGGATATCATTCTCTCCTTTCTTCGTGAATCAGAAGCATGCGGCGAAGTTATCAGTGAAGAAGCGGGCAGATGCCGTATTTCAGATGCGGATGGTATCATTATTCTGGATCCGATAGATGGCACCTACAATGCCATTCATGGAATCCCCTATTATGCAATCTCTGCAGCATACATGCTAAATGGAGAGGTAATAGCCGCCTATATCAGTAATCTGGGGTGTTATGAGGAATTTACTGCAGAAAAACAACGCGGTGCCTTTCTGAACGGAAAGCCGATACGGGTGTCCGATGTTGATACCCTTGATACAGCAACACTGAGCCTGTACGGAAAAAAGAATCATGTCGAGCCGGTTATGCAGATCGCGGGAAAGGTCAGGCGGTGGCGCCATCTGGGTGCATCTGCCCTTGAACTTGCCTATATCGGATGTGGAAGAATCGATGGTTTCGTCGATATGCGTGAAACCCTCAGATATACGGATGCAGCAGCAGGTATGCTTATATGCGAAGAAGCGGGGGGCAGCGTAACTACGGTTCTGGGAAAATCAATCGCATTTTCCGGAGATGTCAGGGAGGGGAGAGCGTTGATTGCTACGAACGGGTTATTGCAGGACGAAATCATCAGTTGTCTGGGGAACACCGAATGAAATTAAAAATTATCCCCCGTCCTGATGACTCCCGTGCGGTTGAGTATGCACGGGAACTGGGAATGAAACTTCTTGATGATGGGCATATAATCTGGTTTGAAGAAGGGAATTCTCTAAATGAATCATTTCACATATCTCCCCTGAATGATTCAGATGCGGATGTCGCTGTTGTTATCGGGGGAGATGGGTCGGTTCTTCATGCAGTGCAGTCGCTGAAACCTCAGGTACCCCTTGTTGGCATCAATTTTGGCCGGGTTGGTTTTCTTGCAGACCTTGAATCTGATGAAGCATACTCGTTTATTTCACAGTTGAAACCGGATTCCGTTGAAACGGAATTACGGATGCGCGTGGAAATTTCTGTTGACGGGAAAAAATATGGCTGTGCACTGAATGAAGCGGTGATTGTCACCGAACGCCCGGCGAAAATGCTTCAGTTTTCTGTCATTGTTGATGGCATTCCGGTTGAGGTATTCCGTTCAGATGGTCTTATCATTAGTACACCCACCGGATCAACTGCATATGCAATGAGCGCCGGGGGGCCGATTGTCGATCCAAAAATAAACGGGTTTCTGCTGGTTCCTCTGGCCCCGTTTATGCTCTCTTCCCGCCCACACCTCATTTCAAGCAGACGCAATCTGTCTATCCAGCTTGATAGCGACAAACCGGCCAGCCTTGTAATAGATGGCCAGTATGCGGGAGAATTGCACGAAAAATCCCTGATTACGGTGACAGAGTCTCCTGAACCCGCACTTTTTATCAATGTGAATAAAAATTTTTTCACTAAAGTTGATCGGAAACTCAGGACATTATAAAAATATCATAATATATGTTGGTCCAATATTCTGTCAGTGACAGAATATTTATCGTTCTCCCGGTGAATGTGAAACTGAACTGAATTACTGGTGAAAAAAGAATGATAGACGAAAACAAAATGGACCTCAATTATCAGGAAATTTCTGATGCTTTTAAGGCTGCAGGAATCTCCGGCTCCCCGGTAGCCATTAAATTTGCAAAAACGGATAGTGAAATCCCCGAAGGCGTAGAAGAGATATCTGAGGCTGTACGTCACTGTATGATGGTGAGTATAGCACGGAATGAAGGAAAAATCCACTATGCCCGCGCAGATAAACACCAGTGTATGGGTGGTGCATGGGCTCTTGGTCTGAAAGACCTGACTCCGTCCCTGAAATCAGGCGAATTTTATTTCAAACTGGGGAAATTTGCATCATGGGCCGGCTGCATGCGGACGATGGATTCAGTGCCTCATGTGCATCCACCAGGCGGTGAAGAAGTCAGCACTTATGCAACGGTCTATGCTCCTCTGGAGAAAACGCCATTTGATCCCCATGTCGTCATTATCATGGCACAGCCGCTTGTTATGCTGAAGATTGCCCAGGCAGTTCTCTACAAAACGGGGGGGCGCATCCATACAAATATGTCAGGTATCCAGTCGGTATGCGCAGACACCTGCGCCTATCCATACATGTCCGGTGAAGTCAACTTTTCACTCGGATGTGACGGTTCACGCAAGTTTTCCGGTATCAATGATGACCTGATGGTCATGGGAATTCCTGCTGAACTGATTAAGGACGTGGCAGATGCATTACCCGTCATTCTGGGTGCCGCAGGTTCCAAAAAATAAACTAATCTTTTTTTATTGTGTCCAGGATTAATTCACAAACATCTTCTACCGCACGTTCCATTTCAGGACTCATTGATGCTGAAAACTCCATAATTTTCCCGGCTTCGATACCAATGATGGTTATCTGTGGACAGAGACCCAGTTCTTCAGCAATATTAACGGCATCAAGTACTCCAACATCTGATAATGAAAGAGGGAAAAATTCGTTGGCGGGAGGTTTTGAAAAGACCAGAATCTCTCCGATATGATTCCCATATCCTGTTGTTGCATCAACCAGGATGACATGATCATACCCCTCCATCATAGGAATTAGTCCCAGTCCTCCCACTCCTCCCTCTATGATCTCTATTTCAGGATGCGTTTCATGCAGCACATTAATGACACGGACACCTATGGCATCGTTTCCCATTAATGGATTGCCACAACCAATAACCCGTACACGTTTATTGTTCATCTGCATCTCTCCTGATAATTACAACACCGTTTCTCTGAAAACAAATCTTCATCCAATAGTATAATGCTTATCCCTTTTGGCGTTCAACGAAAGAACAAGAGGGAGATATAATTGCAGGTTTCAATGAAACTGGAAATGAAAGATTCACCCGGGCAGCTGGTCTCTGTTATAAAGCCAATTTCAGATATTGGCGGCAATATACTCTCCGTTATTCACGAACGGGACCCTGAAGCCGGTGGAGATCTTCTTGATGTACAGATAATGTGTGAAATCCCAGAGGGTTCGCTTGACACCTTACTTTCAGAATTTCGTACACGGGAAATCAATGTTCTGCGTGTTGGTGAAGAACGATTTCTTGTACGCAGATCGGTAATTCTTATTGGCCATCTGGTTCACACGGATATCAACGATACCATCGGTAAGATTGATTCAACAGGATATGCTGAGGTGCATGAGCTTTCGATGGTGATGCCTGCAATAAATGAACCTTCATCGGCCAGGATGACCATAAAATCTGATTGCCTCAAAGATATCAACCGGGCACTTGCAATTCTTCGTGATGTGGCAAGAGTAAAGGGATTTTTAATGATTGAACCGCTGGAGGGAAACTGATGCGAATTGCAATTATTGGATTTGGATCTGTTGGCAGAGGGGTTGCAGAGGTAATAACCGCAAAGAAGACCGGCCTCATTGTCACCGCGATTGCAGATTCCAAAAGTGGTCTAATTAATGATTCCGGACTGGATATTGCAGAAATTCTCAAAAATAAGAAGACAACCGGGATATGTGGCACACCTGAGATAACCGTCTCTGACATCATATCCTCAGATGCATATGATGTGCTTGTTGAGGTTTCCCCCACAAATGCTGAAACGGGCGAACCGGCCCTCGGGTATATCAGACAGGCCCTTAACAGCGGCAAACATGTTGTTACGTCAAATAAGGGCCCTGTTGCTCTGAAATTTGAGGAATTGCATGCGCTTGCAGCAGAAAATAACGTCACACTTCGGTATGAGGCAACGGTATGCGGTGCGATCCCACTCATGCATACCATTGAGCATGGGATTGCAGGAAATGAGATAACACGCCTTTATGGTGTTTTTAACGGAACCTGTAATTATATCCTGACACGGATGGCAGAAGAAGGCCTTACCTATAAGCAGGCCCTCCTTGAAGCACGCGAGCTCGGGTATGCTGAAGCAGATCCAACGTATGATGTCAAGGGTATTGATGCTGCGATAAAACTGGTCATTCTTGCAAATGCCGTATGGGGAATGAAGAAAAGCCTCGCTGATGTAGATATCATCGGCATTGACGGCGTTACAACAGCTGCTATCGCACTTGCGGAAAAAGAGGATCAGACAATCCGGCTGATTGGAGAAATTTACCCGGCCAATGGAATACTCCGTGTATCCCCCACGATTATCCCGAAATCTCATCCTCTTGTTGTCCGTGACACCCTCAATGCAGTAACGATTGAGACAGTATTGGCAGGAGAAATAACATTGATTGGGAAGGGTGCGGGATCATCCGAGACAGCAAGCGCAATTATTGCAGATTTGCTTTTCATTCGTGATTGTTATGCCAGGCGTGATTGAAAAACGTCGCGAGCTTCTTGCTATAATGAGGGAATATACCCTCGAAAATGGTTTTTTTACCATCAATGATATCGCAGATGCAACGGATATTGCACGAAGTACGATTCAGGACTGGATTAACCGTCTGGTAACAGAAAAATGTGTTGCGGTTAAAGAAGAAAAGAAAGGGCGCGCACCGGCGAAGTATGTGACAACCAATGTCATGATGACCGGTTCGTGCCGACGAATTTTTACCACAACTGACGGGGACTGGGTTGCAATCTATCACCAGTGTATGAGTACAGGGTGCGCTGCGTTCTGTGAGTATCACCATCGCCTCGCAGGCGGTGTAATCCATGAAGTCAAAAGAGACGGAAGAGTACTTGTTGAATATGCGTATCTGGGGACAGCTGTTTCTGACATTGGATTATACCCGAAACCTGCGGTCGGCGTTACCGGAGTGAGGAAGGAAGGGGGAAACATTATCCAGACCATCCGGTGTGTGGGGGGGCCTGCCTATTCCCTGACTGATATGATGGCAATGGCTGTTGGTGTTTGTGAGATACGCCTGACTGATAGTGGTATGATCACCGAAGGGGAAGTCGTATCACGGGCACTTACTCATCTCGTTATTGGTCTTGATGATACCGATACAAAAGAGGGTGGTGCAACATTTGCTCTTGCTCTGGGCCTTCTTCAGTATATGGCCAAGATGCGTGAGGTAATTCCCATTGGCCATGCCGTTGCAATGCTCTACCCCTGTCTGAATGAATGTACAGCCGGAAACTCCTGCAGCTTTATCGAAATTGCGGTGAATCCTGGTGCCGTCGATCATGTTATCGAACGTGCGGTGCGGTTTATTGAGGCGGAGTCGTTATCTAAAGAGTGGGGGATTGCTGTTAAAAAAGGGTTTAGTATTTCAGAACCCCTCCGCCGTTTTGGACTTGCTGCACGGGAACAGGTTGTAACAGCACTGATGGCCGAGACGGTGGCAGATTCTGAGGGGATACGTCTGTTTGGCGGGAACGGAAGAATCGGGGCGGTTGCAGCAATCGGTCTCTCCCGCGAAGACAACAATATACTCCTGAATCCCGGAGAATCAGCGGATTCATCTGACTGATAGTTTCATACATCTTTTTTTGGCGCAAGATTGAATTATTAGCGTCGTGATTTCTATTACTATATGACGAAACGTTTCCTGAAACATATGACCGGACTGCTCTGTCTTCTTCTTTTATGCATCTGTGCTGCAGGATGCACAGACCAGTCACAACCGTCAGAAGTCGCAACCGCGGGTGACACTGTACAGGTAAATTACATAGGATATTTCGATAACGGGGAGGTTTTTGACTCCTCCTATGAACGGGGATATCCCCTTGAATTTGTTATCGGGTCGGGCCGGATGGTACCCGGGTTTGATGCCGCGATTGTTGGAATGGCTGTTGGTGAGAATAAAACGGTGAGATTGTCTCCTGCCGAAGCGTACGGAGAAAGGAATGAAGATAACGTCATGATTCTCAATAAGACTGAGTTTCCTGAAAATTCAACATTTGAATTAGGTCAGCCTGTTTACCTGTCCACAACACAGGGAATCATCGATTTCCCCATTATTGCAATCAATGAATCTGCAGTAACAATCGACATAAACCCTCGCCTGGCAGGAAAGATACTGAACTTTGACATTGAACTTGTCGCGATTAACCCTGCAGATGTCTGATGTCAGTTAATATGGTACCACAAATATCTCCGGGTGATATCGTCACCCTGCATTTTTCCTCTGCTGATGCAGAAACAGGTGAAATGCTGGAATATACGTATGAAAATGAGCCAAAGACGTACACCATTGGTGCAGGAGAAATTAATCCTCATTTCGAGAAAGCACTTCTCGGATGCAGGGCAGATGATGAAATATCTGTAACGTTAACGGCAAAGGAAGCTTATGGCATCTATAATAAAGGACTGGTCTTAAAAATCAGTCGGAAAAAGCTGCCAACGAATACCATCCCGGAACCGGGGACAATTATTCCCCTGAAACTGCCCAGAGGGAGTGTTGCAAACGTGACGATTCTGTCAGTCTCCAAATCAATGGTGGTTGTTGATGCAAATCATCCGTTTGCCGGAAGGGATATTCAGTACAAAATCTGGGTATGTTCCGTTACTCCTTGTGAGTCAGTGTCCCACGACTGACCTCAGTCACAAGTCCGTTTTTCATTTTTTTATTCACCCTGAGGAGCAGAGTGCAACGGGCTGGTTGAGAACAGCCCGGATGCAATTTGGACACAACGGTATCGAACAGGTACCCGAAAAAGCATATCCGGTGGTCCTTTTTTCCGTAAAACCGAATCGGCACCGCCCCATTGATCAGGTTGTATTGTCCGCCATAAATCCAGTTGGTCTTGGTACATTTGCTGAACGTAACCTGCAGCTTAGGGGCCAATAATTCAAATTTTCCCGGAATGTAGTTTTCAGGAAGTGTCCTGCCGGTCTCGTGACTGATACTTTTAGCTCATGACGATGTGGGCTGGTTCATTCATTCATTCATGAGACCGTTCTATGCTGAAGGTATCCGTCAGTCTGCGACTGACAGGGGCCCGGAGTACTTGTTCGTGATTTCATACCGGTTACGTACCACATCAATTGTGTAAAATCGTAATATCAGACATATTATTCCAATTGGAGAGAGATTCAGTTCAATTTATTATTTTTTTTGGCAATACAGAGAAAAAACAAACTAAATAAGTATCTTTGAACAGATAGACAAAAATATTACATTGAATAGTGATTGCCCGTTCTTCTCACACATTTAGACTGATTCTTTCATTTGATTCGGGCGGTTACATTTTAGGAGATATTACCTTGACGTCCAAAACAGAAAATAAAGCTGAGAGCACACCGGAAGAGTTACGAGGACAGGAATTAGGCATCCCGACAACGTTACCACCATTTAATCCTGACACTGATGTACCGGATGCTCTGGATTATACCAATCCCGACAGCTGGCTCACCATGCCCGCATATTTCAGCACGGAAGAGCAGCCGGTCGATGTGTTCTGGGTGTATCCTACCATTCTCTCTGATAATACGACCTATCTGATGGATATCAGTGATCCGGTATTACGGGAGAAAGCACACTGGACGCTGGTGGAACAGGCCAGCATATTTGATGGTCAGGCAAATATTTATGCACCATTTTACCGGCAGAACAATGTCAAAATCAATCCCCAGATGTTGACCGATGCGAAACCTATCTTTGATCTGGGGCAGCAGGATCTCATCCAGGCGTTTGACTATTTCCTGGAACATTTCAACAAGGGTGAACGGCCCATTATTCTCGCCGCCCACAGTCAGGGATCGGTCAGGGTCGTTGAACTGTCAAAGGCAGGAGAACTCCTGACCGGTGATGCCGAATCCCTCAAGAGACTGGTGGCGGCGTATGTTATTGGGTATTCGATTACGCAGTCAGACCTGGATCTAAATCCGCTCATGAAGATTAGTGAAAATGCGACGGAAACAGGATGCTTTATTGCGTACAACACGATATCCGATGCAGAAGGCAAAGAGAAGGAAGGGCCGACAATCATTCCGGGAACGTTTGTGGTAAATCCCCTGACCTGGAAGACCGATACCACGTTTGCACCTGCTTCCCTGAATATTGGAGCAGCATTTTTCAAACACGAGCATCCCGAAAGTCCGGACATATATCCAAACTTTGCAGCAGCCCAGCTAGTTGGCAACGCGCTGGTGATAACAAACATATCCAACCCTGAAGAATTGCCCGCGACCAGTGTCACCTTCCCTGAGGGTATCTACCACATGTATGACTATGCAATTTTTTACGAAAACCTGAGAGAGAATGTCGGCGATCGTATCCGTTCGTATCTGGAGAACGGGAACGTCACGTAACAATACCATTATTCTTCTCCTTTTTTCTGATCTCTGATTTCCATTATTTTTTTTGGCGGAGTCCGGACACCAACCAAAGCAGGGAATCTGTTACCTTTTTTTAGTGAAAAGAACTGATGATCTACGATTATTTATTTCGCGTTTGTAAGTGACCGCTTACGCTGGTGATATACCGGGTTTCCACGAATGACCGTTCATTTTATCCTTGACACAGGGAACAGACAGAGAAAAAAGGTGTGAATCCCTGATTTCAGAGGAAATTGACTGCTAAAAGATTAATCATCGTTCCGATTCCCATGCCCAGTGTTAGGGTATATGCAGAGACCATGAGCGCCGTCTTCCACCCCATTTCCCGGTAGAGAACCGCAATCGTTGAGATACATGGCACAAAGAGCACACTCACTATGGCAAAGACATAGAGCTGAAGACCGGTCATAACAGAGCCCAGATCTGCGGTGCCTGCAAGGATTGCAAGCGTCTCAAACGCCATCTCTTTTCTCAGAATGCCAAATATCAGTGATGTTGATGCATACGGTGGAAGGCCAAGAACGGCCTCCATAAACGGTGCAAAAATATCCTGAAAGGCCTGAATGATTCCTGCATACTGGAGCACTCCCAGAAAGACGCTGCTGATCAAAAGAAGGGGCATTGCAATAAAGAGAAACTCTTTCATGTGAAGCCATGCCCGCTTCAGGGTCTGCATCGGCAGAGGTTTTCTCAGGGGGGCCATCTCAAGAATCATCCCGAACTGTTCGCCGGGTGTTATCCTTGTGAGAATGATGCCGGTGAGAATTATAAGAATAAAGACTATCAGGTAGATGGAGAGGGCCCAGGCAACACCGACAAACATGGCAACAATACCTGCGATGATGACTGTTCGTGCAGAACAGGGTACCATGGTTATCAGGACTGAGGCAATGATACGTTCACGTTTTGATAATTGGCGTATGCTCATTATTGCAGGGACATTGCAGCCAAGCCCTAAGATCATGGGTATCAGTGCCTGGCCATGCATGCCAACATGGTGCATTGCCCGGTCTGCAAGAAATGCAGCCCGTGTCATATATCCGGAATCCTCAAGAATGGAGATGAGGATATAGAAAACAAAGACAAAGGGAAATGCAATACCCAGTCCTGCCTGCACAGCAAGAATGAGTGAGAAGGAGATCTGTTCCCAGAAAGGAGATAAACCGGCACTCTGGAGGGGTACAATCAGATATATATCGAACAGTTTTACAATTATCTCTTCCAGAAACGAGCCGACAAAGAAGACGGTCATCAGGGTTGAAAAGAGCAGGATAATGAGTATCGGAATACCCGGAAATGCCCGTGTCAACAGGCTGTCAAGATCGGGTTTTTTCCTGTGATCTTTCAATACCGTAATTTCATCCGCAATTTTTGCAGCAGCATTGTGCCGGTTTGTCGCAATAATCTGGTGCACCGACATCTGGTGCTCTTCTTCAATTTCTCCTGCGAGAGTTGACGCTGAATCAAGAAGATCTGCATCTGTTCCCAGGTTCTGGAGAGCATCAAGGGCCTCCCGCCGGGAACACCCGTGAATTTTTTCAAGGCTTCTTATTGCAGCTTCAATGTGCTGCATATAGGGAACCTCGTAGATCATTTTCCGTGCGTCAGAGAGTGCACAGGGGATGATATCTCCGATATTTCTTCCTTCTGATGCTGCTGCAGCAATGATTGTGCATCCGAGAATATCTGAAAGCCGGGCAAAATCAATTTCAATGCCGGCTCTTTCTGATTCATCAACCATGTTGATGACAACGACACCGGGAAGCTGATACTCAGCAACCTGAAGAAGCAGATAGAGGTTCCGTTCAAGATTTGATGCATTCAGGACTGATGCAATTACATCAATATTCCCTTCCTGTAAATAGCGGCGGACACTGATTTCTTCGTCGGATGTTCCATCAAGAGAATAAATGCCGGGAAAATCAATAAGTTCAACAATTTCCCGCTGATAGCAGACACCACCTGATAATATGTCGATTGTCGTGCCGGGAAAATTACTGATCTCAACACCAATACCTGTTAACTGGGTGAAAATCAAAGATTTGCCGACATTGGGGTTTCCAATAAGTCCGACTTTCATTCGATGGGCTCCACAAGAACGGATGCAGCAATTTCCGGGCTGATTGCAATATCACTTCCTTTGATTGTCACAACAAGTGACCCGTTACTGAGTTTTCTTTGGATAGTTAACTCCTCTCCGGGAATAACGCCGATATCATTCAGGCGTCCCATACGACGGGGGCCCCTGATGACAGCAACACGGACGGTTTCTTTTTCGTTATAGAGAGAAAGAGGTTTTAGATCACATTGAGGGCCACAGACATGGTGTCGCTCCTGTCTGCACCGCCTCGGGCGGGAAAGATATTGATTGAGTCTGCTGATGGTGTCGTCAGACGCCTCGTGTTCGATACGGCACGCCTGCTGTGACGCGGTGTCCTGATCCATCCCCAGCATCTCCGTAAAGAAACATTCGAGTATTTTATGTTTTTTCAGGATACATTCAGCCGTTTTTTGTCCCTGTTCGGTAAGTCTGACAGCTGTGTCCGGACCAAGAACAATATCTCCGGTATCTTCGAGATGTTTCAGGTCATTATGAACTGTATCCCGGCTCCGGTCAAATTTCTGAGAAAGAAACTGAAGGGTATCTTCTTCGAGAGAGTCAATCCGGTTATCGAGGATCCATTCCAGGTAATCCTCGTGAACTGAGGTTTGCATATATCGAAATACATTATGCAGTCCGTGACTAATGATTATGTCGGCTTTACCAAGGTGAGATATATTTCAGGAAAAAATGCCTCTTTGAAACAGAATAATTCCAGACAGATTCTGGATCCCCCGTTTTACCTCAGGCAGTTTGAGGAAGCATTTCGCTATATCATTGATGAATACCAGATTCCCCGGCATGACATCGGGGTCTTTATTCCCTGTGCGGTCAGAAAACCCTATAGCACGTCACCAAGTCACCGCCTGTTCCATAAAATATTTGATTCCGTGTATACGAATGACACATCATATCATGTGGTCATCTTTGGCACATGCGGGACGGTGCCGGCTGAACTGGAATGCATGTACCCGTACGCACAGTATCACTACATGTTGGGCAAATGCACAGACAAAAGAGTGCGGGATGATTTTCTGAAGATAGAGACCTATCGCCTCTCTGAATTTCTGGAGAAAACGGCTGATACATACCAGGTACGGATTGCATATTGTATCGGCGTTTTCCGTGAGGCAATGGTTCAGGCAGCAGCAAAGACGGATACCGATATTCTGATCTATCCCACCGATCCGATGATCCAGAAGATGTATGCTGACGACTGCCCGTTCCCGGAAGGCAGTCTTTCGATGCAGGAATATATCGATGAGTTCACGGGTGGGCTTTTGAAGGCGAAGGGAATGGTTGGGAAGGGTGAGGAATAGATTAAAATTTCCCGGATATTTGATATTTACCGTTCTCTTTTTTTGTTTTGAGATGTGTTTAAAAAAGAGGGGAAGGATGTCCTAATGTGGAGGATTCAAATTCTACTTCTTGCATCAATTTTTCAGAAAAGCATGTTATGCATAAGATTACTCCACCAGCGATTTTTGGGGTATGAATCAAATCACTTAATTAAACCAGAAATTATTTTGTTTATATTGATGTTTTTGGATATTTCTAACGGTAAAATAACAAAACGAATGAGAATATACATTTCAAACAACCACAATCGAAAATATTATTTACCACATAGGTAAACTATTCTATGTGTTCTGATGGAGATCAAGTTCAGCAATCAAAAGTTGCAAAAACTCTGCGAGAACGAAAGATCTGCCAACCGTGAACTTGGTCAATCATCTGCGAAAAAATTACGAACCCGCATTAGCGATATTTTAGCTGCTCAAAGTGTTTTCGACCTGCCTGCCGGGAATCCCCATCAACTGAAGGGTGATCGCACAGGGCAATTTTCACTAAATTTATCCGATGGTAAACGATTGATTTTCATTCCGGCAAATAATCCAACTCCATTGAATGATGATACTATTGACTGGTCCCGTGTAACAAAAGTGTGTATTATCGAAATTGGTGATTATCATGACTAATAAAATGAAAAAATTTACTCCGGATTGGATTTCACCCCCCGGTGATACAATTTCAGATATCCTGGAAGAACGTGACTGGACTCAGGAAGATTTTGCTAAGAGAATGGGTAATTCTACAAAACACATCAGTCAACTCATTAACGGTAAAGCAACTATAACTCAGGAAACTGCATTGAAACTCGAGCGGGTTATTGGAGGCACTGCAGGATTTTGGTTGAATCGTGAGGTTCAATATAGAGAAAATCTCCATCGTCTGGAAGAATCAAAAAATCTGGAAGGATGGGTAGGCTGGCTTGATGAATTGCCGGTAAAAGAATTAATGAATTCTGGTTATATTGAAAAAAACAGGTTAATTTCAAAAAATAAACCAGAAGTAGTGAATAATATGCTCCGCTTTTTTGGCGTTGCATCTCCTGCGGAATGGAGGACACAGTATAAGGGCATGGCAGTAGCATTCCGTTCCGCAAAAAGAGAACACGATATTGGAGCTGTTTCAGCGTGGCTGCGTTTGGGTGAAATTGAAGCAGAAAATGCAGACATTCCCGCATACAATGCTTCTAAATTTAAAAAGGCGCTTGCAGAAATTCGAAAACTTACAATAAAGAGTCCGAATGAATTTAGAGATGAAATGCAAAAACGGTGCCAGGAAGCAGGTGTGTCGTTCATTTTTGTTCCATCTATTTCAGGAGCACATGTCAGCGGAGCAGCACGTTGGTTGAATCCGCATAAACCAATAATTCAATTGTCATTATATGGGAAAACAAACGATACGTTCTGGTTTAGCTTTTTCCACGAAGCAGTTCACATCCTGAAGCATGGCAAAGACGCCGTGTTTCTGGATGATTCCCTTGACACGAACAATAATTATTCAGCAGAAGAAACTGAAGCAAACAGATTAGCGAGTGAAATCCTCATTCCTTCAAAGTATTCCAAAAATTTATCAGAATTAAATTCAAAAAGTGCGGTAACACAATTCTCCAGACAGATTGGAATCCACCCCGGAATCGTTGTTGGTCGCTTGCAATATGAAGGATTCATTCAGCAATCCTGGATGAATGAACTCAAAGTGAATATGGATTAGTCAAAAATCCCATATAATTTATCCAAATGAAATATCTGAATATGTATTCAATACACCAATTTCATAAAAATCCTTAATCTATGAATTGTCATACACAGACTTATGCATACATTTAATCATTCTCCACCTCTTTCTTCAATTTCTTCAGCCTCTCCCGCAACATAATAGCACGTTCAAAATCAAGCCGTTCTGCTGCTTCCACCATCTCGGTTTCGACCTGAATAATGAGATTGGGCAGTTCGTACCGGGGGATATGTTTGGTATCCTGAATCTCAACCTCTTTTTCCCGGATAGGTTTGTGGATGGTGACTGGTTGTATCCCATGTTCCCGGTTATATTCCATCTGCATCGCACGGCGGCGGCTGGTCTCTTCAACCGCGATTTTTATGGAATCCGTGATTTTATCGGCATACAATACGACATGGGAGTGGTCGTTTCGAGCTGCCCGCCCGATGGTCTGGATGAGGCTTCTCGCATCCCGGAGAAAGCCTTCCTTATCCGCATCCAGAATGCCTATGAAACTTACTTCGGGAATGTCAAGACCTTCCCTGAGAAGGTTGATGCCGACCAGGACATCAAAAATCCCCAGACGAAGTTCCCGGATGATCTCTGTACGCTCGATGGTGTTTATCTCTGAATGAAGATAGCGAGTCTTTATCCCTTTTTCTGCGAGGAATTCTGAGAGTTCTTCTGCCAGTTTTTTGGTCAGGGTGGTAATGAGTACCCGATCGCCTGCTGAGATGGTCTTCTGAATCTCTTCGCATACATCGGTTATCTGGGTTTTCAGCGGCCGGATACTGACTTCAGGGTCAATCAATCCTGTCGGACGGATAATCTGTTCAATGATACCGGAAGAGTGTTCTTTTTCATACGGGCCGGGAGTCGCGGATACAAAGATGGCAGTCCTCATGTATTTTTCAAACTCATCAAACATCAATGGACGGTTGTCAAACGCGGAAGGAAGCCTGAACCCATACTCAACAAGGGATTTCTTCCGGGAATAATCCCCCTTATACATCCCCCGTACCTGCGGGAGCGTCTGGTGGCTTTCATCAATCACCATCAGAAAGTCATCCGGGAAATAATCCAGAAGGCAGAATGGTTTTTCACCTTTTTTCCGGTGGTCAAAGAACCGGGAATAGTTTTCGATGCCTTTGCAGTAGCCGGTCTCTTCAATCATCTCTATATCATAGAGTGTTCGCTGGCGGAGCCGGTGTGCTTCAATGAGTCCCAGTGTTGGAAGCGTCTCTTCCAGTTCTTTTTTCATCTCAATAATTGCGCCGGCTTTCTCCTCTTCCGGGATCACGTAATGGCGGGCGGGGAACACAAAGAAGTAGGGATGTACTTTTATCTGATTGTGCGTGATTTTGTCAATCTCAGTGATTCTCTCGATTTCGTCTCCAAAAAATTCTATCCTGATGATATCCGGGCCATATCCGGGAATGAGATCAATGGTGTCTCCCTTTACCCGGAACCGCCCCGGCTGCAGTTCAATATCATTGCGTTCATACTGGATGTCAATCAGGCGGGAGAGAATGTCGTTTCGTTTTACCTGTTCTCCCTGGGTAATTTCAAACCCAAGGCCTTCAAAATTTTCCGGGTTTCCGAGACCATAGATGGCGGAAACGGATGCAATAACAATCACATCATCAGCGGTGAGAAGAGAGGCTGTCGCAGCAAGGCGCATCTGTTCAATTTTGGGGTTGATTGCTGCATCCTTTTCAATATACTGATCTCTCTGGGGGATGTAGGATTCCGGCTGATAATAATCATAATAGGAGACAAAATATTCAACATGGTTTTCCGGGAAAAAGTCGCTGAATTCATTGTATAATTGTGCTGCAAGAGTTTTGTTGTGGGCAAGAACAAGCGTCGGTTTTTGTGTTTGTGCAATCACATTTGCAATCGTAAACGTCTTCCCCGAACCGGTAACACCCATTAACGTCTGAAACCGATTTTTGTTATTGATACCCTCTACAAGGGACGCTATTGCATCAGGTTGTGAACCCGCCGGAGAAAAGTCAGCTTTCAGATTAAACCTGGTCATTCCTTATTTTCTTTTTCATGAGAGTCCGGTTATAGGTTACGGCAAACCGGTGTGCCTCGTCACGGATTTCCTGGATGAAAAGAGACACTTTCTCATTCTTTTTTATGGGGAGCGGGTGCGGGAAATGGGGCACGTATATCTCCTCCTCACGTTTTGCAACAGAAATGAAAGGTATACTGACATTCAGGTCTTTCAGGGCATCTCCTGCTGCATGAAGCTGCCCTTTCCCGCCATCAACAATGATTAAGTCCGGGAACTCACCGTTTTCTTTTGCTATTCGTGCATACCTGCGATGCACAACTTCCTTGATTGCGGCAAAATCATCAATCCCTTCAACAGTGCGTATCTTAAAACGGCGATAATTTCTCTTGTCAGGCATGCCATACCGGAACTGGACCATGGAACCGACCATCGCACTTCCGGCATGGTGCGAGATATCAAAGCATTCAATGACCTGAGGGGGTTCCGGCAGCCGCAGGCGTTTCTGGAGGGCATTCACTTTTTCCTCTCCGCCAAAGAACGTTGTTTCAATATTCCGGGACACAATCTCAAGCAGGTCTTTTTTGTCTCCCCGCTGGGGAATGGTTATTCGGACATTCTTTCCTTTCTGATACGAGAGATACTCTGGTATGGCATCATCCGGTGTCTCCGGGAGGATGAGTTCTGAAGGAGGTTCATTCTCCCCATAGTACTGCACCATGAATTCTTCAATAGCGGTTGGATGATACGAAAAGGTGAACTCCTGTTTTTCACCCAGAACTCCCTTATACACGGAAAAGAGCATCAGATAAACGGTATCTTTGCGAACCTGATAATTGATGATATCTTCATCGGTCTCTTTTGCCCGTTCCACTGCCTGTCTTTCTGAAAGGTGTTGAATGGACTGAATCTGATCACGCAGTTCAAGCGCTTTCTCAAAATTCTGTGCCTGTGAGGCAGCAGCCATCTCTCGTTTCATGTTCTGTATGAGAGCGGTGTAATTTCCCTTCAGTATCTCACGGACACGCGACATCTGTTCTGCATAATCATCCTCAGATACTGCTCCTGCGCATGGCGCCAGACAGCTGCCGATATGATACCGCAGGCAGGGGCGTTTGGGGATTTTTTTACAGGACCGGATGCGGAATGTCTTTTTCAGGACGTGAAGAATATGTTCCCGGCCTTTTGCCGATACAAACGGGCCGAAATAGTCCCCGCCATCTGTCTTCTCCCGCACATAATGGATGCGGGGATATGGCTCATCCGTCAGATGGATGTAGGCATACCGTTTGGAATCTTTCAGATCAATATTATATTTTGGCTGAAGGCGTTTTATAAGAGAATTTTCAAGGATTAACGCCTCAACCTCTTTTTTGGTGACGATGAAATCAAGGGTCGCGGCAGCAGAGACCATCGCCTTTGTCTTTGGGTCTTTTAATGTATGGGAAAAATAACTCCCCACCCGTTTCTTCAGATTCTTTGCTTTTCCTACATAGATGACCGTACCTGTGTCATCCAAAAACTGGTAACAGCCGGGATCTGAAGGGAGGGAGTGATAATCGATCATACCTGCAGCAGGGGACGGAGATAAACTCCGGTATAACTCTTCTTTTCCGCGGCCACTTCTTCAGGAGTGCCGGATATGAGAATCTCACCACCGTATTCACCACCATCTGGCCCGAGATCAATCAGATAATCGGCTGATTTTATCACATCCAGATTATGTTCGATGACAATAACCGTGTTCCCCTTTGAGACGAGTTCATTCAAAACGGCGATGAGTTTTTTCACATCATGGAAGTGGAGACCGGTCGTAGGTTCATCAAGGAGATAGATGGTATTCCCCGTCCCTTTCTTCGAGAGTTCACGGGTGAGTTTGATGCGCTGTGCTTCTCCTCCCGATAGTGTCGTTGAACTCTGACCCAGTTTGATATATCCAAGACCTACTTTCTGCAGGGTTTTGAGTTTCTGCAGAATGACAGAATGGTTCTCAAATACCTCCACGGCTTCATCTATGGTCATATCAAGGACGTCAGCGATGCTGTGGTCTTTGAACTTCACATCAAGCGTCTCTGCATTGTAGCGCTTCCCTTTGCATTCCTCACATTCCACATAGACATCCGGAAGGAAATTCATCTCAATTTTAATGAGACCGTCCCCACTGCATGCCTCGCATCGTCCGCCTTTGACATTAAAGGAGAATCGGCCGGGCTTGTATCCCCGAACTTTCGCCTCTTTGGTGCCGGCAAAGACCTTCCGGATTTCATCAAACACTTTGGTGTAGGTGGCAGGATTCGACCGCGGGGTTCGTCCGATAGGGCTTTGATCGATGACAATGACCTTGTCCGGCTGTGCATCAAACGAGAGCGAATCGTATTTTCCGGGTGTGACGTTCGATTTGTATATGGTCTTCATCAGTGCCCGGTAGAGGGTATCATAAATAAGCGTTGATTTACCGCTCCCTGACATGCCGGTGACAACCGTGAATATGCCCTGGGGAATGTGGGCATCCACATTTTTCAGGTTGTTCTCCCTGCACCCCAGCAGATGGATATATTCTTCTGATGTGCGGCGGGTTTCCGGCACAGGAATGGATTCCGCACCGGAGAGATACCTCCCGGTGAGGGAAAGAGGATTCTGTTCAATTTCAGCAGGAGTGCCTGCCGCAACGACTCTGCCGCCGTGGATACCTGCCCCGGGGCCCATATCAACAACATGGTCTGCCTGGCGGATGGTGTCTTCGTCATGTTCAACCACAATGAGGGTATTTCCCAAATCCCGCAGGTGCTGCAGTGTCTCTATGAGACGATGGTTATCTTTCTGGTGCAGTCCGATGGAGGGCTCATCAAGGACATACAATACACCCATGAGATTCGAGCCAATCTGTGTGGCAAGACGGATTCTTTGTGCTTCCCCGCCGGAGAGGGTTCCTGCCGCACGGGAGAGCGTGATGTAGCCAAGGCCGACCTCTTCGAGGAATCCAAGGCGTGAGTGTATTTCTTTTAAGACCTGGCGTGCAATTTCTTCTTCTTTTTCGGTGAGTGTAAGTTCGTTGAAGAACTGTCTGCAGCTGCTGATGGATAAATCAGTGACATCAATAATGGATTTGCCATCAATACGAATCGCAAGCACCTTCTCTTTCAGGCGCTGTCCGTGGCAGGAGGGGCAACCGGATATCCGCATGAATTTTTCCAGTTCACGGCGGCGGTAATCAGACTTTGTCTGTCCGTAAAGGCGTTGGGCCTGGGGTAAGAGACCTTCCCATTTCCCGTTATGGGCCCAGTGTCCTTCACCGTCTTTCATATTCATTCTGAATTCGATTTTATCATCAGAACCGTACATCAGGGCTTTGTATTGCTCTTCGGTGAGATCTCTGATTGGTGTGAAAATAGTGAATCCGTAATGTTTTGCTACCGCTGCCAGATACTGGATACGGTATCCGTCTAAAAAATTCCGGTAGAGGGCAACCGCCCCGTCAGAGATTGACTTTTCTTTTTCAGGAATTATAAGATCGGGATCCAGCTCCATCCGGATGCCCAGTCCTTTACACACCTCACAGGCACCAAACGGGCTGTTGAATGAGAACATCCGCGGCTGGAGCTCTTCAAATGAGATGCCACAGACGGGACATGCCATGCGGGAGGAGTAGATGCGTTCTTTTTCTTCATCTGTTCCCGCGACAATCACGAGACCATCGGATTTGTGCACCGCATTTTCCACCGCTTCGACCAGCCGGGACCGTTCATTATTCATGCACCGGTCAAGGACAATCTCAATGTCATGCTTAACATAGCGCTCCAGTGTGACTTCTTCATCGGTCCGGATTATTGTGCCATCCACTCTGGCGCGGACATACCCCTCCTCGTTCAGGTCTTTTATCACTTGCTGGTAGGTGCCCTTCTTCTGACGGATGATGGGGGCGAGAATTGTTACAACACCTGAGAAATCCGATTCGATGGCGTCAGCAATCCGTTCCGGAGATTGTGATTCGATTTTGATACCATGTTCCGGACAGAAGGGTGTACCAATTCGCGCATACAGTAAGCGAAGATAGTCATAGATTTCTGTGACTGTACCTACGGTACTCCGCGGATTTTTTGACGTTGTTTTCTGTTCTATTGATATTGCAGGCGAGAGACCTTCGATGGAGTCTACATCCGGCTTATTCATGAGGCCAAGAAACTGGCGGGCGTAGGCAGAGAGTGACTCCACGTAGCGCCGCTGCCCTTCTGCATATATGGTATCAAAGGCGAGTGTTGATTTTCCGGAGCCGGAAACACCTGTTATAACGATAAACCGGTCCCGTGGGAGGTCTAGTGTTACATTCTGCAGGTTGTGTTCCCGTGCTCCGCGTATGGTGATATGATCCATAATTCCGTGCCTAAGATATAGGCATACTACTTAAATAGAACTACAGGTAGAGGTATATGAATGGACACCCTGACTCACAACCCAAGGTGTGATTTTTGTGCGAAGAAAGCAATTGGCATGCAGATTCTGGGATGCACCACACAGAATGTCTGCGAAGACCATGCAGAAAAAATGCTCGTTGCATTGAAACCCGGTGAGAGAAAGGACTGGGGAGATTGCTATTTTGTTCGTTATGGTAAAGAGGCAGATTCCGGTGCTTCAGATTCGGGCAAATAACCGGTACGGGTTGCATACACATCCGGACAAAATGAGATATTCCGGATCATTTCTCCCATACGCCACATATGGCGCTATGAACCATACGTATGTCCAGAATCGGCCTGAAAAATAGATCTATATCACTTAAATAATCCTAAATGTACATTAATATTCATGAACACCCCAACTACGAATTCAAGGTGTGATTTTTGTGCGAAGACAGCAATCGGTATGCAGATACTGGGTTGCACCACACAGAATGTCTGCGAAGACCATGCAGAAAAGATGCTGGCTGAAATGAAACCCGGTGAAAGAAAAGACTGGGGAGAATGTTATTTTGTGCGCTATAGCAGAGAACCAAACGGCGGGGAAACGGAATAGACCAAAAGAGGTTCCGGTGAATACCTATCCCCGCTCCGGGCTCGAACCGGTTTCCGGTTCACAGCCACACGTCCTGATTCTGGGCAGTTATCCGAGTGAACAGTCTTTGGAAAGGAAAGAATACTATGGGAATCCCCGGAACCAGTTCTGGAGAATAATGGGGATGGTATTCTCATTCAGGTCTGATCGTTCTCAATTATCTCATTTTTCGGATAATTTCGATGTATCAAATGATTCTGATATACCGGAATTCCATGATCTGCCCTATCAGGACCGGCTGCATTTTCTGACCGAACGGGGAATCGCGATATGGGATGTGCTTGAATCATGTTCACGGAAGGGCAGCAGTGACAGTTCTATTTGTGACACCATACCGAATGATATCAGGGCTTTTCTGAAAGATAATCCATCCATCCGCTGTATTGCCTTAAACGGGAAGACGGGTGCAGGACACTGGTTTAAGCGGTATTTTTCTGACTTTGCAGAACCGAAAAACAAAGACACCAATGTGGTTATTTTACGGCTTCCGTCCACGTCTCCCGCATATGCAGGAATGAGCCTCGATGATAAGGCAGAAGCCTGGCGGGAAATACTCCCGTTTTGTGCGATGGGAAAATGAGTGGATGAATGTCGAATGTCTGAATATCACTCACCTTTGCCTGCCAATTCTGGTATACATTAGTACGTTCGGCGAATATTCAGTGTTCAGATGAACATGACATATGCTGATGAACGTATACTGGTATGGAGAGCAACACTCTTTTTGTCGCTCGCATTGTGCTAATTTAAAAAAGACAATGATATCCTGCGAAAAATAAGAGGCGGGATGAAACCCCGGCCTCTTATGGAAAACATACTACGGAGAGGTACATCAATCCCCCGAGCAGCAGATACTGCCCGTCGGCAAGGAGATCATACATGCCATGCTTTCGTTCGGTTCCGTTGAAAAGAAGAATATAACCCTGTACATACATCGCAATACCGGCAATAATTGCAGTTTCGACGGCAGATAGACATCCGTTGCTGAGGGCGAGTATAATCCCGATACCGGCAAGGTTCATCACTGACAAAAGGATTCTGGTTCTCCGTACACCAAGGATAACAGGAATGGTCTGGACGCCTGACTCGGCATCGCCTTTTACATCCCGTATATCAAATACCGTAGAATTGACAAATGACAGGAGAAAGAAGAAGAATCCTGTTATCATTGTCATCCTTCCGGTGGAAAATCCTGTACAGGCCACCGGCAGAAGTGCAACCGGAACTGCCCATGCAAGTCCCACAATGAAGTTTTTCACAAAGGGGATGTCCTTCAGACGTCGATACCTGAACCCGCCGGGCAGAAACGGTATGCTGTAAAGAATGCCGTTTACGAGGGGAATGGCGGTGATTGCCACCGCCACAATCCCATGCATCCCGGCGATAAGAAACGCTAGTGCGTACGCGGCAATGGATGCATCCATGAGAACCTTTGCATACTTTTTCGTGAACGCATAGCGTCTGGAATGGTTGATTGCATCTTCTATCTCGTCGGTTTTCCGGTTTAGGTTGTACACCGAAAAGGTAACAAGGAACATGATAAGGCCTGCCGCCAGAGATAACGGTATGTCCTGTAACACAGAAGACAAATAAACCATTGAAATGGCGGCAATGCAAAGATACAACGAGCTGTACAAAAGAGTATCAAACAATGACCGAATATTCAGGTCACTGTTTCGGGGGGTATGCTCAAATTCGAACATACCTTACTGTGGACTTCGAAATTTGACATTACTTCGTTCGATGAATATTCAGTTATCTGCTGAATATAAAGGAAATCCTCGGGGGGTTTAAATGAGGGCATTCCTGAGCAGGGAGGGATCATATGATAGTAAATTCTTTTGATATATCCTTATAATACGAAAAGAGGCGCTCACCCCAGACAATGGCCTGGGTGTCAGTGCCAATGAGATCACTTGAGATATCGTATCTGAAATCATCATTCCTGCACATTCCGAACGAAAGGGTTGCATCGGTCACCGTCAACCCGATAAAAAGAGAAATGGGTGCTACATACACCCTGAAGTGATTATATCCTGCGATTTGTTTGATTTTACTCAGGAACGGTTCCTTTCTGAGCTCTTCAGCGATCTCGGTGTTCACCACCATCTCTACGGGCACACCTTCTTTCACCTTTGCAATGAGGGCATCCGCATGGTTGTGGCTCATGAAAGAGGAGACGATATGTATTCGTTCGGCGTTTTCAATCATTTTGAAAAAACAGTCGAGGACAAAAAAAATATCTATATTAATGGTTTCGACAATCGTTGAATTGCAGAGATCGCCGATGTCACGCAGGAATGGGGCAGGAAGCGCTTCAAGAAAGTGTGTGGACCAGAATTTTGGATTTTTGCTGAAAAGATATCCGGTTCTGATTTGACCCTGTACCTGTGACGAAATGACGTTTCCCTGTGGAGTCAGATGATAGGCGTCGTGATGGTAGTGGATGTAATGCACTTCCTCCAGATACCGGATCTTCGGAAGAAGTGTCTGCGAAGTAGTGCCTGTTACCTCACGAAGCTCTGTAAGGGTTTTTCCCCCCTCACCCAGAGAGATCATAATCTGCAACAGCAGTCGTGACCGAAACAGCTTCTGGATACCATCCTGGTATGTATTGAATATCTCAAGTGTGTCCACAGTATCCCTTTATAATTATCCTAATTTTTGGTATATATATTGGTAATAGTTTTATTTTCATTTAAATCAGAATATTTGTCTTTAAATTGCCCTATTTGTCACAAAAGTCTCACAAAGTCCCTCACACATATCGAATCACCCTTTCGTATCAGGATATTTGCAGATGCTTTCAGAGGGTGTATTATTTCGGGAATTCCCCGGGTAATTGTGTTCATCATCCTGCAGCTCCCCTCTCAGCCGGATGATTGACGGACAATCGTTATGACGACCTGGACATATAATATGACATATATATGTTTGTTATCCGGGGTAACTGAATGGTGGAAAAGGGTGGAGTTGTTGTATTGGTATTCCTGTGTTGTGTCATGTCGGTCGGCTGTGTTGGAGATGACGGTGCTTCTTCGGATACGATGCCGATGAAAGAATTCATGGAAACGGTGAATTCAAGTCAGGAATATTATGATACATTAGTTATATCAGACCCTGATAATGCCGAGGCGTGGGTATATCGGAGTATGTACTACAATGATCATTTCAGTCAATACGATGAAGCGATGGAAAGCTGCGAAAAAGCGTTGGAACTGGACCCGAAATACGGCATGGCATGGTTTCTGAAGGGAATTATCCTGATGAATATGAACAGGAATTGTGAGTCGCTTCCGTGTTTCGAAAATGCCATGCGATATGATCCCGAACTGGCACTGGATGCACAAGACATGTATGCCTGGAATGAAAAAATAAGTTCACAATAATCGGTTCTTTTCTTTTTTGTCGTTATTCCCGCACACGATACCCGGCTGCGGTAAGCATTCGGATGACGGCCGCATCCCATTCTCTGTCGCTCAGCCCGGTCAGTGTCGGTTTCATCTCTTCCAAGAGCTGTCCCAGTTCGTCATTATCCGAAAGGAAGGTTCGCTGGTATAACACACGCCCGGCTCGTTTGCCCTGTGCATTGCGAATTAAAAGGCGCCAGCAGCAGTAATCCCGGCAGATGTCCGGACGGGTCAGATGGACGGTGCACCATGCCTTCCCAACGGAGTCAAACCGCAGAAACGGGCATGCATCCGGCAATCCTTGAAGACTGCTTCTGTCTTCATAGAAGGCAATCTTATCCGCATCAACCCGGACTTCCTTCACATCGCCGGAATAGTAATTGTAGACGACAAATGTGTAGTCGCTTCGGTCTTCCGTGATGATATGGACGAGATTCATGTTGCTGCAGCAGTTGCCGCACTGACAGCATTCACAGGCGATGGTAACACGCCCCCTGAAGGACGGACTGTTCGTGCAGTGCTATAATCATTATAAGATATTTTTCCATTGACGAATGATAAGATACGTACTTTGTTTCTCCGTTCCTAAGAGAATGTTTGGACTCAGATCTCCGGGAACTTTTTTTGATTGGTCTGCGGCAGGCAGGAATTCTCAAAACGTTGTCCAATACCATTATGTAATCCCACACCAGTATTCGGTTTGGTGGAAACGATGGCGACAATTGTACACTTTGATCTGCCTGCAGACGATCCTGAACGGGCAAAAATCTTCTACTCCTCCCTGTTTGGATGGACATTTGAACTGGCTCCCGGCTTTACCGATTACTATCTTATCGGGACAACTGCTGACGACGGTTCCCCGGGGATCGGTGGCGGTATGGGAAAGCGGGGAATGCCGGATCAAAAAATTTCAAACTACATCGGGGTATCGTCAATTGACACCTCCCTGACTGAGGTGGTCCGCCTTGGCGGAAAGATACTGCTCCCAAAGATGGCTGTACAAAAATTTGGATATCTGGCGATGTGCGAGGATACCGAGGGGAATACATTCGGGTTGTGGGAAGTGGATCCCGAAGCGAATTAATGAAAGGAGAGGCAGCAACATAGGCCGGAGATGAGTCTGAGGTCTATCGTATCCCAACGAAAACTGCATATAATCCACGGTGATACAGGCACCGGATCCGGGTAAAGCCCGCTTCCTCAAGCATCTCCCGGAATCCGTCCGATGTGGGAATTCTCGCATGTGCCCCGTCCCATGATGCACGCTGCCGCCCGACTTCTTCGGGGTTGAGACCGGCATCCTGCATGAATGTCTCCCAGCGGGTCAGCTGATGTTTTTCTTCCTCTGCGGTTGCGGGCCTCACGACGCATCCCGTGATGCAGACGCCTCCGGGCCGAAGCACATCCAATGCCCGTTTGAGCACCATAAGCTGCTCGCCGGGTTCAGGTGCAAGGAGACAGAAGGTGTTCACCACGGCGTCATAGGAGCTTTCAGGCCATGGATCCCTGATATCCCCCCGGATTAGAGTGGCACCATCCAGTTCCGCTTTTTGCCGGGCAACCGTAAGCATTTCCTGTGAAATGTCGATGCATATGACGGCAGCCTCCGGATGAGTTCTTCGGATTTGTGCGGTAAGAAGGCCGGTGCCGCAGCCAAGTTCGAGCACCCTGTCACTTTGCTCCGGAAGTGCATCTGTTACCGTTTTGTAGAAGGATTCCATGTCGGGGATGGTCCGGGCTGCCAGTTTGTCATAGTTTGCCGCCATTGTTTCCGTGTCCCACTTCATGTCTGTCCTCTGCTCAAAAATGACTCCTCTTCATTCTCACAACTCTGCCCATTCTCCCTCTTCATGTTTCTGCCCCTCCTGCATTCCGGTCGTGGTCACCTTCGCTACACAGGCATATTTCCTTTGAGGGCTGCCCGGATATCGTGAGATAATATATCAATGTGATGGAAATATATTTCTCAATAAAGAAAGGTGTTCGGTTTCTCTTCTGTTATTTTTTTTCCACTAGTGAGAGTCATCCGGTATCAAGGTCATATTTATATTTATATAAATTCAATACAAAAATCGAAAAGGAAAGCAGAGAGCATGCTGATAAAATTCGAGATATATTATGATGGTGAGTTCTGGTGTGCCCGCGGTATTGGGGTGGACATCTTCACACAGGGAAAGTCGCTTGACGAACTCATGATAAATATCAACGATGCAGCAGAACTGCATTTTGAAGAACGAATTGAAGCAGGAGAGCAGATAACAGTTGTATCCCTGACCGAATTCCAGGTTGGTTCTGTTGCCAAAATTTCCGGTAGTTAGTGGATTTCAGCTGGTGAAAGTCCTCAATTCACTTGGTTATAGTGTATTGCGGCAGCGAGAAAGCCACATTCAGTTGGGTAAGATGACTGCTGCCGGAGAACACCGGATCACAGTTCCCCTCCATGATGAAATTGCAAAAGGTACCCTGAATGATATCATCACAAAGGTGTCAGAGCGTAATTGCATCACGAAAGAAGATCTTTTTGATATGCTGCGATAATGAACATCGCCTCTAATGTCGCAAACCAGCAGGCAGGAGCGATTAACCTGGATCTGAGTATCATTTGGAGTGAAGCCAATCGGTATCTTTGGCTCTGTTGTCAGGGAGGAAAAGACAGCTGCCAATGGTATTGATTTTCTTCTGTAATTTATTTTCCCGTGAGAATCATCCGGGTTCAGGTCAGATTTAATCACCACGGTTCAGTTCTCCAGCGGAGATGAGTAATTCGGGAAAAATCTTGTGCAGCATGGCGTTTTTGGTTCCGGGATGCACCAGATACTGAAAACAATGAAAGGAATTCGAAATAGTGTCGTGCATCGCTACGGAACAATCGATAAAATACTTGCTTTCTCAGGTACTGCAGAAGCATCTGGTGGATTTCTCTGTTTTCCGGCAGGAGATTGATGAATTTCTGCAATCGGTAGAGGGAACAGTAATTCCTGATATTTTGATGCCTGAATTCCGGGGAGGAGTTGAGATATTTTTGTCCTCATGGGGAACACTATGTGTTTTCCTCTCTGCCCTATTTGACACTCATCCCTGATTTTCAGCCCTCAATTAAACACCGTTAGAGATTATTCCACGATGATGTCATATTTAGTCAATAATCCCAATACACCGGGATAGGAAAATTTTGCTTTCTGTATTCTGTTCATCCCGGGATCAATAGCGTAATTAGTCGCCGTTTTAAAATCGGCACCCGTCATATTGTTCTGAATAAAAATGGTATTGAACAGATCACAATCATAAAACACGGCTCCGGTCAAATCCGACTCGGTAAAACTCGCATCGTGTATACTACAGTCTTTGAATATACTGTTCTTTAATGCGGTTTTGTAGAAAACAGAGTAATCCAGACGACAGGTATCAAAGTTTACGGAAAACAGAAAATCATTGCACGAACCAAAGTCAACGCCGGTAAGTTTGCAGTGCATGAAATTGACGTTTTTCAGACGGGTATTTATGACATTTGCCGTGCTCATATTGCAGGCAGTAAACTCGCAATCCGTGAACGCATTGTTTGTCAGATTGCTGTTTGAAAAATTACCGTCCCTGAATCTACATGACTCAAACTCCATGCCACAGAATTCTTTATCAGAATAATCCAGTGCTTTAAAAATCTGGTCATAGTAGGATTCATCTTTCATAAATTGGTCTCGTATTATTTTTGGGAGCAGCATACCGGTTTTTCGGTTTAAATGTCTGGCAGCGTATTAATATGATCACCGATGAGCAGCGTCGCCATATCATATCCTCTAAAAAATACCATGATGTTTTCTCAGGTATTCCCGTATCTTCTCCGATTCCAGCCAGCCCTGATCAAGACGGTGCACGATATCGTCAATTGCCCTGACCTGTACAAGTATGGGTTCTGATACCTCCTCCTCATAAAAGCCTATTATCCCGGTAATAACTGCAAGGGGATTTCGAATCTCGTCATTTAATGTCCCAAGCTGCATAAGATTCTCTTCAATCTGCCGGAGGGCGACCGTCTCACGTTCCCGGGCTTCCCGCTCTTCTGTCAGATCACGAACCAGCGACAGAATAAACTGACGGTCCCGAAGCTCAATTATCCGGGCGTTCACATGCACCGGGAACACGGAACCGTCTTTTCTTACATGTTCAGCGTCAAACGAGAGCTCTTTGCCGGTCTGAAGTGCCATAACCCGCTTCTGTTCTTCTTTTTGGTCCAGGCTGGTATTGATATCCGCAACGGTAAGCTTCAGCAGTTCCTCACGGGAATATCCCAGACGGCGGCAGGCAACATCATTGACCTCCACGAAACGTCCCCGGGTTTTGTCTGACATCACCTCATGCAGAAAGACCGCTTCGTTGATATTATTAAATATCTCGTAATATTTTTGTTCATTATCGATGAGAGCATCTTCTGCCTGTTTCTTCTCCGTTAAATCATCGTACATCGCAACAATTTCTCCGGACGGCAGTCGGTACACATAATTCTCACGCCACCCCTGTATATGCTCATCTTTATACTTAGCAAGGGGGAAATATTCGGGCTTACCGGTTTCATAGACCCTGCGTAACACAGCAGGAAGACCAAACCTTTCAACACCGGGAAAGACCTCAAAGATACTTTTTCCAACCGCATCCTCCTTCAGGATATGATCCATCTCTTCTGAAGCCTTGTTGATGTCCCGGAAAATAAAATCGCTTCCGTCTCCTGTCACATCATAGACTGCCACACCGCTGCTCATATTATTGAAGAGCTCCCTGAACTTCTCCTCACTCTCCCGGAGACGAACTCCAGCAGACCGCCTGCTCAGATAATTGCCGATACGTTCACTGATAATCTTCAGCAGTGAAATTTCTTCAGGCAGGAAAGGACTTTCACCCTCGTCAGCATGTTCTTTCAGGTATTGCACGGTGATCGTTCCGATCACTCTGGCATCCATGAAAATCGTTTGTTCGATCACCGGGCCGGTTCCGTGAAAACCTTCTGTCTGGTAGGTGTGCCCATCGGTCTGAACAGCAACACCCGTATCCTCAGGATACTGCATCGCTGCCTGAATCGCAGGGAGAATGCCAAAAAAGAGCTCTTTTTCAGAAGTTTTTTGGAGAATGAGGTCTGATATCTCCCGCAGGCAGGTCAGCTCTTTCACCCGCTCTTCAAGGTCATGAGTGGTCTTTAGTATCTTTTTTTCTGCCTCTTTCATCGAGGTAATATCTCGAATGGACTCAATGGCGCCAGTGACGTTTCCTTTGGAATCATAAAGACGGCACACAGTAAACCAGATGTAGGCACCCTTATTCTCATAGAGATACGACACATAGTTTTCTGCAACAAGCGTATCTCCCTCTTCATACCATCCCGGATACTCAATCTGATCACTAAGTTCTGTATGCAACATGAGATCAATCAGAACCGGCCGGCGTTTTCCATAGACCCTGAGGGCATATTCGTAATCCCCCCTGCCAAGCATCTCAGACGCAGGAATGCCCGTCATCGCCTCTATTGCCTTATTCCATGCGATAACCCGTCCGGTTATATCAATGGCAAACGTAGCATCCGGCAGGAACTCGATTATCTGCGATAAGCGGCGTTCACTCTCCCGTAACTCCTGCTGACTCGCGACCAGACTCTTAAGATTCTCACGCAGTTTCTCTTCACTTGCCTTAAGATCATGGTATGCCGCCTTCAGGTTCTGGTTCTTCTCCTGAATCTCTTTTTCTGCCTTCCTGCGTTTCTCTTCCAGTTCAATGCTGTACAGGGCAAATCCCAGATCGCTGGCCACCTCAGCAAAGAGCCCCTGTTCTTCAGTATCGATGGCAATATCGTGGGATACGGAGGCGGAAATAATCCCATAGACGGTTTCGTCAGAATCAAGACTTTTCGTGAGTCCACCACTCCCTTCATGGGACCCGGCACACGGACAGTCGGTACAGGTTGTAGGGGGGTCAAAGGTTACCACAACCTCGCGGGTTGCTATCGCTTTCTTTGCACACGCTGTCAGATTGCCTTCCTTCAGGTACTTATACATCGGCCGAAAGGCATCCCCAAAACCTGATTCTGCTACGGACTGTATCGTACCATCCCTGTCAAACAGAACAATCCAGACATTATTATACTCCCCAACTCTGGTCAGAGTATTGCATGTTTTTTCTATCAGTGTCCGGGGGTCTTTCTCCTGCACAATCAGCTGATTCACATTGAGTATGGCGCCGAGCAGTCTGTTCAGGTGAATAATCCGCTCTTCTGCCCGTTTGCGTTCAGTAACATCAGACGTGAAGCTGAGAGAGGTTCCGTTGGGAAGTGCAATGGCACCAAGATTAACGGAACAGATACTTCCGTCTTTTTTCCGGAGATCTACCTCAACATTAAGCCTGCCTGTTTCCTGTAGCTTTCGGAAGTTGTTAAGGGTTTCATCCCTACCTTCCGGCGGCACCAGCAGGGTAATATTCATTGCGAGCAGTTCATCCTCTGTATACCCTAAGAGATTACACGCCGCCCGGTTGACCTCGAGATAGTGACCCTCTGCATCAGTGACAAAGATCCCTTCCGGTGAGGTGTCAATATACCCCCGGTATTTCTGTTCAGAGAGTCTGAGTTCTTCTTCGGTCTGTTTATGGTGTTCCACGAGGGTTGCCAGTTTCAGATTACTATAACTCAGGTCAGAAATAATCCGGGCTAACTTCTTGTAAAACAGCATTGCGGTTTCCACTTTCTCATGGCTCCATCGCGGGACCCGGTCAAGGGCAGCAAGATATGCATCAGTATCAAATCCATAGCGTTTTGCCTGCTCAGCAAAAACACGGGTATCAACCTCTTCATCATCATAAAAGAACTGTCCAAGAAAGAGATTGCCCATTTGTTTCCCGCCAATAAAGATTGGTGTTACCGCGTCCCTCATATTATTTTTACATTTGTGATACAGGATTTCACCAGGTTCAGCGCCTTTTGCCAATGCTGCATCACTTTCGAAACAGTATTTTTTCGTTTCCGGATTGACCCGGTGAAATTTCGTACAGATATCCTGCCATCCGGTTGAGACAAGGATGTTACCCTGCCGGTCGATGATCCCGACGCCGATATTCGTTAGTTGGTAAAATGTCTCCATCAGTGACTGAATCGCGTCACTGTCGATGATATTTCGAAACTCCGTTTCCTTAACAGCATAATCCGGTGAGAGAATTGAGTCAAGCTTGAGGCGTAGTTTCTCCTCACTTTTTTGCAATTCCTCTTCGGCTTGTTTGTGTTTGGTGATATCCCGGACAAAGGCAGAGTTTAACTCAAGATCTCCATACCTGGAATAATTGGCCGAAATTTCAACCGGATATATCCTCCTGTCTTTTGTCAGATGGCGTGACTCTATCCGCACATTCTTCTTCTCACTGATATTCTGCCAGTGCGTTTCCCAGTCAGCTTTCGAAAAATCAGGATTTATGTCAAACACAGAAAGGTTAAGGAGCTCCTCTCTGGTGTATCCCAGCATCCGGCAGGCCTCTTTGTTGACATTAAAGTAATGCCCGTCCCGGAGAATCCAGTAGACTTCATCGGATGCGTTTTCTATCGAATGCCGGGAAATCTCCAGTTCCTGATCTGCCTTCTTCTGCTCAGTGATGTCAACAACGATACCGGAAACAAAGAGCGGTTTGTTCTTTTCGTCATACAGGACCTGAAGATCTGCCCGGGTCAGAAAGATGCTCCCGTCCTTCCGGGTTGCATTCCATTCCTCCAGTTCAAGATGTTTCTGTTCAGGTAAACGCCGTTTTAGATCAGTGATATCAGTCCGTTGGGATGGATAGAAATCACCGATATTTTTCCCGATAAAGTCTTCCTGAGAATACCCGTACATCGCTGCAAACCAGGCATTTACATAGAAGATGTTCGCGTCCAGGTCGGTGATGACAATGCCATAATTGGCTTTGTCAGCGATTGTTTTGAATTTCCGGAATTCCTCTTCGGCTTCTCCCGGTATTTTTTTCAGAATATGAAGGATTTGCTGACCAAAGCGTCCGAAAGCATCGTCTCCCGGTTTGTGGACAATCCAGAGATCTGCTGACAGGTCCTGACTGAACGTGTTCATCTCCCCGGTCTCCATTCCTTCTGCTGTCGTGGAGATGATCAAAGGAAGGTTTGGACAGTGATCCCGGATTTTTTCTGCAGTTGTATAAAATGAACGATCAGCAACCGTCCCAATCAGGAAAACAGCGTCACAGGAATCGGGGACGTCAGGGTGCTGTAAAAAAATATCGGCAGTTACCGACGTTGTCTGAATAAACCCAACAGATTTGAAAAGGTTCCTTAAATACTCTGATTCAGACGCCCGATCCCATATGACACATAAATGAATCATCATTCCTCTTCTGGCGGGATTGTATTGGGTTTATTTTTATTGCTATGAAAATCACGTTGTGATTTATCCTTAAAACACGACTGATGCCGGTGTCTCAGACATGTTTCCTTTAACTCGTGGCTGAATCATCTTCTTTCATGCACGGTTTTGTCTCCGACCGCTTCACCGGCGCCTTTCATTTCGGGCACTCTATTCTGATTCCGGCAACATTGTTCATACGACAAGTTGTCAGCCCACAATCGTTGAAGCAGGGATTTGATCGTTTCGTGTAATAGGTAAAAGGGTTTTTACTTTTATTTAAATGATAGCACCAAAAACCCCTGCATCTGTTGTGACGGAAATATATGAATGGTTCTGGAGCAGTATTGGTGAACAATTCACAGGAATGTCGTACTCAAATGAATGAATCGGTTTTACACGGGATCTGGGAAATGATACTGGAGGTTTGTTCTGAGAGCCGATCATCTTGCCTGCTACAAATGAAAGCCGCATGCAGGTATGATGTCAGACAAAGTTTAACGACCTGCTTGCCGGGATGTGATCCGTCGTGAACGGGACTACCGGGACGGGAAGAATTATAACTGAGGCTGACAACCAGTGCCGGGAAATTTGTAACCTTTGAAATGGCAGATATCATATAACAGGTGAGTAACACAACAGGGGTGTGGGAGAGCGTGTTTACCATAGTTATTAAAAAAAACAGAAATCATTTCAATAGAATGTCATATTTATCCAGCAACCCCATTACACCGGGATAGGATAATTTTGCATTCTGTATTCTGTTTATCCCGAATTGACAGAGTAATAATTCGATGTGCTAAAATCAGCACGGGTCAGGTTGTTCTGGGTAAAAACGGTATGCAACAGGTCACAGGTATTTTTAACATTGACCGTGCTCGTATTGCAGGAATGAAACCGGCAGCCCGTGGACTCATTTTGTGACAGATTGCTGTTGGTAAAATTACCCTTCTTAAATGTAGATGACTCAAACTCCCTGCCACTGAATCATTTATCAGCATAGTTTCATGCTTCAAAAAATCTGTCAATAGTGTGATTCTTCCTGTATAACATCCTCTCAGATTATTTCGGGGAGTGACGTACTGAATTATCTGTAGAAAAGAATTCAATCCTGTACTCACGGGTGATGTGTCTGTTTTTTGCGACACAGAACTCTGTCGGTTATCCATATGAACCAGCCGGAACCGGGAGTGAAGTGGAGAAAAGGCGCTGGGGATCAGGGCTGTGGAGAATAGGAGATAGATTTCGCGAACCCTGAACCGGTGACGAAATACTCTGCCGATACGGGAAAAAAAGCATATGCTGCACAAAGATACATGTATAATACCAAATTATTCCCATTTGGTGTAATGGAGAAGATGGATGAAGAGTTATTACGATCTGCTGGTAATTGGCGGCGGTCCCGGAGGTGCAATTGCAGCAAAAACAGCGGCCGAAAACGGTCTGTCGGTCTGTCTGATTGAGAAGCGTCCGGCCATCGGTGTGCCGGTGCGCTGCGCTGAAGGTATCGGAGAGGATATGATTCACGAATTTTTTGACGAGCTCAATCCAAAGTGGATCTCCGCACAGATCAAACAGGCAGTCATTGTGGCCCCGGATAGCCAAAAGGTCGTTCTTGACTCAGCGATCGCCAGAAAAGAGGTTGGGTATGTACTCGATCGCAAAATCTTTGACCGGGATCTGATAGTGATGGCTGCCGGAGCCGGGGCTGAAATCTATGTAAAGACCCGTGCGTTGGACGCCATTATGACAGACGGTGTTGTGCAGGGTGCCCGGGTTTGGCACAACGGCGTGGAACAGGAAGTCTACGCGAGTATCGTGATCGCAGCAGATGGTGTTGAATCAAAGTTTGCCCGCTGGTGTGGTATCAATTCCACCGTCCCTCTGCGTGAACTTGATACCTGTGCACAGTATCTGATGACCGATATCGATATCAATACCGACGAGACGGTCATTTATCTCGGCAATGAAATTGCACCGGGTGGCTATGTCTGGATCTTCCCGAAGGGAGAGGGCACCGCAAATGTGGGCATCGGGATTATGGGCAGCAAATCCGGAGAAGGCTGCCGTGCGAAAGACTATCTGGATGCATTTGTAGAGGAGAAATTTCCCGGGGGGAAGAAGATTGAACTCATTATCGGTGGTGTTTCGGTCTGTAAACCACTCGAATGCACGGTTGCAGATGGCCTCCTGATTGTCGGTGATGCGGCCCGGCTCAGTGATCCGATGACCGGCGGCGGTATTTACAATGCCATGTACTCCGGCAGGCTTGCCGCAGAAGTCGCCACAGAGGCAATCAGACAGAAAAACTGTTCGAAAGCGTTTCTGATGGGCTATGAAAAAACCTGGAGAGATTCAGATATGGGGAATGAACTCGCCCGGAATTACCGGATGAAAGAATTTTATATAACACTTGATGATGATGCCTTAAACACGGTATTAAACTCGGTCAAAAACCTTCAGGTAACAGAATTCTCGATGCTTCAGATTGTCCGGGAAATACTAAAATTACACCCGGACGTGCGCAGGAAGCTAATGTCTCACATAAAATCTAATCCAAAGGTGCGTGAAGAATTGATATCGCTCAAAAAATATCTTTGATAACTCTTTTTTATCCGAATTCATTTTAGAACCCAACTTTGACAGCAGAAAAGAACTAAATTGTTCTCAGTCATGTTTGAATTGATCAAATGCAAACAGAACTAAGAACCTATGAAGTTGAGCCAAACCAAAATATATCCTTTCCTATCGGGACCATTTTCTTGGTTAGTAGATTGTATGAAATTCTGAATTTCACCGATATTATTGGGAAACACAAAAAGAATGGCATCGATATCAACAAATTGCTCAAAGCTCTCGTCAGCTACAAACTAACGGATAACTTCAGCATAACGCGGTCTCACGAATGGATAAGCAGACCTGAAGTACGTGATATTTTTAATCTCGATTCATTCTGTGAAAGAACTCTATATCGAGTCCTTAAAACCATCGGAGCCAACAGAGAGGAAATAATTTCTGACATCCAGGATGTTCTTTTTGAAAGATACGAATTTGAACACACCAATATCAACATGGACTGGACAAGTATTGTGCTCCATGGAAAGGAAGCCAAACTGGGAAAGTATGGATACAGCCGTGATCACAGGCCGGATAAAAAACAGATTACTGTTGGCGTGAGTGAACTTGCCGATCCGATAAATATCCCGATTGGCCTGACGGTCGAACCAGGGAATCTCAATGATCAGTCGCACTTCAAAAAGACATACCAGCAATTGAACGGCAGGCTTCGAGAAGGATCCCTTGTAATCTTCGATAAAGGAGCAAACAGTGTTGCCAATACTGCAATGATTCGTGCAGATAATCTGCAGTACATAACGGCAAAGAAACTCAACAAAAGTGACGACACGATCATTGCAAAATTCGAAGAGTACCACCCTGAAATGATCGATGCAGAAACCGGCGTTCGGGGCATTAAAATCGAAAAACCAAGCAGCACCAATTATTTCTTTTTCTCAGAAAAGCTGCAAAAAGAGCAGCTGGAATCCAGGGCCAGAAAAGTGGTGAGACAGATAAAAGAGGCAAAAGAAATTCAGGATAGCATCGACAAGAATAAAGCCCTTCCAAAGCGTTTCCGGATAAACAATTTGCTTATAGATGTGGACTACTCCATCCAGACGAAACTTGTTGAACTCACGGAAGATGATGCCATAAAGCTCCTCGAAGATAAGTTTATCAATGGCAGAGAGGGATTTTTCTGCTTAAAATCAAGTAAGAATTTGACACTTACAGAAGCTCTTCTGACATACCGAAAAAAGGATTCGATCGAGAAGATTTTCAACTCCCTGAAGAATGAAATCGAGATAAAACCATTGCGGGTATGGACAGATAACAGCATTTACGGGGCAATAATCATTGGATTTGTCGCGCAGTTATTCATCTCACTGGTTCGCTTTGAGATTCCGGAACTGAAGCATACATCAACGAAATTCATAAAAAAATCGTTATCGGATTTGACAGTTACTGTAAATTCGTGGATGCAAAAGGCAAAAACATACATCCACTCGAATTTTGATGCCATTAACACGATGATTTTGCAGCATAATTGGGTGATTTCGTGATTTGATGAGGGATAATTCACTAACTGTCAAATTGATTATCCGGAGAAAAAATGAAAACTTTTGGTCGCTGTAGCTGATGGATTTTCAGCTGATGAACTTTAAACTGTCAAATTTAGGTTGTAAACTCCTGGGAATTTCTGCAGGCGAGTGGGCGTTAATGGGCTGTGCAATAGGTTATCCTCAAAAAGAACTCCCTTTGGCAATCCGGCCTTCTGTTGATGAAGTCACAAGATGGCTGGATTAAAACTGCTGTGAGAGAATCAATCAGAAAAAAGGAAAATACTTTTTTTACTTTTTATGAAAGTTATTTTTTTGGCCTTGTAGAAATCCGAGATAATCAAGTCCTGATTTTTCAAAGGGAACCGCGGAGCCTTCGGAGGGCCGGATACCCCTTTGAAGCAACAATCCTGTGGCTCTTTCCCACTCCCGCATGGACATCGGTAAATGTTATCGGGGTTCTCTTCAATCTTTGACATGTTATTTCTCAATTTGTTCGATTCACATCAGAATCATAAGTATCAATTTTATTTCTCGTTTTGAGATCTTTTACTTTCCGGGTTCATTAGTTTCAATGAATCGGATCCTCCTTCTGACACTCTTTCATCATCGTCTTCATCATAACGAAAAGCGGAGCTTTTGCATTTTTACTTTCGACAAATTGAAAAAGATTCCCGATACATTTTTCCTGCTCTGATTCTGCAATATTATCCAACCCTTCTTTAATATATTTCGTAAGTAGGGCATCTTTTTCAGCAAGCCATTTTTTCCCTTATCTGTTATCGCAATAAAAATCTCACGTTTATCATGTTCTCCCCTCTCTCCGAATAAACTCGTTTTTTTCTAAAGTGTCCACATAATTTGTTACTGTACTTTTTGCTACATTTCTTAATTGAACAAGATCACTCATTTTCACTCGTGAGGAAGCTGCCAGATAAAGAATGGAGATGCCAATCAGTGAAATCTCATTCCTCATTCCTTTATTCAATCCAAAGATTTCATTGAGAGTGAAATGCAAAATGCCAATGGATTTTTTAAACCGGAGGAGGTCCAAATCATGATAATCGTCACATTCTCTCTCATTTGGTATTCCATTATGTTTTCTCATTAACTAAATGTTCAAGAGATTTCAGATTTTTTTTATTTCTATGAATAGTGTAATTTAGTTAGGATATCCTTACCTTTAAGAATTTACAAGAAATATTAAGAAATGACCAAAAAATCAATGGTCAGGTGAAACAGATGACAAAAAAACTAATGGAAAATCGAACAAGTCTTGATTTTGTCTCGTTACAAGTCCGGGATATTTCCCTCTCAAAAAAGTTTTATCAAGATAATCTCGGCTTTCTTGTAGAGGATGAAACCCGTCCTGATGCAGTTGTTTCCTCTACAAGCATGGGTGCAATTTTTGCTATACGCAAACCACTTGTAGATTAAATCAGGTATCACATTTAGGCTTTGGAGTAGGGCTTTGGTTTTACCTTCCAGATGTAAAAGATCTTTTTGAAACCGCTCAAAAAACCGGAATACGAATTATTCAACCCCCAACGATGGGACCATTTGGAGAGATGCTTATCCTCGCACTCTTCATACAAAACAATGAATAAAAAAATATTGAAAGATATGAACGTTCCCCACTTCTGGATCATTGTGGCGTCCAAAGAACACGTGATGTTGGGCGTCAAAGGCGGATTTGCCCAGGCAGGACATGGGAAACGATCCGGCTTAGCCCGGATGCATCCCGGGGATTACATTGTGTACTATTCTCCAAAGAAGGTGTTAGGAGGGGATGACCCACTCCATGCATTCACGGCGTTGGGAACTATTGCAGACGAGGAAATTGCGCAGGTGGAGATGACTCCTGACTTCAAACCGTTCCGAAGAAATGTGAAGTACCTGTATACGGGGGATGTCAAGATCGAGCCGCTCATCGGGGATCTCCATTTTATCCGGAACAAAAAATCATGGGGGTATGCATTCCGGTTCGGTCTCCTTAAGATCGAAAATGAGGATTTCAAGAGAATCCTGCAGGAATTCGAAAAAGAGGGACAAAGGCATGAATGATACAGATGGGATTTTGCAGAAAACCGATGACAGGACCATTGGCACACAGGACCTGGCTTCGGAAGCGAGCGAAGCGGGGCGGCTGTATCCTCTGGTCTGATACCTGGCAGTTGATGCTGATTTTAATATTTTCAGCGCTAAAATAAACAGAGCAAATTTTCTTAAAGGTAATTTGTGAAATATATTCTGTCAGAATAATAACAGACTCCAGTAGTGTAGTGGTCAATCATACCGGCCTTTGGAGCAGGTGACGACGGTTCGAATCCGCCCGGGGGTATCGCGGCAAGAAGTTAGAATCCCTTCTATGCGGGGCGCCAATTCTACGGTGGGAGAAAAAAGCAGGGGGGGCGACCTGGTCATTTGTTGATAGTGTATTTCTTCATCAAAAGCCATAGATTGAGCATTATGGCGAGAATTGTCAGGAACATTATCAAAGGGACGATCCACCACTGCTGTTCGGGATACGCCATGCCGCGCCAGTACTCAACGCCCTCGGCAATAACGACAATAATTGCCACCGCTATAGTCATTCTTGTAAACAACCCTTTCATACAATCACCGTGAATATTCAATATTTTTATCGGGCAATGAATCCTTGGGATGACAGGAGTCACGATGTCAGGTCCATCACCACCGGATCATGGAAGTTACGCGAAGTAACACGTCCCGCGAGGTTCTCCTTTTCCATCACCTCTTCATTACTCACGCATCAGTGCTGCGTAGGGGGAAGGGCCCGTTAAGGCTTACGCTCCGGCCTCTTTTCGGAGTGGAACTCCTTCTTCAACTCTATCTCCACTTTTTTCCTGAAATCTTTCTGATTTGACCCGAAGAGCAGGATCCCGATGCCTATACTGATGATCCCGAAGATGAGGGCATATTGGCTCAGGTACGCGAGGAGAAGGACACAGGAGATGATGACAGGCACCGGTGTCAGCGGATAGGCCAACACGGTAAACCCGCGGACCACATCCGGTTTGTCCCACCTGAGTTTCATGAGGGAGAGGTTGATGAAGAAGAAGGTGAGGAGCGTCCCGAAATAAAAGACCCGGGCGAGCTTTGCAAGATTCCTCCGGACACGAGGACGATCCCTGCCATGATCACTGAGACGATGATCACTGAGACGATGATCACCGGGATATAGGTGACCCTGTTCTCATAATATCACGTCAGTCTCTGTGCGGGACGTATTCCGGGTTCCGGAAAAAAAAGAAATTTCCTGGGTTAGAGCCCGAAGGCGATGAGGTATCCCCCACTGTTCGGTGCCTGGATTCCACCGGTCCCAACCAGCAGGTAGCCGTTCCCGATCGAGGGCCCTCCGATACTGGCCTGGGCGCCGAGGTTGAACTGCCAGAGCATATTACCGGTATCTGAGTCAAAGGCCATCAGCATTCCGGAGACCACCTGCGGCGTGGATCCCGGCCCGCCGAAGTCACTGTAGGGGAAAGGCTTCCCGGTATCGGTCAGCCGCCCGGAATAGACCACACCATTCGACACCAGGGGGGAGACGAAGGTGGGATTCGGCGATTGGTACTGCCAGACCACATTTCCGGTCTTCAGGTCAAGGGCGGTGACGGTCCCGTTCCCATATCCGTTGTCGATCGCATCGAACACCGGTATAGCGCCACCCTCGGAGAGCAGGCCCGCACCACTGAGGGATGTTGGTTGTTTGCTATAGAACTTTACCGGAGTACTGCTGCCGGCAACGTACACGTACTTTCCATCGGTGGCGGTGAACGCCTCAACTCCGGCACCCGGCCCCGGCCAGACAATGTCCGTGCCAGTTGGCGTCGGATTCTGATCGACATTCTGGGTGAAGATAACACTGGTCCACCAGATCGGTGTCCCTGTCGCAGCGTCGATGGCCATGATGTCACCACGCTTGGAGTGGCCGATAACCACTTTCTGCGGACCCTTACCCATGTCAACGGTCACCAGGTTTGTTCCCCAGGAGCAGTCATAGTCATGTGCGTCCGGGAGAGCCGCCGGGCTGATATTCAGGACGGAATTTTCCGCAACGAAGGGGGTGTCCCACAGGACTTTTCCATCGCTGAATCTCACCGCAATCACGCTGTTCGAATACTTGTTCGGTCCTGGTGATCGCGTGGTGGTAAAGAAGTCAGGCGACGGGTTCCCGACCGGAAGGTAGGCGATCCCGAGATCTGTGTCCACGGCCCCGCCGGTCCAGGAGGTAGCTCCTCCGTTCTGGTTCGCCTGAGGATAGGAAGTTACCCACTCTCCGACAGCAAGCGGTGTGGTCCAGAGGGTCTTACCGGTCATCTTGTCGATCCCGGTCACCGACCCCTTCTGGGCAACACCGAAAGGCGGCTCATCTCCGAGGGCCGAACCCGCCATGATGATGTTATTATAGATCAGTGGCGGGGCGGGCTCCCGGAATGCGGGCCCGGTGCCGATCTTGTCGGACTCCCACATCTTTTGCCCGGTCTGGGCGTTCAGTGCGACGATGGTCCCGTTCGGACCAGTCGGAGTATAGATGGTCCCGTTCTCGTAGGTCATACCATGAGTGGATGAGGCCCGTGGAAGGAGTGTCCCGGTATAATAGACTTCCGGATCGAATTTCCACTTCGAAAGCCCGGTGTTAAGATCGACGGCGATGACCTGGAGAGCGTTGTTGGTGACGTAGGCGGTATTGCCCACGATGAGTGCGGGAGCCTCAATCGGATAGTTGGTGTTGAGGATCCATTTCACTTTCAGGTCCGCCACATTGTTCTTCCCGATTATTGTCTGGGGGCTGCTCCGTGACATCGTCGGGTCATAGTTCGTCATCGGCCAGTCCGTACTCTGACCCCCGGTTCCCACCGTGGGAGTCGCAGTCGTGGTCCCCGTTCCAGATGGGGTGGTAGCACATCCTGCAACTGCGATGCAGGCTATGATCATCACCATGAGAATAGTTATTTTCCATGCAGGTTTCATTCATCACACCTCTCGATCCAGAAAACTCCCTGAACACCTTGCTTAACGTGAAGGGATCAGAAAATGAAGGATCGTCAATCTCCTTCCTTCCTTCAGGGACATAAATATTTCGCAGCGTGAGGTGTTTTTATCCGGATGATGAAAACAAAAAGAGATGAAAATAGTGGATAATTCAGCAATTATCCCTGTATATCACTTATTTATTCGATCTGGCTTTTTTTTGCTGACTATTCGAAAAACCAAAAATATCTGGTATTCTTCGGCGAAACGGCACAAAGTATTTATACAAAATTACATCACAATTCATTTTTTCCCGGTCTTTGTCGTTCCCTGCAACGAACGATTCTTTTCTAAGGCACTCCCAGTGCCGTGTAATGGTTTTGTCCGGTACATATATCTTTTCCCGGGTCCGTGTAAACATCGGCCTGGCAATGGCCATCTTCTGGTGTACCTCGTGGATAACTGTTGAAGATTCTGAATTTCCGGCGGGGAGAAGACCCGGATTCAATCTTGAAGATTCTGGGAGGGGTAAACCCTTTGATCTTTTAGGTTCGGTCATCTACGCATGCGCACTTGTCGCTGTAATGTATGGATTTTCCATTGTCCCGGAATCTGCGGCCATAATTCTCATCGCTGCAGGATTTGTTATTAGAATCGTTTTTGTCTTGTATGAAATGCGGATTCCCGTCCCTGTCCTTGACCTGCACCTCCTGACCAAAAAACCGTGTCTTTGCGTTCTCAAATCTTGCTGCCCTCATCAATTACAGTGCGACCTTTACAGTAACCTTTCTTTTAAGTCTTGACCTCCAGTACACCAAAGATTTCTCGCCCGAACATGCCGGTCTTATCCTGATAATCCAGCCGGCAGTGATGGCGCTGGTCTCGCCTGTTGCCGGCCGGCTCTCCGACAGGGTAGAACCACAGATTGTGGCATCGGCAGGGATGGCAATGACTACCTCTGGGCTGTTTCTGCTGGTATTTTTAATGGAATCAACCCCAATCTGGTATATGCTTCTTTGTTTACAATCATTATCGCCTGAATGGGTTGATACAACAGTAGTATGATAGCGATAGCTATTGAGAAAAATTATGATTTAGCGTTTTGATACCAATCTATTAAGCCAAACTGCGTCATTTTCAGAAATTTTCAACTTCGAGTTGGAAAAATATCGGTTTTTAGATATCCTCCTTAGTGCTTCTTCCCATGTGTATCCCCTTCACTGATGCAGCCGGGAAGTCCCGGTACAAAAACCGTATATCCCCCCTCTTCACCTGGTTCAAGAATGACACATAATAAAAAATGGGGAAAAGTGTACGCGTTCTCAACACTGCAACGTTGTTATGTCTCTCAGGTTTTTGGTCTGGTTCCATCCATCTCACTGAGCCAGCCGATCACTTCCCCGATATCAGGTACCGAATGAACAGGGTATATTTTCACCCGTGCGACCGTTCCGTCTTCATCAATGATGACCGTTGCCCGTTCGGAAAAGCCATTTGCTTCACGGAAGATGCCGTACTGCCGGGCAACCTCCCCATGAGGCCAGAAATCACTGAGAAACGGCGTTGTGGTGATGCCGAGGGTTTCTGCCCACGCCCGTTTACAGGGGAGGGAATCGACGCTTATGCCAACCGCGACTGTATTCATACGTTCAAAATGCTCCAGATTATCTTCGAGCGACGTTATCCGGGCGGCGCAGTATTCTGTCCATGCAAGAGGGTGAAACGAAAGGAGCACCCGTTTCCCTGTCATTTCAAAGAGATCCATGGTTTTATCCTGCTGATCTTTGAGTAAAAAATTCTTGCCGCATCCCCGGATGAATAAACCGTGCCTGTTTAACATAGTAGAGCATCTGTTCACTACTCCATGCTTCTCTATCAGTCCTGTGCAGGGGTTGCCACTGACCCGAAGCGGGTGCAATGTGGGGAGGTGGCCCGAACGGGCGATGTGATTGCCTCCTGAAAGGTTTATTGACCCGCCCATCTGATACCTGATCAATGCAGAGCCAAATCACATGGGGAGTACTGTTGCTGGCGGCGGGGCTTGTGCTTTCCGCCTTATCGCTTACGGTCATCCCGGTCTTTTTCCTCTTTAACGGAGTTTCGCTCCTCGTTGTCGGGGCTGTGCTCATCATCTTCCGCAAGAGGGAAGACGTCATCGAAGAGGCTCTCTTTTGAGGTTAAAAAGAAATGATCATTACTACAACAGAACAGATACCCGGACATGAATACGAGATTCTCGGCATCGTTTCGGGAAACACCGTCCGTTCAAAGCACCTTGGCAAGGATATCATGTCGGGTCTGAAAAGTGTCGTCGGCGGTGAACTCCAGGAGTACACCGAGATGCTCTCCGATGCCCGCCGTGAGTCAATAAACCGGATGGTAAACGACGCACAGCGGATAAATGCCGACGCCGTCGTCAACGTCCGGTTCGCAACCTCCCAAACGACCGCCGGGGCAGCAGAGCTCCTGGCGTATGGAACCGCGGTGAAGCTGGTCTGAGAAGAGGCCATTCTCTTCTTTTATTCTGTGTTCCGGGCAACCAGGGCAAAAAGGATGTCACTTTTTTTCCGGGTGGAAAAAGGGATTGTTCAGTTCCCGGGGGCGAAGCCGGATATCACTGAATCCTATGAGTGGGGGGCGTGTAGCTCTGTTCAAAAAACACCCTCATCAGTTTCAAACACGGTCTCATTTGTTTCTTCCTTTTGATCGGGTGGTCTGGAGGCAATAGGTATATCATACAATAATCGCATCTTAAAAAACTGGTAGGTCCTATGAGCGGAAAAAAGACATTCACAAATGCCGAAGGAAAGGAGATCGGGGAAAAACTCGGAATCAAATGGGATAAATTTTCCGTCGATGAATTTACGGCGGGATTGAACGTGGAGCTTGAACACGGGCTCATTGATCCCAGCACAAACGTGACAAATGACGATCCCCTGATGACAGGGAAGATTGCCCTTGCTCATCTGAACGAATTTCCCGACTATTACGAAAGGCTCGAAAAAATGGAGACTGAGGCTGAAGAATTCTGGGATAAACAATCCGGAAATGATTGATTTTTCTCTCTTTTTTGCGGTCAGGACCGGTAATTGATCGAAAACCGATAATTTCCGGGAATAATGGTATTTCCGCCTGCACTCAATACTGCGATGAAGCTGACCGGGGCGGAGAACGAAGAGCACAAAGAGATAGTGCAACCAACCTGTATCTATTTCGTTAAAGCCCTTCTCATTGAACCGGTGTACATCCCCGCCATCCCGGATGAAGCGTCTGAGAAGAGAGCAGATTATTTTTCCCGGCATATTTGCAAAAATAACAAAGAAAGAGGACCGCTCTTTTTGTCGTCTTATGGCAATTCCCTTTAAAAATATCTCATATCAGGTAATCTGATTTGATATGACATGTTGTCGGAATCAGTATTTCCTATAGAAAATGAAGGTATCAGGTAGTGCAATCGCTTCTGTTCTCAGGACGGGAATTACCGATACCAATATCCTGCCGCTCTTTCGTTGATTCTTCTGATATACGCGTTGCATTCACCAGTCATCAAAACTTGTATATGTGATTATAGTCAGGAACCTAACTATTATTGATTATGTTCCTCCTCAATAAACTTCATTACCCACCTGTTTGCATATCCCAAACCTGATGCAAACTCTAAGAATTTTTGTTCTATTAAACATCTCAGATAAGTCAGATCTTTAATGAATTCTCTTGAGATAATTCTCTTGATACTTTTCCAAATGAATTCAATTGGATTTAGATCAGGAGAATATGGTGGCAGGAAAATAAGTTCTAATCCAATTTCATCTGCAGTTTCAATAGTATGTTTCGCCCGATGAGATTTGAAATTATCAAGAATAAGAACAATTTGTTTACCGGGATTTGACTCCTGAATCTTATGTAAAAATTCACAAACATCTTCTTTTTTTGAATGCTCTTTAAAATCAATCACAGGATTGCCGTTAATTGGATAAAAACCGACTGTATTTGCCTTCATTCGAGTTGTGTTTTTTATTATAGTTGGTTTTGAAAAAGACCAAAGTCTTTGAGTATTTGCTGTTGTTTGAGGAGAGAATTCATCAAAAAAACCAATTACTGAATCTTTATCGATCTCGCCCAAGTTTTTTTAAAACCTCTTCGGCATTCGTTGGCTTTCTAAAATCATGAGGGTATGGTTTCGCATATTTCATTCCACATTTTTTCAAGATCATTCGGATCTGTTTTAAGGAGTATTCAACTTTAAATTCATCAAAAAATAAATTCCTAACTTCATTTGTAGTCCAATTATCTTGCTCCCTAAGCCTCTTTTCCAATTGTTCTTTTTGGCAATCTGAAAGTTTTGAAGGTTTGCCACCAGCATATTTCGGAATTAAACCTTTGTAACCAAACTCATTCCATCTTCTTTGCCAGATATAGGCCGTATTGTGTGAAACACAAACTAATTGAACTGCTTCTTCCACATCATCCCCTTCATATCGATACTTTATAAAATATAATCTTTTCAAGACCTTTGTATCTTTTTCCAGGGATTTGATTCGAAGATTGATGCCTTCAGGTGTTAGATGTCTTTCAATAGTGATCTGCTCTATGGGAGAAGTTCTGGGATGAAAACCCAGAAACTGCTTCAGGTGTTAGATGTCTTTCAATAGTGATCTGCTCTGACCTAGACATAGTTTATACTTAACATGATAATTAATAAAAGTATTGTGCGAGACTATAACAACAAGGGGGTCTGATTCCGGTATAAGGAATCACATCAGTCGGGGGCGCGAAAAACATAAATGAAAGATGGTCCAAGGTAAAAGCCCATAACGTTGCCGATGACATACGCATGGCTGTAAATGCAGCATATGGTAATGAAAAGGTCGCACCGGGAACATCTTTAAAGCTGCAAGAGAAAAGGCGGATGAAGTATCAGGTGTTGTGAAGTATCAGGTGTTGTGAAGTATCAGGTGTTGTGAAGTATCAGGTTTTATGAGGTATCAGGTTTTATGAGGTATCAGGTGATATGAAAATCAGTGTACACAAAGTCGTTTCCGATGCGAAAATCGCGACACACAAGGCCGAATCTAAACTGAAAACTAAAGGAAGTGAAAAATGATTATTGAACTGGCAGTATTATTCCTTGTATTGGCGTTAGTCGCCTATATACTGGGTGCACGGGGTATCGCAGGGTTTTCCATGGGTGTTGCAAAATGGCTCATAATAATCTTTATTATTATTGCCATTGTGGCATTCATATTGTAGGGACCTCTGAGAAAAAACACCATATGACTTGGCAATGCCATGCATAAAAGAGTGTATCTCAAAATCCACCCGTTTTTTCCTTAATTCGACCAGACATTATCGAAGAGAAAAACGTTTATCTGTAGTCCCTGAACGGACTCCATTTGCAATCCTCTTGAAATCTTATCCAACTGTTTTCAGGTCTCCCTTTAGGAGAGACAGCAGCTTCTTCGGTTATCCGGTTCCATCAGCCGATTTAATGAGGGAATGAACCCGAATCATGTTTATGGCAAAGATGACGATGACTTTTAGAGCAACAGCAGACACCGTACCGGTAACAATTCTCCTCCCCGGCCCCGAACCGGAAGCCGTTCTCGCGGGTGAAGGGGATCTCCTGCTGCCGGAAGACGTAACGATAGACGAGGTAGCGGCCGACCTCCTCAATGAGCCATGAGGCCGAGGCAGACGGCGAGGCCGGCAAGGGCCGTTGTTCTCCTGAACGGCAGGAGAGCGAGGTAAAGCGGGTTCTGTGTCACGAGGACGAGCGGGATGTGGATGACCTGCACGGCGATGAAGAAAAGAGGGTGCCGGGAAGGAAGACACGCCACGAGACGCCGAATTGTTTGACGATCCAGTAGTCGAGCGCGAGCGGGACGGCGATCTCGGGCAGGGCAACTGCAGCGAACGTGGTGACAAAGAACAGGTCCATGGGGAAGAATCATTTGACTAATTATATAAAAACTGCCGGAGGACAGTTAAGAAGTTATCCTGACTGCTATGACCACACAACACCTGGGGGCCGTCCCGGAGGGCAGGAATGCCCCCCGCAGTGTGGACCGGTTCTCAAACAACTTTGATTTCCTACGGTTCGCCGCGGCAGTGGCGATCGTCGTCACGCATGCCTACGTGCTCAGGCTCGATTTTGTCGGGATCGGGCTCTCCGATCCGGTCTTACTCGTGGGGCAGGCAGCGCTTGCCGCCCTCCTCGTCACCAGCGGTTACCTGATAACCTCAAGCTGGGAATCGACCGCATCAGCGAGCCGGTTTGCCTGGAAACGGTTCCTCCGGGTCGTTCCAGCCCTCATCCCCGAGATCCTTTTCACGCTCTTCGTCATCGGCCCGCTGATGACGACACTTCCGGTGGGAGAATACTTCAGCGCCCTTTTTTCTCCGGCAGGACTTGCCACGATCCCGTTCTTCGAGAACGGGTCAGCCATTGGCCTCTTCCAGGTAAATCCGTGGACCTACGTCAACGGCCCGCTCTGGACGATACCTGTCGAGGTCGTGATGTACGGGGTCGTCGCGACCCTGGGTATTGCCGGACTCCTGCGGCGTTGGGGCGCCATCCCCGCCGTCGCCGCCATAAACGCCCTGATCTGGATCGTCTGGTTCGACGACCCCCGGATGGCGAAGGTCCGGTATACCCTTTACTTCCTGATCGGAGCTTACCTCTACATCCACCGGAAGCGGATCACCTACCGGCCGGCCGTCGCCGGAGCGCTGCTCCTGGTGCTCGGCGTATCAGCCCTGACGCCCTACTCGGCAGTCGCCGGCGTGGTCTGCATTCCCTACCTCACCCTCTACGCCGCCCATCTCCCGGTCCCGTTCCTGAACACCTTCGGCAGAGCTGGGGACTTCTCCTACGGCATCTACATCTACCATTACCCGATCCAGCAGACCCTCATCCAGGCCACAGGAAACATGCTCTCCCTTCCGGCACTCTTCGGGCTCTCGTTCCTCGCGACGTTCGCTCTCGCGTTCCTCTCCTGGCACGTCATCGAGAAGCGGGCGATGGCGGCGAAGAACCTCAACACAGCCGACCTGCGGCGGGCGCTACGGTTACCGCCCCTTCCCGGGTGAGGCCCTGCCCGCGGACTCGTGCCAGCCCTTCATCGGTCGAGAGGTCACAGCCGGGGAGCCCGGTGCAGGAAACTGTGCCGTTCTTCCGGGTAAAGCGGAAGATGAACTCCCGGGTGAGATGGAGGCCCGTTCCTTCGCCTCTTTTCCATCAGGCCCGGTGCTCCCGAACAGGAAGCCCGATGAAGAGGACTGAACCCGAAACCGCCCCGCAGGCGCCCCCCGTATACCCGAACCCGGTAGCCGCACGGAGGGTGACTTCTTCGGGCACCCCGGCATCCGCTCCGCCGCGACTGGCTCACTTGTCCACGCTGATGTTCTTTCACCGCCGGATAAAGGAGTCCCTGATATCCTCTCCCGGCGAAGGGTAGCAGTGTCTCTGCAGCGTTTGTCGCAAAAGAGGGAGGGGATACACCAGACCCTGGTACGGATGGCCGTGGGCCGGAATTTCGGGTCAGGGCAGACTGATATCGTGCGGGACACGAAAAAGACCGGGTACGTTTTTCCTGGTAAAAAAGGGGAGCGGCACAAAACCGCTCAAAACCGGTCACAACACCTTTGTCAAGCGGGATACCAAGTGCATCTGCAACACCCCTGCCATAGGCCGGGTCGGCCTTCAGGCAGTTTCCTATATGCCGTATCTTTATGAACTCGGGTGCATCGCCCATGGCACGGCCGGTATTTTCACACAGCACCTTCTGCTGCGCCGTGCTTATCAGCCGGAAGAGTTTGCCCGGCCGGGTATAATAATCCGAGTCGTCCTCGCGGAAATTCCAGGCTGCCGCTGCGCCGGAGAGCTCGAGTGGCGGGTCCCTGTGTACCCGGGCTGCTCCTGCCACTCACCGAAGCTGTTCGGCTCGTAGCCAACGGCTGACCCGTGGTTTCCGTCCACCCGCATCCGGCCGTCGCGGTGGGATGCATGGGCATGTTTCGGTTGATTGACCGGGATCTGGTGGTGGTTGACGCCCGGCCGGTAGCGTTGAACATCCCCGTAGGAGAAAAAGCGGCCCTGCAGCATCTTGTCCGGGGAGAAGCTGATACCCGAAAACAACCGCGGCTGGGTTAAAAATGGTAAAAGAGCAGTCGAGTAGGTCAGCTTTTCGTTTATTCAAAGTTTTTTCAGGCTGGTACAACGATACAGGTTTATAAGAAGGGAAAAAGATAAATAGAACACGGCAAAGGCTAGGAGATTTATCTGTATGGCATTGAGTAAAAAAGAATTGGGGAAGAAGAACAAAGCGAAAGTGGCCAAAGCAGAAGATCTCTCGAAGCAGGCGGCTGGTGGCAGCCAGGCCGCAAAGAAGAAGCTCAAGAAGCTCGAGAAAAAGATGAAGTGAGCCGCCTGGAATTTCAAATATTTTTTTTATTTTTCTTTTAAGGACTAATTAAACGAATATAGCTATGCAATTTTTGTATTGAATATATTTTTAAAATGATGGCATAAATTCACCATTGTGATATTTGGTCATAATAACCATGTAATTCAGATTTCTGCCATTCTGCTGTCTTAATTGCCAGGCAGAATAGTTATAGATGCAATTATTTGCGTGATCATTCAATCAATAAATAGTTAACTTTGCAATTACTTGTGCAGTCGAATGACTACTGCTATAATCTGAAAAATGGTCTTCACGAGATGAACAAAGTCCGGGATTTGATGAAACTGAATTGTTGAACCAGTATGGATCAGCCTAACGATCTCTCATACTTTCATATACACTCTATTTTCGTGATAGGCACGTCCATTGGCAGAGACATTGATATTAGGGGGAACCGATTCGGTGGAATGATCTTACAGGAGCGGCATTTTTGCCTTCGGTATAACCCAAACCAAAAATGCGAGATGAGGAAGAAGATTCTTGCTCTGTCCTACAAGGAATCGAAGGATATGGGGTTTATCAAAAGGGACACTGCATTATCTGAAGCAGAATGCCATGAACGGGACTCCTTTTACGATGAATGCTCATGGAAAGGAGATGATTCAGGGATGGAAAAAATCTGAAAAACTACCATTCAATAATGCCTCTTTGCCGCAGGTGATGTCACTTGACAGCAGGGAGGGTAAAGATGAACATCGAACCCTTCCCGGCACAATCTCCCCTCAGATTCACCCGCCGGCAGTGCGGACAGTGGGTCCCACCGCAACAACGACACATACGACGACGTAGTCCGGGGGTAGCCATCGGCCGCGTGGCCTCAACCCGTCCTTCATTTTTTTAGTTCAGTCAGGCAAGGTCAATCCTGAAGATACGGTCTCTTTCCCTACGTTTTCGTATCCTCTCCCTTCACCGTCTCATACAATCTTCCCCGTCTTCCGGATAAACAGGCCTGCGATAAACATGCCGATGACGACCACGATCATCACCACGAACCCCCATCCCATCCCCTGGTTGACCGCTGCATCGCTTATAAGGGCTGACCACTGAGCATGGTCAGGAGGAAGGGGCGATGTGTTACCGGAAAGCAGCCCGTGGGCGAAACCAAGGGTGAGGGCGATCCCGATAACTGCCGTTCCCAGAGAGCTTCCCAGCTGCCTGGTGGTGTTATAGATACCTGACGCATCGGTCTGGCGCTCGCTCCGGATCGAGGAGAGGGTGAGGTTGGTCACCTGGGAAAGGACGATGCCAAGTCCAATCCCAAACAGAATACTTCCGGGGATGATGTCATGGGCGGTGGTGGTGAGGGAAAAGACATCCCTGAGGCCTGCCAGTCCTGCTCCGGTGAGGGCAATTCCACTCAGGAGAACGTATTTTGGTTCGAACCACGATGCGAGCCGGGCGCCGAGGATGGAGAAGACGAAAATCGCAAGGGACATGGGCAGAATGGCGAGGCCGGTTTCATACGCGCTTGCACCCGTGACCATCTCGTAGAACAACGGGAAGATGAAGAGAAAACCGGCAGTAATCAGTTTCTGGCCGACGGCGACAACATTCCCGGCAAAAAAGGAACGTTCAGGAATGATAGTCACATCTACCAGGATACCTTTTGCCTTCCTGATCTGCCGCCTTTCCCAGCAGTAAAACCCGAAAAGAAGGATTATTCCTCCGGTGATGAGGAAGGGGACGAACACCCATTCTGCCGGCTCTTTGATCAGGAGTATTCCAAAAACCAGGGTAATGAGGCCGAGAACCGAGAGGAGCGAACCACCAAAATCAAAACTCTTCCAGGATGCTGTCGGGCGGGTCTCCTTCAGCATACGATGGAGAGCAAAGATAATGAGAAGGACGACCAGTTCGAGGGCAAAAACCCACCGCCAGGTGTAGAAAGTGGTCAGATATCCGCCGAAAATAAGGCCGACAATACTGGCCAGTGCGGCCATCCCGCCCCAGACACCGAAGGCAAAAGCACGTTCTTTCCCCTCGTAGGTCCCGGTAATGAATGTTACCGTTGCCGGGAGCATCAGCACCGTACCAATCCCTTCAAGTATCGACCAGCCTGCGAGGAGCATGACTGCGTTCTGGCTGATTGCAGCCATGAAAGTCCCGACGCCATAAATCGCAGCACCTGCCATGAACGTTTTCTTCCTCCCGATGAAGTCCTGGAGTTTTGCCCCGATCAGCATGAAGGCAGCCTTCACCAGAGTATAGATGGTGATGATGGTCTGGATGGTTGAGGCATCGGTGTTCAGGTCATTCATAAGGGCGCTGATGGAGACTTCCATGGTGGTGGTGTCAATGACCAGGATGAATACAACCAGGCTGACGATGAGGAGGACGTCCCAGTGAAAGGAGCGGCACTGTTCCATAAATAAGAGTGAATATGACACCTGATATGTATGTATTTTTGTATCGAAGTGAGGTTTGCGGGCTGCTCCGTTCCTTTTAGGATACCATACGTGGATTACGATTATTCC
>CAVXFW010000004.1:0-7135 GCA_963761105.1 uncultured Methanomicrobiaceae archaeon | reverse complement strand
AAGGCGGCTGAACAGTACACCTGAATCTTGCAGAAATTAATCTTTTTTTCAATATTGTCCTCAGAATGGCAATTCTGCCAGAGGGATCCGGATTGCAACAAAGGATAGATCCAGATAGTTCCGTTATGGTGTATGGGAGATTAGCCATTTACGGACAACGAAACCAGAAACCGGGACTCAGGATGTTTGAAAGGGAGATCTTTCCGATAATACCAGGTTCACAGTGAGGGTTCTCCTGACAAGACCAATTGAATGCAATATACGGGAAGAGGACTGAGCCCTGTTGTGGTAAATTCATCAGATTAATGACATATTAACAGAGATTGAAAAGAAAATTAAAATGGTTATAGTATATATGCTCTGGAGATTTTTACAATAATGAATACTGTGGATGCCCTTGAGATTTTCAATACAGACCAGGTGGGTACCCAGAAGCTGTTCCGGTCACGGCTACTGTTGCAGATCTTAATCTCACTGGGGGAGGGGGAAAAACCCTCTCAAATCTTCGTGAAGTGACAGACACCACTTCACAGACACTCATCCCGAAGATCCGGTTTCTGGAGGGAGGGCACTACATCCACTACCATGACGACGCCTATCACCTGACCCCCCAGGGAACGGTCATTTCCTCACAGGTACTGGTGCACATCAGAACAGGGTACCTGTTCAGCAAGGATCAAAAATTCTGGTCGTCACACTATCTCGAAGCACTTCCGGCCCCATTCCTGCGTGACATCGGCGACCTCTGCAATGCCACGATTGTTGAAACCAGCAATACGGACATCTTCTCTGTTCTCGAACGTTTCTTCGAGATGATTGAAGACGCAGAACAGATATCTGTCGTCTCCACTTTCATGAGCCACAACCATGCGGACGCCCTCATTAAAAAGGTGAAAGAAGGAGTGCCCGTGGAGATGGTGGTGAACACCGAGATTGCTGAAGAGCTCAGAAGAGAACCGTTTCTGAGTAAGATCAAAGAGGTTGAAGAGTATGATCACTTCAAAGTATATGTGGCACCAATCCCCCTGTATATCGGGCTTACGGTGACCGATGCAATCCTCTCCTTCGGCCTCTGCAGGAATGATGATTTCAATGTACGATATCTCAAGCGATCTCATCGCCACCGACAATCCGGCCCTGCATGGGGCAAGCGCCTCTTTTCGTATTATCGGGAAATATCAGAATAGTTTACGATCATCTGATTCCTCCCAATTCCCCGGAGTGGCTATCTCCGAACCCCATACGATTTTTCTTTATATTCATCAGATAACTGAATATTTGGCGAACGTACTAATGTATACCAAAAGAACAAGGATTTAAAGAATGCCGAGTCTGGATCAGCGAAGAATAAGAAATACTGCCACCGTGATCATCATCATTCTTTTCATACTAACCATACTATTCACCGCTGGATGTATCAATAAGGGAACTTACGGCGATAGAAGTCTAATAACTGGCGTCTGGATCCTCAAAGTCGATGCAGACGGGAACCAGCAGTGGACCACGATCATTGATGGCGACCCAAAAATAACCGGGGCAGCGATTATCCAGACATATGATGACGGGTACACAGTCGTAGGCACGGGAGGGTCCAATCCCCCGCATTTTTACCTTTGATGCAAGGGGTGAGGCTGTATCAGATATAGCCATTGATACAACACCGGAATGGGGTCAATCACTTGTCGAGGCTCCGGGTGGCGGCTATGCCGTCGCCAGACATTCGGGAGTTCTGACACGGATGAATGTAAGTGGAAATGCCCTCTGGAACACACCGATCGGTGGCGAAAGTAAACGAGGGCAGCGGTGGATGCTGGTCAGGGCACCGGATGGAGGGTATGCCGTAGCGGGGAACAATCGGTCCGTCAGGCTTGACGAGGATGGAACAATAGTATGGGAAACAGCATTTGCTCCGGACCGGAGCGCCAGTACGATAATCACAGCATCCACGGGAGGCTTTGTCACCGGAGGGACCTGCGACGCCGGTGCGTGGGTCGCCCAACTCAATGCCGAAGGAGACAGCGTATGGAACAGGACGTTTCCGACCGAATTACCCACCAGCCTCTACATCGTCCGTCTCTCCCCCGCAGGCACATATGACCTGATCTATGGCACCACGCAAGAAGTTGAGGTGAACCGGGAGTACAGGTGGATCACGGAGACAAACGAAGTCTCCCTCTCTGCGGACGGCGAAGAGATAGGGGAACGGCTGGTGCAGGTCTCCCGGTTCATCGTCGCGACTGAAGACGGCGGATATACATATGCCGGGTATTCTAACCCACAATATAACGAACTGCATGAGTCTGGCCATCGCGGCTCTTCCCTCCAGATCGTCAGGCTCAACAATGACGGGGCGGTCACATGGGACAAATCGTTTAATATCGGGAATGATCGATACGTTGTATCAATCATTCAGACGGCAGACGGCGGATTTGCTATCTTCGGAAATTCGATTTATTTCTGAATATTTTATTCATACGTGCAGATAGTTCAGCTGTGTAATGCGGTGACAGTCATGGAGAAAAAGAAACAGGTAATCAACATAGATTCCCTCGAAATCACGCACATCAATACCGTATCATTGGTAAAAATGTTCACCGGAATCATCTCCGGTATTGCCATTATTTTGTCTCTTTGCAGTCTCTTCCTGTATTTTTTCATCATCAGAGGGAATATGCTGTTCCTTCAAACCATGTATGGAGGATATGTTCAGTACTTCGACATTGATACCATCATTTTGTGGCTTGGTGCAGTCATCGTCATAAGCGGTATCATCGGGTTGTTTCTGGTGGGGGTGTATGATCTTATTGCCCCGAAAACAGGAGGAATAATTCTCTTAATGGAAAAATAACGGTTTGAAATAGTCCGAAGAGTCCATATGATGAACAGATATTCAGAGAAATATCCTGACTGTTCCAGCCATAAATAAAGGAAATAGGATACAAGGATTCCGGTATGATGGAACAGGCAAAAATGATGGCAATCTATTTCTTACCACTTTGGAAGGAACGAACAACTCAGCTTCAATCATGGGTTATGCAGCACAATCAGCACCATTATTCCAAATCAATTGCGTACATAGACCACTTATCCGCGATAACCACCTTGTGACGGCGCCTCTCCCAGACAAACACAGTGAAGTATACAACCCAGATGACGGTGCAGAGGCCCACCCCTGTGGCAAGAATCAGATGGGTGGCCCCATTGAACATCTGGAATACTATCCAGGCAATAACAGCAAATGAAAGAATGAGAATACCGCCATAGCGAATCATCCTCTGTTTTGTTGTTTCATGAACGGCAATGAATTCCCCGGCATCAATTCTGTCATACCGCTTCCAGGAATGCCACAATGTCACAAGACCTGTCGAGATTCCGATGATACCTCCGAGGACAATCCCCTTCCGGATATCACCCGATGAATCATCCAACAGGAGAAACAGTGCAATGGTAACAACCGTCAGATTGACTGCCATCACCATTACCCGATTGCGGTACCGGTTCCACCAGCTGAGATCGGTGTTCCGCAATCCGCTACTGCCGGACGGCACTGCGTCCGCGTATCTCTCCGGTGTCATCCCGGTACTTGCCATCACCGGGCATTCATTTGGGCACCAGCCCAGCCAGACTCTCATTTTTTTCACAAAGTTCATGTTGTCTTCACCTTTTTCGCGTACGTTTCAACGATGTCCCGCTTCGAAAGAAAGCATGATTAAGAGACCAGCCTGTTTCTTTCCTTGTATGATCCAAAAATAGGTCACGTATCTCTCCCCAGCATCGCAGCAAGTTTGTCAGGATGCTTCGTATAGAAGGAGAGGGACTCGCCGGGCTTCAGCGTCACCTTGACAAAGCCGGGGAAATGCAGCCTTGCAAAGGAGCGATAGCATAGTTCCAGCAGGAACACCACGATGCCGATTGCAATGAGTAGATGGAACGCGAAGTCAGCGCCGACAGCCTGACCGCTCGTCCATCGTAGTACCTCATCCCATGTCAAACTGAAAAAAACCGTAGAAACCAGCAGAAGATAGAATAGAGCGAACACCCAGCGGGGCACGGAAAGAGATGTCTTTTTCATCTCAATAACCCTGACAGAATCCTTCCCAAAAACGAGCGGCCAAAAAATAGGCCTGCGGAGGACGATTGAATTTGGCAAGAACTCCAATACAGCCCGTTTCATATCGAGATAGAGATTCACTACAGCATACGTTATGAACGAGAGACCCATGAGGACATAGAAAGCAGGGCGCCAGTCGGGTATGAAGAAGCATACAACGAAGATAATGAAGAACACGGCAAAAGCGAGTAGCCCTGTCAGTATGATCCTCGGGCTGATGTGGTGGTAGTCAACAACCATCGACTGCCCGCCCGCCGCTGGAATGTTTCGGGCGCCAGGAAGATGCGGATACCCGATGATGCTCACCGGTCTCCGGTTTTGCTGCATGCCTGAGTTCGGGCACCACCCGGCACGTTTCTCAATCCATGATCTGAGGCTCATGAAGACTGCGTCCCCATGTTTGCATTGTAGATCTCTTTTCGGTGGAACAGGTAGATCGCCATAATGATTATTCCGCCTACAAGCGTTGCTGCTCCCCAGGTCAGCGGCCGCCAGGCGACGACATCACCAAATATCGTCTCCTTCTCGAACTTCTCTCCGGCATGAATGTTCTGGGCATCAGAGTACATGGCAACGGCACTCACGACAAGAAAGAGGAGGAGAAACTCATGCTGATACACAACCGGAAAGAGCCAGGCCACCGCGATGAGGATCAACACCATGTTTTCCTGGTATCCGGGAGGTGTCGCCGCAGGAGCGGCAGGATCCGGGACAGGCCCCAGTTCGGGACCATCCCTCTTCCATGCATTCTCAAAACCCGATTCTGTTTTTGTACGCCCAGATTGCCTGATGACATCCGCATTAGGACACCACCCAAGTTTTTTCCTGATATACTCCATGGAAATTGCCATCAGGGCACCTCCCATGCTTTTGTAAAAGAGTATGGTTCATCGACATACATCGCGATTATTTTACTTGTTTTCGTCGTGATGGCAATCACCTGAGGATAGCGCGACCTGACATAAGAACGATGTAAAATGCAGACGGAAAAAATAACGATACTGAGATAGAGAGCGACCCAGCCGAGTGAGACGGGACCAAGAGTCACATCATGAGCGAATGGAAGTAATTCGTTATAGATACGAACAGTAGAGAATACAATAATCACAAGAATCACTGCTGCGAACACAGATAAGGGGACCCGAAGTATATTGTTTCTGACTTCAGTTTTCAGTATAGCATCTTTTGCAATTACATGAGGTTTGAACAAAGGTCGATGAATAAAGATTGCATCCGGGGTAACATCGACAGTGTTCCCGTTGCGGTCCAGGTAAAACATAATTGCTGCGACAGTCAGTAAGAAAATACTCAATAGAATGCCCGCGATGAAGGAATTCACGAGACGAAGGATAGAGAAAGCGACCACCACCCCGACAATCGCCACAAGGAAAAGAGGACCTGAAATTCCAGTAGATCCGTAATCCACGACTCCCTTTCTCTGCACATGTGGAGCATTGCCAGAAGCAGTCAAAAAACTCTTCTCAGATGTCCTTGTCTGTTCACGACCTGATGCCAGGTTCATATTCGGGCACCACCCCATCCGTCTTCGTATTACTTCAGCAATTTTTATCATATTATTTTTACCCCTTCCGTTTTCATCAACCATTGTCAGACCATCTCCCTGAGCTTCGCAAACAACTCATCCGCAAGCCGTGTCGGATCATCTGTCTTTGTCAGGGAAACGTGCAACTCGTCAGCAAAATCCCAGAGTAGTTCAATACACTCCCGGTAGCGGGAGCATGAACCGCAGTCCCCTTCATGTTCGTACCAGACCTGCACCCCGTGTTTTGCCGATACGAATACGATGGCACCCGCATTGAATGGGACTGAACGCCCGAAGAGAACACCCGTCTTCGCACTATATCTCTCCACCTCTATCCGGTTCGCATTGGCCATCTCAATAAGCGTTTTTTCAACCTTCTCCTCCATGGTGAGAAGCGCTTTTGAGACTGCCTGCCGGGAGATATGAAACCGTTCTGCGATGTGAATATTTGTAAGGCCGTCACGACGAAGCCTCCAGAACTCAAACTGCCGGTCGGTCATCAGGAATGACATATGTCAACATATGCGGGTTGACGATTTAATATTTTTGCCGGTATTCGACCCACCGTCCTCTGTGGAAGAGCACCATGCAAAGGCAGGTATTATCCTGACGTCAGCATCTCTGATCTACTGGATACTCAATGCAGACCCCGGAACACAGAACAAAAAAAGCAAAGAAAAGAAAAAGATCAGATGGTCTACCGGTTTCCAAACGCAACAAACGGACGGAGTTGTCTCGCACACTGCATCAGTTCTGCAATAATCTCATCCTGATCCAGTGACAGGATATCAGATAACGGAATCAGGTAATCAAACCGGAGCGCCATAAATGCATCCGGTTCCGGCGTTTTTTTCGCATCCCGGCCCTGATAGAATGATTTATAATAGGTGGTTGTGTCCTCGCCGTACCGGGGATCAATCTCCATCGTGGTCAGCCCTTTTCCCATCGCCTTCTCAAACCCGGTTCGCACCCCGTCAATACGTGTCATGAGGGAGGCAGCAGACGTCTGACTCTGGCTGTACCTGAACACCAGCTGAAAGTAATATTCATCCCATCCAACAGGGCCGAGCGGTATTTTGGTATACAGGCGCGAAGTGAACCGCTGGTCAGGGGGAAGAACTGCGACAAGAGCATCAAATCCTTCTGGATCCTCCTTTAGATTCTGGTAAAATAACCTGATGCTGGACGGGTACTCAGTATTGGTGACAATCTGAACGTTTCGTTTTCCAATGAAGATGTTCAGGAACGTATCCTTCTCCTCTGCCGGTGTATCAAAGAACGCGAGGTGCACATAACTGAAGTCGCGGTTATCATACCCAATCCTCGACGTGCGGCATCCCAGTCCGTCCCTCAGCACTTTGTACAGAGGTTTTATTTTTCCATCCACAAACTGCTCAGACTGCTCTGTGAGAATTCGTTTCTCGTATTCACTCATCTCCGGAAGATGGCAGAACAGATCAAAATCCTGCAGTGAAAAATAT
>CAVXFW010000003.1:0-5078 GCA_963761105.1 uncultured Methanomicrobiaceae archaeon | reverse complement strand
GTTATTTTATCAGATATGGCTGAGAAAACATTTCCGGTGAATGATTATTCTGCATCAGGACTTGCACCGGTTTCTGGATCTCATCCGTATGCTACTGATTCTGGGCAGTTATCCAAGTGAACAATCTTTGGAAAAGAAAGAATACTATGGAAATCCCCGGAATCAGTTCTGGAAGATTATGGGAATGATATTCTCATTCAGTCCTGATTTTACGGATTTTCCCTATCAGGTCCGGCTCAGTTTTCTGACCGAACAGGGTATTGCCATCTGGGATGTGGTTGAATCATGTTCACGGAAGGGCAGCAGTGACAGCTCAATCTGTGACACCATACCGAACAATATAAGGGCTTTTCTGAAGGAAAATCCTTCAATTCACTGCATTGCCTTAAACGGGAAGACAGGTGCAGGACACTGGTTTAAGCGGTATTTTTCCGACCTGACAGATTCAAAAAACGAAGACACGGATTTGGTTATTTTGTCTCTTCCCTCCACGTCTCCGGCATATGCAGGAATGAGCCTGAATGATAAGGCTGAAATGTGGCGGGGGATACTACCGTTTTGTATGAGATCAGAATGAATGAAGTGAAACGGCAATACGTACGATTCATTCGATAATGATAGTATATGACGTTGTGAAATGAGGTGAACTTCAGGCGAAAATTTTGCTCATCTCTTTTGGTATCCATTCGTTCGTTCGATGAATATTCAGCATTCTGATGAACATGACGTGAGTTTTGTGAATGTATACTATCAGAAAAAATCACGCTTGTTTTGGCATCCACACGATTTTTTCAGAACAGACAGCGTAATGCTGTGAAATAAGAGGTGGGATAAAATCCCGTCCTCTTATGGAAAACATACTACGGAGAGGTACATCATTCCCCCAAGCAGCAGATACTGCCCGTCGGCAACGAGATCATACATAACCTGCTCTCGCTTTGTTCCGTTAAAGAGAACGATATAACACTGTACATATATCGCGATACCAACGATGATTGCCGTTTCGATGGTCGAAAGGCATCCGTTGCTGAGAATGAGTATAATCGCAATACCGGCTCCGTTCATCACCGACAGGAGTATTTCGGTCCTTCGTATACCAAGGATAACAGGAATGGTCTGCACGCCCGTTTCTGCGTCGCCTTTTACATCCCGTATATCAAATACCGTCGAATCGACAAATGACAACAGAAAGAAGAAAAGTCCGATGACAAATGTCATCATCCCGGCGGAATATCCGGTGCATGCCACTGGCAGAAATGCAACCGGAACTGCCCATGCAAGTCCTACAATGAAGTTTTTCACAAAGGGGATATCCTTCAGGCGACGGTACCTGAATCCGCGGGGCAAAAAAGGAATACTGTAAAGAATGCCATTCACCAGTGGAATGGCTGTGATTGCCACCGCCACAATACCATGCATCCCGGCGATAAGAAACGCAAGAGCGTAAGCGGCAAGGGATAAATTCATGAGAACTTTTGCATACTTTTTCGTGAACGCATAGCGTCTGGAATGGTTGATTGCATCTTCACACTCGTCGGTTTTTCGGTTTAGGTTGTACACCGAAAAGGTAACAAGGAACATGATCAGGCACACCGGCACTGACAAGGGTATGTCCTGTAGCACAGAAGACAAATAAACCATTGAAATGGCGGCAATGCAAAGATACAACGAGCTGTACAAAAGAATATCAAACAATGACCGAAGATTCAGGTCACTGTTTCCGGGGGGATGCTCAAATTTGAACATACCTTACCGTGGACTTCGATATTTGACATTACTTCGTTCGACGAATATTCAGTTATCTGCTGAATATAAAGGAACCCCTCGCGGGGTTTAAAAGAAGTCAGTCCTGAGCAGGGAGGATCATATAATCGTAAATTCTTTTGATATATCCTTATAATACGAAAAGAGGCGCTCACCCAGGCAAGGGCCTGGCTGTCAGTGCCGATGAGGTCACTTGAGATATCGTATCTGAAATCATCCCTTCTGCACATTCCGAGCGAAAGGGTTGCATCGGTCACCGTCAACCCGATAGAAAGAGAAATAGGTGCTACATAGACCCTGAAGTGATTATATCCTGCGATTTGTTTGATTTTACTCAGGAACGGTTCCTTTCTGAGCTCTTCAGCGATATTGGTGTTCACCACCATCTCAACGGGCACACCTTCTTTCACCTTTGCAATGAGGGCATCCGCATGGTTGTGGCTCATGAAAGAGGAGACGATAGATATTCGTTCGGCGTTTTCAATCATCTCGAAAAAACACTCAAGGACATAAAAAATATCTGTATTGCTGGTTTCGACAATCGTTGAATTGTAGAGGTCGCCGATGTCACGCAGGAACGGGGCGGGAAGTGCTTCCAGATAGTGGGATGACCAGAATTTTGGATTTTTGCTGAAAAGATATCCGGTTCTGATTTGACCCTTTACCTGTGACGAAATGACGTTTCCCTGTGGAGTCAGATGATAGGCGTCGTCATGGTGGTGTATGTAATGCACTTCCTCCAGATACCGGATCTTCGGAAGAAGTGTCTGCGAAGTAGTGCCTGTTACCTCACGAAGCTCTGTGAGGGTTTTTCCCCCCTCACCCAGAGAGATCATGATCTGCAGCAGCAGCCGTGACCGAAACAGCTTCTGTATACCATCCTGGTATGTATTGAATATCTCAAGTGTGTCCACAGTATCCCTTAATAATAATCATAATTTTTGGTATATATATTTGCAATAGTTTAATTTTTTATTTAAAATCTGCATATTTGTCTTTAAATTGCCAGTTTTGTCACAAAAAGTCTCACAAAGTCCCTCACACATTGCAAATCACCCTATCATGTCAGGATGTTTGCAGATGCTTTCAGATGGTGTAGTATTTTGGGAATTCCCCTGGTAATTGTGTCCGTCATCCCGCAGCTCCCCTCTCAGCCGGACGATTGACGGACAAAAGTTATGGCGACATGGGCATATAACATGACATATATCTGTTTGTTATCCGGGGTGACTGAATGGTTGAAAAGGGTGGAGTTGTTGTATTGGTATTCCTGTGTTGTGTCATGTCGGTCGGCTGTGTTGGAGATGACAGTGCTTCTTTGGATACGATGCCGACAAAAGAATTTATGGAAACGGTGAATGCAAGTCAGGAATATTATGATACATTGGTCCTGTCAGACCCGGATAATGCCGAAGCGTGGGTATATCGGGGTATGTATTACAACGATAATTGGGGTCAATACGATGAAGCGCTGGTAAGCTGCGAAAAAGCGTTGGAACTGGACCCGGAATACGGCATGGCATGGTTTCTGAAGGGAATTATCCTGATGAATATGAACAGGCATTGTGAGTCACTCCCGTGTTTTGAAAATGCCACGAGATATGATCCCAAACTGGCACCGGATGCGCACAACTGGTATGCCTGGAATGAAAAAACCTGCTCACAATAAAATTGTCTCTCTTCTTTTCTGCAGCTATTCCCGCACCCGGTACCCGGCTGCCGTGAGGAAACAAATGACCGCCTTATCCCATTCCGTGTCACTCAGCCCGGTTAGTGTCGGTTTCATCTCTTCCCAGAGCTGGCCGAGTTCGTCATTATCCGAAAGGAAGGTACGCTGATACAACACACGCCCGGCTCGTTTGCCCTGTGCATCACGAATGAGAAGCCGCCAGCAGCAGTAATCCCGGCATATGTCCGGGCGGGTCAGATGGACCGTGCACCACGCCTTCCCAACGGTGTCAAACCGCAGAAACGGGCATGCGTCCGGCAATTCCTCAAGACTGCTTCTGTCCTCATAGAAGGCAATCTTGTCCGCATCAACCCGGACTTCTTTGATATCACCGGAATAGTAATTATAGACGACAAAGGTGTAGTCGCCACGGTCTTCCGTGATAGTATGAACGAGCCTCATGTTGCTGCAGCAGTTGCCGCACTGGCAGCATTCACAGGCGATGGTAATACATCCCCTGAAGAACGGACGGTTCGTGCCGTGTCACAATCATTATAGGATATTTTCACATTGACGAATGATAAGATACGTGCTTCGTTTCCCTGCTACCGGTATGCTTTCCCGTTCCCTCTACCCGTTTTCCCGACATCCGAAAAGAACAATTATTAAAAACAGAGAGGAATTTTTGTGTGTGGCACACTGGTCTCACCGTTCTGCGATGAAGACGGCGTACAACCCCTGGTGATATGGACACCGGATTTTAGAGAAGCCTGCATTTCTGAGCATCTCCCGGAACCCATCCGGTGTGGGGATTCGTGCCCGTGCCCCGTCCCATGATGCACGCTGCCGCCGGACTTCCTCCGGGTCAAGGCCCGCATCCTGCATGAATGTCTCCCAGCGGGCCAGCTGGTGCTGTTCCTCTTCGGGGGTTGCGGGCCTCACAACACATCCGGTTATGCAGACACCTCCGGGCCGAAGCACATCGTATGCCCGTTTGAGCACCTTCAGCTGTTCGTCTGGTTTAAGTGCAAGGAGACAGAAGGTGCTCACCACAGCGTCATAAGGGCCTTCTGGCCACAGATCCCGTATGTCCCCCCGGATCAGAGTGACGCCATCAAGCTCCGTTTTTTGCCGGGCGATTGCGAGCATTGCCGCCGAATTATCGATGCAGATGACAGCGGCTTTTTGGTGGAATTTTCGGATTCGTGCGGTGAGAATGCCGGTGCCGCAGCCGAGTTCGAGCACCCTTTTGCTCTGTTTGGGGAGTAAATCGGTGACAGCACGGTAGAAGATATCCATGTCAGGGACGGTCAGGGAGGTAAGGTCGTCATAGTGTGCCGCCATCTTTTCCGTGCCCCACTTCATGTCTCCTCTCTGCTCAGTGTCCCTCTTCATGAGTTCGCCTCTCCCGCATTTCGTTCATGGTTACCTTCGCTAATCGGGCATATTTCCTTTGCGGACTGCCCGGATATCGTGAGATGGCATATCAATGGGAGGGAAAATTGTATTCCAATAGGTAAAGATGTTCGATATCCTCTTCTGTTTATTCAGTGAGAGTCATCCTTGCTCAGGTTGGATTTTTGTCACCCCTGTTCTGTTCCCCGGCGGAAATGATTGTGCAGGAGAGATTCCACCTATGAACCAG
>CAVXFW010000002.1:0-18705 GCA_963761105.1 uncultured Methanomicrobiaceae archaeon | reverse complement strand
GCATCTTCATAACGGTCCATTTTTTTCAGAGCAATCCCTTTGTTGTGCCAGGAGGGACATAATCCGGAGCAAGGGAAAGCGCACGATCATAGGCATCAACAGCATCTTCATAGCGGCCTAATCCATCCAGAGCAATCCCTTTGTTATACCAAGTATCAGCGTCATCAGGAGCAAGGGAAAGCGCACGATCATAGGCATCAACAGCATCTTCATAGCGGCCTAATCCATCCAGAGCAAACCCTTTGTTATACCAAGTGTTGGCACGATCAGGAGCAAGGGAAAGCGCACGATCATAGGCATCAACAGCATCTTCATAGCGGCCTAATTCATCCAAAGCAAACCCTTTGTTGACCCAAGCAGGAGCGTTATCTGGATCAAGGTCGAGTCCACGATCGTAGGCAAGAACTGCATCTTCATATCGTTGGAGCTTGGCTAAGGCATCTCCTTTGTCAACCCATTTTTCTGCTTTTATTGTCCCAAAAATCCCATTACAATCCAGCCTCTCCATATTCATTATTCCAATTCATATAACGCTCAAATCTTCTTTTCCCACAGGAGACCGAATCCTCTCAAACGCCGCTTCAAAGTCATCATCGGTGATATCACGGGCGGCAAGCACCCGCTCTCTGAGTTCATCAAACGGGAGGTCGGCAAGTTCATCCATGCGGGGGTTCTCCTCATGAATCATCGTCCATATCGCCTGCTGGCAGAGGTTCTGGACGATCCCGACCTGAATACACTTTTTCCACGCACCGGTTCGCAAGTGCGCAACATCCAGCTGACCGTCCCAAGACCTTTCGTGTGGAGGCGGATGATTGCCTCACACGACGCAGCATCCGGAAGTGTTACATAAATCCGCCGGGGAAACCGTGAGAGAACCGCCGGGTCCAGATCCCAGGGTGTGTTTGTTGCTGCCATCGTGAGAAGAAGCCGGTCTGTCTTTTTATCCTGCAGACCATCCATCTCAGTGAGGAGTGAGGAAAGAAGTTTTCGGGTAGCTTCACCTTCCCTCTCCTCTGGCTGAACCAAGAGCATCAAATTCGTCGATAAAAACAATTGACGGGGCCTGATTTCGGGCCGAATCATAGAGTGAAGCGACAAGTTTGGATGACTCTCCGAAATATTTGGACAGAACACGGTCAGCCTTCACGTCATAGAATGTCGCGTGCAGACTTCCTGCCGCTGCAGCAGCAATCATTGTCTTTCCGGTTCCGGGCGGGCCAAAGAGAAGAATCCCTTTCCATGGACGAATGGCATCCGGTTTTTTCAGACCGGCAATCACCACCGTCTCTTTTACCAAGCGTTTCACTTCATCCAGACCACCGATATCATCCCACCGGACGGACGAGGATGATATTAGTGACGATGCATCAAATGAGCCATCAGATTCATCTTTAGAACCCTGTTTTACTGGATTCTGCCCTGGTTTTTCACCGGATCCCTGTCCGGACGTCTTCGTCCTGGCTTGTGTGATGACGAACACCCTCTTTTTTCTGGTGAGGTCAGATAGTTTACCTGATGCAATAGCATCCCATTTCTCTGCATCAGAAATATATTTATTTCGAAAAGAAGGAATCTGCTCGGCAAGCTGACGGCTCAGAACAGCACATGTATGCGCTTTTTCACGAACAGCCACATCATCATATTTGGCCCGTGCTGTCTGAAACTCCTGTATTGTATTTTTTAGTTCTGTTGCCAGAAACCCACTGAGATCCACTGTCATTTCATCACCTATTCCATTGCTTTGGCAAGGATCATTTCTTGTAAAATTACAGCATCTTTCAAATATTTATCAGAAATTTCATCGATATCATTCTGAAGATAATAGTCAAGATTATCCCGCTGTTTCTGAACTTCCGTAAGAATAGGTCCGGAGACACACGTTTCCAGATGAACAATCGTTATTCGTGCTTCCAGAAGCTTTTTGCCTTTTAAGTGCATGACAAATTCTCTTGCATGAGAGTATGCCTCCCGATAATCACTTTTATGAGACATTACGGGCGTGGAACAGGACGCGTTAAACTTTTTTAGAACACCTTCTGCAATACCACCAATAGATCGTTTTTCCCACCGTCTCTCACTATGAGAGAAAACATGGACTTGGTGCTGGTCATCACAGCAATTTCGAAGTTTATCTTTTACACCGTTCTGGATTAACGACTGAAAAAGACCTGCATCGACCCACTTCCCAACAGCCCAGACTGAAGCTCCCCGAACACGGTTGCTTCGGGAGCTAATGCCGGTAAGCAAAATCTGTTCTAAATTCCTGTTTGCAAGGAAAGATTTGTCAGTTGCTGTTGAAAGTTCACCAATGATTGAAATCGCTGCCTTACGAACCTCAAGGTTCTCACTTTGAGCACATTGTTTAAGAGTGGTAATCAACATCCCGGTTTCACACAAGTTGTTCGAATATCCCCCGGATGCAACAGACCAGAGAGCCCATAGAGTTTTTTCCCGAACTGAAGTTTCTGCATCCATGATATGACTGGCAAGTGCCACAACGGCGTTTTCACGTACAAGTGGCTCAGGGCCTGCATAGAAGGCAACTTTATCCAAAGCAAAAGCTGCCATCTCACGGACCTCTGTGTTGGTATCATCTAACAACTTAATGCAGGGGCCAATCATCCCCGTTTCAGCCACATGCATTCCCTGCCCAGACTCTGCAATTACTGCAAGCGACCATGCTGCTGCACTTCGCACATCCTCTGATGTATCCTGGAGATGAGATGCAACATGATTCAGTATTCCTGATTCAGCCACCTCATATGAGTAACCACCTAAAGCGAGGTTTCCAAGTATCCACAAAACATTCCGGCGAACAACTGAAACACGATCATCCAATGATTTTTCGAGAAGAAACAAGGGCCCATATCCCATAATATTGGCGGCCACCTTCTCTTTTATACAGAGATCAAGATTATACGATGCATCTGCCCGCTCTTGATCTCTTCCTGAAGAGAGCAGATGCATGAGAGTTGGAATATCTGATTCACGGCCGGATACTTTCGGTGAAGAATCGTTTTTCTGACTAGGGGAAATATTCTCCTGACAATGCTGGATTTTATTATTTAAAGAGCTGCGAAGATCAGTAGCATCAGGATACAGGAGCGAAAGGGCCTTCTCGTACTTTGGTATGGCCTCATTGTACGAACCACGATCAAAGAGAATATCTCCGACTAAAATATGAGAAAATACATAAGAGGGACGTATCCAGATCACTTCTTCAGCTAACCGAAGTGCCTGATCTTTTATTCCGGTTTCATACAGGCACTGTGCTTTTCCATTGAGGGCCCATGGATGATTCTTTATTCTAATTGCCTTATCATATTCAGAAAGAGCAAGGGAAAATAATTTTTGTTCGCAATAAATGTCCCCCTTCCCAATATAAGGGAAAATATATCGATATGATGTATCAAGAGAAATGGAACGGTCATAACACCGTAAGGCCTCTTCAAACTGGCCAAGCCTCCTGAGTGCGTCTCCCTTCCAACTCCAGGCCCACTTTGATTCTGGTTCATATTCTAAAGCGATTTCAAAAGAATTTAGAGCATCACGAAATTGCAATAATTTGTATTGTGCCTTCCCCTTATTCAGGTGATCCTGATACCCAGAATGAACATCATTCTCATTCTGAATATTACGATGCTCAGAACGGGCATCATTCTTATTCTGATTATTACGATACTCAGAACGGGCATCATTCTTATTCTGATTATTACGATACTCAGAACGGGCATCATTCTTATTCTGAATATTACGATGCTCAGAACGGGCATTATTCTCATTCTGAATATTCATCCGGCAGTTCTGTATATTATCGCATAAGTAGGTGTGAAGATCAATAGCAGAAGGATGCAGGATGGGGAGAGCCTTCTCATACTTTTTTAGGGCATCACGGTATGAACCACAATCGGAGAAGATGTCCCCTTCCAAAATATAAGGATATACAAAAGAGGGACGCAATCGTATCGCTTCTTCAGCCAATCGGAACGCACGATCTTTTTTACCAGTTTCATAAAGGCATTTTGCTTTTCCATTGAGAGCCCAAGGATGTCTTTGAATCTTAATTGCCTTATTATATTCAGAAAGGGCTTGGGAAAATAATTTTTGCTCACGATAAATATCGCCTTTCCCAATATAGGGGAAAGGAGATGAATGAGATGTGTCAAGAGAGAGGGCACGATCATAACACCGTAATGCCTCATCATTCCGACCAAGCCTCCTGAAAACATTACCTTTCTCATTCCAGGGCCAATTTGAATCAGGTTGATATTTTAAAGCTTTTTCAAAGGATTTTACTGCATCATTAAATTGCCCCGATTTGTACTGTGACTTCCCTTGTTCCATATAGTCGTTATACTTTGAATGAGGATCATCCTTCTTCTTAAAAAATATCATACTCCCCCCAGAAACACGGTAAGCTCCTCATCAATCCGTCCTGCCACAAACGAAACCACATCACCAAAACCACTTACATAAACTGTTAACTTCGTGTTACCTGAATCTTTTGCCCATACCAGACCTATTTCTGCCTGACCTTTCCGGGTATAGGCAGTATAGGATTCCACCCCGTCACGGATTCCCTCAGTACTGGTATTTATTTTATTCAGAATATATCGCAAAAACTGCCGGACTGTTTCGCACTCCATCTCTGTTTCATACTGCAACGTTTTTGATATCTCCTCTACTTCCGGGGCACATTCTTCTGCAGTGTACATGCGAACGCCCTCGGCACCCCTGTCCAAACGTGCATAGAGATCATGCAAAAAATCTCCAATATCATCATCACTGACCCGGATGACAACACCTTTCTCTTTGCGCACGTCTTTTCTGGTTTTCCAGCGGTCAATGGTGGCATCAATCCGTTTGCGTTCAGCATCTGAGTGATAATCCACAACAAGGAGATATTCCATTACTGTTGAATTTGTATGCACTTTGCCCTATAAAATGTTGCCTCCATGATGGAGTTTTAAATTAATGCCTTTAATTAATATCCTCCATTCTGGAGGTAACTTTATTATGGATCAGAGATTATAATCGATCAGTGAAGTAAGATGGGAATTATAGACCGATTTCGAAGAAACCCAATTGGGAAATTAAATATCTCAGAACTGCAGGAAGAAGAATTCAAGCTGAAAAGCCGTATCAATCGACTTCGCAAAGAAATTGATAAAATTGAACGCGAAAAAAAGCAAAAATTCGGAGAAGGGGTCGGAGCAGACCTTATTAAAAAAAAGATGCTGGCACAGGAACTGAAGCAGATGGACATGGCAGCCAAACTCAAAATTCGCAACTTCATATCACTGCATAAGCAGTATATGTTCATCTCAAATCTTGTAGTAATCAAGAAATATCAGCGAGACCTCCAGAAAACACAGGTCTGGGAAAAAATACAGGGAATTTCACCTGATGCTTTTGAAAGTTCACTTATCCAGGTAAACCTTGCAGGCAAAGGATTCGAGCGTGTTGTTGATGATCTGAACCAGATCTTCACTCTGGACATTGCAGACTCCGACAATGATCTTGATGAGTCTGAAAAGCAGATGTTTGATATCTGGAGCAGTGTCGAGACAGGATCCCTTGACCTTGAAGAAGCTGGCGGACTCTTCTCCATAGAAAAAGATCTTGAAAAGGCCATTGCAGAATCTGATAATTAATAACAGGAGTATCCAACAATGAGCATCTTTTCCAGACTGCATACCCTAAACCCTTTTGATTCGATGAAACTGGGGGATCTAAGGAAGGCTCAAGCAGAGTTACGATATCAAATCCAGACTATCCAGAACGATAAATCAGCACTGGGAGAACAGATCACAACTCTCTTTTCTGAGTCTCTTACTGTCGCTGATGCTGTGGGGACATCCATCTGTGTGATGAGGATTAAAGCAACCTCAGAATCATGGCAGCTGAAAGCCCAGACCTGTCTGAACCTTGAACGGGATTTACAGGTGCTTTCGAACATAATTGCCATCAAAGAACAGGAGAAAACCCTTCAGCGTTCAGGTGTCTGGAAGAAACTACAGAACATTGACCCAAATACCCTGGAAGAATGGCTGGCAAAATCAAGTATCAATACTGCAGGTCAAAGGGCCCTCACAGACGAACTTTCTGAGATTACTTCAGAACACATTTCGCCGTCCGGAACCGGTTCAGCTGATGAATTATACATCAGGTCTCTGATTTCAGAAATGAGGGCGGGGAATATTTCTTCAGATTCTGCAGGAACAAAATTGTTCTGCAATTTATCCTCAGAATAACCAGATGGAACACACCATTGTTGGAGATAAATAGAACAACTATTATAGTTTGTTATGGCAACGTTCAGATGAGAGAAAGGGTATTGTAAAATGATTGAATTACGTCTGAATGATTCAGAATACATGCCCAATTATTATTCTTATTTTCAATACGGCGGCAATTATGAAGATTTAATCAGCGCACGTCCTATAAGTACTGTGATTGGTCTTCAAAACCTGAAAGACCAACCGATACCAGGTCTTGAGATAGATTTATCTAATAGCATGAAGTGGTGAAAAAATGGGTTTTTTTGGAACAAAAAGCGACAATGACATCCCTGTAAACAGGTCTTCTGAGAGTTACAGTGAAGAGAAAACATGCCAGAAGTGTGGAACAACTCTTGAAGCAGATGCAAAATTCTGTCCTCACTGTGGAGTAAAAGCCGCGGGCTTTACCTGCAACAAATGTGGATCATCTGTTCCTGCGGATGCAAAGTTCTGTCCTGGATGTGGAAATGATGCACGTACATCCCTACTTGGTAAACTAGTAGGATCAAATCAGGAAGATTTCTCACGTAACCGTGAGTGGAAACGAAAACCAGAGGATTTTGCCAGCCGATTTGAAGTTGAGGATCTTCGCGGCATCCTCAAAAAAACCGTTACTGTTGCCGAAGGAACCCGTGCTCTGCTTTTCCAGGGCGGAGCATTTGTAGGTGATCTCAGACCCGGACATTATACTATTGGGAAATTTCTTGAGACTCATCTGCCATTAAACCTTGACGATCGTGCATCCGTTGTGCTTGTTGACAATGGTATCATTGCCATTGATTTCTCCCTTAACAGGACACAGGTCCGCACTGCTGATTCAATTCCGGTCGGCATCAATGGCACCCTGACACTCAGAAACACTGACTCAAAGAAATTCATCGACAATCTCCTGAAAGGAAAGAGCCGGATTCTTCTGAGTGATCTTCAGAATGATCTCACGTATGACATTCAAAGTGTGGTTCATGCGACACTGAGTAAGTACACCATGGATGAACTCTATGGGAATCTTTCAGTCAAGCAGGAGATTGAGCAGCAGGTTCAGACACATGTTGCTCCAACACTGAACAGTTACGGCTTTTCCGTAGAGCACCTCAGGTTTGTCAGGTGTGATGAAACAGACTGGAATGACATCATTGAGAAACGTGGCATCCGGACGAAAAAAATCGCAGGAACAGAGCTTGATATCGACACCGAGCAAAAAATTCGCCAACTCCTCTCAAATGACAGGATCAATAAACTTTCGACCGAAGACACCGTTGAAGCCTATGTTCACGAGCTTGCAAAGGTTGGAATCATCCGTTCCGATGATGTACAGGATCTGAAAATAGAACTTAACAATAACCGGGACGACAAGGAGTTCATCCGCTCTCTTGTCCGAGATAAGGCCCGGCAGATGCACCGCCATGAAACTGCTGATGCAGAACTTGATCATACTTTGGGTCAGGATGATCGACAGCAGGCCCACGAAATAAAAACTGACGATGCCCAAAGAGAGCACGGAGAAAAGTGGGCCGAACGGGAACATACTCGTGATGTCAAAGAGATGGAAGATCTCCTCGGCGTCAAAAAGCAGATGGATGAAGCAAAACTTCAGAGAGAGACAGGTTTCCAGGGACTTCAGCACAGAGATCTGGAAAAAGAGGCTGAGATTGAAGGGATAAAACTCTCACAACGGACAAATGCCTCAGCTGAAGCACTCCTCACCATGACAGAGGGAAAGACAGCTGAACACCTGACTGAACTGGAGAAGATGAAACGTGCGGCTGTTTTGGATGCAGATCAGATTGTTGCTCTCTATGCAAAAGATCCGGTTGCTGCTGCGGAGGCAATGAAACAGAAGTTTGGTTCAGTTGAAATGGAAAAAATGCACGCTGCCCGCCTTGGAGATCAGCAGGCATTCATGGAGATGATGCAGAATAATTTCGGTGAGAATTCTGATCGCATGGTCAATGTGATGAATCAAGCTCTCGGTGCAATGGGAAGCACGGCAACAGCACGAGGCAGTGCCCATCAGGCACAGGGATCTACTGTCGTTGCAGGTGGGGGTATTGGCCAGCCGGTTATTGTAAATCCGGTGCAACAGGAAAATACACGAGCATGTCCTGAATGCGGAGCTGAAAACAACGCATCGGCAGGATTCTGCAAGGAATGCGGCCAGAAACTTTGAGGTAGATTCCTATATGCAACTCCCCCATTTTATTCAATTATTTCAGGTCACACCTTTTGAATGTGAGGTCATCTGATAGCCATGTTTGGAGATGGAAACCTTCCCTGTATTGAAAATCTGCTTAAACCGGCAGAGATCATCATTGACAGTGGCACCGGAATTTCAAGAAGATCGTATAAAGAACGTGTCAGACTCTGGAATGAAGTTCGGAGTAATTATTCACGGTATGAAAACCGTGAGTGCGGATCTTTTGACAAAACGCTTGACCTGCACTTCCGTTCAAAGTTTGAGGCATCCCTTCTCACTCTTGTGATCAGTTTTCGCAGAAACAGAGAAGATCCTGTTGAAGCTGATATCTTTAGTGAAGATGACCTTTTGCTGTACGAACTTATTGAGAGGTATCACGTTCTGCCTTCAAAGAAGGAACTGATGACCATTCTTCTCTCAGGGGAAGGGAAAGGATCTGAATTTTTGAACGTCCATTATCGGTATATTGATGGTATGATACTGGACGCCTGTAAAAGGCCCGGTGCTGCCAATCCATATCTTCTCCATTTTATGAAGAGCAGATGGAACAAATATGACAAACGTCTGCAAGATGTTGTAACAAGTGCCATCGAAAATAACGGTCTGCGATGGTTTATCACATTTATCGGGGATGGAAACAAGCGTGCAGAACAGATAGTCTACAACATATCCGGAGGTTCAGTGAATCTTGGCAACGGTGTGCAGGTTGTTGACAGTATCCTGAGCCGTGCCGGGATTACCAATGATTCAGGACTGCATGCAGATGCCCCGGACCAACGGGGTGGCGGTGCCACAGGCGGTTTACAAGTGCAGGACAGTGTGGTCAACCGGTCACAGATTGGAACAGCGGGGGAAAATGCAGGCACCGTGACTGAGACCGCACGAAATTTCTGCCCGTTATGTGGCAGTAAACTCGCTGATGGTGCACAGTTTTGCAGTGAATGCGGGAAGAGAATGGAATTGTGATGAATTCAAAAATATCAGGTAATTCTGATTTCAATGTGGTGAGAAATAATGGGATTTTTTGATTTCATAAAGGCTAAAGAAAACGGAAGCAGTTGTCAAAAGCCAGAAACAGAGGCTAAAGAAAACGGAAGCAGTTGTCAAAAGCCAGAAACAGGGGCTAAAAAGAAAATTATATCAAAAACATCTTCTGAAAACCATGGTCAATATTATGTTGACAAATCTGGCAATAAATATTCTGTTGATAAATCTGGCAATAAATATTCTGTTGATAAATCTGGCAATAAATACTATGTTGACAAATCTTGCAATAGATATTCTGTTGACAATATATATTCTGTTGACAAAAATTCTGCAAAACCGAATCTATCCCTTGATTTTCCCAAAAATGATCTGATAATCAACAACTGGCACAGGGTTGGAATCGAGATAACAAATGACGGAGATGCCCATGCATATGAAGTAAGTTTCTCATTCTCTGAAGATTTTGATACCAGAAGAATAAAGCCACAAAATATTGAAGCAGGAAAGACAATACTGGCGGAAATCGGTATAAAACCTATCACCGAGGGCGATATACCGCTTGAAATTACCCTCGTCTATCAGGACGGAAATAAAAAAGAATATTCCAAGACATATGAATTCTGGATCAATGTAGGAAACAGAGACACCATTTCATCCACATCCAAAGATTCGGCATCTGGATTTATGCCAAAACCATCTATTCCAAATCATATACCCTCTGAAATTGGAAACAAATATACCGACACTTCATTCCTTGGCAAAGGGGGTTTTGCACGAGTATTCAAAGCAAAAAGAAGCGATGGAAAGGAAGTTGCGGTCAAGATACCAATATCCCTTGACGCCTCGACCGGAAAATCCTTTATTGCGGAGATGCAGAACTGGACACAGCTAAAACATCCGAATATCGTGCAAATTTATGACTACAATATCATGCCGATGCCATACTTCGAGATGGAACTCTGTGACGGATCATTAAATGAACTGGAAAAACCGATCGATATAAAAGAAGCGGCATGGATTATCTTTAATTCATGTGAAGGGCTGAGATATACCCATTCCCTGAAGATCATTCACCGTGACTTAAAACCGCATAATATACTATTAAAAGACGGGATGCCCAGGATCGCTGACTGGGGTCTGTCAAAGGTACTGACAGAATCCAAGTCATCCACCGGAACATCATTCACACCGTTCTACGCTGCCCCTGAGCAGATCAGTAATAAACCGAAGACTGCTGCAACTGACATCTGGCAGGTTGGTGTTATCTTCTATGAACTAGTGACCGGAGAACTGCCATTTGGCGGAGAATCTCTCATTGAAGTCGGCATGAATATTGTGCAGGCAGAACCTGTGCCGCCATCTTCTCATAATCCTGATGCTGCACCCTTCGACGCCATTATCCTGAAATGTCTGGAAAAAGACCCAGAGAAGCGGTACCAGTCTGCGTATGATCTGCAGGTGGATCTTTCCAAAGCGATGAATGATCAATATGCACATCTTTTGAAAGAGAGCGTGTCTGTCGGAGACCTGCAAAAGTCTGCGGCATATTGTGGTGAATTAATACTCACGAACCTTCGCACCGGTCAGTTGCTTGCAGCACACCGTTATGCGACCGATCTCAGTCTCTATACAAAAGTAGAGGTGAAAGGACTTGCTGAGACCTTTGCACAACGGCTGGCATATATGAACAAAGAGGGACTGGATGAGGTGCCTGACGATCTGGAGAATCTGGCTGAACTGATTGTCCATAAAGTCAGGATGGGTTTTGAGAATGTATGATCGACTTCCCGGAAATTCCTTATCCAATTACGTTTTTCTCACAACCAAAGGAAATTGGTGAAGGTGATTTGGCAGGATTATCCCAGACCAAACCGTTGGTATACATTGGTACAGGAACGAGCCAATAGAGGAATCAGATATGATGTCTACTAAAATTACGTTTTGGATTGGATTGTTCATCATCTCATTTTTGGGTTTTGTTGGTAATTTTTACGGCGGATGATTTTACAAGTATGTCAAAAAGTATGGATCTAATGTAATAGGTGATAGGATGTTTTGGAATCGGACAAAAAAAAATAAAATTACTGAGCTGATTGAACCTTCAGATGCTACAAAGCAGAATGAGCCTCCGGGTGCTAATAACCTGAATGATCTGCCATCTAGTGTTACTAAGCTGAATTATCCCTCGGGTGTTGCCGTTGACAGTGCAGGCAACGTATACGTTGCTGACAAAGAAAATAACTGCATTCAGAAATTTACATCAGAAGGTGTGTATTTAAAGAAATGGGGGTCACAGGGTTCAGGCAACGGGGAGTTTACGAAACCTTCTGACATAACTGTTGACAATTCAGGCAAGGTCTACGTTGTTGACTCCTATAATAATCGCATCCAGAAGTTCACTTCTAACGGGACTTTTGTCAAAAAGTGGGGATCAAAGGGCCCATGCAAAGGGGAGTTTAATATGCCATTTGGTGTTGCCATTGACAGTTCCAGCAATATTTATGTTGCTGATACCGTCAATCAACGCATACAGAAGTTCACTTCTGACGGTGCTTTTATCACAAAATGGGGATCACAGGGTTCAAAAGACGTGAATTTTAATCGCCCAGAAGGTGTTGCTGCTGATGATTCCGGCAATATTTGTGTTGCTGATACCGCTAATCAACGCATCCATAAGTTCACTTCTGACGGTGCTTTTATCACAAAATGGGGATCACAGGGTTCAGAAGACGTGAATTTTAATCGCCCAGAAGGTGTTGCTACTGATGATTCCAGCAATATCTATGTTGCTGATACCTCTAATCACCGCATCCTGAAGTTCACATGTGACGGTGCTTTTGTCACAAAATGGGGGTCACAGGGTTCAGGCAACGGAGAATTTTATCAACCAGTTGGTGTTGCTGTTGATAGTTCCGGAAATGTCTACGTTGTTGACTCCTATAATCACCGCATCCAAAAGTTCACTTCTGAAGGTGCTTTTGTCACAAAGTGGGGATCACAGGGTTCAGAAGAAGGATATTTTAATCGCCCAGAAGGTGTTGCTGTTGATGATTCCGGTAATATCTATGTTGCTGATACCTCTAATCACCGTGTCCAGAAGTTTAAATCTGACGGAACTTTCATCCAAAATTTGTCAGGATCACAGATTAATCCATACGATTTTGCTTTAAATATTATCGAGATTGTCTCAAATGAAATGAATGAACTAAAAAAACAGAACGTAATTGTGAAAATAAATACCTCACATTTATTGTCCCTTATTGATCATCAGAATTCTCTCAAAGCTATCGAAGAAGCTCAATCCATTTTTTCAGAAATCCAGTCTCTGAAAAATGATTTTGCTGAGGCAAAAACATTAGTCCAAGAACTAAAATTACCCCATCTGGCAACCTATTTTGATTCAGGGGAATATGACAAGGTAATATCTTCTGGCGAAATGGCATATGCCCGAATGGATCTCCTGAGAGAGAGAATCATTGAAGCCGAACAGCAATACAATAATATACCTGATTCTATCAAATTAGTTGTAAAAACTGAAAAATATTCGGCTGTTGATCAAGCGATCGAGGATTTAGAAATATTTCTGCGAAATAATCGACTCAGATCGAAAATTGAGGAAGCTGAAAAACAATGCCTAATCCCTGAGAACATAAAAAAGGTACTTGATACAAACGATTATTCATCAATCGATAGATCAATGAATGAATTGAACAAAATATTTTCACGTTCAAAACCTGACCTTGAGATAGAGATCAACCCACCAGAACTTGAACATGATACTTGGCAGGCAGCTGAGCTTTCAATCACGAACAAAGGTGATGCCCATGCATATGAAATTACAATATCATTCTCAGATGACATTGATATTAAGGGATTGATCCCCGTATCGATTAAGGCAGGAGAACGACAAAACATCGAAGTCAGGATCAGGCCTAAATTCAGAGGGAATGTTCCGCTGGAAATTTATGTTGAAATGAAAAATGGAAAAGGTGAACTAATTTCAGAAAAAAACGAAATCCTAATCTCAGTTTATGATTATAAAAATGTCAACAATCCATTTAAAGACAATTCAGGTCCCTCTTTCAACTCAGGATTAGGAAACTCCCCCAGCGGCGGAATGCCCCAAGAATTGTTTGCTGGGCGCCATTATGATGATGTCGAGATGATCGGTGAGGGGGGGTTTGCCCGTGTGTATAGAGCAGTACATAACGGTAAAACGTATGCCGTGAAAGTCCCTATATCGATGAATGAGACAACAGGTAAGACATTTATTAATGAGATCCAGAACTGGACCCAATTCAAACATCCGAATATCGTGCAGGTCCATGACTACAATATTCTCCCCATACCCTATTTTGAGATGGACATCTGCGAAAAGTCCCTTGAAGAATATCAAAAACCTGCACCTCCCGATGAAGCCACGTGGATTATTTTCAATATCTGTGAAGGTCTGCGTTATGCCCATAAACAGGGAATTATTCACCTGGATCTTAAACCCCAGAACATTCTGTTTGGAACAGATGGGTCAGTAAAGATTTCTGACTGGGGTCTCTCTAAAGTGCTGACTCAGTCAGGTTCATCAACCGCCAACTCATTCTCTCCGCATTATGCAGCGCCTGAACAGATCAACAGCAAAACAAAAAGTGCTGCAACCGATATTTGGCAGACAGGTGTCATCTTCTATGAACTGCTCACCGGAAAATTACCATTTGGCGGTGAATCTCTCATTGAGGTCGGGATGAGTATCGTGCAGGCAGAACCTGTGCCACCTTCTTCCCACAGTGCTGCTGCAGCACCCTTTGATGCAATCATTTTGAAATGTCTTGAAAAAGATCCAGCGATGCGGTACAAGTCTGTCTATGAACTACAGGTGGATCTATCCAAAGCGATGAATAATCAATATGCACACCTCCTGAAAAAGAGCCTGACTACCGGTGATATACAAAAGTCCACCGCATATTGTGGCGAACTTGTCTTGGTGAACCTTCGTACAGGTCACTTGTCCGCAGCACACCGGTATGCTACCGATCTCAGTGCTTATGCCCAGGGAGAGGTGAAAGGACTTGCTGAGACCTTTGCGCAACGGCTGGCATATTTGAACAAAGAGGGACTGGATGAGGTGCCTGACGATCTGGAGAATCTGGCTGAACTGATTGTCCATAAAGTCAGGATGGGTTTTGAGAATGTATGATACAATTTCCCTATGTATCAGGACAATTTCTTGTTTTTCTTCATCGCCATCGATATAATTCGCATAAAATAATGACAAATTGTCAGACAATATCCCCATTCTGCCAAAGAAATGGAACCGATGATCACAACAGTTCAACCCGTACATAAATCTCTTCACCGTCCTCCAACATCTCAGCAACACGAATGGCGTTCCTGATAATTTCATAAACACGTTCGGGTGGAGATCCAATCTGAGAATCTATATCGATTGCCAGATCCGATGCGCCTCAAGTGCCTCATCATATCGGTGAAGTTTATACAGGGAAATTTCTTTTTTATACCATGCACGGGCGTTATAGGGATTAATTGCGAGTTCCCGGTTATAGGCTTCAAGTGCCTCACCATATCGATGAAGCTCACAAAGGGCATTTCCCTTGCTATACCACACAAAGACCTTGTGAGGATCAATCATAATCGCCCGGTCATAGGCCTCAAGTGCCTCATCATATCTTTGTAGGCTTGACAGGGCACATCCTTTGTTATACCATGCAGAAGCGTAATCTGAATCAAGAGCGAGCGCCAGGTCATATGCTTCAAGTGCTTCATCATATCGGTGCAGGCTTGAAAAGGCACATCCTTTGTTATACCATGCAGATGCCTTATTGTGATCTGTATCGATCACCCGGTCATATATCTCAAGTGCCGCAATTTCCTCCTCATATCGTTGCAGGTTTCCCAAGGCAATTCCTTTGTTATACCAGGCAGATGCCATTTTAGGATCAAGATCGAGCGCCCGGTCATATACCTCAAGTGCCTCCTCATATTGGTGAAGATTAGAGAGGCTAATTCCTTTGTTATACCATGCACGGGCATTTTTAGGATCAATATCAAGCGCCCGGCTATATGACTCAAGTGCCTCATCATATCGGTGAAGATCATGCAGGATTATTCCTTTGTTACGCCATGCAGGGGCATTTTTAGGATCAAGATCGAGCGCCCGGCTATATGACTCAAGTGCCTCATCATATCGGTGGAGATCATACAGGACAATTCCTTTGTTATGCCATGCAGGGGTGTTATTAGGATCAATATCGAGCGCGAGGCCATATGCCTCAAGTGCCTCATCATACCGGTGAAGATCATACAGGACAATTCCTTTGTTATACCAGGCAGAGGCATGATTTAGATCAAAAACGAGCGCCCGATCATATGCCGCAAGTGCCTCGTCATATCGATCAAGCTCATACAGGGAAACCCCTCTTTTAAACCATATAAATGACATTTTATGATCGATATCGAGTGCCTGATTATATGCCTCAATTGCTTCATCATTTCTGTTGAGTTTATGAAGAGCCTCTCCAGATTTAAACCATAGTCGGGCAGATTTGGGATCATCTGCAATGGCTAGACTGTAGGCTTCAAGTGCATCATCATATCGTTGCAGGTGATACAGGGCATTTCCTTTGTTGCACCACATAGTGGTGTCATTAAGATCAATATCGGGTGCCTGCTCATACGCAATAAGTGCTTCATCATATCGGTGAAGCTCATACAGAACAACCCCTTTGTTATATCTTGCATCGGCATATTTTGGATCAAGATTGAGCGCCTGTTCATATGCAAAAAGTGCTTCATCGTATCGGTACATCCTATACAGAACATTTCCTTTTTTATACCATGCAGAGGGGTCATCAGAATCAATATCAAGCACCCGGTTATAAGCCTCAAGTGCCTCAACATATCGGTGAAGCACATACAGGGCAACCCCTTTTTTCAACCATATAATTGACATCTCATGATCGATATCGAGTGCCAGATCATATGCTTCAAGTGCCTCATCATACCGTTTCAGTGTAGACAGAACATTTCCTTTGTTATACAATGCAGAGGCATAATCAGGATCAATATCAAGCGACCGATCATAAGCTTCAAGTGCCTCATCATAACAGTACAGTTCATCAAGGGCACACCCTTTATGATACCAGGCAGAGGAGAGAGATGAGTCAAGAGCGATTGCCTGGTTGTACGCCGCAACCGCCTCCTCGTATTGTTGCAGATCTTTGAGAGCGTTTCCTTCAGCTATCCATTCATCTGCCCGTTTGTCTCCGGATGACTCCATTATCCCCCCACCTTTTCCACTATCATAATTCCCATTCCTGTCTGGGTGATTACATGTGTTAGTACGATGTCGACCAGTTAGTTTTTTGTGTTTTGTAAAATTCCTCTATAATTTAATTGGGGATAAATGATAGCACAATTATTCATTATAACCTATGTATGCCAGTTTGAGTTCAACAACCTGAGAAGACTGCCCACTGCAGTGATCGAATATTCTAATTTTGTCAGGATAATAAATTCGGCCATTCGGGATTTTCCCCTTCCCAAATCACAAAATCGTCCAATTATGGCTCAAAATTATCGTATTTATGATATCTAAATTAGAGTGGATGTACTTTTAACAATTTGATAAAAACGATGTGCAGATGGATATGGACACCAATAATACTTAGTCCGTCTGTGAAAAGGGTACTGAATGTGAATTCGATGGATTTCTATGGCTTTTTAGAAAATAGTCTGTTGGAAGATCATATTACAGGTTATTCTGACACTCCAAAACGAGGTTGCGGATCTTCTCTTTCAGTATTATTTGTGCATGCTCATCTTTTGGATGCCAGAGAGCCCTTTGAATTCACACTCATCCGGGCATAATCAAATTTTGATAATGGGGGGGTATCATCTCAGGTTGCCCTGATATCCTTCATCCTTCAGGTGCGAATCTTGTTACAGTTTGTAACTGGCATGATATCAAAAAATAACCCACTAAAAGGGACAAAAAACGCGCACTACCGTGGAGTCTACGTTTGTCGCTTGGTTCATGGAGGCGCTTTATACTCAAAATATCTCCAAAAATTAAAAATTAAATTTGTTATTTGGGTTAAATTTGAGGGTAAAATGCAACATTCATTATCTAAATCCCAATTTCGTCTGAAAAATCTAAGCCAAATTTAAGATATTTTGAGAGATGATTTTCAAATGCCTGGACCTCTCAAAATTCAATTTTGCAAAAATCTCAACGGTTTGAGTGAAGTAGCAAACATAGGGGGTGCCAAAAAAAATCACCCTCTAATATGTACCAGTATCCAAAATCACCCCAGATCATAGAATGAAATACTCGCCACAATGAGCTCAGAATTGCATTCAAGAACCAATGTGGCGAGCACTATATTTTTTAATGTAGTAAGGTAAAGCAAATTGTATGAAACGATGTACAAAAGAAATGGTTTGTTCGCAAACCACAGTTTTGATCCCGGTCGAACTAAAAGATAATGCGAAGAAAGCAAAGATCTGTTTGGCAAGATGTTTTAGGGAAGCCTTAAGGCGTGAACTCGAAACCTGCAACGATAATGAGATGAAGAATAACCCCGCCCGAATCAATCACAACACAGACGGGGACAACCTCTTGCAAGGTGCAGAATAGATGTCTACATCAAAAGGTATGAACTCTCCTGTGGTTCCCAGCAGGATCATCTCTCCTGATATGCTTAGGGCACTTGATCCATTTTATAGAGCAACTGCGGAGGTACTAATTGAAAAGGGAATATGGAAGCTTGAAAAGGAGGTGACCCTGTGAAATTAGAAAGTCATAATACCCCCGTAGCAGTCCTATCCCTAAAACAGTTTTTATAATCTTATTCCCAGTAGGGGAGCTTTATGGCTGAACCTGATGCAGCCGCCTTCCGAGGGACTGCTACGCATGATCTTGAGGGGCCGGTGTTCGATGAGAAGCCAAAAAATACCCCATCAGCTCCACAAGTGCCAGTTCGTGATCATCAAGGAGAAGAGCAAGGTCGCATTTGAGAAGGACTGGCAGAAGACCGCGAACTTATGCATACAATGATGCTATCCTGATACAGACATCGCCAAGCACTGGAACTATGGGGTAGTGCCTTGTGATGGTCTGTGTGTCTTCGACTGTGACAATATCCAGGCACTCGCAGCAACCTAAATTTATACCGATTTTTGATAAACACGTTCGCGGTTAAGACCGGGCGGGATAAGGACAAGAAA
>CAVXFW010000001.1:0-42338 GCA_963761105.1 uncultured Methanomicrobiaceae archaeon | reverse complement strand
GAGTGATAAAGCTTTCGAAAATGATTTTTCGCTGTGTATGCCGGTAATGAAAAGGGTAAATTTAACTCTGTCTGTCTGGTTACAGGAAAGAGCGACAGCGTTTGGGAACTCAAATCTCCATGTTGTCCTCAAATGTGTGGGAAATTATGTTCTGTAATTGTTATACAAAGATTTGAGAGCTCTCTAATTGTCTGTCTCATGCTGTCCTCCTGGAAGAATGTGCATGCTGTTCATATCATTTTTGTAAAAACATGTTGAGCCGGAATACCTGTTATTCAACAACACATTTTACTGGATTATTTAATTGGTAGTCTCAGGTGATTCTGTTTTTGGTGTGAATATATTCAAAGAAATATTCCTGATTTATTGTTTGTAACCAGTTTGGAAGAGTGGAATTTAGAGAAAATGGTATGGTTATTTTAGTATTGTTTTTTTTTACAGTGGATTTTTTTTTAACTTTTAGCATTTGTAATATCATTTCTGTAGGGAAATTGATCCTGACTATTCTGATGTTTTGTGAACACCTTTTCAGTTAGCCTGAATAAAATCTGGATTTTTAGGGTGAGAATGGTAATCCTGAGATATGCACACATTCTTCAGTGTCTTGCTGCTTGCATTCAAAGGGGATGTTGACCTGTTTTGTTTAGTGAAGGTATTGATGTACAATCTGTGACCGGATTTTCAGAATGTCAATGTGCATTGCAGGGATCTTAATTGGATAATTCGCAGATTGGTTTTGTGATAAACATATTGGAATGAATGGTGAATCTCCAGTTTGATTGAGTATAATTTACTTTCACAGTCCGCAGGGATAGCTCTTATGTATCATTATATTCAGGTAGTTTTGGGGAGAATCATGCTGAAAAAAGCAGGATATGTCCAGGCTGGTCGCAGGGTGATATGCGATTGTGAAGGGCACGAAAACAGTATTATTGAGGTCGTTATCCATGGTACCAGGTTTGGTGTCAGGCTGCCGGAATTGTATCAGGTTATGGCAGGTATCCGTTCAGGACGGATTGAACCAATACGAAATAGTGGTGCAGCTCACCTGTGTGGTACGGCTGGAGTGGTATTTAGCTCATTATCCGGTAGAGCAGTAAATATTGAACTGAATAATGGTGATCAATTTACTGTTTCTGTACGTTCTCTTCGGTATGTTATATCACATTACGGTAGATATGCGCCTTTGTACTCCATATCCCGGAAAGATCGTTCTGTTATGCATACCGTATGTTCGCTGGACAATGATTCCGGAAAAGGTTCTGTTCTGTGTTGATGAGGTTGTAAATATCTATAGTTTTGTGTTTCTGGTCTTTATGGGAATTTAATGTCCGAAAATTCCATGAAGACTGAATTTACGTCAGATCTGAATCTCAGAATAATCTATATTATTAAAAAAGATTTTCAGGTTACTTATCTGATTTAAAATGGATGAATAAATGTAACTATTCACCCCCCACAACACTATTTTTCCCAGGTGAAAACCGTTTGATCCATATATTATAAACCCAAATAAAAATCTAATGACCTCCTTTAAAGATCGGGATGAAGTATTACATTTCGTTTTAACTGATCCTGAAGGTGCCACGAATATCATTCTTGAGCTATATGCTATCGTTGAGAAACAGTCCGTTCTCATTCAGCAACAGGCAAAAAAGATAGAAGAACTTGAAGCACGAATCGAGGAACTCGAAGCCCAACTGAATAAAAACAGCCGTAATAGCAGTTTTCCTCCTTCACGTGATATCTACAAACCAAAACCCACGAGTCTCCGGAAAAAAAGCGGCAAAAAACCCGGTGGTCAGAAAAATCACAAGGGAAGTACCCTTGAATTATCAAATCATCCGGATGAGATCATCACAAATCAGGTCGAGACCTGTAAATGTGGACATGCGCTTCACAATGTCATACCTCAGAAAATAGTGCGCAGGCAGGAATTTGAAATCCCTCAGGTTCCGTTAAAAGTTACTGAATATCAGTCAGAAATTAAAATATGTCCGGTTTGTGGACAAAAAAATACCGCAGCATTCCCACCCGGCATTACCCAGCCGGTTCAGTTTGGGGAGAACCTTAAAACAACCGTCATCTATCTTAAAAATGAGCTTTTTGTCCCCTATAAGAAAATTGAAACCTATTTCAGGGATATTTATGGTCATACCTTAAGTTCGGCAACGATGCTCAATATTCAGAAAGAAGCATCCCGACTGCTTGAGCCGTTTGAGGCATCCGTCAAAGATGAATTGATTCTGTCACCGGTATTAAATGCGGATGAAACCGGACTCAGGGTCAATGGGAAAAGATGGTGGCTGCATACAATAGGAAATGAGAACATGACACTTTACGGAGTGAATGCAAAACGAGGCTCAACAGCTATGAAAGAGATGGGGGTTCTGCCAAAATATGATGGAGTTTTGGTTCACGATTTCTGGGCACCCTACTCGACATACGACTGTACGCATGCCTATTGCAATGCACATATTCTGAGAGAATTACAAGGAATAATTGACGGTTTCGGACAGGGATGGGCAGAAAATATGAAAGACCTCTTTGCAGGAATCCATACCTGCGTCTGTGATGAAAATAACCGTGATCCTTCGACAGTATCTGGATTTGAAAGTAGATACATTTCCATTGTAGAAAAAGGGATGAAACAAAATCCGCCTCCGGATAAACGACAAAACGCAGGAAAAAGGGGACGGGTGAAACGGTCAAAACCACTGAACCTGCTCATAAGGCCGAAAAAATATCGTGAAGATATTCTGAGGTTTATGCACAACCCGCTGGTCCCATTTACAAATAATCTGGCAGAACGGGACGTGAGGATGATGAAAGTGCAGCAAAAGATATCCGGTACGTTCAGATCGCTAGAAGGTGCAGAAATGTTCTGCAGATTTCGGGGATATATCTCTACTGTCAGGAAAAATAAAAAATCAGTTTTTGAGGCACTGAGGAAATTGGTTGCCGTCCAACCATTCACTCCTCAGGTATTGATAGGCTGAATAGTTACGAATAAATGTGGTTTGTGAGAATTTCATCTGATTTTTTGAGATTGTGATAAAAGATAACTTATTAGTGTGCGTTAATTTGCTGGTTTAAGTGGAAAATAACGTGGAAAATAACCCGAAATATGTGTGAAATTAGAATAATTAAACAAAGTATTTATCCTAGTGGTGATAATAGTATTAGGCGACACGAATGCCAAGGTGGCGGAGCGGCCACGCGGCTGCCTGCAGAGCAGCTATACTCCAGTTCAAATCTGGACCTTGGCTTTAGAAATTCCTGTAAGTGATTTCGAGGCAGGACAAATCACTTTGTCCTGTATTTGCGGCCATAGCAGCGGGGCAACACCCGGACCCATACCGAACCCGGAAGTTAAGCCCGTTCACGTAGTATGCTGTACTGAGTTACGCGAGTGCTCGGGAACCATACTTCGCTGCAAATGCTTCAAAAATGAAATATCTGTTCTAAAACTGTTATATTAAATAGCATGTGCTCTTGGAAACAATAATTCACGGTAATTGCCTGTAATGAGTTATTCTGTAACTGTATAGTATACAATGACTATGAATTCCTAAGAATGATTCTGCGTTGGTAAGTCTTCGAGGGGATTGTTTTTATAAAAGCCATTCACCATTTTGATATGTACGGTCTCCAAATATCTGTATTTTACATTGAACGAATTCTAGAAAACATTTAATCAGGTTCAGTAGTGTTTTCTCCAATTCAGGGGCAATTAATTGCGATTTTTAGTGCATTATTATCATTATCTGAGTATTTCGATACAACCTAGATTCCCGCAAATTCATAACCAGGCAGATCCAAACTGGCTAAATTTCGACCAAAATTAAAAATGGGGCGAATTTAATTGATTGCAATAACTGTGCTCGTGAAGTGTCAAGTACGACGCATGACGAGTTTGTCTATTTTCAGAATGTTGAAAATATGTCAACTAAATTGCAATCAAACTAATATGGTGGCTCTTTTTTCTCCTCATAGTTATGTGTCACCGGGAATGCAGGATACAAGCGCTAATCCGGACCATGATTATCAGAGGTTTTTTCTTTCAGTCTACATTTGAATATTGGTGATCGTTTTTGCTTTGGCCAAAAATACCTGAGCAGAAATCAACAGATACTCTCCATGCTGATTGTTAAAATTCAGTAGGTATTTAGAATGTCAGAATAGAGTGTTTCTAATAAAAAGGAACGATGTGATTTGCTCATAAAATGTGTATTTGTCAGTTCTGATTGCGTTTCAGCCGTTTTAACTGTCGTAATATCATCTCCCTTCTGACAATGAGAACGCTTGCAAGTACTCCGACAAATACATTGAAGTAATACAGAATAAGCCGCCAGAGAAGAACAAACACTCCGACAATCGATGAAGGTACAAACAGGCCATAGAGAGATGTGGCCGTTATTTCTGCAATCCCTGAACTTCCAGGGGTAAGGGGGACCATCATGATAATTGCAATAATAAGCTGTACAATAAAAGATTCAATGAAAAATGGTTTTGATCCAATGGCCATCAGAATAAAGGATGCAATTAAAAATTCAAATGTCCAGTAAATGGTGGTAAATACAAATCCCCAAACCAGTCCTGATTTTGCTTTGCTGACAAATTTTGCGAGTGCCCGGTTAAAGTTATCAACTTCAGAATCGATGGAACTCATTAATTTTTCCACTTTATCTGACTTCCACCGTTTAGTAAGCCATCCTGATATTTTATACAGAATCTTTTTCAGAAATTCAGGATGACGGATGGAATAAACAAAGAGAACCATAAAGAAAATAAGCACAACCCATATTAGGAGCAATGGTGTTGTAAGATTCACCTCCAGTGTTGCAACCTGGAAAACAAGCAGGAAAAATGCTAATATGCCAATGAGTCCAAGTACAATCCCGTCGATAACCCTTTCCATTATTACAACGGCAGTTGCATCACCTATTGGTACATCTGCCCGATAGAGTTCGTGAATTCTAACCGGTTCTCCTCCTGCCTGAGAAGGGGTGATGGCAGCAACCAGAAGATTTGCAAAAACTGCGTTTAGTGCATGGAGAAAGGGTACATGATACCCCAGAGATTGCGACATCATTTTCAGTCTCATACCCCATGCCATCAAGGCAAGAATGTGGAGAAACAATGCAAACAGTAAAAATGAGTAGTTGACGTTCTTCAGATAGGTGATTGTTTCGTCATCAATAGTAAACCAAAGAACACCAATGAGTACAATTGTGCTGAAACCAACTGAGAGGGCCAACCATTTCCATTGTGAACTTTCCATGACTAAATTATCTCCATTCCCACAGGATAGATGAACCATTTACGTTTTCTGGCAAACTATAAACTCTTTTTACTTTAAATTGTGAATAATTCGTGATTTTTTATCACCTTCAGGATGCCGGTGCGTACACCTGCATCTATCCAGCCATATGCATAACTGAGAAGTGCCAACCCATCTGCAGGATTGTTACGTTGAATTTCAATTGTCCCTTCAGTGTAATGCAGCTGTGCAATTCGGCAAAGTTCTTTTCCTGCCGGATAAAGGGGAAGTTCCGGTTCAGAATTTATGCAGACTGATTTTAATGCACTGCTTAGCATCCTTTCATATCTGGACGTCTTCTCTGACAGATGTTCTGAGAGGTTTTCCGGTATGTCCTGTGCGCAGCCTGATGGGGGGATGCCCGTTGAAAGACTGTCTAAAAGACCTGCTTTTACGCCAGTGTCCAGCCATCCGTTTCCATAGGCAAACGATGCAAGGGCGTTTACTTCATCATTGTTTCTCAGAAAAACAAATCCGTCTGAAGCATATGCCCGTGACATCTCAATAACATCTTTTGCAGCTCTGGAAAGCCAGGTATTATTCGGAACAAGAATCTCAGCAATTTCTGCCCTTTCAAAAAAGGTTTTGCCGTATTTCTCAATCATGGTAACCAGCAAATGTCCGGATATAATCCTCCTCTATCGGGTGAAGTGCGGCAGGTACAATGAGAACATGGAGAGGTGGGCCAAAATCTGCATTTACCAGGGTTTCTGCATTACCTGCTATAACTGTTGGATTCTCGCTACCCGCACGTGCAATGCCAATGAAGAGTTCAGGTAATGGTTTATTTTTTCTCTTTGCCATTTCAGATAACTGACTGATTGCCTCAGAAACCGACATATATCTTTCTGACTGAATGTCCAGATAAACAAGTGTATGAAGATTTAATGCAAGGTTTGCCGATATTGTTTCAAACGGTGCGAGAGGGAACCAGTTTTCTGCGGGAAAAGGGACCGAGCATGATTTTCCAAACCGGTAATTCTGTAATCCTGACAGGCCGCAGACGGCACTGATTATTGAAGAAGAATGAATGATCTCTGTTTTTATCCCGCGTTCAGCCGCCCGTATCCGAAGGTCTGCGTGGGTGGTAGATACCATCGGATCCCCACCGGTAAGAAATACAACCGGTCCTTCTTTAGCGTATTCAAGAATTTTATCCGGATGTTGTTCAACATCTTCGCGTCCCAGAACAGTCACTGTTTTTCCGTACTGGTCTTCCATCTCGCATATTTTAATGCCCATCAGGCGGGATGTGTATCCTTCGAGGAAAACATGATTTGCGTCCTGGATTTTTCTGAGGCCTTTAAGGGAGATATCTTCTCCGTCATACAGACCTAGTCCAACGAATGAGAGCATTTTAAATCACCTGTCTATTAGTATGGGGGACTCAGTTTCTATAATGATGATGATCTGATAAAGACTGGTGTGTTGGGTCAGGTCATTGTAATCACTTTCGGATGTGCTGTTTTGGGGTTAATCTGTGAGAGGATTAAATGATATTAATAACCTATGATGCGAAAACTGTATTCATCTTATTGCTGTATGATTGTACCGGTGGAAGTTCTGCTGTAAAATAGTCCGGATGAAGGGCATATCAATATAATTGAAAAGTCAGGTGTTTTGCGTGATTCGCTATATCTATGAGAAAATTCTGATCCGGGGATGTGTGGATATTCCCAGTCACATCTGTATAATGCTCTCAGAAGATGAAGTGCGACATGCACCTGAAAAAATAATTCAGGTTATCAAGTGGAGCAGGGAATGTGGTCTGAAATCCCTGATATTTCATATTGATACCGATTTCCCGGATCCTCTGATTGAGGAAATTACGAAACTCAGAGATCTCTTTGGTCCGGTCTGTGTTACTCTCTATTCACCCGAAGGAAAATCGGTACTGCATGATGGCCCCCAGCCTCCTGAGATTATTATTGCAGTGGGTATGAGCGGCAGGGAAGAGATTGTTCGTTCTGTCCGTGAAATAGCAGAAAAAGGAATTGATCCGGATGATATTGATGAACAAATGCTTGAATCTCATTTGACGTTTCATTATGAACCGGATTTTGTGATTAAAACCGGAGATAATCATCTGATGGATTTTATGATCTGGCAGTCGGTTTATTCTGAACTATTTTTCACTGATATAAACTGGCAGACATTCAGAAAAATAGATTTTTTCCGGGCGCTCAGGGATTATCAGATACGCAAAAGACGTTTTGGAAGGTAGCCATTCTTTACCCGTTCGTCATACACACGGATACCTCTTAAAAGGTCTATCTTTCTAAAGAGGGGCCAATACGGAGCGCAGAAGTATACCGTAGATTTATAACCATTTGCAAACCATGGGAGGAAATTGGAGGTTCTCTTCTCGTTTCCGGTACGGATAATCAGATCAACGGGGGGAAGGTGCAGGTCTCCACGGATTTTTGCATCAAAAAGATCTTTGGTAATCATATCGATGGTAATCTTTTTGGAATTCAAATCTTCGATAATTTCCCGTGATGCGCGAACGATTTCATTTCTTCCGCCATATGCGAGAGCTATATTCAGATGAAATTGTGTATAGTCTTTTGTTGCCTCTTCGGCTTCAACTATGGTTGTGAGAAGATCTTCAGGAATACGACTGCGATCTCCTACAACCTGAAGACAGATTTTATTCGAGTGAACACGCTGGTCATCTATGAGTGCTCTGAATTTTTCAATAAAGAGTGAGAATAATTCATTCAGTTCTTCATCTGACCGGTTAAAATTTTCTGTTGAAAATGAGTATAGTGTCACATTCCGGACGCCAATTTCCCGGGCCCATTCCAGAACATCTTCTGATGTCTGTGCACCTTTCCTGTGCCCAAATGAGGTATTTTTTCCCTGGATTTTTGCATAGCGCCGGTTCCCATCCTGGATTATTGCAATATGGTCAGGAACATGTGTTACACTTTTCATCAAATGGCGTTCGTAGCACTGATTGAGAAATTCTCTTGGTTTCAAAGTGGGATGACCTCCACAATTATTCCCTCGCCGGGATATCGTTCGATGATATATTTTTTTCCGGGATAGTTTTCCGGGTTTTCTGCAAGAATCCACCAGGCAGTCTCAATATTTCCGTCTCTCTCTTCCCACATTCCTTCTTCAATATCGTGGGACTGTCCGGAATATTCCCATACGCCATACATCAGTGTGCCGTCATCGGTGACCTCTTCAAATTCACGTGCAGTATTTTCTGCAGTGCGAATCAGCCGGTTTCTCAGCTGTACTGAGTCTTTGAAACTGGATGAACACCAATGGACTTTGGGATTTTTAAGGATCTCTGTTGCCCACCTCTCAACATCTTCGACTGCATTATGGTAGTTGTCTTCAAGTGAGAGATTTTTCTCTCTCATAGCCTCTGCGTTTGTTTCACTCCATTCCAGTTCATTAATGTTGAACCAGTCAACAGAGTCGACAGCGGGGATGAGATAATGAAGTCCCTCTAATGAAGGGATTTCAATGGTGACTTCAAATCCAAGGCTCTTTGCTGTCCTGATTGACTCCGGGAACGGTGATTCCTGAAAATGTTCCCATATTTCTTCAGGGGGGTGAAACCGTATTTCATCTACACAGCCTATGAGAGGGCGCAGAATATCTTCATTCGGAGCAATTCCGGTGTACAGGTGAATATTGAATGCGTCTCCAAATTCTGTTTTCAGGAGGCTGCAATAATGTTTTACCCGTTCCGGGACAAGAAAGGGCTCCCCACCCGTTATCCCGGCACCCAGTGCTTCCATTGAATAGGCTTCCTCCAGGATATCATCGTCGGAGCAAATGACCCGGTCATTTGCATATGGGGTATCTTTCCCTTTCTTCTCTGATGAAATCGGGCAGTACCAGCATGTTCTGCTACACCGTCCGGTGACAAACAGGACCATTTTTGCGCCTTCGTGGCAAAGTCTGCAGGCTGAACTAAGCACCGGCATTCACCGCATCAGTAATTCTCCTGGTGACAAATTCCTCTCCAAGAGCTTCAAGGAACCATCCCAGTCTGGGGCCGCGTTCTTTTCCGAGAATTGCGAGGTAGAGGGCAGTAAATATTTTCTTTGCACTCACCCCGGTTTCTTCTCCTACTTTATACACAGCATTGTGGATGGTCTCAGCCTTCCATTCATCCATTGCAATATACTGTGCGAGGAGAGCACCGAGTCCGTATCTGTCATCCTCAGTAAATGCAAATACCGCAGGAGGCAGGTCGGTCTGGACAGTGAATTTCACCATTTCAGGTGCATACTTTTCAATCCATATCCGTGCACGTTCAGCACGTGCAAGCACTGCCTCTTTGTTTTCCACATTATATCCACTCCGGGTAAGAATATCACAAATGGTGTCATTGTCCTGTGCAACCTGAACTACCGTTACCATATGGCGGAAGGGGATGTCAGTTGCAATAGCGGATATCATAGAGAGTTCATATTCACGACTGTCTTTCGTTTCTGTCAGGCGTGCATATTCATCGATAAGGGTTAAAAGTCCCATTCCCGGGTCAAAAGTAATTGCCCGCTCAGGTTTGGTCCGGACAATCATATACCGAAGTACGTCAGGTGGAACGATGGACAGCATCTCATTAATGGATATGGCAACACCGGTTGATGATGCCATTGCTCCCTTTCCTTTCAGACTGATCCATTCATATCTGACAGGGAACGGTGCAACTCCACCAAAAATTTTTTCCACTATCTCTTTTCCGGTGTCGAATGAACCGCCTGCTGCGGCGTGGTCTTTCCCAAACGGTTCAACTGTTATGCCCATGTTATACCACCGCATGGGCCAGTCAACACGCCAGACCAGTTTGCCTTCGCCTTTTGAATAATCAGATACTCCTTCATGTCCGCAGGGGCAGCGGTAGGTAACTGATGTCGTCTCCGGGTCATGGGAGAGAATTTCTGCATTTGCAATTGTGCCGCATTTACTGCATATCGGATAATAGGGGACCCATGAATCCGGAAGTGTTCTTTGTGATACACGTTCCAGAATCTCTTTTATGTCATCTGAACGGTTGAGCACGGTTGCGATTTCATCGGTATATCTGCCTGACCGGTACAGTTCACTTGAGCGCAGGACGGTTGGGTGTACATCCATCTCACCGAGGGACTGGAGAAAAGGCTCAAGAAAATGTTCAGCATAATTTGCATGTTTACCGCAGGGACAGGGGATGTCACAAAGGGGCATTCCAATATATTTGGCATATGAATCCGGGAGAAACGGATACACTTTGCGTAAAGGATCAAAATCATCAGCAATGTAAATTTGTTCTGCTGAAAGTCCTCGTTCAGTCATCGCTTTATACACAAGGTCTCCCGTCAGAACCTCCCGCATATTGCCGATATGGATTGGTCCGGATGGAGTAATCCCGGTGGCAATACGGTGCGGTATTTCCTGATCAACCTGTGCTGCACAGACATCTGCCCAGTGTATTCGCTCCTGGGTTTCTTCTTCCTGTTGCTGCATTGTGTATAGTATTTGGCTCTTCAAGATTAACAATATATAGGTATTTTCCGATATCCTGCGCTCATTGTTACAAACAGTTATTTATGGTCATGGTAGAAAAATTCACATATTAGCCATATGAAGACGTTCCTGAGTGATGAAGGGCTTTCAGAAGTTATTGGATTTATTCTTCTGATAGGAATTCTGGTAGTAGTTCTTGCGATGTATCAGACGTATACTGTCCCGGTTCAGGGAAGAGACAATGAAATCAGCCATATGAATGACATCAAAGACACATTTGCCGCATATAAAATATCTCAGGATTCCCTCTGGATAAATTCACGGGAAGGAACAACTCTTAGTACGACGCTTGACATGGGAACCGGTGGAGGATACAGTCAGGGAGGCATGGGAGATATCGCTTTACTGACGCCACTCTCTTCCGGGGGCTCTGTCGGAATAAACCAGAGGAATGAGACAATTACGGTCACTATTGGTTCTAATACCGGGGAGGTAATGCTCATTGTTGATGGTGCCCCGGGTTCACTTGAATATAAGTCGGATAATAACTACTGGATAGATCAGAATTACTATTATCAGTTGGGAGGCGTCTTTCTTGAACAGGATTCAGGTTCGACCGTCCGCGTTATGCCACCGCTTACCATCGCACGATATGGGACTGGTGCGGGATATACAGCTAAAGTTGATTTTACCATAATCCGGTTGAATGGGGAACAGCTGATAAGTGGTGAGGGACCTGTCCGGATTGACACGAATCTAAATTCCAATGGCATTTCTGGTGAATCATATGATGCAATTACCAATGTCTCCATTGCAGTTGGTTCAGATAACCCACTAACACGGTCGATGTGGGAAAGACTCTTTCAGGATTCTCTTGCACGATATGGTATTCCTGCAGATTGGTATACACTGACGAAGAGTGGTGAAGAGGTATCTTTGGATATAACGGGTAATTCAACTCTTGGGGTCTATGCTGAGATCATCCGTGCAAATTATACTGCGACGCTCCAGACAGTCGCAACAGAGATTCAATGAGGGATAAGACAATGAATTGCAGTATCATGAATGCAATGGATGAGAACGGAGTCTCTGAAACGATTGCCGGAGTCCTTCTAATCGGACTGACCGTTATCGGTATGGCTCTGATCAGTGTATTTTTCTTTTCCCAGCCTGTGGCTGAAGAAGTGTCTGCTGTAGATGTTCTGGTATCGAATGTGGGCACAACCATTTTGTTCCAGCATAATGGTGGGGACTCACTGAATCAAGGGGATTTTAGCATCTACGTTGATGGAAACGCAGTTGATCCGGCTGTCCTGAATTTTACCAGTGGCGGGGGCTGGCCGTGGTCTGTCGGTGAAACGATTTCGTATACCGCTTCCGGAACGATTCTCCCCCTGGATGAAAATGTTCGGATTGTCTACCGTGATGATAATGGCATTCTTCTCCGGCCGGCATTTGTTGATGATGCAGGCACGAATACAAATCTTGCAGATGTTCCCTCTGCGCCATTGCCGACTCTTTCTCCGGGTGTTGTGCCAGCCACTCCCAGTCCCGCGGAGGCCGGAGAGTTGGTTGCTGAATCTATCCTGAAAGATTCACAGATCATTGCTGCCTTTGCTTCGTTAGAAAAGACTGCTGTTGTGGAAGACAGATTTTTTAATTTTACGGTTGTCTCTCCGAATTCAACAATTAATATTGCAGGGGAAGCCAGTGCCCGGAGCTTCAACACCGGGGATACAATTGTCATTCGTACTGGCATGGATAATGCTGCAGGGAATCGTATTAGCATCACTGGAGTGGGCAATACCTTCTTCAGCCTTAGATTTGAGAGAGTCAATGTCTGGATAAATGGTATAATTATTCCAAACAATCCCCGAGATGAAGTTGAAATAAAAAGCGCCTGGATTCCTGAATATGAGGATCTGGAATCTACTCTTGCATTAAGACTTGACCCGACGTATGAACTGTACATTAATGGTGCACTTGATCCCCGGTCGGGGACTGCGACTGTCATAACTCTGCAAAATGTCCGCCCAACGGATTCCGGAATGTTTGTCATTAATGCATGGAGTCCGAATGACAACGAGAATTCAGTCATTTTAGCAAGAGCAGATGGTATCTGACGCATGCGGGTGAGATGATGGGAAGATATAATCGTAATAGTCCACAGGAAGAATCATATCATTTTCCTGCTGGAAATAATGAAAACGCATCATCAGAAATGCTTGGTTCTATTCTTCTTATTGGCATATTTGTCGCTGCATTTGGAATTATTCTGGTGATGCTTCTTTCAGCACCAACTGAGTTTGTAGTGCCTGCGGTCGTCATCGAAGCTGCTATCACCGAGACAGATAATCTGGCCTTAAATAATACATATGTTCTCAATCTTCGTTCCGGGGATACTTTGCAGAAAAATGAAACACAAATTCTTGTTGACGGGATAGACCGGACGGGAGATTTCAGTTCCAGTATGGGTGGTCAGGACTGGACTGTGTGGGGTTCTGGTGATTCATTAACGCTTGATCTTGCAGGTAATGATGCTCCGGAATCTGTTCAGATAATCTATTATAGTCCTGAAGGAAATGGCATCCTTCTCTGGGATGTCGGGACGAGTGTGACTGTTATTCCACCGACCGGGCTGACACCTGTAGCGGCATTCTCTGCGAATGTAACCAGCGGTTTGTCTCCCCTTACGGTCCGGTTTACGGACGTCTCATCGAATGATCCGTATTCGTGGAAGTGGAGCTTTGGCGACGGAGGGGCATCATCGGTGCAGAACCCAGTGCATACCTATACATCAGCCGGAATGTACACGGTTCAGTTGACGGCATACAATCCGGATGGCTCGGGTTCGGTGAAAAAAACCGGATATATTGAGGTTTCCGGAGCAACTCCACCGGGTGAACCTCCGGTGGTTTCTTTCATCGGGACACCAGTGACAGGGGATGCTCCGCTCGCTGTGCAATTCAATTCAAATGTTACCGGGACTGCACCATTTAATTATTCGTGGACTTTTGGTGACGGCACACCACCATCCGACGCAACAAATCCCCTGCACACCTATGCAGATGCCGGGACGTACGATGTGAACCTCACAGTGACGAATGCGTATGGGACGGATACCTTTGAACGGATGGCCTATATTGCTGTCACTGAGGCCGTGAGTGCATTTGCTCAATATGTTGTCGATGAGAATGTCTTCGTGTACGGGCAGGAGCTGTTCTTTGCCGGAGACAGTGTCACCGGTCCTGGAGCTACCATTCATATCACCGGTGATACACTGAATACGAATGATCTCAATGGGGGCACCTCGCTTGCGGTATCAAATATTTATGTCGATGGTTCCATTGAGCTGGATGGAGGCAGTGCAGCACTAGGTTCTCAGGCATCTCTTGGTTCAATTTATGTGAATGGTGATCTGTATCTGGGAAATGGAGCGAGGAATATTTATGGAGATGTCTATGTAAACGGCAACTGCTACCTGAAAGATCCGGTAATTCATGGCACTATGTATATTGATGGGGATCTGGAGCTTGGCTGGACGCCGGTTCTCACTGATGCAAATATCTTCTATACCGGGAAGTTTAGTTACCCTCCGCATATGGACCATTCGATTCTGGACAAATGTTCAAAAATGAAATCAGTACCAGGATTTACCATTCCTGCTGTTGCGATGCCTTCTGCAAAGAGTGATGCATGGTACTCTTCCCGTGGATATGTGTCCGGCGGCGCACTTGCTGACAACATCAAAATATTTGCAGACAGCTATACTGCCATTAATGCTTGGCCTGCACCAAGTACTACCGAAAATGTAATCATCGTTGCAAAAACAGGTGACATTAGACTAACTGGCATGGGGAACAGAATTGTCACCGGTGTGTTATTTGCCCCGAATGGGGAAGTGGTATTTGAAGGAAGTTCATTTGAGGGACTGGTAATTGCTAAGGACGGGTTCCAGGTAACAAGCGGAGGGACAGCAGTCACCTTCAAAAATATGAACGAATATATCGGCAATCCTGCTGATTATCCATTTTAATTTATTACGTGGGCAGACTTGGATTGGTAACGGTCATATAACCTGATATTTGCATGCTTTAAACCGGATTCACTCCCTGAAGTGATCTCTCCGAATATCTGCCTGTGTGATTATACCCTCTGCCGAAAGTGTTTCCTTGCATATTCACACGTATTGGATGGTGTAGGCATCTATCCTTGCGAGAATCGGGTGGTAAATCTCCTCCGCATACAGCTGGGAGAATCCGGGACGATGAACCGGGTATTCAAGGTTCAGAAGTGTATTTCTCAGGAGGAGCAGAAGGATATCAAGTGTCCAAAAAAGAGATTACCGTTTTTTATCCGGTTTTTTCTTTGGTTTAGATTTAGAAATTTTCCCCATCGAATGAATATCAACCATATACCGGTCATCACTCCCCATTCTGATAACCAGTTCATCACTTTCTGCGAGTTTTTCTAAATTGAGTTCATAGGAACCAGGGTTGATGACCGTGATACTCTCGATTCTGTCATACATCTCCACCTGTTTGGAAGTGTGGGCGGTCTCTGGTCGTTTTTTATCTTCCTTTATCTCCAGGAACTGCTCTTTTGTCTCTTCCGCGATCTGTTTTATGCTTTTTTCCTCAAGCACATCTTTGTGCATATCCTGTGGACTGATGAAGAGAAATTTTTTCCCGCCACAGCTTGGACATCCCTTGAGAATAACATTTGATCCGTCCTGAAACTCCCTTCCGCATTGTGTGCACTTATGTGCCATCTATATTCACCGTGATGATACCCAGGCGCTTATGAGGTCCTTGTCCTTCTTTATCGTTTTCATCTGGTTAGCAGGACCAATAACAGTCATGCGTGTTCCGGGACTCTTCTTCCCCAGAAGTCTTCCGAACAGTCCTCCTCCTGAAGCCCCCGCATCCTTTGGAGAATAGGTTTCCATTTCGATTCCTGAAAAACCGTCCGGAGTAATTTCACGCATCGTAAATTCAATAAGTTTGCTCTGTTCATCCGGGGTTAGCCCTTTTTCCAGAACAACAATGTTTCCTTCCATGACATCATCAAGGATCAGACGTATCTTCTCCATCGCTGTCATCCTTTCAAGCCTGTCTGCAGAAATCAGGTCTATCTGAACTCCCTGTATCATCTGCAATCACCCGAAATATTCGAGCATCTTTTCATAGAGCTCTTCCATGTTATTTCCTTCAAGACCGGATACCGGAATCACAGGATGCTGCGGAAATGCCTTTCTGATTGCAGAAGCTGAAGCATCAGGCAGATCAATTTTATTTGCAACAATGAGTACCGGTAAATTTCTGCTCTCAATGATACCAACCAGCATGATATTTACCTGGGTAAACGGGTCAAGTGTTGCGTCAAGCATATAGATGACGCCATCTATGTCTTCACGAAGCCAGTGCATTGCTTCAGCAACCCCCTCTGTAGCTTCACGGGCACGTTTTATTGCATCATCCTTTTCCATTCCATATTCAATGAATTCCTGGTAGTCGATTTTTGTTGTTACACCCGGGGTATCCACAATATCAATTGTTACCGTGTTTCCATTCTGGTTTGAGATAGTGATACCCTCTTTACGGCGTGCACGTCTGGTTTCATGTGGTATTTCACTGACAGGACCTAATGCATCTCCTGTCCAGTCCCGTACTATCCGGTTTGAAAGCGTCGTTTTTCCGGCGTTTGGGGGGCCGTAGATACCAATTCGTGACTGACGCTTTTTAAAAAATGCATTTAAAAATTTTGAAAGTCTTTTTCTTGTCCGTATAAACAGATTCATATGTCCCTCCTGAAAGCAGATAATCCTATTCAGATATCTGTTTTACCTAATAATATAGATTTATTCTTGCACGTGGGAATTAAGAGGAATTACCATGACCATCATGGTTGATATGTGTATCTTCACTATTCTTTTATACGAATACGGCATAATAGGCCATTATACTACCTCTGCTTAATTTTTAATGCAGAAAAAAAAGGTGATCTGAGTGAGTGATAACAGGATGAACCAAATGCGGTTTGAAACGCGTATCCTTCTCAAGGAAGTGATCCGGTTTCGTCCCACAACAATAGACTCGGAATCAACGGTCGCACATGCCGCTGAGAAGATGTGTCGTGATGAAGTTGGCAGTTGTATTGTGCTGAAGAAAAACGTCCCTGTCGGCATTGTTACAGAACAGGATATTAATTGCAAGGTTGTCGCAAAAAACAGGGTTCCGGGTGATGTGTTTGTCCATGAAGTGATGAGCACACCCCTGATTACCATAGGCATCGATAATACCATCGAGGAAGCTGCTAATATAATGATGAAGAATAAAGTCCGGAGAATTCCTGTAGTTGAGGATTCACGGGTTGTTGGTATTGTTACGGTACGTGATATTCTGGCGGCATCCAATGAAATGAATGGTATTATGTCCAATCTCATTGAAATAAATCGTCTCGATGAGTTTGTTGATGGTATCTGTGACGAATGTGGCTGCATGTCAGATGATCTGGTGAATGTTGACGGAAACATGCGGTGTCCGGGATGTCGTGGAGAAGATGAACCGTTATGATGGTCGTATCCGACCTGATGCGTGAAATTCCGGAGCTGTATCCGGATGATCTGGTCACAAAGGCGAGAAAGCATCTTCGTGAGGATTCATTCAGAGAACTGTTTGTCAGACACAGAGATGGAAGTCTGGCCGGATATGTCGGCCTTTCGGATGCGATTCTTGTGAATGATACCAAATCAAATCTGGAGATTAGGACATTTCTTCATGATGCACCTTTTGTGCATTCTGAAGACTCAATAGAAGATGCTCTTCTTCAGATTAGGGAAGCGCAGACAGACAGTGCAGCAGTCTGCTCTCATACAGGAGAGTTGATAGGAGCTGTGCAGCTGGCTGCCCTCTTCCCGGTTATCATGTCACGGCAGCAACCTCAGGGACTGGTAAGTGAGTTTATGACGAAACGGGTAGTTACATGCAATCCGGATGACCCGTTGCATGCTGTTTATTCAACAATCACTGAGAGTGGTTATGATGCACTTCCTGTTGAGGAGGAACGTTGCATTATGGGAATGATATCCAGAAAAGATCTGGTAACTCATGGGCACATACGCCGCTCAATTGAAGCAAAGCACAGAACGCCGGTTGAATATGTCATGGTTACCCCTGCCATTATTACCTTCAGCAATGATACAGTAAGGGATGCAGCAAAGGCAATGATGCATTATGATGTCAGCCGTCTTCCGGTTATTGAACCCAATGGAAAAATAGTTGGCATTGTATCACGTCAGGATATTCTAAATGCTCTCGAATTACCCGGAGTTGTACATGCGCAGAAATCTGAAGAATACAAAACCAGCTGATGAAATGAGAACAAATCCTGGAAAGATGAACGGACACGCTGTAGAATTTTCAACCAATAAACCGGGGCACTCCTCAGAGATTCTGGCTATTGGAACCAGTGATGTATATTCAGTTCCCCAGACGATGCAGATTATCCGTGCTGTTGAGACCATGTGCGTAAAAGGGTTCCGCAGGTTACCGGTTACAGATCCGGGAACAGGAAGACTGCGTGGTCTTGTTACCGCAGGTGATGTGGTTGACCTTATGGGCGGGGGACCGAAATATAATCTTGTCAAGGTTAAACATCATGGGCAGATTCTATCGGCAATCAATGAGCCGGTAAAGGAAATTATGTCAACAAAACTTGAAACAGTTCGTCCTGATGATGAACTTCCCGACGTTGTTGACAGGATTGTAATGACTAAAATCGGCGGTCTTCCTATTGTGAATGGGGATGACCTGCTTCTGGGAATAATCACTGAGCGGGATGTACTGCAGGTTCTTACATCGTTTCAGAGTTCAAGTCTTGTTGAAGATGTGATGACATCATCACCGCATGTTATCACGCCTGATGAAACAATTGAGGATGCGGGCAGAGAGATGACACGACGGCATTTCAGACGGTTACCTGTTGTCAGTAATGATGTGCTCTTCGGCATCGTGACAGCAATGGATATCATGAAATATGTCGGAGATGGTACTATCTTTGAGAAGATGACCTCGGGTTCAACAGATGATGCTCTCGGGATTTCGGTACGCTCTCTGATGAAAGGAGATCTTATGACTACAAATCCAACCGTTAATGTCGGTGATGCAGCACGATTCATGCTGTCAAAAGGGGTTGGTGCTTTGCCGGTTATAGAAGATTCACATCTGGTTGGAATAATTACAGAATATGATCTCGTCCGGGCTCTTCAGAATGAGCTGTGATGATGTTATATTTAGTAACCAGGTTTGGATAGATTCTAAATAGCACCTGATTGGATTGGTGCTTTTCGGCATCCTTCCTCTGTGGTACAAGGAGGGTGCCTGATGAACAGGTCAGTGAACATTAACCTTGATCCTGTAGAATGAAACAGGGTTTTTGAATAGGATACGTATTTAGGATGTGGCAAAATGAGTCAGGAAATATTTGTCAAAGATGTGATGTCCAAGTCGATTAGCATTGCTAAATCTGCTCTAATTACTGAAGCACTGGATAAAATGCTTGCAGATGGTGTGGATCCACTGATCGTTACAAATAACAGTTCAGTGATCGGAACAATATCCAGGGCAGCTATTGCGGAAACTCTTGGCAGCAAGAAAACGTCCACTCTGCCACCAACGCAGATTCATGTAGCAAACCAAACTGATGAAAATTTTACATCAGTCTATGTGGATGAAGAGGCAGACATACTAATTCCGCTTCTCCAGGAATATAAATTAGTAGTTGTGCTCGATAGTGAGCATAAACTCGTTGGGAAGGTTGATGCAACTGATCTTCTTAGAGTGATGGTGCCGGATGCCACTACAGAGAGTCTGATTCAGAAAGCATCTGTAATCGGTCAGGATGAGAGAGTCATTCATCTTCGCAGGCGCATGCTTGATGAGAATATGACTAAATTTATTGTTATGGATAACGCCAGCATTGTCGGTATTGTTACAGAAACTGATGTGGCACGGGCAATGCGTGATTTCCGGACACATGTTGATGTAAAACATCAGGACAACCAGATTAAAAATCTCTTTGTCAGGGACATCATGACTGCTCCGGCCATCTCACTTGAAGAGAGTTCGGCGATCTCTGAGTTTGTTGAGCTGATTGCAACGAAAGGGATCAGTTCAGTTCCTGTCACAAAAGATGGAAAACTCACTGGAATTATCTCTAAAGACTCAATGCTTATCGCATTATAAAATTCCTCTTTTTTTGTATTCGATGGTATTATATTTTCTCGTATCAATCCATTGATACGACTATGAAACCGATCACTCCTGTAGTGCCCGTGCGTGAAATCGACAGACTTCTGTTTAACATGGCTAATAGTGGATTTCAGGGGAGGAGATTGGGGGAATCCCTGAATGTCTGGAAACAGATGATCGAAGATCCGGACTGCACAATTTTTTTGGGCCTTTCCGGTGCCATGATTCCTGCAGGCATGCAGGCATGTCTTTCCGAACTTGTTGAACGCAGGTATGTGGATGTAATTGTCTCAACTGGTGCGAATATTTTTCACGATATTTGCGAGCATCAGGGTGTGCGTCATTATCGTGGGCACCACAATGCGGATGATGCTGAACTATTCAATAAAGGAATTGACAGGATTTATGATGTTTTTGCTTATGAAGGTGAATTCAGGGATGTTGACCGTTTAATTGCAGAGTATGCCGGTTTAATATCACCATATTCCGGTTCGTCCCGGGACTTCATTGGAAAACTGACTGAACATTTGCAGGAGAGGTGGCCTTCGGGAAGTTCTCTTGTCTCCGCATGCGCAAACGCAGGAGTACCTGTTTTTATTCCTGCTTTGTCAGATTCATCAATTGGAATCGCTCTTTTGATGGCACGGAGGGGTGGGGCAGATATAATTATTGACCAGCTGAAAGATGCGGATGAGATCACGCAGATTGTAGAAAATTCCGCGAAAACCGGTGTGATTTATATTGGAGGCGGTGTCCCTAAGAATTTCATTCAGCAGACACAGGTCATCGCTTCAATCCATGATAACGACCGTGGGGGTCATGCGTATGCCATACAATATACAACTGATGCCCCTCACTGGGGCGGTCTTTCCGGCTGCACCTTTGAAGAGGCTGTCAGCTGGGGGAAGGAGTCTGCAGATTCCACACTGGTACAGGTGTTCTGTGATGCGACTATTGCATTGCCTCTTGTGGTTTCCGGGTTGAAAAGTATGGATTTGGGAAGAATACCCTCGCATGAGCAATTTTCATACCGCAACCATTAATACCATTCTTTTACCATACAATAAGGTAACATTCATGGAGCAAGACGATTGTTCGTGTTGCGAGTGTCGTAATGATGCGAGATTATCTCTGTTGAGGTAGCCAAGCCAGGCATGGCGCGGGGTTGCTAACCCCGTGTCCCTTGGGACTCGGGGGTTCAAATCCCTCCCTCAACGCTTTAAAGAGTATATCTCAATGTGAGGCTGACTGAATGGAAGAACAAGAGATCAACTACTTCGTCAGGATTGAGAACACTGACCTTGACGGTACTAAAGCGGTTCAGATTGCATTAACCGGACTTCCGGGTATCGGTATGCATACTTCATCTGTAATTTCAAAACTTGCAGATGTTGACCCGCGGGCAAAACTCGGTCTTCTTAGTGAAGAGCCAGTGGATCGTATTCGTACGGTTCTAGCCACCTACAAGGATCATGTGCCAACCTGGATGCTTAACAGGCAGAAAGATGTCTATACCGGAGAAGCAAGACAGCTTCTCGGTACAGAACTGAGAATGGCAATCGAAGAGGATGTTAACCGGATGCGTAAAATTCGCAGTTACCGGGGCATCCGTCATGAAACCGGCCAGAAAGTACGTGGACAGCGTACAAAATCGACAGGTCGGTACTGGCACCACCGTTGGTGTGAGAAGGAAGAAGGTCTGAGGTTTCTGATATGGGTTATCCAGGAAAGAACCATAAAACGTATGAAACTCCCAAACGGCGTTTTGAAAAAACCCGTATTGAGGATGAAAACCGGTTGGTTATAGAATACGGTCTCCGCAACAAGCGTGAGCTTTGGAAAACGGGAAGTACTCTCAGAAATTATCGCCGTGCAGCACGTGAAATTCTTGCATTGAAATCTTCGTCAACAAATGAAGTGCTGATTGCAAGGAAAGAAGAAGAACTTCTTGGCCATCTGTTCCGGTTTGGACTACTTGGTGAAAATGCAGGTATCAGTGATGTTCTTGCAATGAAAACTGAGAATCCACTTGAACGCCGTCTTCAGACGCTGGTTTATCGCCGGGGTCTTGCACGGTCGCCCAAGCAGGCGCGCCAGTTCATCACTCATGGACACATCGCTATTGGTGGACGAAAGGTTACTATCCCCAGTTATCACGTTAAACGCAGTGAAGATGGCAGTATTGCATACTATGGTCCGTCTCCATTAACGAGTGGGGTTCATCCTGAGCGTGAACGTATTATCAAAGGAGGACGACAGTAATGGCAGCAGCTGATGAAAAGTGGGGCATTGCACATATCTTTGCATCGTTCAATAATACGGTCATCACCGTTACTGATCTCTCTGGTGCAGAGACAGTGACCAAGTCCAGTGGTGGGATGGTTGTAAAGCAGGCACGGAATGAAAGTTCCCCCTACGCTGCAATGCAGATGGCAACAAATGTTGCACAGCAGGCAAGGGAGAAAGGCATCGTTGGTTTACATGTTCGTGTTCGTGCACCAGGCCGTGGTAAGCAGCGCAGCCCTGGGCCCGGAGCTCAGGCAGCTATTCGTGCACTTGCCCGTGCAGGTATGCGTATCGGACGAATTGAGGATGTCACCCCAGTACCCCATGACAGCATTCGTGCAAAAGGTGGGAGAAGGGGCAGGAGAGTCTGATAGATGCAGATTTCATTCAGCAGGTTTGATGATGACGTCGCCCGTTTTGTCATTTCAGGCTTCTCTTCCGCATTTGTGAATTCATTACGAAGAACAATGATTGGAGAAGTCCCAAAACTTGCTATCGAAGAAGTGCTTATATACGACAATAGTAGCGCACTTTTTGATGAGATGCTTGCTCACCGTCTGGGGTTGATTCCCCTTAGAACAGACCTTGATGAATATGTGTTCACAAAGGATTGTTCCTGTAATGGTGAGGGGTGTTCAGCATGCACATCTGTTTACACGCTTAGTGTAGAAGGGCCGAAGGTTGTATATTCGCATGATCTGATTCCTCAGGACCCGCGTGCTGCACCGGTTGAAGGGAACATTCCGCTGGTTAAAATTGTAAAAGATCAGAAGATTGTTCTTGAAGCTCGTGCTGTGCTTGGACGGGGTGCCGATCATGCAAAATGGCAACCTACGCTTGCCTGTGGATTTAAATCATATCCGCGGATTGTGTTCGACAGCAAATGTGATGGCTGTGGCATGTGTGTGGATGAATGTCCACGCGATGTGCTTGAAATAAAGGGAAATATTGCAGCAGTCGTTGAAGGAAAAATTGAGGACTGCACGCTTTGTAAGCTTTGTGAGAGAATTTGTATTGCAAATGCTGATACCTGGGCCAGCCCTGCAATCTCTGTAGAAACAGTGGATGATACATTCATCTTTGTTATAGAGAGTGATGGGTCGATTCCGGTACGCCAGATTCTTGAACGTGCTGCAAAAGAGATTCAGACGAAATCAAACAGCCTGGTGGATGTTCTATGCGATATATCCGGAGGGAATGTAAATGACTAAAATAACGACGAAGACAAATCCGCGTTATTCTGCCCTCGTATCTACACTTAAAGAGATGTCTCGGGCAAATGGCGCAAATGTCTGGCGTGATATTGCAAATCGGCTGGAATCACCCAGCAACAATTTTGCTGAAGTAAATATCAGCAAAATCAATAGATATGCGCAGGATGGCGATACAGTAATTGTTCCCGGAAAAGTTCTTGGGAGCGGTGTGTTGAACCAGAAGGTATTTGTTGCTGCAATAAATTTCAGCGAGGCAGCACAAGAAAAAATTACCGGTGCAGATGGTGTCTGTATGACAATTGAGGAACTTGTCAAGCAGAATCCGGAAGGCAAAAAGGTAAGGATTCTGAGGTGAGGTGCATGGTTACAATAATTGATGCAACAGGACTTCGCCTGGGCCGGCTTTCCAGTATTGTTGCAAAGCGGTCGCTTGAGGGAGAAGAAATTGTCATTGTAAATGCAGAAAAATGTGTGGTTTCCGGAGGGAAGGCTCGCATTTTAGCTGATTATGACAACAAAAGAAAGATTGGTTCCCGTGAGGGCGGTCCATTCTATCCACGGCGCCCTGACCATATCCTTAAGCGTACTATACGTGGGATGGTCCCATATAAGCGCAAGCGTGGTGCAGAGGCACTTCGCCGTGTGATGGTGCATGTGGGTATTCCTGATGAATTCGAAGGAGCCGAGCTTGAGATACTTGATCAGGCACATATCGATGGACTTTCAACCCCGAAATTTGTATCTCTGGGTGAAATCAGTACAGTCCTTGGAGCAAAATTCTGAGTGGTGATATCAGATGACGAAAGTAATTAATACAAGTGGAAAGCGGAAAACTGCAATTGCACGTGCTACCCTTCGTGAAGGGAAAGGACGTGTACGCATTAATTCTGTACCCCTTGAGATATACGGCACTGAGTTGCTCAGGATGAAAATCTCTGAGCCACTTCTCCTGATTCCGGGTGTCCTCGATGATGTTGATGTTTCTATCGATGTCAGGGGCGGCGGAGTTATGGGACAGGCTGAAGCAGTAAGGACAGCCATGGCCCGGGGAATTGTGCAGTGGAGTAACGATCCGAAGATTAAGGATACCTACCTTGTCTATGACCGTACTCTCCTGGTAAATGACTCACGCCAGAAAGAAGCAAAGAAGCCGCATGGCCGCGGTGCACGTGCGAAATTCCAAAAGTCTTATCGTTAGATAACAATAATAGATATAGAGATCGTTTGCATGATACCAATCCGATGTTTTACATGTGGGAAAGTCATTTCGACTGCTTGGGAAGAATTCAAGCAGCGGAAGAGTGCAGGCGAGGATCCTAAAGTGATCCTCGACGATCTCGGACTTTCACGCTACTGCTGTAGGCGCATGATTCTGGCGCACAAAGAGATTATTGATGATCTCAATCCGTATCAATGAAAGAGAGACTGACTATGCGGGGTCGTGGGGTAGCCTGGAATCCTATGGCGTTCGGGATGCTGTAACCTGAGTTCGAATCTCAGCGACCCCATTTTTGATTAAATTTTTCTGGAGACTTATATGAAATCCGAAGACGTGGAATCATTTACCCGTTATGAGAGAGCCCGAATTGTTGGTGCACGTTCATTGCAGATTTCAATGGGCGCTCCTCTCCTGATAGAGACAGATTCAATAGATCCGCTTGAAATTGCTATTGAAGAATTCAAACAGAATAAGATACCAATTACCGTCAAACGGGCGCAGTGATTATTATGCCACAAATTACGAAAATTCAGTTCAGAACGATTCTTGACAGCAGGGGTAACCCTACTGTAGAGGCAGATATTTATACTGATGGCGGGTTTGGCAGGGCAGCAGCACCGTCGGGTGCAAGCACCGGGAAGTATGAAGCTAAAGCTTTGCCTGCTCGTGAGGCAATAGATGGGGCGTGCGAGAATGTTGTTCCTCTGTTGTACGGGTTTGAAACCACCGATCAGGCAGGATTTGATGATCTCCTCCGCGAGATTGACGGAACTGCTGATTTTTCGTCAATTGGTGCAAATGTTGCAGTAGCATTGTCTCTTGCGAATGCGAAAGCGGCAGCATCTTCACTTTCATTGCCGCTTTTCCGGTATCTTGGAGGCGCATTTGCAGCACAGACTCCTTATCCCCTTGGTAATGTTATCGGGGGAGGCGCCCATGCGGCACATGCGACCGATATTCAGGAATTCCTTGTTGTGCCAACCGGTGCACTGGATGCAGATGAAGCAATTTTTGCCAATGCAGCGGTGCACAGAAAGATCAAAGAGCTGTTAGTATCCGGTGGTAATGGATGCGGTAAAGGTGATGAGGGTGCATGGGCACCGAAAATTACTGATATAGATGCCTTTGATCTGGTGCAGGAGGCCATTAATGCTGTTTCTGATGATCTTATGATTGAAATCAGAATGGGTATTGATGTTGCCGCCAGTGAACTCTGGAAAGACGGAGTGTACAGGTATAGTGACGCGGAACGCAGCACAGAAGACCAGGTGGCCTATATGGCTGATTTGGTGGATCGCTACGAACTTGCGTATGTTGAAGATCCTATTGTAGAGGAGGACTTTGAAGGATTCTCCGCATTAACAGAGCAGGTGGGTGATGGCTGCCTGATCTGCGGGGATGACCTCTACGTCACGAATGTTGAGCGTATTGAGATGGGTATTGACGCCTGGTCAACGAACTGTGTCTTAATTAAACCGAATCAGATTGGTACCCTTTCTGACACATTTGAAGCCATACATATGGCACATTCAAGTGGTATGGAAACGGTGATGAGCCACAGATCCGGGGAGACGACCGACGAGACAATTGCTCATCTTGCAACTGCCTTTGAGTGTATCTACCTTAAGACAGGTGTTGTCGGCGGCGAACGCATTGCCAAACTCAACGAACTCGTGAGAATTGAAGAGATGATCCAATGATTACAAATGAACTTGAAATTGAACTGATAGAATCACTCGTCCCCGTGGAGGAGTATCTTGCTGCAGGAGTACACATCGGAACGCAGCAGAAGAGTAAGGATATGAAAAAATTCATCTACCGTGTACGCGGAGATGGTTTGTACATTCTTGACATCCAGGAAACAGACAGCAGAATAAAACTTGCTGCTGATTTCATCGCAAAATATGCTGCACCAAAGGTACTTGTTGTCACATCACGTCAGTATGGTCAGTACCCTGCAAAGAAATTTGCAACGGCTATTGGCGGAACATATAAAGTTGGTAGATTTATTCCGGGAATGCTGACGAATCAGAACATGCCGGGTTATATTGAACCTGATGTTGTTGTCGTAACTGATCCGATTGGTGACGCACAGGCAATTAAAGAGGGCGTTCAGAGTGGAATTCCTGTTGTTGCACTCTGTGATACCAACAATATGACTCAATACATTGACCTTGTTATTCCGACCAATAACAAAGGTAGAAAAGCGCTTTCTATGGTATATTTCCTCTTAACAAGAGAAGTGCTGAAAGCACGTGGTATTACAACCTCACTTACCCAGGAAGACTTTGAAACAGACCTTTAAGGTATATAGATTGAAAGGAGAAGGAGGGGATGATAAATGGGTGTCAGAAAACCCACGCTTGCGGGAATGTGGTATCCGGATGATCCGACAATACTTTCTTCTTTATTAAATTCTTTTTTTAAAAAAACAGCAGGTTTACCTGATTGTTTTGGTGTTGTTGCTCCTCATGCGGGATATGCATATTCCGGGCAGGTTATGGCTACGTCCTATTCCTGTATTGACAAAAATTTTGCCGGTACATTTTTGGTAATCGCACCAAGTCACAGGGGTATCGGCCCCTATACATCAGAACTGGACTGGGGGACACCACTTGGGACCGTCTCCTGCAATAAGGCACTGGCCCGTTCTCTTGGAATCCCATTATCTGACAGGGCAATAGAAGCTGAGGAGAACTCTCTGGAGCTTCAGATGCCATTTATAAAATACCGTTTTCCTGATGCACGGATTGTTCCGGTTCTTATGGGCCCTCAGGACTATGTGCATTCCCTCTCGCTCGCAGAAACGATTCTTGCTTCTGCTGATATTTCTGCAGCTGAGGTACGTATCATTGCTTCCAGTGATTTTTCCCATTATGTTCCAGCGGATGTTGCAATTGATAATGATACGGCTGCAATTGAGGCACTTTTCGACCTTAACATTAGATCTTTTTATCAGAGGTTGAGAGAATATAATGTTAGTGCATGTGGATATGGTCCAATTTCTGTTATGGCAGTTCTGGCTCACCACATGGGGGCAACGAACGGAAAATTAATACAATATATGACAAGCGGTGACACAACCGGTGATATGGAGCAGGTTGTTGGATACGCATCAATAGCGGCGGTATAATTTTGGCAGTATGGAGCGCACCTGGCAAGGTATTTTTATTTGGTGAACACGCGGTTGTATACGGCAAGCCGGGTATAGCAATGGCAATTAAACCGCGGGTATATGTAACCGTTCGAAAAACGCGGCACCCTCCTCGGGTGAAATCACCATATCTCGAGAAATGTTTTGAATTAATGGGAGTCAACGGGAGTGTGTATATCCATTCTCAGCTTCCCAGTTCTTCCGGTCTGGGATCTTCTGCAGCAGTTACCGTTGCAACCCTTTCGGCTATCAGTGATGAATTTGATCTGGGGTACGGAAAATCTGATATTGCAACTTTGGCACATTCTGTCGAAAAAAGTGTGCAGAAAGGGCGTGCAAGCCCTACTGATACCTATGTTTCTACATTTGGAGGTGTTCTTTTGATTCAGGGAGACATCAAAAGAAGACTTCCACCTGAAGATTTCCATCTGGTTATTGGCAATACTATGATCTCGCACTCGACAGCCCGTATGGTGGAGCAGGTTAGTAAATTCCGTGCAACAGATCCGGATATTGTTAATCCAATACTTGATGCAATAGAGGCAGTAACAATGCGTTCAATGCATGTCTTTCAGGATCAACGGGCTCTTGGGAGATATATGGATATTAATCATGAGCTTCTTGAAGCACTGGGCGTGGGACATCCTGCTCTGACGCGACTGGTAACCGCAGCACGTGCAGCAGGGGCGTATGGCGCAAAGATTACCGGAGCAGGTGGCGGTGGATCAATGGTTGCTCTCTGTCCTAAACGATCAAAATCCAAAATAGCCGGTGCAATTGAAGGAAGTGACGGCAGGGCAATTATCACGACAATCGATAATGAGGGTGCACGTAAGGAGAAGGAAGATGAAAGAAACCGTACTGATAAAACTAGGCGGTAGTGTAATCACCGATAAAAGCGGTGATTGCAATGTTAATACAGAAAAAATTGAACACATTTCCCAGATAATTTCGAGCCATTCCGGAATACAGTTTATTATCGTTCACGGTGCGGGTTCCTGTGGTCATCCTGAGGCAAAACGCCACCACCTTGATATAGGGTTAGATCCTAATGATAAATCAGGTATATTTATCACACACAGGGCAGTTTTAAAGCTGAACACTGCGGTGGTAAACGCGCTTCGTGCCAACGGTGTGGAAGCAGTAGGCATTCACCCGCTTGATGCATGTACTGCGAAAAACGGACGTCTTGAATCATTCAGTCATCAGCCGGTTGAGATGCTGGTGCATCAGGGGATTGTGCCTGTTCTCCACGGAGATGTGGTGATGGACAGTGTACGGGGAGCCTGCATTATTTCCGGTGATCAACTGGTTAGTGCAATTCCGACCAGGATACATGTTGACCGCATCGGGCTCGCCACAGATGTGGCTGGTGTACTAAGAAATGGGGATGTAGTCCCCCTGATCAACCGGGACACGCTGGCTGATATTAAAATCGGAGAGTCGGACAACACAGATGTGACCGGAGGCATGATCGGAAAACTGATGGAGCTTCTGAGGCTTTCAGATGAAGGAACTGAATCTGCTGTATTTCATCTGTCCAGACTGGAGGATTTTCTTGACGGGCGCGAACATGGTGGAACCGTGGTTACCGGAAACCGGGTATAGATACGCGAACGTTTCCGCTGCAAAGGAAGGAAAATGCAGTGTTATGAATATTTGCTGATATGAATATTCCAAAACCCAAACTGGGGGTATTACCATAAAAAACAGGATGATAACCTCCTCTCGGAAAAAGGAGCATCTGGATATCTGCTGCAATGAGAATATTGTCGCCGGGAGAACCGGATTTGATGATATCCGTCTTGTTCATAATGCACTCCCCGAGTGTAATATGGATACCGTAGAGCTTGGTGTACGATTCTTAAATCACCCGCTTAAGGCCCCGATCTTTATTGCTGCAATGACAGGCGGGCATCCTGATACCAGGGATGTAAATGCCACTCTGGCAACAGCTGCAGAGGAATTCGGTCTCGCTATGGGCGTTGGATCGCAACGTGCAGCTCTTGAAAATCCCGAGATGGAGGACAGCTTTATTGTTGTACGTGAACATGCACCCCATGCATTTCTGTGTGGAAATCTGGGAATTATCCAGCTGAGAGATAAGGGCGCTGAATGGGCGGATAAAGCAGTTGAAATGATTGACGCCCAGGCGTTGTGCATTCACTTAAACCCACTTCAGGAGGCTATTCAGCCTGAAGGTGATCATAATGCCGCTGGTTGCCTGGATGCTTTGCAGGAATTATGTTCAGCATGTCAGTACCCCGTAATTGTAAAAGAAACCGGGTGTGGCATATCCCGGGAATGTGCACGGCAGCTTTTTGCTGCAGGTGCGTCAGCTGTTGACGTAGGCGGGCTCGGAGGCACTTCATGGGCAGCTGTGGAACAGTTCCGTGCTGTGAATCAGATGCAGCAGTCACTGGGTCTGCATTTCGCAGACTGGGGCATACCCACAGCAGTCAGCGTGTATGAAGCATCCCAGGCAGGCGGTCCGGTCATTGCAACAGGTGGGCTGAACTCAGGTACAGACATTGCCAAAGCAATGGCTCTTGGGGCTGGTCTGGGCGGGATGGCACTCGCTCTTCTGCAGCCAGCTATGGATGGATACCAAAGTCTGTGTGAAAAAATCCAACAGATTCAGAAAGAAATTCAGGTGTCGTGTTTTCTGACAGGAAAGCGGAATCCCTCTGAATTAAAGAACGTAAGAAAATATATCACCGGAATTACGGGTGAAATGCTACAATATGAGGAAAATAAGTTATGAAAGTTGAAATAATTGCTGTCGGCGGGTATAATGAAGTCGGCAGAAATATGACTGCCGTGCGTTGCGGCAAAGAGATTGTCATTTTTGACATGGGTCTTCGTCTCGATCAGATAATGATTCACGAGGATGCTGAAGTTGAGAATCTGCATTCACTCGATTTAATTGAGATGAAGGCAATTCCTGACGATACGATAATGAATACGGTGGAAGGCACCGTTAAGGCGATTGTCTGTACACACGGCCACCTGGATCATATTGGTGCATTACCGAAACTTGCACATCGGTATGGTGCGCCGATTATTGCTACGCCTTATACAGCAGCCCTTATCAGACAGCAAATTGAAGGAGAAAAGCGATTTGTTGTCAATAATCCGGTATTTGATCTTCCGGCAGGAAAAAAATACCGGTATGAAATATCACAGAATCTTTCCCTTGAATTTATCATCGTACAGCATTCAATAATTGACGCTGTGATGGCTGTTCTGCACACACCGCGTGGTGCTGTTGTATATGCCAATGATTTCAAGATGGATCGGACACCTGTACTTGGTGATCCCCCCGACATTGCCCGGATGCGTGAAGTGGGGAAAGAGGGAGTTCTCGCACTTATTACTGAGAGTGTGAATGTTAATATGCCCGGGCGCTGTCCCAGCGAACGCATCGCCCAGCGTCTTGTCAGGGATGTAATGACCTGTTATGAGGATGAAAAGTCTGCAATGTTTGTGGGTACCTTTGCCTCAAATATTGCACGGGTCAAAATGATTGCAGAATGTGCACATGAAATTGGACGGACACCTGTCCTTCTTGGTCGTTCAATGGAGCGGTATTCATCAACTGCAGAACAGATGAAACTTGTCGGATTTCCACGCGGTATGACGATGCGGGGCAACCGCCGTACTGTTGACAAAATGTTCCGTACAATAATGAAGGAAGGGAAAGACAAATATCTCCCGATTGTCACCGGCAGCCAGGGTGAACCTGGTGCAATTCTCACCCGTCTTGCTTCAGGACAGACACCGTTTAAAATTGAAAAGGGAGATAAGATTCTCTATAGTGCACGAGTCATCCCGAATCCAATGAATTACGGGCAGCGGCATACTCAGGAAGTGCTTCTCCGTATGAGAGGTGCACGATTATTCAGCGATCTTCATGTAAGCGGGCACGCATACCGTGAAGAACATTATGAAGTGATTCATCTGTTTAATCCACAGCATATTATTCCGTCTCACGGTGATATTGATATGACCGGAGGATATCTGAAACTGGCAGAAGACTGCGGTTATACTCTGAACAATGATGTCCATTTACTCAGAAACGGGCAGAGATTACTGATAAATTAGGTGAAAATAATGGATCTTGGTGCATATCTGGAAGGTGTAGCTGAACAAATAGATATTGTTCTTGACCGTGAATTTGGCACATTGCCGGGAGAACTGAACAAGGCAAGTGCTCATCTACTTCTTGCCGGAGGGAAGCGTCTGAGGCCTGCTGTGGTAATGCTTGCTGCAGACCTTGTGGAAAAAGGGCGTTCGCAGGACATCCTGCCTGCTGCACTGGCACTTGAAGTTACCCATACCTTCACCCTTGTTCATGATGACATCATGGATGGGGATGCGGTTCGTCGCGGTGTTCCTACGGTGCATACACACTGGGACGAACCAACGGCAATTCTTGCAGGTGATGTTCTCTATGCACATGCCTTTGAGTTGATTTGTGCCGCGATTGCATCTGACCTTGCGAAGGTACGATCGGTGAACGCCCTTGCGAAGGCATGTGCCAGTCTCTGTGAGGGACAGCATATGGACATTCATTTCGAAAACCGAAATGATGTCGATGAAATTGAATATGTTGAGATGGTCTCCAAAAAAACAGGGGTACTCTATGCAGCCGCAGCAGCAATCGGCGCCACTCTTGCCGGAGGCAATGTTCAGCAGGTCAATTCACTTTATGAATGGGGACTGAACAGCGGGATTGCATTTCAGATTCAGGATGATCTGATAGATCTTATGGCTGATGCTGCAACCAGCGGTAAGGATCGTGCATCAGATCTTCGTGAAGGGAAACAGACGCTTGTGGCAATTCTGGCAAGAGATAGGGGAATTGACCTGACAAAGTACCGGAAACCTACTCTGAGTGATGCAGAAACTGATGAAGCCATTGCTCTTCTTGAAGAGGCAGGTATAATTGCTGATGTCAGAAAGGTTGCTCTTGAAAGGGTTGAACGTGCGAAAAAGATGCTCACTATCTTCCCTGACTGCGATGAAAAAGATTGTCTGATTCAGATAACTGATTATTTTGTATCCAGAGGCTTTTAGACAATGGATGGAGATTCCAGAGATTTTCTCTATAAATATGCACTCCAGAATGCGGTGACGCACAACAGTGTTCCGAAGGCCGGTGCAGTTCTGGGTGCACTTATGGGAAAACACCCTGAGCTTCGGCCGCACGCACGGGAATATTCGGCACTTCTGAGTGAAATTCTGGTCGAAATTGAAGTGATGAATCCGGATGAACGCAGGGCCCGTCTTGAGTTACTCGCTCCTGAATTGCTGGAAAAAAAGGAGAAAAAGAAGAGAGATACCGGTCTTCGTCCACTGGAAAATGTCGGGGAAGAGGGTGTTGTTATGCGCTTTGCCCCGAATCCTTCCGGCCCCCTTCATCTTGGTCATTCCCGCGCAGCATACCTGAATGATTACTATATCAGAAAGTATGGCGGAAAATATATTATCCGGATTGAAGATACCGATCCCAAACGGATAACCGAAGAAAATTATCAGATGCTTCTCTCTGATGTGGATTGGCTTGGCATTCAGGTAAGTGAAATTGTCTACCAGAGTGACAGGATGGATATTTATTATTCATACTGTGAGAAGCTGATCTTCTTGGGTGGTGCGTATCTTTGTACCTGTGACTCTGAAATATTCAGGGATCTGAAAAATAACAAAACAGAATGTCCTTGCAGAAGTAGGACCATTGAGGAGAATCTGTCTCTTTGGAATGATATGCTGGCGGGAATGTATGCTGAAGGGCAGATTACTGTCCGGTTAAAGACAGATATTTCTCATCCTGATCCTGCAATGCGTGACTTTTCCATCTTTAGAATTGTGGAGAATACTCCCCATCCCCGGTGTGATGCACGTGTATACCCTCTGATGAATTTCTCCGTCGCGGTGGACGATCATCTGCTGGGTATGACCCATGTAATCCGGGGGAAAGACCATATTGCAAATACCCGGAGACAGAAGTTCATCTTTGATTATTTTGGATGGGAACAGCCAGTATATTTCCATTATGGGCGGATGTCAATTGGAGATATTGTTCTTTCCACTTCAGCAATGAAAGCAGGTATTGCCTCTGGCGAATATACTGGCTGGGATGATATTCATCTTGGTACTCTGAAAGCAATAGCACGAAGAGGTTTTTCTCCGGAAGCACTCAGAAATGCAATGATAGACATTGGAATAGGCCAGACTGATATCAATTTTTCATGGGAAAATCTGTATGCAGCAAACAAAGCGATTGTAGATCCGATTGCAAATCGCTACTTCTTTGTTCCAAATCCGGTACTCTGTCATATTCCTGATGTTTCAGAACGGATTGCACATCCATTGTTAAATCCTAATGATGAAGCAAAGGGAACCCGTTCGTTGATTTTCACCCGGGATATTTATCTGCCGCGTGATGAACTTGAGGATGGCCGGTTGCTACGGCTGAAAGATCTCTTTAATGTGCGGGTAAAGAACGCTGATGATGGGTTTTCTCTTGAATATCTGGGTGATTCTCTGGATGCTGCACGGGCAGAACATGTACAGATCGTTCAGTGGCTTCCAAAGAGTATGGCAGTCAGATGTATGCTTCATACACCTGAGGGCATCGTTGAGGGGGTCTGCGAACCTGATGTCTGCGGTGAGACTGATGCTGTTGTTCAGTTTGAGCGGGTAGGATTTGCACGAATTGATAGTGCATCTGAAACTGAAGTTTCAGCGTATTTTGCCCACAAATAATTTTTTTTTTCGTCAATACAAAGACTCATCTCCCTTTAATTCCCATATTTTAGCAACATGCCGAATCTAAATATCGTAGTACTCGGACCGCATGGGTACGCAAAAAATATCGGTAAATCAGGTACAGAATCAGATATTACATTCCTAAACCTGAAAAAAGGTGAAGACACGGTAACGATTATTGAACCGACGCGTTATCCTGACAGGCTGGCACCTCTGTATTATGCTGTTGCAATGTCTGATTCCGCATTGCTGGTGATAGATAAGTTAACTCCCATGTTGGGTGAGATGGTTATCATGCTGGATGTCGTGGGAATTGAGTCTGGTTTAATTGTTCTGCAAAATTATCTTGATAAATCACAGATCGCGCCCCTTATCCGTGGCACTGTTCTTGAGGGGTATGAGTTTGTGGAAGACGACCCCATAGCTCTTCGTGAGCGTTTCCTTTCCATGGCTGCAGGTATAACCTATCCCACCCCTCATCCGGAAACCGGGTTTGTGATGATTGATCATGCCTTTAATGTGAAAGGAATAGGTACGGTTGTTCTTGGAAGTGTTGAAAAAGGAACTATTCATCAGCATGATACGGTCACTGTTCTGCCGGGAGAAATGACGTGCCAGATTCGTTCGATTCAGAAACATGATGAAGATGCCAAAGAGGCATATCAGACAGACAGGGTAGGACTGGCGTTGAAAAATATTGCTGCAGAGGACCTTGAACGGGGTATGGTACTGACAACGGATTCATCAATACGGGTTACCTCAGAAATAAGTGGTACAGCAAAAATCGTACGGTTCTGGCCTGAACCACTCCGAGAGGGTCTTGTTGTGCATATTGGTTTGTGGACGCAGTTTGTTAACGGAAAGATTACCGCAGTTAAGAATGATTCAGACTGGCATACCTGCTCTGTTGTGATTGAACTGGAGAAGGAAATTGCATACCTCCCGGGAGAAAAGGCAGTTATCCATTACCTGGATGGTGGAAAACTCAGAATTGTCGGATCTGTTATTCTGCAATAATTATCGTCGAAAAATCCTATCCTTAGATGTTTGGTGTTCTCAGACATGCCAAATATTTTTTCCTCCATGTGTGTTGCTAAGCGTTTGACTGCGTTTCATTCTTGTTGGGGTTCTAAACGATATGTTTGCCATGTCTTATTATAAAAGATAATAATTGACACTGAATTATATCGGATTTTTTGTGTGATGGCCACAGGCATCATGTGTTTATTTCAGTTGGTTTGTGCACGCTATGAAAATCGCTCCATTGTTCTCACGTCCAACATCTCATATACTGCCAATAATGGGATGAGAAACTCCAGGATACCGTTATTGCTTCTGTAATTCCCGATCGGATTTTGCACCATTGTACGACGGAGAATATCAGAGGTGGGAGTTGCCATATGGAAAATGTCTGAGAACGGGAAAAGTGTCACCAGTTAGTGGTGAAATCTATAACATAGTTGAGAAAAAATCGGGGAACATGAAACCGGCGTTGATAAAAGTAGGGGGATCTATGTTAAGCATTTACCTGTTGGGAGCGCAATGAATGTGTATGACTTCGCAATCGGCGAAAGAATCAGAACAGATTCTTGCCAAGAAAAATGCCGGATATTTTGCTGCAGGACTGGTTGAAGACGGAATGATTGTTGGACTTGGAACCGGTTCAACAGTATTCTATGCAATGGAGATACTCGCTGAAAAAATACGGAATGGTATGAAGATTGTCGGAATTCCGACGTCATATCAGGCAGAGTGTCGGGCGCGTGAATATGGGATTCCTCTTGCCACTCTGCATGATTATACTGAACTGGATATTGCAATTGACGGAGCTGATCAGATAGATCCCAAAGGGAATCTGATAAAAGGGAGGGGTGCTGCACAAACTCAGGAACGTTGTGTCGCTTCTGCAGCACGTCTTTTTGTTGTTGTTGCAGATGCAAGTAAGAAGACGCCATGTTTATCCGCACCTGTGCCCGTAGAGGTGATACCGTCTGCTGCCTCACTTGCAGCAAAAAGGTTGTGTGAAATGGGTGGTTTTCCTCAGGTGCGTGAGGGAATAAAGAAAGATGGTCCCGTGATTACGGACAATGGAAACTGGATTATCGACTGTACGTTTTCAGATATTACCAGTCCATTAGCGCTAGAGATTAAAATCAATAATATTCCTGGTGTGCTGAGTTGTGGTATATTTGCTGAATTTACCGGGAAATCTAAAATAGTTATTGGAAATCAGGAATCAGCTGAATTGATGGTTATTTGAAACAATCAGCTGATTTTGAAGGTGTTTTCTGATTTTTTGAATCAGCTTCAATTGATTTTCAACTTCTTCACGTTTGTTTTTCTCAATAATATCCATTATTTCTGTAATTGATTTTGATAGACAATATATTTTTACTGGTCTTCCTTTACTTTCTGCTTTTGATTCCCGGCTTTCTATCCATTCGTTTTCTTTCAGAGCACGCATGGCGATGCTCACTTCTGGCTGCCGAAGGTCACTACTCCGTTCAATCTCCCGTGAGGTTGCCTCTTCAGTCATCGCAAGATAAATAAGAACCTTGGCAACATTCCGTTTCAACCCAATTTCTGTAAGAAGATTTGAAAATTCTTCGTCTTCTTCGGTGAAGACCATTACTTTTTCCATTCTCATATTTGTCACCGAGAATACAACCTTAATTATTCAAAATACTATAAATACATTGTTGTATGTATAGTTCAGATAAATATTCCTACAATTATTTTAAAAGATTGATGTTATGGCCTTAAATCAGGCCCAGATTCGAAAGATCGGATAATATTTTATTGACAGCTCCTTTAGCGTCATCTGGCTGTTTTCCTCCGGTAATTATCAGTTTACCTGACCCGAACAAAAGAACTACAACCTTGGGTACTTCAAGCCGATATACAAGCCCGGGGAATTGTTCAGGTTCGTATTCAATCCTGTCAAGATTAAATCCAACAGCAATTTTATTCAGATTGATTGGTGTTCCAAGATCTGCTGATGTAACAATATTCTGAATTTTATATTCAAGACCCTCGTATATCTCGATATTCAGTTCCCGCAGACGGGTTCCAAGGATTTCCAAACCCCGTGAAAGACTATCAACACTCTTTGCACCGGTAAGCACTACTTTCCCGGAACCAAATACGAGTGCTGCAATCTTTGGATCCTGCATCCGAAGAACTACACCCGGAAATCGTTTTTTATTGTATTCAGCATCTTTAATCTGAGATGATACCAGCTGAAGATCAAGAGAATCTGCCACCTTTGCAGATGCAACGATATTCTCAATTTTCAAAGAGTCCTCTGGATGGCGTTTCTTCTCAATTTTCAAAGAGTCCTCTGGATTGCCCTTCATGTATTATATAAAAGGATTTAAAAAGTATATAAATGGTTGCCTGATTGCGCATCCTGTTTTTAGATGCTCCTGGTTACTCATCTAGTGTGGAGATATCTCCCGGATCAATTCCCATTTCCTGTGCCTTCAAAACCCGACGCATAATTTTACCACTTCTTGTTTTAGGTAATGAGTCAACGAATTCAATCTCAGAGGGTACTGCAATCGGGCCAAGAGTCTGTCGGACATGATATTTAAGATCATGAACAAGTTTTTCTGTGACCGTTGTTCCTTCAATAAGGATTACAAATACTTTCAGTGAGTTCCCTTTCACCGCATCCGGTTTTCCGATGGCTGCCGCTTCGGCAACCGCATGATGTGAAATGAGCGCACTTTCGACTTCAGCCGATCCGATATTGTGCCCACTTACAATAATCAGATCATCTGACCGTCCAAGGATCATGATGTAGCCGTCTTCATCCTTAATTGCAAGGTCGTTTGTGCTGTAATACTGACATTGTTTTGAATTCCAGTATGTCAGATAGCGTTCCTCGTCATTATGGACCCGCCGCATCATTGATGGCCAGGGGGCAGTGATTGCAAGATATCCTGCCTGGTGGGGAGGTAAAGGATTTCCTTCATTGTCCACCACATCTGCCATTATTCCCGGAATTGGTTTTCCTACATATCCGGGTTTCATATCCTCTCCTGCAAGAGTGGTTATCATGTGGCTTCCGGTTTCTGTCTGCCACCAGGTATCAATTATTGGGCATCGTGTTTTGCCTATAACATTATAAAACCACTCAAAAGCTTCAGGATTGAGCGGCTCTCCGACTGAAGCGAGTATCCGCAGAGAACTCAGATCATATTTGTCCGGCCATTCCGCACCATATCGCATAAACATGCGGATGGCAGTCGGTGCAGTATAGAAGACATTAATGCCATATGCTTCAATCAATTGCCACCAGACTCCGACATCAGGGTAGTCGGGAGTATGTTCAGTCATGAATATTGTTGAACCCAGAAGCAGAGGTCCATATATTGCATATGTGTGTCCGGTGATCCATCCTGGGTCTGCAGTGCACCAGTATACATCATTATCCTTGACATTCAGGACATATTTTGTTGTGTAGTAAGCACCCACCATATATCCTCCACAGGAGTGGACAATTCCTTTTGGTGCGCCCGTTGTACCTGATGTGTAGAGGATGAAGAGGGTGTCTTCAGAGTCCATTTCTTCCGGAGGGCAGTTTTTTTCTGCATTATTCATAATCTGGTAGAAGTCGACTTCAAAATTATCCAGAAGGCAGGTGGGGGGATCCTGGATGCGGAGGACAACCACCCGCTCTACACTGGGTGCATGAATAAGCGCTTCTTCGACAATCGGCTTAAGAGGGATGCTTCTTCCTCTGCGGAATGATACATCTGCAGTAATGACTATTTTTGCTCCTGAACCGACAATCCGCTGGTTCAGTGCCGATGCGCCATATCCGGCAAATACAACGGTATGTACAGCACCAATACGTGCACAGGCAAGCATTGCTATGACTTGTTCGGGGACTGTTGGCATGTATATACATATTACATCCCCTTTCCCGACGCCAAGATTTTTCAGTGCATTTGCAAACTGCATGACGGCTTTGTACAGCCGATCATATGTGTAAATTATCTCTGTTTCGTCTTCTCCACGCCAGAACAAGGCAACCTTATTTCGCCGGTTGTTCTTCAGATGACGTTCCAGGCAATTGTAGGTGATGTTGCATTTTGCATTAACGAACCACTTTGCATGTGGATATTCCCATTCTTTGATCTTGTCCCACGGTTTGAACCAAAGGAGGTCTGAAGCAACGCGCCTCCAGAAATCATCAGGGTCTTTTTCGAAGTTTGCATATGAAAGGGCGTAGTCTTTAATCCGTGCATCGTTTCGATATTCTGGGGCAGATTTATACACTTTTTGTGTGAACCCGGGAGGCTCCGTAGGATTTGTCATGGTTTATCACGATCTTGGGTTACTATTCAATTTATTCCAATGATTAAAGTCATTTTGTTTTGTCCTGTTTTTCTGGATTTAACATGATTAACTATTACAAACATATATGTATAAGCCGATCAAACAAAATGGTAGAAACGTGACGAATCTCTTTTCGTCATTTGTTGAACCAGTTCCCTGAGAATCAGAGTTTTATTCTGATATGTGAGGATGAAATAAATGAAGGAATGGATGTTAAGCGAAGCAGAAGGCTATGAAATACTTGGAAAGTATGGTGTTCCTGTACCTGCGTATAAGATTGTAACAACTGCAGAAGAGGCAGGTGATGTTGCAGATAGTATTGGATTCCCTGTTGTGATGAAAATTGTTTCACCACAGATCATTCATAAGAGTGATTCAGGTGGGGTTGTCACCAGTATCGGAACAAAAGAAGGCGCTCAGGCTGCGTTTAACCGTATTGTGACAAGTGTCAAGGAATATAATCCGAAGGCAAAAATTGACGGGGTAATCATCGAAGAACAGGCAAAACCCGGTCTTGAGCTCATCATTGGTGGAAAAACCGATCCAACCTTCGGGAAAGTCATTACCTTTGGGGCAGGCGGCACGCTTGTTGAACTGATGAAGGATGTGACCCTCAGGATTCTTCCGGCAACCGAAGAGGATGTGAGGGCAATGGTCAAAGAGATCAGAAGTTACCCCCTTATATCCGGATATCGCGGTTCAAAACCAAAAGATGAAGAGACCCTGGTGAATGCTATTCTGAATGTCTGCAGGTTCTTTGAAGAGAATAAGCAGGTAAAGGAGTTTGATATCAACCCATTACGTCTGTATGAATCCGGTGCCTGTGCTGTCGATTCGCGCGTCATAATGACTGATGGAAAGGATGTGCAGAAAAAGACTGAACGTCCGGATGTTCCTCTTGAATACTTCAATCCCCGTTCTGTCGCCATCATCGGGGCATCAGATGACCCCACAAAGATGGGCTATGCGGTGATGCATAATCTTCTTCATTTCCCCGGTCAGCTCTATCCGGTAAACAATAAGCGTGATACTATTCAGGGTCTTAAGGCATATCAGACCATAACCGATATTCCGGCACCGGTTGATATGGCGGTTATTACTGTCCCTGCAATGTATGTGCCCCAGGTCGTAGAAGAATGCGGTCAAAAAGGCGTTACTATTGCGGTTGTTATCACTGCGGGATTCAAAGAAATGGGTGAAAACGGCAAGGCTCTTGAAGAACGGGTTGTTGCGATTGCCAACCGGTATGGCACACGCATTGTCGGGCCAAACTGTCTTGGGCTCATCGTTCCGCCCCGCGGCCTGGATACGACATATGTGCATCAGTCACCCCGGCCCGGCAGTATTGCATTCCTTTCTCAGAGCGGTGCTATTGTAAATACCGTTGTTGACTGGAGTCTTGCTGAGGATATTGGATTTTCCGCTGTCGTTTCTGTCGGAAACCAGTCTGATCTGAACTTCTTTGATTACATGCGCTGGGTTGAGCGTGACCCGAATACGAAAGCTATCATCATGTACATCGAGCAGATAAGTGATGGTGAGGCCTTTATGAAGGTTGCAAGTGAGGTTTCGAAGACAAAACCGATTATTGCCATTAAATCCGGTTCTTCTGACCGTGGTTCAAAGGCTGCCGCATCGCATACGGGATCCCTTTCCGGCTCATATGATGTATATATGGAAGCGTTCCGCCGGTCCGGTGTCCTTGCTGTCCATACCCTGACAGGGGCGTTTCTTGCAGCTGAGATGCTATCGCATCCCAAGAGATATCCGAAGGGTTCGCGCGCTGTTATCGTAACAAACGCCGGTGGATTTGCTGTGCTTTCATCTGATTATGCAGAACGGTATGGTATTGATATTGTGGACCTGCCTGCGGAAGTTGTTGCAGAACTGGATGAATTCCTGCCTGAATTCTGGAATAAAGGGAATCCGGTCGATCTGTTGGGTGATGCATCTGAGCGCCGGTTTGAACAGACATTTGAAATTCTCGCCAAACATGATGATCTCTGGGATATGTGCTTTATCGTAGGTTTCCCGAACAATATTCTCTCATCAGAACAGCTTGCAAGTCAAATTCTGAAACTTTCAGGCAATACAGAAAAGCGTATTATCTGTTCTCTTCTTGGTGGAGCATCAATGGACCGGGGCAGAAAGATTCTGCGCCAGCATTCGATTCCCAGTTTCGAGGAACTTGATTTCACCTTCAGAGTTATCGGAAGGGTGCTCTGGCAGCAATTCAGGGTTTCAGCACCCGGTCTGCTGTAAAAAAAAAGAAAAAAAATTATTTTTTTAATCGTATTCGCGC